>OX638333.1:0-2145000 GCA_951812895.1 uncultured Roseovarius sp. | reverse complement strand
CAATCAACAGATAATGCACGGCACCTGTTATGGCGGCGGGATAGGTCAACAGGTGCAGCTTGCGCCACGCCGCTCCACCCAGTTTCCGCAGCGCCTGGTTGTTTGATGTAACCGCCAGCGGCAACAGCAGTAAAAATGCCAGCATGCCAACCGTAATAAACGGCCGCTTGACGATATCTTCCCAGATACCTGCCCAGTTCAGCCATTTGTCCAGCACCACCCAAACCATCAGGTGCAGAACGACGTAGAAAAACGACATCAGCCCAACCGCCCGGCGGAATTTGAGCAGGTTCAACCCAACAAACCGGCGCAACGGTGTAATCGCGAGAACCGCAATCATCAGCTGCAGCGCCCATTCACCATATTGATGCTCCAACCGCTCGACCGGATCCGCACCCAGTTGATTGGTCACACCCCAATAAAAATAGACAACACCCGGCAATGCCAGCCCGGGATAAAGAACCCAGGCAGGAATACGACGCAGCATATCATTTACCCAGGTTAACATCGTGCCTCACTCCACTGACCGGATCAGTAGTACTTCTGCAGGTCCATCCCTGCATAAAGCGATGCCACCTCGTCATACCCATTGAACAAACGGGTCGGCTGTGGACGGGCAAACAGACCACTACCCAACAGCTTTTCGCTTTCCTGGCTCCATGGAAAATTCCGTTCCGGGTTCACATTACTGTAAAACCCGTATGCGCGCCCATAGGCCTTGCTCCAGCTGGTCGGTGGCTCATGCTCTGTTGCCGTGATCCGGACAATCGACTTAATTGATTTAAATCCAAATTTCCACGGCACCACCAACCGCAACGGCGCGCCGTTCTGTTTGGGGATGTCTTTACCGTAGATACCCGTCGCCATGATCGTCAGCGGATGCATCGCCTCATCCATTCGCAATCCTTCGACATAGGGCCAGTCCAGAACATTTGTATGCACGCCTGGCATCTCTTCTGGTCGCAACACGGTTTCAAAGGCAACATACTTGGCGTTGCTCTGCACGCCAGCCAGTTGCAACAGATCAGCCAGCTCAAAGCCATTCCACGGCACAACCATTGCCCACTTCTCAACACAGCGGAATCGATAGATGCGTTCCTCTACCGTCATCTTCGCCATGATATCTTCAAACGTGTAATCGCCGGGCTTATCTACCATGCCATCAATTTTGACGGTCCACGGTTTGATTGTCAGGGCATGCGCATACTTTGCCGGATCGGTCTTTTGTGTGCCGAACTCATAGTAGTTGCAGTAACCGGTGATATCGTCCCACTTGTTTGGTTTGAGCTCTTCGGCCTTCGCACCTTGTGCGATGCTGCCAAATGCCCCCGCTGCTGCTGCCCCCGCAATCAGCTGCCTCCGGTTCAGATAGGCAGATTCCGGCGTCACATCACGCTCTTTCAGGGTATTCTTCCAGCGGTTGGCCATAACATTCCTCTCCTCGTGCTCGCGCTTTTCCAGTTCGTCTTGGCACGGCTATAGTTTCGTCATTGATGGCTGACAAAACAACACCGCTCACGATGATGTGCCCAGACTGTAACGTAATGCGACGCAATAGCTCAGAAACTTTGACCTGCTATTTCTTATGAATGACCGCGACCTGATCCTTGCGGCCCTTCTTGAACCGCGCGGGTTCCACAATGCAGCCAGAGATATCGTCTCTCAAAGCGTTGAATTCCGCCGCTATTACGGGATCCGTATGTTTGAATTCCCGATTTTCCAACCAGCCCCGAAACAGGGCTGCCGTTTTTGTGAAATCAGGTTTTTCATAAGGCTCAGGCTGCCAACGCAGATCCTCGATGACATATAAACCACCGGACTCCAGCCTTGGAAAAATCTCCAAAAAGGCATTTTGCTGGTGATGAGAGGCGTGACTGGCATCATCAACAACAATCGTAGGTGCCGGCGTGATCGCTTCTATGGCCTCAGCAATCTGCGCCCGCTCGTCCATATCACAGCGATGAAAGGTAAACCTCTCATGCTCGAACCAGGAAAAATCCGACACATCCAGCCCGTAGATCATGGCCTTGGGAAAATATTCCAGCCACATCCGGATCGACGGCGCATCGTTTGTTTCTCGGTCGGCACTCTCACCATGTTCGGGCCCACCGATCAGCAAACCCATCTCAAGGAATGTAATCTTGCGGTTGCGATAGGGGTGGAACAACATGTGGTACAGCTCGGTGTACCGATGCTTGGTTGACCCTTTATCCGATCCATACCGGTCCGCCATATCGGTCATGTTCTCGCCGCCTTTGCCGGTCGGCAATCGTGGAACATCCGGAATATCGACCTGTGTTGTTTTCCCTCTCAAATGTACCGGAGCATCCGCTGGGTTGATGGCGTGCTTTATCAGCAACGCCTCCATATAGCTGCCAGGTTCAGGCACACCGCCCAACGCGGTCAGCCATTCTTTCACTCTGCGGCCATAAAAGTGTACCGAGTACGTATTCTCAGTCAGTTGCTGCTCTACCCAGTCATGGGTCGCACCCTTGGCTAATCTTCTACGAAATTTAAAGCCGACAGGGTACAGCCCCTCAATCGGCAGGGCATACTTAGCTTCGCCAGTCTTGTGCAGATAATGGGTCACCGCGTGCGGCCCCCAGACACCCCAGTTCATCACACTGACGTGCTCGGGCGTTCCAGCCTGTTGTAGCGCCTCCAACCGGGCAATTTCCTCCGGCGGGTACCATTCCGGTATACCGTATTCGTCCTCCGTCATCTCCAAGAGCTGGCCAAGCGCCTCACTATCGGGCGGCAGGCCCAAAACACCGCCATTGATACCATGATCGGATTCCCACCCGAAAAAGTGTCCTGTTTCCGATTCAAAAGGCTTCACACAATAGGCATCCAAATCGGCCCAGATCATTCGGTCATTCTGACGCAGCAAATGATATCGAAAAACGTCCGAGAACAGGGCAAAGCTACCGGTGCGGCCATGCTGAATAAACCGGTCAATTTTCAGAACCTTGTTTCCGTGAACAACCTCAACACCATCGGGGACATTTTGGATATCACCATAGTGGTAAAGTTTGACGTGATGCCCGGCATCCAAAAAGGACTTCGCGCACAGCACCTCGACATAGGTCAGCGGCCCTTCAACCCACAGCATGCCGATCTCATATTCTTTTTTCATTGCTGCCCCTCCCTGCGCAATTCGGGGCCGTATGGCCCACTTTGCCGCTCAAATTTCCTGTCCGTTCAGACATGAGCAGGTTCCACAACACAGATGTCTGGGTTGGCCCTGATGTCTTCAATATCACGATCATACATACGGGTCAGATGCGCCCGCTCTTCCGGTGTCCACGGGTCATAGCTGCCAAACTCTTTTCCGCGTGGATACTTTTCCTGAAGTTCGACCCGCTTTGCCAATGCCTGATCTGCACCATCCCTGTGGATCAGCTGCAACAGCTCAGACACAGCACGGCCCGAAGCAGTTGGACGTTTGTTTGTGTCTTTGGGTAGCTTCAATTTCGCCACATCCACCTGCGAACCGCAGAGATTGGACAGAATACGTTGGTCGATATTGCGGAAATCCTCGTACCGCCAAACCGTGACTTTCGCATCGGGAAACAACGTAACAACAGACTTTAAAACATTGTGCCAGCTGGGCATTGTCTCAAGCACCTGCCGCCGCATCATCCGCTCATCCACAAACCACTGACCGGTGACCGAGCGTAAATATTCCACATAAGCAGACGCAAAGAAATCCGCGTAGTTACGCAATCCCAGATGAACCTCTGACACGGGATAAGGAAACTGCAGTGAAAACACTTCTATCAGACGGCGGCGCCAGCGGTACAACATGCCACGCTTAACACAGTGCCCGCAATGCCCGGCCATATTCTCATCCGACAGGATAAGCCGCTCTCCGCCCTTGGATATCAATTCATCGAAAAACAGTCCTGTCATTTCATGCAGCTCGTCATCGGATATCTTCGGGTTCCAATCCATTCCGATGGCATTGTAGACATTGCACTGTACCGGAACAGTCAGACGTTTACGGGTGTCACGGTGGTGCACATATTGAACACCTTTCCGCTCCAGCAATCCGGAATTGCGTGCCAGCAACGACTGAATATGGCTGGTGGCGGTCTTGTGAAATCCGCCATGCAGTACCAAGCGCGGCCGACTCATTCCGCTGCCAGATCCTGAATCAGCTGATCGCGGTTTACCGGCTCTTCGCCCGGACGGTTGATCATCTGCAACAGCTCGTGAAACGCCGCCCACTCATCTTGCTCTTTCAGCGATTTGATTTTGCCACGGTGCCAGTCCACCGCTTCGCCATGCAGCCGGGCAATTTCCGGATCAGCCATCAGCTTTTCAAACTCTACCCTTGTCCGGTCAGTGCGCAGGGCAAGTGAACGATCTTCTTCCATGTTCAGATTCATATCAGCCCAATAGGCGACGCCCTGATCGCGGTCGACATGGTTGGTCCGGCCCCGGTCACGCTTGACCAAAAAGCTGTCAATCGACCGCACCGCATAATGGTGCAGACGTGCGTGAGTATTTGTAAATCCTTTATGTGCCGACCAACCCAGCTCAAAATACTTGTCGGGCATCGGCTGACCGCCGGAATCAGTCCAGATAAAATTCTTGGGTGGTTCAAAGAATTTTGGCCGGTGCACGCCGAACATCCGGATCACTTCCGAAGGACGGAACATAGTTTTAAGTCCGATCGAACGGTACTTGGCACGAAAATCTTCCTGTGCCCCCCACGTAAACATCTCGGTTACAAACCGATCTTCATATTTCACGTGATCGCCCCGACCGAAAATTTTCCAGCAGAACGATATCGCGTCCGCTTCGCCCACGGCTTCGAACAAATCGGGCAACCGGCCATCACCGGCACGGATGTTCAGAAACTCATCGCAATCGGCGCAGATGACCCAATCGCATTCCTTATAGAATGGCTCTTTACGTACTTTACGCAATGCGGCGCGCTGCGGACTGCCGCCCTTTTTCATCTTATTGTCGATGTGTCTGGCGACACCCAGCTCTTCTAACCGCATGCCGATCCGGTCGGTGCCGTCATCGCAGTCATTTGTATAAATAACGATGTCACTGAACCCGATCGCCCGGTTATGCGCAACCCATTCCAACATAAACGGGCCTTCGTTTTTCATCGTGGTGACGATTCCGCAGCGGTCATTATTGCGCTGTCCCTGTGGCCGCCCTGGGGGCCGTTCAGCCACCGGCGTCACGGGCTTAGGCGTCGGGACCTTTTCCACCACAACTTTCTCTTCGGCGTCGGCTGCCTTTGCCTCCAGTCGCTTTATCCGTCGCAAGTTCTTACGAAAGAGTACACTTAGATGTTCAGCAATATGGGGACGATCCGTTCGCTCAAAATAAGCCGCCAGCGATCCGCGAAACCAGGGCAACTTTCGCCGTTCACGGTACAGTCGATAAAAATCCTGCTCAGTCAGCTCGTCAAATATCGCATGATGCATCACCGGTTTTAGGATGCCGATCTTGCGCATGAAAACGGCAGTCTTATGATTAGAGTAGCGGCATTTGAAAATGCGGATATTGTCGCCGCTGAACCGGTTTACATGCTGCTGATCCAGCTCGTGATACGGGTCATAGAAAATATTGACCCGGCCCAGGCCTTGGGTCAGAGCTGCAGCATCAGACAGTGGCAATGTCCAATCCTGCCGCCGCCCACTTTCATAACGCGTCTCCCAAGGTACTAACCCAGTATCGAGTGTGCTTTGCGGATTGACTGAAACAACGTGTGCGCCCGGCACCAAAGACGCAAACGCAATCGACGCAAACCCGCCCATTGACACACCTGCAAATACCACGCGGTCGTAGCCGTCAAAGAACCCTTCGTCGGCCAGCTTCTGCATCCGCCCGATCAATTCAGGATCACGGTACCAATCACTCACATGCGCCATGATACCGAGATGAGAAATATTTATGTCCTGCGCAAACTTGAACGCCCACGGCTCTCGGTCGATCGCCGTATTGCCGACATTGGCAAGATTATCGAACGTAATCAAAAGCCGCTTCACCGGACGGCGCACGAACATCAGGCTATGGCGCAGGTGTTTTTCAATAAATCCTTCGCCCACGCCCCCCGGGCGAAGCTCATCCAGCCATCGCGGAAGCGCCTGAATTTCTTCTGTTGCGGTGTCCTGCTCTGCCATGACCCGAACTTTTTCTTTGTTCTTGTTTAATCACCGTAATCGGTGCGACGGAAACCTGTTGAACCCGACGATTTCATTATAAACCTCGCGGGTTCTTTAGCAACAGCTCTATCCAATCATGGTTATTGTTTCTGAATTGGAAACATTTTTGTCAGACCTACATTATTTGCTATTTGTCACGATCTATTGCGCGGCGGGTGCCATATTATCTTGACCTTGGCCCGAGTTCTCACAATCCTCCGCTGAAACCTAAACTACTCGGGCACCCTATGGATCAAGCACCCAATCAAAGCACCGATGTCATCGTCATAGGTGGCGGCACCACCGGCTTTGGCGCAGCCATCGCCGCGGCCAGGCAGGATCTGGATGTCAGGCTGTTCGAAGCGGGCAGCAAAATCGGCGGTGTCATGGCCTTTTGCCCCGGCATGCCCTGGGGCGCCGCATATCCCTGCGACACCATCATTGGCGGCATTATGGAGGAGCTGGCGGAAAGGCTCTACTCCATGACACCCCCCATGGCCGAAAAACGTCCCTGCACTCTGGAAAATTTTGGCCCTGAGATTCAATACGATCACGAGACCGCTACTTTCACCATGTTCGAAATGCTGGAAGAGGCTGGCGTACACGTTCATCTCAACACCACTGCCCTTCAACCCATGATGACCGGAAATCAGATCCAATCTGTCGAATACTTCGATCGTCACGGGCCACACACGATGAAATCAAAGATTATCATCGACTGCTCCGGCGATGGTGACATTTCTGCGCGCGCTGGCGTTCCCTTTGAATTGGGCGATGGTCAGGGCAACATGATGGGTGTCACCCTGTCCTTCACCATGGTCAACGCCGATTGGGCGCGTGTCTTCTCCGAGGACGACCCATATTTCCGCCGTTATGCAGAAAAAGGCATTGCCGAGGGGCGTCTCCACCCAAATCTGGCCCAGCTTTACCTGATGAAAGGGTTCAGTCGCGATACCGTGTTTTGCAATTCGGTTGTGATCCGAAGTGTCGACGGCACCGACCCCGAGGCATTGGGCAAAGCGACCCAGGAAGGTCGGCGCCGATGCCACCAGCTGGCCGCTTTTTTGCGCTCGGATGTTCCCGGATTCGAAGACGCACGTATGATCAACCTGGGTCCAACGGTTGGCGTTCGCGAAACCCGCAAACTGGAAGGCATGTACCGTCTCACGGGCGCCGACCTTGCGCGCTGCACCAAGTTCCCTGATGGCATCGTCGCATGCGATAATCCGATAGACGACGTGATGCGGGACTCCGATGAAATGACCCATGATGCCATCGTCAACGGCGAAGGTTTCTACACCATCCCTTTCCGGTCACTTGTCCCTAAAAAGATTGAAAACCTGATGTTTGCCGGCCGCATCATCTCTGCGGATCCAACAGCCTTTGCCTCGGTTCGCGGTATGCCACAATGCATCGCTATGGGGCAGGCCACAGGAACCGCCGCGGCATTGGCAATTGCACAAGATAAAACGGTCCAACAGGTTGATACCATCGAATTGGTCAACGAACTGAAAATACAGGGGCTTCGTGGGTTAGGGTCGTAAGTCTAAGCCGTGCGTCGACGCGCCAGTCAAATGGTTGGATCGGCAATTTTTCACGTTGCACAATAAAACGAAGCAGGGCCTCAATCTTCAGATTTTCGCTTCTTCAGCGCATCCTGCAGTGCAGACACCTGCTTCAGCAACCGCGGTAATCTGCGCAGCGCCTTGTAAGCCTCGACGTTGCGCGCGATCGGCATTGCTGGATACCCCATCACTGCCCGGCCTGCCGGAACATTCGATGCCACACCGGATTTGCCAGCAATAATCGCATCGTCCCCAATCGTCAGATGATCCGCAACCGAAGCCGCACCACCTACGACAACCCGATCTCCCAGTGTTGCAGACCCGGCAACGCCGGATTGACCGCACAACAGACAATCACGTCCTATCTCGACATTATGGCCGACCTGAACCAGATTATCGATCTTGGTCCCTGATCCAATCTTAGTGTCCTGAATCGTACCGCGGTCAATTGTCGTATTCGCCCCGACTTCAACATTGTCCCCGATTTGAACTGACCCAAGCGACCCGATCCGTGACCAGCTTTGTGCTTGACCATTCACATCGTCGCGCATCGTCTCGCGGGTGCTTTCAACGCTAGACTTTTCCGGCGTCACAAAAGAAAAACCATCAGCCCCGATAACCGCACCTGGTTGAGCGATAAATCCATCTCCGATGCAAACACCGGCGCCAATTTTCACGCCCTCTCGCACCAAAGCATTGTCACCAATCCGGGCGCCTTCTGAAATGATGCTATGCGCGGCAATCCGGGCATTGGCTCCGATGCGTACGCCGGAACTGATCACAACAAACGGCCCAATTGCTACCCCGTCGCCAATCTCAGAGTTAGGGTCGATCGCAGCAGTCGGATGTACACCTGCCGCAATCGCTGGCCCTGAATCCATCAATTCTGTAATACCAGACATGGCATAGCGCGGACGTTCTACAAATATCGCCGCCTCCAGCCCCAAAGCACGCCAATCCGCCCCCTGCCACAACACCGCAGCACGCGCCGATCCGTGTGAAAGCCGTTCGGCATATTTTTCATCCATCGCCAACGCCAGCGCATCGGCCCCGGCCTCACCAGGTTCCGCCGCGTGTTCAACACTCAGACTGCCGTCTCCGACCAATTGCGCATCCAGCGCAATCGCAATCTGCTCGACCGTAAATGCCATTCAAGTTTCCCAAATCAACAAGTTGGGCCTCATCCCCTGATGGGCAATGTTATCGAAGTTCACGGGCCTATACCAGCCTGATCAACTTGACCTGATTTCAGGTGTGTTCTTGGTTAGAATGCGCTCAAATTTTCAAAATTTTCTGCTCATTTGGCGCACGTGTCTTGAATTATCTCATGTTATGTGCATATACACTTACCATGAAGAATGATGAAACACATCTGCTGACAGATTTTCGCGAATGCGCGAATGCAAGAATGCGTCGCACCATGCGCGCGCTTAATCGTATCTATGATCAGGCGTTGAAACCTGCAGGTATAAAATCTACACAATTCACATTGCTGGCCACGCTTTCAGCGCAGAATGAAATTCCCCTGACCAAACTGTCAGACATACTCGCACTCGACCGCACCACACTCAGCCGCAATCTTGGCCCTCTCGCGGCCAGGGGATGGATACGGATCGAACGGGACCAAGACGAGCGACTTCGCATCATTTCCATCACCTCTGGTGGAGTTGACAAACTTGACGAGGCCGCACCGCTTTGGCGGCGGGCACAAAAACAGGTTGTAGATCATGTTGGTGTCGAACAGCTGACGCAGCTTTCAGAAACACTTACCACCCTTCAAGAGGTAAACGAGCACTAGCCGCGCGTTTTTTTGGTAAACTACGTGCATATACACTATTAATCAAACCGAAAGGAAACTCTTCATGCAAACCCTACAGATCTTTCTGATCCAACTGGTGCTCAGCATCAGCGTTATCGCCCTGGTCGCACACTGGAAACTCCGGCCAATTCTTTCGCAACTCAACTGGCCCGACGTGATTTTCTGGCTGGCCCTGCCTCACGCCTTCCGCCATCTCGGTCTGGTATTCTTGGTGCCGGGAATTGTCTCTGCCGAACTGCCTGCCGGCTTCGCCGCAGAGGCGGCCTACGGGGACTTTATCGCAGGGCTTCTGGCAGTCTTGACTCTGATTGCCGCACAATACCGCTCTTATCTGATGGTTCCCCTGGCCTGGTCGCTAACCCTGTTCGGTACAGGTGACCTGATCAATGCACTAAGCCATGCCGAAGCTGTTCCGCACTTACATGCTGCCTGGTACATTCCGACCTTTGTGGTTCCGGTGCTTTTGGTCACGCATGCCATGCTGCTGTTCCGCCTGCTCGGAGTGGCTCCAAGAGGCATCACACCGGCACAAACCGTTTGACACCCCCGGAAACCTATAAATTGACAACGCCCCGGCATTCGCAGGGGCGTTTATCTTCTCAAATCCGTTTATGACCTTAATGCACAACCGCATCATCTGGGGGTGTCTGGTTGGAACTTCCAACCCTATCGCCGATGATCAGACCCTCGGGTCCCGCCGACACCACCACTTTGCTGCCATCCAGAACATCTCCGGCCAACAGCATCTCGGCCAGCGGATCCTGTATCGCCCGCTGGATTACCCGTTTCAGCGGCCTTGCGCCGAACACCGGATCATAGCCTTCATCGGCCAGCCACTTGCGCGCCGCCTCGTCCAGCTCCAGTTTGATCTTGCGGCTTGCAAGACGTTTCAGCAACCGCCGTAACTGGATATCTACAATGCCGTCCATATCCTCGCGACTCAACCGGTCAAAGATGATCGTCTCATCAAGCCGGTTCAGGAATTCAGGACGGAAATGCGCACGCACGGCATCCATGACATCGCGCCGTGCATCAACCGCGTCGGCCCCCTCGGGCAATTGGCTCAGCGCCTGCGTCCCAAGGTTTGAGGTCAGGATGATCAGCGTTTGCTTGAAATCCACCGTGCGCCCCTGTCCATCGGTCAGCACACCATCATCCAACACCTGCAACAGCACGTTGAACACATCCGGATGTGCCTTTTCAACCTCATCGAAAAGAACCACCTGATAAGGCCTGCGCCGGACTGCCTCGGTCAGCACACCACCTTCGTCATATCCGACATACCCCGGAGGCGCGCCAATCAGACGTGCAACGGCATGTTTTTCCATGAACTCGCTCATGTCGATCCGCACCATTGCGCTGTCATCATCGAACAGGAACTCTGCCACTGCTTTGGTCAGCTCGGTCTTCCCAACGCCGGTTGGCCCCAGGAACAGGAACGAACCCAACGGACGATTTTCATCGTTAAGACCTGCACGCGCGCGCCGTACAGCGTTGGCCACAGCCTTCACCGCCTGCGCCTGTCCGATAACCCGGCGATGCAGGTTATCTTCCATGCCCAGCAGCTTTTCACGCTCGCCTTCCAGCATCTTCGCGGTCGGAATTCCGGTCCAGCGCTCAACAACCTGTGCGATCTGTTCGGGCCGAACGGCCTCTTCCACCATCACACCCTGGTTGCCCACTTGCTCGGCCATCTCCAGCTGTTTTTCCAAACCCGGGATGACGCCATAAGAGAGCTCACCTGCTCGGCCCAGATCACCTGCCCGCTTGGCATTGTCCAACTCGATCCGTGCCCGGTCCAACTGCTCCTTGATATCCCGCGCCCCGGCAAGTTTATCGCGCTCGGCCTGCCACTGCGCGGTCAGACCGTCCGACTTTTCCTGCAGGTCAGCAAGCTCTTTTTCCAGCTTTTCAAGCCGGTCTTTGCTGGCGGAGTCATCTTCTTTCTTAAGCGCCTCGGCTTCAATCTGCTTTTGCAAAATCTCGCGGTCCAGCGCGTCCAGCTCCTCGGGCTTGGAATCCACCTCCATCCGCAAACGGCTGGCGGCCTCGTCCATCAGATCAATCGCCTTGTCCGGCAAAAACCGGTCGGTGATATAACGGTGCGACAGTGTCGCTGCAGTCACCAACGCACTGTCGGAAATCCGAACACCGTGATGCAGCTCGTATTTCTCTTTGATCCCGCGCAGGATCGAAATCGTATCCTCAACTGTCGGTTCTTCCACGACCAAAGGCTGAAACCGCCGGGCAAGGGCTGCGTCTTTTTCAACATGCTTGCGGTATTCATCCAGCGTGGTGGCACCGACGCAATGCAACTCACCTCGCGCCAGTGCAGGCTTAATCAGGTTGGCGGCATCCATCGCGCCGTCACCCTTACCCGCCCCAACCAGCGTGTGCATCTCATCAATGAACAGGATGATCTCACCGGCGGCCGAGGTCACCTCGTTCAGCACCGCCTTTAGACGTTCCTCGAACTCACCGCGGTATTTCGCACCGGCAATCAATGCCCCCATATCGAGGCTCAGCAAACGCTTGTTGGCCAGGCTCTCGGGCACATCCCCATTGATGATGCGCAGGGCCAAACCCTCTGCAATCGCCGTCTTACCAACACCCGGCTCACCAATCAAAACCGGGTTGTTCTTGGTTCTGCGGCTCAACACCTGCATTGCGCGTCGAATTTCATCGTCACGGCCAATGATCGGGTCAATCCGGCCTTCTTCGGCAGCGGTGGTCAGATCCTGCGCATATTTCTCAAGCGCTTCATAGGTATCCTCGGCACTGGCACTGTCTGCCTTGCGTCCTTTGCGGATATCATTGATCGCTTCGTTCAGCTTTTGCGCAGTGATCTCACCGGCGTCCAGCGCCTCTTTCGCAGCACTTTTCACAATCGCCAGCGCGGTCAGAATGCGCTCTACAGCTACAAAGCTGTCACCGGCTTTCTTGGCAATCTTCTCGGCCTCGGCCATCACCTTGCCAGTCTGCTGATCCATATAGGTCTGTGCAGCATCGCCGCTCACCTGCGGGATCTTTCCCAACGCCAGATCAAGCGCCTGAACAACGCGCAACGGCTGCCCGCCCGCACGCTGGATCAGGTTGCTTGCCAGCCCCTGATCGTCATCCATCAATGCTTTTAGTATATGCTCGGGCGCGAACCTCTGATGGCTCTCCCGCATCGCGATCATTTGTGCCGCCTGAATAAAACCGCGTGACCGCTCGGTGAACTTGGTTAAGTCCATCCCAACTCTCCTTCTGCTAAGCGTACCCCCGTTTGCGCACCCTCTCAGAGGCATACGGCGTTCGGGAACCTCGACCCTAAAGATGGGTCACGATCCCGTGAGTTTCAAGAGTTCTGGCACCGGCAATTTTCCGCCCGGTTATTGCAAACACACACAAATTCGTGCGCACCCCTTTCAATTTGCAAATCCGATTCCAAGTTATCCACAGGCTATGAGGACCCGAGCAGAAGGAATATCATCATGCAACACCAAAAGCTGCAGCTTGAAAACATCCGCTACAATCCTGAGCAAAGCGCTTACGAGGCGCGCGCGCGGGTCTATGACAATGGCGATGTGTTCGACTATCCGGTGCATGTCTGCGCACCGCTCAATGCCGAATTCTCCCACGTGACCCGAAGCCTCAGCCAAAAGGCACGCGATGCACATTCAGCACCCCAAGGCACTTTACGCCTGCGCCGCGCCCGCACGATCCGCGTGAAACCCCGGCCTGCAACGCGAACAACCGTCGCAGATCGCTTCATTCAGCAGATTCGCGCCGCACTGGCGGCCTGAACCTGCAAGAATCCGCCGGGGGAAATCATGTCCCACATTCACCCTCACGTTAGGGGCTTGGCCATCTTATCCTGATACCCAGCAAATTATGGTACCAGTGATGAAGATTTTGAATGTGAAGCTGGCAGATCAAAAATTTCTGCCAGAAACCGGCGCACACCGCGCTACGATTGTAATGAAAACTGACGAGGGGCAACTGTTCCTCGACGCCAAGGCCACCCTTCCGAACGGCATCTGCCAGAATGAGGTCTCGTCGGCCCTGGTCAAAGACGCCCTGCGCCAGCTCAACCGCATGCCGGAATACCGCAGCGGCCGCAAACGCGTCACATTGGACGACGATGTGCTCCGGGTCGAAACACTTTAGGTTTGTTCTGGGTTCGTTGCCAGACTCTGCTGAGGTGCGCAGATGAATGTCATGGGGCGGACGAAGCTTACATCTTCTACGTTTCGATCATAGCCGGGATTCGACACGCTCGGGTCAGTAAGTCAGTAAATTCCACGCAGGAAATCAAGAAGCTTTAACTTGGCTTGTCTCTTACCAAAGAGTTGTTTTTTGATGGGAAACGAATGGTGAATATGAAGGAGCGTTAGGTTTCAACCTCTTATCCTCACCGAAATCGCTGTCAGCATTGAACGGGATAACTATCCGTGTGTCCAATCCAGATAAGACATCTCTCCAACTCTCTTCATAGCGATCCAGATCACTCAATCCATCCTCATGCGCCTCGATTGAGGCAACACCTCCGATGCCGTGCAGTATCATTGGCTCCAGAACGTCAAAGCCAATGTAGCGGAATGGGAAAAGGAGCGGCCATACCACAAGACGCGTATCGCCTTCTCTCCCATCGAAAGAACAGGAGTCCGCCGAAGCGCCGGTTGTAATACATGCAATCATTTTCTTGCCACGGCAAATACCTGCATCGTAGCGCATTTGGCTCTTGTAAACTTTGCCATAGATGAAAACCCTGTCCATCCAACCCTTTAAAATCGCAGGCGCGCCAAACCACCAGAGCGGAAAATGGATGACAAGGACATCTGCATTCAGCAGCTTGTCGGATTCTTGGGAAACGTCCGCTGGTATGCTGCCATTGTTGGCGTTGAAACGTTGTTCGGTCTGGGCATGAAAGACAGCGTCGTCAGAACGAACTGTGTAATGTTTTTCTGCCTCACACGGATCGAAATTCATCCTATAGAGATCTGATACGGTAACTTCGAAACCATTGGTTCCAAGCGTCGCTTCGGACACTCCCGTCAGTCTCCCATTGAACGACTGTTTTTCAGGATGTGCTAGAACGATATGTGCCTTCATTCAGATTGCTTTCACTTTAGTTGACGTGAGCTTTTCGCTGACGCCGACATTATGTAAAACTGCAGCATTGGTCAAAAATGGTCATGAAGCAAACTTTGGCTGTTTTCTCAGTTAAAAATATTCGGGCCGCATATTCAGAATACGACGCACATGTTTCTCCTCACACAGAGGCTGGAACAAGACCCAACACCCTACTGTTTCCTCACCCAAGGCCTTGACGCGCCCGGCCGCCGCCGCGACAAGGGCGCGATCTCACCCAGCCGGAGCTGCGCCACATGTCTGATTACCGCCTGATTGTTGCCCTTGATGTCCCCAACGCCCTGCAAGGCCTGCAGCTTGCCGAAACGCTGGGCGACGCGGTCTCGTTCTACAAAATCGGGCTTGGCATGCTCACCGGCGGCGGGCTGGCCCTGGCGAATGAGCTGAAACAGGATCAGGGCAAACGTATCTTTCTGGATATGAAGCTGTTTGACATCGGCGCCACCGTCGAAAACGCAGTGCGCGGGCTGGCCCAGTATGACCTCGACTTCCTGACTGTGCATGGCGATCCGCATGTGGTGCGCGCCGCCAAGGAAGGGGCCGCAGGCAAAGACCTCAAAATCCTCGCGGTCACCATCCTCACCTCACTCGACCGCGCCGATCTGGATGCGGGGCTGATCAAACCCGGTGATCTGCCCGATCTCGTGGCCGAACGTGCCACCCTCGCGTTCGAGGCCGGCGCAGACGGTGTCATCGCCTCCCCGCAAGAGGCCGCAATGATCCGCGCCCTGCCCAATTCCGCCAGCCGCCTGATCGTCACTCCGGGCGTGCGCCCCGCCGGGGCAGCGCTCGGCGATCAGAAACGCGTGGCCACCCCGGCTCAGGCCATCACCGACGGTGCCGATCATATCGTTGTCGGCCGCCCGATCTGGGCCTCGGACGATCCGGCAGCAGCCGCACGCTCCATTCTCAACGATCTGCCCTAAAGCTCCGTCCCGGCAATCTGATTGACCCAGCCCCCTAATCGTGTAGCGATTTCACCTGAACCCCTCAGCACGAAAGAGCCACCACATGCGCCCACTCGACGGAAAAACCGCTTTGATCACCGGTGCCTCTGCCCCAAAGGGGATCGGCCGCGCGATCGCCCTAAGACTCGCCCGGGACGGGGCGGCGGTTGTGGTCACAGATCTCGGCGGCGCGATAGAGCTCGATGGACACATCCATTCCAGAACTGATCTTCTGGATCAGCTTGTGTCAGAGATTGAGGGCTCTGGTGGCCGAGCCAAATCTCTTCAACTGGATGTCACTTCGGTCACCGATATTGATGCCTGCTTCACAACAATCCTCTCCACATTTGACCGGCTCGACATCCTTGTGAACAACGCAGGGTCGCTCTCAGGTTCAGACAACTTCCTGTCCACCACACCCGATCAATGGCGGATCAGCTTCGACGTCAATCTGCTGGGCCCGATGATGTTGGCTCAGGCAGCAATCCCACACATGCGCGACCAGGGCGGCGGGCGCATCATCAATATCGGTTCTACCGGCAGCCTCGGCGCCGAACCGGGGTTTGGTGCCTATACCGCGATGAAACATGGGCTGGTCGGACTGACCAAAACCATCGCTGCTGAATTCGGCGAATACGGCGTCCTGTGCAACACGGTCTGCCCCGGTTTCATCGCAACCGACATGCACACCGCCGCCAATACCCGTCTGGCACAAGAAAACAGCATTTCTGTCTCCGAAATGAAACAGCGCCGCTACGCCAATGTCGCCGTCAGAGATGCCGGCCTCCCCGAAGATGTCGCAAACGCCGTCGCCTATCTCGCAGGCCCACAGGCAAACTATGTCACCGGCATCAACCTGCCAGTCACAGGCGGTGTTCCATTCGGCATCTGAGGACGTAACCAAGCAACGCTACGTGCCGCGCAGTGTGCCGACATCGTTCATCTTGGTTCCAGACGTTGGATCTATTTCAAACTGCTCGTTTCTCCTGAAGGTCTACTCTGAACCCAAAGCGGATCAACCAACCTGAAATCGCGGAATTCCTTCGCAATGCTCCTTTGGCCCATCTGGGCGATGGATAAAACATTGTCCTTAAACTCTTGCCACGAAGTCGCTGTCTGGTGTTTTTCCACTGGTCTGTTATTTCTCCCCGACGGGGAGGAAACGCGGACATGGAACAACGGCTCGTTGCCATTCTTGCTGCGGATGTGGTGGGCTATTCGAAGCAGATGGGCGCGGATCAGACTGCAACTCTTGTAGCATTGCGACAGTTGCGTTCGGAAGTGTTCACGCCTTCGGTTGCGCGGCATAAAGGTGAGACAGTCAAAAGCATGGGGGACGGATGGCTCGTGGCTTTCATGACAGTGTCGGATGCCGTGAAATGCGCGCTTGATGTTCAGACGGGCACTTCGGAGAAATCCCAGCTCCAATTACGAATGGGCATTCATCTCGGAGACGTCGTCAGGGAAGACGAAGATGTGTTCGGCAATGGTGTCAACGTTGCCGCGCGTTTGGAGGCAGCAGCTTCTCCTGGCAATATCTTTGTCTCAGACGTCGTGTATCATAGTTTAGACGGACGCCTCGCCGATGCATTCCGCGAAGAACAAGCGCTGGATTTGAAAAACATTAAACGCCCAATTGTTGCATACTCATGGAGAGATGCACCGGTGGCGCCAGAAGCCAAGGATAAGAAACCCGGGAAAACAACTGCCCAGGATCGTGAAATCGGCCTGGGATTTGCCGGTCTGGACCTCAAAGCCGGTGATGAAGAGGCCCGGATACTGTGTGATGGTGTGAGTGAGGCGGTCAGGTCCGCCATCGCCAATCAGACTGGCATGATTCTTCTGACTGACCCCGAGAAAGCCAACATGCTGGTTGAAGGCTCAATGCAGGTTCTCGGTGCCCGCTATCGAACTTCCATTCGGTTGATCGATCAGAAAAACCAAAAACTGATCAAATCTGAACGATTTGATGGTGTGATTGCTGATCTTTTTGAGGCCGAAGACGACTTGGCGCTCCGGATTTGCACGTCGCTCAGGTTTGCGGCCTTCCGTCACGAAGCATCCTTGTTGGATAATTCCGATCTGCCGATGCATGAGCAAGACAGCGGCGCCATTCGGGTTCATGCAGGCGGTCTGCTGTCCGATCTCTCATATCCGGAGTGGGTCGAAGCCCGGTCCTTGTTGGAAATTGTTCTTAAGCGCGACCAGGACGACGCCAGTGCGCTCGCCATGGCAGGGATGTCTTGCATGATTGAGCCCAACTGTGGCTGGCGAAGTTCAACGCAGGACGAACGCAAACAGGCGATTGCGTATTTGAGCAAAGCCGTACGCCTTAACCCAGGCAGCGATTTTGCTCAGACGATGCTGGCCTATGCCTTTCTGGAGCTTGAAGAAAACCATACCCGTGCTCTGTTCGCCGCCGAACAGCTGATGAAGACTGCCCCGCACTACGCGCAAGGCCAGATGGCTCATGCTGCTGCATTGATGTGCAGCGGTCAGGTCCAGCAAGGCACGGATATTGCGATAAAAGCGATTGAACCGCTAAAAGGATTGCGTCTGTTCTCTCATAACGCCGTATACCTGATGCTCGGCTTGTCGCTCTCGCGCCGCTACGATGAGGTTTTGGATTGGGGGCGAATGGTTGAACAGAACATTGAAAACGTGCCTCGAAACCTTTTGCTGATGACAAGTGCAGCGGCACATTTACGGGACGACGACCTTGCAAAGAAATACCGCGACCGCCTGCTCGAACACCAAACGGATTTCACGCTTGGGGCTATGCGAACCTGGCCACTGGTTCGCCCCGGCGATTGGGATCAATTTGTTGAAGGACTACGCGCGGCCGGATTGCCTGAGTAGGGACGACCAATTGCGCGATGTATGACTGGTCTGGCAGAAATTCAACGATGTCGGCATTGCCGCCATTCGCACAGATAAGACGCCCACCCGTCTACGTGCATGAAACATGCGTTTCGAAAAGCTATTGTTCGCAACAGAAGTGACCTAGCACAGGTCAGATACATTACGACACATTGCAACCTGCCATGACCTAATTTCGAACAAAAAGCCCACCAAAGGCTCCCACGTGTCGATGTGTGTTTTCATCGGCAATCTTCATGGCAAAAAAGCTATTTGCATGCATGATGAACCCAAATTTCCGAAACGACTCCGACCTTTGTACAAAACCCGTGTACAATTTGTACAAATTGTACAAAACAAAACGCCATGCCAGCCCTGTGTCGTGATTGCCTTTCGCCGTTCGAAAACGGCCCCCGCTGCCCCGCCTGTCGCAGCCCCCGGGTGGTGCAGCATGATGAGCTTTTTTCGCTTTCCATCGCTCATATGGACTGTGATGCTTTCTACGCCAGTGTCGAAAAACGCGATCATCCTGAACTCGCCGATAAGCCACTGATTATCGGCGGTGGCCGGCGCGGAGTGGTCTCAACCGCTTGTTATATAGCAAGAATTCGCGGCGTTCGCTCGGCAATGCCGATGTTCAAGGCGCTGAAACTCTGCCCCGATGCCGTGGTTCTGAAGCCCCGGATGGACGAATATTCCCGCGTCTCTCGCCAGATCCGCAAGATGATGGAAGAGCTTACGCCGGACATCGAACCTCTCTCATTGGACGAAGCCTTCCTCGATCTCGGCGGCACCCAACGCCTCCACGGCACGCCCCCCGCAATCACCCTCGCCAAACTCACCCGTCGCATGCAATCCGAGCTTGGGCTCACAGGGTCTATCGGCTTGAGTCATAACAAGTTTTTGGCAAAGGTTGCGTCTGATCTGGACAAGCCTCAGGGCTTTTCCGTGATTGGTAAAGCAGAGACTTCAACCTTCCTAAATGACAAACCCGTCACCCTGATCTGGGGCGTCGGCCAAGCCACCCGCACCGCCCTCGCCGAGGCTGGGATCAGGAATTTTGCCGACCTTCTGCGATGGGAGCGTGAGGATTTGACGGCACGTTTCGGATCAATGGGTGAGCGCCTCTGGCATTTGGCAAGGGGACAGGACAAACGTCGCGTTTCTTCAAATTCTCCAATGAAATCAATATCCAGCGAGACTACCTTTTTTGAAGATACCGGCAGCGCTGATATTCTGGATGGCCATTTGTGGCGGCTGTCTGAAAAGGTTTCCGACCGCGCCAAAGCCAAAGGCATCGCCGGTCGTGTAGTCACGCTCAAACTGAAACGCGCTGATCATTCCCTGCTCTCCCGCCGTATTGCACTGCGGGACGCCACTCAAATGGCCGACACTATTTACCGCACCGTCCGGTCTCTGCTGGACCAGGTAGATGAATCAAACGCTTACCGGTTGTTGGGTGTCGGGATTTCCGATCTGGTTCCGGAAGACGGCGCTGATCTGTCAGGCGACCTTCTGGACCCCCAAGCACGGTCCAGAGGGGATGCGGAACGCGCCACGGACGCAATCCGCAAACGTTATGGAACCAAGGCCATTGTCAAAGGCCGTGCATTGAGATGAATGATGGGGTTTTGAAATTGCGTATTATTCGGCGGCCAGAGGATATTCGCTAGCACGTCCAATTTCAGCAACACCCGCAACAACGCGTTCAATCAGCTCTCGAAACGCATCAAAATTTTCGTTCGGGCAGATGCTTTTTTCATCCATATACAGCGCCCGGTCGATTTCCACCTGAACTGCATGCTGCTCTCTTGCGGGTCTGCCGTAATGCTGGGTCACAAAGGCCCCCGCAAATGGCGTATTGCGGGTCACGATCAGGCCAGCATCCGCAAACGCCGCTTCGACCCGGTCCACAATCGATTCATGCGCCGCAGCACCAAAACGATCGCCCAGCACTACATCGGGACGACGCACACCGGTGCGCGCCACTGAATCCATCGCCTCGTGCGGCATAGAATGGCAATCCACCAATACGGCCTGTCCAAATTCGCGGTGGGCATTGTCCAGTTGCAAACGCAGCGCAGCATGATACGGACGCCAGTAGGTTTCTATCCGCCTGTTCGCTTCTAACATGCTGATTTTGCCGTTATAAATAGCCTTTCCATTAGCGACCACACGCGGGATGACCCCTAGACCAGAGGCAATTCGCGGGTTATGTCCCGCACTGCGCACACCTTCAATCAACGCTGGATCCAACTCATCTGGGCTGCGATTCAGGTCTACATAGGCACGAGGTACGCCTGCCATGATCAACGGTGCGCCATATTGGGGCACACAATCAAACAACTGGTCGACAAATGCATCTTCAGAGCTGCGCACAGAATGTTCACCTAACAAGGTCTTGCGCAAGAAGCTTTGGGGGTAATTTCGCCCGCTATGAGGCGACGCAAACACCACAGAGGTTGTCCGTTTCTCCGGATGTTTGATATGAAAGGCGCGCTGCGGCATCTGTTCTCCTGCTCTGCTTCAACATAAACAGAATTTGCCGATCTAAAAGCCCTTGATCCGCCCTGCGACTCCTTTTATAGACCCGGCCTACCGGCGCGGGATTCCGCGCCCCAATTTATTGGGGCCTCTTGACGTGTCGGCATTCATGGGCGATTAGCTCAGCGGTAGAGCACTACGTTGACATCGTAGGGGTCACTGGTTCGATCCCAGTATCGCCCACCATGAATTCACTGTTCCGCGTTTCGCGCTGGACACCCGCAACCAAATGGCGCTGGCCCGCGCCGCGACAAAAAGAGGAGAAGACCAATGAAGGTCAAGAACTCGCTTCGCTCGCTGAAGAACCGGCACCGCGACTGCCGTGTCGTGCGCCGCAAAGGCCGCGTATACGTCATCAACAAGACGCAGCCTCGGTTCAAAGCCCGCCAAGGTTAAACCTTTTTACGGTTCAGAATTACAGAACCCTGCCCATTGGGCGGGGTTTTTGTTTTGTTAACGTCCGTGGCTGCGGTCATACCTGTTTACCGAAGGTGACGCCCAATCACCAAGCGCCCCATCAGCAGCCGCAAACACTTCGACCAACAACGGGTAGCAGGCAGCTGTATCGCTTGAATGTTCAGCAGAGCAATCACCACCGGGGCAGGCGGAAAGCGCGCCTAATAGATCAATTTCAGCAAAGAATTCAAGATGATCCCCCGGGCGCACCGGGCTCGCCTTCATAAAGTACTGGCCGGTATCACGGGTGAATCCGGTGCACATGAATACGTTAAGCACATCATGCACATACGCCTCTGCCTCTGGCAGGCTAAGGCCGGTTTCGTCCGACAATGCGCGGGTTAGGTTTGAATGGCAGCAATGATGGTATTGCGTGCCCGATAGCAGGTTCCCCGTGTAGGGATCACACCGTGTCCCGATAACATCATGAACCGAACCGCCGTATTCATCCATGCCATACCAGTTGAGCGTATCGTGGGTGATGGTTGCCATAGGCCGCAGTCCGGGGAAAGAAGACCACATGCGTTCACCGTTGGTGATATGTGTGCCATGCAACGCGCGGGTTTTGCCCGAATAGAACCGCTCTGACAAGTCATGTGCGTTCCAGAGGTTTAGGTCCCCAACTTGGGATCCTTCTACGCTGCTGATGCGAAAGAACTGCCCGGCTTTGACTTGAAAGCACTTCGCATCTCGCGGGGGGATCAAAACCTCGTCAATCTTTTCAGCACCCTCTCTCGCGCGCTGAAACAGCGTAAGGTCCGGTTTCGGAAGTGTTTCATTCGGGTAACAGATTACCGGGCGTATTGCCCGGCGTTTGGCGGCATCTGCGGGCTCGGTCATGGGCACCTCTGCGTTTCAGGCTAACGTATTCGCATCAAAATGCCGATTGAACGGCGATGTAAAGTCTTTGGATTCAATCTGCCGGTAATTCAAAATCAAAGGCATTGGCGTAGGCAAACAAAGCGGGTTGACCGCCGGTGTGCCAGAACAGCACACGCTTGCCCTTTAACCGTTCATGGTTTGCGAATACTCCTGCCAACACCTTGGCTGTGTACACCGGGTCAAGGAATAACCCTTCGTATCGCGCAGCTTGTTCAATGGCCGCACGCACAACATCGGACATCTGACCATAGCCTGGCGCGAGCACGCAATCATCCACACAGATATCCGTATTGGAAACAGGGTTGCTGACATCCAACAAATGCGCCAAATCGCTCAGGCGTTGGGCCACTCTTGCGCGCTGCAGACCGGCATCGCGTCGGACACATATTCCTGTTACTGGTGTCGCATCACCTAAAGCACGCAAGCCCAGCAGCAATCCACAATGTGTCAGTGCCGATCCCGATCCCACAAAAATCTCATCAAACACCTCTCCATGAGCCAGAAATTCACGTGCCGCCTGAACATATCCAAGCGCCCCGGTCGGCGCATGTTCAGCCGAAAGCGGCACAATGAATGGCACTTCACCCTCCGCGCGCAGATCCATTGCGATCTCTCTAAGCTTGCCATCTGCCCCGGCCTCATCGTCACCATGGGGATATCTGTAAAGGGTCGCACCAAGGAGCTGATTAAGCAGCACATTGCCGTTGTTCCGATAAAGCGCGTCAGAACTAGGCACCCGTTCCTCCAGCTGAATGTGGCAGCCCATACCCAGTCGGGCCGCCATCGCGGCGGCTGTACGCACAAAGTTGGATTGCACTGCACCGGTGATCAAAACCTGCGTTGCGCCCTCAGCAACCGCCTGTCCCAGATAATACTCTAACTGCCGAACTTTGTTCCCACCCATTCCGACCCCGGTACAGTCATCGCGTTTGACCCACAGGTCGAAACCGAATTTTCTGCCCAGATTCTGCATCGGCTCAAGCGGTGTAGGAAAATGCCCCATCTGAACGCGGGGAAATTTTGAAAGGGCTGCTTCTAAATCCATGAGTAATTAGCGATACGAACATCCTGGTTTGTCAATCCGCATTCAACAGGCACGCCCTTCTTTCGACCTGCAACTCGGCACCCACCCCAAAGCCCGATTACTTGGGGTGGGTGAGTGTTTGGTGACCAGGCTATGCGGGTTTATCAGCTACGCTAGGCTGCTGTGGCTGCGGTGCAGAAGGGCGGCGGAACCACCCGCGACGCTCGCCTTTGCGTTCCTCGCCGTACCAATTCTCGTTGCGGGTGGCATACATGGTCCCGGCAATAGCTCCGAACAACAACACCGATCCAGCCAACAGCGCATAGTCCGCACTGCGCAATATCAGGTAAAGAACCGCATAAAGCAGCGCCATTAACGATAGCAGAATCAGCGATCTACGCCCCAATTTCATGGCCACCGCTCCATAGATCGAGACTAACGCCACGGTCGCAGCGGCAGAAACCAGATAGGCCAAACCAAAGCCGACCTGTTCGGCCAATGACAACATCAACAGAAAGAACGCAGATTGTGCGAGTCCAACCAAAAGGTACTGAACCGGATGGGTTGGTTGCTTGGTCTGACCTTCAATCAAAAAGATGGTGAGGAAGGTCAGGCCGATAAACAGAATTCCATATCGCGCCGCACGATAGGCTTTCTGATAAAAATCATTGGGTTGATAAAACCTGACGCCAAAACGGCTGACATGTGCAGACGAAGCATCCTGAGGCTCCCGCGTGATCTGTGGCAAGGGCCGCGCCAGATGCGGGATTGTCCAGGTGGCGGTGAATCCAGCATCATCAATCTTGTGATCATCCGGCAAAAAGGCCCCATAAAATTCCGGGTGCGGCCAGTCAGAGGTCATTTTCATCCGACTCTCGCGCCCAACCGGGGTCAGCGACAAAGTCTCGGCACCATTAAAGCCCAACGTCAGATCATATGAGGATAGCTTGCGCGGATCACCAGTGGCCGCGCGTACACCCCCACCCGTGTGGCTTTGCTGCGCCAATGGCTCCATCGAGAGCGGCTGGCCATCTGCCAAAAGCGCAGTCACCCCTCTGAGAGCTTTATTGGTCGAGACATAAAACCTGATCTCTGCCTGATCCCAAATCAGCTTTTCCTCGCCACGCAACATATTTTTGGCATCAGCTGCTGGAAAATCAAACCTCATGGACATTGTCGTGCTGTAGACCGGAACCGTGAAGATACCCCGGCGGCGTTCCTCAGTCTGAACGGTCGCTTCTGAGTTTAGTTGACCCGGATACAAATAAACCGGATCTCGTTTAACCGTCTTTCTCACATCGACATGCTTAAACAGACCTTCGCCATCCTCGTTGACCAACTGGGTACCGGTCGACGCATCAAGCACCTTTCGCCTTTCCCGAACCGTAATGGTTTCTTCAACTGGGATCACCATGACAGGTCCGCCAAGTGTTTGCCTGCCACCCCACTCATGGCCCACCGAATTTCTCGCTTCTCGGTTATAATCGGCGCGCTTGTCGATAATGCTTCCCACATAGAAAACCGGAATAGACATAAGCAGGACAAGAAACCCCAGAACGAAAAATCTGGAACCGGATGATTTGCGCATTTGAGAAGACCTTTCTGAAGTTAATGCTCCTCTCAGGTACAAGGGCGGTTGCGCAGGCGGCGCACTGAATATGTGCAGTTTTTGCGTATCATTGCATCGCGTTGCATTTGAATGCGAGCGCATGTAAACATCACTTATGACCCAGCCAGCCACTCCTCAAACCGCCGCTTGGGATGCTTTGTTCAAGGTCCATGCCCTGGCCGAATCTCACTTGAATTCCGCTCTCAAAAACGCAGGTCTTCCACAACCTGAAGCCTGTCAATTGTTGTTAGCGGTGTCTAATCTTACCGGTTCAGGCAAGGTTACCGCCAAGCAGATGGAACAAGAGCTGCAGGTTCCGCAATATCGAATGTCGCGCTTACTTGACCGGCTTGAAAAACAAGGATTTGTCGAGCGAGAGCCTAATCCCACAGACAAACGAAGCAGTTTCATAGCTCTCACCGAAACCGGACAGCAGATGAGCAATCTGACCGCGGACAAAATGGAGCTTGCAAAGAATTCCTTTTTTGCAAACCAGATCAAGCCCGGGCAGCTAGACAGGCTTACAACTTTGTTGGCCCCGTTGCTTGCAACCAAGCTGGACCAGTAAATTTATGACACTTTGAGCCAAGACCTAAGATCAACTTCGTCACATCAAAAAGGCATCCTGCGGCGGGCCATGTCGCTGACGGAACAGATTGCATGCCTTTGCCATGATGTTCTGCCCTGATGTCACAAGCCCAATCCCCTTCGGTATTTCGACTAGGCCCAATTGATGTTTTCTTTGGCGTAATGGTCGCGTTGACCTGGGGCATGGGCATTGTTTTTGCAAAGGCCGCAATCACTCATTTTCCACCCATCCTATTGATGGCACTGCGGTTTTCAGTCACCGCAATGGCTCTGGTTTGGTTTGTGCGCATGCCGCTGGGGCAGTTCCGAATGCTGTTCCTGATCGCCCTAATTTCTGCGGCACTGCAATACAGCATGACCTATACCGGTCTCAAAGGGTTGGATGCCGGGTCTGTTGCATTGATCGTACAGCTTGAAGTGCCGTTTCTAACTCTCTTGGGCGTTCTCTTTCTCAAAGAAAAGACCAGCTGGCGAAAATGGGCTGGCATCGCCCTCGCCTTTGTCGGCGTCTACCAGATCAGCGGAGAACCCCGTATCGCGGCACAGTGGGTTTCGGTTTTGCTCGTTGTCGGCGGTGCGGCGGCATGGGCGGTGGGCCAAGTTATGATTCGAAACCTCAAAGACGTCAGTGGCCTGACTGTCGCGGCATGGGTTGCGGTGATGGCCGTGCCTCAATTGTTTGCCGCATCATTCCTGTTTGAAACCGGGCATTGGCAGGCGATTCAATCCGCAGGCTGGATTGTTTGGAGCGCCGTGCTCTACCTTGGCCTGGTGATGACGGCATTAGGTTATGGCCTGTGGTATTCACTGATACGGCGCAATCCGGTCAGCCAGGTCGCGCCGTTCCTGCTTTTGCTGCCCCTGTTTTCAGTTATCGGGGGCTTCGTTTTTCTGGGCGAAGAATTGCGCGCACAGGTATTGATAGGTGGCGCAATAGTCATCGCTGGCGTCGCGCTTATTCTGACCGAGAAATCCTGAAACAATTGGAAGAGCTAAATACAGCTCAAACCGCACGTTCCAACATCATCTTCTTGATTTCAGCAATCGCCTTGGCAGGGTTCAAACCCTTTGGGCAGGTTTTCGTACAATTCATGATCGTGTGACACCGGTACAGCTTGAACGGATCTTCCAGATCATCAAGCCGCTCACCCGTCGCTTCGTCTCGGCTGTCAATGATCCAGCGATAGGCATGCAGCAGTGCCGCTGGCCCAAGGTATTTGTCACCATTCCACCAATAACTTGGACAGGATGTGGAACAACTGGCGCACATCACACATTCATACAGACCGTCCAACTTTTCACGGTCTTCGATCGACTGCCTCCATTCCTTTGCCGGACGGTTGGTCTTGGTCTCCAGCCACGGCATGATAGACGCATGCTGAGCATAAAAATGTGTGAGATCAGGGATCAGGTCCTTGACCACTGGCATATGCGGCAGCGGGTAGATTTTCACGTCACCCTTGATCTCATCCATACCGTAAATGCAGGCCAACGTGTTGATCCCGTCGATATTCATGGAACAGGATCCACAGATGCCTTCTCGGCAGGACCTGCGGAAGGTCAGCGTCGGATCAATCTCGTTCTTGATCTTGATTAACGCATCCAGAACCATTGGCCCGCAGGTATCCATATCCACAAAATAGGTATCGACACTGGGATTCTGTCCGTCATCCGGGTTCCAGCGATAAATTTGAAACTTGCGCACATTCGTGGCACCATCCGGCTTTGGCCAGGTCTTGCCCCGGGTGATGCGGGAATTCTTGGGAAGCTTCAGTTGTACCATGTCGTCTGCTCCTTCTCAGCCGCCCAGCAAGGTCAGGCTGTTTTCAGCAATACATTTTACGGCATCCGGGCGCGCTGCGATCTCAAGCACCTGTTCAACCGTTGATTGGGTCACACCGGTGACCGAGGCCCCGGCGATAGAGATGATTTCACCGGCCGAGGCGGCGTCAATGATGCAATCCGTAACCGGCGCGGCGTTCACACCCGGGAATTTGTCGGCCACAACGCCGTTGACTACTGTCTTGGCCCTATCACGGGCCAGCGCATCTGCGGCATCGTTGGCAGCTGTGCAGCCTGTCACAAAGACAGTCATCATAATCATCGCGACTATGCGCATCAGAATGTCCGCTCTTTCGGTGCAATCTTTTTCAGGCTGATCCCGCCCTCTTTTTCAGTCGTCAACGGGTCAACAACAATCGGGCGATAGCTCAACCCAACTTTGGCGTCGTCCACCCGTGCTATTGTATGAACACGCCAGTTCTCATCATCACGCTTGGCATGGTCCTCATGCGCATGGGCGCCTCGGCTTTCCTTGCGTGCCTCTGCCCCGTGAATGGTGGCCAGCGCATTGGGCATCAGGTTGGTTAGCTCCAGTGTTTCCATCAGATCAGAGTTCCAGACCAACGACCGGTCAGTCACCTTCAAATCGCTCAGCTTGCCCGCGATCTCTGTCATCTTGTTGACGCCTTCAGACAGCGTTTCCGAGGTCCGGAACACCGCTGCATCCGCCTGCATTGTGCGCTGCATCTCCAGACGCAAATCTGCCGTCGGAACCGCCCCATTTGCGTTGCGCAAACCATCGAACCGGTCAAAGGCTTTGTCCACCTGATCCGTGTTTGTCTCCGGTACTGCGCTTTCGGCATCCACCACCTTGCCCGCGCGGATCGCGGCGGCCCTGCCAAATACGACGAGATCGATAAGCGAGTTCGACCCCAAACGGTTGGCGCCGTGAACACTTGCGCAACCCGCTTCGCCTACCGCCATCAGGCCGGGCACCACTGCGTTGGGGTCTTTCTTCGTCGGGTTCAGAACTTCACCCCAGTAATTCGTCGGCACCCCGCCCATATTGTAGTGCACGGTTGGCAAAACCGGGATGGGTTCTTTGGTGACATCAACGCCGGCAAAAATCCGGGCGCTTTCCGATATCCCCGGCAAACGGAGCTGCAATGCGTCCGGCGGCAGATGGCTCAGGTTCAGGTGGATATGATCCCCCTCTGCCCCAACGCCGCGCCCTTCGCGAATTTCCATGGTCATCGACCGGCTGACATAATCCCGCGGCGCCAGGTCTTTGTATTGCGGCGCATAGCGCTCCATAAAGCGCTCGCCTTCGGAATTGGTCAGATATCCCCCCTCACCACGCGCACCCTCGGTGATCAGACAACCCGAGCCATAGATGCCGGTTGGATGGAACTGCACAAATTCCATATCCTGAAGCGGCAAGCCGGCACGGGCGACCATTCCGCCGCCATCGCCGGTACAGGTATGTGCCGAAGTTGCACTGAAATAAGCGCGGCCATATCCGCCAGTGGCCAAAACGACCATCTTGGCGTTGAACACATGCATCGTGCCATCGTCCAGTTTCCAGCAGATAACTCCGGTACAGGCGCCATCATCGGACATGACCAAATCAATCGCAAAATATTCAACATAAAATTCCGCGTTATTCTTGACGCTCTGACCATACAGCGTGTGCAGGATTGCGTGACCAGTCCGGTCTGCGGCGGCACAGGTCCGCTGCACCGCGGGACCCTCACCAAATTCAGTAGTGTGGCCACCGAACGGACGCTGATAAATCTTACCCTCTTCGGTCCGGCTGAATGGCACGCCGTAATGCTCCAGCTCGTATACCGCTTTGGGCGCTTCCCTTGCCAGATATTCCATCGCGTCAGTATCACCCAGCCAATCGCTGCCTTTGACCGTGTCATACATGTGCCACTGCCAACTGTCGGGACCCATATTGCCAAGGCTGGCAGCGATGCCACCCTGTGCCGCAACGGTATGGGAACGGGTTGGGAAAACCTTGGTCACACAGGCAGTGCGCAACCCTTGCTCAGCCATGCCAAGCGTCGCCCGAAGACCGGCACCGCCTGCCCCCACCACAACAACATCATAATCATGTGTTTCGTATTCGTAAGCAGCCATGAAGTGAAAACTCCGCGTCTTTAAAGGGCAATTTTAGCGAGGGAAAACAACCCCGTTGCGATAAGGCCATAGGTCAAACAGGTTGAGCCAATCAGCAACAACTTGCGCGCGGTGCCATGCGCATAATCTTCGATCATCGTGGCAGCACCGCTGTTGAAATGCCTCAGGCCGACAAACAAAACCAGACCCGTCAGGATGGCGACACCGGGATGGGAAAATTTGTCAATCACCTCGGCATGGCTCCCGCCAAGTGTGCGGCCGAAGATAAACAAGAACGTGGGCACAATCAGGGCAAGACCAACAGCACTGACCATCATATGCCAGTGATGTTCTGGGCCACTATGGGCGGCACCCTTGCCTTCTGCGCGTTTACGAGCTGTCAGATAACGCATTGGACCCTCCCTCAGATTACGATGATTGTCAGAATAGTCAGCACAACAGAGCCGATGATACAGCCCCAGCCGAGCATTTCTGCTGTGGACACTTCGAGGCACCTACCTGCATCAAAACAAAGGTGCCGCAGACCGGCCAGATAGTGATACCAGATCGCCCATAGCGAAAGCGTCAGAACCAGATCACCGAACCAGGATGTCATCACGCCGTTGGCAATGGCGAAATACTCCGGCCCGGTTGCGGCCGCCAACAGCCACCAGACGATCAGAACCACGGCGACGATCAGCGCGTTGCCAGTAATACGCGTCAGGATGGAACTGATAGATGTCATCTGGGGTCGATAAATTGACAGGTGTGGTGAAAGCGGGCGATCGCCCCGGTTCACGTCAGCCATGGATACTGTCCCTTCATTCCGCACATTTCGCGCATGCGCGACTGTGCTGTTCCGGTCTGTTGTTTCATGTTTTAGCGCGCCTGTCGCGGATGCAAAACACGAAATACAGGTTTTTAATGCCATTTCGCCGCAATTTGCCAATTTGTGACCACAAGCAAAAGCCTGTGATCACAAATTGCCTGTATCTGCGCCAGCGTCCAAACTGGAAATCTGCTTGGCAATCTCTCTCAATAACTTGCGCCGCATACGATCCGGATATTCCTCATAGCTGTTTGCGGTAATGACAAATGCACCTTCTCCCAGGATAACATTTTCCCAGAAATATTCCGTCATCCGGGCCTCTGCTCCTTCGATGACCAGCGCGTTCACGATGATCCCTGCGGCCTTTAGCTGTGGCCTGACCCGTTGTGGCGCGATGCCTTCGTTTGACGATCCGTCGCCTGAAATATCGATAACCTTCTTGGCGCAATCAGGCACCTGCAAAAACTGTGCCTCTGAAAACAGCAACGCCTCTCCGATCGCAGTTGAAAAGTTGCGCCAGCTGCGCGGAGCTGCTTCAATTTCGCTGGCAAGCTCTTCCAAAGCCTCAAATCCGGTCACCCGTGTCCAGGGAACGGCAACTTCCTGACGCGACGACCCGGACCAATGCACCACCATGACCGCACCTTCGCCGGCCACCAGGGCCTCGGAAACCGCTCCGTCGCGCAAGCCATCGGCAAGCCCCTGCATCTGAATGCGGTACTCTTCTTTGTCGACCGACCCAGACACGTCGACAGCCAACACCAGCGCAATTTTGCACGCGACTGCAGGCGACGCTGCCGCAATCCACAAAACAGCCAGAAAACACCGGATCAGCCCAGACACACCCATGCCGCTACAATGGCCAATCACGCTCACTCTGCCTAGCGCTGAAATGTGACAGTCCGATCACATTAACACCAGCGGCCTATCAACATTTCAGATGTTTGGTGCAAGATAACTTACTTCAGGACAACGCCCAGATATGTCGTGTTAGGTCCAACGTATGCCCATCTGTTTGACGCGGCGGTAACAGCTGCAGAGGCAAGGTTCGCTATAACCATACTCACCGGATCACCAACAAAAATGGTTTGCGGCTTACCAGGATTGAAATTTCCGGCACCCGCTTTGTCGCCCGCTTTGCAGCTTATGTGCATAATTGATGGCTTGCCTTTGAAAGAAGGCAGCTCGACCAAAGCCGGTGTAATAAAAGAAGCGTGCATCTCCTGAGATTTCAGTTCGCAGCTTGCGCCCTTCACCTCCACCGGCTCCTCGGAACTTCCCTCTTCTCTCGGCAAAAAGGTCCGAACTGCGATCGGAGCGCCTGCTTTCAAACGGGTTTGATCAAAGTTCTTGCTATATGCCACGGCCACCGGCGGCGAGGTGATATCTGCATTGGTATCACATCCAGCCAAAAAGCCCGCCGCAGCAAACACCAAAAGCATTTTCCCCAGTAAATTAGACAACGACTCGCCCTCATTGATTGATATTCCGCTGAATCAATCAACCAGTGATGCAAGTCAATGGCCCGCGTTCAAGGAAACGCTAAAAAGACCTGTGACACTTTATCCAATCACATTGGCATCAGCGCCCAGTAATCGAGATCAAGCATGACATGCGGCAGATACTTCCCGTCCTCGCCCTTGCGGGTGAATGGTTCTCCACCTTTGGTGGCCACCAGCCGCAGGCGGATCGCACCCACCCCCTGCGCAGATGTTTCGGCTTTGTCGAGCACCTCGGACCACGCTTTGATCGTATCGCCTGAATAACATGGGTTCGCATGTGTGCCGCCATTCAAACCCACAACCATCTGCGCGTTGGCCAATCCGTTGAATGACAAAGTGCGGGCCATCGAAATTACGTGCCCTCCATAAATCAACCGCTGACCATCTTCACGCAGCGTTGCGTCAAAATGCACCTTGGCAGTGTTCTGCCAAAGGCGCGTCGCCATCATATGTTCGGCCTCTTCGACGGTGACACCATCGACGTGATCAATCACCTCACCAACCTCGTAATCACCCCACCGATGCGGCTCACCGGCAAGGGTGAAATCATAGTTGGTAAAATTTAGTCCCTCTGGAACCACCAGATCAGATGCTGCAACTGCGGGTGCAAGATCAGGAATTATCGTCTCTGGTGCCACCGACGCGACATCGCGTTTGCGCACCATCGCCCAACGTACATAATCAAGAACCACCTCGCCAAGCTGGTTATGCCCTTTGGTCCGGACCCAGACGACCCCGGACTTACCATTTGAGTTCTGCTTGACCCCGATCACTTCCGAAGTGGAATTGATCGTGTCGCCCGGGAAGATCGGTTTCAACCACCTGCCCTCTGCATAGCCAAGATTGGCCAGAGCATTGAGAGAGATATCCGGAACAGTTTTACCAAAGACCACGTGAAAGGCGGCGATATCGTCCAGCGGAGACGCTGACAACCCGCAGGCACGAGCAAACTCGTCAGAAGAATACAGCGCATGCCTTGCCGGGTATAGCGCATGATACAGCGCTCTTTCTCCTCCCGAAACCGTGCGCGGAACCGCGTGGTGGATGGTCTCACCCACAGTGTAATCTTCGAAAAACCGGCCCGGATTTGTCTTGGCCATTCTACTGCTCTCCCAGTTTCAGATCAGGGGCATAGGTACCCTCTGCCTCCTTGGTCACCGCCTGACCACACCGCATCACGCCATTGGCAGCATCAAACGCATAGGTCGGATCGCCATAGAGGTCCCAACCTTTATTCAACGCGTTGCTCACCTTGTGACAAAAGGCCGATGTGTCATCGGCACTCAGAAAACGATAAAGCTTCATGATCCCTCACCCAAAAACTGAAAAGCCGAGAAGCCAGCCGTGCACCCAGGCAATCGCGCCGAACACAACGATGCTGGCGACCAGTGCAATGATTTCCTTGCGGGCCGGTGCAGGTGCGGGCGGCGTCCAGTCACGTTGTGCCCGGTTGATCATCACAACTTCGGCGACCGCCCATGCCAGAATTCCGCCAAACAGGACAAATGAAGGCACGTCGCCATTCACCAACAAATGTGCCACCACCCAAATCTTGACCGCAATCAGCATTGGGTGACGCATGCGCCGTGCAACTGCTGTCTGCATGCCGGACGCAGCAAACAAATAGACCGATATCAGCATCAACAGGTTGTTGATCCCAGTGAGGGCCGGATTTCGCCCCCAAAACACCTCTCCCTCGGCACTTTGATATCCGACCACCATCAGCGCGAGAGCCGCGAGCGAGGCAATTGCCACTACGCCTTTGCCCGCATCACCCATGGATGCACGTGCAGCAGGCGCTAGCCTTTTGAAAAGATGCGCTCCGGACCACAGGATCAGACCAAGAATTAACCAAATCATTGCCGTTACTCCGCTGCCATTTCCGAAATAGCCTGTGATTTTGCGAGAATGCGCTCTGCGGCAACCACATGCAGGTTTTCAACAATCTGACCATCCACAACCGCAACCCCCTGACCAGAAGCTTGACTGTCCTTGAATGCCGCGATCTGTCGCTCTGCAAGGTCGATCTCAGATTGGGTCGGAGCAAATGCGGTATTTGTCACTTCAATCTGCGCCGGGTGGATCAGCGTTTTGCCGTCAAATCCCAGGTCACGGCCCTGCTCACATTCGACTTTCAGGCCATCACCATCCCGGAACCGGTTATAGACCCCATCAATCGCCACGACACCTCTGGCAGCGCGGGCCGCCATCACTATCATCTGCAACGCAGTCATCAGCGGCAGACGATCCGAACGATACCGACAGCCAAGATCTTTGGTCAGGTCATTCGTGCCAGTCACAAGGCCGGACACCTGCGCATGCGCTGCAATCTCGCGCGCGTTGAACACACTCAGCGGGGTTTCCATCATCACCCACACCGGCATTCGCGGTCCTAATAAATCCGCAACATTGTCCACATCCGCCGCAGTGTTCACCTTGGGCAGCAAAATGATGTCCGCGCCCACATTGCGCAAAACCTGAATGTCTTCCAGCCCCCACGCTGTTGTCAGTGCATTGATCCGAATGATCTTGGCACGCTTGCCATAGCCACCTTCGGCCAAAGCTGATTTCAATGTTTCCCGCGCATCCGCCTTTGCCTCCGGCGCGACCGCATCCTCAAGATCAAAGATGATCGCATCAGTCGGCAACGATCTGGCCTTTTCCAGCGCCCTTTCTTTGGACGCCGGTATGTACAGAACAGAACGATACGGGTGTGTGGTCAGGTCCATGTGCAGCCTTGCCAATGCCTAGCGGGAAATATTCTTGCGCAGAGATGCCACTTTTTGCCCGAAAAGTTCAAGCAATTTATCGCCGCAGCGCAGAAACCACACGTTGTTCCGGTGCTCCGTTGAAGCAACGAACGCTGCATTAACTTCATTTTGCTATTTCTTTCACAGGCTTTTTGCATCGATCGGCAGGGATCAACTCAAACAAAAGGTGACAAGATGAAACTGAAACTGACAGCATTATGCACAATTGCATCTGCCTGTATTGCAACCCCTGCCATTGCACAGAACTGTGCGCCGCGCGACGCTGTGCTCACCCAGCTCGCAAACAGATTTGGTGAATCCAGACAATCAATTGGACTTGGCGCAAACAATGCGGTGGTCGAGGTGTTTGCATCTGCGGAAACCGGCAGCTGGACCATCACTGTGACACTCACCAACGGGATGACCTGTATGGTTGCCAGTGGTCAATCATATGAGGCGGTCGCAGAATCTCTCCCGGTCAAAGGCGACGACACCTAAGGTTCAGTTTATCGCCGCCCCATCACCAAAGGGCATCCGATACCAGCTTAAAACCCGTCAGGGTCAACAGCAGATATGTCACAGTAAAAAACCCGCGTTCCGAAACCATCCAATGTGCCCGAACGCCCAGCCACGTGCCGAACAAGGCCAGTGGGACCAGTGTCAGGTCCAGCCACAGTGTTTGGAGTGTGAACATGCCCAACATCGCATAAAGTGCAACCTTGATCACATTAAGCAGCCCAAACACCAGAACCGTCGTCGCCTGGTAAGGTGTTTTTCCAACCTGCCGCGCAAGCAAATAGATCGCCAGAACAGGGCCGCCAGCATGGCTGACAAAGCTTGCAAACCCGGCCACGACCCCGGCAAGAATACCGCCCACATTCAACAGGGACCGCATTTCAGAGCGCAGAATTCCGATGCGTACACCCGCTTGCCAAAACACAAAGACTAACGCGATCAATCCGATCAACAGCCTGAGATGATCCTCTGAAGCGACGCCGAACAATACCGCACCCGATAGCACACCCGGCACACCACCCAGCAACAATAGACGCGCATCGGGCCAACTCCACCGTACCCAAAAGGGACGCAGTGTCACCAGATCAATCAGCATAAGCAGCGGCAACATGATACCCAAAGCCATCCGCGGCGGCACCAATACGGCCAACATCGCCACCCCGACAAATGCGGCCCCGGACCCAAAACCACCTTTGGATATCCCGGCCAGAACCGTCGCGATCCCTGCAACGACAAAAAAGGTGAGGTCAGTTTCCATGACCCCACCTGTCAATATCGTGTTGAGTTTTGCAAGCGCGGGCTAGGCCGCGTCCCGCGCCTTCATCGCAGCGTTTATCTGGATCAATCCCCATGCCACCGGGATCGCCGCCAAACCTCCAATCGCAAACACCGCCGGTTCCGCGCCAAAGGTTTCAAAGGCCTGCGTATAGGCATGGATTGCCGCAAATGTGAGCGCTGCATTCATTGGACCGCGCCGATTGGTAAAGGCGGACCAAATCGCCACTGCCGCCAGAACGATGGCCCAGATGATCGCGAATGCCCCGGCAGAAATTGCAAATGCTGTTTCCCGGAACGCTTTCTTTGCTGCGATGTATGCCGAATAATCATCGTACAGCCCCCGGTCATAATATGACACGCCCCAGATTGTATCTCCCGGAACGTCCCCCCACAGGCTGCCAACCAGGAAACACAGGTTCATCACCACAAAGCTCAGCATCAGGACAATACCGAAGTGCCGGCCAAACCGGTCGTGCAGTCGTTCAACCGACCACAAGCACAACCCGATCACCACCGCCATTTGAATGATCGAAAGGGTAGGTTCTGGTGAATAAAACACATACATCGCGTGGAAATAGGCCGTCGATGTGTCCAGCATTTGCGCCAATGGCACCACCACCAATGCGGTCACAACCCGAACATCGATCATCAGGCCCAAAACAAAAATCAGCGCCGCACTATAGCCAAAGCTCATTACTGCAGCTGCTCCATCTGGCTCAAGCATCATCAAGCCGGTCAGGTGCATCGCTGCTCCCATCAGCGTGATTGAGCCGGATAGAAAATTCACGCTTGACCCGCCTGTACGATTAAACGCAATCGCACCTGCCATCACCATCGTACCCAGCCCCAGCAGATAAGGTGCTGCCTCCAGCTCTATGCGATTGAACAGCTCAATACCTCCACCACCCAACAACAAACCCGTCCCGATCAACGCCGCGGCATTGCCAAACAAAAGGTATGTCTCCGATCCCTTCAACAACACAAGCACGCCTGCCACCAGTGCAAGAAATCCGGCAACCGCGACTGTCACAGGATCAGCCAGCCAAAAAATCAGACCAAGGGTTGCCGCAATGATCCCGCCAACCAACACACAATTGATCGCCAGCGTCACCATGGTTTCGCGTGACCGCAGCTCAATTTCCCTTGCCTGCTCCCGGTTCAGGATGCCGTCATGAACCAGCTGATCGGTGTTGGTAAGGTATTGCATGGCGAATCCCCTGAATTTGAACGGCGTTCACAATATATATACTTCTTTGAACGATGTTCAAGAAAATTTGCCCACGCACCAAAATCCCAATTGAGAAGTTCAAACCGTTTATTTCCAATGGGTTCACACTCAGACGCCTCACTTAATCCGGTATACAATCGCACACAAAGCCGTGCGCCACCCTTGCGCTACCGCCGGATTGAGACTACCCAACTTCCGACTTTTCAACCAACCGGAGGCACATCCAGATGGCCAGACCCAAAATCGCGCTTATCGGCGCAGGACAGATCGGCGGCACACTCGCACACCTTGCAGCGTTGAAAGAACTGGGCGATGTCGTCCTCTTTGACATTGCCGAAGGGATCCCAGAGGGCAAAGCGCTCGATATAGCTGAATCCGGTCCGTCGGAAGGATTTGACGCAACTCTCAGCGGCACACAAAGCTACGAAGACATCGCAGGTGCGGATGTCTGCATCGTGACCGCTGGTGTGGCCCGCAAACCGGGAATGAGCCGCGATGACCTTTTGGGCATCAACCTCAAAGTGATGAAATCGGTCGGCGAAGGCATCCGCGATCATGCCCCAGACGCCTTTGTCATCTGCATTACCAACCCCCTGGATGCGATGGTCTGGGCACTGCAACAATTCTCCGGCCTGCCCACGAACAAAGTCTGCGGCATGGCCGGTGTTCTCGACAGCGCCCGCTTCCGCCACTTCCTGGCAAGCGAATTTGGCGTCTCGATGAAGGACGTAACCGCATTCGTTTTGGGCGGGCATGGCGACACTATGGTGCCCTCAGTCCGCTATTCGACCGTGGCCGGTATCCCGCTGCCAGATCTCGTTGATATGGGCTGGACCACCCAGGAAAAACTTGACGCGATCGTGCAACGCACGCGCGACGGTGGCGCCGAAATCGTCGGCCTTCTCAAGACCGGCTCGGCCTTTTATGCACCTGCAACTTCAGCCATCGAAATGGCCGAGGCTTATCTGAAAGACCAAAAACGTGTCCTTCCTTCTGCGGCCTATTGCGACGGCGATCTAGGTGTAAGCGATATGTATGTAGGCGTGCCGACCGTCATTGGTGCGGGTGGCATCGAACGCATCTGCAACATCAAGCTCAATAAAGAAGAGCAGGAAATGTTCGACACATCGGTCAAAGCTGTAAAAGGCTTAGTTGATGCCTGCAAAGAAATCGACCCAAGCCTGGTCTAATATCATCGCTTGTTTCTGAATGTTCAGGGTCGGCATCGCCGGCCCTGATTCTTTCTGAAATATCATCTTCTTCGCTGATTCGAGAATTTGTGATCACAGCATGCAATCGTGTGATCACAAATTCCCAAAAATCACCCGGAATCAGCATTTATTTGAAAAAACCGTTTATTTTGCGTTCAGACATGTGGGTATATCTGAAGCAATCGCATTAAAACGGGACAGTTTCATGAACATCCACGAATATCAGGCGAAAGCCCTGCTTCGCTCTTATGGCGCACCGGTTTCTGACGGCCGCGTGGTTTTACGCGCTGAAGAAGCCAAAACAGCCGCAGGCGAACTGGACGGGCCACTTTGGGTTGTTAAAGCACAAATCCATGCCGGCGGCCGTGGCAAGGGCACATTCAAAGAGGCCGGCGCAGGCGAGGCCGGGGGTGTTCGTCTGGCCAAATCAGTGACCGAAGCTGCTGATGAAGCCAAAAAGATGCTGGGCCGCACGCTGGTAACCAAGCAGACCGGTCCCGCCGGGAAGCAGGTCAACCGCATCTATATCGAAGATGGCGCAGGTATCTCATCGGAAATGTATCTCGCACTTCTGGTTGATCGCAACTCCAGCCGGGTCAGCTTTGTCTGCTCGACGGAGGGTGGCATGGACATCGAAGAGGTCGCCGCCTCTACCCCCGAAAAGATCCTGAGTTTCAGCGTCGATCCCGCCACCGGATATCAGCCCTTCCATGGCCGTCGCATCGCCTTCAATCTTGGGCTTGAGGGCAAGCAGGTCAAGCAATGCGTCGCACTCATGGGCACGCTCTACAAAATGTTCCTCGAAAAGGACATGGAGATGCTCGAGATCAACCCGCTGATCGTCACCGATATGGGCGATCTCAAATGCCTTGATGCCAAGATGGGTTTCGACAGCAACGCGGTTTACCGCCACGCCGACATTAACGAGCTGCGCGATGTGACCGAAGAAGACCCCAAGGAACTCGAAGCCTCCAAATATGACCTCAACTACATCGCGCTGGATGGTGAGATCGGGTGTATGGTCAACGGCGCGGGCCTCGCGATGGCCACAATGGACATCATCAAACTCTACGGGTCTGAACCTGCCAACTTCCTCGACGTGGGCGGTGGTGCCACCAAAGAGAAAGTGACCGAGGCGTTCAAGATCATCACCTCTGACCCGCAGGTCAAAGGCATCTTGGTCAACATCTTCGGCGGCATCATGCGCTGTGACGTGATCGCCGAGGGTGTTGTCGCCGCGGTCAAGGAGGTGGGCCTTCAGGTTCCCCTCGTGGTTCGCCTTGAAGGAACAAATGTCGAGAAGGGCAAAGAAATCATCAACAGCTCAGACGTCGACGTCATCGCTGCCGACAACCTGCGCGATGGCGCAGAGAAGATTGTGGCGGCTGTCAAAGGCTAATGCGTAGGTGGGTTTCAACCCATCAGACCCAGGAACATGGAAGTTAGAAACCCTCCCCTACAAACGGAACCGCGATGAAGTACTGCGTAGCCATCACCGCTCTTACCCTCCTGGCCTCGCCCGCGCTGGCGTTGGATGACATCGCATTGGCTGAAGAAATCAATATGCTCAACGACACCAACCCGCTGAATGTCGTAGCGGCGGCAACAGCGGCGTGCCTCGGCAATCCCCAAGAACGCAACCGGCTGGTTTCGATATTCGAATTTTCGGAATGGGACGTCAACGGCACGTACGATCATATCGAAATCAACCGGGGCGATGTCTGGGTCACCTTGCTGGGCAGCGAGGAGAACTTCTCATGTGATGTCGATAGCAGCCTTACACGAAACGACGCGGAAATTACCCTGCTCGGCCTACTTGGCAGAACCGCGTGGCAAGGATGGGATGTCCGGACCGAGGATGACGGATGCAACACCTTATTCAACTCCGACGGCACCCTCATATTCATCGACAGCGGCGGTCAGGACCCGACCTGTGACACCACAAACAGCAGCGCCATACGCATCGCGTGGCCGTATTAGAAAATCGAAATGCCCCTTCTGGGCATAAACCAAAGGAGAAGCGCCGAAATGGCAGTCCTGATAGACGAAAACACCATAGGCATTTGCCCGGGCACAACAACGACGTGATCCAGCCTTTCTTCATATCACTTTGCCTTCTGGCTTTGGCGGCGCTGGCAGCCTGTTCTCAGGCGCGACCAAGCGCCGACAAGCTGGAGCTGGCAACAATTCCGTCTTGGAAGGAAATTCCCAAAAGCTCCCCCTCCCAATTCGTCGGAACCTTCGCCCGCTTCTGCGTCAACCGGCCCGCCAGTATGGCCACGGTGGATGACAGGCTGCGCGCCGCAAGCTATGTGCCAAAGGTTCAGGGCTCGGCCAAACGTCCCGCGCTCTATGTTGTAGACGACAAACGACCGGCTGTTGTGGTCAACGCACAAACCTGCGGCGTCCGCGCCATTTCCCGCACCGGACAAACCGATCGCGTCAACCGTTATGTTGCCGAAACCTTCCCCGATGCAAAACCGCTTAACCCATCCCAATTCTCTAATGACGTAGAACAGGTTTGGTCCATCCCCGGTGGCATAATCGCCACCACCCGCAACGACTGGGTCGGCAACAGCTCTGCCTACACCCTGATCCTTTTCAAACCCGACACGTAACCGCATTCCAACACCGCACCCGCGGCAGCAAACCCAAAGGAGCACGCCAACATGGCAGTCCTCATAGACGAAACCACCAAAGTCATATGCCAGGGCCTTACCGGCTCGCAAGGTACATTTCACACCGAACAGGCCATCGCTTACGGTACCAACATGGTTGGCGGTGTGACACCGGGCAAAGGCGGACAAACCCATCTTGATCTGCCGGTCTTCAACTCTGTGCATGAGGCGAAACATGTCACCGGTGCAAATGCGTCCGTCATCTACGTGCCGCCCCCCTTTGCCGCCGACAGTATTCTTGAGGCGATCGATGCCGAGATGGAGGTGATCATCGCGATTACCGAAGGTATCCCGGTGCTCGACATGCTCCGTGTCAAGCGCGCGCTTGAGGATAGCGACTGCCGCCTTGTTGGCCCAAACTGCCCCGGTGTCATAACACCGGACGCCTGCAAAATCGGCATCATGCCCGGCCACATTCACAAACGTGGCTCCTGTGGTGTCCTCAGCCGTTCGGGCACGCTGACCTACGAGGCGGTGAAACAGACCACCGATCTGGGTCTGGGCCAGTCCACCGCCGTGGGCATCGGCGGCGACCCGATCAAGGGGACGGAACATATCGACGTGCTGGAATGGTTCCTTGCGGACGATGAGACGGAATCGATCATCATGATCGGTGAAATCGGTGGCTCGGCCGAAGAAGAAGCCGCACAGTTTCTGACCGATGAGAAAAAGAAAGGCCGCTGGAAACCAACCGCAGGCTTTATCGCGGGTCGCACGGCCCCTCCGGGCCGCCGCATGGGCCATGCCGGTGCCATCGTGGCGGGTGGCAAAGGCGGTGCCGAAGACAAGATCGAAGCCATGCGCGCCGCCGGAATCGTCGTCGCCGACAGCCCCGCCGGACTGGGTGAGGCAGTGATGGAAGCGATTGGCAACTAACCCGTAGGCCGGGGTTCACCCCGGCCCGCACGGATGGCGGGGTAAACCCCGCCCTACGGCCCCAACGGGCAACAGGGAGAAAAAGATGACCGAACAATCCCCCAACGACCAATTCCACGCGTCCTCCTTCATGCAAGGCCACAACGCGGAATATCTTGAACAGCTCTACGCCCGATACGCCAATGACCCGGGTGCGGTCGACGAGGCTTGGGCCGCGTTCTTCTCTCAGCTCGGCGATGGTGAGATCGACGTCAAGCGCGAGGCCGAAGGCCCCTCCTGGGCCCGCAATGACTGGCCTCCCCAGCCAATGGATGATCTCACGGGCGCGCTGAACGGTGAATATGCACCAGACGCAGAGGCGCAAAAAACCGGGGATAAGATCAAAGCCAAAGCCGCTGAAAAGGGCGTCGAGGTCTCTGAGGACGCCATCAAACGCGCCGTTCTCGACAGTGTGCGTGCCCTGATGCTGATTCGCGCCTACCGTATTCGCGGTCATCTGATCGCCGATCTCGATCCACTTGATCTGCGCGAAAAACCCTTCCGGCCAGAGCTGGATCCGAAATCTTATGGCTTTGCCCGCGAAGACATGGATCGCCCGATCTTCATCGACAGTGTGCTTGGCCTGCAATTCGCCTCGATTCGCGAAATCCTTGCCGTTGTCCGTCGCACCTATTGCGGCACGTTCGCGCTGCAATACATGCACATTTCCGACCCCGAACAATCCTCCTGGCTTAAGGAACGGATCGAAGGGTTCAACAAGGAGATCAGTTTTACCCGCGAAGGCCGCAAAGCCATCCTGAGAAAGATGGTCGAGGCCGAAGGTTTCGAGAAATATCTTCACGTCAAGTATATGGGCACCAAACGCTTTGGCCTGGATGGCGGCGAAAGCCTGATCCCCGCAATGGAACAGGTGATAAAGCGCGGCGGTTCTCTCGGGGTCGAGGATATTATCATCGGCATGCCTCACCGTGGCCGGCTCAGCATTCTGGCGAATGTAATGGGCAAGCCGTACCGTGCGATTTTCAACGAATTTCAGGGCGGGTCGTTCAAACCCGAAGATGTCGACGGCTCAGGTGATGTGAAATATCACCTCGGCGCCTCGTCTGACCGTGAATTTGACGGCAACAACGTGCACCTTTCCCTTACCGCCAACCCCTCTCACCTCGAAGCGGTGAACCCGGTTGTTCTGGGCAAGGTCCGTGCCAAGCAGGACCAGAAAAATGATGACGACCGGATCAAGGTTCTGCCCATCCTTCTTCACGGCGATGCGGCCTTTGCCGGACAGGGTGTTGTAGCTGAATGTTTCGGCCTTTCGGGCCTGAAGGGGCACAAAACCGGCGGCACGATGCATATCGTGGTCAACAACCAGATCGGCTTTACCACCGCACCGCATTTCAGCCGCTCATCGCCCTATCCTACCGATATCGCGCTGATGGTCGAATGTCCGATCTTCCACGTAAACGGCGATGATCCAGAGGCCGTAGTGCACGCCGCCCGGGTTGCCACCGAGTTCCGTCAGAAATTCCACAAGGATGTGGTGCTCGACATCATCTGTTACCGCCGGTTTGGTCACAACGAAGGCGACGAGCCGATGTTCACCAACCCGATCATGTACAAGAAGATCAAGACCCAGAAAACCACGCTCAGCCTTTATACAGACCGCCTCGTCAAAGACGGCCTGCTGCCTGAGGGTGAAATCGAGGATATGAAAACCGCGTTCCAATCCTATCTCGCCGACGAATTTGAAGCGGGCAAGGAATACCGCCCAAACAAAGCAGACTGGCTCGACGGCAAATGGGCGCATCTCGAAACCAAGGATGAGGATTACCAACGCGGTGAAACCGCGATTAAACCCGAAACCTTTGCCGAGATCGGCAAGGCACTTTCCACCGCACCCGACGGGTTTCCCATCCACAAAACAGTCGCACGCCTGCTTGACACCAAGGCCAAGATGTTCGAATCCGGCCAGAACTTTGACTGGTCCACGGCCGAGGCGCTCGCTTTTGGGTCACTGATGACCGAAGGCTTCCCGGTACGCCTCTCTGGTCAGGACTGTACCCGCGGCACATTCTCTCAACGTCATTCCGGCCTGACCAATCAGGAAACCGAAGAACGCTATTACCCGCTCAACAATATCCGTAAAGGCCAGGCACAATACGAAGTGATCGACTCGATGCTTTCCGAGTATGCGGTCCTCGGGTTCGAATATGGCTACACGCTGGCCGAACCCAACGCGTTGACGTTGTGGGAGGCGCAGTTTGGCGATTTCGCAAATGGCGCACAGATCATGTTTGACCAGTTCGTCAGCTCAGGCGAAAGCAAATGGCTGCGCATGTCCGGCCTTGTCTGCCTCCTGCCTCACGGGTTCGAAGGCCAAGGTCCCGAACACTCCTCGGCCCGGCTTGAACGCTTCCTGCAGATGTGCGGCGGCGACAACTGGATCGTGGCCAACTGCACCTCGCCGGCCAACTACTTCCATATCCTGCGACGACAGATGCACCGAACCTTCCGCAAACCGCTGATCATGATGACCCCGAAATCTCTGCTCCGGCACAAGCTGTGTATTTCCGATGCAGAGGATTTCACCACCGGCAGCAGCTTCCACCGTGTGCTCTGGGATGACGCCCAGAAGGGTCACTCCGACACCAAGCTGGTCGCAGACAACAAGATCAAGCGCGTTGTCCTGTGTTCGGGCAAGGTCTATTTCGACCTGCTGGAAGAACGCGACAACCGCGGCATTGATGACGTCTACCTGATGCGTCTCGAACAGTTCTATCCGTTCCCGGCCATTTCCATGGTGAACGAGATGAAGCGCTTTAAGAATGCCGATGTGGTCTGGTGCCAGGAAGAACCGAAAAACCAGGGCGCATGGTCCTTTATCGAACCCAACATCGAATGGGTACTGACCCGCATCAAGGCACCTCACACCCGCCCAATTTATGCCGGGCGCCCGGCCTCTGCCTCGCCCGCAACGGGCCTGGCCGCAACCCATAAAGCACAACAAGAGGCGCTGGTTGATGCCGCGCTCACCATCAAGGGAAAGTAACGATATGTCGATTGAAGTCCGCGTTCCTACCTTAGGCGAATCCGTAACCGAGGCGACAGTCGCCACCTGGTTTAAAAAACCCGGTGATGCTGTCGCCGCTGACGAAATGCTCTGCGAGCTGGAAACCGACAAGGTAACCGTCGAAGTGCCCGCACCCTCCGCCGGCACCCTTGGCGAAGTTGTCGCCGCCGAAGGCGAAACCGTTGGGGTCAACGCCCTGCTCGCCACTATTGCCGAAGGCGGAGGCGCCGCAGCACCCGCTCCTGCAGCAGCGGCAGCAGCCCCGGCACCTGCAGCTTCCGCTGGAGGAGGGGCCAGCGTTGATGTCATGGTCCCCACCCTTGGCGAATCCGTGACCGAGGCCACTGTTGCGACATGGTTCAAAAAGGTGGGCGATGCCGTCGCCGCCGATGAAATGCTCTGTGAGCTTGAAACCGACAAAGTGTCGGTCGAGGTGCCCGCCCCGGCCGCTGGCACTCTGTCAGAAATCCTCGCAGCCGAGGGTGAAACCGTTCAGGCCAATGGCAAGCTTGCCGTTCTCGGCTCCGGCGACGGCGCAGTTGCTGCTTCTGCCCCCGCTGCGGCTCCCGCCACAGCACCGGCCGCTGCAACGCCCAACAAGGATGTCGAAGATGCCCCATCTGCGAAAAAGGCAATGGCAGAGGCCGGGCTTTCCTCAGATCAGGTCGCCGGCTCTGGCCGCGATGGCCGCGTGATGAAGGATGATGTGGCCAAGGCCGCCGCCGCAGGCGCTGCCGCCACCGCCGCACCAGCGGCTGCACCGGCCCCAGCCCCGGCAGCCGCCGCTGCCCCGGTCGCCGCCGATGATGCCTCGCGTCAGGAACGGGTCCGCATGACCCGCCTGAAACAGACCATGGCCCGCCGTCTGAAAGAATCGCAGGACACCGCCGCCATGCTCACCACCTTTAACGAGGTGGACATGACAGAGGTGATGGCCCTTCGGACCCAGTACAAAGCGCAGTTCGAAAAGAAACACGGCGCGCGTCTGGGCTTTATGTCTTTCTTCACCAAGGCCTGCTGCCACGCTTTGCAGGAAATTCCCGAGGTGAATGCCGAAATTGACGGCACTGACATCGTTTACAAAAACTACGTGCATATGGGCATCGCCGCAGGCACCCCTACCGGCCTTGTCGTGCCGGTGATCCGCAACGCCCATTCGATGTCATTCGCTGAGATTGAGAAGGCTATCTCTGAAAAAGGCAAACGCGCCCGTGACGGCAAACTGTCCATGGCAGAGCTGCAGGGCGGCACGTTTACCATCTCCAACGGCGGCGTCTACGGCTCACTGATGACCGCACCCATCCTCAACCCGCCCCAATCCGGCATCCTCGGCATGGCCAAAATTCAGGACCGGCCCATGGCCATCAACGGAGAGGTCGTGATCCGCCCGATGATGTATGTCTCGCTCTCCTACGACCACCGCCTTGTCGATGGCAAAGGTTCGGTCACTTTCCTCGTCCGGGTCAAGGAACTGCTAGAAGACCCAAGGCGGCTGCTGATGGATTTGTAAACAGGACCGTGAGCAACATTGTCAAACCTAAATACCCCATTTAGGTTTGACAATTCTGACCGCCTATCGCATCGGATGCGGCTAAGCTGTTTCAGAAGAGTTTCAACTCATGTTTAAAACCAATTACGAAAAATTTTTCTCCGGGCTGACCCTGGACACTTCACCGATTACTTTACCAGCCGATGAAGTGCGCCAGGAGCTCGTTAACAACATGTTTCTGGATGACCGAACAACGTTTTCAGTTGCCAGCGCATGGCGGCACATAACAATCCGAATTCTTCTGTGGACTGGCTTAGCTGTCGTCTGTCTTTTTCACGCACTCGATACCTTCGCTCGGCTAGATATCAATGAGTTCTTTGTACTTGCCCCCGTTTGCCTGATATCTATCGCAGTGTACGATCGGTCTCCAATTCTTTCCAAATTCTCGTGGGCAGTTGAAAAACGGCTTCCGATCAAAGTTATCGGAGTGGGCGTGGGGTGCTGGCTTCTAGCGATCATTGAATCAGATGCACTTCCATTCATTCAGTCGATACTAAAATGGTTACCGCTTGCAATGGTCCTGCCCTGTGGAGATGGCCTGCTCAGAGCATCACTAAATCTGGAAGGATTTAGAAAGGCTTACGCGATAGACCGGTACATTCGCGACATGCCGCAAAGTGGCAAGGAGGATGTGTTAAGAAAACTGGATCGATCACCAATTTCATCAACTCTTTGGCAAAATGTTACCAAGAAAAAATGATTTCAAGTCGCCTTCGTTTTTGAAACCATACCCCCTGCATGCCGAAGGAACATTCATCAGTTCGCGGGCGCTCCATCATGTTGCCAATCTTTTATTGTTCTGAAAATACTCTGGGGGAGGCGCCCTTCGGGCGACGGGCAGCGCCCCCATTTCTCCCGTATTGTACAAACGGTAGACAACTCTGGCTTACCCCCTCGAATTCTGTACAAAACCCGCGTACCATTCGTACAAATTGTACAAAACTAAAACCTCAGGGAGACCTTAATGGCCAACTATGACGTTATCGTAATCGGAGCCGGCCCCGGTGGCTATGTCGCTGCCATCCGCTGTGCTCAGCTCGGCCTGAAAACCGCCTGTGTCGAGGGGCGCGAAACGCTTGGCGGCACCTGCCTGAATGTGGGCTGCATCCCGTCCAAGGCATTGCTGCACGCCTCGCATTCCTTGCACGAGGCGCAGCATAACTTTCCCAAAATGGGCCTGAAGGGCAAATCCCCTTCCGTAGACTGGAAACAGATGCTCGCCTACAAGGATGACGTCATTGGCCAGAACACCAAGGGCATCGAATTTCTCTTCAAAAAGAACAAGATAGATTGGCTTCAGGGTTGGGGGTCGATCCCCGAGGCGGGCAAGGTCAAGGTTGGTGATGAGGTTCACGAGACCAAGAATATCATCATTGCTTCGGGGTCCGAGGCGTCCTCCCTCCCCGGTGTAGAGGTTGATGAAAAGATCGTCGTCACCTCCACCGGCGCGCTTGAACTGGGCAAGGTGCCAAAGAAACTGGTTGTCATCGGCGCCGGTGTGATCGGTCTGGAAATGGGCTCGGTCTATGCCCGTCTTGGGTCCGAGGTCACGGTGGTTGAATTCCTCGATGCGGTCTGCCCGGGCATGGACGCGGAAGTGCAGAAAACCTTCCAGAGAACCCTTAAGAAACAAGGCCTTAAGTTCGTCATGGGCGCAGCTGTGCAAAAGGTTGAGACCACCAAAACCAAAGCCAAAGTGCATTACAAGCTGCGCAAGAATGACAAGGAAGATGCGATTGACGCTGATGTCGTCCTCGTCTCCACCGGCCGCAAACCCTATACCGATGGTCTTGGGTTAGAGGCGCTTGGTGTGGAAATGTCCCCGCGCGGTCAGATCAAGACCGATGCCCACTGGCAGACCAATGTCAAAGGCATCTACGCCATCGGCGACGCCATCGACGGACCTATGCTGGCCCACAAGGCCGAAGACGAAGGCATGGCCGCAGCTGCCACCATCGCCGGTCAGCACGGGCACGTAAATTATGGCGTCATCCCGGGGGTCGTCTATACACACCCGGAGGTCGCAACCGTCGGTAAAACCGAAGGTGAGCTCAAAGAAGAAGGCCGCGCATACAAGGTTGGGAAATTCTCATTCATGGGCAACGGCCGCGCCAAGGCGGTGTTTGCCGGTGACGGCTTTGTAAAGCTTATCGCAGACGCAGAAACCGACCGTATCCTCGGCTGCCACATCATCGGCCCTGCAGCCGGCGACATGATCCACGAAATCTGTGTGGCAATGGAATTCGGCGCCTCGGCAGAAGACATCGCCCTGACCTGCCACGCCCATCCCACCTATTCCGAAGCCGTCCGCGAGGCCGCGCTCGCCTGCGGCGATGGTGCTATTCACGCTTAAAAACAAGGCCGGTGAGGATTTCACCTCACCGGCCTTAATATGCAAGGCTAAGACACTTTCGTTGCAATCTTCTTCTTGTCAGAAATCAAACTTACAGACGTTAGACTGCAGAATTCACCACATCCGCGGCTTGGCGTTTTCCTCGTAATTCGCATCATATTCCGCGCCGCCATATTCACCGTCGGACATATCGGCCATAATCTGACCAACCGTCGGCACGGTGTCCTTGTCGTTTCGCGACCACAACCCCGAACGAATAAGCGCCTTGGCACATTGGGTGTAAACTTCCTCCACAGCGATAACGATCACCGTGGTCGGCAATATGGATTTCCGGGCAAAACTTTCCCGTAGTTGTAGATCATCGGTCAGCACCGCCTGCCCGTTTATCCGAACGGTCGTGTTCGATCCCGGAACCATGAACAAAATAGCAATTCGCCCATCCTCGACAATATCACGCAGGCAATCCAACCGGTTATTCCCGCGCCAGTCAGGGATCAAAGCCGTATTGGAATCCTTCACCCGAACGACGGGACCGTCATCCCCTCGCGGGCTGCCGTGTACACCATCTGCTCCGACTGTGGAAAGGATACAGAACCGAGAGCCCTCGATCCAATCGCGATATAGCGGTGTAAGCTGTTTAGCGACCTTCATAATTGAGGCCGGAACTGCCTCTGGATAAAGGTTTGTCAGCTCTTCCATTGTCTTAAGCGTCCGCATCAAATCCCGCATCCTGCATCAACCGGTTTGACGCGGTTTCAACCACCTCTTCCAGCTCTGCCATAAACTGCCCCTTGCTTTTACCTGCCGGTATCGTGGGCAAAAACTCAACAACCGCCAGACCCGGCTTGCGGTAAATGCCCTTGCGCGGCCAGAACACTCCGACATTGGCTGCCACAGGCACGCAGTCCTGCCCAAGCTCTGAATAGAGAACTCCGCTGCCCACCTTATAGGGCGCCTTAACACCCGGCGCGATCCGCGTACCCTGTGGATAGATGATCAACTGACCGGGCTGCTGACGGCCCTTTGCGACGTCGGCGACCATCTTCTTGATCGCCGCACTCCGCTTTCCCCGGTTTACCGGAACACAACCGATTCGAAGGGCATACAGACCCAAAACCGGGGCCCACATCAGCTCTCGCTTCATGATGAACTTGCCAGCGGGCACTGCGCCAAAAATCAAGATGATATCAAGGAAAGACTGGTGTTTCGCGGCGACCAAAACTTCACTCGTAGGCGGTGTTCCACGCACCTCCGTGCGCAAACCCACCATCCAACGCGCGCTCCAACGCACCCAGATGCACCAGGCATGGCAACCCGCCAACGCACCCTTGCGGCTAACGATCGCCCAAGGGAAAAACAGGATGCCGAGAACACCCATCATCGCATAGATCTGGACGACAAATATGAGCGAACGGAGCCACTGTACCCCATAGCTCATCGCATATTCCCCAGCGTCCTGCGCGCGGCTGTCCGCGTCGCCGCAAAGGCCACCAGGGCCGTCAGCGGCGGAATTATTGCAGGCCAAAGCCAATGCCAGCCCTGAAACCCAAGCCCGGTCAGGAAACCACCAGTCGCCTGTGCCGATGGCAGCAGGAACACTGCCAAACACCCCAGCCCAACGCCAACCGCAGCCCCTGACAACGCCCGCAGCGTGAACCGCCGCTCAAATGCGCTGGAAATATAACTGTCCCGGGCACCAACCAGGCGCAGAACACTGATAACTTGGGTGTTTGCCGCCAATGCCGCATTTGCGGCCAGCGTGATCATCGCCGCAGTTGCCAGACCGATCAGCAATATCGAGAATAGGCCAAGCATTCGAAGCCGTGTCGCCGCACGCACCAGCGGCCTGCACCATCTTGTGTGATCATCCACAACAGCGCCCGGCGCCTCGGCCGACAGGCGCAAGCGCAGCCCCTCAGCGTCAAAACCATCACCTTCCTCGATCACCTCGATCAATTGCGGGATCGGCAACGCCTCCAATGGCAGATCAGGGCCAAACCAAGGTTCAAGCAAGGCTTGCTGTTCTTCTGCCGTCAACGCGCGGGCGGATAGCACACCTTTTGTGGTTTCAAGCACACGAAGCGCCGCTTCGGTCTGTGCCAGCAACTGCCCTTCGGGGGCGGAAATACGAATGGTTGATGTGCGGGCCAGCTCTGCCCCCCATCGTTCTGCCAACCGGCCCGTGGCAAGGGACAAAGCCAAGGCAAACACCGCCAGAAAACTCATCGCCGCCGCACTGAATAAGGTGAGCGTTGCGGTAAATCCAGTAGGCGGGACGACCTTGTCCGCCTGGCTGTCACTGCTGAACAGACTGGATATGGCAGATACATTAAGGCTCACAAATCCGCCCCCGCCAGCTGTAGCCTGCGGTTCGAAATCCGCAGAACACGCGCCTGAACATGGGCCTTGGCCGCCCGGATCAACGCCAGATCATGGGTGGCGATCATTATTGTTTTGCCCATCCGGTTCAGCTCAACCAGCAACCGCAACAGCCGTTGCGACATTTCCCAATCAACATTTCCGGTGGGCTCGTCTGCCAGAATGACATCCGGCGACATGATCACCGCGCGTGCCAACGCCGCACGCTGACGTTCGCCACCGGATAGTTCCGGCGGATATGCATTCGCCCGGTTGGTCAGACCAACCCAATTTGTAAGCTCTTTGAGATTTGCTGACTCGGCCAAAAGGTCTCCGCCGGACACCATCAAGGGAAGCGCAATGTTATCAGCCACGGTCAAATGATCCAGAAACTGGCAATCCTGATGCACCACCCCGACGCGCCGACGAACCATCGCTACATCATCACGCTCCAGGTCCCGCACGTCCGCCTCGAACAGTCGCACATGCCCAGCGGTTGGGATCAAGGCGCCGTAACATAGTTTGAGCATGGTGGTTTTCCCCGCACCCGAAGGGCCGGTCAGAAAATGAAACGATCCGGACTGTAACTTGAGTGAAATGTCACTCAACAATTCGCCACCACCGTAACTATACCCTACATTCTCCAGCTCGATCAAAGCCAACCCCTATACATGCGTGTCTTTAAATGCCCTACCGGCACCCCCAGTGCAACGGTATCTGACCGAAAACGCTTTACTCTTTTCCAATGGCACGATTACGCTTATGCTGATTTCAAACCACCAGATTTATACAGGTTGGTGCCAATACTCAGGCAAAGGTGGCAACATGAGGCTGATCTGCCCAAATTGTGGGGCGCAATACGAAGTACCTGATGAGGTTATCCCGGAATCCGGGCGCGATGTGCAATGCTCTGATTGCGGGGATACCTGGTTTCAGCATCACCCGGATAATCCGCAGGCGGCGCCTCCTGAAGAACTTGAAGATGCGCAGGCTGACTGGGATCAGGTCAGTGAAGAAACAGAATCTGATCAAGAAGGTGATTCTGAAGAGCCTGAAACCCAAAGTGACCAAACTGATACCGAACCGCAGCGTCGCGAACTTGACCCATCGGTAACAGATGTATTGCGTGAAGAAGCATCTCGTGAAGAAACCGCGCGGGCTGCAGACCGGCGATCGGGGATCGAGACTCAACCCGATCTGGGGTTGGGCCAACCCGCTGACAAACAGGATATCCGCTCGCAACAGGCACGCGCCCGGATGGCGATGCTGCGCGGGAATGCCGAGGACACGGCAGAGCGCAGCGACCACGATATCGATCCGAGTTCCAGAAAGAATCTGCTGCCGGACATCGAAGATATTTCATCATCCCTTGATGCGGGTAATGGTCAGATTGAAGCCAAAGAAGTAAGCAAATCCAAGAAGCGCGATAAAGAAGACGCGGAACCTAAGGGCAAAGGGTTTGGCAAGAGCTTCCGTCTTGTGATTATTCTGGTTGTGCTCGCCGTGGCTCTTTATATCTTTGCGCCGAAACTCGCCGAAATGGTTCCTGCTCTGGCTGATCCACTGGCGTCATATGTGGATGCCGTAAACAATGGCAGGGCTGCGCTGAACAACTTGCTTGGCGATATACCTGCACAGATCAAGTCTCTGATCTCGGGATCCTGACATCGGGGTCGGAGACGGACATGCCTGAATTCCGTGCACTTGATGCAGCTGCTGCAACATTGGTTGGGTCAAGTCGACACGGTCTTACGCTGGCTGTCGGCCAATTATCTGGACCTCAAGGAAAAGCAAGGACAGTCGCTTGACCTCAGAACATCCGGCAATCCCCGCATTTATGGCATTCTTCGCCGCAGTACTGTGGGGAATTTGGTGGATCCCAATACGCCACCTCGAATCGCTCGGCATGGACGGGGCATGGGGAAGCATCGCAATGAACGTGGGTGCGGTGCTGATCGCACTGCTGTGGATGGTCCTGAACCGCATAACATTCAAAGTATCTGGCAAAGGTTTAATTGGTGCAGCACTGGTTGGCGTTGCCGTTACGACTTATTCAACTGCAATTACGATGTCCGATGTGGTTCGCGTTATTCTGTTGTTCTACCTCGCACCCGCCTGGGGCAAGATCATCGAATTTTTGTTTCTTGGTCGCGGTTGGGGTTGGAATGCCAGTTTTGCCCTGATTGCCTCTTTGACGGGGGCTTGGCTGGTATTGGGCGCAGACCTTTCGCTTGCAGGCATTGGCACCGGCGATCTTCTCGCAATACTCTCCGGTCTCGCTTGGGCCTGTGGAGCTGCATTTTTGTTCACAGACCAACGAACCTCCCCCATCAGCCTAGCTTTTATCTCCGGCATAAGTGCCATCATTCTGGGGCTGATCTTCATCTGGCTCGGCACTGGAATAGGCGTCTCGGGACAAGCAAACTGGAACGGCGCTGCCAATGGCGTATTTTTTGGCGCGGTTTATGTGCTTCCGATCATAGTAATGACTCTCTGGAGTGCTCAGCGCCTTGCACCAGCGGTCATCAGCTTCCTGCTAACGGCTGAAATTCTGTCCGGTGTTTTATCCGGGGTTGTTTTGCTGGACGACCCGTTTGGCGCATTGCAGGCCACGGGGGCTGGCCTGATAATACTGGCGGCAATGTCCCAGGTCTCAGCCGGGCTGAGACAGCATTAGATTTTAAAACCTGTCGAGCAGTCGCTCCAGATAATCTCGCTCGATATCAGGGCGGTTGCTTTCACCTGAACGCCGGCGAATTTCGTCCAACAAGTCCCTTGCCCGGCGATAAACATCTTCGCCGCGGGCAAATTCGTTCTGATCTCCAACGCCACCATTTGAAGAACCCGGCGCGCGCCCTAAAGGATCAGATTGCTGTTCGCCAAATTGGCCCAGTGCCTGACCCTGGCCGCCCGGGGTCTGGTTCTCGGCCAGCGCTTCTCCCAAGTTGCGCATCCCATCGCGCAGTGCCTCCATGGCTTCCGACTGCCGGTCAATCGCCTCGGCCAGATCCCCATCGCGCAGCGCATCCTCGGCACCACGCATTGCACCTTCGGCACGGTCCAATGCCTCGCGCGCAGCATCACCCGCCTCACTACCGGCGCCGGGTAATCCATTGCGTTGACGCTCCAGTTCCTGTCTCAACGCTTCCTGCCGTTGGGCGAGCGACCTCTCACCATCCTGTCCGGTGCTTCCGTCCTGACCGGAACCAGATTGATCGCCGCGCCCTGATCCTTGCCCATCGTGACTCTGACCGCGCCCTTCACCACCACTTTGACCCTCGTTGCCCTGCGACTGGCCTGCCTGAGAATTCGGGTTGAACTGTTCCTGCAGATCCCGAAACGCCTGATCCGAAAGCCCCTGCTGTTCACGCAACGTATCGGCCAGCCCTTCCATCGCCTGCTCGCCCGGGGATTGACCATCCTGACCCTGTCCTTCGGTCACCCGCAGGTTTTCCATCAGTTCCTGAAACTCTTCCAGCGCCTGCTGCGCCTCGGCAAAGCGGCCCTGCTCCATCAGGTCTTGTATCCGGTCCATCATATCCTGAAGATCTTGCTGGTTCAGCGACATCATTTCGCCGGATTGCTGCTGACCGTTTTGCTCTCCTTCGCGCTGAGCCTGCTGCGATTTCTGGCGCAGGTAATCTTGCGTCGCATCGCGCAATTCCTGCATCAGCCGCGCGATTTCCTCTTCGCTGGCACCATTTCTCATGGCCTCGCTCAGACGTTCCTGCGCCTCACGCATCCGTTCCAGTGCATCCCCGATATCTCCATCTTCCAGCAATATCGCCAGATCCCAAAGCGCCTGGGCAATTTCATCGCGAGTCTCATCTGTCAACGCGGCCTGCTCAATTCCAGCTTCCAACTGGCGGATGATAACCCGAAGCCGAAGATAGGCAGCCTCAGACCGGAACAAGTTCGGCTCTGGCTTATAGGACACAGCCCGCAACACCTGTGACACTCGTTTTGAATTTTCCAGCGACCACAAAAGATCGCGCCGCTGTTCCACCATGGACGCGGCAAGCGGGTCGAAGAACCGGCGCGCCGGAAGCTTCAGATACATTGGCGCGCTTGTCCCCGCCTGATCCCGCGCATCCAATGCAGTCAGTTCAAGCTTGACCGGCAAATGCGCCCAAGGGTGCTCAGACAGGTTTTCAATCAGGTTCTCTGTGAAATCATTCCGATTACCGGTGATCGGCATCGGTAAATCAAGCACGATGGGATCGCGCGGCTCCGGATCAACAACCAAACCATGGGCCCGGTCCACCCGTGGCAGATCAAGCGTAAAGGTCGCAGTCCCGCCAACAACGCCGTAATCATCCGTCACCCGAAATGGTTGGCTCATCTGGCCATCAAACGTGGTTCTGGCCCCTTCATCAGCCAAAACAACAGTCGGCGGCAAATCCGGAATAGTCACAACATTCCAGGATTGTCCACCGGGGCCCTCAATGGTCAGTGTGCCATCCGAAACAACATCAAAGGACTGATCAAAACGGGTGGCCGGATCAACTTCTCCATCCGTTTTTGCGCGCCCCGAAACCGTTTCTGTTACGCCCAGCACTCCCGCCTCACCGTACAAGCGCACAACAACACGGCTGCCTTCCGGGATTTTGATCACCCCGGTCTGATCGTTCAGGTAGAGCGTCGGCAAACCGGTATAACCGGGCGGCTCAATCCACCCTTCCCACGCAGGTCCGGTGGCAAGTTGCGGTGCCGCCTGGCCGGGGGCAATATTTGCAACTGTTCCGGCTCGCCAAACCGAACCGAACAGCAGCGCCATGACCAACCCTAACAGTGCGATATAGCGCAAACCAAACGGATCGCGTCGCGACAGCTTCAGGTCCGGCTCGACCGCTTTCGCAGTTGATGCACGCTCTGTCATTCGCTGCAGATGCATCCGCCACAGCGTTTCCGATGCAGTATCGCCCCTGCCTATCGCTTGCCGATCGGCAAGTGCGGCCAGAGGGTGACCGGCCAAGGTCTGATCAACCCGATCCAGCGCCTCCCGTCGCTGTGGCCAACGGAATCGCATAGCACCCTGTACCGCAAAAACCAGCAGGCCGAGGCCTGACAGCATCAAAGCGCCCCAGACCACCTCAACCGGCAAAAACTCATGCAACCCCAGCATCAATGCCGCAGCACAGGCGGCAAGAAGGGTCCACAATGGCCAGAAGGCATGCGTCAACCGCTCCGCTATCATCCCTGCCCAGGTGAGGGTCAGCGGGCGGCGCAGTTTTTCCAAAACCGGAAACAGAGGATCAGGATAGCTTGCCATTCTCCCTTCCGAATGCCGGCCAACGCGCCAATCGCGTTACAGCCATTCCGGAATGGTATCGCGATTTATCATCTCGTCAAAGGTCGGACGTGCCCGAATGACGGCGAATTGATGCCCATTGACCAAAACTTCGGGCACCAGGGGCCGCGTATTGTACTCGCTCGCCATCACCGCGCCATAGGCTCCGGCACTGCGAAACGCTACCAACTCTCCTTCAGACACCGGCGGCATCTCTCGCTCTTTGGCAAATGTATCGCCGCTTTCACAGACAGGGCCGACAATATCATAGGTTGCCTTGGCCAATCCCGGGGCAGGTTCAACAACCGGAATGATGTCGTGATGCGCCTCATACATCGCCGGGCGGATCAGATCATTCATGGCACCGTCCAGAATCAGAAATTCGCGCCCTTCGCCTGACTTCACGTAAATCACCTTGGTGACCAACACGCCCGCATTTCCTGCGATCAAGCGACCGGGTTCAATTTCGACCTCGCAGCCGAGATGGCCAACCGTTTCCCGGATCAACTGGCCATATTCTGTCGGCAAGGGGGGCGCATCATTGCTGCGGGTGTATGGAATGCCCAGACCGCCGCCCAAATCGAGCCTGCGGATGTCATGTCCATCTGCACGCAGCATTTCGGTCAGATCGGCCACCTTTTCATAGGCCAGCCGGAACGGCTCGAGCTCAGTCAATTGGCTGCCGATATGCACATCAATGCCAATCACATCCAACCCGGGCAAAGCCGCCGCTTCCGCGTAAACTTCACGAGCGCGGGCAATGGGAATTCCAAACTTGTTTTCGGATTTTCCTGTGGCAATCTTGGCATGTGTCTTGGCATCAACATCCGGGTTCACACGCACCGTGACGGGGGCGACAACACCTAAGGTCTGCGCTATCTCGCTCAGCGCGCGCATCTCCGGCTCACTCTCCAGATTGAACTGCCGGATACCGCCTTCCAGCGCACTCCGCATTTCCTCCCGAGTTTTGCCAACCCCTGAAAAGACGATTCTCTCGCCGGGCACACCCGCTGCACGGGCACGGGCATATTCCCCGCCCGAAACCACATCCATTCCGGCACCAACTTGGGCAAGTGTTTTCAGGATCGCCTGATTGCTGGCCGCTTTCATCGCGTAACAGACCAGATGATCCATTCCTTCCAGCGCATCATCAAACAACCTGAAATGCCGCTCCAGCGTGGCCGTCGAATAGCAATAAAAAGGCGTGCCAACCTCTGCTGCTATCTCGGCAATGGCAACATCCTCGGTATAAAGCTGTCCGTCGCGATAAAGGAAATGATCCATGTTCTTAGCCCTGCTAATCCTAACGCGTCATATCAGAGCGCGCAGAACATGCAATTCCGGGAAATTCCCGGCTTTTTCATTGTTCTAAAAATACTCAAAGTCCAAAGCAGCAATTTAAGTGACGTTACAGACCTAGTCCGACACCAACAGAAATTGGCCCCTTCGTCACCGCAACACCTGTCGAGGCATTCACGCCATTGCTGTTAACCCCAATCGTTGTGCTGACCGAAGGCTGCACCGGCTCTCCATCCACACCGCAACCGGCCAGCGCCAGTACCGCCAAAACACCTGCTATTCGTATCATGACAGCCTCTCTTTCCAACGGGCGATCTGTGCCCGCACCTGCACCGGCGCGGTTCCGCCATAGCTTGTCCGCGAGGCGACGGAGTTATGCACGCCCAGCACCTCAAAGATATCCGAAGTAATGCCGGAATGCACCTGTCTCATGTCTTCCAGGCTCAATTCCGGCAAATCACTGCCCCGGGCCTCTGCCACGGCAACCAGTGATCCGGTCACATGATGGGCCTCACGGAACGGCATATTCAGCACCCTGACCAGCCAATCCGCCAGATCAGTTGCGGTCGAAAATCCACTTGCGGCGGCGGTCTCAAGCGATGGGCAATTGGCCTGCATATCACGGACCATCCCTTCCATCGCAGCCAGGGCCAGCATCAGATTGTCAGACGCATCAAAAACCTGTTCTTTATCTTCCTGCATGTCCTTGGAATAGGCCAGCGGCAAGCCCTTCATCACCGTCATCAGCGCCACATTGGCCCCAAAAATCCGCCCGATCTTGGCCCGGATCAGCTCTGCCGCGTCAGGGTTTTTCTTCTGCGGCATGATAGATGAGCCGGTTGAGAACCGGTCACTTAGCGTTACAAACCGGAATTGTGCAGACGACCAGATCACCAACTCTTCGGCAAACCGGCTCAGATGCATTGCACAAATGCTGGCCGAAGACAGAAACTCCAGCGCGAAATCCCTGTCGCTGACCGCATCAAGCGAATTCGCGGCAGGTCGGTCAAACCCAAGCGCCTTTGCCGTCATCTCCCGATCAATGGGAAAGGATGTCCCGGCCAGTGCGGCCGCACCAAGCGGGCATTCATTCATCCGTGCACGGGCATCGCGCACCCGGCCCAGATCGCGCCCGAACATCTCGACATAGGCCATCATGTGATGACCCCACGTCACCGGCTGCGCTGTCTGCAGATGGGTAAAACCGGGCATCACCCAATCTGCGCCGGCTTCTGCCTGATCCAGCAGCGCGCGGATCAATGCCAAAAGGCCCGCTTCAAACGAATCAAGCTGGTCCCGCACCCAAAGCTTGAAATCCGTTGCAACCTGATCGTTGCGCGACCGTCCTGTGTGCAGACGTCCCGCAGGTTCACCAATGATGTCCTTGAGGCGCGCCTCGACATTCATGTGAATATCTTCAAGTGCGATGGAAAATTCAAACGTTCCGCCCTCGATTTCTGACAAGACCGTGAGCAGGCCTTCCCTCATCGCCTCGGCATCCTTATCACTTATGATGCCTGTCGCTGCCAACATCGCGGCATGGGCCCTTGACCCGGCGATATCCTGCGCCGCAAGCCGCTTGTCGAACCCGATCGAGGCGTTGATTGCCTCCATGATTGCGTCCGGTCCAGCAGCAAAGCGGCCACCCCACATCTGGTTCGAGGTTTTATCAGTCATGTCGTTACCCTTCGGAGGGAGTATGAAAATTTTCCGTTCGCTCGTCCTTTATATGGCGTTTTGCCTAGGTGCAAACGCGGCGTCGGCGGATACGGCAGCGCTCGAAGCCATGCGCGAAGGCAGTATGAAAAAACTTGTCCTTCACTCAGAGCCGCGCCCGACATCCCAAACTTCGTTTGAAGCTGAAGACGGAAGCATGATGACACTGGCAGATCTTTCCGGGCAGATCGTTGTGCTGAACTTCTGGGCCACATGGTGCGCGCCCTGTCGGCATGAAATGCCGATGTTGTCCGATCTTGAGGCAGAACTTGGAAGTGAAGAATTCAGAGTTGTAACTGTTGCAACCGGCCGCAACCCAATTCCCGCAATCAAAAGCTTTTTCGATGAGATCGGCGTTGAGAACCTGCCGCTCTACCGCGACCCGCGACAACAGCTCGCCCGCGAAACCGGCGTGTTCGGGTTGCCCATCACATTAATTTTGGATCGTCAGGGAAATGAGATCGGACGCCTGCAAGGTGATGCAGATTGGAATTCTGACAGCGCCAAGGCCATCCTTTCTGCGCTCATAAAGCAGCCTGACAGCTAAACATTCTTAGACACATTTCTGTGCCAGGTTTGGCCCAACACCTGTGAACCATCGGTTTGGAAAAGCAACTCAACCGGTTCCCTTAAACATCAAAATTTGACTGTCCCCCGCTTTATCGCACAAAGTGAAAGAAAACGTCGGGGGTCACGAATGGAAACTGTTGTATTTACCACAGAAATGGCTGTGGTGGTCGGTGCGCTGGCCTTTACCATCTTCCTGTTCGTGTCTGAAATCATCCGGGTTGATCTGGCGGCAATTCTGGTGCTGGTCCTGATCGGTATCCTGTCTTACCTCCCCGGTCTCGAAAACCTTGCCGACGTAAACCACCTGTTTGACGGCTTTGCCTCAAATGCCGTTATATCAATCATAGCGGTGATGATCGTCGGTGCGGGGCTCGACAAGACCGGGATAATGAACAAGGTCGCCGCGAAAATCCTCAAATATGGCGGGTCGACAGAAACCCGCGTCGTGCCAATCGTGTCCGGCACGGTAGGTTTTATTTCCAGTTTTCTGCAAAATGTTGGGGCAGCGGCTCTGTTTCTGCCTGTGGTCAGCCGAATATCGGCCCGTACCGGCATACCGCTATCGCGGCTTTTGATGCCCATGGGATTCTGCGCCATTTTGGGCGGCACCATGACGATGGTCGGGTCGTCGCCACTTATCCTGCTGAATGACCTCATCGCCTCAGCCAACGAAGGCTTACCGGCTGATGCCCAGATGGAACCGTTTGGTCTGTTTTCCGTAACGCCAATCGGGGCCGCTCTTATCCTGACGGGCATTGCCTATTTCATGGTTGCAGGCCGTTGGGTGCTGCCCGGTGCTGTGAAGGTCGACGCCGCCGCCGGACAAGGAACATCGGAGTACCTGCAGCGGGTCTATGGCCTAAAGGCGGATGTATACGAGGTTGACGTGCCAGAGGACAGCGCACTGGTCGGGCAAATCCTGGCCGATATCAATCTTGAGAATAACCTCTATATCATTTCAACCTACTACCGCGGCAAAGTGTCGATGGTCCAAATCCTTACCGCTGAAATCGCGGCCCCCTGCCGTTTGGCGATCATCGGCAAGGGCGTTGTGGTCGAAGCATTCGCCAAAAAGTATGGCCTGACAATCCGATCCTCGCTTGATGTATTCGCAGAAGAATTTGCGCCAACCAATGCCGGCATTGCCGAGGTGGTGATTCCGCCGGATTCAAAACTTATCGGCAAATGCCCCCGTGACCTTTTACTGCGTAAAACCTATGGGCTTAGCCTGTTGGCGATCCACCGCGGTGAAGAGACGCTCAGCCACGTGGAATACGGTGATCACAAACCCACAGCTATTGGCCTGGTACCGTTTCAGGCGGGCGACATGCTCGTGGCCCATTCACGATGGGACAATCTTGTGCGCATAAAACGCGATCGCGATTTTGTCGTGGTCACCGCAGATTTCCCACAGGATGAACTGCGCCCGCAAAAAGTTGGCTGGGCGCTTTTGTTTTTTCTGGTGTCCCTGTCGATGATCCTGTTCACCGATGTGCGCCTGTCGCTCTGCTTGCTGACCGGGGCGGTTGGAATGATGCTGACCCGCGTTCTTAGCATTGATGAGGCCTATAATGCCGTCGGCTGGAACACAGTGTTTTTGTTGGCCAGCCTGATACCCCTCGGACAGGCCGTACAAAATACCGGAACCGCGGAATGGATCGCACAGCAAATTCTGGTCGCACTTGATGGCTGGCCGATCTGGGCGTTGCAGGCGGGTGTGGCTATCCTGGCGACCGCATTCTCACTGGTTATGTCCAATGTCGGCGCCACGGTCTTGCTGGTGCCCCTGGCGGTGTCTATCGCGGTCGCGGCCGGGGCCAATCCGGCTGTTTTCGCGCTTACCGTGGCTATTTCCACTTCGAACTCTTTCATCATACCCACGCATCAGGTGAACGCTCTCATCATGGGTCCCGCAGGATACAAGGTGACCGATTTCATTCGTTCCGGCGGGATTATGACGGTCCTGTTCCTGATCGTTTCGATGGTGATGCTGAACATTGTCTTCTAAGCATCCACCCTTTCGGAACCTTGCGCCGCTTGGGGATATATGCGAGGTCTATGGGCTCATTTCGCGCGTCATTTGGGAAGTTGACGCTCAGCGCAATAATCTAAAGTTGTCCCGTCCAATCGGGCATCGTGACAGGTGGGGTCAGACGTGAAAGCAGTCATACTTGCAGGGGGGCTCGGCACCCGGATCAGCGAGGAATCCCACACCCGGCCCAAGCCGATGATCGAAATCGGCGGCAAACCGATTTTGTGGCACATCATGAAGATCTACGGCACCCATGAGATCACCGATTTCGTGATCTGCTGCGGGTACAAGGGCTATGTAATCAAAGAGTATTTTGCCAATTATTTCCTGCACATGTCCGATGTCACCTTTGATATGTCAGGCAACAAGATGCATGTGCATCGACAGGCCGCTGAACCGTGGCGGGTAACTCTGCTTGATACCGGCGACACCACAATGACCGGCGGGCGCATTTTGCGCGCACGCGACCATCTGGACGACACGTTTTGCCTGACCTACGGCGACGGGGTTTCAAACGTTGACATCACGGCCTTGATCGCCGCACACAAATCCTTTGGGAAAGAGGCGACCGTAACCGCGATACAGCCATCAGGCCGCTATGGCGCGCTTGACCTCGATGGCGACCGCGTGAACGGGTTCATCGAAAAACCCAAAGGCGACGGGCAATGGGTCAACGGCGGCTTTTTCGTTTGCGAGCCCTCCGTGCTTGACCGGATCGAAGGCGACGATATGCCTTTCGAAGACGCCCCTCTGACCGCCCTTGCCAATGACGGCCAGCTAAACGCCCACCGGCACGAAGGGTTCTGGGCTGCGATGGACACGCTTCGCGACAAGAACGTTCTCGAAGCGATGTGGGCCAATGACGAAGCACCCTGGAAAATCTGGTGAACCTCATGGTCAACCGGGCGTTCTGGCAGGGCAAAAAGGTCTTTCTCACCGGCCACACCGGGTTCAAGGGAAGCTGGCTGATGCTTTGGCTTCAGCAGTTGGGCGCAGACGTGCACGGTATGGCCCTTGCGCCCGACACAACGCCCAGCCTGTTTGATCAGCTAAACCTCAATCAAAGCACAGGGCACTTCATCGGCGATATCCGCGATGCCGGGCTTGTGCGCGAGCGTATTCAGTCTGTCGCCCCCGACATCGTGCTGCATCTGGCCGCGCAACCTCTGGTTCTGCGCGGCTACCGCGAACCGTTAGAAACATGGGCAACCAACGTGATGGGCACTGCCCACATTCTCGACGCACTTAAAGACTGCGACCGCAAAACCGCAGTGCTGTGCATCACCACTGACAAGGTCTATCAAAACCGCGAACAGGACCATGCCTACCAGGAAACAGATCGCTTGGGCGGGTTCGACCCCTACAGCGCGTCCAAAGCGGCCTGCGAGCTGACAATCGACAGCTACCGAAATTCTTACTTCTCAAACAGCCCTGTCCGTATCGCTTCGGCCCGTGCGGGCAATGTAATCGGCGGCGGTGATTGGGCTGAAAACCGTATCCTGCCAGACCTTGCCCGCGCCATGGCAGACGGCGACACGCTTGCCGTTCGCAATCCATATGCCATCCGCCCTTGGCAACATGTGCTCGATCCGCTCGCCGGATACCTGGTTTTGGCCGAGGCCCTGTGGAACGGTGCAGATGTCACCGAAGGTTTCAATTTCGGCCCTGACGCCTCCGATCAACGCCCGGTCAGGGATTTGGTGGAAACGGCCCTGTCACACTGGCCCGGCAAATGGAATGACCTGTCAGACCCCTACGCCCCGCATGAGGCCGGGCGTCTTACCCTGTCCATCGACAAGGCCCGCGATGTTCTGAACTGGACGCCGGTCTGGGGCTTTGACACCGCCGTGCGCCAGACCATCGAATGGTATCGCGCGGTGCATGGTGGTGATGATCCGCTTGATCTTACGTTGCAACACATCCGTGCGTTTGAAACAGGAGAGGGCGCATGAAGTTCACCCCTCTCTCGCTTGCCGGGGCGCATCGGGTAGACCTTGAGCGCCGTGGCGACTCGCGAGGGTTCTTCGCACGCCTGTACTGTGCGGATGAATTTTCTCAGGCCGGACTTCCCTCAGACTGGGTTCAGATGAATACCTCGTTCAGCGCCGAAACCGGCACTCTGCGCGGTTTACATTTTCAACGCGCGCCCATGGCCGAGATTAAAATGGTGCGCTGTCTGCGCGGTGCCATCTGTGACGTGATTGTCGATCTCAGATCAGGCTCCCCCACCTACGGTCAGCACGAAATGGTAGAGTTAAACAATGACAATCGTTCCATGCTCTACATCCCACAAGGGTTTGCCCACGGGTTCCAAACCCTTGCGCCCGACACCGAGCTTTTGTACCTGCACAGTGAATTCTATAGCCCCGAGCATGAAGGCGGCCTGCACCACGCCGATCTGGCCCTTGGCATCAACTGGCCCCTGCCGGTCACCGGCCTGTCGGATCGCGACCGGGGCTTTCCATCGCTCGAACGTCTGGAGCCGATCACGCTATGACCTGTCGCCATTGTAACGCTCCGCTTGATCTGGACTTTCTCGACCTGGGCCATGCGCCCCCATCCAACGCATATCTTTCTGCCGCAGATTTGAATGCGGCCGAAACCACCTATCCTTTGCGGATTAAGGTGTGCCGGAATTGCCGTTTGGTTCAGACCGAGGATTACGCAGCCGCGGACGAGCTGTTTAGCGCCGAATACGCCTATTTTTCCTCCACATCCAAGGGCTGGCTCGCCCACGCGCAACGATACACAGCAATGATCACTGAACGGCTTGGCCTGAGCGATCAAAGCCACGTCATCGAAGTCGCCGCCAATGATGGCTACCTGCTACGCAATTTCGTAGATGCAGGTATCCCCTGCCTTGGGATTGAACCTACTGACAGCACTGCCGAGGCCGCGGGATCACTCGGCATCCCGATCCTGCGCGAGTTTTTCGGAGAAACCTTGGGCCACCAACTGGCCACAGAAGGAAAATCCGCCGACCTGATCTGCGGCAACAATGTCTACGCCCATGTGCCGGATATCAATGATTTCACCCGCGGTCTTGCCGCCGCGCTGAAACCTCAAGGGGTGATCACACTCGAATTCCCGCACCTTCAACAACTGATCGAACACTGCCAGTTCGACACGGTATATCACGAACACTTCTCTTACCTGTCCTTCTCTGCCGTCAGTCGTATCTTTAAAGCGGCAGGCTTGCGAGTCTTCGACGTTGAGCACTTGCCCACCCATGGCGGCAGCCTTCGCGTCTATGGCTGTCTGGAAAATGCTGATTTTGAACAAACCATTGCCGTTGCCAGCTGTCTGCAAAGCGAACAGGACGCTGGCCTCTTGTCGGATAACATCTATCAAGGGTTCCAGACGCGTGCCAACGCGGTGAAAACGGATTGCTCCGTTTTCTGCTGGATGCGCAGGCCCAGGGGAAATCAGTGGCTGGATACGGTGCCGCAGCCAAGGGCAATACGCTTTTGAACTATGCGGGTGTGCGCCCCGATCTGTTGTCATTCGTCTGCGATGCGGCAGAGGCCAAGCAGGGTAAGTTCATGCCGGGTAGCCATATCCCCATCCTACCGCCTGCGGCACTCGCCGAAAACCGGCCCGACTATGTGGTCATCCTTCCTTGGAACATCGCGGCAGAGGTGCGTGCGCAGCTGGATCACCTGGCAACCGAAGGCACGCAATTTGTCACTGCGGTCCCGGAACTGAGGATCATGCCATGACCCGCGTCCTCATCACCGGATCAACCGGATTTGTCGGGCGCGCGTTAACCCGAGCGCTCAAAGCTCAGGGGTTACAGCTTCACCATGTCATCCGACCGGGCACAGCAGATCGGCTGGATGATGCGGCGGGCAAGGATCAGGTGACTGAGACCCCCGATCTCTTTGCGCAAAGCCCGGATTGGTGGGCAGAGACCTGCGCTGGCGTCGACATGGTCATCCACGCCGCATGGTATGTTGAGCCGGGCAAATATCTGACCTCTGACCTGAATCTTGAATGTGTCACTGGTACGCTCAACCTTGCACGCGGTGCTGCGGCGGCTGGCCTGCGCAGGTTCGTTGGGATTGGCACCTGTTTTGAATATGACTTGACTGTAGGCCATCTCGCCCCAAATACCCCGCTGGACCCCAAGACGCCCTACGCCGCCGCCAAGGCCGCGCTCTACCAGACGCTTGGTCAGTGGCTGCCGCTCAACAATGTTGAATTCCTCTGGGCACGCCTGTTTTATCTTTACGGTGCCGACGAAAATCAGGGGCGGTTGGTGCCCTATCTGCACAAGCAGCTTCAGGCCGGAGAACCTGTGCTGCTCACTTCTGGTGACCAAATTCGTGATTTCATGGATGTCGATGCCGCCGCCCGTCTGATCGTGTCTGATGCTCTGAGTGACCGACAGGGGGCAACAAACATCTGCACCGAAACCCCAATCACAATCCGCGCCCTGTGCGAACAGATCGCCGATCAATACGGCCGTCGCGACCTTTTGCAATTCGGCGCACGCGAGAACAATCTGACTGACCCGCCCTGTGTTCTTGGACTTCGGGAGGCACGCCAATGACTGCTCAAACCCGCGCGCTTTATCAGGCACAGGATTTCCCGATCTTTCAGAACCGGATGTATGACACACAACAGGCCGCGCTCACTTGCCCCCGTGGCCAGATTGAACTGGTCGAAGATCTTCAGTCGGGCCTTGTCTACAACGCGGCGTTTGATGCGGACGTCATGGAGTACGACCTCGCCTACCAAAACGAACAGGCCAACAGCACCGCTTTCCGCGCTCATATCGAAAGCATGGCAGATATGGTCAAGCGCACCATGGGCTATGATCACCTGATCGAAGTGGGCTGCGGCAAGGGCACTTTTCTCGACCTGCTGGCAGATCGCGGCGCCAACATCACCGGGTTTGACCCTACATTCGAAGGCGAAGACCCCCGTATCGAAAAGGTCTATTTCGGCCCCGAAGTGGGGCTACAGGCCGACGGCCTGATCCTGCGCCATGTGCTCGAACATATCGAAGACCCGGTTGGCTTTCTGATGCAGCTCAGCGACGCCAACGGCAATCAGGGGCGCATTTATATCGAGGTGCCCTGCTTTGACTGGATCTGCCGAAACCATGCCTGGTTTGATATTTTCTACGAACATGTGAACTATTTCCGCATGTCTGATTTTAGGAAATTCTTTGGGAACATCATTGAGATCGACCATTGTTTTGGCGGGCAGTATCAATATGTCGTGGCAGATCTCGCCGATATCCGGCGACCTGACTATGACCCGGCAAACCCTGTGCCCTTCCCGGCGGATTTTTCCGCCTCGCTTGAAACCACTGAAAACACGCCTCACGATGTGGTCTGGGGCGGTGCATCCAAAGGGTTGATTTACGCTCTCCTTCGCGAACGCGCCGGACAGCCCGTTGCAGGCGTGATCGACATCAATCCTGCCAAGCAGTGCAAATTTCTGGCAGCCTCGGGCATTCGCGTCTCTTCCCCCGAAGAGATGCTTCCGAAGCTGCCACCTGACACACGGATCATCGTGATGAACCCCAATTATCTGGACGAGATCCGCCAGATGTCGGACAACGCTTTCCAATATGTAGAGGTGGGCCAATGACCCCGTTCAAAAAAGAAATACAAGACCGGATCGTAGCCATGCGGCAGAATCAGACCGTCCATGACGCGGCAATGACATTTCTGCAGGCATCGACCGCACCGCAATATTCCTACAACTACCATTGGATGGACCGCCCGATCATCCAGTACCCGCAGGACGTTGTCGCCATGCAGGAGCTGATCTGGGACATCAAACCTGACCTGATCATCGAGGCGGGCATCGCCCATGGCGGCTCTCTCATATTCTCGGCCTCGATGCTGGCTCTGCTGGATATGTGCGAGGCAATTGAGGCCGGCCAGACCCTTGACCCGTCAAAATCCACCCGCAAGGTGCTGGGGATCGACATTGATATCCGTGCTCATAACCGCGCCGCGATGGACGCACATCCGATGCGCTCGCGGATCGAAATGATCGAAGGGTCGTCGATTGCGCCCGATATCATTGCGCAGGTTCATGATTTTGCCAAAGACTACAATCGCATCCTTGTTTGCCTCGACAGCATGCACACCCATGACCATGTCCGCGCAGAGCTTGAGGCTTACGCGCCATTGACCTCGGTGGGCAGTTATTGCGTGGTGTTCGACACGCTGATCGAGGATATGCCCGCGGATGAATATCCCGACCGTCCCTGGGGGCCCGGCGACAACCCTAAAACCGCCGTCTGGGACTATCTGAAAACACACCCGGAGTTCGAGATCGACAAATCCATCCCGGACAAGATCCTGATCACCGTCGCCCATGACGGATTTCTCAAACGCATCGCCTGACCCACGCGCCCAAAGCGCGTTTCGCAATCAGGCCGTACTCCAGCCTAATCGCGATACACTTTACTCAGCGCGCAGGAACAGCAACCGATAGAGCGGCGGCACAAAAAACAGTGTGAGCGGAGAGGCCAACAATAGCCCGCCAATCATCAGTGTCGCCATCGGCTCAAACAACGCACCACCGGCCAGCGCCATCGGCACCAAACCCAATACCGTGGTCAAAGAGGTAAGCATCACGGGCGTCACGCGTTTTTTCGCCGCCACGACAATCGCGTCTTCAAGATTTTGAGTCCGTCGCTCGATATCAATCTGATCAATCAGAACAATCGCATTGTTGATGATGATCCCCATCAGCGAAATTAACCCCAGAATGGCAAAGAACGACATCGGTTGCCCGGTGATAAACAATGCCAACGGCGCCCCAACCACAATCAGCGGAATAGTCATAAAGGTCAGCAACACACGACGTGCCGAGTTGAACTGAAACACCAGTGCCGCAATCATTACCACCAGCGCCAGCGGCATGCCCGCCGCCAGATCGGAATTGGCGTCTGATGAGTTTTTGCTTTCTCCGCCTATTTCAACCTCATAGTCCGGCCCCAGGTCCAATGCCGCAAGGGCTGGTGTTATATGCGCTTCGATCTCAGCCGCTGACAGGGTGTCGCTTTTGCCCGAGACCACAATCTGGCGCACCTGGTTTTCCCGGCGCAGCCGCGAATATTCCAGCCGTGGTTTGAAAACAGCAACCTGATCCAGTGAGATCAACCCGTTATCCGTTGGCACCGACAGGTTCGCGAGGTCCTCCAGACTGTCCCGGAACGTATCTGCGGCCCGCACGACGATGGGGATGGAGTCGTCACCCTCCCGGTAGGTGGAATAGGATGTACCGGTAAAATAGGTGTTCATGACATCCGAAATATCCTTGGACGTCACACCCAGTTCGCGCGCCTTCTCCTGCAGGATATCAATGACGATCTTGGTGCTTTTCCCGCCCCAGTTATTCTGGTTCAGCGTAACGCCCGGCATCGTGGCAAATGATGCCTCAACCGCACGTGCGGCATCGATCATCCGATCCGCATCAGGCCCTCGGATCTCAACCTCAACAATGCCCGATTCCGCACCACCCATCGAAAGCCGTGTCACTCGGGCGCGCGAGGCTGGATGATACTCATACAAATAACGACGCGCCCGTTCTGCGGCGGCCACCGCCCCTTCAAAGGTTTCTGTATTAACCAGAATAAAGGCGCTCGACGGATCGGTATCGGCTGGCGATAGCGCCAGATAAAAACGCGGACCTCCATGTCCGACAAAAACCGTGGTGTCTGCCACCTCGGGATTTACCGTTTCATCCCGCAACCAAGCCTCAACCGCCAGCGCCTCTGTATTGGTGGCGGAAATTGCCGTGCCCTTGGGCATATCAAGATAGATCAGATATTCCGCACGTTCGCTAAGCGGAAACATCTCGGACCTGAGCTGCCCAAAGAACGATGCACCGATCACCACCAGACCGTAGCCGACCAGAACAATCAAAACGCCCCAGCGCACGGTCTTGCGAATGATCCAGCCATAGCCCCGCACCAACATGCCTTCGCCTTCTTTCACTTTCTTGGCTGGCCGCAAAAAATTGGCTGCAAGAAAGGGCAAAATATAATGCGCTGTCAGCCATGAACCCGACAACATCAGCGCCACAACGGCACCCAGCGAAAATGCAAATTCGCCGGTCGTCCCTTCCAGAATCAACATCGGGATGAACGCCGAAACCGTGGTAATCGAAGCCACTGCCAGCGGCACAAAAAACTGCCCCCCCGCAGTGATCGCTGCATCACGCGGTGACAGCCCGCCGCGAATTCGGTTCTGGATATCTTCCACCACAACCAGCCCGTTATCGACCAGCAGACCCAGGGAAATGATCACGGCGGCAATCGAAATCTGCTCAAGATCGATGCCCATCTTGGACATACCTAACAGCGCCAGCATCACGGTAAACGGCACGATGCTTGCAATGATCAATGCAGGTTTGAAGCCAAGGAACACCAACATCACCAGCAACACGATACCAAAGGTCTGCCCAACATTGCTGAGCGCATTGTTGATCGCGGATGTGACATTGGTTTCCTGAAAGGTGGACACATTGAAACTGATACCGATGGGCTGTTCAACTTCCAGCTTGGGAATGGCCGCTCTGAGCGTGGCACCAAGTTGTTGAATGTCACGACTGTCGGCCATCTCTACACTGACCAGAATCGCAGGGTTGCCATTGAAATAAACCGGGTTTTTGATCGGATCGACATAACCTCGCCGGACCGTCATCAGATCCCTGAGCCGGACAATATCACCGCTCGAAATCTGGGTCAGAACCTCTTCAATATCCTCGACTGATTCCAGATTTCCGTTTGCTTCAAGGATGATCGTCACCCCATCAGCATCAAGCTCCCCTGCGGGCAAGATCACATTCTGGTTCTGCAGATCGTTCAGAACCTGCTGAATTTGAACCCCCACTGCGGCCAGCCGCCGGCTGTCAATCTCCAGCCAGATCCGCTCTTCCTGTTCGCCCGACAAAGTTACCTTGGTGATCCCGTCAACCTTGTAAAGACCGGCCTGCAAATCCTCTGCCGCTTCCAGAATTTCCGTATAACTGAAACCCTCCCCGGTCACCGCCACCGTCGCAATTGCCACATCACCGTAATTGGTGTTCACAAACGGGCCGCGTGTCCCGTCCGGCAGGTCACCCTCAACATCCTCCATCTTTGTGCGCAGATCCTGAAAGGCGGTATCAAGATCGGCCTTAGGCACTGAATCATACATCGCGACTGTCAGCTGCACCTGTCCCGTCGTGATCAGGGTTGAAATATCTTCCACCTCTGCAATTTCGCGGGCCGCCCGCTCCAAAGGAACGGCGATCAGGTCTTCAATCCGTTCGGGCGACATGCCCGCAAACTGGGCCGTCACGATGGCATTGCGGATTGTAATGGCCGGATTCTCACGCTTTGGCAGCGTCAGATATGTCATCGCGCCCATCATCAGAATGCCAATCATCGCAAGAATGGTGAACCGGGATTTCGCGATCCCGAAACGCGTCAGCGCTTCCATCCGCTCAATCCTCACCCTGCAACAGGCGTACTTTCTGACCATCGGTCAGGAAAGACACGCCCGCCGAGGCGATCAAATCTCCGGCCTCAAGCCCTTGCAATATGATAATCCGGTTCTCCCGGATACCTCCGACGGTAATGTTCCGCCTCTTCACGGATTCAGTCGCCGGGTCATAGACGTAAACACTGGCTTTGGATTGCGGCTCTGGGCCTTCAGAATGATCAATCTGCCCATCCCGTATCAGCGCGGATAATGGCACTGGGTATCCGGCCTCTGTCGGCAGCGCAAATTCTATCGCCGTTTCCACCGCCATCCCGGCCTTGAGCAGAGAATGGGTTTCATCCAGCTCCAGCACAATTGGAAAGCTTGAAACCGAATCCGCCCGCGACCCGATCTCGCTCACCGTTGCCGGCAGCACGATATCCGGACGATCCGCCAGACGGATCGACGCCTTTTTGCCCACAACCAACCGGTCGACCGTGTCGAAATTGACCGAGAATGAAACCGTGAACGCATCCGGCGCATAAATCGATGCTATCGCCGTGCCAGAGCCAACCGTCGCAAAGGATGTCGCATCAACCGTGTTGACGACCCCATCATATGGCACTTCTAAGCTCGCTTTGCCCAGATCAGCCTCTGCGCTTTCAAGCGACTTTTGCGCTTGTTCTAATGCCGCCTCAGCGGCCAGCGATTCGGTTCTCGCATTGTCCACGCTGACCCGCGTGGTCGCCCCCTTCTCCAGCAATTCGGTCTGACGCACCAGCGTATCCGCCGCATTCTCTGCCGAGGCACGCGCCTGATCCACACCGGCCTGTGCATTCTGCACCTGCAGGGCCAGCGACGTCGTATCCAGCCGGGCCACAACCTGACCCTTGCTCACCCGCTGACCCACGTCCAGATCCAGTTCCTGCACCGTACCACCAATCTCAAACGACAAGGTGCTGATCTCCGATGGCTCTAAAACCCCGGGAAACCGCCGCGTGCTCACCTGTTCCGTTTCCGAAATTTCAAACGTCTTGAGGCCACGCACCGGCGTCTCTGCGGCTTCGGGTTCTTCATCTTTACATCCGGTCAAAAAGAACGCAGCAACGATGGTTACAATGATAGAAATTCTGTGCATGAGTAAATCAGACCCCAGCTTTTTATTAATTCGAACGCGCGCCGCTAATGGGCTTGGCCCTTCTTACCCTGAAACACATCCGCCGGACACCCTTGCCGGACATGCGTTAACCCACTAAAGCGGCTCTCATGCTGGATGATACCGACGATATCCACCCGCTCTTTGCCGGTGCCCCCAAATCCACGGAGTTTCGCAAACTCCGCAAACGCATTGTGCGCCAGACCCGCGAAGCCATTGATCATTTCAGTATGATCGAGGACAGCACGCAAAAGCCAAAGTGGCTGGTGTGCCTTTCCGGTGGCAAAGACAGCTATACCCTGCTTGCTGTTCTGCACGAGCTTAAGTGGCGCGGTCTGTTGCCCGTCGATATTCTAGCCTGCAATCTCGATCAGGGCCAGCCGGGCTTTCCGGCCACCGTCCTGCCGGAGTTTCTGAACCGGATGGGTGTACCGAACCGGATCGAATATCAGGACACCTATTCCATCGTCGTTGACAAGGTGCCCAAGGGCCGGACCTATTGCGCCCTCTGTTCGCGCCTGCGTCGCGGCAATCTCTACCGGATCGCACGCGAAGAAGGCTGCACCGCCGTGGTGCTCGGCCATCACCGCGACGATATTCTTGAAACCTTCTTCATGAACCTCTTTCACGGCGGGCGCCTAGCCACGATGCCACCCAAACTGCTGAATGAAGAGGGCGACCTGTTCGTCTACCGCCCGCTCAGTTTTGTGGCAGAATCCGATTGTGAACGCTTTGCCAACGCGATGAACTATCCGATTATTCCCTGCGATCTTTGCGGGTCACAGGACGGGTTACAGCGCCAACAGGTCAAGAAAATCCTTGATACGTGGGAGGCAAACGCACCCGGACGCCGCCAGGTGATGTTTCGCGCTTTGATGAATGCCCGGCCTTCGCATCTGCTTGATCCGGGCCTGTTCGATTTTGCCGGTCTCGTCCGCGGATCGGAAAAATTTGAAGAATCCGCCGATGGGTTGCCCAAACTGCGTTAAGCGCATGTTGATATCCCAAACGTAGCATCCCGAGAAGTTACCGGGATTCTTGCTATGCTACCGCATCTTCGCAGCCGTACATCGATCTTGTGCCGCAAAGTAAACGATCTGTTGGCGGGTCCTCAGGCGCTCGCCCTTGTTCCTGCGTTGGTTCTCGGCGGGTTCTGGCTGGGGGGAGAGGCGGTATTACTGACCCTCGCACTTGGATTACCTTCCGCCTACGCAATTTTCGGTCTCATTGCATCCCGCTTGGCACCCGATGACCCGTCTGAAACGGCCGACATCCGCGAAACTGTGGCAACAGAAATGGATCGCGCCTTGCTCATCGCAAACCGGTGCGGGCACCACACTGCCTGTTTCCGTCTTGCGATTGATAGCTTTACTGACATGACGGATCAGAATGGCCAGCGCGCCGCTGAAGCCATTGTCGATCATGTCCGCGAACAGGTTGCGGCGGTTCTGCGGGATGGTGACCAGATTTTTCTGACCGGAAAGGGTGAATTTACGGTCATTCTTGTCCCGGCCAAAACATTCAACACTGACATCGCACTCAATCTGGCCATGCGATTGCAGATGTCATTGGAGACACCAGTCAACGTCGACCAATTTTCAAAATACGTCACTGTTTCTATTGGCATCTGTGCAGATACCGCGCTTTCCGGCGCAAGTGCAGACACGTTTCTACGCGCCGCTGATCAGTCGCTGCAGGAGGCATGCAGAAACGCACCCTCCGCAATTCGCCTTTACGCGCCGGGCCTATCGCCGACACGACCCTGTTCTGACAAGCCATGTACGGAAATAACAACTGCACTGAATCGTGGTGAAATACTCGCGTGGTTTCAACCGCAGCTATGCACCGACTCCGGCCAGATTTCTGGGTTTGAGGCGCTTGCCCGCTGGCAACATCCTGAACGCGGCCTGATCCCGCCATCGGAGTTTTTGTCTCAACTGGAAGAGGCGGGAAAAACAGCGCTTCTGGGTACAAAGATCATGCGCGATGGGTTTTGCGCGCTTAACGAATGGGCTCGTCAAGGCTATGCAATTCCCCGGGTTGGCGTGAATTTTTCTTACAGCGAGTTGCGCGATCCGCGATTGGTGAACCGCATCGAATGGGAACTGGATCGCCATAATCTGTCGCCTGAGCGCCTGTCAGTCGAGATTCTGGAAAACGTGGTGGCCACATCTCCGGATGACATCGTGACAAAAAACATCAAACGCCTGTCTGATATCGGATGCCAGATTGATCTCGATGATTTTGGCACCGGGCATGCCTCTATTTCTACCCTGCGCCGGTTTGCGGTGCAGCGGCTGAAAATTGACCGCTCTTTTGTGACAAAGGCGGATCGGGATCGTGAACAACAACGTATGATCGCGGCCATTCTGATGATGGCAGATCAGCTTGGCCTCGATACCCTCGCCGAAGGCGTCGAAGCCCCGGGCGAACATGCAATGGTCGCCCAGCTAGGCTGTGGTCACGTGCAGGGCTTTGGAATCGGAAGACCCATGCCATTTGACCGCGCGACAATGTGGATAGCGCAACATCTCGAACGCCTCGAAACCCCGCCGCAGATCGGGCGCCGCGAAAGCTGAGTCGCTGCGCAAAAACAGGCATGTCCCCGCGAGGCGCATTTGACGATTTTCAGTTAACCAACATCCGATATCCTCGTCGGAATACGGACACAACGTCGCAAATTGTCGTCTGGATATCCCGGAAACGTTTTAAATCCACCAAACCCCTTGACCTTTGCCCCGTCACTCTGTTGAACCCCCCAAAGCTTGCAACAGTACGGGTGGCCGTCGACGATGGACGATCAGAACAAGAATCTAATTCTGGCAACAGTGCTCAGCCTTTTGGTGATCGTGATCTGGTTTGTCCTTTTCCCACCACCCGAGACCCAGACAACTGACACATCCGTCACGGATGCCACCACATCTGAGACCGGCACAACCGGTGGCGACGTCGCCCTGGCACCCAGCACCGCCACCCAGGATGGCGCTGGTTCGACATCCGAAGCAGCATCCGAGATCGCAGATACAACACCCCGCATCAGCATCGAGACCCCGACACTCGAAGGGTCGATCTCTCTCAAAGGCGGGCGCATCGATCAGCTGGCCCTGCGCAACTACCGCGAAACGCTCGAACCGGGTTCGCCGATTGTCACGCTGCTCTCTCCGGTTGGCAGTGACCAGCCCTATTATGCGCTTTACGGCTGGGCACCCGGCACTGGCGTAACCGCCGAAACCGTACCCGGGGCCAATACTATCTGGCAGGTTGAAAGCGGTGACACCCTGACACCTGACACATCGGTTAATCTGATCTGGGATAACGGCGCAGGCCTGATTTTCCGACGCGAAGTCAGCGTTGATGAAAAATCTATGTTCAGCGTCACGCAATCGGTCGAAAACACCGGCAACAGCACCGCATCGCTCGCCGCCTACGGCATTCTTGCCCGCCATGGCGAACCGCAGGATCTGAAAAACTTTTTCATCCTGCACGAGGGTGGGATTCAGATGGTTGACGGCGAACTGACCGAAACCGACTACGACGACTTCCAGCCCGCTTCAGCGCATGAAACGGTGCAAGTGGCCGAAGATGCATGGACCGGCTTCACCGATCACTACTGGATGACCGCACTCATTGCCGAAAGCGGCCCGGGCGCCAAGCTCAGCAGCTTTCAGGACACCGGCCGAAACATCTATCAATCCACCCTGCGCCAGCCCACGATCACCCTCGCCCCGGGACAAAGCGCAGAAACAGAAACCCGCCTTTTCGCCGGCGCCAAGGAGTGGGACACGATCCGCACCTACCAAAACGAAGACGGTGTTCTCAAATTCCTAGACTCGATCGACTGGGGCTGGTTCTTCTTCCTGACCAAACCAATCTTTGCCGTTCTGCACTGGCTGAACGCCGTGATCGGCAATATGGGCTGGGCCATCATCGCCCTGACCCTGCTGATCAAGGCCCTGCTGCTTCCGCTGGCTTACAAATCCTATGTCTCTATGGCGAAGATGAAAGAGCTTCAGCCGCAAATGGAAAAGCTCAAGGAAGAAGCGGGCGACGACCGCCAGAAAATGCAAAAGGCGATGATGGAGCTCTACAAGAAGGAAAAGGTAAACCCGGCCTCCGGCTGTTTACCGATCCTGATGCAGATCCCGATCTTCTTCTCGCTGTACAAGGTGATCTTCGTCACCCTCGAACTGCGCCACGCACCCTGGATCGGCTGGATCACGGACCTGTCGGCCCCCGATCCCTCGTCAATCTATAACCTCTGGGGCATCTTCCCCTGGGATGGCCCGACCCCGGGCTCAATCATGGCACTGCTGTTCATCGGCATCCTGCCACTGTTGCTGGGCATCTCGATGTGGCTGCAGCAAAAGCTGAACCCGTCACCCACCGACCCCACGCAAAAAATGATCTTTGCCTGGATGCCTTGGGTCTTCATGTTCATGCTCGGCTCTTTCGCCAGCGGGCTGGTGGTCTACTGGATCGCGAACAACACCATCACCTTCTGCCAACAATATCTCATCATGCGCAGCCAGGGGTACAAGCCCGACGTCTTCGGCAACATCAGAGAAAGCTTTAAACGCAAGCAAAAATCGGACGATTCGTAATGGCACAGGTGAGCGCCCTCTGGCGCCACCCGATCAAGGGGCACGGCCGCGAAGCGCTTGACAGCGTATCCCTGACCGAGGGCCAGACCATGCCGTGGGATCGCCGCTGGGCGGTTGCACACGAAGCCGCCCGCGCGGACGGGTCGGAATGGGTTCCCTGCGCGTCATTTTCACGTGGCTCCAAAGTGCCCGCACTCATGGCCATCGATGCCCGCAGTGATGTCGACAACGGCACCGTCACCCTGTCCCACCCGGATCGCCCCGATCTGACCTTTGACCCGGATCGCGATACTGAAACGTTCCTCGACTGGGTGCGTCCCCTTATGCCACCCGAACGTGCCCAGTCCGCCCGCATCCTGCGGGTCCCCGGACGGGGCATGACCGACACGGATTTCCCCTCCATCAGCCTGATCAACCTGGCGTCAAATGCCGAGATGGCCAATCTGATGGGTCAGGACATCTCAGTCCTGCGCTGGCGCTGCAATATCCATTTCGACGGCATCCCGGCATGGCAGGAATTCGACTGGATCGGCAAGACCCTCCGCATCGGCACCGCCACACTGTCCATTCGCGAACCGATCGTGCGTTGCCTTGCCACCACTGCAAACCCTGAAACGGGCCAGCGCGATGCCGACACGCTTGGCACGCTCAACGCCCGGTTTGGCCACCAGAATTTTGGCGTCTACGCCGAAGTCACAGGCTCTGGCACTGTCTCCGTCGGCGACGCAATGGACCTGATCTGACATGGCGCTCCCTTTCCCTTTGGCGGAAACGCCCGACGAAGCCACCATAGAACAGGGCCGCAAGCTTTTTGCCGGACAGGTGGATTTCCTCAAAGGCGTGGTCGCCATGTCCGGCCTGCCACCAGCCGACCGGGCAGAGGTTTGTTTCGCCGGGCGTTCAAACGTTGGCAAAAGCACTCTGATCAACGCGCTCACCGGGCGCAAGGCGCTGGCCCGGGCCTCGAACACACCCGGTCGCACACAGGAAATCAACTACTTCTCTCTGGGCGAAGACCGGTATCTCGTCGATCTGCCCGGATATGGCTTTGCCAATGCGCCTATTGCGGTCGTGGCCAAATGGCAGGCCCTGTTGAAATCCTACCTCTCAGGCCGCGCAACCTTGCGCCGTGCCTTTGTTTTGGTCGATGCCCGCCATGGGATCAAAGCAGTTGACGAAGAGATCATGACCCTCCTCGATAGTTCCGCCGTAACTTTTCAGTGTGTGCTTACCAAGGCAGACAAGGTCAAAGAGAATGACCGCGAAAAGGTGCTCGCCCAGGTCCGCAGCAAACTCGCCGCGCACCCCGCCGCCTTTCCGGAACTCATCCTGACCTCAAGCGAAAAAGGGTACGGCATCCCCACTTTGCGCGCCACCATCGCCACACTGGAATGAAGCCACAGCAGGCCAGAACATGTGCCTGAGTATTTTAAGAACACGGAAAGATTTTACGCTTCACGCTTTCAGTGTTCCGCAAATACTCATTCCCCTGCCCGCCACTGGCTACGCCATATGCATCGCCGCATAATCTCTTGAAGCTGCGCCCATATGCAGGGATAAGTCCCCCAAGTAAGGACACGCAGATGAAGAAACGAGATATGGATCGCGACTCGATTGCCACCGCACGCACGCTAAGCGAGGCCCTGCCCTATCTGCAGCGCTATGATGATGCCATCGTGGTGATCAAACTGGGCGGGCACGCCATGGGCAGCGACGAAGCAATGCAGAATTTTGCCCGTGATGTGGTGCTGCTTCAGCAGGTTGGCGTCAATCCGGTGATCGTGCACGGCGGTGGCCCGATGATCAATCAGATGCTCGAGAAGCTGGCCATCAAATCTGAATTTGTGAATGGCAAACGCGTGACAGACGAGGCCACAATGGAAGTGGTTGAAATGGTCCTGTCCGGCCGCGTCAACAAACGCATTGTACAAGCCATCCATCGTCAGGGCGGGCGTGCTGTGGGCCTTTCGGGCAAGGATGCAAATCTGATCATCTGCGATCCGGCAGATCCTGCTCTTGGGCTTGTCGGTGAACCGTCAGCGGTCGACCCGTCTATCCTGCGAACCTTGTTCAGCGATGATACCATTCCGGTGATCGCGCCACTTGGGGCAGGCCGCAATGGCGAAACCTTCAACATCAACGGCGACACGGCCGCTGGCGCTGTGGCGTCCGCTCTCGAAGCAGATCGTCTTTTGCTTTTGACCGACGTCGAAGGTGTCAAGGATCCCGAAGGCACCGTTCTCACCGAACTTTCGGCCAGCCAGATCCATGCGATGATCCGAGATGGTATCATCGCCGGCGGCATGATCCCAAAAACCGAAACGGCTCTCGCCGCGATTGAAGGCGGGGTGCGGGCGGTGGTGATCCTCGATGGCCGCGCGCCCAACGCGGTACTTCTGGAGCTTTACACCGAACATGGCGCAGGCTCGATGATCCGAGCCGACTAACTATACCGAACCGGCGCACGGTACATTAACCATTTTATGCAACAGTTTCGCTGCACCGCGGCGGTGCACAGGGGGTGTACGGATGTCACCCCTCTGTTTTGGCGATTTTACGGGCGTTAACCTTTCAATTCCGCGTGTGCATTGTTCTGCCGCTTGCGCCGGACACATTTTGAGCTACGGTCCTGCGCATGGAACATGAGGTCCTCATCAGATTAGGCGTATTTGTCAGCCTGTTTTGCCTCTTTGCTCTAATTGAGGCCAAAATTCCCCGGCGCCACCGAACCCAGCCCCGGACGGGCCGCTGGCTGACCAATTGGGCCATTGTGATCCTTGACTCCATCACCTTGCGCATTCTTGCGCTTGCCTTGCCCCTGCTGGCAGTTGGGGCAGCTATAGACGCTGAAACGCAGGGCTGGGGGTTACTAAATTCGACTGAAATTCCTTTTTGGGTCAAGGTGGTAGCAACTGTCCTGATTTTCGACTTTGCGATATGGGCACAGCACCTGATCACCCATAAGATCCCAATCCTGTGGCGATTTCACCGGGTGCATCATGCCGATCGCGACATTGATGTCACCACCGCCATCCGCTTTCATCCGGTTGAAATTGCCTTTTCCATGTTGCTTAAGATAGGGCTAGTCTATCTCCTCGGGCCACCTGCTTATGGCATTGTTTTGTTTGAGATAATTCTGAATGGCACAGCCATGTTCAATCACGCCAACATCAAACTGCCACTACCGCTGGATGCAGTTTTGCGCCGGATTTTGGTGACACCTGACATGCACCGGGTGCATCATTCGGATAAACGATTTGAACATGACAGCAACTATGGATTCGCCTTATCAATCTGGGACCGCTTATTCGGGACCTATATTCCTCAACCGGAAAAAGGCCATGAAAACATGACAATAGGATTGCAGTGGCAGGATGATCGCCCATCCAAATTGGGGTGGAGCCTTTGGCTCCCGTTTCGCAAATGAGCCGCTATTCAGAGATATGTAACGCTGTAGAGGCAGAGCATCTGAGCGTGATGGGCGGGCTGCATGAGAATGCGGAAACCCTTATTTTACTGGGCCCTGGCACAGAGTTCTGGGCACATATTGGCCTGTCACCGGAAATGCAGGATGGTCAGCGGGATCCGATAGATCGTTGGTCAAAACGGATAATCACCGGGTTCGCAGAAGACCTTGATGCCACTCCATTTTTCCCCTTTGGCGGGCCTCCGCATCAACCCTTTATGACCTGGGCCATCGCCACCGGACGTGCCTGGCAAAGCCCTGTGGGCATGCTGGTTCACGACGAATCGGGGATGTTTGTATCGTATCGTGGGGCACTTAAATTTAATGAAATCATCGATTTACCAAATTCCCCCGACTCCTCTCCCTGCGCCAGTTGTGATGATCGGCCTTGTGTTTCAGCCTGTCCTGTGGGGGCATTGAGCGATGCATATTTCTATAAACTGGACGATTGCCACAGCTTCCTCGAAACCCCGGGCGGACGGCATTGCATGACCGGCGGCTGCCTGGCCCGACGTGCCTGTCCGGTCAGTCAGGCCTTTGGCCGTGACCCGGCACAATCTGCCCTGCACATGGAGTATTTTCACCCCAAATGACCCTGCGATTGATCCTGATGCGGCACGCGAAATCAAGCTGGGATGATCCCCTGCAGGAAGACCATGACCGCCCGTTGAACGGGCGCGGACGTACCTCTGCGAAATTGATTGGCGATTGGTTGCGTGACAAGAAATATGTTCCTGATCAGGTTCTTAGCTCTTCATCGGCGCGCACGAGAGAGACCTACGCTAGGCTTCAGTTTATCTGCGACGCGCAATTTTCTGAAGGGCTTTATCATGCGGAGCCTGGAGCGATGATGCAGCATTTGAGGCGTGCAAAGACAAATTGCGTCCTGATGCTGAGTCATAACCCCGGCATTGCATGGTTCGCACAGGAACTGCTGCAGGTTCCGCCGCCACATCCGAGATTCTTTGATTATCCCACCTGCGCCACACTGGTTGCGGAGTTCCCGATTGCGCACTGGAGCGAGCTAAAACCCGGCATCGGACGCGCGGTGGACTTCATAATCCCCAGAGAACTCACCGGCTGACAGCTTGCCGAGATCGGTGAATGACCAGCTTAGGACGGCAGGTTGATCCCAACTCAGCCCGAATTGGTCTAGCCACAAGGCAAAAAAGAGCGCGGCCATGAAAAGCCGCGCTCCCTCGTGTTTAGAAATCTTGATCAGTGACCGAGGATCTGACTGAGGAACAACTTGGTCCGGTCAGATTTTGGATTGTTAAAGAACTCTTCTGGTTCGTTCTGTTCAACAATCTGACCAGCATCCATAAAGATCACGCGGTTCGCTACCTGACGGGCAAAGCCCATTTCGTGGGTCACGCAAAGCATGGTCATGCCTTCTTCGGCCAACTCGATCATAGTGTCGAGCACCTCTTTGATCATCTCCGGGTCAAGCGCCGACGTAGGTTCGTCAAACAGCATGATCCGAGGCCGCATGCAGAGCGAGCGGGCAATCGCCACACGCTGCTGCTGACCACCCGAAAGCTGGCCGGGATACTTATCAGCCTGTTCGGGGATCTTCACCTTTTCGAGGAAATGCATCGCCGTTTCCTCGGCCTCTTTCCGGGGCGTTTTGCGCACCCAGATCGGGGCGAGAGTACAGTTTTCAAGAATCGTAAGATGCGGGAAGAGGTTGAAGTGCTGGAAACACATGCCGACCTCTGACCGAATCTTGTCGACGTTCTTGAGGTCAGATGACAGCAGAGTGCCATCCACCTCGATCGATCCTTGCTGATGCTCTTCAAGGGCGTTGATGCAACGGATCAGAGTGGATTTACCGGAACCCGAGGGCCCGCAGATGACGATCCGTTCGCCGCGGTTGACGGTCAGGTTGATATCGCGCAGCACGTGAAATGCGCCATACCATTTGTTCATGCTTTGAATGGTGATCGCAATCTCGTCGGACACCTGCATTTGAGTTTGTTCAGACATTGTGCTGTCTCCTTAACGATGATCTGTCGCAAGACGGCGTTCGAGCCATTGCGAGTATTGTGAAATGCCGTAGCAGACGACAAAGAAGAGAAGTGCGGCGCAGCCGAACAATTCCCAATAGACGCCGTTCCACTCTGCCGAGGCAAGGATCGGGCCACGAATCATGCCGACGAGGTCGAACATGGAGATCACCGAGACCAGCGTAGTATCTTTGAAGAGGCCGACGGCCACGTTCACAATACCGGGGATCGAGATCTTAAGCGCCTGTGGTAGGATGATCAGCCGCATGGCCTGGGCATAATCGAGCCCCAGACTATCGGCCGCCTCATACTGTCCTGTGGGCAAGGCGGCGAGGCCGCCCCGGATCACCTCGGCGATATAGGCTGCCGAGAAGAGCGTGATCATGATCACAACTCGCAGGAACAGGTCCACCGTCGCATCCGGCGGGAAGAAGTAGGCCAGCATCACCGACGCCACAAAAAGCAGCGTGATCAGCGGCACCCCGCGAACGAATTCGATGAAGACCACACAGACATACTTGATCAGAGGCATACTGGACTGACGTCCGAGAGCAAGTGCGATGCCGATGGGCACCGACAACGACACACAGGTCACACCAAGCATCATGTTCAGCATGAAGCCGCCCAGGTCACGCGATGGCACAGAGCGCATTGCCCCTTCGGCAATCGTGGAATCTGGGAGGACAGCGCCGCCTATGCCCCAAAAGATCAATGCCGCCGCGACACCACCGAAGAAGCCGATGGCAAAGTTCTGCGCCACAAAGCGGCTGTAGACCAAATATCCGACCACAACACCGGCAAAGGCCAGAATGGGCGTACTAACCGAACCGCCCCAGATCAGCCAATAGGCGATGAAGGGGAAGAGCGCGGTAATCACCAACAATTTGCGCGGCAGGTCAAAGAACAGAACCGGAGCCGCCGCAGCAAAGAACAAAATCAGCACGATCGCCGGGCGCCAGTAGAGATCTACCGGGTATTTGAACCCGAAAATCAGTTGATTCCAGCGCTCTGTCAAAACGGCAAAACAGGCTGCCGATTTACCGTCCAGAATTTCACGGCAAGCCGCAAGGCTTGGAGAATCCCAGACACCCGCCAGCATCCAGGGCAGGATACCGCTCAACACCTTGTAGATCACAAGGACCGCAACGATGGTAAGCACGGCATTTGCCGGAGTTGCAAACAGGTTATCGCGCATCCATTTGATTGGCCCAGCCGCCGAACTGGGCGGTGGCAGAGAGGGAGCCTCTTCCGTGCGAACAAAAGCGGCAAGATGGGAATTATCAGACATATCTTAGCGCTCCTTCAGTTTGACGGCGTTGTTGTAGATGTTCATGAACAACGAAATGCCGATAGAAATGATAAGGTAGAACAGCATCAGCAGCACCACACATTCGATTGCGCGTCCTGTCTGGTTCAGCGTGATCCCACCCAGGGTCGCCGTGACGTCCGCGTATCCCACAGCAATCGCCAGCGAAGAGTTCTTGGTGATGTTGAGATACTGAGAGATCAGGGGCGGGATGATCACCCGCAGCGCCTGAGGCAGCACCACTAGGCTCATGACCCGTCCGGATCGCAGACCCAGAGCAGAAGCCGCTTCGGTCTGACCCTTGGAGACGGCCTGAATACCGGCGCGCACGTTTTCAGCGATGAAGGCTCCGGTATAGATCGACAGGGCAAACCACAGTGCGATCAGCGGGCCGCCGATTTTGATACCGCCCTTGAAGTTGAAGCCTTTCAGCTCTGGCATCTCGAAGGCCAGCCCCAGAACGACAAAGACCACGATCAGCGGACCGAACCAGATCGCCAGATTGGTCAGCAAGGTCGCCGGGCGCTGGCCGGTCTGTTCCTGAATGCGCGTGGCGCGCGCGTTCATATACCGGGTGCCGAAAAACGACCCGACCAGCAGGACCAGAACCAGTAGCAGATCCAGAGCCCCGCCAAACCCGTTGGTGAAATAGGGGAGCGGCGTGTAGATTCCGCGGTTGGTAAAGGCAAACGCCTCGAACAACATGCTTGCCTCGGGCTCGTCGCCGCGGAAGGCACGCGGGCCGGGTAAAACCGCCGTCATGATTGTGAAAATAATGATGATCCAGATCAGCACAGGCACGTTGCGGAAGATCTCGACGTAGAACGCCATCAGCTTGCTCACGAGCCAGTTGTTTGACAGGCGCAGAACCCCGGCAAGGACCCCGAAAATCGTCGCTGTAATACAGGCCAGAAAGGCCACCAGCAGAGTGTTGAGAATGCCGACAATCGCAGCAGACAGGTTGCTCGACTGGCTGGTATATTCGATCAGTCGCTGGTTGATGTCATAGCCGGCAGGCGCGCCGAGGAATTCGAAGTCAATATTCAGGCCTTGCGCGGCAAGGTTTTTGGCCACGTTGCTGCCCAGGTACCAGATCGACAAGGCAAGGGCGAGCGCCGCGATAGCCTGTAATGTCAAAGATCGGTACCTCGTGTCGTTCAACAACATGGTTAGCCGGAACGACGCCTTTGGAGGGTCGGTGAGTGTCGTCATCTTAGAGGTCCCCGTTGGTCGACCCGGTCTTAGTGACTTATAGCGTTGCGCGTTTTCGCGACGGTTGGGCCGATTTTTTTATTGTATCAGAGAAACAAAGGGCGCGGTCATGCCGCGCCCTTTGGATTTTATGTTCTTAGCGGAACGGAGGCGAATAAAGCAGTCCACCATCGGTCCACTGCGCGTTCAGACCGCGCGACAGACCAATCGGGGTGTTTTCCCCGATGTTCTTTTCGAAAAGCTCGCCATAGTTACCACCGGCTTCGATGGCCGCTTTGGCCCAACCACCGTCGAGGCCAAGCATGTCACCAAGGCTACCTTCGGTGCCCAGAAGACGGTTGACCTCTGGGTTGCTGCCAGCTGCCGAACCCAATTCGCCGATATTGGCCGAGGTCACGCCGAGTTCTTCAGCAGTGATCAGAGCGTTCAGGGTCCAGCGAACCACGTCACCCCATTCGTTGTCCCCGTGGCGGACAAGCGGGCCGAGCGGCTCTTTCGAGATGATCTCTGGCAGCAGAACGTGGCCGGCCGGATCTTCGAACGAGGCACGTGTCGCGGCAAGACCGGATGCGTCAGTTGTGTAAACGTCACACGCACCAGCAAGGTACTGCTGCTGAGCTTCAGCGTTGGTTTCGATCGGAACCGGCTCGTAGCTGATACCATTGGCGCGGAAGAAGTCCGCGAGGTTCAGTTCGGTTGTTGTACCGGTCTGGATGCAGACAGTTGCACCATCCAGTTCCGTGGCCGAGCCTACGCCCAGATCCTTTGGAACCATAAAGCCCTGACCATCATAGTAGTTCACGCCAACGAATGTGAACTTGAGGTCCACGTCGCGCGAGAATGTCCATGTTGTGTTCCGGGCCAGCATGTCGATCTCACCCGAGGCAAGCGCTGTAAAGCGGGTCTTACCAGTGGTGGGAACAAATTCGACGGCTGTCGAATCGCCAAGCACGGCTGCAGCAACGGCACGGCATACGCCGACATCAAAGCCTTCCCAAACGCCATTGGCGTCCGGCGCAGCAAAGCCGACAAGACCGGTTGTCACGCCACAGTTCAGCGTGCCACGTGCTTTTACGTCATCCAACGTACCAGCAGCAGCAGCACCAGCGGCCAAGCCAGCGACAGTCAGTGCGCCTAAAATTACGGATTTTTTCATTTTTACCTCTTCCTGATTTCCCGCTCTTTGGTGAGCGGTTCGTTCGGCCCATCTGGGCCGGGGCGATACTGAAATGGGGTATTCCCCACACAGTGCCCGTAAGTTTGTGTGGATTCATTCCCGAAGGTCAAGCCCCGGATCACGAAAAACGATGGACAAAACGCATAGTTTCCCACAGGGAAATCAAACAGTAGTGGTTTTATCGACCCCAAGCGCAAGATCATGAAAGCGTTTGGCGTTCACAAAGTCAGATTCTTTCGACTTGGCAAACGCCGTTGCCTCTTCATCTTCGCCCCACTGTTCCTCTTGCCAGAGTTCATCAACCCGGGAGAGCCGCCAAAGTGCAGGCGCATCCAGATAATCATGCACAGCTGCGAACCCGATTATGAGCGAGCCCGAGATGCACACAAGGTCATGAAACCCGGCAAGTGAGAATGCATCCATCTGATGCACCTGCTGAGATAATGCAGCGAGCGCATCCGGATTTTGCGGTTGATGTATCAGGCCCGCAACCGGAACCAGCCGCGCACCAAGTTTTTCCGCAGCCCAATCCAGCAGAGGATCCCATTCCGCCGCCTGACGCTCTGCCAGTTCCCGTGGCGAAGACGCGCGGTAACATGTGAGATCGGCATCCCCATAGGCCGCAAGCATGTCCGCAACTTCGGCTTTTTGTGTCCCCACCTTATCAATCGCGGAATTTGCGGCACGGGTGAAAGGCATTGTTGTTGGGTCAATTTTTTCCTGCTGAGCATCCCATTCCGCAGCAATTGCCAGAGCAAGGGCGTGGCTTGGCACGACAAGTGGTGATTTTGACGGAGTTTTCACAGCGCGGCCATCAAGGGTGATGGCAAAACCGCCCTCGACAGTTTGTGTAGTGGTTTCTTTCCAAAAGCGTTTGGTTTTCCATTCACTCATAATGGTCGCTCCCAAATCGAACTAAGCATTACAGGCAGGTCTCTGAAGTCGTCGATTATTTCTGTCGCCGCACGCAGCGCTTCGCGAGGGTGATATCCCCAACTGACCCCAATTGAGGCAACCCCGGCAGAGGCAGCCATCTCCATGTCATAGCTGGTATCGCCGATCATCACCGCCTGATCCGCCGATACACCAGTTTCGGATAGTGCCGCGTGGATCATCGACGGGTGGGGCTTGGACGGGTGGTGATCACTGACTTGCTGAGTAATGAATAGCAGGCCCAGTTGATGTGCTTCCAACAGCTTATCCAGGCCACGCCGGGATTTACCTGTGGCAACCCCCAACAACGTCTCTGGTTCGGCATGTAATGTCTCAAGCATCTCACGCGCATGGGGATAGAGCGGTGATGACAGGGCAGCGCCTGCTTCTGCGCGCAGCTTAATGTAGCCTTCCTTGTACCACTCTACCATTTCTGTGTGCAGCTCAGCATCAAGGTGCGGCGCAAGGCGTGGAATGGCAATGTCGAGAGACAGGCCAACGATCCCCAGTATCGCATCGCGGGGTGGGACGGCGCTGTCAGCACGCTCGAAGGCATGGGTCATCGCCGCGACGATATCGCCCTGGCTGTCCACCAGCGTACCGTCGACATCAAAAATGATCAGGCGCAGGTCACTCATGTCAGAGATTCGAACGGATCATCGGCGGCAAAGTCAGGTTCCCACTGGAGTGTGTCAAACGTGTGCCGGATATGGTCCGGCAGATCAGCAGTGATGGTTACAGTCTTGCGCGTCGTGGGATGTTCGAATTCCATCCGGCGGGCATGCAGATGCAGCTTGTTGGAAATGACACCGCCCAATTGTGCACCCCAGCCATCGCCAAGGTTCTCCTGCCCTGATCCGCCGTATTTTCCATCGCCAATGATCGGATGCCCGATCTCGGCCATATGCGCGCGAAGCTGATGTGTGCGACCGGTGATAGGCTCTAGTGCAACCCATGCTGCGCGGCTGGCCACCCGGTACAGCGTGGCATATTGGGTGATCGCCCGCTTTGCCCCCGGTGTTGCATCAGCGTCACGCGGGTGAAGGCACAGCATCTTTTCACCCTCGCCTTTAACCCCATGACCCGGCGCCTTGACCAGACCATATTTAATCTCGCCCAAATAGGGCACCGGAACACCGGCCACGACCGCCCAATAGATTTTTCGGGTCTCGCGATGGCGCATTGCTTTGGTCAGGGCCGCGGCGGCGGTGCGTGTGCGCGCCAAGAGCAATACGCCGGAAGTATCTTTGTCCAACCTGTGGACCAGTCGGGGCTTTTCGTCCATGTCAAACCGCAGAGCCTCAGCCAGGCCATCGACATGTCGGGTTTGTTTGCTGCCGCCTTGCACCGCCAGACCGGGGGGTTTGTTGAGCGCGATGATATGATCGTCGCGGTAGATCACCGTGTCGCGGATCATGCGCGCATCCGTGTCAGACACTTTGATACGATCAGTTGCTTTGACCGCTCCGGGTTCTGGCAGCGGCGGAATGCGGACCTGTTGACCTTCTTCCAGTCGTGTCGACGCCTTGACCCGGCCGCCATCCACGCGGAGCTCTCCCTTGCGGCACATCTTTTCCACACGACCCTGCGACACATGCGGGAACCGTCGGCGCAGCCAGCGATCCAACCGCTGATCGGTTTCGTCTGCGGTTATTGTAATTGTTTGAACCCCACTCATGCGAATGCCGCCCGCGCCATCCAGACGCCAAGGATCAACGCCGCAATCGAGAGCACAACAGACAGCCCGACATAAAGAGCTGCGGCGGTTACCTGACCGCGTTCGTACAAAGTGAAAGCCTCGAGCGAAAAAGCCGAAAACGTCGTAAAGCCGCCGAACAGACCGGTCATAACAAGCGGGTTAAGATGCTGCATTTCGCGATGAAAGGCATAAACCGCAAAGAGTCCCATCAGAAAAGAGCCAACAATGTTCACAGCCAATACGCCAAGCGGAAAGCCCGGCCCCGCCAGCCGCAGCACGGCAAGGCCCGTTCCATAACGCAGCATCGCGCCGATAGCCCCACCAAGGGCGACATGGAGGAAGTTCATGAACATGGCGGCGTCTGTCGCGCGATGGTCCTGAATTGTCAAGTTGATGACCGTTAAGCATGACGTTGTAATTGTGAAGATGGAGCGGAAGTGAGTATTTTTAGAACAATGAATTTAAAGTAGGGATCTGAAAATTCATCTTACAAAAATATTCGATTTTGTTGTGCGTGTCAGGTGCATCAAGTGACGGGAATAGACTTTCAGCTTCCGCAAAGTGCACATAAACAGAGGCGGGCAAGGGATCGGAGAAATACAAATGAACAATGCCGCAGATTTTTTACGCCGTCTGTTTGACCGCGCTGTTGAGGTAGCCGATCCGATGCAAAGTCTCGCCGCCTTTTTGCCGCCACGGCCAGAGGGCCGGTTGGCTGTGATCGGCGCGGGCAAGGCAAGCGCGCGCATGGCAGAAGCGGTTGAGGCGGTTTACGGTCCGTGTGAAGGATTGGTCATTACCCGCTACGGGTATGCGCGGCCTTGTCAGGGGATCGAGATTGTTGAGGCTGCGCATCCGGTTCCGGATGCCGCCGGAAAGGAAGCAACAGCACGGATGCTCGATCTGGTGACTGGGCTGGGGGCTGATGATATGGTGCTGGCACTTATTTCCGGCGGTGCGTCTGCATTACTCGTGCAACCCGCCGGGGATATCACGCTGGAAGAAAAGCAGGCGGTTAATGCTGCACTGCTGGCGTCGGGCGCGCCAATCGGACAGATGAACATCGTGCGCAAACATCTCAGCCGGGTCAAAGGCGGGCAGTTGGCCGCAGCAGCGCACCCTGCGCGAATGCTGGCGCTGATGATTTCGGACGTGCCGGGGGATGATCCGGCGATGATCGGTTCAGGACCCACTGTCGGCGATGCAAGGTCGCAATCAGAGGCTCGCGCTATTCTCGAAAGGTTCGAAATTTCCGTACCCCCGTCTGTAAACGGGGTATTGGACGGGCCTTCGCGGGTTGTAACACCGGATGATCCGCGCCTGTCAAATGTTGAGAACGTGATCTATGCCGCCCCGTCTCAGTCATTGGCCGCAGCGAAGGAGATCGCTTTGGCAGAAGGGTACGAAGTGCGAATCCTGGGCGACGCATTGGAAGGTGAAGCACGGGATGTAGCCGCGGAACAAGCTACCTATGCGCGTGAAGTTCAATCCGGCATGACCCCGGGTGATGCACCGGTTCTGATACTGTCCGGCGGGGAGTTGACGGTGACCCGCCGGGGTAATGGTGTGGGTGGTCCGAATGCGGAATACGCGCTGGCTATGGCGATTGATTTAAACGGGGCTTCCAACATTCACGCAATTGCATGTGACACCGACGGGGTAGACGGTGCTGCTGAAGTAGCAGGGGCCTTGATCACACCGGACACACTGAAAAGAGCCGCCGAGGCGAGCGAAAACGCAGATGACGCTCTTGCTCGGAATGATGCTCATGGTTTTTTCGATCGAATTGATCAGCAGGTAGTGACCGGCCCAACACTGACAAATGTGAATGACTTCAGGGCGATTCTTGTAGAGCCTCTGAACACTCAGTGAGCTTCACCGAAACGTGAGTGGCCCGCTTGGCTGAAGAATGGGAAGCTGTGCCCGTGATTTCAAATCAAGGGACACGAAATGCACAGACGATCATTCATCACCTCAGCAATGTCCGTGTTAGCAGTTCCCGCACTGGCCGGAGAAACAGCGGGCAATGCCGTAACCGTACAACTGAACGCGTCGCAGATTGAGCAGCTTCTCAGCGACAATACAATCGTCGGCACATGGTCTGGCTCTGGCTACAAACAGTATTTCGGGACGGGCGGGTTTACCATGTATGTGCCCGACGGCGGTCAGGCGGATCAGGGGAAATGGCGCACCAACGGCGATACCAACCAGTATGAAAGTTGGTGGCGCATGACCGGTTGGACACCGTACACCGTAGTTATGACCAATAACGGTTATGCATGGATCAATGATGAAAAGCTTGAGCCGTTCGATGTATACGAAGGCAAGCAGGTGTCCTGGTAGATCTGGAGAAAAACGGCACTGGCCGTCGCGCTAAGCTTCACGCAACGCCGGCAGACCAATACCGGTTGCCTCAAAGCCTCCATCGGCTGCGATGATCTGCCCGGTGACAAAGCTTGCCTTGTCTGAGCACAAAAAGGTGACAAGCGATGCGATCTCATCCTCTGAACCATACCGATTAAGCGGGATCGCATCGTGATAGGCCGCGATGATGTCGGGCGTGTGCACCGCCATCGCCAGCTTTGTCTCTACCGGGCCGGGGCAGACACAATTGACGCGTATTCCAGATTCCCCTAATTCAACAGCCTGTTGCCGGGTTAATGCCATAACCGCAGCTTTGGACGTGCCATAGGCCACGCGGAGGGTTGAGGCACGCAGACCGGAAATGGACGCGATGTTCACGATGGTTCCGCGCGTTTCCCTGAGCGCCGGGAGGAGCGCCTGGGACATCAAAAACACACCATCGAGATTGGTTTCCATAACCCGACGCCAGCGGGCGAAATCTGTTTCTTCTATGGGCCCAAAATCCGCCACGCCTGCATTGTTTACAAGAGCGTCAACCCCTTCGGAGGTAACCTGTGCGGACATATTCGCCACCTGATCCGGTTGCGAGACATCACATAGCAGTGGTTTGACGTTCGAAAGCGGCGCCGCCGCCTCTGTCAGCTCTGGCTCATCGCGGTCGATCATCACCACGTACCACCCCTGTTCAAGAAACTGCTTTGTTGTGGCAAGCCCGATGCCGCGCGCGGCCCCTGTAACGATGGCAGTTTTCATCTCTGTGTCCTTGGGTTGCAGAATGTTGTGAGATTAAGCTGGGAACGCTTGAGTGCAAGGCCGATTTCAGACAGGGTGCGCCGCGGGAGAAATACTATGACATCTGACTTACCTGTACATGAGATGGTTCAATGGCGTCGTGAATTGCACCAGATGCCCGAGCTTGGATTTGATCTGGACCGAACCAGCGCGCACGTCGCGGAATTGCTGGAAAGTTTTGGATTAGAGGTGCACCGTGGCATAGGTCAGGTGGGTGTTGTCGGGGTACTGCAGCGAGGCAACGCGACCCGGTCCATAGGTATCCGCGCGGATATGGATGCGTTGCCGATTGAAGAGATCAACACGTTTGCGCATCGTTCCGAAACCCAGGGGCAAATGCATGCCTGTGGTCATGATGGGCACACTGCCATGGCATTGGGTGCGGCCAAAGCACTTGCAGAGAGCGGTAATTTCAATGGCCGTGCCGTTTTTATCTTTCAACCCAATGAAGAGCATGGCGAAGGCGCCGCCGCGATGATCGCAGATGGTCTGTTTGATCGCTTTGCAGTGGATGAGGTTTACGGTATGCACAACATTCCCGGAATGCCGGTTGGCCATTTCGCCACCCGCTCCGGGCCGATTACGGCCAGCGAGGCCTTGTTTGAAATCACGATTGAGGCGCGTGGTGGGCATGCCGCCCTGCCCCATATGGGGGTAGATGCTATCACTGTGGGCGCGGAAATGGTGAGCGCACTTCAGACAATAGTTTCGCGCAAACTCGACCCGGCGCAGAACGGTGTGGTTTCGATCACCGAGTTCGTGACGGATGGCAAACGCAATGTGCTACCCGGGCGCGCCGTACTAAGCGGGGATTGCCGTGCGATGACACCTGATACCAACGCAACGATTGAGACAGCAATGCGCCGTGTCGCAGAGGGCATCGCTGCGGCACATGGGGTGAGCGCAACAGTCAGCTATGACACGATTTTTCCCCCGACAATAAACGCTGCGCGCCCGGTGGCCGCGGCTGTCGCCGTTGCTGAAGTGATGGGGGCACCCACTGAGGGTGCTTGCCCGCCCAAGCTTTTCTCCGAGGATTTTGCCCATATGGCCGCCGCAGTTCCGGGCTGCTTCGTGATGATGGGAAACGGAACCGAAGGCAGCTATGCCCGGCCTTTGCATTCTGCCGATTATGACTTCAACGATGACGCGCTGGCCCATGGGGCTGCGTTCTGGACACGGCTTGTGGAACAGCAATTGCCGCAGGAGGAAAGCAATGTTTGAAGCACGGATGAGCGCCCTTCGTGCGCGAATGACAGAGGCCAGGATTGATGTTGCGCTTATCACGGACGACGACAATGTCTATTACCTGACAGGCTATTACGACTATCTGCATATGGAATTCGGCAGGCCGACCATTCTGGTGGTGCCGCGTGATGGCGACAGCTTACTCATCACGCCCACCATCGACCTGAACACGGCCGTTGCTGCAGCGCGGGTTGGCCGGATTGCCGCCTGGAACGACGGAGCGGGTGCGGAATGGCGTGAGGAATTGCCGGGGGCCATTCGTGGCGCAGAGACCATCGCGATTGAGCCGGACCACATGCCGCCGCTGGTACGGAGCTATGTGGACAACCTTGTGCCTACGCAATCACTTACCAACATTACCCCTGTCTTATCGGAAATGCGGATGATCAAATCTGCAGAAGAGCTGCAACTGGCCCGGCATGCAGGGCAGGTGGCAACCGCGATGATGCAAGCGGGCCGAGATACAATCGCAGACGGTGTTCCAGAATTTGAAGTGGCAATTGCCACGTCTCAGGCCGGCACCCGCAAGGCAGCTGAACTGCTGGCCGCCCACTATGATGACGCCGATATGTCGCCCAATACGCATTTTCTACAGATAATGGCGTCGGGCGAAGATATCATTAAAACCCATCACCGCGCCTCGACCCGGATCATGCGGCGGGGTGAGCCGGTATTTCTGTGTTTCTGCGGGATGACTAATTTTCACCGCTTCAAGCTGGGCTTTGACCGGACATTCTGGATCGGAGAGATGGCGGACCCTTCGCAAAGGGCCGTCTATGAGGTGGCCGTGGCCAGCCAGAAGGCCGCGCTGGCGGCGCTGTGCCCCGGCGTGACGGCAGAATCCGTACATCAGGCCTATGCGGAAGTGATTCAGGAGGCCGGGTATGACTATCCCTTCCGCTGTGGACGCGCGACCGGCTTTAGTTTTCTGGAAAAGCCGCAATTGGTGACGGGCGACACGACAGTGCTGCGGCCCGGTATGGTTCTGGCGGTGGACGGGTCGGTGAGCGTCGATACCTTCCGTGCGCAGGTTGGGGACAGCTATATTCTGACCGATGACGGGTATGAGCAAATCACCCATCATGGCAAGGCAGTTGAAGAGGTGTTGCTGTGAGGCTTATTCCCCTTACCGGTGGTTTAGGTGCGGAAATTTTCGGGGCTGATCTGAAAGATTCAGATCAGTTTGGTGCGATACAGCAGGCGTTTACCGACTATTCGGTCATCACCCTGCGCGAACAAACGATTACACCAGAGGATCACCTGCGGTTTGCACGGCGTCTGGGCGATATCAACGTGAACCGGTTCTTCACAGCGTTGGACACCCATCCCGAAATTGCCATCGTATTGAAAGAAGCGGATCAGACCGGTGCTGTTGGCGAGGAATGGCACACCGATCACGCCTATGACCAGATACCGGCAATGGGGTCGATCCTGCATGCGATTGAAACGCCGCCCTTTGGGGGTGACACGGTGTTTTGTTCAATGGGCGCGGCTTATGGTGCGTTGACGGACCGGTTCAAGGAAATCATCGGAGGGCTTTACGCCTGGCATTCTTCGCGCCATGTCTTTGGTGTGACCGATGCGAATTCGGATACTGCCAGCACAGGCAGGATTGGCAATGCCGAGCAGGCCACGCAAGATGCGCTGCATCCGGTGGTCATCCGGCACCCGATGTCGGGCAGAAAGGGATTGTTCGTGAACCCTCAGTTTACAACACGGATTGACGGGTTTTCGAAGCCTGAATCAGACGCGATCCTGAACATGCTTTATGCCCATTGCCAGAAACCCGAATTTCAGTGCCGCGTCCGGTGGCAGAACGGGGACGTGACAATGTGGGACAACCGCGCCACCTGGCACAAGGCGATCAACGATTATCATGGTCATCGCAGATACATGCACCGGGTAACAGTCGAAGGCTGTGCACTGGAACCGGCTGAACCTCCTTTAAAGGCGGGATAAAGGACCACAAATTCTCAATCCTCGCTTCGCATTGCAGGATTGTCTATGATCAGCGTGGTTGGCATCTGCCAGCATTTCCGGGGGAAACACATGTCGGGCAATGCATCTGAATTCGTTGGGGATATTCCCAGCCATTATGACACCGGTCTTGGCCCCAACATTTTTCATGATTACGCCGACAGGCTGGCCGCTCGGTGCGGGGAACTAGGCGGAGACAATGTTCTGGAACTTGCCGCGGGCACCGGGATCGTGACCCGGAAGCTGCACGACCAGTTGCCATCAGATACGCGGCTGGTTGTTACGGACCTGAACGCACCGATGCTCGACATTGCGAAGGGTAAAGTTGATGGAGCAGAAAATATTGAATTCACTGTCGCAAATGCGATGGAGCTGCCCTTTGGCAAGTCGGAATTTGATCTGATGGTTTGCCAGTTCGGGGTCATGTTCTTCCCCGACAAACCAGCATCGTACCGCGAGGCCGCGCGTGTCCTGAGATCAGGCGGGCACTATGTTTTTAATGTTTGGGGATCCTTGTCTGAAAATCCGTTTGCGCAAATGGCACAAGACGTTTGTGCAAAGTTTTTTCCGGTAAACCCGCCCGGATTTTACAAAGTACCGTTTCACTATGGCGACCCAAATGTCGTTAGAACCGATCTTGCGACGGCTGGGTGGCATGATGTGGTACATGAAACAATCACGCTGAATAAAACCATCGAAAACCCCGAGGCATTCGCAACTGCACTGGTTTACGGTAACCCGTTGATTGATGAAATTCGCGAGCGTGGCGGTGTTGATCCTGATATGGTTGCAGCCGCAATGCTGGATGCGCTGCACGACAAGTTCGGACCTGCGCCATTAGTCATGCCGCTTGTGGCTACGACATTCGTCTGCCGCGCGCCTTAAATTCCGTCCTTTTCGCCGTCATTTTCTGACGGCGGCCTGACAAATCCTGCACGACCAACACTCTCATAAGCCTCGAATCCTGCGCGTTTGACGTCGCGCGGCGAATAGATGTTGCGCAGGTCGGCGAGGCGCGGCGTAGCCATTTTGCGGACGATACGTTTCAGGTCGAGCGCACGAAATTCATTCCATTCCGTTAGGATCACCAGCAGATCAGCGTTGTTGGTACACCGATAGGGATTTTCTTCCCAATGGACGCCAGGCAACAGCTCTTCCCCCTCACGACGGCCCTGTGGGTCGCAGATTTTGACCTTTGCACCACCGCCTACAAGCGCAGGAATGATGGTCAGGCTGGGCGCATCTCGCATATCGTCGGTGTTGGGTTTGAACGTCGCACCGAGCACACCAATGGTTTTGCCATTGAAAGACCCGTCGCAGAGATCCAGCAGCTTGTCGATCATCCGCCGTTTCATCTCTTCGTTCACCGATATAACCTTTTCGGTTATCTGCATTGGCAATCCATGTTCCTGCCCGATCCTGGCGAGCGCCTTGGTGTCTTTCGGGAAACAGCTACCACCATACCCCGGGCCCGCATGAAGGAACTTGTTCCCGATGCGGCCATCGAGGCCCATGCCGTGGCTGACCTTTTTAACATCCGCGCCGGTCCGTTCGCACAGCGCAGCAATTTCATTGATGAACGTGATCTTGGTTGCGAGAAAGGCGTTGGCGGCGTATTTGATCATTTCCGCACTTTCCAGATCGGTGGTGATGATCGGGAAATCACGTAAATAGAGCGGGCGATAGATTTCGGCCATAACCTCGGCTGCTCGCTCTGTCTGAACACCCACAACAACACGATCAGGTTTCATAAAATCTTCCAGCGCCGCCCCTTCGCGCAGGAACTCTGGGTTTGACGCCACATCGAAATCGAGGTCCGGGTTTGCCTTTTTCACCGTCTGTTTGACCTGGCGGTTCGTTCCCACAGGCACCGTCGATTTTGTAACAATCACGACGTAGTCGCTGGCGGCACGTGCAATTTCCTCTGCCGCAGCCATCACATAGGTCAGGTCAGCGTGACCATCGCCGCGTCGCGTAGGCGTGCCTACTGCAATAAACACCGCCCCTGCCCCTTTGATCGCATCGGGCAGATCGGTGCTGAACGACAGCCGTCCGGCAGCCACGTTTTTAGCCATAAGCTGCTCCAGCCCAGGCTCATAAATCGGTACTTCGCCGCGCTCTAACATCTCGATTTTTTCGGGGTTCTTATCGACACAAACAACGTCATGCCCAAAATCGGAGAAGCAAACGCCCGAGACGAGGCCCACATAGCCGGTGCCGATCATTGCGATTTTCATCGGGTTTTTCCCCTTGTTGCTGCTCGCCTTTGACAGCCGTAATGCGACACAGGCCGTGATGTGTCAACGAATGGTCTCGTCACCATTGTAACGCAATGTGATCAGATCGGCGGAAAGCCACAGGTTGCATAGACACAACCATTGGACAACACATCCTTGGACGTCTATGGGAAAGCGGCCCGATATTGTGGTGGGGCAGAGGGAAGTACCGACATGACAGACAGGCTTTTTGGCACAGATGGCGTGCGTGGTCGCGCCAATAGCGAAAAGATGACAGCCGAATTGGCTATGAACCTTGGCGCAGCCGCCGGGCGCTATTTCCGCCGCGATGACAAAGAGCATCGAGTTGTTATTGGCAAAGATACGCGCCTGTCATGTTACATGATTGAATATGCACTAACCGCAGGGTTCGCATCGACCGGCATGAATGTCCTTCTGCTGGGTCCGGTTCCTACTCCGGCCATTGGTTATCTGACGCATAGTATGCGGGCGGATGTCGGGGTCATGATCTCGGCAAGCCATAATCCTGCCCATGACAACGGGATCAAATTTTTTGGCCCGGATGGCTATAAACTTTCTGATGAGACAGAAATCGGGATTGAGAAAATTCTGTGCGAGGGCGCGCGTCTGGCTTTGCCCGAAAACATTGGCCGCGCAAAGCGGATCGAAGATGGCCGCGGGCGATATGTGGAGTATGCCAAAACAACATTTCCTTACCGGGGCGGCCTAGGCGGCCTCAGGATCGTGGTGGATTGCGCCAACGGGGCGGCCTATCGCGCCGCGCCCGAAGTTTTGTGGGAGCTGGGGGCCGAAGTTGTGGCTATCGGGGTAAGCCCAAACGGTCACAACATCAATGATGGTTGTGGCTCAACCCACCCAGAGGCCGCGGCGAAGAAAGTACTGGAAACCGGCGCAGATTTGGGAATTTGCCTGGACGGCGATGCGGACCGCGTCATTTTAATTGATGAAACGGGCACGATCGCAGACGGGGATCAGATCATGGGTCTGATCGCGACGCGTTGGGCGAATGAAGGCCGGTTGGCCAGCAACACGCTTGTTGCGACGGTGATGTCAAATCTGGGGCTCGAACGGCATCTGAACGGAAACGGCATCGATCTCAAGCGCACCGGCGTTGGTGACCGCTATGTGGTCGAAGAAATGCGCGCAAATGGCTACAACCTCGGCGGCGAACAGTCGGGCCACATCGTTATGTCCGACTATGGCACCACCGGAGATGGACTGATCGGCGCGCTGCAGTTTCTGGTTGGCATGGTAGAGACGGGTAAAAAGGCCAGCGAGCTGGCACGCGTGTTTGAACCGGTTCCGCAAAAGCTGATCAATGTCACCTATGATTCCGCAAAGGCGCCGCTGGATACAGATCGAGTGCAAACAGCCATCGCGCAGGGTGAAAAGACTCTCGGGTCTGACGGCAGATTGCTGATTCGCAAATCCGGGACAGAGCCGCTGATACGGGTGATGGCAGAGGCAATTGATCCTGTAATGCTCGATCAGGTGATCACCCAGGTTGTGGATGCGGTACAGCAGGAAAGTTGATGGGCGGTGGGCGTGGCGCTGAGATAAATTAGCGCCTGCGCAAAGCATTCGTCGCCTTGGCATCGACGACATATTCAGGCGCATCGGACAAAGCGACCCCGAACAATTCGGCTGCTTGCGCAATGCTGTATCGGCCCAACCGGACATCTTCGGCGACTGTCTCAGGATCGCGCAGGAACGGCTTGCCATAGCCCCCTCCGCCCGGCGTTCGAACATGGACCCGGTCACCGGGGTTAAGCGGAATGTCTTGCTCTTTTGAAAGGTGCTCTGGCGTGTATGCCACGCCCGCCTGCCAAACGGTCACTTCGTTGGGCGCACCATCCTGTCCGCCCAGTACGCCCTGCGGGCCGTACCGGCCATGATCCATCACAAAGCTCGCCTTGGCATGGCCACGTCGCAATTCAACCTCGTAATCAAGACCAAATCCGCCGCGATTCTCCCCTGCACCACCGGATCCTTCGTTCAGTGCATAATGATGGTAAAGCACCGGAAAAGCCTGCTCCATAATCTCTACCGGAGGTGCCTTCGAAATACCAATGGTCGAGCACCCATTGGAGATTCCGTCACCATTGGCATAGCCGCCATAACCTCCGCCCGACAACTGGTACATGACAAAGTCGCGCCCGCGTGCAGGATCATGTCCGCCAAGGGCAAAATTTCCACTGGTGCCTGCGGGTGCCGCAGTGACCCGGTCCGGCAACGCGCCCACTAGTGCGGCAAACACCGCCTCGGCAATGCGCTGTGACACCTCTGCTGCACAGCCCGAAACCGGCCGTGGGTATTGGGCGTCAAGGAAAGTTCCTTCAATCCCTGTCACATGCAACGGTTCAAATGCGCCGGCGCTGATCGGTACCTCTGGAAAGATATGGCGCATTGCCAGGTAGACCGAGCTGAGCGTGGTGGCCCGCACTGAATTCATCGGGCCCAAACAAGGATCCGATGACCCCGTGAAATCGAAGCTGAGATCATCGCCTTGCCGTCTAATACTCAGACGAATAGCCAAAGGTTCGTTAACCACTCCATCGCTGTCGACCCAAGCAATCGATTGATGCGGACCTTCAGGTATGTTCCGGATAAATGCGCGCATTTGATCCGCCGCGCGGCGACGAAGCTCTGCAATCGCATCCGACACAGTTTCATCGCCGTAACGGTCCATCAAGACATCCAATCGCTCTGACCCCAGCTCCAGCGCCGCGGCCTGTGCACGCACATCACCGATCCGCTGGTCGGCTACCCGAATGTTAGAACAGATGATCGCATATATCTCTGTGTCCATCTGCCCACGTTTGAACAATTTGACCGGAGGCAGGCGCAGCCCCTCTTGTTCCACGGCGGTGGCAGACGCGGAAAACCCACCCGGCACCGCGCCGCCTGTATCGGGCCAGTGGCCTGTGTTTGACAGCCAACAAACAAGCTTGCCACCCCTGTAATAAGGCCGTGCGAACCGCACGTCCATGAGGTGCGTGCCGCCCAAATAGGGGTCATTGACGATATAAATATCACCTGGTTCCGGCGCACCTACGTGGCCATCTGCGATCATCTCGATAAGCGTCCGAGTGGAATACTGCATCGTGCCAACAAACACCGGCAAACCCCCTGCACCCTGTGCGATCAAGGCGCCATCTGCCGCGTCGTAAATGCCATCAGACCGGTCATTGGCTTCAGCGATTACAGGAGAAAAAGCCGCGCGCGAAAAGGTCAGGTCCATTTCGTCACACACCTGCTGCAGACCCGCCTGAATGACGGACAGTGTAATGGGATCAAGGCTCATGCCGCATCCCCCACATCGATCAGGATGTTGCCATGTGCATCACCCTGCGCGGTGTCCTGGGGCTCGATCAGGATGGTGGTATCCATCTGTTCGATAACCGCTGGCCCGCTGAGTGAGAATTCAAGCGGCAGATGATCGCGCCAATAGACGGGGGTCTCAACTTCGCTGGTTCCAAAATGCACCGCTCGGGTCCCCGTTTGTGCCTCTCCCAGCGTTGCGAGACGCCCGCCCGGATCAATCAGTGTTGACAGATCGAGAGGCGCACGTACGCCGATGACCGAACAGTTGGCATTGACCACATTTGCCCGGATATCAGCGAGTTCGACACGGAAACGCTTGAAATAAGCCTCTTCAAACAACTGCCGAAGGTCTTTGTTGTTTATTCCGGGGTCATCCAGCTCCACTCGCAACAAGTGGGTCTGTCCAACAAACTGCATATCAACACTGTAAAGATGGCGTAGATCGCGAATCTCGACACTCTCCTTGCCAATCAATCGCGCGCCTTCTGCGGCCTGTGTGGCGAAGACACTTGCCAGCTGCCCGGCGGCCAATTCATCGACCGGCCTGTTCAGGGTTTGCACAAAATCATGCCTCAAATCGGCCACCACGCATCCAATTGCATTGGTGATCCCCGGTCGTGCCGGGACCAACACGCGCGGCACGCCCAACTCTCGTGCCAGCGCAGCGGCATGCAGCGGACCAGCGCCACCAAAGGCAAAGAGCGCAAAGTCGCGAGGATCGGCGCCCAGCGAAAGAGAAACCATACGAATAGCCCCTGCCATCCGCGTGTTCGCCAGCCGGATCACAGCACTCGCTGCGTTGATCGCATCCAGCCCCAAAGGTGCCCCAATCTTCTCTGCGAAAAGCTGTTCGACATATTTCAGTGTCACACCGCCCTCGACCGCAAGCCGATCTGGATTAAGACGCCCCAGCAACAGGTTCGCGTCAGAAATAGTAGGTTCGGTTCCGCCGCGTCCATAGCACACAGGCCCGGGGTCCGCGCCGGCGCTTTCGGGCCCCACTTCCAGTAGTCCCGCCTCATTTACGCGGGCGATAGAGCCTCCTCCGGCCCCCACCGTGCGCACATCCACCATTGGCACATGGATTGGCATGGCATATTCAATCTCGATCTCATTTGAGACCGCTGGTTCTGCCCCGCGGATCAATGCCACGTCGGTCGATGTACCACCCATGTCGTAGGTTAACAGATCCGGGATACCCGCCAGCCGTCCGGTATAGGCCGCTGCCATCACACCAGAGGCCGGGCCCGACATCACCGTTTTTGCGGCCTCTCGTGAAACGAGGCGAGAGGACACCATGCCGCCATTGCCATTCATCACCAGTACGTCGCGATCATAGCCACCCTTGGTCAACTCATCTGTCAGTCGCTGAAGATAACGATCCAGGATCGGCTGCACGCTGGCATTTACCGCTGCGGTCACTCCGCGTTCATATTCCCGGGATTCCTGGAGAATCGCATGCCCCAGAGTGATATGCGAATTGGGCCAGAATTCCCGCAAAATCTCAGCCGCACGCAGCTCGTGTGCGGCGTTGGCATAGGCATGCAGAAAATGCACCACAACCGAGACACAGCCATCATCTAACAACTGACGGCCAGCGTCCCTCACCGCGTCTTCATTAAGCGCAGTTTGAACTTCACCTCCGGCATCCATCCGCTCTGGTACTTCCAGCCGCAGATTGCGTGGAATGATGGGCGTGAACTGCCCAGTCATACCATAGGGCTGGGGCCGCGTACGACGACCAAGCTCCAGTACATCGCGAAAACCCGTCGTGGTGATCAAGCCTGTACGGCTTAGCTTGCGCTCCAGAACGGCGTTGGTAGTGGTCGTGGTTCCATGCACGATCAAATCAAGCGCTGCCAGCTCACATTCAGCAGCTTCCAAAGCATCAAGCACGCCAAAAGCCTGATTTTCAGGTGTGCTCGGCACCTTGGCCAGACGCACAGAACCGGATCTCTGATCAAGCTGGACAAGGTCTGTAAAGGTGCCGCCGACATCCACCCCTGCCACAAGCCCTGATCGCTTTGATGTCATGACGCCCTGTTTTCTGACCACCCACCGAGACTTGGCGAGCAACGGGAGAATGTCAACGTCGCAATGGCAGTAGGGCATGTCAGATTCTCCCACGCATCCCGGGATTCTAATGGGTAAACTGCTAGTCGCTGGCGTATCTTTGACATTTACTGCCGGTTTTCTCTCAATTGTTCGCGATAATTCGGTACACTCTGGTAGCTATCGCCACGTCAGGAGGGGACCAATATGCAGTCACAGGCGCGAGTGGTGATCATCGGTGGCGGAGTAGCTGGTCTTTCAACACTTTATCATCTGACGCAGGAAGGCTGGACCGATGTGGTTCTGCTGGAACGCAATGAACTAACCTCGGGCACAACCTGGCATTCTGCTGCGCAGTGCCCCTCGATTGCCTTCAATCAACTGCTGTTGCTTTTGCGCGACTACACCATCCGGCTCTACAAAGAGCTGGCCGATGATCCGGATTATCCGATTAATTTTCACCACGCCACTGGCGGTCTGCGACTGTTGACGGAACCAGATCACGTAGACCAGTGCCATCACATCCTGTCCGTCGCGCGTGGCTTAGGATTTGATTTCGACCTGATCAGCGCTGAAGACGCTGCGCGGCACAATCCGTTGCTGAACACCGATGGTGTGCTGGCCGCTCTTTGGGATGCGCGGGATGGGGATATTGATCCTGCGCAACTCTGCCAAACGTTGGCGCGGCGCGCACGAAACGCAGGGGCTGCCATTCACAGGTACACACCGGTAACGGGTTTGCATCAACATGTCAGCGGCGACTGGACAGTCCAGACTGACAAAGGCAAGATCACAGCAGAACATGTCGTTGTCGCCGCAGGTTACCGTGTCAATGAAGTCGGTGAAATGCTTGGCATCACCTATCCGGTGATGGCGATGGAACATATGTATTTCATCACCGATGACATCCCGGCCCTGATGGACAGGCCGGACCGGGTGGCAATGGTGCGATGCCCACGCGATACGTTCTACATGCGGCAGGAAAAACAGGGCCTGCTGGTGGGAATTTATGAACACGAATGCAAAACGTTTGGAATGAACGGGATTGACCCGGATTTTGTCAACGCGCTTTGCCCCGATGATCTTGACCGTTTACTGCCAAAGATGGAGGCGATTTTTGATCGCGTTCCCTGCCTGAAAGAGGTCGGAATCAAATCGGTGGTCAATGGTCCGATTTCCTATGCCGCAGATGCCGGGCCTTTGGTAGGACGCCAACCGGGATGGCGTAACCTTTGGTCAATGAACGGTATCCGTGTGGGCATAGGTGAGGGTGGCGGATACGGCAAGATGCTCGCTCAGCTGATGGTACACGGTGAAACCGAATGGGATTGCTGGCAACTGGACCCACGTCGGATCGGGCCATACGCGACGGTGGAGCTGACGGCGCTGAAGGCCATCGAAGATTACCGCCACGAATTCCAATGGCACATGCCACATGAACATCGCCCGGCGGGGCGTCCAGCGCGAACGACCTCTCTCTATCCGGTGTTTGCTGCGAAAAACGCCGCTTTCACCGTAGTCAACGGTTGGGAACGCGTGGCATTCTTCAAACCCGACACTGAATTTTCCGAAGAACGCAGTTATCGATTTTCCAACTGGTATGATCTGGTCGGTGCTGAAATTGACCACATGCGAGCGCATGTAAGCCTCGCTGAACTTTGCGGCATGACCCGTTTTGAGATTACCGGCAACGGAGCTCGCGACTGGCTGGATAGCCAGACCTGTTCTCGTCTGTCCAAAATTTCGGGCCGGGCCAACCTGTGCTATTTTCTGACAGAGCGCGGCAATATCAAAAGCGAAGCCACGATTGCGCAATTGCCGGATGGTCGCATCTGGTACGTCGCTGCCGCCGCGGCGGAACTGCACGATATGGACTGGCTGCGCGACCACCTGCCCTATGATGCAGACATTCGGAACAGGGACGTGACCGAAAGTTACACAGCACTAATTCTTGCAGGACCAAAAACACGCGATCTGCTCGCTGCCGTGTCACCGCGTCAAAGTTGGGCACAGGATGCTTTTCCCTGGCTGGCCGTGCGTTCCTGTTTCATCGGTTATGTCGAGGCGGTGGCCATGGCGATCAGCTACTCAGGAGAGCAAGCGATTGAGTTGCATGTACCCAGCCAACAGTTACAGGCCGTTTACGAGGTGCTGACCCGTGCTGGAGCTGAATTCAATCTTGGCCATTTCGGTATGTATGCGATCGAAGCGATGCGGCTCGAAAAAGGCTATGGCCATTGGAAGGCGGATTTCATTACCGAGTTCAATCCCATTGAGGCAGCACAGGGTCACTTTGTCGATCTCTCCAAATCTTTTCCCGGCAAGAAGGGACTGCAAACACAGATTGCAAAAGGCCTGAGGCGCGAACGGGTGATGCTGGAGGTCAACAGCACATCCGCTCCAACCCAACCAGGAGAAGGTGTGTTTGCGGATGGAAAGCCCATCGGCACCATCACCTCTGCCAGCTGGGGTTACCGGACAAACAAGAACCTTGCGATGGCGTATCTTGATCCGGGTTTTGCAATTACCGGCACCGAAACAGAGCTAATGCTACTGGGCGAAACTGCACCTGCGACTGTTGTTCCGCTTTGCACATATGACCCGGAAAATTTAATCCCTCGGGGATTGAAATAAACTTCATGCCTCCGGCGGGGGTATTTTCGACAAGAAAGAAGCGAGTAATCTGTTTTGCTTCTTTCTTACTGACAATTGTTCGGCGCTCCGCTCGGCAAACGGGAAAAGGCATAAAAACCCACGCTAAATCTGTGGCCACGGCCGTAACTTACGCTTCGTGCCGGTTCGACCACAACTCCCATCGAAAACGGGCGTGCACCCCCAGATCAAGAAATGGCCGGGGCGGCAACAGATCAGGCTCACCAAGACTTTGCATATCTGCGATCAACGGATTGTCCCGCCCGGTTGCTAAATCAGCGGCCAGTATTCCGCCAAATGTCCCCTTGGTGACGCCAACCGCGTTCTGGCACACTGCGCTCCAGATATTCGGTGTAAGCGGCCCGAACGCGGGTGCGCCATTGCGCGACAGACAGACAAAACCGCTCCAGGTATGTTCCATTTCCACGGCCTCAAGCCCTGGAAACCTATCATCAAACAGCTGTTTGTGACGCCTCTGGATCGCAGCCTGCTCATTCGGCGCGATCCGCTGGCCCGGTCGGTAATCCAGCCCTTGCCGAATCAGGATCCGATGATCTTGGGTATAGCGCATAGTGATTCCGGCAAAGGCATTGACCGGTGTCAGGCCCCATTCTCCCTCGACACCATAGATCTTGCGCTCGGCTTCGGTCAGGGGTCGGGTCAAACTGGCATGCGCAATCAAATGAAGAAACCGGCGCGGCAAAAATCCGAACTGTTCGGAGAACCCGTTCGCCGCCATGATCAACTTTGGTGCACGCACTGAACCGTTAGCGGTTTTCAGTATCACGCCATTGCGAAACTCTGCCTCGGTAACCGGTGAATTTTCACATAGTGTTACGTTCTCAGGTAGGCTGTCCGCCAATCCCTGGGTCAACGCGGCCGGGTTCATAAGAACACAGCCCGGCGTGTAAACCGCAGCGGTGAAGTGAGGCGACCCCAGACGTTTGCGCAACGCCTCTCCCTCGATCCACTCATAGGGTTCACCCAAGGCCTCAAGTTCATTTCGGAAAGGTTCCAGCACATCACGTGTGCCACGGGGGCTGACCGCGGTATGAAACTTGCCGGCACGCGACCAATCGCAGGAAATACCGTTGGTTTCGACGACGCCTTCAAGATGATCAATCGCCATCCGTGCCAGCCGCATAAACCGGTGGCTGCCTTCCAGCTCATCCAGGGACGAGCCGACATTATGCGGCAAATCAATGCCAAAGCCGGAATTACGACCGGATGCATTTTCCCCGGCCTGTCCGGCCTCGACCACAACAATCTTGTGATCCGGGCAATTCTCTGCCAACCGGCGCGCTGCTGCCAGCCCGGCATACCCGGCGCCTAACACAACCCAATCTGCGGTCACATCACCGGTAAGCACGTCATGGGGATTGCGGTCGGGCAACGCTGCACTCCATCCATTTGTCTTGTCATCTTTGGGTAGTCGGCCAATTTTCATGGCTCAGTCACCGGCCCAGTTTGCGGGTTCGATGGCATAGAACACGAGCGCTTCTTTGGCGATATAGGTCAACTCGGTGCCATTGGGCAGCCAGATACATTCCTGCGGCCCGGCAGTGAGATCCCCTTCGCTGGTACGCACGGTCAGTTGGCCCTCTAACACCACAACCATTTCATCATACTGAATTGTCCATGGGATCTCTGCATTTGTCATTCGAACAAACCCGCTGCCCAGCCGGGTGCCATCGTCAGGGCCCGTCACCACAGCAGCCTGCGCCATGTGCCCGTATTCAAAACGTGGAAAGAATTTCATTGATTTAGGCGATGCAATTCGCGGTGGTGACTTCACAGTCATAGGTATCTCCACATTGGCGTTGACGCGAACCATACAGGTCTGTACAGTTCCATGCAACCCTGTATGGATTTCCGATATATGTCACTGCACGCCACTGCTAACCAGACAGATCGCCAATCCCGTCTGACCGGCGCAGACTGGATCGAAGCGGCACTTGAAGTGCTGGTCGAAGATGGGGTTGATGCCCTGCAGATCACGGTTCTGGCGCGCAGACTAAACGTAACGCGAGGCAGTTTTTACTGGCATTTCGAAAGCCGTGAGGCACTGCTCGACTCGCTCATTGCAGAATGGCGCGCACGCAATACCGGTGTCATGGTCGAAGCGATTGCCGATACCGAGCTTCTGGAAGACGGCATTCTCTCGCTCTTTTCCGTTTGGGTTGACCATAGCCGCTTTGACCCGCGACTGGATCAGGCGATCCGTGACTGGGCTAGACATTCTGCCATATTGCGGAAGACAGTGCATGACGAAGATCAGGCGCGCGTCAAAGCGATTTCCGGATTTTTTGAGAGACATGGGTATACGCAGCCCGAGGCCTTTATCCGGGCCAGAATCATCTATTTTACGCAAATCAGCTACTATTCGCTGAACGTCGCAGAAGATGAGGGGATGGTCGAACGCATGGGATATCTCGATGCTTATTTCCGTTGTTTCACGGGGCGCGACATGGATGCAGAGATCGGCGCAGCCTACCGTGCCAAGAATGTACTGCAGGAGGCGACGAGATGAGCAGCCAGCGTAGTGGCGGGCGGTGTGGTCGCGCCGCAAAAAGAGCTGGCTCCAAGGCTGAAAATGCCTTTGATGCGGCTTGGCTGAACTGGAAGAATCCCTATCCCCCTGTTGAGCAATTCAGCGCCGATGAGATTGAGGCGATCCATGATGCTTCGCTCAAAGTTCTGCGCGATATCGGGATCAAAGTACTGAGCGCAGATGCGAGGCGGCACTATGTCAACACCGGAATGTCAGAAGAAGAGGATCAGGTGATCCGCTTTGATACGGACTTGTTGTTAGACTTACTTTCAAAGGCTCCACCAGAGATTACATTGCACGGGCGCAGCCCTCATCGATCAGTCACACTCGGCGGGCCGAACGTGGGCATATCCACTTCTGCGGGATCGCCCAACTGTTCTGACCTGCAAGGCGGGCGCCGGCCAGGAACACAGGCCGATTTCGATAATTTCGCACGCGCCACCCAAGGCTTTGATGTGATTCATTTCTTTGGCCCGGTAGTTGAGCCGCAGGATGTACCAACGCATTTGCGCCATTTCGGCATGACCCGCAGCGTTGTTACCAATACTGATAAAATCCCATTTGTCTATTTTCGCGGCAAACAGGCGGTAGCCGACACCTATGAAATCCTGCGCATCGCTCATGGACTTTCGTACGAAGATTTCTGTAATACCCCGGTCAGTTACTCAGTTGCCAACTCTAACTCTCCACTGCAGCTGGACGGGTTGATGTGCCGCGGCATAATTGATGCCGCGCGCGCTGGGCAGATGATGATCCTGACGCCATTTACATTAGCGGGCGCGATGGCCCCGGTAACCATTCCCGGTGCGCTGGTGATGCAAAATGCTGAGGCACTGGCCGGGATGGCGCTGTCGCAAATCATTCGACCCGGCGCACCCGTCTGCTATGGCAGCTTTACCAGCAATGTAGACATGCGCACCGGCGCACCCGCCTTTGGCACCCCAGAATATGTCAAGGCGGCCTTTGCCTCGGGCCAACTCGCGCGGCGCTACAACCTGCCGCTGCGCTCTTCCGCACCCACGGCGTCCAATGCTCCCGACGCTCAGGCAACATACGAGACGCAGATGTCACTATGGGGCGCGCTGATGGGTGGGGCGAACATGATCCTGCATGGCGCAGGCTGGTTGGAAGGTGGCCTCACAATCTCTGCCGAGAAGTTCATCATCGATGTCGAAGTGCTGCAGATGTTTGCCGAACTCTTCAAGCCGCTGCAGGTGAATGAGGCTACGTTGGGTCTAGAAGCAATCGCAGATGTTGGGCATGGTGGGCATTTCTTTGGAACTCAACACACACTCGATCGGTTTGAAACTGCTTTTTATTCACCCCTTTTGTCGGACTGGGATAATTTCGAAAACTGGTCAGATCGTGGCGCAGTAGACGCCACCACACGCGCCAACCAGATTTTCTATGATACCGTCGCGGCACATGAACCGCCCCCTCTTGAACCTGCTCGACTGGAAGAAATCGATGCCTTCATCGCGCGGCGCACCGCCGAGGGTGGGGCTGACATTGACCGCTGATCCGCCCTTTACAAGCTCCAAATAGTGTCATGAAGCTCAATCCGCGCTCGACAACGGCTTTGGCACTTGCCGCCTTAGCTTGCTTCACCCATATGCACGTCAGTGATTAGTCAAACGGATTTGTTTCAATGTCCTTTCGTGACCGTATCGGCGCCATTCTTGACACTGCTGCCATGCAGAACTTCATCCTGGGTGTTATCCTGTTTAACGCCGCCATCCTCGGCATTGGCACATCGCAGAGCATGATGGCACAGGTCGGACCGCTGATTGTTATATTGGACAAGATTTGTCTGGCTATCTTTACCGTCGAAATCGCGGCCAAGCTCTTTGCCCGAGGGCCCGGGTTTTTCCGCAAAGGCTGGAACATCTTTGACTTTGTAATCGTTGCCATCTCCTTAATCCCCGCTGCGCAAAACCTGTCGGTTCTGCGGGCCCTTCGCATTCTGCGCCTGCTACGGGTGTTATCCGTTGCGCCCTCACTGCGACGTGTTGTCGAAGGGTTGATAAATGCCCTGCCCGGAATGGGATCCGTTTTCCTTTTGATGGGGCTGATCTTTTACATCGCTGCTGTGATGGCAACCAACCTGTTCGGATCTGAATTCCCACACTGGTTTGGCACGCTCGGACGCTCTGGTTATTCGCTCTTTCAGGTCATGACGCTGGAAAGCTGGTCCATGGGAATCGTCCGCCCGGTGATGGAGGTCTACCCTGAGGCCTGGGCGTTTTTTGTTCCGTTCATCCTCGTTACGACTTTCGCAGTTGTGAACCTGGTGGTCGGCTTGATCGTGAATTCCATGCAGGATGCGCACCATACCGAAGATACAGAAAAAACCGAAGGTTACCGCGATGAGGTGCTGAACCGTTTGACCGAGATCGAAGCGCTTTTGAAAGATCAGCGTAAAGCCCCATAGGTCGGGTGTTGGCCAAAAAGTTATTCCAAAATGGTCGTGCGCGTCCGGACTTCAAACTGAAGGCAGAGGACGTTTGCAATGATATGTCAACGCGTGCTGTATCAGATGAGAGAGCCGGTCGGGTTCAATCTGCCCTGGTGCATCAAACAACACAGCGCGGTTGCCATCTATCCGGTCCCACCCCGGGAAAGTCTGGGCATAATCTGAAATAATCCCGCTTTGGCAATGCGCGAATAGGGCAAAGCTGGCCTCTTTGTGCAACCCGATGCGTAATGTAGAACCCTTGGGCGCAAGATAAGCGGGCTGGCCCCATTTCAACGTCTCTACCAGCGCCCCAAGCTGTGGCAGGCCCGCAGCAACCTTTAGGATCAGGTCGCGCAAACACAAGACCCCGTCGCGCGCAGGCTCCGGATAGCTGTCGATAACAGCACGTACAGAAGCGGGCATCGTATCTGGGCAGGCTATTTGAGCTGGCATACCAAATCTCTGGCTGATTAAACCTCTATCTATCAATGGATAATGACAATAATTGTCAGCACGTGCGAAGATAGTCCCATCATGAGTCGAACCCATAGATTGTTCCAGCTGATGCAGGCGCTCCGCACTGCACCTCCACCTGCCACGGCTGCGCGGTTGGCCGAGATGTTGAACGTGACAACCCGCACGATTTACCGCGACGTAGAAACTTTGCGTAGTCTTGGCGCGGTGATCGATGGAGCGGCCGGATTTGGTTATACTTTGATCGAAGATGCCGCCCTGCCACCGCTTAGCTTTGATGACGATGAGCTGGAAGCGCTGGTTTTGGGTCTCAGGGACGTCACCGCAGTGGCAGACCCTGCGCTTGCGCGTGCTGCTGAAAGTGCATTGGCCAAGCTTCGCGCCCGGCTGCCGCCAACGCAAGCGCACAGATTGGAACATGCGGTTCTGACAGCTCATCGTTATGTGCCACTGCCAGAACCGGGCGTGGATGCACAAGTATTGCGACAGGCTACCTGGGAGGAGCGTACAATCCGGTTTGCCTATACGGATGCCGAAAACCGAGAAACGGCGCGCGAGGTTGATCCGCTTTCGGTGGTTTATTTGCAAGCCTCGCATTGTCTGTTGGCCTGGTGTCATTTGCGCCGCGATTTCCGTGCTTTCCGGCTTGATAGGATGCGAACGCTGGAGCTGACTGGTGCTTCATTCCGGCCGCGCCGGGTGGCGCTGCTGCGGGACTGTTTGGCAAAAATGAGCGCATCTGACTCAGAGCATGCGCAGGGTTGAGCCGGATCAGCAATATAGACCGACAGGTGCTTTCGATTTGCCCGGATTCGCGCTACGATAGCGCAAAGCAATGATAAGAGGCCGGGCAATGCGAACAGGAAATGGGCTCGTGATTTTTGCTGTTGTGGCGCTGGTGCAGGCGGCTGTGGCTGCGCCTGTGGAAAGTTCCCTGCGCCCAAAGGCGCGACCGGGATCAGTAAGCACCACATCGGCAGAAGCAGTGGTAACCTTGGCATCCGCCGCGGGGTTAAGCACAAGCTTGCGACCTGTCGCGCGGCCAGAGCGCTTGTCCTCACAAGAGCCCGCCGTGGTCCGCGTGTCATCTGCACAGGACAAGAAGTTCCGTAAATGGATCGAAGGGTTTCGAGGCCGGGCACAAGCCGCCGGGATCAAACGCAGCACCTTTGACCGGGCCTTTCGCAATGTTAACTACAACACAGAGGTGATCAGCAAAGACCGCAACCAGTCGGAATTCAAAAGCCGTATCTGGGACTATTTGGACAATGCAACCTCTCCGCCAAGGGTGGATAACGGGAAAAAGGCACTGCGCAGCCATGCCAAGGCTTTGAGGGCTATCGAGAGCCGTTACGGCGTGGAAAAAGAAGTTGTTACCGCTGTCTGGGGCATCGAAAGCACCTATGGCACACGTCGCGGCACCTATCCGGTGATCGAGGCACTGGCAACGCTAGCCTATGACGGGCGGCGCGGGAAGTTTTTTGAAGCGCAGCTGATTTCCGCGCTGAAGATTTTGCAGTCGGGCGATGTTCGGGTCAGCAAATTCACCGGCTCATGGGCAGGCGCGATGGGGCATACACAGTTTATCCCGAGTTCCTATCTGGCCTACGCGGTGGATTTCACGGGCGATGGCAAGCGCGATATCTGGTCGGACAATCCCACCGATGCGCTGGCCTCCACGGCGGCCTATCTAAAGCGGCATGGGTGGAAAACCGGACAGCCCTGGGGTGTCGAGGTGAAACTGCCCAAAGGGTTCAGCGAAGGCAGTGCCAAACGCAGCATCAAACGGATGCCATCGGAATGGGCCAAGGCCGGGATTCTGGCGATGAATGGCAAAGTTGTGCCAGATCACGGGCGTGCTTCAATCCTTTTGCCTGCCGGGAAAAGTGGTGCCGCTTTCATGATCTTCGACAATTTCACCGTGATCACGCGCTACAACAATTCCACCGCCTATGTGATCGCCGTGGGGCATTTGTCTGACCGGATTGCAGGAAAGCCGCCGATCAAGGCCAGCTGGCCACGCGGGTACAAACCTCTGAGTTTCGATGAGCGCAAGGAGATGCAGCGGCGACTGCGGCGCAAAGGATACAAGCTGGAGAAGATTGACGGCTTGGTCGGGCCAAATACACGCAAAGCGATCCGGGCCTTTCAACAATCCATTGGGGTTAAACCAGACGGGAACCCATCGAAGACATTGCTGAAGCAACTGAAGGGAGGCTAAGGTCAAAGAGCTTTAGACGGTATATGAATTTGTTGCCGAAGAAACGGCGATGCATTTATCAACCAGCTTACATAGGCGTAGAAGATTAACTATGGACTCTATTGAAACAAAAAAGACTAAAGCATCGGTTCGAAATAGGGCGGATGCAATTAAGGCTTTTCGTTGTAAGAATTTGATAGCCGTAATTGAAGACCCGGTGGACATTAAGAACATTGGCACAGTGATCCGTAACGCAAATGCTCTTGGCGTTGAAAAAGTTTACATCGTAGATCCACGCAAAGCTCTTCCAGATGATTGGCAAGACATGCGCGGACAAAAGTCTCTCTCAAAAACGTCTGTATCCGCTGTGAAATGGACTTTCGTAAAACGCTTTGACTCAACTGAATTGTGCCTAGAACACTTAAACAAACTAGGTTTTGCATCAGTGATTACTTCGCCGCACATTAAGGGGAAGAACAATGTCTTTCTTCATGAAGGTGACTACACCCAGCATACAAAACTTGCGGTTTGGTTTGGAAATGAAAGGCGTGGTATTAGTGAATTGTCCGTTGAGCATTGCGAGATGTGTGTCGCTGTTCCCATGTTTGGAATGATCGAAAGCCTGAATCTAGGGACCAGCTCCGGTATCGTTCTCTACGAGATCACAAAACATCGGCGAGAGTATCAAAGCAAGTACCGCCGCAGCCGGCATAAAGGAAAGCGTTCTGAACCGTTGCCCACGATAATGCCTCGCGATAGCTAGCCTCCTAACACTCGCTCACTTGAATCGACTGGCACGCTTATGCTGAAACCGGTCTTGCCAGCGGTACCAGGCCACAGCCGTAGGTAGAAACCACGGGTTGCCGCGATACAGCGGGCGCGTTGGAAAGGGTAGATTATCCAAGGCAGTCCTGCCCTCTTTCAACCCGAGGATCTTTTGCCCGATGCGCATTCCCAGATAGCTGGCAATGGACACACCTGTGCCGCAGTATCCCGCCGCATAGTACATCCCGTCCCGAACACCCGTATGAGGCAGATCATCAAAGGTGAAACCCACCTTGCCTGTCCATGAATGCGAAATTCCGAAATCTTTCAGTTGTGGAAAAATCCGACACATGTCTTTGCGCAATTTAGGCCCGCTCACAGACGGATCGGTTTCTTTTGCTGAAACACGCCCACCAAACAGAACGCGCGTCCGGTCTGGTGACGCACGGTAATAGTAGATCACCTTACAAGTGTCGTTGGCCATTCGGTTTGTTGGAAACAGCTCATCCATAAGATCGGTGGGCAACGGATCGGTTGCAATGATGTAGCTGCCGATCGGAATGATACGACGTTGCAACCAGGTTGAAAGCGGACCGCTGTAGCCATTGGTGGCAATCACCACGTCGCGCGCCTGAACCTTTCCCTTGGACGTATGCAAAAGGAAGCCTTCTGTCTTTTTCTCGACATTTTCGACCAAGCAGTTTCCGGTTACGTGCACCCCGGCTTCGATCGCCTTGTGCAACAGCCCCCTGTGGTATTTTGCCGGGTGCAGAGATGCATAGTGCGGGTACACGACACCGCCAAAGTAGACATCCGAGCCCAGCTCGCTTCGTTGCTCTTCCCGGGGAACGGCGAAATTCTGGGTATTGTCTTCTTTGTTAAGCTTCTCCGCATTACGCGCGAGATCATCATAGTGCTTTGGAGAGTGCGCCGCGCAATAGCAACCGCTGCGAAAGAAGTCGCAATCGATCTGCTCACTTTGCACAAATTGCTCAATCCAGTTCAGAGCATCGATGCCTTCCTGGCAGATAGTTTTTGCTTTTTCTGCTCCGAACTTAGCTGCCAGTTTTTCAAGCTCCGGCTTGATGCTTGTGCTGATCTGACCGCCATTTCGCGTGCTGCAACCCCAGCCGGGATCTTCGGCATCAAGAACCATAATCGATCTTCCCGCGCGTGCGGTAACAAGGGCTGCATTCAATCCGGTGTACCCTGACCCAATAATCGCGACATCAACCTCGCGCAGAGGTTCCTCTGGTGTCGCGGGAGGTGTTGGCAAATCCTGCAGCCAATACATGCCATCCATTCCGTCATGGGCAGTAGAATTCTCGGATTTACGTGTTTGAATTTTCGTCTTCATCTGAAAGTTCTTGAATGCATTTCCTAGTGTGTTCGTTGGCTTCCAATACGAGAAATCGACAACGATTCACAAGAATGGCGCGGTACGAATATCGAACCGCGCCATTCAATTGCCCTGTCAAAGGTTACTGGGCACTCTGAAGCGCGGTCAGTCCCTTGAGTACATCAATGGCGTAGGCCAGTTGATAATCGTCTTCACGCAGTTTTGCGGCCTCTTCAGCGCGTGCACGATCTTCTTCGATCTGACGCACCTCGTCTTCGGTAAGGCTGTCATTGTTCAGACTTCCCCGCAGGTCAGCCTCGAACCGAGTGCCGCGTGTTGGTTCCTCTTCCTCTTCAGAGGCGGGTTTGCGGCGGGGCTGTTCCACAAGAATATCGGGAGACACGCCTAATGCCTGAATTGAGCGACCTGAGGGCGTGTAATAGCGTGCCGTTGTAAGGCGCATCGCACCGTCGCCGCGCAAAGGCATCACCGTCTGAACCGAACCTTTACCAAAGCTGTTTGTTCCTACAACGATCGCACGGCGGTGATCCTGTAGCGCACCGGCGACGATTTCCGACGCACTTGCAGATCCACCGTTAATCAGGACAACAAGCGGCATACCATTGGTAAGATCACCTGGCGTTGCGTTAAAGCGCTCTCCATCTTCAGGGTCGCGTCCCCGTGTGCTGACGATTTCGCCCTTATCAAGGAAGGCATCCGAAACTTTGATTGCCTGTGTCAACAATCCACCAGGGTTATTGCGCAGATCAAGAATGACGCCAGAAACATTTTCAGCACCGCCTGCGGCCTCGACCTGTTCAGCAAGCCCATTTTCAAGGTTTTTGAACGTCTGGTCGTTAAATGTTGTGACCCGCAAAACAACGGTTTGTTGCTCAGTCCGGGCCCGGACAGCAGTGAGCTTGATAGTGTCGCGTACAATGTTGATATCAAAAGGTTCGGTTTCACCTTCGCGGGCGATGGTGATCACGATCTCTGAACCCACCGGGCCGCGCATCAGTTCCACCGCCTGATCAAGGGTCAGGCCGAGAACGCTTTCGCCGTCCACATGGGTGATAAAATCACCCGCCTCGACCCCGGCATTGTCGGCTGGAGTGCCATCAATGGGTGAAACGACTTTGACAAACCCCTCTTCCTGGGTCACTTCAATGCCCAGCCCACCAAACTCTCCTCTGGTCTGGACCCGCATATCAGCGGCGTCATCAGGTGACAGGTACGAGGAGTGAGGATCGAGCGAGGTCAGCATGCCATTGATCGCAGCCTCAATCAGATCAGCTTCGTCCACTTCTTCGACATATTGCGAGCGAATTCGTTCAAATATATCGCCAAACAAGTCGAGCTGTTCATAAACATTCGTGACTTTCTCCGACTCTTGCGCGAGTAGCGGAGCGGCTACCTGAGTTGTCACGACCACACCGGCCAGCGTTCCGGCCGCGGCGGCCATCAGGAATTTCTTCATAGGCATCGTCATCCTTCGTCTGTCCTGAACCAAATTTCAGGGTCTACAGGAACATTATCCTGTCTGACCTCTATATAGAGTGTTTCAGTCTGTTCCGCACCTGCCACAGTGCGGTTCTGCGTCAATAGCCTGTCACCCTCAACATCTGCACCACCCATCAGGCCGATGGGGCTGCCGCCGGGGAGGACCTCGCCAATATTGCCATAGACCACGTCGAGTCCAGCAATTACCAGCAAAATTCCTGATTGCGGCTCAAGAATGATGACATTGCCGTAATCAAGAAGCGGGCCACGATAGCGCACCGTTGCCGCGAGCGGCGTGGTGACGAGCGCACGAGGGCGGGCGATCATCACGATACCTGGCCGGACAATGCCCGCCGCATCGGACTGACCAGCGTGTCGCAGGATTCGACCTTGCACCGGTAAGGGCAACGCTCCTTTGTACGCCGAGATGTCCGGCAGACTGCCCGGAGCCTCATCAAGTGCAATCTGACTTAACCCACTGGCGAACCCTTCGAGGGTTTCGGTCGAGGCAACCAGCAACGCGGTTTTCACCGGATCTTCGGTAAAGCGACGGGGCAGATCAGTTCGGTCCGATATCGCCTGGCTAAGCTGTGTTCTCGCCTCTTGAGCACCACGCAGGCCATCCTGAAGCCGGTTTGCGGCACTTTGCTGAAGCGCACGTAGAACGCTGACCTCCTGCAATCTTGTCTTCAGATCGGTCACCTGCACATTCAACGCTGGCGTTACCTCGGCCAGTATCATCCCGGAACGCGCCGTTCCCACCGGTCCAGACGGATGAAGCAGAAGAACAGGTGCGGGTGCACTTCCCATGCTTTGCAACACCCCCAACAGACGCGAGACATCCTTTTCTCGGGCCTGCAATTCGCGTGTCAGCACCTCTTCGCGAATTGCGGCACGGCGCAGCCCCTCGCGCATGGCCTGAAGTCCGTCTTCGTAGGCGCGGATCGTTTCTGACAACGCTTTGACCCGGTTGCTAGCACTGTCGGCTTCGTCCAACTGCCGGGCGGCGTCTGATAAGCGCTCCGCAGCTGCGCGAGCCGCGGCAGCAGGATCTGCGGGATCGTCGGCCTGGGCCGCCGCAGGCAGCGCCAGAAGGATGAGCCAGAAAACCGCTGCGAGCATTTTCATGAGATCAGGTTCTTTCCGGTCATTTCATCCGGTTGAGGCAATCCCATCAGATCCAGCACTGTTGGGGCTAGGTCAGCAAGTCGTCCATGCCGCAGCTGTGCCCCTGCCGCCCCCCCGGTCAGAATCACCGGCACCGGGTTGAGCGTATGCGCGGTATGCGGAGCACCGGTTTCAGGGTCGACCATCATTTCACAGTTGCCGTGGTCAGCGGTAACGATCATTGCACCGCCCGCGGCATTCAGTGCCTCTATCGCGCGACCAAGCCCACGATCCACAGCTTCGCAGGCCGCCATCGCTGCCTTCAGATCACCGGTATGGCCAACCATGTCCGGGTTGGCGTAGTTCACCACAATCAGGTCATAACCGTCTTGAATTGCTTCTATCAAATGGTCTGTGACTTCTTCGGCAGACATTTCCGGTTTCAGGTCATATGTCGCCACATCAGGTGAGGGTGCAACATAGCGAACCTCTCCGGGTTCAGGAGTTTCTTTGCCACCGTTAAGAAAAAAGGTCACATGGGGATATTTCTCAGTTTCCGCAGTATGAAACTGTCGAAGCCCCTGTGCGCCGACCCATTCACTTAGCGTGTTAATCGGGCGCTCATCCGGAAAAATGCAGTCCATGTATCTGCTGTGATGTCTGGAATATTCCGTAAAGCCGCTGACAGCTGCGAATTGCGGACGCGCGCCGGTATCGAAGGAACTAAATTCGGGGTCGGCAAATGCTGCCAAAATTTCGCGCGCGCGATCCGCGCGGAAATTGAGGCATAAAACACCATCGCCGTCTTTCATGCCTTCGTAATCGCCCAAGACCCTGGGCTTGATAAATTCGTCGGTCCGCCCCTTGTCATAAGCGTTGTCAATAGCATCCGAGGCAGAGGCGGCCGTGTATCCCTTGCCACAGGCCAGCGCTTGGTAGGCCAGTTCAACCCGTTCCCACCGGTTGTCCCGGTCCATAGCATAGTAGCGGCCCGAAACAGTAGCGATACGAGCCCCTTCCGGCAGTGCATCGCGCAGTTCTTCTAAGTATGTTTTCGCAGAAACCGGCGCCACGTCGCGGCCATCAGTAAAGGCATGAATGGCCACGCTGATCCCTGCATCGGTCAGCGCCTCTGCCGCTGTTATCATATGATCGATATGCGAATGCACACCCCCATCTGACAACACCCCAAGAAGATGCGCCACGCCGCCCGATTCCCTGAGTTTGCTGATAAACCGCTGCATACCGGGCAACCCGGCGAATGCCCCGGTTTCAATCGCCTTTTCGATCCGGCGCAGATCCATCTCGACCACCCGGCCCGCACCGATATTCATATGACCCACTTCTGAGTTACCCATCTGACCCTCGGGCAAACCAACATCCGGCCCATGCGTGATCAGCGTCGCATTGGGGCATTCCGCCATGAGGCGGTCAAAATGTGGTGTGTCGGCCAACACCGGTGCATTTGCTTCTGCCCGGTCGCTCAGCCCCCAACCATCAAGAATGCAAAGGATGACGGGTTTGGGAATACTCATAAATGCTCCTGCCTGAATAGACGCCTTCTAGCGCCTTAGCGGGCAAGGGTGAAATGGTTTTGCGGTAACAGGATGGCCTGACCACCAGATTTCATGTCAAAAGCAGGTGAGAATGCCTGAACGAGCGGCTTTACACTCTGTGATAGGGGCTGCCAGCAAGAATTGAAGCCGCTCGATAAAGCTGTTCGCAGAGCATCACGCGGGCCAGCATATGCGGCCAGACCATCGCACCAAATGACAACCGAAAGGCCGCGCTTTCGCGCAGGTCGGGTGCGATGCCGTCTGCGCCCCCGATAACAAAGGCCAGATCACTGCAACCGTCGTCGCGCCAGCGTCCGAGGTGATCTGCAAAATTGGGAGATGTCAGAACTTTACCGCGTTCATCAAGCGCAACATGTAGAGCGTTCTTTGGAAGCGAACGCTGCAACAGCATTGCTTCTGCCGTCATGCCGCCACCTTTGCGATCTTCGACTTCGTGAAGCGTGGCCGGGCCCAGTCCAAGAGGCCGCCCAGTCCGATCAAACCGGTGCAGGTAATCATCAATCAGCGTGCGTTCCGGGCCGGCGCGCAACCGGCCCACGGCACAGATATGAACGCGCATTCAGCTTTGCAGAGCAGCGGCCTGAGGGCCGGGCAACCACATTTTTTCCAGCTGGTAGAATTCGCGCACTTCCGGGCGGAAAACGTGCACGATCACGTCTCCGGTGTCGATCAGAACCCAATCGCCGGTGTCTTTGCCTTCGATCTTGGCCAGAACACCCAGATCCTGTTTCAGACGATCGGCCAGTTTTTCCGAAATCGCCGTGACCTGACGCGAGGAACGACCAGAGCAGATCACCATGAAATCGCCAATCGCGGTCTTACCCCGCAGGTCGATCTCTACGATCTCTTCGGCCTTGTCTTCTGACAGTGAGGAAAGGATACGTTCAAGCTGCGCTTCGCTGCTTGCGTTCATGACGGGTGCACTCGTTTGTACCCCCTGGTCAGCGGCAGATGCCGCATCAGCCGTAATTGACAGGACATAGTCCTCCTTCGTTACACACCGATCAGCCCCGGTGCCGGGCATAGTTCAAAGGTAGCAATGAGGGTATGACAATTCAATGAATGTCGATGGGATATGTATGATACACAAGCATTTGTGATGCAAATTTGCCCACGCCCGTGGCAATTTTGGGGAATTATATACGATAGTGCCCAGATCTCTCAAGTTTCTTCGTCTTCAGGTTCTTGTCGGGTTGCACCGCCTTTCATGACTGCCTTTATCAACCTCTCCGGTTTTACCGGTACACTTATGTCCTTGTTCATATCGGCTTTTGTTGGCTGGTAACTCCGGTCCATGACCTTGTTATAGTAGTCAGACTTCTGTTTGGTCATCGCTTTCTCCAATGCATTCCTGCGTGATCCCGATTGCCAAGACGGGACAACCGCCATTGCGTCCTGCGTCCAATCTGTAAAGCAATTTGCCCATCCATGTTGTTGATGCTCCAAACTTCTTATACACGTATTCGCTGCCTTGGGTTCCATCCTTGTTCAAAACCTTCCCAAGACTCCGAAAGAACTCATTGTCCAGCGAGGAACCGCGTGTCAGTATAACACCAACGTCGATTGCGCCAGCATCATAGAAGGCTGAAAACGCATACAGGTCTCTATCATAAGTCTGGTCTTTGCTATTCCACTCGAAGTCAAGTGCGACTTTCCCGGAAACAAAATCAATCCTGTGACCATCTAGAAAACCTTTTTTGACGTATTTGTGAAGAATATTTCCAATTTGCTTCGCATGTTCCAACCGGACCAGAAGATCAGCGGAAATGCGGGTTTCTATCCAGTCGGGCAACGGGAATAGCGTATCCACATATTGGGCGATTGGCCCCTTGCTGCCGCCCGGTCTCCTTATCATCTCCGTTGTGATCTCAAACGTTTCCAAAGCATCTGTCACATGTGAGAACTGATCAGGAAAACTGTTGGCCAGAATGGACGCTGCGTTCCTATAACTGTGAATTTCAAACTTCTGCCTGACGTTTTTCGAGAACAAATGTCTCTCGCCTTCTGACATGCCTATTCCGCCGCAACTGACGAATTGTATTTATACGTGTCCCATGTCGGCTTATAGTCATCGCCCGCCTGGTTGCCCCAGACCGTCCAGTTTTCACGGCACCCGCGCCCGAACAATTCCAGGTATGGTCCCCAGCTGCAACTTTCGATGATATCATACTGTTCATCCGGTTTACGGGAATGCTCCCGCTTGCGCGTCCCGAACAGATTGACCTGTCGCCGCCCGGGTTGAAGTGTGCGCGCGTTTTTTCCACGTATCCCGAACAACAGGACTTCGGTGACGTTTCGGAAGTAAAACCCAACACCCCGCCCATCAGAGCCACCATCCTTGCGGACCTTGTGCCAGATGATGTTTGACTTGTAAGCAAAGCCCCACTTGGTCATGACCTGTAATCCCTCAGGGAGCAAAGCATTTGGAACCCAAAGGTAACAATGCGCCCGATCTTCGACAAAATCTGAAACGGGAAGAGTGCATATGTCTTCAAGCGTCATTGTCGGATATCTGGCAAGACGTTTATGTTCAGGGGCCATTTTTCCTGTCCGGTTGGCAAAGCGCCAAGGTGGATCGGCCATGATTGTTGAAAACTTTTCAGACCCGAGAAATTGAGAAAGATCATTCGCGACGCTTGAATCACTCATGACCGCGCTCCGCTTGCCAAACCGTTGTCTGCAATCAAATCAACGTAGCGAAGGCGCTTGCCCTCCATGCCAGTAACCACGCCTGACATTTGGTCGATGGTGTTTTGCGGACGGACATTGTGACGGCCTGAGAACTCATTCACATAACGGTTCAGGTGCTTGGGGCTCATTTTGTGGAACGTGCCCTTGTGAGCGCGTTTGAGCGGTGCCCAGAAGCTTTCCAGACCGTTGATGTGAGCTTGTTCCCGAACATACTCACCAACGGAATGGCGAACTGCCTCGTGCGTCCTGTTGATCCCCTTATAAGCGCTGGCATCATCTGTGTAGACGGCCGCGCACTCGGTGGTGTGGTCAATGACAAAGCCTTGCAGCGTCTTCGACGTGGTGTCCCGTACGACCTTGGCAATAACCTGATTGGTTTCCCGATCCTTCACGCCAGCGACGATGGCTTTGCCAACGCCGCCGCGCCCGGCATTCAACTTCTTGCCCTTGTGCTTATTCTTTTCGAGTCCGCCGATGTAGGTTTCGTCGGCTTCCACCGGGCCACCAAAGGGCAGTGCAACACCATCATCCTCAAGCGCTTTGCGCACCCGGTGCGCCAAATGCCAAGCGGCTTTCTGGGTAATCTCCAGATCGCGATGCAACTTCATAGACGAAACACCCTTGAGGCTGGTGGTCATGAGGTAAATCGCAATTGCCCAGACCTGATAACCGAGATTGGACGCTTCCATGCACGTCCCAGTGCGAACTGAAAATCGCTTGCGGCATTCCTTCTCACGGCAACGGTAGGGCATGGTCTTGTGTGCCGCCCCGGACAGCACGCTGGTCGATCCGCAATGTGGACAGTGAGGACCATCGGCCCAGCGTTCCTCGGTAAACCACTTCTCGGCGGCTTCGTCGGTGGGGAATATCTTGAACAGCTTTACGAGGCTGATACCTTCACGATAGTGCTTACCGGGTGCTTTCTGTGCCATGTGTATCTCCCTTGATCTTGGGCACTATTGAATCACCTATGGTCTAGGGCGTCAAGCCCTTTTGGGCACTATCGTATATAATTCCCCAATTTTGGCAGTTAATCTGGTGCTGTGACGGCGTGCTCTTGGTCCCCCAGCATCCGCACTTCACGTTGTGGGAATGGTATGGAAATATTCGCTGCCTGAAACGCATCCCAAAGCGCCAGATAGACATTTCCCCGAATATTGGTCAGCCCCCCGGTCGGATCGGAAATCCAGAAACGTAGGATGTAATCCACAGAACTGTCACCAAAGCCGACGATATGACATACTGGTGACTTCATGCTTAGAACACGATCCACCGATTTCGCTGCCTCGATTGCTATTCGGCGGACAGCGTGAGGATCATCACTGTAAGCCGTGCCGAAAAAGATATCCAACCTCACAAAGTCATTGGAATGTGACCAGTTTACCACCTGCCCGGTGATCAGATCCTCATTCGGAATCAGATATTCGCGCCCGTCCCGCGTGGTGATCGAAACATAGCGCGCACCCAGTGAGTTGATCCAGCCAAAGGTATCGCCCAAGGAAATCACATCGCCCGGCTTGATCGATTTATCCAACAGGATGATCACGCCCGAAACCAGGTTTGAAACGACTTTCTGAAGCCCGAAACCAAGGCCCACACCAATTGCACCCGATAGCACCGCCAGCCCGGTCAGATCGACGCCGACCGCTTTGAGCCCGATAAAGAACGCCGCCCCAAAGAGCATCACCTGGATGAACTTCACCGCAAGCACCTGCATGGAGGGTGAAATTTCATCATTCTTTCGAATTTGCGCCGTGGTGGTCTGGGACACGAACCGGGCGGCAAACATCAGGACGCCGATAACCGCAATTGCCTGAAGCACGATCCAAACTGACAGGCGCATCTCGCCCATCTCGACGGCAGCACTGTCCAACAGGTGTTGAACATCTTCAGTGATGCCAAGGATGCTTAGCGTGACCCAGATCCAACAGACATAGCGTACAATCGTGCGGATAAACCCATTCGCAATAAAACGGGTGATAACCGCGATAAGCAGCCAGGCCAGCGCAAGGCTGGCCAGGATTCCCAGCAGATACGATCGGCTGGGCCAGGTTAGCTCCTGCATGACCCAGACGGTCGGCCAAATCAGCAATACAAAGAAAATCAACCGCAACCGCCGGTGCAACAAAACAAGAAACCGCATGCGCCATTTCGGCCAGCCTTCGCGTGAACGCATCCAGTTGTGCAGGCGAGGTGCCAGCAATCGGGCCAGCCCCCAAGCCAACAGGAACAGGGCAAGCGCGATGCCAACCTGATAGGCATTCCATGGTCTAAGCAGCCCGGTGCCAAAATCGTGAAGCTGCTCCCACAGGCTTAGTGCGATTTCCTGTGCGTCTTGCGGCACTTCGGGCGCGTCAGCGGTTTCTGCCGCTGCGGCTTGGGCAACCTCTTCCGCCGCTGATACCTCTTCCTGTTCCATATTCCGAAGGTTGCACGTGAGGTTGCAGCTGGGCAAGTCCAGTCTGGACAAGTGTTGGCAAAACCGTAGGGTCTGGACCAAGCACGGAGGACCCCATGACAACAGCGCTGATCACCCATGACGATTGTCTGAATCATGTCACCCCGCAGGGCCATCCCGAACGGGTGGCACGACTAGAGCACATTCTGCCAGCGTTGAAAGGTAAGGCCCTGTTGCGGGAAAAGGCGCCGATGGCAGAGGATGCAGATCTGCGCCTTACGCACCCCCAATCCTATATCGACTCAGTTTTTGAGACATTGCCAAAAGAGGGATTCGCGCAATTGGATGGTGACACCTGGATGTCGCCGGGAACAAGCCGCGCTGCAAGACGTGCCGCGGGCGGCGCGATCAGGGCGGTCGACATGGTCATGGGTGGAGAAGTAACCAATGCCTTTGTCGCCTGCCGCCCACCGGGGCACCACGCCGAAACTGCGACACCGATGGGATTTTGCATGTTTGGCAATGTTGCGATTGCTGCAAAACATGCGCTGGAGCGTCATGGTCTATCGCGTGTGGCAGTGGTTGATTTCGACGTGCATCACGGCAATGGCACGCAGGATTTACTAAAATCCGAGGCGCGCGCGTTCTTTGTCTCGTCCCACCAAATGCCCTTGTGGCCGGGCAGTGGTGCCGCAAGCGAAACAGGCGATCACAATAACATTCTGAATGTTCCGTTGGAGCCCGGCACCGACGGCGCTGCGTTCCGTACATTATATGAGGGACAGGTGTTCCCGGCAGTCTCGAATTTCGCGCCCGAACTGGTCATCATTTCAGCGGGGTTTGACGCGCATCGCGCTGACCCGCTGGCAAACATTTCACTGGACGAAAGTGACTTTGCTTGGGTCACGCAACGTTTGTGCGAAATAGCTGCGGACTGTTGCAACGGGCGGATCGTTTCGTGCCTTGAGGGCGGCTATGATCTTGATGCACTGGCTAAGAGTTCAGCGGCGCACGTGGACGTTCTCATTGTTCATGGCGGCTAATCGACAGGTTAATCGAGTGAATTATTCGGCTGCATAGCGTTGTCGCGCAGCGCTTTCCTTGAGCAGCCATTCCACGACGACATCGCTTTCGGCATGGCGTTCCGCATCCTGACGGCGCAGCAGGAAATATCCCGAATTGGTACGCACGTGATTTGCCCCCAACGGTCGCACCAAATTTCCAGAACGCAAGTGTCGATCCACCAGATGGCCCCATCCAAGGGCGATACCCAGCCCATCAAGCGCCGCCTGCAGCGCCAGTGGATAAGTATTCACAAATGTCGAATGACGCACGCGGTCAGGGTCCACTTGCTTATGCGACAACCATGTTTTCCAGTTCAGCCATTCGGTGTGATTATTGCTCACCTCTATCAGAGAATGGTCGGTAAGTGCTTCAACCCCTTCGATCCGGATATGGTTGTCCAGATAACCAGGTGCACAAATCGGAAAAACCGTTTCTCCGAATAGATACGTAGCCGAAAAACCGGGCCAGTCACCATCACCCCGCAAAATTGCAAGATCAACATCTTCTGTCAGGCATTCCGAATCAAGATCGGAAGAAAGCAGACTGATCGTGACATTCTTGTTCGCCTGATGAAATTTGCGCAATCGCGGCATGAGCCAAAGCGATGCAACAGAATTGGTCGCGGCCATTCTGACGGTACTGCGTTGTTTGTCCCTAAGCATATCAGAGGACACCTGCTCGATCGTTTTGAGCGCAGGTACAACACCATTCAAGAGGCGCCGGCCATGATCAGTCAGTTGAACGGATCGGTGACCACGCAAAAATAACGCACAGTTATAATGTAGCTCCAGCAATCGCATTTTTCGGCTGACAGATGTCTCGCTGACATTCAGCGCTTTTGCAGCAGCCGCAAAACTTTCCAGTTCAGCAGCGGCCTCGAACGCCAGCAGATAATCAAGCCGTGGAAGCACGGTACGGTTTCTGAGCATCACGCTATTCCCTTCTGCAAAAGCAGAAATTTTCATTTGCCCAAGGAAAAGTTAGTCCGATCAGCGGGAATTGCCAAACATTTTGTTAGGCAAGGCGCAACCAATTTAGATTCTGACAATCATATTTTCTTTGTCATACTCAGGGTGCTGAAATAAGGCAGCGCGCCGGTCCGGCCAGTTGCCGCAACAAGCCAATGGGGAGAAACCATGAAAACGAAAATCCTGATGTCCGCGGCTGCGCTGGCTCTGGGAACGACGACCGCGTCGTTTGCCGAAGACAGCTCTGACCCGATTGTCATCCCAATCCATAACTGGTCGAGCCAAATCGTGATGAGCCATGTAGTCGGCCAAATCCTTGAGGAAATGGGTTCGAATGTTGAGTTTGTCACAACTGACAGCCAAGCAGTTTACGAATCGGTTCGTCTCGGCGACGTAACAATGGAGCTCGAAGTTTGGGAAGGCGCCTTTGGTGCATCTTTCCGCGCAGCTCTGGAAAAGGGCGGATTGCATGATGCAGGCGACCACAACGCGGTGACCCGTGAAGATTGGTGGTATCCGATGTGGACCAAAGATGCATGCCCCGGCCTTCCAAGCTGGGAAGCGCTCAATGATTGTGCGCATCTGTTTGCCACAGCAGAAACCGGCGACAAGGGATTGTTCCTTGATGGGCCTGTTGACTGGCTTAAGCATGGTAAAGAACGCGCCGAAGCATTGGGTATCAACTACGTCGTGAAAAACGCCGGTTCTGCGGCTGCACTTTGGGCCCATATTGGCGCTGCAGAAGCAGATCGGACACCCGTTCTGGTCTTCAACTGGACACCAAACTTTGCCGAAGCTGTTTGGCCTGGTGAATTTGTCGAATTCCCTGCATGGGAAGATGGATGTGATTCAGACCCAGCTGTTGGTCCGAACCCGGATGCGCTTTATGACTGTGGCAACCCCGCAAGCGGTTACCTCAAGAAAGCGGCCTGGGACGGAATGCCCGACAAATGGCCGGACGCATATGAAGTCCTGACCAAAATCTCATTCACCAATCCGCAGATCGCCGAAATGGCCAAGCTGGTTGATATCGATTGGATGGAACCAGAAGAAGCAGCCGCTGAATGGCTGGAAAACAACGAAGCCGTCTGGAAAGGCTGGCTACCCGAAGGTTCCAGCTGAACCTTATCTGTGACTTCGTTTACGAGTGCACCGCTCTGCCCGGCCTGATCGGGCAGAGCACCACCGCCAAAAACCCCAATTTTACCAGCCCGGAAGCGGGTGATTTGGTCCACCGGAAGGCTTGCTTTACACTCTCAGCAAGCCAACCATGAAAGGCACCCAAAATGAACGATCAATCCCCAGTCATCTCCTGCAAAAACGTTTGGAAACTGTTCGGGCCGAACCCCAAGCAGTACCTAAGCCAAATGTCCGCCGGCAGAACCTTCGATGAGATCCGCGCGGACGGTTATATCGCAGGTGTGCACGATGTTTCTATCGAAGTCGGGCGCGGTGAAATGTTGGTGATCATGGGCCTTTCGGGTTCTGGAAAGTCCACGCTGGTGCGCTGTTTTTCGCGTCTGCATGAGATTACTGGTGGTACGATTGAGGTCGAAGGCCAGGACGTGATGGCGCTCAGCGAGAAAGAGCTGATTGATCTGCGCCGGTCTAAAATGGGCATGGTGTTTCAATCCTTTGGTCTGTTGCCCCACCGTACCGTTCTGGACAATGTTGCGTTTCCATTGGAAATGCGCGGACAGGACAAACACGATCGGCGCGAACGCGCGCTCGAAGTTGTGAAACTGGTTGGCCTCGAAGGCCGCGAAGAGTATTTCCCGCGTGAGTTATCAGGTGGGCAGCAACAGCGTGTCGGGATTGCCCGGAGCCTTGCGATCGAGCCTGACATCTGGTTCCTGGACGAGCCGTTTTCGGCCCTTGATCCGCTTATCCGCCGTGAAATGCAGGATGAATTCCTGCGCCTGCAGGAAATGCTGGGTAAAACCATCGTTTTCATCACCCATGATTTTGACGAGGCCCTGCGCCTTGCCGACCGGATCGCAATTATGAAAGACGGTGCAGTCGAACAATGCGACACACCCGACCAAATCGTGCTTAATCCGCAAACGCCCTACGTTCGTAAATTTACGGAAGAAATCGAAAAATCGCGCGTCGTCCATGCCCGTGTGCTGGCCAATCCTGTTAACGGAGCCTCTATCGAGGGAGAGCCTGTACGCGCTGGCCACACAATTCTTCAGCTGGCCCGCCAGCTGGTTGATGACCCGCGTGAAGAGCTGCCGGTTGCAGACAGGCACGGCAAGTTAATCGGAATTATGAACCGTCAGGAGGCCCTGGACGTATTGCTGGGGAAAGACTGATATGGCCGATGCAGCAACAGATTTAAAGCCCGCGGTCAGCGGCCTTTCCACAACTCGCATTTTTCAAATCATACTAGGCATCGCAGTGCTGCTGTGCCTTGCTAAACCGTTCCTTCCGGAGTTTCTAATCCGAATTCCTGAAGCATGGATTCCGCCTCTGGCAAATTGGCTGGATACTTTTTTTGATTTTCTGATCGAAGACCTGAAACTGGCCAAGCTTACACGCTGGTTCGCCGAAGGACCGCTTGATTTCATGTTAGGGCTCACTGCGAACCTGCTTGAAGGCAAGCATCGCTGGCCGTTTATCGGGCCTGTGCCATGGGCAACAGTTGCAGCAGTTGCAGCGGTCATTGGATACTATCTAGGTGGTTGGCGTATGGCCCTTCTGGGTGGTGGCACCTTTGTGTGGACCGCACTTGTCGGGCAGTGGAAAATTGCCATGCAAACCCTTTCAGTTCTAGCGGTAGCTGCGCCAATGGCCTTTACGCTCGGGCTGCTTCTGGGGATCGCCGCATGGAAATGGGGATGGTTCGACCGGGCGATCAAACCGATTCTGGCGATACTACAAACTATTCCATTCTTCACCTACCTCCTGCCCGCGGTGATCTTTTTCAAAGTGGGCCCGACGGCGGGAGCAATAGCGACGACGATCTATGCCATTCCGCCGATGGTTCTGATGACCACACTTGGTCTGAAACGGGTATCGCCCGAAATCATTGAGGCTGGTAAAATGTGCGGGTCAACCCGCTTTCAGATGCTGACAAGGGTCTATATCCCGTCGGCTCGAACCGAGATTCTGGTGGGTGTAAACCAGGTGATCATGCTCTGCCTGGCGATGGTTGTTTTGACTGCTTTCATCGGCATGCCCGGATTGGGTGGCAAACTGCTTGCAATGATGAACAGCTTCAAACTGGGCCGGTCATTCGAAATTGGCGTCACCATCGTGTTGATCGCGGTTACGTTGGACCGGATGTCCAAGGCGTGGGTTGCCAAGCTGCCCGAGCACTTCGAGCGTGGAACGCCTTGGTGGGTACGTCACAAATATCTTGTCATTGCAGTAGCAGCTTTCGTGTTCTTCCTGATCGTTGCACAGTTCATCGGCATTCTTGATACTGTTGGCCGTAAGCAGTCTTTGTCTCAGGGCAAAGAAATCGACCGGGCAATCAAGGGATTCCTGAACATCGGTGCGGTAAAGGCGACGACCGGATTTATCGGCGATTTCCTGATCGTCTATGTGTTGATCCCCTTCCGAAACGCCCTCCTGTGGATCCCGACACCTGCCTTTATTCTGATGGTTGTTGCAGGGACCTATTGGCTGGGTGGGAAGCGCCCCGCCATATTTGCAGCGATTTTCTTTACTGTCGTAGCATTTAGCGGCTGGTGGGATCGATCAGTGATCACACTCTATGCCGTGATTTCGGCGGTAATCCTGTCAATGTTCATCGGCATTCCGCTAGGCATCTTTGCGGCGCGAAGCGAAAAGTGGGCTAATCGTATCCTGCTTGTCTGCGACACAGCACAAACCTTTCCCAGCTTCATCTACCTGTTGCCAGCAATCATGCTGTTCGGGGTCTCAGACGTGACAGTGGTGCTGTCGATTGTGATTTTCACTACGGTGCCACTGACCCGCTACACGATCGAAGGCTTGCGCGGCGTACCCGGCGAAATGACTGAGGCCGCCGATATGTCCGGTTCCACCCGCAGGCAAAAACTGGTGAGTGTGCAACTGCCTCTTGCCCTGCCGACAATGGCCGTGGGCTTTAATCAGGCCATAATGTTCGCCTTCTTCATGGTGATCATCGCGGCCTTCATCGGCACGCAGGATTTGGGCCAGGAACTTCAGCGCACTTTGGCAGGCACTGATCTGGGTAAAAACTTCGTGCTGGGTATGAACGTCTCTCTCATGGCGTTGACTTTTGATCTCACGATCATGAGTTGGGCAGAAAAACGTAAGAAACTACTTGGACTTGGCTGATGGGTGCACTCGCTGATCACAGGACGGTTGTCGATTTCAATCCCGATGGGTTTGAACGGATGCAAATGGAAGGACTTCCGGATCAGGATGTCTGGTGGCGCAACATTTCCTATGACCGCGCCACCGGTCAGGGCAGTTACCTTATGATCATGGCGCCCGGCTCTGTTTCGAATCCGCATCGTCACACCGGACCAGAAGAGTTCTACATGGTTGAAGGTGACCTTGTGGATTGTGACGGCACAACCTACCGCGCTGGCGAGTTTGTCTCGCTTTCGGGCGGGTCAGCGCATGAAAGCCATTCGCCATCTGGCTGCAAAATTGTCGTAACCCACCGCGGAATCGTCGAAGACATCTCTGCCGGGGAACTGGAGTAGGGGCCATGAACTACAATTACCGGCCAACATTTGAAGTCCCTTATGAACGCGCAGGTGTGGTCACACCGGGTTTGCCAATCCTGCCGCATGGAACAGAACGCCATCCCATTCCCGGTGGTGGTTCGCGTGCGGTCCCGATCTACAATGGTGATGAGATTTCGGTGCTTGATCGTGACGGATTGCAGCCCGGAGAACTGGTCTTTTTCACCCCAGACGGAAAATCTGACGCCGGAATGCTGGGCGCATCTGCGATGGGCAGGCCTGATGGCGTAATCTCCGTTCTGGCCAATGGTTCAGAATCAGGGGCCAGGGTCGCTGCGGCGCTGGAAACAGCGGGCTTTGATCTGGGGCGCGCGGAAGCCGTCAAAATTTTCGATGAAGGCTCCGTACCCGGAGATATGGCGACGTTCTTCTCGGGTAGCGACGGTTTGTTGATCGTCGCAGCACCCGGCGGACCCATGCATCCGGGCGAACAAAACCCGCCCAGTGATCTTGTACTCTACATCCGACGCGCTGACCCTGGACTGCCAAAAGGTGAACTTGCACCACCTGACCCTCTGGCCGACCCGCTGGTCGATTTCAACATTCTGCCCGGACAGGCCAAAAGCTATGAGGTCAAAAAGGGCGAATACATCCAGATTCTGGATGTGCAGGGGCGGGAATGTTCGGATTTTCAGGCCTTTTCAGCACGGGCTCTGGACAAGGGCCTTGAACGCGAGATTGATCCGACAACCACGCGTGCGTTGATGGGAAATCTCTATCCTCTCCCCGGCATATTCTCGAAGTACTGGAGCAGTGATCAGGAACCTCTGGTTGAAATCGTTCGCGACACATGCGGGCGTCACGACACTTTTGGGTTGGCCTGCACGGCACGGTATTACGAGGATCTGGGTTATCCGGGCCATGTGAACTGTTCTGACAACATGAACAAGGATCTGGCTCAGTATGGTATTCGTCCACGCGGCGGCTGGCCCGCAATTAATTTCTTTTTCAACACTATGCTGGATGACACAAACGCAATCGGCATGGACGACCCTTGGTCGCGCCCCGGCGATTATGTTCTCTTGCAGGCACAGACCGATCTGGTCTGCATTTCCAGCGCCTGCCCGTGCGACGTAGACCCGGCCAACGGCTGGAACCCCACCGACATTCAGGTCCGCACCTACCATGCGGACGAAGATTTCAGCCGCTCTGTCGGCTACAGAAAATCAGCGGAGGCAGACTTGGAAGAAACCAAGCAAACCGGATTTCACGAGTGCTTTGCACGTCATACCCGCGATTTCGTCGAGTATTCAGGCTATTGGCTACCCAACCAGATGGCCAACCATGGTGCGATTGCAGAATACTGGGCCTGCCGAGAAAAAGCGGCGATCATGGATTTGTCGCCCTTGCGTAAATACGAAGTGACCGGCCCGGATGCTGAAAAGCTGATGCAGGCCTGCGTCACCCGCAACATGAAAAAACTGGCTGTGGGTCAGCTCGTCTATACGGCCATGTGCTACGAACATGGTGGGATGATCGACGACGGCACTGTGTTCCGTCTGGGAGAAACAAATTTCCGTTGGATTGGCGGAAATGACGATTCTGGTCTGTGGCTAAAAGAACAGGCACGCAAGATGGGGCTGAACGCCTGGGTACGCAGCTCAACCGATCAATTACATAACGTCGCCATTCAAGGGCCGCTCAGCCGGGATATCCTGAAAGAGGTGTTCTATACCGCCCCGACTGTGCCCACTGTTGAAGAGCTAGGGATGTTCCGGTTTGCCGTGGCACGTTTAGGCGATGTTCAAGGCAAGGCCGTAGTCATCGGTCGCGCAGGTTACTCAGGTGAATTAGGCTACGAAGTTTTCTGTCATCCGCGTGACGCGGTTGAAGTGTTCGATGCCATCTGGAAAGTGGGCGAACCGATGGGCATGGTCCCCTTTGGTCTGGCCGCACTGGATATGGTGCGGATTGAAGCCGGCCTGATTTTCGCCGGCTCTGAATTTGATGATCAGACCGACCCATGGGAGGCTGGTATCGGTTTCACCGTTCCACTGAAATCTAAGGAAGATGACTTTATCGGCCGCACCGCATTGGAAGAGCGCAAGGCTCATCCACATCGCAAACTGGTTGGGCTAGAACTCGAAGGTGGCGTTCCTGCCTCCCCGGGCGATTGCATACGCATCGGCAAAGCACAGGTCGGAGAGATCACATCAGCAATGAAATCCCCGGTGCTTGGTAAAAACATCGCGCTGGCGCGGGTGTCAATCACACACGCCGAACTCGGCGCCGAAATCGAAATTGGGCAATTGGACGGCCTACAAAAACGGCTAAAGGCAAAAATCGTGCCCTTCCCGCATTTTGATCCGACCAAGGAGCGCGTCAAAGGCAATTATGGCTGAGGCGCCGACGGGTTTAGCGCTCCTACTCTAAACCCTTTCAACTTACTGGCCGGGCGTTCCCTGAAGTGTTTCGATGTAGTCGCCCTCCCCACAATGATCCAGAACCAGCGTAAAGTGCTGCCAGTCCGCACCAAAGGTGAGTTCGGCATAGCTCCAGTTGGAATAGCTTTGGCCATAGGCATCAACCCGGCTGGGTCCACAATCTTGATCCGACGCATAGTTGGCCATGTAGCCGTAATATGCGCGTGCCTCATAGTCTTTGCGCCCGAAATAGATATCTTCCATTTCACCAATGAACAGTTTGAAGTTGGGATTGGGCTCGTTGGTGTCGGTCAAATAAACAAGCACGCCCATGCCATCGATGCCGTCTTCAAAATAGAGCGTCTGATCACCAATCTCCCACCAGGTATCCGCAGAGGCCGGGAATGTGCTTGCCCCTTGAACAGCAAGGATTGTTGCTAACTTCATCGATATTTTATTTAGCATTTCTATCTTCCTGTTTTGCGACCAGCGGGCGTTTTTGAACTCGCCAGAACAATCATGCTGCTGACTGAACCAAATTCGACTGATCCTGCATCCTGGAACATGCGTTGTTACCAAGGTTTCAATGCGGGCAACGCTTGAGGTGCTGAACCGGATCATATTCTTCAAAAGTCTGCATCACCATTTCGTCCGGCTCTGCCTGTAGAACCAGCACAGACTCCCATGGTCCACTGTCGATCCCACTACAACTTAGTTCAAACCGGTAGGTGTCTTTGGAAAGTTCACCGGGATTGCCTTGAACATCACATCCGACCTCGAGAAATTCGACGCGGCCCTTGGCCACCACCATAATACTTTCGCTGGGATTCCATTCATCGCAACTCTCACCCGGCAGCGAATAGGTACCGTAAAGAGACGAATAGTCTGTGGCACCTGCCGCGGTCGCACAAAAAACGCCCGCCGCTATTATTCCTGACTTCAAAAGGTTTTTCACTGCGATCTCCCAATATGGCGCAAGAGCAAGCCTAACCTGCATTTGTTCAAACACCCAGAGCTATAACCGTATGGGAAAAATCCGGCGGGTCTATTCGCATCTTTTGGCTGTGAACGAAGGGGCGTTCTCTGAATAAACCGTCAACACGTCATCATCGCTCAGGTGAAATGTTGTCGTCTGCGTCTGTGTTTCGATCCCATCGTCACACACCAGAACGTATTTCACTGTGGCCGTGTCATCACTGACCAAAGGGGTTTCCAGGTTTTCGCAACTCTGTTCAAAATACTCAATTTTGTAGCGGCTGATCGTAAAGGCAGCACTTGAAGGAATGCCGCCATCATAAATGCACTGCTGATCCACACTCACCCATGTCCCGTACATGTGAGAAGGGTCGGCCACTGATGGGCCGCTAACGCACAAACTCATAGCCAATGAGATTGCAAATATCTTGAACTTCTTCATAGTAGTTCCTTTCTGAGTTGATCAGCTCGGCGGCATGGGGATTTGAACTGGAAACTTAGAAATAGTTGAACCATGCGAGGCCGCTGCATCACACATAGGGTCACTCAAGCAACCAAATTTGACAAGCGCCGTGCCAAACTAGGATCGTAAGGATTGTTCGCCCACCTCTCCTACCCCCGGCCGATATAAGGCATCTTTGTTGCCATCACGGTCATAAACTGCACATTCGCCGACAGCGGCATACCCGCCATATGCAGAACCGAATTTGCCGCGTTCGCAACGTCCATCATCGGCATCAATTCAGCCTCTGAGTTCTCTGCCAAGATACGCGCGTTCAAATCCTCGACCAGCTCGGTCTTCGCATTGCCGATATCGATCTGTCCGCAGGCAATATCATACGGCCGCCCATCCAGCGAAAGGCTCCGCGTCATACCAGTGATAGCGTGTTTCGAAGTCGTGTAGCAGATCGAACCCGGCCGCGGATTATGCGCTGACAAAGACCCGTTGTTGATGATCCGCCCCCCTTGCGGGGATTGCCTGCGCATCTGTGCAAAGGCCAGCTGTGCGGCAATGAACATCCCCCTGATATTGACGTTCAGCACCTCTTCGAACCCGGCCAGCGGAACTTCATCCGGCACCGCCCCGGGGCCAAAAATCCCGGCATTGTTAAAGAGAACATCCAAACGCCCGGTCTGACCAATAAACTGGTCAAACGCTGCCTTCATCGCCGCTGCATCGGTGACATCCGCGGCCAGAACAATGGCGTTCTCGCGTCCCTCGGCCAAGGCTTTCAACCGGTCCACCCGACGTGCAATCAGACCAACACACCACCCGGCATCCAAAAACTTATTGGCTGTTGCCGCCCCGATGCCGGAACTCGCACCTGTAATCAAAATGGTTCTCATATCTCAGCCTCCAGTTCCAATGGCACAGGCACCACCCGCAAATCATCTACCCTTAGCGGCCCGGTCGGTTTCGACAAGCGATTGCGCACGACCCAGTGCAGACGCTCCTCTGCCCGGGTGATCGCGACATAGGCCAACCGTTTCCACAAGGGTTGTCCGGCTTCTGTACGTCCGGTGCGCGACGCCGCATAAATATCGGGTGCAAACACCTGCACATCGGGCCACTGGCTGCCTTGCGCCTTGTGAATTGTAACCGCCGCACCATGCAGAAACGTCGCCCCCATGCGTGCCGCAAAGGGTATAAACGGTTCTTCCTCGTCGGGCTTTTCAATCTTCACGATGCTTGCGGCACTAACTTGCGGATCCTCAGCCCCGATCACATGCAGCCGCGAAAACCCCGGCTTGCGCCCGGGCTCAAGATAAATTACCTGCGCGCCCTTGATCAGGCCCCGCGCCTCAAGATCAAGCCGTTTTTTACGGTGTTTGAGCGGCAGCTCAATCCCGTCACAAATCAGCGGCTCGCCTTCCAGCAACGCTGTTTCGGGTGCACCATGGACCGAACGAAACGCATTGATCAACCGGATGCGCGTGACATTGCGCCAGACCAGAACCGGACTACGCGCCATCAGGTCAACCTCAACCCGCTGCGCCAGCTTGACCCGCTCATCCCGGCTGGCCGCATCCTCAACCATTCGCTCAAAACGGTTAAAATCGACATCAGGGTCGGACAGGGCATGCGCCAGATCAAGGATCGGATTATCCGCCTCCTGCCTATGCACCCGGTGCAGGTCCATACGCGCCGGGGCGGGTAGTTTGTCGAACACCATCGACCCGGATTGATTTACTGGGGCCAGCTGCGCGGGATCTCCAAACAGCAACAACGTTGGAAAGATCTCCTGCAAGTCCTCAAACTGCTTTTCATCCAGCATCGAACTCTCATCGACAAACCCGATATCAAGCGGTTCTTCGCGCCGCTTCCATCCGGTGATGAAATCCGATCCCCGCAACCCTGCCGCGGCCAGTGCCCCGGGGATAGACTTGTTGTTCTGATAAAACGCATGCGCCCGGTCCAGTGCCTGATCGGTCAATCCCTCAATCTCAGGCCGTTCCCCCTGACCGGCCAGCCATTCGGCGATGCGTTCATATTCCGGGTCGTAAACAGGCGTATAAAGGATGCGGTGAATGGTCGTGGCTGGTACGCCGCGCATCCGCAGCACGCTTGCGGCCTTGTTCGTGGGCGCCAGAATAGCCAGGCTGCGCTTTTCCTTGCGGCGGCGGGATTCGTAGTCCCCTGACACCACCTCAACACCGGCATCCTCCAACGCCCGGTAAAGCGCTGCTAACAATAACGTTTTGCCCGACCCGGCCTTACCTGTCACAGCCATGACACTGTGTTTGCCCTCGCGTGGCGGGGTCAGCAGCCCCTCGTCAATATCCACACCAGCACTGCGCAGCATCTCTGATACGCGGTCATGGGCCTCGGCCTGATCATGGGAAAATGTAAGCGTTGGTGCAGGCATGGCGCGACCCTATAGGCCCGCCTTCCCGGGCACCAGATACGAAAAACCTGAGCTCATAAAAACACCCTCTCAAACGCCCACCATACGCCGACTAGTGCGATGACAACTGAGGCCGGTACGCTGATGCGCGCCCGGTACCATGGCTTGCGCCCAAACCAGAAACCGACAAGCAGAAATCCAAGAGCAATCACCGTCAACTGCCCGATCTCAACCCCGAAGTTGAACCCGACCAAAGCTGGAAGAAACCGCCCCTGCGCTAACCCGAACTCCCCAAGGACAGAGGCAAAGCCAAGCCCGTGCAGCAGGCCAAAGCAAAAGATCACCATTGGGCGCCATTTGGTGATCCGGTTGGTAAAGACGTTCTCGACGGCGACATACACGATCGAGGCCGCAATCAATGGCTCAACGATTGCAGGTGCGACCTTCACGATCCCAAGGCTGGCCAACGCCAGCGTGATCGTATGCGCCACCGTGAACACCGTCACTTGCGTCAATAAAGGGCGCAGCTTTAGCGACAACAAAAACAACCCCAAAACAAACAGGATATGATCCAGCCCCTTGGGTATGATGTGGTCAAATCCCACCGCTATGTAACGCGCAAATACACGCCATCCACTTTCTGTGGCGGCACCTGTCCGGGGCAGCGGATCACTCAGCGCACCTTTGTCCAAAAACCCGGCATAGGCATCGTCGCCCCCGCCAAGCTGCCGTACAATGATCGGCCCAAACTCTGCCTGCCACCCGAACCGGATGTCACCACCATCCGCGGGAAGCACAGCACTTAAGCGTAGAACTGTATCTCTTGGCAGCTCCAGATCCGTGCGCGGCTCAGTCTCCAGTTGGTCTAAAGCCAGAGGAACATTTGCACCATCGGCACCCTCCACGAAGAAGCCATCCTGCAGGCCAGGCCAGGCCTCGCGAAATCGTTGCTCGAATTCAGCAACTGGCAGCGCACGCAGCTGGTCATGCTCATCTGCCTCGGGAGCGTCATTGGTGTCCTGCAAACCTTCCAGATTGATTCCAGCCACCAACGGCTCTGCCGTCAGCTTGATCTCAATCTCGATCCGGTCGGCGGACAGGCTCACATCAGCAATAGCAGGCCGCACCTCATGCGCCGCTGTCTCAGACGAAAAGTTGAACAGCTGCGCAATTGACACAACCAGTACAAGCGTCATCCTGAGGGCAACTCTCATCAATTGGTTTGCCATGCGTTTCCTGTCCCTTTCCTTTGCCCTGCTCACTCTTGGGCTATCGGCCTTGCCGGGTCGATCACATGAATTCTGGATCGAGCCGCTTGATTACCAAATCGAGCAGGGAACAGAAATCAAGGCGGATTTGCGTCTTGGACAAAGATTTGATGGGATCAGCTACCCATATAATGATCGCCGATGGGTTCGGTTCGAAATGGTTGCAAACGGCGAAAAATCTCCCGTAACCGGTCGTTTGGGGGACGAGCCGGCGATCAGTATGCCCAGCCCCGGCACCGGATTGGTTGTGATCGTTCTGGAGTCAGAAGATCAGGAAATACGCTACAAATCTTTTGACAAATTCGTCACGTTTGCCACCGATAAATCGTTATCTCAATTGATCGAAGGGCACGCCGCCCGTGGTATTCGACAAGAAAACTTTGACGAAACCTTCCGTCGCTATTCCAAATCCCTGGTCGCCATCGGCGACGGCGCTGGATCAGATGCACCCACGGGTCTCAAGACCGAAATCGTGGCTTTGGCCAATCCTTACACAGATTCGCTAGTCACAATGCCGGTGCTGGTCCTGCTGAACAGTGCGCCACGGGTCAATGTTCAGGTAGAGCTGTTTGGCAAAGCCCCCGACGGAACCGTCACCACCACCCTGCACCGCACGGATGCAAACGGGCAGGCCGATTTACCCATTACAAGGGGGCATTCCTATCTGGTCAATTCCGTCGCGGCAGAGGCCCTGCCAAACGACGACCCCGACGCCGGCCCGGTCTGGAAAACCCACTGGGCCGCGCTTAGTTTTGCCGTGCCAGAGTGAGCGGGCATAGATCTGTTTCCGTCTCTCCGGCTTGATCACAGATTAAGTGGCACGGCCTTCAGATCACAATCAACCCATGGCTCAGCGCCCGTGCAACCGCATGAACGGTGTTGATCGCGCCCAGTTTGTATCGCGCCGATTCAATGTAGACCCGCAACGTATGCTCTGAGATCGACAGAGTATCCGCCACCTTCGCACGGCCATAGCCCAAGGCCAGCAAAGTCAGCGCGTCAAGCTCTCTGGGGCTTAGCGGCTGCGACCGGTTCGGTGCCCGTTCGGGCTCGAAATCCAGCGCTTTTTGATTGAAAAAATGCGCAATCAGGATCAGCTCTCGCTGAAAGGTTCTGGTGAACCTTTCCCAGTCTGCATCCCCGCAGTTGTTATTTACTGTAAACAGCGCAAACTGCCCGTTTGGCCCGCGTAACGGGACCGAATATCCCTGGCTTCCTACCCCGTGGGCCACGGCATCCCGACGAAACGACTGAACTGCCTTGCCGGACCAATCCAACCGCTTCCAGTCCACTGGATGAAACCGCTGGTAACACCCCTGTATCACTGGATCGATACGCAAGTACCTCTTGTCAACGTAGCGTGCCACCCAATCAGGACTGTAGGTACCACACCGATATTGCTTATCCGCCGCGCTCACCCAGTGGTAAACCGTGTGATCGATCCGAAAATAGTCGCGAAACTGAATGATTACGGATTCAAGATCTCCCGGCTCAACGGCCCGCTCCAAAGACCTCAAGATCGGTTCCAGCCGCCGTGGCGTGACCAAATTCATCCGCGCGCTTTCCTCCCGCCTGTGACGCGATCTCTTCAGCAGCGACCAGACGGGTATCATCCAGATAATCCGCCAAAGCCGGAAGGCCATTGTGAGATGCAAATTCCCTCAGATCAGCAAGTACTTCGAGAATCCATTCATTTTGCATCCCAAGCCTCCTTAACGTCGGTTAACGAAAGGTTAATACAACCATAGCATGTTTAAATTAATTTTGTTACTCACCCTTTCACCTTCCCCAGAAATGGGGGGAGGGGTGAACTTAGAACCTTGAAAAAGAACATTTCAAATATGAAAATACGCCCGTGAATGCACTGCAACTCACGGGCGCAAACACAGGTCAGAACAGTAGTTTACTTTCCAGCTTCCAGAACATCTTCAACCGTGCGTAGTCCGGTTTTTGGCGCCTGGACCAGCACAGACATGTTCCCCGGTTTATGCTCATTCTTGCGCATCTTCACGTGAGCCGCCGGAATCTCATCCCAAGGAAACACTTCGGACATGCACGGGTCCAGCCGACGTTCCACCATCAGCTGGTTTGCTGATGCCGCTTGTTTGAGATGCGCGAAGTGGCTGCCCTGAATACGCTTTTGGTGCATCCAGACATAGCGCGCATCCATCGTCAGATTATATCCCGTAGTCCCCGCGCAGATCACAACCATGCCGCCCTTTTTGACGACAAAACTGCTGACCGGCATCGTCGCCTCTCCGGGGTGCTCAAACACCATGTCGACGTTGACACCCTTGCCGGTAATGTCCCAAATCGCCTTGCCGAATTTGCGGACCTCTTTGAACCATTCGCCATATTCCGGCGTGTTCACCGTCGGCAGTTGACCCCAGCAATTGAAGTCTTTGCGGTTCAGTACACCCTTCGCCCCCAGGCTCAGAACAAAGTCGCGTTTGTCCTCGTCACTGATCACGCCAATCGCATTGGCACCCGCCGTATTGGCCAACTGGATCGCATAAGATCCCAGACCGCCAGACGCCCCCCAAACCAGAACATTCTGCCCGGGTTTCAACTCGTGCGGATGATGCCCAAACAGCATCCGATAGGCCGTTGCCAGTGTCAGCGTATAGCACGCGCTTTCTTCCCAGGTCAGATGCTTGGGCCGCGGCATCAACTGCTGCGCCTGCACACAAGTGAACTGGGCAAACGATCCGTCCGGCGTTTCATAGCCCCAGATTCTCTGGCTGTTCGAAAACATCGGATCGCCACCGTTACAGTGCTCGTCGTCACCATCATCCTGATTACAGTGGATCACCACCTCGTCACCCACTTTCCAGCGGGTCACTTTGTCACCAACGGCCCACACCACACCAGAGGCATCAGAACCTGCGATATGAAACTCGGCTTTGTGTACATCAAACGGGCTGATTGGAATGCCCAAGCCGGCCCACACACCGTTATAGTTCACACCTGCCGCCATCACCAGCACCAGTACCTCGTGGCTGTCCGGGCGCGGCACATCAACCACTTCCAGCTGCATCGCCTTATCCGGCTCTCCGTGGCGTTCACGGCGGATGGCCCAAGCGTACATGCTTTTAGGAACATACCCCAGCGGAGGCAGTTCACCGACCTCGTAAAGATCCTTCTCAGGTGCATCATAAGGTGCGATGCCGGTCTCGTTATCCAGAGCCATGTTAACTCTCCTCATCAAGGTTTTTGCCGCGATGCAGAATCGCCGTTTCAGGTCTTGAAATAAAAGGCATCACGCAACAATGCAATGCCAAAGCGGCTGATTTTGTAATTTTATGACCTCGCAGATGCAGAAACTATTTCGCGCGCGCAGCGTCTTTCGGATAAAAATGCGCAATCGAATTCGCGTAGAATGTCAATAACGCCCGTTCAGCTTCAACCATCTCCCAGACATCTCCTGACTTTCGGATCATCCCACGCCGCTCCATTGAAATTCGTGCGCGCGTTAATACGCCGGGAAACGCGTCTCGTGAAACCAGTGGTGCCGGCGCGGAGGATTCTGTGATCGATGTCCTGACGGCATCAAGCATCGCTTCCCGGTCAAGCGGACCGGTGGCGTTCAACATCACGCGCGACAGGATCGGCACAAACAAATACGGCATTTCGTCCGCAATCCGCTGCATGAGGTCCTGACCCAGTTTTCTCAGATCAGGCGCGTCACCTCGTTCGCTCAACTTCAGAGGTTCACCAAATATAACAGCTGCCGTTCCAAACCCATTAAACCGACCCCGTAAACGTTGCCAGATCATCCGGAATACAAACCCGATGATGACGGACATCTTTGCCGGAAACCTTCGGTCACCACGTTCAGCCGCAGCAATTAAAACCCGGTCCTCCAGCACCCGGTCATAGTTGATCGCCACCGGTACAAAGACCACGTCCCGCCCCTCCGGTTGATACCCTTCAACCACATAGGACAACAGGCCCAGCTTGGGCGGCATCAACTGCCCATTCAAACTCAGGCCCCCTTCGGGAAAAATCGCCTGTGCAACGCCGCCCTCGGTGGCCATCTGCACATAACGTGCCAGTACCGTCCGGTAGAGACCACCGCGTGATTTACGCCTGATGAAATACGCGCCCATTGACTTGATCAACCGGCTAAGCGGCCAGACCCGCGCCCATTCACCCACTGCATAAGATAACGCGGATGCTTGCGCAGCCAGGGTTGTCACCAGCACATAATCCATATTGCTTCGGTGATTCATGATGAAAATCACCGTGGCGTCCTTATCAATACCTTCCAATACCGTGTTGTTGTTCAGCCCGGTTTTGACATTGTAAAGCGACCGCGCCAGCCAACGCGCCAACCGCGCACCAAAGCTGAAATACGCGAACGCGCTGAAACTGGGCACAATCTCGCGCGCATATTTGCGTGCTGTCTGAAACGCGACATCCTCGCGCACACCATTACGTTTTGCAAAATCTACGATCGCCGCTGTGACCGCCGGATCATAGATTAACCGTTGGATCATGTCATGCCGCCGGGCCAGCTTGAAGGGCTGGATCGGGCGCGTTAATCGCTTGTTCAGCCGCTCCACCGCGCGTTCCAACCTGCGTCGTAAAAACCAGCGCACAGAGGGAAACAGAAAATGCGACGCAAAGGTGATCGCTGCGAACAATACGATCAGCAGGAAAAACCATAGGGGAAGTTCCACCGTCCTAGTCATGACAGCCAGCTATACAAAGCCAAGACAATCCTCAACGCAAATCGGCGTCCCTTGCAGCGCCATGCCTGGGACACTAGCCTAACAAAACGGGCATGGCGAGGCTGACACTTTGTATCAACAGGACTCCTTTTTCACGCTTGGCAATGCGGGTCAGGCCGGGCTTGCGCTCTTGTCGCTTGGGCTTGCTTTGCTTTTTATAGGGGCTGTGCTCTACCTTGGACGCGGCTTTAAACGCGTTGCCCGAATTCTGTTTGCTCTGCTGTTGTTCTGGGCGTTCTGCTGGCTCTCACCCCAAATCTACTACACCTATTACATGCTGATCTTTGACGGTCTGCCATTACAAATCGTCATCGGCACAGCTCCTTCACCTCTCGAAACCCTCCGAATTCTGTTCTTTCTCGATAGCGCCACCCTTTCGGCACACGGTCAGGCCGTGATGGGTTGGGTCGGAATTCTTGCTGCCATTGTCGGAATGCCGCAACGCAGCGAATTGACAGCGCCATAATATTCCAGATATCTATGCGCCAACGTAAGAATGTTGCGCAAACCGATTCACGAGGCCCGCTATGTCGCAGATGCAGAAAGACCGTCCCTGGCTCATCAGGACATACGCCGGTCACTCCACGGCCGAGGCCTCGAACGCGCTATATCGCTCAAACCTTGCCAAGGGTCAGACGGGGCTTTCCGTGGCTTTCGACCTGCCCACCCAAACCGGCTATGACAGCGACCATATTCTTGCTCGGGGTGAGGTTGGCAAAGTCGGCGTTCCGGTATGCCATCTGGGCGATATGCGCACTCTGTTCGCGGACATACCGCTTGAACAAATGAACACCTCGATGACGATCAACGCCACCGCACCCTGGCTGCTGGCACTCTATATCGCTGCCGCCGAAGAACAGGGCGCCGACATCGCCCAGCTTCAGGGCACGGTTCAGAACGACCTGATCAAGGAATACCTGTCGCGAGGCACTTATATCTGCCCGCCGAAACCCTCGCTCAAAATGATCGGGGATGTGGCCGAATACTGCTATACCAACGCGCCCAAATGGAATCCGATGAACGTGTGTTCCTATCACCTGCAAGAGGCCGGTGCGACACCAGAGCAAGAGCTTGCCTTTGCACTCGCCACCGCTATCGCCGTGCTGGACGAGCTGAAACCCCGCGTCCCCTCCGAAGACTTCCCGGCACTTGCCGGACGGATCAGTTTCTTCGTCAACGCAGGCATCCGGTTCGTAACCGAGATGTGCAAGATGCGCGCCTTTGTCGATCTATGGGATGAAATCCTTGAAACCCGCTACGGCGTCGACAACCCCAAATTCCGCCGTTTTCGTTACGGTGTGCAGGTCAACAGCCTCGGCCTGACCGAACAACAGCCCGAAAACAACGTCTACCGCATCCTGCTGGAAATGCTCGCTGTGACATTGTCAAAAAAGGCCCGTGCCCGCGCAGTGCAGCTGCCCGCCTGGAACGAGGCCCTCGGCCTGCCCCGTCCGTGGGATCAGCAATGGTCGATGCGTATGCAGCAAATCCTGGCCTATGAAACCGATCTGCTGGAATTTGATGACCTGTTTGATGGCAACCCGGCTGTCGACCGCAAGGTCGAGGCGCTCAAAGACGGTGCGCGGCACGAGCTTGCCAACCTTGATGGTATGGGCGGGGCGATCGGCGCGATCGACTACATGAAATCCCGTCTGGTCGACAGCAACGCAGAACGTCTTGGCCGGATCGAAAAAAATGAAACTGTTGTGGTCGGCGTCAACAAATGGACCGAAGGTGAACCCTCTCCCCTGATGACCGGCGACGGCGGCATCATGGTCGTTGATCCGGCGGTCGAGGCAGAACAGATCAACCGCCTGAATGACTGGCGCGCATCCCGCGATGCCGCGGCGGTCAAAGCTGCGCTGGCAGAATTGCGCGACGCTGCTAAAAAGGGCCTCAACGTCATGCCCGCCTCGATCAAAGCGGCCCGCGCTGGCGTCACCACCGGCGAATGGGCGGCGCAAATGCGCAGCGTTCACGGCGAATACCGCGGCCCCACCGGCGTCTCGGGCAGCCCGTCGAACAAGACCGAAGGGCTGGACGATATCCGCGATGCGGTTGATGCAGTCTCTGACCGCTTGGGTCGCCGCCTGAAGTTCCTCATCGGCAAACCGGGCCTCGACGGGCACTCAAACGGCGCCGAACAGATTGCCTTTCGTGCGCGCGACTGCGGTATGGACATCGGTTACGAAGGCATCCGCCTGACCCCGGAAGAGATCGTCGCGGCAGCGGTCGAAGATCAGGCCCACGTTGTCGGCCTGTCGATCCTGTCAGGCTCACACATCCCGCTAGTCGAAGAACTGATGCACCGGATGCAAGAGGCCGGATTATCAGATGTGCCGGTCATCGTTGGCGGCATCATCCCCGACGACGACGCCCAACGCCTGCGCGAAATGGGCGTGGCCCGGGTCTATACGCCCAAGGATTTTGAATTAAACACCATCATGCAGGATATCGTGACACTGGCCGACCCACAGGCCATTGCGGCCCAGTAGGGCCCACCCGATCAGACCACTGACAGGCACGCACATTTCGCAAGATGGCCGATGCGCTGCGACGTGCTTCCCTGAACAAAGGCTCCCACCGCCCCCAATCCCCGGCGCCCGGTGACGATAAGGTCTGCACCCTGCTTTTCCGCACAGGCAACGATATCCTCTGCGGGCTTACCCCCCATCACATGCGTGGCTGACATCGTGTACCCTTCCTGAGCAGCAATCGCCTCCCCTCGTGCAATAACCTCATCCGCCGCTTATTTCACTTCTTCACGCGACGGCATCGTTGCAACTGCGTGATACCCCGCAATCGCCCCAGTTGCGAAGGCAACCGTATCCGCCTGCGGTGTGTGCACCAGATGAAGGTCCGATCCAAATTTCCCAGCCAGATCACAGGCCAGACGTATCGCATTTTCGGCAGTATCCGAGCCGTCGAAACCAATTACGATTTTCTTAAACATGGTTTTCTCCTCTCAATGTATAAGAAGAATTTTACCAGATACTTGCCAACCCGTCGTTGCGGTGGATCAATTGCCCGTTTCTTTTGCCCGATTGAATGCGGGTTAAAAACGGCGAAATTCGATCTTTGCCTTCCCACCTGCCTGTGATTTCCTAGGCGCAACAAGAAAGGGTTTCAATATGTCCGCCACCATCACCATCCACCCCATTCAACCCTCGGATAAATCCGAATGGCGCCGCCTCTGGACGGCCTATCTGGAATTCTACGAAAGCAGTGTTACGGATGAGGTCTATGAATCCACCTTTGAGCGCCTGTGCTCAGCCGACCACCCCGATCAATGCGGTTTTATGGCGTTGCAGGGGGATCAGCACATCGGCCTGGTGCATTACATCTACCACGCGCACAACTGGCGGGTTGAACCCGTTTGTTACCTGCAAGACCTTTATGCAGACCCGTCCGTGCGTGGCACGGGCGTGGGCCGCAAACTGATCGAAGCGGTCTATGCCCAGGCCGATGCCGATGGCCGACCGTCGGTTTATTGGTTGACGCAGGATTTCAACACCGAGGCGCGCAAACTCTATGACCGGATCGCGACCCTGACGCCTTTTATCAAATACAGCCGTTAAAGCCCTATCGGACCGGTTTAGTTTCTGGAAGGATACAGGCCGTGGGTCACAACACATGCAATTTCGCCAGCACCCGGTGATGGAACATCCGGTAAGCTAAATGTAAACTTACCGTCGCCACCATAGACCGCGTACAAAAGCGAAAAGAGGTCTTGGTGTTCCGCAATATTCAACTCCTGTCCATTTGCCGGCGTCATATTTGCCGGGCAGGTTTGCGCATTCACCGTAACGATCTGGGCCATATACCAAGGAACTTGGTCCACCCAATCCTTCCCTGCCTCGCACCGGATAACCGATCCGGTTTCTGGTTGAACGCCCGGTGATGTCTTGCGCCAGTGCATTGGGCAGAAATTGGCACCCGTTGTCATGATCAACCCGGACGACGCTGCGCTGAACGGCACCGTGCCATCACGCGGCGGAAACTGCCCAAACCAAGCCACCACGCACCAACGCAAACCCGTGCGCTCATTGAACGACAGGTTTTTATCAGGCCCGGGCAAATCCGGCAGGCCAAATGTTGTTCGGCCATCGCCCCCAAACGATGTCCCATAAAGCGAAAACAGATAGACGCCATCCGGAAAAATATCATGCAGACTACCATCCGCCTCGGCCGTGCCACGCGGGCAAAATGTCGCCGCGGTCTGAATGACTTGCCCAAAGTAAAAATCTTCAGATGCCGCGGATGGCGTGGCGACGCAGACCCCGGCGAAGGTCGCAATAGCGCAAACCGCACTGAGACAAGATCGTTTCAGGGCGCGAGCCGTTTCGATCATTGATTTGTTCAAATCATAACCTTTCAATACATTTTTCAAGCGGAAGGCGCGCGCCAAAAGGCCAAAGCAATCATGGGAAAATTACGGTCTGGCAGGCCAAATGCCTTGGATCACGACGCAAGACAAATTCCCGGCGCTTGTCGTTGGGATGTTGGGCAAATTGAAGGACACGCCATACTCGCCGCCATAGGCATAATCGAACAGAGATTCGAGACCCCGAGTATTGTCATCCACCTTAAATCCCTGACCATTTGCGGGAAACGTGTTCCCGGGGCAATTGGGCGCATTAACTGTGACGATCTGGCCCAAAAGCCACCCATAATGGTCAATTTCATAATCTGTTCCGACCTCACAATTGGTGAGCGGATTATGGGAATACTGTGTCTGAACATCGGACGTTGTCTTGCGCCAGGGATGGGGGCAGAAATTGGCACCGGTTCGCATGATCAGACCATGTGACGCCGCTGTGAAAGATGCCGCACCATCCCGATTTGGCCAATTCCCGCGCTCTTGAACGCACCAACGTAACCCGTTGGAACCAAATGCCGGTGGTTTTGCGTCTGATCCGGTTAAATCCGGAATGCCGAATTTCGTCCGACCATCGCCGCCATACATTGTTCCAAACAAAGAAAACAACCCAGTATTACTCGAAATCTCAAGCTCCTGCCCGCGTGCCTCGATGGTATGTAATGGACAGTAATTCGCTGCGGTCTGGAACACGATACCAACATGAAATTCGTTTATTTCTGCCGAGGCCGGCGCTGCAACACCCAGACCAGTGATTGCAACAACAGCGCAAACCGCACGCCGACAGGATTGGCTCAAGGTATGACCAAAGGACATGAAGCTAGAGGTGCCTTTTGTGGCGGGCGTGCCGGTGACGGGCTGCAACATATCTTGTCCTTTGAAATTATTGTCAAAATCACGAATTCTGAAACGCTAACACGCTTCGCCTGATCTGCCTAATGCGGTTTTTGCGCTACCGGCTTTCGGTATAGGGCGAGACGTTTTAAAGCGTTTCGCAATAAACCTGAGGCAACAGGTTTTTGGGAAACGGTGCAACATCAAAGCACTGGTGGGACGTTTTTCGCCAAACCGGATTCAGGTTTAACAAAAACCGCATTAGGGTAAGCTCAACGATGCACAAAGGAGCACCCGAATGACCATTCACATCGGCGCCAAACCCGGGGATATCGCCGAAACCGTTTTGATGCCCGGAGATCCGAAACGGGCCAAATGGGTCGCGCAAACCTTTCTGGACAACCCCGTTTTGGTCAATGATGTCAGGGGAATGCTGGGTTTCACCGGAACATGGAACGGCAATCGCGTTACCATCCATGGAAGCGGCATGGGCATGCCCAGCCTGTCGATCTACGCCAACGAACTGATCCGCGACTACGGCGCAAAAACCCTTATCCGCATTGGCTCCTGCGGGTCCATGCAATCGCATGTAGGTTTGCGCGATGTCATCCTCGCCCAAACCGCCAGCAGCGTGGGCACACCATCATCCAGCCTGTTTCGCGAAATGAATTTCGCCCCCTGCGCCGACTGGGCGTTACTAAGTAAAGCGGCACAGGCCGCCGACAGCTCGGGCACACGCTATCACGTCGGTGGCATCTATTCTTCTGACACGTTCTATGACGAACGCAGTGATCTCACCGAACAGCTCACCCGCCACGGTACGCTCGCGGTCGAGATGGAAACAGCAGAGCTATATACCGTTGCCGCCCGCCACAATGCGCGTGCCCTTACGGTGCTGACCGTTTCGGACCATTTGATCACCGGCGAAGAACTCGACAGTTACGCCCGCGAACAAAGCTTTGCAGACATGGTGGAAATTGCGCTGCGGGCTGCATTTTAAACGCTGCGGCCTCTTGCCCGTGCGCTTCAATTTGTCTTAGCTGCCACAGACACCAAACGGCAAAGGGCGGCCCATGGCGCAACCACAGAACATTGTCGTGATCGGGGCCGGTATCTGCGGCGTCAGCGCAGCAATCTGGCTGCGCCGTGCGGGACATACGGTCACGCTGGTGGACAAGGACGCCCCCGGTGCCGGGGCCTCCTTTGGCAATGCAGGCCTGATCGCGCAGTGGGCAATCGTTCCGGTCAACACGCCGGACCTACCAAAGACCGCGCTCAAATATCTGATCAACCCTCGCTCGCCTTTGTTCATACAATGGGGCGCCCTACCCGGCATGGTGCCTTGGCTTTTGAAATACCTCTCAAACGCCACCGACAGGGGCACACGTCATATGGTTGATGCGCTTGCCCCCATTCTGATGGACGGCATTGACCAGCATCATGCACTAACCAAAGGCACCAGCGCCGCCAAGTGGATCGCCAGCAGCAGCTATTCTTACGTCTATGAAAACCGGGCCGCCTTTGAAAAAGATAAACTGAGCTGGGATTTCAAGCGCGAAGCGGGGCTGGAACCCGAGCTTATCGAGGGACCATCGGCGCGCGAAGCAGAGCCGATCCTGTCCCCCAATCTATCATGCATGGCCGTACTCAAGGGCCATGGTCACATCCTCAATCCCGGCGCTTACATTGAGGATCTGGCCCAGGTTTTTGCGGAAGAGGGCGGCACATACCGCAAGGCCGAAGTTCGCGATTTCACGCTAAATGAGGGGAAAATCGCCGCGGTCGAAACCGATCAGGGACCTATGCCCTGTGATCATGCCGTGCTGGCCGCCGGCATCTGGTCCAAGCCACTGATGCGCAAACTGGGTCTTAAGGTCCCACTGCAGGCAGAGCGTGGCCACCATCTGCATTTCAAGAACCCATCACAAATGCCGCGCAATCCGATGATGCTTACCCGTGGAAAATTCGCGGTGAACCCGATGTCATCCGGCCTGCGCTGTGCCGGCACCGTCGAACTGGGTGGTATTCGCAAAGGACTGTCACAAGGGCCCTTGAACCTGATCCGCCGCGAAAGCCGCCGGGCGTTCCCGGATCTGGAATTCGACGACGTAGAAGAATGGGTCGGCTTTCGCCCCTCTACCCCCGACAGCCTGCCGCTGATTGGCGAGATCGGACAAACCGGCGTTCACGCCGCCTTTGGGCATCAGCATATCGGACTAACCGCCGGGCCAAAGACTGGCCGAATTGTCGCTGATCTGATCAGCGGCAAACGCCCCAATATTCCGCTGGAACCCTACGCTCCACTAAGGTTCCAGCGATAGCATCGACGTCACCGACGCGACACCAAGTTCACCATGGTTTGGTGTGACACATAACCCGTTACTTCAAGGCCGTACGTCTCTTGAAACTGGCGGATCGCACGTCGGGTGTCCTCGGTGAATTTCCCGTCCACCGCACCCGGGTCTACCCCAACCTGTGTCAAACGCTGTTCTATGATCTGACGCGCGATAAACGAGCCTGCAACCTGTTTCTCTTCGGACTTGGCCCGCGCGATGGCCGCGGCATTTTGGTCTTCAAAAGTCAGTTCATCCAGCCTCTCCTGCGCTGCCTTTGCATACGCGCCTTGCGGATAAGCGCTTAGGAAGCCACGGTAACTGTCTGGCGTGTCGATATCACTCGCCAATGCATAGGCCGCGCGCTCTTCCTGTGCGGCTTCCTGTTGGCGGATATCCTCGATCGCGGCCAGCTGTTGGTTGGCTTGATCCGCGAACAAGCCATTGGGATAGCGCGCAAGATAATTGCGCAAACCGGTCTCGTCACCGTGCTTGCCCGTCCGCCGCCAATAGGCACGGTCACGACGTTCCTCTTGCTCTTTCTTCTTCCGCGCTTCTTCTTCCTGCCGCGCTTTTTCCTGTCTGGCCTGAGTACGCAACCGAACAACCTGGCGCGAAGTCAGGTACCCGGTCTCGGGAAATGCGTTGTCCTTTTGCCAGGCCGCAATCGCCGCCCGGCTGCCACGTCCGAAAACACCGTCTATCCCGCGCGGGTTAAACCCAAGCAGAGTCAGATTGCGCTGTATCGCACGCCGCCCGGCACGGTTAAGATTAATCGCGTCTTCGGCCAGCTGCGCCTGTCGCAACGGCTCATCTTTCAAGAATACAATACGGTCTTGCGCCTCTTTGATCCGGGTGCCTTGCGGATACTCCCGGATGTAAAGCTCCATCGCCTCAACCGAATCGAGCGCCTCAACCGCACGCCAGAATCCTTCCTCAATCGCGTCCTCGTTAGACGTCGCCCCCCCCGCGACGGTCATCAACCCGACCTGATCTGACAAAAACCCCGTATACTGCACATTTCGCGGCGCCACCGCTGCCGCCTCGGCAAAAGTCATCTGACTATTCAACAGAGAATCGCGCAGCGCCCGGGCAAGACCCCGCGACGGGCCGCTTACATAGGTCACACTTTTGTCCTGCCGGATTCCCTTCGGCCCGTTTTTCAACCCGGCGCCAGTTCGGAAATTGCGGGGAACGGCTGTATCCGTCAGCAAAACCGCCTGCGCCCCGCTTTGCGCGGCAAGATCGCTCAATGCGCCCAGCGAAATGCCGGTCGATCCGACCGAAAACCGCGACGCGCCCTCGCCATCTTCTGACAAGACCCAGCTATCGCGCCCGTCATTCACAATCGGCCGGGTCGCGATGATAATCAGACGTTGCACAGCCCCATTTGCAACGGCTTTTTCCAGCTGACCAGCGGCCAGCTGCATGGAAAACGCCTTGGCTGTACGAGGTTCGATAATTCGAAACCCGGCCTGGCGCAGCGGATCGCGAAACTCACTGACACTTGCTTCATTTGCAGACGCAGATGTTGTGTTATATCCGCTTTCGGAAAATATCAGCGCAACATCCTCTGCCCACCCCGCAATAGGACACAGCACCAAACCCGCCACAATACTTCGAATTATCCCTCTAAACCCCATGGTTCCCCCCAACCTAAAGCCATCGTCAATTCACTCATATGTGCGTTGATCTTCTATGACTTTACCATCGTTGGGAAGGCTGCCCTTGGCGACAATCTCAATCCGCCCCCGTAATTTGAGCGTATCGGCGACAGATTCTGTATAATGTTCTGCATCTGTGCCATTGGTTTCAATCTGCACCGTCATCACGTCCATTTCGCCTTCGCGACTGGCAACAACCCGGGCGCGCGAGACTTCATCGTGCCGCGCAACTAACGTCGCCACCTGTTCTGGCCGTACAAACATACCCTTGATCTTGGTCGTTTGATCGGCCCGACCCATCCAACCTTTGATCCGGTAATTCGTGCGCCCACAAGGGCTTACACCCTCCATCAGCGCGCTCAGATCACCCGCGGCAAAACGGATCAGCGGATAATCGGGGTTCAGTGTTGTCACAACCACTTCACCCACCTCACCCGGCCTGACCGGATCACCCGTGCCGGGCGTCACGATCTCGACAATCACCCCCTCGTCGACAATCAGCCCCTCCTGCGCTTCGGATTCATAGGCAATGTTGCCCAGGTCCGCCGTGGCATAGCATTGCAGGCATCCAATCCCCCGCTCGGCGTATTCCTGCCTGAGAGATGGGAACAATGCACCACCGCCAACTGCTGCCTTGGTGATGTTAAGTGGCACGCCCATCCCGTCCGCCTGATCCAGAATCACCTTCAGGTAATCCGGCGTTCCGGCATAGGCGGTGATACCGATGTCATGCGCGGCCTGCACCTGAAGCTCGGTCTGCCCCGTCCCCGCTGGCAAAACAGCGGCCCCTACGGCCCGGGCACCGTTTTCGAAAATCATACCCGCTGGGGTCAGGTGATAGCTGAAACAATTCTGAACGATATCCGCCGCGCCAATCCCACACGCATGCAAAAACCGACCCATCCGCCACCAGTCATGACTGCTCCCTCCGGGCTCATAAATAGGCCCCGGGGACTGAAAAACATGGGTCAGGTTCTGCACAGCAATGCCACCAAAAGGCGGGTTGTCTTTTTGCCACTGGCCCAGCGCTGATTTTCGCAAGACCGGTAAAGCAGACAATCCCGCGATGTCGGTCAACGGCCCCCCCTCCAACCGGCAGGCCCCTGCCGCGGCAACGCGCGCGATCTGACTGTTCAGGCTGACCAATTGCTCGGCTGCGCGCTGATCTGCGCTGCGGGTTTCCAACTCATCAAAGAACTTTGTCATTGCGTCCTCTTCCCGCCCGTTTTGCCGTCGAAATTGTTCCCCTGCATGTCGTTGCGCGCACCACGCGGCGCCATCTTCCGCGATAGCCTGAGGCTAAGGAGGGGTTGATATGGCCTATCACATGTTCTTCGGCTTCAATCTCAAACCCGGTGTTGACACCGGCGCGGGCCATGACGCCCTGCGCGCCTTTGCAGACCGGCTGATTGACCTTGATCTGCTGCAATCGATGTCGCCGATCGCGACACGTCACGCCCATCCGGTGCTCGACACTGCGCGCGATGCCAAACAAACCTACTTCACCACCATGACCTTTCGTGACCTCGAACAGGCCAACACCTCGGTCACCCATATTTATGAATGGACCAACCCCACAGACGGGTTGCATAATACTGTCATCGATCAGACGACCGACCAGATTTTTATCTGTTTCCAGGATCCTCATTAACCGCACCGTCAGCTTAGCCACCGTTTACGGCGGCGGTAACTGCGCACGTCGCGAAAAGATTTGCGCCCTTCATCCGACATGCCCAGATAGAATTCTTTCACATCCGGATTCTCGCGCAGCTCCTGCGCCGGGCCATCCATCACCACACGGCCGTTTTCCAGAATGTAGCCATAATTGGCGAACCGCAGTGCCACGTTAGTGTTCTGCTCGGCCAGAAGAAACGTCGCGCCCTCTTTTTCATTCAATGATTTCACAATGTTGAAAATCTCTTCAACCAGCTGCGGGGCGAGGCCCATGGATGGCTCATCCAACAGTATCATTTCCGGCCTGCTCATCAATGCACGCCCAATGGCACACATTTGCTGTTCGCCCCCGGATGTATACCCGGCCTGGCTTTTGCGGCGTTCTTTCAGACGTGGGAAATAGGTGTAGACCAGTTCAAGATCGGCCTCGATCTCGGCCTTGCGAACGCCGCGCGTATAGGCCCCGGTTAACAGGTTTTCCTCAACCGTCAGGTGCTCAAAACAATGGCGCCCCTCCATCACCTGGATGACGCCCCGTTTCACCAGATCAGACGGCAACAAATCCTGAACCCGATCCCCCCGATAGATGATCGTGCCCTTGGTGACCTCACCCCGTTCGGATTTCAGAAGGTTCGACACGGCTTTCAGCGTGGTTGTCTTGCCTGCACCATTGCCACCCAGCAAGGCAACGATACCTCCTTTGGGGACCGACAGGCTGACGCCTTTCAGGACAAGGATCACATGGTTGTAGATTACCTCGATATTGTTGACGTCCAACAGGGTCTCTGTGTCATGACCGGCATCAAGCATGATGATCTCTCCCGGCAGGCCCTGTGCGGGGCCCGTCTTTCAGTGTTCCAGAAATACTCAAATTCCCGGACCGCCAAATGTGCAGCGGCCCGGAATGGTTTGGATCAGTTGCAACCCGGCTCAATACCGGCTTCGGCGGCAAAGGCTGCGCTGTCTTCGTCGATCAGCGCCTGAATGACATCCTGATCAGACTGATAGTAGTCGGTGATCAGGCTCCATTTTCCGGCCTCTGCATCCCACTGCTGCACGGCACCAAAACCGTTGCCGCCATGGTTTTCACAGCTCACGTTGAACTCAGGACCAAAGCCAGGCAGACCAAGACCGGCCATCTTTTCTTCGGTCATGACCAGCGCTTCCATACCGTCCCGCATCATCGCCGGCGTGATCGCCGATGTACCATGAATGCCTTGTGCAGTTTTGGCAGCTTCCGCCGCCAGCATCGCGGCATACATGCCCCGGTTATACAGAACCGTACCCAGCTGATCCCCGGCGCCCGCAGCTTTCCCGGCATCCACCACGTATTTCTTCAGATCGGCATAAACCGGATAGTCGTCGCCCACATTGTGCATCGCCAGCGCTTTGTATCCATGCGCCGCGTCGCCCGCAGGCAACACATCGTTTTCCGAGGCCGACCACCAGATGCCAATGAAGTTCTCCATCGGGAACCGGATGTTTGCGGCTTCCTGAATCGCCACCTGGTTCATCACGCCCCAGCCCCACATCAGGACATAATCAGGACGTTCACGACGAATTTGCAGCCATTGTGACTTCTGCTCCTGACCAGGGTGATCCACCGGTAACAGAGTCAGGTTATAACCATGCTTCTTTGCCAGCTCTTCCAGGGTCCGGATCGGTTCCTTGCCATAGGCAGAGTTGTGATAGACCAGCGCAATTGTCTTACCGCCGATATCACCGCCATTTTCGTTCAGAATATGCGTCACCGCATGGCTCGCCCCGTCCCAGTAGTTGGCCGGGTAGTTGAACACATTGCGGAAAACAGAGCCATTCTTGGCCGATGTCCGGCCATAACCCATGGTGTGAAGCGGAATGCTGTCTGCCGTCACTTTCGGGATCAGCTGATAGGTGATACCGGTGCTGAGCGGCTGATAAACCAGCACACCTTCGCCCTTGGTCGCCTCATAGCATTCCACACCTTTTTCGGTGTTATAGCCTGTCTCGCATTCCACCATGCGCGTCATTTCACCACCAATTCCGCCATCGCGTTCATTCAGCAGGGTGAAATAATCAGCATAGCCATCGGCAAAGGGAATCCCATTTGCCGCATATGGGCCTGTCCGATAGCTCAAAGAGCTAAAGGTGAGATCAGCAAGCGCAGGGCCCGCCGCCATCACCGCCGCCAGCGCGGCTGTTACAAGTGTCTTCTTCATCGGTATATATCCTCCCTTGGTTATCCCAATGTGTCGTAGGGTGGGGTTTCACCCCACCAACTCCCGTGGCCCGCCCCTAGTGTGGGAAAGGCCAAAGTCTCAGTTTCTCCTTCGCAATCCGCCACAGCTGGGCAAGGCCGTGTGGCTCTGCGATTAAAAAGATCACAATCATCGCGCCCACGATGATAAATTCCAGATGCGCAGCCAGATCGGTGGGCCATCCCAGCCCGCTGACCAATATGTTCTTTAGCAGCACCGGCAACAGCACCAGAAACGCTGCTCCGGCAAAGCTGCCAAAGATGGACCCCAGCCCGCCGATGATCACCATAAACAACACGAGGAAGGATTTGTTGATGCCAAATACCTCGCCCACTTCCACAGCCCCCAGATAAACGGCAAAGAACAACGCCCCGGCCAGCCCGACAAAAAACCCGGATGTCGCAAACGCGGTTAGCTTGGCCTTCATCGGGTTCACACCGATAATCTCGGCAGCAATATCCATATCCCGGATCGCCATCCATTTACGCCCCGCCATACCCCGCGTCAGGTTGCGCGCGATCAGCGCGCTGAACACAGTGAACACCAGACAGAACAAATAGGCCGCCCATGGTGCGGTCTCGGCCCCGGTCACCGGAATGCCAAACAAGGTCCGTTCCGGCGCACTAATCTGGCCAGAGGCGGAGTAGTTGTAGAACCACGGCACCCGGTTGAACAGCCAGACCAAAAAGAACTGCGCTGCCAGCGTCGCCACGGCAAGATAAAACCCTTTGATTCGCAGACTGGGCAGGCCAAACAGCACACAAACCCCGGCGGTTACAATCCCGGCCCCGATCACGTGGAAAAAGATGTTCACATCCGGAAATGCGGTCATCAGCTTGTAAACCGCATAGGCCCCCACGGCCATAAATCCGCCCGTGCCTAAGGACACCTGCCCGCAATACCCCACCAGAATGTTCAGCCCGATCGCCGCGATGGCATAGATCAGAAACGGCAAAAACACCGCGTTGACCCAGTAATCATTGATCAGGAACGGCACGACCGCAAAGGCGATCAGCAGCACCACATAGTAGCGATACCGATCAAACCGGATCGGAAAGGTCTGGCTGTCCTGCTCATAGGTGGTCGAGAAATCACCGGCTTCACGATAGAACATATTCTAACCCTCCGGTCCGCGCTTTCGGGCGGTAAGCAGCTTCACAATCAGCAATATTGTGGCAAGGCACATTGTCACGAATGCGGCCCCAAATGTTATCAGCATCATTCGCCAGCGCAGCGGATAAACCTGATAGTAAAACTCCATCCCGGTTTCCTCCGGCGGGTCCCACAGCGTTACCGTCGCTATTTGCAACAGCATCCAGATCGTCAAGACAATCGCCAGGATCAGAACGATGAGTAACGTTCGGATCGAAGGAAATTTGGTCATCAAACCCTCTCATCTCATGTCTCTCCGAACACCGGAACAACGCGTAGGGTGGGTTTCCAACCCACCACCCCGCCAACGCTCACCCGTAGGCCGGGGTTCACCCCGGCTTTCCTGTTCGTAGCTGGTTGGGAAATCATCGGCTTCAAGATAGTGCATATTAGACCTCCTCCAAATGTTCGTGTCGCATCGACAATGGAGTTCTGAGCACAAATCCGAGCAAGAAAAAGCCGATCACCACGAAATTCGGACCCATCAAAACAAAATATCGCTCAAACACACTGCGATCAGAGTAGAGATATGACTTAGCCAAAGCCCAATCTCCTAACAGCGCCACCACGTTGAAAGAAACACAAACAATGGCCGCCACTTTCCATAGGACTGAAAGGGTTATGCCCGGCTTCGCAAATGCCAACTTCGAAAGAACAAGCGACTGCAAGATCAAAAAGGTAACCAAGATACTGGCCAACAAAACTACTAAACCTCTGGGTTGCAGGGCATACGGATTCTCAACGAAGGTGTGAGAAATCACAAACCGAATGCCTAAGGCGCTCATGAACAATTCCCACAACGCTAGCGCAAGTACAGCCAAGGATATGATTTTGAAGTTGATCAACCTCTTCCCCCGAAACAGATTTCACGCTCAAAGCGTCTTGTCAGCAAAACATCTCTCACCTTCGAGTACATCTGTAAGGAAGAACACGTAGGGTGGGTTTCCAACCCACCACCCCACCAACGCTCACCCGTAGGCCGGGGTTCACCCCGGCACGCCCACGTCCGGGAATTCTCCCCAAAAGAGCTCCGCCCTTCGACCAAATCACACACGTTCAATGATCTTCTCCCCAAACAAACCCTGCGGCCGGAACACCAGGAACAGCAGCGCCAGAACATAAGCAAACCAGTTCTCGGTCGCGCCGATGGTAAAGCCAAACAACTCCCCCGCGATGCTCTTGCTGGACATAATGAACTCAAACAGCTTCTCACCCACCCCGATGATCAACCCGCCCACAATCGCCCCGGGGATCGAGGTAAAGCCGCCCAGCATCAGCACCGGCAGTGCCTTGAGCGCGATCAGCGACAGCGAAAACTGAACACCCGATTTCGCGCCCCACATGATCCCGGCAACCAGCGCCACAAACCCTGCCAGCGACCAGACCATCACCCAAATAAAGTTGAGCGATATTCCCACAGACAATGCCGCCTGATGGTCATCCGCCACCGCCCGCATGGCCCGGCCCTGCTTGGTATATTGCGCAAAGACGATCAGAACGATCACCAGAATGATCGCCACCACCGTCGCAACAAGATCAAGCTGGTCAAGAAAGAACCCATAGAAATTCTCGTTGCCTAGACCCATCCACTGGGTGTTTTCCTCGATCCAGAAACTACCCCCCTGAGGCAGGCCAACATCCAGTTTCTTGATGTTGGACCCCCACATCATGTCGCCGAACCCTTCCAGAAAATAGGCAATACCAATCGTTGCCATAAACAGCATGATCGGCTCCTGATTGACCAGGTACTTGAAAATGAAACGGTTTATGATCCAGGACAGCAAAACCATCACTACCATCGTAAACAGGATCGCAAGCACCGCCGGAACATGCCAGCCGAAATGATGAATCTCAGTGCCAAAAATAGTGTTGATCAGATGGGCAAAGGGCACCTGCCCTTCCATTATCCCAACCAGCGTCAGCGCCGCGAACAACGCCATCACGCCTTGTGCGTAATTGAAAATTCCGCTGGCCTTGTAGATCAGGACAAACCCAAGTGCCACCAGCGCATAAAGAACCCCGGCCATCAACCCGTTCAACAGCACCTCGATCCCGAAAATCAGCTGGTCAGGCATGATGCGTCTCCGTTTCGTTCAATGTCTTCATGATTCCAGATCCGTCTCCACCATGCGCAGGATCACCCTGCCATCTGATTTCCGTTTCTCCGCCCCGATCACCGGCTCGATCCACATGTTCGAATGCCAAAGGTTACTTGCATCCTCGACGGGGACATAGCGTTCGCCTGCCAGCACCTCTGCTATCCATTGATCGAATGCCGTTTCGGCTTCGGGCATCGCCGTGGCAACATGACAGGCGATTGTTCCGTCTTCCGGGGCCAATTCAATCACGAACCGTTCCCCTCCGGTCAGGTCAAACCGTGCCTCGTCATCCACTTCTTCGATCAATGTCAGGCCATCGCTGATCGGGGGAAACAACGCCTCCATCGGTGTCAGGCAACGGGCCTGAAACTCATCCCACGCTCCGGCCACAGCACCCGTCGGCATCAGCATCATGCATATGATGATCATGCGGATCATACGCATTTTCGCTGCACTGCGGCGGTGTACAGGGGGTGTACGGGTTGTGTACGGATATCACCCCCCTGTTTGGGGCCATATTTTCTGCGCTGCAGCTTAATCATGAGCGACCCCCAGATAGGCATCAATCACCGCCTGATTGCTGCGCACTTCGTCGGGTGTGCCATCGCCAATCTTCTTGCCGTAATCCATCACCACAACACGGTCAGAGAGGTCCATAACCACGCCCATGTCATGCTCGATCAGCATGATCGTGGTGCCAAATTCGTCATTAACATCAAGGACAAAGCGGCTCATATCCTCTTTTTCCTCAACATTCATGCCCGCCATCGGCTCATCCAGCAACAAGATCGACGGCTCTGCCGCCAGCGCCCGTGCCAGCTCAACCCGCTTTTTCAAACCATAGGGAAGCCGCCCAACCGGGGTTTTGCGGATGTGCTGAATTTCAAGAAAATCAATAACCTTTTCAACAACTTCCCGATTTTCAACTTCTTCCTTTTCGGCTTTACCCTTCCATAAGGCCTGCGCAAACAGGCCCGACTTCATCTGCCTGATACGGCCGGTCATCACGTTATCCAGAACGCTCATCCCTTCAAAAAGGGCGATATTCTGAAACGTCCGCGCAATCCCCTGCCGCGCCACCTGATAGGGTTTCATCGGCGGGCGCTTGGCCCCTTGATACCAGACCTCACCCTCCTGTGGATGATAGAACCCGCTGATAACATTGAGCATTGAGGACTTTCCGGCTCCGTTCGGCCCGATTATCGCCCGGATCTCCCCTTCCCTTACATCGAACGAGATATCCTTGATCGCCACCACCCCGCCAAAACGCAGGGTGATGTTCTTCATCTCCATCAGAACGCCACCAATCTTGCGCCCATCCTCGGTGACATATCCGTCTGCAGCGTCAAGCATACAGGCTTCCTTCCATCCTCATTCCGCCGCCACCTTCTGTTCCGCCATCGGCATCACCGACGCCTCGACAATCTGCAGCGTGGCACTGATCGCACCTTTGCGGCCATCCTCGTAAGTCACTTCAGTTGTTGTGAAAATTTCGCTCGACCCGTTGTAAAGCGCTTCAAGAAGGTCTTCGTATTTCCCTTCCACAATCCGGCGGCGGACCTTTCTGGTGCGGGTCATTTCGCCATCATCCGCATCCAGTTCCTTGTGCAGCACAAGGAACCTGTGAATCTGACAGGCGGCCAGCATCGGGTCGTCGGCGAGGCTGCGGTTTACCTCTTCCACATGGTCGCGGATCGTCTCCAATACTTTGGGATGGCCTGCCAGTTCCTGATAAGAGGCATAGCCGATATTGTTCCGCTCGGCCCAGTTGCCAACGGCCGTCAGGTCAATATTGATAAAGGCGGTGCATTCCTCCCGCCGGTTGCCAAAAATCACTGCCTCCAAAACATTCGGGAAAAATTTGAGTTTGTTTTCAACATATTTAGGCGCAAACAGCGCCCCGCTCGCCATCTTGCCCACATCCTTGGCCCGGTCGATAATTTTCAAATGCCCGCTGACGTCATCGAAGAAACCTGCGTCCCCGGTTGCGACCCAACCCTCGGCGTCTTTGGTATCGGCGGTACTGTCGGGGTTTTTGTAATATTCCTCAAACGTACCCGGGCTGCGGTAAAACACCTCTCCGCTATCAGCGATACGCAGCTCAACCCCCGGGGCGGCAATTCCAACCGTATCGGCACGCACTTCTCCATCCGGTTGCAATGTAATGAAAACACTGGCCTCTGTCTGACCATAAAGCTGTTTGAGGTTGATCCCAATGCTTCTGTAAAACTCAAAAATTTCAGGTCCGATCGCCTCACCAGCCGTATACCCGACCCGTACACGCCCCAAACCAAGTGTGTCCTTTAGCGGACCAAACACAAGCATCCTGCCCAGCCAATACCCAAAACTGTCTCCGGCACTCACGGGTTTACCATCAAGGATCGCAGGTCCAACCCGGCGGGCCAGTGCCATATAGCGGTCAAACAACCATTTCTTGAAACGACCGGCATCTTCCATCCGGATCATCACGTTGGTCAGCTGAGTTTCAAACACCCGTGGAGGCGCAAAATAATAGGTTGGCCCGATCTCACGCAAATCGGTGTGCATTGTATCGGCGCTCTCGGGGCAATTCACACAGAACCCACACCAATAAGCCTGACCAATCGAAAAGATGAAATCACCAACCCAGGCCATGGGCAAATAGGCCAGCACCTCTTCTGCCTTTGTCAGCCGATCAAACTCCGATGACGATTTAGACGCTTCGATGATATTCCGGTTGGACAGCACCACGCCCTTTGGTTTGCCCGTCGTGCCGCTTGTGTAAAGCATTACACAAATGCTTGAATAGTCGAGATTTTCACGTCGGCCCTGCAAAGTAGTGAAGTATTCATCTCGCGCCGCACGTCCCTGTTCCTGTACATGCGAATACTGGTGCAGCTTGCTGTGGTCATATTTCCGCAGGCCCCGTGGGTCGACATAGATCATATGCTCAAACTGGTGCAGCTGATCCTGTATCTCGATTACCTTATCCACCTGCTCCTGATCTTCAACGACGGCAAACCGTGCACCGCAATGTTCAAGAACATAGGCCATCTCATCCGCGGCAGCGTCCTGATAGACCGGAACCGGAACCGCGCCCACCGACTGCGCCGCCACCATCGCCCAGTAAAAACAGGGGCGGTTGCGGCCAATGATGGCAATAAAATCGCCTTCGTTCACACCAAGATTCAAAAGACCGAGTGCAAGCGCCTCGATCTCTTTTTCCGTCTCTGACCAGCTCCAGCTTTGCCAGATACCAAATTCTTTTTCCCGATAGGCCGGACTGCTCGCAAACTGGCTCGCATTGCGCTGCAAAAGCGCCGGAATGGACACATGTCCACCCGCCGCCTGTGACGACTGTACCAAGTTTTCTCCTCCCATTGCTCGCAATGCGAACACGTATCCCCGTGGTCCGGGCGATTCTTATTGCCCATAAGGGTGCTGTTCAAAGGCTGTAGGTCAACTTTTTCCTGAACTTTTCCCAATCCTTACGAATTGTAACAGGAGCGGCCAAAGCCTTGACATGCGTCCGGACCATCCGGGATTGTGTACCGCCACACTGTGATATCGAAAGGGTTCCGCCAGTATGCAGATCGAGTTCTGTTTCGAATTTGCCTCGACCTATTCTTACCTGAGCGCAATGCGCCTGCCAGCCCAGGCTGAAGCCTCTGGTGTTGCTGTGCAATGGCGACCGTTTCTATTGGGTCCGATTTTTTCAGCACAGGGGTGGGACACATCGCCCTTTAATATTTACGCTGCCAAGGGGAACTACATGTGGCGTGATGTGGCCCGCAGGGAAAATCGGTTTGGGTTGGCCATTCACCGCCCCGACCCGTTCCCGCAAAACGGGCTTCTTGCTGCGCGCATTGCCCAACTTCTGCCGCAGGGGCCAGAAAATGTAACCTTTTGTCAAAACGTGTATCTGGCACAATTCGCCGAGAAACAGGACATTTCCGACCCTGATGTTCTAACGGCCTGCGCCCTCGGCGCGGGGTTGCCTGCAGAGGTTGTCGACCAAGCACAATCTGACGAAAACAAACACGCCCTGCGCCTGAACACAGAAGAAGCTGCTAAACGTGGCCTGTTCGGCGCGCCCAGTTTCACCGTGGGGTCAGAGCTGTTCTGGGGTGATGATCGCCTTGAAGATGCACTGGATTGGGCGGTCAAACATGGCTGATCGTACCCAAACACAAGAAATGACCACCGTCGGGCTAAACCTGATCCAGCAGGCTCTGACGATCTATGACCGCGATCTGAAGCTTGCGGTCTGCAACATGCGTTTTCAGGAAATGTTTGATTTGCCCGACCATCTGGCAAATCCCGGTGCAGAATTCGAAGATACAATTCGCTTTCTCGCAAAACGCGGGGATTATGGCGATGTCGGGGATATCGAACACTTTGTCACAACGCGCGTCGACATGGCCCGCGCGTTCGAGCCGCATTATATGGAACGCACCCGCGCCAATGGCCGCACAATATCGGTTGAAGGCTCGCCGCTACCCCAAGGTGGGTGGGTCACCGTCTACACAGATATCACCCGTACAAGGCGGCAAGAGGCGTTGTTGCGAGGCCGGTCAGAAGAGCTTTCAGATCAGCTTTTGGGGTATTCTGAAGAACTTTCCGCTACAAACCGTCAGCTTGAATCGACTATCACAGCCCTTGAAGAGGCCAAGCGACAGTTGACAGCGTCAGAGGCGCGAACCCGCCTTACAACTGAAATGGTCCCCGCACATATTGCCCATATCGGGGCCGACAGGCGGTACACTTATTCAAACCGCCGTCTCAGCTCTGTCATACCCGGCTCAAAATCTGAAATTATCGGAGTGCGGATCGAAGACGCACTTGGCCCACAGGCCTATGCCGCCATTGATCGACAGCTCGAAGAAGCGTTTGCTGGCGTCCCCTCGGTATTCGAATTCTCGCACGAGGTCAGCTCCCGGCGTATACGTGTCGCCTTTACGCCCGATGACAATCAGGGAGGGGTATTCATCCTGTCGATGGATATCACAGAAGAGGCCCAGACCCGCGCCGCGCTGCAACAAACCCGCCGACGGGAAATTGCGGCACAGTTGACCAGCGGTCTCGCACATGACTTTTCCAATTTGCTGACGATTATTCTTGGCATGCAGTCAAAGTTACAACGCATGGACCTGCCCGAAAGTGCTGCAGAACTGATCAGTGCGACACTATCAGCTGCGCGGCGCGGTGGAGGATTGCTTAACCGGATCGCCGATATGACCGGACGGCGCGATCACAACCCGGTTTCGACTGACCTGCAAAATTTTCTGAACGAACTCGAAACACTGCTGCTTTCCGCCTTGCCCAAAGATGTCCGCCTGAACATCAGCAACACGACAGACGAAGCGACCTACCAGCTGGATGCCGGCATGCTTCAGGATTCGCTTCTAAATCTGGTGCTCAACGCGCGTGATAGCTGCGATGGTACTGGTAAGATCGACCTGACAGTTGACACCATTCAAGACACTTGGATTGAATTTAACATTACCGACACCGGGCCCGGATTTACGGAACACGCACTGTCGCATGCGTTAGAACCCTTCTTCACCACCAAGGGCGGTGAAGGGTCCGGGCTGGGGCTGACCATGGTGTATGACATGACCAAACTGGCCGGTGGGCGCATGCTGCTGTCAAACACCGAAAACGGAGGGCGCGTATCTCTGCGTCTGCCGTTGCGACGGGTCGACTCACTTGAATCACCGGGGATGATTTTGTTGGTCGAAGACAGCCCCGACCTGCGTGACACAATCCGTGGCATTCTGCGCGAAGCCGGCCATTCTGTTGTTGAAGCGGCCAGCGCGGCAGAGGCGCTGGCCTTGTTGCAAGAGTTGCCGGAAATATCTGCTTTGCTGTCAGATATCTCTTTGGAAGGTGACAAGACCGGCATTGATCTGCTGAACACCCTACCGGAAAACCACTGCCCGACTTTTCTGATGACATCGCTACCGCCGGACGATCCGCTATTTTGTGCGGCCCGCGAATGCGCGCCGGTCCTGCGCAAACCTTTCACCGCGCATGAACTCTATGCGTTTCTCTCAACCGGAGGCACACCATGACCGCCCCTCTTGTCACGATCCTTGATGACGAACCCGCTATTCGGACGATGCTTTCCGATGCGCTGGAAGAGGCGGGATTTCGCACGCTTTGTTTCGCACGCGCCACGGAGTTCGAGGCCGCCCTGCGTACCACCAACCCGGATGTGTGTCTTGTGGATCTCTCCTTACCCGACCGAGACGGGCTGACGCTGGTTCACAGGCTCGCTTTGGAACAGGGGGCGACCGTGATCATCATATCCGGCCGCGCACAAGTGCAGGACAGGGTAACCGGGCTTGAACTGGGTGCTGACGATTACATCATTAAACCGTTTGACCCGGCAGAGGTTGTGGCCCGCATCCGCGCCCGTTTGCGCCGCGACATCGCTGCCACACAAACAGGTGAAACCGCACAGTTCAACGGCTGGGTCGCGCATTTTGACCGCTATGTGCTTGAGGACGAAGAAGCCGCTGAAACCCCGTTCTCCCATGCTGAGGGCGAGGTTTTGCGCCTGTTTCTCGAACGTCCAAAACGACTGATCTCCCGTCAGGCGATGCAAGAAGCACTGGGTGGTGCAGCCAGCGAAAGCTTCGACCGCGCCATGGATGTCCGCATTTCCCGTCTGCGCACCAAGCTGCGCGAAGACCCCAAGAATCCACGGCTGATCAAAACGATCTACGGCGCTGGATACATCTTTCTCGGCGATGTGAGTTGGAGTTGAATCCGGATTACATCGCAGATTATGTTAAGTTAATGCAATGATCTTTTGCAGTATCACCATGCCTTGTCTTTCTATGGTGACTGAATTGGGGGAACCATGACACTAAAAGTTATCGGTGCCGGCTTTGGGCGCACAGGTACAATGTCACTGCGAATGGCCCTTGATATGCTGGGCTTTGGTCCGTGCTACCACATGGAAAACGTGCTGCTCGACATACAGAACCGCGTACCTCACTGGAACGCGACGCTTGATGGAAGTCCCGACTGGGACACGGTGTTTGACGGCTTCAATTCTGCCGTGGACTGGCCGGTTGCCGCCTTCTGGCAGGACCTGATGCACCACTATCCGGACGCAAAATTCATTCTGTCGTCTCGCAGCCCAGAGAGCTGGTGCGACAGCATTTCTCAAACAATTCTTACGTCACTTACAAATTCCGATGAATGGCCCGAGCAACAGGTGGAATGGCTGGAAATGGCCCACAGGGTTGTCGTCATGCACAGCCTGGGGGGCAAGGTTGAGCGCGATAGCCTGATCGACACATTCAACGCTCACGAAGCGGCAGTCAGGGCCAACATCCCGGCGGACCGTCTGCTGGTCCATCAGGCCAAAGACGGGTGGGAGCCATTATGCGAATTCCTCGGGCAAACGATCCCGTCTGACCCCTATCCGCGCAGCAATAACCGCGAAGAATTCTTTGAGCTCATCGCCCAGAATTCTGCGAGTTAAAGCGATAATTGTGACCGGCCAGCCAAGGCTGGCGCGGCCCATCCATCAGAAATTCAGCGACATCGCTCAACCAATTCAGTAATCCAGTTGCGCGCGGCAACCAGGTGCGGATCATCCCGATCCTGACGGTGGGAAAGAATCCATAGCGGTTGTGTAAGAACCACGTCGCCCTCGGACTCCAACCTCGGGTCTGTCTCTCCAATTAGCCGCGGAAGCAACGCGCGCGCGGCCCCTGAAGCCACGATCTCGGTTAAAGCATCGAACTGATAAACCCTATATTGAAACCCGGCCTCACCAGCCAGTGACTGCATCACATCGCCGCCAGAGCTACGGACATGCTCTTCTATCAGACCTGCCCATGGACGATTTTCAACATCACTATCCCGCGCAGAATATACCGCATAGGTTATTGTTCCGATCCTGTCAGCTTTGATCCTCCGGTCCTGGCCCGAAATTTCGCCGCGCCGGTCCTCGATCCGAATTGCAATGTCGGCTTCACGCCGTTGAAACTCTGCTTTGCTGGCCGTGCCAATTAGTTCAACTTTGATGCGGCGCCGTCGTGTCAAATGGCCCACTTGTGGGGCAAAAAGATTGGTTACCAAAAACGGCGCCGCGGTCATCCGCAGACTTCGCCATACTGCTCCGTCTTCTGTCTCTGCCGAAACATACTCGGCATCCGCCAGAGCTTCGGCAGCATTTTCGACATGCGCGAGCAAAGATTCACAATGTCGGGTAGGAAAAAACCTGTCGCCGTCGCGCAGAAAAAGCCGTTGCCCCAACCGATCTTCAAGCTGTTTCAGGCGCCGGCCCACTGTGGTTGCATCGATCCGAAGCGATTTGGCAGCGCCCAAATAGGTACCGCTGCGAAATACCGCCAGCATTGTACGCCAATGATCCCACTCTATCATGCAAAGACCTTTCAAGTTGATCAGATCAACCTGCATTTTCGCAGGTATACATGCAAGTATGGTTTATTGTCATGCATCAATGCATCTTAAATACTTTGAATTCCAATAAGGAAACACATCGCACCCAATCTTCGGTGCGAAACCAATGAGAGGGATGTTATGATTAACAAGACAAGACCACGCATTTTCACATCAATTGCCCCGGTCGCAATTGCGGCCCTAATCGCAGGTTCGGCCGTTGCACAAGATGCGCCAACTGCCGTTGAAATTGCGGCGGCTGTTTCAGACCACACCTATCAGGGAAGCATGAGCGCTGGCGGATCCGGCTTTGCCGAATACTATGCCTCGGATGGTTCGATCAGAGGGCTAGACTACACCGGGATCTGGCGCACAGAAGACGGCACCATGTGTTTTAACTACGGACAAGGAGACCGGTGCTTTGGCATCTCAATCGATGGTCCTTCAATGGTGATGTACAAAGACGGCCAGATTGATGGTAATGGAATGCTGGTTCCCGGCAACCCTCAGAATTATTGACAAAAAAAGGCCTCCCACTGCGGTTCAGAGGGAGGCCCACTATTTAGATGCCACGCCTATTCAGCCGCAATCTGCCCCTCGACAGCTTCGACTTTCACGGCTGAGAATTTGAACTCCGGGATCTTGCCATAAGGATCCACCGCCGGGTTGGTTAGTATATTCGCAGCAGCTTCGACATAAGCAAACGGCAGGAACACCATATCCGGTGCAATCGCACGATCAGCCCGCGCCATGGTGACAATACTGCCGCGTTTGGTGGTCAGGCGTACCATGTCTCCGGGTTCGACACCCAATTGACGCAACGTCGATGGGTGCATCGAACAATTCGCCTCTGGCTCGACAGCATCCAGAACCGTGGCGCGGCGGGTCATCGACCCGGTGTGCCAATGCTCCAGCTGCCGACCCGTTGTCAGGATCATCGGATAATCCGCATCCGGTGTATCATCGGGCGCAATTACAGACGCTGGCGTAAACTTTGCCCGCCCTTCTGGGCGTGGGAACCCGTCGCCAAACACAACCGCCTGCCCCGGATCTTCGGGGCTCAGGCTGGGATACGTCACAGCGGTCTTTTCCAACCGCTCCCAGGTGATGTTATCCAGCGACCGCATGTTGATGGCCATCTCGGCAAATACTTCCGACGGATGAGTGTAGGTCCAGTTCAGGCCGCAGCGCTTGGCCAGCTCCACCTCGATCGCCCAATCCTCTCTCGCCTCACCCGGAGGGGCCACTGCTGGGCGCAGCATCTGCACCTGACGATTGGTGTTAGATACAGTGCCAGATTTTTCGTAAAGCGCCGAGGCTGGCAGGATCACATCGGCATAGTTCGCCGTCTCGGTGATAAAGATATCCTGAACAACCAGATGATCCAGCTTGGCCAACGCATCACGTGCATGTTCCACATCCGGGTCCGACATAGCCGGGTTTTCACCCAGCACATACATCGCCTTGATCTGATCTGCGTGGACCGCATCCATAATCTCGGTTACGGTCAGGCCCTTTTCGGCGGAGAAATCTTCGGTCCCCCAGACATCGGTAAAGGCCGAGCGGACGCCATCATCAGTCACCGTCTGATAATCCGGCAGGAACATCGGGATCAGACCCGCATCAGACGCACCCTGAACGTTGTTCTGGCCACGCAACGGATGCAACCCGGTGCCGGGGCGACCAACCTGACCGGTCATCAGCGCCAGCGAAATCAGGCAGCGAGAGTTATCCGTGCCGTGAATATGCTGAGATACACCCATACCCCAAAAGATCATCGCCGATTTGGCACCCGCAAATGTACGCGCCACATCGCGAAGCGTCTCTGCGGGAATGCCACAAATACCTTCCATCTTCTCTGGTGAGAAATCGGCAAGGTGGGCCTTTTCGGCCTCCCAGTTTTCAGTAAACGCTTCGATATATTGCTTGTCGTAAAGCTCTTCCTCGACAATCGTATGCATGATCGCGTTCAGCATCGACACGTCTGCGCCCGGACGGAATTGCAGCATATGCGATGCAAACCGACGCAAACCAACTCCGCGCGGATCCATTACGATCAGCTCGCCACCACGCTTGGTGAATTGCTTGAAATACGTCGCCGCAACCGGATGGTTTTCAATCGGATTGGCTCCAATCACAATCGCCACATCGGCGTTTTCAATCTCGTTAAACGTGGCTGTCACCGCGCCCGAGCCCACGTTTTCAATCAGCGCCGCAACCGAGGATGCGTGACACAGTCGGGTACAGTGATCGACGTTGTTGTGGCCAAAGCCCTGGCGAATGAATTTCTGAAACAGATACGCCTCTTCATTGGTGCATTTGGCCGATCCGAATCCGGCCACTTCGCGCCCACGGCCCTTTAGACCGTTTGCCGCAAAATCTAACGCTTCATCCCAGCTCGCCTCGCGGAAAAATTCCTGCCAATTGTCCGGGTTTATGTTCAGGCCCTTCTCAGGTGCATCCTCTCGCCGGATCATTGGTTTGGTCAGACGGTGCTGATGATGGATATAATCATAGCCAAACCGGCCTTTGACACACAGGCGGCCTTCGTTCGCGGGGCCATTGATGCCCTCGACATATTTGACCTTGCCATCCTTGACCTTAATGCTGATCTGACAGCCGACACCGCAGAACGCGCAGACGCTTTCAACTTCGCTGTTATAATCGGCACTGTCGCCAACCTGTTCCGCATCCACCACACTTGACGGCATCAGTGCACCGGTTGGGCACGCCTGCACGCATTCACCACAGGCAACACAGGTCGATGCACCCATTGGATCGGCCAGATCAAAAGTTGGATAGGCGTCATGTCCGCGACCGGCCATGCCGATCACATCATTCACCTGAACCTCGCGACAGGCACGCACGCACAACCCACACTGAATGCAGGCGTCAAGATTGACACTCATCGCCACATGGCTGTCATCCAACAGGGGAATCCGGCCTTCTTCCAATTTTGGAAACCGGCTTTCGGAAACGCCATTCAGCTCTGCCATGTCCCACAGGTGGCTGGATTTATCATGCGACTTGTCCTGCTCAGGCTGATCAGCCAGCAGCATTTCAACAACCATCTTGCGCGCCCCTTCGGCGCGGGCTGAATTCGTGGTCACGACCATCCCTTCGGAAGCTTCTCGAATGCACGACGCAACCAAAGTGCGCTCACCCTCGACCTCAACCATGCAGGCGCGGCAGTTTCCATCCGGGCGATAACCCGGCGCTGGCTTGTGACACAAATGCGGTATCACCAGCCCCCGACCGTGGGCCACTTCCCAGATTGTCAGGCCGCTTTCGGCCTCCACTTCCTGGCCATCAAGGGTGAATTTGATCGTCTCGGACATGCATGTGTCTCCCTGCTCAGGATACCATAGACCATGTGTCAGGGAATGGGAGTCCGACATTCCCGACACAAAGGATTATTTTTGCGCAATATGTTGAATTTAGGCCGCCGAAAAGCCCTCTTTTAAACAATTGCCAGCAGGAGCGCAACGATGCCATTTTCGGCAGACCATTTCCGGCTTGCTGCCTTGCTGGCTACTCCAAGCCTCTGCCTCCGGCGTAAAGCAACACTGTGCACACGACAGGCGCAGAACGCATAACTGGTTTTTGTTCGACTTCTGCTTCCCCCGCGTCGCGCCCGACGCTAATCTGCGCCGACCTGACAACAACCGGAAGCGCGTCCAATGACAGAAATCATCCTCGTCCGGCACGGGCAAGCCAACAGCCACGCCACTGATGAAGCCAGCTATGATCGCCTATCCGACTTGGGACGTGAACAGGCGCGCTGGCTTGGCGCCCACTTGCAGAATACAAACCCGCATTTCGACCATGTGATCACCGGAACGCTGTCCAGACAGGCCGATACCGCACGCGAAATGGGGTACGAGATCACCCGCCAGGATGATCGCCTCAATGAACTCAGTTACTTTGCACTCGCCAGTGCGATTGAAAAACAACATGGCCTCATCGCCCCGCAATCCCCGGATGACTATGCCGCGCACCTTCCGAAATCCATGGCCATCTGGGCCGAAGGCAATGTCGCCGACGTCCCGGAAAGCTTTGATCAATTTACAAACCGGATTTCCGATACGGTGAATGAGTTTTGCGGCGTGCCGGGGCGTATCCTGATTGTCACCTCCGGTGGCGTGATCGGGATGATCATGCGCCAAACGCTTGGGCTGGAAACAGCCGGGCTCAGCAAGATGATGCTAACGATCTACAACAGCTCCTTTCACCGTCTGCTCTATGTCCATGATCAGCTGTTGGTGAGTGCCTTCAATGCAACGCCTCATCTTGACACACCAGACCGGGCCCACGCCCGCACATATGTTTGACCCCCGCGAAGGAGCAACAGATGAAACTCTTCTATGCGCCCAATACAATCTCTATCGCTGTTGCCATAACACTTCACGAAGCCGGACTAGATTACACAACGTGCAAGGTTGATTTCTCAGTCGGAGAGCAAACCACCCCGACCTATCACGCGATTAACCCCAAGGGCCGCGTACCGGTGCTCGAAACCAAACTGGGTCTGCTGACCGAAACAGGTGCAATTCTGGAATATATCGCAGATATCTCACCTGATGCAGCACTGCGCCCGGCGGAGCCGTCACAGGCCGCTCACATGCGCGCTGTAATGTTTTATCTGGCCTCAACCATGCATGTGAACCATGCCCATATGCGGCGCGGCCATCGTTGGGCCAACCAACAAAGCTCGTTCGACGACATGGCCGCAAAAACCCCGCAAACGATGACCGATAGTTGCCAATTCGTTGAAAAGAACTGTCTGCGCGGCACTTATGTAATGGGCGATGAGGTATCGCTTGCCGATCCCTACCTCTATGTCGTCTCTACATGGCTGGAAGGCGACGGCGTCGATATCAGCAACTTCCCTCGACTGCTTGCGTTTCGTAATGCGATGTCAGAAAGATCATCCGTTGTGAAGGCACGTGAGCTGGGCATGATCTGAACTGGAAAGTATGAATGACACATCTCTGGGTACGCGCCGAACAACGGCCGAATGAAGACCGGGCCGGGATCACCCCCGAAGGCGCAGCGGCTCTGTTGGCAAAAGGTATCCGCGTCACGGTAGAGGCAAGCGATAATCGCGCCATTCCCACAGAAAACTATGCCGCCGCAGGCTGCTCAATCGTCCCAGCCAATACCTGGCCAGACGCACCAGCCGATGCAATCATCTTTGGGCTGAAGGAACTGCCCGATGATGGAACTTCCCTATCCCATCGCCATATCATGTTCGGCCACGCCTTCAAAGGACAGCACGCGGGCCAGCGCCTGTTACAGCGGTTCAAGGCCGGAGGCGGAACGCTCTACGATCTGGAATACCTTGTGGATGAACACGGTCGCCGCGTCGCGGCCTTTGGGTATTGGGCGGGCTATGCAGGTGCGGCTGTATCGTTACTGGCCTGGGCCGCCCAGCAACAGGGCAACATTTGCCCGCCGGTCTTAACCTACAAAGACAAAGACGCGCTTTTGGCCAGTCTTGGCGCCGCTATGTCGAAAACGGATGGTGAAACACCCAACGCCATCGTAATCGGTGCACTTGGCCGGGTAGGCGCCGGATCTGCGGATCTCTGTGCGGCGATGGGTGTTCCCGTCACCAAATGGGATATGGCAGAAACAGCGACGGGCGGGCCCTTCCCCGAAATTCTGGACCACGACCTGTTCTTCAACTGCATTCTGGCGCGCCCCGACACACCTGTATTCGTGCCAAAATCCGCACTGAGAAAACCCCGCCGCCTCTCGGTCATCGGCGATATCGCCTGTGATCCCGATAGCGATTACAACCCTGTGCCGCTCTATGCCCAAGCGACGGAATGGGCGGCACCGGTGTTTCGTGCACATGATGATCCAGCACTCGATGTGATGGCAATCGACAACCTGCCTTCTCTCTTACCGCTGGAATCGTCACAGGACTTTGCGCATCAACTCTTGCCCTCGCTGCAAACTCTGGACAATCTGGGCGCAGGGGTCTGGGCTCGCGCAGAGATCACTTACCGAAACCATCTCGAGGGGGTGTAGGACATGACAATTCATTGGTGTGGTGCTGGCCTTTCGGCAATTCCGGGCCTGCGCAGACTGATCAAAGCGGGTCACGAGGTTACCGTCTGGAACCGGACCTTGTCCAAGGCCGAAGAGGCGGTTGGCGACCTGACCAACCGGTTGATGGTGTTTGATTTCGATCAGCTCGCCACCGAAGTTCAAAAAGATGACATTGTCATATCCATGTTGCCCGGCGACTGGCACGTGCCGCTGGCGGAAATGTGCGTGAACAAATCAGCGCATTTCGTATCATCCTCTTACATCGCGCCCGAAATGCGAGAGCTTCACGCCAAGGCGCTTTTGCATGGTGTAGCCTGTGTCAATGAAATTGGCCTTGATCCGGGTATCGATCACCTCATGGCGCATCACCTGATCGCCGATTATCGTGCATCAGCGGCGTATGATCCTGAGAATGATCTGAGCTTCATTTCCTATTGCGGTGGCATTCCCAAACACCCCAATCCGTTCCGCTATAAATTCAGCTGGTCCCCCCTCGGTGTGCTCAAGGCCCTGCGCTCGCCGTCTCGCTCAATCCGTGATTTCGCGGAACTGAACGTTGCCCGCCCTTGGGATGCGATCAGCAGCTATACCGCACCTCTTTCGACTCCAGAAAGCTTTGAAGTCTACCCAAATCGCGATTCGCTGCCATTCATGGATGACTATCAGTTCGAACCCTCCTGGCGGGTAAAGGAATTCGTGCGCGGCACGCTTCGCCTGAATGGCTGGACAGAGGCGTGGAAAGACGTCTTTGCAGAAATCGAAACGTTAGAGGGGCCAGAGGGTGACGCCCGGCTCAAAGAAATGTCCGACACGTTCTGGGCCGAGAATGCCTATGAAGAAAACGAACCCGACCGTGTTGTCCTGTGTGTGGCGTTAAAGGCGGAAAAGGCTGGTGCAGCCGTCTGGCACAAGACATTCGTGATGGATGCCTGGGGCGATGCCCGCGGCACGGCAATGGCGCGCTTGGTATCTAATCCGGTGGCACTTGCGGTCGAGGCGGTAATTAATCGTGAGATTCCCGCTGGCGTGTCACCGGCACCGCATGACCCTGCGCTTGTCCGGCGTTTCCTGTCAGAGGTGAACCAGCTCGCCCAGCATCTTCAGGTCGTAGACCATATGTAGTTTCCGGTCATGGCGCTGCTCCAACAGCACTGAAAATGCATCTGCATCCCATTCTCCCGCCGATAACTCAAATCAAAGAGTGCGGCGCATGAACACCACCACTTCAAGAGCCTCCGGCGCAAGATCAATCGTGTGGTCGCTGTCTTCGAACCCGTGTTTACGGTACAGCTGAACAGCCGCATCAAGGAACGTTGTCGTGTCCAGCCGCAGCTCTGTGTGCCCATCCGCGCGGGCGTTTTCTATCAATGCTTCCACCAAAAGAGATGCGGCACCTTTTCCCCTTGCTTCGGTTGACACAAAGAGGCGCTTAACCTCGGCAACACCCGGCGACATCTCGTGATACATAATGCACCCGACAGGCAGATCGCCAATGCGGGCCAGCAGCATTGCACCTTTGGGACGCGCGTGAATGTCCGGTAGTGCGGCAAGCGTCTTTTCCCATTTCACCGGCTCGAAGTAGATTAAAATCTTGTCCCGTTGTTCTGGAAACTCCTCAAACAGCCAGCTTACAAAATCGCGGCAAAGTTGCTGAACATCGGACATGTCTTCCGGTGTCTCCGCGACCGTAATACTAGCAGAGGTCATAGCATTACCTTTTGATTTTTGCCGTCTGAGCCGCGCATCCAACTATTGTTAACTTTTAACAACTGATGTCCACACAAAAAAAGCGGCCTGCAAAGAGGCCGCTTTCATCGCTTATCCCGTTCAGGTCAGACCGACATGCAGATGTATTTCATCTCCATGAAGTCCTCGATCCCGTGATGGCTTCCTTCACGTCCCAGACCTGACTGCTTGACGCCGCCAAACGGTGCAACCTCGGTCGAGATGATGCCGGTGTTCACTCCAACGATGCCATATTCCAAGGCCTCTGCAACCTTGTAAACACGGCTGAGATCCTTGGCATAAAAATAGGACGCCAAACCAAAGATGGTGTCGTTTGCCATGGCAATCACGTCATCCTCGTCTTCGAACTTAAAGAGAGGCGCCAACGGTCCAAAGGTTTCATCCTGTGACACGACCATGTTCTGAGTAACGCCAGTGACGATTGTCGGGGGCAGGAAGAACCCTGCACCTTCAATAGGATCACCGCCACCCAGCACCACCTCGGCGCCTTTCGCCTTGGCGTCGGCGACGTGCTCCTGAACCTTCACAATCGCATCCGCGTTGATCAGCGGTCCAAGTGCTGTGCCTTCTTCCAGCCCATCGCCAATCTTCATCTTGCTGACCGCTTCGGTCAGTTTCGCCGCAAAGGCATCATAGACACCAGCCTGCACATAGATCCGGTTGGCACAGACGCAGGTCTGTCCGTTGTTGCGGAATTTGCACATAATGGCACCTTCCACAGCGGCATCCAGATCCGCATCGTCAAACACGATAAACGGTGCGTTGCCGCCCAGTTCCATCGAACATTTCATCACCTGTTCCGCAGCCTGCCGCAGCAGAATACGGCCCACTTCGGTTGAGCCGGTAAAGGTTAACTTGCGTACGGCCGGATTCTCACAAAACTCTTTGCCGATCGCGGACGAACTCGATGATGTCACGATGTTGAACACACCCGCAGGAATACCTGCGCGTTCCGCCAGAACACCCATCACGGTTGCCGAAAGTGGTGTTTCCTTTGCCGGCCGTCCGACAAAAGCACAGCCTGCGGCCAAAGCCGGGGCTGCTTTACGGGTGATCATTGCGTTGGGGAAGTTCCACGGCGTGATCGACGCCGCTACACCGATCGGTTGCTTGATTACGGTAATCCGCTTGTCGCGCTGATGGCCCGGGATGGTCTCTCCATAGATGCGTTTGGCTTCTTCCGCAAAAAACTCGATGAACGACGCACCGTAGACGATTTCACCTTTTGCCTCGGCAAGTGGCTTGCCTTGCTCCGCGGTCAGGATAACCGCCAGATCATCGGCATTCTCGATCATCAGGTCGAACCATTTGCGCAAAACATTTGCACGTTCTTTACCGGTCCATTGGGCCCAGTCCTTTTGCGCCTGTTCTGCCGAAGCAATGGTACCAGCAACCTGTTCCCGCGACATGTCCGCAACATTGGCGATTACATCGCCGCGCGCAGGGTTCGTCACCGCAAAAGTGCCGTTCTCTCCTTCAACCCATTCGCCACCTGAATAGGCAAGTTCCGCCAAAAGGCTTGGATCCTTCAAAAGCGACGTCAGGTTTGTAACGGTATCGAGCATTGTATCCTCCGAAATTTTTCACGGCTTGGCAAACCACTTGGAGAGTGGTTTGTCTAGTGCCGAATCTGGGGGAACCGCCATGGAATTGGATGATGCCTATGCCAATTTGCCTTATATTCCGGGTGCAGAGCGCTATCTGGAAGATTGCGCAGCCAAGGCTCAAAACTTTCGTGAAGATTTAGTCGGGCAGAACCGCGCCTATCTGGGCCTGAGATACGGCAAAAGCGGCAGGCAGAAATATGACCTGTTTCATGCCAAGGGCAAAGCCAAAGGTCTTTGTATCTTTGTGCATGGCGGCTATTGGCTGAAATTCGACCGAAGCCTTTGGTCCCATTTTGCAACAGGTCCCCTGGCACAAGGCTGGAACGTGGCAATACCGTCCTATGACCTTTGCCCAACAGTGAAAATCTCCGACATTACCCGCCAGATCGCTCGCAGTGTTGAAGCCGTCGCAGGTCTAACTGAAGGCCCGATTGCATTGGTCGGTCATTCCGCAGGCGGCCACCTTGTCGCACGGATGTGTGCACCCGGAATGCTCAGCGATGATGTCATTGCCCGAATTTCCCACGTGATGCCGATATCTCCAGTCTCAGACCTCCGGCCGCTTTTACAGACCTCAATGAATGCTGATTTTCAGCTGGATTTGGCCAGTGCCACAGCCGAAAGCCCTGCGCTCAGTGCACCGCCGTCTCTCCCGGTTACGGTCTGGGTTGGCGGCGGTGAACGCCCCGTGTTTCTGGATCAGGCGCGTTGGCTGGCCGAAAGCTGGAACACAGATCTCGTCGTGACGCCAGGCGACCATCATCTCAATGTGATCGAACCACTGACCGATTCGGCCAGCGACATGGTGGCAAGGCTTTTGGGCTAAACTCAGCCAAACAGGTCCTGCCAGCAAGGTACAACATCGCCGTCTTTCGGAGACGCTGCAAACACGGCACGCGCGATGGCACGCGCCATACAAACAGACGCCGCATGCCCAATCATCAGCGTGTCAGATAGAGGTTCCATCAAAGGAGCAGCCCCGGTTGCCGCGGCAAAGATCAGATCGCCATCCATCGGCGTATGCGACGGGAACAACGCCCGCGCAAATCCATCATGCGCGGCAACGGCCAATCGCGTGCATTGCGCTTTGCTCAGTGCCGCATCGGTCGCAACAATTCCGATTGTGGTGTTGGCATGCTGGGCCAACTTGGTGTCGGGGCGCTGAACCTGCGGATACTCCGTCGCAACACCCCTGCCACCAAACTCCTGCCCCACCTCGAACGGCGCCGCCCAAAAATGCGGCCCTTGACCCACTACCGCTGACCCGAGCGCATTAACCGCCACAAGCGCTCCAATCGTGTGACCAGACGGCAAAACCATCGACGCAGACCCAAGCCCTCCTTTGAGCCGCGCCGTCGTTGCCCCTGTTCCGGCGCCCTCGCTCCCCAGGTCAAAATCCACGGCAGCGGCCCCCAACGCAGACTGGCCCAGCGATTTATAGGGATTTTCGGCCCAATCCTTGTCACCGCCATTCAACAGATCAAACAGGATCGCCCCGGGCACAATCGGTACGTTTTGACTGCCAACCACATAACCACGCCCGCGCACCCGCAATGCATCCGCCACACCGGATGCCGCATCCAGACCAAAGGCCGACCCACCAGACAAAACCAGCGCATCCACCTGCTCCACCGTCTTATCCGCCGCCAAAAGGTCGGTCTCCCGCGTACCCGGCGCCCCCCCCATAACATGGACCCCTGCAACAAACGGCGTATCCGCTGTCAAAACGGTCACACCAGTTTTGATGTCCGGATCAGAGGCATTGCCAACCAACAGTCCCGGTACATCAGTGATCAGGTTTCGCGCTTCGGGTCCGGTTACCATTGTTCAAAAACGTCCTTTCATTGTCGCAAAACATCTTGCCAGATCGCGCGGAATGAGCAAGGAAAGGTTCAGACCCCGGGCGATGGCGTCGCCCCTTTGCCGGTCTCACATATCAAACAGTCCTGAACGCCGGGACCTTTCTTTTGAAGGAGGGTCACTATGACTGCTGTACCTCGTTACCAAGACATCACCGCTGCTTCGGCACGCCCGGATTTTTATCGTTTACACAACGGTGAAAAGGCAGCACTGCAATTTGCCGATGCCGAATATGCCGCCCGCGTCGCAGGGCTGCGCAAAATTATGGCCGACCTCGGTGTTGATGCCGCCGTGTTCTCGTCAATGCACAACATCTCGTATTACTCGGGCTTTACCTATTGTGCCTTTGGCCGCCCATACGCATTGGTCGTCACTGAAACCAATTGTGTCACCATTTCCGCAGGAATCGACGCAGGCCAGCCCTGGCGCCGCTGCTATGGCGACAACATCACCTACACCGACTGGCAGCGCGACAACTACTGGCGCGCCATTGAATCCGTTTCCGGCTCTGGCCGTGTGATTGGCTATGAAAGTGATCACCTGAGCCTGCTGCAAAAGTCCAAACTTGATGCGTTCCTCAACCCGTCGAAAACCGTCGACCTGTATGAGGCCACCATGCGCCAGCGCATGCACAAATCCACGGCCGAGATCGAAATGATCCGCTCCGGTGCAGCCGTGGCTGACGTAGGCGGCTACGCCATCCGCGACGCGGTCAAGGAAGGCGTGCGTGAAGTCGACGTGGCCATGGCGGGCCGCGACGCGATGGAGCTGGAAATCGCGCGCCGCTTCCCCGATGCCGAATACCGCGACACATGGGTTTGGTTCCAATCCGGCATCAACACCGATGGTGCCCACAACCCGGTCACCGGTCGCGTGCTGGAACGTGGCGATATCCTGTCGCTCAACACTTTCCCGATGATCAGCGGCTATTACACCGCGCTGGAACGCACCATGTTCGTTAAAGAAGTTGACGAGGCCTCGCTGCGCTATTGGGAAGCCAACGTAGGTGCCCATGAGCTGGGAATATCCCTGCTGAAACCCGGCGCCTCATGTGCCGAGGTTACGCACAAGATCAATGACTTCTTTGCTGAGCGCGACATGCTGCACTATCGCACCTTCGGCTATGGCCACAGCTTTGGCGTTCTGTCGCATTACTATGGCCGCGAGGCGGGTCTGGAACTGCGCGAAGACATCGACACAGTGCTTGAACCCGGCATGGTTATCTCGATGGAGCCAATGCTCACAATCGCCGACGATCTTCCTGGTGCGGGCGGTTACCGCGAACACGATATTCTCGTGATTACCGAGGATGGCAACGAAAACATCACAGGCTATCCTTACGGTCCGGATTTCAACGTGGTTGGCTAAAACATTAGGGGCGGCTATCGAAGTCGCCCCTTCTCCCAAGCCGCGCCCGCTGTTTCGCGCAGGGGCGTTGCTCGAAATCCACCTAAAACTTCAAAGAACATCCCCCAATAATCTCTCTCAAAACCAAAGAGATCATCCGCTTCATCTGATCCTGCGGCACGCCTGAAATACGGTTTTCCAGTCCAAGCAGAACGATACCGTGGACAGATGAAAACAACGCCCGCACCATCAATGCGACATCTTCATCCGCCATATCAGGAAAACGACTGCGCACCGGGCCAGCGATAAAGCCAAACAACCGCTCCAGCTCTGCCCGATACCAGTCCGGAACGTCCATCTCCGAAGTCACTTTAAGATCAAACAATGCCCGCCATGCCATCGGATTCGCTGCCGCAAAATCGAGATAGGCATAGGCCATAATTACCAGCTGATCCGCCGGCTTTTCATCCTGCCGTCCATCCAGGCTCGCAGCCACGGCCTGACCCAAACGCCCGAACGTGCGCCCGTTCACCGCGATGACAATGTCATTCAGATCGCCAAAAACGTTGTAAATACCGCCAACCGCGCACCCCGCCTGCTGCGCCAGATCACGCGCCTTGATCGCACCGATGCCAGCCTCGGCAATCCGATTCTCCGCAATATCAAGTATCTCGTCGCGCAGCGCATCCCGCCGCTGTTCCGCTTTGCTCGCCATGTACCCTAAACCTTGAACTTCGTTCAAACCATAGGGGGCTTCAGCCGGATACAAAAGAAGAATTCAGCGCCGGGGGCCGATCAGGACCAGCCCCCGGCAAAGTTTCAAACCATCGCAAAAATTCGTGCCGGACCGCCAGAACCACCGCGATGGGTTGGGGCTCCAACAACAATCGTCGCACCCGCTGCCGGAACCTTGTCAAGGTTTGCGATGTTCTCGATCCCGAACCTTCCGGTGGGCAGCCATGCATAATGCGTGGCGAAATCGGCCGACGGGCCATGATCCAGCGACAGGCTGTCAGAGGCCATAGATTGCGCGCCGGTTTCTTCGATCAGCATCTTCGCGGCTTCAACATGAAACCCCGGGAAATGCATCACACCCTCACCATCGGCATTGCGGAAACCATCGCCGCCGGTCTTTGCACCCCACCCGGAATGCATCGCGACACAGGCATTTTCAGGGATTTCCCCGTTTGCCGACATCCACGCCTTGATATCTTCCGGCGTCACCTGCGCATCCGCATCCTCTGCCGCGCGCGCCGCGATGTCGATCACGCAAAGAGGGGCCACAAGGTTGCTCACTGGTATTTCATCAACGGATTGACCATCCGCCGAAAAATGCAGCGGCGCATCAATATGCGTGCCGGTATGTTCGTTCACATCCAGTGTGAACAGGTTAAAGCCGTGTTCAGCAAAGTTGTACACTTGGGTCTGTTCGATACCGGCCGACCCGAAATAGGTTGGGAACATATCGTCATAGGTATGGCTCAGATCCTCGACCGTGCCGACACCCGCCGCCATCGCCGGAGGTGCCGCAACCGAACCCATCGCCGCAGCCGCCCCCACCACCGCACTGGCGGTAAAAAATTCACGGCGGGACAACATTTTTTCCTTCACGGCCTTCATTACGCAAATATCACACATAGGTACCTCCGGTTGGTTGTTTTTATCTGTCACAGACACGATAAGGTGACTGTTAATACCCCCCGGTCAAGGAAAGTATTTTTCTCCGGACCCGTTTGAAACGCCTGCAAGTTGATTTTCAGGGAACCTGAATGCTCTATTTCAAAAGAACTCTCGCGGTGATTTTCTGGCTCCTGATCGCCGCGTTTTTCCACTATACGTTGCCCCAGAATGACATTGTCCGCGTGACCGACACCTATGAAAAGCGGATTGATTTCGGTGAAAATTCTCCGTTCTGGGCCAGCTCCGATACCGGCAATGACCCCGGCACAGTCAACCGCGATGTGTTTTTCATCCAGACCGTCCGTACCAGTGGGCGGGTGATGGTCTACCGCAACGAAGATACCGGCTGGGGCTGGCCACCCTATTTCAAATTTGACACGTCCAATCTTCAGGCCGAAGCAGCGGACACAAAATCAACGGCAGAAAATCCCAAATGGGTCGCCATCAAACATTACGGCTGGCGTAACCAGTTTCTCTCGATCTACCCCAACGCAGTCGGGGTCAAGCCTGTTGCTGGACCAGATGTTCGGATCATCCCGTGGCTCAACATCTTCATTCTCGCCCTGTTCTTCGCCATATTCTGGGCCATCTGGGTACGCTGGAAACGATTTCGCGAAAACCGGATCAACCCAACAATCGATGAATGGACTGATGGTTGGGGCTGACCTTTGCCAATGAACGCTCTATAGGCACATGAAATGATATAACCGTGCCGGGACGCGCATGACCGAACCCAAACCCAAAAAAACGCGCCAGCCGCTTTATTCTGCCGAAGACCGCGATAACCTGCGCTGGTTCTGGCACAACTATCTGAAAAGCAAATCGCCCTGGCTGCTGCTGGTCCTGCTGATGATTCTTGTTCAGGGGGTTGTCTATCAGCAATTCCTGTCGATGACCGAAAGCGGCCTGCGGGTGATCTTTGAATCCGGTGTTGTGCGCGACCTGGTAATGGTCTGTATCGTGGTTTTCTTCCTGTTCGCGGTACGCGGGCTGATGTCCTATTTGGTACCCCTGATCACCGTGCGCATCTCCAATCAGGCCATCTATGATATGCGCAGCGATCTCATCGGGCATCTGATGTCACTTGATCTGGCGTATTTCGAGCGGACAAAATCCGGTGAGATCATTCAAAAGATCGTCACCCAGACCCAGATGCTTGGCGTGTTTGTCGGCCTTGCAACGGCAAATGCTGTGCGCGACGCGGTGACCGTGATCATCGTCTCGGGCTACCTGATCTGGAAAAACCCGCTGCTTTTCACCACGGCTGTTGTGGTCCTGCCGTTCATCATCTGGATCATGAACTATGTCTCGGATCGGGTAAAAGTCACCCAGCGCGATGCTGAAACTGCGCTTGGCGATTACATGAACGGGATCGAAGAAACCGTAAACGGTATGCGCACGGTCAAGATTGCCAGCCAGGAACCGATGGAACAGAATCGACTGCTCAAGGGCACCGGATCGATCCGCGACCTGATGAACCGGGTCCAGATCACGCAGGCGCTTGTGATGCCCTCAATCGACCTCAGCTCGGCCTTTGTCTATGTGCTGGTGATCGGCGGTGGTGGCTATATGGTGCTCAGCCCCTCCTTTGACATGGACGGTGCCGGGATCATCACCTTTCTTCTGGGCATGGTCATGGTGTTTGATCCCGCCCGTCTGCTGGCACAGTTTTTTGGCGGTTTGCAGTCAAATCTGGTGCTGCTGGACCGGGTGCGCAGCCTTTATAGCGAAACGCCAACAATTGATAACGCGCCAAATGCCCTGTCGAAATTCGACACCGGTGGCGACATCGCCCTGCGCGATGTCCGGTTTTCCTACAGCGCGGAACAGCCCTTGTTTGACGACCTGAACCTGACCTTCCGGGGCGGGCAGGTCTCTGCCATCGTCGGTGCCACCGGGTCAGGCAAAACCACGATCCTGTCGCTTCTGTCGCGGCTGTATGATGTCAATGATGGCAGCATCACCATCGGTGAAACCCCGATTGACCAACTTCAGGTCGCTAAACTGCGCGGATCATTTTCGGTTGTGGCACAGGATATCGTCATCTTTAACAGCTCGATCTGGGACAATATCCGCTACGTCAATCCCGAGGCGAGTGAAGAAGACATCTGGCGTGCAGCCGAAAATGCAGAGATTGCTGACCTGATCCGCCGCCGTGGGGATAAACCCGTTGGCCCCAAAGGTGCACAGCTTTCCGGCGGTCAGAAACAGCGTATTGCCATCGCCCGCGCCTTCCTGCGCGATGCGCCAATCCTGCTGCTGGACGAGGCAACCTCGGCGCTGGATCAGGCGACAGAGGAACGGATCAAATCCGCACTGGAACGGTTGACAAAGGGCAAAACCACGATTGTCGTAGCGCACCGTCTGTCTTCGATTGCGGATGCGGATCGTATCTTTGTTCTGGAATCCGGCCAGCTGGTTGAACAGGGCAAACATGCGGACCTGCTCGACTCATCCGGGCTTTATGCACAGCTCTACAAGGCCCAGAAACGCGGTTATGATGGCCGCTGATCAGCCCGACAGATACAGCCCGGTATAAAGACTGATCGCCCCCAGACAGATGGCAAGGATCACGTTCCGGGTCAGGATACCTGTGGCTATGGTCACAAAGGCTGCAATCAATCGCGGCGCATCCAGATTGCCATCGGTGGCTTGCGGCCAGACCACCAATGGGGCCACCAGTGCGGGCAGCACCGCCACAGCAGTATAGCGCAGGTGCCGCAGAACCCAGTCCGGCATCGGCCGGTCCCCGATCACCCCGTAGAACACAAACCGCATGGCATAACTGCCAAGGCCCAAACCGATGATCACGATCCATAGTTCCGTCTTGTCGATCATCCGTGCTCTCCTTCGGTGGCCACCTGCGCAGCCGTGCGCCGCTCCACCTCTGCCCCGGTTGCCATCGCAAGAACACCAGCCACCAAAAGCCCCAGATTGTAGGGCAGGAATGCGAAACCCAGCGATGCCACGATAGAAACCAGCGCCGCCAGCACATGCGCCTTTGTCCGCAACATCGGCGTGATCAGGGCAAGGAACGTAATGGGTACCGCGAAATCCAGCGCAAATTCCGGCGGTATCGTCTCGCCTATCAATGCTCCAACCAAGGTGAATACGTACCAAAACGGGCAAACCGGTGCGACAGTTCCGGCAAAGTAGGACAACCGCTTTTGCACCGTCCAATCCGGGTTCAGCTCAAATTTCAGGATCGAACAGGCATAACTTTGATCAACGGTGAAATAGGCGGCAACGGCCCGTTGCCACAGGCTCGCCCCACCCAGGTAGGGGGTAAGTGAGGCCGAATACATCGCCATCCGCAGATTGACCGCCAAGGCCGAGATCAGAGCAATGATCGTGGGGGCGTTGTCGACCATCAGCTGCAACGCGGCAAACTGTGCCGCTCCGGCCAGCACCACGATCGAAAAACTCATCGTTTCAAAAACGCTCAACCCGGCCTCGGTTGCGACCACACCAAAAAGCAGCCCGAACGGTGCAACCACCAGCAAAAACGGCGCCGCATCCCGCACGCCCTGCCAGAAGAGTGATTTGGTGGTTTCCGTCGACACGTCTTGCCCCTAGATTGGATAAGGACCCAAAGATCGGCCTACGCCCTTACTGAGAGAGATACAATTGGCTGTCGATAACGAATTGTCGAATTACCTGATCGCCCCCGATCCTTCTGCCGCCCGGCTAACGCGTGCGGTCGAAGGTGTCGACCACACCGGCCAGGCTACCAACATTTCGGTGGTCGAAGAACGGCCATTGACCATTTTCCTGAATGGTCAGGAAATCGTCACAGCCATGACCATTGGCGACTACCCGCAATACCTCGCCCTTGGGTTTCTGCGCAATCAGGGCATGCTGCGTGATGGTGAAGCCGTGACCGGCGTTGATTATGATGACGATCTGGAAACCGTCGTCGTCCGCACCGACAGCCAGACCACGTATGAAGAAAAGCTGAAAAAGAAAACCCGCACCTCCGGCTGTGCCGTGGGCACGGTCTTTGGCGACATGATGGAGGGATTGGAGGATGTCACCCTTCCCCCGCTTCAGGTCAAGACCTCAGACCTTTACACCCTCGCCGCCCGCATCAACCGCACACCGTCGCTCTATCTGGAGGCCGGCGCCATCCACGGCACTGTGCTCTGTCAGGGAGACAAACCGCTGGTCTATATGGAAGATGTCGGGCGCCACAACGCCGTCGACAAAATCGCCGGCTGGATGTTTTCAGAGCGCACCGATCCCTCGGACAAACTGCTTTACACCACCGGGCGGCTGACCTCGGAAATGGTGATCAAAACCGCCCTGATGGGCATCCCGGCGCTTGCCTCCCGCTCCGGCTTCACCGCCTGGGGGGTCGAAATCGCACGCGAGGTCGGCCTCACCCTGATCGGCCGCATGCGCGGTAAACGTTTTGTGTGCCTGAGCGGTGAAGAACGCCTGCTGCGCGACGCCGATCCGGACCAGATGGCAGAAGAAGACAGCAAGCACGGCCGCAAGGGGGCAAAAGAATGACCCCGCCCCCCGGCATCATCCTCGCCGGTGGCCTCGCCACCCGGATGGGCGGCGGCGACAAAGGGATGCGAAAGCTCGGCGATGGCACGATCCTTGGCCACGTGATCCACCGCCTCTCCTCGCAGGTCAGCCATATCGCCTTAAACGCCAACGGCGATGCCACCCGTTTCAATGACCTCAGCCTGCCAATCCTGCCCGACACGATCACCGGCTTTGCCGGCCCCCTCGCCGGTGTCCTCGCCGGGCTGGAATGGGCCGCTGACCAAGGCGCTGACACCATTGTCACCGTCGCCGCCGACACGCCGTTTTTCCCAACCGATTTGGTCGCCCGCCTGCAAGACGCTGCCAAGGGCATGACCCACCCCCTCGTCCTTGCCACCACATCGGACGGGCGCCAGCCCACCTTTGGCCTCTGGCCCACCGCCCTGCGCGATGACCTGCGCGCGGCCCTAAACGATGGGCTACGCAAGGTCGTCCTCTGGACAGACCGCCATCATGGCCGCGAAGCACTGTTCGACGACCCCGGAGAGCCGTTTTTCAACGTCAACACGCCCCAAGACCTGATCAAGGCTCAGGCCATGCTGGAGAGCACAATATGAGAATCTACGGCGTCGCAGGTTGGAAAAATGCAGGCAAAACCGGCCTGATGGAACGGCTGGTCAGCGAAATCACGTCGCGTGGGGTTACCGTGTCCACCGTCAAACATGCCCATCACAATTTCGATGTCGATCAGGACGGCAAAGACAGCTATCGCCACCGCAATGCCGGGGCCAAAGAGGTGCTGCTGGCGTCGCGCACCCGCTTTGCGTTGATGCATGAAATGCGCGGTGATGAAGAACCGCCATTGTCAGAGCTGCTGGCCCGCCTGTCGCCCGTCGATCTGGTCCTTGTCGAAGGCTACAAACGCGATCAGCACCCCAAAATCGAAGCGCATCGCAGTGCGACAGGGAACCCCCTTATCGCCCCCGACGATCCAACTGTACGGGCCATCGCCAGCGATGTACCACTGGACCTCGACCGGCGGGTTTTTGATCTCAACGATACCACATCCATCGCTGATTTTGTCCTGTCAGAGGTTGGCCTGTGAGTAGGTTGCGGCCTCCTCCCCTGCGCGACGATTGTTTCGCGCTGCCCGCAGGTGCCGACTGGACTCCCGTCAATGACGCGCTGGACATGCTGCGCGCGCGCCTGCGGCCCGCGGTGGGTCGGGACACTGTTCCCCTGACCAATGCCTTGGGCCGCGTTCTGGCCGCGCCCGTCACCGCCCGGCGCTCCAATCCACCCGAGGCAAATTCTGCGGTAGATGGATATGGCTTTGCCCATGCCTTTCTCGGGTCTGGCGATCAGATCCTGCCACTGGTCGCGGGGCGCTCTGCCGCCGGGGTGCCCTTGGGCTCGATCGTACCTCCGGGCCACGCTGTACGCATTCTGACAGGTGCCGCGGTGCCCGAAGGTGTCGATACCGTAATCCTGCAAGAGGATGTAACACTCGGCGAAGACAAAATCGCCTTTCGTGCAGGTATCAAACCCGGGGCCAACACCCGCCGTGCCGGCGAAGATGTCGAACAGGGCCAGAGCATTTTGCAATCAGGCCGGATTCTAACCCCCGCCGACTTGGCATTGGCCGCCGCAGTGGGCGTTTCAGAATTGCCCGTCTTTGACCGGCTGCGCGTCGCGGTGATTTCCACCGGGGACGAACTGGTCGAACCCGGTGATAGCGCCCAACCCGGGCAAATCTATGATGCCAATCGCCCGATGCTGACGGCATTGTCCGCGCAGTTCGGCTATGATGTTGTCGATCTTGGCCGCATTCCCGATGACCGCGATGCCCTGCGCCACGCGCTTGATCAGGCGGCAGAGCAGGCAGATATCATCCTGACATCCGGCGGGGTCTCTTCAGGGGATGAAGATCACGTCTCTGCCCTCCTGAACGAAGCGGGTGCAATGGCCGAATGGCGCATCGCGCTGAAACCGGGCCGCCCTCTGGCATTGGGTATGTGGAACGGAACACCGGTCTTTGGCCTGCCGGGCAACCCGGTGGCGGCACTGGTCTGTACGCTGATCTTTGCCCGCCCCGCAATGGCTCTGCTCGCCGGTTCTGACTGGTGCGCGCCACAGGGCTTCATGCTGCCTGCAGCATTCGCGAAAGCCAAAAAGCCCGGTCGCCGTGAATACCTCCGTGCACGCGTTCGGGACGGGCAGGCAGAGGTATTCAAATCCGAAGGGTCGGGACGGATCAGCGGGTTAAGCTGGGCCGAAGGATTAGTTGAGCTGCCGGACGGTGCAGCAACGATAACGCCGGGGACGCCGGTACGCTACATCCCGTTCGCGAGCATTCTGTAGGGGCGTGTGAAAATACGACCTTTGACCTTGAGCGGGCGTAGGCCTTTCAGGACTAAGCCGCGTGATCGTCAGGCCGCGGAATGGCGTACACTCGTTGGTGCTGGGAACTTTATCTCAGCCATATCCGCAAAACTTAAATGCGTTGCTCTGACGTCACCCAATCGTCAGTCCGGGGGGCGACCTGACGATCGCGCGGCGCCCTGCGGGTTTGATTCCGCGCGGGGCGTGCGTTTGATGTTCCGCTTCCAACCAAACAAAGTTCTGAAAATTGCACCCCAAGGACCATCAACGTTCGGTCTGTTCATAATTTCACGCAACACTCTCGCTGCATCGCGGCGGTGTACGAGGGGTGCACAGGGGGTGTACGGATGTCACCCCCTGTTTTGGCCAATTTAAGTGCGTTAACCATTTCTGGTGTGGGACTTCACGCCCGCTTCAGAACCGCCATATAGAACCCGTCCATCCCACCAAGCTCAGGCCAGTAATCCGGCCGCAGCCGCAGTCCGCCCTCATCGCTACGCCAACCCTCTTCAACTCCAGGAAGATGGGCAATGTTACGATCAACGTACAAACCTTCATGACGCGTAAGCGCCTGAGATACTTGATCTTCTCCCTCTTGCGGGAATAGTGAGCATGTACAGAAAACCAACCTGCCATTGGGCGCGAGCAGCGACAGCGCATGATCCAACATCGTCGCCTGCAACGCTATCGTAGGCTCAATATCGGCTCCATCCCGCACATAGGGCAGATCAGGATGCCTCCGAATCGTCCCTGTTGCAGAGCAAGGCGCATCCAGCAAAATCGCATCATAAGCCCCCCCCCTGATGCTCCAACGCATCCTCCACGATACACTGCGCTGATAGCCCCGTACGTGTCAGATTTTGTTGAATTTTTTCCATCCGCGTTTCGGACAGATCAAGCGCTGTAACCTCTGCACCTGCCGCGGCCAACTGCATCGTTTTGCCCCCTGGCGCCGCGCACAGATCAAGAACGCGCTCACCGGGTTTAGGGTCCAACAGCCGCACCGGCAAAGCCGCCGCCGCGTCCTGCACCCACCACTCTCCGGTGTCATATCCAGGCAAGGCCGAAACCCGCCCCGGATCATCCAGCCGAACGGAAACCGTGGGTAACAACACTCCACCCAAACGACTGGCCAATTCAGCAGCATCCCCTTTCGCCGTCAGATCCAACGGCGCCCCCTCAAAATGCGCAGCCTCCATTGCCGAAACACGCCCACCGCCATAGGTCTTCACCAGCGGCGTGCGTAGCCATGCAGGCATCCTTGGGGTTCGCAAATCTTTCCAACGGGTGACATCCTCGTCCGCAACCTTGCGCAAAACCGCATTTGCCAACCCTTTGAATGCACGGTTGTTTTTTGCCCCACCAGCAATCCCTGAAATTTCATTCACCACACCATGCGCATCACCACCCATACACAGCTCTACCGTGCCGAGACGCAGGGCATTGCGCACATGCACCGGAGGCCGTTTGCGCAGGTGACTATCCAGAATACGATCTGCCCGCTCCAACCCCCGCAGGGTATCGACGGCCAACCGCTGCCCCCGCGCACGATCCGCCGGATCAAGCCCGGCGAGCGCAGAACCATCAAGCAAGTCAGAGAGCATTCGCCCCTCACCTAACACCTGATCAAGCAAGCGCACCGCGGCCTTGCGGGCAGAGACTGGTCTGGAATTCATCAGCTTGATCCTTGGCCTTTGGTCAGGCGCGGCATATATCAGGGGCAGCACATCTTAGAAAGCCCAACCATGGACTCTGACAAACAAGACCTTCCACCCGCAGCCCTCCGTGCTCTTGCCGAGGCCGAGGAACGTCGTCGCGTGGCCAAAGAACCTGAGTTGCCAAAAGAGCTTGGTGGCCGCAAGGGGCCAGAGCCTGTGCGCTATGGTGATTGGGAGAAAAAGGGGATCGCTGTCGATTTTTAACGACGCGTTCTACCCGATATCAGCAAGCTGCCCCTATGAAGCTGTTTCGTTCAATCCCAGCACATCCAGCATATCGTACTCACCCGGCTTCTTGCCCTGCCCCCACAACGCGGCCTTAAGCGCGCCACGGGCAAACACCGCCCGATCACTGGCCACATGGCGCAACGTAATCCGCTCACCAGGGGCTGCGAACAGCACATCATGTTCGCCCACAATGTCCCCGCCACGAATTGCATGAAACCCAATGCGCCCACGCTCGCGCTTTCCGGTGATGCCATCACGACCCCGGTCTGCCGCGTTTGACAGTGACACGCCACGCCCTTCTGCTGCGGCTTCGCCCAGCATCAGCGCCGTGCCCGATGGCGCGTCCACCTTCTGATTGTGGTGCGACTCGATCACTTCGATGTCAAAATCCTCATCCAGCGCAGCCGCCACCTTTTTGGTCAGCTGCACCAACAGGTTAACACCAAGGCTCATATTCCCGGCGCGCACGATCACCGCATGCCTGCCCGCCGCATTCAGTTTTTTCAAATCGCCGTCTGACATGCCCGTCGTCCCGATCACATGCACACACCGTGCCTGCGCGGCCAGCGCAGCAAAACCCACCGTTGCCGCCGGGGCGGTGAAATCAATAACCGCATGCGCCTTTGCGAAAATCTCTAACGGATCATCGGTGACCACAACGCCAAGTTCTGTGCCACCCATCGCCAGGCCCACATCCTGACCAATCCAGTTATGGCCTGACCGTTCGAGCGCACCGACCAGACGAACACGGTCGCTGTGCAATATGGTTTCTATCAGCATCTGCCCCATCCGGCCCGATGCACCCGTCACCACGATCCCCGGCAAATCTGCCATGTGAAATCTCCTGTTATTCGTCTGCCTTCCTTAGCGCGCGTATCACCGCTTGGCAAAGCCGGACTGAAAGCTTAGATGCTACAATTATGGCAAAGAACAAATTTCACGATGGCCCCGGCCCCTCTCAGCGACAATTACGTGTTGGCGAACTCATTCGCCGAACGCTGTCCGAGGTGTTGGCACGTGGAGATGTGCATGACCCCGACCTGAACCGCCTGTCAGTTACTGTCGGCGAGGTGCGCACATCCCCCGATCTTAAGGTGGCCACGGCATATGTCCTGCCTCTGGGTGGTCAGGGGCGCGAGGATGTCGTTGCCCTGTTGGCCCGAAACAAGGGCGAGCTGCGCCGCATCATTGGCAAGAAACTGTCGCTGAAATACGCCCCTGATCTTCGTTTCCGCATTGATGAAACCTTTGACCAGATGGACGAAACCCGGCGGCTGTTCAATCAGGATGAAGTCAAACGTGATTTGGAAAGCTGACAGAATTGCCGCTTTGTTGCTGGCCATGGCTCTGCCAGCCAAGGCCAACGCTGTTAATTGTGAGACCATCGAACATCGCGGCGCCAACTTCACTGTCTGCGAGGTTGATGCCAGCCAGGAGCTTCGTTTATTCCACAGTGACAGCGCGACCGGAAAGGTTCTGGGCAGTTTCCGCAAGATTGACAATATGCTGTCAGAAGACGGCCAATCCCTGATGATGGCCATGAATGCAGGCATGTATCACAACGACCTTGGTCCCGTTGGCCTGTTTGTTGAAAACGGCATTGAGCAAAGTCGGATTGTTACATCTGACGGCCCGGGAAATTTCGGCCTTTTACCCAATGGCGTATTTTGCATCCGGGACACCCGCGCAGACGTGATCGAAAGCCTGCGCTTTGTAGAACAAGAATATGCCTGTGATTTCGCCACGCAATCCGGGCCCATGCTGGTGATCGATGGGAAACTGCACCCAAGGTTTCTGAAACACAGTGACAGCCGTTATGTTCGCAACGGCGTTGGCACGTCAGAGGATGGCCAGCAGATCTATTTCGTGATTTCCGAAGAGCCGGTAAACTTCCATACCTTCGGCACTCTGTTCCGCGATGTTCTGGAGATACCTCAGGCGCTGTATTTCGATGGCAAAGTTTCGCGACTTTATGCGCCGGGCATATCGCGGCATGATCGCGGATTTCCTATGGGCCCGATCGTGGGTGTCGTTGGCCCCGCAGAGTGATTGACGCGGACGGCACGGGTTGGTAGCCCGCGCATCTGAACCAAAACACAAGGTTGATTATGGGACGCAAGCGCAAGGGCCGGGATATCTCGGGGTGGCTGGTGGTGGATAAACCCGCCGGCATGACTTCCACCGCGGTGGTGAACAAAGTCCGCTGGGCGTTCCAGGCAAAAAAAGCAGGCCATGCCGGAACATTGGACCCTGCGGCAACGGGTGTTCTTGCCGTCGCCTTGGGCGAGGCGACAAAAACGGTTCCCTATATCACCGATGCGCTTAAAGCTTATGAATTCTCTGTTCGGCTTGGGCAGGCCACCAACACAGATGATGCCGAGGGTGAGGTTATTGCTCAGTCTGACTTGCGACCCGACGATGAAGCAATCAAGTCTGCGCTCGGCGAGTTTGTTGGCGACATCAAACAAGTTCCGCCAAAGTTTTCTGCTGTAAAGATAGATGGTCAGCGGGCCTACAAGCTGGCCCGTGATGGAGATGATGTGACCCTCGCCGCACGGCCTCTTTGGGTCGAAGAGCTGCTCCTGACCAACCGCCCCGATGCCGACCATGTCACCCTTGAAATGACCTGTGGCAAGGGTGGCTACGTCCGCTCTATCGCGCGTGATCTGGGTGAAGTTATTGGGTGTTTTGGGCATGTCGCCTGGCTGCGACGGCTCTGGTCAGGCCCGTTTGTTGCAACTGAGGGCCTGAGCATCGAAACGATAGATGCGCTTGCACATACACCCGAGCTTGATACCCATCTGCGCCCGCTGGAGGATGGGCTGGCCAACCTGCCAGAAGTTACCTGCACCGCAGAGGCCGCGACGAAACTGCGCAACGGTAACCCGGGCATGGTGATTGCGCGTGATGTAGAATATGGCGATGAATGCTGGGTATCTTACAAGGGCCAGGCAGTCGCTGTGGGCCGGTTCAAATCGGGCGAACTGCATCCCAGCCGGGTCTTCAATTCAGCCCCCCTTGAAGGATCGTAAAATGGCCAATCCTGACCAGTTACATGATCCCGGCGGCAAGGTACGGCTACGGCTGCCCGATGGGGTAATCGGCGGCGCAACATTTTCTGAATGCGGGCGATATCGGCAGGCGCTCACTCGCGACTGGACTGCAACAGGCGAAACGGCCCGCACGATCCTGTTCATCGGTATGAATCCTTCGGTTGCCGGTGCAGAGGTGTCCGACCCGACCTGCCACCGCGAGCTGATGTTCTCGCGTGATTGGGGGTTTACCCGCTACCTCAAGGGCAATGTTCTCGACTGGCGGGCCACGTCGCCCAAAGATATCCCAGCCGATCCCGATCTGGCCTGCAGCCCAGCGAATATTCCTACCCTTGTCGACATGGCAACAGAGTCTGAAACCATCGTTCTGGCCTACGGCAAGCTGCACCAACGTTTCCAACCGATTGTGCAAACCGTCATCTCCGCGATGACGGCAACGGGTAAACCGCTGAAATGTTTGGGCCTAAACAAAGACGGCTCTGCCAAGCATCCGCTTTACCTGCGTAAAGACACCGCTCTTATCGACTTCCCTCACTGAAATGGAAAAGGCGCCCCGGGATTCGGGACGCCTATCAAAGCAAGTTTGGGAAGTTTCGGATCGTCGTTTAGCCGTCCAATGACAGCGCGACAAAACGGGGTTCCCCGGCACGCCGCACCAGCAACAGGATGGATTTGCGACCCGCTTCTTTTGCGTCTTCAATCCGATCTTCGAGATCAGGAAGCCCCTGAAGCTTTTGCTGACCTGCTTCGGTGATCACATCACCTGCGCGCATGCCCTTTTCGTATGCTTCCGACAATGTATCCACATCGTGCACCACCAAGCCAGCGGTCGCGCTGTCCAGCCCCAGCTGGTCACGCAGGTTGTTGTCCAGCGGGCTGAGTGTCAAGCCAAGGATCACCTTTTCCTGCGGCTCTGCCGGCTCTCCACCCGGCTGTGCAGCAGGCACAACGCCTTCGGCAGATTCGCGGCGGCCCAAAGTCACTTTCAGCGTCTGGGTTTTTCCATCCCGAAACACCACGACACGCACGGTTTTGCCGACCTCGCTATTGCCAACCTGGCGAACCAACTCACGCGTATCGGCTACATCTTTTCCATCGAAGGACAAGATCACGTCACCGGCCAGCATCCCTGCTTCTTCGGCTGGGCCAGCGGGCACGTCCGTCACCAATGCACCGGTCACGTTTTCCAACCCGATCGCTTCGGCAACGTCGCTTGTCACGTCCTGAATACGAACGCCCAGCCAACCGCGGCGGGTTTCACCAAATTCCTGCAACTGATCAACCACACGGGTCACAACATTCGACGCCATGGAAAATCCGATGCCGATCGAACCACCGTTGGGCGACAGAATTGCGGTGTTCACACCAATCACGTCTCCATCCAGATTGAACAGCGGCCCGCCCGAATTTCCCCGATTAATGGCGGCGTCGGTCTGGATGTAATCATCATAGGTACCGCTCAGGGCTCGATTGCGCGCGGAAACGATACCCGCACTGACCGAAAAGCCCTGGCCCAACGGATTGCCCATCGCGACAACCCAATCGCCGACACGCGCGGTGTCACTGTCGCCAAAGCTTACGAAAGGCAGCGGTTCATCGGTTTCCACCTTCAACAGCGCGATATCGGTCTTGGGGTCAGTTCCGATAATGGTTGCCTTCAATTCTTCACCTGAAAAGAATTCAATGATGATCTCGTCGGCGGATTCGATCACATGGTTGTTTGTCACCACGTAACCGTCTTCTGAAATCACAAACCCAGAGCCAAGCGCCGATGTCCGGCGTGGTCTGTCTCCTTCGCCATTTCGATCACGGAACTCGCGGAAAAAATCCTCGAAAGGGGAACCTTCGGGAACGATGGGCGATTGGTTGGTCCCGCTCGCAACCACGGTAGAAGTGGTGATGTTAACCACCGATGGGCTGATCTTTTCGGCAAGGTCAGCGAAGCTGTCAGGCCGCGCCTGTGCAACGATGGCCTGTGCAATGACCAAAGCCATGCTCAAGGCCATCAACCAAAGCGCCTTTATTGAATATGATTGTGTTTGGGGGATAGTCAGGGATTTCGCTCTCACGCGGGGTACTCCTTGGGTGTTTCCGATCAGGTCATCGGACGGGCCAATGCTTTCTTCTGGTGTGCTATGTAGGTACGCATCTGCTGTTCGCAAAGATCACAACACATTGTCACAGGCATGTGAACGGGTTGTTAACCAATTTATCAAGCACCCAACATCTTGGCACACCATACCAGAACGACACCGATCGCCAAAGACACCAGGCCAAACGCCCTGCGTTGTTCTTCGGACATGGTACGCAGCATAGCCAGCAACTGCTCAACAATCGAAGGGGCCAGCGCATAGACCAGCCCCTCTGCAATCAACACCAGCCCAAGGGCCAGAAAGATCGTTCCGATCATTGCGCGGGTGCCGGTTCAACCCCTGTATCCGACCGTAAGTAATTGAAAAATTCGCTATCCGGTGACAACACCATGGTCGAGTTTTCGCCGCGCAACGCTACGCGATAGGCATTGAGAGAACGGTAGAATTCAAAGAATTCCGGGTCCGCCCCAAAGGCCGTGGCGAAAATTGCGTTCCTTTTGGCATCAGCTTCACCACGAATGATCTCTGCTTCCCGGCGCGCCTCTGACACGATTTCAACCTGGGTCCGGTCGGCCTGCGCACGAACCCGCTGCGCAGCCTCGTTACCACGGGCACGTTCGTCGGCAGCTTCCCGCTCACGTTCCGCCCGCATCCGGGCAAAGGTCGCTTCAAGGTTCTGCCTTGGAAGGTCAGTCCGTTTGAGGCGAACATCGACAATTTCTACCCCAAGCGTCGACGTTTGCGAAACCGCACCATTTCGAATGCGCAGCATCAAAGCGGCCCGGTCCGTACTCAAAATATCGTTCGAAGCCACAGAACCCAGAATTTCCCGTGTTTGTGCACGCAGGATCGAATCCAGACGGTCTTCGGCGAATGCAATCCCGCCAACACCAACGGCCTGACGGAACTGCTCAACATCGATGATTCGGTAGCGCGCGAATGCGTCGACCACCAAACGCCGATCATCCAGCGGGGTAACTTCAAGCGGATCGATATCCCGGCTCAGGATTCTGTCATCATAGCGTACGACTTCCTGAATAAGCGGAATTTTAAAGCCAAGACCTGGTTCTTCTTTGACGCTAACAACCCGGCCGAATTGCAGGACAAGCGCCTTTTCACGCTCATCAACAATGAAGATTGAAGACAGCGCAGCGATCGCGGCGACAACAATTACCGGCAGTATGAATGTGGTTTTCCGCATCTTACTGATCTCCCTGGCTGGATTTGCGCAACTCATTTAGAGGCAGATAGGGCACAACACCCTGCGACCCGGCCTGATCATCAAGAATGATCTTGTCCATACCGCCAAGAACATCTTCCATCGCTTCCAGATAAAGACGCTTGCGCGTTACATCCGGCGCTTTCTTATACTCCGTCAAAACCGCGCTGAACCGGCTTGCTTCACCTTCGGCCTGGTTCACGACAAGTGCGCGATAGCCTTCGGCTTCTTCCAGTGCTTGCGCAGCTTCACCGCGCGCTTCGGCCAGAATACGCGCCGCATAGGCATCCGCTTCTTTCTCTAACCGGTCACGCACCTGCTCTGCTGCCTGAACTTCGCGGAAGGCATCAATGACCTGCTCAGGCGGGTCAGCCTTGTCAAAGTTGACACGAATAATGCTGACGCCACTGTCATAGCTATCAAGCGTCTGCTGGATCAGTTCTTCGAGGCGCGAAGCAATAGAGCCACGATCCCGGTTCAGAATTGGAGCCAGCCGCGATTGGGCAATAATCTCACGCATCGCCGATTCCGAAACCGCCGCGATGGTCGGTTGCGGGTCGCGCAGATTAAACAGGTACTTGGCCGGATCACTGATGTTCCAAACCACCTGGAAATCAATGTCGACGATGTTTTCATCACCGGTCAGCATCAAACCCGCCTCAGACCCACGACCACCGACACCAATATCCTGGTTCTGTTCGCGTGTTACTGCCAGTTTCTGGAAACTCACCAACGGCCAGGGCGCAAAGTTTAGACCGGGATTGGCCGTGCGATAATATTTACCAAGGAAAAGCTCTACCGACTTTTCTTCTGGTTTCACGGTATAAAAGCTCGCCGCGCCCCAAAGAACCGCCGCAACCAACAGACCCAAAAGAATGGTACCGCGCCCAAAAGATGGCCCGCCCCCTTCGCCAGAGCCGCCGCGACCTTTACCGCCGCCACGCCCCCCCATCAGCACCCGTAGCTGATCCTGGCCTTTCTTGACCAGTTCATCAATTTCGGGAATTTGGGGCGCGCCCTCGGGCGGGCGTTTGCCACCACTATTGCCGTTGTCACGGTCATCGCCGTTTCCCCGGTTGCCGCCTCCGCCGCCCCAGGGGCCGCCAGAATGTCCAGCCATGTAATCTCTTCCTTTTTCCGCGTCGTTACCGACGTTTTAATTACCTGTGGGCGCAAAGGCAAAATTCAAGCGCTGCGCACCGGCACTTTCATTGTTACTAGCTCTTCCGACATGGTCGGATGCACCGCAACCGTCCTGTCAAAATCTTCCTTCGTTGCACCCATTTTCACGGCGATGCCAGCCAGCTGGATCATCTCACCCGCCCCCGGCGCCACGATATGACAGCCCAGAACCTTGCGGCTCTCCTGACTAACGATCAGTTTCATCAACACCCTATCAGCCCGTCCGGCAAAGCTTTGCTGCATCGGTTTGAACGATGTGGCGTACACCTCAATCTTTTCCTGTTTCGCTGCATCTTCTTCCGACAGACCCACCGTACCGAATTCAGGCTGGGTAAAGATCGCCGTTGGGATCAGGTCGTGATCCACCTGCGTGGGGTTACCTTTGAACACCGTCTCGACAAAGGCCATACCTTCGCGGATTGCAACGGGGGTCAGGTTCACCCGGTCTGTCACATCACCAATCGCATAGATCGACGGAACATTGGTCTGGCTGTAACCGTCAACCACGATCTCGCCTTTGCGACCCAGCTTAACACCGACCTCTTCCAGACCCATGCCGGAGGTATTGGGACTACGCCCAGTGGCAAACATAACTTGTTCGAACACATTCTCGCTGCCATTTGTTGCTTTGACTTTATAGCCACCTTCAACCGGCTCCATCGATACAATGTTGGTGCCGAGATGCAGATCGATACCGCCTGCAATCATCTCATCAGCAATCAGACCACGCGCCTCTTCGTCAAAGCCGCGCAGGATCTGCGCGCCGCGATAGTATTGGGTCACGTCAACGCCCAGACCATTAAGGATGCCTGCGAACTCGCTCGCGATGTATCCACCGCCGATGATCAGGATCGAACCGGGCAGTTTGTCAAAATGGAACATATCATCGCTGACAAGCGCATGTTCAGACCCGGGCAAATCGGGCTTTACCGGTCTGCCACCTGTCGCCACCAGAATATGCTTGGCTGTAAACCGCTCTCCAGTTGAAAGTTCGACGGTATGCGCATCGGCAATCGTGGCGCGTGCATCAAATGTCTCAACTGAGTTGTTTTTGAGGATGCTGCGGTAAACACCCTCCAATCGATCCAGCTCCGCATGCAGCTTCGTCCGGAACGCGGTCCAGTCGAAATCACCCGCCGTCACATCCCAACCATAAGATTGCGCATCGGCAATGTGACCGGGATACTCGCTGGCAAACACCATCAGTTTTTTCGGCACACACCCCCGGATTACGCAAGTGCCACCATACCGGTCGTCTTCTGCCAGGGCGACCTTGGCCCCCTCTGCCGCCGCGACCCGCGCCGCACGCACGCCGCCGGATCCGCCACCGATCACAAAAAGATCGTAATCAAATGCCATGCCAGTCTGTCCTATTCCTGCAGGTCAGTGAACAGGTTGTCGGATTCCACAAAATCCAGACGTTCCTCTTCCACCGTGCCCTGGTTGATATCGCGCGTCTCGACTTTGCCATCGCCATAGCCAAGTATCACGACATCGCAGATATCTATGAACAGCCCGTTTTCAACCACCCCCGGCATCTGGTTCAGCACCATCGCCATCTGATGGGGGTTGCCGATGCGGCCTAAATGCAGGTCAAGAATGTAGTTTCCTTCGTCCGTCACAAAAGGGTGATCCCCATTCATCCGAAGTGTCGCATCGCGGCCCAACACATCCATGCTGACCAATAGCTCTTCGATCAGCGATTTTGTGGTCTGCCAGCCAAACGGGATCACCTCGACCGGCAGGGGGAAGGCACCAAGATTCTCAACCTCTTTCCCGATATCGGCGATCACAACCATCTGGTCGCTTGCGGTGGCCACAATCTTTTCCTGCAACAGGGCACCGCCACCGCCTTTGATCAGGTTGAGATTGCCGTCGAATTCATCCGCGCCGTCAATTGTGACATCAAGCCATTTCGCTTCATCCAGGCTGACGACTTCGATGCCAACTTCCCGGGCCAGCTCTGCGGTACGAGTCGAGGTCGGAACACCCCTGATCTTAAGCCCATCTTCGCGGACCAGTTCACCCAGACAGCGCACCATCCAGGCCGCTGTGCTTCCGGTGCCAAGACCCACGCGCATGCCGTCCTCGACAAAATCGGTCGACCGCTTGGCCGCTACGAATTTGGCTTTGTCGATAGGCGACAATTCTCCGGACATGTCGGACCTCCCCAGATGTTTGCAGCGGTTATAGGGAAGTTAAACGACCGGGGCGAGGGGCAATTGCAGGTGAATCAAAGGAACCGCGCCCAAGAACCGTCAGAGTTTGATGAATTTAATTAAGACCGCCACGGATCAACGCATTGGTCAGTTGATTGTTACCACGTCAGGCCCGCCAAAGGTTGCGGCCCGTCCGGGTGTTACACCAAATGCTGCCAACCAAAGTGTTGCAAGAATCAATAAGAGCCAAGTCGATTTCATAATCCCTCCTGCCACAGCCCGAACCAGTCCTGCGAATATGTTGCCATTCGAAAGTTAAGCCTGTGTAAACACCTTCTTAGAAAACCGCGCGGGGGTTCCGACGATGGAAAGGTCGCTTTCTGGCAGCACCAAAGAATTTCGACGGATATGATAAAGGTATGAATACGCAATACCGACTTCACTATGCGCCTGATAATGCATCGCTGATCATCCGACTTGCGTTAGAGGCGCTCGACCTATCCTATGAAACTGTTTTGGTTGACCGGTCGTCAAAGGAACAAAGGTCGCCGGAGTATTTGCGGCTCAACCCAAACGGACTGATACCAGCATTGGAAACCCCAGATGGCCCGATGTTCGAGACCGGGGCGATCCTGCTCTGGTTAGCAGACAAACATGAAATGCTTGCCCCCTCTACAGATGAACCCTCACGCGCCGCATTCCTGAAATGGCTATTTTTCGTATCAAATACGCTGCACATTGCGATGCGAATGTTATTCTACCCGGAACAGTATGTAGGGGACAACGGTGCCGCACAGGCTACGCTACGAAAGCACATGCAGATCGAAACAGCAAAACATCTGGACAAGCTGGAACAGCTTGCATGCGAAAAGCCAAATTGGTTCACGGCAGAGCAGGCGACAGTATTGGACTATTATGTTGTGTGCCTCTTGCGATGGATGGCGCTCTATCCAAAAGAGTCCCGGGATTGGTTCGATATCCGGAACTGGCCGCTTTTACATAAAATGGCGGCGCATCTTGAGGATTGCCAGCCCGTTGAGGCTGCGATAAAGGCCGAAGGCTTGGGGCCTACTCCATTCACAGCTCCGCAATATGCAAACCCAACAATAGGCAGTGCCACCTGATGTTTCTTTCGGTCTTTGATATGTTCAAAGTGGGCGTTGGCCCTTCGTCGTCTCATACGATGGGGCCGATGGTAGCCGCGGCGCTTTTCTTGGATGCAATGCGCGCATCCCCGTTTGAATTTCACGGCCTTAAGGGCAGCCTGCATGGTTCACTTGCCTTTACTGGCGTCGGCCACGCGACCGACCGGGCAACCATTCTTGGCCTCGCTGGTTTTGTGCCCGATGACTATGACCATGAAAAGGCCGAAGCCACGATCGAACAGATATGGGAAACACACACTGTTCGTCCCGAAGGTCTGCCGGAACTGAAATTTAATCCTAAAGAAGATCTTCTTTTTGATTTTGGCCCCAACCTGCCAGGACATGCAAACGGCATGATCCTTATGGCCACCGACGCACAGGGCGATGTGATCCTGCAAGAGACGTATTATTCCATCGGTGGCGGCTTTGTGATGACCGAAGCGGAATTGGCCGCTGGCAAAGCCACTGATGAAGGCTCACCGGTACCTTACCCCTTCAAATCCGCTTCAGAGATGCTTGAGATGGCCGAACGCTCCGGCAAATCCATTGCCGAGATGAAGCGCGAAAATGAAATTGCCCGCAACGGCGCTGAGCATCTGCACACCGGCGTTTCCCGCATCTGGGAAGTCATGAACAACTGTATTGATCAGGGGTTGGTCAATGACGGTATCCTGCCCGGCGGTCTTGAGGTGCGCCGCCGGTCCAAGGGTATTCATGATGCATTGCTGGCCGAACGTGGGACAAACCTGAACGCGCCGCATAAGATTAATGACTGGATCAGCATCTACGCGATGGCGGTCAACGAACAAAACGCCGCCGGCGGGCAGGTTGTGACCGCCCCCACTAATGGTGCAGCGGGTGTTGTCCCGGCTGTGATCCGCTATTGGCTGGATCACGTTCCAGGCGCCAGCGAGACCCGCGTGGAAGAATTCCTGCTTACCGCGGCTGCAATTGGTGGTTTGGTAAAGTTCAATGCGTCGATCTCTGGTGCGGAGGCCGGATGCCAGGCCGAAGTCGGAAGTGCCTCTGCCATGGGCGCCGCGGGTCTTGCCGCCGTTCTGGGTGGAACCCCAGAGCAGATCGAAAACGCTGCCGAGATCGCGCTGGAACATCACCTTGGCATGACCTGCGACCCTGTAAAAGGGTTGGTTCAAGTGCCTTGTATCGAACGCAACGGCCTTGGCGCGATCAAAGCGGTTTCGGCAGCTTCACTAGCATTGCGCGGTGATGGCAAGCATCTCGTGCCGCTTGACGCCTGTATCGAAACCATGCGCCAGACCGGCTTGGATATGGGTGAGCGGTACAAAGAAACGTCCCTCGGCGGCCTCGCCGTCAACATACCCAACTGTTAATGGACCAGACCAACCGCACCAGTCTCGGCATTTTGATGATGGTCGGGTTCGCGGTGATTGCTCCAATCATGGATACATGCGCCAAGCTAATCGGTGACGCGGTCGCCGTGGGTCAGATTGCTGCAGTACGCTTTGTCGCGCAAAGCGCTCTGCTTCTGCCGTTGGCCATATTCTTTGGCTGGCTGCATCGCCCGGGCAAAGGCGAGATGGCGCTTCATCTGGCGCGCGCGGCACTCATGCTGATTGCCACGGCATTTTTCTTCACCGCCCTGCGTTACATGCCGATTGCCGAAACCATATCGATTTTCTTTGTTGAACCGTTCATCCTGACCCTTCTCGGCAGCTGGCTGTTGGGTGAACATATCGGCCCGCGTCGCTATGTGGCCTGCGCAGTGGGATTTGCAGGTGCACTCCTTATCATCCAGCCCAGCTTTAGAGAGGTGGGCTTTGCCGCGCTCTTACCTCTGGTCACCGCGTTCAGCTTTGCGTTCTACATGATCTTGACCCGCCGCATGGTGGTCCGAATGCACCCCATCACACTTCAGGCCTATACCGGCATCGCCGCCTTGGTGATCGCCGCACCGTTGTTTTGGGCATTCGAGGGATCCGGCTTTGCCCCGCTTGATCCGGTTTGGCCCGAAACGCGGGAACTTTGGTTATTGATTATCTTGGGTCTGGTGGCCACCCTCAGCCACGTATTCATCAGCTTTGCTTTGTCCTTCGCTCCGGCCTCCCTGATTGCACCCATCCAGTACCTCGAAATCGTTAGCTCCACGATCCTTGGCTACTATATCTTTTCTGACCTGCCCAATTTGCTAAGCTTCCTTGGCATCGCCCTGATCGTTGCCTCGGGGTTGTACGTGTTTTTCCGTGAACGTCAGGTCGAGCGGAAAAACCCGACCATCCCCGCGCGTCAGTGACCGGCCCAACTTGATCTTGTTTCGAGCAACGCGCCGGCAACCAATTCCAAAGTACTCTCCGGCAGGATCATCAGCATCTTTGGCGTCGTCACTGTTAGATGCACTGGCCCCAGTGCTTCGTTAGACGTACCAACCCGGCCATCGGGCGCAAAGTTCAATCCGGTTATCGGCCAGCGAAGCCCTTCTGACACGCCTTCAACCGCGCCCAACGGAAACAACGAAACGACGCAACCTGTATCAAGATCCAGCCGTAGCGATGGGGGTGCCAAAAACACCAGCTCTTCTTCGCCCAGCAAAATACAGCGCTGCATGGGAAACCGGACCAGTGTGTTATACGCCGCCAATTGGTGATCAAGACGTGCGCCAGAAAACCCGATGCCAATGACAAGTGGCGCATCGATATTGTTCAGGCACTTGTCAAAGTCAGTGGTGTCCTGATCTGCAATCGGATGCTGGACTTCTGATGGCATAGCGGCTCGCGCCCGATCGGATATGGAATCGAAATCTCCAATAGCCGCCTTGGGCATCACACCATGATCAAGGGCAGCATCTGCGCCGCCGTCTGCGGCTACGACATGCGGCGCAATTGACATTGCCCGTAAAAGGCGCGCATTTGTTACATCCGCGCCGCCCACCAGAGTTACCGGTTCAAATTCGTGAACAATCACCCCTAATTCCCCGGCATTACCGTTCATTTTGGAAATAGAACACATTCTCACCATTAAATGATACGTTAAAATTCTAAGAATCGGACCGCTTTGGTCTTGGCTATCATGGTAAACACTGTCTTTGCAGGCAACGCAAAGCGAGCAATAAAATGGTTAGTGCAAGTAAAATTTTGACGGTATCTTATGGAACCTTCTCCTGTACGTTGGAGGGGTTCGATGATTCATTCGATACGATGAAGGCTATTGCGGAGTATTTCCGCGATCTCGCTGCTGATGATCGATACTTTGGTGCCGAACCGCCCACTCCCGACGCAGAAATGCTCGCCCGAATTGCCGAACGTGAAATTTCGCGCCGCGTGGATGCGCGTGAAGATCAGGGCCAGATTGTTCTGCGCGCAACCGAAGACCATCAGCTGGCGCCCACAAAACCCGAAGCGGAAGACGCGCCAACAGAATCCACGCAGCCAACAGAGCCCACACAACAGAAATCTGAAGAGCCTGACCTTTCAGGTATCGTTGCTAAAGCTGCTGATATCGCTGCAGAAGAAGTCAACGAGGAAACTTCAGAAGTCACCGAGGAAGTGAAAGAGCTTCGGACTGAGGAAGTTCAAGTTGAAGAAGAGCCTGAAATTCCAGAGATTGGGGAAGAACCTGCTGAAACCGTTGAAGAAATTGAAGACGCTCAACCTGAGGAGCCGTTGGAGGCTCCCGTTGCAGAACCAGTAGAAACGTTCGAAGATCCGACATCAGAATTCGATGCCGACATCGCCGCTGTTGTGGAAGCAGAAATTGAACCGGCGACCCAAGAGGAACCTGCGTCCGAAGCAGAAGTCGAAGACATCCCCGCGGCAGAAGAAGACACAGAGATCGTTGACGAACTTGCCCTGCAGGAGGCGATGGGCAGCGCCTCCGACGAAAGCGAAGAAATTGTTGAAGAAACTGCTCAGGATGACAGTGTTGTCGACCGGTTGCAGCGCATCAGCTCTGTCGTGGCAAGCACTGATCAAACCTACGAGGACGAGCAGTATACCGAAGATGAACATGCTCAGGATTTCCTGAACACAACTGCTTCAGAGCTTGACGCCGTACTCGCCGAAGACGACACCGCAGAGGTAGTGACAGAAGAGACTGACACTACAGAAGCGGACACAATCGATTCGATTATGTCGCAGATCGCGGAAACTGAGATTGAAGAACCGGCAGAAGCAGCCGAAACAGCCAGCGATCTAAGCGTCGAGGACGAACCTGATCTCGAAGAGTTCACAGCATTGGCAGACGAAGAAGAGGTCGACGATCTGTCGCAACTTCTTGCCGATGCGGAGCCTGACGAAGAACCAGTCGCCGTAGCTGAACCCGAAGAAGCGTTAGCAACCGAAGCTGAAACTGAAGAATGGCCCGAAGCCGAAGAAACCGAAGCGGAACCGCTGATCCTAGACAGCGACAGCGCCGTCGAAACCGACGAATTCGAAGATCTGGAAGCAGAAGACCAACAGCGACCACTCAACGCCCGCGTCGTTAAAATGAAGCGCAGTGAGTTCGAGGAAGCTGTCAGCGAAGGTCACTTCGAAGAAGAAGTTGAAGATGAATTCGACGACATCGCCGGTGGTGCTGAATCCACACTCAGCCCCGAAGACGAAGCCGACCTTCAACGCGAGCTAGCGGAAGTAGAGGCAGAACTCTCCTCAGAGGCTCCGGAGCACGTCGAAGATGAAGATGAATATGAAATCAACGACTTAGACGCAGCTGAAACCGAAGAACCTGATGAAAAACCTCGCGAATCCCGTTTGCCGACTGCCGAAGAAGGCTCTGACGTATCTCTGATCTTTGACAAGGCTGCGAGCCACCTAGAAGAGCCCGAATCCAGCAAACGCCGCAACGCTATTCAACATTTGCGGGCTGCGGTTGCCGCAACCCGTGCGGAAAAACGTGCCGGAAACGATGTAAGTCAGCACACCGACGACTCGCCCTATCGCTCTGATCTGGCCAGCGTTGTAAAACCGACCAGCCGCGAACTTACCAGCCGCGAGCTTACGGAAACAGAAATCGAACAGGTCAACGAACATTTGGATCAATCCGGTGTTGTACGCCCGCGTCGCCCAGCAGCGAGTGCACCAACCTCTGCTCGCCGCCCGACTCGTCCCTACGAAGTCCGCCCTGCCCCCCTCAAACTGGTGGCTGAACAGCGGATTGATACCGAACGTGAACCCATTCGGCCACGCCGCGTGTCTTCGGCACAAATGGCCGCAGAATCAGCTCAGGTTGATACGGGCGAAGGATTTTCTGATTTCGCTGAATCAATCGGCGCGGCAACATTGCCGGAACTTCTGGAAGCCGCAGCCGCCTATATGTCCGACATCGAAGGCCGCGAACAATTCTCACGCCCGATGCTGATGGGCAAGCTCAAGGAAGTAACCTCAGACGACTACTCTCGTGAGGATGGCCTGCGCTCATTCGGCCAGCTTCTCCGCGAAGGAAAACTGCAAAAGCTCAAAGGTGGCCGTTTCTCTGTCACCGAACAGACAGAGTATCGTGCAGCAGCCCGAGACGTTGGGTAACCAACTGTAATTATTCAGTAAAACCCCCGGACATGCTCCGGGGATTTTACTTTTTATGTAACAGCCAACTCACCGCATCCTCTAGATCTGCGGCCAAATAGCTGGGTTCAGGTGCCGTACGCATTTCATCGTCCTGCCGGTACTTTCCGGTCTTCACCAGTACCGCCTGCCCCAGTCCGGCACGCAACGCACCCGCGACATCGGACTCTACATCGTCCCCAACCATCACCGCGTCTTGTGCTGCAACCTCCATACTCGCCAATGCCGCGCCGAAAAATCCCGGCGCGGGCTTACCCAGAACAACCGGCTTCTTGCCTGTGGCATATTTCAGTGCCGCAATGAATGCGCCTGCATCTATGCTCAGCTCCCCGTCGCTGTCCAAAAAAACGCGATTGGTCGCCAAAGCAAAAAGTTCAGCACCATTCAGCAGTTCCCGACAGGCAGTATTTAGCGCGTCAAACGTAAAAAACTCTCCGGCATCCCCAACAACCACTGCCGTTCCATCACCAGTGCATGAAACATCCGCAAAATCCTCGGCCAGATCGGGATGGATTAACAGATGCGCGGACAGATTGCGCTGTTCCAACACCGCACAGGCAGCAGATGCAGGTGTAAACAATTCGTTTTCAGAAACATCAAAGCCAAAACCACGCAACCGGTTCAGCAGAACACGCCGCGATGCACGGGTGGAATTCGTAACAAACCGAAGCGGCAGGCCCGCATCGCGCAACTGTTTCACAGCAGCCACAGACCCCGGCACCACATGCGCCCCGTCATAAAGCACACCAGCCAAATCTAATAAAACGCCACGGATCATTGTTTCAGGATGGCAAACCAACTGCCCCCGGTCAAATCCGACTAAGCCGCATAACCCCCGGCAAAGGCATGGCGCCGCACGTCATAGGGCAGCTCACCATATTTGAGATGAAACCATTTTTTCATCAGTGTGACGTTGGAAAATCCACAGGCAACCGAAACTTCGCCCACTGGCATCGATGTTTGCGCCAACAATCTGTGCGCCCGCTCCAACCGCAGCTCGCGATATACTTTCAATGGTGTCTGGCCCAACCTGTCGCTGAACCCACGCTCTAACTTTCGGGGAGAAACATCAAGGATATCAGCGATTTGCCCAACCGTCAGGGTGTCTTCCAGATGGTCCAGCATGATCTGCAATGCATCACAGATCACCTCGTCACCCTGCGCCATCCGCTTGTACCGCCAGAATTCGCCTGACGAAAATTCCTCTTCCGGCTCGCTCAGGCCCAGATACCGGGACAATGCGATCCGGGTGAACTCTCCATCACGCGCGCCGACCAGTTCGACCATCATGCGCATCGCCGATGCTGGTCCTGTTGCACTGCTCATCGCCTTGTGATGACAGGTCGCACCCTCGTGCAGCTCAACACCGCTGCAGGTCTCAATCACGCCGGGGCGGAAATTTGGATGCACGGCCAGGCGCTTGGCACCCAAAACACCGGTTGTCATCGGTACAAACACCGCAGACCCCACAACACAAACCCTTGCCGCATTGCGAATAGCGGATCGCAACAGTTTCAGATTTTCCTGCGACGGACGCCACGCCTGTTCGGTTCCGCCAATCAGAACCAGAGTTTGATCGGGTCCGCAAATTACGCCCTCATTGCGCAGCGCCTCTTCGCCACGCAAATGCACCCAATCATAAGCACCATCGCCGATCAGTCGATTGGCAGATCGCAGCACATCAATGCATGCCTCGGCGGTAAAGGCGACACTGTCGTCCTGTGAGACAAAAACAAACTCTCCTGACAGGCTGCGCCTTGCCTGCAGGGGCACAGGAACGGCGGACCGGGCGGGCTCGAAGCTTTCCAAAAACATGGGTAGTCTTCCTTTTCTTCGCTTTGCGGAGCCCTGAAATCCGCGTGGTTATCCTTTAACTGACATTCGTAATTGACGTTTCTACCGCGTGCAGAAACGAATTTGCCGATGAACTGGCAGACAACAGCAAATATGCATCTTCACCTGTGCGGATGATCAAAACACCAAGATGTTCCATTACCGTGCGATAGGCATCGTCGACCGCAAACGCGGCTGGATGCAGATCCAGAGGGCAAATCCTCTCAAGCGCTGTGCGCGCGTTTGGCCCGGAAATCTCCAGCCCTGTCCAAACATCGGTCTGGTCGGTGACGTAAACTGTGTCTTTCAGTTTCCCGCCCACAACAGCCTCTGCATCTGGGGTCGCGTGGGTAAAGATGACAAACGCCGCATCCTGTCCCAACCTGACCAGCCGTGCCCCATCTTTGGACGCAACCGATTTTCCCGGCTCCGGCAGGGCCTTGCCATAGGCCGCCTTGATCGCCTTTTTTGCAGCCGCTTCGCCTTTTAACGGCAGTGCAACAGCCACGATGGCAAGATCCCCAGGCGCTTTCAGCGCAGCACCAGTAAAGTCTTTGTCATACCCGGCCAATGGCGGGGCAGAGATGAGAGTATATTCAGGCACGGAGACGCTCCCCTTCCGGATCAATCATATGGGCCGATACAATCTCGACCTCAATTTCCTTGCCATGCACAGGGCTCACGGCACGCACGATCTCACCTTTGCGCTCATGACCGCGCTTGATGAAACCCAGACCTACGGAATGTCCAAGGTTCGGGCTAAACGCCACGGATGTCATCCAGCCCTGATCATTATCCATGATCGCATCTTCACCTTTGGTAATGAAATGCGAACCGGCGATCAGCTTTTCATTGCGATCCACCGGATGGAAGCCCATCAGGCGGATATCATCGTCGCGGATCAACTCCTCGCGCTGCGACAATACATTGCCAATGCATTCTTTCTTTTGGCTGACCATTTTACCCAGGCCAATATTGTGCGCCGTGGTCTGACCGTTCAGTTCGTTTGCAGTGGCATGACCTTTTTCAATCCGCATCACACCCAGTGCTTCGGTGCCATATGGGGCCACATTGAACTCCTTACCGGCCTCATTCAGCACACCCATCATTGAATTGCCGTATCGTGCAGGAACCGCAATTTCAAAGGCAAGCTCGCCCGAGAACGAGATACGGAACAACCGCGCAGGCATCCCGCCACACACCGTGATTTCACCACAGCCCATGAACGGAAAGGCCTCGTTCGAAATGTCATGCTCTTCATCCACAACCTTGCGCAACAAGTTGCGTGAATTGGGGCCTGCAACCGCAAACTGGGCCCATCCATCGGTGGTCGAAATCAGATGCACGTCCAGGTCAGGCCACAGGCACTGACGGGCAAACTCCATCCGGCGGAACACCAGAACCGCGTTCGCGGTGGTGGTTGTCATCACATAGTGGTTTTCACCCATACGTGCGGTCGTGCCATCGTCGTAACAAATACCATCCTCGCGCAGCATAAGGCCATAGCGAACCTTGCCCACTGCAAGGGTCGAGAAGGTGTTGGAATAGACTTTGTTCAGGAACTCACCGGCATCCTTGCCCTTAACGTCAATCTTGCCAAGTGTGGTCACATCACAGATGCCTACAGACTCGCGGGTGTTTTTCGCTTCGCGGTCCACACTGTCACGCCAGCCCTTTTCACCGGGCCGCGTATACCATTCGGCCCGCATCCAGTTGCCAACCGTGACAAAGCTGGCGCCGTTTTCTTCTGCCCATTTGTGGCTGGGGGTCAGTCGGTAAGGGCGGAAATCCTTGCCCCGCGCACGACCACCAAGCGCACCCAGAGGAACAGGCGTATAGGGCGGGCGGAAAATTGTTGTGCCGGTTTCCGGGATTGTTTTGCCGGTGCATTCGGCCATGATCGCCAGCGCCGGAATGTTCGCTGTCTTGCCCTGATCGGTTGCCATGCCAAGCGTTGTGTACCGCTTGAGCAACTCAACAGACCGATACCCCTCGGTATGGGACAACTTCACATCCTTGACTGTCACATCGTTCTGCTGGTCCAGCCACGCGCGCTTTTTGCTTTCTTTCACATGCCAGAATGCCGCGCATTCCCGTGGCTCATCCTCGGCCTTGGGTGCAGCTTTACGCGACGCGGTAAAACCCAGATCCTTGACCTGTGCATTCGCCACATCCCGACCCGATTGCAATGCCGCGCCCAATGTCATTGCCCCGTTCGCGGCACCAGCGACAGCCATACCAACCGGCAGTTCGCCGCCCGGCACAAACGCACTTAGGTCATCATCCCATGTTGGCCGACCCCGCTGATGGCAAGTCAGATGCACATTCGGATTCCATCCACCCGATACAGCCAGACAATCCACCGGAATCACCTGTCCGTCGGTCAATGTCACTGACTTCAGGCCCTTACGACCAACCGTGTCCACAACAGCAGCGTTCCGCACATGCCGCGCGCCCGGCACATCACAAACTGCCGGCGCGTCTCGGCTATCAATGATCGCAGAAACCTGTACGCCTTTTGCCGCCAGATCCGCCGCCGTGCGCCAACCATCGTCATTATTGGTAAACACCGCTACCTGTTGGCCCGGTGTGACACCATACCGGTTGGCATAGTCCCGCACCGCACCGGCGAGCATCACACCCGGCCGATCATTGTTGCCAAAGGCAATCGGCCGCTCGGTTGCGCCCGCCGCCAGAACCGCGCGCTTGGAATAAACCCGCCACAAAATCTGGCGTGGTTTGCCATTTGATGAGGCAAGGTGGTCTGTGCACCGCTCCAACACGCCGTAAATGCCATGGTCATATGCGCCATAAACCGTGCTCCGGGTCATCACCCGCACATTGTCCATCGCGCTCAGCTCATCGATGGCCTGTGTGGCCCAATCGGCCCCGGCCATTCCGTCCACTTCCAGTGTCTCAGCGTTCAGCCGTCCGCCCGGCGCAAAATCCTCATCCGCCAGTATGACCCGGGCACCGCTGCGTCCGGCGGCAAGTGCGGCTGACAGCCCCGCAGGCCCGGCCCCAATGACCAGCAAATCACAATGCAGGAACCCTTTGTCGTAGATGTCCGGGTCTTCCTGCATCGACAAACGGCCGAGACCGGCAGAGGACCGGATCACCGGTTCATAGAATTTCTCCCAGAAGGCCTTGGGCCACATGAAAGTCTTGTAGTAAAATCCAGCCGACAAGAAGGGCGAGACAAAGTCGGTCATCGCCATCATGTCAAACTCTAGCGATCCGCGATGGTTCTGGCTGGTGGCATTCAGACCGTCAAACAGCTCGGCGACCGTGGCCCGCGTGTTGGGCTCCTGATGGGCACCGGTGCGAAGTTGAACCAACGCATTCGGCTCTTCCGAACCAGAGGTGAAGATCCCGCGCGGGCGGTGATATTTAAACGAGCGCCCTACCAGCGTTTGACCGTTGGCCAGCAACGCCGATGCCAGTGTATCGCCCGGATGCCCCTGCATCGCCTTGCCATTGAAGGTAAAGCTTAGCGTCTTTGAACGGTCGATCAGACCGCCTTCTATCCTGTTTACCTGACTCATCAGCCCCGTCCCCGTGCAACGGCCACATCCCGGGCCAGCTCCACCTTTGTAATCTTATGACTCAGCGTATCGCGTGTCACAACCAACCAGGACCGGTCGCCCTGTTCATGATACCAAAGCTCCTGATGCTCGCCCGCCGGGTTGTCGCGCAGATAGCCATATTCATAGAATTGCTCGGCGGCATCTTCGGCCTGCCAATCAGGTCGATCAATTAGACAGGCGTCGCCCAGATAAATAAACTCAGCCGCATCGCGAGGGCCAAGCAGTGGGTGATTGATGATCATATCCTTGTCCTCCTCAATGCAGGTTGGGCTGGTTGCCCTGCCCTTTTTCGTCGATCAGATGTCCGCGTTTGAACCGGTCAAGACGCATCTCGGTGGCCACCGGATGAGGTTCATCCTTGGCCAACAAATGCGCATAGCAATATCCCGACGCCGGTGTCGCCTTGAACCCGCCATAGCACCAGCCGCCGTTGAAATAGAGGCCATCAATACCGGTTTTATCGATGAACGGACTGCCATCCATCGACATGTCCATCACACCGCCCCAGCTTCGCAACAGGCGTGCGCGGCCAATCATCGGCATAATCGCCATGCCACCTTCGGACACATCCTCGACCACCGGCAAATTGCCACGTTGTGCATAGGTGTTGTAGCCGTCAATATCGCCACCAAAAACCAATCCGCCTTTGTCCGACTGGCTGACGTAAAAATGGCCCGCGCCAAAGGTTATCACCCCAGGGAGAACGGGTTTTAACCCTTCGCTGACGAAGGCCTGAAGAACATGAGATTCGATTGGCAATCGCATCCCCGCCATCGCAGCAACCCGGCCTGATGATCCGGCAACACACATCGCCACTTTGCGCGCCCGGATCGGACCACGCGCAGTTTGAACACCGCGCACCTTGCCATCTTCAATATCAATCCCGGTGACTTCACAGTTCTGCAGGATATCAACCCCGCGGCTGTCTGCACCTCTTGCATAGCCCCAGGCCACAGCGTCATGCCGCGCGGTGCCACCACGTCGTTGATAGAGTCCGCCCTTGATAGGGAACCGGGCATTGTCAAAGTTCAGGAACGGCAATTCCCGACGCAACTGCGCTTCATCGGCCAGCTCAGCATCCGCACCAGCTAGGAACATCGCGTTGCCCCGACGTACGAACGCATCCCGTTGCCCATCTGTGTGAAACAGGTTCAAAATCGAACGCTGCGATACCATCGAGTTATAATTCGTATCCTGCTCCAGATTTTCCCAAAGCTTCATACTGAATTCATAGAAATGCTCGTTACCCGGCAGCATATAATTAGAACGGATAATCGTTGTGTTCCGCCCGATATTACCGGATCCCAGCCAGCCTTTTTCGACCACGGCGATATTGCGCATACCAAATTCCTTGGCCAGGTAGTAGGCCGTAGCCAAACCGTGGCCGCCGGCACCGATGATCACAATATCATATTCCGGCTTCGGATCCGGCTCACGCCAGGCGGCTTTCCAGCCTTTGTTGCCGGTCAGGCCTTCGCGGAGCACCCTGAAAGCTGAATATCGCATGCGCACGCATCCCCATAGTTGCTGTTCCAAGCATCGCCTGCTTCTGCTTTCTGGACTTTAACAAAACAGCCATATATGTGTCTTAAATGGCCGCAATTGGTACAAATTCCGTGACCACCCGCCGAATCGGTGTGCTCCCGGTCGACGGGTTTGCGATCATGTCCTACGCCACCTTGGTCGAACCCATGCGCGCCGCGAATCTGCTGGCGCGGCGTACGCTCTACGAAATGATCAATATCGGTTTATCACATAACCCAGTGCCCAGCTCTGGCGCCGCTATGGTCACGCCACAGGCCCGAGTCGGTGATGATTTGAAACTCGACTACCTGTTTGTCGTCGCCGGGGGTGACCCTACAACTTACAACAACCGCACAGTGATAAACTGGCTCGCCCGAATGGCACGCGAAGGCGTGCCGCTTGGTGGAGTGTCTGGCGGGCCAATTATTCTGGCACGCGCGGGTTTGATGGCAGGCCGCCGTATGACGGTGCATTGGGAACATGCCGCGGCCCTTGCCGAAATTTCCCCGCACCTCCTGATCGAACGTTCTCTCTATGTGATCGACCGCGACAGAGTGACCTGTGCGGGCGGCACGGCACCAATGGATCTGATGCACGCGCTGATCTCGCAACATCACGGCGCGCCCTTCGCCCGACTGGTCAGCGACTGGTACATGCACACCGAAATCCGCCCCTCCGCCGGTCCACAGCGCGCCGGGCTGGTTGAACGGGTCGGGTCAAACAATGCGTCCATCCTCGACGCGGTCGAGGCGATGGAAGCGAATGTCGCAGAACCCTTACCCCTGTCCCGATTGGCGGAAACCGCCAAACTGTCCGAGCGCCAGCTCAATCGCCTGTTCAGCGAAAAACTCGGCCGCTCAACCATGCGCTATTACCGCGAGCTGCGACTGGAGAAGGCCCAAAGCTTGTTGCGAAACTCCCCCCTCTCCCTCACCGAGATTGCACTGGCCACAGGCTTTGCCGGGTCTTCCCATTTCTCCCGAGCCTACGCGGATCAGTTCGGCCACCCGCCCTCGGCCTACCGCTAGGGAGCTAGCACCAGTTTCCAGCACAAATCCAAAACTGCTTTCTTTATTGCCAAAAATATCCTGGAGTCTGGGGCAAAGCCCCAGCGTTCACCACCCAGCCCAACCTTGCCTCTCCCGCTCCCCTTTGCTTTAACCATCTAGGCGTAGTACCCCGGAGGACCGCATGGTCGATATCGCCACCCGTGTCTGGAACCACAAATGGAAGATCGACCCGATCGTCCGGTCCCTGATCGATACAGATTTCTACAAATTGCTGATGTGCCAGTCGGTGTTCCGCAACCGCCGTGACACACAGGTGACCTTCAGCCTGATCAACCGCACGAAATCCATCCCACTCGCCGACCTGATTGACGAGGGTGAATTACGCGAGCAACTTGATCATATCCGCTCTCTCTCGCTTTCCCGCGGGGAAAGCACCTGGCTGCGCGGGAATACGTTCTACGGCAAACGCCAGATGTTTACGCCCGAATTCATGGAATGGTTCGAAAACCTGCGCCTGCCCCCCTACCACCTTGAAAAACGTGACGGGCAATACGAGCTCACGTTCGAAGGCAGCTGGCCAGAGGTTATGCTCTGGGAAATCCCCGCGCTGGCCGTGCTGATGGAACTGCGTGGCCGCGCGGTGCTGAACAAAATGCGCCGGTTTGAACTTCAGGTGCTCTATGCCCGCGGCATGACCAAGCTGTGGGAAAAGGTCGAACGCCTGCGCGTCATCGACGGGCTGCGCATCGCCGATTTCGGCACCCGGCGTCGGCATTCCTTTTTGTGGCAGGATTGGTGTGTGCGCGCCATGACCGAAGGGATGGGGGATAAATTCGTCGGCACCTCCAACTGCCTCATCGCCAAGAATCGCGATCTTGAGGCGATCGGCACCAACGCCCACGAACTGCCCATGGTCTATGCCGCCCTTGCCGACACGGATGAGGCGTTGGCCCAGGCCCCCTATGACGTTCTGTCCGACTGGCACGACGAACACGAGGGCAACCTGCGCATGATCCTGCCCGACACGTATGGCACCAAGGGCTTTCTCGATGACGCGCCGGACTGGCTGGCGGGTTGGACAGGTATCCGCATCGACAGCGGCGATCCCGCCACCGGTGCGGAAACCGCGATCAACTGGTGGAAATCCCGCGGCGAGGATCCAATGGAAAAACTGGTGATCTTCTCCGACGGGCTCGACGTGGACAAGATCATCGACCTGCACAAACAATTCTCCGGCCGCACCCGCGTCTCCTTTGGCTGGGGCACGCTGCTGACCAACGACTTCCGCGGCCTGACCCGCGACGACGCCCTCACCCCCTTTTCCCTCGTATGCAAAGCCGTCTCCGCCAACGGCCGCCCCACCGTCAAGCTCTCCGACAACCCCAACAAGGCTATGGGCCCGGCAGATCAGATCGAACGCTACAAACGGGTGTTTGGTGTTGGGGAACAGGTGGGGATGGAGGTGGTGGTTTAAGCATTGTCATTGGGATATCATTGGGCGAGCCCAACTTTGTTGTGGCAAATTCACATTTCGCGTCCGTAGGATGGGTGACAACCCACCATCCCTCCCATTAATCTTGGTTTCATGCCCTCCCTCGCTCTCACCTTCGATGACCTCTTCGTAGACAACTGGCTCGCCGCCCGCCCGGTGTTTGATGCTTTCAACGCCCGTGTGACTTTCTGCGTCTCGCACATCCACACTGCGTCTGAGACCCAAATCGCTGAGCTCATCTTTCTACAGGCCGACGGGCACGAGATTGCTTATCATTCCCGGACCCACCCCAAACTCAAACCCTACCTCGACGAACACGGCCTTGATCACTGGTTGGAGCATGAAATCGACGCGGGCGTCGCCGAACACCGCGCGCTTGGCTTTCCCGCCACCAGCTTTGCCAGCCCGTTCCATCAATCCACCGCCGAAACCCGCGCCGCCTGCGCCCACCGTTTCGCCATCACCCGAACCGACGGCCCGCGCAGTGTAAACACGAACAATATAGAAGACCGGATTTACACACGTCCCGGCCCGGACAATACCGTCGACAACCTCGGCTTTGCCGACATCCAGCACCACGCCTTTCCAGGCTGGCCCTGGCAGATTCAATTACTGGACAGGATTGCCGAACATGGCGGCACCGGCGTGTTCACCGGCCACGATATCCGCGGGCGAAAATCCGGCCCCGGATTTTACTCCACCCATCGCCAGCTGCGCCGCCTTTTACAGGCCGCCGCGGATCGAGGCATCAGATTTCAGACGCTTTCGGAATTCGCCTTGGGCCGAAACAGCACCACGACCGACAGCACCGAAACCGCCCCAAACCCGGCTGCGGCCCAAAGTGCAACGCGGTAATCCCCGCTCTGATCAAACAGCCATCCGGCAAACCAAGGCCCGGCCAGCCCTGCTGCACCCCAAGCAGTAAAGACGCGGCCATAAATCCGCGCGCTTTGATCCATTCCAAACAGCCGCACAATGGCCGACGGGTAGGCGGCAATCGTGCCGCCATAGGCAAACCCGACCAACCCAAGGCAAATCATCAACCCCCCGGCCGGGCCGGTTACGGCCAATCCTGTCAGTGCCAACACGGTCAACAACGGCAACCCGGACAGCAATCGCCCCGCGCCCATTCGATCGGCGAGCTGCCCGCCGATCAGGCTGCCCACCAAATTGCACACCGCAATCACAGCCGGGGCAAGCCAGACCGCGACCCCGGGCCGGAACACCTCGGCAATCCCAGCCGCGTGCCCGATCACCATCAACCCGGCGACCACCCCGCCGAAATATCCAAGCCACAGCAGGCATAACGACAATGTCGAGACCGCAGCGCCTGCCTTCACCGGTTCAGGTTGGATAAACCGTGCCCGAACGGCCCGCATCATGATTGCACTGACAATGCCAACGGCCATCAACATCGCGGCAAGCCCCAGCATCGCCGATTGGAACCCACCTTGCATAACCGCAGTTTCAAACAATCTCGGAGCCACAACAGCACCCAGTGCGTAGGCAGCGGTTACAACGCCCATGGCCAGCCCTTTACGCCCCGGATTGGCCTGTGCCGCGATCTGCAGGCCAAAGCCATAGCCAAGGCCATTGGCTCCGCCAAACAACAAGCTGTACCCCAACCAGACAGCGCCCAGAGAACCCGCCTGCCCCGCCAGTAACGCACCCCCCGCGCCCAGCATCGACACACCCAACACAAATCGCCCTGCGGGCTGCCCGGCAAACACCCGATGCCCCATCAACACGGCAAAGGTGAGCGTCATCAATGCAAAGGAATAGCTCAAACTGACATCAGACCGAGCCGCCCCGAACATCGTCTCAAGCGGCTCCAGAAAGACAGAAAATGCGTGTACTGAACCCAGAACGGCGGAAAGGAGCGATGCCGCAATCAGGACAACTAGCCCTTTCCTATTCGCGCCACTCACTCTTCCCTCTCCACTTTTCCCCGCAAGGCTTTCACTTCCCCGCGCACCTTTTTGGCTTTCAGCCGGCGTTTTTTCGATCCCAATGACGGACGGGTTGGTATGCGCCTCTTGGGTGTCACCAGTGCTTTTCGGATCAGCTCGGTCAGCCGTTCACGGGCAATCTCGCGGTTGCGCGCCTGATGGCGGGTGTCTTCCACCCGGATCACCAAAGCGCCCTCAGTGGTCCAGCGCCGGCCGGCCAACCGTTTCAACCGGCGTTTTACAGCGTCGGCCAGATGCGGCGACCGCTCGGCCTCGAACCGCAGTTCGACAGCCGTGCTCACCTTGTTCACATTCTGCCCGCCGGGCCCAGAGGCTCGGGTGAAATGCTCGGTTAGTTCCCAGTCTTCGATGGTGATGTCATTGGTGATTTGCAGCATGGATTTTACGATTTGTGTGCATCATGCACTCTTCTTTCTGAAAAGGCCCCGATCTTTGTACAAAACGGACGTACAAATTGTACAAACTGTACAAACTCACAAAAACTCAAAAGGGCCGCCCCTTGTCGGCGCGGCCCTCTAGAAGTCAGCGGAGGTGGGCCGGTTAGGCGCACCAATTCAGGTGGGTTTTCCTCCCCAGGGGCTGCCCTAGGGGGTCTCCTCCAAAACTGTTCCGACACCTCGCTCCAATACCTCTATAGACACTGGGCACCTCCTTTCTGCTGTTGAACTCATCTCCAAGCCTGCCACAGATTTTTTGTTTGTCAAAACAAAATGATGTGGTTGGCAAAGTTTTCTCCGCAGGATGTGGCGCTATTCCGATTGAAGTACGGCAATGCACTGGCGTGGCAGATCGTTCATCGTCAGCTCTCTGCGCGGTTTTGGTGCTGGCGCATTTGGGTCTGGCGGTGGCGGGTTTAGAATATCACGCACCCATTGTTCCGCATCCGCGCAGCCATCTCCGGCAGGTGGCGGCGACTGGTTCACGCATCCTTTGGCATCCTTGGGGCATTTGAGCCGAACATGAAAATGATAATGGTGGCCCCACCATGGTCTGATCTTGCTCAACCACGCCCGGTCTGATCCGGATTCTTCCTTACACATCCGCACCTTAGCACCCGGGAATACAAAGATACGCGCGGTGCGCGGATCCTTGGCAGCTGCTTTCATGATCTCATGATGCGCCCGCGTCCAGTTGTCATTTGTATACGCTCCACTCTGCCGGCGCAGCGAAATGCTGGATATGCTTTCTCTTTCAGCTCTTGAATGATTAAGCCGCTTTGGTGGCAGCATCCAGATATCGATATCCATTCCAATCTGGTGGCTGCGGTGCCCCGACAACATCGGCCCGCCCCTCGGTTGGCTGATGTCCCCGATGTAGAGGCCCTTCCAACCAGGTTGCGTCGCGGCAAAGGCCGAAAGTTTTTCAATAAGATCAATCGTCTGCGGGTGCCCCCAATTGCGGTTCCGGCTCAACCGCATCGCTTGCCAGGTTGGGCCAGTCTCAGGCAGCTGAACACCCCCGGCGAGGCATCCCTTGGCATATCCACCATGAGGTTTGGCACTTTGCTTTGACCCCAACCCTTTAGCGCCGAAAAGCTGCTTGGCCTGAATGCCTTGCATCGAGGCAGGAATGCTCTGCGTAGAGACCACCGGTGCAGGTGAAGACGCCTGTTGTCGCTGTGCCGGTCCGCCACATCCCGCTATTGCGGTCGCAAGGATTATTAGTTTGAAGACCCGGCCCATTTCTCTCCATCCCCTTCCGTTTTGACCCAGCGTAGCAGCAACAGGCCAAGCAGGAAAAGAGCTATCAGAGGTGTCACACCAATCTGCTGATTTTGGCTTACGGTGGTTGCTACCCCAATCGCGAAAGGCGCCAGGAAACTGGTGGCTTTCCCAGCCAAGGCGTAGAGCCCGAAGCTCTCGACCATGCGATCCGGATTTGCCTGACGCACCATCATGGTTCTGCTTGCCGATTGGATCACCCCGCCAGCAGCACCGATGGTCGCTCCAAATATGTAGAACACAGCATCAGGTATACGAGAATTTTCTTCCAAAACAATTCCATAGACACTTTCACGCGACACAAAAACAATGGAAATCGCCACGAATGTCAGAACTAGAATGCAGGCAATTATCACTGGTTTTGGTCCAAAGAAATCGTCAGCGTAGCCCCCGAGCCATGCAAACAGCGCCCCAAAAATGATTGCAACAATACCAAATACCCCGGTGTCAATTACGCTCCAACCCAACACACCTGCAGCATATAGCCCGCCAAAAACATACATACCGTTCAATGCATCACGGTAGAGCATCGAAGAACCAAGATATGCAAACAGCGAAGGTGTCTGTGGAAGGCGGGCGATTGTCGAACGGAGATTTCCCAGAGCAAGTTTTAGAGCCCCACTTGGTACGGAATTTGGTTTCGGATCACGCACCCAAAGAACAAATGGCACCATGAACACAAGGTACCAAATGGCTGCAAGTGGCCCGACAAAACGAGTGCCCTCCCGCGCCTCCGCGTCAAGACCCCAAAGGGGATTTCGCCCAATCATGGTCTTTCCTGTTTCTGCACTTTCGGCGAATAACGCCAGCATAGTAATCAGTGCTACGAGACCACCGACATACCCAAACGCCCAGCCTTTTCCTGAGATCCGCCCGATCTCCTCCTTGCTGCCAAGGTCGGGAAGCATCGAGTTGGTGAAAATCGTTGCGAATTCCATCCCAACAATCCCGATTGCCAACAAGAACATAACCAGTCCAAGATTAAAGCTACCAGGCGCGGCCAACCAAACGCCAAATGCTCCGATCACATAGAATATTGAGAACAACCAAATCCATCTCAGACGATTGCCGTAGACATCTGCAATTGCACCGAGGACTGGAGCCATAAACGCGATAGCCAGCCCCGCCGCACCAACCGTGAACCCCCATACTGATTGTGCTTTGGTACCGTCGCCGATCAGTTCCTTGATGTATGGCGCAAAAATGAAAGTGATCAGCAGGGTGTTGAACGGCTGACTGGCCCAATCAAAAAAGAACCATCCCCAGATGCGCTTGCGCGGCGAAATATCGGCCATGTCATCCCCTTGCTTGCAGGGCGATATGACAGGGACGGACCTGCACTGGCAAGCACTTCCTGCGGGTTTTGTTTGACGCATACATCAAGATGGGACGCATCTTTGATACAGCCGATGTGTCTTGCGCTTTGACTAGGCTGCGCATAGGTGTGTTTGCGGTAAATCTAAGGAAGGCGTCGATGCTATCACTGTTTCAAATTCTCATGCTTGTCCTCGATGTGATTTGGTTTTTCATAATCGCACATGTGATCATGAGCTGGCTGATCAGTTTTCAGGTGCTCAATCTTCATCAGCAGTTTGTCGCGCAAGTCTGGTATGGGCTTAACCGGATATTAGAGCCACTTTACCGCCCGGTGCGCCGGCTTCTTCCACCAATGTCCGGCATTGATATAGCCCCTTTGGTCGTTTTGGTGGGTATCTACGCTCTGCGGATAATTTTGATCAACAACATGGCTTCGTTTTACTGACGCGACGCTTGTTTACCAATTCTTAGTATGAAACAGTCCCTGTTAAGAGCAGACAAAGTAAACTGACAGGACCATCATGCACAGCGCTGCCACGCTTTTGCGCGACGTATTTGGATTCGACGCATTCCGGCCCGGCCAGGAAGAGATTGTTCACACGGTCTCTCAAGGATGCAACGCGCTAGCGATCATGCCGACGGGGGGCGGCAAATCGCTTTGTTTCCAATTGCCAGCCCTTTTGCGCGACGGCGTCACAGTGGTCATCTCACCATTGATTGCATTGATGCGTGATCAAGTGCGGGCGCTACGGGCCGTGGGGGTAGAGGCCGGCGCGCTCACATCCGGGAACACCGAAGAAGAAACCCGGCAGGTCTGGGAAGCAATGGAGGCGCAAAAGTTAAAGCTTTTGTACATCGCACCAGAAAGGTTAGCCTCGGGAAATTTCGCTTCAGTGCTGCGACGGGTCGGGGTGAATTTGATCGCCGTTGATGAAGCGCATTGCGTATCACAATGGGGACATGATTTCCGGCCTGACTATTTGCGTATCGGAGAACTGCGCCGCGCTTTGAACGTTCCCCTGGCGGCATTCACGGCCACAGCGGACGCTGAAACCCGCGAAGAAATCATCGAAAAACTGTTTGATGGACAGCATCCACAGACCTTTTTGCAGGGATTCGACCGGCCGAACATTAACCTTGCATTTACCGCAAAGGACAGCCCACGCAAGCAGATCCTCAACTTTGCAGCGGTGCGCAATGGTCAGTCGGGAATTGTGTATTGTGGTACCCGCGCCAAGACCGAAACATTGGCTCAGGCTCTGCGTGAGGCCGGGCACAAGGCGTGCCACTATCACGGTGGAATGGAGGCCGAAGACCGGCGTATTGTGGAGACCCGGTTCAGTTCCGAAGACGGTTTGATTGTCGTTGCAACTGTTGCATTTGGAATGGGCGTGGACAAACCGGACATTCGATGGGTTGCCCATGCGGATCTGCCCAAATCGATAGAGGCATACTATCAGGAAATCGGCCGAGCAGGACGCGATGGCGCACCTGCTGAAACTCTTACTCTTTACGGTGCAGATGACATCCGCCTACGCCGAGGCCAGATTGACGAAGGTCTTGCCTCGGCTGAACGTCGTATGGCGGACCATGCCCGGCTTAATGCGCTGCTTGGTTTGGCGGAGGCCTTGGAATGTCGTCGGAGAACCCTTTTGAAGTATTTCGGAGAAGATGCTGAGGTCTGTGGCAACTGCGATCTCTGTGCGACGCCACCAGAAACGTTTGACGGCACAGAAGCGGTTCGAAAGGCGCTTTCTGCTATCCTCAGAACGGACGAACGTTTTGGCTCCGGTCATCTGATTGATATTCTCACCGGCAATGAAACTGAAAAAGTTCTGGCTCGTGGGCATGAAAGCTTGCCGACTTTTGGGGCGGGTCAGGATCTGGATAAACGTCGTTGGCAAGGTGTGTTCAGGCAGATGATGGGCCATGATCTGGTCCGTCCTGACCCGGAACGCCATGGGGCACTTCGGATGACACGCGCCGCACATCCCATTCTGCGGGGTGAACAACCCATAACTCTACGTCGCGACACACTTCGCGCTACGGCACGTCAACCAGCGGTCAAAGCATTAGTTTCCGAAGAAAATGCCCCGCTTCTTTCAGCGCTCAAGGCCAAACGGCGGGCATTGGCAGAGGCAGCACGAGTACCGGCCTACATCGTATTCAATGACCGAACCCTGATTGAAATGGCAGAAACCCGGCCTTCGTCACTCGACCAGATGGCTCAGATCACCGGGGTAGGCGCGAAAAAGCTTGAACAATACGGGCAGGCATTTTTATCGATCATCAACGGCGAAGCCAGTGAAATGCACCCGACCCGACGAAAACTGGCCGGACGAGAGTCAGGAATGCTCTACGACAAGCTGCTGCAAGTACAGGCGGACTTGTCACGCGGGGAATGTGGCACCGAAAAACCGCTTAGCTGTTCTGCTTCCCTATTGGCCAAAGTCGCTGCGGCAAGACCTGACGACTTAAACACACTTGTTAAAATTCTGGGTGAGAAAAAGTCCAAAAGATTTGGGGTGGCATTTCTGGACGTTTTGCAGCTGGCGGATTAGATCGAGGCCGATCAATAGTGAAAGGACGAATAAATGCTGGTGGTCGTATCCCCTGCGAAGAAACTGGACATGCAACCTGTTTCAGAGCTTACCGCATCAAAACCTGCCTTTCCCGATGAAGCCCAAAAGCTTGTCCAAATTGCACGTGATCTGACAGTCGGCGATTTGCAAAAACTAATGCATATCAGCGAAAATCTTGCCAAGCTGAACGCAGACCGTTTTTCTGATTTTGAAAACCTGCCAGAAAAACCAGCTGCATTCGCGTTTGCAGGTGACACCTATCAGGGGTTGGAAGCGCCATCGCTCGACAGTGATGAGCTTGCATGGGCACAGGATCATTTCAGAATTTTGTCTGGATTGTATGGCCTTCTTCGTCCGCTTGACGCCATACGCCCTTATCGCCTTGAAATGGGCAGCCGGTTGAAAAACCATCGGGGCAAATCGCTATATGAATTTTGGGGCGATAAGATTTCCAAATCTCTCAATCAACAGGCTGAAAAGATTGGAACCACGACCCTGATCAACTGTGCCAGCCAAGAGTATTTTGGTGCGGTCGACCTCAAGTCCCTGAAACTTCGTGTAGTTACTCCTGTATTCATGGAGCAAAAACCAACCGGCCCGCAAATTGTAAGTTTCTTTGCAAAACAGGCGCGCGGCGCCATGGCTCGGTTCATCATTCAGCACCGTCTCACAAAACCGGAAAGCATTCAGGAATTCGAAACTGGCGGCTATACATATCAACCCGATCTTTCCGAAGGTAACAGATGGGTTTTCCTGCGTGATCAAGCTACAGGTTGATCCGCATTCACAGGATTGCGTACGCCCACCGGACAGGCGTGAGTAATGTGTTTGGCAATTGCGTCTTTGCGCAATGGTTTGGTCAAGTAGTGATCTAGTCCTGAGGCGATAATTTCTTCTTTATCGCCATCCATTGCATGTGCCGTCATTGCGACCACAGGGACATGGCAGCCTGTATCTTTTTCAACCTTGCGAATGCGAGTTGTTGCCTCCTTGCCATCCATTTCGGGCATCGAGATATCCATGAAAACGATGTCGGGATTGAAGGCCTTATAGAATTCAACCGCTTGCTTCCCGTTTTCAGCAAATTTTAGTTCGATATCGAAAGCCTTCACCATTTTTGAAAAGACCAACCTGTTTGTTTTGTTGTCCTCCGCAGCTAATACACGCAACGCTCGCGGCGATTTTTCTGCATCAGATTGGTCAGCTTCAGAAACAATGGTCTTCGGTTTTTTAGGTAAAACTTCCTCACTTGGGACAGCAGGAAACACTCCTTCCAATGCTGTGAGCGCAGAGAACAATTCTTTCCTCGGAACAGGCTTCTGCAAAACCGATTGAATATGACATCTGGCAGGATCTTGCTCCGCAAATCCGGTATTGGGACTTAGCAACACAATTGGTTGAGTGTGCCCTGCTCCTCTCAGCTCTTCCGCAAGCTCAAACCCATCCATTTCGGGCATGTGGTGATCGGTAAGGATAAGGTCAACTTCATTTGACATCAGATTCAAAGCTGCGTGTGCGTCTGAACAGGTTATGCAATTTATCCCAAGTGTAGAGAGCTGTTTTTCGAGAATTGAACGGTTTAGGTCATGTGGTTCAACAACAAGGGCTAGTTTCAATCCCTCAGGAAGATGGAAGTCATTCTGCTGTGACACGCCTGAAACAGGCAGAGTGATTGAGAACCCAAAGACCGACCCTTTTCCTTCATCCGATTCTACCCAAATCTCTCCACCCATAAGCCGGATTAATTTTTCGGAAATCGCCAGACCGAGACCTGTGCCCTCAAATTTGCGGTTTCGCTCATCATCAACTTGGTTGAATTCGCCAAAGATATGGGCAACCTTTTCATCAGGAATGCCAATACCAGTATCCTCGATGATTACACTCAGCTTCGCAGTGACCTCATCGGTATTCTGAACTCCAACTACCCTGACAAGTACATGGCCGGAGTCGGTGAATTTTACCGCATTGCCGAGCAGGTTGGTTAAAATTTGCCGAATTCTTCCGGGATCGCCCTCAAATTGCGTAGGAAGGAACATGTCGTAATCAATCAATAGCTCAATGCCTTTATCCCGAGCGTTGGCCTGCATCAGCATGACTAATTCATGAATGCTCCGCTCCAGATCAAACGCCTCTTCGTGCAAAACAAGTTTTTCGGCTTCGATCTTCGAGTAATCAAGCACATCGTTAATTATGACCAGCAGCGCCTCACCGGAGTTTTTGATCGTATTGGAAAATAACAGTTGCTCTTCTGTCAGTTCGGTATCCATCAACAATTCCGCCATACCGACCACGCCATTCATCGGCGTCCGAATTTCATGACTCATATTGGCCAGGAAGGAAGACTTGGCACGGCTGGCTGCCTCTGCTTTGCGGCGTGCTTCTTTTAGCCGTCCCTCATATCTGACCGTGTCCGTGATATTGAGTGCGAGGCTGACAACGTCACCGCCATGCCCACGCTGATCAACCAGTTTAATGTATTCCCCGCTCCATAAACGAATGATTTCAGGCTCCGGCGACAGGCTCTGCCACCGGTCCAACATCTGTTCACGCCATTCATGGGGTGCCATATCGCCGATGTTTACCAACCCCTCTTCTGTCGCAAACTGCAGTATTTCGACATAGTTGATGCCAGGTTGAACATCTTCCAGCCCATCAAAAACTGAAAGCCACGCATTATTTGCGGCAATCAATCGACTATCTGCATCAAAAAACGCAAAGCCATCCTGAATGGTTTCAATCGAATGCCATAAACGACGCTCGGCGATTTCTACCTTTTCATTTGCGACGGTCAGGTCGGATTTAACGCGCTCATTTTCATCCAGAACATTCTGCACCTCTGCCCGGGTTTCAACGATTTCTTCAGACAGGGCCAGGGCATGTTTTCCAAGCTTTCGATTGGCAGAGTGAAGCTCTGCCTGCTTTTGCTCAAGCAACCGTTCCGCTGCCAATCGCGCACGCCTTTCCTCTGCCAGTTTGTTTGCAAGACTCATGTCCCGTTCCCCATCGGGCTATCTCGGAATTGAGGTCACATTCGGCGATTATGGTGAACAAGAGCTAAACGATTAGGCGGAATCGTTGTCACATCGGCTGCTGCGTGTCACCATAGGGCAATTATAAAAAGGGAGATCGTCATGTTGCGTGGCCTGATCGCATTTGTTTTTTTCTTGGGTATTGCGCTGGAAGCATCTGCGGAATCGCCTGTCCCGGAACGTCGCCAGGTTGTGACACAGGATGTGGATTTCTACGGGGCAGATTTGCAGCCTCTGTATGACACCACGATCGAGGCATGTCGAAAAGCATGCATGAGCAACCAAGATTGCGGCGCCTATACCTTTAACTCGCGTTCAAGTTCTTGTTTCCCAAAAGAAGCGATGACCGAGCTTCAATCATATGAAGGTGCGGTATCCGCCGAAATTTTTGACACTGAAAAACGCGTATTAGAGCTAAGCAATACACGCATAACCGATCTGACATTTCTATCAGGCTCAGACCTGGCCGAAGCACGCAAACTGGCCGAACAAATTGGCGCGATGCACCCGGGCGGTCAATGGGATGTCCCATCTATGATGAGCGCGGCGCAGGACCGGATAGCACAAGAGGATTACATTAATGCGATGCGTTGGACCGGTGCCGCCGTAGCGCGGTCCGACGCGAGCGATCTATGGGTGGAATACGCCCGGCTGTCGCTGCTAACCGCAATTCAGAAATCAAACGAAAAGAGCCGGTACAACAATCAGGCGCTGCGAGCGGCCACCAATGCCTATCTCCGCGCATCACAAGACCCGGCACGCATAAGCGCCTTATTGCAGATGTCGGAAGCGCTTGAGCGCACCGGACGTGGGCGCAACATGGTCAGTGCGCTGCGATTGGCAGAACAAATTCAACCACGTGCCGATGTGGTAAGCGCGCTGGATGGTGCAATTGCCAAGTATGGCTTCCGTATAACCGGTCACAAAGCAGACTATGACAGTGCAAACCCACGTATATGCGCAGAATTCTCAGAGCCGCTGATAAAGGTTGGAACAGACTACACGCCGTTTGTGCGCCTTCAGGACTCTGGGCTGGTTGTTCAGTCGGAAGATCGCCAAATCTGCGTTGATGGCGTTCTGCACGGCGAACGTTACCGCATAACCTTCCGCGAGGGCCTGCCAGCCGCGAGCGGCGAGAACCTGATCAAGGACACAGAAATTACACTGTATGTCCGGGACCGAAACCCAAGTGTCTCTTTCCTGGGACGCTCTTACGTACTTCCTAAATCAGCAGATGCTGCACTTCCGATCGAGACAGTAAATCTTGAAGAGGTTGAACTTATCCTGCGCCGGGTCAGCGACCGAAATCTTCTGCGCACTATTCAGGAAAATTATTTCGGCCGCCCTCTTAGCTATTACGAAGACGAATTTTTTGCCTCTGAGATCGCGGAGGATGTTTGGCAGGGCACTGGCGAGGTTCAAAATGAACTGAACCGCGACATGCTTACCCGCTTGCCGCTGGGCGACGTATTGGCCGAACAATCTCCGGGGATTTACACATTGACGGCCCGCGTGCCCGGGCGTGATGTGTACGATGATGCCGGTGCAACGCAGTGGTTTGTGCTCACCGACCTCGGGCTGACCACGCTTAGCGGTACTGACGGGTTGCACGTATTTGTCAGGGGGCTTGGTGACGCAGAGGCACAAGACGGTGTCGAACTGGTGCTGTTGTCACGCGCCAACCGTATCCTGGCTGAACTTACAACAGATGCGCAGGGCCACGCCCAATTCTCGCCCGGCGTGACACGTGGAACAGGTGGAGCTGCGCCAGCAATGATCGTTGCACGTGGTCAAGGCGATGACTTGGCATTCCTGTCACTCACCGACCCGGCATTCGATCTTTCGGACCGTGGTGTCGAGGGGCGGCCATCCTCTCCGCCAGTGGATGTCTTTTTGGCCACTGATCGCGGAGCATATCGTGCGGGCGAGACTATCTTTGCAACAGCGCTCGCCCGAAACGGAACGGCAGACGCCATCGCTGGTCTGCCCCTGACTGCCATTCTGACGCGACCGGACGGTGTAGAATATTCACGCCACTTCTCGGCGGAGGATGCAGCTGGTGGGCATGTTTTCGAACTGCCTGTCGGAAACAGCGCACCACGCGGCACGTGGACGCTGGATATCAAGAGTGATCCTGACGCTACGCCACTTGTAAGCCGGAGCTTGCTGGTCGAGGATTTCCTGCCAGAGCGGATTGATTTTGAACTGAGCCTGCCGGATACGCCAATACGGCCCGGCGATACGCCACCGCTTACGGTTGAGGCACGGTATCTGTTTGGGGCACCGGGTGCAGGCCTTCGCGCAGAAGGCACCGTCACCATGCGCGCACGTCGAACTTTGGATACTTTTCCGGGTTACAAATTCGGACGGCATGATGAATGGGTATCGCCACGGACATCTTATCTGGACGGAGGCACAACCGACGCCAAAGGCAAGCTGACCTTGCCCGCATCTCTGCCAAATGCAGAAACCAAAGATCGCCCATATGAGGCAACTGTAACGCTTAGCGTAAGCGAAGGATCAGGCAGGCCCGTTGAACGCCGCATGTCGCGTATGCTCGCACCTGCAGGCCCAATGATTGGCATCAGATCCACTTCTGATGGTGTTGTCGCAGAAGGCTCAAATGCAGAATTCCAGCTCATTTCAATTGGCGCAGATCTGTCCCCACAAGCAATGGAAGTGCAATGGACAGTCAACCGCGTTCAAACCCGATATCAATGGTATCAAGAATATGGCAGCTGGCACTGGGAGCCGATTACAACACGCAAACGCGTGGCCACCGGCACCACTACTCTCGACGATGATCCATTTACAGTTACGGCACCCGTGGACTGGGGCCGCTACGAAATCGTCGTGGAACGCAAAGACGGTGAATATGTTTCAGCTTCTCGCGAATTCTACGCCGGTTGGTACGCGCCAGCTGATGCTTCCAGTACGCCTGATACGCTTGAACTGTCTTTGGATGCAGAAGGCTATCGCTCTGGTGATACGGCCATGTTGCGGATTGTGCCACGCTATGCAGGGACCGCCCTGGTCACTGTCATGTCTAACCGCGTGATCAGCATGCAAGCGGTCGAGGTTACAAAAGGTGAAAACGTGATCCCATTGGATGTCACCGATGAATGGGGTGCTGGTGCCTATGTCACCGCGCAAGTGATCCGCCCGATGGACGTGACCGCAGGACAAAATCCTGCACGGTCACTTGGGCTGTCCTATGCCAAAGTTGCGCCGGGTGAGCAGCAACTTTCAGTTAGCATTGATGCACCGGAAATTTCAGACCCAAGAGGCCCACTAAATGTAAGCTTGACCATTGATGGAATTGTCGAGGGTGAGACTGTCTATGTCACGCTCGCCGCTGTCGATCTGGGTATCCTCAACCTGACCGGTTTCGAAAGCCCTGATCCGTCGGAACACTATTTTGGACAACGACGCCTTGGTGTTGAAATCCGCGACCTTTACGGTCGTTTGATCGACGGCCTGAACGGTGCACAAGGACAGGTGCGATCCGGTGGTGATGGAAGCAATCAGATGCAATTCGATTCTCCGCCTCCGACCGAAGAACTTGTTGCCTATTTCTCGGGCCCGTTGGCCGTTGGCGCAGACGGAACCGTACAGGCCACGTTCGACATACCGGACTTCAATGGAACGGTAAGATTGATGGCCGTTGCCTGGTCACCAACTTCGGTTGGCCAGTCCGAACGCGATGTTCTGGTGCGTGATCCGGTTGTGGTCACCGCTTCATTGCCGCGGTTCCTTGCCCCAGGTGATGAAAGCCGCCTCTTGTTGGAGGTTGTACATGCAGACGGCCCAACTGGGCGCATGGGTCTGGACGTTGTGGCAAATGGGCTGACCTTTGGTGGTAACGTTCCGTCAGGATTCGAACTTGGTTCGCAGGAAAAGGCAGTCTTCAGCCTGCCGATAATTGCGGGCGATGTTGGCGATCACACAGTTACTGTTTCGCTCACGACACCTGACGGAAAACTGCTCACAAAAGCGCTGAAACTTGGGGTGCGGGCCAATGACCCCGAAGTATCGGAGACCCGTCGCTTTGTACTGGGTGCGGGTCATGAATTCAGGCTCGATGAAAATGTCCTTGTAGGATTCAAATCCGGTAGCGGCCGCGCAATTGTTGCGGCTGGTCCCTTGGCCAAACTGAATGCGCCGGGCCTGTTAAGCGCTCTGGACAGATATCCATATGGCTGCACCGAACAGGTGACGTCACGGGCAATGCCACTGCTTTACTTCAACCAGGTGGCAAGCGCGATGGGGCTTGGCGAAACAGGTCAGATAGAAACCCGCATTGAGCAAGCGATCGACCGAGTGTTGTCACGTCAATCCAGCAGCGGCGGCTTTGGTCTGTGGCGGGCCAGTTCAGGTGATTTTTGGCTGGACGCCTATGTAGCAGACTTCCTGTCCCGCGCGCGTGAAAATGGCCACTCAGTCCCTGATCAGGCGTTTTCTATGGCGATGGACAATCTGCGGAACCGTGTGAATTACGCGCCGGACTTTGACAATGGCGGACAGGATATTGCCTATGCTCTGATGGTTCTCGCCCGCGAAGGTGCCGCCAGCATGGGGGACTTGCGCTATTATGCAGATGTAAAGTCTGACGATTTCGCAACCCCGCTTGCGCTGGCACAGCTTGGCTCTGCATTGGCGTCGTACGGCGATCAAACCCGTGCCGACCGAATGTTCGGGCTGGCGACACGCCAGGTTGCGTTCAACACCAAAAGCGAAGGCCATGTCTGGCGCAGCGATTATGGTACGCGGCTAAGGGACCGTGCAGGGCTGTTGGCTCTGGCCGTTGAAGCGGGAAGCTCTGTTGTGGATGTCTCGACACTCTCTCAAACTCTGGCCAATGCAGGCCCACAAATGTCAACGCAGGAACAGGCTTGGACCCTGCTCGCCGCCAACGCATTGTTAAAAGACCCAGCTAAGGCTGGCCTGACAATCGATGGCGAGCCGGTTTCTGGCCCGTTGGTAGAGGTTTTTGCAGATGGTGCGACGGCACCAAGAGTGATCGAAAACATTGGTAGTGCCGACACAGACATCACGCTGACAACTATCGGTGTTCCGTTGGTCGCGCCGGAGGCTGGAGGATATGGCTACGCCATCGAGCGGAGCTATTTTGACCTAGATGGCAACCCCGCCCCGCTCGATGGATTGACGACGGGAACGCGGCTGGTTGCGGTCATTCGCGTCATTCCGTTCGAACACGGAGAGGCGCGACTGATGGTCAACGATCCGCTTCCAGCGGGTTTGGAAATAGACAATCCCAACCTGCTGCGATCCGGTGATGTGCGTTCGCTCGATTGGCTGAACCCGATCGAGGCACGGCATACCGAATTCCGCTCAGACCGGTTTTTGGCCGCTGTTGATTGGCGCTCGGACAAGCCCTTTCAGCTGGCATATATTGTCCGTGCGGTCTCTCCCGGCTCCTACCATCACCCCGCGGCTTCTGTAGAGGACATGTATAGGCCACAATACCGGGCACATTCTGAAACTGGGGAAATGCGGGTAACTGAGTGATGTGTTTATTGGTAGTCGCCTGATCTTAGGAGAGCGCAATGCGATCAGCCCGGTTTAGCTGGATCCTGGCGGCAGTGTTGTTTCTGACAGCGCTCGCCCGGGATCAGTTTGACCAATGGATTGACCAGACGAACCTGCCGGTGCTGATTAGCACCACATCACCCGAAATCAGGGACCGCAACGGTGAGTTGTTGCGGGTCTTCACCGTCGAAGACGGACGATGGCGATTGGCCGTATCTGGAGATGCAGTGGATCCGTTGTTTCTTGAGATGCTGGTAGCGTTCGAAGACAAGCGATTTTACCGACACTCTGGGGTTGACCTGATCGCGATGACACGGGCCGTCGGGCAGGCCGTTACAAACGGGCAGGTAATCTCTGGCGGGTCCACCCTAAGCATGCAGGTGGCAAGATTATTAGAGGATAGCGGGACTGGCCGGTGGCAGGGCAAACTGCGTCAAATTCGTGTGGCTTTGGCACTTGAACGAAAACTGTCCAAAAAACAGATCCTCGGCCTTTATCTGGCACGCGCACCATATGGAGGGAACCTCGAAGGCTTGCGCACTGCAACGCTCGCATGGTTCGGCAAAGAACCTGGACGGCTTACCCCGGCTGAGGCCGCACTATTGGTCGCACTTCCGCAATCGCCAGAGTCGCGCAGACCGGACCGTAACCCGGAGAATGCTTTGACCGCCCGGGACCGGGTATTGAAACGAGTTGGGCACGCCGGTGTCGTAGACAGTGAAACGATCACAGCAGCATTATCAGAACCCATCCCATACAAGCGCCGCCCGTTCCCAGCACTGGCGCCCCATTTGACAGAGCGTGTATTAGCCCAGAATCCTCTGTTGCTTCGCAGGACACTGACGCTGGACGCAGAGTTGCAGAGAAACCTTGAAACACTTGCGCAATCTGCGTTGCGTGGATTGTCCGAGAACGTGTCCGTGGCGATGGTGGTTGCGGATCACCGCACCGGTGAAATTCTCGGCTCTGTTGGTTCAGCAAGTTATGGATCTGGGGATTCCCGCCAGGGTTTCGTGGATATGACCCTTGCCCAAAGATCACCGGGATCAACGCTGAAGCCGCTGATCTATGCAATGGCATTTGACCGAGGTCTCGCCCATCCGCGTACGTTGATTGATGATCGGCCAGTGGCTTTTGGTTCCTATGCGCCAAAGAACTTTGATGGCGAGTTCCGGGGAGAGCTGCCAATAGCGGAGGCGCTGCGCCAGTCACTTAACATTCCTGTTGTGCTGTTAATGGACCAGATCGGGCCGGCGCATTTGATGGATGTCATGCGGCGCAGCGGTGCGCATGCAAAGCTGCCGGGTGGTAAGCCGGGGTTAGCTGTCGCGCTTGGGGGTGTCGGGATCTCGTTAACTGATTTGGTGCAGCTTTACGCAATGCTGGCAAATGGTGGAGAGGCGCAAACGTTGCGATGGGATCCAGACGCAGAACCCGACATCAATGAACAGATCATTAGCCGCGCCTCTGCGTGGCAAATCTCTGATATTCTTTCAAACCTTACGCCACCGCCAGACTCTCCATCAGGTCGCATAGCGTATAAAACGGGCACCTCATACGGGCATCGCGATGCTTGGGCGGTCGGGTATGACGGCGCACATGTCGCTGGTGTCTGGATCGGTCGCGCCGATGGAACACCTGTGCCCGGTGCCTTTGGCGGCGATCTAGCGGCACCTATTTTGTTTGAAGCGTTTCAGCGGCTTAAGCCCACCCCGGACCTTTTGCGCCCGCCTCCGCCAGAAACATTGATTGTGTCCACTGCCGAACTGCACCAACCGTTGCGACGGTTCCGCGGTAGAAGGGCAGTTTTTGAGAAAGCCGCCGATGCACCAAAGCTGGTGTTTCCGCGAAACGGTGTGCGTCTTTTGATTGAGGACGGCTTGCTAACTGCAAAGCTACGTGACGGCACGCCTCCGTTTGCCTGGCTCTTAAATGGCACGCCGATTTCCAGTAACCAGCACCGGCGTGACACGACATTTACCGAAGTCTCAAGCGGGTTTTCGACGCTTTCAGTGATTGATGCTGAAGGTCGCGCAGACCGCGTAACCGTCTGGATTGACTGATCAAATACGTTCGATCGCAAGCGCAATTCCCTGGCCGCCACCGATACACATTGTAATCAAAGCGCGTGAACCGCCGATGCGTTCAAGCTCGTAAAGCGCCTTTACGGTTATGAGTGCGCCGGTTGCACCGACTGGGTGACCAAGCGCGATTGCGCCGCCATTTGGGTTGACCTTTTTCGCATCTAGATCAAGGCATTTATTGACCGCAAGCGCCTGTGCTGCAAAGGCTTCGTTCGACTCGATCACGTCAAAATCATCCTTGGTTAACCCGGTTTTTTCGAACAGGTTTTCGACCGCCGGGACAGGGCCTATCCCCATTACCTCCGGGCGCACGCCGGCATGGGCATAGCCCAGAACTCGGGCCTTCGGTTTGAGGTCTGCTGACTCTGCCGCTTCGGCGCGGGCAAAGATCAAAGCAGCGGCACCATCATTAATTCCGCTTGCGTTTCCCGCAGTTACGCTACCGTCCTTCTGAAACACCGCACGCAGACCAGCGAGGGCTCCTGCAGTTGTTGCTTTGGGATGTTCATCTTTATCGAAAGCAACAACATCACGTTTCACGCGGATTTCAACAGGCGTAATTTGCGAGGAAAAGCGCCCTTCAGCGATGGCCGCAGCTGCACGTGATTGGCTGGTCAGAGCAAAATTATCTTGTGATTCCCGAGAGATATCATGTTCAGCCGCAACATTCTCTGCCGTGACACCCATATGTCCGGTGCCGAAAGGACAGTTAAGCGCGCCGAGCATCATGTCGAGGGTTCTTACATCACCCATTTTAGCGCCCCAACGTTGATCCGGGATCACGTAAGGAGAGCGGCTCATAGTTTCGGCGCCACCGGCAAGAGCAAAATCAGCATCCCCCAACATCAAGGATTGTACTGCAGAAACAATAGCTTGCGCGCCAGAGCCGCAAAGGCGGTTGACGTTCATTGCTGGGGTTGTGTCGGGAATTCCGGCCTTCATTGCGGCAATGCGCGAGAGGTACATGTCGTGGGGTTCGGTGTTGATCACGTGGCCAAAAATCACCTGCCCAACCTGTGCAGGTTCCACGCCGGACTTTTCCATCGCGGCCTTTGACACAATGGCTGCGAGCGATGTGGGAGCCGTGTAGGCGAGCGAGCCGCCAAAGGTGCCGATCGCGGTGCGCGCACCATCAAGAAGAACAACATCAGTCATGAAAGCCCTCGCTGATTAGATATCACATCCTTGGTAACGCACCGGAAAACGGAAGGGAAATGCAACGTGGCTTAGAGGCCCGGAGTTGTACAAATTGTACATCTGATTTGGACAATGATCGGGGTGTTTTAGGTAATTGTGTGCATCATGGACGCATTTTACAGAATGCAGGCGTTTTTGGAGTGCTCCAGATTCTTAAAGATCCAATCATTAACGCAGTAGGTTGTCACCCACCCAACGTGGTCAGCGGCACCGGACCAGTATCAGTCAGGAGATAGCAGTCGCGGCCTTTGAACATTGCAACATGCAGCTCGCCTCCCCAGGCGACACTACCGTCAAGACCGATACGGTTTACAAAATGCGTGGGATGTTCGAGCGGGGTGTGACCATGCACGATCAGCCGCCCATGGTCACGGGTGTCTGACAAAAACGGCTCTCTTATCCAGATCAGGTCATAAGGGTCCTGCTGGTCAAGCGGCACGCCAGGAAGGATGCCTGCATGCACCAGAACGAGGGCATCGGTTTCATATGCATGGGGCAGGTCAGACAGAAATTTCCGGTGACTTTCCGGTACAGCCGTCAAGGCATCCTCCCAATCCAAAGCCGGATCGTGCGCGTCGATCCCGTAAGAGGCAAGCGTATCGCGACCGCCGAGATTGCCGGAAAACCAGCGCGCGTTTTCACGCTCTTGCCGGGTTCCTGTCAGAAAATCGAGAAATAGCTGGTCATGATTGCCGCGCAGAAAGATCCAGTTGCGCCCTGTCGCTGCGCCGTCGATCAGAGTCTGGATTACTTTGCGGCTTTCTGGACCACGGTCGGTATAGTCCCCAAGAAACACCACATTCGCATCTTTTCCAGCAAAGGTGTCGATCCGTGCGATGGCCTGGTCAAGTTTGTCGGCGTGACCGTGGATATCTGGGATGACAAACAAGCACATACTCTTTATCCGGGCAATGGAGACGGCGCAGGCGGCCAGGAACCGTCTTGCTCCGATCTTTGAGACTCAACTGGTGGCGTTGCAAGTTTACACCAATAGTCGTGCGAGTGTTCAAATCTTTGACGACTTCGACCAGAAATCCTGAAGGTTATACCGTTATCAACATGTTCAATTGGTGGACTAGCAGCCAAAGGAGCGGTTTTTGATAGTTTCAAATTTGGTATCAACGACCACACAGTGCACTAGACTACCGCCCACCAGCCCGGGAAACCATCACCCCGATGGAACACAGGCCGATCATGCACTAACAATCAGCTTGGATCTGTCAAATAAGGCTGCTCACTGTCATGCTACGCTCTCCCAAACTTGCTGCAATTGCGGTTGTAATACGCACAGATACCGTCTTGCTGGTTAAGCGCCGGAACCCACCTGATGAAGGGTTGTGGGGGTTCCCAGGAGGGCACGTGGAGCTAGGCGAAACCGCGAAAGAGGCCGCTGTGCGTGAATTGCGCGAAGAAACTGAAGTTATTGCAAAGCCCCTTGATTACATCACCAACCTGGATGTGATTTCGAAAGATGCCGAGGGCAAGATTGCGCATCACTTTCTTCTTGTCGCCGTACTATGTGAGTACATTTCTGGCGAGCCGAACGCAGGTGACGACGTGAACGACGCGAAATGGCAACCATTGGCGGATATCATGTCCAATGCAATTCTTTGCAGCAAAAATGTTGATGTTGTAATTAACATGGCAAGCCACGCAAAAGCGGGCCAAATTTACGACCATGGGCGCGGCGAGAAATAGAGCCCTAGTTTTGATAGATATGTTTAGCTTTATGCGGTTCAGCCCATCGCTCGAAGAAATTTCACAAACTCTTGGGTCGCCAAGCTTAAATGATCGTAGGATTCGTGCCGCTGTTTTTGAAGATTTGGTAGAATTTTAAAATTTGGTGATGGCGTAGTCCGACCACTTTCTGCTACCGGTTGCTGATCAAGTTTCAAGATTGCCAAAGTCGGCAACTGAGCCACAGGTCCGGGCAAATGGGCCAGTCCTATATTGTATGGAACGTGTGAGATCATGAGCAAATCTTATTCTGTAACCGCTTTTGGTTCGGTTATTACCATTCTGGCATGTGCGGCACTGCTTTTTGCGGGCAACGGATTGTTCCAGACCCTGCTGCCCATTCGTGCAGGGCACGAAGGATATTCCACCGCGTTAATCGGTATGCTGGGGGCCACGTACTTTGGCGGCTTTGCGATTGGCTGCTTTATCGGCCCGAAAATCATCATGACCGTTGGGCATGTGCGTGCCTTCGCCGGATTAACAGCGATGTTGACGGCCTCTTTTCTGTCTTTCCCACTCTATGTCGACCCGGTGTTTTGGGGAATTATGCGGGTTGTTGGAGGGACTTGTCTGGCCGTGCTCTACATTATTGTTGAAAGCTGGTTGAACGACAGTTCGAGCAACACAAACCGCGGTCGTATCCTCTCAACCTACATTATCGTCTGTAACATTGTGACGATGGCGGGTCAGTTGATGGTGACCACTTATGACACCAGAGAAGCCACATTGTTCATCATCGTTGCAATGTTGATTTGTTTGTCGATCGTACCGCTTAGCCTGGCGCCAACCATGAGCCCTACCCCCATTCCGTCGGCGCGTCTGAACCTGCCTAAGCTGTTCAAAGTCTCCCCTGTCGGCGTGATCGGGTGTTTGTTGGCAGGTATCGTTGAAGGCTCTTTTTGGTCGCTGGGTCCGGCATTTGCGCAGGGGCGCGGCATGGACACAACCAACATCGCGATCCTGATGGCGGCATTCGTGTTTGGCGGCACGCTGTCGCAATGGCCGCTGGGGTGGATATCGGACAAAATTGACAGACGGATTGTGATTGCTGCGGTGTCTTTTGGCACTGTGGTGACGGGGCTGATTATCGGGTTTGGTGTTTTTTCGTCCAACACCTCGAATTTCGCCATGGCCGCGGTTCACGGCGCCCTGATGATTCCGATCTATGCTTTGTGCATTTCTCATGCCAATGACAATGTCCCCAATTCGCGCATGGTTGAGACCAGCGGGGGATTGCTTTTGTCCTTTTCGATTGGCGCAACCATTGGCCCCTTGTCAGCCTCTTGGTTTATGGGAGACGGCCACCCGGGTGGATTGTTTATCTTTATCGGGCTGGTTCTGTTTTCGCTTGGATTGTTCGCGGTGTGCCGCATGGTTCTGGATACAAGTAAGACTAGGGTCGCGAAATCGAAATTCTCTCGTTCGCCGGCAGCATCACCTTCGGTATTTTCGCTGGAGTCTGAGCCGGACTGATCAAACCAAGCAGGTTTGCGCATTGCTGGCAGGTCGTGCAGGGTACGATCAGCAATAGCGGGATGGGGAGGATGAAAGATGAGAGGACTGGCGCTTTGGTTTCTGGTTTTGGGGATCGTCAGCGTGCTGATTGGCATGGGCTGGGGTATCCACATGGCTGGAAATCAGGATTACCTGTTGGCACCGGCGCATGCGCACCTGAACTTGTTGGGCTGGGTGGGTTTTTCAATCTTTGCGTTTTACTATCATGTGGTGCCGGGTGCCGGTGAGGGTACTTTGCCCAATCTGCATTTTGGATTATCAGCCGTTGGACTGGTGGTTGTGGTGCCGGGGATTGTTCTGTCGAAATTGGATATAACCGAAGTGCTCGCCGCAGGGGGGTCAATCCTGAGCGCGTTGGGAATGTTGTGTTTTCTGATCGTGGTCTTACGCGGGGCGCAGGTGCGGTAACTTACATTGATCTTGCACGGAAATTGCCGGGCCGGCGAACAGCAGGCCCGGCAATTTTGAAGTCAGCTAACGTCAAATTCAAGTGAGCGGATTTGCTGAAATTTTCCGGTGCCTTCCAGCTTTGCGATCACATTATCCGGTACCTGCGCATCAACATATAAAAGCGCGATCGCCTCACCCCCTGCAACAGACCGGCCCAGGGTAAAGTTGGCGATGTTCACACCGTTTTCGCCCATGGTCTGCCCCAGAGTGCCGATAATCCCCGGCTCGTCCTGATTGGTGGTGTAGAGCATGTGCTGGCCGATCTCGGCATCGATGTTGATGCCCTTGATCTGGATGAATCGTGGTTTGCCGTCTGAGAACACAGTGCCACCGATAGAACGCTCACGTTTGTCGGTGACAACCGTGAGCTTGATGTATCCCTCGAAGGCACCTGATTTGTCCTGATGGGTGGTTGAGATTTTCACGCCGCGTTCTTTTGCGATCACCGGCGCCGAAACCAGATTAACGTCCGGGTTCACGGATTTCATGATCCCGGCGACCGCCGCGCAGGTGAGCGCATTGAGGTTCATTTCAGAGACGACGCCATCATAGAGGATGTTGATGGCTTTAACCGGCTCATCTGTCATCTGACCGATAAAATTGCCCAAATGTCCGGCGAGGTTGATCCAGGGGCCCATGACCTTGGCCTCTTCCGCTGTAACAGACGGCATGTTGAGCGCGTTTGAAACTGCGCCGGTCAGCAGATAGTCCGACATCTGTTCTGCCACCTGAAGGGCAACATTTTCCTGCGCCTCTGTCGTGGCGGCCCCTAAGTGCGGGGTACATACCACGTTGGGCAGATTAAAGAGCGGGCTGTCTGTGGCGGGTTCGACGCTGAACACATCAAAGGCTGCGCCGGCCACATGGCCGGATTTGAGCAGTTCTGCCAGTGCCTCTTCATCCACCAGACCACCACGGGCACAGTTGATGATGCGCACGCCGGGTTTGGTTTGGGTCAAGCGTTCGGCGGACAGAATATTGCGGGTCTGATCAGTCAACGGCACGTGCAGGGTGATGAAATCGGCGCGTGCGACAAGGTCGTCAAGGTCGACCTTTTCAACGCCCATCTTGTCGGCCTTTTCTTCGCTCAGAAACGGATCGTAAGCGATAACTTTCATCTTAAGCCCGCGGGCACGGTCACAGACGATACTGCCAATATTGCCTGCGCCAATCACGCCCAGAGTTTTGCCGGTCAGTTCAACGCCCATAAACTTGGATTTTTCCCATTTGCCAGCGTGGGTCGAAGCGCTGGCTTCTGGCAATTGGCGGGCAACAGCGAACATCAGGGCGATGGCATGTTCGGCGGTGGTGATCATGTTGCCGAAAGGCGTGTTCATGACGATCACACCTTTTTTCGAAGCGGCTTCTTTATCGATATTATCAGTGCCGATACCGGCGCGGGCGATAACCTTAAGATTGTCCGCTGCGTCGAGGATTTTAGGTGTGACTTTGGTGGCCGAGCGGATGGCGAGGCCGTCATACTGGCCGATGATCTCACGCAGCTTTTCCTTGTCCTTGCCCACATCGGGCATGAAGTCGACATCAATGCCGCGGTCGCGGAAAATCTGTACGGCAGTTTCCGATAGCTTGTCGGAGACGAGAACTTTGGGTGTCATTTTATAGGGTCCTTTGGCCGGGTGGCGGGGTGAACCCCGCCCTGCATCTTTGAAATTCAGGTTACTTGGTGGGTAGGCCGGGGTTCACCCCGGCGCACCTCAGGCCACTTGCGCTTGTGCCGAAATCTCAGCTTCGAATGCCCATTCGATCCAGGGCATGAGTGCCGCAACATCGGAGGTTTCAACCGTGCCGCCGCACCAGATGCGCAGGCCCGCAGGGGCATCGCGGTAGGCGCCGATATCCAATGCGACATCTTCGGCCTCCAGCCGTTTGGCTACCGCCTTGGCAAAGGTAGCGCCATCGGCAATGCGAGGATCGGTGAATCTGAGGCAGACGGAGGTGTTTGACCGCGTGGTTGCATCCTCGGCAAGGTTGGTGAGCCAGTCACGCGTTGCAGCGAAATCATCTATCACGCTTGCATTGGCGTCGGCCCGGGCGATAAGGCCCTTTAGACCACCAACCGAACGGGCCCAATCGAGGGCCAGTAAATAATCTTCGACTGCAAGCATGGAGGGGGTGTTGATGGTGGCTCCTTCGAAGATGCCTTCGATCAGCTTGCCTCCTTTTGTGAGGCGGAAGATCTTTGGCAGGGGCCATGCCGGAGTATAGCTTTCCAGACGCTCAATCGCGCGGGGCGACAGGATCAGCATGCCGTGCGCAGCCTCGCCGCCCAGCACCTTCTGCCATGAGAAGGTTGTCACATCGAGCTTATCCCAAGGCAGGTCCTGCGCGAAGGCGGCCGAGGTGGCATCACAGATGGTCAGACCTGCACGATCAGATTTGATCCAATCACCGTTGGGGACGCGAACACCAGAGGTGGTCCCGTTCCAGGTGAATACAACATCGTTGTCGGTGTCGACGGTGGAAAGGTTCACGATCTGCCCGTAGTCTGCGATCTTGACTTCGGCATCGAGTTTCAGCTGCTTGACCACGTCGGTGACCCAGCCCGCGCCAAAGCTTTCCCATGCGAGCATTTCAACCTTGCGTGCGCCCAGCAGGTTCCACATCGCCATTTCAACAGCACCAGTATCAGAGGCAGGCACGATGCCGATGCGGTATTCGGCAGGGATGCCCAAAACCTCCCGCGTGCCTTCGATCGCGGCTTTGAGCCGGGCCTTGCCCACGGCGGCGCGGTGGCTGCGGCCGAGGGGGGCGTCGGACAGACGGGTGATTTCAAATGAGGGGGGTTTGGCACAGGGGCCAGACGAAAAACGCGGATTATCCGGCCGCGCAGCCGGTTGCTTGATAGCCATTGCTGGTATCCTCTCAGATATGCGCCCCTCGTTGGGGAGGGGTGTCCCACGGATGGAGGTACGCCTGTTCAGGATGCTTCGCAAGTGCAGAAATGGTAGAGTTGCGCCGGTTTATGGTTCAAATACGACTGTCTTGTTCACGATCGGAAACTCCACTTAGCGCCAAGCAGGTTTGGCAGCTGAGAAGATCGTTTGAACGTTTATTCCATTATACGCCGAACTCTGTGCTATGTTGGGCAGCGCGGCCCTTTCGGGCGATCAGGAGATAGCATGACCAAATTTCCAAAATTCAGGAATCTGCTATGCGTTTCAATGGCCTTAGTTTTGTTAAGTGTCATCAGCGCGTCGGCGGAACCGGCGCTTTTACGCATTCAAAACAGAATGGCACAGAATATAACCTTGACGGTTGTTTCGACCAATAGCTGCACACAAGGTACGCAATGGGGTGCGGCTCTGAATGTTGCAGCGGGGGCAGATCTGTTGTGGCAAGTTGGCCGAAATTCTGCTGTTGCAGGCTGTCGGGGTGAGGTCTGCTTTGCGATCACGCCTTCGCCCGGCAACCAGGACAAATTGTGTATCCATATTCACGGGGAAGGGGCGATAACGCACGTGCCAGCGCACGAATTGGAAAGTTATGAAGTGTCACCATACGAGTTTTATGCTCACACGAGCGTCACATCCAAAGAACAGGTTGCATTTAATACCAGTGGGAAACACTGGCCGGAAAACTGGTTGACCATCAATTAGGCGGGCAACACCGGGAGAGTACAAAGCTGGTGATCTGCTGGTAAATCTGGTGGGGCTGACGTAAAGGCGGGCTCACGACACAAAAGGACCTGCCGGATGTATGTTGCCACCCTGATCGCGCCCAAGGGCGTGCTTGAGCCCGCCCTTGTCGAGAACCTGCGCAACGCGTGGGGCGGGGGGGATGCGGTATGGCTATCGCCTGATGAGGCGGCTGAGTTTACGGTTGAAAATGTGCCAGGAAACCAGTGGAAAGTTTGGGAAGACTTACAGGCATTGCAGGTTGATTTGGTCATCCAGCCTGCCGGTGGGCGCAGTAAGAAGATGCTGCTGGCCGACATGGACAGCACGATGATTCAACAGGAATGCATTGATGAGCTGGCGGATGCGGCAGGCAAGGGCGACTATGTCAAAGCCATTACGGCACGGGCGATGAATGGCGAACTGGATTTCGAAGAGGCGCTGATTGAGCGCGTGGCCCTGATGAAGGGGCTGGACGCAAAGGTGATTGGCGAAGTTCTTGAGAGCCGCATCACTTATATGCCCGGCGGCGCCGCGTTGGTGGCGACGATGCGGGCCGGTGGTGCCTATTGCGCCCTGGTTTCAGGCGGATTCACGGCCTTCACTGAAAAGGTAGCCGCAGAGCTGGGATTTGACGAGAACCGGGCCAACACGTTGCTGATCGAGGGTGGCAAGCTGAGCGGGGATGTAGGTCGCCCGATACTGGGACGGCAGGCCAAGGTCGGGGCGTTGGAAGAGATCACCAAGCGGCTGGGTATTTCAGAGGCGGATGTGATTGCTGTGGGCGATGGTGCGAATGATCTGGGCATGCTGGGCCGGGCGGGCACGGGTGTTGCCTTGCATGCCAAACCGGCGGTTGCGGCGGAATGTGACGTGCGGATCAACCACGGTGACCTGAGCGCGCTGTTGTATCTGCAGGGTTATGCGCTGGACGAGTTTGCAACCGGCTGACAGCAGGGTCATCGCGTTTTTTCTGCTGACAACGGTTGGCGGTAGCGCGGTGTTCCGGGATTGACCCGATACTGCAATGCCTGTCTGGTTTTTCCATGAACTCGCGCGAAAAACCCCTTGATGCAAAAGTCTGACCCATCTCGTGACCGGTTAGGGTTGGCCATTTTGGTGATAATTTTCACCACGCTGGCGCTGTCCTTTGGCGATGCGTTGATACGCGACGGAGCCGGGAATGTTAGCCTGTGGCAAATCTTTGTGCTGCGGTCGGCTGTCGCCTTGCCGGGATTTGCGTTGATGTTTGTGATCTTTGCGCGGGGGTTCAGTCTGTGGCCGGTTGCACCGGGTTGGATGGCGCTTCGGGTGGGGATGCTGTTGGGCATGTGGGTGGCCTATTACGCAGCGCTGCCACATCTGCCGTTTTCAGTGGCGGCTGCGGCCTATTACACATTGCCGATATTCATGACGTTGTTTTCCGCGCTGTTAACCAATGCCCGGATTGGCCGTTTAGGGTGGGGCTCGGTTGTGATTGGTTTTGTCGGGGTGGTGATCATTCTGCGCCCGGGACCGGAGGGCATGAATGGCTATGTCGTATTGCCCTTGTTGTCGGCAGTTCTGTATGCGCTGGCGATGATCCTGACGCGAACGAAGTGCCGGGGCGAGCATGCAGTGGTTTTGGGGTTTTGGCTGAATGCAGGGTTTCTGATTAGTGGAACTGTGGCCAGTCTTTTGGTTGAGGGCTTGAGCACAGGCGAAACGGCCGGATTTCTTCTTTCGGGGTGGTCGCCATTGGACGCCGAAGGCTGGATAGTGATCGGCATATTGGCGCTGGCCTTGTTGATTGGCAGTATCGGTGCAGCCATCGCTTATCAGAATGGACCACCGCAGATCATCGGGGTTTTTGATTTCAGCTATGTCGGATTTGCGGTGATCTGGGGCTTGATCTTGTTTCTGGAGGTTCCCGATATGCTGACCCTGTTGGGAATTGGCGCAATTGTTTTGGCCGGAGTGATGGCGGTGCGGGATTAAGATTTATATTTTCTCTTTTCGTTAATTAACACTTATGTTAATAATGGTTCATGACTACGTTGATCGAAACCTTCGCCGCCTTGTCTGACCCCACCCGTCTGGATGTGATCGAGCGGTTGATGGCAGAAGGTGAGCTGCCAGCCGGTGCCTTAGTAGAGAATACACAGATGAGCGCGCCCGCGATGTCGCGCCATTTGAAGGTTTTGCGTCACGCAGGTCTGGTCGAACAGCGTGTTGCGGGCACCAGCCGGTTGTATTCGGTCCGGCCCGAAGCACTGAAAGCGATTGCAGACTGGACGATGGATCATCGCACATTCTGGGAAGCCGGGATGGCACGGCTGGATGCGCATCTGGCGCTGGAAGAAGGAGAGGGTGAATGACCGAAGTGCGGTTGGAACGGGAATTCAAGGTCACGCCGGAGCGGTTGTTCGCCGCTGTGACAGCGAATGCCGATTTGGTGGCGTGGTGGGGGCCGGAAAGCATGCAGCTGACCGACAGTCAGCTGGATTTCACCAATACCGGCGCATGGTATGCAGTGGTGACGGGTCAGGAGGGCGGCCGTTTCAAAATGTCCGGACAGGTGACCCATGTAGATGCTCCACGGACTGTAGGGTTCACCTGGGGCTGGCATGACGACGACGACCAGCGCGGGCCGGAAAGCCATGTGACGTTTCGCGTGAGTGAAACTGTTGGTGGCGCAAGGCTGGTCATTGAGCATGTTGAGCTGCCTGATGACGAGATCGGCGCGCAGCATGAACAGGGTTGGATCAGTTCGATCAATTCGCTTGCGGCCTATCTGGGTTGAATGCTCGTAAAATTTAATTTGAAAGGAGAGAGACATGACAAAGTTCATTTTTGCCTATCACGGGGGTAGCATGCCGGAGACCGATGAAGAGCGCGCGCAAGTGATGGCGGCCTGGCAAGGCTGGATGCAGGGCATGGGCGAAGCCTGTATCGACATGGGCGCGCCTGTGGGGATGTCGCAAACGGTCAGCAGCGCAGGCGTGGCAGATGATGGCGGATCAAACCCGTTGTCAGGCTACACGATTGTCGAAGCTGCGGATGCAGGTGCGGCGTGTAACATGGCCAAAGGGTGCCCGATCCTTGATGCAGGCGGGTCGGTTGAGGTGGCGCCGATAATGGAGATGTAAATTCTGCCTGATATTGACCAAACAAAGCGATCCTACCGCGAGACTCCAGGTCAGGCCCGGGCGCGGTGGGGTTGCGTTTTGATGAAATGCCGTAGAACAGTCAGGCATGAGTGAGCTTTTGATTGTTTATCATTCAAAGACAGGCGGCAGCCAGCAAATGGCTGAAGCTGCAGCGGCGGCCGCGCGTGAAGAAGGCGCAGTGATTCTTAAAACCGCAGAACAGGCCGGGCCCGAAGACCTGTTAAGTGCTGCGGGTTACATATTCTGCGCACCGGAGAACCTTGCAGCGATTGCGGGGTTGATGAAGGATTTTTACGACCGCTGTTATTATCCGGTGCTGGGGCAGATCGAGGGGCGGCCCTATGCCCAGATGGTCTGTGCCGGGTCAGACGGTGCGAACGCCGTTGCCCAAACCGCGCGGATTGCCACAGGCTGGCGGTTGAAAGAAGTGCAGGCGCCGATCATTGTGTGTACGCACGCGCAGACGCCAGAGGCCATTCTGGCGCAAAAAGTCATTCCCGAAGTTGAACTGGAAAAGTGCCGCGAGCTGGGGATGGCAATGGCTGCAGGGCTGAACATGGGTGTGTTTTAAGTGTCGAGAGTTCTACCAGATGGACCCTGCATTGATCTGAATATCCTCCATCGTAATCGCGCGCGCATCATCGCTGGCAAGGAACGCGGCTAGTTTAGCCACCTCTTCAGGCTGAACCAGTTTACCTTGAGGGTTTGAGGTTTCGTACTCTGCCAGAATGTCTGCCCTTGAACGCCCGGTGCGTTGCTCCGCGCGATTCAGTGAGCGTTGCATCATATCGGTTTCAACCCAGGTGGGGCTGATGGTGGTGCAGGTGACGCCGTGGGGGGCACCTTCGAGGCTGGTGCAACGGCTAAGACCCAAGAGACCCGCCTTGGACGCGCAATAAGCGGAGTATCCTTCGGCCCCAATATGGGCAGCAGTGGAGGCGATGTTGACGATCCGGCCCCAGCCGGCCTCTTTCATCCCCGGCAGCGTTGAACGGATCGTTCGGAAACATCCGGTGAGGTTGGTTTCGATCATGTCTGACCAGAGGTCATCTGTATGACCAATGATTTCAGATGGCAGGAAAAGACCGGCCGCATTGATCAGGATGACGGGTGTGCCTAGCGCTTCTTTTACATGGGTCACGAAGCTTTCGACACTCTCGGTACTAGTCACGTCGAGTGCTTGCAGGTTGGCAACGTCACCGGTATCGAGATGAAACTGACGTGCTGCTTCGGGATCTGAAGCGCGGCGACCACCGGCGCAAACCTGCACCCCTTCGGCCAAGAGCAGTTTGACCACCGCAAGGCCAATGCCTGACATTCCTCCTGTGACGATGGCCACCTTTTTCGGCTTGGTCATTTGCACACACCTCCCTGCTCTGAATTTGCAACACATAAATCAGCCAAAGTCCAAGGCTACTGTTCCCGGGTCGACTTCCGAAATATTTGCTGGCCTTTAGAGGTATCGGCTTGCCTTCGTCGCCACACCCTCCTAAATTCCGCGCCACCTCGGGGTGCGTGGGGAACCGCGCTGAGATGCAGTTTGCGAACCCGTTGAACCTGAACCGGCTAGAACCGGCGGAGGGAAGGTTTTCGGATTTCACATCCATCCTTGCCCTCTCGCCGCAAAGGAGGATGCCATGAAGTATCTTTTTATTGCTGCGGGAATTTTGAGCGCACAGGCCGTGGCGGCCGAAACGCCCGAATTGACCGTATATACCTATGACAGTTTTGTTGCCGACTGGGGGCCCGGCCCGCAGGTGGAGGCCGCGTTTGAAGCGACATGCGGCTGTGATCTGAAGCTTATCGGCGTCGAGGATGGCGCGGCTCTTTTGGCGCGGGTGCGGCTGGAAGGGGTGCGATCAGAGGCGGATGTGGTGCTTGGACTGGATACCAACCTGACCACGGCAGCGGCGGCAACCGGCCTGTTTGCAGAGCATAGTGTTGAAGCCGAGTATGATCTGCCCGTGGCGTGGGATGATCCGGTGTTTGTGCCGTTTGACTGGGGTTATTTTGCGTTTGTCCATAACGCAGACGTAACAGCACCGGCGAATTTCCGAGCACTGGCCGAAAGCGACGCAAAGATCGTCATTCAGGACCCGCGGTCATCAACCCCCGGTCTCGGCTTGCTGTTGTGGGTCAAGGCGGCCTATGGCGAGGACGCGCCTGAGGTCTGGGAAGGATTGTCAGACAACGTTGTGACGGTCACCAAGGGATGGTCCGAAGCTTACGGTTTGTTTCTGGAAGGCGAGGCAGATATGGTGCTGAGCTATACCACGTCACCGGCGTATCATCTGATCGCAGAGGATGATCCGACGAAAGCCGCCGCTGTCTTTGATGAAGGCAACTACATGCAGGTGGAAGTCGCGGCTAAACTAGCAGCGACCGATCAGCCAGAGCTGGCCGATCAGTTTCTGGCTTTTATGGTTTCAGATGCGTTTCAGTCGATCATTCCGACAACCAATTGGATGTATCCGGCTGTCACACCCGCAGGTGGCCTGCCCGATGGGTTCGACACGCTGGCACAACCCGGTAAGGCGCTGTTGCTGACGGCGGATGAGGCGGCTTTGGCGCGTGATGCAGCACTGGATGAATGGCTGACCGCGCTCAGCCAGTAAGCACCCGTTGGGGTCTTGGCGCGGCTGCATTGGTGGCCGCGCTGATATTTGGCACGCTTGTCGCTGTGGCAATGCGTGCCGAAGAAGGCAGCGGGCTGTCTTCTTCTGATTGGGCCGCTCTACGATTTACACTGGTGCAGGCTGTGCTATCGGCGGCGATCAGCGTCGGGTTAGCAATTCCTGTAGCACGCGCATTGGCACGGCGAAGATTCAAGGGCCGACAGGTGTTGATCACCTTGATGGGCGCGCCATTTATCCTGCCGGTGATCGTGGCGATCCTTGGTTTGCTGGAGGTGTTCGGTCGTGCCGGGTGGGTCAGTGCGGGCCTGGGCTTGATTGGTTTACCGCCGGTGCGGATATACGGGTTGCATGGTGTAGTGCTGGCACATGTGTTTTTCAACCTGCCCCTGGCGACACGTCTGATTTTGCAGGGCTGGCAGGAAATTCCGGCAGAGCGGTTTCGTTTAGCCGCGCAGCTGGGGTTTGGCGCACGCGCGATGCTGTGGCGGATTGAGGTGCCAATGCTGCGCCGGGTGGTCCCGGGTGTGTTGGCGGTGATTTTCGCCATCTGCATGACCAGCTTTGCCGTGGCATTGACCCTAGGGGGTGGGCCAAAAGCGACAACCGTTGAACTGGCGATTTATCAGGCTTTCCGATTTGATTTTGATCTGGGCAGGGCCGCATTGTTGTCAGGCGTACAGTTGGTATTGACCGGGGGGGCCGCGTTGCTTGCCCTGCGGGCGGCGACGGGCGCGGGGTTTGGTGGTGGACAGGACCGAATGGTGCACCGGTGGGATGGCAGAGGCCGGGGTGCGCGCGCTTTGGATTTTTCGAGCATAGCACTTGGGGCGGCCTTTTTGTTGTTGCCACTGACAGCGGTGGTTTTGTCTGGCCTAAAGGGATTGAGTGATTTGCCGATACAGGTGTTCAGTTCAGCGCTGATCTCAGTTGGTGTCGCATTGGTGAGCATGGTGCTGACACTGTTGCTGGCGTTGCCGATGGCAGTTGCGGTGGCATTGGGCCGCGACAAGATCGGAGAGGCCGCCGGCATTCTGGGATTGGCTGCGTCACCTTTGGTAATCGGGACGGGGCTGTTCATCATTATCTTTCCATTTGCCAATCCCACAACGCTGGCCCTGCCGGTCACGGCGCTGGTCAACGCAGTGATGGCGTTGCCTTTTGCGGTTCGGATTTTGGTGCCACGCGCGCGGCAGGTGGTAGTGCAATATACGCGGCTGTCCCTTTCGCTGGGCATGGTGGGGTGGCCATTTATCCGGCGAGTGCTGTTGCCGCGCATGCGTGCGCAGATCGGTTTTACCGCGGGGTTAGCCGCGGCATTGTCGATGGGGGACCTGGGTGTGATTGCATTATTTGCCGACCCTGAGGTGGCAACTTTGCCGCTGCAGGTGTTTCGTTTGATGGGCTCATACCAAACGGATGCAGCAGCGGGCGCGGCATTGATCCTGCTGGTCCTGTCGATGGGTATATTCTGGGCGCTGGACCGTGGAGGGCGATGGCATGCTGAAGCTTGAAAAGTGCCGCATTGCCAATGGCGGCTTTGCCTTAACGGCGGATTTTGAAGTGATCGCGGGTACGAAAATTGCAGTGATCGGGCCATCCGGAGGGGGTAAATCGACGCTGTTGGAGGCTGTGGCGGGGTTTTTACCCTTAAAAACCGGGCGAATTGTCTGGGATGGCAAAACATTGCAGGACAAGGACCCGGGTGCTCGGCCTGTGGCGATGTTGTTTCAGGACGGCAATTTGTTTCCGCATTTGACTGCGGAACAGAATGTCGGGCTGGGCATGAACCCCAATCTTAAACTGGACGAAGACGCGCACAGAAAAGTGCTTGCCGCACTTGCCCGGGTGGGGCTGGATGGGATGAGCAATCGCCGATCTGCGGAATTGTCCGGTGGTCAGCAAAGTCGCGTGGCGCTGGCTCGGGTTCTGGTTCAGGAGCGGGCGTTGTTGTTGATGGATGAACCTTTTGCGGCGCTTGGACCGGCGCAGAAGATGGAAATGCTTGATCTGGTTTCCGAGCTTTGTGCCGAAACCGGTTCTACCGCACTGATGGTGAGCCATGATCCGGGGGATGCAAAGCATTTCGCTGATCAGGTGATTTTGGTGCATGGCGGGATTGCACACGCACCGCAGGAAACGGGTGAGTTGTTCAGGGATCCGCCAGAGGCTTTGAGGACCTATCTGGGTTGAGAATGCGGGAGCCTCCTGCGGGGATATTTTGGGGCAAGAAGAAAAACTATACCTTATTCTTCCGCCGAAGGCTTTTTTAGCAGATCAGGCGGCGCGGGCCTGTGCCCGGGTTTTGCCGATCATCAGCGCCGCGCGGGCGGCTTCACGGCCTTTTTCAATGAAATGATTGGCGAAGATCACGTTGTGGTGGTCTGTTTCCTGATATTGATGTGGGGTGAGTGAGACCGAGAGCACCGGGATACCGGTCTCCAGTCCTGCGCGCATCAACCCGTCAACCACGGCCTGCGCCACGAAGTCGTGCCGGTAGATGCCGCCATCAACCACAAAGGCGGCAGCGGCTACCGCGGCATATTTCCCGGTTGCGGCAAGATCGCGGGCCATGAGAGGCATTTCGAATGCGCCGGGGACATCGAAGACATCAACCGCATCGCGGGGGATCAGTTCGCAAAACCCTTCAAGGGCGCGGTCAACGATATCAGCGTGCCAGTTTGCTTTGATAAAGGCGTATCGGGTGGGTGTCATGTTCAGGCTCCTTTCCTATGTCGACACGTTCACCCAAGGCGCAGGACGACAGGAAAGAGAGGCAGGTGCCCCACAATGCCTGACGTTCTCTTTCATCCGGACTATGACCGTCGACTCTGGAGTTGCACCAGATCTGCTGACCAAGGGGATTCGTTATGAAACCCGATGCGCTCGCGGGCTTCAGGTGGAACCTGTTACCGCCGGTGGGGAATTTCACCCCGCCCTGAGAACGTGGGTATCATGAGGCAGAGCGCATTCACTGGCAAGCCGGATTTACGGCAGATCAGAGCAGGGTTGCGGCAGGTTTCATCATGCCAGTCACAATGCCCCGTCGGTTCTTGATCGGTGCATTCATGTAACGGCGGGTCGTCGGATGATCCGCGTCAAGAAGGCCAAGGCGAACCAGCAGAGCCGCAATGGTGCAGTTTGAGGCGCGCGTACCGCCATCTGCTATTTTCAGAGCGATGCCCAGTTTGCGGGTTGGGACAATGGCGATGTAAAACGCCTCTGCTCCGTATTTAAGCGCTACGGGTTCTTTGCAGGCGCGCATAAGCTCCGTGCAGGGCTGTTTTTCACCTGCGACCATGACCGGGTGGCTGACCATCGACTGCCACAGGCGCACGGCCGCAGATTGACGAGCATCGGCGCCCTCTTTTGCCGCCGCGAAATAGGCCATGGCACGTGCCATTCCATGCACAGTTGTCATCGGGTTCGGCGCAGAGCAGCCATCGATGGCTGAACCCGGGCTTGTCGCGCCGGTCACGGATTCGAAGGCTTCGAGGCATGCCTTTTGAACCGGATGGTCAAGCTCGACATATTCAGGTCCGGAACCAAGATGCTGGGCGAGTGTCAGAAACCCCGCATGTTTACCTGAGCACGTATTGTGGACCTGGCAAGGTTTGGCATCGGTGCGGATCAGGTGGTTGAAGGCGGATCTGTCACGGGGCATTTGCGGGCCACAGCGAAAACTGCCATCGGACAGACCAATATCTGCAAGCCATGTATTTACCATGTCTGTGTGAATTGGCGCTGCAATATGTGACGCACAGGACAGAGCAAGATGTTCAGGCGTCAACCCCTGTGCATCCGCAGCACCGCTTTCGATCAACGGCAAAGCCTGGATCATCTTGGCCGAGCTGCGGGGAAGAACAGTTGCGTTGGGATCGCCCCATGCTTCGACGATAGCGCCGGTGTCATCACAAATCACTGCATGGCCAGTATGAATGCTTTCAGCCAGCGGACCGCGCCAGATTTCTGTCAAGGGAATGGGGTTTGTCATGGAAATCCTCCGGACGGGCGTTTGCGGAATTTCGCCAATTGCGTCTTTCATAACTCGCGTGTTTCAGGCTATTGTTGCATTGTCGAGTATAAATCGGACCGTAGTCAAAAAGTATCCGGGACAGGATAGGCGCGGATTCGGATAAGATTGAGGTTAAGGACAGCTGGAGGCTGGACAAATGGGATCATGGAAAACACGTGGGTTTACCGGGGCGTTGATGGCTTTGGTAGGAACTGGTGCATGGGCGCAGGAAACAAGTACAAACCAGGTGGCAGCCAAAACCGCATGGAGTGTATTTGAAGACAAGAGCCCGCGCGAATGCTGGGCCGTCTCGTCGCCGACCGAAACGGTTAACACCAAGGACGGGCGCGTGGTGGCAGTGCGTCGCAGTGATATTCTGTTCATGACGTTTTACCGCCCGGATGCGGGTGTGTCGGGTCAGGTGACATTCACAGGCGGATATCCGTTCGCTGGCGGATCAACTGTCAATCTCAACATTGGCGGGACAGAATTCGAGCTCTTTACCGAGGGAGAATGGGCCTGGCCGGCAAGCCCTGCTGACGACGTTAAGATCATTGCCGCTATGAAACGTGGTAGCGATGCTGTGCTTTCGGCAAGGTCGTCGCGTGGGACCATCACCAAAGACACGTTTTCGTTGCTCGGATTTACCGCTGCAGTGGAAGAAGCCGAGAAGCGCTGTAAGTAGTTTCTGGCCGTTTACAGATGTAACAGTATGACTAGCTGCGCGGTGCTGCGGCACGCCGCAGACGGTCGTTGATCGCCCTGCCCAGGCCCGTTTCAGGTATTGGTGAAACTGCGATTTGGTGGCCATCACGGGCATCAAGCTGGTGCAGATGGCCAAAAAGGTTGGCCGCGGCTTCGGTCAGGTCAGCCGCGCGCGACAGGTTGAGATCACAATCCACATTTCCGAACCCTAGGTAATGTTCGCCTTGTTTTGGCGATGCCACGTTTAGCCGGACCTGTGCGCCCGGCGCATAATGCGAGGCGAGTTGGCCCGGCGCAGTAAGCGCGTCACCCGACGCCCTGCGCGCGACCGTTGCGCCAAGCGCCTGCTCCAGCACCTCGACCGGCAGGCCACCGGGGCGGAGCAGAACCGGGCCCTCGGACAGGCCAAGTATGGTTGATTCAAGACCTACATTGCAGGCACCACCGTCAATCACTGCGTCGATGCGGCCGGACAGGCCGTCAATGACATGCTCTGCTGTCGTTGGGCTGATCCTGCCAGATGGATTGGCCGACGGTGCTGCGACGGGTCCGTCAAATTCAGCCAGCAGCGCCTGTGCCAGTGGGTGGGCTGGCATGCGAATCGCCAGCGTTGGCAGGTCAGACGTGACTAGAGGTGAAAGCCCCGTGCCGGGCTTTAACGGTAGCACCAATGTGAGCGGTCCGGGCCAAAAGGCTTGGGCCAGATGCGACGCGATGTCAGGCCATTCCACCAATTCTTGCGCAGCTGCAACCGAGGCCACATGCACGATCAGCGGGTTGAAACGTGGCCGGCCCTTTGCCTCGAATATGCGGGCCACCGCATAGTCGTTGCGCGCATCACCGCCCAGCCCATAGACCGTTTCAGTTGGGAAGGCGACAAGTCCGCCTGCCCGCAGGATATCCGCCGCGGCGGTGCGACCCTGCGAGGTATCCGAAAGAGTGCGGGTAGAGAGGTTCATCGGCTGAATGACGCGGCGTTTCGGTTGCTGGAAGTTTGGGTTTCACTAAGCTAGGCAGAGGATGGAATGCATATCGCGGCGCGCGGCACTTGCCAAGGTGCCGGTGCTGTCGTTGCAGTACAGGAGAAGACCTATGCCCTATCGTGCACCGGTGGAGGAATATCAATTTCTGTTTAATCACGTGGTTGATCTTGGTCAGGTGGCCGCGACCGATCTGTATTCCGAAGCAACACCGGATTTGACCGCTGCCATTCTGACCGAAGCCGGGCGGATGTGCGAAGAAGTATTGTACCCACTGCAGTGCAATGGCGATCTGCATCCCTCGGTGTTGGAAAACGGTGTTGTAAGGACTAGCCCGGGGTTTGGCGAAGGATACGCCGCGATCGCGGAGGGCGGATGGGTTTCCACCAGTGCCGATCCGAAACACGGCGGTATGGGGTTGCCGATCACAGTGACCGCTGCGGTGAACGAAATGATGAGTGCGGCTTGTCTGTCGTTGCAGCTTAATCCCCTGATGACACAGGGCCAGATTGAAGCGCTGCAGAATCATGCCAGCAAAGAAATCCAAGACGTTTACCTACCCAAGCTGATCAGTGGCGAGTGGTCGGGGACGATGAACCTGACCGAAGCGCAGGCCGGAAGTGATGTGGGCGCGTTGCGCACACGGGCGGAGCCCAAGGGTGATGGCAGCTATGCCATCACCGGACAGAAGATTTTCATCAGCTGGGGAGACAATGACTTCACCGGCAATGTCTGTCATCTGGTTCTGGCGCGGTTGCCTGATGCGGTGGAAGGAACCAAGGGCATAAGCCTGTTCATTGTGCCGAAGTTGATCCCAAACGACACCGGAGAACCGGGCGTGGCTAACAGCCTGAAGGTGGTTAGCCTGGAGCACAAGCTGGGCCTGCATGGCAGCCCGACAGCGGTGATGCAGTTTGATGGTGCGACCGGCTGGCTGATCGGCGATGAAAACGACGGTATGCGGTGCATGTTCACTATGATGAACAACGCCCGGCTGGGAGTTGGCGGACAAGGCATCGGTGCTGCCGAAGGCGCGTATCAGCATGCACTTGCCTATGCGCAGGATCGCCGTCAGGGGCGAAGCCCGGTTGAAGGCGGCACGGGTACGATCATTGATCATGCTGACGTGCGGCGGATGCTGACCACGATGAAAGCCGAGATAGCATCCGCACGGTCCATCGCTCTGGCCTGTGCCGTTGCGATTGATATGGGGCATGCAACAGGTGAAGGCGCCTGGCAGGCAAGGGCCGCATTTCTGACCCCGATTGCCAAGGCATTCGGCACCGGGACAGGAATGAACGTCGCTGAAATGGGCATCCAGGTGCATGGTGGCATGGGCTACATCGAAGAGACAGGTGCTGCGCAATATGCCCGTGATGTACGGGTCACTGCTATTTACGAGGGGACCAACGGCATTCAGGCAATGGATCTGGTGGGCCGCAAGCTGATGGACGGGGGCGAAGCCGCATTCGCACTGCTGGACGAGATTGAGGCGCATGCAGAAGAGGCGCGCGCAAATATGCCCGATCTGGCCGAACCGGTATGGCAGGCCAGTGAAACGTTGCGGGAAGCCACGGAATGGATGCTTGCGCAAATTGATTTAAACCAGCGATTTGCAGGAGCGGTGCCGTATCTTTGGGCATTTGCGCGCGTTTTGGGGGGGCATTTTCACCTGAAGGCGGCAATAGCCGAACCGGAAGGCACCCGGGCCAAACTGACACAGTTTTATATCACGCGGATGTTGCCCGAGCATACCGGATTGCTGGCGCATGCGACCAACGGGGCGGATGACCTTTATGCGCTGACACCAGAGGAGTTACAGGCATGATGGATGGAAGCAGTGGCACGATAAGATACCCTTGGCCCGAACCACCGGAGCATGGTGACGCAATCGAGGTTGCCGAGGGGGTGTTGTGGATTCGCCTGCCGCTGCCGATGGCGCTGGACCATGTGAATATCTATGCACTGGATGATGGCGACAGCTGGACCATTGTGGACACCGGCATCAAATCGAGAAGAACCGTTGCGCTGTGGGAGAATATTCTAAGCGGGCCTTTGAAGGGCAAACCGGTTGGTCGGGTGATTCTGACCCATCATCATCCTGATCATATTGGCATCGCGGGCTGGCTGATGGAGCGTTTCGAAGCCGAGCTGATTACAACGCGCACCGCATGGCTGATGTCGCGCATGCTGATTCTGGATGTCGAACCACGTCCAACCGAACAGGCGCTGGCGCATTGGCGGGCGGCGGGTATGGATACTGAAATTTATGAAACACGGAGAAACGACAGACCCTATAACTTCGCTGACATCTGTCATCCGATCCCTGTCGGATACACCCGTGTAAAGCAGGATAGCCTAATCCACGTAGGCGGGCGGGATTGGGACGTTCATATCGGGCATGGTCATGCGCCTGAGCATCTCACGTTATGGTCGCGGGATGATCATCTGGTGCTTTCAGGTGATCAGATCCTTCCATCTATCAGCCCCAATATTGGGGTCTATCCGACAGAACCCGAAGCCGATCCGATTGCCGACTGGATGGAGAGCTGTGTCCGGCTGGGACATTTGGCACGTGAAAACCATCTGGTTCTGGGTGGTCACAAGGTCCCCTTCACCGGTTTGCCCATGCGCATGCGGCAGCTGGAAGAGAATCACCACGGGGCATTGGCGCGACTGCGCGACCACCTGAACACGCCAAAAACCGCGGCAGAATGCTTTGCGCCGCTGTTTAAACGAAAAATTGATCACGGAACCTATGGATTAGCTCTTGTGGAAGCGGTCGCACATCTCAATCATCTTCATCAGGCTGGAGATATCACTCGCGAACGTCGTTCTGACGGGGCGTGGCTTTGGCGCAGAGGGGATTGAGACATGCAGGATGAAATCGAAACATCGGCGGAATTGGCCGAAAACGATGCATTACCGCGCTGTCATGAAGTGCATGCAGATCCTGAACGGTGTAAGCCGCCTGTTCCGGAGCAAATGGCACAAAGCCCGGTGGCCGAGAAGAGCCCGGCACAATGGGCCTATGAGCGGCTCATCCTCTATATCCAGAACTTTGAAAAGACGCTGGACAGCGCGCATGAGATTGCGATGGGATTTACCGGCGGCGATGCAGGGGTGATGCGTATTGAGGGCATGGGATATTTTGATCCTGATATCGTGACATTTTATGGCAGCGATCCTACCGGGGCAAAAACTCAACTGGTCCAACATGTCACCCAGCTAAACGTTATGCTGCGCGCTTTGCCAAAAAAGGTTGAGGAGGCTGAGCCTGCCAGGATCGGTTTCCGGCTTGCGCAGGACCTTGAAAAAGCCTGACCTGAGCGCATAGCATGGGTCGTGACACTTGGAATTAAATACAGTATCCAGCCTCTGATTTGAGCGATACGCCACGAAAAGGGACAAACAGAAATGGCCGAACATAAACATGGTGAGATGAACATCGAAGTTCAGGAAAAAACCTTTGAAGGCTTTATTCGCGCGGCAATGTGGGTCAGCGTTGCATCCATTGGTGCGCTGATTTTTATGGCGTTGGTAAATTCCTGACGCCTGCTTGCCCGGAGTGGCGGGCAATTGAAATTTGGGGGATTTGAACATGCATCGTGCGTTTCTTGCGGTATTTGCGATTTTGATGCTGGCCGGTTGCGCCTCAGAATCGGTTTGGGCCCCGGATGAGGAAGTGGCACGTGCGGCCTATCGCCATGATGGGTCGCCAGAGCTGACGCTGTTCACGATGATCAACAACCGGTCGGGTGCTGGCGGGCATACATCGCTTATGGTCAGTGGCTCACAACGGGTGATTTTCGATCCCGCCGGGTCGTTCAAACATCCGGCTATCCCTGAACGTAATGATGTCGTTTTTGGTATCACCCCGGCGGTTGAGGATATCTACACTCGCTATCACGCGCGCGAAAGCTGGCATGTCCGGGTGCAAAGGATCACTGTTTCCCCAGAAGTGGCGGCAAGAGCACTGGCAATGGTACAATCCTATGGCGCGGTGCCGTCAGCGCAGTGTGCGCGCAGCACGTCAAGCATCATGGCACAGCTTTTCCCCGGTCAGATCACCGAGACCTGGTATCCCAAACGTCTGGCCGAGGAATTTGCCACTGTCGCAGGTGTGACCGAGCGGCGTTTGCATGAATATGACAGCGACGACAATACCAAGGTTCTGAAGGATTGGGATCCGAATCTTGTCGCGCGTGCTTTGACGTACGAATAATCGCTGCAATCAGCACTACCTTATTGGTTTTGCATATCCGACTTTTGCCTGTTTGGCCCTTATCCCAAACATTCAGGTGCTGTTTATCGCCGAGCGATATCTGAACAGGTAAACGCCGTGACTTGACTGGTCTGGCGCGCTATAGTGTTGCCAACGGCGCCAGCAAGAGCGCGCAGAGGCAAGGCTGATGACGCATTCCGAAAAACTGCCGGCGCGATGGGCGCGTTTTCTAAACCGGATCGCGGCACGACGGGTGGCAATGAGCCGACCTGCAACGGCATTACTGTCGCAGCCAGAACCCCGCACAATTGGCAGTTTTGCCCGAGGTCGCCAGCTTTCGGCTGGCAACTTTGTATTTGCCGGCCACCTGCTGCAGCAACCAGACACAAACATGTGGGATCTGAAAGCGCCGGATGCGGGATTTGCCGAAGAACTGCAGGGCTTTGGCTGGCTGGACGATCTTGCCGCGGCGGGCGACGCCCCGGCCCGCATTTGCGCACAAGACTGGCTGTGGCGCTGGATCACACTTTACGGCGCAGGGCGCGGACCGGGATGGACCCCGGACCTGGCCGGTCGGCGATTGATCCGTTGGATCAACCACGCGATTTTTTTGCTTAACGGTCAGGATCAGTCTGCGTCTCAGGCGTTTTACCGATCTCTGGGCCAACAAACGATATTTCTGGGCCGCAGGTGGAAGGCGTCACGGCCGGGGTTGCCGAGATTCGAAGCCTTGACCGGCCTGATTTACGCCGGGTTGTCGCTGGAAGGTATGGAGGATCATGTCGCACCGGCGGTTGCTGCGTTGGATCGCGAATGTGCGTCGCAGATCAGTGATCAGGGTGGGTTGCCGACGCGGAACCCTGAGGAGCTGTTAGAGGTTTTCACTTTGCTGACCTGGGCCGCATTGGCGCTAGCCGAAACCGGCCACAGCCCGCGCGATGCCCATTGGCAGGCAATTGAGCGGATTGCCCCTACTTTGCGCACTCTGCGGCACGCAGACGGGGCATTGGCTCGATTCCATGGCGGTGGCAGGGGGCTGGAAGGACGGCTTGACAACGCGCTGGCCACCAGCGGAGTAAAGGGTTCGCAACCAAATGGGCTATCGATGGGGTTTGCACGGCTCAGCGCAGGGCGCACAAGTGTGATCATCGATGCCGCTCCGCCGCCACGTGGCAAGGCTGCTACCGACGCCCATGCATCAACTCTTGCCTTCGAGCTGACTTCGGGACGCAGATCACTGATCGTGAATTGTGGATCTGGGGCAAGCTTTGGACAGGACTGGCGTCGCGCCGGTCGGGCCACACCTTCACATTCAGCAGTTGTATTGGCCGATCAGTCGAGTGCCAAACTGGGCGAACGGCTACAGGACCGTGAGCTGTTACAGGAGGGCCCGCGCAAAGTACCTATCCAAGTCAGCCAGGTGCAAGACGGAGTGCGGTTTGAAGGCGGGCACGATGGGTATGTCAGAAATTTTGGATTAACCCATGTGCGCAAACTTGAACTGACACTCGATGGCCGGGCGATGGCGGCCGAGGATATGTTGCTGGCGCTGACCGATTCTGACAAGCAGAGGTTCGACAAGGCGTTGGACAACACTGCGCTGGAAGGTGTGCCATTTGACATTCGATTTCATCTGCATCCTGACGTGGATGTCTCTGTGGACATGGGGGGTACTGTGGCCTCAATGGCGCTGATGAGCGGGGAAATCTGGCTGTTGCGGGTGGATGGCAGGGTGGAAATGGCGCTGGAACCCAGTGTTTATCTGGAAAAATCGCGGCTAAAGCCACGTGCGACCAAACAGATCGTTCTATCCGGCCGCGCAATAGAGTATGCGACGCGCGTAAGATGGTCATTAGCCAAGCCGCAGGATTCGCCGGTCGCATTGCGCGATCTGGCCCAGGGCGGATCAGAACCGATGGCCGGAGCCTGATAACCAAACGCCAATAGTCCGAGGACATGCTGCCAATGACCGATCTCGCCCCTGTGCGCCGAGCCCTTCTTTCTGTATCCGACAAGACCGGCCTGACCGAACTGGGTCTCGCGCTGGCCAATCAGGGGATAGAGCTGTTGTCGACAGGCGGTAGTGCCAAAGCACTGCGCGAATCCGGGCTAGAGGTGCGCGATGTCGCTGATGTAACGGGTTTTCCGGAAATGATGGACGGTCGGGTCAAAACTCTGCACCCGATGGTGCATGGTGGTTTGCTGGCCCTGCGAGACAATGATGATCACGTCGCCGCGATGGATACCCACGGAATTGGGCCGATAGATCTGTTGGTGGTCAATCTTTATCCATTTGAAGAAACAGTGGCCAAGGGTGCCGATTATGACACCTGCATCGAAAATATTGATATTGGCGGCCCGGCAATGATCCGGGCAGCGGCGAAGAACCATTCCTTTGTCAATGTTGTGGTAGACGTTGAAGATTATCAGCCTCTACTGGACGAGCTGGCGGCCAATGACGGACAGACCACTTATGCATTTCGGCAACGACTGGCGTTGACCGCATATGCCCGAACAGGTGCCTATGATGCCGCGGTTTCCGGGTGGATGGCCGGGGCCCTTGGCCAAAATGCACCCCGCCGCAGGGCGGTGGCAGGGCAGCTGGCGCAGACCCTCCGTTATGGCGAGAACCCGCACCAGAAAGCCGCATTTTATACCGATGGCAGCGCCCGTCCCGGGGTAGCCACAGCAACCCAGCATCAGGGCAAAGAACTGAGCTACAATAACATCAATGACACGGATGCTGCGTTTGAGCTGGCGAGCGAATTCGCTGCTGTGGATGGCCCTGCGGTTGCGATCATCAAACATGCCAACCCCTGTGGTGTAGCGCGCGGTGCTACGCTGCAAGACGCCTACGTAAAGGCCTTTGATTGTGACCGGACAAGTGCCTTCGGCGGAATCGTCGCGCTGAACCAGCCACTGGATGGGGCCACGGCGGAAGAGATCGCCAGGATTTTCACCGAGGTGGTTATTGCGCCGGGCGCCGATGCTGATGCACGCGCTGTGTTTGCCGCCAAGAAAAATCTGCGTTTGCTCACCACAAACGGGCTGGCCGATCCGGCGACGGCTTCTATGATGCTCAAACAAGTGGCTGGCGGGTATCTGATGCAGGACAAGGATAATGGTCAGATTACCGAGAACGATTTGAAAATCGTGACCAAGCGGGCGCCAACCGAACAGGAAATGGCAGATATGCTGTTTGCCTGGAAGGTTGCAAAACACGTAAAATCGAACGCCATCGTTTATGTCAAAGACGGCGCGACCGTTGGTGTCGGGGCCGGTCAGATGAGCCGTGTCGACAGTTGCCGCATCGCCGCGCGCAAGTCAGAGGATATGGCGCGGGAACTGAACCTTGCCGCGCCGCTGACACACGGCAGTGTTGTGGCATCTGATGCGTTTTTTCCATTCGCCGACGGTTTGCTGACTGCAGCCGAAGCCGGGGCTACCGCCGTGATTCATCCCGGCGGGTCAATGCGTGACGATGATGTCATTGCCGCAGCTGATGAAGCGGGATTGGCGATGGTCTTGACCGGGATGCGGCATTTCCGGCACTAAGGCCACCAGTATGAGCGGGATAGAGACGGGCACGCAGCCCGAATATGGGCAGGAGACATATATGCGCACCGTGTTCTGGACAGCGTTCATTACATTTCTTGTGGACCAGGCAAGCAAATATCTTGTTGTTCACATGATGAACCTGCGCGAAGTCATTGAAATCGACGTGCTGCCCCCGTTGCTCAATCTGCGCATGGCGTGGAACTATGGCATCAATTTCGGGCTCTTGGCACAAGACAGCCCGCTGACCAGGTGGGCATTGATCGCAGTTGCGCTTGTTATATCTGCATTGGTGTTGTGGTGGATTCATCGTGAACCATCCGGGTATTGGCAAAAAGTTGCCGCTGGTTTGCTGATTGGTGGGGCGATCGGGAATGTGCTGGATCGGTTGCTTTATGGGGCTGTTGCGGACTTTATCAACATGTCCTGTTGTGGGATAAACAACCAGTATGCATTCAATATCGCCGATATCGCCGTTTTCGCAGGTGCGTTTGGAATGGTGATATTCAGCTCTGAGAAAAAGGCCACGTGACCTATGCTGTACAATAGGTTAAATGTGGCGCGAAACATGCAGGAGACACGCGCATGAGCTTGCCGCGTATTTCAATTCTGGTTCTGGCAATGGCGCTGGCGGTTACCGCCTGCGGCAAGCGGGACAAAGAGGTCCGACTGACCCGGATCAAGAATACGACCCCCGGACCAGATGAATTTTCCATTCTGCCGGGCAAACCGTTGGAAGCACCTGAAAGCTATGCCGCTTTGCCAACACCGGTGCCGGGTGGTGCAAACCTGACCGACCAAAACCCCAAAGCTGACGGAATCGCCGCGCTTGGCGGCAATCCCAATGCCGTGAACAGTAGAGGCGTTGGCACATCAGATGTCGGGTTAGTGCGGCATGCTGGCCGGTATGGGGTAAGTGCAGGTATCCGGCAAACACTCGCCGTTGAAGACGAGGAAACTCGCAAGCGTCATGGACTGGTGAATATTCTGCGAATTGGCAAAACGGATGATTACACGGATGCCTACCGCAAACAGTGGCTCGATTCCCAAGCAGAACAAGAACGGCTGCGCCGTCGCGGAATTGAAACCCCGTCTGCGCCTCCGGCGCAGTAAGCTACCGGCGATCACAACCTGTTCAGCAAACTTGAAATACGGCCCGCGGGCCGTATTTTCGTGAGAGGCCCCGTTTGCGGGTATGGAGGCAACATGAAGCGATATCTGATCACCACATTGGCAGTGTTTTGGGCGACAATGGTCCCGGCATCGGCAAACGATCTGGTTACCACGTTTGAACTAGACAACGGCATGGAAGTGGTTGTGATCGAAGATCATCGGGCACCGGTTGTCGTGCATATGGTCTGGTACCGGGCAGGATCAGCGGATGAGACCGCAGGCAATTCCGGCGTCGCGCATTTTCTGGAACATTTGCTTTTCAAAGGCACGGACACCTTGGCGCCTGGTGAATTTTCCGCCGTGGTTGCCCGGAACGGCGGCACTGATAACGCTTTTACCAGCTACGATTATACAGCTTACTATCAACGCGTGGCCGCTGATCGGCTGGAACTGATGATGCGAATGGAATCCGACCGGATGGTTAATCTGCGGCTTGGAGAAGAGGATATCGCAACAGAGCGGGACGTGATCATCGAAGAACGCAATCAACGCGTCGAAAACAACCCCAGTGCCCTTTACCGTGAACAGCAAAACGCTGCACAGTATCTGAACCATCGTTATGGCGTGCCAATCATTGGCTGGCAGCATGAGATGGTTGATCTTGATCTTGATGATGCGCTGGATTTTTACAAAACCCACTATGCGCCGAACAACGCCATTCTGATTGTTGCGGGAGATGTCGCACCGGATGAAGTACGCACATTAGCAGAAACCTATTACGGTGCGATCCCAGCCAATGCCGATCTGCCGGAGCGTATCCGTCCACAAGAGCCCCGCCAAATGGCTGAACGGCGGATCATCTATGAAGATGACCGGGTGGCCCAGCCCTATGTGACGCGCTCGTATCTCGCCCCTGAACGCGACAGTGGTGCGCAGGAAAAGGCGGCGGCGCTGACCATGCTCGCAGAAGTTCTGGGCAATGGAACCACCTCATTTCTTACGCAGAAACTGCAATTCGAAAGCCAGTTGTCGGTTTATACGTCAGCCTATTACTCGGGCCTGTCGCTCGACGACACCAGCTTTAACCTGACGATTGTTCCTGCGGCTGGTGTGTCCCTTACCGACGCCGAGGCAGCGCTGGACGATGCGGTTGCCGAATTTCTGCAAGGCGGAATTGATCCCGCGCATCTGGAACGTATTCGAACGCAGATACGTGCGAACGAAATCTATGCACGCGATGATGTAAGCGGGCTGGCCAGCCGATACGGGCGCGCGCTGACACAAGGTTTGACTGTTGAGGATGTGCAGGCCTGGCCCGATATACTGAACGCCGTCACCGAAGACGATATTATCGCCGCCGCACATGAACTTTTTAACCGCGACAATGCCGTAACCGGCTGGATCAAAGCACCGGAGGTGACACAGTGAACCGGCTCATTCTTATTTGCGTAATGTTGTTCGCGGCTTTGCCTTTGCAGGCAGAAGTGAAATTCCAGGAAATCACAACACCGGCCGGAATACATGCATGGCTGGTAGAAGATCATTCGATCCCTTTTGTGGCACTTGAACTGCGGTTCCGAGGCGGCGCATCGCTTGACCCGGCTGACAAAAGAGGCGTCACCAACCTGATGGTGGCGCTGCTTGAGGAAGGGTCCGGGGATCTCGACTCTCAGGGTTTTGCGCAGGCGAAAGAAGGGCTCGCCGCGAGCTTTTCCTACACGCCCAACAATGACTGGATCAGTGTTTCAGCCAAGTTTCTGACTGAGAACCGGGATGAGGCAGTGGCGTTGTTGCGGGACAGTCTGGTCAATCCAACATTCGACCAGGCTTCAATCGAACGCGTACGCGCACAAGTTTTGTCGATCATCCAATCAGACCTGAAAGACCCGCAAGAGATTGGTGCCAGCGCTTTTCGAGAACTGGTTTACGGGGCGCATCCCTATGGCAGCGCCCTGAACGGCACAGTTGAAATTGTGTCTGCTCTGACTCAAGAAGACATTAAAGACGCTCACAAAGGGACGATCACGCGCGAGCGGCTATATGTCAGTGCCGTTGGCGATATCACTGCCGATGATCTTGCCACTTTGCTGGACGATCTTTTGGGTGAGCTACCAGAAAAAGGTTTACCTGTACCAGACAAAGCAGATGTAAATCTGCCCGGTGGTGTGCAGGTGATCGAGTATCCGACGCCTCAGTCTGTTGTTACATTTGCCCAACCCGGGATTGAGCGGGATCACCCGGATTTCTTTGCAGCTTACATTTTGAACCACATCATTGGTGGCGGTGGCTTTGAAAGTCGCCTGATGCAGGAAGTGCGCGAAAAGCGCGGTTTAACCTACGGTGTTTATACCTTCCTGGCGGACCGGGATAGTGCAGAGATCTGGATGGGATCTGTCGCCTCGGCAAATGACCGGGTGGCCGAGGCTGTTGAGGTGATAAGCGCCGAATGGGTACGGATTCAGGAAAACGGGATAACGCAGGCAGAGCTGGACGATGCCAAGACCTATCTGACCGGCGCCTTTCCGTTACGGTTTGATGGCAACGGACCAATCGCAAATCTTTCCGTTCAGCTACAGCTATTGGGTTTGCCTGCAGATTACATCACGACGCGCAATGACCAGGTCAACGCTGTTACCCTGGACGATGTGAACCGAATGGCCAAAGAGTTAATGGACACCGACAAACTGACCTTTGTGGTGATTGGTCAGCCTGAAGGTCTGGAAACCACGCTGAACTAACCACCTACGCCGGAAGGGTTGCCGCCAGCGCAGCCCAAAGTTCGGAGTCTGCATTGTCTAGCGGTGGTCGTAGATTGAGCCAGCGAAGATCGCCGGATTGATATGCTTTTAGAGATTTTAGTGCAGGGATCAGGCCACCGTCCTGAATGGCTTGCCGATGAATGTTGATTGGCCCAAGTGCTGCCTCTGCCGCCTCCCAGTTCTGGGTCTTGGCAAGCTCGTACATCGCCCGGATGGCCGCAACGTTTGAGTTGCAGCTGGCAGAAATACAGCCGCCACCACCAATTTTCATACCTTTGATCAGGAAACTTTCTGATCCGGGAAACACAGAAATGCCCGGCGCAGCTTCGATCACCGCCTGCGTATTGTCCCAATTCCCGGAGCTGTCTTTGTAAGCCACAACAATCTGGGGGAATGCCACGTTCAGACGGGCTGCAAGTGCGGGCGAAATGCCAATCCCAGCCATTTGCGGGATATGATAAAGGCAGATCTTAAGTGCCTCTGATCCGGTGGCCTCAATCAACTCACTAAAGTAACGATAAAGCCCCTCATCAGAGGCATTTACGAAGAAAAACGGTGGCAGGGTCATCACAGCCGCGCATCCCAGATCAACCGCGTGGCGGCACAAGGTCAGTGTCTCCTCAAACGAGCAAAGCCCCGTGCCTGGCATCATCTGATCAGGCCGGGCAGCACCGGAACCGATCAACAGTTCCAGCATTTCCATCCGTTCGCGCGAAGAGTTGCTTAATGCCTCGCTGGTCGTGCCAAAGGGTGAAATATAGTGTGCACCCCCTGCAAGACATCCTGCGGCGTGATCAAGATAAAGGTCTCGCGCAATGCTGTGATCATCATTGTAAGGGGTAAGAATAGGCGTGATGACGCCGCGAAACCGCTCTGACATGGTGTGTCCTCTAATTAGTATCCACGCGTGGGATCTACGATGTTGTGTAACTGCTCGCCCCGCTGCCAGCGACGCAGGTTTTCGATGAACATTTCAAAGGATTCCATTTCCCAGCCTTCATAGACACTGGAACAATGTGGTGAGAGGATAACGTTCTCCAACTCCCAAATCGGGTTGTCGGGCGGTAGTGGCTCAGTCTCGAACACGTCCAGCGCCGCAGCCGCGATAGTTCCATTCCTCAGCGCATTAATCAGTGCACTGCCTTCGACAACCCCTCCGCGCGAGACATCCGCCAAAATAGTTGTCGGCTTCATCGCTGCCAGCGCGCGTGCATCAATCAGACCGCGCGTAGACGCCAGTAACGGAACGCAAACCGCAACCACATCTGCACGGTCCCATAACTCGGGCAGATCGTCAGCGGCGAAAACTTCGTCCACATTGTCGGTTGGTACGGGCCGGGCACGGGTGCCAATGACATGCATACCGAATGCTTTGGCCCGGGTGGCAATTTCCTGGCCGGTGTGACCAAGACCAACAATCAGAATGGTCTTGCCACGCAATGTTTCCATCAAGCGTGCACCGTTCCATTTACGTGCGGCTTTGTCCTGATGCAGCCCTGAGATATCGAGAGTAAAATTCAGTACCGAGCCAAAAACATACTCTGCCATCATCGCCGCAGCCACACCTGCCGAATTGGTTACGGTGACCTGTTCGGTGTCCCATTGCCCGAGGTGGTCACAACCTGAACCACCGACCGAAATCCAACGCGGGCCATCTGGCCCAAGCATGATGTCACGGGGAAAACCGGGCGTGCCGGCGAAGCGGACAGAATACACCACATCCGGCTTCAGTTCGGGCACCAGGGATTGCATGCCTTCGTAGCTGTTGCATTCGGCAACCGTTATGTTCGGCAGGGCGGCTTTCAGGCGCGCGGCCATCTCGCCGGTTTCAGAATTGTGTAATAAGATAGTTGGGCTTTCTGTGCTCATGCATCAACACCCGGGTAGATCAATGCAATCAGATCAGAAAACTTTACGCCAGGTTCAAGCAACGCATCACGCATCGCCCAAATGGCTTTGGTCCGATCCTTTGACAAAGCCTTGGCGCAAAAAACGTGGAACTTTTCTTCGACCTCTGCATCACTGCGCCACGCACCGGGCCCGCCGCTGGCTGCGACATCACCAGAATTGAGCTTGCGACCGTCAGTCAGTGTAACCTCGACATCTGACCATCGCCCCTCTGGAAACGCCGCGTTATGACGGTCTGATGAGACGGCAGTGATCCGAGGAATCAATAACGTGATTGCCGGATCATTCAGTCCAGAACCCGAGATATGTTCCGGTGCAACCGCGCCGTAACGCAACATCGCCGCCATCACAAAGTTGAGCGAATATTGTGCCTGAGTAGTGGTTTCCGGTACGCCTGCGAAAAGGCGTGCAGCCTCGTCAAATGTACGGACTTCTATGGCTGCTGTGTTTTCCGCTGTGACCCCTTCGGTCAACATGAGCTTGCGCAGGGCGTCGATTGCAGCGTGACCCCAGCGGCAGCTGGGATAAGGCTTGATGTAATTTTCGGATACGGTCCATCGCTGCCCCAAATCAGACCAGTAAGCACTCACCTCTGGCGCCTCGATCGTGATCGCAGGCGCACCGGTAAAGCCACGTATGGCGAGAAGCGTTGACATGGTGCCAACCATTGCCCCCATACCAGAGCCATCATGCAACATCGTCGGGTTGTCGATCTCGCGCATCATTTGGCTACGAGGACCATGATACTCTGCAATACCAAGCGCCTGTCGCAATATCTCTTTGTCAGTCCCTTCAAGGTGACAACCAAGTGCGACAACGCCAAGCGCATTCCATGCCCCTGAAGTGTGATAATCGCTGACAGTGGCATGCAGGGACAAGCCCGCGCGCGCAGCGATCTCATATGACATGGCGAGTGCACGTAATGCTTGTTGTCCGGTTAAGTCCGGATGCCTTTCCGCGAATGCAAACAGGGCGGGAACAACGGCACAGCCAATGTGACCTTTGACTTGGTTGAATCCATCATGCCCATCCAGATTGTCGATCTGTGTTGCCAATGCCCATGCTGCGCCGGGCAGGCTGACAAGCCGACCATCAAACAACATGCGTGCAGCGGAGGAGTTCGAGCCCGCCGCGTGAAATTCGACGGCGTGTTCCCGGGCGATATGCCCGACCTCAAGTGAAGTTGCCCCGGCCGCAACGCCAAGGGTGTCAATCAATAGGGTCGACGTGTGGTGTAGTGCTTCTTCAGGGATATCCAAATCACTCCGCAGAGCAAATTCCGCAATCTCAGCGAACTGTTCTTCGCTGGGAACCGCTACGGGGTTAAGCGTTTGGTTCATGATCCGATCCTTTCGAAAAGCTGCCCAAAACCCATGGGCGCATCTTCTATCCCTGCAAGCTGCATCGCCTGAAACATCATTGCCTGATTAGAAGTTATCACCGATTTTCCAATCGCGCTTTCAAGCTGGTCAACAACCTCGACACTGCGCATGTCGGTACAGGACAAGACAACCGCCTGAGCTGTTTCGCTGTTGGCGCGCTGACCTAAGGCAAACACCTCATCCGGGGTTACAGCGCCCTGCCCCGCATTATCAAGCTCACCCGCAAAGTCGGCACGCGAGACGGTTTCAAAGCCTTCTCTAGCAAGATATGCAATTGCCTCATCGTTCAGCGATGGAACATAAGGGGAAGCAAAGCCAATCCTTTTTACTCCGAGCGATTTCAAGGCGTGGACAAGAGCCCCGGCTGCCGTAACCGTTTTGGCCCCACTTGATTTGGCGATCCTTTCTGCCAAATCACGATCAAATACAGGGCCATGGGCGAGCGTTGCCGAGGTACAGCCGTACATGATCACATCCGGCTTGGCCCCCTGAAGAAGGCGTAACGGCTCCTCCATATCCGCAGCGCCAAGCTCTGCCATCTGCGATTCATCAGGAATTTCATCCTCATCGTACCCGCCCAAACGGGCAAAATGCAGCGATACACCGTTCGGTCGCAACATCATCATGTCAGGTTCAAGGTTGGTATTGGTAAAAGGCACAAACACACCGATACGTGCGCGGCCGCGTGTTGGGGCAATCATTTAGAGGCCTCCCTTTGCATCCAATCCTCAAGCAGTCCGGCGGCCAAATCCATGTCATCTGCGACACTTGCGGTCGCGCGCAGGCAATTCGGTAGCCCGGCCCCACCCTGCGCGCGAAGGAATACACCTTCTGATCGCAGGAATGCATCAGCACTGGCTGCCGCCTCAGAAGATGCAAAGCGTATGAGAGTGAAGTTGGTGAAACTTTGCGGCACGTCCAGCCCGAGGGCGCGCGCGCGTTTGGCAAATGCGTCGCGCTGTTGTGCAGTCTCGGCACAAGTCGCTCTCATGTAGTCCTGATCCAGCATTGCAGCCTGTGCAGCTGCCTGGCCCGGAGCGGCGGCATTGTTTGGGTTCAGAAGTTTACGTATTTCCGTGCCAATCAGCGCCGGAAACAAGCCCCAACCAACGCGCATTCCGGCAAGGCCGTATGCCTTGGAAAATGTGCGCAGAACCACGGTATCCCCACGGTCAACCAGATCGAACATTGGCTCATGCACATGATCTGCAAACTCGCCATAGGCCTCATCAATCACAAACAGAATGTCACCTCTCAACCCTTCGCGAAGGCGTAGCAACTCGGTGCGTGAAATGCGTGTGCCGGTCGGATTGCCGGGATTTGCGACGAAAACGATGCTTGTATCCGGCTGAACTGAGTTCAACAGAGCATCGACATCTGCTGTCATCGCCAATTCAGGTGCCGCGTCGTATCGTGCGCCGGTCATGAGCGTCGCACTACGAAAGAATGGATAGGCATGGGCCGGCGCCAGAGCGGCGCGATCTGGACCGCAAAAAGCCCTCGCAATGCTTCCGATAAGGTCGAGTGACCCATTGCCACAAACGATCAAACCTGCGTCGATTTCATGCACCTCGGCAATTGCATCACGCAGCGAAGTCCAGTCGGGATCGGGGTACAAATGCGGGTTCTGAGCTGCACTCTCCGACGCTTTGATTGCCAAGGGGCTTGGGCCTCGTAAACTTTCATTTTGCGATAAAGACACCAAGCGTTTGCCCGGCGGTGCAGACAGATCAGCCAAAGCATAAGGTGCCATTGCGGCGACGTGAGGAACTGGGGATATCATTTATCATCTCCTGCACCGCGATAACCATATGTTCCCAAGGCGGCTTTTTCTGAAATGATTCCAGACTTAAGGTCGCGCGTTACATCACGTTGGCTTCGTTCCAGGACAGGCCCAAAGCCACCTCCGCCCGGTGTGGCAACAACCAAGGGTGTGCCCGCAGGCACACGTATTTCACCCTTGCTGGGTAAATCACTACCATCGTGGCCGACGCGTATACGCCCTTTGGCACCCGCTTCTCCGCCATGTCTACCCGCTGCGGGAAACAGAACGCGTTCGACCGAAAGGAACACCAGAAAATCTTCGTCAGTTGCGGATTCCATTTCGATATGCTGCCCCAATCCGCCACGATACTTACCAGCTCCGCCGCTGTCTTCTCGCAATTCTCGTCTGGTGATCAGAACCGGGGCCACGGCTTCGGTCGTTTCGATCTGGCTGCCCCAAACCCCGCTTGGGAAGGCTGTTGCTGACAGCCCGTCGGACGATGGCCGTGCACCCGTTCCCCCGTTGTAGACGAGTTCCAACGCGAATGTGGTTCCACCATCACGCGCTGCTTCTGGAGTATGGCGCAAGGGGAGGTCGTATAGGCAAGAGGCACCCTCAGCCGGCACCATGTCCGGCAAGGCCTGCGAAAGGCAGCCATAAGCAAGATCAGGTGTCATTTGGCCCAGTGAATGACGCATGGCCACCGGTACAGGTCTTTGTGCATTCAGGATACAACCTTTCGGCCCCGTTACCCGGAACAGTTCAAGCGATCCGGCGTTGTTCGGAATGTCTGGCCCGATGATACAGCGCAGTGCGAAAACCGAATAAGCGGTCGCATAGTTTAGAGGAACATTGATCCCTTTGTCGGAACACCTCGATGTTCCATCAAAATCCAGCGTGATGTGATCGTCGGCTACAGTGAGTGTTGCACAAAGCGTAATAGGATGCTCATAGCCGTCTACATTCAGCGTGCTATGGTAAACGCCTTTGGGCACCTCGGCGATCGCATCCAGAGTGCCTTTGTAAGAGGTTTCGATGATGTAGTCAGCAAGTGGGTCGAGATCATCCAGGCCGAACTCTTCCATCATTCCAGCCAACCGAGTGGCCCCGGTTTCGCAGCACGCGATCAGTGCGTAAATATCACCCTCGTTCGCAATGGGTTCCCGAGAGTTGGCCTTGACCACCTCCATCAGAAATTCATGGATTTCTCCACGATCTACCAATTTGCAGGGTGGGATCAACAACCCCTCGTCAAAGATATCCGACCCTTCTGGCCCCATCCCTTTGCCCCCGAGATCTGCCAGATGCGACGTACAGGAAGTAAATCCAACGACACGGTTCTTGTGAAAAACCGGCTGCATTAGCAGAAAATCGTTAAGATGCCCGGACGCCAGCCAAGGATCATTGGTCATATAGATATCGCCGGGCTGCATGTTCTGGATGCTGAAGCGATCCAGCAGATGTTTAACTGCCTCGGCCATGGTGTTGATATGGCCGGGCGTGCCGGTCACGGCCTGTGCCAGCATCCGGCCACGCAGATCAAAGATACCGGCAGAGATATCGCCGCTTTCCCTGACGATCGGGCTAAACGCCGCGCGGATCAGTGCCTGACCCTGTTCTTCAACCACGGCAAGCAGACGGTTCCACATGACTTGCAGGCGGGTTTGTGGGATCGCGCTCATGACTGGCCCTCCAGACGTTCAAGGATAATATTTCCGTCTCCGTCAATCGCGGCTGTGAAATCCGCACTGACATAGGTAGTTGTCTGTGGTTCAACGATAAGAGCAGGGCCCTCAATGTATTGCCCCGGCCCTAGGTTGCCCCGATCATAGATGGACGCCTTGCGCCGCTCACCAGACACTTCGCACAGAATGTCATGAGACCTGTCAGGTTTTGCAGATCCTTGTGCAGTCGTTTTCGCAATTGCATCTGCTTCGCTGGTTCTCGATGCCACCTGAACGGACCAGTTGAGAATTTCGATTTCCATACCTGGAACCGAACGCGAGAATTGGCGACTGTATTCGGCCTCGAACGCAAGACGCAATGTTTCGATGTCACCCGCTTCCAGGCTTCGGTCCGGAAGGGTGATTTCTATCTCATGACCTTGCCCGTGATACCGCATAAAGGCCGTGCGAGTGTAGTTCAATTCACCAACCGGGGCGCCGGCGCGCACAACTGCTTCCGCCTCTTCTGTCATGGTGTCAAAAAAGCGGCTGATGTCTGAGACATCAAGACTGTCCAGACGCGCGTAACGACTGCGCACGATTTCAAAAGATACAGGTGCAAATAGGAAACCCACCGCGGATCCAACTCCGGGATCACGCGGTATCAGAATGCGGCGCACGCCTGCGCGCCGGGCAACGCGCGTTGCATGAAGCGGGCCATTGCCTCCAAAGGCTATCATCGTGCGGGCGCCCAAGTCTTTACCGGATTCCACAGCGTGCATACGGCCAGCCCCGGCCATGTTTTCATCTACGATCTCGCTGATCCCTGCAGCAGCTTCCACCGCTGACAGAGAAAGCGGTCCACCTACCGCTTGGCCAACCGCAATACTGGCTAAATCAGGCTTGATGGTCAGCCGCCCCTCCGCAAAACTAGCCGGTTCGATCAACCCCTGAAGCACGTCTGCGTCCGTTACAGTTGGCTCAGTACCACCTTTGTCGAACGCGGCGGGGCCGGGTTCGCTCCCCGCGCTGAGGGGGCCAACTTGTACTCTGCCCAGCCGGTCAACACTGGCAATAGACCCGCCACCTGCTCCGATTTCAATCATCTCAAGTACAGGAATACGCACCGGCATGCCGGACCCTTTGATAAAGCGCTCTGCGCGGGCGATCTCAAACTTGCGGGCGCTTTGTGGTTGATAGTTGTCGATCAAACAAAGCTTGGCCGTGGTTCCGCCCATATCAAAGGAAAGCACCGAACCCGCCTGAGCCCGCTGTGCAATGTGAGCTGCCAAAATGGCGCCTCCGGCGGGACCGGACTCAACCAACCTGATCGGTAGTGCGGCGGCAGTTTCGACCGTCGTCATACCGCCTCCGGCAGTCATCATCAGAATTGGACAGGTCAACCCTACTGCACTGAACCGTTCCTGAAACTCGGAAAGATAGCGCGCCATAAGCGGCTGAATGTAAGCGTTAGCGATGGTGGTACAAAGGCGATCAAATTCGCGCGCTTCGGGACTGACTTCGTGGGATAGTGAAATTGAGAGCTCCGGCAAAGCCTTTTGCAGAGAATCACGCAGGCGAAGTTCATGACTAGGGTTGGCATATGAATGCATCAGGCAGATAGCTACGGCCCCAGCACCGGACCTTTGCAGAGCCGAAACGAGCGCGGGCAGTGCCGCCTCATCCAGGTCAGCTCGTTGATGCCCGTGAACGTCCATGCGTCCACCAATGGTAAAACACAACTCGCGCGGGACGATGAGATCAGGCTTCTGCAGATTGATATCATACTGGCTGTATCGACGCTCGTATCCGATTTCGAGGATGTCGCGAAACCCTTCGGTCGTAATGGCCGCAACCTTTGCGCCCTGGCGCTCAATCAATGCGTTTGTTGCTAAAGTCGTTCCATGAATGAATCCGGAAATGCCAGACCAATCTGCATCTGAGACTTGCAGCACATGCTCGACACCTTCCAAAGCTCCGTTCGTAGGATTTTCCGGCGTGGTCGGGGTTTTGGTGGTGGCTAGGACAGTTCCATCGTCGTTAACAAGAACTGTATCGGTAAATGTTCCACCGATATCAACGGCGACACGCAATCCGCTAAAATCTGTCATTCGGGTATCCGGTCAATGGATGACGCTTTTCGCGTCGATGTGTTGAAGAAACGGAAAAGGGCCGCGCAGCTGCGCGGTGTCAAACGATCTCGTCGCTAGGTGACCAGATCTACCCGTTTTGCACGGCGTCCATCACGCCGATCTTTGACCAGATGTGTCATTTCAGACCATCCCATTGTTCAACGGAATGAACGCTGCGACGGGATGGAAATTTTGTCAATAATGATTCTGCTGAATCAGAAATCCAAATTTTCGACGCTGAGAGCGTTTTTCTGAATAAACTCACGCCGTGGTTCGACCACATCGCCCATCAGTTTGGTAAAGAGGTCATCAGCCTCTGCCACGTCATCAACCCTTACCTGCAACAATGTGCGCGCTTCTGGGTCGAGCGTTGTCTCCCAAAGCTGATCGGGGTTCATTTCCCCCAGACCCTTGTACCGCTGCAGGGCCAGACCCTTTTCGCCTTCTTGCAGAATGGCGTTCAACAGGTCCAGCGGGCCGTGAATATTCTGTGACCGGTCCTTGCGTTGAAGTGTTGCTGGCAGGGCATAGACCTCGCGTAAAGTCGCTGTCATCTGGCCAAGCTTGTGCGCCTCGCCTGATCGCAGCATGGGTCCGTCAAGTGTACGAACTTCTTCGACACCGCGCAAAATACGGGTGAGGCGGATGCCGTGATCTTGCGTAGGGCGGCCTTGCCAACCGCGCTCATATTCGAGTGCGATCTGGTCAAGACGCGAAGCAACAGTATCAGCCACGCCCTGTAAATTTGCGTCAACACTGCCGCTGACAAATGCACCAGCAATCGCTGCTTGTTCCAGAATATGACGGGGATAATGCGTGGGAAATGCATCCAGAACGCGGCGGGTCTGGCGCGCTTCTTCAACAACGCGCACCAGATCCTGACCGACAATCTCTTCACCTGTGCCGAGGCGGAGTACAGCGTCATCAGTACCCTGTTCGACCAGATAGTCATCCAGAGCAGCCTGATCCTTTAGGTAAACTTCTGATTTTCCACGGGAAACTTTATACAAGGGTGGCTGTGCAATATAGAGGTATCCGCCTTCGATAAGCGCTGGCATCTGACGATAGAAAAAGGTCAGCAGCAATGTGCGGATATGTGCGCCGTCCACGTCAGCATCAGTCATGATGACAATCTTGTGGTAACGCAGTTTTTCGATGTTGAACTCGTCGCGCCCAATACCGGTGCCAAGCGCCATGACAAGGTTGCCAATTTCCTGGCTGGACAGCATCCGGTCAAACCGGGCGCGTTCTACGTTCAGGATTTTCCCGCGCAAAGGCAGAACAGCCTGTGTGCCGCGGTCACGGCCAGTTTGGGCAGAGCCACCGGCGCTATCACCCTCGACAAGGAAAAGCTCTGTTTTTGAAGGGTCTTTTTCTGAGCAATCCTTGAGCTTGCCAGCAAGATAGTTCACATCCATCGCCGTTTTACGACGGGTAAGTTCACGGGCCTTTCGCGCGGCCTCTCTTGCCAGTGCAGCCTCGACAATTTTGCCGACGATCATCTTGGCCTCATTCGGGTTTTCCCCAAACCATTCGGTCAGCTTTTCGTTAACCAACCCCTCGACCGCTGGACGCACCTCGGAACTAACCAGTTTGTCTTTGGTCTGGCTGGAGAATTTAGGGTCCGGAACCTTGACTGACAGCACACAGGTCAGCCCTTCTCGTGCGTCATCACCGGTGAAATTTATCTTTTCTTTCTTGGCGATACCGCTTTCCTGAGCATATTTCGTGATGGTCCGCGTAAGAGCGCCTCTGAAGCCTGCAAGGTGGGCACCACCATCCCGCTGGGGGATGTTGTTGGTGAACGGCAATACGGTTTCGTGGTAGCTGTCGTTCCACCACATCGCTACCTCAACGCCAATGTCATCGCGTTCGCCCGTGACAAAGATCGGGTCGGTCATCAGCGGGGATTTGTGACGGTCGAGGTATTTTACGAATTCGCGTACCCCGCCATCGTAGTGCAATTCTGTACGCAGCGGTTCGGCCGGGCGTTCATCAGTCAGGATGATGCGCACACCGGAGTTCAGAAAGGCCAGTTCCCGAAGTCTTTTCTCAAGAGTATCAAATACATAGTCGAGATTTGAAAATGTATTGGTCGAGGCCAAAAACCGCACTTCGGTACCACGTCTGTCGCCAGCATCGCCTACGACTTCCAGATGATCTACCGTTTCGCCACCTTCGAACCGGGCAAGATGCTCTTTGCCATTCCGCCAGATGCGCAGTTCAAGCCAGTCAGACAGCGCGTTGACAACAGACACACCAACACCGTGTAAGCCCCCGGAAACCTTATAGGAATTGCTGTCGAACTTTCCCCCGGCATGGAGCTGGGTCATGATGACTTCTGCCGCCGAGACGCCCTCTTCCTCGTGCAGCTCTACCGGAATTCCGCGGCCATTATCGCTGACCGAAACGCTGGAATCCGCATGAATACAGACGTTTACGGCGTCGGCGTGGCCTGCCAGAGCCTCGTCAATACCGTTATCAACCACCTCATAGACCATATGATGCAGTCCCGAGCCGTCATCGGTGTCACCGATATACATGCCGGGGCGTTTGCGAACTGCTTCTAAGCCTTTGAGAACTTTGATGGAATCGGCGCCGTATTCTTCGGGTGCGGCGGCGGGCTCTGCCATGCGGAAATTTCCCTCATTGTTTCGCACATTACTACGATTTTCTGGGGGTAATGTCACGCAATGACCACAATATTTTGTGGTTTTCACGCAGTTTCTACGGTTGTTTCCACAAGAACGACCAGGCACCTCATTCCACACCCGGAATCAGCATGAATTTGGCCCAAAATCTGATCAGGAAAATGTGTAAACTGTGTGCATTTGTACGTGAATTTTTACAACAATCAGCACAGCCAGATTAATCGGTCAGGGAAGCCACCAGATCACAACGCCGACCACGATTAACAAAGAGCCGGATACGATGTTAGTCCGCCTGAGCGCCTGCGCTGACGTCAGGTACCGCCGAAGCCGGTCAATAAAGAATGCCAGGATCAGATTGCCCGTTAGTGGTACCACGAATGAGATCACGACAATCACCGCTATGTCCAGAACACCAATCCGGGTGAGATCGAAGAATCCGGGCAACACGCCCATGTAGAACAAAACCGCCTTGGGGTTGCTCAGAATGACAGCAAGACCGGCAAGAAATCCCGCCCACATTCCGGGGCGGGTGAGGCGTTGGTCGGTGGTAATGGATTTTCCAGCATTGAGGATCAGCAACCCCCCCATACCCAGAAACATCACAACCGCCACCACCCGCATCACATCAAGGAAGCCAGCGTATACCGACACAATCCAGCTGACCCCCAACACGGCCAACAATGGCCAAACCATATCGCCGACCGCCACCCCTACCGCCAATGGCCAGGCGGCAGCAAATCCACCCGACATACCGCGCGCCAGCAGGGCCAGCCAGACCGGACCGGGGGTGAGGAAAAGAACCAGCATGGCCCCTGCATAAAGCAGGATATCAGCGGAAGAGAGTGTCATTGCGCGGGGGGCAGGGTCAGGCTTCCGTCATCGGCCAGCGGCCAGAAAGGGTTCATCGCGACCTCCCAGACATGACCGTCAGGATCGGCGTAATAGCCGGAATACCCGCCCCAGAACACCTTTTCCGGCTTTTTGAGCGCTGTGGCACCGGCCTGAAGGGCCGCAGCAAAGGCCGTGTCCACTTCGGCGTCGGTTGGGAAGTTCTGCGCGAGCGTGGTCGCCCCCGTTCCCAGTGGCGCGTCTGGCCGGCCCTGATCTTTCGCCAGGGCATTGCGTCCAAACAGGCCGAGAACAAGCCCGTTCAGTTGATAGAACACCACGCCTTCCTGCTCTTCGGCCGGAGACCATCCAAGTTCGGCGTAAAACGACTTGGATCGGGCAATATCGTCCACCCCGAGGGTGATCAGTGTGACACGCTGTGGGGTCATTCTGGTTGCCTTTGATAGCGACCATCGGCATCCAGCAAGCCAAGCTCCTCCGCGATCCGGGAAATTGGTTCAATCAGGCACTTTTGCTGGAGGAATTCTTCGGGTGCTGGCTGGCTATCCACCAGATCGTTCAGGAACAAGACCATCTCTTCTTGGCCCGATGAGATTAAGCTGCGTTCAAGCACCAGTGTTTCATATGCCAGACGATAATTGTCGTAGGTCTTCGAAGATATCAAACAGCCAGTCCGTTCCATGTAAAGCTGTCGGGTAAGGACCGGATAGGCCTGCGGCAAAGGAGGTCCTGCTTTTGGCATGTGAGGGCCATAGACATGGTCAATCCAAGGCTCAGCGGCTGTATATTTACCATCTTCGTTCAACAGCTTCAAAGCCAACGCGACCTTGTACAAAGATGGGGGTAAGCAGTTGGGATCAAGCGTGCCGTCGGCCAGTTGATTTTCATCCAGAAGATCGACAAAGAAAGGTCTGGTGTGGCGTCGCGCATAAAGAATGTCGCTGTTGTTAGGATTGCCAGTATCGGCCTCCGGGAATGCGAGAAACCTCAATGCATCCGTAAGTGGTGATCGATAGCCGGGCGCCGTACAGCCTGTGACCTCTAGATAGTCACCCCATTTCAGAAAGGCGAATTCCTGTGGGGTTTCAGCCGCCGCGGAATGAGGCGATAGCGGCAGCAATACGGTAATCAATGCTGCAAGGTATTTTCGAAATGTCATTTTCTGCTCTCATAATCTCTTAGATGTGACTATCACACAGGCAGGGTGGGCCAGGCCAGCAAAGACCAGGGTGCTAGATTTGCTTTACTTTACTTGATCCCTCCGCCTCGGTGACTTCCATATGCTGCGCGCGGTCGGCCAGTTCGGTGAAGAGTTCCGGGCCGGTACCGGTCATCCAAGCCTGTGCCCCCAATGCACAAAGCTCATCATAAAGTGCTGCGCGGCGGGTGGCGTCGAGATGGGCGGCGACCTCGTCCAACAGCAATATGGGCGGTGCGCCAAAATCACGCTGTAATGCGCGGGCATTGGCGAGGATGAGTGAGATCAGCAGCGCCTTTTGCTCTCCGGTAGAACAATCCCGTGCCGGCAGGCCCTTGGCTGCGTATACCCCGTGCACATCAGCGCGGTGGGGACCGACAAGTGTGCGCCCGGCAGCGAGATCACGGAACCGGCTTTCATGCAGGGCGTCGCGAAAATCAGAGTCTGTTTCAGGCATTTCGCCCTCTGTCATGGTCAGTTCAAGCTCTGCCGCGGGAAAGGCGGTTTCGGCCTCTGCCCGTGCAGATTCAAGCAGGGCCAATGCCGCCTGACGGTTGGCATGTATGGCGCTGCCGGCTTCGGCCATTTGCCGTTCCACTGCGACATACCAGTGGCCATCGCGCACCTGATCCTTGAGCAGCTGATTGCGCTGGCGCATGGCTTTTTCATAGCTCAATGCAACCTCTGCATGACCGGGGGTAAAGCTAAGCGTCATGCGGTCCAGAAACCGGCGGCGGCCTTCGGCGCCTTCGATCCAGAGCCGGTCCATGGAGGGGATCAGCCAGAGGACACGCGCAATACGGCCAAGGGCGGTCTGGGACGCAGCTTTGCCATCAATGCGCACCTGACGGGCGGCGCCCGCATCGGACCAGATTTCGATTTCATGGATCTGGTGGAGGGAGTGCAGGATCCCGGTCAGTTTCCATCCAGGTGCCTGGGGCCGGCGCATCATGTCCTGCGCCGATGAGCGGCGGAATCCGCGGCCCGGAGAAAACAGAGATACGGCCTCTAAAATATTGGTCTTGCCAGCACCGTTAGGACCGTAGATCGCCACAGGCCGTGCATCTGTTTCCAGCCGCGCGGAAAGGTGCGAGCGGTAGTGGGACAGGGTGAGGCGAGACAAATGGAGACCGGGCATTCAACGCCCTTCATCTTGCAAATAAAACTCGTGCCGAAGGCATCGGCAGCGCCGATCCGGCAACAGCGGCTACACGCGCATCGGCATGACGACATAAATGGCGGATGTGTCGTTGCCTTCACGCATCAGGGTAGGATCGCCCGCGGAATTGAACAGGAATACCGCGTTTTCGCGGTCGACCTGGCTGGCAATTTCCAGCAGGTACTTTGCATTGAACCCGATATCGAGCCGTTCGTCGCCATAGGCCACGGCAAGCTCTTCTTCGGCGGCACCGCTGTCTGGCGCGTTGACCGACAGGACAAGGCGATCCTCGTCCAGGGACAGTTTCACCGCACGGGATCGTTCCGAGCTGACGGTCGCGACGCGGTCAACGGCTTGGGCAAATTCAGCAGCGTCGACTTCCATCTTGCGGGTGTTGCCTGCGGGAATGACGCGGGAATAGTCGGGGAAGGTACCGTCGATCACCTTTGACGTCAGCGTGATATCCGGGGTGGCGAAACGGACCTTGGTTTCCGACACAGAGACTGCGATGTTCATATCGTCATCATCCAAGAGCTTGCGCAGCTCACCCACTGTTTTGCGCGGTACGATCACGCCGGGCATGTCTGACGCGCCATCGGGCAGATCGGAATCAATCCGCGCCAAGCGATGGCCATCGGTGGCCACACAGCGCAGCACCTTGCCGCCGTCGCTGTCAGAGATGTGCATATAGACGCCGTTGAGGTAATAGCGCGTCTCTTCGGTCGAAATCGCGAATTTGGATTTGTCGAACAGGCGGCGCAGTTCCGGCGCCTTGGCCGAGAAGTTGCAGGCGTATTCAGACGAGGCCATCACCGGGAAATCCTCTTTCGGCAATGTCGCAAGAGAGAAGTTAGAGCGCCCGGCCTCGACCGTGAGGCGCCCGGATGCGCCGTCATCGGCCAGAGTGACCAGTGCACCGTCGGGCAGTTTGCGGACAATCTCGTGCAGGGTGACGGCCGAAACGGTGGTGGCGCCTGCGCGCTCAACCTGTGCCGGGGCCTTGTCCAAAACTTCGATGTCGAGATCGGTGGCGCGGAAATGAACGGCGTCGCCGTCAGCCTCGATCAGCACATTGGCGAGGATCGGGATAGTGTTGCGGCGTTCGACGACCGATTGCGCCTGTGACACCGCCTTGAGCAGTGTTCCGCGTTCGATGCTGAGTTTCATCCCGTCGCTCCCATATTTTTCGTGCCGGACCTCTGCCGGGAAGCGCAAGGTAGCAAACTCCCCCAGTGGCTCAAGCCTTTTCTTGAGTTTTCGGCTGTATTGGGGGGAGGGTCAAGGGTGGTGGGGGTGTCGGTCGCGGGCTGTTGCAGGAATTTTCAGACTGCGCCCGCAGAATTTGGGCACTACCTCGTCCGAACCGGCGGTTCAGAATGTGCCGTGCTTGTAACTGGGCGTTCCCATCTGATCGAGCGAAAGCAGCCCGGGGGGGGCCGCGATCACGTCGGGGATGCGATTGACGAGGGAGGAGCAGGTGGTGAACCGGTAGGGCACAGATTCGTTGATCAGGTCGAGATTTGGTTCACCCTGAACCTGCCAGCGGTTGGTGTCGTTTTCGCCCTCGCGGTAAACGCGTCCCTCCATGCTAAGCTCAAAAACAGGGCCCTCCTGGGTGGTCACAACCGTCCGGTCGATGGTCCCGATCAGGCTGCCAATCTGGACTTCGATGCCCAGTGCGCGGCAGATCACAGGTTCATTGGCAAGGACCGGGGTGACGTCGGACCTGATATCCTGCACCGTCAGGTTCAGGCGGGACACAAGAGCCTCCAGATTCTGGCGGGCGACGAATTCGGGCCAGCCATGCTCTGATACGTATTGATCAAAGGCCTCGCGGGGCTGGCCAATATTGAGATGGGTGGCAACTTCGGGGCCGTAGTCATCGACATTCCAGCAGCACTGTCCGATGACCTTGTCGACATGGTGTGACGCGCCCAAAAGTGTGGTGATGAGGTTCATCCAAAAAATATCCTGCGCCCCGGAAGCGGCGAGCGTCACGCCATTGACGCGGGCGAGCGCATCCAGTGACTGGGCCAGATCAGGTGCGGTTGTCCATGGGTAAACAGCTTCTTCTTCGATGGTGACGACGTTGACACCATGTTCGAGGCACAGGGCAAAGTGGTCGTGCATTGTTTCAAGGTAACTGCCGACACATACCACCGCGATATCTGCACCCCGGGCAAGAACCTGCCGGGCGTCCGACTCAACGGTAACGCCGACCTGCCGGTCCAGACCGGCCACATCCCCCAGATCGCGGCCAACCTTGGCTGGGCTACGACCAATGGCGCCGACGATCCGGGCGCCTTTGTCCAGCAGAAGGCGTGTCACAGTAGCGCCCATTGCACCGACGCCGTAGACGATAACGCGAGGAGGTTTGTTTGCTTCTGTTGGGTTGGCCATGGCTTATCTCCCCTCGCGAAGTTTGTTGGAGGGAGTGTTGGCTGTATCGAGGGATGTGTAAAGGGTGCTGTGATTGACCCCGAGATGGTGGCCTGTGACCGTCGATAGGGAGTGCAATTGTTTAGGGCAGATGAGCACAGGCCCAAAACATACAATACTACCGTTTTCTGACGTTAGGCATTTTAGCGCTGAGCCGCGCATTGTCGACGCGCGTGGTGGTGGTCCGACATTTGATCTGAGCAGTTTATTTTGCCGAATTCGAAAAAGGCCAGAGCGTCATACCAACTGCAGCCAAATCGCCGCCGCGTTGGTGCGCGCCGACGATGCGCGGCGGCCTTTGGCCGCTATTTCGCGCCAGGATTAACTGGCCAGAACTCCGCCCGTTCGCAGGCGAAAATGTATCCTTAGTATCTGCTCACCCTTCCAGTGAACGTCGCAGCATTTCCAGATCTTCGGCGATCTGGGCGTCCTGCTGGCGCAGCTCATCAATCCGGCGGACGCCGTGCATCACGGTCGTGTGGTCACGCCCGCCAAAACGACGGCCGATTTCCGGCAATGAACGCGAGGTCATCTGTTTGCACAGGAACATCGCCACCTGACGGGGCCGCGCAAATGTGCGCACGCGTTTTGGCCCGATCATGTCAGACAGGCGGATGTTGTAGTGATCCGAGACCTGACGCTGAATTTCATCAATCGAAATTTTTCGATCTGACGCGCGCAGGATATCTGCAAGGCAGTCCTGAGCCAGTTCAAGCGTAATCTCATGCCCCACGAGAGACGCGAATGCATAAAGCCGGGTGAGCGCCCCCTCGAGCACGCGCACATTGGTGCTGATCCGCTGGGCGAGGAATTCAAGCACGCCATCGGACATGTGAAGGCCGGGGTAATCAGCGCTGTAGCGGTCTGACTTGGATTGCAGGATACCAAGGCGCAGCTCGTAATCGGTTGGGTGCAGATCAACCACCAACCCGCATTGCAGGCGTGATTTGATCCGGTCCTCGAGGTTTTCAATTTCACCCGGCGCACGGTCGGCGGATATAACGATCTGTTTGTTCTGATCCACAAGCGCGTTGAACGTGTGAAAGAATTCTTCCTGAGTGCTGTCCTTGCCGGCGATGAACTGCACGTCATCAACCATCAGCACGTCAACGGAACGGAACATTTCCTTGAAGTCCATCATCTTGCGGTCGCGCAGCGCCTGAACAAAACGATACATGAACTGTTCTGCCGACAGATAAACCACATTGAGATCGCGGCGTTTCTGACGAAGCTCCCATGCGATGGCGTGCATCAGGTGGGTCTTGCCCAGACCAACACCACCATAAAGGAACAAGGGATTGAATGTTACCGGACCACCCTCGGCCACGCGTTTGGCGGCGGCATGGGCGAGCTCGTTCGGTTTGCCGACCACGAATGTGTCGAATGTGAAACGGTCGTCCAGAGGGGCGGCAGGTATCTGGCCATCTGTCAGCGAAGCCCGAGATGCGGTTGCAGGTTTCGATTGACGTGCCGGTGCTGAAGCTTCCGCCTTGCCCTGTGACGCCTGGAAATGAATGCGCCGCACCTTTGGGGTGATAAGACCAACCCGGTAGAGAATGAGATCGCCAAAATTCTGGGAAATATAATTGCCCATAAAGCTGGTCGGAACAGTGAAGGTGGCGACGCCATCGCTTACATTGTCGAGTTCGAGAGGTTCTATCCAGCTCTTGTAGTTGTTCTTTCCGACTGAATGCTGCAGATCGCTTTTCAGTTGGCCCCATTGCTCGTTGGTCATGCCTTCCCCGTTCACCTAAATCGTTGCCCTAACCGGCATGATGCGTCCCAATGCATCATGCAGAGCGTCACATTCAGGGGGTCGGTGAAAACAGCATCCTGTATCGCAGCAACCTGCTGCGAACCGGAAAGCCCTTCTGCGGACCGAGTAACACGCAGGCCTTCCACACAATTGCATAAACGACCCGCCGAAACGTCCCCTATTCGGGGGTCTGCAATGTGTAAATCCTGCGCGAACCTGTTGGACTGAGCCAGAACGTCAAATCAATGACTGTGATGCAAACTCGCGGTGGCGCGTCACCAAATTCTGGCGCCTTGCAACCATGTAAGCAATGTCCGTGGCCTGTCCCCCCAAGCGTGAATCGCTGTCTGAAACTAGCAACATGAATTGGGGTGCGGCAACTGATCTTCGCGCTTGACAGAGGCTTTGGATGAAAAGAATCTGTTACAATTTTTTTCTGCACTGCAACAATAAAAGGCGCCCGTATTCAGGGCGCCTTTTTCAATCAACATGTTAGCCGAAATTCTTCAGCCGAGCGCTTTGACCCGCGACGACAGGCGCGACATTTTGCGAGACGCTGTGTTTTTGTGGAAAACACCTTTGGTCACGCCGCGCATCAGCTCTGGCTGAGCGGCGCGCAGAGCTGCAGTTGCTGCGTCTTTGTCGCCGGAAGCGATGGCTTCTTCGACTTTACGAAGGTGTGTGCGGATACGAGAGCGGCGCGCTTTGTTAACGGCCAGGCGGCGGTCATTCTGACGGGCGCGCTTTTTAGACTGGGGCGAGTTAGCCATATTATTCAGACCTTTATTCGGGTTCTAGTGTTTCAATTGCACGAAAGCGTTCCCGATCCGGCAGGTCCTCAGCCGGTGTGATTCTGGCCAGAGCGGGCCGCACGCGCATGTATTGCCGCGGCGTATACCCAAGTTTTTCGGAAATGCAAACAGCAAAGTTATGACGGTGTTGCGGCGAATCGGCGCGAAAGACTTCTTTGAGCGCACAAACAAATTTTAGCGTGCTGTAACCTCGGTGACACGAATCGAGGAATGCGCATGGAGCAGTTTGAGGTGGCCTGATTTTCAAAGGCAGGCGTCGATCGGGCGAATTCAAAAACAAGGGGGCCCGATCTATGTGGGGCCCATATCAGAGACAGTGATTTAGCCTTTGTTCATTTGTCTCTGAACTGAGCTTCGCGTTTTTCCGCGAAGGCGGCCATGCCTTCTTTTTGGTCTTCTGTGGCGAAGAGCGAGTGGAAGACGCGGCGTTCGAAAAGCAGCCCCTCGCGCAGGGGCACCTCGTAGGATCGGTTGACCGCCTCTTTGACCGCCATCACGGACATGATCGATTTCTCGGCGATCTTGGCCGCGGCGGACAATGCCTCTTCCTTGAGCTTTTTCACCGGGACAACGCGGCTGACAAGTCCTGAACGCTCTGCCTCTTCGGCATCCATGAAACGGCCGGTGAGGTTCATGTCCATTGCCTTGGACTTGCCGATAAAGCGGGTCAGGCGCTGTGATCCGCCAAGGCCTGCCATAACACCAAGATTGATCTCAGGCTGGCCAAACTTTGCAGTGTCCGATGCAATGATGAAGTCGCACATCATCGCGAGCTCGCATCCTCCGCCCAGTGCATAGCCGGACACCGCTGCGATCACCGGCTTGCGGATGCGCGCGATTGCATCGGCTTCCGGGCCAAAGAAATCCTCTGAGAACATATCGACAAAGGATTTGGTGCTCATCATCTTGATATCGGCCCCGGCGGCAAAAGCTTTGTCCGATCCAGTGATCACGACACACCGCACTTTGTCATTGACCTGAGCATCTTCGAGCGCGTGCACCAGTTCACCCAACAATTGATCATTGAGGGCATTCAGCGCATCGGGCCGGTTCAGGGTAATGAGGGCTACGTGGTCTTCTACTTCGACGATGATCGTCTCATAGGCCATGAAATTTTACTTTCGCTTGTTTCAGTCAGAATTGATTCATTATCATTCTGGTCAGCCGGTTCAACCTATCTTTGGCATAGGGGGCAATAGAAAGATGAACGGCCTGATTGCACGATACGGCGAATCGTGCCGGTGCAAGCGGGTTTACGGCAGGGCTCATCTTGGCGGTCGTAGACGTCGAAACTGTGTTGAAAATAACCAAGTTCGCCATCTGCCTGACGAAAATCGCGAAGGCTGGACCCGCCTGCGGTTATCGCTTCTGACAGAACGTCGCGAATGATTGGGACAAGAGTGACAGCGCGACGTTGTGAAACAGCCCCGGCGCGGCGTTTAGGGGAGATTCCAGCCCTGAACAGCGCCTCGCACACATAGATATTGCCCAGTCCTGCCACGATTCGCTGATCCAGCAAGGCGGATTTAATTGGCGTGTTTTTGTTTTTGAGGACCGTTGCGAGATATTCCTCGCTAAAGCTATTGCCCAACGGTTCGGGTCCAAGCTTTGCCAGCAGCGGATGGGTGTCTGCATGTTCAGTGTCGATCAAATCCATCGCGCCAAATCGGCGGGGATCGTTGAACGTGATCCGGGCGCCATTCTTCATGTCGATCACCACATGGTCATGCTTTTCGGGCGACGGATGATCCCGAACAAACTGGCCCAGCGGGTCGCCTGATACAAGAATTCGACCGGACATGCCCAGGTGGATAAGCAGGGTTTCATTCGAAGAAAGATCGGCGAGGATGTATTTGGAGCGACGGCGCAGACGCAGGACCGTCTGACCAGTGAGACGCCCGGCCATATTGTCCGGAAACGGCCAGCGCAGATCAGGGCGGTTGACCTGCGCGTGCGCAATCACCTGCCCCTCCATCGCGGGGGCAAGGCCGGTGCGGACGGTTTCAACTTCGGGGAGTTCGGGCATCTTTTAAGCGCTCTTTAGTATCTGCAACAAAGTATCCAAGCGACTCGTGGCTGAATTTTCCCGAAAGGATCAGTATCCAAAACAGGACCTTTGCCAGCACGAATGTGGCCAGCATCGCCTGAAATTCAAACGCTTCGGAGAGCGTGAAAAAGCCAAATTGATGCATCACAACACTCCCACCAAAACCCAGAAGGCCGAGGATCAGTAGGGTGACAAAAACTCTGGGACTCAATTGACTATCCTGTTGTATCAGGTCGCATTGTCTTCTGTTTGTGGACCTCTATAAGGTTGCTTTAACACGTATTAGGCAAGACCCATGAACGAGAAAACCACACATTTCGGATTTGATACCGTACCGGAAGCCGAAAAGGCCGGACGGGTGATGGGCGTCTTTGGCTCTGTCGCATCAAAATATGATGTGATGAATGACGCGATGAGCATGGGCATTCACCGGGTCTGGAAAGACGCGATGATGGATTGGCTGGCGCCGCGCCCGGGACAGCGCCTGTTGGATGTGGCAGGGGGAACCGGCGATATTTCTTTCCGGTTTCTGAAACGTGCAGGCCATGGGCATGCCACTGTTCTGGACCTGACCGAACCGATGCTGATCGAGGGCCGCAAGCGGGCCGAGGCAGAGCAGATGGCAGGCAGTCTTGACTGGGTTGTCGGCGATGCGATGGCGTTACCGTTCGAGGATAACAGCTTTGACGTCTACACGATCAGTTTCGGCATCCGGAATGTGACCCGCCCGCAGGAGGCGCTGAACGAAGCCTTTCGTGTGCTGAAACCGGGTGGCCGATTGATGGTGCTGGAGTTTAGCCAGATACCCAATGAGATGATGCAGAAGGTTTATGATCTTTACAGTTTCAATATCATTCCGCAGATGGGCCAGATGATTGCCGGCGACCGGGACAGTTATCAGTATCTGGTGGAATCGATCCGGCAGTTCCCGGATCAGGAAACATTCCTGAGTATGGTGCGAGAGGCCGGGTTCGAGAATGCGAAGTACCGCAACCTGACGATGGGCATTGCCTGTCTGCATTCCGGTTGGAAGATTTAAGGCGTTGCGGGGCCCGCATAACATACTCCGGCTGATCCGGACCGGTGCCACGCTGGAACGCACAGGCGCGATGCGGGTGATCATGGACGCAATGGATGCGCCACCTTTGGTACGGGGCACATTGCGAACGCTGGCCTGGCCGTTTCAATGGCTGGGATATCGGGGCGACAAATCCATGCCGCCGGCGACCCGGGCGCTGACAGCACTTGGCCCGGCCTATATAAAATTTGGTCAGATTCTTTCGACCCGGCCGGACATCGCGGGAGAACGGCTGGCCACGCAGCTACGTGTGCTGCAGGACAAACTGCCGCCCTTTTCTACAGAGATTGCCAAAGCCGATGTCGAGTTTGAACTTGGGCAACCTGTCGAGGAGATCTTCGACGATTTCAGCGAGCCTGTCGCCGCGGCCTCGATTGCTCAAGTCCACCGCGCCAAGCTGCGCCGTACTGGTGAAGATGTGGCTGTAAAGGTGCTGCGGCCAAAGGTTGAAAAGGCATTTCGCAAGGACATCGATGCGTTTTACTTTGCGGCGCATATGATTGAATTCCTCTCGCCTGCCTCGCGAAGGTTACGACCCACAGATGTGATTGCGCATTTCGAGGGGGTGGTGCTGGGCGAGCTTGATCTGCGGCTTGAGACCTCTTCGGCTTCGGAATTTGCGGCAAATACCAAGGATGATGCGGGCTTTCAGTTGCCCGAGGTCAAATGGGATCTGTCAAGCCGCCGGGTGATGACTATGGGCTGGGCGGGCGGCGTGCCACTGGGCGATAATGCAGCACTTGATGCGGCGGGGCATGACCGGGTGCAGCTGGGTGAGCGCGTGTTACAGCTTTTCCTGAGCCATGCGTTGCGGGATGGGTTTTTCCACGCGGACATGCACCAGGGTAACATGAAGGTCGCCGCGAATGGGGACATCATTGCCTATGACTTTGGTATCATGGGGCATATCGATGAATATACCCGACGGGTCTATGCCGAGATTTTGTTTGGGTTCATCCGGCGCGATTACCAGCGGGTGGCCGAGGTGCATTTCGAAGCCGGATACGTTCCCGCAGACCGTGATGTGGACGAATTTGCCCGCGCTCTGCGTGCAGTGGGTGAACCGATTTTTGGGATGGATGCGAGCCGGATTTCGATGGGCAGCCTTTTGAGCTACCTGTTCGAAGTGACAGAACGTTTTGGCATGGAAACGCGGACCGAGCTGATCCTGCTGCAACGCACGATGGTGGTGGTAGAAGGTGTCGCACGATCACTGAGCCCGCAGATCAACATATGGGAGGTCGCGCGCCCGATTGTCGAATCCTATATCCGCCAGAGCATCGGGCCACAGGCCATGCTGCGCGATCTGCGCCGAACCTTTGGCGTGTTGTCGCGCTATGGACCGCGCCTGCCACAATTGGTTGAAAATGCACTGATCCGGCAATCGACCCCGGTTGAGCCGCCTACACGACAAAGGCGCGGGCCTTTGTTTTTATGTGCCGTGACTGGGATTGTTATTGGTGCTGCGGGATTCTTCCTGCTGGATTGGTTCCTCTGAAATTAGTTTGATTCTCGAAGGCCATGCACGGTTTGGGCCGGAATCTCTTGGCCTGTGTTAAACACCAGGATGGTTGATCCATTGTCATTGCGTGCTTCGGTAACTTTGCCGTGGACCAGAACGGGGGTTATGGCGATCACTTCTTCGCCTGACATGGATTCTACGGTCAAATGGTAGGTGCCGCCTGGCAAAGGCGCGCCACTTTCATCGACACCGGCCCATTGAACATCATGGCGACCCAATGCTGCCGCAAACCTTTGCACCACGATCCCGTTTGCATTCCGGACCACCAGTTCATCCTGTTCTGAAAGTGACGCCCCCTGAACTGTCAGAGATACCGGAGCGCCATCAAAATGCACCGGCATCTCTGCACTCGCCTCCATTCCGATCCAGCCTGAAAGCTGCGCCATACCAAATGTGCCAAACTGTGTTCCCAATTCAGCCAGAAGGTCATTTGTCAGAACCTGTTGTTCAACAGAAGAAAAAGTGGCCAGCTGCGTCGCAAAATCAGAGGAATCCAACGGGTTTAGCGGATCCTGGTTTTGCATCTGAACCGTCAGCATCTTGATAAAGGTTTCAAAATCCGAGCTGAGAGTTGATGCCTCTGAAGCAGAGGAAAGATTTGAGGTTGGTTGTGGGATGGTGGTTTGTGTCTGTGTGGAAACTTCCATAAATGGCCTTTCTAAATTCGGATATCGACGCGATCTGTTAGTAAAATTGTTGCGATGCTTTGTGGCTCTTCGTCTGTTTCAGATTGCATGGTATCGGTTCCGGGCTGTTCGGAATTCGAAAGATGGGCATGCTCTTTACCCGGGTTGTTTTGCCCAAACTCAAACTGCGCGCTGCCATAGCCGATATTATGGAATTCCTGTGCCAGAACGTCCGCGTTCCGGCGCATGAGATCCAGCGTTTCAGGGCGGTCGGCGGTGATCATTACAGCGACCCCTGAATCAGTCGTGCTAAGACTAATGCGCACTTTGCCAAGCTCTGCCGGGTTGAGCGTAAGGTTCACCACCTTTTCGCCACTACGCTGTAGCGCCACGGTGATTTGTCGCGCGATCACCTGCGGTGCATCTGGTGCTGTGAGAACGCTCGATGGTAAAATGCGCGTCGCCGATCCTATTTCTTCTGAAAACCGGTGTTCAGAAGAAATGGTCAGTTCATCCGACCAAGTTACATTCTGCACTTCAACATTGGTTTTGGCAGGCATGATTGCCATCTGCGTTGCCGGCGCCTGAACAGCAGTGACTGCGTTCGGAACATGGCGGATTGAAATTGCTTCCACGACGTTGCGCGGCTGGGAGGGCCCGCGCAACATTTGTGCGGGATGTCGATCCAACTGGTCAGGCTGTGGTTCGGCGCGCGCGAATAAATTTTGGGGGAATTCCGGATGAAATTTGCTGGCCTTGAGAAACTGCCGAATTGGCAGGTACAGGAACCTTTTCCACATAAGAGAGAGGCGCAGTCGATGACGTATTTACCGATGCCTGCGAAGGTTCAAAGGCGGGTGGTTCGGTGAATGCGAAGGGCCGAGGTAATGGCTTTGGATCTGTCATCCCGTCTTTGGTTGCCAAATTGGTCGCAGGTTGTTCTGGTTCAGTGGACCCGGGCAAAGCCGGGCCTGTTTTTGGCGGCGCTGGCTGCGCCATCGTATCCAATTTCACCTCAGTTTGCGTAGATATCACAGAGCCTTCGCCGGTGGTTTCGCGCGGCGTCTGAACATTCACCACTTTAGCGGCGGCTAATCGTACGCTCACCTCTTGCTCAGCACCTTTATTGTGCCTGACCAGCGTAGATCGCAAATCTGACTTGTCCGATTCAGCGCGTTGAGAGCGGACCGTCGTTGTTTCGCGATCTCCCTCTCCGTGACCATGAAAAATCTTTGCGTTGGCATTCGATTGTGCAGCAGTCATCGGGTTTACATCAACTCCTGCTGGCTGTGCATGTTTTGGAAAAGATTGACCAAATATCGGGATCGACTGATCTGTGGATGGAACTGATGGACCAGACACAGCGATTGATGGCTTTGCTTTTTGAATAATTTGATCGGGCATCGGAGGTGGATTGCCAAACCGTGGTGAAGGTTGAACGGGCACCGCTGCGGGAATTGCATTTCTTTCTGCGTGAACCGGGTTCCTCTTTCCAATCAGCGGATCAGTTGGCGCCGCTTCCGGGTTTGATTCACCCAAACCTTGAATATTTTGGGGATACCCATCGAATGCAGGTTCATTTTGAGCTGTAACCAAAAGTTGCTGATTTTCATCCCCTGCCACCTCAGGCGTGACAATGATTGTTGGAGTTTTGTCTGATATCTCAAATCGTACGTCCAACACGGGCCGGTCTTGCACGATTACAGGTGGAATCTCCCTTGCGGGTTGGGTCGTTTCTGATGTCGATGCAACTTCGGTTTTTTGAGGTTCGGCGCTGTTTTTATTGTCGTTAATTTCTGGAGTCGCGATCGTTGACCGAACCCGCAGCGGCAGTTCATTTGATTGCTTTGCTTCTAATGGTGTTGTGTGTGTATTCGGGCTTTGCGTATTGATCTCTGTGAGCTTGGGTTCAGTAAGCGAGGCGGATTCAAGCGCCTCTGCGGGCTCACCATGTTCCGTTGGTTGTATTGGGCCAGACTCCGCCGTTTTCCCATCTTGCCTGGGTGCAGTTGTGTCAGTCCTGATTGGGAGTTTTTCCCCGTCAATTTCGGCAAGGAAAATTGCCCGAAAATCAGCTGGAACCTCTTTCGAACTAAGCGTTGCAGACAAGTTCTCAAAATTTGCAGTCAAGATTGGCGCGTTCGCGTTACTTCTACGTTCTGGAATGTCTCCGGCAGGGATCTGGCCGGTCGGGAGATTTAACATCTGCGACTCCGGGATTTCTTCCTCAGTTGCCGAACAATGGCAAATCCCGGTTACTGCTTCTTTACCGTTTTGCGGTCAAATAGCGAAAGTTATCTGCAATTCGAGGCAAATACGTGACCGGAATTTCACCAATCCCCAGCCAACCACCTAAGCACCCGATATCTGACACCCGTGAAAAAGAGATGTGGCACGCAGCGCAAAAGCTGGAGGCGACGTTCATGGCAGAAATGCTAAAGGCGGCAGGTCTGGGGGAGCAGTTGAATAGCTTCTCCGGCGGCACGGGCGAAGATCAGTTCGCGTCTTTTCACCGTCAGGCCCTGGCTGACAAGATGGTCCAGAGCGGCGGCATTGGCCTTGCCGAACATTTTTTCCGATCAATGATGGAGCAACAGAATGACACATGAATCGACCCAAGCGATTATCCAGCAGATCGAGGATCTTTTGGAACGAGAGCGGGATGCATTGTTGTCTGGAGATCTTGAAGCAATTGGGGAATTCGCCAACGAAAAGGACGGATTGATCGATTCGCTGAATAAATTTAAAGATCGCGCCGATCTGGGTGTGTTGCAGGAACAGGTGCGTCGAAATCAGGCACTGCTTGACGGGGCGCTGGAAGGGATTCGCAAGGTGTCAGCGCGCATATCCGAATTTCGCAAAGTCCGTAAGACGCTGGAAACCTATGATGCTGGCGGGCGCAAGCGCACCATCAACGGAGAGGTTGCCCATCAGGTCGAAAAACGTGCCTGATGCGATTTGTGTCAAATGCCAAGAATTTGAAAGGCCGGATTTAGGACTCCATTAGCACTTGAGCACCAATGCTAGACCTGCATCCGTAAACGGGTGGCGCGGTTCGGAAATTTTCCCTGCCGTACAGGTCAGAACGACAGCTTAAGCCGTCTCCCGATGGGGGCGGGACGTGTAACTGGCGCAAAGCGCCATAGGCTAAAGGAAAATGCTATTTGCACAATTCACGCGTACAATTTACACAATTTACACAATTTGTACAAACTCCGGTGGTACAACGGTTGCTGGATTTCTACAGGCTTACGCCGGCCAATTCACAAACAATTCGCCACTCATCTTCCTGTACCGGCTGCACGGACAGGCGGGAATTTCGAACCAGAACCATCTCTGCCAGTCTTGGGTCGGATTTGATTATCTCAAGCGTTACAGGGGTTTGCACCGATTTCACTGCTTTGATGTCGACACATTCCCACCGTTCATCATCGGTTGTGCTGTCCGGATGGGCCAGTGCAATAACCTCGACGATCCCGACAACGGCCTTTTCTGTCTGACTGTGATAGAAAAAACCACGATCCCCAATTTCCATGTCCCGCATAAAATTTCGCGCCTGATAATTGCGAACCCCGTCCCATTCTTCGCCCTCATCGCCCTTATTTTGTTGCTGTTCCCAGCTCCAGGTCGAAGGTTCGGATTTGAACAACCAATAGCGCATGATCTAAATCACCTTCTTCCACGGGATCAGCTCGACGCTCTCAAATAATCCAGCCTTTCCATAAGGATCGCCGTTTTTCCACACCTCAGCCGCCGCCATATCATCGACATCCAGAATGATCAGAGATCCGATCATTTGTTCATCATTATCCAACAGCGGACCGGCCTGACTGACCACTCCGGTTTCTTTCAGATACGCGATATGTGCATCGCGATTATCAAGGCGGGTTTGCAACGCACCGGGTTTGTCACGGGCAATCAAAGCAATCAGCATTTATTCTTCCTTTAATGGTCTCGAAAGCAGCATATCCATCGCCTGATCCACCCGCAATTCACCATTGCAAAGTGCTGTTACAGCTCGGGTTATCGGTATTTCAATGCCGGATTTTTGAGCGACCTCAACAAGCGCATGCGCAGTGCTGACACCCTCGACAGTTACGGATGGATCAAACTCTTCATTTCGACCCAAACACAGCCCAAAACGGTAGTTTCGTGACTGATCTGATGCACAGGTCAACGCCAGGTCACCAAAGCCCGAAAGCCCTGTCAAAGTCTCTGGCAAAGCACCCATAGACTCGGCCACGCGGATTATTTCCGCAAATCCACGCGTCATAAGCGCCGCCCGCGCGCTTTCGCCGAGACCCGCACCAATCACCGCACCGCAGGCAATCGCAATCACATTTTTTAACGCGCCACCCAATTCTGCGCCGGTCACGTCAAGACTTCGGTAAAGCCTCAGGTTTGGTGTTGTCAGAAGTTTTTGCAGGTTCAAACCAACCTCTTCGTCCCTGCAGGCGAGCGTTAAAGCAGTCGGAAGGCCACGCGCAATATCAGCTGCAAATGAAGGGCCTGTCAGAATAGCGGTCACCGCTTCAGGTATGCAATCAAGGATCACCTCTGTCGCGCGCATGCCGGTCGACAACTCCACGCCTTTGCAACATGCGATCAATGGATTTGATCCAAGGAAAGATTTGTTTTCATTGCAGAAATTTCGCAGCTTTTGTGTCGGAACTGCCAGCAAAGTTGCCGCAGAATCCACTCCTATTGCGGCATCCGAAGTAGCGCCGAGCCCCTTTGGAAATATAACTCCAGGAAGTCGTTTTTTATTCTCACACTCTTTTTGCATGTCAGCACTGTGACCAGCATCACGCGCCCAGAGCATTACTGAATGCCGTTGCGCCAAAGATATCGCCAAAGCTGTTCCAAAGGCGCCCGCCCCCATCACCCTGATCATGCTTTGGCTCCTTTCTTTCCGCTGCCCAGCATCGACGGGCTCGACTGGTCCAGCGGCCAGCGCGGACGCGCCGAAAGACGCATGTCGTCTTGCCTACCTGAAGCAAACAACTCTGCACCAGCATATGCAATCATTGCTGCGTTATCCGTACAAAGCGCGAGTGGCGGAGCAACAAATTTCACCCCCATCTCAGCAGAAACAGTCTCTAATGCAGTCCGAATAGCTTGGTTTGATGCCACACCACCAGCTACGGCAAGCACAGGTGTGTTGCCAGCCAATGGCAAATACTCCAGCAATGCCCGGCGGGTTTTCTCTGCCAGAACATCTTTGACTGCTTCCTGAAATCCTGCGCAGAGGTCCGATCTGTCTTGTCGCGAAAGACCGCCCTTTTCTTTGACAACCAAATCCCTTGCGCGCAGTGCAGCGGTTTTCAATCCAGAAAACGACATATCACAGCCCGGCCGATCCAAAAGCGGCCGGGTCAGACGGAACCGAGTTGAATCGCCGCCCTTAGCGGCAAGTTCAATTGACGGCCCACCCGGCTGTGACAAGCCCAACAAACGCGCCACTTTATCAAACGCCTCTCCGGGCGCATCGTCGATAGTGCTCCCCAATCGGGTAAATTCATCGCATCCATGGACAATCAGAAGTTGGCAATGTCCTCCGGAAACCAATAGCATCAGATAAGGATAGGACACGTTGTCGGTTAGCCTGGGCGTGAGAGCATGGCCTGCCAGATGGTTTACACCCACCAAGGGCACGCCCGACCCAATGGACAATCCTTTGGCGCACATAAGGCCAGACAGAACACCGCCAATTAAACCGGGTCCAGCTGTAACCGAAATTGCATCAATCCTGCCCAAAGAATGTCCGGATTGTTCAAGTGCATCTTTCACACAGACATCAATTTTTTCGGCATGGGCACGTGCTGCGATTTCAGGAACGACACCCCCAAACGCGCCATGCAACTCGGTCTGGCCATAAACCACGTTCGACAAAATCTTCGCAAGCGCACCCGGCACCACCGAAACGACAGCAGCAGCAGTGTCATCACAACTGCTTTCAAGTCCCAATATTGTCAGAGCTTCTGTCATCCAGGCGCATGTTCCCTAATGTATCTAAGGCAGGTAACATCTGCTTTGCGCGCAAACAACTCCGGACCAACCATGGTGCCTTCGATCCTCATCACCCGGCCACAAGAACAGGCTGAGAAATTTGCCAGTCAGGTAAGGCTGCGCCTTGGTTCACGTGCACACCCAGTGATTTCGCCCCTGATGCAAATAGTACCAACAGGCAATTTGCCGCAGTTGGCGGGCATTAAAACACTGGTGTTTACCTCTGCCTATGCTGTGCATGCATTCGCAAACTTGACAGATGGTCGTAATTTTTCTTGCTTTGCCGTTGGGGCATCAACAGCAGATGCAGCGTGTGAAATTGGGCTTTCTCCGGTTGATGGTGGTGGTGACTCAAAAGCGCTCATTGAAACAGTTATCCGTGCGAAGCCTCCGCAACCCTTTCTTTATCTTCGGGGAGAGCACGTTGCATCCGATCTTTGCAAATCGCTGAATTCCGCAGGGTTCGAGACCCTTCAAGCAATTATTTACCAACAAAAACCGCAAACACTAAGCTCTGAGGCCAAGGGCTTTTTGCTGGGTCAGGCCAAAATCATCATACCGTTATTCTCGCCCCGAAGCGCTCAGCTCTTGTTTGGGCAAATGACCGACGTGGAAAATGCGGTGTTTGTCGCAATGAGCGAAAATATAAAATTGAAGATACCCAACGCACACCAAAAACAAATCTTCGTTGCCAAGGCACCGACGGCCGATGCTGTTCTGGATTTGATAGAAGATAAGATTACAGACGCCTAACGGCTTGAGGGTGGAAAGTCGGCGAAGTAAGGTTCTTAGGCTGGACCTGATGTCTGGGATTCGTAACAGGGTGGCTCAAGTGGCGAGAAAGAAAACGTCTTCAAAATCCAAAACCCCAAAAGAAGAAGAGATTCCGGACGCCGAAATCATTTCTGAAACTGAGCCAGCGACTGATCCAGATGTCTCAGACGGTGCAGAAGAGCAGTCTGATGCAAATGATGATGCCGGACCAAATGAACCGTCTGAAGAAACTGAAACTCAAAAACATGAACCTGATGCTCAGGAGGCCGCTTCAGAATCAACCGAAGAACCCGCGCCTGAAATCGAAGATATCGCAACGGAAGAAGTTAAAGAAGCTTCTCTCTCTACTTCTGAACCAAGAGCAGATGATACCTTCACCACCGCGCCGCGCAGCGGATTTTTGCCAACACTGTTAGGCGGTGTGCTGGCAGCGGGCATAGGGTTTGCTGCAGCAATATTTGCTTTTCCCGAAGGTGGTTTGCTCTCCGAAAGGGATAATACCTTAGAGACGCAAATAGCCGAACAATCCAGAGCAATTGAAGCGCTCACCAAACGGCTTGATGACGCACCAGCAGACACCGGCATCGACGCCCTGAACGGTAAGCTGTCCGAGCACACTACTATTTTGGAAGATCTGGCTCTTCGCATTGCAGTATCGGAAAATCTGGCAGGCGAATTAGACAAGCGCATTACCGTTTTAGAGAGCCGGCCAGTTGGCGAAGGTGTTTCCGCCGAGGGGCTTGCTAAGTATGACGAAGAAATCCGGTTGTTGCAGGAAACTCTCGCTGCTCAGCGTGCCGAGGTTGAGGCCCTTACATCTACGGGTGATGCAACCTTGGCCGAAGCCGGCGAAGCGCTTCGCCGCGCTGCAATGACGCGGATTCAGACCGCGCTTGATTCAGGACTGGGATTTGCCTCTGCGGTTGAAGATTTGAAATCGGTGAATGTCTCTGTATCGGAAGTTTTAGAAAAATATGCACCCAACGGTGTGCCTACTCAAATAGAGTTGCAAGAGAGCTTTCCGGATGCGGCACGCGCAGCTTTGGCCATTGCGCGTGCATCTTCGACGGCAGAAGGGGACACGGGTGGATTTACGGGGTTCTTACGCGCACAGCTTGGCGCACGCTCACTAGAACCAAAAGAAGGCAACGATCCCGATGCAATACTGTCCCGGGCAGAAGCCGCGGTTCGCGATGGCCGGTTAAGCGACGCACTCGCGGAAATCAGCAGCCTGCCAGAAGACGCCCAGGCCGCACTTTCTCAATGGTCTGCAGAAGCGGCAAGCAGACTGGAAACCGTAGCTGCAGCGCGCGCGCTAAGTGAAAAATTGAACTGACACCGAAAGGGCGAGTGGCATGTTGTGGTCCATTTTCAAGATTGTGGTTTTCATCGCCTTGGTTGCATTGGCGAGTTATGGCGCAATTTACCTGCTGGAGCTTGATGGTGGCGTTCGTGTCGTCATGGCAGGTCAGGAGTTTAACCTGACACCCATCACCGCGGTCATAACCTTGATCATTTTGGTTATAGCCGTTTGGGTTTTGCTAAAACTGACATCGCTTCTGATTGCCGTGTTTCGGTTTATCAACGGTGACGAAACGGCGATCTCGCGCTATTTCGCACGCAATCGTTTGGACAAAGGGTACCGTGCACTTTCCGAAGGGTTGATGGCGCTGGCCTCTGGTGAAGGCGATGTTGCAATGGCCAAGGCAAATCGTGCCGAACACTACCTTCGAAAACCTGCTCTGACGAACCTCATTACTGCCCAGGCTGCTGAAATGGTTGGCGACCGGCGCAAGGCTGAAGAAGTGTACAAACGGCTTTTGAAAAATGAAAAGACCCGGTTTGTCGGCGTGCGCGGCATCATGAAGCAAAAACTTTCCGATGGGGATACCGACACCGCGCTGAAACTTGCCGAGACGGCCTTTGCTCTTAAACCCCGGCATGTGGAAATTCAGGACACTTTGCTGAAGTTGCAGGCCCAGGATGAAAACTGGTCTGGTGCACGTGAAACACTTCGGGCAAAACTCAAATACGGTAGCCTGCCACGTGATGTGCATAAACGGCGCGATGCCGTTCTGGCCTTGTCCGAAGCGCGTGATGTTCTCGACAGCGGCAAAGATATCGAGGCACGTGAATCTGCAATTGAGGCAAACAGGCTTTCACCCGATCTGATCCCGGCAGCTGCTTTGGCCGCTCGTGGTTACATCGACCAGGGCTCAAAACGCTATGCCACACGCGTTGTGAAAAAGGCGTGGGATGCGCAGCCCCATCCTGATCTTGCCGCAGTTTTTGCTGAAATAGAGCCTGATGAAACACCTCAGAACCGGCTTAAACGGTTTGCGAAACTGCTCAAGATTCATCCAAATCATCGAGAAACAAAACTTATCGAAGCTGAACTCAATTTGGCCGCAGAAGATTTTCCCGCCGCGCGCCGTGCGATGGGGGACCTGGCCGATTCTGATCCGGATGCGCGGGTTCTAACAATTATGGCAGCGATTGAACGAGGCGAAGGCGGATCTGATGCGGTGGTCAAAGGATGGCTTGCACGAGCGCTCTCTGCCGCACCTGGCCCGAAATGGGTGTGTGGGAATTGCCAGCATATTCACAATGAATGGGTTCCGGCATGCGCGCATTGTCAGTCCTTCGACACGCTCTCCTGGACCTCACCGCCAGCGCCCGATGTCAGCAGCACGACGGGTATGGAAATGCTTCCCCTCATCGTTGGAGCCTTGGAAGAAAATTCTGACGAGATCGATGACGTATCAGACAGTCCTGCCGAGGTTAACGATGCTGAAATAATTGACACGAATGAGGCTGTTGCGGTCGATAAATAGGTCTTTTCCAGTTTCTGTTCCGATGCTATAGCCCCGCATCACAGCGCCTCAATAGCTCAGCTGGTAGAGCAGGTCCTTCGTAAGGACAAGGTCGGGGGTTCGAGTCCCTCTTGAGGCACCATATGCCAAACGCCCGCCAAAGGCGGGCGTTGTTTTCAGATTTTCGCTTGTTCAGCTATAAGCAGACTCTTTGCCGAAATGTTTGGTCAACATATAGTAAACAACAGCCCGGTATTTATTGCGCTCAGAACGGCCATAGGTGTCGATCACTTGATTGATCGCATCCATCAAGGCTGGCCCGTCTGACAGGCCCAGCTTCTTGATCAGAAAATTGTCTTTAACAGTCTCAAGCTCATGCGCCTGGCCAGCGGCCACGGTCGAAGCATCAGCGTTGTAAATTGCAGGTCCGCAACCAATTGTGACCTTGCTCAATAGGTCCATATCCGGCTCCATGCCACATTTGTTGCGCAGGTCATCTGCATAGGTTGCAATCAGGTCGTCACGACGTCCCATAAATTTCCTCCCGGTTTTTTGTTGTCCCCAATATCGGGGTCCCGCTTTAATACCTGCTCCTACAGGCGGTATGCGCAAGATAGCCGGTGAACCGAATGCAACAAAGGGAAATATTTGGGGGTGTTCCCCCTACCTTACCCATGCGTTATCAAATTTTGGCCGTCTCAGTCCAAAGTCCAACTGCAATCCAAAAAGAAAGACTGGATCAGTTTCAAACCTGCTATTGGCTGCACCCGCGCCTCCTGACACATCGTCCAGAGGGAAAATCACCGATATAACCGGGCCCATAGAAACGCGCGGGCTGACGTCAAACAAGCTGTAGGCATCGAATTTGAGCGCGGCCGTTGTTCCACTGGCCCGGAATGAGCCGCTAACATCGTGAAACAGCGCTCCGATCCCGGCGCCAAGACCAACAGTGCCAGCATTTGGGAATTCCCTCTCGAATGTCAGACCTGCACCAACATAATCAAAGCGCACCGATCCCGCGGATGGCCCGATCGCACCGCCGGCAATGTTTGTATGGGTAAACTGATCCATCTCGACATGAAGATAGGTAAATGTCGGGGCAAATTGCCATTGGTTCAAAGCGGACCCGCGGTCACCAATCAAACCGGGGAGTACCAGTTCGGCTGATACAAACCAGCTATCATTTGTATTCAGGCGTTGTCCGAAATTTTGGAATTCCAGATCAGGTTCAAGCGCCTTCCCCAACCTTGCACGTATCTTTGCCGTAGGTGGATATTTAAGAGCAACTGCAAAATCCGACTGTGGCTGCATGAAATCATCGTCTATGACAGGTACTCCACCTGCCTCTTGGAGCGCGCGCACAAACTCATCATCGGCATTCTCGCTCGCTTGCGTTTCCGCATAAGAGACTGATTTTGATTTCAAGTATTCTATATTTTCAGCATGCGTTTCGCGTAGGCGTTCAAGGTTGCGCTTCAGGATGATGGGTGATTTTTCTAATTTCTGCAGAATTTCGTTGAGTCTTCGGATGCTCTCATCCTGCTCATCGAATTTCTTCTTGACCTCTTTTTCCTCTTCCGGGTCCGCAAAAATATAGGGTGAGGGCCGGTTCTTCCGAAGCTCTTTTAACTCTTGGGCGACCTTAACCTTTTTTCTGCTTACTTTCCCAATATCATCGATTGTCTGCGCTTCTAAGAGGTTAGCTTGTTTCAGGGATTCGCGTATGACATCCCCAAACTCATCTCGTCTCGCGTGTATCTCGTTAATTGCTTGAACACGCGAATCTGGATGATCCGGCAACGCACTGCCCGTCAGCATTCTCAACTCGTCTACCGTGATTACACCCTTTACTCTCAAGTCACCTGCGATCTGAAAAATTTCATCGCTTGTTTGGTCGATATTGAGTCTACCAAGCTTTCTAAGGTCTTCTTTTATTATGAAAAATTTACCGCTTGAGGCTGTCAGACCATCGATTCGCTTGCATAGTTTTTCAAACTCAATCTCGGTGAAAAACAGCCTTTCTTCATAGGTCAGTGCCGATGACGATGTGGCTGACATAGTTGCCAGAGATGCCAAAACACCAAAAAACATCAAAATACTTCTGAATAAACACATATTGGGGGCCCCTCGGCTAATTATGCTTAAAATTGGAAAACAATCTTTTTACATTGTCAAATCAACAAAAAATGGACCGGAAACCCCCAGCGCTATTTCTTGTGGCGCCGCAGAAATCAAAACCGGTAGCGCCCGGGTCTATATGACCCTTCCTGTTTCATCCCGGTATGATCAGGCCTGCTCCATCCTGCATTTACTGCGACTGGATCACTATAACATCCCCTGAAAATCCGCCTTTAACGGCAATATCCCCAGCCACGGGTCTGTAGGTGAAAATGATCCGCATGCAGGCTATTGAAATCCGGCCCAAGAGCGATGGGAAACCACATACAGGCACTTTGAAATGCGTCTCTTAGAAAGGCTGATTTTGGTGTGTTGCTGGGCCAGTCTTGCTGGAGGTCCACACTACTATCGTCTTGCATCACAAATCCCGAAACATCTATCGCATCGGCAGTGGCATGCTCACTCATCCGTCCATCATCACCGCCCGGGGTACGGATGCGACGGCAGTTATAGCTTGAATAATGCCGTATCTCTGTCACCGACTGACCCAGATGGCGCAGCGCGGCAACCTGCAGGCCATGCTGTTCCCACATCGCCAGTCTCAGGGCGGTCTGGCACCGGGTTTCAACCGGTTTCAATCGCGCATCGCCCACGCCGCTCAGGGTCACACGCGGCCGAATATGACACTGATCACTCTCTGCCAGTGGTGGCAGTAGATCTAGCTTGGCGCCGCCATCCCTCAATACTTGAAAACACACCGCATCATCCGAAAGCGCGTTACGCAACTTCCACTGAGTCAGCGGTGTTATCGGCGCTGCAATTATTAGCGGCTTTACCGGATTCCATTCCTCAGGTAGCGGCGTTTTCGGGTGAAACAGAGCCGCAATTGATCCCGGAACCGCCAACATAACCACAAAAATAAACACCGTCCAGCGTGAGGCTGAACGGTGCTTTCTTTGGTTTTCAGGCATTTATCTCAGTATCGATAATGCTCTGGCTTGTAGGGGCCTTCCTGTGGAACGCCGATGTAGTCAGCTTGTTCCTTGGTCATCTGTGACAGCTTCACACCGATGCGACCAAGGTGCAGGCGTGCAACCTTTTCGTCCAGATGCTTGGGTAGGATGTAGACGCCTGGCTGATACTCGTCGCCTTTGGTCCAAAGTTCGATCTGCGCCAGAACCTGGTTGGTAAAGCTGGCGGACATCACAAACGAAGGATGACCCGTCGCATTACCAAGGTTAAGCAAACGTCCCTCAGACAACAGAATCAGACGGCTGCCCGAAGGCATCTCGATCATGTCGACTTGTTCTTTGATGTTGGTCCATATGTGATTTTTCAGCGCAGCAACCTGAATTTCGTTGTCAAAGTGGCCGATGTTGCCAACGATTGCCATGTCCTTCATCTCACGCATGTGCTCGATGCGGATCACGTCCTTGTTGCCTGTTGTGGTAATGAACACATCAGCGCTGGCAACTTCATCTTCAAGGGTTGTGACTTCGAAACCGTCCATCGCGGCCTGAAGCGCGCAGATCGGATCAACTTCGGTAACTTTCACACGTGCACCGGCACCGCGCAGTGATGCGGCAGAGCCTTTTCCAACATCGCCGTAACCCATAACAACGGCAACCTTGCCAGCCATCATGGTGTCAGTGGCGCGGCGGATGCCGTCTACCAGCGATTCCTTACAACCGTATTTATTGTCGAACTTCGACTTGGTCACAGAATCATTCACGTTGATCGCTGGGAATGGCAGCTGACCTTTCTTATGCAGATCATAAAGACGATGAACCCCGGTAGTGGTTTCCTCGGAAACGCCCTGGATATCTTCGCGGGTCTTGGTGAACCAACCAGGCGATGCCGCCATACGCTTTTTGATCTGCGCCTGAATGACTTCTTCTTCTTCGGAACCTGGTACGCCGAATTCTTCACCCGCCTCGATACGCGCACCCAGCAGGATGTAGAGCGTGGCGTCGCCGCCATCGTCGAGGATCATGTTCGCGCCTTCCGGGAACATAAAGGATTTATCAAGGTAATCCCAATGCTCTTCCAGTGTCTGACCTTTGATCGCGAAAACCGGCGTGCCACCAGCGGCAATCGCTGCAGCGGCATGGTCTTGTGTCGAGAAGATGTTGCACGACGCCCAACGCACGTCTGCGCCTAATGCAACCAGCGTCTCGATCAGAACGGCGGTTTGGATGGTCATGTGCAGGCTGCCAACGATCCGGGCACCTGTCAGAGGCTTTGATTCACCATACTCTGTGCGCAGAGCCATCAGGCCCGGCATTTCAGTTTCCGCGATATCAAGTTCTTTGCGCCCAAAAGCGGCCAGGTCAATATCCTTGACCACATAATCCTTTGCCATAAAACGGCTCCTTGATGTTAGATTTCTCGCCGCTTAATAAAACAACTTTTTGCAAATTTTTCAGTTTTCAATTACGGATCAGCTAGTTGGAACAGTGCCGTCGTTAAAATCAGCCCATTGAACGGCAATAAGATTCTTCAAGCATACCAATCTACCTTATTGATAACCAGCCAGTCTTGGAGTTTTTTAAACCACCGCAAACCCGCCTTTAGACGAGAGCATTGAGCAAGAGAGACGCCGAATTAACAATATACCTACTTATTCCGCGATTTCAGTTTAGGCTGCCGTGATGACCGTCGTCCAACTTACGAATTGCCTTCCCATAGCTACCGCACCGAAGGTCATCTCAAGACGATATCGGAGGAGCTAATTTCTTGTTTCTGAACTCGAAATTCATCGCGCTCAATACTGAGCAAATAGAGCCAACGCTTATTAGTTTCAAGCAAGAATTCTAAGCTTGAGGGAGCAAGCCTCATACCAGCTAAACAGTTAATCTTAAGCACTCGGTTGGTTAGCCAGTTATAGCACTCTGCAAATACAATATTCTGCGAAATAGCGACAACCAAATTCCAATTCAAGTGAGATCGACCAACATCGGCATTTAGCTCGTGTAATATTTTGACCCGTATGTCCCGTAGGCCCCATACTTGCCACCATATCCATACCGCTTCATGCCTTTCGGGCTAATCTGGCTGAGGACTATGCCGCTGACTTGTTGATTGGCCTGATGGAAAAGACGGAGCGCCTCATCAACTTGATGTTTGCTGGTACTGTCCCACTTGACTGTAAACAATACAGCATCGGCAATTTCCGCAACGATACGCGCATCGGGCACTACCAGAACAGGCGGCGTGTCTATTATAATCATTTCGAATTGTTGTCGCATTTCAGCTATAAAGTTTCTGAACTTTTCCGAGGAAAAGAGATCTGCGGCATTGACCGCGGTGTTTTCTCCTCCAATTATTCTCCCGCCGAAATTATCCGGAGAAAATGCTGCATCATCGAAAGCTAGATCTCCACTGATGACTGATACAATACCTTTTTCGGGCACCCTTTCAAAGTACTCGCTAAGTGTGTAACGCCGAATATCGCCCTCAACCAATAGAACAGATTTTCCGAGACCTAAGGCGTTGTGAGCTAGCGCAAGCGCTATGGTCGTTTTACCTTCACCTGGGATGGAGGATGTCGAGATTATGACCTGTGGCGGATTGTCTACATTGGACAAAAGCAAAGAAGTTCTAAGGTTTCTGACCGATTCAGCCGCTGCCGATGTGGGTTTATCTGTGAGATAGTTGAGTACTTTCGTACGTTTGTTTCCGGGTATCGTTGGGATCTGCCCCATAACCGTAAAGCCAGTGTGAGTTTCGAGCTCCTTTGCCGTTCGAAACGAGCTGTTAAGAAACTCATTCAACAAAATTAATCCTGAACCGATCAATATACCCAAAACACCAGAAAGAGCCAAAATTATGGATTTCCTAGGTGAAGACGGGGAGTTGGGAACAACAGCATCGGACAATATCCGACTGTCCGCTTGTTGAACCCCTTGTTGCGCGGATGTCTCTTTTAATCGTGCAAGGAAATGCTCATAAAGCAATCGCGTAGCTTCGGCCTCACGTTTTAGCTGTTGAAGTTGAATTAAGTCCTGACCCTGCTGGTCAATGCTCTCGCTTAGTTCTTGCTCTGAACTCTTAAGAGCATCTATCTGTTTTTCACTTCGTGCCAATTCGATTTGTATCCGGCTCTTTACCCTTGAAAGCCGATTGTCAAAGGCTACTTCATCACCAAATCCTTCAGAGATTCGCTGAATAAGCTGATCGAGTTGTACATCGTTTGCAATTGCTGCTTGTTGCTCCCTGGAGGATGCTTTCTCCAGAGCTTGAAGCTTTTCAAAATGAGAAGTTTTAAGATCTTCTGCCGAAATAATTCTTTCACGCTGTTCTTTGACTTGTCGCTCAAGCGCAACCAATGCTTCAGGTGAAACAAGCTCGGTGGAGGTGCTGAATTCAGCGGCGGCTTTTTCTGCCTGCTCCAACTCAAATCGAAGTTCGGTAACACGCTCACTCAACCATGCCGTCGCTTGTTCGGTTGTTTGGAACTTCACATCGATCTGATCAAGTACATACTGTTGAACGATGGTATCAGCTATCAAAGCAGATTTTGAGGGGCTCTGAGTTTCGGCAGTCACCGTAAATACATAACTTTGCCGAATGTTGCGTATTTCAACCAGCTTCAACAAAGAAGTAACAACTGCATTTCTTGTATTCTTCGCCTGATCTTCTGCCGAGACAAAAACAGCTTTTGTGGACAATCCTAGCAAAGACTTGATCTGCGATTTAATTGCAGCTTTAGCCTGGTCAATCGCAGATTTTTCTCGAAGCAGTCCGTTGAAATCTGGATCGTCAACCAATTCTAGCTTATCCACAACCTTGCCCATAAGGCTGCGCGATCGAAGCACCTCAACTTCAGAATTAACCTCATTGGAATCGCCGGTTAACCCGCCAACAACACTCTCCAAATCTGAAAATTGTGGCAGCTTGGTATCCAGAATAACGACCGCTGTAGATCTATACATTGGCACTGCCAGAACATACGCGTAAATCCCACCCAAAAAAATCGCCAAAATTGTGACTGTCGTAATCCACCACTTGCCGCGCCAAAGGGTTGAAATCATTGCTCCCACATCAATATCATCTTCACGTTGAACAGAATAACTTTGTGGCAATGCCCTATCTTGCATTCCTCCTAGACTGATTCGACGCTTTATTGGGATTTCGGTCATTCTGTACGTTCGCTTTACAAGTGTCGTGGTTTGAAAATGTTGAAAACTTCACAAAGTTTATTTTCATCTACAGGTTACTAAACAAAACCACCATGGTCGAATCAGGCTGAAAACAGCAAAAAGTTGCAAAAAATTATCCGACAACACTTGTTACTTCTTTCAATTCGGATATCTGCTATGCTAACAATAGATTAAATGTCGAATTGGAGTGAACAATGATTAACAAACGGATTGCAATGATTGCACTCGTGGCAGCCACTGCCAGCCCTGCATTCGCAAATGAACTTGCCCAGAACCATCTTCACTGTGGTGAAGCCAAGTCGCTCTACGAGGCAAACCAACTAACGGCCGCGGCGGCACTGCAATATGAAGAAAAGTGCCTCTCCTTGGCGCCCGGAACGGATCCGAGCGCGGTAGTTATTGGCGCGGGCCTCGGCGCGATCCTCCTCGCTGGAGTATTGGGTGATGGAAGCTCGTCTACGACGACTACAACCACCCCCTAGTTTTTACCCGAGCAATTTTAGTTATGGAGGCTTCAATGAATGTTGAGGCCTCCTTATGCTTAACCTGAGAGAATGTTAGAAACGCGCGATTTTCTAAAGTAACTAGACTTCTGCACCGCTCCTGATTTTATGGGATTTCATGTTAAACTGCGCACCTGACAACTGGTTCGTTGTCCAGCTTAAGCCTAATGGCTTGGCCATTGCCCAACGCCATCTCTCCCATCAGGGATTCAAAAGTTTTTCACCGTTCCTCACCGAAACCATCTCTCGCACAGAACGGCGGTCAAACAGGTCTCGCTCTCTCTTCCCAGGCTACCTATTCGTTCAATTCGACCCTGCTGTTCCCGGATGGCGGTCGATCAACTCCACCCGTGGCTTATCAAGGTTGCTACTCAATAACTCCCATCACCCTACCCCTCTACCCTGGGAATTCATGGCCGCACTATTCGCGAGAAGTGATTCGCAAGGAATCCTTCAGCCTTTGGATGAAATCCAAGTCGGCGACAGTGTTCGCGTGATTTCCGGCCCCTTCGCCGATCTGGTTACAATCGTCGATCAATTCACAGAAAATGACCGCATCTGCGCACTCGTTGATCTTTTGGGCCAGAAGGTGTCAACTTCCTTTCCAAGATCAAGTGTAAGTCGGCTTTAACGCTGCTATTTAATCTTCAGCGGCCTAATCGTCCGAAAACAATCCGCAAAGTACGAAAGAACACATAGATATCCATCCGAACCCCAAAATTCGCAATATAGTACAAATCAGCTCGAACTTTCGCTTTCGTCTCTTCAACAGAGCTTACATAACCAACATCGGTCTGCGCCAATCCGCTTATACCTGGGAGCACCGAATGGCGTTGCCTGTATCCCGGCACCTCACGTAGATATTTCCGGGCATGATGAAAAAAATCGGGCCGCGGGCCGATTAGGCTCATCTCACCTTTGAGAACATTCAAAATCTGCGGAAGCTCGTCCAGCCGGGTTCTGCGCAGCATCCGCCCCAAAGACGGAATACGGTCATCCTCAACCGGATCATCTGCTTTGCGGGTAACACGAGCTACAGGACGCATGGTCCGGAATTTCAATGCAGCAAAAGCTTTGCAATTCCGGCCCATTCTAGGCTGTACGAAAAACAAAGGACCCGGATTAAAGATCGGATTCAGCAATAACAGGAAAACTGCCGTGACCATTACAATGGGCGCAAGCAACAAACTGAAAGTAAAGTCAAAAATGCGTTTACCATAGCCTTGATAAAATTTATCAAAACGATGCCGCTCAATATCGAGGCTCGCTTCAAAAACGAAGCTATCCAAACCCTCGTGTTTCACTGATAATCCCCCACAGCAAAGCTTTTAAAATCAATTTTCTAGCGGCGAAAATACTACTCAAAAGTGCACCACACCCACCAAAATAGATTGCTGGGTGTTTTCAATCAAACAATTTCTGTGGCTGCGGCCTGTACGTTTCAAAATGTCGCAGTGAATTTCAAAATGTTCACACTCAGAAAAATCTCTTCTCCGGGCTAAATACTGCTTTTTTCTATATAATCCAATTACATACGACAATCGTTTACATATGGCTTTCAAGCCATGCACAATCAACTTGTACAACGCATAGATTTCCAAGCTTGGCGAATTCTCTCCGATCAATCGTGCAATAGCTTTACCCTTTGTCCCTTACGCAGCCCGAATCACTCGATTTATTTGCTTTTTCTTTCAAACGCCCCCGGTACCATTTCTTCCCAGAACACCCGCATATCATCCGCACAAAACGCAGCACCCCAGCCCAGCCGGGCAAATTCGGCCCGCGCGACCTCATCCTCCAGCCCCGCCAGGAACAGCCGCTTATCTGCATCCCGCTGCGTAGGTGTGCGCGCCTCGGCCAATTCCCGCACACGGGCCATCACAGCGGCCCGCTGGCGCCGTTCCTGCTCTGCCGCAGCCTCCCGTGCCAAACGCGCCGCATCTTCGGCCTGTGCCGCCTCCACCCGCTCCCGCGCCGCCTCGACCGCCTCGGCAGAGGGCGCTGGCGCCTCTGCCTCCTTGTAATCGTCGCGCAAAGCCGCCGTCAGGTACCGCACCGGGCTTTCCACCCCTGCCCTGCCCTTCAGATAATCGAGCTTTTCAGCCACATATGCCTCGCCATGCTCGGCAATCCACTGCCGCGCCAGCCGGTCACTGACACCCACCTCGACCAGCCGCCGGTACACATCCCCCTGCCGCACGCCTTCGCCATCGTCGATGTCCAGCATCGCCAACTGCGGGTTCTCCTTGATCAGAAACCGGATCTCGCTCACCTGCCGCCCCATCTTGCGCAGCTCAGGTGTCACCAGGATGTTCGACGTCTTGTTCACCTCCGCCACCGCCGGTTTGATCACCTTGGCATTGAGATGCTTAAAACTCTCGTAATAGCTCGACCCATCCACCCCCATCAGCCGGCGAAACAGGTCGATCGGCCACCAACCCGTGCTGCCGGTCCGCACAAACCGGTAACAGTTTTCATAGAGCGCCAGCGCATGCCCGCTGGTAAACCGCCGCTGAATGTTCAGGTTGATCAGGGCAAATACCTTGGGATCATGCAACTTTTCCGCCAATGCCGGCGAATAGGCATATTCACACACGCCGCTTTTGAGCTTGGCATAGGACAAAAGCGCACTGACCCCCCATTCCTGCCGCCCGTCCTCGTCCAGCATATCCCACTCTGCCGTGGTTTCTGCCAGGCTGCGCAGGGATTGTTTCAGCGTCGCCATATCGTTGGAATTATACCCCACCATCAGGCACAGCGTCTGCGCGTCAATCTGGTGCATCGGTTTCGACACCAGCGTGTCATAAGCATTCAGCAGCAGCACATTCGACAGCTTGCGCTGTAACAGGGTCAGCTTGCCCGACACATGTATCGCCGCCACATTCTTTTTCACCGATGGCCGCCGCAACGCCCCGGTCAGCTTTTCTTTTGGAATATCCAACTGGTCCATGACCCCTGCCCTCTTGCGCCGGATTTGGTTTTTTCTTTCGGCGCTCTGCTCTCTGGCCTAGTATGCCGCAAAAGGCACCCGTGCTCAATCTTTCTATAGGCACCCATCTACAGGATACACCCTTCCCGTAAACGGGTACTTTAACACACAGCGCGGTGGGTTTACGGTACCTTCACACGCGGGAATTGCAGGGAACAGGACCTTGATTGGCCATTTTTACCCGAAATAGAGTCTATACCGAATCCTGGGCCCCCTGCCCCTGCGAATCGGAACCGTTAATACCGTGAACGGGTACCTATTGTCCCGGAATCGGGTGCCCTTCAACCCGGGAATCGGTACCTAACTAGGCGTAACTACCTGAGATAACAGTATTCCTCAGGTTTAAAGACTCTTAAAGACTCAAAAGATTCACAACATATAGAGTCGTGTTTTTCTTTGTGATATAATGAAGAATAAGCAGTTTCGCGGCAAAACGCGGAATAACCACCAATCTGATCCTTCCATTCTTAGTGATTCACAACGCGCCCAAGATGTGCGATGATTTACCGGATAACACCCAAAAAGGGTGACATGAATGAGGTAAGCATATCATGGACAGGAAATCAGACACCCCCCTGCCCCCCTATTTCAAACTAAACCCCGAATCTGCCTCCGCCAAGCTGGGCGATCCGGTGGATACCGCCCGATTCGCCCGCGCCGCGGCCTTTGCAGGGCGGGGGCGCGATGATCTGGCCAAGCGGGGATACGCGCCGGATGGCAAGAAAAAGCTGCGCCGCTTTTCCACGTGGGAGGTTTGCCGCTATCTGATTCCCGTAGCCCCGGCCCATTTGCGGCGGGTTTTGAAGAAAAATGCGGACTTGCCCCAGGGCGAAGGAGAGGGCAATTCAAGGTGGTTTAGTCTCGAAGATATCCTGATCCTGCGCGATCATTTCGCCGAAGAAGGGGTCAGCACCAAGGAATACCGCCCCTACCGCCCCAAGGGCCAGCCGGCCAAGATCACTGCTGTAGCGAATTTCAAGGGCGGGGTCGGCAAAACCTCGACCTGTGCGCATCTGGCGATGAGCGCCGCACTGGATGGTTACAAAGTCTTAGTAATTGACCTCGACAGTCAGGGCTCGATGACGTCGATCATGGGGGGCGATGTCCCGGATGAATGGAGCACGGTCTTCCCCCTTCTGGCCCGTGATTACGCCACGCATCTTTCGGCGGAAAACCGGGTGCGGGCGGCGGCGGGCGATCTGGAGCTGGCAATGGATGAAACCCTGACAGAGGCAATGCAGGTTTCGCTGCGAAACGTGGTCCAGAAAACCCACTGGCCCAATATTGATCTGATCGGCGCTCAGTTGAACCTTTACTGGGCCGAATTTCAGATCCCCGTCTGGCGCATGGGTCTGCGCAACTGGCCGCTTTGGGACGCGCTGACTGCGGCGTTGGAGGAGGGTGGCGCGCTGGATGACTACGATGTCATCCTGCTCGATACCCCCCCTGCCCTCGGCTATCTGACAATCAATGCGCTGGCCGCCGCGGATATCATTCTGGTACCCCTCGGCGCGTCCTTCCTTGAGTTCGATTCAACCGGCCGCTTCTTCGACATGCTCTATTCCACCTTCGCCTCTATTGAAGAAGGTGAAAACGCCGCCCGCCGTCGGGCGGGTCTGCCGGAAATGAAGTTCGAATGGGACGTGGTCCGCGCCATCATCACCCGCTTTGACGCCAGCCAGCAAACCGATCTGGCCAATGTGATCCAGGCCTATTTCGGCGATATGACCAACGCCTACCGGCAGGAATACACCGCCATGGTCGGACAGGCCGGGGAAAGCGTGTCAGGCATTTACGAGGCCGATTACCGCGATTTCAATCGCGAGACCTATGTTCGTGGCCGCGAAACATTTGACCGCACCTATGCCGAATTCAAGGAGATGTTGATCGGTTCCTGGTGGCGCGATGAACAGCTGAACGAAAAGGAGGCAGAGCATGGCCAAGCGGAAACAGCTTGAGGTTCCCTCACCCGAGGCGCTGAAGGAAATGGAACAGGGTTTCGCGCGCGAAACCTCTGCCCCTGGCCTGCGCCCGCCAATCGCCGATGTGGTGGCCGATGCCGCGATCCGGTCAACCCCCCTGCCCCAGGCTGATCGCGAGGAACTGGCCCGGGATAAGGCCGATGCAGAGCGCCTGCGCGAAGCTGATGGCAAGGGCCTGATCGCCCGCGAAATTCCCATTCATGAGATCACCGCCGATGCCCTGACCCGCGACCGTATGGCGATGGACGAGGATGAACTGACCGAACTTTGCACCTCAATCTCGGCCAACGGCCTGCGCCTGCCCATCGAGGTGTTCGAGCCATCGAACCCTGATACTGCCGGCAAATTCGCCCTGATCTCGGGCTTTCGGCGTCTCGCCGCCTACCGCCGCCTGAACACGCTGACAGCGGGGGAAAAGTACCAGACCATCCCATGCTTCATCCGCCAGCCGGGCAGCATTGCCGACACGCTGGTGGCGATGGTTGAGGAAAACGAAATCCGTACAGGGCTAAGCCAGTACGAGCGGGGCAGGGTGGCCGCCATCGCTGTGCACGAGGGGGTGTTCGCAACGATCGAGGATGCGGTGAAAACCCTGTTCGGCTCAGCGTCAAAGGCGAAGCGTTCCAAGGTCAAATCCTTTGCCCTGGTGCACGAGGAACTGGGCGACATGCTCAGCCACGCCACTCATCTGAGCGAACGCCAATGCCTGCGCCTTGCCGCAGCACTCAGGGCAGGGCAGGGGGGTGAGATCCGCGTGGCGCTGGATGATCATGTGACGGACACGCCAGAGGCCGAATGGGCGGTGTTGGAGCCTCTGGTAACCAAGGCCGAGGGCATCGCCCCTGACCCCAGCCGCGGGGGGCGACCCAGGAAAGAGGCTAAAACCCGCGAGGGCAGGGAGGTGCCGCTGGCCAACGGTATCTCAATCCAGAGGATCGACCGGGCAGACGGGTACGCGATCCAGTTCCACGGGGCGAATGTGAACAGCGAACTGGTGGATCAGGTGATGGACCACATCCGGCATTTGCTGGAAAAGATTGACTGATTGCAGGTCGCCCCGCATAGGTTTCGCACGCGAAACCTAGCCCCAACCGATGTAAAAGGGCAGGGGAGGGCTATTTTGAAAATAGGTCAGAAATCGCGACCTTTTTCTAAGCATATAGCCATATTTCGCAACAATCTGCCTAACTTTGCGCGCCAGGCCATTCAAGCGAATTAGAAAGAGGGCAGGGGGGTGTAATCACTTGTTTTGGGTTGGTCTCTCAACCCTCGTTTACAAAAACCTAGAATGTTAGCAAGGAGCCCAAATTGATCGATGCTGCAGGGCGCACGAATGGCAGCTTTACTTATGTCGCCTGTATGGCCTTGCCTTGTCGTGAATTGACGATCCCCTCTCCAGCTTACAGGTATGATCGACGCCAAGAACAACCAGTGGATCGTCCATGCGTTTGCCCGTCCTTAAACAATTGAACCTTTCCAACCGTGAATGTGCGCTTCTGTTGGTAGACCTTCAAGAAGAGCAGCGGACTGATCCTGATTATTATACGCACGGTTTTGAGCAGGTTCTTGCAAATGCATCCCGGCTCCTTGATACATCTCGCTCGAACGCGTTCCATGTCGCCCATGCGACTTATGTGCGGGACTTTGCTGTCGAACCGCCGAGACCATTCGAGGCAACCCGCCCAGATGGTTCGCCGACCTTCTCTGATGCCGCGGGTTACCTAGCTGCGATTTGTAAAGAGGTTGCTCCGGTTGGGGAGGAGCAAGTCTTTGTCAAGAACGATGCCTCTGCATTTCGAGGCACTGATCTCGACCGCTGGCTGAAGGATATCAAGGCCGAATGGCTGATCATTTGCGGTGTTTGGACGGAGGCTTGCATAGCAGCGACTGTGCGGGATGGGATTGCCAATGGATATCGCGTTCTTTTGGTAAAGGACGCGTGTGGAAGTGGAAGCAAGACCATGCATGAAACGGCAATTCTTAATCTGGCCAACAGGCTTTACGGCGGAGGCATATGCGACACAGCACGCGCCGCAACGATGCTGAACGGTGGTACCACCAACGTCTGGCAAATTGTTGATCCGGTGCCGCTCCGCTTCGACTTTGATACCATCACCGACTTTTACGATCAGCTCTAAGGAACTTCCAAATGATAATCACCGAAGTTCGGGTCACGCCGATGATGCTGCCCCTGAAGGCACCTTATGTTTGGTCGCAAGGGGTCGAGGACGTGTTTTGTGTCAACCTTATCGAACTGGTTGGCGAGGATGGCAGCATAGGCATCGGAGAAACCACAACCGCGCCAGATGCCGGAGCGCAGGCGATTATTTTACGTAAAATAGGCGCGCGTTTTGTAGGGCGCTCGGTTTTCGAAGCCTCTCAAATCCTGGCCGAGGCCTATCGCGGTCAGTTTTTAGTGTTTGGAGGCAACATGCCACGCTATGCCAATCAATTGATGTGTGGCTTTGACATGGCAGCGCTGGACTTACAGGGACAGGCAACAGGGCGTCCCGTGTGGGATTTGCTTGGCGGGGCTGTGCGTGAACATGTCGGTTACTTTTACTTCTTACAGGGCCAGTCCATCGAAGAGCTTGTAGCGGATGCGAAGGTAGCGGTCGCCCGAAGCCATCCAATCATATACCTGAAAGTAGGAATTGATCCTGATCGTGACGTTGCAGCGACTAAGGCCGTACGAGAGGCTATTGGCGACACACGTCTGCGGCTGGACGCCAATGAGGCCTGGGACCCCGCCACAGCATTACGGATGATCTCCCGTCTTGCGTCGTTCGATATTGAGTATATTGAGCAACCGACCGTTTCGACGTCGCTGGAAGCCTTGGGACAAGTCACACGGCAAAGCCCAATCCCGATTGGTGCGGATCAATCCGTGTTCACCTTAAACGAGGCCTATCGTGCGATTGGCGGTGGCCATGCACATATGATTGCGGTTGGCCCACGTGAGATGGGCGGGCTTCGCCCAATGATGAAAGCAGCGGGGATCGCAGAAGCCGCTGGAATGAAGCTCTGCATCCATTCATCTATGACAACAGGAATCACTACGGTTGCGGAACATCACGTTGGCCGCGCTATTCCAAATCTGGACGACGGGAACCAGATCATGTGGCAGCTCTTGCAAGACAACATTTTGGATGGTCCCGATATCGCACCAGTCAAAGGTCGCCTTTCACTAGATGGAAGGCCGGGATTGGGTCTGAACCTCAATCGCGATGTGGTCGGCCAAGCATCGGAACGGTTCCAAAACGAAGATCAGGGAGTTTGAGTTCATCGTTTGCCAGCCAGCTAGTACTGCCTTAGCGGACTTTGCCCATAACTAAAACGAAGGCAGCTTTGTCCGCTTACCCGACCTCACGGTTTCATACTGCACTGAGCCGTATGCGACCCCAAAAAGAATGCGGCAGTCCATTGCGAAACACGACAGCGGCCTCCACATACACCGGGTGACAACGGCCCGCGCCGGATCAGGGGAGTGGAACAGGTCATGCGAAGATTTCTGGTGGGTGCCGCAGTTTTGTCGGCCCTGTTGATCATTGCCGGAACGCTCGATCACATCCACCGCGCCGCAGATTCCATCGCAATCGGGCGACCGGCACTAGCACTGATCTGCCTCTTCGGTGTCTTCGCGGCCAGAATGCTCTGGCTCCGGCTGTTCCTCGGCACAACCGCCCTCTACGCGCTCTACACAGTCGCGGTGTTTCTGCTGCCCCAAGACTCCGGTGGAGATCTGCGCGTCTATTCCAAGAACCTTTGGTACCGAAACATGCAATTCGCGTCTGTCGCGGCCGATATCGAGGCCAGCGATGTCGATGTGGTGATGCTTCAGGAGGTTTCCACCCAGAATTCCGCAATTCTGGGCCTGTTGTCAGCCAGCTTTCCCCACCAGCATCTGTGCAGATTCTCCGGGAGGATGGGAATCGCGGTTTTGTCAAGACACCCCTTCGACGGTGATCCGATCTGCTCCGACCGGCGCGCTATTTTGGCCGTGCCGCTTCAGCTAGAGCGCGAGCGGGTCTGGGCCGTCTCAGCCCATATCCCTTGGCCCTGGCCCCATGACAGCCGCAGGGCGGAACAGGCCGTGGCAGAAGTGTTGTCGGCTCTGGAGGGACCGGTTGTCATCGCGGGCGATTTCAACATGGTCCCCTGGGCGGGCAGGGTGGAAAAGATTGCCGCAATGACGAGAACGCAGGTCGCAGGATCAGTGCGGCCCAGCCTCTATGTAAAACATGTCCCCTTGCCGATCGACCTGGTCCTGGCGCCGGGGGGCGGGGCTACGGTATTGAGGCCGGGGCTGGGATCAGATCACGCGGGAGTTGTTGCATATGTTTCGCTTTGGTGATGGCGCATGTTGTGGGTGTTCGGTCCACGGGGCCGGAGAGCCTGCAGCTGACTGAACACGCTGACGAGTCCGCTTGATGACGTAAGCCTCAGCACCCCGGCAAATCGTTCTAGAAAATTGCAAACTGCCTGCCGTGTGTGACGGGCGGGCGCTTGGCCGGGTGGATCAATGGGCGGGTGATACGTGAGCTAGAGCGGCTTAGTTTTTGTCTGAATCGATTTGGGATTCCCTTTTGAGCCAATTGTGATTCAGAATCCATACCGGTGGAGGAGGCCAGCATGGATGACGAAACCTTATTCGAATGACATTCGGAAGCGTGTTGTTGCGGCGATGCAATCGGGAGAGAGCTGCTGCTCTGTTTCGGCCCGATTTGGAGTTGCACCGCCGAGCGTTGTGAAATGGATGCAGCGTGCTGCGCGGACCGGTTAGGTAAGCTCGGCGAAGATGGGTGGCCACCGTCGGTCGCTTTTGGAGCCACACCGGGGCTGGCTTCTGGATCAGGTGCAGGTCTGTCCGCACATCACGCTGTCGGGGTTGCAGGAGAAGCTGGCCGAGCGCGGTGTCAAGGTCAGCCACGATACCGTCTGGCGGTTCCTGCGCGGCTTCGGGTTCAGTTTCAAAAAAAGACGCTGGTCGCTGATGAGCGCGACCGCCTAGGCGTGAAACGCCGCCGGGAGAGGTGGCAACGCGATCAGCACCGGATCGATCCGAAGCGGCTGGTCTTAATCCCCTCTCGGCAGATTGCGATGCAATCGCCTGCCGGGCACCGGATGAGACCTGGGTGAAGACCAACATGGCACCGCTTCGGGGTTGGGCATCCAAGGGTGAACGGTTGCCTGGCATAGCGCCGTTTCTGCATTGGACCACCTCCACCTTCATCGCCGCCCTACGTCATGACAGGATCGACGCGCCGTGGGTCTTCGACGGGCCCGTGAACGGTGATATCTTCCGGACCTATGTTGAACATGAGCTGGTTCCCACGCTCAGATCCGGTGATGTGGTGGTGAAGGACAATCTCGGCAGTCACAAAAGCCAAGTTGTACGACAAGCGATCCGCACAGCAAGGGCGCATCTGCTCTTCCTGCCGCCCTTCAGTCCGGACCTGAACCCGATAGAACAAGCCTTCGCCAAGCTCAAACACTGTTGAAAAGCCAGTAATTAGACATTCCTAACTAGATCGCGCATCACGCATTCAGAAAGTTTGAATTTACCCGAGGCTATGAAATGAAAAAATTTCCGCTAGTGTTTACTTTTATCGCCACACTTGTTTCACCATTCCCTCAAATGGTTAGCGCTGGCGCCGCCCAGCATTGTGTCGAGGTTCAGCGCCTGGGTAACAATCACAAAGCGTACAATAATTGTAGCCATTCAGTTGTGATCTTTTTCTGTATGAGAGGTAACACGTGTGGTCGAAATAATGACAGCACTAACCCTTTTTATACACACTCCACAGGTATAGCGCCTCTCGGATCTCAAATTTTGTACACTCAAGGGAATGGCGTCAGCTGGGCCGTATGTGATGGATCTACATCATGGATTAGTAGCGACGCTGGCAGCGGTAACTTTGGCTGCCACAATTAGTACGGGTATCTTCGCTCTCTGATTTTCAATCCCTTGGTTCAAATGCTGACCAACCCGATCAGCAATTTTCCCAACGCTTGAACCTCATATGCCATGGCAACGAAACGGGTTGAAATCCAGTTTGTTCTTCCTGGCGCACCATTCTGACCGTACCCCTTCAGCTAGAAGGTGGGCGGGTCTGAGCCGTCTCGGCCATATCCAAGGCCTTGGCCCTATAACAGCCACAGGGCAGAACAGACCGTGGCAGAGGTACTGTAGGCTCTGGAGAGGCCGACTGTCATCGCGGGCTATTCAAACATGGTTCCGTGGGCGGGTAGGGTGGACAAGATTGCCGCAATGACCAAGACGCAGGTTGCAGGGTCGGTGCGGCCTAGCCTTTATGTAAAATATATCCCATTGCCGTTCGACCTGGTCCTGGCGCCGGGGGGCGGGGCTACGGATTTGAGGCCGAGACTGGGATCAGATCACGCGGGAGTTGTTGCATATGTTTCGCTTTGGTGATGGCGCATGAATCTGGTGTCAGGGTAGGAAAGCTTTGTGTAATGGATTGTTCTCAATGATCACGATCAGTTGGTGCCGTTTGATGAGAAGTTGGCAGCTATTCCAATCGCGGATTTCTAGGCCTAGGCGATGCAAAGCTACGTTTAAGTGCGTGCGGGCACAAAGGGGCAGATGGCGTGTCTATGTTGTGGGTGTGCGATCCACCGGGCCGGTGAGCATGCTGCTGACTGAACACGCTGAAGAGTCCGATTGATCACGTAAGCCTCGGCACCCCGGCAAATCGGTCCGTGCAAATCGTTCTGGAAAATTGAGAAGTGCCTGCCGTTTGTGACGACCGGACATTTGATCCGGTGTCAATGGCAGGGTGAAGGGTGGACGCTTGGCCGGGTGGATCAATGGGCGGGTGTTACGTGGGCTGGGTGTCATTCGTTGTGTGGATTGCGGCAACGGCTAAAACTCAGGTCACAGGGTCAGTTCTGCCCCGTCTTTTTATGGAACATTAGGGGTTAGCGAAGGGGTGAAGAGACGAATGACATTGGCAGGATATGCCTAATGTTTTCACATTATGTCAGTGAGGTCCTGCGGCGCAGAAGAAGCGTAAGCGTTTGATGATTGAAAAGTGCCAGAAGCTGGCGCGACGGCATGCGGCGGGCGCGGACGTGAATACGCTCTCTAAGCGTTGGGATCACGGTGAGCCAGGTCTACTGGTGCGTCGCCGACGAGAAGGGTGATATGCGGGGCAGGGTGCAGCTGTCGAAACCGGTGGCAGGAACAACAAATGTATTACAATCGACGGGCCATCCATCAATTTTCTGCCAATCTGGGTCTTAGGTCGAAACGAACTCTACCCCATCTGACGTCACAATCGCTGCGGTCAGGCGGCCGGTGACATAGGCACCAGTATCGATGGAAATGATGCCGTCTTTTGCGACGGGCTGATCCACGATGGTGTGGCCGTGCACGACCCAGACGCCATCTTCCCGAGGGGTTTCTCCAAATTCCGGGTGACCCCAAACGAGAGTGCGCTCTGATTGTTCGTCAATCGGAAGGGCAGGGTCCGCACCGGCATGAACCACGGCGACGTTGCCCGATTGCCAGGAGGTGGGCAGTGTGGCGAACCAATCGAGGATCTCCTCGCCCATCGACTCCATCATGTGATCCCGTGCTTTGATAAGCAGGTCAGGTGCGGTGGTCTCAGTCACGCCCTCGACATCGAAGGCCGCCAGTGTCTGAAGCCCGCCGTATTTGAGCCAGCGCGGGCCTTTTTCCAGCGGGTTGCGAAGGAAATCGAGCATCATCTTTTCATGGTTGCCCTTCAGGCAAATGATGTCCTTGCGGGAATTCATCATTAACAATGCCTGAACGCTGTCTTCTCCTCGGTCGATATAGTCGCCAATACCGAGGATTTTGATAGAATCGCCCAGTTCCTTGAGCAGTTTTTCAAGCAGATCTGCGCGCCCATGCACGTCCCCGATGACGGCAAAAGGCTCATCCGGCGCGATGGGCGGAAAGCTGACGATCTTTTTTTTCTTTGGGCCGAAGAGTTTGCGGAACATGGCGGAAAATACCGGGTTGTGAATGTTGCAATTTAGGCTCAGGTCGTCCGCGTTTATTACGCGGTGTGGTTCAATTTGAAAGCGAAATTGGTAGAACGGTGAAGTTATTGAGCAGGCAGGGCAGGATTGTAAAGATCCGCCGCATAAAATGGGTAGGGACAGCGTGATGCGGAAAGGCAGCAAAATTGCGGCTATGGCTTCCTGCTTTAGCTTATTTCTGTCTGCGCCGACCCAATCTGAAACGATTTCTGTTTATGGTACTCCTGGCCTGATTGATATGCCGACGGCTGAGGTGATGAACGATGGGAACCTGGCGTTTTCGGTGAGCCATTTTGGACCGACGACGCGTGGGACGATGGCATTCCAAGTTTTCCCATGGCTGACAGGTTCGTTTCGCTACAATCGAATTGAAGGGTTAACCACAACGGGTTCCCCACTATTTGACCGCAATTTTGATGTTCATATCCAAATAGCGCAAGAAAAAAATGGTAGACCTGCATTGGCATTTGGCCTGAGAGATTTTGGCGGTACTGGCGTATTCAGCAGTGAGTATGTTGTTGCAACCAAAACATTGTCACCTGGATTGAAATTCACTGGTGGTATCGGTTGGGGGCGCTTGGGTGGACGAAACAGTTTCGATAACCCGCTTGGAATTTTTAGTAGCAGGTTCGACACGAGACCTGGGGGATTTGCCGGTCCAGGCGGCCAACTCGAAACTGACACATGGTTTAGGGGCGATGCCGCCTTCTTTGGTGGTGTAAGTTGGCAAGTAAACGAAAGGTTAACGTTTAAGGCAGAATATTCATCCGATGTTTATCCGGCAGAAACAATAGTGGGCGAAATTGATTTAGATACACCAATTAACATCGGAGTAGACTATCGGTTTAAAAACGGAATTCAACTGGGTGCGTTTTTGCACGGTGGCACTGAGCTGGGTTTTCAGTTTACCCGCGTGATCGATCCCCGCAAAACTAAGGTACCCGGCGGGTTGGAAACCTCAGCTGCAGCGCTACTGCCCCGAGACTCACTTGCAGCCGCGAGTTGGAACTTGCCGGAAAGTACTGCCGCCAAAGGCACCCCAGAAGGCGTTCTTCAGGCGCGTCTGGAACAAGAGGGGATCAGTCTGGAAGGGGCTGTGATTGGGTCAAGGTCAGCTACCATCCGGGTCCGGAATAATCGTTGGGGTGCGGAGGCACAGGCGGCGGGTAGGGCCGCGCGGGTGATGGCAAATACATTGGCACCTGAGGTTGAGAAGTTTACAATTGTGTTCCAGGAAAATGGTGTTCCTATCACCAAGATCACGACCAACCGGTCCGATCTTTATGAGTTGGAAAACGATTACGATGGGCCATGGCGAACATTTGCGCGCGCCGATATTGAGGATGCATCAGGGGTCGGTCGCGAAGGAGAATTTGGCAATGCGTTTCCTCAATTCGAATGGGGGCTGACGCCTTTCACTCGATTTTCCTATTTTGATCCTGACAGACCGTTGCGGTATGAGTTTGGCCCAGAGCTAAATTTAGTGTTTCGACCCAGCCCGGGACTGACATTTGCGACGAAACTCACCTATCCGATTTCGGGAGACATTGATTCTGGGCGCGGCTCAAACTCGTTGTTGCCGAGGGTCCGATCTAACGGAGTTCTGTACGCACAGCAATCAGATCTCGAGGTCAACGTCATGACTGCCGAGTATATGTTCCGTCCAGGCAAAGATCTGTTCGGCAGGGTCACTGCGGGATATCTGGAATCCATGTTTGGCGGCGTATCGGGTGAATTGCTCTGGTATCCGGTTGACAGCCGATTGGCGCTTGGGGCCGAGGTGAATTGGGCGCAGCAGCGCGATTTTGATATCCTCTTTGGGTTCCAGAACTACGATGTGGTGACGGGCCATGTGTCTGCCTATTACGATTTTGGCGGGGGTTTCCTTGGCCAGGTAGATGCCGGAAGGTATCTTGCCGGTGACTGGGGTGCGACCATGACTGTGACCCGCGAATTCGACAACGGGTTCCGGGTTGGCGGGTTCTTTACCCTTACAGATGTTCCATTCTCAACCTTCGGGGAGGGCTCGTTTGACAAAGGGATCACTCTGGAAATCCCGGTGGCCTGGATGACCGGCCGACCATCCAAGAAAACTCTGGCGCAGACCATTCGACCGACCACACGTGACGGTGGCGCGCGTCTGGAAGTGAACAACAGACTTTTTGGCCTGACCCGCGACTATCGTGCTAACGAGCTGGAAGATGGCTGGGGGCGGTATCTGAGATGATCATGCGCTTGACCTTCATGCTGCTGGCTTGTCTTGGCCTCAACGCGTGCACCCAGTCTGGGGGCGACGAATCTGCTGCAGGTCAACTGGTTGGTCTTCTTGGTAAGAAATCAGCATTTTCCGCTCGGTTCACGGCACTGCAAACCGCAGAAGCTTCGGCCATTCAGGTTGGCTTTATCGATCTTGAACAAAACACCATCATGCTGCGTGAAGCGCGACGGGACGGAATCGACACCTGGATCGGCCCCGATGACAAAGCGCTGATCCTGGAGAACAGCATGCTGCGGGGCACTCGGGGCTTCGGCGTCGAACTGATCTCGGTCGATATCTCTCAGCCGATGGCAATGGTCCTCGGCCGGCGAGAAGGGTTTTCTGACCGCCTGCATACCTATCTGATGGGCGACAATCAGGCCCTCACCAGAACCTATCGCTGTGAGATCAAAAACAACGGTGATCGTGAACTGACCCTCGGAAAAAGGGTTGCAAAAACACAACTCATGAGAGAGACGTGCCGCAGTCTCGATCAATCCTTCTTTAACCTTTATTGGGTTGAGGGCGGCACTATCGTACAGACACGCCAGTGGACAGGAGAGTTCATTGGCGATATTGCGACGCAGGTGATTGAAAAATGACCCAAGTTTCGCGTGATTTTCGGCCTGGGGGCCAACCGGAGGTAAGAGCCTGTGCTTAGACTGACAACAATTCTGTCCATTATGTTGATCATGGTTGGATGCAGCACAATTTACCGCAGTTCCGATGTGGTGCCCGGAACCGATGGGGCGAGCAAGGTCCGCGTATTGAAGATGACGGCAGAAAGTGTCGTACAGGCGAACCGATCATCCTATACGCCAAAAACGCTACCAGCGATATTCTCGCTGACGGCTGGAACAGGATCTGGTTTGCGCGGGGTAGGGGCGTTGCCCGAGCCTCCGGTTGTTCCGGAGCAACGCCCGACACGGCTTGAGCTGCGCTTGCCACCAGAAGTGGCTCCGGGGCCCTATATGATTGGTATTGGCGATGTGGTGTTATTAGCGACACCATCAGCTGGTTCGACAGTGGAGGAGCTTTCCGGTCTTCTTGCGGCTCAAAATTCTCGGCAGGGCTATACAGTTCAGGATGACGGCTCGATCAACATTCCAAACGTCGGCCGCGTTCGGATCGCTGGTCTGACCATAGAAGATGCTGAGGCTCGCATGTTCCAGCGTCTCGTGGAAAACCAGATCGACCCAACATTCAGTCTTGAGATCGCGGAGTTCAACTCACAGAAAGTTTCCATCGGTGGTGCTGTTGCGAATCCGGCTGTTGTGCCCGTCACGCTGACTCCGCTTTATCTTGATGAAGCTCTCGCGGCGACTGGTGGGATTACAGTCGAAGATCAGGATTTCGCTTCTGTGCGGCTTTATCGTGGCGGAAACCTCTACCAGATCCCATTGACCGAGTTGTTTTCCCGCTCAGGTTTGAAGCGGACCCGTTTGCTGAATGGTGATGCTGTGTTTGTGGATACTGAGTATGAATTGAGCCAGGCTGAGAGATATTTCGAACAACAAATCGCGATTGTGAATGCCCGCGGCAATGCTCGTGCCAATGCATTAGCCCAGTTGCAGACAGAAGTTTCCATCCGCCGCGGCCAACTAGAAGAAGCACGAACAAATTATCAGCTGCGCCGAGAACTTGGCGCCGATAATAGAGATTATGTTTACCTTGCAGGTGAAGTTGGGCGTCAATCCCGGTTTGCTTTGCCATTTGAAAGAACAGCCAGTCTAGCTGATGCACTGTTTGATCAATCTGAAGGCATTGCTAAAGAAACTGGTGATGTTACGCAGATATATGTTTTGCGAGCATCATCCGATCCTCGCGAATTTGGTGCAATCACAGCTTGGCACCTGAACGCCCGAAATGCCGCAAATTTTTCCCTGGCAACTCGGTTTGAAATGCGACCGGATGATGTGATTTTTGTCGCAGAGCAGCCCGTTACACGTTGGGGCCGTACAATTTCACAAATTACACCATCTCTAATCACTGGCGGCGCGGCGATTGCAGCGGATTGAGATACAATAACTGCAGTAGACAGTTGGATAATGAGGCGAATTTATTCATTTTGTTGAACAAGCGCGCATTGCGTCGAATTCTAAGATAGGAAATTTTAGGATATGTTGGAAACAGCAATAAATTTTCCCAGTGACGCCATTCTGCATTATAAATGAATTGGATACCGAGTAGCATCAAAGCTGCAGGAATTCTTTATCTCTTATTTTCACTACTTCCTAAAGACTTAACAAAACTCGCAGATGGTGTAAATTTCTGGTTTTCTACTGGAAACTTTCACTATGCATTTATATATTTCGTAGTCTTTTTATTAGCTTGGATCGGATTTTTTGTCGCTCTAACTCTGCATTCCCTATGGTTGCGCGGCCCTGTTGTTTTGTTCTTAATAGCAGGTTACGCAGTTGATACTACAGCTCGAAGCTTTCTAGGTTCCACACTCACCTTTGAAACAGCACGCCTCATGTTCAAAAACTTGTCATTGGTCGGTCAAGTAGTAATCTATTACCCTGGTGCGATAGTCACATTCGGGCTAAATGCCCTTTTGTTTGCAACGATACTATGTATGCCTTCAAAGTTGGAACCAAAGTCACGAAATTTTTTAGTGATAGTTCCAATAATCGCTACAATCCTAGTTTTTTCTGTTTCATTCTATTCTGAAAACAGAAACTTAGCATTACCATCATTTTATTCTAGCTGGGCTAAGATTTTCAAAGCTGTAACTGATGATTTGTACGACGGTCCCAGAGAATCCGTCGACTATGAAAATGAGATCTCACCTAGAATCAAGCATATTGTTCTGATTGTAGATGAAAGTGTCCGTGGGGACTCCTTAAGTATTAATGGTGGTCCCACGGACACTACGCCCTTTCTCAGCGGCGTTGGTGAAAAGCTAATCAACTTTGGCGTGGCGACCTCCGCCTGGAATTGCTCCAAACAAAGTCGGATAATTTTGCGTTCTGGATTGCGAATGGACCAAGTGCCCGACTTAGCTCAAAGATCTCTAAAAAACCCAACGATCTGGCAGTTTGCACAATTGGCTGGATACAGAACCGTTTTGTTTGATGCTTGGATTCCAGAAGTTGGACTGCACAGCTACATGAACGAGGTTGAATTTTCTCAAATTGATGAAGTAATTACGGCTGCAGACCAGAGTGCAATGCATCGAGATCACACTTTTGCTAGCCGTATCAAAGAACTTCTGAAGTCCGAAAAACCGACTTTCATTTTGGTAAACAAATTTGGAACCCATATACCGTACGAATCCACTTTTCCTTCTCAGTTCAGCTACGACTTTGAAAAGAAAAGTTTCTACAAAGCTTCTTCGAGTAGCTTGGAGTTACCTAGTGTGTACACACAAGCTTTGCGATGGTCAGTCGACCGCTTTTTTCAGATGCTTTTCGCGAACGCTCAGTTCAACAACTCAGTCATAATCTATACTTCAGATCATGGTCAACGCTTTGACCGTGATCGAAAGCGTAGTCCGCATTGCAATTTATTTGATGTTGATGTCGGAGAAGGCCTGGTTCCGCTAATTCTAGTATCGGAAAATCTTAAGATAGAAATGTTGTTTAGGGAGCACGCGTTGAAACATAGAAACGGCTTCTCACATTTTCAAATCTTTCCCACCATACTCTTCTTGATGGGCTTTGATCCCAATTGGATTAGAAATCACTATGACAATTCATTGCTAGATGCGCCCTCAGAAAAGAGCCAAGTTCGCTCAGGCTCTCTATTTTCAACATTCAAAAATGAACTCGCTGTTATCTTCAATTGAAACGGCTGCGGTATTCCCGCATAGCACTACTTCGATCAAACTTTTAAACTATGAAGTTTGGACCTGTCGCGGTTTGATGCCGCTCCTTTGATAGCATTTACTGAAACAAAGGAGACTGACGATGGGACTGAAACGGACGGACGAATTTCGCAAAGATGCGGTGCGGATCACGCTGACCAGTGGGCTGACACGCAAACAGGTGGCTGACGATCGGGGTGTCGGCATGTCTACGCTGAACAAGTGGATCACGGCGCACCGAGACGGTGATGTGGTTTCGAAAGAGGATTTAGATCTCGCCAAAGAGAATGATCGGCTTCGACGTGAGAACCGCATTCTAAAGGAGGAGAGGGATAACTTAAAAAAGGCCACAGCCTTCTTCGCGAGCCAAAAGCCATGAGGTTTAGGTTCGCTGAATAACACTGCGTTGAGTTTTCAACAACACGTCTGTGCGAGGTTTTAGATGTCAGCAGTCGAGGATTGCGTGCTTTCCGCAACCGCCCTGTCAGTCGCAGGCAACGGACTGACCTGATCACGCTTGCACATATCAAGGAACAGTCCCGTCTCAGCCTGGGCAGCTATGGCAGGCCACGGATGGTCGCCTGAGTTGAAGGCGTGGATCGTGGCGGAGACGTTGATTGAAGGAGAGACAGTCAACGCGGTTGCCAAGCGGTATGAACTGATCCCCAGCACGGTGTCTGATTGGCGGCGGATGGCGCGACAGGGCAAGCTGGTTCTGCCAAATTTGGGGGGCATGGACTTTGTGTCAGTTGAGATCGAGGCACCTGCACCTGTCGCCCAGCCTCTGCTCGCTACATCCTCCAACACGCTTGATGTGATCAATGGCGATGTCACCGTGCGTCTTGATGCAGCGACGCCAGCGGCGCGGATCGCTGAGATCGCGCGGGCCATGGCCACGTGATCGCGCTCTCTCATAATGTCCGGATTTTTTTGGCCAGCGATCCTGTGGACTTCCGCAAAGGCCATGACGGGCTGGCGGCTTTGGTGCAGAGCCAGTTGCGCCAGAAGCCGTTTGATGGGTCGGTCTATGTGTTCCGCGCCAAGCGGGCAGATCGGCTGAAGCTTATCTATTGGGACGGCAGCGGGCTGGTGATGGCCTATATCTGTGCGGCGTGCTCACAGCCATTGCTGGCGGACACAAACAAACGGATATCCAAGAATTGCTACCCTGGAACTACGCCGCAACCGTGTGAACGGCGCACCGCTTACATCAGTTTTGAAAATGGTATCAATGAGCGGCAAGGGAAATTGCTATGACAACGCCGCCGTTGAAACGTTCTTCAAGACGATCAAGGCCGAGCTGATCTGGCGACGATCATGGGAGACACGACGGCAGGCTGAGATGGCGATATTTGAGTACATCAATGGCTTCTACAATCCGCGACGCCGCCACTCAGCACTGGGCTGGAAAAGCCCGGTCGCCTTCGAACGGAAAATGGCCTAAACGAGCACGTCGAGCGGCACGAAACCGTGACAGGTCCAGAATTTGCCCTGACATTTGCGTCTTCCTTTGCTTCCAAAGTTACCAAGCAAAGCGTCTACAAATCTAGGGGCATCTCAAGGCGCACACTTTACTTATGCAAATCGACAACTACTGAAGAAATAATCTCTGCCGCGATACGAGCACCGCTAAGTGATAAATGGTCATCATCAAAGTACAAAGATCTACCTTGGGTGAATGCCTTACACCGTCTGGTTCTCGTACTACAGAAACCATTCTGAATTTCGGCAACTTTTACATTGCCGAGCTCACTTGCCAACCCACCAAACAATTCCCGAATAGGTAGAGTGCGTATCAAATATCGATCATAACTAGACGTAACTTCAGTATCATTCAAACCATTGAACATTGCACGCTTCGCGGCAATAGTAATGACGTCCCAACCATTCTCAGGTACAGGTGCCACTAACACAACTTTGTAGTTTTGTGACAGTTCAACAATCCGTTCTTCTAAAGTTGAAAGGACTCTATTTCTGCGCGATCTGCTATCAGGAAAAGACGATGAAACACTTTCTACATCTAATGTGATATCGTTCCCAGGTTCATGCCCTCCTTCGCCGTTGTCATAGTAATTCCCAAAATAATACCAAGGGAAGCGGGCCGTAAAGATGAGGGTGTCGATGTTATTGTCTTGAGCGTAGACTAGGGCACTTTCAACAAATTCAGAACACTTATGATCCCGGCCTCGGTCAAATCTACGAAATCCAACAAACGGTATGCAACCTGAGTATGACGCATGAAAAGCACTAAAGTTTGCCGCATTTAGCGCGTTGGAAACTTCTGAAGAAATAGACATTGAGTGGCTGTCTCCAAGAAGTAGCACTTTCCCATTGTCGTTCGACACCAAACTCTCACACCCTGCCAAGGGAACCGGAAAGGGTTTCACCGGTGAGTAGAGGCATTTATCGCTCGCTTTACTATTTGCCTCAGAGAGAATTTGTAGAACCTGCTTATCAATTCTCCAACTTATTCCCTGCTGTGCATTCCCCCATAAGCCAAAACCCAAGAACGCAAGGGAACCCAACGCACTTATCGCAAAAACAGATGATCGTTTTTTAACAATTGTCCTTTTCCCGTTGCGAAACGGTTGCTCGACATACTTCCAACTAAAAACGGCCAATATCAGAGAAAGACAAGCTGCGCTCGCCATTAGTAAACTACTTGGATCATTGATGCTTCTAATTCGTGCAAAGGCAAAAACTGGTTGGTGCCAAAGGTAAGCGCTATAGCTAATCAATCCTATTCCGACCAGTGGCTTAGCACATAACAGTCTCGCTGCAATTGTCCCGTTTTGAGCGAAGAGGATAACGAACACTGCACCTAAAACAGGGGCAAGAGCATATAAACTAGGGATCGGGGTACTCTCATCATATGCAAAAATGGAGATTACAATTGCACCTAAACCCAACATTGATAAAGAATCGCTCTTTTTAACAACGCTTTTGCTCGCAATAAACGCGGCAATTGAACCCGCAAGCAGCTCCCAGATCCGTGTTGGCGCTAAATAGAAGTTGGGAGTAGGTTTGTTGCGCCATCCCCATTCACTCAAGGCAAGGCTAATCGCGAAAAGCAAAATAATACTCCAAAAAACTCGACCTCTACCAAACCTCCACACTAGAACTAAGAAGACAGGGAAGAGCAGGTAATACTGCTCCTCCACAGCTAAACTCCAAGTATGAAGTAGAGGTTTTTCTTCTGAGGCCAATGAAAAGTATCCAGTTTGCCTCCAAAACAAAATGTTCGAAATAAAAAGACTCACTGCGGCCAAACTTTGGGAAAAATCCTTCATTTGGCCTGGTAACATCCACATCCAAGCAAATGGCAAACAGCAAAGCATCACAAAGAATAGTGCTGGCAGAATTCGCCTCGCTCTTCGCTCATAAAATCGGAGAAGGCTGAATTTGCCGTGTTCAATTTCTTCGACCAAAATTGTTGTAATCAGGTAGCCGCTAATGACGAAGAAAACATCTACGCCAATGTAGCCACCGCTGAAGAATTCAAAACCAGCATGAAACAATATTACTGGGAGAACAGCGACAGCTCTCAACCCATCAATTTCGGAACGATAAATCAACCGAACTCCTCATCTTGAATCAAGTCGTAGATAATCACTTATCTGGAATCGTTCACAAACCAACGCATACAGTGAAATGTAAGTTTTGACACACTACTTTTCTGTAGAGACAGAGTAAAATTTACGCTTCTACTTGAACGCGGCATACCACAATAGAATAGTTTGATGTTCTCCTGTGTATCGCCTTAAGACGCTTAAATCACCATTGAATGACCGCAAGGCTAATACGCCGGAAGGCGAAACTTGCAAGTTGCTATACTAAACTATCTAAACGTACGAATTAGTGGAGGGCCTTAGCTCAAGGAGGCGTAAGATTTGCTAGTAGATCTAGGGTAGCTGAAGGGAGTGGGCCACTCTTTCCGAAGACTCAACGTTTATATCGCGCCACTGGAAACCTTCTACACTTGTTTCAATCAGTTGATGAAGTCTTTCGGTGTTATCCGTTGCAATTGACGCCTGTACTTCACGTATCATTCGGGCGACTTCAATTTGACTGAGCATATTCTCGGAAGCCCTAAGAATTTTGCTGTGTGGAGTGGATACTAGGCTATTGTTATCAATCAACAGTTCTTCGTAAAGCTTCTCGCCGGGGCGGAGTCCGGTGAATTTTATTTCAATATCGCCGACACCAGTTTCAGGATCTCTAATTGTCCGCCCGGACAACGTGATCATTTTACGAGCAATATCTACTATTTTCTGCGGTTTGCCCATATCCAATACAAACACATCGCCACCTTGCGCATATGCGCCGGCCAGCAGAACTAAGCGTGAGGCTTCGGGAATGGTCATGAAGAAGCGCGTGACTTTTTCGTGCGTTACCGTCACAGGGCCACCGGCCTCAATCTGTTGTTGAAATAGTGGCAGGACAGAGCCGGACGAACCTAAAACATTGCCAAACCGAACCATAGAGAATTTGGTCCCTTCGGAGCGGGTTTGTAGATCCTGTATGACCAACTCAGCCATACGCTTTGTGGCTCCCATTATGTTTGTGGGGCGCACGGCCTTGTCTGTGGAAACCAGTATGAATCGTTCGATACCTGCATCTGCCGCTGCTTCTGCAACAATTTGAGTTCCTAATACGTTTACCCGGGCGCCTTCTGTCGGGTTCATTTCTACAAGGGGTACGTGTTTGTACGCCGCGGCGTGCAAAATTATTTCAACTCCTTCATCTTTGAGGACTTTTGAGATACGCGCACTGTTTGTTACTGACCCAAGCCTACCCGTTACAGAAATCCCGGCGGATTCGGACTGTGCTCGCAATTCTCTATCAATTGAGTAAAGCGCGAATTCACTTTGCTCAAACAAAACAATTCTAGCAGGCTGGCAATCGAGCAACTGCCGACAAAGTTCTGATCCAATTGATCCACCTGCGCCTGTTACTAACACCACCCTTCCTGCATAGGTATTGGCGACATGATCGTCACTCAAGTCTACGCTATCGCGGCTTAACAATTCATCGGGAGCAATTGGCCTCAAAGTCATGTTCGCATCCTTTGCTGCCATCATTTCGATATATGAAGGTAGGACAAGCACTTTGAGGCCCTGCTGTGACAGAAATTCTGTAATCTCATTTTGACGGTACTTTGCGATACTCGGCATTGCGATTAGTACTCTTCCAATACCAAATTTTCTTACCTGTGCATCGATTTCCGTGGCGCAATGAATAGTAAGACCAGCGACACTAAGGCCGTGCAAGTTAGGATTGTCATCAATAAATGCAATTGGGCGTACTTCTCGAGATTGATTTAGCGCCGACGCGAGTTGTATTCCGGCGGCACCTGCGCCGTAGATTAAAACCGGCTCTCGCCCGTCAATGTAAAATCTAGTATGTGAAGAAACTTCATTGATCACAAACCGCGTAATGATGGAACTCGCAAAAAAGACTAGTCCTACAACGGCTGAATCAGAATGGACGACAGGCAGTTCCAAAATGTGCGCAAGCACCGCTGTTGTAATAGATAAAACAATTGCAAGAAGACCTGCTCTCAAGGGTGAGTTTTCGCGCGTGATTTGAGATCTTGACTTGATAACGTAGCGGAGGACTAGGACTAATGCGCCAACAAGAACAAGAAACGCAAAAAGAAGCCAGGATAGTGCAGTCCAAATATCTGCACTGGTGCGAAGTATAAGTACCACGATTAGACTAGCAGGGACTAGAGTCAACTCAACAAACAATGTGTACAATTGGGTTGAGTTATGTGATCGGTGATGAGGTTGAAGGAGCATTTGATTTTTTTATGTTTGAGTAGCCTTAGATATGGATAGTAGACGCAGATCTTCAATATTGCTTTTGCTCACTTGATATCAACTACTTTTGAGAATGTATGACGCAGAGCTGACCTGATGTTGTCTGACGTCAAGTAATAACCAAAGCCCGAGCGGGGAATTGCACTTGCATTCGTGTTTCTCTCGTTTGACCAGGTTTTTTGGTCTTTCTCAATTTGATAGTGTGCTTTTACCCAACCATTTACCAATCTGAAGGAGCGTTTGCCGCCTTTTCGTCTGATATCGCTGCGTGAGTTTGCCAACCCATCCAGTGGATATTCCCGATGGCGTTGAGCATTGGCTTTATTTTGTAGTATCTAAAAATATTATTCTTTGTGAAAGTCATGTAAATTTCCACAAAGAACCATAAGTTTTTGGAACTAAGGAGATTTTCACCCGCTGATAAATGTCAGGTGATTTTAATCGCGCGCGTAGGTATCTTCATATCGGACAATGTCATCTTCACCGAGATAAGAACCTGTCTGGACTTCGATAAGAACCATCGGAAGTTTTCCAGGATTTTCCATGCGATGAACAGCGCCAAGTGGGATGTAGACCGATTGGTTTTCAGTTACCAGCTGTTGGCGCTCGTCGATTGTTATCTTTGCGGTTCCCTCAACAACGATCCAATGTTCGGCCCGGTGGTGGTGGCTCTGCAATGACAAAGCTGCGCCTGGGTGCACGACGATACGCTTCACCTGAAACCGGTCGCCGACCACAAGGCTTTCGAACCAGCCCCAAGGGCGATGATCTTTAGGAAAGGCGACAGCTTGGTTCGCTTGCTTTTCCTTCAAAACGGAAACTGCGTTTTTAACTTCTTGAGCGCGAGATGCGTCGGCCACAAGAACTGCGTCGGACATTGCAACGGTGATGATATTCTTAAGTCCGATGCCGACAACCTCCAGTCCACTATCTTCAGACCTAAGAAGTGAATTTTCACAGTCGATTGCTGTGGCTGGACCAGATGTAGCGACACCTCGGTGGTCATGCTCGGATTCGCGCCAGACAGCATCCCAGCCACCTAGGTCTGACCATCCAGCTGAAAAAGGAACAACCGACAGATTGTCCGCGCGTTCCATGACGGCATAGTCGATTGAAATATCATCGACATCTGTCCAAGCTTTAGAATCGAGCCTCAAAAAGTTAAGATCGGGCTTGCTTTTTTCCACAGCGGTTTTCACTGGCAAGATCAAATCCGGAGCGTGACGCTTGAACGCCTCGATAATAGTCTTGACGGAAAACAAAAAAATTCCTGAATTCCAGAGGTAGTTTCCGGCAGTGATCATCTCTTCAGCTTGTGCGGTATTGGGTTTCTCGACAAAGCGGTGGAGCGGAACGGTAGTCATTTCTTGAGTACTTGGCGCTTCACTTAACTCAAGATAACCATAACCGGTTTCGGCATAGTCTGGAATAATTCCAAATGTTACGAGTTGTCCCGCCCGTGCTGCATCAGTCCCTGCCTGAACTGCCGCACAAAACGCCGAAGCTTCCGGCACCACGTGATCAGACGGTGCAACGAGTAAAAGACCACTAGGATCGGATTGTTCAAGCCAAAGCGCGGCGGCCAAAACAGCAGGCGCGGTATTGCGCCCCTCAGGCTCTATTAGAATGGCATTAGGATCGACATCAATCTCCGCCAATTGCTCGCCAACGATAAAGCGGAACTCAGAATTTGTAAGGACAATTGGGGCGGCGAAACCTTCACCGGCCATCCGTTGAGCGGATGCTTGGAAGAGTGTTGTTTCGCCGACCAGCGGAACGAACTGCTTGGGAAATGATTTGCGTGACAGAGGCCATAGTCGGGTGCCAGAGCCGCCGCACAGCAGAACAGGTGTGATCATGAAGAAATCTCTAGTCTATTTGATGTTGAATAATTTGGCGCCACTCTTTGAGTCGTCACTAATGTCGTTGTAAAGTAAAATTCTGAGAGCGAGATGTATTTCAACTTAAGCATCAAAAGACACCGGAGACATAAATCGTCCTTCCCATCTGTGTGCGAGGCGAAGCCGGCAAAATTGATCTGAAATTGTTTATCTAGAAACAAATTTGCTGACATTTTACACACAATAGTAATTTGGTTTTGTACATACATTCTGGTTTGTTCATCAAGAAAAAAAGTCGACATAGAATTTGCTGATCTTGAATTCTCCAAAATTGTTTTGGAACGTATCAGAAAATTTGTATACAATTAAACACGAGATTTATGTTTCCCACGCCATTGTATTAGCGGACGTGACTTCAACTTGCGTCGCAGTTAGTGATTTGAATCCGAATTGGGTTTGCGTAAGAAAGCATAAATATTTCCCGACGCAACACTTGGCAGGATTCTGTGGATGAAATCCATCACAGAGTAAATTGGCCGGCTTCCGAAAGTGTAGCCTGGTTCGGAACGAAAGATAAAGGAGTTATCAGCAAAGTCTGGGAAAGCAACTCTGATCTCTGATAGAGTGTTAAGCCTGTATGCCTTGGGAAATACATCCCGGCTTTGACGTTTTGGTTGAAGTTTTGAAAGCAGCCAATCTTCAGCCTTATCCGGCAAAATTCGTGCACCTATGGCGACATAGTTTAGTTTGTGAGGGGTACGGGCGCAAAACCAGCCCCCAGGCTTGAGCAGTCGGTTGATTTCAGTAGCGAACTGTTCAGCATCATCAATATGTTCAACAACGTAGTCCGCGACAATGATGTCTACACTACTATCTTCAAGGGGGATTTTACCCTCATTGATCAGAACATTCCGGTCAGATGATCGATTTTCCAATACTATCGGATCAACGTCGGCAGCTATCATCTCACGAACCTTGCCTCGCATCAGCCTCAGCTTGCGACGGTAGAATGGTGTGTCTTGTTCAAACCATGCTCCACGGCCAGCGCCAAGATCAAGATAAGTCATGTCCTTTTCTATAATCGAACTGATGATGCCGTAGAAGTACAACGTACCATCGTTGGGCTTGAATTCTGAAGCATTTTTCACTGTTACAAGCTCTTCCTGTTAATTTCATTGTATGTCTGACTTTGGGAGATCCAACCCTTGAACCTTCAAGGGAACATCGTATCATGTTGTTGCTAGATCATTAGCTACCGAATTTGGCGATTGGATATTCTCGCTTCGTTTTTCAGAGAGCAAACCATTTCAAGTTGAAGGCTCTAGTATATCACCTTAGGAAATTCTTGATGAATCGCCAAACTGTGCTCTTCTAATTTACTGCACTCCAACTCTATCCGTAAGAAGTTTTTTAAGTTCTATATCCCAGCCTTCTGTTGTTGAGCTTCGGGAGAATTTTGTCGTGTAAATAGCGTGTGAACGTTGCTGTAGTTTTTTAATGGTATTTGGAGCATCAACCAGGCGGCGCAGTTTTTCAGCAATTTGGTCTGAATTTTCGAGCCTTACAACCCAACCAATGTCGAACTTTTCAATCCATTGCCCGATAGCGCTTTCCCTTGGTCCAGCGAAAAGGACCGGCCTTCCCATTGCAAGACTCCCAAAGAATTTCGACGGTACCGCTATACCCGACCATTCCGGTCTAAGTGATGCCATGTGAATGTCTGCGGCACCAAGCCTCTTTTCAAGATCTTCGATTGATGCAAACCCGGCAAAGCTAATGTTCCGATCTTGAGCGCCGATGGCCTTTTTCAATTTGTCAGCCTTGTTACCACGAACCGCAAAGCAAAAGTGAATTTCAGGAACATCCTTGAGGTTTCTCGCCACGGCCAAGATTTCTTCGAAACTGTGCGCTTCTCCAAAATTACCAGAATACAAAACTGCAAGTTTAGCGTCGCCAAACAGTTCCTTACGTGTATCCGCGTCGACCTCCGCAGGTTTCCGAGGCTCTTTCAATGCCCAAGGTATCAATTCAGCTTCCCGAGCACGGTGCTTATACTGCCGCAACAGTGACCTCATGCACGGACCGATATCAACGATGATGTCACATCTCAAGTAGCCAGCGCGCATAATTTTACGCGCAAGGCGAGCGGCTGAATTGGAGGAAGATATTACACCGCTGGCAATCACTGCCTCAGGATGTAAGTCAAAACACCAATGTGCAATTGATATTTTGGGAGCGAAGAGTTTGAGAGGGATAGCAGTGGCAACTGCAAAGATAGGGTCAGTACCGATAACAACAACATCGGGTCGACGCCTGCTTGACCGCAACGCCAAACTGATCCAAGCCACTGTCATCCATAGCGAATTTGCCAAGCGACCAGCAAAGGTAGCCTGCCTAAATCGCGGGCGCCAAATTCGATTGTAGTGTACACCCTCATAGGTCTCGGAAAGGCAATATCTCTTCGATTCATCACGACACCCACGATTGCACGACAACGCTTCAACTTCCCATCCCATAGCTGCTAGATCGACGGCTAAACCATCTAGATGTTGAGCACTAATTACATCGTCGGGATACATGTAGTGGTATAGGATCGCAACTCGGGGCTTCCGCTCCCCATCTGTGAACCGCTTGTTCCAAGTCGGATACCTGACCTTATCTTTCGCCATCGTTGCCTATGCGCCATCAAGTTGATTGTGGCGGCGGCCTACTTCTGACGCTATCCAATCATAGGTCAATTGTATTCCATCCCGGAGTTTTTGAGATGGTTTCCAGTCTAGCATTTCCGCGATCAATCGATTGTCGGAATTTCTACCTCGTACGCCCTCGGGACCGTCAATATTGTTAATGCCCAGATTCTTCCCAGACATATCAATCACCATTCTGGCCAAATCGTTGATTGAAATCATTTCTTCTGAGCCAATGTTTACGGGCCCTTCGAAACTGGAACGGAGCAGCCGAGTCGTCCCCTCAAGGCACTCATCTATGAACAAAAAAGATCTTGTTTGAAGGCCATCTCCCCAAATTTCAATTGAAGAACCATCCTTAGAGGTTGCAACCTTACGACAAATTGCGGCGGGTGCTTTTTCTTTTCCGCCGGTCCAAGTCCCTTTGGGGCCGAATATATTGTGATAGCGCGCTACTCGGCACTCCATTCCAAAATTTCGATTGTAAGCAAGATACAGTCGTTCCGAAAACAGTTTTTCCCAGCCATACTCGCTATCAGGGTTTGCAGGGTATGCACTATCCTCTGAGCAATTGGGATTGTTTGGATCTAACTGATTGTACTCAGGATACATACACGCAGAGGAACTGTAGAAAACTCGTTTGATGTTCCTTTTGTGACAAGCGTCCAGAACATTTAGATTAATTGTTGCCGAATTGTGCATGACGCTTGCGTCATTCTCACCCGTAAATATGTAACCTGCCCCACCCATGTCTGCTGCCAGCTGATAAACCTCGTCAAATTTCCTATCTACAACCCGAGCTACTACATTTTGGTCGCGCAAATCGCCGATAGCAAAATCATCGGCGTCGCTCTCCTGATACTTATTGAACTCAAGATCAACACCACGAACCCAGAAACCCTCCGATTTCAATCGGGTTACGAGGTGTCCTCCGATGAACCCGCCTGCACCACAAACAAGTGCTGTCTTTTTCATGATTGCTACTCCTATTAAATTGAAATGTTTCCGCCATCTTAAATGGGACCATGCGGGTACGCGACATGACTGCTCAATAGCAGGAATTCTGTAGTACAAGCACGATCACGACAAATCAGAAGGGAAAACAATGTCTTGATGTTAAGCGGTTCCCTAAAGCAGAATATCTGCCATTTCAACATCGAAACGCGCCGCCGAGAAGCGGGTTTTTGCATCTTTCGCAGCAGCAAAATTTTTTGTGATAAATTGATTCGAATTTTCATGCTTTTCTTTGCAAAGCTTCTCAAGACACTCCGTTACCGCCGAGATGTCATTCGCTGGAATAAAATCCGCGGGATAACCTCCAACGGTAACTCGCAAATTTGGATTATCCGAGACAACGATCCTTTTGGCAGCACACATAGCTTCAATGATAGCAAGCGGTTGCATCTCTGACCGATAACGGGATGGTAGTGCTACTACATCACAGTTTTGCAGTGCGGCAACCGCCCGTGAATGCTCAACTAGCCCCAGATAGTTAAACCACGGACAATTCATGTATCTTGACAATTCCTGCTCGACATCACTCGCGGATTTTTCCTCATCCCCCAGTACTTTCCCAAAACAAACAAATGTAATCGAATGACCCGCGCGCGCAAGAATATCAATGGCGCCTGCAACGTCAAAGAAACCCTTGCTCGCCATAATGTTAGAGTTCCAGACCACTATCAGTCGCGCGCTCAACGCGTCGGTCTCAACGGGGTCGGTTTTCAAAGGGACGGCGTCGTTAAAGAAATTCTCGCAGACATGGACTTTTAGCACAAAGCTCTCTACCCTATCCTTCAAGTGTCGACATGGCACAATGACTTCACAACGTCGGTAGAAGTACCGCACAAGACGTGACAGGCGATTCTGGGTCAGGAGATCGAAAAAATCAGACCCATGACAATGAACAACGACGCGATTTCCAAGCAATGCTAACACCAATGCAGGAAGATCTCGGATAAAACCTGGTATCGTTCGAGAGCACACCACGTAGATTGTGCCAGAACCCGAAATAGTCAACACACGCCAAAGCTTTATCGACGCCATTATCCACGAGAGGATACTCCTCGGTCGGCAGCCGGCTGCATAGATACAAGTCTCGGCGTCTCTGATGCCAGGAAGAACCTGCTGCACAACCCTTCGAGTAACCACCGCTTGGCCATTCTCGGAATCGAACTCGGAGGAGAAAACCATGAACTTTTTCATCGCGTTTGAGCCTAAAATAACTAGCGCCGTGACCTGGCTTTAGCGAAATACAAAGCTAAGATGGTTAACACGGGTAACTGAATCCACAAATAGACGAAAAAAATCCACATATCAGAGCGCAGCAATAGAAACAAATACAAAAAACCCAAGGATCTCAGCAGTACCTGCATTTGCTGATTGAAATTAGACAACCATTCAAGAAAACGTTTTAGCAGTGCGACCAACCCGGTGAATACACCTATCAGGATGGCGCCAAACCAGCCTACAATCATGTACAATTCCCCGCTCAGACCAACCGTCGCTGCGCTGAAACTGCTATAATATCGCCCGGGATCCATTGTTGCCGTAAAATACTCTGACGAAGACAGGACCCACTGCAATCCCAAAACTTGTCGAAGCGGTCCGATCAATGCGATCAGCACGTACCAAGGACTCAAAGCTAACGATTCATCTGGATGCATTAGCAAGGTCTGAATGTCAAAGGTCGCATAGTGCCCCGTCGAAAACATTTGAATTAGACCCGCCCCAATATCATTTTTTTGCATCGCGGATTCCCGCAGAGTAGCCAGGAAATCGAGAATAAAAATACCTAACACGCCCACGAAAATGAGATGTCTCAATTTAACCTTGCGGTCTGAATGAGCTGCGACAAGGGCTACAATAAGCGCCATGACATGAATTCGGCTACCGGTCAGGGAAAAAAAGCTTACCAGGAAAACAAACATTATGAGCCGGGTCCAAGAAGTGGCGCAGATAACAGCCATCATGGCCATGGGCAGCGTAAACAAAACAATCATCGGAATCCATTGATTTTCTTGGAACAACACCTGACGACTTAGTGCGTCAATAGAAAAAAAGGCTTCCCCAGAAACCCCGGTCACCAGCAAAACCACTATAATTACCAAGACCCAAGGTAGCAGTCTGTCCGTTGTTGTGTGTTTTGGCACGTACGTCTTATCGATCAAGCGTAGCGTCGAAGAGGCAAATACAAAACAAGCCAAAAGGTACATAGCTGCGGGAACCACCAGAAAACCGGTAGTAGCGAAACCTCCCACAGAATAATAGCTTTCACCTCCACTGAACACAAAAACAAGAAAGTCGACAAAAACCATTGCAAAGAACAAAATTACGGCGTGTTGTAATTCTAGACGCATTGCCTAAATCTGCCTTTTCGAAACGCGAGTCAGACCAAGTGCAAGTGTAAATACCATCGCGATAATACTTACAAAATACAAGAATGCCGCAGTTTTCATCTGAAATGGGCCCACATAAATGAAATCCGCCATAAGCAAAACCAAGACCATCGTGAAGTATCCGATGGATGAATATAGCATGTCATTCATGAGACGCAGGTAGACTCGCATGATTATCGAAACCAATACAAAAAACTGATACACCGCATACAAAAGTGCTGGACCCAGAAATGAAGGCGTACCAACGACAAATGAGTAAGTAGCGTATATTGGCAGACATAAGAGAATTAGCAGGCTTGGTACTAAATACCTACGTAACTCAAATACAGAAGCCAAACTAAAACGAGGATTGGGTTCACTGCCGTACTCTCTTGCAAGCACAATCTCTTGGTATTGAAAATAGAAGCTCAAAAATCCAAAAGACGACAGCAAGATTCTCAGTTCGCCCAAAGCCGCTGTTCCATTATGGTACTGAACAAATAGCTGCACCAAATTTCCTGACAACCATTGAAACCAAATACCAAAAGCCATCCATCTTGAAAATTTCAAGAACTGAATGGCAAGCGCGATATCTAACATTAGACCGTGCGCTGACTTCCCAAGTACCGTGGTCGCCATCATTACGACAAAGGACAGAGAATAACTCAGAACAAACCATTGATAAGAAAAGATTTCCAGCCAAGAAAACAAAGTTATCAAACTAAGAGAGAGAAGCGGAATCAGCGTCGGGTATCGCGACATTCGTAGGTGAAGTACGATTCGTCGCAAGGTCAAGAACGCGTTATGTGAAACGATGTAAAAGAACGTTAAAAAAACGTTTTGTTCTGAGAATTTTAATACAAACTCATCGACCGCCAACAACATCAGAGTTAGGGGCGTAAACGTAATCACCGATATCACTAAGACTTTTTGTGCAAACTCGACTTTGCAAATCGACCAAGAAGCGCTTGTCGCCGGGATTATGATGAAATTGTACGCAAAAAGGTAGACTAAGGACGAATAGATCAGAACAAGAGAGAACTCACCAAGAGTCGAAACGCCGTAGATTGCACCAATTGCAAGTACCGACAACAGATTCATTGCACTTGCCAGTGCAGAGTCCAATATCGCTGGATCAGCACGCAGCACGAGATTGAGACGTAGTTTTCGCCCGATCCAACCGAGCGCTGCGGCTGTGGTCATTTTCTTGTTGGAGTTCATAATTGTAGAGTTTCGATCAGCCCAAGCTGGCCACTTTCTCCTCGAAGTATAATTCAGCAGAGCCGCGCCTGACTATCTTGGGATCTGGTAGAACCGCCAACCCACCTAGAATATAGATCAAAAAGGCCGTGAGCGCCGAGAAAAACCGGTTACTTTTTACCACATATCGATGCGCTGGACGATACAAGTGAAACTTATCAGCGAACTCCATCACCGCCTGTGTATCAGCGGGATTAACCTTTAACGCACAGCCGAGGCCTTCTCGACGTAACCCCGCAAACTGCCTAGCATAGCTGAAAATCGTCCCAATCCTGGAAATTTTCTTCAGGATGCGGCTTCGCAGGATGGCAGGTGATTTTAACACTAATTTTGATTCAGCGGAATCTGGGGCAACATCAATAAAGGAAAAAACTTCGGCAATGATGCCCACATCCAATGTATGCTTGTTGAATGCCTCTTGATATTTCGAGGGAAGGTAACCTTTGTAGAGAATATAGTGAAAAAAAGTGTAGGAAATTGACACGCTATCCGAAAGCCGTCTCCAGACACCATCAACGTCGCAGGTTTTAAGGAATCGTTCGCCTGGAACGACCACCTGCCCCCGAAAGACAATGCCCGTGTAATACTCAAGCACAAGAAATTTCCGCTCTCCACCCTGCGGAAAAAATAGCATTACATAAAGGTCGCGACGCCTTTTGATAATTTGGACTACACGAATCTCTTCACGGCGCAGCTTTTTGTAGTATTGGTAGACTTCATTCAAATCTGTGATTTTTACCAGTAAGTCGATATCACCGGTCAGGATTTCAGGATAACCTTGAGAATTCCTGAGAAAGGCATAATCTACCTGCAGCCCATGCAGATCGTGAACATGTTTTTGCAAAAATCTGTTTGGCGTCATGTCACATCCAAAACGTTTCTGAAACCACTAAATCACCATCCAATTCAGGCAATTCCTGTAATGAGTCGAGATGTGTTACTCATCTAACAACTCGCCCATTCGACATTTTTCGCAACCGCTCATTCATCCTTTCGGCGGCATGAGCAACGGACTCTGTCGTCGTGTCAATGACCAGCAGTTTCTCTTTTGAACGACAAAGAATCTCCAGATATCGATTATTTAGGTCAGAAATTTCAGGTTCATCAAGTTCCTGTTTCCGATCTGCAATTGTCCGCGGATCACCCGTCAAACAAATATTCAAATCTACATACCATTCCATCAACAACGTCTGGGTTCTCTCTACGAGCCCAGATTCCAAACCGTATCGTGCTGGATGGACATATAGATCAATTAAACTTCTCTCTAGGATCACCAATTTTTGCTGAAATGTAATCCTGTGCCAAATCGCCAAGAGCTGAAATTCGAATAAAAACAATGCCAATTTTGCCAGTTGCATGTGGCGCCTACGTTTTGGAACTTCATTTGGTCGGTCGACGTATTTGTTGTATTTTTTAGCGTTGTTCTTCGGAATTACGAGCCCGGGTCGCGAATGGTAATGGCACAATTCAACTTTCGTAGATTCGCGAATTGCTTCTAGGATTGTGCTCTTACCACTGCCGTCAACACCGTTGATTGTAACAATCATGGCCGACCGGTGATTATTTGGGCAAGTTGTCTGGTATCATATTTTCGGAGTTCTTCGATTTTCATCACTGGGCGATTTGCAAGGTCTTCAAGTTGGGCCGCCGTTACTTTGTCGAGGGCATTGGTGATATGTACGCACGAAGAATATCCAAAGTTTGCCGATACTTCTCCGAAGTCTGTTGTCAGGACATTCAATCCTGACAACAGAGCTTCAATAATACTGAGCGGCATCGCAATGGCTGCGTCAGAACGTTTCACAGGAAAGGCATAAAGATCAAATTTCCTGTAGAACTCATACAAATCTTCTTGATATTCTGAGATGATTTCTGCGCCCAGAGCCTCCAAGCGTCGACGTTCCTCGAGTTCTTCCTTTACTGTACTGCTTACCAGAAATGTGATCGAGTAGCCTAATTTCCTGCAAAGCGTGGCGAGCTCATTTACATTGCGTTTTTCGTTTAGGTGTCCCACATGCAATACCCGAAGTGGTCCTTCGGCGCGTTTCGGTTTGGTTCGATCACGATCGCGCACGAATTTTTGAAATGAAAATGTAGCTGCTGCTTGCTGCACGACTGGAACATCATTGAGTTTAGCGATTGCCAGCATCTGAGGATTTTCGGACACAATCCTGTCAACGCTTCGTCTGAGTACAAAACTGCGTTTGGCCGTTATACTAGGCATCAACCCGGTAAGAATGATTTCTGATCTCTGATGAATAATTCTCATGGCCGCAATTTTGTGCAACGTGTTTTGGGTCGGTCCCGCAGTAAACACTATCTTGTCCCAGGACGCCCAATTGGCCTTCAAGGACAGACCATTGTCGATGGTACAATGATGTCCGAGTGCGATGAGCTCTGATCTAAGATGGCTGTTGACCCGTTTCATCCCCTCGTCATCGCGACCGTTCGGATCTCCAACAATCAGGATTTTCATTCCGAATCCCTCATTCGCCTTTTCTCCCCTCCATATAGAGAGAATCTTTTTTGTATTGGCTGCCGTCTTCATTCAAATCTAAACCGTAACCATTCCAACCTTCGACCCAGCTTTCGTCAAACCGGCATACTTGTGTATCTCGATATCCTGCCCTTTGAAGAGCAGCCTGAAGTATGAAACGATCATACATCCATTGGTGAGTTTCTCCTCTTTGGCGAGCGTCACCTAACAATCTATTTTCCACATATCTGCGCATTCCCGTTTGATGGGCGGTACCATCTGCTTCCCGGCGCACGCATTGTTCAATCATCGGTGCAAGATAATCCTCATGATTTAGTATCGCAGAAGGCTCCTTTTTGCATAGTTCTAGATGATCCAAGTAAGCTCGAGTCAACATTTCTATATCTGGTACAACGATTCGAATGATCCCGCCTGGTTTCAAAACGCGGAACGCCTCCTTCAAAAATGCTAGAGCAACAGGTCGGTCGAGATGCTCAAGAACATGAGAGTGATAAACGACATCTACCGTTTCATCTCCAAAGGGGATCCCTTTCGCCAAATTTGCCACCATAATATTTTGGGGGATTGAGCGGAACCTTTTGAGCCTACTCTTGTCAAGGACCAAGGGGGCCAAAAAACTTCCGACTCGGCTTTTGGACACACGAAGATACGGAGACCAATCGATGTTAACAACATTGGGCTTGTCGCTTGTTTTGATGCCACATCCCAAGTTCAATACTTTCATGGTTACGCCTTTCAAACGATTTGGTTTTGGTTAGCAGCAAAATTCGGAATCTTTTACATTTGTCCAATTGTAGCCGACTAGAAGATATAGGTATCCGTACTTTCGTTTAGATTCGACTTTGAAAGTTTGTAATCATTCCCATTTCAGCTTCTCTTGATCGAGCAATCTTGAGAAATACTGTCGACCAAATGCTGTTTCGAACTCTTCTTTCGTGGGTTTATGTCTGGGGATCCAGCCATCTGGCTTTCGCGCAATCAAATAGAAGGAATCTCGGGTGTTAGGAATGAGCGTTGAGACTGCTCTCCAAATTGGCCGAGCTACCTTGGACAAGGCATCCAGGTGAATGTGAAAAGTGTGCAGTTCAACCTTATTTAGACCGAGAAAGTGCACCAATGAGTCCAAGTCTCCCCTTACATATTCTCGCACATGCCCATCCCACTTTCCTGGGTACCAATAGAAATACTCGTAACGCGGATAGTTGGTCTTGCCCTTCATCAAGTGAAACCGTTTGCGTATGTTGCCGGCATTCGGCACCGTGAGGACCAGCAACCCACCGTCTTTCAGATACCCAATGAGTTCGTTCAGCAGGCTTTTCGGCGACATGTGAAAATGCTCTACAACATCGTGTAGCATGATCACATCGTATTGATGGTTTTTAATATCATTGAAGTTGTCGATAAAGTTGATTCCAGAATCCTTAGCATACTTCTTGATCGTCGAATCGTTACCATCAACCGTGTGCCAGATATCCTCGAGCGTATCGAATGCGTATAGATCATTGCTGAGGCTCTTAAACATAAAAGTTTTATCCAGCGGCCCACATCCAAAATCTAAAATTTTTGAATTCGCAGGCACATGCGGATGCAGCATTTTCGACATTGCGCAATACGCTGATTTTCTTGCGGGATTGATATAGCCCTTGAAAGGAAATTTTTTTAAATTTTCCTCCCACAATTCATTGAGTACGTTATCTATGTTTTCATTCATTACGTTTCGCTCCGCATGACGTATTTTCATTCTCATTCCAACAATCCGGTTGGAGGCTATTGGCTAACACTGGTTTGAGTCGCCCGGACAGTTTGCATTGGGCGATCACGCCTTGGTAGTATTGAAGTACAGATTGCGTTATTGAGCTGATCTTTGTGTCTCAAATTCGAGAATTATAGACGCCTTTATCTTGGTCGAATTTACACCCTAGAAGAGGGTAAACTCTCGACGCCCGCTTTTTCGACGCGATTTGCTTAGTAGCGGTAATGCTCGGGTTTGTAGGGGCCTTCCTGTGGAACGCCGATGTAGTCAGCTTGTTCCTTGGTCATCTGTGACAGCTTCACACCGATGCGACCAAGGTGCAGGCGTGCAACCTTTTCGTCCAGATGCTTGGGTAGGATGTAGACGCCTGGCTGATACTCGTCGCCTTTGGTCCAAAGTTCGATCTGCGCCAGAACCTGGTTGGTAAAGCTGGCGGCATCACAAACGAAGGATGACCCGTCGCATTACCAAGGTTAAGCAAACGTCCCTCAGACAACAGAATCAGACGGCTGCCCGAAGGCATCTCGATCATGTCGACTTGTTCTTTGATGTTGGTCCATATGTGATTTTTCAGCGCAGCAACCTGAATTTCGTTGTCAAAGTGGCCGATGTTGCCAACGATTGCCATGTCCTTCATCTCACGCATGTGCTCGATGCGGATCACGTCCTTGTTGCCTGTTGTGGTAATGAACACATCAGCGCTGGCAACTTCATCTTCAAGGGTTGTGACTTCGAAACCGTCCATCGCGGCCTGAAGCGCGCAGATCGGATCAACTTCGGTAACTTTCACACGTGCACCGGCACCGCGCAGTGATGCGGCAGAGCCTTTTCCAACATCGCCGTAACCCATAACAACGGCAACCTTGCCAGCCATCATGGTGTCAGTGGCGCGGCGGATGCCGTCTACCAGCGATTCCTTACAACCGTATTTATTGTCGAACTTCGACTTGGTCACAGAATCATTCACGTTGATCGCTGGGAATGGCAGCTGACCTTTCTTATGCAGATCATAAAGACGATGAACCCCGGTAGTGGTTTCCTCGGAAACGCCCTGGATATCTTCGCGGGTCTTGGTGAACCAACCAGGCGATGCCGCCATACGCTTTTTGATCTGCGCCTGAATGACTTCTTCTTCTTCGGAACCTGGTACGCCGAATTCTTCACCCGCCTCGATACGCGCACCCAGCAGGATGTAGAGCGTGGCGTCGCCGCCATCGTCGAGGATCATGTTCGCGCCTTCCGGGAACATAAAGGATTTATCAAGGTAATCCCAATGCTCTTCCAGTGTCTGACCTTTGATCGCGAAAACCGGCGTGCCACCAGCGGCAATCGCTGCAGCGGCATGGTCTTGTGTCGAGAAGATGTTGCACGACGCCCAACGCACGTCTGCGCCTAATGCAACCAGCGTCTCGATCAGAACGGCGGTTTGGATGGTCATGTGCAGGCTGCCAACGATCCGGGCACCTGTCAGAGGCTTTGATTCACCATACTCTGTGCGCAGAGCCATCAGGCCCGGCATTTCAGTTTCCGCGATATCAAGTTCTTTGCGCCCAAAAGCGGCCAGGTCAATATCCTTGACCACATAATCCTTTGCCATAAAACGGCTCCTTGATGTTAGATTTCTCGCCGCTTAATAAAACAACTTTTTGCAAATTTTTCAGTTTTCAATTACGGATCAGCTAGTTGGAACAGTGCCGTCGTTAAAATCAGCCCATTGAACGGCAATAAGATTCTTCAAGCATACCAATCTACCTTATTGATAACCAGCCAGTCTTGGAGTTTTTTAAACCACCGCAAACCCGCCTTTAGACGAGAGCATTGAGCAAGAGAGACGCCGAATTAACAATATACCTACTTATTCCGCGATTTCAGTTTAGGCTGCCGTGATGACCGTCGTCCAACTTACGAATTGCCTTCCCATAGCTACCGCACCGAAGGTCATCTCAAGACGATATCGGAGGAGCTAATTTCTTGTTTCTGAACTCGAAATTCATCGCGCTCAATACTGAGCAAATAGAGCCAACGCTTATTAGTTTCAAGCAAGAATTCTAAGCTTGAGGGAGCAAGCCTCATACCAGCTAAACAGTTAATCTTAAGCACTCGGTTGGTTAGCCAGTTATAGCACTCTGCAAATACAATATTCTGCGAAATAGCGACAACCAAATTCCAATTCAAGTGAGATCGACCAACATCGGCATTTAGCTCGTGTAATATTTTGACCCGTATGTCCCGTAGGCCCCATACTTGCCACCATATCCATACCGCTTCATGCCTTTCGGGCTAATCTGGCTGAGGACTATGCCGCTGACTTGTTGATTGGCCTGATGGAAAAGACGGAGCGCCTCATCAACTTGATGTTTGCTGGTACTGTCCCACTTGACTGTAAACAATACAGCATCGGCAATTTCCGCAACGATACGCGCATCGGGCACTACCAGAACAGGCGGCGTGTCTATTATAATCATTTCGAATTGTTGTCGCATTTCAGCTATAAAGTTTCTGAACTTTTCCGAGGAAAAGAGATCTGCGGCATTGACCGCGGTGTTTTCTCCTCCAATTATTCTCCCGCCGAAATTATCCGGAGAAAATGCTGCATCATCGAAAGCTAGATCTCCACTGATGACTGATACAATACCTTTTTCGGGCACCCTTTCAAAGTACTCGCTAAGTGTGTAACGCCGAATATCGCCCTCAACCAATAGAACAGATTTTCCGAGACCTAAGGCGTTGTGAGCTAGCGCAAGCGCTATGGTCGTTTTACCTTCACCTGGGATGGAGGATGTCGAGATTATGACCTGTGGCGGATTGTCTACATTGGACAAAAGCAAAGAAGTTCTAAGGTTTCTGACCGATTCAGCCGCTGCCGATGTGGGTTTATCTGTGAGATAGTTGAGTACTTTCGTACGTTTGTTTCCGGGTATCGTTGGGATCTGCCCCATAACCGTAAAGCCAGTGTGAGTTTCGAGCTCCTTTGCCGTTCGAAACGAGCTGTTAAGAAACTCATTCAACAAAATTAATCCTGAACCGATCAATATACCCAAAACACCAGAAAGAGCCAAAATTATGGATTTCCTAGGTGAAGACGGGGAGTTGGGAACAACAGCATCGGACAATATCCGACTGTCCGCTTGTTGAACCCCTTGTTGCGCGGATGTCTCTTTTAATCGTGCAAGGAAATGCTCATAAAGCAATCGCGTAGCTTCGGCCTCACGTTTTAGCTGTTGAAGTTGAATTAAGTCCTGACCCTGCTGGTCAATGCTCTCGCTTAGTTCTTGCTCTGAACTCTTAAGAGCATCTATCTGTTTTTCACTTCGTGCCAATTCGATTTGTATCCGGCTCTTTACCCTTGAAAGCCGATTGTCAAAGGCTACTTCATCACCAAATCCTTCAGAGATTCGCTGAATAAGCTGATCGAGTTGTACATCGTTTGCAATTGCTGCTTGTTGCTCCCTGGAGGATGCTTTCTCCAGAGCTTGAAGCTTTTCAAAATGAGAAGTTTTAAGATCTTCTGCCGAAATAATTCTTTCACGCTGTTCTTTGACTTGTCGCTCAAGCGCAACCAATGCTTCAGGTGAAACAAGCTCGGTGGAGGTGCTGAATTCAGCGGCGGCTTTTTCTGCCTGCTCCAACTCAAATCGAAGTTCGGTAACACGCTCACTCAACCATGCCGTCGCTTGTTCGGTTGTTTGGAACTTCACATCGATCTGATCAAGTACATACTGTTGAACGATGGTATCAGCTATCAAAGCAGATTTTGAGGGGCTCTGAGTTTCGGCAGTCACCGTAAATACATAACTTTGCCGAATGTTGCGTATTTCAACCAGCTTCAACAAAGAAGTAACAACTGCATTTCTTGTATTCTTCGCCTGATCTTCTGCCGAGACAAAAACAGCTTTTGTGGACAATCCTAGCAAAGACTTGATCTGCGATTTAATTGCAGCTTTAGCCTGGTCAATCGCAGATTTTTCTCGAAGCAGTCCGTTGAAATCTGGATCGTCAACCAATTCTAGCTTATCCACAACCTTGCCCATAAGGCTGCGCGATCGAAGCACCTCAACTTCAGAATTAACCTCATTGGAATCGCCGGTTAACCCGCCAACAACACTCTCCGAATCTGAAAATTGTGGCAGCTTGGTATCCAGAATAACGACCGCTGTAGATCTATACATTGGCACTGCCAGAACATACGCGTAAATCCCACCCAAAAAAATCGCCAAAATTGTGACTGTCGTAATCCACCACTTGCCGCGCCAAAGGGTTGAAATCATTGCTCCCACATCAATATCATCTTCACGTTGAACAGAATAACTTTGTGGCAATGCCCTATCTTGCATTCCTCCTAGACTGATTCGACGCTTTATTGGGATTTCGGTCATTCTGTACGTTCGCTTTACAAGTGTCGTGGTTTGAAAATGTTGAAAACTTCACAAAGTTTATTTTCATCTACAGGTTACTAAACAAAACCACCATGGTCGAATCAGGCTGAAAACAGCAAAAAGTTGCAAAAAATTATCCGACAACACTTGTTACTTCTTTCAATTCGGATATCTGCTATGCTAACAATAGATTAAATGTCGAATTGGAGTGAACAATGATTAACAAACGGATTGCAATGATTGCACTCGTGGCAGCCACTGCCAGCCCTGCATTCGCAAATGAACTTGCCCAGAACCATCTTCACTGTGGTGAAGCCAAGTCGCTCTACGAGGCAAACCAACTAACGGCCGCGGCGGCACTGCAATATGAAGAAAAGTGCCTCTCCTTGGCGCCCGGAACGGATCCGAGCGCGGTAGTTATTGGCGCGGGCCTCGGCGCGATCCTCCTCGCTGGAGTATTGGGTGATGGAAGCTCGTCTACGACGACTACAACCACCCCCTAGTTTTTACCCGAGCAATTTTAGTTATGGAGGCTTCAATGAATGTTGAGGCCTCCTTATGCTTAACCTGAGAGAATGTTAGAAACGCGCGATTTTCTAAAGTAACTAGACTTCTGCACCGCTCCTGATTTTATGGGATTTCATGTTAAACTGCGCACCTGACAACTGGTTCGTTGTCCAGCTTAAGCCTAATGGCTTGGCCATTGCCCAACGCCATCTCTCCCATCAGGGATTCAAAAGTTTTTCACCGTTCCTCACCGAAACCATCTCTCGCACAGAACGGCGGTCAAACAGGTCTCGCTCTCTCTTCCCAGGCTACCTATTCGTTCAATTCGACCCTGCTGTTCCCGGATGGCGGTCGATCAACTCCACCCGTGGCTTATCAAGGTTGCTACTCAATAACTCCCATCACCCTACCCCTCTACCCTGGGAATTCATGGCCGCACTATTCGCGAGAAGTGATTCGCAAGGAATCCTTCAGCCTTTGGATGAAATCCAAGTCGGCGACAGTGTTCGCGTGATTTCCGGCCCCTTCGCCGATCTGGTTACAATCGTCGATCAATTCACAGAAAATGACCGCATCTGCGCACTCGTTGATCTTTTGGGCCAGAAGGTGTCAACTTCCTTTCCAAGATCAAGTGTAAGTCGGCTTTAACGCTGCTATTTAATCTTCAGCGGCCTAATCGTCCGAAAACAATCCGCAAAGTACGAAAGAACACATAGATATCCATCCGAACCCCAAAATTCGCAATATAGTACAAATCAGCTCGAACTTTCGCTTTCGTCTCTTCAACAGAGCTTACATAACCAACATCGGTCTGCGCCAATCCGCTTATACCTGGGAGCACCGAATGGCGTTGCCTGTATCCCGGCACCTCACGTAGATATTTCCGGGCATGATGAAAAAAATCGGGCCGCGGGCCGATTAGGCTCATCTCACCTTTGAGAACATTCAAAATCTGCGGAAGCTCGTCCAGCCGGGTTCTGCGCAGCATCCGCCCCAAAGACGGAATACGGTCATCCTCAACCGGATCATCTGCTTTGCGGGTAACACGAGCTACAGGACGCATGGTCCGGAATTTCAATGCAGCAAAAGCTTTGCAATTCCGGCCCATTCTAGGCTGTACGAAAAACAAAGGACCCGGATTAAAGATCGGATTCAGCAATAACAGGAAAACTGCCGTGACCATTACAATGGGCGCAAGCAACAAACTGAAAGTAAAGTCAAAAATGCGTTTACCATAGCCTTGATAAAATTTATCAAAACGATGCCGCTCAATATCGAGGCTCGCTTCAAAAACGAAGCTATCCAAACCCTCGTGTTTCACTGATAATCCCCCACAGCAAAGCTTTTAAAATCAATTTTCTAGCGGCGAAAATACTACTCAAAAGTGCACCACACCCACCAAAATAGATTGCTGGGTGTTTTCAATCAAACAATTTCTGTGGCTGCGGCCTGTACGTTTCAAAATGTCGCAGTGAATTTCAAAATGTTCACACTCAGAAAAATCTCTTCTCCGGGCTAAATACTGCTTTTTTCTATATAATCCAATTACATACGACAATCGTTTACATATGGCTTTCAAGCCATGCACAATCAACTTGTACAACGCATAGATTTCCAAGCTTGGCGAATTCTCTCCGATCAATCGTGCAATAGCTTTACCCTTTGTCCCTTACGCAGCCCGAATCACTCGATTTATTTGCTTTTTCTTTCAAACGCCCCCGGTACCATTTCTTCCCAGAACACCCGCATATCATCCGCACAAAACGCAGCACCCCAGCCCAGCCGGGCAAATTCGGCCCGCGCGACCTCATCCTCCAGCCCCGCCAGGAACAGCCGCTTATCTGCATCCCGCTGCGTAGGTGTGCGCGCCTCGGCCAATTCCCGCACACGGGCCATCACAGCGGCCCGCTGGCGCCGTTCCTGCTCTGCCGCAGCCTCCCGTGCCAAACGCGCCGCATCTTCGGCCTGTGCCGCCTCCACCCGCTCCCGCGCCGCCTCGACCGCCTCGGCAGAGGGCGCTGGCGCCTCTGCCTCCTTGTAATCGTCGCGCAAAGCCGCCGTCAGGTACCGCACCGGGCTTTCCACCCCTGCCCTGCCCTTCAGATAATCGAGCTTTTCAGCCACATATGCCTCGCCATGCTCGGCAATCCACTGCCGCGCCAGCCGGTCACTGACACCCACCTCGACCAGCCGCCGGTACACATCCCCCTGCCGCACGCCTTCGCCATCGTCGATGTCCAGCATCGCCAACTGCGGGTTCTCCTTGATCAGAAACCGGATCTCGCTCACCTGCCGCCCCATCTTGCGCAGCTCAGGTGTCACCAGGATGTTCGACGTCTTGTTCACCTCCGCCACCGCCGGTTTGATCACCTTGGCATTGAGATGCTTAAAACTCTCGTAATAGCTCGACCCATCCACCCCCATCAGCCGGCGAAACAGGTCGATCGGCCACCAACCCGTGCTGCCGGTCCGCACAAACCGGTAACAGTTTTCATAGAGCGCCAGCGCATGCCCGCTGGTAAACCGCCGCTGAATGTTCAGGTTGATCAGGGCAAATACCTTGGGATCATGCAACTTTTCCGCCAATGCCGGCGAATAGGCATATTCACACACGCCGCTTTTGAGCTTGGCATAGGACAAAAGCGCACTGACCCCCCATTCCTGCCGCCCGTCCTCGTCCAGCATATCCCACTCTGCCGTGGTTTCTGCCAGGCTGCGCAGGGATTGTTTCAGCGTCGCCATATCGTTGGAATTATACCCCACCATCAGGCACAGCGTCTGCGCGTCAATCTGGTGCATCGGTTTCGACACCAGCGTGTCATAAGCATTCAGCAGCAGCACATTCGACAGCTTGCGCTGTAACAGGGTCAGCTTGCCCGACACATGTATCGCCGCCACATTCTTTTTCACCGATGGCCGCCGCAACGCCCCGGTCAGCTTTTCTTTTGGAATATCCAACTGGTCCATGACCCCTGCCCTCTTGCGCCGGATTTGGTTTTTTCTTTCGGCGCTCTGCTCTCTGGCCTAGTATGCCGCAAAAGGCACCCGTGCTCAATCTTTCTATAGGCACCCATCTACAGGATACACCCTTCCCGTAAACGGGTACTTTAACACACAGCGCGGTGGGTTTACGGTACCTTCACACGCGGGAATTGCAGGGAACAGGACCTTGATTGGCCATTTTTACCCGAAATAGAGTCTATACCGAATCCTGGGCCCCCTGCCCCTGCGAATCGGAACCGTTAATACCGTGAACGGGTACCTATTGTCCCGGAATCGGGTGCCCTTCAACCCGGGAATCGGTACCTAACTAGGCGTAACTACCTGAGATAACAGTATTCCTCAGGTTTAAAGACTCTTAAAGACTCAAAAGATTCACAACATATAGAGTCGTGTTTTTCTTTGTGATATAATGAAGAATAAGCAGTTTCGCGGCAAAACGCGGAATAACCACCAATCTGATCCTTCCATTCTTAGTGATTCACAACGCGCCCAAGATGTGCGATGATTTACCGGATAACACCCAAAAAGGGTGACATGAATGAGGTAAGCATATCATGGACAGGAAATCAGACACCCCCCTGCCCCCCTATTTCAAACTAAACCCCGAATCTGCCTCCGCCAAGCTGGGCGATCCGGTGGATACCGCCCGATTCGCCCGCGCCGCGGCCTTTGCAGGGCGGGGGCGCGATGATCTGGCCAAGCGGGGATACGCGCCGGATGGCAAGAAAAAGCTGCGCCGCTTTTCCACGTGGGAGGTTTGCCGCTATCTGATTCCCGTAGCCCCGGCCCATTTGCGGCGGGTTTTGAAGAAAAATGCGGACTTGCCCCAGGGCGAAGGAGAGGGCAATTCAAGGTGGTTTAGTCTCGAAGATATCCTGATCCTGCGCGATCATTTCGCCGAAGAAGGGGTCAGCACCAAGGAATACCGCCCCTACCGCCCCAAGGGCCAGCCGGCCAAGATCACTGCTGTAGCGAATTTCAAGGGCGGGGTCGGCAAAACCTCGACCTGTGCGCATCTGGCGATGAGCGCCGCACTGGATGGTTACAAAGTCTTAGTAATTGACCTCGACAGTCAGGGCTCGATGACGTCGATCATGGGGGGCGATGTCCCGGATGAATGGAGCACGGTCTTCCCCCTTCTGGCCCGTGATTACGCCACGCATCTTTCGGCGGAAAACCGGGTGCGGGCGGCGGCGGGCGATCTGGAGCTGGCAATGGATGAAACCCTGACAGAGGCAATGCAGGTTTCGCTGCGAAACGTGGTCCAGAAAACCCACTGGCCCAATATTGATCTGATCGGCGCTCAGTTGAACCTTTACTGGGCCGAATTTCAGATCCCCGTCTGGCGCATGGGTCTGCGCAACTGGCCGCTTTGGGACGCGCTGACTGCGGCGTTGGAGGAGGGTGGCGCGCTGGATGACTACGATGTCATCCTGCTCGATACCCCCCCTGCCCTCGGCTATCTGACAATCAATGCGCTGGCCGCCGCGGATATCATTCTGGTACCCCTCGGCGCGTCCTTCCTTGAGTTCGATTCAACCGGCCGCTTCTTCGACATGCTCTATTCCACCTTCGCCTCTATTGAAGAAGGTGAAAACGCCGCCCGCCGTCGGGCGGGTCTGCCGGAAATGAAGTTCGAATGGGACGTGGTCCGCGCCATCATCACCCGCTTTGACGCCAGCCAGCAAACCGATCTGGCCAATGTGATCCAGGCCTATTTCGGCGATATGACCAACGCCTACCGGCAGGAATACACCGCCATGGTCGGACAGGCCGGGGAAAGCGTGTCAGGCATTTACGAGGCCGATTACCGCGATTTCAATCGCGAGACCTATGTTCGTGGCCGCGAAACATTTGACCGCACCTATGCCGAATTCAAGGAGATGTTGATCGGTTCCTGGTGGCGCGATGAACAGCTGAACGAAAAGGAGGCAGAGCATGGCCAAGCGGAAACAGCTTGAGGTTCCCTCACCCGAGGCGCTGAAGGAAATGGAACAGGGTTTCGCGCGCGAAACCTCTGCCCCTGGCCTGCGCCCGCCAATCGCCGATGTGGTGGCCGATGCCGCGATCCGGTCAACCCCCCTGCCCCAGGCTGATCGCGAGGAACTGGCCCGGGATAAGGCCGATGCAGAGCGCCTGCGCGAAGCTGATGGCAAGGGCCTGATCGCCCGCGAAATTCCCATTCATGAGATCACCGCCGATGCCCTGACCCGCGACCGTATGGCGATGGACGAGGATGAACTGACCGAACTTTGCACCTCAATCTCGGCCAACGGCCTGCGCCTGCCCATCGAGGTGTTCGAGCCATCGAACCCTGATACTGCCGGCAAATTCGCCCTGATCTCGGGCTTTCGGCGTCTCGCCGCCTACCGCCGCCTGAACACGCTGACAGCGGGGGAAAAGTACCAGACCATCCCATGCTTCATCCGCCAGCCGGGCAGCATTGCCGACACGCTGGTGGCGATGGTTGAGGAAAACGAAATCCGTACAGGGCTAAGCCAGTACGAGCGGGGCAGGGTGGCCGCCATCGCTGTGCACGAGGGGGTGTTCGCAACGATCGAGGATGCGGTGAAAACCCTGTTCGGCTCAGCGTCAAAGGCGAAGCGTTCCAAGGTCAAATCCTTTGCCCTGGTGCACGAGGAACTGGGCGACATGCTCAGCCACGCCACTCATCTGAGCGAACGCCAATGCCTGCGCCTTGCCGCAGCACTCAGGGCAGGGCAGGGGGGTGAGATCCGCGTGGCGCTGGATGATCATGTGACGGACACGCCAGAGGCCGAATGGGCGGTGTTGGAGCCTCTGGTAACCAAGGCCGAGGGCATCGCCCCTGACCCCAGCCGCGGGGGGCGACCCAGGAAAGAGGCTAAAACCCGCGAGGGCAGGGAGGTGCCGCTGGCCAACGGTATCTCAATCCAGAGGATCGACCGGGCAGACGGGTACGCGATCCAGTTCCACGGGGCGAATGTGAACAGCGAACTGGTGGATCAGGTGATGGACCACATCCGGCATTTGCTGGAAAAGATTGACTGATTGCAGGTCGCCCCGCATAGGTTTCGCACGCGAAACCTAGCCCCAACCGATGTAAAAGGGCAGGGGAGGGCTATTTTGAAAATAGGTCAGAAATCGCGACCTTTTTCTAAGCATATAGCCATATTTCGCAACAATCTGCCTAACTTTGCGCGCCAGGCCATTCAAGCGAATTAGAAAGAGGGCAGGGGGGTGTAATCACTTGTTTTGGGTTGGTCTCTCAACCCTCGTTTACAAAAACCTAGAATGTTAGCAAGGAGCCCAAATTGATCGATGCTGCAGGGCGCACGAATGGCAGCTTTACTTATGTCGCCTGTATGGCCTTGCCTTGTCGTGAATTGACGATCCCCTCTCCAGCTTACAGGTATGATCGACGCCAAGAACAACCAGTGGATCGTCCATGCGTTTGCCCGTCCTTAAACAATTGAACCTTTCCAACCGTGAATGTGCGCTTCTGTTGGTAGACCTTCAAGAAGAGCAGCGGACTGATCCTGATTATTATACGCACGGTTTTGAGCAGGTTCTTGCAAATGCATCCCGGCTCCTTGATACATCTCGCTCGAACGCGTTCCATGTCGCCCATGCGACTTATGTGCGGGACTTTGCTGTCGAACCGCCGAGACCATTCGAGGCAACCCGCCCAGATGGTTCGCCGACCTTCTCTGATGCCGCGGGTTACCTAGCTGCGATTTGTAAAGAGGTTGCTCCGGTTGGGGAGGAGCAAGTCTTTGTCAAGAACGATGCCTCTGCATTTCGAGGCACTGATCTCGACCGCTGGCTGAAGGATATCAAGGCCGAATGGCTGATCATTTGCGGTGTTTGGACGGAGGCTTGCATAGCAGCGACTGTGCGGGATGGGATTGCCAATGGATATCGCGTTCTTTTGGTAAAGGACGCGTGTGGAAGTGGAAGCAAGACCATGCATGAAACGGCAATTCTTAATCTGGCCAACAGGCTTTACGGCGGAGGCATATGCGACACAGCACGCGCCGCAACGATGCTGAACGGTGGTACCACCAACGTCTGGCAAATTGTTGATCCGGTGCCGCTCCGCTTCGACTTTGATACCATCACCGACTTTTACGATCAGCTCTAAGGAACTTCCAAATGATAATCACCGAAGTTCGGGTCACGCCGATGATGCTGCCCCTGAAGGCACCTTATGTTTGGTCGCAAGGGGTCGAGGACGTGTTTTGTGTCAACCTTATCGAACTGGTTGGCGAGGATGGCAGCATAGGCATCGGAGAAACCACAACCGCGCCAGATGCCGGAGCGCAGGCGATTATTTTACGTAAAATAGGCGCGCGTTTTGTAGGGCGCTCGGTTTTCGAAGCCTCTCAAATCCTGGCCGAGGCCTATCGCGGTCAGTTTTTAGTGTTTGGAGGCAACATGCCACGCTATGCCAATCAATTGATGTGTGGCTTTGACATGGCAGCGCTGGACTTACAGGGACAGGCAACAGGGCGTCCCGTGTGGGATTTGCTTGGCGGGGCTGTGCGTGAACATGTCGGTTACTTTTACTTCTTACAGGGCCAGTCCATCGAAGAGCTTGTAGCGGATGCGAAGGTAGCGGTCGCCCGAAGCCATCCAATCATATACCTGAAAGTAGGAATTGATCCTGATCGTGACGTTGCAGCGACTAAGGCCGTACGAGAGGCTATTGGCGACACACGTCTGCGGCTGGACGCCAATGAGGCCTGGGACCCCGCCACAGCATTACGGATGATCTCCCGTCTTGCGTCGTTCGATATTGAGTATATTGAGCAACCGACCGTTTCGACGTCGCTGGAAGCCTTGGGACAAGTCACACGGCAAAGCCCAATCCCGATTGGTGCGGATCAATCCGTGTTCACCTTAAACGAGGCCTATCGTGCGATTGGCGGTGGCCATGCACATATGATTGCGGTTGGCCCACGTGAGATGGGCGGGCTTCGCCCAATGATGAAAGCAGCGGGGATCGCAGAAGCCGCTGGAATGAAGCTCTGCATCCATTCATCTATGACAACAGGAATCACTACGGTTGCGGAACATCACGTTGGCCGCGCTATTCCAAATCTGGACGACGGGAACCAGATCATGTGGCAGCTCTTGCAAGACAACATTTTGGATGGTCCCGATATCGCACCAGTCAAAGGTCGCCTTTCACTAGATGGAAGGCCGGGATTGGGTCTGAACCTCAATCGCGATGTGGTCGGCCAAGCATCGGAACGGTTCCAAAACGAAGATCAGGGAGTTTGAGTTCATCGTTTGCCAGCCAGCTAGTACTGCCTTAGCGGACTTTGCCCATAACTAAAACGAAGGCAGCTTTGTCCGCTTACCCGACCTCACGGTTTCATACTGCACTGAGCCGTATGCGACCCCAAAAAGAATGCGGCAGTCCATTGCGAAACACGACAGCGGCCTCCACATACACCGGGTGACAACGGCCCGCGCCGGATCAGGGGAGTGGAACAGGTCATGCGAAGATTTCTGGTGGGTGCCGCAGTTTTGTCGGCCCTGTTGATCATTGCCGGAACGCTCGATCACATCCACCGCGCCGCAGATTCCATCGCAATCGGGCGACCGGCACTAGCACTGATCTGCCTCTTCGGTGTCTTCGCGGCCAGAATGCTCTGGCTCCGGCTGTTCCTCGGCACAACCGCCCTCTACGCGCTCTACACAGTCGCGGTGTTTCTGCTGCCCCAAGACTCCGGTGGAGATCTGCGCGTCTATTCCAAGAACCTTTGGTACCGAAACATGCAATTCGCGTCTGTCGCGGCCGATATCGAGGCCAGCGATGTCGATGTGGTGATGCTTCAGGAGGTTTCCACCCAGAATTCCGCAATTCTGGGCCTGTTGTCAGCCAGCTTTCCCCACCAGCATCTGTGCAGATTCTCCGGGAGGATGGGAATCGCGGTTTTGTCAAGACACCCCTTCGACGGTGATCCGATCTGCTCCGACCGGCGCGCTATTTTGGCCGTGCCGCTTCAGCTAGAGCGCGAGCGGGTCTGGGCCGTCTCAGCCCATATCCCTTGGCCCTGGCCCCATGACAGCCGCAGGGCGGAACAGGCCGTGGCAGAAGTGTTGTCGGCTCTGGAGGGACCGGTTGTCATCGCGGGCGATTTCAACATGGTCCCCTGGGCGGGCAGGGTGGAAAAGATTGCCGCAATGACGAGAACGCAGGTCGCAGGATCAGTGCGGCCCAGCCTCTATGTAAAACATGTCCCCTTGCCGATCGACCTGGTCCTGGCGCCGGGGGGCGGGGCTACGGTATTGAGGCCGGGGCTGGGATCAGATCACGCGGGAGTTGTTGCATATGTTTCGCTTTGGTGATGGCGCATGTTGTGGGTGTTCGGTCCACGGGGCCGGAGAGCCTGCAGCTGACTGAACACGCTGACGAGTCCGCTTGATGACGTAAGCCTCAGCACCCCGGCAAATCGTTCTAGAAAATTGCAAACTGCCTGCCGTGTGTGACGGGCGGGCGCTTGGCCGGGTGGATCAATGGGCGGGTGATACGTGAGCTAGAGCGGCTTAGTTTTTGTCTGAATCGATTTGGGATTCCCTTTTGAGCCAATTGTGATTCAGAATCCATACCGGTGGAGGAGGCCAGCATGGATGACGAAACCTTATTCGAATGACATTCGGAAGCGTGTTGTTGCGGCGATGCAATCGGGAGAGAGCTGCTGCTCTGTTTCGGCCCGATTTGGAGTTGCACCGCCGAGCGTTGTGAAATGGATGCAGCGTGCTGCGCGGACCGGTTAGGTAAGCTCGGCGAAGATGGGTGGCCACCGTCGGTCGCTTTTGGAGCCACACCGGGGCTGGCTTCTGGATCAGGTGCAGGTCTGTCCGCACATCACGCTGTCGGGGTTGCAGGAGAAGCTGGCCGAGCGCGGTGTCAAGGTCAGCCACGATACCGTCTGGCGGTTCCTGCGCGGCTTCGGGTTCAGTTTCAAAAAAAGACGCTGGTCGCTGATGAGCGCGACCGCCTAGGCGTGAAACGCCGCCGGGAGAGGTGGCAACGCGATCAGCACCGGATCGATCCGAAGCGGCTGGTCTTAATCCCCTCTCGGCAGATTGCGATGCAATCGCCTGCCGGGCACCGGATGAGACCTGGGTGAAGACCAACATGGCACCGCTTCGGGGTTGGGCATCCAAGGGTGAACGGTTGCCTGGCATAGCGCCGTTTCTGCATTGGACCACCTCCACCTTCATCGCCGCCCTACGTCATGACAGGATCGACGCGCCGTGGGTCTTCGACGGGCCCGTGAACGGTGATATCTTCCGGACCTATGTTGAACATGAGCTGGTTCCCACGCTCAGATCCGGTGATGTGGTGGTGAAGGACAATCTCGGCAGTCACAAAAGCCAAGTTGTACGACAAGCGATCCGCACAGCAAGGGCGCATCTGCTCTTCCTGCCGCCCTTCAGTCCGGACCTGAACCCGATAGAACAAGCCTTCGCCAAGCTCAAACACTGTTGAAAAGCCAGTAATTAGACATTCCTAACTAGATCGCGCATCACGCATTCAGAAAGTTTGAATTTACCCGAGGCTATGAAATGAAAAAATTTCCGCTAGTGTTTACTTTTATCGCCACACTTGTTTCACCATTCCCTCAAATGGTTAGCGCTGGCGCCGCCCAGCATTGTGTCGAGGTTCAGCGCCTGGGTAACAATCACAAAGCGTACAATAATTGTAGCCATTCAGTTGTGATCTTTTTCTGTATGAGAGGTAACACGTGTGGTCGAAATAATGACAGCACTAACCCTTTTTATACACACTCCACAGGTATAGCGCCTCTCGGATCTCAAATTTTGTACACTCAAGGGAATGGCGTCAGCTGGGCCGTATGTGATGGATCTACATCATGGATTAGTAGCGACGCTGGCAGCGGTAACTTTGGCTGCCACAATTAGTACGGGTATCTTCGCTCTCTGATTTTCAATCCCTTGGTTCAAATGCTGACCAACCCGATCAGCAATTTTCCCAACGCTTGAACCTCATATGCCATGGCAACGAAACGGGTTGAAATCCAGTTTGTTCTTCCTGGCGCACCATTCTGACCGTACCCCTTCAGCTAGAAGGTGGGCGGGTCTGAGCCGTCTCGGCCATATCCAAGGCCTTGGCCCTATAACAGCCACAGGGCAGAACAGACCGTGGCAGAGGTACTGTAGGCTCTGGAGAGGCCGACTGTCATCGCGGGCTATTCAAACATGGTTCCGTGGGCGGGTAGGGTGGACAAGATTGCCGCAATGACCAAGACGCAGGTTGCAGGGTCGGTGCGGCCTAGCCTTTATGTAAAATATATCCCATTGCCGTTCGACCTGGTCCTGGCGCCGGGGGGCGGGGCTACGGATTTGAGGCCGAGACTGGGATCAGATCACGCGGGAGTTGTTGCATATGTTTCGCTTTGGTGATGGCGCATGAATCTGGTGTCAGGGTAGGAAAGCTTTGTGTAATGGATTGTTCTCAATGATCACGATCAGTTGGTGCCGTTTGATGAGAAGTTGGCAGCTATTCCAATCGCGGATTTCTAGGCCTAGGCGATGCAAAGCTACGTTTAAGTGCGTGCGGGCACAAAGGGGCAGATGGCGTGTCTATGTTGTGGGTGTGCGATCCACCGGGCCGGTGAGCATGCTGCTGACTGAACACGCTGAAGAGTCCGATTGATCACGTAAGCCTCGGCACCCCGGCAAATCGGTCCGTGCAAATCGTTCTGGAAAATTGAGAAGTGCCTGCCGTTTGTGACGACCGGACATTTGATCCGGTGTCAATGGCAGGGTGAAGGGTGGACGCTTGGCCGGGTGGATCAATGGGCGGGTGTTACGTGGGCTGGGTGTCATTCGTTGTGTGGATTGCGGCAACGGCTAAAACTCAGGTCACAGGGTCAGTTCTGCCCCGTCTTTTTATGGAACATTAGGGGTTAGCGAAGGGGTGAAGAGACGAATGACATTGGCAGGATATGCCTAATGTTTTCACATTATGTCAGTGAGGTCCTGCGGCGCAGAAGAAGCGTAAGCGTTTGATGATTGAAAAGTGCCAGAAGCTGGCGCGACGGCATGCGGCGGGCGCGGACGTGAATACGCTCTCTAAGCGTTGGGATCACGGTGAGCCAGGTCTACTGGTGCGTCGCCGACGAGAAGGGTGATATGCGGGGCAGGGTGCAGCTGTCGAAACCGGTGGCAGGAACAACAAATGTATTACAATCGACGGGCCATCCATCAATTTTCTGCCAATCTGGGTCTTAGGTCGAAACGAACTCTACCCCATCTGACGTCACAATCGCTGCGGTCAGGCGGCCGGTGACATAGGCACCAGTATCGATGGAAATGATGCCGTCTTTTGCGACGGGCTGATCCACGATGGTGTGGCCGTGCACGACCCAGACGCCATCTTCCCGAGGGGTTTCTCCAAATTCCGGGTGACCCCAAACGAGAGTGCGCTCTGATTGTTCGTCAATCGGAAGGGCAGGGTCCGCACCGGCATGAACCACGGCGACGTTGCCCGATTGCCAGGAGGTGGGCAGTGTGGCGAACCAATCGAGGATCTCCTCGCCCATCGACTCCATCATGTGATCCCGTGCTTTGATAAGCAGGTCAGGTGCGGTGGTCTCAGTCACGCCCTCGACATCGAAGGCCGCCAGTGTCTGAAGCCCGCCGTATTTGAGCCAGCGCGGGCCTTTTTCCAGCGGGTTGCGAAGGAAATCGAGCATCATCTTTTCATGGTTGCCCTTCAGGCAAATGATGTCCTTGCGGGAATTCATCATTAACAATGCCTGAACGCTGTCTTCTCCTCGGTCGATATAGTCGCCAATACCGAGGATTTTGATAGAATCGCCCAGTTCCTTGAGCAGTTTTTCAAGCAGATCTGCGCGCCCATGCACGTCCCCGATGACGGCAAAAGGCTCATCCGGCGCGATGGGCGGAAAGCTGACGATCTTTTTTTTCTTTGGGCCGAAGAGTTTGCGGAACATGGCGGAAAATACCGGGTTGTGAATGTTGCAATTTAGGCTCAGGTCGTCCGCGTTTATTACGCGGTGTGGTTCAATTTGAAAGCGAAATTGGTAGAACGGTGAAGTTATTGAGCAGGCAGGGCAGGATTGTAAAGATCCGCCGCATAAAATGGGTAGGGACAGCGTGATGCGGAAAGGCAGCAAAATTGCGGCTATGGCTTCCTGCTTTAGCTTATTTCTGTCTGCGCCGACCCAATCTGAAACGATTTCTGTTTATGGTACTCCTGGCCTGATTGATATGCCGACGGCTGAGGTGATGAACGATGGGAACCTGGCGTTTTCGGTGAGCCATTTTGGACCGACGACGCGTGGGACGATGGCATTCCAAGTTTTCCCATGGCTGACAGGTTCGTTTCGCTACAATCGAATTGAAGGGTTAACCACAACGGGTTCCCCACTATTTGACCGCAATTTTGATGTTCATATCCAAATAGCGCAAGAAAAAAATGGTAGACCTGCATTGGCATTTGGCCTGAGAGATTTTGGCGGTACTGGCGTATTCAGCAGTGAGTATGTTGTTGCAACCAAAACATTGTCACCTGGATTGAAATTCACTGGTGGTATCGGTTGGGGGCGCTTGGGTGGACGAAACAGTTTCGATAACCCGCTTGGAATTTTTAGTAGCAGGTTCGACACGAGACCTGGGGGATTTGCCGGTCCAGGCGGCCAACTCGAAACTGACACATGGTTTAGGGGCGATGCCGCCTTCTTTGGTGGTGTAAGTTGGCAAGTAAACGAAAGGTTAACGTTTAAGGCAGAATATTCATCCGATGTTTATCCGGCAGAAACAATAGTGGGCGAAATTGATTTAGATACACCAATTAACATCGGAGTAGACTATCGGTTTAAAAACGGAATTCAACTGGGTGCGTTTTTGCACGGTGGCACTGAGCTGGGTTTTCAGTTTACCCGCGTGATCGATCCCCGCAAAACTAAGGTACCCGGCGGGTTGGAAACCTCAGCTGCAGCGCTACTGCCCCGAGACTCACTTGCAGCCGCGAGTTGGAACTTGCCGGAAAGTACTGCCGCCAAAGGCACCCCAGAAGGCGTTCTTCAGGCGCGTCTGGAACAAGAGGGGATCAGTCTGGAAGGGGCTGTGATTGGGTCAAGGTCAGCTACCATCCGGGTCCGGAATAATCGTTGGGGTGCGGAGGCACAGGCGGCGGGTAGGGCCGCGCGGGTGATGGCAAATACATTGGCACCTGAGGTTGAGAAGTTTACAATTGTGTTCCAGGAAAATGGTGTTCCTATCACCAAGATCACGACCAACCGGTCCGATCTTTATGAGTTGGAAAACGATTACGATGGGCCATGGCGAACATTTGCGCGCGCCGATATTGAGGATGCATCAGGGGTCGGTCGCGAAGGAGAATTTGGCAATGCGTTTCCTCAATTCGAATGGGGGCTGACGCCTTTCACTCGATTTTCCTATTTTGATCCTGACAGACCGTTGCGGTATGAGTTTGGCCCAGAGCTAAATTTAGTGTTTCGACCCAGCCCGGGACTGACATTTGCGACGAAACTCACCTATCCGATTTCGGGAGACATTGATTCTGGGCGCGGCTCAAACTCGTTGTTGCCGAGGGTCCGATCTAACGGAGTTCTGTACGCACAGCAATCAGATCTCGAGGTCAACGTCATGACTGCCGAGTATATGTTCCGTCCAGGCAAAGATCTGTTCGGCAGGGTCACTGCGGGATATCTGGAATCCATGTTTGGCGGCGTATCGGGTGAATTGCTCTGGTATCCGGTTGACAGCCGATTGGCGCTTGGGGCCGAGGTGAATTGGGCGCAGCAGCGCGATTTTGATATCCTCTTTGGGTTCCAGAACTACGATGTGGTGACGGGCCATGTGTCTGCCTATTACGATTTTGGCGGGGGTTTCCTTGGCCAGGTAGATGCCGGAAGGTATCTTGCCGGTGACTGGGGTGCGACCATGACTGTGACCCGCGAATTCGACAACGGGTTCCGGGTTGGCGGGTTCTTTACCCTTACAGATGTTCCATTCTCAACCTTCGGGGAGGGCTCGTTTGACAAAGGGATCACTCTGGAAATCCCGGTGGCCTGGATGACCGGCCGACCATCCAAGAAAACTCTGGCGCAGACCATTCGACCGACCACACGTGACGGTGGCGCGCGTCTGGAAGTGAACAACAGACTTTTTGGCCTGACCCGCGACTATCGTGCTAACGAGCTGGAAGATGGCTGGGGGCGGTATCTGAGATGATCATGCGCTTGACCTTCATGCTGCTGGCTTGTCTTGGCCTCAACGCGTGCACCCAGTCTGGGGGCGACGAATCTGCTGCAGGTCAACTGGTTGGTCTTCTTGGTAAGAAATCAGCATTTTCCGCTCGGTTCACGGCACTGCAAACCGCAGAAGCTTCGGCCATTCAGGTTGGCTTTATCGATCTTGAACAAAACACCATCATGCTGCGTGAAGCGCGACGGGACGGAATCGACACCTGGATCGGCCCCGATGACAAAGCGCTGATCCTGGAGAACAGCATGCTGCGGGGCACTCGGGGCTTCGGCGTCGAACTGATCTCGGTCGATATCTCTCAGCCGATGGCAATGGTCCTCGGCCGGCGAGAAGGGTTTTCTGACCGCCTGCATACCTATCTGATGGGCGACAATCAGGCCCTCACCAGAACCTATCGCTGTGAGATCAAAAACAACGGTGATCGTGAACTGACCCTCGGAAAAAGGGTTGCAAAAACACAACTCATGAGAGAGACGTGCCGCAGTCTCGATCAATCCTTCTTTAACCTTTATTGGGTTGAGGGCGGCACTATCGTACAGACACGCCAGTGGACAGGAGAGTTCATTGGCGATATTGCGACGCAGGTGATTGAAAAATGACCCAAGTTTCGCGTGATTTTCGGCCTGGGGGCCAACCGGAGGTAAGAGCCTGTGCTTAGACTGACAACAATTCTGTCCATTATGTTGATCATGGTTGGATGCAGCACAATTTACCGCAGTTCCGATGTGGTGCCCGGAACCGATGGGGCGAGCAAGGTCCGCGTATTGAAGATGACGGCAGAAAGTGTCGTACAGGCGAACCGATCATCCTATACGCCAAAAACGCTACCAGCGATATTCTCGCTGACGGCTGGAACAGGATCTGGTTTGCGCGGGGTAGGGGCGTTGCCCGAGCCTCCGGTTGTTCCGGAGCAACGCCCGACACGGCTTGAGCTGCGCTTGCCACCAGAAGTGGCTCCGGGGCCCTATATGATTGGTATTGGCGATGTGGTGTTATTAGCGACACCATCAGCTGGTTCGACAGTGGAGGAGCTTTCCGGTCTTCTTGCGGCTCAAAATTCTCGGCAGGGCTATACAGTTCAGGATGACGGCTCGATCAACATTCCAAACGTCGGCCGCGTTCGGATCGCTGGTCTGACCATAGAAGATGCTGAGGCTCGCATGTTCCAGCGTCTCGTGGAAAACCAGATCGACCCAACATTCAGTCTTGAGATCGCGGAGTTCAACTCACAGAAAGTTTCCATCGGTGGTGCTGTTGCGAATCCGGCTGTTGTGCCCGTCACGCTGACTCCGCTTTATCTTGATGAAGCTCTCGCGGCGACTGGTGGGATTACAGTCGAAGATCAGGATTTCGCTTCTGTGCGGCTTTATCGTGGCGGAAACCTCTACCAGATCCCATTGACCGAGTTGTTTTCCCGCTCAGGTTTGAAGCGGACCCGTTTGCTGAATGGTGATGCTGTGTTTGTGGATACTGAGTATGAATTGAGCCAGGCTGAGAGATATTTCGAACAACAAATCGCGATTGTGAATGCCCGCGGCAATGCTCGTGCCAATGCATTAGCCCAGTTGCAGACAGAAGTTTCCATCCGCCGCGGCCAACTAGAAGAAGCACGAACAAATTATCAGCTGCGCCGAGAACTTGGCGCCGATAATAGAGATTATGTTTACCTTGCAGGTGAAGTTGGGCGTCAATCCCGGTTTGCTTTGCCATTTGAAAGAACAGCCAGTCTAGCTGATGCACTGTTTGATCAATCTGAAGGCATTGCTAAAGAAACTGGTGATGTTACGCAGATATATGTTTTGCGAGCATCATCCGATCCTCGCGAATTTGGTGCAATCACAGCTTGGCACCTGAACGCCCGAAATGCCGCAAATTTTTCCCTGGCAACTCGGTTTGAAATGCGACCGGATGATGTGATTTTTGTCGCAGAGCAGCCCGTTACACGTTGGGGCCGTACAATTTCACAAATTACACCATCTCTAATCACTGGCGGCGCGGCGATTGCAGCGGATTGAGATACAATAACTGCAGTAGACAGTTGGATAATGAGGCGAATTTATTCATTTTGTTGAACAAGCGCGCATTGCGTCGAATTCTAAGATAGGAAATTTTAGGATATGTTGGAAACAGCAATAAATTTTCCCAGTGACGCCATTCTGCATTATAAATGAATTGGATACCGAGTAGCATCAAAGCTGCAGGAATTCTTTATCTCTTATTTTCACTACTTCCTAAAGACTTAACAAAACTCGCAGATGGTGTAAATTTCTGGTTTTCTACTGGAAACTTTCACTATGCATTTATATATTTCGTAGTCTTTTTATTAGCTTGGATCGGATTTTTTGTCGCTCTAACTCTGCATTCCCTATGGTTGCGCGGCCCTGTTGTTTTGTTCTTAATAGCAGGTTACGCAGTTGATACTACAGCTCGAAGCTTTCTAGGTTCCACACTCACCTTTGAAACAGCACGCCTCATGTTCAAAAACTTGTCATTGGTCGGTCAAGTAGTAATCTATTACCCTGGTGCGATAGTCACATTCGGGCTAAATGCCCTTTTGTTTGCAACGATACTATGTATGCCTTCAAAGTTGGAACCAAAGTCACGAAATTTTTTAGTGATAGTTCCAATAATCGCTACAATCCTAGTTTTTTCTGTTTCATTCTATTCTGAAAACAGAAACTTAGCATTACCATCATTTTATTCTAGCTGGGCTAAGATTTTCAAAGCTGTAACTGATGATTTGTACGACGGTCCCAGAGAATCCGTCGACTATGAAAATGAGATCTCACCTAGAATCAAGCATATTGTTCTGATTGTAGATGAAAGTGTCCGTGGGGACTCCTTAAGTATTAATGGTGGTCCCACGGACACTACGCCCTTTCTCAGCGGCGTTGGTGAAAAGCTAATCAACTTTGGCGTGGCGACCTCCGCCTGGAATTGCTCCAAACAAAGTCGGATAATTTTGCGTTCTGGATTGCGAATGGACCAAGTGCCCGACTTAGCTCAAAGATCTCTAAAAAACCCAACGATCTGGCAGTTTGCACAATTGGCTGGATACAGAACCGTTTTGTTTGATGCTTGGATTCCAGAAGTTGGACTGCACAGCTACATGAACGAGGTTGAATTTTCTCAAATTGATGAAGTAATTACGGCTGCAGACCAGAGTGCAATGCATCGAGATCACACTTTTGCTAGCCGTATCAAAGAACTTCTGAAGTCCGAAAAACCGACTTTCATTTTGGTAAACAAATTTGGAACCCATATACCGTACGAATCCACTTTTCCTTCTCAGTTCAGCTACGACTTTGAAAAGAAAAGTTTCTACAAAGCTTCTTCGAGTAGCTTGGAGTTACCTAGTGTGTACACACAAGCTTTGCGATGGTCAGTCGACCGCTTTTTTCAGATGCTTTTCGCGAACGCTCAGTTCAACAACTCAGTCATAATCTATACTTCAGATCATGGTCAACGCTTTGACCGTGATCGAAAGCGTAGTCCGCATTGCAATTTATTTGATGTTGATGTCGGAGAAGGCCTGGTTCCGCTAATTCTAGTATCGGAAAATCTTAAGATAGAAATGTTGTTTAGGGAGCACGCGTTGAAACATAGAAACGGCTTCTCACATTTTCAAATCTTTCCCACCATACTCTTCTTGATGGGCTTTGATCCCAATTGGATTAGAAATCACTATGACAATTCATTGCTAGATGCGCCCTCAGAAAAGAGCCAAGTTCGCTCAGGCTCTCTATTTTCAACATTCAAAAATGAACTCGCTGTTATCTTCAATTGAAACGGCTGCGGTATTCCCGCATAGCACTACTTCGATCAAACTTTTAAACTATGAAGTTTGGACCTGTCGCGGTTTGATGCCGCTCCTTTGATAGCATTTACTGAAACAAAGGAGACTGACGATGGGACTGAAACGGACGGACGAATTTCGCAAAGATGCGGTGCGGATCACGCTGACCAGTGGGCTGACACGCAAACAGGTGGCTGACGATCGGGGTGTCGGCATGTCTACGCTGAACAAGTGGATCACGGCGCACCGAGACGGTGATGTGGTTTCGAAAGAGGATTTAGATCTCGCCAAAGAGAATGATCGGCTTCGACGTGAGAACCGCATTCTAAAGGAGGAGAGGGATAACTTAAAAAAGGCCACAGCCTTCTTCGCGAGCCAAAAGCCATGAGGTTTAGGTTCGCTGAATAACACTGCGTTGAGTTTTCAACAACACGTCTGTGCGAGGTTTTAGATGTCAGCAGTCGAGGATTGCGTGCTTTCCGCAACCGCCCTGTCAGTCGCAGGCAACGGACTGACCTGATCACGCTTGCACATATCAAGGAACAGTCCCGTCTCAGCCTGGGCAGCTATGGCAGGCCACGGATGGTCGCCTGAGTTGAAGGCGTGGATCGTGGCGGAGACGTTGATTGAAGGAGAGACAGTCAACGCGGTTGCCAAGCGGTATGAACTGATCCCCAGCACGGTGTCTGATTGGCGGCGGATGGCGCGACAGGGCAAGCTGGTTCTGCCAAATTTGGGGGGCATGGACTTTGTGTCAGTTGAGATCGAGGCACCTGCACCTGTCGCCCAGCCTCTGCTCGCTACATCCTCCAACACGCTTGATGTGATCAATGGCGATGTCACCGTGCGTCTTGATGCAGCGACGCCAGCGGCGCGGATCGCTGAGATCGCGCGGGCCATGGCCACGTGATCGCGCTCTCTCATAATGTCCGGATTTTTTTGGCCAGCGATCCTGTGGACTTCCGCAAAGGCCATGACGGGCTGGCGGCTTTGGTGCAGAGCCAGTTGCGCCAGAAGCCGTTTGATGGGTCGGTCTATGTGTTCCGCGCCAAGCGGGCAGATCGGCTGAAGCTTATCTATTGGGACGGCAGCGGGCTGGTGATGGCCTATATCTGTGCGGCGTGCTCACAGCCATTGCTGGCGGACACAAACAAACGGATATCCAAGAATTGCTACCCTGGAACTACGCCGCAACCGTGTGAACGGCGCACCGCTTACATCAGTTTTGAAAATGGTATCAATGAGCGGCAAGGGAAATTGCTATGACAACGCCGCCGTTGAAACGTTCTTCAAGACGATCAAGGCCGAGCTGATCTGGCGACGATCATGGGAGACACGACGGCAGGCTGAGATGGCGATATTTGAGTACATCAATGGCTTCTACAATCCGCGACGCCGCCACTCAGCACTGGGCTGGAAAAGCCCGGTCGCCTTCGAACGGAAAATGGCCTAAACGAGCACGTCGAGCGGCACGAAACCGTGACAGGTCCAGAATTTGCCCTGACATTTGCGTCTTCCTTTGCTTCCAAAGTTACCAAGCAAAGCGTCTACAAATCTAGGGGCATCTCAAGGCGCACACTTTACTTATGCAAATCGACAACTACTGAAGAAATAATCTCTGCCGCGATACGAGCACCGCTAAGTGATAAATGGTCATCATCAAAGTACAAAGATCTACCTTGGGTGAATGCCTTACACCGTCTGGTTCTCGTACTACAGAAACCATTCTGAATTTCGGCAACTTTTACATTGCCGAGCTCACTTGCCAACCCACCAAACAATTCCCGAATAGGTAGAGTGCGTATCAAATATCGATCATAACTAGACGTAACTTCAGTATCATTCAAACCATTGAACATTGCACGCTTCGCGGCAATAGTAATGACGTCCCAACCATTCTCAGGTACAGGTGCCACTAACACAACTTTGTAGTTTTGTGACAGTTCAACAATCCGTTCTTCTAAAGTTGAAAGGACTCTATTTCTGCGCGATCTGCTATCAGGAAAAGACGATGAAACACTTTCTACATCTAATGTGATATCGTTCCCAGGTTCATGCCCTCCTTCGCCGTTGTCATAGTAATTCCCAAAATAATACCAAGGGAAGCGGGCCGTAAAGATGAGGGTGTCGATGTTATTGTCTTGAGCGTAGACTAGGGCACTTTCAACAAATTCAGAACACTTATGATCCCGGCCTCGGTCAAATCTACGAAATCCAACAAACGGTATGCAACCTGAGTATGACGCATGAAAAGCACTAAAGTTTGCCGCATTTAGCGCGTTGGAAACTTCTGAAGAAATAGACATTGAGTGGCTGTCTCCAAGAAGTAGCACTTTCCCATTGTCGTTCGACACCAAACTCTCACACCCTGCCAAGGGAACCGGAAAGGGTTTCACCGGTGAGTAGAGGCATTTATCGCTCGCTTTACTATTTGCCTCAGAGAGAATTTGTAGAACCTGCTTATCAATTCTCCAACTTATTCCCTGCTGTGCATTCCCCCATAAGCCAAAACCCAAGAACGCAAGGGAACCCAACGCACTTATCGCAAAAACAGATGATCGTTTTTTAACAATTGTCCTTTTCCCGTTGCGAAACGGTTGCTCGACATACTTCCAACTAAAAACGGCCAATATCAGAGAAAGACAAGCTGCGCTCGCCATTAGTAAACTACTTGGATCATTGATGCTTCTAATTCGTGCAAAGGCAAAAACTGGTTGGTGCCAAAGGTAAGCGCTATAGCTAATCAATCCTATTCCGACCAGTGGCTTAGCACATAACAGTCTCGCTGCAATTGTCCCGTTTTGAGCGAAGAGGATAACGAACACTGCACCTAAAACAGGGGCAAGAGCATATAAACTAGGGATCGGGGTACTCTCATCATATGCAAAAATGGAGATTACAATTGCACCTAAACCCAACATTGATAAAGAATCGCTCTTTTTAACAACGCTTTTGCTCGCAATAAACGCGGCAATTGAACCCGCAAGCAGCTCCCAGATCCGTGTTGGCGCTAAATAGAAGTTGGGAGTAGGTTTGTTGCGCCATCCCCATTCACTCAAGGCAAGGCTAATCGCGAAAAGCAAAATAATACTCCAAAAAACTCGACCTCTACCAAACCTCCACACTAGAACTAAGAAGACAGGGAAGAGCAGGTAATACTGCTCCTCCACAGCTAAACTCCAAGTATGAAGTAGAGGTTTTTCTTCTGAGGCCAATGAAAAGTATCCAGTTTGCCTCCAAAACAAAATGTTCGAAATAAAAAGACTCACTGCGGCCAAACTTTGGGAAAAATCCTTCATTTGGCCTGGTAACATCCACATCCAAGCAAATGGCAAACAGCAAAGCATCACAAAGAATAGTGCTGGCAGAATTCGCCTCGCTCTTCGCTCATAAAATCGGAGAAGGCTGAATTTGCCGTGTTCAATTTCTTCGACCAAAATTGTTGTAATCAGGTAGCCGCTAATGACGAAGAAAACATCTACGCCAATGTAGCCACCGCTGAAGAATTCAAAACCAGCATGAAACAATATTACTGGGAGAACAGCGACAGCTCTCAACCCATCAATTTCGGAACGATAAATCAACCGAACTCCTCATCTTGAATCAAGTCGTAGATAATCACTTATCTGGAATCGTTCACAAACCAACGCATACAGTGAAATGTAAGTTTTGACACACTACTTTTCTGTAGAGACAGAGTAAAATTTACGCTTCTACTTGAACGCGGCATACCACAATAGAATAGTTTGATGTTCTCCTGTGTATCGCCTTAAGACGCTTAAATCACCATTGAATGACCGCAAGGCTAATACGCCGGAAGGCGAAACTTGCAAGTTGCTATACTAAACTATCTAAACGTACGAATTAGTGGAGGGCCTTAGCTCAAGGAGGCGTAAGATTTGCTAGTAGATCTAGGGTAGCTGAAGGGAGTGGGCCACTCTTTCCGAAGACTCAACGTTTATATCGCGCCACTGGAAACCTTCTACACTTGTTTCAATCAGTTGATGAAGTCTTTCGGTGTTATCCGTTGCAATTGACGCCTGTACTTCACGTATCATTCGGGCGACTTCAATTTGACTGAGCATATTCTCGGAAGCCCTAAGAATTTTGCTGTGTGGAGTGGATACTAGGCTATTGTTATCAATCAACAGTTCTTCGTAAAGCTTCTCGCCGGGGCGGAGTCCGGTGAATTTTATTTCAATATCGCCGACACCAGTTTCAGGATCTCTAATTGTCCGCCCGGACAACGTGATCATTTTACGAGCAATATCTACTATTTTCTGCGGTTTGCCCATATCCAATACAAACACATCGCCACCTTGCGCATATGCGCCGGCCAGCAGAACTAAGCGTGAGGCTTCGGGAATGGTCATGAAGAAGCGCGTGACTTTTTCGTGCGTTACCGTCACAGGGCCACCGGCCTCAATCTGTTGTTGAAATAGTGGCAGGACAGAGCCGGACGAACCTAAAACATTGCCAAACCGAACCATAGAGAATTTGGTCCCTTCGGAGCGGGTTTGTAGATCCTGTATGACCAACTCAGCCATACGCTTTGTGGCTCCCATTATGTTTGTGGGGCGCACGGCCTTGTCTGTGGAAACCAGTATGAATCGTTCGATACCTGCATCTGCCGCTGCTTCTGCAACAATTTGAGTTCCTAATACGTTTACCCGGGCGCCTTCTGTCGGGTTCATTTCTACAAGGGGTACGTGTTTGTACGCCGCGGCGTGCAAAATTATTTCAACTCCTTCATCTTTGAGGACTTTTGAGATACGCGCACTGTTTGTTACTGACCCAAGCCTACCCGTTACAGAAATCCCGGCGGATTCGGACTGTGCTCGCAATTCTCTATCAATTGAGTAAAGCGCGAATTCACTTTGCTCAAACAAAACAATTCTAGCAGGCTGGCAATCGAGCAACTGCCGACAAAGTTCTGATCCAATTGATCCACCTGCGCCTGTTACTAACACCACCCTTCCTGCATAGGTATTGGCGACATGATCGTCACTCAAGTCTACGCTATCGCGGCTTAACAATTCATCGGGAGCAATTGGCCTCAAAGTCATGTTCGCATCCTTTGCTGCCATCATTTCGATATATGAAGGTAGGACAAGCACTTTGAGGCCCTGCTGTGACAGAAATTCTGTAATCTCATTTTGACGGTACTTTGCGATACTCGGCATTGCGATTAGTACTCTTCCAATACCAAATTTTCTTACCTGTGCATCGATTTCCGTGGCGCAATGAATAGTAAGACCAGCGACACTAAGGCCGTGCAAGTTAGGATTGTCATCAATAAATGCAATTGGGCGTACTTCTCGAGATTGATTTAGCGCCGACGCGAGTTGTATTCCGGCGGCACCTGCGCCGTAGATTAAAACCGGCTCTCGCCCGTCAATGTAAAATCTAGTATGTGAAGAAACTTCATTGATCACAAACCGCGTAATGATGGAACTCGCAAAAAAGACTAGTCCTACAACGGCTGAATCAGAATGGACGACAGGCAGTTCCAAAATGTGCGCAAGCACCGCTGTTGTAATAGATAAAACAATTGCAAGAAGACCTGCTCTCAAGGGTGAGTTTTCGCGCGTGATTTGAGATCTTGACTTGATAACGTAGCGGAGGACTAGGACTAATGCGCCAACAAGAACAAGAAACGCAAAAAGAAGCCAGGATAGTGCAGTCCAAATATCTGCACTGGTGCGAAGTATAAGTACCACGATTAGACTAGCAGGGACTAGAGTCAACTCAACAAACAATGTGTACAATTGGGTTGAGTTATGTGATCGGTGATGAGGTTGAAGGAGCATTTGATTTTTTTATGTTTGAGTAGCCTTAGATATGGATAGTAGACGCAGATCTTCAATATTGCTTTTGCTCACTTGATATCAACTACTTTTGAGAATGTATGACGCAGAGCTGACCTGATGTTGTCTGACGTCAAGTAATAACCAAAGCCCGAGCGGGGAATTGCACTTGCATTCGTGTTTCTCTCGTTTGACCAGGTTTTTTGGTCTTTCTCAATTTGATAGTGTGCTTTTACCCAACCATTTACCAATCTGAAGGAGCGTTTGCCGCCTTTTCGTCTGATATCGCTGCGTGAGTTTGCCAACCCATCCAGTGGATATTCCCGATGGCGTTGAGCATTGGCTTTATTTTGTAGTATCTAAAAATATTATTCTTTGTGAAAGTCATGTAAATTTCCACAAAGAACCATAAGTTTTTGGAACTAAGGAGATTTTCACCCGCTGATAAATGTCAGGTGATTTTAATCGCGCGCGTAGGTATCTTCATATCGGACAATGTCATCTTCACCGAGATAAGAACCTGTCTGGACTTCGATAAGAACCATCGGAAGTTTTCCAGGATTTTCCATGCGATGAACAGCGCCAAGTGGGATGTAGACCGATTGGTTTTCAGTTACCAGCTGTTGGCGCTCGTCGATTGTTATCTTTGCGGTTCCCTCAACAACGATCCAATGTTCGGCCCGGTGGTGGTGGCTCTGCAATGACAAAGCTGCGCCTGGGTGCACGACGATACGCTTCACCTGAAACCGGTCGCCGACCACAAGGCTTTCGAACCAGCCCCAAGGGCGATGATCTTTAGGAAAGGCGACAGCTTGGTTCGCTTGCTTTTCCTTCAAAACGGAAACTGCGTTTTTAACTTCTTGAGCGCGAGATGCGTCGGCCACAAGAACTGCGTCGGACATTGCAACGGTGATGATATTCTTAAGTCCGATGCCGACAACCTCCAGTCCACTATCTTCAGACCTAAGAAGTGAATTTTCACAGTCGATTGCTGTGGCTGGACCAGATGTAGCGACACCTCGGTGGTCATGCTCGGATTCGCGCCAGACAGCATCCCAGCCACCTAGGTCTGACCATCCAGCTGAAAAAGGAACAACCGACAGATTGTCCGCGCGTTCCATGACGGCATAGTCGATTGAAATATCATCGACATCTGTCCAAGCTTTAGAATCGAGCCTCAAAAAGTTAAGATCGGGCTTGCTTTTTTCCACAGCGGTTTTCACTGGCAAGATCAAATCCGGAGCGTGACGCTTGAACGCCTCGATAATAGTCTTGACGGAAAACAAAAAAATTCCTGAATTCCAGAGGTAGTTTCCGGCAGTGATCATCTCTTCAGCTTGTGCGGTATTGGGTTTCTCGACAAAGCGGTGGAGCGGAACGGTAGTCATTTCTTGAGTACTTGGCGCTTCACTTAACTCAAGATAACCATAACCGGTTTCGGCATAGTCTGGAATAATTCCAAATGTTACGAGTTGTCCCGCCCGTGCTGCATCAGTCCCTGCCTGAACTGCCGCACAAAACGCCGAAGCTTCCGGCACCACGTGATCAGACGGTGCAACGAGTAAAAGACCACTAGGATCGGATTGTTCAAGCCAAAGCGCGGCGGCCAAAACAGCAGGCGCGGTATTGCGCCCCTCAGGCTCTATTAGAATGGCATTAGGATCGACATCAATCTCCGCCAATTGCTCGCCAACGATAAAGCGGAACTCAGAATTTGTAAGGACAATTGGGGCGGCGAAACCTTCACCGGCCATCCGTTGAGCGGATGCTTGGAAGAGTGTTGTTTCGCCGACCAGCGGAACGAACTGCTTGGGAAATGATTTGCGTGACAGAGGCCATAGTCGGGTGCCAGAGCCGCCGCACAGCAGAACAGGTGTGATCATGAAGAAATCTCTAGTCTATTTGATGTTGAATAATTTGGCGCCACTCTTTGAGTCGTCACTAATGTCGTTGTAAAGTAAAATTCTGAGAGCGAGATGTATTTCAACTTAAGCATCAAAAGACACCGGAGACATAAATCGTCCTTCCCATCTGTGTGCGAGGCGAAGCCGGCAAAATTGATCTGAAATTGTTTATCTAGAAACAAATTTGCTGACATTTTACACACAATAGTAATTTGGTTTTGTACATACATTCTGGTTTGTTCATCAAGAAAAAAAGTCGACATAGAATTTGCTGATCTTGAATTCTCCAAAATTGTTTTGGAACGTATCAGAAAATTTGTATACAATTAAACACGAGATTTATGTTTCCCACGCCATTGTATTAGCGGACGTGACTTCAACTTGCGTCGCAGTTAGTGATTTGAATCCGAATTGGGTTTGCGTAAGAAAGCATAAATATTTCCCGACGCAACACTTGGCAGGATTCTGTGGATGAAATCCATCACAGAGTAAATTGGCCGGCTTCCGAAAGTGTAGCCTGGTTCGGAACGAAAGATAAAGGAGTTATCAGCAAAGTCTGGGAAAGCAACTCTGATCTCTGATAGAGTGTTAAGCCTGTATGCCTTGGGAAATACATCCCGGCTTTGACGTTTTGGTTGAAGTTTTGAAAGCAGCCAATCTTCAGCCTTATCCGGCAAAATTCGTGCACCTATGGCGACATAGTTTAGTTTGTGAGGGGTACGGGCGCAAAACCAGCCCCCAGGCTTGAGCAGTCGGTTGATTTCAGTAGCGAACTGTTCAGCATCATCAATATGTTCAACAACGTAGTCCGCGACAATGATGTCTACACTACTATCTTCAAGGGGGATTTTACCCTCATTGATCAGAACATTCCGGTCAGATGATCGATTTTCCAATACTATCGGATCAACGTCGGCAGCTATCATCTCACGAACCTTGCCTCGCATCAGCCTCAGCTTGCGACGGTAGAATGGTGTGTCTTGTTCAAACCATGCTCCACGGCCAGCGCCAAGATCAAGATAAGTCATGTCCTTTTCTATAATCGAACTGATGATGCCGTAGAAGTACAACGTACCATCGTTGGGCTTGAATTCTGAAGCATTTTTCACTGTTACAAGCTCTTCCTGTTAATTTCATTGTATGTCTGACTTTGGGAGATCCAACCCTTGAACCTTCAAGGGAACATCGTATCATGTTGTTGCTAGATCATTAGCTACCGAATTTGGCGATTGGATATTCTCGCTTCGTTTTTCAGAGAGCAAACCATTTCAAGTTGAAGGCTCTAGTATATCACCTTAGGAAATTCTTGATGAATCGCCAAACTGTGCTCTTCTAATTTACTGCACTCCAACTCTATCCGTAAGAAGTTTTTTAAGTTCTATATCCCAGCCTTCTGTTGTTGAGCTTCGGGAGAATTTTGTCGTGTAAATAGCGTGTGAACGTTGCTGTAGTTTTTTAATGGTATTTGGAGCATCAACCAGGCGGCGCAGTTTTTCAGCAATTTGGTCTGAATTTTCGAGCCTTACAACCCAACCAATGTCGAACTTTTCAATCCATTGCCCGATAGCGCTTTCCCTTGGTCCAGCGAAAAGGACCGGCCTTCCCATTGCAAGACTCCCAAAGAATTTCGACGGTACCGCTATACCCGACCATTCCGGTCTAAGTGATGCCATGTGAATGTCTGCGGCACCAAGCCTCTTTTCAAGATCTTCGATTGATGCAAACCCGGCAAAGCTAATGTTCCGATCTTGAGCGCCGATGGCCTTTTTCAATTTGTCAGCCTTGTTACCACGAACCGCAAAGCAAAAGTGAATTTCAGGAACATCCTTGAGGTTTCTCGCCACGGCCAAGATTTCTTCGAAACTGTGCGCTTCTCCAAAATTACCAGAATACAAAACTGCAAGTTTAGCGTCGCCAAACAGTTCCTTACGTGTATCCGCGTCGACCTCCGCAGGTTTCCGAGGCTCTTTCAATGCCCAAGGTATCAATTCAGCTTCCCGAGCACGGTGCTTATACTGCCGCAACAGTGACCTCATGCACGGACCGATATCAACGATGATGTCACATCTCAAGTAGCCAGCGCGCATAATTTTACGCGCAAGGCGAGCGGCTGAATTGGAGGAAGATATTACACCGCTGGCAATCACTGCCTCAGGATGTAAGTCAAAACACCAATGTGCAATTGATATTTTGGGAGCGAAGAGTTTGAGAGGGATAGCAGTGGCAACTGCAAAGATAGGGTCAGTACCGATAACAACAACATCGGGTCGACGCCTGCTTGACCGCAACGCCAAACTGATCCAAGCCACTGTCATCCATAGCGAATTTGCCAAGCGACCAGCAAAGGTAGCCTGCCTAAATCGCGGGCGCCAAATTCGATTGTAGTGTACACCCTCATAGGTCTCGGAAAGGCAATATCTCTTCGATTCATCACGACACCCACGATTGCACGACAACGCTTCAACTTCCCATCCCATAGCTGCTAGATCGACGGCTAAACCATCTAGATGTTGAGCACTAATTACATCGTCGGGATACATGTAGTGGTATAGGATCGCAACTCGGGGCTTCCGCTCCCCATCTGTGAACCGCTTGTTCCAAGTCGGATACCTGACCTTATCTTTCGCCATCGTTGCCTATGCGCCATCAAGTTGATTGTGGCGGCGGCCTACTTCTGACGCTATCCAATCATAGGTCAATTGTATTCCATCCCGGAGTTTTTGAGATGGTTTCCAGTCTAGCATTTCCGCGATCAATCGATTGTCGGAATTTCTACCTCGTACGCCCTCGGGACCGTCAATATTGTTAATGCCCAGATTCTTCCCAGACATATCAATCACCATTCTGGCCAAATCGTTGATTGAAATCATTTCTTCTGAGCCAATGTTTACGGGCCCTTCGAAACTGGAACGGAGCAGCCGAGTCGTCCCCTCAAGGCACTCATCTATGAACAAAAAAGATCTTGTTTGAAGGCCATCTCCCCAAATTTCAATTGAAGAACCATCCTTAGAGGTTGCAACCTTACGACAAATTGCGGCGGGTGCTTTTTCTTTTCCGCCGGTCCAAGTCCCTTTGGGGCCGAATATATTGTGATAGCGCGCTACTCGGCACTCCATTCCAAAATTTCGATTGTAAGCAAGATACAGTCGTTCCGAAAACAGTTTTTCCCAGCCATACTCGCTATCAGGGTTTGCAGGGTATGCACTATCCTCTGAGCAATTGGGATTGTTTGGATCTAACTGATTGTACTCAGGATACATACACGCAGAGGAACTGTAGAAAACTCGTTTGATGTTCCTTTTGTGACAAGCGTCCAGAACATTTAGATTAATTGTTGCCGAATTGTGCATGACGCTTGCGTCATTCTCACCCGTAAATATGTAACCTGCCCCACCCATGTCTGCTGCCAGCTGATAAACCTCGTCAAATTTCCTATCTACAACCCGAGCTACTACATTTTGGTCGCGCAAATCGCCGATAGCAAAATCATCGGCGTCGCTCTCCTGATACTTATTGAACTCAAGATCAACACCACGAACCCAGAAACCCTCCGATTTCAATCGGGTTACGAGGTGTCCTCCGATGAACCCGCCTGCACCACAAACAAGTGCTGTCTTTTTCATGATTGCTACTCCTATTAAATTGAAATGTTTCCGCCATCTTAAATGGGACCATGCGGGTACGCGACATGACTGCTCAATAGCAGGAATTCTGTAGTACAAGCACGATCACGACAAATCAGAAGGGAAAACAATGTCTTGATGTTAAGCGGTTCCCTAAAGCAGAATATCTGCCATTTCAACATCGAAACGCGCCGCCGAGAAGCGGGTTTTTGCATCTTTCGCAGCAGCAAAATTTTTTGTGATAAATTGATTCGAATTTTCATGCTTTTCTTTGCAAAGCTTCTCAAGACACTCCGTTACCGCCGAGATGTCATTCGCTGGAATAAAATCCGCGGGATAACCTCCAACGGTAACTCGCAAATTTGGATTATCCGAGACAACGATCCTTTTGGCAGCACACATAGCTTCAATGATAGCAAGCGGTTGCATCTCTGACCGATAACGGGATGGTAGTGCTACTACATCACAGTTTTGCAGTGCGGCAACCGCCCGTGAATGCTCAACTAGCCCCAGATAGTTAAACCACGGACAATTCATGTATCTTGACAATTCCTGCTCGACATCACTCGCGGATTTTTCCTCATCCCCCAGTACTTTCCCAAAACAAACAAATGTAATCGAATGACCCGCGCGCGCAAGAATATCAATGGCGCCTGCAACGTCAAAGAAACCCTTGCTCGCCATAATGTTAGAGTTCCAGACCACTATCAGTCGCGCGCTCAACGCGTCGGTCTCAACGGGGTCGGTTTTCAAAGGGACGGCGTCGTTAAAGAAATTCTCGCAGACATGGACTTTTAGCACAAAGCTCTCTACCCTATCCTTCAAGTGTCGACATGGCACAATGACTTCACAACGTCGGTAGAAGTACCGCACAAGACGTGACAGGCGATTCTGGGTCAGGAGATCGAAAAAATCAGACCCATGACAATGAACAACGACGCGATTTCCAAGCAATGCTAACACCAATGCAGGAAGATCTCGGATAAAACCTGGTATCGTTCGAGAGCACACCACGTAGATTGTGCCAGAACCCGAAATAGTCAACACACGCCAAAGCTTTATCGACGCCATTATCCACGAGAGGATACTCCTCGGTCGGCAGCCGGCTGCATAGATACAAGTCTCGGCGTCTCTGATGCCAGGAAGAACCTGCTGCACAACCCTTCGAGTAACCACCGCTTGGCCATTCTCGGAATCGAACTCGGAGGAGAAAACCATGAACTTTTTCATCGCGTTTGAGCCTAAAATAACTAGCGCCGTGACCTGGCTTTAGCGAAATACAAAGCTAAGATGGTTAACACGGGTAACTGAATCCACAAATAGACGAAAAAAATCCACATATCAGAGCGCAGCAATAGAAACAAATACAAAAAACCCAAGGATCTCAGCAGTACCTGCATTTGCTGATTGAAATTAGACAACCATTCAAGAAAACGTTTTAGCAGTGCGACCAACCCGGTGAATACACCTATCAGGATGGCGCCAAACCAGCCTACAATCATGTACAATTCCCCGCTCAGACCAACCGTCGCTGCGCTGAAACTGCTATAATATCGCCCGGGATCCATTGTTGCCGTAAAATACTCTGACGAAGACAGGACCCACTGCAATCCCAAAACTTGTCGAAGCGGTCCGATCAATGCGATCAGCACGTACCAAGGACTCAAAGCTAACGATTCATCTGGATGCATTAGCAAGGTCTGAATGTCAAAGGTCGCATAGTGCCCCGTCGAAAACATTTGAATTAGACCCGCCCCAATATCATTTTTTTGCATCGCGGATTCCCGCAGAGTAGCCAGGAAATCGAGAATAAAAATACCTAACACGCCCACGAAAATGAGATGTCTCAATTTAACCTTGCGGTCTGAATGAGCTGCGACAAGGGCTACAATAAGCGCCATGACATGAATTCGGCTACCGGTCAGGGAAAAAAAGCTTACCAGGAAAACAAACATTATGAGCCGGGTCCAAGAAGTGGCGCAGATAACAGCCATCATGGCCATGGGCAGCGTAAACAAAACAATCATCGGAATCCATTGATTTTCTTGGAACAACACCTGACGACTTAGTGCGTCAATAGAAAAAAAGGCTTCCCCAGAAACCCCGGTCACCAGCAAAACCACTATAATTACCAAGACCCAAGGTAGCAGTCTGTCCGTTGTTGTGTGTTTTGGCACGTACGTCTTATCGATCAAGCGTAGCGTCGAAGAGGCAAATACAAAACAAGCCAAAAGGTACATAGCTGCGGGAACCACCAGAAAACCGGTAGTAGCGAAACCTCCCACAGAATAATAGCTTTCACCTCCACTGAACACAAAAACAAGAAAGTCGACAAAAACCATTGCAAAGAACAAAATTACGGCGTGTTGTAATTCTAGACGCATTGCCTAAATCTGCCTTTTCGAAACGCGAGTCAGACCAAGTGCAAGTGTAAATACCATCGCGATAATACTTACAAAATACAAGAATGCCGCAGTTTTCATCTGAAATGGGCCCACATAAATGAAATCCGCCATAAGCAAAACCAAGACCATCGTGAAGTATCCGATGGATGAATATAGCATGTCATTCATGAGACGCAGGTAGACTCGCATGATTATCGAAACCAATACAAAAAACTGATACACCGCATACAAAAGTGCTGGACCCAGAAATGAAGGCGTACCAACGACAAATGAGTAAGTAGCGTATATTGGCAGACATAAGAGAATTAGCAGGCTTGGTACTAAATACCTACGTAACTCAAATACAGAAGCCAAACTAAAACGAGGATTGGGTTCACTGCCGTACTCTCTTGCAAGCACAATCTCTTGGTATTGAAAATAGAAGCTCAAAAATCCAAAAGACGACAGCAAGATTCTCAGTTCGCCCAAAGCCGCTGTTCCATTATGGTACTGAACAAATAGCTGCACCAAATTTCCTGACAACCATTGAAACCAAATACCAAAAGCCATCCATCTTGAAAATTTCAAGAACTGAATGGCAAGCGCGATATCTAACATTAGACCGTGCGCTGACTTCCCAAGTACCGTGGTCGCCATCATTACGACAAAGGACAGAGAATAACTCAGAACAAACCATTGATAAGAAAAGATTTCCAGCCAAGAAAACAAAGTTATCAAACTAAGAGAGAGAAGCGGAATCAGCGTCGGGTATCGCGACATTCGTAGGTGAAGTACGATTCGTCGCAAGGTCAAGAACGCGTTATGTGAAACGATGTAAAAGAACGTTAAAAAAACGTTTTGTTCTGAGAATTTTAATACAAACTCATCGACCGCCAACAACATCAGAGTTAGGGGCGTAAACGTAATCACCGATATCACTAAGACTTTTTGTGCAAACTCGACTTTGCAAATCGACCAAGAAGCGCTTGTCGCCGGGATTATGATGAAATTGTACGCAAAAAGGTAGACTAAGGACGAATAGATCAGAACAAGAGAGAACTCACCAAGAGTCGAAACGCCGTAGATTGCACCAATTGCAAGTACCGACAACAGATTCATTGCACTTGCCAGTGCAGAGTCCAATATCGCTGGATCAGCACGCAGCACGAGATTGAGACGTAGTTTTCGCCCGATCCAACCGAGCGCTGCGGCTGTGGTCATTTTCTTGTTGGAGTTCATAATTGTAGAGTTTCGATCAGCCCAAGCTGGCCACTTTCTCCTCGAAGTATAATTCAGCAGAGCCGCGCCTGACTATCTTGGGATCTGGTAGAACCGCCAACCCACCTAGAATATAGATCAAAAAGGCCGTGAGCGCCGAGAAAAACCGGTTACTTTTTACCACATATCGATGCGCTGGACGATACAAGTGAAACTTATCAGCGAACTCCATCACCGCCTGTGTATCAGCGGGATTAACCTTTAACGCACAGCCGAGGCCTTCTCGACGTAACCCCGCAAACTGCCTAGCATAGCTGAAAATCGTCCCAATCCTGGAAATTTTCTTCAGGATGCGGCTTCGCAGGATGGCAGGTGATTTTAACACTAATTTTGATTCAGCGGAATCTGGGGCAACATCAATAAAGGAAAAAACTTCGGCAATGATGCCCACATCCAATGTATGCTTGTTGAATGCCTCTTGATATTTCGAGGGAAGGTAACCTTTGTAGAGAATATAGTGAAAAAAAGTGTAGGAAATTGACACGCTATCCGAAAGCCGTCTCCAGACACCATCAACGTCGCAGGTTTTAAGGAATCGTTCGCCTGGAACGACCACCTGCCCCCGAAAGACAATGCCCGTGTAATACTCAAGCACAAGAAATTTCCGCTCTCCACCCTGCGGAAAAAATAGCATTACATAAAGGTCGCGACGCCTTTTGATAATTTGGACTACACGAATCTCTTCACGGCGCAGCTTTTTGTAGTATTGGTAGACTTCATTCAAATCTGTGATTTTTACCAGTAAGTCGATATCACCGGTCAGGATTTCAGGATAACCTTGAGAATTCCTGAGAAAGGCATAATCTACCTGCAGCCCATGCAGATCGTGAACATGTTTTTGCAAAAATCTGTTTGGCGTCATGTCACATCCAAAACGTTTCTGAAACCACTAAATCACCATCCAATTCAGGCAATTCCTGTAATGAGTCGAGATGTGTTACTCATCTAACAACTCGCCCATTCGACATTTTTCGCAACCGCTCATTCATCCTTTCGGCGGCATGAGCAACGGACTCTGTCGTCGTGTCAATGACCAGCAGTTTCTCTTTTGAACGACAAAGAATCTCCAGATATCGATTATTTAGGTCAGAAATTTCAGGTTCATCAAGTTCCTGTTTCCGATCTGCAATTGTCCGCGGATCACCCGTCAAACAAATATTCAAATCTACATACCATTCCATCAACAACGTCTGGGTTCTCTCTACGAGCCCAGATTCCAAACCGTATCGTGCTGGATGGACATATAGATCAATTAAACTTCTCTCTAGGATCACCAATTTTTGCTGAAATGTAATCCTGTGCCAAATCGCCAAGAGCTGAAATTCGAATAAAAACAATGCCAATTTTGCCAGTTGCATGTGGCGCCTACGTTTTGGAACTTCATTTGGTCGGTCGACGTATTTGTTGTATTTTTTAGCGTTGTTCTTCGGAATTACGAGCCCGGGTCGCGAATGGTAATGGCACAATTCAACTTTCGTAGATTCGCGAATTGCTTCTAGGATTGTGCTCTTACCACTGCCGTCAACACCGTTGATTGTAACAATCATGGCCGACCGGTGATTATTTGGGCAAGTTGTCTGGTATCATATTTTCGGAGTTCTTCGATTTTCATCACTGGGCGATTTGCAAGGTCTTCAAGTTGGGCCGCCGTTACTTTGTCGAGGGCATTGGTGATATGTACGCACGAAGAATATCCAAAGTTTGCCGATACTTCTCCGAAGTCTGTTGTCAGGACATTCAATCCTGACAACAGAGCTTCAATAATACTGAGCGGCATCGCAATGGCTGCGTCAGAACGTTTCACAGGAAAGGCATAAAGATCAAATTTCCTGTAGAACTCATACAAATCTTCTTGATATTCTGAGATGATTTCTGCGCCCAGAGCCTCCAAGCGTCGACGTTCCTCGAGTTCTTCCTTTACTGTACTGCTTACCAGAAATGTGATCGAGTAGCCTAATTTCCTGCAAAGCGTGGCGAGCTCATTTACATTGCGTTTTTCGTTTAGGTGTCCCACATGCAATACCCGAAGTGGTCCTTCGGCGCGTTTCGGTTTGGTTCGATCACGATCGCGCACGAATTTTTGAAATGAAAATGTAGCTGCTGCTTGCTGCACGACTGGAACATCATTGAGTTTAGCGATTGCCAGCATCTGAGGATTTTCGGACACAATCCTGTCAACGCTTCGTCTGAGTACAAAACTGCGTTTGGCCGTTATACTAGGCATCAACCCGGTAAGAATGATTTCTGATCTCTGATGAATAATTCTCATGGCCGCAATTTTGTGCAACGTGTTTTGGGTCGGTCCCGCAGTAAACACTATCTTGTCCCAGGACGCCCAATTGGCCTTCAAGGACAGACCATTGTCGATGGTACAATGATGTCCGAGTGCGATGAGCTCTGATCTAAGATGGCTGTTGACCCGTTTCATCCCCTCGTCATCGCGACCGTTCGGATCTCCAACAATCAGGATTTTCATTCCGAATCCCTCATTCGCCTTTTCTCCCCTCCATATAGAGAGAATCTTTTTTGTATTGGCTGCCGTCTTCATTCAAATCTAAACCGTAACCATTCCAACCTTCGACCCAGCTTTCGTCAAACCGGCATACTTGTGTATCTCGATATCCTGCCCTTTGAAGAGCAGCCTGAAGTATGAAACGATCATACATCCATTGGTGAGTTTCTCCTCTTTGGCGAGCGTCACCTAACAATCTATTTTCCACATATCTGCGCATTCCCGTTTGATGGGCGGTACCATCTGCTTCCCGGCGCACGCATTGTTCAATCATCGGTGCAAGATAATCCTCATGATTTAGTATCGCAGAAGGCTCCTTTTTGCATAGTTCTAGATGATCCAAGTAAGCTCGAGTCAACATTTCTATATCTGGTACAACGATTCGAATGATCCCGCCTGGTTTCAAAACGCGGAACGCCTCCTTCAAAAATGCTAGAGCAACAGGTCGGTCGAGATGCTCAAGAACATGAGAGTGATAAACGACATCTACCGTTTCATCTCCAAAGGGGATCCCTTTCGCCAAATTTGCCACCATAATATTTTGGGGGATTGAGCGGAACCTTTTGAGCCTACTCTTGTCAAGGACCAAGGGGGCCAAAAAACTTCCGACTCGGCTTTTGGACACACGAAGATACGGAGACCAATCGATGTTAACAACATTGGGCTTGTCGCTTGTTTTGATGCCACATCCCAAGTTCAATACTTTCATGGTTACGCCTTTCAAACGATTTGGTTTTGGTTAGCAGCAAAATTCGGAATCTTTTACATTTGTCCAATTGTAGCCGACTAGAAGATATAGGTATCCGTACTTTCGTTTAGATTCGACTTTGAAAGTTTGTAATCATTCCCATTTCAGCTTCTCTTGATCGAGCAATCTTGAGAAATACTGTCGACCAAATGCTGTTTCGAACTCTTCTTTCGTGGGTTTATGTCTGGGGATCCAGCCATCTGGCTTTCGCGCAATCAAATAGAAGGAATCTCGGGTGTTAGGAATGAGCGTTGAGACTGCTCTCCAAATTGGCCGAGCTACCTTGGACAAGGCATCCAGGTGAATGTGAAAAGTGTGCAGTTCAACCTTATTTAGACCGAGAAAGTGCACCAATGAGTCCAAGTCTCCCCTTACATATTCTCGCACATGCCCATCCCACTTTCCTGGGTACCAATAGAAATACTCGTAACGCGGATAGTTGGTCTTGCCCTTCATCAAGTGAAACCGTTTGCGTATGTTGCCGGCATTCGGCACCGTGAGGACCAGCAACCCACCGTCTTTCAGATACCCAATGAGTTCGTTCAGCAGGCTTTTCGGCGACATGTGAAAATGCTCTACAACATCGTGTAGCATGATCACATCGTATTGATGGTTTTTAATATCATTGAAGTTGTCGATAAAGTTGATTCCAGAATCCTTAGCATACTTCTTGATCGTCGAATCGTTACCATCAACCGTGTGCCAGATATCCTCGAGCGTATCGAATGCGTATAGATCATTGCTGAGGCTCTTAAACATAAAAGTTTTATCCAGCGGCCCACATCCAAAATCTAAAATTTTTGAATTCGCAGGCACATGCGGATGCAGCATTTTCGACATTGCGCAATACGCTGATTTTCTTGCGGGATTGATATAGCCCTTGAAAGGAAATTTTTTTAAATTTTCCTCCCACAATTCATTGAGTACGTTATCTATGTTTTCATTCATTACGTTTCGCTCCGCATGACGTATTTTCATTCTCATTCCAACAATCCGGTTGGAGGCTATTGGCTAACACTGGTTTGAGTCGCCCGGACAGTTTGCATTGGGCGATCACGCCTTGGTAGTATTGAAGTACAGATTGCGTTATTGAGCTGATCTTTGTGTCTCAAATTCGAGAATTATAGACGCCTTTATCTTGGTCGAATTTACACCCTAGAAGAGGGTAAACTCTCGACGCCCGCTTTTTCGACGCGATTTGCTTAGTAGCGGTAATGCTCGGGTTTGTAGGGGCCTTCCTGTGGAACGCCGATGTAGTCAGCTTGTTCCTTGGTCATCTGTGACAGCTTCACACCGATGCGACCAAGGTGCAGGCGTGCAACCTTTTCGTCCAGATGCTTGGGTAGGATGTAGACGCCTGGCTGATACTCGTCGCCTTTGGTCCAAAGTTCGATCTGCGCCAGAACCTGGTTGGTAAAGCTGGCGGACATCACAAACGAAGGATGACCCGTCGCATTACCAAGGTTAAGCAAACGTCCCTCAGACAACAGAATCAGACGGCTGCCCGAAGGCATCTCGATCATGTCGACTTGTTCTTTGATGTTGGTCCATATGTGATTTTTCAGCGCAGCAACCTGAATTTCGTTGTCAAAGTGGCCGATGTTGCCAACGATTGCCATGTCCTTCATCTCACGCATGTGCTCGATGCGGATCACGTCCTTGTTGCCTGTTGTGGTAATGAACACATCAGCGCTGGCAACTTCATCTTCAAGGGTTGTGACTTCGAAACCGTCCATCGCGGCCTGAAGCGCGCAGATCGGATCAACTTCGGTAACTTTCACACGTGCACCGGCACCGCGCAGTGATGCGGCAGAGCCTTTTCCAACATCGCCGTAACCCATAACAACGGCAACCTTGCCAGCCATCATGGTGTCAGTGGCGCGGCGGATGCCGTCTACCAGCGATTCCTTACAACCGTATTTATTGTCGAACTTCGACTTGGTCACAGAATCATTCACGTTGATCGCTGGGAATGGCAGCTGACCTTTCTTATGCAGATCATAAAGACGATGAACCCCGGTAGTGGTTTCCTCGGAAACGCCCTGGATATCTTCGCGGGTCTTGGTGAACCAACCAGGCGATGCCGCCATACGCTTTTTGATCTGCGCCTGAATGACTTCTTCTTCTTCGGAACCTGGTACGCCGAATTCTTCACCCGCCTCGATACGCGCACCCAGCAGGATGTAGAGCGTGGCGTCGCCGCCATCGTCGAGGATCATGTTCGCGCCTTCCGGGAACATAAAGGATTTATCAAGGTAATCCCAATGCTCTTCCAGTGTCTGACCTTTGATCGCGAAAACCGGCGTGCCACCAGCGGCAATCGCTGCAGCGGCATGGTCTTGTGTCGAGAAGATGTTGCACGACGCCCAACGCACGTCTGCGCCTAATGCAACCAGCGTCTCGATCAGAACGGCGGTTTGGATGGTCATGTGCAGGCTGCCAACGATCCGGGCACCTGTCAGAGGCTTTGATTCACCATACTCTGTGCGCAGAGCCATCAGGCCCGGCATTTCAGTTTCCGCGATATCAAGTTCTTTGCGCCCAAAAGCGGCCAGGTCAATATCCTTGACCACATAATCCTTTGCCATAAAACGGCTCCTTGCATTTCAATTTTGCAAGGCAGATAACACCCAACCAGCTATTGGGCAATGCGTGTTTTAGCGGGTCACACACCCATCATCAGATTCTGAACCGATCGTAAGATTTAGCTGCTCTGTTCCGGCTTTTCCGCATCCATCGTGACCTGATGCCAGTCTGTGCCGGTCGCGACGATGCAGCTTAAACCCTCCGGCGTAGTCAACATGACCGTAAATGTCCCGGTTTCTTGTGATGCCCAAACTTCGACCATGGTTTGTGTTTCGCGCATAGATTGAAGCCCTGCCGCGGCAAAGCTTTCGTCATACCTAATTTTGAGCCGTTCAACGACCAGATCACGGGCGGCACAATTTGCGGCATGTGCCGGTAACGATATCATGATCGCGCCGAATATTATGCTTGCCGCCATCAGATGCCTGAACATATCAAGCTCCTTTCACTCGTTGGTGAGGGGCGCAAGCGGAGGGAGAAGCCGATCAGCGCCCCCCAAGAAATCGCTTGTTGAATGATCCGGCACTTCACTCGTAATTCACCAGCCGGATCAAATTGGCAGCAATCAACTGCGATGCGTTCATGCTGCGCCTGAATTGTGGCAAAATCGTGGCACCCCAAATTGGGAGTGGCACAATGGTCACAATCACAGAGTCGCGATTGTCATTGTGCCTTGGCTGGGTGGGCCTTACCTGTTGATCACATTTCTCGAAATCCAGAACCCATGAAACCTAAAAACGCGCAACTTTCCTTCAGCAGCAGAGCTGCACGGGTACAATACGCATTGCTCATGTTGCTGTACCGGCTCGCAGTTAATCGTTACTTGTTTGGCATTTTTGCACGCAATCTTGCCCGCCTTTTCGGATCCGACAATGCCGTGTTTCAGAATTTGGATTCAGGTGTCCGGTTCAAAATCTATCTTGATGATACGTACTGGACCCGCTTCGCTCTTTTCGTAGGAAATTATGAGCCAGAGGTTGACCAGGTGCTACGCGCCTCTGCTCAACACACAGATCTTTTTTGCGATCTAGGTGCAAACAAAGGGTACTGGTCAGTGCGCGCATCAGGATTGTTCGAAAACGTGCATGCGGTCGAAGCTGCTTCTGAAACATTCAAATACCTGTGTGAAAACACCCGAAGTCTCAATAATGTAACTCTTCATAAGGCCGCGATACACACCCATTCAGGTGAGGTTTTTACATTTGTAAACACGCACAACAGTCATGCATCCGCCCGACTTGCATCAAGAAATGAAGTAATTCCACCTGGCTCTACTGAAAACGTAAAGACTCTTTCCATTGATGATTTGGTCCCCAACAACGCTGCAGCACTTATTAAGCTTGATGTCGAAGGAGCGGAAATATCGGCGATTAATGGCGCAATGCGCACGTTAGAAGAAGGGAGCCTATTGATCTACGAAGATCATGGATCAGATCAGACCTGTGGTCCTAGTGCGCATTTGCTAAACCTTCCGAATATAAGTCTCTATTCCATCGAAAATGGACTTCATCAATTGACAGATATCTCTGAGATTCAGTCGGCCAAAACCGACCGATACAAAGGATACAACTTTCTCGCCGCACGGCGAGATTCACCTCTCCTTGCCGCGATCATCCAAGATTTTGCAAATCCCTGATAGCGCCGCTATCACTGGCTAAGCGAGGAACAATTTACCGGAGGTCACTTGCCCAAATCGCGCGCCTGGCAAAAAATGCTTTCGGGTCGCAGGCTCGATCTGCTTGATCCGACACCTGTCGATATCGAAATTGAAGATATCGTTCACGGGTTAAGTTTTGTTGCCCGCTGGAACGGGCAGACAGACGGTGATTTTCCCTATTCGGTTGCTGAGCACTCTTTACTGGTTGAAAGACTCTATTCCATGCTGAATCCAAGAGCTGAGCCCAAATGGAAGCTGGCCGCATTGCTACATGACGCACCTGAATATGTCATCGGCGACATGATTTCCCCGGTCAAGGCAGCGGTCGGACCGGGTTATGATGAGCTGGACAAGCGACTCGCGGCAGCAATTCACATCCGCTTTGGTCTGCCAGCGGCGATTCCGTCAAACGTCAAAAAACAGATTAAGAAAGCGGACAAGATCAGCGCCTGGATAGAAGCAACCCATATTGCTGGATTTTCAGTGCCCGAAGCGAACCGATTTTTCGGTGCGCCAGACCTTTCGATAATCGAAGGCTTGGACTTGCTTTTGCGTCCACCAACAGAGGTTCGTGTGGACTATCTTGAGCGGTTCCAGACATTACTCGATGAAACAGCATGATTCACGTTCGCCGCGCAGGAACGCTTGATGCGGGCGTACTTTCAAATCTTCTTAATGAGATCATTGCGAAGGGTGGAACCACCGCAAAAACAACTCCCGTTTCCCGGGCAACATTGACCGAGTGGGTAGAGCGATACGATGGTAAATCTGCGTGGCACCTCGCTGAAGATGGTGACGGATTGCCCTTGGGGTTTCAGTGGATCGAGCCACATGTCAACCTGACAGCAGACGCAGTTGACATCGCGACATATGCACGGTTGGGGCACTCGGGGCTTGGTGTCGGTTCCGCGCTGTTTGAAGCGACAAGAAAGGCCGCAATCAGTCTTGGGTATCGTTGGATCAATGCCACAATCCGTGCCGACAATGCAGGTGGACTGGCCTATTATCAAAGCCGGGGATTCGAAACCTATGATCGAATTGAGCGCGCCAAGCTTGATGATGGAACCATTGTGAGCAAGATCAAGAAACGCTTTGACCTTTGAGAAAGCTGACTATTTCGGTGACCGTTTCGCCAGAATCCGCTGCAACGTCCGGCGATGCATATTCAACCTGCGGGCAGTCTCGGACACATTCCGATCACACAACTCGTAGACCCGCTGAATATGTTCCCACCGCACGCGGTCCGCACTCATCGGATTTTCTGGTGGCGGGGGCATCTCGTCCTCGGATGCAAGTAATGCATTGGTGATATCGGTCGCATCTGCGGGTTTGGACAGGTAATCCGTGGCACCGATCTTGACCGCTGCAACTGCCGTCGCAATTGCCCCATAGCCGGTCAACACCACAACCCGGCAACTGGGGCGCTTTTCCCTCAGCACCTCGACTACATCCAGGCCATTGCCATCCTCGAGCCGCAAATCGCAAACGGCGTATGCAGGTGGGCGCGCGGTTGCTATGGCCTTTCCTGCCGCTACAGATGCCGCGGTCTCAACTTCGAACCCACGCTTTTCCATGGCTTTCGCTAGTCGCCGTAAGAACGGTTCATCATCATCGACCAGTAACAGGGACTTATCTTCACCGATTTCGCGCAAATCTGTGGCCATTCCGCCCCTCCAGTTGGCATTCAATGCTAGGTAGATGTGTATCCTGCGTCGAAATGACCGTCAAACGCTCTGCTGAGGTCAGCTCGCGTCAATAAAGCACTGGACGGTGTCCGCCATGTCTTCTGGTGAAGCCTCGCGGCGGAAAAACTCTGCAAATCCGGTTTCCGGCAGGCTCAGATAGGTCAGTGTTGTATGATCCACCAGATAATATTCATCTCCGGTTTCCTGCTTTTGGTAAAATGTACGATAGGCTTTGCTGGCCTCGGAAACCTGATCATCGCTACCAGTCAATCCCACCATCCGTGGATGCATGTTTTCTATGAAGCCGGCCAATACTTCTGGCGTATCGCGTTCCGGATCTATCGAAATGAACACTGGTTTCACAATTTCACCGCGCTCCTCCAAAATCTCAACCGCGATTGCATTTCGGGCGGCATCCACCGGGCATACATCGGGGCAAAAGGTGTAGCCAAAGTAGATCAGCGAAGGCTGGTCAATTACCTCTTTTTCAGTAACCGTCGCACCGGTGTGGTCAACGAGTGTGAAAGGGCCGCCTATAACACTTGTTCCACCGGCAATTTGACCTGCGCGGCAGCTGGCAAACTGATCATCTGATCCTCGCATTGTCAGAAAATACACCCCACCCAGCATCCCAAGGGCAGCAAGCGTCGCTACAATCGCAATGGCACGCATATTTCTAACCTTTCCTCAGTGCTGGGCTTCACACCCGCTCTGTGGCACATCTATCATCGGAACCAGAACTTGCAACGGTTGGCGCATTCACAAATGACTGATCACGGCTTTGGCCACAGACTCACCCGCAGAAGCGACAACTGGATCAGGTTGCGAACGCTGGTGTTGTTGCGATGGGGCGCGATCATCGGGCAGGTTGCGGCGCTCATCATTGCGCAAAGACTTTACAATCTGACACTTGAGATTGGGCTATGTTACCTGACGGTTGGCGTTTCAGTAATCAGCAATTTGGTAGCCGCATTTATATTTCCCGAAAATAAACGTCTTTCGGAAAAAGAGACCCTGACCATTGTAACATTTGACCTGATTCAGCTCGCGTTGATGCTGTATCTGACTGGTGGTCTTCATAACCCGTTTTCGATCCTAATTGTTGGCCCGGTTACCGTTTCTGCCGCCGCGCTGTCATCGCGTTCAACCATTTTCCTTGGCTCGACGGCCATCCTTATCGCTTCGATCCTGATCGTGTTTCATCTGCCACTTCATACGGAACAGGGAACCATTCTTCGCGTGCCTGATATATTTTTGTTCGGCAATTGGATTGCCATTGTCATTGGCGTGATCTTTTTGGGGGTCTACGCGCGTTGGATTGTATCCGAAATGCGCGCGATGTCAGAGGCGCTTCAGGCAACGCAAATGGCACTCGCCCGTGAGCAAAAGCTTACCGATTTGGGCGGCGTTGTTGCCGCAACGGCGCATGAGCTGGGCACACCATTGGCCACGATCAAGCTTGCCAGCGCTGAACTTGCCGAAGAGCTTTCCGATAACGAGGAACTGCATTCTGACGCCATGCTTATCCGAGAGCAGGCAGATCGGTGTCGCGATATTTTGCAGACTATGGGCCGCGCCGGCAAAGATGATTTACATTTACGCACCGCGCCCTTGTCTGCCGTTCTGGAAGAGGCCGCAGAACCTCACATCGACAGAGGTAAGTCGCTTCATTTCAATCACCAACCAGAAGAGAAGGCTGCCGACACACAGCCAGCCATTTTTCGCCAGTCTGAGATTATTCACGGGTTGCGGAACCTAATTCAAAACGCGGTGGATTTTGCGCAGGAAAATGTCTGGGTAGAAAGCTCTTGGTCAGCAGACAAAATAGCCATCCGCATCATGGATGACGGGCACGGTTATCCATCACAAGTTCTGGGGCGCATCGGTGATCCCTTTGTGCGCAGGCGCGATCCAACACCTGACCCAAGGCGCCCGGAATACAAAGGGATGGGCTTGGGCCTGTTCATTGCTAAAACGCTGTTGGAACGGTCTGGCGCAGATCTGAGTTTCGCGAATGGATCTGATTCCTTCCGTAACCGCGCTGCATATGCGGACCGTACCGGTGCCTTTGTCGAAGTCATCTGGCCACGCGCAGCAATTGATGCAGGTACAAACAGAACGCAATCACCATTGGGATTGAACCAACCCATCCGCTCTTAAACCATCGGCAAAATACGCACATTAACGTCTGATTAACCAAAGAAATCCAAGCTGGGCCTGATTTGAAAACAAGCAGGGCCTGCGAATGGGTAGCGTACAGGGTTGGCAAATATTGTTGATACCAATTGTGGTAGCAGCAATTTCTTTTTTGGTCCTGCTGCTCATCTCTGCCCCACTTCGTACCAGTCGTTCGCCGCTATCGACCCAAACATCTTCAATCTATTTCCTGTTCAGGGATGAACTGCTGGTGGACATGGACGCAGGGCAAAACACGCAATCTGCAGATCTGGCCAATCTGACAACATGGGTTGATTTGCGGTCCTGGCTTGATGGTCGGTTCGGCAATCTACCAATCGATTTAGGGCAGTTTCAGCGTGAGCTACCTCATACGATATCCGCAATTCCAACGGATGATCAGGCGACGCTTACCATCACGTCTGATGACAACACACATCGTATAACCCTCTCCGACCCGGATTTCATTAGCCCTGTGGCACGACACCAAACGAACGCTCTGGCAAGATCCTATGAAGCACATCATGCAGCCCTCGAAAATGCCCCATGCGCGATCTGCGTCACAGATTCCGTTGGCCGGTTTGAATGGGGCAATTCTCTGTTCGACAAGTTTTCGCCCGATGAGGTGCGAAAGATTCTCGACATAACGGACCACAGCACAGATGCGCCCATTTCATTCGGTTTTGGCACAGGGCAGGATCGCCAAGATTTTGAGCTGCGGACAGTCGCCGCGCTGAAACAGAATTTCCACTACATCACCGACGTGTCGCGAGCTGTACAAGCTGAAACCATTAGCCGTGAATTTGTTCAGACCTTTACGAAAACATTCGCCAATCTGACTACTGGTCTTGCTATATTTGACCGCAAACGACAGCTTTCCCTGTTCAATCCGGCTCTTATTGACCTAACGACTTTAAGCGCTCCGTTTCTGAGCGCACAGCCAGATTTGTTCAGCTTCTTTGATCAGCTTCGCGATCGCCACATTCTGCCTGAACCTAAAAATTATCCTGACTGGCGCTCGCAAATCAACGCGATGATCCAGACAGCTACAGGTGGCGTTTATCTTGAAAACTGGTTCTTGCCGGACGGCCGAACCTATCGTGTGATGGGGCGATCTCATCCAGATGGGGCAGTGGCGTTTTTGTTCGAGAATAAAACCGATGACATTTCTCTCACCCGGCGCTTTCGCGCCCAGCTGGAGTTACGCCAATCCGTTCTGAATCATTTGCAACTTGCGATCGCAGTCTTTGGAACAAATGGCACGCTGATATTCAGCAATGACAGACTTGCCCAGGTTCTCAAAGTCGACACTGAAAAATTCAAAGACGTGACTGTGCGGGAGCTGCTGGAAATTTGTGCTCAGACATTCCCTAAATCGAATTTCTGGGATGATGCGTTCGAAGCGATCCGTGCAAAAAGCCTGAGCAAACCGATAATCACAACGATAAACGAACATGAAACTGATATCGATTGTTCTTTGGTGCCAATATCGAACGGTGAGACATTGCTCACCTTACATCCGGTTTCCCAGCAGAACACCACCCGCACCCTCGAATTATCCACCTGAACCCTGTTGCGATTGACAATGGCGCGTGTAGTGTCGCCCCATGTCGCAGAAGACGTTAACACTCTCCCTCCCTAGCCCTGGCGCAACCTCGGAATTTGCCCAAAAGCTGGCTCCACGGCTGATGCCGGGTGACGTTCTGTTACTGCATGGAGATGTCGGAGCCGGCAAAACCCATTTCGCAAGAAGTCTTATTCTCACTCTGCTCGACCATCCCGAGGATATCCCTTCACCCACATTTACACTGGTCCAGACCTATCATGGCCACAACGGTGAAATCTGGCACTCAGATCTTTATCGCCTCAGTGATGTAGCCGAAGTTATAGAGCTTGGCCTCGTTGATGCCTTTGCAGCGGCGATTTGCCTTGTGGAGTGGCCGGACAGGCTTGGCGATCTGGCGCCAATTGATGCATTGCATTCGACCTTCACCGACGGCGCAGATGAAAACACCCGTAATCTGACGATGTCATGGTCTGACAACAAATGGGACAGCAAACTCCGCGGGCTATCCAATGATTAATCGCGCGGTTGCCCTATTGGAATTTGTAATTGATTGCGGCTGGGCAGGCGCCGTTCACGCCCCTCTTGCAGGTGACGCATCAAATCGCCGGTATCTGCGTCTGTCCCGCGCCAATGGTGACACGGCAGTTCTAATGGACGCACCACCGGATAAGGGAGAAGATGTCCGCCCATTCGTACAGATCGCAAATCACCTAAGATCACTCGAGCTGAGCGCCCCGGAAATCATAAGTTCGGATGCAACATTGGGGTTTCTATTGCTGGAAGATCTGGGCGACGACCTGTTTGCGCGCGTCGTTGTAAGCGATTTAAAACTAGAATTCAGTCTCTATTCCTGCGCCATTGATTTGCTGTCGACGCTACACACACATCCGTCTCCGGCCGGTCTGTCCACCTATGGGCCGAAGGTGATGGCTGATCTTGCCGGACTTGCATTTGACTGGTACTTGCCGGCCGCCGGAGGACGTGCGAGCGCAAACCTACGTGCTGATTTTCAGACGGCTTTTCAGAAAATTCTCGAACTTCACGCCCCACAAATGGATGTCCTTATTCAGCGAGATTATCACGCGGAGAATCTGCTCTGGCTGCCTGACCGCGCCGGAATTTCGCGAGTAGGATTGCTTGATTTTCAGGATGCTATGACAGGGCATCGCGCCTACGATCTGGTCTCATTGCTACAGGATGCTCGCCGGGATGTTAGCCCAGACCTAGAACAAGCTATGCTTGGCCGGTATATTGTAATGAACAATTTACCCGAAGAGTCGTTTCGTGCCGCCTATCATGTACTGGGTGTACAAAGAAATTTGCGAATTCTTGGTGTCTTCGCCCGGCTTTGTGTACGCGATGGCAAAGCGCATTATGTCGACCTGATCCCAAGAGTTTGGGGTCTGCTGATGCGTGATCTCGAGCATCCTGCTCTTAGTGAAATCAAATCCCGCATCATTGATGCCCTGCCAGCTCCGGATGAATCCATTCTTAACCTGATTAAATCCAAATGCGCAAAAGCCCCGGATCAGTAATGCTTTTCGCCGCCGGGTTTGGCACCCGCATGGGTGCTCTTACCGCGGATCGGCCCAAGCCGATGGTATGTGTAGCAGGCAAACCGTTAATCGACCACGCGTTGGCATTAGTGAACGCAATTGGTCCGGAGAAGATTGTCATCAATACCCACTATCGCCCCGACCATTTGGTTAGCCACTTGAAAGGCACTGAGATCCTGATCTCGCACGAAGATGAAATTCTCGAAACAGGTGGCGGTCTTAGGGCAGCGTTGCCGCTTCTCGGGTCTGGTCCTGTCTTTACCATGAACACCGATGCCGTGTGGTTGGGTCCAAATCCGCTGGATCAGTTGACGCAGTTGTGGGATCCGGACCGGATGGACGCCCTGTTGCTGTGCATCAAGAGAAATCTAGCCATTGGCCACGCGGGTCAAGGTGACTTTGAATTCGAAAAATCAGGGCAGGCGAGACGTGGCCCGGGCGATGTCTATTCCGGGCTTCAGATCATCAAGACGGATATACTTTACGACATTCCCGATACTGTGTTTTCGCTCAATCTACTGTGGGATAAAATGCTGGCAGAGAGGCGGCTTTTCGCTGCGACCTACTCTGGCAAGTGGTGCGATGTAGGCACGCCTGAAGGTATCCAACTTGCCGAGGGCATGCTTGGATATCCGCATGTTTGAGTCCTCTGATTCACCACGTGTTTATGGCGTAAATCCCGGCGTGGATTTTCCCATGGCACTGGTGGACGGGTTGCTGCAACGCCATGCAGACAAACCACCCGAGGCGCTGGCCCGGGTACATCTGATCGTTAACACACGCCGAATGGCGCGCCGTATCAGAACGTTATTTGATGCGGGATCGGCATGCCTCTTGCCGAAAATCAGCCTGATCACCGATCTCGGAGAGTTATGGGCATTGGGTGACATCCCAGATCCTGTTCCCCCGCTGATGCGCCGCCTTGAGCTTGCCCGGCTGATATCTGCAATGCTTGATCAACAACCTGATCTGGCACCCCCCAGCACATTATTTGACCTGTCCGAAAGCCTCGCGGCGCTGATGGATGAAATGCACGGCGAGGGCGTAACACCGGAGCAAATCGAGGCACTTGATGTCTCGGACCAATCCGGCCACTGGGAACGTATAAAGTCATTTCTGGGCCTGATCCGACCCTATTTCGAGGCCAACACCGATGCCCCGGACAAGGAATCCCGTCAAAGACTGGTCGTTGAACACCTGCTCCAAACTTGGCACAGACACCCACCGCAAGACCCGATCATTATTGCGGGGTCGACCGGGTCACGCGGGGCAACACAACTGTTGATGCAGGCGGTGTCAACTCTTCCTCAGGGCGCTGTCATTCTACCGGGATTTGATTTTGACATGCCAGCGGATGTCTGGGACATGCTTGGCAATCCACTGCATTCAGAAGATCATCCACAATACCGTTTTGCCGCCTTTGCTGGACATGTTGGCCTACACCCTCAAGATGTTGAACCCTGGACTCCGACCTCGCCCCCCAATTCGATGCGAAACAAAGTGGTTTCACTGGCGCTGCGGCCCGCACCGGTAACTGATCAATGGCTCTCTGCCGGGCCAAAACTTTCCAAAATTGACAGCGCAATGCAGGACGTCACGCTGATCGAGGCCCCCTTGCCCCGGATCGAGGCGCTGACCATCGCCCTGCGCCTACGGCAAGCTGCTGAAGAGGGCCAGATCGCTGCCTTGATAACACCTGACCGCACACTCACCCGACAGGTTGTCGCCGCCCTTGATCGTTGGAACATCTACCCAGATGACAGTGCAGGTATCCCACTACACCTGTCACCGCCCGGGCGCTTTTTGCGCCATGTCGCGGACCTGTTTCGCAGCGCGCTCACGGCTGAGTCACTGCTGACCTTGCTCAAGCATCCAATCGCGCATTCGGGCGAGGGGCGCGGTCCACACCTCCGGCTGACCAGAGAGCTTGAACTGCACCTGCGCAGACATGGGCCACCATACCCGTCCCCCGAGGATTTTCGCGTTTGGGCAGCCAGTCAAAAGGATGAATTTGCCAGCACTTGGGCCGAATGGCTATGTACCTGTTTCACAGATCGCGCTGATCCTGAAGAGAGGCCACTGCAAGATCGGATTAGCGATCATTTGGACCTGGCCAATCTCATCGCAAACGGGGCGTTGTCACAAACGGAAAGCCGCCTTTGGAATGGCGACGCGGGATCAGAGGCGGCAAAGGCAGTTTCGGAACTTGCGGAATATGCCCAAGCGGGCGCACCGATGAATGCGCGGGATTACAACAGCCTGTTCCACAGCATCTTGTCACGCAAAGAGGTGCGCAACCCGCAGGATTCTCACCCGAACATTCTGATCTGGGGCACGTTAGAGGCGCGCGTTCATGGTGCGGAACTGATGATCCTTGCCGGGCTGAACGAAGGAAGCTGGCCCGAGACCCCGACCCCGGATCCATGGCTAAATCGAACCATGCGCCATCAGGCAGGCTTGTTACTGCCGGAGCGACGCATCGGCCTGTCTGCCCATGATTTTCAACAGGCAGCTCTGGCGCCCCAGGTCTGGCTCACCCGATCTATTCGGTCGGATGATGCCGAAACCATCCCGTCGCGATGGCTGAACCGATTGCAAAACCTGCTTGCTGGATTGCCTGATCAGGCAGGGGTGCAGGCACTCGAAGATATGCATGGCCGTGGCCGGCATTGGCTTTCACTTGCGAATGCGTTGGAAACACCAAAACCCGTTCCCGCCTCCAACCGCCCTTCCCCCAGACCGCCGGCAGAGGCCCGACCTCGACAGCTGTCGGTCACTGAAATCAAGCGACTTATCCGCGACCCCTACGCGATCTACGCACGGCATACCCTCGGCTTGCGCCCGCTTGATGCGTTGATGAAGATGCCTGATGCGCTGTTGCGCGGGATCGTTTTGCACAGCGTGCTGGAAAAGTTTGTTCGCGAAACCAAGGATGATGTACCGGCAATCACTAAAGAACGGCTAATGGCCACAACAGGCTCTGTATTAGCGGAACACGTCCCCTGGGCCGAAGCAAGAGCACTCTGGCTGGCCCGCATGGAACGTGTCGCGGACTGGTTCATTGAGAATGAGCTTGCACGCCGAACGCTTATGCAACCGATAGCATTCGAAGCGAAAAGTGCGGCAAGCCTGCCCAACCTTGATTTCACACTGACTGCCCAGGCCGATCGAATTGACATCGACCAAACTGGCCAGCTGCATATCTATGACTACAAAACCGGCACGCCACCAACAAAAAAGCAGCAGAATATTTTCGACAAACAGCTGCTGTTAGAGTCGGTTCTGGCGCAAATTTCTGGCTTTGGCGAAATTGATCCAACAACAGTCGCCCGCGCTGTTTTCATCGGTTTGGCCAGCGGTGGATCTGAGGTGGATGCCCCGATTGAAGAAGAGTCTCCGGAAAAAATCTGGGCCGAGTTTCAAGAACTGATCACCGCATATCTGCAGCGCGATCTAGGATTTACTTCGCGCCGCGCATTGCAAAAATCCACCGACAGAGGCGACTATGACCAGCTCGCCCGCTTTGGCGAATGGGACATCGCGGATGAGCCAGCGCCCGAGGATGTCGGGTAATGGCACGCGATAACGCCACCCTGCGCCAGATCTCGGCATCACGTCCGGACCGGTCAACCTGGCTTTCCGCAAATGCAGGTTCGGGCAAGACCAAGGTGCTGACTGACCGGGTTGCCCGTCTGTTACTCGACGGGATCAACCCACAGCATATCCTTTGTCTGACCTACACCAAGGCCGCCGCATCAGAGATGCAGAATCGGTTGTTTCGCAGGCTTGGTGCGTGGGCAATGCTTAGGGATGAGGGTCTGTCGGTTCAGCTAACCGAACTGGGCTATCAGGGCGAAATAGACGCTGAATTACTGCGCCAGGCGCGTCGGTTGTTTGCCAGCGCGATTGAAACACCCGGTGGCCTGAAAATTCAAACGATCCATTCCTTTTGCAGCGCGCTGTTGCGCCGCTTTCCGTTAGAGGCCGGGATCACACCACAGTTTTCAGAAATGGAAGAACGTGCAGCAGCGTTGCTACGGACGGAAATTGTCGAACAGATCGCCAGCGGCCCCAAAGCAGAATGCCTTTATGCGCTTGTACGACATTACACCGGCGAAGCCCTCGAAGAATTGACCGCCGCGATTGTGCGTCACGGTCCCGTCTTTGCCGGGCGGCCTGATGCAGCTCAAATTGCCGCTCTTTATGGACAATCTCAGGATTTGGATGAGACTGCGATTTTCTCAATGGCCTTCGTGGGCCGAGAAACCGATCTAATTAAGTCATTGATCCCGGTTTTGAACATGGGAGGGGTTCAAGACCAACGCGCGGCGGCCAAGCTGGCTGGAATATCAAGTCTGGATATTAAAACACTCCCGCTACTCGAATCCGTGTTCCTGACTCAAGCGGGCGCAAAAGAGCCATTTTCAGCCAAAATAGGCTCATTCCCATCGAAAGCGAGCCAGAAAAACCTTAGCGCTCATATGCCTGAGATCGAGGCATGGATGAAACGAGTTGAATTGGCGAGAGAGGCTCGCATTGCACTTTCAGCCATGCGAAAAACCAGTGCTCTTCACGAATTCGCGTCTGTTTTTCTGCCTGCATATGAAGAGGCCAAACAACTGCGCGGCTGGCTTGATTTTGACGACCTGATCCTGCGTGCCCGTGATCTGCTGACTGATCCCGCAGTTGCGGCTTGGGTGCTATACCGGCTGGATGGTGGGATTGATCACATCCTCGTGGACGAAGCGCAGGACACCAGCCCGGCACAATGGCAGGTAATTGAAAAATTGGCCCAGGAATTCACCAGCGGTGAAGGCGCCCGCCCGGATATTCTGCGCACGATTTTTGTGGTGGGTGACAAAAAGCAATCGATCTATTCGTTTCAGGGTGCCGATCCACGCGAATTCGACCGGATGAAACAGGATTTCGCCAACCGGCTTACCGAAGCGGATCGCCCGCTTCAGGACCTGGAGATGACGCACTCTTTCCGCTCATCTTCAGCCATCTTGTCATTGGTGGATCAAACCTTTGCCAATCGGGAACAAAGCGGATTCTCTGCGGAACAGGGTCACAATGCTTTTTACACGGACATGCCCGGTCGTGTTGATCTTTGGCCAATTGTTGAAAAGCCAACATCTGAGGATGATCCCGAGTGGTTTCGTCCTGTAGACATCAAAACGGCAAATGATCCCTCGACGATCCTGGCACGGCAGATTGCGACGACAATCAAACAGATGCTGGGCCAACCGCTCCCGGATGAATCCGGCGAAAACGCCCACGCTATTCAAGCCGGTGATTTTCTCATTCTGGTTCAGCGGCGGTCACATCTCTTTCACGAGATCATCCGCGAATGTAAACGGCTTGACCTGCCCGTCGCTGGCGCCGACCGGCTTCGCGTTGGAGCGGAAATTGCAGTTCGTGATCTTGCCGCGCTTTTGTCATTCCTGGCCACGCCCGAAGACAGCTTGTCCTTGGCCACCGCATTGCGCTCCCCTCTTTTTAGCTGGTCCGAAGGTGATCTGTTTGGTTTGGCGCATGGCCGAAAACAGAAATACCTCTGGGCAGAGCTGCGCGACCGAGCGGAAGAATTTCCCGATACCTTCGCTATCTTGCGGGACCTGCGCGATCAGGCAGATTTTCTGCGGCCTTATGATCTGATTGAACGAATTCTAACCCGCCACAATGGCCGTGACGCATTGCTCGCGCGTCTTGGGCCAGAGGCCGAAGATGGTATCGACGCCTTTTTAGCGCAGGCGATGAGTTATGAGCGCAATGCCATCGACAGCCTGACCGGATTTCTGGTGTGGATGGAAACCGATGCGCTGGAAATCAAGCGTCAGATCGACAGCGCCGGCAACCTGATCCGTGTCATGACCGTTCATGGTGCCAAGGGGTTGGAGGCGCCCATTGTCATCCTGCCTGACACCGCAAAGCGCCCGCTCGTCTTGCGTGATCCGTTGGCCGTTTCCTCTGACACCGTTCTTTGGCGCACAAACAAGGATGAAACGCCCCGCGCATTGGAAGCGCTTGACCAAGAGGCCAAGGCGGAGGCTCAGGCAGAACGTGACAGGCTTTTATATGTCGCAATGACCCGCGCAGAAAAATGGCTGATCGTTGCCTGTGCAGGCGATCCGGGCAAAGGTGGAGAAAGTTGGTACAACATGATCCACGATGGATTAGTCCGATCTAATGCTGCTGATCACAGTTTCGATGGGGGTGTCGGGCTAAGGCTGGAAAAAGGAGGTTGGAACGGTTTGCCGATCGAGGCAGAAGCGCCAGTTCAGGCTGATACAGTGTCCATTCCAGAGCTTTACCTATCGCCTGCGCCTGCAGTGGGACCAACAACTGCAACACTGCGGCCATCAGACCTCGGTGGCGCCAAGGCTTTGCCCGGTGAAGAGGGTCTGGATGAAGATGCCGCACTCCGCCGTGGACGCCAAATTCACCGATTGCTGGAATTTCTGCCACAATACAATCGCGCTGATTGGCCGGAATCCGCCGCCCGCCTTCTTGGTCAAGGGCCGGATGCAGCCACCGGACAAGAGCTGGCCCTGCTATTGGCCGAGACGGATAAGGTTCTGACCCGTGCAACGCTTGCACCACTTTTTACGCCGGATGCTTTGGCCGAGGTGTCCGTTTCAGCGCCTGTTGAAGCTTTGGGCGGGCAGCGGGTCCATGGTACAATCGACCGGTTGGTCATTAACCACGAACGGGTTCTGGCTGTCGATTTCAAAACAAACGCCGCCGTTCCGGACACACCCGCCGACTGTCCCGATGGGTTGTTGCGTCAGATGGGGGCCTATTCCCACGCGCTTTCCACACTCTATCCCGATCGTGAAATTCAGGCCGCATTGCTGTGGACCCGCACCGCAACTCTTATGATGTTACCACACGATATTGTAACCAACGCCCTAAAGCGCACCTATATACCTTGACGCCCCGCCCTGGGCTACATACGTTGCGATCCCGAACCTGACCTCTCTGGGAGAACCAAAATGGCCACTGTTGCCGTCACCGACGATACCTTCGACACCGAAGTGAAAAATTCCGATATCCCCGTTGTGGTGGATTTCTGGGCCGAGTGGTGTGGCCCCTGTAAACAGATTGGCCCCGCGCTCGAAGAGATTTCGGCCGAAATGGGCGACCGCGTGAAAATTGCCAAGGTTGACGTGGATTCCAATCCCAATTCTGCCGCTGCCATGGGCATCCGTGGCATCCCGGCGCTGTTCATCTTTAAAGATGGCGAAGTCATCTCGAACCGCGCCGGCGCTGCGCCCAAGGCCGCGCTGCAAAGCTGGATCGAAGAATCAATCTGAGTCTTTGCAATATGACGTTTGAAATCGGGCGCCTAAGAGCGCCCTTTTTCGTGGCCCTTGCGCAGACCCGGGCAAAAATCCATATAGACAGCGCAAGCAACAGGAGCACGGCATGGCAAAGAATGGATTCCCCGGCTGGCACGGCACTACGATCATCGGCGTAAAAAAAGGTGGTGAAGTGGTCATCGCGGGCGACGGGCAGGTGAGCCTTGGCCAGACTGTGATCAAGGGCACAGCGCGCAAAGTGCGGCGCATCTCGCCTGGTGGTTATGATGTTCTTGTGGGCTTTGCGGGCTCTACGGCAGATGCCTTTACACTTCTGGAACGTCTCGAATCCAAGCTTGAGGCAACACCCGGGCAGCTTCAGCGTGCCAGCGTGGAACTGGCCAAAGACTGGCGCACTGACAAGTATCTGCAAAAGTTAGAGGCGATGTTGATCGTTTCCGACGGGCAGGAGCTGTATGTCATTACCGGTGCCGGTGATGTTCTAGAGCCTGAGCACGATGTGACAGCTATCGGGTCCGGTGGAAACTTTGCCCTCGCTGCCGCGCGCGGTATGATGGATGGTGATAAATCTGCAGAACAGGTGGCGCGCGACGCAATGGCGATTGCTGCGGACATTTGCGTTTATACCAATGGCAATCTGACGGTCGAAAAAATCAAAAGCTGAAACTGAAACGGGCCTGCGAAGTTGCAGGCCCGAATGCGTTAATATGAACGCGCCTTGGTGATCAGGGCAGCACTGCCACACCCAATGGAACACTGAACTTGCGGCACCAGATGTAAACTTCGTTGAAATCTCCGGTATTGATACCAGCCGGAACCTCATAGGTTTGCATGCCTGAATTGTTGTTCAATGGGCCCATATCGGTTTCCGGAATATATTGACCATCAATGCCAAGGCCCACGCGCGGATCAGGCGCACCATCGAATTCAAAGTCACCCAGAAGAACAACTTCGTTCTGAAGAACTTCGGTACGGCCTGTTGTAATATGATTGCTCAGTCCGGAAAACTCACCGATGCGGCCATGACCGCCGGCAAAGGCCGGGGTAACGCCGGAAACTGCCATCGCGGCAACAGCCGAGGCTGATCCCATCAAAAATTGTCTGCGGTTGGTCATTGATTTTGCTCCTGCAAATATTGAATGTGACGAACTTATCAATCAAACCTGCAGTTGACACCTGTTCTCACAGGTTTCTCAACAGGCGTGAACTTGCGTCAGAGCTTGCGTTTTCTTCACCCATGCTTAGGTTCCGCCAGAACCATTGTTTCAGGAGACTTGAATGACCGACCTCACTCCGCGCGAAATTGTGTCCGAGCTGGATCGTTTCATTATCGGTCAAAGCGATGCAAAACGGGCAACGGCTGTTGCCCTGCGCAATCGCTGGCGGCGCAAACAGCTGCCCGATGACATCCGTGATGAGGTTTATCCGAAGAATATCCTGATGATCGGGCCCACTGGTGTGGGCAAGACTGAGATTTCCCGAAGGCTGGCCAAGCTGGCCCGTGCACCGTTTATCAAGGTCGAGGCGACAAAGTTTACCGAGGTGGGCTATGTAGGTCGTGATGTTGAACAGATCGTGCGCGATCTGGTCGATTCTGCGATTGCCCAGACCCGAGAATGGATGCGTGACGATGTACGCGCAAATGCCCGCCAAAACGCCGAGGATCGCGTCATCGAAGCCATTGCAGGCGAAGATGCCCGCGAAGGTACCCGCGACATGTTCCGCAAAAAGCTCAAAGACGGCTTGCTGGATGATACGATGATCGAGCTGGACCTGGCAGATAATTCCAATCCGCTCGGCATGATGGACATCCCCGGCCAGCCCGGTGGCCAGATGGGCATGATGAACCTTGGGGATATGTTTGGCAAAGCCTTCGGCGGCCGCACAGTGCGTCGCAAAATGACCGTCGCCGAAAGCTATGAGATTTTGTTGGGCGAGGAAGCTGACAAGCTGCTCGATGATGAAACAGTGAACAAGGCGGCATTGGATGCGGTTGAGCAAAACGGCATCGTTTTTCTGGACGAGATTGACAAGGTCTGTGCCCGTTCCGAAGCCCGCGGTGGCGATGTCAGCCGCGAAGGCGTGCAACGCGATCTGCTGCCTTTGATCGAGGGCACAACTGTGTCCACCAAACATGGGCCGGTGAAAACAGATCACATCCTGTTCATAGCCTCGGGTGCATTTCACATCGCCAAGCCCTCCGACCTGTTGCCGGAACTTCAGGGGCGGCTTCCAATTCGGGTTGAGCTGCGCGCCCTGACGGAAGAGGATTTCGTTCGCATTCTGACGGAGACCGACAATGCCCTGACCCGTCAGTATTCCGCACTCATGGGGACGGAAGAGGTGAGCGTGACGTTTACGGATGACGGAATCGCGGCTCTGGCGCATATTGCGGCTCAGGTGAATCAATCGGTTGAAAATATTGGCGCCCGGCGGCTTTATACCGTGATGGAACGGGTGTTCGAAGAGCTGTCCTTTACCGCGCCCGACCGGTCCGGAGATGAGATCACTATTGACGCAAAATTTGTCGAGGACAATCTGGGTGAGTTGATGAAGTCAGCGGACCTGTCACGCTACGTTTTGTGACTTAATCAATTCTGTTTTGCTGTTGTCAGGTTTGAAAAAAACCTGCGTACATTTTGGCACATTGCACAAAAACTCTACGTTCAGGTTCAACCGCGAAAGTTTTCCTGATTGGCCAGAAACCATTGGTAGGTTTCGGCTAATCCATCGTCTAACTCGATCCTTGCCTGCCAGCCCATCCGCGCAAGTCGCGAAACATCCATCAGTTTGCGCATCGTTCCGTCAGGCTTGGTGGTATCATTGGAAATCTTGCCTTTGAAGCCTACGATACCGGCCACTTTCTGCGCCAGTTCCAATATTGAAATATCCGTTCCGCTGCCGACGTTGATATGGCTCAGCATCGGATCAGTGTTGGCGTCATAATCGCCCTTTGGTAAATCCAGCACGAACAAAGACGCCTCTGCCATGTCGTCCACGTGCAGGAATTCGCGGCGGGGTTTCCCGGTGCCCCAAATCACAACCTCTTGCTGGCCTGTTTCTTTCGCCTCGTGAAACCGTCGGATAAGTGCGGGTAACACATGGGAATTTTCCGGGTGAAAATTATCGCCGGGTCCATAAAGGTTGGTTGGCATGACGCTGCGGTAATCAGTTCCGTGCTGCCGGTTATAGCTTTCACACAGCTTGATGCCGGCGATTTTGGCCACCGCGTAGGGTTCATTTGTAGGCTCCAGCACACCGGTCAGTAACGCATCTTCGCGCATCGGCTGGGGCACGGCCCTTGGGTAAATACAGCTCGAACCCAGCTGAAGCAGGTTTTGAACTCCGGCGGCAAAGGCCTGATGGATCACATTGCATTCGATCATCAGGTTTTCGTAAATGAAGTCTGCGGGATATGTGTTGTTGGCCTGAATACCGCCCACCCGTGCAGCGGCCAGAATGACGCCATCGGGTTTGATATCCTGCATGAAAGAGCGCACTGCACCCTGATCCGTAAGATCCAGTTCTGCATGTGTCCGGGTAATCAGCTCAACATCCGGCACCAGTTCAAGCCGCCGCATGATGGCCCCACCCACCATACCGCGATGACCTGCAATGTAGATTTTGCGCATTTTGCTGTTTACCCGTGTTCTGTGCTGACCGGCACGTCAAGCCCGTGCTCTTTGAGCAAGGCGTGACGCCTCGCGGCTTTCAAATCAGCTGCGACCATCTCTGAACACATCTCTCTTGCTGTGATCTCTGGCACCCAACCCAAGGTTTCACGCGCTTTTGTCGGATCTCCCAGCAGTGTTTCAACTTCGGCAGGGCGGAAATATCTTGGGTCAATGCGAAGGATGACATCGCCCGGCTTCACGCCCGGTGCGGCATCGCCTGTCACACTGTCGATGATCCCGATTTCGTCAACACCTTCACCCTCAAGCCGCAATGTGATGCCCAGATCAGCGGCGGACCAATTAATGAAATCCCGCACAGAATGCTGTTGACCCGTGGCAATTACAAAATCCTCTGGCTGATCCTGTTGCAGCATCAGCCACTGCATGCGCACATAATCCTTGGCATGACCCCAATCGCGCAGTGCATCGATATTGCCCATATAAAGGCAGGGCTCTAGCCCTTGCGCGATGTTCGCCAGACCACGGGTGATTTTGCGGGTTACAAACGTCTCGCCCCGGCGGGGGCTTTCGTGGTTGAACAAGATACCGTTGCAGGCATAGAGGCCATATGCTTCGCGGTAGTTTACGCAAATCCAATAGGCATATAGTTTGGCTGCCGCATAGGGGCTGCGTGGATAAAATGGCGTGGTTTCTTTTTGCGGCGTTTCCTGCACCAGCCCGTAAAGTTCAGATGTGGAGGCTTGATAGAACCGGGTCTTTTTTTCCAATCCAAGAAACCGGATCGCTTCGAGCAGGCGCAACGTGCCTATAGCGTCGACATCAGCGGTGTATTCAGGAGATTCAAAGCTGACCGCGACATGGCTTTGCGCACCAAGGTTATAAACCTCATCCGGCTGCACCTCCGACAAAATGCGGGTCAGGTTTGACGTGTCAGTCAGATCACCATAATGCAAAATCATCTTGGAATGATCGCTATGCGGATCTTCGTAAATATGGTCGATCCGTTGGGTATTGAATGATGAGGCGCGGCGTTTGATGCCATGCACCTCATAGCCTTTTTCCAACAGAAATTCGGCCAGATAAGAGCCATCCTGTCCTGTGATGCCGGTGATCAGGGCCTTGCGTGTCATGTATCGGTTCCAGTTACAGATAACAGCGTCTTGACGGTGGTTGCGGCAACGCGCAGAGCCGGGAAATCAACACGCCCACAGAGGGTTTGACTGGTTTAGGATAAGCCTATGCAAAGTGCAACAGATGGCACCGATCAGCCCTTGGCACCCTGTCCACGGTCATACACATCCTCAAGACGGACAATATCGTCTTCACCAAGATAGCTGCCGGTTTGCACTTCGATCAGCACCATCGGAACCTTGCCGGGATTCTCCATTCTATGCACAGCACCGAGTGGGATGTAGACGGACTCATTTTCCGACAGGAGCTTTACCTCACTGTTGATCGTGACCTTTGCGGTTCCGGCCACGACAATCCAGTGTTCCGCTCGGTGATGGTGACTTTGCAGGCTCAGGATACCGCCAGGTTTGACCACGATACGCTTGACCTGAAACCGATCACCTTGGGCCAATGTTTCAAACATGCCCCACGGGCGGCGATCCCAGGGAAATTCTGTGGCTTGTCGAACATCGCGCTGTTTCAACTGATCGACGATGGTTTTGACCTCTTGCGCGCGCGACTTGTCCGCGACCAGAACGGCATCGCGGGTCGACACCACAAGCGTGTCTTTCAGCCCAAGGCCCACCACTTCGATTCCATCATCTTCGGCCCGTAACAGGCTGTCTTGACAATCTAGAGCCGTAGCCGATCCTTTGAGTGCGTTACCTGCATCATCCTGAGGCATTTCATGGCCCACTGAATACCAATCGCCCAGATCGGACCAACCGCCTCCAAATGGGACAACGGCAAGGTTGTCGGCTTTTTCCATGACTGCATAGTCGATGGAAATGCTATCTGCTTTTGCCCAGGTGGATGGGTCGATCCTATAGAAATCCAGATCGGGCTTTGTTTTGTCCAACGCTTCGCGAACTGCTGTAACCATTTCAGGCGCATGCTGTTCGAACGCAGCGAGAATTGTGCTGACCGAGAACAGAAAGATGCCTGCATTCCAGAGGTAATTACCGCTTTCCAACATAGATTGTGCGGTGGCGCGATCCGGTTTTTCAACGAAACGTTTTAGCGCCACAGCTCCAGCATCACCCTCGGACGGACGTGCGCCCAATTCCAGATAACCATACGCTGTTTCAGGGCGGGTCGGGTTGATTCCGAAGGTGACAAGTTTGCCTTCTTCGGCGGCCGTCTTACCTTGTTCGATTGCGGCGGCAAAAGCAGCAGCATCGGGAATAATATGATCCGAAGGCGCGATGAGCATGAGGGCATCAGGTGTGTGATTCTGAAGCCAGGTCGCAGCGGCCAAAACGGCCGGCGCTGTATTCCGGCCTTCGGGTTCGATCAGCACTGTGGCGTTCCGGACGCCCGCATCGTGCAATTGCTCGGTAACAACAAATCGAAAATCGGTCCCGGTCACGATCAGCGGCGCATCATAGCCCGGACCTGTCAATCGCAGGGCAGAGGCCTGAAAGAGGCTTTGATCTCCGATCAGCCTGGTGAATTGTTTTGGATAGCTTTTGCGCGATAACGGCCAGAGTCGCGTACCAGATCCACCAGCGAGCAAGACAGGAACGATTTGGGGCACCTAGGGACTCTCCTGAAGTCTTTTCAATGAATTGATCACAGCAATATCACTATTTCGATGGTTGAACAGCATTGTTCGGCGAGGATGATCGGCTTACTTCAACGTCAAAAAACCTAATCCCGAAAAATAAGCAAAAAATTTCCGGGAGAGGCGCGAAATTGCCCCAAAGCGGCAACGTCAATGCCCGCGTTGAGGCGCGTAATGTGCCCGGCTTTGATGGTTGGAGCATGGGCATATGGCTATTTTACATCCCCTTTCGGAGTTGGCGTTTGGAGATACAGGAACGTCTCCGGTGATCGGGGTGAGTGATCTTGACCTCATCTATCATAACGGCCAATGGCAACTGTTCGCGACGGATCGGGTTCAGGGCGCCGTTACAAATTACCGCGTCATGGGATCGGGTACTCCGGGGCAAATTGTCGACCTGCAACCGATCGCGGGGGGCAGTGTTCCGGCAACAGGGCTGGAATTCGTTGGTGCCGGACCAGACCTTTTTGCAGTGATGACCGGTCCGTCGCATTTTGGGTTTGCGGCCTATCAGATATCAGACGGCGGGCGCTTTGAGACCTCGGTAAGCCTCCAGCCCGCATCGGGGCTGAACACTGCTATTTTGTCAACGGACACCTTCGCCATAAATGGTCAGGATTATCTGTTGACCACGCAGATGGGACAACAGGGGTTTAGTGTGCATGCCCTGTCTGATGATCTGGGTATCAGCCATGTGCAAAGTTTGTCTACTGACAGTTCGGTCAGTTCGATTGCAACAGCATCTGTTGGCGGGACAGGAATTGTTGTGACGGCTGAGGCCGGCAGCGACGCCGTTGTTTCTTACCTAGCGTCCGGCAATGGCGCACTCACTAAAGCAAGTACAATCGGCGCCGATGACGGTTTGGGCATCAACCAGCCATCGATGCTTGAAGTCGTGACGACAGGGGGCGAGACATTTGCAATTGTTGCCGCTCAAAAAAGTTCTTCGATAAGTATTCTGAAGCTTGGGCCTGACGGGTCACTGACTGCGACCGATCATGTGTTTGATGAGCGCGGTACGCGATTTTCGCAGATAGCAGAATTGAGCACGGTATCTGCTGACGGGCGGGTACTTGTGTTGGCAGCAGGTGATGATGATGGGATCAGCCTGTTGGAATTGTTGCCCGGCGGAACGTTGCTTCATCATACTTCGATGGCGGATTCCGAAACGCTCCCACTAGCCAAGGTTTCGGCGTTGAGCGGGGCTGTCGAAGATGGTGTGCTGTATGTCTACGCGGCCAGTGGCTCTGAAACCGGAATTGCAGAGATCACGTTTGATGTGGGGCCCATGGGACAGACGGAAGCCGGTAGCGCAGTGGACGACACATTGACCGGTGCAGACATGAATGATGTTCTGTATGGCGGCAGCGGGGGGCAGGACGACCTGTTTGGGCAAGGTGGCGATGACATCCTTGTCGCCGGAAGCGAAAATGACCAGCTAAGCGGTGGCGCAGGTGCTGATCTGTTCGTTTTTGGAAACAGCGAGGATGGAAGCATTTTGGATTTCGATCCGGCGGAAGACTGGATCGATCTGTCGGGTTGGCCCATGCTGTATGATGTTAGCCAGCTCACTTTTTCGGAAAAGGGCAGTCGGCTGGACATTTCCCTTGGCACACGAAAAATCAAGGTCAATTCAGTTGATGGCAGCAATCTTGATGCTGCAGATGTCACAGCGCATATCAAGATTGATCTTAGTCACACGCTTATCCTTTCGGAACCTGTCGATCCGAACCAGACCTACATGCATTACGGCACATCAGGTGATGATGATCTGGTTGGTGATGTCGGGTTGGATGTCTTTGTCGCAAGTGCGGGCTCTGACCGGTATTCAGGGGGGCAGAACCAGGACACTGTTTCCTACCAAGAGTTTAGCCAGAAGATCAAAACCGATCTTTTGTTTCCCGACAAGAGCGACGCAGAGACAGGCGACGATACTCTGGACTCTATCGAGGAACTGATCGCGACGCCCTATAACGATCTGCTGTTAGGCGATCATGATCAGAACTGGTTTTACGGCGGTTCGGGGGACGATGATCTGCGGGGTCGTTCAGCAAGGGATCGGCTGTATGGCGGGGAGGGGGATGACAAGCTTAATGGCGGAAAGGGCAAGGACAGGCTGGAAGGCGGTGACGGCAATGATCTGTTGGATGGGACGTTTGACCGGGATTTCCTGAAAGGGGGCCGTGGGGACGATACCCTGTTGGGGGGGGGAGCACGATGACAGGTTGCTGGGCGGCAAAGGCAGGGATGTTCTGGATGGTGGGGATGGTCAGGACAGCCTGGATGGTGGCCGCGGCAAGGATACGGTCACCGGCGGGCTGGGGGCAGATACTTTCGTATTTTCCGATGGTCACAGCTATGACCGGGTTGAAGATTTTGATGTGGGACCCGGGGGCGATTTGATTGATCTGAGTGCGGTCAGTGCGTTGAACGATATCAATGATGTGTTCGGGTCTGAGGGGGCCGCAACACAAGTTGGGGCCGGGGTGAGGATTGTCACAAGTGACGAGAGTTCGTTTCTGTTGAGCGGCATTCAGATCAGTGATCTGGGAGCAGACGATTTTATCTTCTGACCCGTTAACCATCTCTGATTTGCCGTATTAGGGGGGTGATATGTGTGCACCCCCTGTACACCCCCCGTACACCGGGTGGCATACACATTGCTTGGTGCGTGGAAGTTAACAGGCCGCTCGTTGCGTCGGTGGAACAGCGTTGCAATCGCCCAAAACAAAACCGCCCCGGAAAACTCCGAGGCGGTCTGGTGATTTAAAAATTTGGTCGGGTCTAGCCGACTTTGTAGCCCCAGAACGTTGTCTCATCCGCCTGAAAAAAGGCCGAATGGTCTGCGAACATTCCCTGCAGCTCGATCGTGTCTCCTGAAAGCAAGGGAGTGACGGCCTGGGATTTCACAAATGTATATCCATCCTGATGATCACCGGTGATGCGACCAAATGAGCCCGGAACCTGATCTGTGCCGTTTTTGACCATTCGAATTGTCATTCGCGCCAGTGCGCTTGAATCGATTTTGAAGAGCAGATGACCACCAAAGTGATACAGCCCATCTGTTGGGGCGGTGAACACATTGCTTGAGGCATTAAATGTACCCTGATCATTGTAAGCCAGATCGTTGATCGCGATCTTGGTCCAGCTGTCTGCGGCGCCGTAGTTGTCGTAATTCGTAGCACCCGAGAAGCGGGGCAGGTTTGGCTGACTCACAATGCCGGTGGCACCGTCGATCACCAAGCCATCAAAAAAGCTTGTGCCATCCTGTGAAACTGCAAAACGCAGGTCGTCAGATCCAAAGAGACCAGCCAGAGCGCGAGTCATAAAACCAGTTTGAAAGATAAGCCCCGTGTCATCCGCCGTCGTTTCGCGGTTGATTGTCTGACTCATACTGCCGGTGCCGCCATCGGCCGCATAGAGCGCGGTCCAAAGCGCGGAGTTCAGGGTAGCAGAGAAGGGGGCAGATGACGTATCCATCCCAATTCCCAAAGCGGTGAGGTTTTCCAGCTGGCTGCCGCCGATCTCACGCCAATCGGAGCCGTCGAACAGGATCAGCGCATTTTTGTCAGCGACATAGCAACGCCATCCGGTTTGAGGCGTGTGAAAGACCCATGCGTTTTGCTGAAAGACGGCTATCCGCCCATCCTGTCCGGCCCAAGCAGATTGTCCGCCAATTGGAACAAGATAGCGCGCGCCTTCATCCGGCGAAGCGGGGGGCGTGTCAGTTGTATCAGACAGAACGCTGAGCTGGACCAAAGCATCAAGGATGCTGAGTGCTTCGTTATGGGTGACATGTTTTTGCGCCTGTGATGGCAGCATCACGGGTAAGTTCAGGTTTGGCAGAGTGTCAGACATCTTGGAATCCTTACGTCGAAATCCCACTCACCGTCTTTCCAATCCCTTTCCCGATTATTTCGAGACCCAGCGCATTCTTAACGAAATATTAGGAAGTTTCGTCTTGGGCCGCATAAAGCGAATCACTGGGCCAAAGGCTTTGTCAGTGACTTGGACACTTCTCCTTGGTAAACCAAAAATGGGCAGATGAAATTGCGGGGAAACGCAGTGCAGGTTGAATCGACAATTCTCAACGGGGTCAAAATTCTGGTTCCCCGGCGTTTTGGCGATCATCGAGGGTTCTTTTCTGAAAGCTGGAACCAGCGCGCCATGGAAAGCGCAGGGCTTTACTATGACTGGGTGCAGGACAATCATTCTGTTTCCGCGCAGGTTGGCACTGTTCGTGGTCTGCATTTTCAAGCGCCCCCACACGCGCAGGACAAGCTGATCCGGTGTGGTCGAGGCGCGTTTTTCGATGTCGCGGTGGACATTCGCAAAGGCTCTCCAACCTATGGGCAATGGGTTGGGGAAGAGTTGAGTTTCGACAATGGCAAGCAGATGCTTGTCCCTGCCGGGTTTTTGCATGGGTTTGTGACGCGAGAACCGGATACGGAAATCATTTACAAATGTTCCGATTACTATGCGCCGGAATGTGATGGCGCGGTCAAATTTGACAGTGCCGATTTAGGGGTTGATTGGGAACTTGGTGGAATAGAGCCTGTTTTGAGCAGGAAAGACCGCGAGGCACAGCCGTTTGCCGATTTCGACAGCCCCTTTGAATACAAGGGCGCCATCGCATGAAATTGATTGTCACAGGGGGTGCGGGATTTATCGGATCGGCCGTAGTTCGACAGGCGATTTCCAGCGGGCATCAGGTGGTCAACCTGGATGCTCTGACCTATGCCGCCTGTCTGGATAACGTGGCATCTGTTGCGGGTAGCCCCAACTATGTGTTTGAGCATGTCGACATCCGCAACCGTGCGGATGTTGACCGGGTGTTTCGGGATCATCAACCTAATGCGGTGATGCATCTGGCCGCGGAAAGCCATGTTGACCGGTCGATAGATGGGCCAGGGGCTTTTGTCGAAACCAACGTCAACGGTACATTTAACCTGTTGGAAGCATCACGATCTTATTGGTTTGATGCGGGAAAGCCGGAAAGTTTCCGGTTTCACCATGTATCGACTGATGAGGTTTATGGTTCTTTAGGAGCCGAAGGAAAGTTCACCGAAGACACAGCTTATGCGCCAAACAGTCCCTATTCCGCCTCAAAAGCAGCTAGTGATCATTTGGTTCGCGCCTGGTATGAAACCTATGGCCTGCCGGTCGTCATAACGAATTGTTCAAACAATTACGGCCCCTATCACTTTCCTGAAAAACTGATCCCGGTTGTCATTTTGAATGCATTAGCGGGCAAACCTATCCCGATTTATGGCAAGGGCGAGAATATTCGTGACTGGTTGTTTGTCGAAGATCACACCGATGCATTGCTTACTGTGGTGCAAAAAGGTGTGATAGGGCGGAGCTATAATATTGGCGGTGAGAATGAAGCGCGGAACATTGATCTGGTGAGAATGATTTGTGGGATACTTGATGACAAAGCACCTGCAAACAGATCCTATTCCAGCCTGATTAACTATGTCACCGACAGACCGGGCCATGATCTGCGCTATGCGATTGACCCAACTCGGATTGCGAGTGAGCTTGGCTGGAGGCCGTCTGTTACACTGCAACAGGGTCTGGAAAAGACGGTACAATGGTACCTGGACAATGAAAGCTGGTGGAAACCACTACAAACGCGTCAAGGAGTAGGTGAACGTCTGGGAGAAGCGCGGTGAGCCGTCAACATTCCAAACAAACTTACAAACGGCCGGCTGCTCTTCACCGATAATTCACGAATTTAGGAAAAATTGAAAACCTCGATACTGGATGACACGCATGACCCAAAGAAAAGGTATTATTCTGGCTGGCGGATCCGGCTCGCGGCTTTATCCCATTACGATGGGTCTGTCGAAACAGTTGCTGCCGATCTACGACAAGCCGATGATCTATTATCCGCTGAGCGTGCTGATGCTTGCCGGAATTCGGGATATTGCGATCATCACAACCCCACAGGATCAGGATCAGTTTCAGCGTTTGCTGGGCGATGGAGGTCAGTGGGGTCTGCGCTTTACATTTATTCTGCAGCCAGAACCAGAGGGGCTCGCCCAGGCCTTTATCCTAGCGGAAGAATTTTTGTCAGGGGCGCCGTCGACGCTTGTCCTGGGTGACAATATCTTTTTTGGTCACGGCCTTCCCGAAATTCTGCATCGGGCGGACGACAAAACCGTTGGCAGCACAGTGTTCGGGTATCAGGTGGCTGATCCCAATCGCTATGGCGTCGTTGATTTTGACCAAGACGGTAATGCCGTCGGAATTGTTGAAAAACCTGAAATTGCGCCATCGAATTACGCGGTGACGGGCCTTTATTATGTAGATGGTTCAGCACCGGAAAAAGCACGACGAGTAACCCCATCCGGGCGTGGCGAACTGGAAATCACCGCATTGCTTGAAATGTATCTGGAGGAAGGCACGCTGGACGTTCAACGCATGGGGCGTGGTTATGCTTGGCTGGATACCGGAACACACGGGAGCCTGTTAGATGCTGGAAATTTTGTACGGACCATTCAATTGCGGCAGGGTCAGCAAATCGGTTGTCCTGAAGAAATTGCCTACGAAATGGGCTTTATTTCTGCTGCGGAACTTTCGGCGCTTATCGAGATTTACAAGAAGAACGAATACGGAAGCTATCTCAGCCGTCTTTGATGGCTGCATCTATGAACGCTACAGTTCCACAATTCCTTTGGTGACCAGGAAGGCAACTGGATATGCCTGATGGCAGTGTGACAATTGTCATCCCGGTCAAAAATGGATTGCCCCGTTTCCGTGAAGTGTGTGACGCGCTTGCGATGCAAGAATTTGATGCAGATTGGGATGTATTGTGCATTGATTCCGGGTCGACAGATGGGTCACAGGAGATTGCGAATTCCAAAGGGTTTCGTGTGCATGAAATCAAGCCCGAAACATTTGGACACGGACGTACACGAAATCTTGGTGTAGAGCTCTCTGACTCTGAGTTCATAGCCTTTCTGACACATGATGCAGTGCCGGTGAATCGTCATTGGCTCTCCAATCTGATTGCGCCACTGCGAAGAGACCCCAAGGTTGCAGGTGTTTTTTCGCGCCATATCGCGCATCGGGATGCTGATCCATTTGTGGCCTGGGAGCTTGCACAACATTTTGACCGACAAGCGCAGTTTCCCATTGTCGAAATAAATGATTGGTCTGCCTATGAAAGCAATGAAGCTTTAAGACAGGTGTTTCATTTCTATTCTGACAATGCCTCTGCGATGCGACGTTCAGTATGGGACAGATACCCCTATCCTGACGTTCAGTTTGCTGAAGATCAGATTTGGGCAAAAACCATAATCGAAGCCGGATACCGAAAGGCATATGCCGCTGATTCAATTGTACAGCACTCGCATAGTTTTGGAGCCATAGAGACGCTTCAACGCAATTTCGACGAGGCGAGAGCATTTCAGAAACTATTTGGCTATAGGCTCTCACCATCACTGAAGTCTGCTGTTGGGTCTGCCATTTATTTGGCTAAACGCGATCTGCGGCTGGCGGTTGAAAGGGGCTGGTGGCGCAGCCATCCGGCAAAGACAGTGTCGCGTTTGGGCGAAGCAGTTGCGCGGCCATTGGGGCATTATTTTGCAGGCCGAAATGCGTTGCCCGCGTGGCTTGAACGCAAGTTGTCGCGCGATGCCTGGATCAGAACGCTTGGCGCTAAAGAGTATGAACAAAACATGAACACATTACTTCTGAAATCGGCCAAAAGATATCATAGCGCCAACGGCACGCGGGCCACATTGCGGGCCATCAAACGAAAGATATCTCTTGGCGGTCAGGTGAGCACCGGGCCTGTGCACACACAAGGCAAGGTATCCCAAAAGATTGATATAATCGGGCCTTGTCGCAAAATTCTGGCGGCAGAGCATGGCAGTTTGGAACAGCTAGAACGCGCGAACCCTGATGTCAGGACGTTACAGTGGGTGGTACCGAATTTCGGTTATGGCTCAGGCGGGCATCTGAATATTTTCCGGTTCATTAATCATCTGGCGGACATGGGGTATCAACAACGAATGGTCATCTTGCCACCTCATGACTGGAAATCCCCCGTACAGGCTACAGAGTTAATTGAAAAATGGTATCATCCACTGAAGGCCGAAGTTGCGCTTGGCATTAATGCATTTGAGCCATCGCACGCGACCATCGCCACAGGCTGGCAAACGGCATATTGGGTGGAAAAGTTCCAAAGCACGCGGGAAAAATTCTACTTTGTTCAGGATTTTGAACCGGCATTTTATGCCAATTCTTCTGATTATCATTTGGCGGAAAATACTTATCGCCTTGGCCTGAAAGGAATCACAGCAGGCCCCTGGCTATCTAAGAAGCTGCATGAAGATTATGGTATGAAAACAGGTGCGGTATCTTTCGGCTGTGACACCGATTTCTATCGACCGAAACCACGGCGCAAGAGCCGCAATTTCAACATCTTGTTCTACTCGAGACATGTGACCAAACGCAGGCTATTTGAGCTGGGAGTTTGTGCGCTGGACGGAGCGTGTAAGGAATGTCCGGAGGTCGCCGTCATTTTCGCAGGCGGGGATGTGAGCGGGTTCAAAATTCCGTTTCATCACCTCAACGCGGGCCAGCTGTCTTTGGGCGAATTGCCCGACCTCTACAGCCAGTGCGATCTGTCGCTGGTATTAAGCGGCACCAATCTTTCGCTTCTTCCACTTGAACTGGCCGCCTGTAAATGCCCGGTCGTCATGAATGATGCCCCGTCCTCCCGCTGGCTGCTGTCAGATGAAGAGGCTTATTATGCACCTCCTTGCCCGGAGATGATGGCAAAGGTTCTGATCAATGCCGTAAAAGACACCAAAGGTCGCAGGTCGCGTGCGGAAAAGGCCTTTGCTTTGTCTCAGAGAAGTTCCTGGAAAGAACAGGCTAAAAAGATGTCCGATTACCTCAGGGCGCTTTGAAATGTTCGGAATTATAGGTGCTTCTGGGTTCATAGGCCGCAGCATGGCGGATTTTCTGAACGCTGGCCGGATTCCTTACTGTGCGTTTTTGCGCAAGTATGATCCGGCTGCACGTGTTCATTTCAATGGCGCCAAATCTGTGCAGTGCTTTGAAATTGGTCGCGACCTCAACCCGGAGCATTTTCTGGGGATCGACACGCTATTGATCACGGCTTGGGCGACTAAACCAAATACATCCGGCAATTCGATCGAACATGAGTGGCAGCTGAATATACAGCCGCATATTCAATTTTTAAAATCGCTTCTGAAAACCCGCGTAAAGCATCTTATTTTTCTAAGTTCGGGCGGTGCAGTATATGGGCAGGCAAGTCAGCCGAAAAATGTATCCGAACATACACAGTGTCGGCCGTGCACTCCTTATGGGATTGGCAAACTTCAGATTGAAAAGGCGATTCAAAGGATCTGGGCCGCGAAGGGGCGACGATTTACGATCATACGCCCGTCCAATCCCGTTGGTCGGCACCAAATGCGGTCTGTTGGGCAACATGGTTTGTTCCCATCTGTTATTCACGCGATGATCCGCGGGCTTCCGGTTCACATATTTGGGGATGGCCACACAGTTCGTGATTACTTTGCCGTAGAAGACCTGATCTCTTTGATCTGGGCGGCAAACGAGCAAGATATAGGAAATCAGATTGTAAATGCATCCTCGGGCAAGGGACTAAGCATCAAACATGTGGTCGACCTGTGCAGCGCCGCAACCTCGAAAATACCTCAGATCATCTATCATCACGACAAACAGCCGGCAATTGACTACAACGTTCTTTGCAACAAACGGGCCGCCAACGTCTTTAGCTGGTCGCCAGAGCGCCCGATCACAGAAATTGCGCGAAAGCTAGTCAATGCGATGCAAACGTTGGACGGGAACGATTATATGCCGGCGGAGGCCCGAATTCTGAGCGCCCCTTTTCTGCAAAAAGCAAACCATCTTACCGGATTGGAACTCAAGGCTTCTGGCGCAAAGCTCGAGGATTTTGGAATTCGGGAATTTCAGCAGAAATTTGGAGACTATGTGGCCTAGACAGTGGAGCAGAGATTGTTTGCCTGCCAGCGTGCGAGCCAGTTTTTGGAAATCAATACCCTTTCAGCAGGGAGTGTCGCCGCGTAGGTTTCCCAGTTCTGTTTAAGAACTTCCTGAAATTTTCTTGGATGCCGTAGTGCTATTTTGGAATCGATATTAAGCTTTGCAATCGCCGCTTCTGCCCGCAAATTCTGGCAAAGCGCCTGCGAGAGCTCTTGATAAACCCGTTCATGAGACCTTTCCATTGAAGAGCTCTGCAACTGGGTAATCGCTCGGACGCGTGCCGCTTTGCCGCCACCAAATGGATTGTGTCGCCCTTGCTGATCCAGCTTCTTATTCGCCATTTCAAAAAGCTCTAGGTCGATTGGATTACGTTGCTCGATTTCGTCATTTGACAGATCGAGAGATTCTTTCTTTTCGGCAACGCGTCGTCGTTCAAGCGGACCAAGTAATGTCAGATCTCGTGCCAACCCTTGCATTTGTTGGTCCAATGATTCCGTTGTGAAGACGTAGTCGAATTTACGTAAGATCGAAACAACCCGACCCCTCGGGGAGCGTACATTAGGATCGGCAAGCGCACCAAATTTTTGCAACAGCAGAGTTGTCATAAAGTTCTCCGGCTCGGAGGCCATAAACTCTGATGAACTCAGCCCCACACCGCGTTTTGAAAGCGCTGTTTTGCGGTGGTGATATCGTGATCTGATCAGGCTAACTGGATGCCTAAGTACCACCAATAGGCGGACCGGACCATGGCGGATCAAAGAGAGTGTTTTGTCACAAACACCATGGCCCTGTACTACTCGAAGCTTGTTAACTTCAGCAGAGCACATTTCCTCAAATTGGAATTGATTGGCAAAGAACCGCGTCATGCGATTGAAAGGCCCATAGGACATGATTGCGTCATCTCCGAAATTGCGCCGGAAGTGGTACAGCAGTGTTGTGCCACCTGTCTTGGGGATATGTGGGAACACAAGCGTAAACGGCTTTGGGTGTGTTGGGTTCACTGTAATTCTTTTCATGCTCAGCCTGTCCTTTTCAGCATCCATTTACCAAGTCAATCTGGCGGTCGGCCTGTCTTAAAGTTTGCCTACGAACGCCGCTAACTTCAGGGATTTGTCCCCAACACCGGTTTGACGATGGATCCCGGAATTGCGAAGCATGCGAACGGCCCGATGACCTGTGTGACTGCGCACTTCGTGAAACGCATTGAGCAGTTTTTGATTTTCCTTGGTGATGAAGTTTCTGCACAAATCCAGAGCATTCAGATTCCGGGTGTTCCAATCCCTGAGCCGATTTCTGACCACGGCGTGCATGCGGCGCATCTGAGCCAAAGCGCCGCGGTTCGCACCGACCAGGTTGTTCGCGTGTTGCCGGTAACAGAGGGTTGGCGTCGGATCGTAGACCACTGTTCCACCGGCTGCAGAAACAATTTGATACGCCCACCAATCATGCATGGAAATGTGAATGTCCTGCGGGATTGCTTTCAATAGATCACGTGCGGCCTGATTGAGCAGCATCGTATTTCCGCCTGCAATGCTTTGAACAATCGCGTTGCGAAATCCAGGGGGCCGGTTATGCAGCGGAGAAAGCCCCCGATGATTTAACCGTTCATCGACGATGAGCGTTCTGCTTCCATAGAGCGCTGGTTTTGATGCAAACGCGCGCAATGCAGACACACCTCGGGCCAGCCTGTCTGGCAACCAAACATCATCCTGATCGGCGAACGCAATCATCCCTGTTGGCAGGTGTGAACATCGGGACAGGGACATAAAATTCTGACCTGCTCCAAGCCCCGGTTGCCGTATAATTGTGATGTCCCGGAGCGGATTTGAATTGGCAAACTCCGTAACGATTTGCAGTGTATCATCAGTCGACCCGTCATCACCTATCCAAAGCGACCAGTTCGTGTGTGTCTGATCAACGATCGATTGCAGCTGTTCAGACAGAAATTTGCCGCCGTTAAAGGTAGCCATGAGGATCGAGATATGAGGATAGGTCATATTTAGAGCGCGTTAACGATGTCACGATTGAAGCGGTTCAGCAGGACCAACCCAACCACCAGAAACAACAGGCCAATTCCACAGGGATAAAGCATGTCAATGTATTCACCCCGGTAATTCGGAAAAAATCCGCACCGCATCTGGCCCACAATGTGAACGAGCGGGTTCCATTCAAGATAGGATTTCCAGGGTTCGGGAATGTTGTCGTGAAGAAAAATCACGCTGGACAAAATGATCAGTGGTCGATTGAGCACCGACCAGACGTGCTGCCATACCGGGGCGACCGCTGTGAGGTAGCAATTTAACGTTCCGACACCGACGCCCAATAAAAGTGCCGCACCAAGGCTCGACAACACCAATGTTGGGTCGACCGATGTTCGCGTTTCCCAGAATGCCAATACGCCACCCATCACCAGGTAAAATATAAGCATTTGAGTTAAAGTAGTCAGGATTGCGCGCGCGATAATTGAATCCACGTAAGTCACGCCAGGATACAGCAGCAGCGTCCGGGAAAACCGGATGGCACCGGTGCATTTGGTTTCAATCTCGCGATAAAAAATAAAAGGCAGAAACCCGGTTGCGAAGTAAATTTGAAAGTTGACGCCCAAAGGGGGCGATCGCAGCGCAATTGAAAATACCACGGATAACAGCGCAATGCCTGCAACCGGTTCGACAACCGACCAGAAATAACCGCCGGGGGATTTACCATAGGTGGTCGACATCTCTCGCATAGCGAGGGCGCCAATTGAGCGAACTGTTCGTAAGTAGCGGACCTGTGTGGCCAATGTTTTGGCGGTCACGACAAATTCGGGTCTGTTGGTGGTGCTCATGACCAAGTTGTAATCAGCAATTTGATAAAATTACGTCAACTTCACCGCGGCATTTCTGAAAATTCTAGCGGGGACTCAGGATCGCGATTTTGCGCGAAAATTTCGGGCAGCGGCGTCTGCAAAAAATTGGTTACGCCACTTCCTGTTTTTTCCATTGGCCAGTTTTACAAGCTTGCGCCTGAACTTGGGTATTGGGCCGTCAATTCCTGCCATTTCGGCAATCACATCGAGATGCGACATGTAGGTATCGTCTGCGATGTCCTCATAAAATATCTCTTTGAAGGAGATCTGATTCGCTGCAAAAAACCGATCCCATGCCAAGTTTTCCAATGTTATGGCGGTGGTTTCACGTAGGATCGCGCCATAGCGGTAGACCGTGCCTTTGTTATAGTCTTTCTGATATCCGGCCTGTAGATTGCCCGCAAAATGCGCATCTTCGGCGGCCGCGGTCGCATGATTGATACCTGTTTGCCGTGACATCACCCGCGATATCGCCTGACCAACAATGTCACGGCGCGTAAGTTTAACCCAGACTGCGTTTTCAAACTCCTTCGCGACACGGGAACAGCACTCGCCATCCGGCCCGCCGATGAACGTTTTTAAACAGGCGTCGACGTTGTAAAGTTGGTTTGCCATCACCTTGATCGCCAGCACACCATTTTCACCAGTCGCGCGCTTTCGGACAGATGAGAGCGCTTTTTCCCAGTTCGTCGTGTTTTTTGCAGGGTCCCAGGGGATAAACCATTCTTCAGGTTGACCCATAACACCCGTGTTGCGCATATCTTCGACCACCATCGTAGAGCCGCATCTCTGGGTCGCGCAAAGCACTATGTCTTTCACCGGATCACCTGTTTTAAAACCCTATGCTTTTCTGTTCTGTAAATTTTCCAGTCCGCATCTGTCGATCAGCCAGAGTTTTGCCAGATGCAGAACACCAATCACTTGGGTTTGATAACGCCGAAATATTTACAGGGCGTTTAATCCCCGGTGATCGAAAGCCCGGGGTTCAGTTTAAGTAAATTGAAAGTCTGAAGGTATATCGAAGGATTTCAACCATCTCCTTCGTGACGATAAAGGCATAGCTGTGAAGACCGAAAAATCAGCCCAGTTTCTTACTCAAATGAAACCGGTCAGCGAACGGCCATTTCCGGATCAGGGAAAGTTGCGGGAACTTCGTGGCAAACCAATCAATCCGCATAAGGTGAAACGAGAAGAGATTGCCCGGCGCAATGCAGAAGAATCTGAACGAGCGCGCAAGGTCATAGAAGCAATCAATGTTTCTCCACCGGCCCAAGCCGCACGGCCACGTCGACGACATTGGGGGGTGATTTCAAGTTTATTCATATTTGTTGCCCTGCCTGTGTTCATTACCTGGTGGTATCTGGAACATCGTGCCGCTGATCAATTCGTCAGCCATGTGGGATTTTCGGTGCGCACCGAAGAAATGTCTCAGTCATTGGGAATTCTGGGCGGTTTGACACAGCACTCCAGTGCAAGTTCGACCGACACGGATATTCTCTATGAATTCATCCAAGGCCAGGAACTCGTAGCGCAGATCAATCAGAAAATTGATTTGCGTTCGCTATACTCAACACCCGAAAACGACCCAATCTTTACCTTTGATACGGCAGGGTCGATCGAAGATTTGGTCAGATATTGGGCCAGAATGGTGAAGATCAACTACGATTCAACGGCTGGCCTGTTAGAGCTGCGGGTTTTTGCATTCAATCCGGATGATGCGCAGCAAATAGCACGATTAATCTTTGAAGAAAGCTCTGCCAAGATAAACGAACTGAGCGCCATAGCGCGGGATGATGCCACGCGCTATTCGCGAGAAGAATTAGAGGTCGCAATTTCAAGACTAAAGAATGCAAGGCGGTCCATTACCGAATTCAGAACTGAACATCGGCTTGTTGATCCAGAGAGCGACATTCTTGGGCAAGTCGGCCTGTTGAATACCCTGCAACAACAGCTGATCGAGGCGTCCATTGAGCTGGACTTGCTGTCCGTCACCACGTCGAGCAAGGACCCAAGGGTGCTGCAGGCAGAACGAAAAGTTAAAGTCATCAGCGCCCGAATTGATGAAGAGCGACAAAAATTTGCTCAGGCAGGATCTGTTTCGGGCAAGGCATATTCAGTTTTAGTAGGCGACTACGAAGAACTGGCCGTTGATCTGGAATTTGCACAAGAATCCTATCTGTCCGCACTCGCGGCCCATGATCAGGCAAAGGCCGAGGCGCAACGTCAGAGCCGGTACCTTGCCCCGTTCATTTCTCCGACCCTTGCAGAACGCTCTACCTATCCGAAGAAACAATCGATCATCCTGATAAGCACGGTTTTCATTTTCCTGAGCTGGGCTACGGCTGTGCTACTTTTGTACGCGATCAAGGACCGTAGGTAGAGGTTGGTCATGATTGAGCTGGTCAACGTGTGGAAGACATTTGTAGAAGCGGGCCACCACACAACAGTTGCGGCAGGTGTGAATGCCATTTTTCCTACCTGTGTCAGCGTGGCCTTGCTGGGCAGAAACGGGTCTGGAAAATCGACACTTCTTCGCATGATTTCCGGGGTGATGAGGCCCGATTTCGGAACTATCACCTCAATCGGAACCGTGTCCTGGCCCGTTGGATTTGCGGGTAGTTTTCACAATGAACTTTCCGGAGCCCAGAACACGCGCTTCATCGCACGGGTGTATGGTGTAGATTCAGACGAGCTGATGGCGTTTGTAGACGAATTCGCAAACATCGGGCCGCAGATAAACCATCCCTTGCGCACCTATTCTTCAGGAATGCGATCACGGCTGGCGTTTGGCATTTCTATGGGGATCAAATTTGACACTTATTTGGTGGACGAAGTGACATCGGTTGGCGATGCCGAATTCAAGATGAAGGCAAAAAAGCTATTCTCGGAGCGGATGCAGAAATCTTCTGCAATTGTCGTCTCACATTCAAACAAAATGGTCCGTGACCTGTGTGATGCCGGGGCGGTTCTGGAAAACGGGACTTTCACATACTATCCGGATGTGCGCGACGCGATCACGCATCACGAATGGAATATGGAGAATGCGCCCGTTCGACATTGCGCATCTGCTTAGGGCGATGATGGTCGCGGCAACGTCAAAGCACCCTTTAGTTACCTGCCAGTCTTTAGAAGGCTTCCCTTCTCGTCAATTTCAGGTGACAGAAGGACATGACGATTCAAGTATTCCTTCGCGACAACGCACCCTGGTTGACGGCTGGGGTGTTGCTGACATTTCTTTCCAGTTTCGGGCAAACCTTTTTCATCTCTGTTTTTGCCGGAGAAATTCGCGCTGAATTTGGCCTAACCCATGGGCAATGGGGCGGAATTTATTCCGTTGGTACCACTGCTTCGGCTTTGGTCATGGTCTGGGCGGGGGGGTTATCTGACCGGTTTCGCGCACGGTCTTTGGGGGCGGTCAACCTTGGTCTTGCTGCGCTTGCTTGTATCGTGATGGCCATTACACCGGTATGGTGGATGCTGCCATTTGCCATCTTCTTTTTGCGGTTTACCGGCCAGGGGATGAGCAGCCACATCGCCATGGTTGCCATGGCGCGCTGGTTCGCGCGATCCCGTGGCAAAGCGTTGTCTTTGGCTACATTGGGATTTTCCTTTGGCGAAGCGTTGCTGCCGCTGATTTTCGTGACGTTGCTTGTCTATTTTGACTGGCGGGTCTTGTGGATGGTTTCGGCGGCAATCTGCCTGTTCGGCATCCCCTTTTTGCTGGCCCTTCTTCGGGAAGAGCGCACACCAGAAAACATGCCGGAGACATCACAAACACTGGGCATGTCTGACCACCACTGGACACGCATGGAAACCATTCGCCATCCCTTGTTCTGGTACATGTTGCCGACACTTTTGGGACCCTCGGCCTTTGTCACCGCCTTTTTCTTTCATCAGGTGCATTTGGCAGAAATCAAAGAAATGTCGCATGTGGAGTTTGTGGCGATGTTTCCGTTTTATACTGTGATCAGCATCGCTGCGATGATTGGATCAGGTTGGGCAGTGGATCGGTTTGGGGCCGCCCGCACATTCCCATTTGTTCAGCTACCCATTGTCATTGCATTCACGCTGTTTGCCTATGCAAACTCACTAAATTCCATGCTGGTGGCGTTTTTCTTTTTCTCGATTACCGTCGGTGCCAACACCACTGTCCCCAGCGCTTTTTGGGCCGAGTTTTATGGAACCCGCTACATTGGTTCAATCAAAGCACTGGCCGCAGCGATGATGGTGCTCGGTTCTGCAATTGGGCCGGGATTGACAGGTATCGGAATAGACAGCGGAATCGGTCTTGAAACGCAATTCGTAATGATTTCGGGCTATTTCCTGTTTGCAATTATGATGGTGACCTATGGCATCGCACAGTACAGAGCGCAGTTACCGACCACGGCGTAGATAGACATAATATGCCCCGCCGCCTCCGTGACGGCCATGCGCCTCACTCACCTGCAATACGATCTGTGCCAGCGGCGGAATTGACAACCAATGCGGAACATTGTGGCGAAGTGCACCCGGGCGCACTGGAATCGGCCCACCGTCATCGCGGGACTTACCTTTGCCCGTAATCACAAGAACAAGCCGTTTGCGATCTGACTGTGCGCGCATGATGAATGCCGTTAGCGCCGGATGCGCCTGATCCAGGGTCATCCCGTGAAGATCAATCCGACCTTCGGGAACAAGTTTACCCCGTTTCATCCGGCCAAAGGCCTTTTTGTCCATCCGAACTGGCGCAGTGTCGAGCTGGCTAGATAATCCGGGCAGAACGTTGTTTGCGCCCGTACCAGATTTTGAATTTTGGCCAACGCGAAAGGGGGACAGCACAGGTTTCGGTTCTTTCGCTGGATCATCAGATTTGGCGATCGGCAGTTCTTTCACCGGCCGATCCGGAAACAGTTTTTCGGTGGTTCGTGCAACCTGTCGCCAAAGATTCAAATCTTCTTCAGTTAGTTTTCGTCCGCTCACTGATAGGGCTCCGTCGCAGCGGCAAATGCGCGTTGAATTGGCAAGAGCACAAGCATTCGACCGGGATCGCGAAGACGACCAGCTGCGCGTCCGGCCTCATCCCCTGTTCCGAAAAAGATATCTGCCCGCTGCGCGCCTTTGATTGCAGATCCTGTATCCTGTGCCACCATCAAACGGCGTATCGGATCGTTTCCACCCTTTTCGATCCAGACCGGCGCGCCAAGTGGAACAAACTTTGGATCTACGGCAACGGTACGCCCCCCTGTTACCGACCGGTTCATCGCGCCAAGCGGGCCTTTATCGGATGCGACAGAGGTGAGTTTGCGGAAAAACACGTAGGACGGATTGTGGAATAGCAATTTCTGTCCCTCGACAGGATTCCGCCTGACCCAATTCTTTATGACCTGTGCAGAGACCTGATGTGGCTTGTAAATGCCGCGCCTGACCAGTTCGACCCCTATCGAGCGGTACTCATGTCCGTTCGATCCGCCATAGCCAACGCGGATAACACCCCCGTTTGGTAACCGTATGCGTCCTGATCCCTGTATCTGAAGAAAGAACAGTTCAACTGGGTCATCAACCCAAGCAATCTCGTACCCTTTGCCTGTCATAAAGTCGCCGGTTTCAATCTCTTCGCGCGTGAGCCAGGGATTTGTAATTTTGGCAACCTGTGGCTCGCGATAAACCGGATAGCGATATCGTCCGCTTGGTGATGTCGATCCATTAAGCTCAGGTTCAAAATACCCCGTGAAGAGCGCATTTTTTCCGTCTTCGACCAGAACCGGGCGAAAAAACAATTCAAAATAGGTTTTTGGGTTTGGTTTCTGTTGTGCCAATGCGCACAAAGACTGCCAATCTGGATCCCGAAGATCAGGGCAGGTCACCAAAAACGTATCAAGCGCTTTTTGGTGATCATCTAGTTCCCAATCCTGAAGTTCTGCAAAAGAAACGACACGGTGTGTCGCATCCGTATCAGAGGCGGCGCTGGTAACCGCGATCATTGATAGCCAGATCGCCGCCCAAAAGCCCTGCTTCATTCGCCCGTCGCAACAAGCCGCCAATTTGGATCGTCTGCGCCCATGATGCGTTCGAATGTCCAGCCATCTTTTTGGCGTTTGGCTTGATCAGGTTGGCCTTCTACGATTTCTCCGGCGTTGTCTTTAACAACAGAAATCAACTCGCCAATGAATCTGACCGTGATCTCGGCCTTGCGCGTTGAGGAATCAAACTGTGCGTCCGCCAATGTTGTTTCACGAACACCGACAAACTCGGCCTCTACTGTCAGTCCCTGATCTTCTCTTGAATCGACGACCTGCGCAAATGCTTCGTAAACATCTTCAGACAAAAACGGGGCAACTTCATCCAGGTTACCGCGCTCGAATGCCATAAGGATCCATTCGTAGGCACCTTTTGCGCCCTGCAGGAACTCTGTCACGTTAAACGTTTCATCCACCTGCTTCATATCAGCCAACGCCGCAGCGGCATCTGAATCCTCGGCAACGTGATCGGTAATGTCACGGTCGGGACCACCATCAATGACTTCGAACTCCTGACGGCGCGCAGTGGAAGAATCTGCCGCACTACGAGGCGGCCCTTCGAACCCATCGCGAGTCCCAAGTACGTTTTTCAGCCGCAGAATCAGAAAAACAGCGATTCCTGCAAGGACCAAAAGTTGGATAATGGGAGAGTTCATAAGCACCTCTTAGCATGCGGGGCATGGTATCATGTAGACTTCGCACTTATGTAGGTGAGTGGCGCAGTCAAGTCCACCTTGTGCGCCAAGCAAATTGATGGGGTGACGTTCATGTGGCTGTTTTTGGCCTTTCTCGCGATTCCGTTGATCGAAATCGCACTGTTCATTCAGGTTGGCGGGGCAATCGGGCTTTGGCCGACACTGGGGGTTGTCGTACTAACTGCAATTCTTGGAACCTGGCTTGTCCGGACACAGGGAATGCTGGCCATTGGTCAGCTGCGCAGCTCTTTTTCTCGTCTTGATGATCCTACAGAGCCGCTTGCCCATGGGGCGATGATTCTGATCGCGGGGGCATTGTTGCTGACCCCTGGTTTTTTTACCGATGGAATCGGGTTCGCACTGCTTATGCCGCCGGTCAGGCTCGCATTAATCAAATGGATGCGCAGCCGTGTTCAGGTGCAGAGTTTTGACATGGGTGGTAGCAGACCTGATCGTGATCGCAACGCGGACGTTATCGATGGCGACTATCAGGAAGTGAAACCCGCAAATGACACGGTTGCCGGTACTTCAGGCTGGACAAAGCATTGAGGCTTGTCATTTGTCCTGTTAAGCCATCGACCAACTTTATTTGACCCGATTGGAGATCACTAATGGCCGAACAGGATAATGGAGCCGCAAAGACGGACCAACAGGCCCCACAAGTTAAGATGAACGTGCTGACACAGTTTGTTCGCGACTTGTCATTTGAAAACATTCTATCGCAGCGCGGCACCGGTGGCGATGTTCAGCCTGATGTTCAGGTCAAGGTTAATCTGGATGCGAAAAAACGATCGACCGAACATCAATATGAAGTTGTGACCAAACTGGCCGTTGCATCAAAGAACAAGGAAAGTGATGAGCCGCTTTTCCTGCTTGAGCTGGAATATGTCGGAGTATTTCATGTCGAAGGCGTTGCTCAGGAACAGCTGCATCCGTTTCTGTTGATTGAATGCCCCCGAATGGTTTTCCCGTTTGTGCGCAGGATCGTCAGCGATGTAACACGTGATGGTGGGTTTCCTCCGCTAAACCTCGAAAACATCGACTATGTTCAGCTTTACCGGAACGAGATTGCCCGCCGTCAGGCAGAATCTGAACAATCTGATAAACTTGACGCTTGATTCAGCGTTTCCACAATGCATCGTCGCCCAGTGTTTCAACAAAAGCATTATGGACGGCGGTTTCTTCGGGGTGAATCCGCGGGCTTAGCGGTGTTGGCCTTTGCATAGGTCGCCAGACATCATCTGATGTATTTCCCGATTTTTGCCCAGGGCTGTTGGCGCCCAATGCAAAGTCCGGCTGACGCCCGCCGACCAGTTCCAGATACACTTCTGCCAGAATTTCCGAGTCGAGCAAGGCGCCGTGCAACGTACGCGATGAATTATCGATTCCAAACCGGCGACATAGTGCGTCCAAAGATGCAGGAGATCCGGGAAATTTTCGACGTGCAATTTCCAGAGTGTCTATCGCCTGAGTAAATGGGATAGGTGTACGGTTCAGCCAGCCTAATTCAGCATTTATGAATTTCATATCAAACTTGGCATTGTGAATAACCAGTTTGGCATCCCCTATAAAATCTACAATATCTTGTGCTATTTTTGCGAAAACCGGCTTGTCGCGCAGAAAATCATCGCCCAGCCCATGCACCTCGAACGCTTCCTGCGGCATAGAACGTTCGGGATTGATGTATTGATGATAGGTGCGTCCGGTTGGCATGAAGTTGAGCAGCTCAACAGCACCAATCTCGACGATCCGGTCCCCTGATTCAGGCTCAAACCCGGTTGTTTCAGTGTCGAGTACAATTTCACGCATAGTTTGGGTGCCTTTTAATATCTGCGATCACATCCTGAACCTGTTGCCGGGCGTGCTCCAGCGTATCGGTTACAATCACATAATCCGCACGGCGCCTTTTTTCGGCATCCGACATTTGTGCGGTAATGATGGTTTCCGCTTGTTCGCTAGACATTGTGCCCCTTGAAAGAATGCGATTCAGCTGTTTTTCAGGTGAAATAGTCACACAAACAACGGCATCCATCATGTTCTCAGCACCGGTTTCAAATAACAAGGGAATGTCCAAAACAGCAATATCTGATGTTGTAGAATCCAAGAACCCTTTTCTGTCTTCAGCGACTAAAGGATGCACTATTTCTTCGATCCTTTTCAGAACGCTCGGGTCTTCTGAGATGAGACTGCGAAGTTTATCACGCGAGACGGATCCATCTTCTATAACGGCTGGAAAGACGCACTCTATGGGTTGTACCGCCGCGCCCCCTTTTGCATACAACCGATGAACCGCGGCATCAGCGTCCCAAACCGCGCATCCCTCTGCTGCAAATAGCTGTGCCGTTGTCGACTTTCCCATTCCAATCGACCCGGTCAATCCAAGCCGAAATGTCATCTGAGCGCTGCGGCCCGGGTTGCACTATCTACTTCCGGACGCACACCGAACCAACGTTCAAAGGCTGGTACAGCCTGATGCAAAAGCATGCCAAGCCCATCTACCGTGACACAGCCCATTTCTTCTGCCTCTATCAGCAACTGGGTTTTCAAAGGTGCGTAAACAAGATCTGTGACGAGCGCCCCTTTTTGCAAACCATCCAAAGGCACGCGCAGTGCCGGCTTTCCCAGCATGCCCAACGAAGTTGTGTTTACGACGGTTGCGGCTTCTTCAAGAATATTGCCCGCCTGTACCCAATCGACCACTTTCAACCGCTTGCCAAACTCGGTCCGCAATGCCTCGGCCCGGACCTTGGTTCGGTTGGAAATCAGTATTTCCGGCACGCCCACATCAAGCAGTGAGGTGATGACCGCCCTTGCTGCACCTCCTGCACCCAATATTGCCGCTGGTCCGGCTGTGGCATCCCAATCAGGCGCGTTTTGGCGCAGGTTGTTTATAAAACCATACCCATCGGTGTTATCAGCGTGAATATTACCGTCTTTGCGAAAGATCAGTGTATTGGCAGCCCCAATCAGAGTTGCCCGATCCGTAACCAGATCTGCAATTTCCAGAACTTTTTCCTTGTGAGGAATAGTGATGTTCACACCTACAAATCCGATATCGGGTAGAGTGCGTAACACCCGTTCAAGATTGTCGGTGTTTACATCCATAGGTATGTAATGACCTCGAAGCCCGTTTACTTTGAGCCAATGCATGTGAATCTGGGGAGATTTCGAATGGCTGATAGGAGAGCCGATCACACCGGCAAGCGGTATTTTATCTTCACTCATTTTTCGATAACCCCTCGAACGCTCAGATAGGTCAATAACTCCAGCAACGGTAAACCCAGGACTGTGAAGTAATCTCCCTCAACCTTAGAAAACAGCCTAACGCCTTCTTCTTCAAGTTTGTAGGCCCCAACAGAATATCGGATGCTATACCAGTTCCGTTCTACATAGCTGCGTAGATAGTCCTCAGAAAAATTCCGCATCGTTAAGCGCACGATTCCAACGTGTCGCCAAGTGGGCAGTCCGTTTTCATATATTACTGCAGCGGACAAAAGCTCGTGCTTGTCACCCCTGAGCCTTTGCAATTGGTCCGCGGCTTCCTCTGCACTATCAGGCTTTGAGTAGATGCTTCCTTTGTGACTGAGAACCTGATCGCAGCCAATAACCAATGCACCCGGATCTTTAAAACTTACTTTTTTGGCTTTTTGCTCTGCCAAAGCGTCTGCAACATCTCGGGGGCTGGCCCCGTCATGAATCATCGCAGCGCGTATTGAATCTTCATCAACCCGGGCGGTCTGAACTTCAAATATCACGCCTGCATTCTGCAAGAGATTTCGGCGAATTTCCGATCCGGAAGCAAGGATAATACGTGGGGCCATGTGGATGACTCTCGGGATAAGTTAATATTCCTTTAAGTACAGTTTCGGGCAAATTCCAAGCTTTGCAGATCACTCACCGGAATTGTAAAATACTTCGCGAATTACCTGATAGTTTTCACTATGTGGAAATGAACAAGTTTCTTCTTTGGTAAGGTTCAATATACTCGAATAGTACATGTTTTATTCAAAATTATTTATACTCGAATTTAACGTAACTACTTAAAATATATATATAAATTTATATTGCGGGGTTTTTCCTCAAACTTGCGCACAGGGTTATACACCTGCAAACAACCCTATGGATGAATTCGTAATCCACAGATTTCTTGCCCTCCTACAATAACATCATCCTTTCTTATCCTTATTTTAATTAATATTAAGAAAGTGAAGCACTCGGGGAAAAAATGATCGATTTTTTGATTAGTCTTTATCCATGGACAAAGGCGTTTCACATAATCTCGGTCATTTCATGGATGGCCGGATTACTTTATCTGCCCCGGTTGTTTGTTCATCATACTGAACAGTCAACTCCGGGTGACAGTAAAGACGAAGTTTTTCAGCTTATGGAACGAAAACTTCTGCGACTGATTATGAACCCCGCGATGGTGGCGACTTGGGTTTTTGGTCTGATGCTGGTCCTTACCCCAGGCATTGTCGATTGGACCAGTATCTGGCCGTATACCAAGGCTGCTGCTGTACTGGGTATGACCTGGTTTCATCATTGGCTGGGATATCGTCGCAAAGATTTTGTGGCCGGCGCAAATGTAACTTCGAGTAAGACCTACCGGCTGATGAATGAAGTCCCCACAGTTTTGATGATCATCATAGTTATCTCCGTGGTTGTCCGGTTCTAAGATTGATTGACTCAGCTGGGTCCTGTGATTAAACACCCGCTCAGGCGCCCGTCCGGGTGAACCGCTTTCCTGTTTTAACAATTTGAATTGGCCTTCTGGGCTGTTCCCTAAAGGGATATCAAGATGTCTGAAGAACGTCTCAACCTCTCCGATCTGAAAGCTCAAACTGCCAAAGACCTGTTGTCGATGGCCGAAGAGCTGGAGATCGAAAACGCCTCGACCATGCGCAAAGGCGAGATGATGTTCCAGATCCTGCGGGAACGCGCAGATGAAGGCTGGACCGTCTATGGTGATGGTGTTCTGGAAGTCCTTCAGGATGGCTTTGGATTTCTGCGTTCACCGGAAGCCAACTATTTACCTGGCCCCGATGATATCTATGTATCGCCAGAACTGATCAGACAGCACTCTCTGCGGACCGGAGACACCATTGAGGGTGAGATCAGGCAACCCGATGAGAATGAGCGCTACTTTGCGCTTACAATCGTCACACAGATCAATTTTGCGAAGCCAGAGCAGGCCAAACACAAAATCGCCTTTGATAACCTCACACCACTTTACCCCGATGAGCGGCTGACCATGGAGGTCAATGACCCCACGGTTAAAGATCGGTCTGCCCGGGTGATTGATTTGGTTGCTCCGATCGGCAAGGGTCAACGATCTCTGATCGTTGCGCCACCCCGGACGGGTAAGACGGTAATCCTGCAAAACATCGCCTCAAGTATCGAAAAGAACCATCCGGAATGCTATCTGATCGTGTTGCTGATCGACGAACGGCCGGAAGAGGTGACCGATATGCAGCGCTCGGTGAAGGGCGAAGTTATCAGCTCGACCTTTGACGAACCTGCCACACGTCACGTTGCTGTGGCAGAGATGGTCATTGAAAAGGCCAAGCGCTTGGTCGAGCATAAACGAGATGTTGTTATACTACTCGATTCGATCACAAGACTTGGTAGAGCTTACAACACGGTTGTGCCCTCATCAGGCAAGGTTTTGACCGGTGGTGTGGACGCCAATGCTTTGCAACGACCTAAGCGGTTCTTTGGTGCGGCACGGAATATCGAAGAGGGCGGATCGCTCACCATCGTTTCTACCGCGCTTATTGAAACGGGCAGTCGGATGGACGAAGTGATCTTTGAAGAATTCAAAGGTACCGGTAACTCTGAAATCATTCTCGACCGTAAGGTTGCAGATAAACGTGTCTTCCCAGCGATCGACATTCTCAAGTCGGGTACACGGAAAGAGGATCTGCTTATCAACAAGATCGACCTGCAGAAAACCTTTGTTCTTCGCCGCATCCTCAATCCGATGGGGACAACCGATGCGATTGAATTCCTGTTGTCGAAGCTCAAGCAAACCAAGACCAATAGCGAATTCTTTGATTCTATGAACACCTGATGCAGGCGCCTTTGGGGGGCGTGGCAATGGACACAATTTTCGCTTTGTCTTCCGCCCCGGGAAAGGCCGGCGTTTCGGTCATACGCCTGTCCGGTTCTGGCGCGTTCACAGCTGCACAATCGCTATGCGGAACACTTCCAAAGGCGCGGCAGGCAGGTCTGCGCTTACTCTATGATGATAACGGCACAAGACTGGATCAGGCGCTTGTGCTGGCGTTTGAGGCTGGCCACAGCTTTACCGGTGAGGAAACGGTTGAACTGCAGGTGCATGGCAGTGTTGCAGTTGTTTCCGCGGTTTTGTCGGTGTTGATTAGAATTGAGGGCCTTCGCCCTGCTGAACCTGGCGAATTCACCCGTCGTGCGCTTGAAAACGGGATGTTGGATCTGGCCCAGGTCGAAGGGCTGGCAGATTTGATCGATGCAGAGACAGAGGCACAGCGCCGCCAGGCGCTCCGGGTTCTTTCCGGTGATTTGGGCAAAAAGGCCGAGAATTGGCGGAAAAACCTGATCCGGGCCGCGGCATTGCTTGAGGCGACGATAGACTTCGCAGACGAGGATGTACCTGTCGACGTCTCTCCAGAAGTGGATGCGCTGGTGTCTTCCGTTGTCAGCGAACTTCAAATTGAAATAGATGGTGTTGAAACGGCTGAGCGCATTCGCACAGGATTCGAAGTTGCAATTATCGGCGCGCCCAACGTAGGTAAATCCACACTATTGAATGCTCTCGCAGGACGAGAGGCTGCGATTACCTCTGAATATGCAGGTACAACCCGCGATGTGATCGAAGTACGTATGGATTTAGGAGGCTTGCCGGTCACCCTGCTCGATACTGCAGGGTTGCGTGAAACCCAAGATGTCGTTGAATCCATTGGGATTGACAGGGCCCGAAAACGAGCGCAATCCGCGGACATAAGGGTGTTTCTGGTGGAAAGTGGCCAGTTACCAGAGTTGACGCCGGAAGAAGGAGATATCGTTCTTACGGCAAAGGCTGACCTTTTTGGTAACATTCATGAGGGAATATCAGGAATTTCCGGTCAAGGTGTTTCAGAACTTGTCAAACGGCTCACTAACGTTCTGAAACATCGCGCGGCCGGTGCCGGTCTTGCGACGCGTATACGGCATCAACATGCGCTTGAGCGTGGGGCGATGGCACTTTCAGATGCAAAGGCGTTGTTATCAGGTGGCGATGCCACAGCAGATATTGCTGCGGAGGAATTGCGGACAGCTGTGCGAGCGCTCGATTCTCTGGTAGGACGAATAGATGTCGAAAACGTTTTGGATGAAATCTTTGCAAGTTTTTGCTTGGGCAAGTGAGGAGTGTTTCACGTGAAACATTTTGACGTTGTTGTAATTGGCGGCGGTCATGCCGGTGCCGACGCCGCCCATGCCGCTGCGCGAATGGGCGTGGCGACTGCCCTTGTGACTCTTGCGAAATCTGGCATCGGAGTGATGTCATGCAATCCTGCTATCGGCGGATTGGGTAAGGGCCACCTTGTTCGCGAGATTGACGCTTTGGATGGCGTGATGGGTCGGGTTGCGGACAAGGCAGGTATCCAATTCCGCTTGCTAAATCGGCGCAAGGGTCCAGCTGTACAGGGCCCAAGAGCGCAAGCAGATCGTAAGATCTATCGTGAAGCGATGCAGCAAGAGATGGCCACACAGCCCAATCTTACATTGATCGAAGGCGAAGCCGCAGATTTTATTATGGATAAAGAGCGTGTTGCCGGGGTTGTTCTTGCAGATGGAAGTGAGGTTCCGGCGCACGCCGTTATCCTCACAACAGGCACCTTTTTGCGGGGTGTTATTCATATAGGAGATGTGTCACGCCCCGGCGGGCGCATGGGCGACAAACCTTCAATCAAACTTGCAAAGCGGATCGATAGCTTTGGCTTGCCGCTTGGGAGGTTAAAAACGGGCACCCCTCCCCGTCTGGATGGCACAACAATCAACTGGTCCGCACTTGAAATGCAGCCGGGTGATGAAGATCCGGTGACTTTCTCATTTCTATCAGATGGTGTTTCCGCTCAGCAAATTTCCTGTGGCATCACTCATACGAACGAGATGACTCACCAAATAATACGTGAAAACCTGTCTCGCTCCGCGATGTATGGCGGCCATATCGATGGCGTCGGGCCACGGTACTGCCCATCTATTGAAGACAAGATTGTTCGCTTTGCAGATAAGTCCTCGCATCAGATATTCCTGGAGCCTGAAAGCCTTTCAGACAACGTGATCTATCCAAATGGTATTTCCACTTCCCTTCCCGAAGAGGTTCAGAAGGCCTACGTCAATTCGATCTACGGCCTGGAACAAGCCAAAATCCTGCAGCCCGGCTATGCGATTGAATATGATTACATGGATCCACGCGCGCTTGACGAGACACTTGCGGTTAAATCTGTTCCAGGGCTTTATCTGGCCGGGCAGATCAACGGGACAACTGGTTATGAGGAAGCGGCTGCACAAGGACTTGTTGCGGGATTGAACGCCGCACTTGCAGTTAAGGGCAGCGATCCTGCGATTTTTAGTCGGTCGAACAGTTACATTGGCGTGATGGTAGACGATTTAATAACCCGTGGTGTGAGCGAGCCCTATCGTATGTTTACCTCTCGGGCGGAATTCAGGCTTTCTTTGCGCGCAGACAATGCTGATCAAAGGCTTACACCCATTGGTATAGAGCTTGGCTGTGTCAGCGCCCGGCGTAAAAACGTGTTTAAGAATAAGCTCGCGCGCCTTTCATCAGGGCGTGAAACACTTGAAAAAATCACTTACACGCCTAAGCAGCTTGAAGGTGCAGGCTTAAAAATAAACCAAGACGGCACGCGACGCACGGCCTTTCAGCTTTTGTCTTTTCCGGATATCGACTTTGACACTCTGATCCGCATTGACCCCGGTTTTGACTCGATTGACACAGAAAGCAGAGAGCAGCTCGCCAGAGACGCACTTTATTCCAATTATATTCAGCGTCAGAACAGAGATGCGGAATTGATGAAGCGGGATGAAGCACACATAATCCCAAGAGATTTTGATTTTGCACTTATCGAGGGTTTGTCGAACGAACTTAAATCAAAACTCATTTCAACAAGCCCTTCAAACCTCGCACAGGCAGCCAGAATTGACGGAATGACCCCAGCAGCACTTACGCTTATCCTTATGCGTTTACGCAGCCTTAAGCGGGAACGGTCTGCATGACGGAATGGGGTGGGGCAGATGTTTCACGTGAAACAATTGAGCGCCTGAAGATTTACGAAGCACTTTTGAGGAAGTGGAACCCCAAGATAAACCTGGTCGCGAACTCCACGATGTCGCAACTTTGGTCTCGTCATTTTCTGGATTCAATTCAGCTGGTGGATTTTGCTCCGAATCCAGTTGAGCATTGGGTTGATTTAGGTTCCGGAGGAGGATTTCCTGGACTTGTCGTAGCAATTATGGCCATTGAAACAGCTTGCCCAATTCAAGTGACGCTTGTCGAAAGCGATACAAGAAAATGCGCGTTCCTAAGGTCTGTAGTTCGCGAAACCGGTGCACCTGTTGCTGTCATAAACAAACGAATTGAGGCGATTGAGCCCTTAAAGGCGGATGTTTTATCTGCCAGAGCATTAGCTGATTTATCAAAGCTGTTGTCCTATGCAGATCGGCACCTCGCCCAAAATGGAGTAGCACTTTTCCCAAAAGGAGAAACCTGGAAAAAAGAACTTTCAATCGCCCGATCCAAGTGGAACTTCGACTACCAAACCGTTAAAAGCAAAACAGAGGACGGCCCAGTAATTTTGAAAATCACAGGAGTTTCCAGTGTCTGATCCGACAAGGCCCAAGGGCCCAAAGATCATTGCGGTCGCCAATCAAAAAGGGGGTGTAGGGAAAACCACCACCACCATCAACCTTGGCGCAGCGTTGGCAGAGGCTGGTCACCCGGTTTTGATCGTTGATCTGGACCCTCAAGGAAACGCATCAACCGGGCTGGGCATAGAGGCAGAAGCACGCGAGTTTACAACCTACGAGCTTTTGCTTGACGACATTGACTTAGAAGACGTAATTCAGTCCACCGGTCAGAATAATCTAATGATCATCCCGGCGACAGTGGATCTCAGCTCTGCCGATATGGAGCTTATTTCCAACGAAAAGCGTAGCTTTTTACTGCATGATGCATTGCGGCAAATCGCAATGGATCGCTATGGGTTTGAATATATTCTAATTGACTGTCCTCCATCTCTAAACCTGTTGACGGTCAATGCGATGGTAGCCGCGCATTCGGTGCTTGTTCCGCTTCAATCCGAATTCTTTGCTCTTGAAGGGCTTTCTCAGCTCATGCTCACCATCCGCGAGGTCCGGCAGACAGCCAATCCAAACCTGCGGATAGAGGGTGTGGTCCTGACCATGTATGACGGTCGTAACAACCTGTCAGCGCAAGTAGAACAGGATGCCCGTGAAAATCTGGGTGAACTGGTGTTTGAAACGCTGATCCCTCGAAATGTTCGGGTGAGCGAGGCGCCATCCTATGCTACATCTGTTTTAAGTTACGATTCCACGTCAAAAGGGGCAATCGCCTATCGTGAACTGGCACTGGAGCTTATCGAAAATCAAACCAATGGCACGCGATAACAGGAGGGCAGGATGATCAGTAAAAAATCCAAAAAACGGGGTCTTGGCCGTGGACTTTCTGCATTGATGGCGGATGTCAGCGAAGCAGAAACGGTCAGTGATACTGACGCACTAAACCGTGCAGATCGCACCGTTCCGGTTGAAATGATCGCCCCTAACCCGGATCAGCCACGGCGTAGCTTTGATCAAGAGGCGCTAAACGGCCTCGCTGCTTCAATTCGTGAAAAGGGCATCATTCAGCCTCTTATTGTCCGGCCAAATCCTAATTTAGTTGGAAATTTCGAGATTGTAGCAGGCGAGCGTCGTTGGCGTGCTGCTCAAATTGCGCAGCTTCATGAGGTTCCGGTAGTTGTTCGCGAATTTGACGACATAGAAGTCCTAGAAATTGCTATCATTGAAAACATTCAGCGCGCAGATTTGAACCCTGTTGAAGAAGCCGCCGGATTTAATCAGCTGATGGAAAAATTCGGCCATACCCAAGACAAGCTTGCAACTGCACTTGGCAAAAGTCGCAGCTACATTGCCAATGCGGTGCGGCTGTTAACCCTACCAGAAGAAGTTCAAGGATATTTGCGCGATGGCCGGCTTTCCACAGGACATGCCAGGGCCCTGATCACTGCAGAAGATCCTGCGGTATTGGCCAGAGAGGTCATCAAAAAAGGCCTCTCGGTTCGCGAGACTGAGAAACTCGCTAAGTCGGGATCAGGCAATATATTCGTAGATAGTCAAAAGCCAAAAGAAAGTTCAAAATCTGTAAAAGATGCAGATACCAAAGCGCTCGAAGGCGATCTTTCCGCTAACTTGGGTATGAAGGTTGCATTGAACCACAGCGCCGGTGAAGAGTCGGGCCAGCTGGTAATTTCTTATGAAACGCTCGATCAGTTGGATGATTTGTGCCGTATTCTGAGCGTTAGCCGTTAGGACGCGACCAGATAAAAATCAAAACACCACACAACGCCAGCGCTTGAATGCCAAGCACGATTGGTCTTACGCCCATTGCCAATGAAATTGCGAATACAGCAGCAACAGAGACGGTAGACAGCTTTTTAACATGCGGACGAATCGCGCCGTTACTACGCCAATCCTTTATCACCGGTCCAAATTTTGGGTGAGATAGTAACCAGTCATGTAAACGCTCGGATGACCTTGCAAAACAAAATGCAGCAAGGATCATGAATGGAACAGTCGGCAAGAGCGGCAACAAAATGCCGATTATGCCAAGCCCAACGCTAATCAGGCCGATACTGGCCCAGATAATCCGCATCACTATTCCGCCAAAAGTGAATTTATCACGGCGTTCAACACCAACCGACCCTGATCTGTAACCCGAATCCGATCTTGATCAACAGCAATCATGCCAATTTCTTCAAGATGGGAAATTTTGTCAAAACTGAAGCCACGACCGGCCAGTCGCTGATACCGATCTCGGCTAATACCTTCGTTTATGCGCAAGCCCATCATCACATATTCTTCAGACTGCTCAGCTGAAGACACCAAAGTTTCGATCTTGGTGCCATTTCCACGTTCAGCTTCAGACAACCACTTGTCTGGCTGCATCCAGCCTTCGGTTGCGAATTTGGCACCATTACGTGTGATACGCCCGTGTGCCCCTGGACCAACCCCGACGTAATCTCCGTACCGCCAATAAATTAGATTATGGCGCGATTCAGAGCCAATTACAGCGTGATTAGAGACTTCGTAAGCAGGCATCCCTGCATCTGAACATAATTCCTGCGTGATTTGATACATTTCAGCAGACACCTCCTCGTCAGGAAGATTTCGCAATCCACCGCGTGCATATCGATCACCAAATGCCGTGCCTTGTTCAATGGTGAGTTGATAAAGAGACAAATGATCAACAGCCATAGACAGCGCTTGTTTCAATTCAAGGCGCCAATCGTACAATTTCTGGCCTTGCCTTGCATAGATCAGGTCAAAGCTAACACGATTAAAGTATTTCCGTGCAATTTCAAACGCTTGGATTGCTTCATCGACTGTATGAATGCGCCCCAAGCGACGCAAGTCGTCATCATTTAGTGCTTGAACGCCCATAGATAGGCGTGAAACACCAGCCTGCGCATAGGCCTGAAACCGATCTGCCTCAACCGAACCGGGATTGGCCTCTAACGAAACTTCCAAATCATTCGCAGTCGGCCATGACTCGCGGATCTGCTCCAGAACACCATTTACAACATCCGGGCTCATCAAACTTGGCGTACCGCCACCGAAAAAAACAGTGTTCAGAACGCGGCTTGGTAACAGCTCTGCATGCCGCGTAATCTCTGAGATATAGGCCCTAAGCCACCTTGATTGATCTATTTCGCGCGCTACATGGCTGTTGAAATCGCAATAGGGACACTTAGCCTCGCAAAAGGGCCAGTGGATATAAAGGCCAAAGCCGCCTTGTTGCCAATCGTCAGCCAAAACAACCTTTCACCAGTCGGGCAAAAGCGTCCGCGCGATGGCTGATCTTGTTCTTTTCCCAGCGGTCCATTTCGGCGAATGTAATATCACGACCATTCGGCTGAAAAATCGGATCGTATCCGTGGCCATTCTCACCACGCATCGGCCAAACGATCCGGCCTTCAATCGTTCCGGGAAACACTTCGTCATGTCCATCAGGCCATGCCAGAACGAGCGTACAGCAAAACCGCGCGATCCAGGGCACGCCCTGCCCGCTTTCCAGCAGTTTATTGTATGCTGTTTCCATCGCCATTTCGAAGTCACGGCCCTGATCTGTTTCGGCCCAATCCGCGGTATAAACTCCCGGCGCACCGTTCAGAGCGTCAATTTCGAGGCCGCTGTCATCTGACAACGCAGGCAAACCAGTGGCCTGCGCCGCTGCATGCGCCTTTATGAGCGCATTGCCGACAAAACTTGTTTCTGTTTCCTCCGGTTCCGTCAGACCCTTTTCAGCGGCCCCAACCACGGCCACGTTAAACGGTTCCAACAGATTGGCGATTTCTTCCAGTTTGCCCGCATTATGCGTGGCCACCAAAAGCGTATCGCCGTTGAATTTACGCATTCGCAGCGGCCAATTGTGCCGTGGCCAGCTCTGAAACACCCTTTTCGGCAAGCTGCATCAGTTGATCCATCTGTGCACGACTGAATGTGGCACCTTCCGCGCTCATTTGTACTTCAATCAACTGTCCTTCACCGGTCATAACAAAATTCCCGTCTACGCCCGCTTCGCTATCTTCCGGATAGTCGAGATCAAGAACCGGCTGGCCGGCGTATATTCCGCATGACACCGCTGAAACCGGCGAGACCAAAGGATCGCTGATGACATCTCCTGCTTTGATCAGTTTGTTTACGGCCAGCCGCAATGCAACCCAACCCCCGGTGATTGATGCACAACGTGTTCCGCCATCGGCCTGAATAACGTCACAATCCACCGTAATCTGACGCTCACCCAAGGCAACCCGGTCTACACCTGCACGCAAAGACCGACCAATCAAACGCTGAATCTCAACAGTCCGGCCGCCTTGCTTGCCTGCACTGGCCTCACGCCGCATCCGGCTGGTGGTTGAGCGCGGCAGCATTCCGTACTCCGCGGTTACCCAGCCAAGTCCGGATCCCTTGATAAACGGCGGCACCCGGTCTTCGATCGTAGCGGTGCACAGGACATGCGTGTCACCCATCCGGATCATACAGGACCCCTCGGCATGTTTCGTAATCCCGGTCTCGATTGAAACCGCCCGCATTTCGTCTAAACTTCTACCCGATGGCCGCATGGCTAATCCTCTCAAAAACTTAGATCGGGCATACATTCCGGACCAAACAAAGCGCAACCCCGATTGACCTTTTTCCCGCACCGTCTTTAATGGCAGATCACTGAACCAACGCAACAGCACCAGATGAACGACGCCAGCAACATCTTCGAAGATATGAATGACCGCTCCAGAGAGGTCTTTCGCCGGATTGTCGAAACCTATCTGGCCACAGGTGATCCGGTTGGATCCCGCACCCTGACCCGTGACATGTCGGAAAAGGTCAGCGCGGCCACAATTCGCAATGTTATGCAGGATCTCGAGTACCTGGGATTGCTCAACAGCCCACATGTCTCTGCTGGTCGAATACCTACTCAGGATGGGCTGCGTATGTTCGTGGATGGATTGCTCGAGGTGGGCGATCTTGAAAATGCGGACCGGGAAATGATCGATGCGACCCTGGGCAGCAACTCTAGTGATGTTGGAAACACGCTTGAACGGATCGGTAACGCACTTTCAGGCGTAACCCATGGTGCATCTCTCGTGCTGACACCAAAGCATGAGGCGCCGATCAAACACATCGAGTTTGTTTCGCTTGGCCTTGACCGTGCACTTGTTGTTCTGGTGTTTGGCGACGGTCATGTTGAAAACCGGATCTTTACACCGCCACCGGGTCAAACCCCCAGCTCAATGCGCGAGGCAGCGAATTTCCTGAACGCTTTGATCGAGGGTCGCACGCTTTCCGATCTTCAAACCATCATTGCCCAGCAAATTTCTGACCGAAGACAGGAAATTGATCAGCTCGCCCATCAGCTCGTCAAAAGTGGCCTCGCTGTATGGGATGAAGAAACGGACATCTTTGAACGTCTTCTTGTCCGGGGTCGCGCGAATCTTTTGAACTCGGAAGCCGAGGAAGAAGAGCTTGAGCGCATAAAAACGCTGTTCGATGACCTCGAGCGCAAGCGTGATATCGCCGAATTCCTTGAATTGACCGACGAAGGCGAAGGTGTGCGCATTTTTATTGGTTCTGAGAACAAACTTTTCTCACTTTCGGGTTCCTCTTTGGTGGTGTCTCCATATATGAACTCTGATCGAAAGATCATCGGTGCGGTCGGGGTCATTGGTCCGACGCGCCTCAACTACGGACGTATAGTGCCGATTGTGGATTACACGGCGCAACTGGTTGGCAAAATTATTGCCGACAGAAGTTAAGGGTACAAAGATGGCTGAGCCCAAAGAAGAACAGTTTCTGGACGACCTTGTAGATATCGAGGCAGAAGAAGAGGCCCGTTTGCAAGAGGGCCTTCTCGGAGAAGAAGAAGAAATTGATCCGGTGGCCGCGGTCGTGGCCGAGCGGGATGCATTTCAGGATAAATTTATGCGCGCCCTTGCGGATGCGGAAAATGTCCGCAAGCGCGCGCAAAAGGATAAGCGCGAAGCAGAACAATACGGCGGCACACGTCTTGCACGTGACATCCTGCCAGTGTTTGACAACATGAAACGCGCAGTGGAATCAGTCACTGATGAACAAAGAGAAGTCGCCAAGGCGATGATCGAAGGAATCGAGCTGACGATGCGCGAATTGCTGAATGTTTTTGGCAAACACGGTATCAGCGTTATCGCCCCCGAAGTTGGTGACCGCTTCGATCCGAAACAACACGAAGCAATGTTTGAAGCCCCGCTTCCCGGCACCAAGGCCGGAGACATCATTCAGGTTTCAGCCCAAGGCTTTATGCTTCATGACCGTATTCTGCGCCCGGCACAGGTAGGCGTTTCGTCAAATCCCGGTTAACCTACGTCCGGCGCGTGCTGGTTGCCGACGTCGGAGAAAACAAATGAAGCAATTTCTGGTCACAGTCTGCGCCTTTGTCCTTTGGGCAGAGGCGCTTTTTGCGCAAACCTTCCCCGACTACCAAGAGCTTTATGTAAATGATTTTGCAGCTCTTTTATCGGCCGAACAAGAATCTGATCTTCGCTCCATGCTGGCGGAGATTCGCACAGAACGTGGCATAGAGTTCACCGTTGTAACCATCGGTTCAATCTCGGATTACGGCCACAACGGTGAAATCGAACCTTTTGCCACTGGCTTGTTTAATTACTGGGGCGTTGGTGATGCTGATCGCAATGACGGAATCATGATGCTGATCGCCCGCTATGATCGCGACATGCGGATAGAGGTGGGGTCAGGCTACGGCTCGTCTTTGGACGGGCCGATGAAAGCGATTATTGAGGACGAAATTCTTCCCTATTTTCGTGACGATGAATATGGTGAGGGAATTCTTAACGGCGCTCAGGAAGTCGTTTACGAACTGGTTGGCAGCTACCCGGGTGAATACGACGCAACCGTTACTGAAAAAGCCGTAAATCGAGCGCTCGGATTTCTGAGGTGGATTGGAAACTGGATCTGGCTCATAGCTGCGCCGTTCCTGTACTTCCCAATTCGGGCGTTTCGCCATTGGCAACGTCATCGACCACGCATTTGCCCGGTTGAGGGTTCAAAAATGCAGATGCTGGGTGAAGATTGGGATGACGATCACCTGAAACCCGGTCAGGTGACCGAAGAAGAAATCAAAAGCATCGACTACGATGTCTGGCAATGCCCAACTTGCGACAATGTCACCATAGAAGCATACCGTTCCTGGTTCTCTCGTTACGGTGCCTGCCGCAGTTGCGGATTTCGGACCGTGCAGGGCGAAACAACAATAGTGACCCCTGCTACGACATCATCTACCGGCAAAAAGCGGATCGATTACAATTGTCATCATTGTCAGGATACATGGACCGGCTGGCGCACTATCCCGATGAAAAGCGAAAGCTCTTCTTCTTCGTCTTCCGGCTCATCTTTTGGCGGTGGATCATCCAGCGGTGGGGGAGCCAGCGGCAGCTGGTAATACCGGGTAAGATTTCTAAGCCGCTATCGTGGGACAGTTGCCTCAAACTGTTTTTCAAACACTGGTATTTCGCCTTCCCACGCTTCGATCTTTTGCTCGATCAAAAACGAATCCGCGGTGCCACGCATCCGCGCGGTGATTTGAGTGCTTACCTCCCAATCCCCGCGCCCCAGCGACCGGGTCCAGATAATCTCAACTTTTGCTGATGCGGGATCATCGGGGTTAATTTCCCATCGCTCTGAGACTGTGCTTCCGGTGATCAATCCAGTTTCCGCATCTTCCTGCCTGCCGTGATCGCCAAAAATTTCCAAAACGGATTTGCCGCTTTCCGGGTCGGTAGACCAGTTCTTTCGCTCGGCGCCATCTATCAGCAGTTTAATATCCGCAATCGGCGTTTTTCGTGGTGAATCAAATTCACATTCCGCCAAATCATCAGAACAGACAGGAAGGCTCAAATTCCCCGCCGTCACCGTCAGGGTAAACTCATTCCCCTCCGGCCAGCAAAATGGCCAATAACTGCCGGATACCGCCAATCGCAAACGATGGCCTGCGGGTAAACGATAGGCAGATTGATCAAGCGGAACCACGATGTCGTATTCCTGATCCGGCACCAGATCTACCTTGGCCTCAAATCCATCCCTATACCGCAGATCAAGCATCCCAAGGCTGATCAGGGCCGATGTTCCATCTGGACGCAAATCACACAGGCGGACAATGACCTGACCTCTGGCGTTATCCGAAGCCACTCGAAGCTGAACACTTGGCGCACCCAAAATAACCTTGTCTGTTTCCACAGACTCTGAATCAAAACACAAAGACAGTGCATCGTCGTGTTGCTGGTCATCGGGCAACTCACCCGGCCCAAATCCAAATGGAAAGAATTCCCCGCTTGTCATACCGCAGAGCAATTCAGTCTCGACTAGACCAGAAAACGCGCCTTTCTCACCTAAAACCCCCTGCCCTAATGGCAGTATTTCTGGTGTGGTTGCAGCTTCGGGCCCGCTATCTGAAACAACCCATTTCCCGGGCCGCTCTGAAAGACTCGGATCAGGCGCAACACTGTCCATCACATAGGCACGATATGCTCCGTCGTCTTCAGCGCCGTTCGGAATCTCCTTCAGCCAACGATCCCACCAACGCGATGCAACACCATGGTAGTCGATCGATGGCTCAATCGTGCTGATATGCGGATACTTGTGGCTCCACGGTCCAACAATCCCCTGAACCGGTGCGTCCAGGTTCTCAACAAGTGCTGCCATCGCGTTCCGATACCCGTCATGCATCCCACCCATGACCAATACCGCGGCTTTGATATCTCCGTACTCTTCGCAAACCGATCCATGCTCCCAATAGGCATCGCGATCACTATGCCCGGTCCAGCGCTCGGCCAAAAACGGCGTGTGTTCGAGCCTGTCCAGCCACATATCCCGCCATTTGTTGCCTCCAACCAATTCGGGATCTGGTGGCGTTGAAAGCCACGACATCGCGGTCGCCGCCCAGCCAATGTTCTCACCCAGCTGAATGCCACCTTTGTAGTGGATATCGTCATGATACCTGTCCACGGTTGTACCAATGGAAATCACCGCTTTCAAAGCGCCCGGCGCCCGCGCAGCCAGTTGCAATCCATTAAAACCACCCCAGGAAATGCCCTGCATCCCGACATTTCCATTACACCACGGCTGTGCAGCGATCCAATTGATGACTTCGACGCCATCGCGTAGCTCTTGTTCGGAATACTCGTCGTCAAACAGACCCTCACTATCCCCACAACCACGTCGATCAACTCTTAAACAGGCATATCCATGCTCGGCAAAGACAGGATGAACCGTCGTATCCCGTGCTGCCGTGCCATCGGATTTACGATAGGGAAGGTATTCCAGAACAGCAGGAACAGGCTCTAACGTAGCTGAATCCGGCATCCAGACTTTTGCAGACAGCCGTGTTCCGTCTGGCAGTGGTATCCCAAAATCCCGGTCAATCTTCACGGCCTAAGCCCTTCAATTCATAAACCAGCTCCAGCGCCTGTTTAGGCGTTAGCTCATCCGGCAAAACCTCTTTCAACCGTAGTTCAGCTTCTGAAGGGCCCTGCGCCGAAGCAACCGGCGCTGGAGACGATGCCATCGCAAACAGCGGCAAATCGTCGATGAACGCTTCGCGCTTGCCACCCCCTTCCCGCTCACCTTTTTCCAGTGCATCCAGAACCACTCTCGCCCGTTCGACAACGGCGTCGGGCAAACCGGCCAGCTTTGCCACCTGTACGCCATAGGATCGGTCGGCCGCACCCTGCCGCACCTCGTGCAGAAAAATCACGTCCCCATCATGCTCTTTAACCGCCACAGTCGCGTTTTCAACCCGCTCCAGCTTTTCGCTCAAATTGGTAAGCTCATGATAATGCGTCGCAAAAAGCGCACGGCACCCGTTCGCCTCATGCAGATGCTCCAGCGTGGCCCATGCAATGGACAGCCCGTCATAGGTGGCCGTCCCCCGCCCGATTTCATCCAGAATGACCAGCGAATGATTATCCGCCTGATTAAGGATCGCCGCGGTTTCCACCATTTCAACCATAAAGGTCGAGCGCCCCCTTGCCAGATCATCAGACGCCCCAACCCGGCTGAACAACTGACTGACAATTCCGATATGCGCCGACCGTGCCGGTACAAAGCTGCCCATTTGCGCCAACAGCGCGATCAGAGCGTTTTGCCGTAAAAACGTCGACTTACCCGCCATGTTCGGCCCGGTCAGCAGCCAAATGTCGCTGCCCTCGCCCAGATCACAGTCATTGGCGATAAACGGCGCACCGCTTTGGGCGCGCAGCGCCTGTTCCACCACCGGATGTCGTCCACCCTCAATCACCAAAGCACGGGTTTCATCCACCTTGGGCCTGCACCAATCCCCTTCCCGTGCAAGATTGGCCAGGGCTGTAAAAAGGTCCAGTTCCGACAGCGCGTCAGCGGCCAATCCAACCTCGGATGATTTTGCCAAAATAGCGGCTTTTAGGGTGTCATAGAGCCGCTTTTCAATTTCAATCGCCCTGCCCCCGGCATTCAAAATCCGGGTTTCCATCTCACTTAGCGGCACTGTGGTGAACCGCACCTGATTCGCCGTGGTTTGCCGGTGTTTAAAGGTGTCGCTTAAAGGCTCTGACAACATTTTTGCCGCATGGGTTGATGTCACTTCGACAAAATAGCCCAGCACATTGTTATGTTTGATCTTGAGCGACTGAATACCCGTCAGCTTGGCATATTCACTTTGCATCCCCGCGATAACACCGCGACCTTCATCGCGAAGTTTGCGCGCATCATCCAGCTCGGCATCGTATCCCGGCGCGATAAACCCGCCATCACGTGCCAGCAAAGGCGGCTCTGCCGCCAATGCCTGATCCAACAGGTTTATCAGGTCGTCATGACCTTCAAGAGCTCCCATCGCCTCAGATATCAGACGCGGAAACCCGTGATCATCAGTGCTCGCAATCTCTGAGGCTTGGGTTAATCCGTTGCGCACCGCGGCCAAATCCCGAGGGCCACCTCGATCCAACGCCAACCGTGACAACGCCCGCTCCAGATCCGGAACCCTGCGCAGCGATGTACGTAAATCTTCCGAATATCGACTCTGATCCAGCGCGAATTCAATTGAATCGTGCCGATGGGCAATCACCTCACTCTTGCGCGACGGGCTGGATAGCCTGCGTTCCAACAACCGTCCACCGCCTGCCGTAACCGTCCTGTCAATCGCGCTTAACAAAGAGCCGGCACGCCCGCCCGACAGCGCATGCGTTAGTTCAAGATTGCGCCTTGTGGCGGCGTCAATCTGCATTACCTCGCTTTGGCTGTCTTTCACCGGGGGTCGCAGAAGTGGCAGTTGGCCTTTTTGCGTAATATCGAGGTATTCGACAATCGCACCCATCACCGCAATCTCTGGCCGGCCAAACTGCCCATAGGCATCAAGAGTATCGACGCCGAACAAGTCACATAGCCGCTGCGCCGCGCCGGTACTGTCAAACGCAGATCGCCCCAGTGGCGTGATCGAGATCCCGAAATCCGTCTCTAATTCACCTAATTTCGATTCTGATCCCTCGGCAACAATCAACTCGCTTGGCGCTAATCTGGCCAATTCCGGACCAAGTCGTACCAATGCCAGCGGCATCACCCGGAACACGCCTGTCGAAATGTCTGCCCAGGCGAGCGCACTTTCACCACGCACCGTCGCAAACGCTGCCAGGTAGTTGTGCCGCCGTGGCTCCAGCAAACTTTCCTCGGTCAATGTGCCCGGCGTCACCAGCCGCACAACATCCCGCCGGACAACGGATTTCGATCCGCGTTTCTTGGCTTCTGCAGGGTTTTCCATCTGCTCGCACACCGCAACCCGAAACCCTTTGCGGATCAATGTCAGCAAATACCCCTCTGCCGAATGCACCGGCACACCGCACATTGGGATATCTTCGCCCAAATGTTTGCCCCGCTTGGTCAGCGCGATATCAAGCGCCTCTGCAGCTGCCACCGCGTCGTCAAAGAACAGCTCATAGAAATCACCCATCCGATAGAACAACAGCGCGTTTTGATACTGCGCCTTGATCTCCAGAAACTGCGCCATCATGGGCGTTACGGCTGATTTCGCTGATGTCACTCGACTTGGCCCCCCGGATCGGTCCGGCAAACCTTACAAAGCACCGCCATTGCGCGAAACCCTAAACAACCACTTGGTTGAGGCTTTCGCATTCCCCCGGTATGTCAGTGCAAACGCATCCATAGCCAAGGCGCAGCAATGTCGAAACTCAAATTCACCCGCGAAGAGGCGCTCGCCTTTCATCTCGAACCGACACCCGGAAAATTCGAGATACACCCAACTGTTCCGATGACAACACAGCGGGATCTTTCGCTCGCCTACTCCCCCGGTGTGGCGGTCCCCTGCGAAGCGATCGCAGAGAACCCCGAAACGGCCTATGACTACACGAACAAGGGTAATCTGGTGGCCGTGATTTCAAACGGGACCGCTGTTCTTGGCCTCGGCAATCTGGGGGCACTCGGCTCCAAACCGGTGATGGAGGGGAAATCGGTTCTCTTCAAACGATTTGCCGATGTGAATTCCATCGATATCGAACTTGATACAGAAGACCCTGATGCCTTCATCAACGCGGTCAAGCTGATGGGGCCAACCTTTGGCGGCATCAACCTCGAAGACATCAAAGCGCCCGAATGCTTTATCATCGAACAGCAGCTCAAAGAGCTGATGGACATTCCGGTTTTCCATGACGACCAGCACGGCACTGCCGTGATCTGCGCCGCAGGGCTGATCAACGCGCTGCATCTATCGGGAAAAAAGATCGAGGACGTGAAGATCGTGCTGAACGGGGCAGGGGCCGCAGGCATCGCTTGCATAGAACTGCTGAAATCCATGGGCGCACAGCACAACAATTGTATCATCTGCGACACCAAAGGCGTGATTTATCAGGGCCGCACTGAGGGGATGAACCAATGGAAATCCGCACACGCGATCAAGACTGAACTGCGCACATTGGATGAGGCCATGAAAGGTGCAGACGTTTTTCTTGGCGTCTCGGCCAAGGGCGCGGTCACTCAGGAAATGGTCGAAGCAATGGCCGAAGATCCTGTCATTTTCGCAATGGCCAATCCCGATCCGGAAATCACGCCAGAGGATGCCCACGCCGTGCGCCCCGATGCCATCGTGGCCACTGGGCGGTCTGACTATCCCAATCAGGTGAACAACGTCCTTGGTTTCCCCTATCTGTTCCGCGGCGCGCTGGATGTGCATGCCCGGGCGATCAATGATGAAATGAAAATCGCCTGCGCCCATGCTTTGGCCAATCTTGCCAGAGAGGATGTGCCGGACGAGGTGGACATGGCCTATGGCCGGAAACTTACATTCGGGCGCGATTACATCATTCCCGCGCCGTTCGATCCCCGCCTGATCTACAAAATTCCACCCGCTGTGGCCCGGGCTTGTATGGATACTGGCGCCGCACGCCGGCCTATCGTCGATATGGATGCCTACGAGGTCACACTGAAAACCCGGATGGATCCGACTGCCTCAATCATGCGGTCGATCAACGCCCGCGCCCGCGCCGCACAGGCGCGGATGATTTTTGCCGAAGGCGATGATCCTCGGGTGTTGCGCGCCGCCGTGCAATATCAACGCTCGGGATTTGGTCAGGCGCTGATTGTCGGGCGCGATTCGGATGTAAAGGCAAAGCTGGCCGAATCCGGCCTCGGCGATGCTGCGTCAGAGCTTGAAATCGTAAACGCCGCAAACACGCCGTACCTGTCAGAATATAAGGCATTTCTTTATCACCGCCTCCAACGCCGCGGGTCTGATCGGCACGATGTTCACCGCCTGGCAGCACGCGACCGGCATGTGTTTTCCGCGTTGATGCTGGCCCATGGCCATGGCGATGGCCTGATCACCGGCGCCACGCGCAAGTCTTCTCATGTTATGGAACTGATCAATCACGTCTTTGACGCTGATGCAGAAAACGGTGCGGTGGGTGTGACTGCGCTCATGCATAACGGTCGGATCGTTCTGGTGGCCGATACCCTGGTCCACGAATGGCCCGATCAGGAAGATCTCGCTACCATCGCAGAGCGCAGCGCCGATGTTGCCCGCCATCTCGGGCTGGAACCGCGCGTTGCTTTTGTCAGCTTTTCCACCTTCGGTTATCCCCGGTCCGAGCGCGCCGAAAAAATGCACCTCGCACCACAGGTACTAGAGGCGCGCGGAGTGGATTTTGAGTTCGAGGGTGAGATGACCGTCGACGTGGCTCTTAATACCGAGGCCCAGAAATCCTATCCGTTCCAACGGCTCACCGGGCCGGCCAACATCCTTGTCGTTCCGGCGCGCCATTCAGCGTCAATCTCAACCAAGCTGATGCAGGAAATGGGCGGCGCAACAGTCATCGGCCCGATCCTTGCCGGTATCGACAAATCGATTCAACTTTGCTCGATGACATCTACCGCGAACGACATCCTGAACATGGCGGTTCTGTCGGCGTGCAAGGTCGGGTGAGTTAAACGCAAATCTTTGGGGGGCAGGGCATGATATACAATCTCGGCTCAATCAACGCCGATTACTTTTATCAGCTGCCCCACCTACCCAATCCCGGTGAAACTCTTGCCGCAACTGGCCATGCAACCGGCCTTGGCGGTAAGGGCGCGAACCAGTCGGTTGCGGCCGCTCGCGCCGGTGCCAAGGTATGCCATATCGGAACAGTGGGCCCTGATGGCCAATGGGCAATTGACCGATTAACTGAATTTGACGTCGACACCACTCACATCCGCCAAACAGATATCCCGACGGCCCATGCCATCGTGATGGTCGATGCCCGGGGTGAAAATCAAATCGTGATCTATCCCGGTGCAAACCATGCTCAGGATACAGATGCGATCACTGCCGCTATGGCTGATGCTGGACCGGATGATTGGCTTATCTTGCAGAACGAAACCTCGCATCAGGTTGATGCCGCCCGCCTTGCCCATTCAAGGGGGATGAAAGTGGCCTATTCTGCAGCGCCCTTTGACGCGAATTCGGTCAGGGCCGTTTTGCCCTTCACTCAGCTCCTGATAATGAATGCAGTCGAAGCCGCACAGCTTTGTGACGCTTTGAACCAAGTGGTGGCCGACCTGCCCGTTCCGCAAATTCTGATCACCAAAGGTAGTGATGGTGCAGAGTGGATTGATCGGAATTCAGGTGAAACAGTCTCTGTTTCTGCCATTCCGGTCGCTCCGGTTGATACCACCGGCGCAGGAGATTGTTTCGCGGGTTACGCCATAGCGGGCCTGTCTCAAAACCTGACACCAAAACAGGCACTGCGCCGTGCCTCTGCTGCCGCAGCACTTTGCGTCACGAAAAAAGGGACGGCCGAAGCCATCCCTTTGATTGGAGAGGTACTCGAAATTTTAGGTTAATGGTTACCGGCGAACACCGCCTGATCTCCCCAAAGCTGGGTTACCCGTGTATCACGACCACAGGCTTTGCGATAACGTTTGTAGGCTTCTGACTGAACCTTCGGCCCAAATCGGGTAAATATGATGTTGGACCCTTTGTAGTAATCCTGATGGTAATCTTCAGCGACATAGAACGTGCCCGCCGGCAGGATCGGAGTCACAATTTCCTGTCCCAACGCTTCCATTGTCGCGGCTTTTGCCGCTTCTGCGGCGACACGCTCAGCTTCATTTTCGTAAAATATCGCCGTGCGATAGCTCTCACCACGGTCGCAGAACTGACCGCCCGGATCAGTCGGATCAACCGACCTGAAGAACATTGTAAGTAATTCTTCTACAGACACCTGTGACGGATCATAAGGGATCTGCACTGCTTCGTAATGACCCGACCCGCCACGCGTCACCGTCTTGTAGGTTGGATTTTCCGTTGTGCCACCGGTGTAACCGGATACAACATCGCCCACTCCGGGAACGCTTTCAAAATCCGATTCCACACACCAGAAACACCCGCCTGCAACGGTCAGTGTCTTCAATTCTGCTGCGTGCGCTTGTCCGCAATGCACAGCAAATCCAACGATGATCAGCGCGGTCAACGCCATCGCTTTCATATTTCTGAACTGGGTTGTCATAGGCGGAACCTCCTGAACTGCGACCACAATGCACGGGGCACCGAACAGGTCCAAGCCAATGAATCGTGATCTCACACGCTGGTGAGGCAAAGTTATCGCTTGGCAGCGATTTCGCTAGGTCCTAGCGTGTTTTGAAACAATTCAGGACCCGCGGCTGTAACAATTGAGAGCGCAATGAACTTACCCAAACCTTTACTGTACCAATCTCAAAGAAAGATAGCTTGATATGCGCATTGCCATGTGGTCCGGGCCGCGCAATCTGTCGACGGCAATGATGTATTCTTTTGGCGCGCGAGCAGATTTTTCTGTGGTGGATGAACCGTTCTATGCGGCCTATCTGGCCAAAACTGGTCTTGATCACCCGATGCGTGCGGAAATTCTGGCCTCGCAGCCAACCGACCCTGATCAAGTGGTGCAATCCCTGTTGGGCCCGGTTCCCGACGCAAAGCCGCATTATTATCAAAAACATATGTCGCAACACATGATCCCCGGCATGCCGCGCGGCTGGATTTTTGACGTAACCAACATTTTCCTGATCAGACACCCAGCCCGCGTTTCGGCCAGCTTCTCCGCCAAATACGAAAACCCGACCCTCACCGATATTGGCTTTGTTCAGCAGGCAGAGCTTTTTGATGAACTTACTGCGGCTGGCGCAAAACCAGTGGTGATCGATTCCTCGGATATCCGCCGCGATCCGGAAGCCATGTTGCGGAAAATTTGTGACGCGATCGATCTGCCCTGGGATCCCGCAATGCTGTCCTGGCCTAAAGGGGGCCATCGTGATGATGGCGTGTGGGCGGCGCATTGGTATGCGTCGGTGCATGGCTCCACCGGATTTGCTCCGGTAGAGGGTGATCTGCCTGAACTTGACGCTGCGCGCCGCGAACTTGCCGAACAGGCAATGCCGGCATATGAAAAGCTACACGCATTGGCTTTGCGATAACTGGCAACCGGTCACGACCATGTCATGCGTGATCGTCAAGGATCATGATACTCTGCATACACTTAATAGATGGGGTGCTTCATGCTGATGCGAATTGTCCTGGCAACCGTCCTGATCCTGACCGCGCAAATCTCGCTTGCCGAAATGGGGCCGCGTGATGGTTGGGTGGTGGTCCCGACCTCCAAATCTCATACAGAGCTTGTGAAAGCCACCCGCGCTGCGATCAAATCCCATGGCTTGATTGTCGTCACCCAAGCGGGCCCAACCAAAGCTGCGAAAAAGCGCGGGATCGACATACCCGGAAATCTGGTAATCGGGGCGTTCAACAATGACTACGCCGTTCGGGTTCTTAACCTTTCCACTGCGGCGATGATCGAGGCACCGATTCGATTCTACGTCACAGAAAATGCCGATGGCTCAGCCACGCTCAGTTACAAAACCCCGAACACAGTTTTCGCCCCCTATATGGACGAAGCTGGACCAGAGCTTCGCGCCATTGCGGACGAACTGGATGAAACTTTTTTCGCGGTCGCCGAAGCAGCCAAAAAATAGCGCCACATTTGTAAATTGCGTACATCATGCACACAGGTCGCCAAAAAGGGCGCGATCATTGTGTAAATTAAGTGTGTAAATTGTGTAAACTGTACAAATTTTCTAGCGCTTCAGACGGCGTTCACGCGCTGCCAAAAGCTTAAGGCGAAGCGCGTTCAGCTGGATGAATCCGGCGGCATCTTTCTGGTCATACGCGCCTGCATCATCCTCAAAGGTTACATGCGCTTCGGAATACAGACTGTGTTCAGACCACCGTCCAACGGTTCTGACCGACCCTTTGTAAAGCTTCAGGCGCACGGTTCCGGACACATGATGTTGTGAATGATCAATAGCAGCCTGCAACATCTCGCGTTCAGGGCTGTACCAGAATCCGTTGTAGATCAGCTCTGCATAGCGTGGCATCAGCTCATCTTTCAGATGCGCGGCCCCCCGGTCGAGCGTGATTTGCTCAATCCCGCGATGCGCTTCCAGCAGAACAGTGCCGCCCGGGGTCTCGTAAATCCCACGGCTTTTCATGCCGACAAACCGGCCTTCCACCAGATCAAGCCGCCCAATCCCATGCTTTCCGCCTAATTCATTAAGCTTTGTCAATAGGTTAGCTGGCGATAGCGTCACACCATTGATGCTGACTGCATCGCCTCTTTCAAAGCCAACTTCGATGAATTCGGGCGTTTCAGGCGCCTCTTCGGGATGCACTGTCCGTTGATAAACGTAATCCGGCGCCATCTCTGCCGGATCTTCCAGAACTTTACCCTCACTTGAGGTATGCAACAGGTTCGCATCCACTGAAAACGGTGCTTCCCCACGTTTATCTTTGGCGATAGGGATTTGATTTTTCTCTGCAAAATCAAGTAGTTTAGTCCGGCTTGACAGATCCCATTCACGCCAAGGGGCAATCACTTTGATCTCAGGGTTCAGCGCATAAGCCGCCAGCTCAAACCGCACCTGATCATTGCCTTTACCGGTCGCGCCATGGGCAACCGCATCTGCACCTGTCTCTTCTGCAATCTCAACCAAACGCTTTGAAATCAAGGGTCTGGCAATAGACGTACCCAGCAAATACTGCCCTTCATACACAGCGTTCGCGCGGAACATCGGGAACACGAAATCGCGCACAAACTCTTCGCGCACATCTTCGATGTAGATATTTTCTGATTTAATTCCAAGCAGTTCCGCCTTTTGGCGCGCCGGATCAAGCTCTTCGCCCTGGCCAAGATCAGCGGTAAAAGTCACCACTTCACAACCATATTCTGTTTGCAGCCATTTCAGGATGATCGACGTATCAAGACCACCGGAATAGGCCAGCACAACTTTCTTAGGCGCAGACATTGCATTTCCCTTTGCTCAGACAACCGCCCGGCGCTTACCGGGTTTTAGATGCGGGGGCAAGGTACGGGTTAATTCGGTATTCATATGTATGTCTGTCGTATCTCTCTTGCCAGCGGTGAAACAATCCGCCAATCAACGGGTTATGACAGAATTTCGTACCCTCGCCCGCTCCGCTGAAGCCGCCATGCGTGATGTTTTTGCGCCGACACCGCTGCAACACAACGCGCATCTGTCCGAGCTGTTCGGTGCAAATATTCTGCTGAAACGCGAAGATCTTTCGCCTGTGCGGTCATACAAATTGCGCGGGGCGTTTAACGCAATGCGTAAAGTGTTGGAAATTAAGTCAAATTCGACGGTGTTCGTCTGTGCCAGTGCGGGCAATCATGCGCAGGGCGTTGCCTACATGTGTCGTCACTTCGGTGTTCAGGGCGTGGTTTTCATGCCTGTCACCACTCCCCAGCAAAAGATCATGAAAACAGAAACCTTTGGGGGCGATCGCATTTCGGTTCGTCTGACAGGTGACTATTTCGATGATACGCTCGCAGCCGCGCAAAAATATTGCCAGGAAATTGGCGGCCATTTTCTACCGCCATTCGATGATGAAGATGTAATCGAGGGACAGGCCTCTGTCGCTGTAGAGATTGAGCACCAAATCGACTGTCTGCCCGATGTTGTGGTTATGCCAGTGGGCGGTGGCGGATTATCCGCCGGTGTTCGAAGCTACTTTGGCGACAGAATTGAATATGTGCTGGTGGAGCCGAACGGAGGTGCCTGTCTTTCCGCAGCGTTGGCGGCTGATGCGCCAATTCGTTTAAATCAGGTCAACAATTTTGCCGATGGCGCTGCCGTCGCACAAATTGGCGCACGGACGTTCGAGAGGCTGCGTGATATTGATCCGTCCTGTGCCCTGACAGTTAGTGAAGATCGACTTTGTACCACAATGCTAGAAATGCTGAACGTCGAAGGTGTCGTCCTTGAACCCGCCGGAGCACTTTCGCTGGATTCCCTTAAGGATATTTCTGAAAGAATTCAGGGAAAAACAGTTGTTTGTATCACGTCAGGGGGCAATTTTGATTTTGAACGCCTACCGGAAGTGAAGGAGCGCGCGCTTCGATATTCAGGTGTTAAAAAGTACTTTATTCTGCGCATGCCACAACGACCCGGTGCACTGAAAGATTTCTTGGCAATGCTGGGGCCAAACGACGATATCTCTCGGTTTGAATATTTAAAGAAATCGGCGCGAAACTTCGGCTCTGTTTTGATTGGAATTGAAACAAATGCCACTGAAAATTTTGAGATCATTCTGACCAAGCTTAAAGTGTCTGGGTTTGATTATCGTGATATTACGGATGATCCTGTATTGGCTGAATTCCTGATCTAACACCGCTCAATGGTCTGAAAGCGCGTCAATAAAATAGCTTTTTGAAGCTTCATAACTTCTCAGAATCGTTCCCATATCGAATTGGTCAAAAAATCCGTTGGCGACTGCGTTTTCCCCGCTTTCGCAATGTTCAGAGAATTCAGAAAAACCAAGATTCATAGCACTTCCTTTTAGAAAATGTAGTTGAGGTCCAATTTGGCCGTGGTCCTGAATGGCTCTCAATATTTCTATGCCTTCATCAACTTCTTCAAGAAACAGATCCACAACCTCGGTGAAATCTTCCTCACCAATTTCGTCTTTGAGCTCTGAAATCCTGCTCCAATTTATCATGAAGAACACTCTGCATTCATAAGGCAGGATAATGTTTCGAATGGGTTTTGAATCAGTGAATGTTTTTCCACAAGTCAGGACAATTTTACCATTCACTGATCTTTAAGTGCGCATCCTTCAAATGAACTATTCTTTGAGCAGGTGGCGCATTTGGGATCGGTAAAGAAAGATGCGATTTGCGCAAACAGCGCTGTCATTTCCAATGTGTTGGTTGTTGACGACAGTCGATTGCAACGTCGCATTCTTTCAGCATCTCTAAAAAAATGGGGCTTTGAGGTACAAGAGGCCAGTTCCGGCATTCAAGCGCTTGAGCATTGCCTCAGAGATCCGCCAGATCTGGTGTTAAGCGACTGGATGATGCCAGAGATGAATGGTTTGGAATTTTGCCGCAGGTTCAGAAAGTTGCAACGTGACCGCTATGGTTATTTTATACTTCTGACGTCAAAAAGCGAAAAGAATGATATTGCACTTGGGCTTGATGCTGGTGCGGATGATTTTTTGACCAAACCCGTGAATGCTTCGGAACTGCGTGCCCGCATTTCGGCAGGCGAACGAATTCTTACTATGGAGCGGGAACTGACCGAGAAAAACCGGTTGGTGAAATCAACACTTGATGAATTGCAGACACTCTATGATTCGCTCAACAGCGATCTGATTGAGGCCAAAAAGCTTCAGCAGTCACTGGTCAGCGAAAGGTATAGAGATCTCGGCGTCGCGGAATTGTCATTGCTGTTAAAGTCAAGCGGGCATGTCGGCGGCGACCTTGTCGGCGCATTTCCCATCAGTGAGGATCGCATTGGGCTTTATGGGATTGATGTATCGGGTCATGGTATCAGCTCTGCCCTGATGACGGCGCGGTTGGCTGGATATCTTTCGGCAACCGCCCCGGATCAGAATGTCGCGCTGCGGCAAACCGCTGATGGCGCCTTTGAACCTCGACCGCCCGAGGAAACCATTGAGATTCTAAACCAGCTCATTCTGGATGAAATTGAAACAGAGCACTATTTTACAATGCTTTTGGCGGACGTAAATTTTGCTACGGGTGAGGTGCGTATGTCGCAGGCGGGGCATCCCTATCCTGTCATTCAACGTTCCAATGGTGAGGTTGAATTTGTGTGCACGGGTGGTCTGCCAGTTGGGCTGATCGAAGGCGCGAGCTATCAACGTGTATCGGTCAGAATGCATCCGGGAGACAGATTGATAATCCACTCAGACGGGATCACAGAGTGCACCAATAAAGACAATGAACTGCTGGGCGACGCAGGCTTGGTAGAAATATTATCAAACCTGCGTCAGACACGGGGCACAGCTTGTCTTGAATCATTGGTCTGGAAGATGACAGATTTCGCTGGTGATCAGGATTTTTCCGATGATGTTTCTGCGATTTTGCTAGAGTTTAAGCCAAGCCCGACATTTGCCTGACAAAATGACGATCACCGGGATTGGCGACCCTTTGTGCTGCGAATTCGGGGTCGGCCCAAATAGCAGTATGCCCAACCTCTTTTGGCGGCCCATGCGGACGCACGGGATGGGCTACAAAAATTGTACAAATTTTTTCCGCCCACATGTCATATTCCGGCATGTAGACAAATCTTCGAAACGCCCCCAAACGGCGCGGGCGCGCAATGGCCCAGCCGGTTTCTTCGAACACTTCACGGTGCAGGGCGGTAACTGGGGATTCTCCGGGATCTATACCGCCGCCGGGCAATTGAAACTCTGGCTCAGGTTCTTCCTGATAGGTGAGAAGCAGTTGGCCGTTCCGCGGCAGAATGGCGTAAACACCCGGTCGAGGTGTGTATTTGACATCCGCTTTGCGTGTCTCACCAAATCTGCGGATCATCCTCTACCCCCTTGGACCACGGCTTGCCCCGACTATATAGACGCGATATGCCAAGTTCTGGCTCACAAGGAAACCCCATGACGCGCGGTATGAAAATTGCCTGGGACGATACGGTTTTGCCGTTCCAGCTTGATAACTCGGACATGCGCGGTCGCGTTGCCCGTCTGGATGGTGTTCTGGAAGGGATACTGCGCCAGCATGATTATCCGGCGCAGGTCGAAGCGCTTGTCGCGGAAATGGCACTTTTGACGTCCCTCATCGGCCAGACGATCAAACTTCGCTGGAAGCTTTCGCTTCAGGTTCAGACGCGTGGCCCGGTTCGGATGATCGCAACCGACTATTATGCCCCTACGAAAGAGGGAGAGTCAGCGCGCATCAGAGCTTATGCAAGCTTTGACGCGGATCGATTGACAGAAGAATTGCCCTTTGACCAACTTGGCGAAGGATACTTCGCTGTTCTGATTGACCAGGGCAAAGGAACCGAACCCTATCAGGGAATAACCCCGATTGCAGGCGGCAGCCTGAGTACCTGTGCAGAGGCCTATTTCGCGCAGTCCGAACAGCTTCCCACGCGCTTTGCTCTCAGTTTTGGGCGATCCACCGAACAGGATACGGCTGAGCACTGGCGCGCCGGTGGTATCATGCTTCAGCATATGCCCAAGGCCTCCCCGTTTGCGACTGAAGGCGCGACCGGTGAGGGCGGATTGCTGGCCGCCGCTGACATCGTCTCAGGTGAAACAGGTGAAAACTGGAACCGTATAAATTTGCTTCTCGACACGATGGAAGAGTTCGAACTGATCGGGCCAACGGTTGCACCAACGGACCTCTTGGTGCGTCTCTTTCATGAAGAGGCTCCGCGTGTGTACGAGGCACAACCGGTTCGATTTGGCTGTACCTGTTCTGAAGAGCGGGTTCGCAGTAGCTTGTCGATCTATTCAGCACGAGATATTGAAAAGATGACAACCGACGAGGGCACCGTCACTGCGGATTGTCAGTTTTGCGGCGCACACTACACACTTGATCCCGCGACACTGGGATTTGAGGCTAACCAACAGCCGGAAAATGAAGACTGATTCGCTTGACCTGGTGATAGCTGCACTGGCGCGTTCCAGTGCGGCATCGTCTGATTATGACCTGAATCCCGAAACGGAATTACCGGCAGAGCGCAAACTGCGCCCTGCCGGTGTATTGGTGCCAATTCTTGTTGAAGCTAATCAGGCGCGACTATTTCTAACCAAACGCTCTTCCGCTCTTAAACACCATCCCGGTCAGATCGCGTTTCCTGGGGGAAAGCAGGATGAAGGCGACGCTGATATCGTTGACGCTGCGTTAAGGGAAGCGAGAGAAGAGATTGGGCTTTGTCCGACGAATGTAGAAGTATTGGGAAGATTGCCAGCGCATGAAACGGTGACAGGATTCATAGTAACACCGGTTGTAGGTCGCGTGAGGTCGCGCTTTGATCCGGTACCTGAAATCGGCGAAGTCGAAGAAGTCTTTAATGTGCCGCTGGCACATGTTTTGGCGGCTGAGAACTTCCAGATTCAATCTCGGTTCTGGCGAGGCGTTTCGAGGCGCTACTACACCGTGCCCTACGGACCTTATTACATCTGGGGCGCAACGGCTCGTATTCTTCGATCCATGGCGGATTTGACGGTGTCGAAATGAAGATTACGGGCGAATGGATCAGCGTCGAGGCCACGCAAGCGGTTTGCCGAATGTTGTCCTCAGCGAACCATCAGGTGTTCTTTGTCGGTGGCTGCGTCCGCAATGCGTTATTGGATGTCGAGGTTTCAGATATTGACCTTGCGACTGACGCCACCCCGGAACGCGTAGTGGCGCTTGCCGAAAAGTCCGGGCTCAAATCGGTTCCGACAGGAATTGAACATGGCACAGTAACGGTTGTGTCTTCAGGGATACCGCACGAGATCACTACGTTTCGCGAAGATGTAGAAACTTTTGGTCGACACGCTGTGGTGTCCTTCTCCAAAGACGTGGCTGAAGATGCGCGTCGTCGGGATTTCACGGTGAATGCTCTGTACGCAAAGCCCGATGGAACTGTGATCGATCCACTTGGCGGACTTCCTGATCTGCAGGCACGTCGAATTCGATTTATTGAAGACCCGGTTCAGCGAATCCGCGAAGATCACTTGCGTATCCTGCGGTTCTTCCGGTTTCACGCTTGGTATGGTGATCCAAACGAAGGGCTTGATGCAGAAGGCCTTGCCGCAGTTGCAGAGCTTGGTGATGGAGTAGAAAGCCTGTCCCAAGAGCGGGTCGGAGCGGAAATTTCAAAACTGATGGCTGCGCCAGATCCTGCACCCGCAGTGGCATCAATGCGCCAAGCGGGTATTTTGCACCGGGTTCTACCGGGAGCGAATGATAATGGCTTGGCCTTGTTGGTGCACATTGAGCGGGAAAACGGTGTAGATGCGAACGCGCTTCGCAGGCTCGCATTGATTGGTGGTGATGAAATCCCGGATCGTCTGCGCCTTAGCAGAAAGCAAACAAAGCAACTGGTGTTGCTTCGTGAAGAAATAGAAAGCCTGAGAGGTGCTGCCGAGATCAGCTATCGCCTGGGTAAAGAATGCGCGCGTGACGTGTTAATGTTGCGCGCTGTGTTGTTGGAACAGCCAGTCCAGCAGACTGAATTTGAAATTATTGAAACTGCAGCGAATGAAACATTCCCCCTAAGCGCATCGGACCTGATGCCGACACTGACCGGTCCGGCGCTTGGCCAAAAGCTGAAAGAGCTGGAGCAGTTTTGGATTGATTCTGGATTTCGTCTGAACCACGAAGAATTGATCCGCATGGTTCGTGATTGAACATCAAGGTTGACAGACAGCGCAATTTTCAACCAATCTACGCGGACTGTTTACAGGAGGGTGCAAAATGTATCGCGGGATTTGGCTGACTTAGGCTGACGCTGCGTTGTACGGACAAATGCAACGGGCATTGTCCGAATTATTTTGCTTTACCTGTTCAGGACTTTTCCATGTTCAAGATTTTCGAAAATCTCGTCGATCCTTATTGCGACTACCCTCAAACCGATCAACCGCCCACACGAATTTGGCCGTTTCTTCGTGAATATTTGGTGCCGTTTCGCAAGATTTTTGTAGTCACCGGCATCATGTCGGTCGTTGTCGCAGTGATCGAAATCTGGCTGATCTACTACATGGGCAGGGTTGTGGATTTACTGTCCAGTGACCCTGCAGCAATATGGGAGCAGTACGGAACAGAGCTCATTCTGGTCGCGCTTTTTATACTGTTCCTAAGGCCGTTGGCGCAGGCATTGCATGTTTTGTTGCTGAACAATTCGATCCTTCCCAATGTCGGCACTCTTATCCGATGGCGTGCGCATAAACATGTTCTTCGTCAGTCGGTTGGATGGTTCGAAAATGACTTTGCCGGACGGATCGCCAATCGGATCATGCAGACACCACCGGCGGCCGGCGAGGCCGTGTTTCAAGTGTTCGACGCAATCACATTTTCAATTGCGTATGTGGTTGGGGCAACTCTGATGCTGTCAGATGCCGATCCCCGTCTTGCCGTCCCGCTGCTGATCTGGCTGACTCTATATGGCTTTCTCGTCATATGGACGACACGGCGTGTGGGTCCGGCATCAAAAAGAGCATCTGATGCGCGGTCAATGGTTACCGGTCGCGTCGTTGATGCCTATACCAACATTCATTCCGTGAAGCTGTTTGCGCATAACGAACGAGAGCTCGATTACGCCAAAGAAGCGATCGAGAACGCGCGCAGAACGTTTCAGAGTGAAATGCGAATTTACACCATTATGGATGCCACGCTGGTCGCGCTGAATGGCTTGTTGATTATCGGTGTCGTGGGTTGGGCGCTGCTGCTCTGGATTGACGGAGAGGCAAGCGTTGGTGTTGTCGCCGCTGCCACAGCATTGGCGCTTCGCCTGAACGCCATGACAGGTTGGATAATGTGGGCGCTGACGTCGTTCTTTCGGGAACTTGGCGTAGTGGCCGAAGGAATGGAAACCATCGCCCAGCCAATCGAGCTTGTCGATAAAATAGCTGCAAGGCCTCTTGAGATCGGCAAAGGCAAGATTGAGATAAAGTCGCTTTCTCACCACTTTGGCCGAAATTTCGGCGGTCTTGATGATCTGACACAGGTCATCTCGCCGGGTGAAAAGGTTGGGCTTGTCGGGCGGTCGGGTGCCGGAAAATCCACTCTGGTTAAACTGTTGTTGCGATTTTACGAGGCAGAAAACGGGCGCGTTTTGATCGATGGTCAGAACATCGCCGACGTGACGCAGGATAGTCTGCGTGACACGATTGGGCTGGTTCAACAAGACAGCTCTCTTTTACACCGCTCAGTTCGTGACAACATTCTCTATGGCAAGCCCGAGGCGTCTGAGGAAGAAATGATTGCAGCGGCACGAAAGGCAGAAGCGCATGAATTTATTCTGAACCTGCAGGATCCGCAGGGCCGCATGGGATACGATGCACATGTGGGTGAACGCGGGGTAAAGCTGTCAGGAGGCCAACGTCAACGCATCACACTTGCCCGTGTCATCCTGAAAGACGCGCCAATTCTGTTGCTGGATGAAGCGACCAGCGCGCTGGACAGTGAAGTAGAGGCGGAAATTCAGAACACGCTTTACGGGATGATGGAGGGCAAAACCGTTATCGCCATTGCGCACCGTCTTTCAACAATTGCCCAAATGGACCGCATTCTTGTTTTGGATAAGGGCCGTATTGTTGAAGAGGGCGGGCATGCTGATCTGCTTCACCAAGGGGGATTGTACGCACAATTCTGGAACCGGCAATCTGGCGGGTTCATAAACGCCGATGAAGCGGCAGAATAATTTGTAATGGTTATGACCGAATACAAAATCCAACGCCTCGGCCATCAGGGTGACGGCATAGCAGAGGGGCCGGTTTATGCCCCTCTGACTTTGCCGGGTGAGGTTGTCTCTGGTCAGTTACAGGGCAGTTCACTGGCAGATATTCGGATTGAAACGCCATCTTCTGACCGGATGAAGCCCCCATGCAGGCATTTCAAAACCTGTGGTGGTTGCCAGTTGCAGCATGCCTCCGACTGCTTTCTTTCAAACTGGAAACAGGAGATTGTCTTGGCCGCGCTCGCCGCTCATGGAATGCAGGCAGATTTTCTTCCTATTGTAACCTCTCCTGCCCGGTCGCGACGGCGGGCTACTTTTTCTGCCAGGCGAACAAAAAAAGGCGCGATGGCCGGGTTTCACATCCGGCGCTCGGACCTCGTGACCGAGATCCCTGATTGCCAATTGTTGCATCCTGACCTGATGCAAGGGGTGGATATTGCGGCAGCGATTGCTGGGGCGACGGCAAGCCGCAAACATGGATTGAGGGTGTCTGTCACACTGACCCGGAATGGGCTGGATGTGATAGTGCTGGACGGAAAAGAATTGGACGGTCCATTGCGGATTGTGTTGGCCGATCTGGCGGCGCGGCATGACCTTGCCCGATTGACCTGGCAGGACGAAACCGTGGTGACGCGAAATCCGCCAGTTCAGGATTTTTCTGGGATTGAAGTGGTGCCACCGCCTGGTGCATTTCTTCAGGCAACGCAAGCTGGTGAACAAGCACTGCGGCAGGACGTGCTGGACTTTGTTGGTCCGGCGGAAAGGGTGGCTGATCTGTTTGCGGGATGCGGCACGTTTGCCTTGCCGCTTGCGCGGACATGCGAGGCGCATGCGGTCGAGGGTGACGCTGAAATGACAGCTGCGCTTGATACAGCATGGCGTGATACCAGCGGATTAAAGCGGGTGACCAGCGAGACTCGTGATCTTTTCCGGCATCCGTTGTTGGTGGATGAACTTTCTAATTATGATGCTGTAGTCATAGATCCTCCTCGTGCAGGTGCACAGGCGCAGATTGCCCAACTTGCGGCCGCGGCGGTGCCGGTGATCGCCTATGTCTCGTGTAATCCGGTCAGCTTTGCCCGTGATGCAAAGACGCTGATTGATGCAGGGTACGAGCTGTCGCAGATGCGGATTGTCGATCAATTCCGGTGGTCAGCGCATATCGAGCTTGTCGCCGCATTTCAGTTCAAATCCTCTTGAACACGCTAATTAAACCTGTTCCAAGCCATCAGTTGCAGAGTAAGAATTAAACAGGGTTGAGCAGGATTTGAATAATGAAATTTCTAAAGTTTCTGGCCATGGCAATATTAGCGATGGGTATCGCAAGCTGCAGCAGTTCAAAGTTCAAGACATACAACGGACCCGCAGTCACGCGGGTGATTGTCGAAAAAGGCGATCGCAAGATGTACCTGATGCATCATGACAAGGTGCTGAAATCTTATAATATCGAACTTGGATTTGCGCCCTTGGGTCACAAGCAAATCGAAGGTGACGGTAAAACGCCCGAAGGTGAATACATAATTGACCGCCGCAACCCGAACAGTGATTTTCATCTCTCACTCGGGATCTCTTATCCAAATGCACAAGACAGAGCGCGAGCGCTGGCCCTGGGGAAAAGCCCCGGTGGCGATATTTTTATCCACGGTAAGCCAAACAAGAAAAGCGGGACTGGTCCTGATTGGACAGCTGGCTGCATCTCTGTGAAAAATCGCGAGATGGAAAGGATTTACGCGATGGTGAAAAACGGAACGCCGATCAGCCTAAAGCCCTGAATATCTGGTGCCCAAAACCATCGTCCACCAGATTTTGCCATTGTCTTCCTGCAACCAGGCAAACCCCAAATCTGCCGCTTCTGGCGATAGGATTACCCCACGGGTGCTTGGCTCTTCCATCCATGCGGCCAGCGTTTCCAATTCAGTTTCATAGGTTTCCGAGATGGCCTCTCCGACAAGAGCACCTTGGTATCCAACACGTGCTACGCGATCTATAGGTGACGATCCGTCAGATCCAAAATGCCAGGGCCGGTTCTGGATCGACATATCACGGGAATGGGTCGCGGCAGCGGCGTTCAGTTGCGCGTTAAGTTGTACTGGAGGTAGTTCCGCTGCCTCGCGCAGTGTGTTGACAGAATCAAGCATGCGGAACTGTATCTTGGCAGTGTCGCCGGAACGAATGCGATAGAGACGCGGCAGGGGTTTTCCGTCAGGCCCAAGTGCAGTTCCTGTCGATGTTGGCGTACAGGCAGAAAGCACAAGAAGTGCAGAGAGCATCAATCCGATGAGACGTATCATTTAAGGCAGTACCCCAATAAACTGTTTCCATTCCTCTATCGCGCGTAGCGTTGCGATTCAAACCCAGTTGCGCGTTAGTCTGCCAGTTGACGATTGTTTGAATTGCGACTGCGTCTTTCGCGCAATATGTTTTGGCAAAACTCGAATTTCGGGAACAGGAGCAAGAAATGGATTTCAAACTGCAAAACCGCTTTAGCCGACGGACCTTTTTGGCTGGTTCTGCAGCGGTGGTTGGTATGCCAGCGCTGGCGCAGGATGTCGATGGCGATGGCACTGTAGAGATTGAAGGTGAAATCACTCAAACCGTTCGCAGGAACATTTCCAGTTTCCGGGCGCTGGATTGGCAGCCGTATTTCTCGAACCTGAAGAAAGGGGCGATTCTGGTCGATATCTCATCGCGTGCGTTGCACTACTGGAGCGAAGATGGACAGACCTACAAGCTTTACCCATCTAGTGTTCCGTTGAGTGAGGATCTTACCCGCCGAGGCAGAACGAAAATTGTGCGCAAGGTTGAGGGGCCGGACTGGCGCCCGACACCTTCGATGCTCAAGCGGAACCCGGACTGGCCACCCTATGTGCCGCCGGGTCCGGATAACCCGTTGGGAACGCATGCGCTTTATCTGAGCTGGACCTATTACCGGATACACGGCACCCACGACACGCGCAAAATTGGGCGCAGATCGTCGAATGGTTGCATCGGTCTTTACAACGAACACATTGCTGAACTGTTCGGCCGGGCGCAGGTTGGCACCCAAGTGTTGCTTATTTGACGAAAAATCGTCCATTTCGTGGCAACTGACCCGAAGTTGCGTTTGCAATCTGCTTCTATAGCTGGTTAGAAAACCGCCACGAGGTAAGTCTTGGGTGCTTGTCGTTTTGTTACGCCGGGCCAAATCTGGAGGATAATATGAAAAAACTCGTTCTCGCAGCGGCGTTCACCGCCGCAGCATCCGCTGGTTTCGCCGGCACGCTGGAAGATCCGATTGTTGAGCCGGTAGTTATCGTTGAAGATACTGCAGCAAGCTCTTCTTCGGCAGGTATCTGGGTTCCACTGCTTCTGATCGCAGTTGTTGCGGCAGTTGTTGCAGCTGACTAATTTAGTCGGACGACCAGAATTTAAGAAAAGGCAGTGGTTTTCCACTGCCTTTTTCTTTTGCGAAGCTCATTACGTTAACGCAGCAATTTGCACCCAAAACAGGGGGTGACATACGTACACCCCCCGTACACCGCCGCAGTGCGGCAAAGCCGTTGCGTAAAATCCTTAACAGGCCGTTCGGAAAACGTTAATCAAGCCAGCCCTTGAGGTTCGCCTCCACGATTTCCGTCAACGCGGAAATATGGGCAGGCTGGTCATTGAGGCAGGGGATGTAGGTAAATTTCTCTCCTCCGGCCTCCTCAAAGCTTTCGCGGATTTCTTCGTTGATCTCTTCCAGCGTTTCGATGCAATCGGAGGAAAAGGCCGGCGCGATCACGGCAATGTTTTTCTTGCCATCTTCCCGTGCCAGTCGCGCAACCTCTTCCACGGTGTAGGGGCGCAGCCATTCTTCGGGCCCAAAGACAGATTGAAAGGTGGTCTTGATCTCAGTGTCCTGCCAGCCCAACCGCTCTTTCAGCAGGCGTGTGTTTTTCTGACATTGGCAATGATACGGATCGCCCTGCATCAGGTAGCGCTTTGGCATGCCGTGATAGGATACAACCAGAATATCGGGGCGCTCTGAAAGCTCTGCATATTTCGTCTCGACCGACTGGGCAAGCGCGTCGATATAGGAGGGGTGCTCAAAATGGGGTTCGACAACGCGCGCAGTGGGCTGCCGGGTTTCCTTCATCAGCGCGCGAAAGAACGCATCATTGGCTGTGGCCGAAGTAGCACCTGCGTAATGCGGATAGAGCGGAAAGAACAGAATGCGGGTACATCCCGCTTCTGTCATTTTCCGCACCTTCGATTGGATAGACGGATTGCCGTAGCGCATGCTGAAGTCGACCATGACTGAATCGCCATACCGCTCGCGTAGCTGTGTGGACAGTTTTTCGGTTTGGTCGCGGGTTATGGTCATCAGCGGGCTTTCATCCCGCTCGGTATTCCAGATCGATTTATAGGCCTTGCCGCTGCTGAACGGGCGTTTGGTCAGAATGATCAGCTGCAACAAAGGTTGCCATTTCCAGGGGCTGTAATCAATCACGCGCCGGTCGGACAGAAATTCGTTCAAGTAGCGACGCATGGACCAATAATCGTAGTGATCCGGTGTGCCCAGATTGGATAGAAGAATACCGGTCTTCGCAGATGGTATTGCCGGATGTTCCGCAGGAGCGTGAATCGGGCGCGTGGCAGATGACATCAGAACAGATTCCTTGATTAACTGGGTCAGGCACCGACATAGCGGCCAAATCTGTCAGGTCAATCTTTGAGCGGATTTTCAGTAGTGCCAAGTACATCGGCGAGCCGAGAAGATGCCGATCCCGGGCGCAGTGGTTTGGGCTGGCTTTCATCGGGCGACCAACCGGTGAGAACGATCAGATCAAAGGTGGCCCTGATCCGGTCAGCGCCATCTTTGAATTCGCTCGCGTAGATTTCACAGGCCCGTATGAGCAGGTCGCGCCGACAAAAGTGGCGGGCGCGGCGGGAAAGGACATTCGCCTCGCCCATAAATCTCAACTCTCGCATCAGATGGAGCGGGGAGGCGTAGGAGGTTTTCAATGGCACACTATCGGCAACAGGCAAGGCAAATCCGGCACGTTGCAACAATGCCCCGAGTTCGCGAATCTCGCCCATGGGTACAATCCTCGGAGACAAGCCCCCGCGAATATCCGATTCGGCCTGTGCCAGAGAGATGCGTAGTTCGTTTAGTGTCTGACCGCCGGGGAAAATGCCAAGAAACGCGCCGTCTGGCCGGAGCGCGCGCCGCACCTGAATCATCTGGCCTACAGGATCGTTGGCCCAGTGCAGGCACATCGCGTGCAAAACCAGATCACAGGACCCTTCCTCCAGCGTCAGTATTTCATCGTCCGAAACATGCAGTGCATCGGGAAAAGCCATGCGCCACCAATCGGGATATCCTGAGACAACCGCGATAGACGTAAAGGATTTCTTAATCAGTTCGAGCCGATCCTTGAATTCGTCAACGGCGGCCTCGTGCAGAAACATCACCGGGTCCAACAGGGCCCGGCGGCGGTTTCGGATGAGAGCATTTCGATCGGTCAGGGGGGTCGACATGGTGGCGACAATAGGATGGCGGTAAGGGCAATTCAAACGGCTTTGCACCTGATCTATCCGCCGCGCTGCACGTTGTGCGGAACGCAGGTGGATAGTGATTTTGGCCTGTGTGGCCCGTGTTGGCGAGAAACACCGTTTGTGTCCGGCTTGTGCTGTACCTTTTGTGGTGTCCCATTGCCCGGAGAAGACAGGGGAACCGAGGAGTTTTGTGATGATTGCCTGAAAACCGCCCGGCCATGGGGTATGGGACGGGCCGCGCTGATGTATCGGGATAATGCGCGAAAGCTGGTTCTGGCGCTTAAACACGGGGATCGTCATGACATTGTCCGCCCGGCTGCTTTGTGGATGGCACGCGCAGCCGCGCCTTTGGTGCAGGAAGGGATGATTGTTGCACCAGTTCCGTTGCACTGGTCGCGGATGTTGCGACGACGGTTTAATCAGGCCGCGCTGTTGGGACAGGCGGTGTGTGGGCATGTTGGGGGTCGGAGCATTCCTGATCTGCTGATTCGCCGGAAAAGAACGCAGTCACTGGACGGGATGAGCTATGAGGGCCGGTATGAAACGCTGCAAGAGGCGATTGTGCCCAATCCAAGATATTGGAAACAGATCAGTGGCAAGACGGTGCTGTTGATTGATGATGTCATGACATCCGGTGCGACCCTGTCTGCTGCGACGCAGGCCTGTTACAGCGCTGATGCCGAAAATGTTAGAATTCTGGTACTGGCGCGTGTGGCCCGGGATGATTAGATGCACGTCGAGTTTTGAGGGAAACACGATGAAACCTGTTGAAATCTATACGTCACCACTTTGTGGGTTTTGCCATGCAGCCAAGCGATTGCTGGATCAAAAGGGCGTGAAATTTTCAGAAGTCAATGTTCTGACCAGCCCGGGGCGCAAGGCCGAGATGATCAAACGCGCCCGTGGCGGGCGGACCGTGCCGCAGATTTTCATCGGCACCGATCATGTTGGCGGCTGTGATGAACTTTATGCACTTGAGCGGGCGGGCAAGCTGGATGCATTATTGGCTGCATGAAAGCAGCCCTTCTTCAGCTAAACAGCAGCGATGATCCGAAAGAAAACATCTGTACAACCTCTGATTTGATTGATCAGGCGGTTGGTGCGGGTGCGGGGTTTGTTCTGACGCCCGAAGTGACGAATTGCGTTTCAGCCAGCCGGACGCATCAGCGCGCGGTGTTGTGTCATCAGGCCGATGATCCGACGCTGTTGGCATTGCAAGCCAAGGCGCAGGCATGCGGTATCTGGTTGTTGATCGGGTCACTGGCGCTGAAAACGCTGGATGAAGACGGGCGGTTCGCAAACCGGTCGTTTTTGATTGATCCCAATGGGACGATTGTGGCGGATTATGACAAAATCCACATGTTTGATGTCACGGTCTCTGACACTGAATCTTATCGCGAATCGGCAGGATATCGGCCCGGTGACCGGGCCGTGGTGGCAGATGCCGGGTTTGCGCGGATCGGGATGACAGTGTGCTATGACCTGCGGTTCCCCATTCTTTACCGTTTATTGGCGCAGGCCGGGGCAGGGGTGCTGACCGTGCCATCGGCATTTTCGCCTGTCACAGGTGCCGCGCATTGGGAGAGTTTGCTGCGTGCCCGGGCAATTGAAACCGGGTGTTATGTGCTGGCCCCTGCACAGACCGGGCAGCATCGGGCGAGCCGTGGACCGGCACGTAAAACCTATGGCCGGACGCTGGCCGTGGGGCCGTGGGGGGATATACTTGGCGATGGGGAAACAGAGCCGGGTATGATTATGATTGATCTGAACATGGACGAAGTGGCAAAAGCACGTCAGCGTATCCCTTCGCTTATGCATGGTGACCAGTTTGAGCGGCCCTGAATGACAGATAAATCAAACACTTCTCTGGCGGTGACGTTGTTCAGTGAAATCCTGACCAATGAGCAGCTGATCCGCAGCCGGTTGGGCCGGGTGTTGCCAAAGGGGATGGAAATTTCGCATTTTTCTGCGCTCAATCAGCTGGCCAGCTCTGCCGCGGAACGCAGCCCCGCGCAGCTTGCCAAAAGCTTTCACGTGACGCGGGGGGCGATGACCAACACGCTGAACAAGCTGGAGTGGGCGGGATATATCCATGTCCGACCAGATTGGGATGATGCGCGGCGCAAGATGGTTTCGATCAGCCCCGCGGGGTTGAAGGCCCGCGATGCGGCGATGGCGGCAATGGCGCCGGTTATTTCCGAGGTGGTGGAGGAACTGGGCGAAGACCGGGTCCGCGCAGCGCTGCCTGTTCTGCGGGAATTGCGGATGAAACTGGAGAAGGACGGCTAGAGTCTGGCCGTCTGAACAATGGTTAGCACTGCAGTCTGATTTTACCTAAAACCGAAAGTCCTGGTCATTCGTGACCATTGAAGTGACGAAATGTCGTTTTGCCTGCTCGAGGAAAATTCATCCCTGACCGCCGCTTCGATAATTGTCACAGAACCTCCGCGATGGTTCACCACGCCTGCGTGTCGAGCCGCGCGACAGATTGTCGAATCGGCTGTATAAAGATCAGTCCCGAAAATTTCACCACTCTCTGTAGCAATAGGCGCGCAATAACAGGCATCAGAGCCTTCGAGATCAGAAAAATGGCTTGGGCAATACCACTGCCCCTCTGGTGGACGGTACCTTTGGTCACAGTAACCTCGTTGAGTCATCGGAAAAAAGAAAGAGCGTCCCCGTTGGCTTTGTGCATCTGAGCGAAAGCCATTGCGAGAGGTGCTTACATAAAACGGGCAGCCGAGGGTGCCAGTGACTTCTACTATTCCGCGATATGAGATGCGGCCATTTTCAGCCACTGCCGGCCCAATGGCACCGGAATGTACTGCTGCAGAGCAAACTGAACCTCGAGCGCCGTAGTAGAGATCAGTCCCAAAAAACACTCCTGGTACGATGATGTCGCAGGAGCAGGTGATCGTCTGACCCGTGGCGGGTGGGCGTTGGCAAGCTTCATAGTATGGTCGTTGACCAGTGCGGCCAAAACTTCCATCGCACCGTGTTTCGTTCAATAGTTCGAGTTCCCGACTGATCCGAGAAAGTTCGGTATCGAGCTTTGCGGCAATAACCTCACGATAGTATCCGATTGCAAGCCGATTGAATCCATAGCGGCCCTGAGTTTCCGGCCAACGCATTCTGGGAAACGCATCGCCATCTGATGCTTCTTCTAACATTCCGACAAATAACAACAGCTGGCTGGAATATGCCTGAAGATAGAGGCTTTGTTGGCCTGGAGACGTTGGAAGAGGTCTGCCTGTTACTTGTGCGATCAGGTCTGCGTGCGCGCTGAGAAAGCTTTGCAAATGCGGATCCGAAACATCCCCGACCCGTCCGTACTCTGCATAGTCGAGGATAAATTGATAAAATGCTGTGTCTTCGTCAACACGGGTCCACACCGCAACTGCGTTGTCAATACGTGTCCAGCTGTCTGATGTCACAGAGGAAATTGCAGCGCCAAGTGTAGCTGCAGCCCAGCCCGGTGGACCGCCAAGCATCAGCGTCGCCAACGCGCTCGAGCCAGCACCAACTGCTGTTTCGCCCACAAAGTCAGAAATTTCCGGATCCTTTACGTGTAATTCAAGATCATTTTTCCAGTTGAACAATCGTAAGAGCATTTCGCGATCAAGAGTTTCTGCACGCAGGTCATTTCGAATGGCTTGCAGCTCTTCCAACTCTGATTGGAATAAGTCCCGACATGTTCCCGCATCAATGCTTTGTGCGGCGCCTACTGTCGCCGTTAGGCTGGTCATGATCAGCGCGACTGGCAGGGACAACAAGGTGCTACACAGAGCAGCATAAGCAACCCGGGTTAATTTTCGGGTAAACACTGAGGTCAGTCGTATCATCGGAGCCATTCAAATCCTTGTAACGATGTGTGCTGTTGCTACAGTATACCGTCCGATCCAAGAATTTGGGGAGCCTTTAATGAGAGCTGGCCTGATCCTTCAGGATTTCGCGTACTCTGATTGCATTGAAAATCTGAGATACTGCCCAACTGAACAGAAGAATCAGACAAAGTTAGGCTAATACGATCAGAGGAATTTGGCGCTGGATTTGAGGACGACAAACAGCGGCAACCTTGCCCAGTTTGAGACGCTTGATCCTAACTCCGAATACTGGCGGTCACGTAGTTCACACCAAGATCCCGTGATGAAATGGACCATGACCAGAGTACTGGATTGAACACAAATCCTTTGCGATCAACCGGGTTTAGCCCGGCCTGTTCAAGCAGGGCATAGAGCTCTTCCGGGGTGATGAACTTGTTCCAGTCATGGGTACCCTTTGGCAGCCAGCGCATGACGTATTCCGCACCCACAATAGCCATCGCAAAGCTTTTGGCGTTGCGGTTAATGGTAGAGCAGATGTGAAGGCCACCAGGTTTTAAAAGCTGTTTGCAGGCGGAGAGAAAGGCCAGCGGGTCGGCCACGTGTTCGACCACTTCCATATTCAGGATCACATCAAACACCTCACCCGAGGCAGCAATATCTTCGGCGGTTGTGTTGCGGTAATCTATGTCGAGACCGGATTGTTCAGCATGCACCTGTGCGACAGGAATGTTGCCCTCGGCCGCATCGGCACCAACGACCGTTGCGCCAAGGCGGGCCATGGGCTCGCTGAGCAGTCCACCGCCACAGCCGATGTCGAGAATGCGCAGGTCGGCAAAGGGTTTCGGTTCCGTCAGGTCGCGATCAAATTCCGCCGCAATCTGGTCAGTGATGTAATCAAGCCGGCAGGGATTGAGCATATGAAGGGGCTTGAATTTACCATTGGGGTCCCACCATTCGGCGGCCATCGCCTCGAACTTGGCGACCTCGGCAGGGTCAATTGTGGTTTGAGCGGCTTGCATTCTGCTCTCCATATGCTCATCTGGTCCTGCCTTTCTATATAGGATGCTCATGGACAAATACGCAGGCCAAAAGAGCGCAGTTCAATATCTTTATCCCCCGGTCGAACCTTTTGACCGGCAAATGCTGGACGTGGGCGATGGGCATCAGATCTATGTAGAGCAGTCTGGCAAGGCCGATGGTGTGCCTGTTGTGGTTCTGCATGGCGGCCCGGGTGGGGGATGCAGCCCGGCGATGCGGCGGTATTTTGACCCCAGCATTTACCGGGTGATCCTGTTTGATCAGCGGGGCTGTGGGCGGTCGCACCCGCATGCCAGTATCGAGAATAATACCACCTGGCATCTGGTTGCGGATATTGAGCATATTCGCGAAATTTGTACCATTGAGAGATGGATCGTGTTCGGCGGAAGCTGGGGCGCGACGCTGGGATTGATCTATGCGCAAAGCCATCCAGAGCGGGTTGAGTTTCTGGCGTTGCGGGGTGTGTTCACTATGACGCAGGCCGAGCTGAACTGGTTCTATGGTGGTGGCGCTGGGAAATTCTGGCCGGAAACATGGCAGCGTTTTCAAGAGCTTATACCCGAGGATGAGCGGGGTGACATGATTGCGGCATATAACCGTCGGCTGTTTTCCGGGGACAAGGCAGAAGAAATCCGCCATGCGCGGGCCTGGTCCTGGTGGGAAAACACATTGGCGACGGTGCATTCGACTGGTTCCGGAGGGGAGAGCCCGCCGGAATATGCAAGGGCGTTTGCGCGGTTGGAGAACCACTATTTCAGCAATGGCGGGTTTCTGGAGCATGACCAGCAAATCTATGAAAACATGGGGAAAATCGCGCATATACCCGGTGTGATCGTGCAGGGGCGGTATGATATGATCTGCCCTCCTGATGCGGCGTACAGGCTGTCGCAACTGTGGGACAAGGGTGAATTAAGAATGGTTCCGCTGGCCGGGCATGCATTGTCAGAACCGGGGATAAGTGCAGAGCTGGTGAAGGTGATGGACCGGTTGGGGCAGGCGCGTTAACGAACGAATCGGTTTGCAAAACAGGGGGGTGATATGTGTGCACCCCCTTTACACCCCCCGTGCACCGGCTGAAGCCATTTTGAAGAAATCGCAGCATATGAATGCGTCGTGCGGTGCGGTAAGGATTTCTTTGCCTTAAGCAAAGCGCGATGCCATGCCATGACGGTGTCGGCGAGGACTGTGTTAAGGTCTTTAGAACGTCACCGATGATGCGGGTCATGCTGCGTGCATGCGTTCTATCTCGCCCTTGAGAGACCTGGGGGCGAAGGGTGTCAAAACAGGAGAGTTTCTATGACTGATGTATCCGTACTGGGATTGGGCGATATGGGCAGCGCTTTGGCGCGGGCGTTTTTGGCCGCGAACAAGTCAATTACCGTATGGAACCGAAGTGCTGAAAAGGCTGAACCATTGGCCGGGAAGGGCGCCTTGGTTGCGAATTCGGCCAAAGATGCCGTTGCCGCCAGCCCGATCGTCGTGACCTGTGTGAAGTCACATGAGCAAACAATTGCGTTGCTGCGAGATTGCACTGATGTCCTGAACAGTAAGACGGTGATCGAGTTGAGCACCGGTGGCGCGACGGAGGCGGAGGAGCTGTCACAGTTGCTGATTACAAACGGCGCGGACTGGATGATCGGCACCATCAGTGCCTATCCCAGCGGTGTCGGAAAGCCTGAGACAATGCTGATCATGGTTGCCCCGGACGAGACATGGAGCAAGGCAAGCGACTTTGTCATGGTGCTGGGCGGTGCTTCTGTTCGGGCTGGCAATCAGCCGGGAATGCTGGCCGCGCTATTTGCGGCGTTGTTTACGGCGCGGCAGGGCTTCATGTTTGGCATGATCTATGGTGCATTGGTGTGTCGCAAGGCGGGGATATCGATTGAAGCCTATGCAGAGCAGGTGCCCAAGACCTTTGATATGATTTCAAACTATCACAAGTATTTTGCCGAATCCTCTGCCCAGGGGTTTGAAAGTTCTGAGGCGTCAATGCAGACCTACTCGGCTGCGCTGGATGACGTGCTCAGCACCTTCAAGCAGCTGGGGGCACCGGATGAATTGCCACAGCTGTTTAGTGATTTGGCCGGCAAGGGTGTGAGCGCGGGATTGCAGGACAAGGCATTGACCGCGCTGATCGACCTGATGGATAATTGACAATAGAGTACGCTGCCAGAATTCCGGTAACGGGATAGTCAGCGTATTTACCGGGTTCTGCGAGATGCCCCTTGAACCTTCAGACATAGATGACGTGATCGCCGGCATAAAAGAAACCATCCAGCACAAGTTCCGCATCGGGGAATTCGGGGCAGAAGCCCGTGATACCTTTGGCCGAGCGGCTGCATCAGGCGGCAATGTGGCGGTTGATCAGGGCTTCGACATCAGAGCGTTAGTAGGCAAAAGATATCCCTCTAGAAATGAGGGCCAAATGTCGATGACAGCAGCAATTGAAGGTATTGATTGAAAGCCCCTTGCAGACTCGCCCTACCTCACGTATATCCCCTTTAACAGCGGCGCGCTGGGGTCCAAACCTGACGCTCCACCGGAAAGTTTGTACGGGCCGCGCGCCCGTTTTTTTATGTCTGAAAGATCCATGATCAACGACCTGATTGCCAAAGCTGCGATTGACCGCCGGATGGCCGAGATCATCACCCCTGTATTAGAGGATATGGGGTTTGAGCTGGTGCGGCTGCGCCTGATGGGGGGCAAGACCGCCACGCTGCAGATCATGGCAGAGCGCCCCGATGGCGGCATCGAGGTGGATGAGTGTGCTGAAATCTCGACCGCGGTGAGTGCGACGCTGGATGTCGAAGACCCGATTTCGGACGCCTATACTCTGGAAGTATCGAGCCCCGGGATTGACCGCCCGCTGACCCGGCTTAAGGATTTTGCCGAATTCGAAGGCTATGAGGCCAAGCTTGAAACCGCGGATCTGATTGACGGGCGCAAGCGGTTCAAAGGTGTGCTGGCCGGAACCGAGGGTGACGAGGTTCTGATCAATATCGAAGAAGGCGGCGAGACTATTACCGTCGGGCTGCAGTTCGACTGGCTGGCCGAGGCCAAGCTGGTTCTGACGGATGAGTTGATTCGCGATATGTTGAGGGCCCGCAAAGCGGCGGGAGACCTCGATGAAAACCAATTTGACGAGATAGAGACCGAAACCGGCTCTGAGGAGGACTAAGACAATGGCAATTACTTCTGCAAACCAGCTTGAGCTGTTGCAAACTGCCGAGGCCGTGGCACGGGAAAAGATGATCGACCCGGCATTGGTGGTTGAAGCGATGGAAGAGAGCCTCGCCCGGGCGGCCAAGAGTCGTTATGGCGCCGAGATGGATATCCGCGTGTCGATCGACCGGAAGACCGGCAAGGCGACATTCACCCGGGTGCGCACAGTGGTTGAGGAAGAAGAGCTTGAGAATTACCAGGCGGAATTCACTGTTGAGCAGGCCAAGCAGTATCTTGAAAATCCGGCGGTTGGCGATCAGTTCGTCGAAGAGGTGCCGCCAGTTGATATGGGCCGTATCGCGGCACAGAGCGCCAAGCAGGTGATCCTGCAGAAGGTGCGCGAAGCCGAACGTGACCGTCAGTTTGAAGAATTCAAGGATCGTGCCGGAACGATCATCAATGGTCAGGTCAAGCGCGAAGAATATGGCAACGTCATTGTTGATGTGGGTCGTGGCGAAGCGATCCTGCGCCGGAACGAAAAGATCGGCCGCGAATCGTATCGCCCGAATGACCGCATCCGGTGCTACATCAAGGATGTGCGCCGCGAAGTGCGCGGGCCACAGATTTTCCTGAGCCGGACAGCGCCGGAGTTCATGGCTGAGCTGTTCAAAATGGAAGTGCCCGAGATTTACGATGGTATCATCGAGATCAAGGCAGTTGCGCGTGATCCGGGCAGCCGGGCGAAGATTGCCGTTATCTCTTACGATAACTCGATTGATCCCGTGGGTGCCTGTGTGGGTATGCGCGGCAGCCGGGTGCAGGCCGTTGTGAACGAGCTGCAGGGTGAAAAGATCGACATCATTCCGTGGAACGAAGATCAGCCGACCTTCCTTGTGAATGCCCTGCAACCTGCTGAGGTGAGCAAGGTGGTTCTGGATGAAGAGGCCGAGCGGATCGAAGTTGTTGTGCCCGAAGAGCAGCTGTCACTGGCGATTGGCCGCCGGGGTCAGAACGTGCGTCTGGCCAGCCAGCTGACCAACCTTGATATCGATATCATGACCGAGGCCGAGGATTCGGAACGTCGCCAGAAGGAATTCGAGCTGCGTACGGGACTGTTTATGACGGCGCTGGATCTGGACGAATTTTTTGCCCAGCTTCTGGTTTCTGAAGGGTTCACCAACCTTGAAGAAGTCGCCTATGTCGAGGTTGACGAGCTGTTGGTCATTGACGGGGTTGATGATGACACCGCAAACGAGCTGCAGGCGCGGGCGCGGGATGTTCTGGAAGCACAGGCCAAGGCCGCGTTGGAAAAAGCGCGTGAGCTGGGTGCCGAGGACAGCCTGATCGGATTTGAGGGTCTGACACCGCAGATGGTTCAGGCGCTGGCAGAAGATGGCGTTAAAACACTGGAAGATTTTGCCACCTGTGCCGACTGGGAACTTGCCGGGGGCTGGACCACGGTGGATGGCGAGCGGGTCAAAGACGATGGCCTGTTAGAACCTTATGAGGTTTCGCTGGAAGAGGCGCAGGATCTGGTGATGACCGCGCGCATTATGCTGGGCTGGGTTGATCCGGCGGATCTCGAAACAGAAGAAGAGACCGAAGAAGACGCCGAAGCCGAAGAAGCTGTCGAAGGAGCAGAGGCCTGATTTATCAGGCCTCGTAGGGCACCTGATGGGGCGCGGCGGGCAACCCAAAGACCGGTCTCATGGTCCAGAGCGCAAGTGCATTGCCACGGGTGAGGTGTGCGCTACATCTGCTATGGTGCGGTTTGTTGTGGGTCCGGATAGCCAGATCGTGCCGGATATCGCCGGAAAGCTGCCCGGGCGCGGTATCTGGGTTTCGGCGACACGGGCGGCGATGGACAAGGCCGCGGGCAAGGGTTTGTTTGCCCGGTCTGCCAAGCAGGCGGTTAAAATACCCGATGATCTGACCACCTTGGTCGAGACCATGTTGTCAGCGCGGGTGGTCAGCCTGATTGCGCTGATGCGCAAAGGCGGAAAATCTGTATCTGGTTACGAAAAAGTTAAGGACTGGCTGTCTAAGGATGTGGCCGAGGTTCTGATCCAGGCAAGTGATGGATCGGAGCGCGGAAAATCGAAGCTGAGCACGCCTTATGGCGGTTCATATATCGGCTGGCTGACGGCGGATGAGCTGGGACAGGCATTTGGACGACAAAGCACAATTCATGCGGCACTGGGTGCTGGAGGTTTGTGCAAACGTGTTGTAGAGGAGGCGGCAAGGCTGAAAGGCCTGCGAGTCTCGGACGGCGAAGAGACGCGCCGGAAAGGAAAGTAGACCATATGAGCGACAACGACGGCAAAAAGACTCTGGGCGTACGTGGCGGTCCCCGTGCGGGGAACGTGAAGCAAAGCTTCAGCCATGGGCGCACCAAGAATGTCGTGGTGGAGACCAAGCGCAAGCGCATCGTCAAACCGGCTAAACCCGGTGGCGCAGCTGCGCCTGGCGTTGGTGTGTCTGCAGGGCGCACCGGGGATCAATCAAAACGTCCGGCTGGTATTTCCGATGCCGAAATGGATCGCCGTATGAAGGCGCTTCAGGCTGCCAAGGCGCGGGAAGTGGAAGATGCAGCCAAACGCGAGGCGGAAGAAAAAGCACGTGATGCTGATCGCCAGCGCCGCCGCGAGGAGGCCGAGGCCAAGGAGCGCGAACAGCGTGAAGCTGAAGAGCGGGTCCGGGCCAAGGAAGAGGCTGAAGAGCTAAAGCGCAAAGAGGCCGCAGAATCGGCCGCAGCAGCTGCGGCAGCCGCAGCGGCGCCAGTGGAAGAAAAACCACAGCAACAGGCACGCAGCGCGCCTGCCAAGCTGCAACAGCCGGCGCGGCGCACAGACAAGGACCGCGATCAGAATCGCGGCCGTGGCAAGGGCCGTGACGATGGCCGCCGGTCCGGCAAGCTGACGCTGAATCAGGCGCTTTCGGGTGGCGAAGGCGGACGGCAGAAATCTCTTGCTGCGATGAAGCGTAAGCAAGAGCGTGCGCGTCAAAAAGCAATGGGTGGAACGCAGGAGCGGGAAAAGGTTGTCCGCGACGTGCAGCTGCCCGAAACCATTGTGGTTTCAGAGCTGGCCAACCGTATGGCCGAACGCGTGGGCGATGTCGTTAAGTCGCTGATGCAAAACGGTATGATGGTTACGCAGAACCAATCGGTTGATGCGGATACTGCCGAACTGATCATCGAAGAATTCGGGCACAAGGTTGTTCGGGTTTCGGATGCTGACGTTGAAGATGTGATTGATCAGGTCGAGGATAAGGAAGAAGAGCTTCTTCCACGTCCGCCGGTCATTACCATCATGGGTCACGTTGACCACGGTAAAACATCGCTGTTGGATGCAATCCGCGATGCCAAAGTTGTTGCAGGCGAGGCCGGTGGCATTACCCAGCATATCGGCGCCTATCAGGTGACAACCGATGGTGGTTCTGTTCTGAGCTTCCTGGATACGCCGGGCCACGCGGCCTTTACCAGCATGCGGGCACGTGGTGCGCAGGTGACGGATATCGTTGTTCTGGTGGTTGCCGCCGATGACGCGGTGATGCCGCAGACCATCGAAGCGATCAACCATGCCAAGGCGGCCAAAGTGCCGATGATCGTGGCGATCAACAAGATTGACCGGCCTGAGGCCAATCCTGACAAGGTGCGGACCGATCTGTTGCAGCACGAAGTGATTGTCGAAAAGATGTCCGGTGAAGTGCAGGATGTTGAAGTGTCGGCAATCACCGGTCAGGGGCTGGATGAGCTGCTGGAAGCGATTGCGCTGCAGGCCGAAATCCTCGAACTGAAGGCCAATCCGGACCGATCCGCCGAAGGTGCTGTGATCGAAGCGCAACTGGACGTGGGCCGGGGACCGGTTGCCACTGTTCTGGTTCAACGCGGAACGCTGCGGCAGGGCGACATTTTTGTTGTCGGCGAACAGTATGGTCGGGTGCGGGCGCTTGTGAACGACCGGGGTGACCGGGTCAAAGAAGCTGGACCATCGGTACCGGTTGAGGTGCTGGGTCTGAATGGCACGCCCGAAGCGGGTGACGTTCTGAACGTGGTTGATACCGAGGCGCAGGCCCGCGAAATCGCGGATTACCGCGAATCAGCGGCGAAAGAGAAACGCGCCGCTGCCGGTGCGGGCACGTCTCTGGAACAGCTTCTGGCACAGGCCAAGCAGGACGAAAACGTCAAGGAACTGCCCATCGTGATGAAGGCCGACGTGCAGGGCTCTGCCGAGGCGATTGTTCAGGCGATGGAGAAGATCGGCAACGATGAGGTGCGCGTGCGCGTGCTGCATTCGGGTGTAGGCGCCATCACCGAAAGTGATATCGGCCTGGCCGAAGCATCGGGCGCGCCGGTCATCGGGTTCAACGTCCGGGCCAATGCGCCTGCACGCAACAGCGCCAACCAGAAGGGCGTGGAAATCCGCTATTACAGTGTGATCTACGATCTGGTTGACGATGTGAAAGCGGCGGCCTCTGGCCTGCTGGGTGCTGAGATCCGCGAGAACTTTATCGGTTATGCCAAAATTCTGGAGGTCTTTAAGGTTTCCGGCGTGGGCAAGGTGGCCGGTTGTCTGGTCACCGAAGGCGTGGCGCGTCGGTCTGCCGGTGTACGTCTGCTTCGGGATGACGTGGTGATCCACGAGGGCACGCTGAAAACACTCAAACGATTCAAGGACGAGGTATCAGACGTACAATCCGGTCAGGAATGCGGCATGGCGTTCGAGAATTACGATGATATCCGCAAGGACGATGTCATCGAAATCTTTGAGCGTGAAGAGGTTGAGCGGAACCTCGACTGATCGAATTCATTATAGAATGCAAAGGGGCCGGATTTTCCGGCCCTTTTTTGTGAAATGCTTCAGTGGCATTCGGCTTGGACACAAATGCTGCGTTTAACGTTCTTATCAGAGCTGTGATTTTCGCAAGATAGATTTAATCTGTGCTGCGGGCTTGCAAACGCTCTTCAAGCCAATCCAGCACTTCTTTTTCGACCCATCCGACTCGATTCGAACCAAGCTTTACTCGCTTAGGAAACTTGCCTGCTTTTTCCAACCGTGCGATGTGCTGAGGTGAATACAGAACCAGTCCTTTCAGATCTTTTTTCGACCGTAACCTCATAATGACTGTACCTCGTACTATTGGTGTCTGGTCTCTTTACCAGCCAAACGACTCGTATTCACCGTAACCAAGTTGGCCTTTTTGCGGTTAAAAATATGATAAACAAAGATAAAATGGTGCATATAACAACACTCAATGTGCTTAAAAACCATTCAATTTAACGCTTATTACCTACACGAGATGGAATTCGAAAGCTCATCCTTGCAAAGCACTCTTACCCGTTGACACGCCCTCAGCATGAGGCTAAATCGCATCTTCACGACACCTGCCCAGGTGGCGGAATGGTAGACGCGCTAGCTTCAGGTGCTAGTACTCGCAAGGGTGTGGAGGTTCGAGTCCTCTCCTGGGCACCAATTCTTCTGAACATAGATACTCATAAACACTCAAAAACATTGAGTTTTTCGACGTTTTTGGGTTATCATCATTCTCATAGATGAACACTCGATACCCCCAAAAAACACGGGTTTGGGGGTATCAGCTGGGGGTATCATACCCCCATATTGAGGATGATACCCCCATGGCTCTTTCAGACCTGAAAATTCGGAAAGCGAAGAATCGAGATAAGCCTTATAAGCTGGCAGACAGCGGTGGTTTGTTCTTGTTAGTGAAACCCAACGGCTCTCGTCTCTGGCAACAAAAATACCGATACCTTGGAAAAGAACGCCTCCTATCGCACGGATCGTATCCAGCAGTGTCGCTCGCGAAAGCACGGGAGAAGCGAGAAAGAGCACATGAGGTTTTGGCGGAGGGTCGCGACCCTGCAGTCCAAAAACGCCTTGATGAGATCGAGGCGGAAACCCAGGCACGGACGACATTCAAGCTTGTGGCAGAGGACTACCTTGAGATGGCCTACGACCGGGAACTGGCCGACGCCACCATCCGCAAGAAAATCTGGCACATCGAAACCCTGGCGGCTCCACTGCACAACCGCCCGATCAACGACATTACTTCGGCCGAAGTGCTTCAACTTGTAAAGCGCATTGAACGAAGCGGACGCCGGGAAACCGCTAAGAAGTTGCTTGGGACTTTGTCAGCCGTCTTTCGATTGGCCATCGTCACGCTGCGTGCCGAGAACGATCCGACCTTCGCTGTAAAAGGTTCTTTGCTACCCGTGAAAGCCACCAACCGGGCGGCGATTACCGACGAAAATATCTTCGGCCAGTTCCTTCGGGACCTGGACGAATACACCGGCGCAGGCGTAATCAAGGATGCGATACTCTTCCAAATCCTTACCATGACGCGCCCCGGTGAAGTGCGTGGTGCGAAACAAGAAGAGTTCAATCTGGAAGAGCGGAAATGGTCGATCTCTGCTGAACGCATGAAAATGCGCCGCGACCATATTGTCCCCCTATCCGATCAAGCGCTGAAACTAGTCAAACGGAACTGGATTGATGTTGAGGGTGTCGAGCTGATCTTTCCTTCGCTACATTCAAATCGAAAGTGGCTTTCCGAAAACGCCTTCAACTCTGCCATCCGTCGAATGGGCTACTCCAAGGAGGAAGTCACCGCCCACGGCTTCCGCTCCACCGCCAGTACAATTCTGAATGAGCGAGGATATGATGGCGAAGTAGTAGAGGCCGCGTTGGCGCATCAAGATAAGAATGCGGTTCGACGCGCTTACAATCGCGCCACTTACTGGGAGCAGCGAGTTGAGATGATGCAGGCATGGGCTGATCAAATTGACGAGTTTCGCGTTGGAAGTGACTAGTTAGCGGATTGAAAATCCTCGTGTCGGTGGTTCGATTCCGCCCCCGGCACCATTTTACCTTCTCATAGATCGCCATATCGCGTCAAAATCACTGATTTTTCAGTGATTTTCCAAGTATGATCTGAACTTAAAGCATCCGACCTTTAACCAGAGACATGAGCGAATGAAAATGCGGCGGGAACATGTAATTCCGCTGTCTGACCAGGCAATGGAGATCGTGGAAAGCAATTGGCCTGAGATTGAGGGCGTCGAATTGCTTTTCCCATCCCTGTTGTCCAACCGGCGTTGGCTGTCTGAGAACACATTCAATTCAGCGCTGCGTAGGCTGGGATACGAAAAGCACGAGGTGACAGCACACGGATTTCGATCAACTGCCAGCACCATTCTCAACAATCGCGGCTTTGAACCCGACGTGATCGAAGCAGCACTCGCACATCAGGACAAAAATGAGGTGCGACGTGCGTACAACAGAGCGACCTATCTTGAGCAGCGTGTTGAACTAATGCAGGAGTGGGCTGATTTAGTAGACGGTTTTCAAGGAAATTCCCAAATGTAGTTTGGCTAGCTACAATCGGCTACAGTTGGAGCTGACCTAGCCACCTGATCGGCCCGGAACAAGGGGGCTGGGTCAGTCACGTGTGATCACAGAATCTATCAATAAGTCGGTCAGGCGCGTGAGCCGCGCCTGGCACTGATCTATCCGCAGATCCAATGATTTGACTTACTGATCAGCACCGGCCCGACAAAAGTCTGGGCTTTGACGACAAATGGATAGCGCTGCTTTCAATTCTCTTCTCTAAACACCTGCAAACAAGGTTGAAGATTCAATCTTGTTGAGCCCTACGATAGTTCTCAAGATTTTGCTGCACCGACGCAAATGTAACTGCGGCCACTATCAAACCTAGCCGCCCCCAAGAGATCGGGCTATTTACAGGTGGCAAAATCCAATCGTTGTCAAATACGTTCCCTTTGGACCTATACAACTCGATAATTTGAATGGTTCCAAATTTTCCCACTACCAGCATTATAATAATTGCGGCACTTACGATAAAGGGCAGCAACAAAGCGATTACGAAAGTCCACTTATCTTCTATAAGATCTAGCAACGCGCGTCTTCTCCTAGGGTCGTGTGAACACTGAACGGACCAAGAAATGAGCGGTATTAGCAAAAGCGCTTGCGCACAAATGAGGGTTGCTAGCTGAAGTTGCCATTCCAACATCATGTCGACGGTTAAATCATTGAAACTATAAGATAACTCTTCATCACGTCTTAGCAGGCTTTCCAACACGACTGCATTGAATGCCTGATGAACGAAAGTCGGCAGCCAAAATGAAATAATTACTACTGGGTTTTTAAAGACAGACCACAAGAAGTGTGGCACCTTAGCCAACGCATGATTTTGTGGCATTCGCTCTCCTCACCTCGCGGGATACCTAATTAGTTGCCAGCCCTACGGAGATGTCGGACCGACAAAAAGTAGTCGATAATAAACCAAAGTGCCAAAATTCCAAACAACACTGGTATTGCACTATCAGAGTTTTCTTCGATCTCCGACGACACGAGTCCCACTACTATTACCATGAATGGCACCCAAAATGCGATTGCGGCCCCTACCATAATGGCGGCCCGCCAAGCACTCTCTCCGGCGATACCAAGTGAAACTGTAGCGAAAGAAAGTATGTTAGGATGAAAGCCCGAGAGAAATGTTTTCGTTGCACGTTCCCGTGTGCTTTGCCCTTCAAACCTCTCGGCAACTCTGTTGCCTGCAAATACTGAAAGAAGCTTATGATAGCCGGACCGACCCAGAACGAAGTTCACAATACTGGCTAAGAGCATCCCAGCCCAGATGAACACAATCAACTCCACCGTGCCTTCTAGAGTTTTGTTTGAAAATATGATGCCTAATAGTATTGCAAACGACCCTGGCAAATATAGAGATGCAACAAAAAGTGTTTCAAGAAAAGCTCCGATAGCTACGATCCAAACGCCATGCTCTTCAAAAAGCGACCTACCGAAAGATACAATTTCGTTTGGAGACGGGAGCCCCAAGGTATTATATACTATTAGGAATAAAGAGAAAAAAGCTATTACCGATAAAGGAAATGCACTTCGTTTCGCCGCCTCGACGTATACTGAATTTGCCATTCCAAAATTCTAACTCGGCATCCGTAACTTCGCAAGTTTCCCCAGAATTCTGTCAGTTGAACGGGCCGAGGCAATATCAGATTTTATGTCATTCAGTTGTGCCATGTAATCGTCAAGAATTTGAATGAAAACAGCGTCCTGATCCCAGGTCTGATCGACAGTATTGCGCGCATCGTCCAAAGCTTTCATGCCGTGATCGATGCAGTTCTCGACATCGCCACTTCGTACGCAATTTACCAGAATTTCGTCTACAGGGGTTGTTGATGCAGAGCTCTTCGCGAGAGTTGTAAAGTTAGCAGGTGTCTGTATGTCTAGCTCAATGTCTTCCACCAAGTCGGTCAAATCATCCAGCAATTGAACAGCAGTAACAAATAATCCAACAAACTTGAGGCAGCTTTCTAAGCAATATTGACTTGGAAACAAATTTGCTGAGCGTTGATTGAAACAAACAACACTCAATGCATAAGCCTTTAGAAGGCTATTTTTCTCACCAGCAATTGAGATGGCGGCCTCAAGTGAACTGAAGCGTGCTCCAGGACCAGAAAGTCTTTGCGCCGACACTGATATTCCCATTAAGGCAAAGAACTGTTCTGTTTCATCAGTTGAAAGATGACCTACCAGCCCTTGCAAGGCATGATTGTAGGTCAATATTATTTCCGAAAATGTCTTAACATCTCCCGTACCTGTATCCTGTAAGCCATCTAGAAGTATCGACGCTGTATACAGCGCATACCACTCCTTCGTGCGGGGTTCCCACTTGTTGGACGGCCTCTTGACCAAATCCGCAAATAGCCAGGGAAAAACAATACCCATGGGAATAGTTGCGCCGTTTCCCTTAGCTACTTCGGCCAATCTGCGGACTAGCGCCGGATCCACTTTTACGGCCGACAGCTGCGTAGCTAGGTCAAGTAGGGCCTGCGAACTCTGAGGCGAGATTTGAATTCCAAAGGTTTGAAACTGATTTTTCAACTGCCACTCCTAAATCTTGGCAATACAAAACCACTCATGTGGAAGGGATGCAACGTCTTGTTTTCAGGTATGCGCAGTTTGCGTCGCTAGGATTTCTTAGTGCTGTTCCTTGTAGTCTGACTGATCAGTTGCGGGTGGATTGCCGCTCTCAGTTCAGAATGCATCAACATCGACAAGACTGTCCAAGATGCTATGTTCAGCGCGCTTGCGATAGAAGTCACATCGCCGACGTTTGCGTCATATCTGGCAATGGTCGATCAGCCGTCTTCGTACGGACGATACAGTTCTACTGTCCTTGAGTCACGGTTGATCTTTTCGGATGAGATCGTGTCATACTCGCTCTATGACCGAAATACTGCGTCGATCCTCTTCAAAGCTGAGCTTCTCGTCGGAACCCAGAGATATTGTGCGATCAAGATTGGTAGAGCTTCCATAGTTCTGAAAACCAGTCCGTTTGCTCATATTTGCAGGTCGATGCACCTTGCGCTGCCAGCTTCAGCGTGTTCCGGTTCGATTGGAATCTGCCCTGTATGCAAAAGTTCGAGAAGTGTGTCGTTCTGGTTCACCATGTCAGACCGGAAAAACTCAGGCTTACCGAGGACACCGAATTGCATCATCAGGTTGTCAAACGCCTTTCTTCGCACACAATCCGATAATCTGAGTTGCCCCCTTCTGAAGATCGTTTTTCCTTTCCAAAAGTTCTGAAAGCCACTCAATAGGGGCACTAATAGCAACAGAACGGTCAACAAATGGCTCGAAGCCGAATTGGGGGCTAACTTCAAAGACATTCTCAGCGATGCGAAGTTCTGAAACGATGATTTTAGCAAACGCCACTTTTTCGTGGGGATCGGCCATTTCGTAAAGCAAACTGGCACTATCTAAGAGTTCTGAAAACCTGATGACATCCTGCATCAGTTCACGCATGGCTTGCTCGGAAATCTGATCGTCTTCGGCCAGCTGGTCGAGTTCTTCCTCCAACCGCGAACGCTCGTCGGCCAAGGATTCCGGCGAGTAGGCACCGCCTTTGAGCAAGGCCAGCTGATTGGTGCGGAGATAGGCAAGATCATCCCGAATGCGTTTTCTCGTCCGTTCCGCTTTGGTTGCGTCGCTAAGCCGCCGTTCCTCAAGCAGCGCGATTTCGGTGCTGGCGCGCGACTCTAGATCGGCGACCTCTGCTTCGGTGAACGACAGGCCCCGCATGAACCGACCGATTTCACCACAGATGTATTCAAACTTGCAGTTCCTGAGCGTATTTTTGCACCCCGGCACACAATGCACTGAGTAATACAAATGCCCCTTCTTGAGGTATGGGGTGTACACGCGCTGGCAAAGCGCGCAACGGACAAATCCTCGGAAGGGATAGTCGAGCTTGTCAGTGTAGTGAACACTGAGGTGTCGTTTTTTCAGCATGGATTGGACGCGCATGAACAAGGCGTCGCTGACCAGTGCTTCATGGCTGGTGCTTGGCACATAGACACCGTCTTCACCAATCACCTTGCCCGTGTAGAATGGGTTCGTGAGTATCCGGCTGATTTGGCAACGGCTCAGGGGGCGACTGAGCTTTGGGCGGTTCTCATCGTCGGTTTCATCAGCCAGGATTTCCTCGACCGTGCGTCTTTTGCGGACAGGGACCGTTTGAAGGCCTTGTTTGGCAGCATGGGCGGCCAGATCGGACAGGCTCCAATCACCTGTCGCGTAGAGCTCAAACAGGTTTTTGACGATTGGTGCACGTTCGTTGTCTAGGGGTTTGTGCTCCATGCTGCCTGTGTTGAGATAGCCGATAGGAGCCCGGTAGGTGCATTTTCCGTCGCTACGGGCCTGCCGAATGCTGGCAGCGACCTTTTCGCTCGTGACGCGGGAATGGTGCTGCGAAAACATCCCGTCGATGTCCATATGTAATTCACCAGAGCTGGAGCGATCATAGCGCGCGTAGGCAAATCGGACATCTACACCTCTGCGCATCAATTTGCGGACAATGGTATCATCCGCCTTGTTTCGGCTAAGCCGATCCCAGGACAGACAAAGGATCCCTTTGAAATGTCCCGCGTTGAGGTGCTGTACCATCTGGTGAAACTTCGGGCGGTCAATGCGGTACCGAACTTCCCCATCATCGGAAATCTCCAACTCGTCGCTTTCCTTGAACCCGGAGTGCTTTTCGGAAATTACACCGGATGTGCAAAATCCCTTGATCGTGACAGACGCCACCGGCAACTGATCACGTTTGCAGGCGCGCAGGTTTTCAGCGCGCTGATATTGGATCGAGCTCTTCTGGTTTTCGGTCTCATCCGTGCTCTTGCGGTTGTAGATGAGATAGTGGTCTTTGAACCGGCCTGCTCGGATCGCTTTGATGGTTTCTGTATCGGGGGATTTCGTAACTTTCATAAATTCTTAATCTGGTTTGATAAATTTGCCGTCCTTGAGTTCGTAGCCTTCACTTTTCAGGCGAAGATAGATGGATTTCAGGTGCAGACAGAGGCGTTCGAGCGCTTCAAGAGAAGCCTCCGAAAGAACGGCGGGCACCTGTGTTTGATGATTTTGTGTGGTCATGGTTTGGAGCTTAGAAATGAGCGGATAAGAATCTGAACATTTCTAGGGACCCCGGCCACGTGGCGGCGGCATAAACGCCGTGAACGCTTTCGTCCGCTCCACATTGACCATCAACCGCACGAAGGTCTGGTAATTCGGCAGGCTGATCAAATCACGCTCCAGGACAGTGGTCATCTGTCTGGATATCAGCGGTGCGTCAGTTGCCCCAACCCGGAAGGCAATGATGCTGCCCACATTGCCCATTATCCCGGCGAAGACCTCGCCGGAAGATTGCTGGGTGTGTTGCTGGCTGAGCGTGAGGCCCAGGCCATACTTGCGCGTCTCGGATAGTGTGTCGGCAAGGGCATCTGTGGTGAAGCTGTGGAACTCGTCGATGTAGAGGAAGAATGGGCGACGGATATGTGTTGATGTTCTGGTAAAGGCCGCATGGGTGATGCTGGAGACAATGAGGCCTCCCACAAGGTTGGCGATGTCGGCACCCAACTGACCTTTGGCGAGATTGACGATGAGAATGCGCCCCTCGTCCATGATCTGCCGGAAACGAAGCGGCTCTTTGGGCTCACATAGCGCCCGCCGCACCACCGGATGGGCCAGGAATGACCCCAGCTTGTTGGCTATCGGGGCCACCCCGTCGAAAGCGGTTTTGTAGTTCATCGCCGGGAACTCCTGCTGCCAGAACTGACGCACTTGTTCATCGATGACACGTGAGACAGCCTCACGCCTGAACTCCTTGTCGAGAAAGAGCCGCATCACGTCCTGCAGGTCTGTACTGGTTTGATCCAGCAAGACGAGAATGGCGTATCTGAGCAGGTGCTCCATGCGCACGCCCCAGGCTTCAGACCACTGCCGCTTGAGGGCCTCAATGAGACCGGAGGCCACAAGCGGGCGTAAGGCTTGCGTGGTGCGTGTCAGTGGGTTGTACCCCAACGTACATGCCGGGTCAGCAACATCCCAATAGATGGCCATGTCCCCGAGGCGCGTTTTTAGATCGCTCGCCAGATCGCCATGCGGATCGATCAGGCACATCCCCCTGCCGCATTGTGCGTCCTGCAGGGCCATGTTGAGGAGCAGGGTGGATTTACCTGTGCCGGTCTGGCCAATCACATAGAGATGCATCAGGCGATCCGCCTGATGGATACCGAACGGGCGATTGCCATAGCGATTATGCGCCAGACCAAGCGTTGTGACGGAATTAAGCATCCCTTTAGCTTGTCTTTTTTCGCGAGTCCTACCCAGAGGTTGGAAGCGTCACCACATCGCCACCAAGACCTCTATGGCTGAATGTCGGGGCTGCTATCCTTCTCTCCAGACCTTGTTCTTTCCTTTGTCGCCTTTCGCGGGGTGCGCCTGACATGTCGTCGGGCGGCCACCCCAATGGAAGGAGACAAGACCATGGGACTAAGAGAGATGGACGTGGCTGATATGATCGGCGCCTATCCCACATGCCAGTCGTGCGGGTCACGCAATGTGCTGCGCGATGCCTGGGCCGAATGGAACTTCGCCTCTGGTGAATGGGCACTGGGTCAAACTTTTGATCAGTGCTTCTGCGAGGCCTGCGAACAAGACACCAGCCTTGGCTGGGAGATCGACAAGGGATACCGCACCAAGCGCATCCGGCGATTGAATGACGCCATGCGCCGGGGCGAGGCGCAGTATGGATCAGTGATGATCACCCAAGGCGTACAAGGCCTTGGCGATGAGGCGCTGCCGCTCATTACAAAGCGCATCGAAGAGTTCTCGGCCTTCTCGAGCGACAATGACCCACATGGTGAACATGACTTCGGCAAGATCGTTCATGAGGGTACGGAAATCTTCTGGAAGCTGGATTACTTCGACCGTGCCTTAAAGCATCACTCCCCGGATGCGGCCAATCCGAACGTCACCCACCGGGTGCTGACCATCATGCTGACGTCTGAGTATTGACGGTGCACGATGGCCAACATCTATGAGGAATTCCAGATCACCTGGAACGGCCAGCAGATCACCATCCGGTGGTGTGCAGAATGGCTCGGGGGTGACACAGCGCATCTGGAGGTCATCACGCCCGACCGGTCACCGCACCCAATATCCCAGACAGGATATCGGTCGCATTTCTGTCCGCGTGAGGTGGTTGAAGATGCAGGTGACCCGGTTGCCTTTGTCATGGCATGGCTGGAACATGCGGATGATGGCAAACCCGTTCAGCTTTCGCTCTTTTGAATCGTACCCGTCCAACCCACCCGCCCTTCACCGGGGCGGGTGTTTCTAGCGCCACATCCGATCTGCAATGGTCAATTGTTCTGGACCAACGGCATCCAGGTAGATTGCCGTCGTGGTGATGGATGCGTGACCCATCCATTTCTGGATCATGGTCAGCGGTACACATGCCATGGCGGCCGCAATGCCATAACCGTGGCGCAGCCCTTTTGGGCAGGCCTGTACGCCGGTGATCTCCGCTGCGTGCATGACGCCCTTGATCCAGCGATAGGCGGTGATGCGATCAACGCCTCCCCAGAGACGTTCTGATGACTCGACATTCAGCAGGTTTGCCTCCTGGATCGTCTGAACCAAATCTACCGGCATGGGCACTTCACGGCAGATATCCGGAGCGCGACGCTTAAGCGTGCGCAAGGTCAGAACCCGTTCTTCGAGCTGGATGTCGCAGGGGCGCAACTCCAAAGCCTCTGATATCCGGCACCCGGTATAAAGAAGGGTGAGGCAAAAACTGTTGATGCCTGGGTCTGATGTGCGAGCCACTTCCAGGATACGCACACGCTCTGTGGCGTTAACATAGAGCCGCTCGTTGTTGCGATTATAAAGCCGCATCCGTGACGGGCGCGCTGTGAAGTGATCCATTGCAGTGATGCCAATACTGATTGCGTATCAGCCTCGCGTTTGAGGCTGGCGCAGGTCTGCAACACTATTGGCAATTTTGTTGCAGCGCCCCCAAAACCTCTCAAATACAAGGCTTTATGCGCAACGTGGCTCGAGTCTAGTCACTTCGAGAGACGCAAACAATCCAAAATACGCCTCTCTTTCAATAGTGTACAAAATTGCCAATTTTGTGCAACTCGCAAAGCCCCCAAAACCCTCTGAGCAAAGGCTACTCATGCGACTGAGTTAGGAGAGAGTGGAGATGGATTCAGCAGGAAAAGGCCTCAGCACCGCGGGCCTCATCGTGGCGGTGATCGGGGCTTTTGTGCCCCTTATTGGGTTATACATTGGCTGGGCCGCCTTAGGGCTCGCAACTCTGGGGGCCTTGGGTGGCAACAAGGGCATGAGCATTGCTGTTGTGGCAGTCTCAGCCATGGTGTTTCTGTTTCTGACACCGTCGCTTTGGCTGGAAGTCGTGGCCCATGATGCGGGCTATGGAGAAGCGACCGGTAGTTCGCCAATCCTTCGCATTGGGACCTTCATCATGCTGGGTGCCCCGGTTGTTGCAATGCTTATGGCCAAGGGCGGAGGCGAGGAGCAGAAGGAATGAGAAGAGGATGGATCGCAACAGCTAGATTCCTTACGCTCTGTGTGCTGATGACCGGAACAGTCCAGCAGCCTGCGACGGCGCAGGAACGCCATGAGATCAGCGTCAATGAACTGGGCTATATTGACTATCTGGCGCTCGCCATTCGACTTGGGGCTGATGCGGGCAAGTTGGCAGAGCAGATGCCGCTTGATCCGACGCTCAATCAGTTTGATGCGCGGCGATTGCGCAAGCAATGGATTGAAGAAGCTTTAGAGCTCTCTCGGGGTCTGCCCGCTGATACAAACCAGATCACTTTAACCGTCGACAGCTATCTGCTCTTGCTCCGGTATGATTTTGATCGCCAAAGTTACACGCTCTGCCTGCCCCAGGGGATTTACATCCAAAAGCACTATCCCACGACTATCACCGGGTATCAGAAGGTGCCCTCCGTGCGCATGATGGCGCTCAGCACTGTCAGCAGCTGTGCAGATCAACGCTCGTTCAAACGCATCAACGAAGGTGAAGAAAACAGATTTACCTTTGGTCTCTATCTTCCGCTGGCCATGGAGCCGAGCGCTGCAGAGATCGTGTTTAACGCTGCCGGAGCAGAGAACGCAGCCAGAAAGGCACACTACACCTGTCGCGATCTCACGCTGACACGTGAGCACAACGTGGTGTGCGGCAGGGTCAATGCAACGGCCCGATTGAAAGACCGGCAGCTTGAGTTAAATCTCACCACAGATGGTTATGGCACCCCCCGCGTGCGCTGGACTTTGCGGTAGGTGGTGTCTGGTCTGCAATGCCCGGATTGGCTCAACACAGAAACAGGCGATGCAATGTGCACCGCCTGTTACTTGGCCTCTAATTTGACCCAATGTCGTTACTCATATCATCGTCACGGCGTTTGAGCTCAAACCGCGTATCCGTCAGCACCAGCATGTCTCTGACATCGTAGAGCCAGTCGATCTGCTTTTGTGGCGGCACCGACAGATCCCGCCCATACTCAATCGCGATCTGAACAAAGCTCGCGAGTGTGCGCAACAGATCACCCTGTTCGCCATGTTGCGACACCGCACATTCTGCGTTCTCTCCATAGTTCATATAGGACAAAACCCGTCACCAGCAGGGCCAAGGCCCCTATGCAGAGTTTCCCCTGCATAACAAAGACGCGCGCTGATAACGGGTTGTATTTTACGTCTTTGTTTTAATGACCCTGCCGCCCATTCCGAGCGGGTTAGGCCAAACTAATAATACCATTCAATCCTACACCACGGAGATGAAGTTTCTGTGGAGAAAAGATCATGTGACCGAACGTTTCAGGCATTCATACCATGATGCGTAAGGTCTGTTCTGCGGGACAAACCGGACCTAGAATATTATGTCCAGAATCTTCGCACTCAGCTAAAACACGGTGCTGGCCAGCCGCCAACTGTGGCATTGCAGCTTACACAATCCGGACTTTCCAAGCGATCTTAGCATTTCCTGCGACTAGTGCTCCCGGCAAGGAAAAATGGGTACCTAGTCGTACTTTAGATGGGCAGCATTCGCTCCGGTTGTTTTTACGCAAGGCCGCGCGCTTTTCGTGCATGCAGGTTCTTGGTCCGGTCAGAGTTCCGGAAATCAAACGCGGCGTTCTATGCGATCGGCCATGCCATTTGGCTAAAAAGCCATGTTCGGCTAAAATGTCGAAATTCAAAACAATAATTGGGAGTCGAAATAATGTGCCACAAATGCGTGATGGAAACTGTCAAATCCCGAATGCTCTCAAGACGGCAGTTCATGGCCGCTGCGCCTGCTGCAACCCTAGGGGCCGGGCTGTCCCTAGGCACTGCACAGTCAGTTAAAGCTCAGAACACCGGACGAATTGTCGACTTGACCTACGTTGTCGATAACGCGTTTCCAACGTGGACGGGATCTCCTGGTATTGAGTTGGATCAACTAGCAAAGTTCGAGGAGAGTGGCTTCAACGCGTTCAATATGGCGGTGTTTGAACACACCGGCACACATGTCGATGCACCTTTGCATTTCTCGGCCGATGGCCAATCTGTCGAGGAAATCCCAGTCGAGAACCTAATCTGCCCATTGTGTGTAATTGATATCAAGGAAAAGGCCGACGCAAATATTGAGGCCGAAGTGACGCCGGATGATCTTCAGGCCTGGATTGATAAGCACGGCGACATTCCAGACGGAGCCTGTGTGGCAATGAATTCGGGATGGCAAAAGCACGTCAACACCCCAAAATTTGCTGGATTTGACGATAATGGAGTCCGGCACTATCCGGGATTTCACGTCGAGACAGCTCAGATGTTAATCGAAAAAACCGGGGCCGTCGCAATTGCGACCGATTCTCTCTCATTCGACATTGGATCAACCGAGACATTTGACACTCATTACGCATGGCTTCCGACAAATAGGTACGGCATAGAAAACATCGCCAATTTGGATCAGGTTCCTGCGTCAGGAGCGACGATTTTTGTTGGCGCACCTACACACCGGGGAGGCTCTGGCGGCCCAGCACGTGTAATTGCGACTTTCTAGGCTCGGCAAACCACGGGGCAAACCGGAATAGGTGAAATTGTCACGCAGCGCCCGTCGAAGCGCGGTGCGGGTGCGAGATCAATGGCGGGGCGCAGGTCGCCTTTGCGCTCCAACTGATTTTTAGCTGCCTTGACCTCGAATGTCGGTTCTGCCCTCTAGCGTTGAATCAATGGGGGCGTATCCTTACCCATAAGAAAACGCTGAACCCGGGATTTGCCCCCGGTGGCTTTGTATGGGTCATGCGAAGCGGCTCACCGCTTCGCTTTTGTCAAATCACCCCATGCAAAGAGCGGCACCGGCAAATCCCGGGTTCAGAACTCTTTGGGTTGATTTTTGTTATGAGGGTTATCCACATTAGGCGCTTTATGAGCACTGGACCAAACCGTCATCTTATGTCTATCGCGCCCTCTACTTTACATGAGGTCTGATCCTTATGCTGGAACATGGTTATCAGTAACAACCATGTTCTTATGCAAAACGATTTCTCACTAGATTTAAAAACCACTCGCAAGCAGGCGGGCTTGACCCAGAAAGACTGCGGTCATTTGCTCGGCGGCAGCGAAAGCCGGATTAAGCAACTGGAGGGCGGAACACGTCTTCCAACTTTGCCGGAGATGTGCACGTTGAGTTTGATTTATGGGCGCAGCTTTGAGTGCTTGTTTACCCCGCTCTTTGCCGATGTTCGAAAGCGCCTGGGCAAAAGGCTGGGAACCATGCCCGATGCACCTAAGAAATCCATTCGCAATTTCAATCGCAAGGATACGCTTGATGCGCTTGCGGAACGATTATTGGAGGAAGCTGGCCCGCTGTATGGCGGGTAACAGGCGCCGCGTGATGGCGGTGGCGGTTCGAATGGGACGCTTGGCGGCTGTGCTTGTTGTTGATGGCAAAGTGCTGGCCTGGGAGATGTCACGGGCGGCTGTGATCCAGGAGGCTAAATTCGCGCCGATGCTGAGGAGCTGGATTGTAAAATTCCGCCCGGAAATCCTCGTAAGCGAAAACCCTGATCAGGCGGGCAGCAAGGGCGAGAGAAGTTTGAACTGCCTGCGGGTTGCGGCGCATGTGTTTGAGGATCGCGCGGAGCTTAATATGGTTCTCTGCCGCGAGCAGACGTATGAAAACCGCTACGAAGAGGCCGCAGCCTTGGCCGAACGCTATCCTGAGATCAGCGGCGAGCTGCCTCTAAAGCCACCGTGCTGGGACAAAGAGCATCCCAAGCTGGTACTTTTTGATGCGCTATCGCTGGCGGATCAGGTTATTGCCAACGGGTGAATGATGCCAAACCAAAGAACCGGGCTCAATCTGAGCCCGGTTCTCATAGTTGGGAAGTGGGAAGTGAGTGATCAGCGCCGTTTGCGACCCGGGCTGGACCCAAGCGCATTGAAGGCTGTTTCGCCAAACTTACCCCCTTCGCTCAGCCCGGTATCGATGAACTTGCTGAGCTCTTGGAGGTAGAACTTCCGGCGTGCGCGTTTCTGAGGTTTGGTCAGCCGTCTTGGTTTGAGGGATGGCATGGTGTTCTCCTTGGTTGGTTGCGAATGACGCCAACCAAGCATGAGATGTTGCGCCTGTCACCGTGCGGTATGTTCCGGAATGTTGGCCGTCGTGATGATCTGACGCCCCATGAGAAGGCATCACAAAATGTTACGTTGATCAAGTTTGATGAACGCGAAGAGATTGACTCGCCCCATAATTGTTTGCAACCCTAGACTGCAATACGGGGGAAGAGATCATGCGGTCTTATCAAACGGCACGCACGCTGTTTAGCATTCTGGAGTTTGGATCCTGGTGCGCTGTCATCATTGGCGCGCTGGCTTTGCTTTATGGGTTTTCGAATGCAAATCAGGGCCGCGAGTTTGGATTTGCCATCGGGGCTGCCACGATACTGCCCGGGGCGTTTTTGGTGATGGCGGGGCTATTGGGCGCAGTCCAGGCACAGATCGGTCGCGCTGGCGTTGATACGGCCGAGTACAGCCAGCAATTGCTCAAAGTCGCACGGGATCACCTGGAGATATCTCGACAGGGCCTGCGCCGCGAGAACTCTCCGCCCAACACGTTTACCGCGGTGATTGAGAGAGGGAAGGCTGGCGCTCGCCAGGAACCAACACTGACATCGTCCAGACAATCCAGGGAGGGTGCAAAACCTGATGACATGCAACCCGACACTGATCGCATCTTTTACCGCGGCAAAGAGATCCTCAAAGTTAACGGCAGCTATCTCTACAAAGGCATTCCGTTTAAGAGCCGCATGGTGGCAGAAAGCTATATCGACAGCTTTGCCTCTCCCGAACTGCCGGCCCTTTCTGCCCCATTGAAAGACCGGACATGACCCCCATAGGGCACCCCCAACCTCTATGGGGGTTTGGTATGTGTAAACATGAGAGACATGGCGACACATGGCAGCGCCAAAATGCATGGATTGCGGCCATGACTTCATCTGCTGTCGCAGATGATATGCGCGTCCCCTGCGGGGACGCACAAAACCCAGAACACTGATTCCACAATGCGTGTTTCGATCTCCCATCAAACGGTACAACGAGGCTTTATCCTCAAAAAGACCTATTACGAGGTTTGTCTGGTTGTTGATTTTTCTCATGAAGAGAGACAGATCATCCGGGGGAGGGGATTGCTCGACACCAAATTACTGGATCGCAGGCCAGCCACGGCCAAGGTGGATGATCGGGATGATAAGTTTGAGCTGCGGGTGCGCGACCTGATGGATGGCCGTGAAGATCGGTTCTTGTGCGCCACGCCTTCAAAATCCAAAATCTACGAGGAAGGCCTGCTGGACGTTCTTGGGCAGATGAAGCTCTGGCTGGAAGACAACGCAGAAACCGCTGATCGTACCGTGGTTGAGTTTTGATGAGCATGCGCGGCGGTGATGATTTCGGATCGGTTTTTCTGACGTTTGTCATCGTTGCTATGGCGCTGGCGATTGCCATCATGCTGAGCTGGCTCGCGCTGCTCGTGATCCCGGCCTATGTGGGCTACCGGTATTACATGGAAAACCCCAAGCGGCTAGAACGGCTGGCGCGGGAAGAAACTGAAGCGCTGTACAATCATGCGCTGGCCGGAACCGTTCGGTTGTCGGACGCAGAAATTGAATCTGCCCTGACGAAACACTGGCCGCCAGACACGCCGCATCCGCTCAAAATCCAACTGCTGGACATTGGCAAAGCACTGCTTGATCGCGAGGGGCTGCATCCCGACATCCCTCCACCACCTGCACTATGCAATTCCATTGAAGGGGCACGATATCGCGATATGCTGGCGCGCTTGGGTCAGGCACGCAGTGATCGAAGAATGACCCTTTCAGCGCTCTCGGTGGTTTCTCAAAGCTTGGCCACCGTTGCCCGTGCTGTCCCACCGATTGAGGGCGATGTGCTGGTGGATGTGCGCCAGTTTCTGGAACCCTTGGGCGCATCGGTCGAGCAAATCATTGCTCCGTTCTTTGAGCCTAATGACTATAATCACTTCAAGGAACTGCGCAGCCAGATTGACGCCAATCTTGCCCGCACCCACCGCACGCAGCCGATCTTCCCCCGGGACTACAAAGGTGACGATGTTGTTGGCACCTATCTGCAAGGCACGGTTCTGACCGAGCTCTTTGCCCTGCGTACGCCTTTTACGATCCCTGAGGAACGCCGCTTTGAACATATGCATATGGTGGCCGGTTCCGGGCATGGCAAAACCCAGACACTGCAATATTTCATCGCCAAGGATCTCGAAGAGGTGGCGCGGGGAGATAAATCAGTTGTCGTGATCGACAGCCAGGGCGACCTGATCAACACGATCCTCAAAACCAAAGCCCTACGCCCGGAACAGATTGTGCTGATTGATCCCGAAGACATCAGCTATCCGGTCAGCCTCAATCTCTTTTCAGTCGGGCAGGATCGTCTAGAAAGCTACGATCCGCTGGAACGCGAACGGCTGACCAATTCAATCATTGAGCTTTATGATTTTGTGCTGGGATCGCTCCTGTCAGCAGGTATGACCGCCAAGCAATCAGTGGTGTTCCGATTTGTGACACGGCTGATGTTTCATATTCCCGACGCCACCATCCACACGCTCAGAGAGTTGATGGAACCGGGTGGCACGGAGAAATACAGCGAGCAGATTGCCAAGCTGGAAGGCACCCCCCGGCGTTTCTTTGAAACCGAATTTGACAGCAAGGAATTCACCAACACCAAAACCCAAGTGCTACGCCGCCTTTACGGCGTGCTAGAAAACCAGACGTTTGAACGCATGTTCACGCACCCCCAATCCAAGTTCGACATGTTCACCGAGATGAATGCGGGCAAGCTCATCCTGATCAACACGTCGAAAAGCCTGCTGAAAGAACAAGGCACGGAGATCTTCGGGCGGTTCTTTGTGGCACTGATTGCACAAGCCGCACAGGAACGCGCGACAATACCTGATTATGATCGCCTACCGGTGATGGTCTATGTCGATGAAGCACAGGATTATTTTGACGCCAATATCGGCATCATTCTAAGCCAAGCCCGCAAATACCGGGTAGGCATGGTCATGGCGCACCAATATCTCGGGCAGCTTTCAAACGGATTGCAGGAAGCGTTTGAGGCCAACACTTCGATCAAGCTGGCCGGTGGCGTCTCAGCCAGAGACGCCCGTGCGCTGGCAGGCCAGATGAATGCCAACCCTGAGCTTGTGCAAAGCCAACCGAAAGGCACGTTCGCCACCTTCATACGCGGATTGACCCAGCGTGCGGTGCCGATCAGCTTTCCATTCTTCGTATTAGAGAAGAAACCAAAGGCCACAAAAGACGAGATTGCAGCCATCCGGCAACACTGCCGCAAGGCCTACGCGGAGCCAAGGGAACCCAAGGCTGAGCATGGCGACACATCTCCGGATGACCCAGATGATCCACCTCCGGAAATTGACGATGACGATCCCACAAAGCCTTCGCCGATACTTTAGGCCCAGACTGCACTTTTAGACGGCCTAGATTGCTTGACTTGACTCATTCTCTCATTGGTGTCGTAACACTCTGATAAATTGTGAATTTTGTGATTTTGTGTACAATATAGTTATATGAAAAAAACAAAGACAATTCGGGTTGGAGAGGAAAACTATAAGGAACTTATCGCCTACAAGGCCGAGCTTGAAATTATTAACAAACAGCCGATTTCTTTCGATGAAGCCATTGAAATGTTGTTCAATGAAATCGCCGGTCTGGAATATGAGCTGGGTTCAGAACGCGTCAATACCCTGCGAGCAAATCGAAATTCCAAAAACGCCTAGTTATTGGCGTCACTCCATGTGCAAATCTCGGAAATCACAAAGTTTCAGCTCAGATATAAAGATGAGAACATTGTGCGACATGGCTGCATATCTCGCTACATATCAGATCATAAAATATTGAAATATATAAACTAAATTTGACCTTTGGGCTGTTTCCTCTGTTCTAAGTATAGCCAAACGCTTATTTTGTTGGAATGAAGTCGATTGATAGCCTTGGGCGCACGACATTTTATGGTGTCATGCCACAAATAAACGTTCAGCCAACAAATCGCGAGTTGCGCTGGCTCAAACATATCGAGCGCCACGGCGCACAATCCTCAACCTATCTTCATGAACTCACCCGCGACACGCATCGGTGCAAGGACACCAGCTTGCGTCAGTTGCAAAAACTGCGGCAGGCGGGGTTTCTGACACTTCCGCCCCAGCAACGCGCTACGGAACATGCAAATTTCAACCCGTACATCTACGACCTGACAAAACAGGCCAAAGACTATCTGCATGAGCAAGGCATCAATGAACCCACAATCCGTCCGCACGGCCATTGGGTGCATCAATACATGACGTCTTGCGTGACCAGCTCCATTGATATCCTCGCTGCGCGCGCTGGCATTCGGTACATCCCGGCGCACGAGATTCTGGCCATCAAAGACAGCTCGTTGGCTATTCCCATCGGGCGAAGCAAGCTCATCCCAGATCAACTATTTGCGTTGGACTACGGTGGGAGCTTCCGTGTTTTTGCATTGGAAGTAGATCGCGGCACCGAACCCAAAACGTCCGCCCAATTCAGAAAAAGTTACGCCAGCTCCGTCGAGCAATACCGCCAATTGATCGAACGCGAACTATACAATTCGCATTACGGCCTCAATGCAAATCTGCTGGTGCTGTGGGTGTTTTCCAGCAGAAATAACCAGATGCGTTTTTTGGAAATGGTGGAAGGTGTGGACGGTGATCTAAAAAGATCAATCTTTACGCAGGCCATTACGGGATTTCATCATGGTTGGCGATCATCCAATCTAATAAAAACCCTTGTGCGGACTGATTGGCATGGTGTCGGGAAACGAAGGCTCAGCTTGTCTCAAACTCGGGCGCGGTCAAAAATTCCAAAATAAATCAACTAGTAAACTCGTGGCGTAATCCCATATGAAGACCTGCTTCAAAGACAAGTATCTCGTTTTCTCCGTTTCCACGCATCTTTTCGATGAGGCTAGGTTTTAAATAAACTGTCTCGCCTTCGTCTACTGTCTCAACATAGTCAGAATAGATATCGACCAGCCGCCCAGCCAAGGCCGAATTTAGCCCGTTGTTGATAAGGCGAATTTTCTCAGAGTTTGTTGTTCCATATTTTATTTCTAAATAGAGATCCTGAGGCAATTTACCCAAGTCATTCAAAACCTCCACAAACTTCAAGATGGAATTGTCAACGATGTCCTGTTCTTCCTTAATGCGTACAATCGCCAAATTTACTTTTTCGGCATGAGATTTCTCACTGATGAGTACCCAGCTGTCCCTGAATGATCCCTCACGCGCGAACTCTCCCCATTTCCCCACATATACCTCATCTGAGCGCTCATCGTCCCAATAGCGCATGAAATTTGCAATCATTTCAGGATACGATGCGTTTTTCGCACGCCAATCAATAAGCATTGCATAGAACTTTCTCGCATTTTCTTCTTCTAAGCGTCGCACAACATCGAAAGATCTATTGTTTTTAAAAAACGGAACAAAGGCTCTGGAAATAACATCAAGGATCGCATTTGAAGTGGTCAGCAGTTCACTAAGCTCATTAAGAACGCTTTGCATCGAAATTTCATTTGGCAGAACATCAATTTCCGAAATATTGTTCAGCAAACATGCCCTGCCAACTTCTGTAGTAGGTCGAGCCACTTCGAGACCCGTTACGCCGGGAAGAACCGTTTCCAGAAACTCATCGGCTTGTCGTTTTTCGTCGCTATCTTCGTCATCAATCACCTTCTCTTCTAGGAGAACATTTTCCATAGGTTCTTTCAGTTTGGCGTCAGTTTTTGCGACAGACCGCAAAAACTTCTCAATATTTGCGTTCGGTGCAACAAACCGCTTCTCTAATTGGGTGTTTGGGTCAAGCTCATTTTCCTTTTTAGTTTTGGGTTTTGTCGCTCATCCGGGTCACGCTTCTCTTCGCAGTCTGATTGATGCTCAGGTGGCACCGCTGCACGCATATGTCGGATCGGTTGTGGAGAGCCCCGCTAAGAGACGCGCTTCACGTGGCGCAGCAGTCATTTTCGGCTTCATCCACGAACCTCGTCCGGTGAGGGACGACCCCGCTCGGTTTGGTGGTGGGTGGTTCAGATCATGCCGTACCCTCCACCATTTCCGGACGGAATTCAGTGCCATCTGCCCACATGCGGTGTAGCAAAACAGCCAGTTTACGTGCGACGGCGACGACAGCGCGACGTCTGCCTTTGGTCCGCATCAGGCGCGTCCCCCAGGTTTTGATCTGTGACCCGGCCATCGTGCGCATGAGCAGTGCATTTGCCGCCGCGTATAAAGTTGCGCGAACGTCTCTGTCACCCGCCTTTGATATTCGGCCGGGATTGTCATGTTCACCCGACTGGAAACGGCGCGGTGTCAGCCCAAAATGTGCGGCCACCGTGCGGGATCGCTTGAAGCGGTCAGGATCATCGACAGCCGCCTTGAAGGTCAGCGCTGCGATCGGCCCGACACCCGGCACAGTCATCATCCGCATGCAGACCTCATCGTGACTTGCAGCGCGTTTGACGCGCCGGTCCAGTTCCAGGAAGTGCTGATACAGAACAAGGCGTGCATCTAGCAGCGGAAGCATAGCATGTGCCAGAACATCATCCATCTCGATCATCGGGCGGACAACACCGTCAAAGCTGCCATGCTTCACGGTCTTGGGCAGGCGGATGCCGAAGATTTTCAGCAACCCGCGAACTTCATTGGCCAGATCAATCGTTTTGTTAAGTAGGGCTTTACGGGTGCTGAGCAATGCACGATAGCCATGGGCCTTCCGGCTCTTCATGTGCACAGGGCTGAACCATCCGGTGCGCAGGATCTGCGCAATTCCTCGGGCGTCATTCTTGTCGGTCTTGTTGCGCATCGCAGACAGCGCCGCATTCACCTGACGCGCTTCCATGCACACGACGTCGAAGCCCTCATTGGTCAAGCCAAAGAAAAGGTGCTGGCTCATCGTGCCCGCCTCGAAGCCAACTCGCTCAATCGGATAAGCAAAATCCGTCAAGCACTCCGCAATGTCGCCAACCTCGCACAGCAGATCGCGCTCAAGCATCACCTTGCCCTTGCTATCAACGATGCAAAGCGCGCACGACCGCAGCGACACATCCAGTCCGGCAAAATATTCCATCATCAGTCTCCCTTGTTCACAGCTATCCTGTGATCCTACCGGGAGCTCAACCTCAGATCAGGGTCAGCCCAATTACACATGCTGGGAGCCAAGCAACACGACCTCGGGCTCCAAGAGTTTCAAGTTACCGGTTTCGCTGTCGAAGATTTCGCTAAACCGGCAAATTCTACCAACTAGATTCCTAAACTGTGGCTGGGTAAGATTTCGCAGCCCTTTTTTAAATTCCAGCAGAAACATTTTTTCAGCGGGGATATTTACACCTTCCAACAGGGTTGAATTGCAAACAATGTACCTAATACTGGGAATGTCCGAGAATGCTCGTTCCGCGTATAGCTTAACAATATCCGGCACTGATCCATGATGGTACAAAACACCTTTTTTTAATCCATCTACCAACAAATATTCTGAGTGTAAGAAGTCAGAAATATTCTGACAAACTTTTTCAAGAACACTGGATTCAACTGGTGAAAGGTAGCCAAGAAATACTCGCACAAACTCTTCAATCTTCTTTGGCAAATTGAAGAACAGGATGTTTTTTCGCGCCGAGTTGCTGATTATGTAACTTTCTTCGCTCTCGTCATACAATGTTCTTTCCAACCAGAATTCATCAAAAAATTGATCATAATTTTTCTCTGTATGTTCACGGAAATCTGCAATCTTGTATCGTTCAGCTTTTAGGCTTTCTTGGACACTGAAATTTTGCGGAGAAATATCAATGTAACGCGGTTGAATGTTTTCTTCATTGACTAAGAATGGTGTAAGGAATTTGACAGCAGAGTTTTTACTCTTTTGCTTTTGCAAAATTATGACTTTAGCAAGTAGTAATGAGCGCTGGTCATCACCGAGTAGATTGTGGGCTTCATCAATGATCAAAGTATCGAAGCTAAGGTTTGGGTGCTCAGTGAAGAAACGAAGCAACCGCTCCTGCGTCAAAACAGCAATAAATTTCTTCGCGTCGCCATGGTACATCTCTGCATGGGTAATTACACGCCGCTTGTCTGCGTCGATTAATCCACTCAGGAGCCTTTGTTTGGTCTGCGCTAAAAGCGCTTTCGTGGGGACAACCACACAAATAGTTTGATCTGAATTGCGGTTACAAAACTTTGAAATCAATTCCGATTTACCGTAAGAAGTTGGCGCTACCACGACTACATCTTCGTTATCATTTTCCTCGAAGAAACTGCTAAGAGCTATTTGTTGTTCTGTAAAAGTAGCGTTTTCAATTTCGTATTGCTCCAACAAGGAGCTAAAGTAGGTTGGAAAAAAGTGCGTATCGCCTGTTTCATCTAGATGTGCGCGGGTGACGCTTTGAACAATCGGCATGTAACCGCGTGACAACGCAACATCGTACAACGGCTCAAAATCTTGCGTAAGGTTTGAGTATAAAACAATAATTCTGTAGCCTAGAGTTACCGAGAGCACGTCAGGCTCGTTCAGCAACATTACTGCGACAGAAAGCAAAGCTGATTTTTCTGCTTCGGAGAATTCGTGCCTGTCACATAGCTTTTGGTACAAGCTAAATAGCTCAGAATTCCTGACTGTTCGGAGCGGCGCTCTAGCCATTCAAAGTCTCCTGCCTCAAAAATTCTTCGACAGCTAAGTACGTAGATTTTTGTATGGATAGCGATATGAGCTCTCTAAACTCCACTTGATTTAGATGGTACCTGTGCTTCTGGCTGAACTCTTCAAGAGTTGCGCGTTGCAAATCGCCGGTGAAACATACCGCCACCAAAATAGCGTTGAAATCTTCACTTTTGTTTAAATAACCCGGTGCCTTTTCAGCATAGTCCTCCAACAAAATCTCAATTTTTTCTTTCAGATTTCCAGCCTTCATAGCAATGGCGGCACCATTAACAGCGTTGTGCCAAAGCGTTTCTCGTTTACTTCCAAGGTTCTTTTTTAAGTCATTTTTTGCAACAGAAAGCAAACCCCCGAGTTTCTGCGAAGAAGTTTCCCCTGTGCACTCCCCGGACTTAACTTCAGCAAACCAAACCTCCTCAGTGTTCACATTTATCAACACTAGATCGAAACCTTTTTTGATAGACTCCTCTTCCAAATTGAAATTTGGAGATGCAGGTTTGTAGGCGTCAAAATAGTGCAAGAACAGCACATGAGTTAGCAGTTCTCCGATCATGCCCTTCTTGGTATCTGAAGCCTTAGGGTCGTATCGCCTTAAGAATGACCGAACAGTTTGTTTGTATGAGTATAGTGTTGTGTTCCTAGAGGCCTTTGCCACGCCGTGGCAAATTTCAGCTAACCTAGCACGAATGATCAATTTCAATTCTTCGGAAAGATCTGCGATATTGATGTGTACGCAGCCATCGTCGCCGAGCTCGCAAGATGTCCCACATATTTCTTTGTTACTTGGCGGGATCAAAAACCTATGCTCTTTCAAATTTGTTCCTAATCCATACTACCTTAAGATGATGACGCCTAAAAGCCTCTCCTGTATGGGAGTTTTCGCGACCGCTTCGGGTAAATCGTCTTGGGAATACGGTATCACTTGTGAGTAGCGATCTGTTGCCAGAGTGGTGAACGACCCGAAGTGTGCACCTCCGGGTCGTCCCGCTCCGAAAGGAGCAAGTGGTTACTTTCGATTTTTAATGCGCTCTTCGAGCCAGTCCAGCACTTCGGCCTCAATCCATCCCACTCTGTTAGCCCCGAGCTGAACCCGCTTGGGGAAGTCTCCGGATTTTTCCAGGCGTGCGATATGTTGGGGCGAATACAAGACCAAGGCTTGGCTCAAATCCAGGCGCTCTATCGCATCGAAAAAGACCTGCGTGGCCTGAGCGCCGACCAACGTCACGCTGCACGGCGGGAACGCTCAAAACCCATCATCGACACCCTCGAGCTTTGGCTTGCCCAAAGCCGCGCCCGCGTCTCTTCAAAATCCCCAACCGGAGAGGCCCTGAAATACATCGCCAAATACTGGGGCGGGCTGGGTCTGTTCCTGGATGATGGCCGCATCGAACTCGACAAAAATCCCGTCGAGCGCACGATCCGCCCCATCGCCCTAAACCGCAAAAACGCGCTCTTCGCAGGCCATGACGCAGGCGCACAAAACTGGGCAGTAATCGCGTCCCTCATCTAGACCTGCAAGCTCAACGGGATCGAACCACACGGCTTTTTGTCCGGCGTCCTGACAGCTATCGCAGAGGGCCACAAACAAACGGACATCAACGAACTGCTGCCCTGGAACTACGCTAAACCCGTGTGATCAGCGCACCGCTTACGATAATTTTTGGCTGTTCCTTAAAGCTGCCACACCATGAACTAATGGGCCGCGTCCGTTCTCAAACCCTTTCCATTTCCTCGAAAATCCTGACCATCGCATAGGTGTCGAGCTTGCAGTATTCCAGCATAGCCTCGCGAAGTTGGTCTTTATCAGCACTCTCTGACATGGTGATGAACCTGATCCAGGCTTCCATAGCATCGGTTCCGTTGGCAACATCCATACCCTCGTAGGTCAGATCAGGTGCCAAAACTGGCAGCACCATTTTGATCGAGGTTGAGCCACCAAAGGCGATATCGACGTACCCGTCCTTGAATAAATCCTCGAGATCGAGCGTTCGCTCGATCAAGCTATTCAGAAAGTCCGCTTTGTTTGGATAAAGCGCAGCCATATTTTTGTTTTGGGTGTTCTCGAATGCGGCATGCCAAGAAACGACGCTCCCCGTAGCGCCGATATGGTTTTGCATGTGCTCGATAAGGGCCAACGGCATGGCTGCTTCCTTCGCAAGGTACTCGGCATGAAGCAGTTCTGTATCGCCCGGCGTCCGCTTGACGTGCAAAGAATACTGAAACGGGATCGGGGCCTGCGGGCGTGCACGATCAACCAAGGGAATTGCGGAACTGTATGTTTCGTAGTCAAGGAAGTAGATTGGGTACGTAACTTTCGAGTAAAAGCCCGCTAGTACTGTCTGATCGATCAAGGGTTTACGCGATTGCGCAGATTGCAACACGAGCGCTTGTTTCTGCGTGACTTCACCCAACTCAATCTCATCAAGCTCAAAGCGGCCGCCTGCAACAAAGCCTGCGAGCTTTGCTTTGCTGATCCGGGGAAGATTGTAGATGGAAGGTTTGGGGATGTTGGGATTGAAATAGTCAAAGGCGTCGCAATGGTTTGACTTGGTGAGAGTGAGGCAAGTACACGAGCTCTCATCGATTGCTGTTTGATCCATAATCTCCAATGCGCGATCAATCTCGGCTCGAGTTTCGGGTTCGACAGCAGCGACTTCGTTTGTCACATCTACAAACACCAATAGCTCTTGCCGATCAATTTCGCCGTCCCGCACATAGTCTCTGTTAAGATGTACGATGAAAACACTCGCGACATTCGCTCCGGCCTCTTCGGCGGCAATTTTCTGAAACGCAGCATCCTTAATCTGATTGTGCCGGGCGCCTCTCTTCACGCTGGTTGAAGATTTGACCTCATAGATGTTGATGGTCCCATCTCCGTTGTCACGGGTCACGTCCGCTCGCGCATAGAGACCCCGCTCCGTTTGGAAGATTGATTGGAAGGAATAGGTATGAGCTTTGGGTTGGTCGCTCAGAAGCGCTTGGACGTGTTCTTCGACTTCATAACCTTCAGCTGCAATTTTTTTCGCATAGTTTGAAAATTCACCATGCGGATAGACATCAGGCTTGTGTTTCAGCAGCCAAAGCGACTTTGGGCAGTTCAGGTAGTGTATGAAATCGGTCTTGGAGATTTGCACTTTTTCGGTTTCCGTCACAAAATTCCCAACTTATTTTATGAAGACTATACAGATTGAAACGAAACCGAACACTGCGGTCATATTCTTAGCGGGGCGTTTACCTGACAAATGCAGTGCTATTCCCGAATGGTTGTATTTCGAATACTGAATCTCAGCATCGCGCCGAATGGCTGGTGGCGGTTTCGGAGGAAGCTTCGACACGCATTTGATTAGTATAGGGGTCATCTGCTAAACTCTAAAGAGAATCTAGTTGCGCAGAATTTGAATGCGGATGGTATGGTTAGGTTTTGTGCAGGGCCCTTTGTGAAGGCTGGTCCAGTTGTGTTTACTTAATTTGCATACCTTTAATTTGTAAGGGGTTGGACAATGGGGGTACGACGCAGAACAACTGAGACGGCGCGGAAAAGATTGTATGCCGCGTCTCAATATCTGGACAAGAAGGTTAAAGAAGAGCTTGGTCTTCTGATCCCTTTCACGGTCTATTTACAAGATCCTTTGCTCGCTAAAAACGATCCGAAATTCGGATTTGACAAAGAACACTTGGTACGCTGGGAGCCGGGAATATCTGATGGACCGACCAGCGCCCGGTTCGCGATTGTTGACTACAATGGGGATACTGGCCATCTTGCACCCAAGGCGAAATGGAATCTGAAAAAAGAAGCGTTTCTTGATCCTGCTGGTAAAGTATTAGACCATAAAAACACGAAGCCATTGCAGTTTCACCAAGTCAACGTATGGGCTGTTCTTCAAATGGCGTTGACATTTTTTGAACAAGGCCAAGGGCTTGGGCGCCCGATTCCTTTCGGCTTCGAGGGAAATCGCCTGATCGTCGTTCCGCACGCAGGGTACGGCAAGAATGCATTTTACGATCGTAAAAGCAAATCTCTACAGTTTTATTATTTCGACAACGATGAAGGGGAGCGGGTCTATACGTGTCTTTCAACGGACATCATTAACCACGAATTTGGTCACGCTGTGCTTGACGGCGTGAGACCCTATTTCATCGAAAGCTGCCTAGATGAAACCGGTGCTTTCCACGAATTCATGGGAGATATGACTGCAATCCTGCTGCTCTTGCGCAAAAACGACTTCCGCAAAAAACTGGCTGATAGCACCGATGGCAATCTTTCGGAGGCAAAACAACTGTCGGGGATCGCCGAGGAGTTTGGCAAAGCAGTGAGCAATAACGATTATTTGCGAACGGCAGACAACAACCTGAAAATGTCGGATCAAAAAGGCTCTGGCCCACATGCACTGTCCGAGGTGATGACCGGTGCCATGTACGAGATACTCCTGAAATTGTCCGAGCACTATTTGGATAACTCAGACAACACCGCAAGAGACGCGTATTGGTCTGCGATCCAGCGGATGCAACGCGTGGCAATCCAGCCCCTTGACCTGTTGCCCCCTGTTGACGTCACGTTTGAGGACTATGCTTTGGCTGTTCTACGCGCTGAAGAATTGGCGAACCCAACAGATCCACACAACTATATTGAGACGATGCTGAAGATTTTCGTTAAGCGCGAAATTCTAGATGAATCTCATGCCGAAGCCATGCGAGAGCCGCGCTATGTCTATGCCCGCCTGCGCCTTAAAGTGTTCCACGACATCGACAATATCTCGCGCTCCCGCGCAGGCGCCTATCGGTTCCTGGATGACAACAGAGACGCGCTTTTGATCCCAGCAATCCAGGATGTCTTTGTTGCCGATCTCTACGACTCGCAGAAGTTGACCCGGGAAGGGCGACGCGTTCCCCGGCAAATCATCCTAGAATACCTCTGGCGGGAAAACGTTCCGCTGACAGGTTCGGAGTTTGGCGAATTTAGAGGGCAATCCACGACGATGCTTTGCGGCGGAACGATTGTGTTCGACGAAAAGGGCACGGTTTTGTCCTGGGCGCGAAAGCCCGGCACTCAAGGGGGGCGAAACAAGGCGTGGAAAGAGGAAATCGCTATAGGGAGAAAACGGCGAGAAGCACTGCTGGAAAATATCGCACATCGGATAAAATCCGGACAGGTTGGTGCTGTGCTTGGTGGCGAGAAGGGCCTGCTCGGCACTTATGTTCCACCCGTCACCGTGCGCGAACTAGATGGTGCTTTGCGATTTGAGAGAACGCCGCATCTGAGCTTATCCGGCGAGGACCACGATCATTACCAGGGAGGCCGGTCATGGGAAGTGAGCTCCTAATTCGAGGCTACAACGTCGGCTGCGGCGATTGCTTTTACGTCCGCATACCAAATGGCGCGGACGACTTTCACATGCTGATTGATTGCGGTTCCAAGGAAAGCGCTCGATCGGGCGTCATGAAACGGGCGATCGCCCATATGGCTACACATGAACTTCCCGCTGGCGCCGGAACAGGGAAAAAACACCTTGATGCAATCGTAGTCACGCACCGACACGAGGACCACATAAAAGGGTTTGATCCTAAGTTTTTTAAAAACATTGAAGTTGGCAATATCTGGATCACCGCAGCGATGGATGAAACTCATAGCCAGGCTAAAAAATCAATGGCGTTTCATGATGTTGCAGCAACTGCAATGACCGATATGACCAACTCCGGCGCCGCGCTAAGCCCCGAGTTTGCAGATTTGGTTGAGCTTTACGGGATCAGCAACAAGGGCGCCACAGAGGCATTAACCAAAACCCTGCCAAAAGATAACGACATCGCGCCCAAGTATGTATTCGCAGGTATGACATCCGACGATCTAGGCGTTTCGATCACAGATACGGAAATAACAATTCTTGCGCCGGAAAAGGACATCGACGGCTTTTACCTTGGGAAAGAAGCGGACGAAGCACTGCGAGGTTTGCAAGGGGGCGCTGACCATTTCCGCAGTCTTGCAACCCCCGTCAAAAAATCAGGACCCACCAATATCAGCGCGGACGATTTCCGCTCATTGCAATCCCGAATGTTATCCAACGGGCTGGCATTTGCGGTAGATGATTCCAAGATCCAAAACAATGTTAGCACGGTGTTGCTGATCGAATGGAAAGGCAAGCGATTGCTTTTTGTTGGCGATGCTGAATGGGAAGAAGAGTATCGCGAGGGTAAGAAAAACGGCAGTTGGAACGTTATGTGGCATGAGCGCAAAGAACATTTGTCCCAGCCGGTGGATTTTCTGAAAGCCGGGCATCACGGAAGCCATAATTCGACGCCTTGGAATCGGCACGCTGATGAAGACGACGAGGTCAATCAGATTTTCAATGCAATTCTGCCATTGCCTGGCTCCGGAGAAACCCCAACTGCGCAATGTCTGGTTTCAACGAAGCGAAAACAGTACGACACAATTCCGGATGGGGAATTGCTGGCAGAGATTGGAAAACGGATCAGCAATACCAGATCATATTTGACGGACTTCAAGAAAGGCAATGCAAGCTTCGATCCTGAGGATGAGATATTCAACTACTCCGTAATGAAGACCTATTCCAAGAAACCTTCACCGCGCGAGGTAGGTGATAAGGGCTGGCTCGACAAGCCCCAGCCCTTGCGGACGGATATGCAATCCATGGGTAAGGGGCAGAAGGATATGTTGGATCATGTTGAGTTTATCGAAGTCAAATTCGAGGCGGATTAAGTGTTGCCAACTTCGCTCACGTATCTCGAACCAGGTCAAAAGCGCACTGCCTTAAGTTGACGACCTGAAGGCTTGCCGCGCCGACCATAAACGAAGTGACATTCTGTAGGTCACTTAACCAAAGAGAGGGATGCGAAATGAGCGTAAACATTGATGGGGAGGAGAAACGGATAGGCCTGGCGCTTTCCGGTGGCGGGTTTCGTGCAGCAGCTTTTCATTTAGGCACGTTTCGGAAATTCAAGGAATTTGGACTTCTCGATAAGATTGATTTGTTTTCATGTGTGAGCGGCGGCAGCATCGCAGGCGCATTTCTGTGCTTAAACTGGAATAACGCCGATGTTCTCGATGAACTTGAAGCTTACCTCCGCACAAGATCGATTGCCGTGTCATCTTTCATTGGAGGGGCTTTAAATCCATTTGGTTCAAGGCTGGACGCTTTAGCCGCCTCTTATGACAAACATCTTTTCCATGATGCCACAATGGAGCGTTTATCGACTGGCCCTCGGGTATATCTGAATTCCACCAACCTCTCTACGGGCAACATGTTCTTCTACGTCGCTGGCGGTGGGCGACCGGAGGAAATGGGAGAACATGAACTGGGTCAGACTAGTGCCTCAAACCAGAAGATCAGCAATGCCGTTGCGGCATCTTCGGCGTTTCCGCCGGTCTTTCCTCCGCTCAAGGTTTCCGAGTCCGATTTCCCGAACGAAGAAACCGAGTATGTGACCCTTACAGATGGCGGTGTCTATGACAATCTGGGTGTGAACCCATTGATGCGTATGGACCGCAATGAACTGGACTATGCGCTTGTCAGTGACGGAGGAAAGCCATTTGAGATCAATCAAGCACCAACAGAATCCAGTTCAAAGGTGCTAATTGAAGCAATAGGTATTTTGATGGAGCAAGTCCGTGGACTTCAATTCAAACGCATGGAATTGGCATATGCAGCTGATCAAGGACCGGTCCCGATTTGGTTTTCTATCGATAGCAAAGACGGCGAGATCAATTCTGGGGATACTGAGTTTGCCTCGAGTATCGGAACCAACCTTAAGAAGCTCAATGATGCGGAAATGACCGTGTTGATGCGTCATGCTGGGGCGCTTTGCGAAGCTCGGATCAAAAAATGGGCTCCCGAATTGATCGGCTGAACAATCCCAAGCACCTAACTCATTGACTATCGTCAAGCAGCGCCAGGCTCTGAACCTTTTGCGCGAGATAAACGAAGAACGAGACCATGCAACAGTTTAAACGCGAAACCGTCCCCGCCCCAGCTTCCCTGTCGAACAGATTGACGGCAGCCGCGCGTGAAGAGCTGCAGCGTATCTTCGATATGGATCAGGACAAGTCGGCGCAAACAACAGTTTCCTTCGATGCGCTGCTTTATAACGACGATGACCTGATGCTTAGTCTGACAAAGTTGTTCAGGGGACGCTGCGCCTTTTGCGAAATGGAAACCGAGTCGCCCATCATCTATCGGTTCCGCCCAATCCAGAACGCCGGGCCACCTGATGATGCTCCAACGGAGTTTGCTGATAGAAAGCATCTATACTATACTTGGCTGGTCAACGACTGGAACAACCTTTATCTGATTTGCCCAAGCTGCGAGCCCGCGAATTCATCGCATTTCCCAGTATATGGCAAGCGCGGTCCTTTGCCCTCTGCCGAGGCTGTTGCCGAGTATGAAAAGCGGCCGACAGGCACGTTTCCAGATTGGAAGCCTGACCGTCCCGTTCTGATCGACCCCTGTGGCAACAATGATCTGCGGAAGTTCTTAGTGCCGCTGCCGGATGGACATTTGTTGCGCGGTCATTCCCAACGCGCTGACGAAACGACAGAGCAATTCAACCTGAATCGCCCCGAGCTGGTGGATCGACGAAGAGCTGTGTTTGATGAGCGTCTGTCCGTTTTGGCACACGCGCCACCAACAACCGAAACCAGGAACACGCTTTTTGATTTTACCGCCATGGAATTCGGTGGTGTCTGGTTTCTGCTCTTGTATCAGATTGCACGTCGTATCGGAGGTGGGGGTGGCGGGCGTCCGATCATGTCCCGCTCCCGCATCTGGCAGTACTACATCCAACAGATGAAGGATGAGGGCTTCACACAGAGGCTTGGGCTTGCTGCAGAAAGTGTGCTCAACTCTCCAGGTAGGGCGAAAGAGTCTAAGCGGCGCGAGATCTCGGGTTCGGTCGGCGTTGTGCCGCGCTCGGTCAAGATCAGAAATTTTAAGGCGCTCGAAAATGTCGAAATTGGATTGCCGTCCCCCGATCCTTCAAATCCGAAAAACAGCGGCGCAGTCATGCTGATTCTCGGGGAGAATGCGGCCGGGAAAAGCTCTATCCTCGAAGCTCTTGCGCTGGTTCTAACTACGGATGAGGTGAGGGCTGATCTTGGATTGACCAATGAGCGGTTCATTTTAAAGCCCGAACTTATGGGGGGACGAGCCTCTGAGAAGCGCCAACTTGCAAGTGTTGAAGCCACGTATAGCCTCCAGGATCGCACAATCGAGGATGGCGGGGATGACGCAAATCAAAGACGTCCGCAGGTAACGTTACAGATCACCGAGGCAAGTATGACCGAGGAGGTGGCAGGGCTTCTTCCGCCGCGCCTACCAGTCTATGCCTATGGGGCATTTCGGTTGTTTCTGACCGCAGATAAACGTCAACGTCCCTCTGCCCGGCTGCGAACTTTGTTTGACGCACAATACGTCCTGCCCAACCCCGAAAAATGGATGTCCGGGCTAACCGGTCCGGGTGAATTCGAGGAGGTGGTGCGCGTGTTGCGTCACGTTATTTCCGCGTCGGGCGTTGAATACAACACCATCGAGGCCGACCGGGACAACGAACGGTGTTACATACTGCGCGAAGAGCACGGCGCCAATGGCGACAGCACCATCGTCCGCACACCGTTTCGCGATGTATCCTCAGGCTATCGCGCCGTGATCGGCATGGTCTGTGACATAATGCGCTGGATGCTGTCGGAGCGGGACAATCGCAGCACCCTGCTGTCGGAGGCAAAGGCCATCGTTCTGATAGATGAGATCGAGGCACATCTGCACCCGCTGTGGAAAATGCAAATCCTGCATGGATTGCGCCGAGCCCTGCCCAACGTGAATTTCATCGTGACAACCCATGATCCGCTTTGCCTACGCGGGCTTCAGGGCGGTCAGGTCAAAGTGCTGCGCCGGATGCGCCGGGAGGTTTCAAAGGACACTCGAAAGACCATACCGGAATATGTGGAGCAGTTGGAAGATTTTCCACCGCTTGGGAACCTGACGCTTGACCAGTTGCTGACGTCGGACTTGTTTGGCATGTTCTCGACCGAAGACCCCGAAATGGGCAGGTCGATTGCCGAGATAGGTGATCTTCTAGCCCGCGGCGCGTCTGATGAGGCCGAGAAAATACGTGGGAAGCTGAGAGGGATCGTAACGTCGGCCTTGCCCGTGGGCACGACGCAGGTCGAGCAGCTTGTTCTGGATGCATTGCAGAAGTACCTGGTTGATCGACGATCTGCGCAGGCAGGCGAAATCAGCGCGTTGGATCAGAAAGTCAGGGATGAAATTGTCCAGTTCCTGCAGGGAAAGACAGATGCGCCGGGTTGATCGCAAGGATGTCGAGCCGCCACAGGGGCTGATCGGGAATGATTGCCCAGGCGCGCGGGAGATCGAGCGCGCGGCCAAACATGTCGAAGACAAGGACACGGTGTCGGGGTTCACGTTTCGCGCCTACAAGCGGTCGGATGTGCGCCATGCGCTTGAGCAGCTGTTTCACGGCAAATGTGCCTATTGCGAAAGCCGCTATGACGTAAGCGGGCCGGTGGATATCGAACATTTCCGCCCTAAAGGTGAGGTCGACGGCGTGGATGGGCACAAGGGTTATTGGTGGCTTGCGGCAAATTGGGGAAACCTGCTGCCCAGTTGTCTTGAATGCAACAGGCGCAGGTTTCAGCGCACGCCCGCCAATATGTCCAGTCTTCGGGTCTTAGCATCCGGGGCAATAACCGGCGATATGGCCAACATTAAGACCGGTAAGAATTCAGTTTTCCCGGTTGTGGGCAATCACGTGATGAAACGACCGGAGGGGTCGGGCTTTGGCGATCTGAATGGGGAAAACCCCTTGCTTCTCAACCCATGCAAGGATAACCCGGGCGACCATTTGCGGTTTCATATCGATCCGGACGGTCGCCATATTGGGTTGGTTTTCGCCCGTGCCAGCGATGGCGATGAAGGCCGCGATGCCCTGCCTGAGGCGGCTGAAGACCCGCACGAAGTGGAAAGGAAAGCCCGCGAGGCCGGAATCAGCGCGCGCGGAGCAGTGTCGATCCAGGTGTATGGGTTGAACCGTTTGGCGGTTTTACAGGAACGCACGCGAATTCTCAATCGGTTGGAGTTTCTGGGGGATATGGCCATCAAGTGCTTGAAACTGTCCAATGAACTCCAGCAGGTGTCAGCAACGGAGAATGAAGGTCAGAAGCGGATTGAAGCTGCGATCCGAACGCTGAAGGAACATCGTGAGAGATTGCTGAAGGCATTGAAAGATATGGCGGCGGCGGAAGCACCGTTTTCATCTATGTCGCAAACTTGGCTAGAAACCTTTACCAGGAAATTCAAAAGCTAGAATTATCCCGTGTTGCGTTCATACGAATTTCTAAATGCTGCAAAGTGCACGAATGGTCGCTCTGGGATACCGGGCATTCGAATGCTGGTTTTCGGAAGGTTAGTCATTTTGCGAATTTTCGCCAATTCTCGAAGTCCGACTTTTTCAACAGTATCTCCGCGGTGCAGTCGTTGGAAATCTGAAATTGCTGCGCTGTGAACGAATGGCAGGTATGACGGGCCGCACCGCAGCATAGTAGGTGGGCGCTGGAGGTCGGCTTTGGGCCGAGACGACCCGAAGTGTGCACCTCCGGGCCGCCCTGCTCCAGATGGAGCATCAGTGGTTACTCTCGTTTGTTCAGGCGTTCCAGAAGCCAATCCAGCACTTCCTGTTCAACCCAACCCACCCGGTTCGAGCCCAGCTTTACCCGCTTGGGGAATTCGCCTGCTTTCTCCAGTCTGGCGATGTGTTGCGGGGAGTACAGAACCAGCCCTTTCAACTCCTTCTTCGATAGTATCCTCATCACGATAACTCCTTAATATAAGGAGCATCGCGATGCCCCGGTTTCGGTTGCCCGGTTCCAGGTGGCGCAATCATAGCGTGCAGTCGTTGATCTGACGAGAATATTAGTAGACGCGAGGGCTATTGCCGAATGGGCAAGGCGAATTTGAGAGGCTGAAACCGCTGAACCTACGATTAAACATATCGAGGGTGGCAAGGGTCCATTCGATAGCAATGAGCTTCCAGAACATCGAGCTGATCAATAATAGATTCTGGATCATCACTCGTCAGAACTTCTTGGATCGTTTCACGATGAATTTCTGGGATCCGACGCTTGCGCATAATTTCTTTAACAATGTCATTTTTCATATACTCGGACTCTACCAAATATCCGAAAAGGGTCGAGTCTAGTGAGCGTTGCGCAACAAGAATTGGGCCCCGTCAAATTCAGGTCCTTTCCAATCCAGCTTTCGAAGGTAACTTACATGAGGAGAGCGCCAAATTTCGGGATAGATGGCGACTTCGATCAACGCGATTGTCGCTCGCTCAAGGGTATTGTATGTTCCTCTATGAGGTTCAATGTTTTGCGGGTGGCTCCCTGTAAGGTACTCGAACCTCTCAATAAATAGCGATGCGGGGGCATCAATGTGGGTATTCACCAAAACCACATGAGAGATAAGAATTTGAAATCAAATGATTATCTTGAGTGTGCGGGTCCTCTCCTGTCCGATGTTCCGCTATGTTCACTTATGTACATCCAGCGAATTGTCGCGACATGCCGCCAAGTCATCTATGGTTTCGGGTGCAGCATCCGCCACGAAAACACGCGCTGGTCAATGGCAACACTGCGGAGATAGTGTTGAAGAAGTCGATGTTTTGGCTGGTTTGGCGGCTGTCGAGATTTGGGGTGACGCGCCCCTTCTTCATGTGGGGGCTGGTGTAGGGGCCAGTTTTGCGAGTTTCCTGAGGTTTTGTGCCGTGGCTGCTAGCTGGAACTGTTCATATGCGCCTTTAGGTCCTCGAAGTCGCATCATCCGCACTCCGATGTATCGCTTCAGATGGGCGAAGAGCATCTCGACTTTCCGCCTCTGAATGAATGAGGTCATGTAAGCGTCGGTTTTTCGGATATCGCGTGCGACGTCTCGAGCAGCTTCGTGCACAGAGCGCATCAGGCGTCTCCCGTTGTCTTTCGGACAGCATTGCGGTTTCAAAGGGCATATGTCGCAGTCATGTTTGGAGGCGCGGTATCTGATGAAGCCGTCTTTGCCGCCATTTGCTTTTCGTGGCGTTGAGAAGTTCCGGCGATAGGTCTGCAATACCTTGCCGCCCGGACAGGTGTAGCTGTCGGTCGCGGGGTCATAAACAAAATCTTCTCGTGAGAACGTCCCGTCCGTCCGTTTCGATTTGTCCCAGACCGGAATGTGCGGAGCGATGCCACGCTCTTCCACCAACCATCCCAGCATCTCTGCTGACCCGTAGCCCGTATCGCCAACCAGTTTGTCTGGTGTCATGTCGAAGCGGTCTGTGATCCGGTCGATCATGCGCCGTGCGGCAAACGCCTCAGCGGTTCGGATCGGAACCGAAGGTTCCACGTCCACGATCACCGCATTGTCCAAATCCACCATATAGTTGGTGGAATAGGCAAAGAAGGCTGCCCCGCCATCTGCGCCTGTCCAGCGTGCAGCGGGATCGACAGGTGATATGTATTTGGGGACGACTTTGGTGGACGCGCCGAATGCGGCATCATCCAGCGTTTCGAGGTACTCGTCCAGAACACGAGAGGTCAGTTCAGGTGGCAGGCCTTCCTTGTTATCAATGCCGCGTGTCTGGTTTGCATTCGCGGGTATCAGGCTGGCGTCAACGCCAAAGCTGTGGCCACCGACAAGACCTTCATCCATGCAGCGCTGCAAAACTGTCTCGAACAAATGACGGAACAATCCGCTCTCCCGGAAACGGCCATGACGGTTCTTTGAGAACGACGAATGGTCAGGCACCGGATCGGCCAGGTCCAGCTTGCAAAACCACCTGTACGCCAGATTGACATGTATCTCTTCGCAAAGCCGCCGCTCGGAGCGGATGCCCATGCAGTATCCCAACAGCAGCATGCGGATCAGCAGCTCAGGGTCAATCGACGGACGACCATGCGAGCTGTAATACGGCGCAAGCATTGGGCGCACTTCGGTAAGATCAAGGCAGCGATCAATCCCACGCATCGGGTGATCCTGCGGCACGAACTCTTCGATTGAGAACTCATAAAACAACGCACCTTGCGCCACCTGCCTCGGTCCCATCATCGCCGCGCCCTCCCACTCTCAAAACAAGTGAATCAGGACACCAGCAACCAATCAACAGACTTTTTCAACACTATCCGGACGAAGTGTGCTTTCGCTGCAGTTGCACCAATGGCTGCTTTCGATGGCTGACGAAAAAGAATGTTTTCGCTGGTGACAAAAATCCTATCGCAGAAATGGAACGCCCCGAGTTGTGAGTGATAAATACGCTTAAAATTAGATCAAGGCCTCATGCACAACGAAATTCCAGATGATCAATTCCTAAAAACAATTGAAAAACCGAAACAAATTCAACACGAGGTTTTCCACCTTGACGGGCCGCGGATGGCTGGCGTAAACTTTAAGTTGTATCATGTTCAGTTTTCTTTTGAGGTTTCAGGTAAATGCCAAAGTTTGGATCACATATCATATTCGCGGAATTGGCATCTAAAAAACGACCGGATCTATTCCCAGACCTCCACCCAGAAGCCCTAAATTTTGGTGCTGTGGGCCCTGATACGACGTTGTTCATGTTTGATCCGGCCACCAGTAAACCCGAGCTGCGAAAGGGATTCGAAATCGCGCTTTCGGTGCTCGAGATGATCTCTGATATCAAAGAGAAACTAAGCGAAATTAAAGACGAACTTTCCAAGCCCGTTGACGATTTAGCGGATTGGTTGAGTGGAGGTTTAAACAAGGATCTCGGTTACACATTTAACGTGGGAATGGAAGCTATGTTCCTAGCCACAAAACTCGGAATTGCTTGGGGCGCGGGGTCAGTTAACATAAAGAATCCGATTTTTTCAGAGATTGGAAATCTGCCACCAGAATTTGCGATTGACCCAAAATTTACCGATCCAACCTGGACGATCAGCACCACAGATCAGTACGGCTTTCCTTTCCGGATGTTTGGCCACCCATTCACGGATGACGGCGCGTGGAAACAGCCCACGACACCCGGTGACTATTCCGAATGGTGGTGGATGGACCTTTTACATTACCGGCATACTGGTGATTTCGCGAAAGATCTATTATCTACAGCCAGCACCAAGGCGCAGTTATCCTACGCCCGAGGATACTTGACTCATGTTGCGGGTGACGTGACAGGTCATCCATTTATCAATCACCTTGTGGGCGGGCCATTTCGCAATCATGCTTATCGGCACCTCGTGGTCGAAACCATCGCAGATAGCTGGCTTTGGGACAAACAGGCTCGTGGGGACATTATGGCGGCTCGGCTGGATTCCCAGATTAGCGTGTCCGCGCAGGAAGAGAATGAAATTGCAGAGTTGATTATAAACTCAATGCGCCGGGTTTACGAACCGCCTTTCGTCCCTTCGCATTTGCAGAACGGATATCCAGAAAAAGATGAGTTCCTTTTCGCATACGAATTTCTTAAGCGTTACCTCCGCCTGTCAACCGACGGGACGATCGAACGTCCCACTCCCCCTCCTGATAACCTCAAAGAAGTCTGGAATGAGATCAAAAACCTTCTGAAAGCCAACAATCCCGGACCGCCACCGAAATGGACCGGGAACATATCTGACTTCCTTAAGTCACTGTTCTCGTGGCTCTCCAAAGGCGCTGTTCTGCTGGTCATGATTGCCACCTTGCCGATTGCCGTAATCACACGCATCGTGACCATCGCCCCCAGATGGGCACTCTACTTGATAAACTCCGCGTTACATTTCATAGTAAGTGCCATTCGAACCATGCTGTGCCTGGTTGGATGGGGCTATTTGAGTAAGGACGATTTCTCATCGTTCGGTTTCCTGGACGACATGATCACAACTCCTGGTCACTTTGAGTTCAATACCTATCCACGCCAGACTCTACCTAATCCGAAAACTCGGATGTACTGGCTTTTGCCGCCAGATTTGCTGGCTTCCATTGAGCAACCAGCCACATTGCCAATGGTGCCATTGGACAGAAAACTGCGTCCAGATTGGATGATCGATCCCTCGAACGTAATTGACCCTAATGTTGAAGCTTTACTCCATGACATGGGACAGGCTCCTACCCCGCAAGATACCGTGTTCCTAGAGGAGCGACTGGCAGAGTCCAACGGATTCGGAAACGCGGTAGACTTCTCTATTGCCCTATTGGAAGGGTCTTTCCCAGTCTACAATTTCGATCTTGATGGTGATCGTGGCTTTGGGTTCCGTCCTTGGGACGAACTGCCTCCCGGAAGTATTTATTTTTAGGAGAACTCTGATGAATGACCTTGAGGCACTCGACATCATTATCGGTGACAATGATGACAATCCGCAGGATGCCTTTGTCATGTTTGAGCTGTACGAAGGCGACGAAGGATTGACTAACGACCGTACAAACAAGCCCGAGTTCAAATCGAGGCAGCCAAAGTGCTTGGTTGAGTTCACTCCAGAAAGGTTAGTTGTTGAAGCATCCAACATCGGCACGCTTGCTAGCGATCTGACCGTTCTGGAGTATCAGTTTATTTTTTGCACGTGGGAAACCCACGGGCCAGAGGATGGCTTTATCTACGGCATTCATTCAGGCGAAGTCACCGGGGACACATCAGAGGATTTAGCGTCGGCCGCAGCTATCGCGCCCGGAAGCAAACACCAGTTCCGGATCGAAGTGCCGAGCTTTAATCACTCCCTTAGCCTCTGGAATATTTACTTTCGTGGGCGCGTGGCTAACCTATGGTCCAAACCACCTGATCCTGAAGACTGGGACTTTTCCAGAGACCCGCGCGTAACCGAGGCTCACCTAAGAATCCAGTAATTGCAAAAAAACCGGTTAAGAAAGAAAATCTAGAGCATCGCCCATTTAATCTGCAACATAACCGGCAGCCCTGAAGAAGCTTTCGCATTCATCAGGGGGGAAGAGTTCGCAGGTTTTGGCGACTGACTGGAATAGCATTTCGAAGGTTCGGGCTTTGAAACGACACAGATGCGCCTTGAGTTTGGCATAAGCCATTTCGATCGGGTTCAGGTCAGGGCTGTAGGGTGGCAAGAAGAGCATCCAATTGCCATGTGCATTCAGGCAAGCCTGCGCGCGGGCGGATTTGTGCGATGATAGGTTATCCGCAATCACCACGTCGCCGGGCTGCAAGACCGGTGCAAGCTGGGTCTCGATTTAGATATCGAACGAGGCCCGATTCATGGGACCATCCAGCACTCAAGGTGCGGTCAATTCATCGACGCGCAGCCCAGCGATGAAGGTTTGCGTGCGCCAATGGCCGAAGGGCGCATCTGCTTCCAGCCGTGTCCCGCGCGGGCACCGACCACGCAGGCGCGTCATCTTGGTGGTGACAGCTGTTTCGTCGATAATAACCAACCGGTGCGGCTCAAGGCGCGTCCTCGGCATCCGCCGGTGGCGCCATTCGTATCGTGCCGCGCGCACCTTTTTGCGTAGCCTTTCCGTCGCGATCAGCGATTTTTTTATATGTGAACTCGAGACGATGGATCAAGTGGCGCGACAGCATGGCCGGTGTCGCCCGTAGCCCAAGCGCCGTCGTCAGTTCATCGACAAGTTCCGGCATCGTGATGTCCGGCTCCACTTCGACGCGCGCCTTGAGCCAGCCCGACACTGCGTCCAGCTTGCTGCGCCGCGGGCTGCCGTGCGGCGCGGCCAGCACCCCGCCAGTCCGCTTCTTGCGCTGCACTATCCGAACCGCTCTCGCAGCCGAAATCCTGAGCCGGTGCGCCGCCTCATTGCAAGACAGGCAATCTTCGACCAGCGCGACAACCCTTTCCCGACTGTCCAACGAAAGTGATTTGCCCATGATCCACCTCCAATCATGGTGAATCACAAATCAAACCGTCTGTGAATTCCTTCGATTCAGATTTTCAGGACGAAGCTCTAGAAATAGAAATCTTGCCAATCCCCGGGAAACTGACGTGCAAATGTCGGCTCCTGGTTCCTCTGATGCACCAAAGGTTTAATTTCCTGCACGGGAGGAAAATAGTTGCCACAGATAGAAACTAGCGCCTAGGTTGAAAAGAAGGGATGTGGATGAGCCACTGTTTTAGGCATCATGTCTCAAACAAGGGGGATATTTTCGCCGCAACATGTCAAATCTTGCTGAAAAGCTTAATGCGGTAAAAAGCTATTTGAAGAACGCAGCCAAGCCGGACCCAAAGAGTCCGAAAAAACAAACTGCGCGCTTTTTTGAAACGCCTCAGTATCCGGTTCAACTCAAAGACCCAAGCGATGCCACCTACGCGACCGACCCCAAATATCTGGGAGAGCTTCGCGGGTTTTATCCGAACCATAGCCTCGGGTTGCCACAGGCTTTCTTTCAACCCTATAACAGCATGTATCACGAGGATTACGTTTTTGTGGAAGGCGTAGATTGGCATCGTGATCATATTGGTGTCGACATCTACGCACCCTATTTTCCCTTTCCGCATGAAGTTCCGATTTTCGCTTTGGCTGCGGGAGAACTTACGCGGATTTGGACGCTCCACAGAAAACTTTCAGGCGGAGATTACGAAGGATATGGAAACAGAATTCGACATCTGTTTTATGTCCCGCACGAGGGCGAACGCCTAAAGTGCGAATTCTTGTACGGCCATTTGGAACGGCTAGGACCAGGAATTGATTCCAATGTCCGCGACAGTCGACACCCATCAGATAAGCGGCCGAAACTCAAATATACTGTCAAGGCGGGAGACCTGATCGGTTTCGCGGGAAAAACAGGGAATGCGGATCATCATAAGGAATGCAGCACGCTAGAGGCATCTTTCAAGGCCAATGCCGGTCACGTGCATCTTGGATTTTATCTCGACGGAAAGAGCCAAGATCCATTGTCCGTTCTACCCAAACCGCTGGCCTATAATCCCGTCAATAAAGAGCTGGGGCTTTCACCGGCTGCCAAGGAGAAGTATCAGCGACCTTTGATTACTAATTGGCCCAGCACAGCCACGAAACTGCGGGCCAAGCAAGAAATGCCAGAGGTTCCGGCCGGGCGTCTGAAGCCAGACTGGACGTCACCTTTACGGCGGCGGCGGATCGAACGCGAGAACGGCAAGCCGACGTTCAAAAGAGCGCTGCTGCCGTCTCCTGTCACGGCGCTAGACTTTGATCATTCAGCCAGTCTTCAGGACACACTGGATGCATATTTCGCCCTAAAGGCCAGCAACGCAGCGGACATAACGCGGGCCTATAAGACACACAAAAGCTGGTTTACACAGACCGGCGCACCCGATGTAAAGATATGGGACGAAACACTTGCGGCCTACTTTCATCGGGCCAACGGCCATCTGAACAGTCTGAAGATATCCCCGGATCAGAACAATCTTGTTGTACAGCCAAAGAATGCCGGACACCTGATCCTATCCCTGATGCACCTGTACGAGGCCTTCTGGGTATTGCTGGGCGGGCCCGCGTTCCAAAGTGCGGCCAAAGGCAAGATGCAACCTTCCTGCGGCGCGGCGGTCTATGGGCATCTTCGGGCGGTGGCTTATCACCATGCGGTCGCCGGGCTCCACCACACCGAGTTTGAGATTGGCGGAACGAAGAGATGGTCGCTGTCGATCTCCTTCGGCTCGGGCAGCCTTCGGCACGCGGTCCTGACCCAGACGGCGACAGAAACAGCAGATGCAGATCTGAAACCTTTTCTCTCCGCCTTGGAACCTTTGTTGGTGTCTTCTCAACTGGGCTTCGACAGGGCCTATCGGAACTACAGTAAAATCCGCATGGGAGACACCGCTGCAATTACAAAAGTTAAACGCGCCATCGATGAAGCACTTACTGATGCAAAGCAGATTGGCGGCATTGCACAGGCCTGGAACAAGGCCACCTTCGCGAAATTTCTCAAACTGATGGCCAAAGAGAACTTAAAAGCGATCGAGGTTGCCGAAACCATTGCAGCCGGTGCTGAACCAACAAAGCAAACGCCCTTCTCACCATTCGCCAAGTGGATCAGCCTGGATACCTCAACCGGTAAATCCGGGGGCGGCAGCACATGACCAATACGTTCTCGGGCAATGTGTTTGACGTCACGGTCGATTTGATCAAGCCGGATCAGGAAGTACCGGAAGGACAGGCTCAACTGGCGATCTCCGTCGATGAAAACACCAAAAAGCTGACCTTCATCGCAACCAAAGACGGAAATACAGAACGGAAAGAATTCAGCCTCGTTGACATCGAACAGGAAAATGGCGTTCTGCGTGCCGAAGTCACCGGTCTAACCGACTTCTTCGGTCTCAATCTTGGCGCCACGGCCCAGACCTTCGACAAGGTTAAAATGGCGTTGCGGCTTGATACACCGGACAATGGCTGGACCACATCAACCCCCTATTTCACTTTGCTCTTTTGTGGCGACCTGACCGGCAGTCAGGGCACAACATTCGAACTGTCGGATGGCGCGATCGGCGCGGGTGTTGCATTCCAGTTCCAGACCTGCGCCGGTCTGGCATTGATTGCCCCCCCGGATGAGGCCGGTGGCATCTCCAACCTTGCCGTCCGCCTTGATCTTCCCGATTTCGGGGTCAGTTCAGGCTGGCTGCCCCTGTCCATCCTCGATCTCGGCCAATTGTCCGACTTCCACATGCCGGGCGTGCTGGATTGGTTTGCGCGCCTGTTAAATGTGGACTTTGGCGATTACAAACTGTCGCTCGACTGGAATTTGGATTTGCCATTCGAATTTCAGTTCCCCTTCGGCATCCGCGCCAAGGAAGCAAGTTTCGAACTGCGCAAAGCCGGCACAGGGACCAGCGACTATCGCGTACAGCTTCGGGTCGAAGGTTTGGTGTTCACGTGGAATGATGAACCGGCCCTGACCTATGATGACTTCCTGACCGAGGTGATCTGGGACGGCAACACCTACAAGGTCAGTGTGCGACTGGTGCAGGCGCAATACCCCGAAGTGGACGGCGCGGATCGGTACGGGTTCGCCCTTCCGTTCGGGCTTCTGGATGTGTCCGCCAAGGGTTGGTTCCTGAAGCTGGGCATCTTTGCGCATCAGGACAATGGCGAATGGCGCGTCTGCTTCGACACGCTTCTCGAAATTGCAGATCTGCAAATCAAATCTATCGATTCAGTTCTCTACAATACCGATATCCGCCTGCATCTGCGTGATCTTCGCGCGCTTAGCGCCAAGCCGACCAACCCCATCACGATGTTCTCGCAGGTCGAAACACAGGTGGATGTGTTTGCGGATTACGCCACCAAACCCATCCCGCAGCTGACATTCGCGCAGGATCTTTTCGCACCCCCCGGCGCGCCCAATGACTACGGCGTGGAAATTCTGGATGGCGACATTCAGCCCGACACACGCATGTTCCTGGCCTGGAAACAAAGCAACGTGTCGCGCATGTTCAAGGCATTGATGCATGACCTGATCGGTACCGCCCCCGCCGGGGCTTTGCCCGCCGATACCGAAATGGTCGAACTCGCGCTGGAGATCGCCTGGTTTGACGGTGCCGGCGCACGGGACATGCAAATCCGGCTGGATATGAGGGCTGCGGCGCCGGATACAACAGGCGCGGCAAACCTTGCTTGGCCGACGGTCCAAGAAACTTGCTTTGATCTTGCCCAGCTTGGGAAGGGCATCGTCTTGCCGGGTGGCACGCTCACCAGCACAGACACACTGGACAAAGCCACAACCGGACAGGATGCATTTTCAATCGGCCTTCCGGGGATCGATTTGTCCGTGCGCCGCCCAGAGGTGCACAGCCTCGTTCTGCGACGCGAAGGCGACGGCACCGATAGCCTCTCCTGGATCGTGTCCTGGGGGGCCAAAACACGTCTCGAAGACGGCAAGGCGCTGGCCGAGGCCAGTCTGGACTTTGCCTTTACCAAGCCCGGTGGCGAACGGCAGGTCCAACCGGGCAAAGATGGAAAACTGTTCCGCGTGGTGCTGGGTGCAAGAAACCTCGGCGGCAACGCACCGGACGCCCGGTCCATCAAACTGATCGGGTGGCGCGAGGATGAGGGGATAAGCTATTTGCACCCCTACGTCGGCGAAGGTGCTTTCGCGATTTTGCCACCGGCCACGGATGTACAAACGAACGAAACCGGCTGCCCACCGCCCGCAGTCCCTGTCCAGGCCCCGGTGGCCCTGGATCCCACGGCCTTCCAGTCTTTCACCCTGGGCGCCAGCAGCCCCTATGTGTTGGGTCTAAGTGTGTTGGGTGCCGTTAATAACGAAGTCAAGGCCCTGCTCTCTCAGTTCGGGGATGACCGAGGGGTCGAATTTTCGATTGAAGAGGTCTGTCTCACCGCCGACAAAGACGCGCTCATCGTTAAAACCGAACTATCCGTTGCGCTGTCATCATCCAAAAACCTGACAGGCAGTATGGATTTCCGCCTGTCGCTCAGTGACCTGTCGCTCAGCGTGGAAGACGGCGCAGAACTTGGCCTACGACAGGAAATCGACGAAAACGACCCTCTGCCCAAGTTCATAGACAAACTGAACAAGCAAACCTCGGCCGACACCAAACTGGTCGCCACCAAGAAAATAGATCTCTTCGGATTTGATCTCTACGGCGTGACAGAAGTGCCAAAGGACGAAAAACCCAAAGAGATTGAACTTCTGTCCCTGTCTATGGAAGACGGCCAGTTCACCCTTATGGTGCCAAATGGCACTCAGCTTCTTATGCGTTATGACGCCTTCGGAGATGACGGGTTGACCTTCAGCGTGGACAAGATGGTCCTTGGCGCGGGCGGGCTTGATCTGAATGCCGCTTTGCTGGCAACGACACTCAAACTGCCGGGGCTGCAAAAACCCTTCTCGCTTGAGGAAGCGCGGCTCGAAATTGTCGGCGGACGCATGACCGACCTGACCATTTCAGGATCCGGCCAATTGCCGGAACTGCTGAACAACGCACCGGTCAGCATTGCGCTCAGCCTGCAGCAAACACCCGGAGGCGACATCCGTCTCGCCGATTTCGACTGCGATCTCGGCGATGGCGAAACACCGATTTTCTCTCGTGGCACGCGGTGCAAGTTTGAAATCACCAAGATCACCATCGATATGGATGACGCAGGGGGCACGAAACCTCAGGCCTGGTTCTTCCGAATCTCAGGCTCTGTGCAGATGCAACCCGAAGGCTCCGAGTTGCTGGGCAATCTGCTGGAGGATTTCAAATCCATACGCCTGGAATTCACGGATGCGCCACTGGGCGATGAGTTTTTCGAACATGTCGAATTGATCGCCACACTTAACCAGCCGGAAACCTTCCCGGTGTTGGGCCTCTTTGACATGGAGGTCCGGTCCATTGGATTTCATCCGAAATTCACCGGCTTCAAGGAACCCAGCCCCGCGATCATCATCGGCGGACAGATCGCCTTTGCCGACATCGGCGATGTGCTCTCGGTCGAAGTGGACTTCCATAAGCTCTACATCGGTCTGCCGGAAAAAGGCGAGATCATACCACAAGTCCATGCCAAGGGTCTGGGGGTCGAAATATCAACCTCTGGGTTCAAGATTGCCGGGCGTGTGGAATACTATAACAGCGATTTAATCGATGGCTTCGCAGGCGAAGGCACAGTGCTGATCCCCGGTCTGCCAGAGCTTTCGGCAGCATTCAGTTTCGTGAAAATGCGGGCTGATACAGGCGACACCTGGAAACGCGGCTGGTTCATCGCGATCGAGGCCGCAAGGATCAGTTTCCAGATCGGACCATTGCCGCTTTACCTGCGTCAGATCGGGCTTGGATTTGGCTATCGGTATACATCTGTTCTGATCAAGAAATTCGAAAGCGAAGACCGGCTTGGGCCGTTGATCGAACTTATGCTGCGCGAGATCTCCAATCATCATTCCCTTGCCCGTATCGCAAGCTGGGCCCCCGATCCGGAACGTGACGGCCAAAGCAGCCGCTGGTCCATCGGGCTTGAGGCAATGTTCTCGATGGCGTCGGCCAATTCCTCACCCACGACCTATAATGTGGATGCCGAAAAGCAGCTCAAGTCGGTGATCGCGCAACTGTTGCTCTTCCTGCGGTCAGATCTGACCTTCATGGCGGCCTCCAAGCTCTGGTTCCCCGTCAGTGCCGATGACTTTTTCGAAGACCGCGAGGGGATGCGCAAACGCCCGTTGGCACTGGGCTTCATGGCCTATTCCGCGCCCAAGAGCCGGCTGCTGATCCATGCCGCGAAGGGCAAGAACCCGTATCTCGGGCCAAAGAAAGAAGAGACGGAACTGCGTAAATTCCTGGCGGAGATGCTGGACAATTCGCATTTCGAGGCGACGTTCCTGAGCGAACCGGGCCTGATCCACGCAGAACTTGGCTGGCCCGACCGGCTTTTCTTCAAATACAAGATCGGCGCGCTTACCATCGAATGCCGCGGCGGCGTCTTGTTCCGTCTTGAAAAGGACATGCTGGTCCAGGGTGTCTATTTCTCGGCGCGCGGGGATGTGACCGTTTCGTCTGGTCTGTCCCTCGGCATTGTCGGCACCCATATCAGCGCGCATATCTCGGTCAGCTTCGGCATGCGGCTGATGATCGGGATTTCGCTGTCCCGTCCACTGGATTCCAATATCTACGCTGCGGTGGGCATCGACGTGTCTGTCCGGTTCGCGGTGCATATCTGGTTCCGGCTGAAACTGAAATTCTTCAAGATCAGCATCGACATTCATTTTGCTCTGGAAATCCAGATCGTCATCGCGTTGGAGATTGGTTGGGCCGGTCAAGGGAACCTTGGCTTCCGCGCGCAGGCTTCTGTGATGATCTCGGCCTTTGGCCGGGGCTTGAAGGTCAAGGTCAACGTATCCGCAGGCAATGGAGTAGAGGGCGCCCGGCAGGCGTTGAGCCCCTACATGCGCTCCTTCCTGGAGCCGGGAGCGATCCCGCCCATCCCCGGGATCGAGTTTAACGACCGGGAACAGGTTCTTATACCGATTGACGGGGGCAGTGGCGCGCCCTTGGCGGCGATGCCATTGGCACCACCCGGAGCACCACCTGTAGCGGCGCCGCCCGTTGGGTCACCGGGGGCAATACCACCCCCCGCGGGCGTGGTTCTTGCCGCACAACCCGCGCCTGCGTTTTCCGACACGCCACTGATCATAGAAGAAGCCGAGCGCGCAGAGGCCGAAAAGGCCAGCTTTGTCTTCGCCCTGCGACAGGGCCGCGACCGGCCAAACCAGAAAAAGCTCTGGTTCGGTTGGATCATGCCCAGCCCGGTCGCCGAGGGCAAAGAAACCCGACCACTTTACCCGCCGGTCTATCATTCCCCGAGTGGCGACCCAGAACTGCGCGTTAACTACGGGATTCTGCGCTATCCGAAAGAAAACGGTGTCACGGTCTATCGGCCGTCGCGGATTACGGAAAAAACGTTCCAGTGGGTGAAATCAAGCGAAAGGGTGGATGGCGATGGTTTGGTCAATTTGCCACTTGACCTCCACCCCTTCGCACGGGCGAATTTGACCCCCGAAGGCGGTGGAGTGACCGAGGCGCTGACCTTGCAGCAGTTTTTGGCGGCCTGCTACGTGCCGAAAGACGCGTCCGATTTCGGCAGTGACGGTACAGGCGGTGTGTTCCCCACCAACTGGTCAGGGTTTGACCTTGCGGCAGCGGACCTTGGACAAGCCTCCAAACGCCTGCGCGATGAGCGGCTTGATGCGCCCACGGGCGATGTTCTCAGCACACGGCGCGGTCTGGACGCAGATCACCCCTATGACCGGGCCCTGATGGACGCGATCGATGCCTCCGAGAAAGAAGGGGATGATAAATTCCTTAATAACCGTGCCGAAGACGAAAAGCGCGCCCAACTGCGTGAACAGGCCTTGGGCAACCAGTCCTTCCTGTTCCGCTCCTTCCTGGATGATTTCACATGGATCGCAGAGCGCACGCGCCCGGTTGCCGACGGCGTACCGGTAACCGAGGCCTTTGCGACATCGGGGCGGCCCACTCTGATCGATCTGGGCATGGTCGTCTGCGTCGAGTCTGACACATGCCCGGACTGGCTCTGCCGCTTCCCCGACGAAGGCGAGGAGCCGCTTGCAGATTTGAAAATCTCGGCTGGGGTGCCGCAGCAGACATGGCATGTCGACACCCAGGTGCCGCCGGTCATTGACTTCGCGGATGCCAATTTCGCACTCAGCCCGCCGGATATGGCGGCGGGACCAAGCTATGCCGATGACGAAGTTCTCGTGTTCATCTGGGACATCGACTGGCGCAAAGTGCCCGGCAGCGTCTTCAAAGGGGAAAACGGCCAAGGCCCCGAAATCGAAGACTTCCTGAGCCATTACAAGGCCGACATCTACGAGGCCGGAACAGACCGTTTGCTGGATGCGCAAGACCTCAATCCCTGCGATATGATCGCGCCGGATAAGGACGGCAAGGACGATTTCAAACGTCTCAAAACACGGTTCCAATACGTTAAGAAAATCGAAGAACTTTCGATTGATCGGCAACGTTTGCTGCGAGGCAGTATCAAGTTTCGTGCCCGCATTGTCCCCTTCAGTCAGGACGGAAGCGAAGGGGAGCCGCTGGAGCTTTCGGCGACCCATAAGCCAAGCGCGACACCGCTGCCCGCCGACGGGGCCACATTGCGGCTGGAGTTCCCTAACGCGGACAACAACGTTCAAGGTGATCTCTACTGGCGCCAACCGACCCCGCCGAATGACCCGGCTGTTGCCCTGACCAATCGCTGGGAACTGATCCTGCGACCCATAAACCCGCTGCCGCTGGGGGCCTATCCGGCAGAAACGGCAGAGGCCGATGACAGCGCCCTGACAAGTTTCCGGGCAAGCGGGCTGAAGGATGGAGACATCATTGTCGCCTTCGACGCGAAACCGTTTGAGGGAGATGCAGAAAAGATCTGGCCCGAAACTGGTGAGACGGATGCAACAGACACAGCCAAGCGATTGATGCTGCCGTTGAACCAGGGCTGGGAGGAGACGGCAACAGAGTACAAGGCCGAACTCTTTGACCATCGTGGTCAGCGGCTTGCCGAAAACAACAACCTACGCAAGCTCGGGCAAGGGTTCTTCGATCATGCAGCCGCGACGGCACAAAACGGTGCTGGCTGGCGGCTCTTTCTGCGCGCGTCGTCCACGGAAGATGTTGCGCCAGGAACGCTGGAACTCCCGGCAGAGGGTTATGGCTCAATGGTCCTTGTCACCTTGCTGTTGGCCGTCCCGCCAGAGCGTCAGGCGGTCGTGGATGATGAGGACGAACAAGACCCCGTCCGGTTCCGCGCGCTGGACTATCTGGAATGGCCCAAGATCCCCAACGCTCAATCCGACCCGCCAAAGCTGCAAGTCGCCAACGAAGATCTGCGCGCCAAGCAGGGGGCATTGGCACGTGCAGCCATCGGCGTGGGGACCGGCGGCGCGTTACAACTGCACTATCAGACGCAGCCGGGCACAGATCGCGCTGTGACACTGACGTGGAATGCCGTCCCCCAAGCCGGCGGCAAGCTAGAAGACACCGCCCGCTACGTTCTTTACGAGGCCCGCATGGACCGCCTCGTCAAACTGGACCGGGAAGAAGACACCGAGGTGGGTTTTGGCGTCGACTGGACCGAAATCAAAGAGGTCAAGCTCACTGACAAGGTGTTCTCGGGCCGCGTTGTCACGTCCTTTGTCCAGCCAGAGGTCTGGGATGTCACTCCGCCGGTGAGGCGCGCAACGCTTGTTCATCTCCAGGACATGCCGCCGGACCAGATGCAAACGATCTGGCCCGGCTGGTACTCCTGGGCAGACAGCGATTTGCGATGGCCCGCCGAGAGCAAAGAGACGCTGGACATGATCCGGGGTATCGAGGCCGCCGCCCAAAAAGCGCCATTGCTGCAACTCAAAGAGCTGCTCACCAATGATGAGCTGACACCTGTTGAACGCACACGTCGAGAGCTCACAGCGCTTTATGCTCTGGGGTCCCACGCGGCCCGCCGCCATCTTCACCCCTGGTTGACCTGCGTGCTGGGTGAGCTGGTGCGTGAGGGCGCGCCACCGGCTCTGGGCGGGAACGATGCCGCTTCGGTCTTCGAAATTGAAATTGCCCCCGGCAAACCCGGCCCCGGCACGGCCCCGGATCAACCGGGTGAAGACCCCGGCACCGCCATGGGACCGCAGGCACAGGCCGAGGCGGCGATGCAATGGATGCAGAATGATCTGGAGGATCTGGACCCGACCGGATGGGGCGCACTGTCCCATCTGGGGCTGGCCGCCACCATTGCGATGCGCGACCCGGCCACAGGTGTGTATTTGCCACAGTCAACGCTGCGCGATCAGATTGCCGATGCGGTTATCAAGGTGAACGAAACCGCCGCGGCTGCAGACGAAAGCAACGTCTTCGAATTGTCGATGGATCTTTCTCACGTTGCCTTTGATCTGCCGATTCAAACCAATGCCGGTCAACGGACAGCGCCCGAGGATCGCGCACTGGACGATGCCGCAACCCTGTCCATGGTGCAGATATCCCTGCGCCCGGTTCCCCAGCCCTATGCGGGGTTACCCTTGCATCCGGCCTACCGCTACAGCGTCCTCGAAAAAGAGCAAGCGTTGCCCGAAGCCGCTAAAAACAAAGTCAGATTACCTGAAAACCTGGACGTGATCTTCCCGGATCAAAACCGGCAAGTCCGCCGGTTCGAGTCAGGTCAGGAACTAGAGTGGCGGGATATTCTCGGCAACGGAGAAAAGCATGTTCTAATGCGCTGGACCTACGCCGCAAACTCGCCCTTTGACTGGCTGGTGGCGCAATGGGCACTTCAGAACGCCGGGGCCACGTTCCCTTACAAGCGGCTTGAAACCATCGAAAGCCAACCCATCGCAGCCATCGACGACACGGAAACGGCCCTGAAGGCCCTTCGCCTTACACCGTTTGGAAATTTCGACATCGATGTGAAGAAGTGGAAAAACTACTTCGGACTGCCATATCATGGAGGGTTTGATCGATTCGCGGCTTTTGTGGCCAAAGCATTCATGCCCGAGGTGACGCTGGTCGAGGCCAAAAAAGCCCTGCGCGAGACAGAAAAATTCATCGAGACTTACATCGGCTGGAGCGCGCGCTTCTTTGCCGCTGCCCCGATGACACTAGGACAGCAACAACCTGCAAACGCGGATGATCTGTGCGATCCATCACGACTGACCGCAGCCTCGCCCAAACGGCAGGAACCGGCGATCCTTGCCGCAGATGATCTGGGGCGTCTCAGCTTTACCCATCCTGTCAAGGAAGATTGGGCCACCCTGCGCAGTTACGCCATCATGCGCGTGCCCCGCTATTGGGATCTCATGAACTCCGGTCGCCCCATCGTGCGGCCCGGCCTGGGTGCCCAAGACGGCCGGACAGATGTTGCCCTACCCAGATGTCGCAAGGTTGTGCCACCAAAACTGATCGGTCTGCGCGTCGTCACTGATCCGAAAACTGACCGCCATTTCCATGAAGTCACGTTTAGCGAGCATGTGGAACAGGCCCTGTCCAAAAGCAACGCTGCACTCGCCCGCAAGCTGGAGTTTCAGGACACTGGCCATCACTACCCCATCTCGTTCCGGTTCGTTGACTGGCTGGAAAAACTGGAAAAGAAAGGGTTCGCGCAACCCGCCGATCTGAAGACCCTGACAGAGGGCGAGGGTACTCTGGGTCCCGATGCCCATTTGCCGCCTGCCGATCTTGGAACCGATGATTATCTGACCCATGTTCCGATGGCCCGGTTCGGCGCGCGGCGATCTCTGGTGGCGGCAGAGCCGTTCTACTACCAGCAAAAAATAACCTCGATCGCCCGCGCGGTCGACGTCAAGTCTCTTGAGGTCACAACCGATCTTCCTAAGCCGCCAGCGGCGCCTGCGTCTCCCTTTGGTGCGTCCCCCGTTGACTGGAGCGAGCTCACCTCATGGGGTCAGCTTGGGCTCTATACGAAGGAGGTAACGGCAAAGGCCTGGCGCGTGAGCATCGAAGCCTATGATCCGGACCTGAACGAGGATCTTGGTGATCTGTTGCTAAAGCCGCTTGGGCATCGCGCGCGCATTCGCTTCCCTCGGCTGATGGAGATGCTGCCACCAGAAAGCCTGACCCGGCATTTCACAGCGGAAACGAAAGCGGGAAGCTTCGGTCATATACCAGACCCACAGATGCGTCTCGAACTAATGAGCCGCACCCCCACCGCGCGCATCGCGCTGGCCACGATTTCCTCGAAACCACAAATGCCGTCGGTGCCTCCGCTGCCAGGGGAAGAAGAGTGTTTCGAATACACCAAACTGTCGGACAATCACCAGATTGGGATAACTCCAATCGAAGGCCCACCCGCGCCACTCGACGCTTTGAATTTCGACATAAGCCTGGCGCGGCGCCTTCGCGTCAAGATCGAAAACCTAGACTTAGTGCCGGCAAGTTTTTACACCCCATTGGCACAGCTTACAGCGTTGCGGTTGCGGCTGTCGAAGGTGAGTAACCATATAGAAGTGCTGACCCCGATGACCGGCCCGCGTTGGGCCTACCGCCCGGCCCTGCCCCGCACCGAAGACGGCCCCGCCGACTTGCGCGACATTGCAGCGGGTTTGAACATGCTGCTCAACCCCGCCCATCAGGCCGCGGCACGTCCGGATGCGCTCACGGTGCCCGACATTCTGAAAGACCTTGAACTCTCCGCCTTGCCCCTGATGTCCGAACCAGCGACAGACAACGGAACGATGGAGCACGGTTTTTCAGTTCAAGATACCAGTGGTCAGCAAGTCTTCATGCCGCTGTGGCACTGGTCCGCGATGGATGAAACCTGGAGTCAACTTGCCTCCGGATCAACGAAAATATTCGACATGGGCGATCGCTTCTTGCTGATCCTGCCAGGCACCGATCAGGGCGGAATGTCGGGGCTCTCGTCCGCCGACGACGAGCGGCTCTATAACAATTTCAAAGCCGTGATCGATTTGGAAAACAATGCAGTGACCTTCGCGAATGCCAAGGTTGCCCTGGCCGATATCCGGCGTCTGAGCATCGCCATTGCATCTGCCGATGACCCCGAAACTCTTCAAGTCGTGGCACATCATGGCAATCTGCCGGGTGCCCCCTGGGGTGAGGAGAAGAAGACCAATGACGATTAGCGGTGACCATCTCAGAGCCCTGTTCCCAAGCCTCTATTCGCGCCGGGATCCGGTCAGGGTCGGAACGCATAACAGTCGGGACTGGTCCGCCCTAAGATTACCTTACATGCGGCTCATGGGCCCCAACTGGAGCTTCTCAGCCAAGATCGCAGCAAACGGGCAAGGCTTGGTGCTGCAAACCCTGTCCGAGAGTGAAGCCGCACGACGGCTGGATGGAGAGGAAGCCTTTCATGCCCCGACCTATCTAAGCGCGCAGATCGATGGAATCTTCGGCGGCGGGCAAACCAATTATGGCGACAGCTATTCCCGATACAGCGCCGTTGCGGTCAACCTGTCACGCCCGAACTTTGCGTCTGAACCTTGGCAGCCTTTCGGCCCGGGCCTGCAACATGAGCCCATCCAAACGCGGACAACCGGCCTGATCCTTGCCCCCTTTGGCCACGTACCAGAAAACGAAATTGACGATAAACTGCACCTGCCCGCAAGCCGCGTTGTTAACGGTGAGATTTGGACCCGGCCCATGGACGGCTATACCGCCCAACTGCGCGGCACACTTGGTCTGGGCGCTGTAACCGGAGCGCACGCAGATACGCTCGTTTTTTTGCCGGACGGGGTCGCCCTCCTTGGTAAGATCACCCTGCCCTGGGACGCCACGCAAACCCCACTTGCCGCCTGGTTCAAAGTCACATCACGGACAGAAAGTGAATCAGACGGGCAAAACTTACGTCTCTGGTTGAAACCCGGTTTACCCGAAGCACAAACAGCAGGTGGGTTAATAGACTGGACACGTCAGATTGAGCGCTTCGAGCAGGAACTGCTTGCGACAAGCCAACACAGCTTTGCTCCAAAATGGATGACATTACGAGCCGCGCGACAGATCGGTCTGTCCGCCTTGCGTTGGCCATGTCAGGTCGAAAACGAAATCCTTATGACGCGCGAGGCTGACGGCGCTTTGCATGTCGTGTCGGACGATCTTCTGGTGACTTTGGGGGCCGACACCGATGGCCGCACGGGCCGCCTGACGGTCAGGCCGAAACGGTTTTCCATGTCCTCCAGAGAGGAGGATGGCCAACGCTTTCTGGTGATTTCAGGGCAATCGGATGCGCCCGCAGAAACCCAAGAGAACGAAGAGGAATTCGATCGTACAGATGCGTTCTATCAGTATGAACGTGACCAAGCCCCGCTGCCTCATCTGCCGGACCCGGACGTTTTTGAATCGCTCGACATCGGCACGCCGACGTCAGATGACAATCGTGATCTGCGCCTTGCGCTTCCGACGCTGTCAAATGCCTCTCGTCTGAGAGAGGCGATGGGCTTTGCCGAACCGCCCAGTGACACAACAGACCCGCATCTATGGGTGTTCACACCGCTCACCAATGGCTGGCTGCACTGGGCCTTCCCCAATGTAACTCTGTCGCGCCTCGAAGACATGGGAGGAGAAGGACAATCGGGACCGGATACTCCGGAAGATTTCGAAACCTACGGCATTTGGTCCATGCGACCCGAAGATAGTGATGCAGAGCGGGCGTGGTCCATATCACTGTCCAACGCCAAACAAGCGTCGTTTCGGACCAAGATCGCACTTTACGATGTGGGTTGGACTGTCAGATCGGCACAGGCGGACCTGAACCGTCTGGGCTTAACCATGGACGGCATCGTACCCGCCACCGCCTTTGCCCAAAGCGAAGACCGCATCCTTCCGGAATCTCAGGACCGCGCTTTGCGAGCCACCGGACTAAATGCGATAACCCCCGGCCTTTTGGCGGGTGCCGAGCGCGAGTTGTGGGCCAAGAACACGCTGAAGATCTCTGCCCAGATCAAAAACCTGCGCCTGATGCCGCGCGAGGGTACAGACACACCGCAAAGCGGTGCCGCCTTTGGAACGCGCTTGGATGAAGACACCCGAACGCCCGACCTGACCATGCAATGGGTTCGGCCGGAGACGGACCCGGCACCGGTTCCCTGGGCCTGGCTCAGGCATGACAACCTACCGACGTTCCAGACCATGCCATTGGCCACCACCGGCCCGGCAGACCGGCAACCCTCTTCCTTGCGCGAACTGGCTCCGCTGGTTCTGAACAAAAGTGCGAAAACCCTGTTGTTCGCAGATGCCTTTGACATGTCCGTGCCGGGCCCCAGGCTTGCAACTGGTTCCGCTCAGGGCACACATCCTCTTTCCAGTGTCGGCAACGAAGTCGAGTTCGGTCAGGCCGTGACCAGTCTGCCAAGTGTCACGCTTTATCCGGGTTTCGAAGACAACGGGACTGACGGCTGGGCCGGGATCAGCTCATCAGTAACCGCGCGCTATCGCCACGATATCGCCCTGACGGATGAGTTCTACACCCTGGCCAAACTGCCGCCAAAACCGCCGAGCGATGACGAAGAAGCCACGTTAGAGAAGGAAGACGACCAAGCCGAGGCCGCCCCGCTTGCCTTTACACCTCTGCCCTACAATGCCCCGGGGGATGTGAACCGCTCTGCATGGGCAGAAATCTGGACCGGGCATGCAAGGGCCTTAGCACTCTGCGCCCCCGAAGCGCAGGACCTGCAAAGCGACGGCAAGATTGCAGACTACTTTTACGGCGTCAAATGGGATGGAAACCTGTCTTACAGCGCTGACATTACGCGGGCCGAGGTAGATGGCGAAAGCAATGCCTACGAGCCCGGATCAAGCCGCCCGGAGTTAGAATCGATAGGGTCGGTAACGCTGAAACTGGGCGATTTGGCCCCAAGCGAGATGCCGGGCCTTCCGGCAACGGCTGACCTTATGGGGCTCAGCTATCAGCAAGGCGATCAGTTCAGGCTGACGCGCGGGGCGCTTGATGCTTATGGCAATGACACGTCTTTCGGTCAGGCCGGTTATGCCCATTTCGATCAGGCCGGCTATGCCCATGCGCCAGCGGAAGCGACATCGAATCTGATTTCGCGCAAGGTCCGAAAGGTAACACCGACACTGCCAAGCATGGACGCTGTTCCGGATCAGTCCAGCACGCTTGTCTCTCTGGCCCAGCCCCTCAAACTCTGCACCCCAGTTCTGGGAACCATCGCGCCTGTGTTCCACTTCCGCGATGTGAATTTCGACGACGACACAGCCCATTTGATTGAGGCCTACTCGGATAGCCAGGACACACCCGCAGGCAAAGATAAGGCAAGCCTCGCCGCGCGCCCGGACAAGGCGCTGGACCATGGGTTCACCTGGTCTTTGACGCAATTGACCGAACAGGACGAAATTCAACGCGGTATCGCACTTGGGGTGTTCTTGTTCGACCCCGTTGCCCTGCTGAAAGTCACCAAGGAAAACGGGGCCTTCAAATCGGCGGAACTGGTCGGGCAGATCGGCCTGCCCGGTGATCGCGACGAGGAATTTCTTGCAAGTTCCGGTCGCGCGATTCTGACGGTTACAGCTGGTCTGACCATCGACGACCAGCTGAGTTGGACACTGGCGATCGAGAACCTCTCACTGCCGTTGCGCGATGAAGACGACGTCATCGGCGGCGCGCCGTATCTCATGGCCAAAAAGCTGACGTTGTCCTGCGACAGCACGGGCTTGTCCGCCTACAACGTGGAACAAACCGAACTGCGCTTCCGCCTGGGCGGCAGGATCGGCGAGAAAAGCACGCTCGCCAGGGGCCGCAGCCTCACGGTGCCCCTCACACAAGTGGAAGCATCCGACGCAAACCTGTTCTTCAAAACGCCCTCTGGTCTGCCTTGGCGCCCCCTTGCCGCGGTCAACTTGCCTGTTTTACCCGACACGATCGGTTTAGGCATCTCGGCCGAGTACCGCTTACAGATGACGCTTAAGACGGGCGACGTGGAATTGGACGTCGACAAATCGCTCGGACTAATGAACGAAGAGGTCTTGAGCAACTCAGACATATGCTCGATCAGCGGCGCGAAATTTGACGTCACTACAGAGGTCGACATAAATGCACAGTCAATCGGCGTAACGTGGACAAGTTCCGGCGCTGATACCCGCGTGCTCGGTGCTCCGATCACGTCCGGCGAAGGGGCCGTCTTCGGAGCTTTGACATGGTCCCCGGGCAAGGTGGAGCCAGCGGGCAACCTGTCTCAGGCCTTCCACCTTCAGATCGGGGGAGAGCTGTCTCTTCAGTTTGAATCCGCGCCTTCCCAAAACTCCGAGGAGAACAAATTCGCGCGTCTGAGCGGCGTTTTCGAGGCGGACAACCTGTTCAGCTGGCCCAAGCTCGCCCTGGATCAAACCCAGAGCCCATTGACCGCAGAACCGCAGCAAGGCCGCATTTTGCATGGTGCAACGGTTTCTTTTGATCGCGCCCGCGTTGCGATGAAAGACATTTCTTCGGGACAGGTGCGGCTTTTGGCCAAAGTGGGTCACACGCTGCGATTCCTCTCCGAACCAGATGGCCAAAACACCGACACCTGGCATCGCTGGACCTGTTTTCAGAGGGTTTCGCTTTGGGATCCGGCAAAACTGAAAAAAGAACTGGAGCAAGCCGCACAGCAAACGGACACCTACAGCCTCGCCCCGCTGATCCAGATCAGTGACCCACGCAAGTACCTCGTGCCCAGCGCGCAAGCAGGTCATTGGGGATTGACCACACAGGATATGCAGGCACTCGCGCAAAGTCTTGATGTCCACGGCGCTGACTACGGTCTGGTTGCTGACATCTCTGCCCATCACCTGCTCAATGCCTCTGACACAGGCAGCGCTGACCGCCGGATGCGCCTCGTCTCAGTACCCGGTTTCCTGTCAAAACTTGACCCGGACGGGCTGTTAGACCGCATTGCCGAGGGCAAGACATTCTCGCGACCAAAGGATGACGCAAGACTGGACGGATTGCCGGAATTCTCCGCCACCACACGCACAAGGTTGCGCGCGCGTCTGGGTCAGGCAGCGGCCGAGGCACGACGAACCAGAACCGGGCTTGCTGATCATCTGAGCGAAGACAATCCCGACAAACGTCACCGCCCCCTGTTCCAGTCCGCCACACGTGTCACAGTGACAGCCGATAACACAGCGCAGGAAGAGGATCGTTTCTGGGCTGAAACCGCTTTTTGGCTATCGCACCTCTATGATCTTCCCGATCGCAGGGTCGAACCGCAGGAGGCCTATGGTTTTGTCACCAGCGGCTGGGTGAGTGAGAGTCTGCTCGACGACAGTATCACCAACCGCGGTCATGATCGCAAAATCCCGCTTTACACCGCTGCTGCACATGCGGCTTCATGGTCTGACGAGCGCCTGGCGCAGATGCATACCCTGCTTTTGCCGCCACCGCCCATATCACAAGCGCCGACGGACGAATGGCACCTACGCCTGCAAACCCTGAGCGCCGACGAATCCCGGGTCGAGACGATTGCCCAGCTAACCGTAGATCAAAACCGGTTCTCCAGCGACACGGACCAAAAGGTGCCGCAGCAAATTCTGAAATGGGGCGAAACAACCCTGGCACGGTCTGCGCCCGGGCTATCATCGGCGCTTTTGACCGTTGCCGAGGGGGCCAGCCCGTCGCAGGCATGGCCAAAACACATGCGGATCGTAGCATCGCAAACCCCCGAAATGCAGAGCATTGTGGAACCCCTGTCCCTCACTAACAATGCCGGTGCGCCTCAGCCGCAAAGAAGCACTTCACCGCCCCTCATCGAAGACGGTGCCGCGATGTCCACGAAGGATGGCTTTACCGCGCTCGGAGTACATTCCGCCACTTTGACCGACACAGAAGGTGCGCTTCCTGAAAGTGGCCAAACCAATTTGAAGCTGACGGCGAGCGGTGCAAGTTTCGGAGTCGCACGACCAGCAGGTACGCGCAGGCATCAGTCCGACCCGCTATGGGTGACCAATCGCGAAACCCTTGCCTTCCGAAGTTACAAAGATTCGGCGGCACAAAACGGTTCAAACACCCGGATCACACAAGCCCTGCCCCCCGCAACCAATGCAGCGTTGCCCGCCGCCTTCCTGTCATCGCGCGCGGGTGATGTTATCGCCCCGGATGCAAGCGCGCTGGCGTCCAACTCAATCATACCGGCCTTCCTTTTGCAGACCGTGGTGGCCCCTCGCTCTGGCGCGTTCCTAGCGCAACGAACGGGCATCGATTCTCCGACAACTGCCAAAGCAGCCCGGCGTTCCGTGTCAGAAGTGCCCCAATGGATCCGGGCACCGCGTCCGGTGGAGCTGGGTACAAACGACCGACCTGTTGCAAGCGCCTTTGAACCCTTTGCCTTCAACCCGACCAAATCGCCCGAAGCCATGCTGTTTGGCGGGGCCGCTGCCCGAGATGTCCTTTCCCCGGCCAAAGACGCCCTGACCCGCGACCCGCGCGCCAAATTTGCCTATCGGCTCAAACTGTCGGCACCTGAACAGGGCCTGATGCCTGCGGATTGGGACGGCGCGATCAAGGTGGATGTGGCCGAGGTCTTCGGAGACATCGGAGAGACTGCACCAGCCTGGACCGTACAAGAGGCCGCACTTGATCTGAACGGTCGCGTGTTTGTGGCCGATCTGACAGGAACGCCCAAGATCAAGCCGGGGGATCCAATCGTGTTTTCCGATTTCCGGCCCCGCGAAAACTCAGATGCCGCCCCGACAGAATCCATCAGGGAACTCGCCGCCCTGCCCTCCGGAACACGCCTGAAACTGACCCTGCTTCTAGAAAATTCTGGCCTGACCCGACAGGTGGCCTTCTGGCTCTGGCGCGCAGGTGGACGGCTCATTGAACAAACCGCTTATATCCGTTTCGAAGACCCCGCCTACAACGATATCCTGACAGGCCAGCCGAAACTCCAACGCGAGGATCTTGAAGGCGGCAAGGACGAGATCCTGTTGCTGGCCGAAAGCCCCGAGGTGCGCCCCGACGCCTTTGTCGAAATGGGCGTCGCACTCGCGGCCAAGGGCCAGGGGACTGATCCCGAGGCGACATTCATGGACGGAACATCGGACAATATCATTCTGAACCAGAACGGCGCGCAACACGAACTCTCGGTCAGCTACGAACTGCAACGACCGGGCACGCAAAAAAGCGTACCGCTTGTTCAAAGCGGTGGCGGCGGTCTGAAACGGTCCGGCAATTACTTCCTCGGTTTGCCGCTCAGGCTTGCCCTGATGACAGCTGAAAACATTCCTTTCTCCCTTCAGGACAAGGATCGCCTGAAAATCACGATCAACATCGGCCAGGACGGGCCGCCGCTGAACCTGGTTCTGGATATCGCGGATCGCCCGTTGCTTCCGCCCAACCCCGCGATCTATCACCTTCTGTCCTTGCATGAAGAACAGGACAAGCCGGACCGGGTTCACGCGCCGATGCAGGTCACAAGCCCAGACCCGTTCCTTGTCCAACTGGTCGACCCAAAAGACATGGTAAATGGCATCGTGAGACGCCGCGCGCTGTTTCAGTGGAACGGCTTCTCCTCGCGCGAAAAGGGCCTCAAGCGCTTCGCATTGCAGAAAGAAGCTTCAACAGGTGCGGCATGGCTGGGCGATGACATGAAATTGCACTGGAGAGAGATCGAAGACTAAAGCATTTCGCGTTAACCTCGTGTCACCTAACGCTGCCTCAAATCAAAGATTTTGGGCCCATTAAGTGATGCGTGATGTTTCAAGTTAAACGCGAAACGCTATAGGGCGGCGCCTGCCTGACCTATTCCGCCAGTGCTTCGCGTCCGTCAGCTAAAAACGGACCGCAACATCACTCATCCACTGGCTTCCCATCCTGCAACTTCCCGAAAATATAGGCCCCATGCGTCAGGGCCAGAAGACCCACATAAGTGGGCCCCGGGTTCGGGAAGGTTTCCAAAACCGGCTGCGCCCTCGGAAAGGCCTCGAGGATCTGGACCCGAGTGATGTTTCCCATACTCATGATCAGCCAGCTGGCATAGGTGTAAAGCAGGATCAGCGTGATAATCACAAGCTGCGTTCTGGAGATATCCACGCGTGTAAAGTTAAATGTGTCCTCTCCGAAGAAAATATCGGCAATCGTGGCCTGACCGGGAAATGCATTGACCGAAAGCGCACCCAGACGGAACGCATGCTGCGTCTCTGCCGCCTGAACCTCCTGAATCTCGCTTTCCGACAGGTTCGATTTCTGACCCTTGATCAGACCGGACGCCAAGGGCGATGCAACAGCAATGCCCAGAACCGCCCAGGTCCAGCTTGCCAGTTTCGGAAACAACGTGTCGTCGCTGCTGGGTTCCGCTTCCCCAAAGACGTCAAGCCATTGCGCGCCGACGACGCCGATATTGAAGGCCGCATATGTCGCAAAACCCGACAACAGCACCGTCGTCCAGGCGGTAACCTGAATGCGCGACAGCGACACCCTGTTCTGCGGGCTGACAAAGACGCCCGAAGGCCTCCCCGACGTTCCCAGCCCCAATGCAGCAAACAACAGCACCAAAGCCGCTACGGACATCAGGTAAAAGGGCGAAATCGAAACCGTGAGGTTTTGCGCAATCGTCTCCGCCCGGAACCGACCAAATGTAAATGCCCCTGTTATGAACTCCGTCACGCCATGCAACGCGGCACCGAACCCACCCTTGGGCTGGAAATCTGACGCGTCTGCCAAGTGCAACGCTGTCTCCCACACGATGTGACAGCGGTTCTGAAAAACAAGTTTTTCGTCATCGTCAAGCGGTGTCTCAACGATCATCTCCGACGTGCACTCAGCAAGCGCATCGCCTATATCTCCATCTTTCACGCAAAGGCCGGACTGCGCTCCGGCCCCCTGACCTTCGCAAAGCTGCACAAGGGCAGTACTCAACCGGTCCTCCGGATCGTTCTGCGCGAGACGTATCACATCATATGTTTTGCCCAGAAGATGCCCGGTCCCGAACGCACTGCCCATTGCAAAAATGAACAAGACAACCGCCGCAACACCCACCATCCATGCCCAACTGCTTTTCACCGGCATGGTCTGCGCCACGGGTATCTGCGAATGCATCACGACACGTGCGACACCTTCATCGGGTGGCTCCGACGACTCGAAATATCCGAATTTGATCTCACCAGACCGGGACCGGAAAACATGCGTCGGGCTTTCCTTCCCGAACCAACCGCTCCCCTTGGGCAGGGACCCCACGGCTTTTTCGTTATCATCCAACGGCCATATCGCTACCCGCTCGGGATAGGCAGTTACGTCACCGTTTGATTGGGATAATCCGTTTGCAACCGCGTCTTTCATCGCCTGCATCCGGTCAAGCTGGGCCTGGTTTCCCGCTGTCAAACCCCGTGCCTTGTATCTGGAAAGTGAGACTGTCTTGGATTGCTTTGCAAGCAATCTCGCCGTTACGGTCTGCAACCGTGCCAAGGCCGAGATATCCGCCGTTTCAGCTAATTGTTCGGTTAAGTGCCAGACAACTCTTTCATATGGGTGGAAAATTTCACGAGCCAATACAACGTCCCCCTAAAAAGTAGGTTATCGAAATACAAGCAAAGCAAGAGTTCGAAAACTTGTGTGCTAATAATAGTATTGTCCTCCACAACTTGGCAACAAATTCGGATTGACATCGTGAGCACACCGCTTTGTCTGTTCTTAGCGCTTCTTGGTTTGTCTGACAAAGCGCAACATTTGGGAGGTATGGGCTCATAGCATGTGTAATTGGGCTGACCCTGATCTGAGGTTGAGCTCCCGGTAGGATCACAGGATAGCTGTGAACAAGGGAGACTGATGATGGAATATTTTGCCGGACTGGATGTGTCGCTGCGGTCGTGCGCGCTTTGCATCGTTGATAGCAAGGGCAAGGTGATGCTTGAGCGCGATCTGCTGTGCGAGGTTGGCGACATTGCGGAGTGCTTGACGGATTTTGCTTATCCGATTGAGCGAGTTGGCTTCGAGGCGGGCACGATGAGCCAGCACCTTTTCTTTGGCTTGACCAATGAGGGCTTCGACGTCGTGTGCATGGAAGCGCGTCAGGTGAATGCGGCGCTGTCTGCGATGCGCAACAAGACCGACAAGAATGACGCCCGAGGAATTGCGCAGATCCTGCGCACCGGATGGTTCAGCCCTGTGCACATGAAGAGCCGGAAGGCCCATGGCTATCGTGCATTGCTCAGCACCCGTAAAGCCCTACTTAACAAAACGATTGATCTGGCCAATGAAGTTCGCGGGTTGCTGAAAATCTTCGGCATCCGCCTGCCCAAGACCGTGAAGCATGGCAGCTTTGACGGTGTTGTCCGCCCGATGATCGAGATGGATGATGTTCTGGCACATGCTATGCTTCCGCTGCTAGATGCACGCCTTGTTCTGTATCAGCACTTCCTGGAACTGGACCGGCGCGTCAAACGCGCTGCAAGTCACGATGAGGTCTGCATGCGGATGATGACTGTGCCGGGTGTCGGGCCGATCGCAGCGCTGACCTTCAAGGCGGCTGTCGATGATCCTGACCGCTTCAAGCGATCCCGCACGGTGGCCGCACATTTTGGGCTGACACCGCGCCGTTTCCAGTCGGGTGAACATGACAATCCCGGCCGAATATCAAAGGCGGGTGACAGAGACGTTCGCGCAACTTTATACGCGGCGGCAAATGCACTGCTCATGCGCACGATGGCCGGGTCACAGATCAAAACCTGGGGGACGCGCCTGATGCGGACCAAAGGCAGACGTCGCGCTGTCGTCGCCGTCGCACGTAAACTGGCTGTTTTGCTACACCGCATGTGGGCAGATGGCACTGAATTCCGTCCGGAAATGGTGGAGGGTACGGCATGATCTGAACCACCCACCACCAAACCGAGCGGGGTCGTCCCTCACCGGACGAGGTTCGTGGATGAAGCCGAAAATGACTGCTGCGCCACGTGAAGCGCGTCTCTTAGCGGGGCTCTCCACAACCGATCCGACATATGCGTGCAGCGGTGCCACCTGAGCATCAATCAGACTGCGAAGAGAAGCGTGACCCGGATGAGCGACAAAACCCAAAACTAAAAAGGAAAATGAGCTTGACCCAAACACCCAATTAGAGAAGCGGCCGATTTTCGCATTGCAGCATTTCTTAACGTTCGGTGGGTGATGGTCTGATTTCATCTCACAGCGCGCCATTTCGCCAAGAGTTGGCTCCGAATCGGAAGCGCTTTCGTGTTCTGCTATATTCGTCCATGAGACCTAATGATCAGAAGATTGGTCCCCGTAAGATATTCGAACTTTTGAACAATTTCCTACCTTGGGGGTATCAATGTGGGTATCATGCAAAGCCACACAGTAGATAATGTTTTGAAACCAAACGATTATCCGTTGTATGTGGGTCCCCTCCTGCCCGATATTCTTCTTTGTTCAGGTATATTCACTTGTAGCGCATCCAGCGAACTGGGTCGACAGATTGCCCAATCGTATTTGATTGTAGCTTAAACGCCAAACTCGCTTCCGCCCGCATACACCACAGAATAGCAATTGAATCATGAATTGAGAGCCCTACGTGAAAGTGATGCACGCTTTGTCCAAGCATCATAAACATTAGTTAAATACATTTGATTACGGCGACTCGTTCATCGGCCCGCCAACTGCGCCTTAGTAGAGCTTCGAATCTACACAAACTCATTGAGGCCAGAGTCATAACGCAGAGTCCCAAGTTGGTTGTTGGCGATCATTGCATCAATTTTATCGCGAAGGTCACGACTGCGATTGGTATAGTTCGGATTAATTGTGATCAACCGCTCGAGCGGATCGCTCGCAGCCAAGGCCGCCCGCACTCGCGATTTAGAGGCACGTCCCTGATGGTGAATGTCAGCGATAACCGCACAGATCACATCGGATTCGCCATCCAAATCATACCAACGCGCATATCGGTTCGTCATCTTGCGCTGCAGGATATCATTCGAAACGGCGACCTGCAGATCTCGCTGAGACGCTTTTTGCATTGCCCAATGGATCACACGCGCAGATTGGAGAACTTCCTGTCGGTCATGTTCAAGGCGCCGAGCGTTCAGAAATTTCATAAACCGCTGCAACTGTCGACGCCCGCCAGGTCCGGTTGGCGTCTCCACTTCAAGGTCGGTTAAACTACCGTTCTCGTCTCGACGATGCACCCGGCCATTGACCCGCACAAGTTCAGGGAAGTAATCTTCGGCATCGGGAAGCTGCAAGAGCGCCCGGAACAGCAGGATCAAGTTGTCATTCGCGGTATGAGCGGCAAGATGCGACAACTTGGGCCGCTGATTATTTGCCACAACATCCCACATCTAGTTGCTAGAGGATCAATGACCTTAAAATAGCATTTCACGAATTTAAATCTTCCTAAGAATGTTTTTTACACTTTAAAAAGTATCTAGAAAATCTTAATATACCTAAAGTGGTTTTCACCACAATTCTGGATTGGGTTGCTCGATGGATGTAATTCCAAGGCAATTTCCTGATTTGAGAGAAGTTTGAGAAGCAGCATCTTTACGCTAAACACATATGAGGAAGCCATGTCTACTGCATTTACTGGAACATCAGGCAATAACACCATTACTTCAATCAGGAACGGTACAGGCGACAATTACGGGTCCGGCGCGACGATAACCAATCCCGATAGTTCTCAAATTCATGTCTGGGGAAATGCAGGTAGTGACACCATCAACATCGGCTTTAACAATATCAGTGGGTACGCAAAGGGTCACCACATTCGAGGCGATGAAAAGAGATTCAATAGCGGCCTTTTTGCTGACTCTTTTGTCTTCCAGGATTTAGACGAGGTTCAAAGCGGAGCAACGGTTGTTGGTCGTATTGAAGATTTCGATGCCTCTCGAGACTCCATAAAAATTGGTAACACCGTACTCAATTTGTCAGCCGGATCTGGTACCGCATCCGGATACGATTGGAAAGTCGTTGAATGGGATGCTGACGATGGCGATTCTGCGCTTGGAACCCAGCAATGGTTGTACATCGATACCGGCGGTGGGCACGTTTTCTATGCCCTTGAGGGCGCGCGCGTGGCGCCGACCGGTGATGGTGGCGCGGGAGGCGACCAAGAAGATCATTTCATCCGGGAAGCAAATCTCCCTTCGAATTTCTCAAGTCTGCAAGCCGTAGGCTTTGTTGACCCAGTAAATTATGTGCCTTCTGGTTTCACCGCACAAGGTGGCGTTACGATCAACGATTACGACGACGATTTTAGTGAAGTGCAAGCTCCAATCAACGGCAGCTCAAATGGAGACCTTATTGCTGCAGGTCTAAATGATGACCTGGTGTATGGGAAAGATGGGGATGATCGTATTTGGGGTGGAACTGGTAATGACACTCTCAATGCTGAGGATGGTGCTGACACGGTACATGGCGGAAATGGCGATGACCTGATCAACGGTGGTAATGATACGGACAGAGATTATCTGTATGGCGAAGCTGGTGATGACACTATCGAAGCTGGAGACGGCGGCGACTACGTATACGGCGGAGACGGTAACGATGTGCTGTACGAAGGTGGCGGGTCTACGCGCTTTTGGGGTGGTGGTGGAGCTGACACCTTTGTGTACGGAGTAGGCAGCACAACAGGTGATGAAGTTAAGGATTTTTCGATAGGCGAAGATATTATCGATTTGTCGGCCTGGAATGCTTCTTCGGTAAACGACTTGATATTCTGGGGCAGTAGCACCACTACCTACATTCGTGACGTGGATAACAATCGCCTCCGGTTGGCTGATATAGACGTGGCTGATGCCCAACAGCAACTTACCAATGATGACTTCATATTTGCAGCCGGTTCTGGCGGAAACTCGGTGACCGGTACAGCGGGCGCTGATTTGATCGACGGACTCTATCCTGGCATTAGCTCTGGCGATGATACTGTCGATGCCCTTGCTGGAAACGATACGGTATATGCGGGTGACGGTGATGACGAGATCCAAGGCGGAGATGGTGCGGACTCAATCTTTGGTGAAAATGGCAATGACCTGATCAACGGTGGTAATGATACGGACAGAGATTATCTGTATGGCGGAACTGGCGATGACACTATCGAAGCTGGAGACGGCGGCGACTACGTATACGGCGGAGACGGTAACGATGTGCTGTACGAAGGTGGCGGGTCTACGCGCTTTTGGGGTGGTGATGGAGCTGACACCTTTGTGTACGGAGTAGGCAGCACAACAGGTGATGAAATTAAGGATTTTTCGATAGGCGAAGATATTATCGATTTGTCGGCCTGGAATGCGTCTTCGGTAAACGACTTGATATTCTGGGGCAGTAGCACCACTACCTACATTCGTGACGTGGATAACAATCGCCTCCGGTTGGCTGATATAGACGTGGCTGATGCCCAACAGCAACTTACCAATGATGATTTTCTGTTCTGACTGGCGGTAATTTGAGAATTCAAAAACTGCGTCCCAGTGAGGGGGCAATGTCAGGTGGCCTCTGCTTTGTTTTGACATAGCGCTGGACCAGCGCAGTATTGGTTGCCCGGAAAGAAAAACGATAGGGATTGCGCTCGCTTTCTGATCGATTTCTGCCGGGCAACTGTTCAATCCTGAGATCTTCTACTCCCTAAACGCCCTTGTGAAGTAGTCCGCCAGTGGCTTTACAAGATACGCAATTGGCGTCCGGTCTGAGGTTTTGATGAAGGCTTCGACGGGCATGCCGGGGATGAGGGTGGTGTTTTCGGGCAGGCGGGCGCGTTCTGTTTCGCTGAGGGTGATTTCTGCGCGGTAGTAGGTCAGTTGGGTGGCGTCGTCCTGGAAGGCGTCGGCCGAGACCTGCGCCACATGGCCGGTCAGTTCCGGGGTTTCGCGCTGGTCAAGCGCGGAGAAGCGCAGCGTGACCTCCTGACCCACATGCAGCTGGTCAATATGGATTGGGTCCACCTGTGCATTGATCACCAACGGGCGGTCCTGCGGGATGATGTAGAGCACCGGATCGGCTGGGCGCAGCACGGAACGGGGCGCATAGACTTGCAGGCCGTAAACCACGCCGGATACAGGTGCCACGATCTCAAGGCGGCTGAGTTGCTCAATCAGAGACAGGCGGTTTTCCCGCAGCTCCAGCTCGCGATATTGCAGATCACGTAAGGTGGTAATGGCTTCCTCACGACGGCTGGCCGTCAGTTGCAGAAGCTCTATCTCTATCTCGGTGATCCGGCCCTCGGCCTGGGCTTTCTGCGCGCTCAGTTCGCCCAACGTGCCTGCGAGCCGCGCCTCTTCCCGTTGCAGGGCCAGAACGCGGGAGGCCTGGGCGAGACCCTTTTCCAGTAATACCTGCTGGTCACTGAGTTCCTGACCGATCAGTTCGATCTGTTGGGCGAGTGAGTCCTGTTGTGCCACAATGCCAATGATCTGATCGACGATCTGCCCGCGGCGTTTCCCAAGTTGTTCCACCTCATTGGCGGTGGTGGTCCGGCGCGCTTGCAGCAATCTATGCTGACCTTCCATCAGGTCACGGGCTTTCTCACTCTCCGGCGCAATCTCAGTCAGCAGCGGATCAAATGTGATGCCTTCCAGATCATCCCGCTCTGCCTCCAGCCGTCCACGGCGCGCGACAAGCTCAAAGAGCTGGCTTTCAGTGATGGCAAGTTGGGAAGAGAGGAGCATCGGATCAAGCTGCAACAGGACCTGACCTGCCTCCACAACCTCGCCTTCATCCACCACAATGGCTGCAACCACACCGCCATCGGGGTGTTGGACCACCTGACGGTTCTGATCGACCTCAATCCTCCCGCTGGCAATCACAGCCCCGGCGATATTGGCCATCGCTGCCCAGGTGCCAAAGCCGCCCACCAGCAGCAGCGTGCCAATGAGCCCGATCAGGATCGGGCGGGTTGCAGACCATGTGGGTTGTTTGGGGTTATCCATCACCGGACCCCTCCCTGTCCGACAGACTGCACAATCTGGGTGCGGTTCTTCACAACCTCGCGCAGCACCTTGTCCTTGGGCCCAAAGGCACGCACCGTGCCTTGTTCCAGCATCAACAGCATATCGCATTCCTGAATGGCAGACGGACGGTGCGCCATGATCAGGATCGACTTGCCAGCTTCCTTAAAGCCCCGGATGGCGGTGTTCACCGCTTCGCTGCCTTCATTGTCGAGATTGGAATTGGGTTCATCCAGCACCAGCAGCACCGGATCGCCATACATTGCACGCGCCAGGCCAATCCGCTGCATCTGCCCTCCCGAGAGCCGCCCGCCATTGGCACTGACGGGCGTGTCATAGCCTTTGGGTAGGTTCAGGATCATCTCATGGGCATCGGCCTTCCTGGCTGCATCAACCACCATTGCGGCATCGGGGGACATAGAGAGCTTGGCAATGTTCTCTGCAATGGTGCCATCAAAAAGCTGCACGCGCTGCGGCAGATAGCCGATGTGCTGACCTAAGACAGCGGGCGCAAACTGATCGAGCGTAGCACCGCCCAAACGAACTTGCCCGGCAGCGGGTCGCCAGACACCGGTGATAACGCGCGCCAATGTGGACTTGCCGGAACCGGAGGAGCCAATGACACCTACCGCCTGTCCCGGCTCGACGATAAAACTGACAGATTTCAGCGCAGCTTGCTGTTCCCCGGGGGGTACAACGGTGATCTGCTGCAACGCGAGCTTCGCCTGTGGCTTCGGCAACTCCGTCCTTGGCGCTTCCGGCGGCACCTGTTCCAGCAGCTGTCCAAGATTGGACCAGCCCTTCATGGCGCGTTGAATGAGCGCCCATTGTCCAATCGTTTGCTCAATCGGCGCCAGCGCCCGGCCCAGCAGGATTGAGCCAGCAATCATCGCACCGGGGGTAAGCTGGCCCTGCAGGACCAGATAGGCCCCAAGGCCCAGCATCGCCGATTGCAGAAAGAGCCGGAAGGTTTTGGTCGATGTGGTGAACGTCCCGCCCAGATCAGCCGAGCTGATCTGTTCTTGTAAGGCCCGCTCCCGCGCCACCTGCCAGCGGTCAAAGGCGGCCTCGCGCATTCCAATGGCTTCGACCATCTCTGCCTCTGACCGGATCTGGCCCGCCATCGCATCGGCCTGCTGTGCGGCCCCTCCCGCTTTGGCCACGGGGCCTCGGGTGACCAACTGATTGATCAGTGTTACAAGGATGAGCAGACCGCCACCTGCCAGTGCCAGCATCCCCAGCCAGGGGTGGAAAATCCAGATGCCCGCCAGAAAGACCGGTGTCCACGGGATATCAAAGGCAGAGGTCAGCACTGGCGAGGTCATCAACCGCTGCACCGATTCCAGATCACTCAGACCACTGGCCGACCGCGCATCCGGAGCGACGGCAGATTTACGCACCACCGCCTCAAACACGCGACCGTCCAGCCGCGCCTGAAACCGCGCGCCCACCCGGCCCATGACACGGCCCCGCGCGTAATCCAGTAGGCCCATCATGCCATAGAGAAACGCCACCAGCCCGCTCAAGGCCAACAACGTCTCCACCGACCGGCTCCCCAACACACGGTCATACACCTGCAACATATAGAGCGGCCCTGTCAGCATCAGCAGGTTCACCAACACACTGAACAGCGCCACAAACCAATAGAGCCGTCGCGATTCTCGGCGCGCAGCGCGGAGTTCGGGGAGGCCGGGAAGAGTGGGGGTCATCTTGATGCCCTTACTTCTAGAAAAACAATTACAATTTTCCTAATCTCCAAACCGACTTAGATTTCAACTTCATTACAATCATTCTGGCTCAGAAGGCCAATTCGTTGACTCAGTGCAGCAAAAATTGCTCGCCTATAATCGTGTATAGGTTGCATAATTTCATGCCACACAACATAGAGAAACACCACCCCAATCTGTGGCCTCACCAACAATTTCAATTTTCTCCTAGGGTTCCACTAAATAGAAATCGCATCAATTCAGCGTTTTCAGTGCTGTTTCTTCTGAAGCATCTAAGGCTTGTCGTGCTACATTCACCAAAATCCAATTCATCCTGTCTGACTACATCTACTTGCCGAAGAATTCTTGGAATTTACAGATATTGCCTGTGGAGATGGGCTAATATCGCCAGAATTTTGCTTCATCAGACACTTAAAATGGCCAAAAACATTTAGCAGTACCCTGTAAGCCAAAGATAACCTTGACAACAGTGCCTCACGCGATCGGTCACGCATCAACAATTCGGTCGCTTGCCAAACCATCTCGAGCATACCGAGCATACAATGGTAAAGAGAAATTTAAATGAGCGGCAAGCTATTTATCCACTTACCTGCATCAATGCTGGAGCGCCATTCCGAAGGAGAGTTTGGTCTATACAAACGCTTATTATCTTACTTCAAATCCAGGGGCATTCAGGTCGAAATCGTGGAGCGCCCATCGACCACTGAGTTAAGCCAACTGAGTAAGGGTGCTTTTCACTTAGTGCATCATGGCCGCATCAAACACCCCAATGTTCTCAATTGTGGAATCGCATATTTCCCGGACTATTGGTATGTCGATCCGCAGGGAGTTTTATGTGACAGCTCGCTTGGTTTGAAAAATCCTGATTACAGTACGATTGAAACAGATAAAGCTCAGGCGTTTTTTTATAAGCTCCGCAAGGAATATCTGGAAACCGGTGTATCTAAGTATGCTCAACCAATCCGCTGCGAAAGCTTTGGCAAAGGGCATATTGTAGTGTTCTTGCAAGGCATGTCTGACCCAGTAGCGCGCAATATGCATATGACAGAATTCGAGATGTTGAACCTGCTGGTTAAGCAATGCAGTGATCGCCCCATACTTGTAAAACCGCATCCCAAAAAAGAAAATGCAGCCTCAGTCATGTATGCCCATGCCATGGCAAAAAAGGAGCCACGCTTGCGTGTTGTAACAGCGAATGTTCATGATCTATTAAAAGATGCCTATTGCTCGGTATCGATCTGTTCAGGCGCTTCGTTTGAGGGCTTTCTTCATCGCACGCCCGCAATTCTTTTTGGACGCAGCGATTTTGGGGCCTGTTCGCTAACCGTGCAAACGGAAGAAGAACTCATTCACGCTCTTAAAAAGGTGGAAAACTGTAAATTTCAATACGAACTGTTCTTATTTTGGTTTTTGAAGCGCCGGACCTTCTATGTTCACGATGACAACCTACCACTCAGAATTTTGCGTCGAATTTCACGGACAGGATTTAGACTTGAGCCTCAGGAGTTCTGCTAGAATATTTTGCGCAATACGTTCAAATGTAGCGCTGCTCACTGACCAAACGCTGAACTTTTGCCTCTTGATTTTATAAAACCTCTCCCGCTTGCCGGAAAGCCATCACTCCCCTATCGGAAAGGCTTCGCAAATCACGCAGCCGTCAAGATGTTGAGCTCAGTGTAACGGTTAGTTTGTTCAGGCAAGATACTCAATCCGGACAATCAAAACCCCGAGTTCACAAATTGGTATGGCCTTGTTTCGAAATATGAAATGTCCTTTTCAAAAGCAACGTCCAAATCCAAAATGTGGTTTGAAGTTTCTTTATCTGGAGCTTCATTCGAATTGGGAACTTTGAATTTCTTCCAATTTAAACACCGTTCCGATGTGAACTCTGCTTCTGCCAAATCAATTTCCAGGATATTTGCAATAAGATTTGCAGCGGTTTGTTTTGGGCTTTCAGCACCCCAAACACAAAGTCTGCTTTCATCAGAAATGGCGCCTTGCACACTATCCACGAATGGAATCCACGAATAACGCTCGACGTCACCAACCACCTTCAGTTTCTTATTAGTTAGGTAGCTCAAATGATCTGTCAAAAGAATATGGAATACCACCTTAGAGCCTGAAAACATATTTTCAATGGATTTAAGTTTGTAAAAACTCTTCTTGTAATCCTGCGCCACATTCATCGGACCACCAGGGAACAGGAAGCGAGGCCTTGATATAACAACCGTATTTGCCAAAATTGTTGCGTCTTTCATGACCTCGGACACAGCGACACCCGTACCAATATCGATAGGTTTTTGCAGGTAGTGAGCATATTCCTTGGTTGAAAAAATATGGACGCTCTTATCTAGAAACGACAATACATCTTCACATATGGCGAAAGAGAAAAGATTCTCAAATACGCGATCAACGCCTATATGGATGTGGACGGTATCTGGTGTTGTGAACATACGGATGTACTCTGCCAAATTCCCTGTGGACCTATTCGTTACGCATCAGAATTGTCAATCCGCGTACCCCAATTTGGAAGCAATCTCCTTACACGTCGCGGCAATAGCAAAATCTTCAGGGAAATGTTTTTTAAGGTTTTTCAAAGCCTGCTCCGATAGTTCACCCATTTCAGGATTTGGGTTTTCATGCAGTGCCTCGACGGCATTCTTCGAAGAGGTTATGTGCAGTTTCTCTAGGATTTTTTCGAGCTTCGAGTTGATTTGTTTGGTTTCACAACAAACCAATATATTGCCCATTTTGAATTCGTTTAACACTGCTTCTTTCGAGCTAAGGTAGTGTTGATATCCAAATTTAAGGTGGAAAATGTTAGCGAAAGCGAAATGTGCTGCCGAAAGCAATCGATCATTTTTAGAAGATAGCGACTCTGCAAGTTCGTTGGGCGTTCTGAAAAATGAAAAAGAAATGGCCTCTGCAGGTGTCCAATTCACATTATAAACAGGTCTCCCTTGCCTTAGGCGTGAACAAAACCCGGAAGAAAACCGCTCTTCTGGTGATCGGAAGAAAAAGGCCAATTTCCTATTTGATCCGAATGTACCAATCGTTGACAACAAAGTATCTCCATGCTTGCCGATAAACAGACTCTTTGGCGTTGGCCGGTGTTCCTTAACGACCGACTTGAAATATGTACCACCCGTTTTTCCAATGTGAAGGAAGCAAGTTTTTTCATTGGCCGCTTCACCAGAAGCATGGTGTTTGAACGACTTACTACGCCGCTCAGTTATCGCGCGCTCAACCACCGTACTTGCTCCAAGAAATTTTACACCATCCATCGTTGAAATTATCTCAATATCGCGCAAATACCTTGCGTCCAACTCTGCGGCCTGAGGATTGGAAAACGGGAAGGACGCGCCGAATACAGCAAGACGATCGATGTTCTTGGTGTCACCTCTTTCCAGCAACTTTTCTGACAGTGTTGCAAATGACGGCCGAGCGTTGTGAATTGCCTTAAGCGCATCGGCAGAGGCCAATTCAGGCCATCGCGTGACCGCGCGTAGAACCTGTTTCGGATTGTCGGTTTTCCAATTAAACTCTCGAACTACAATCGTAGCGCCGCTCGCAAACTCTCGGATTTCTCTGATTACATTCGGCCATCCTCGATCGTTCGCTACAATACTTGAAATAGCGCCATCGCTGGGAAAGTTAACTCCCGTTTTTGCCATAAACAAAAGGGCGGAACTCCACCAGTCAACATAATTTCGGATGGTAATAAATATACAATTTACCTCCCGCAAAAGCCGAGGATATCTTCCCAACTGACTTTCGATGTTTGGATAAAGGCTTTGTTTCCAGAGATTATTCTCCATTGTTCCGAGAATATTCTCTTCGCTGATGATTATTTTGTCACTTGCGAGCTGAATTCCATCGATTTCAAGTTCACGTGTGTATGGCGGGAAGACGCATTGAATGCCGTTTTGTGTAAAATAGGGCTGGTTTTTTGATAGAAATTTTTGAATGGAAGTGGTGCCTGTTCGGTGAGCACCGACATGAAGCAAAAGATTAGGCATTAGTTACTCATACTTTCTTCAGCTTCGTCGTCAAACTCTGGAAACCCGTAGTCCGACGCATTTGTTTCCCCTATCGCTACAGAGTACATTCGATCACTCATCGCGACCGCGCTCTCAAAGGAGGCATCCATCATAAGTCGCAGCGCTAGAATTGCTTTTGTTCTTTGCTCAATCGAATCGGGTTCTAAATTTTCAAGCTGGCGATAGGCACTAGATTGCTTATCAAGCATATAAATTAATTGCAAAACCCGTTCACGGTCATCATCCGAAAACCCGTCCGATTCAAATCGCACTATCAGATGTCCCTTCGCGTTCTGCTCCATCGACACCCCTGAGGGCAAATTAACTTGTTGCTTGTCCTGGTTTCGCATTGTCCAGTATTCTTGTTATCGCCCACTGCCCATGACCATCCATGCGAATGAACTGATAGTTCTTCTTTCGCGTGAAATCTCTGATTGCATAAAACACTTCTGACATTTTTCCGTCTTTCGTGACCCAACAATCATCGCCAATAATAATGCCATTACGAGCAACCACTTTGTCAAGCGACATCAGCAACTCCAAAACTTCATCGTAATTGTGACTACCATCGACATACGCCCAATCGAGTTGAAGAGATCGATTGTCTGATAGCCAATCTTCCGCAAATGCCTGGACTACGACGCAATCGGAATCAAACTTTTCCGCCCTGAACGTCACGGCGTCCAAAGCTGCTTTCGTCGGTAAAGCCACATTAGCTGAATATCCACCCCAATTCGGATAACATTCGCCGTGGAGAAGGTGCCATGGATCGATCAAATAGAGTTTCTTTGGAGAAAGGTCGCGGTCCAATACCTCCGCAAACATCCCTGTATAAACGCCGATTTCAGCTCCGATCTTTCCCTCTGGAACAAGCTGTAAAATATGTCGTCTTTTTGTTAGTCTGTGTCGTCCGCCCATTTCGACCTGCTTGAGAAGCGGGTGTGACCGGTACATCTGCGTCATGTCAATTTTCAGAGCTTGGTGTGGCGTCATTGATATCAATCCATCAGCAAGTCGAAACTCAACAACTCAGCTCTTTCACCATTGCGTATTGGTATTGGTGGTTGAAATGCAGCGCGGTATTTTGTGCAATTTGGGAGCTTTTCGACCTCTTCTTGATAAACCCCAGTATTCACTTGCGCAAGCGGCTAAAGCAGAAATCCCATGCTGATATGACAATCCGCGAATTCTGGGGTACACGCCCTTCTATTTTGAAGGGGCTCTGGTAAAATTTAAAGCGTCCGGCGGCTGCCCTGTTGCAAATCCAATGCTATGCGAGGTCGTAAACCCGCAAAACGGTGAAAGCTTTTGTGTCACCACGACTTGTAGCTGAACCGAATCTTCTTCGAGACCCAACAAACATCATGTCCTGGATGTTTCAGGCATGTTGCTACTGGCTGCAGGTTTTTTATTCGCTGGACCGAAGTTACCAGTGCAGTTTGTTAGCTACGCTCAGAAGCATTAATAATTTCATTCGTTTTTGGGGCGGCAATTTTTGCAGATCCGTTGCACTGATGGCAGCTCCATGCAATATTCGCCTAACGCGCTGTCGCGCTGTTGTTGCGCGCAAACACCCCACACAGCCGCACTTATCTAAAGATTAGTATGTTTTGCATATTGCAACTTTAGAATATTCCCGGTTAACCACCGCCAAACAAGTTTTACAGCGGCTGGCCGCGAGCAAAAGGAACAAGAATCATGAAGTCGTTGTATTTGGCGGTTGCCATGGCGGTAACCCTCTCAGCGTGCGCTAAGGCACCAGATCAAATAGCCGCCGTGCAAATCGAAGATTCAACATACGCAAGCGCTAGCTGCAAATCATTGGTTAAAAATGAGATACGGCAAACACAGCTTCTTCATGCTCTTTCAGCGGATCAGAAAAAGGCAAAAAACGGAGATGCTTGGGGCGTGTTTCTCCTGGGGCTTCCTATTTCCAGCATGTCAGGTGCAGACAAGGAAACAGAAATTGCTGTGACCAAAGGACGTTTGGACGCAATTCGGCGACAACAGGCGTCGAAAGGATGTGAAGGTGCACCCGAAGAAGCGCTCCGTCCAGCCTCGGTAAAGAAAGCAGAGAGCTCAGAAGAAGAGACCGAGTAAACGCGGTTTTTTAATTTGTTAAAATAACAAGCGGCTGGCAGGAACACCTTTTGGTTCGAGCCGCTTGTTGTTCTTTTAGCTTCACATCATCGTAAAACGCTAACGCGAACCCAAGATGTGCCACCCTTTATAAGTGTGTTGAATCTGCTGGCGGTTAGTGATTCCCTATCCCCGTAACGAGTAATTGTTTCTCTCCAGCCGGTCCCTCCACAGACAGCTTGTTCGAGAAGTGCGCTACTCGATGCTGGGCGGAGAGAAGCAATGAGCTCTCTCCGCCTTCAGTTTTAACCATCACAGGCACAACCTCTGCCTTTATGACAGGTATAGCTGCGCTTGATGCAAGAATCCCCACAGGCTTTACCTTTGCTACAAACCTTGCAGCATGCAGTGCTCCAAACACCTTCTTGATCCAATCCGAGGCGTTCACGGATTGTTGGCGGTACTAACGTTTGAGTAGAAAGAGCCGGGTGAGAGAGAAGGGAATTTGCGCTGGCTGAGTTCACTCCAGTTGCAAATGAAAGCAGTGACGCAGCGCATAACACGGCAAGCGATTTTGTAACGAATTCTGGCATATCCGAACCCTTCTAATTCTGGCATATCCGAACCCTTCTAATTTAGGAAGGTTCGCGCGATACAATCATAAGTGCATGTTTGAGGTCCCCGCACAATCAAAAACAGTAAGCTACGTCTTTAGAAATGCCTCCGACACCTTTGCTGCTGCGGAATCGCGGGCAAGTATTTTGCGGGCGTAGCGAGCTGGCATTTCGGGAGAGTTCCAACGCCCCGCAACCATGATTGAAGACAGATCACACCCAATTCGAAAAGCATCATGAACACCCCCAACGCGCAAACTATGTGCTGACACATCTGTGCGTCCGGAACATCGCTTGATTATTCTGGAGATAGTTGCGGGGTCCATCGGTGCGATTTTCGCGTTGACCTGAGACTTTGTCAGCATTGGATCATCGGCCTTTAGATTGGCAAGTTCTACCCACTTGAGCACGCTCTGTGTTCCGGGTTCTGAAAGGTAGGCATAGGCTCCTTGCCCAAACTGATCGGTCTTCGACCGAGCGACATACAATAGACTGCTGCCATCATCCTGACGGATCAAATCTCGAACCTTTAATGCAACAATTTCTGACGCACGGCACCAACTGTCTGTTGCCACCCACAACGCGGCTTTGTCTCGAAGTTCTAGTCTGGTGTCCCCCAAGCCATCAATAATCTGCAGCACTTCCTTTTTGCACAGTGCTGGTGCCTGACGCACCCATGCTCCATGCTTGCGCTTTACAGCCTTTAAGGCCAACTCAACCAATCTATGTCGGCAGGGCGTGGGTAGGAACTCCGCTCGGTGCATCTCAGAGATGGCCCAAAGCCTTGTTTCTATCGTTGTACACCGCACCTTTCCGCCAAGATGTTCGATATAATCTGAGACCGCTTGCGGTGAGATTGGTGGGTCTGCTTTATGCCCGTTCTCGACACACCAAGTTTTGAAATTGAAAGTGATTTGCCGATAGTTTCTGAGCGTAGAGGGCGCGAATGCTTCTTCTGAAACGCGCTGGTATTCTTTGATTAGCTTTTCACGTGCGTCAGACGGCGCGTTTACTATTTTTTCAACGAAAGATAGGTGTTCGGTTTCCCGATTAAATTGCTGCTGCATCGTTCTGGCCCTTGTGAATGAAGGAGCTCAGCATACACGCAGAAATTACTTGTGCGTTTCGCGTTGTTGGATATACAATCTAAAGTTGTTTACGAGAGAGCAGCGATGTCCAATAAAATAAAACAAGAGCTGGAAGAAATTCTTCTGGAATACATCAAGACCTATGGAATGACGGAACGGGCGCGCCGGTACTTCATATTTGATGAGGTGGCAGGCAGAATGGCGGGGAACAAGCAACGCAGGCGTTTGAAATTTTCGATGTCATTTATGAAGGGGAAAAATGCTTCCTCCGACTCATAACAACGCCGTTGGTAATCGTGCCAAGTTCCTTGCGTGGCGCGAATTCGCGTTAGTTTTGGGCGTGGTCGGCGCGACAGCGCCAAGATCAGCTGGGTTCAGTGAATGATATCCGGGAAACCCAAAGCGACGGCAGAGCGGGTCGTCAAAGACATCCGCAGGAAGACGAGGTGCCTACATTCCGCCGAAGAGAAGATCCGCATTGTGTTGGAGGGGCTTTGTGGTGAAGGCAGCATAGCGGAGTTGTGTCGCCGCGAGGGAATAGCCACAAGCCTGTATTACAGCTGGTCGAAAGAGTTCCTCGAAGCGGGGAAGAAGCGGTCAGCTGGGGGCACAACTCGCCAGGCGACCAGCCAGACATTTCGACCACTACACGTAATCCAAGCTGACGTCAGCTCGGATTTGTGGCCGCGTTCAAGTTCTGCTTGGTTCACTTATGAAACTCAATGAGATGAGAATGGGTTTTCGTAAGACACTAGAACCTTTGAAAAAATTCGCCACATCGGGGTATCAAAGGGGGTATCGCACGAAACCATACGAGAGATAAGATATTAAAATCAAAAGCTTATATTCTATGCGCAGGTCCTCTCCTGGCACCAATCGTAAACTTATCTCAAATTCAACTCTCACTGTAGTTTTTGAAAGACGGAGTGTCCTGTCTTCAAAGCCAATCCCGCAATATCGGGATGAGGGGGATGTCGGCTGGGGGCATCGGGTAGTTACGCAGGTCTTTGGCACGGACCCATTTCATCGCCTGATTTTCACGGGATTGCGGGACACCTTCCCATTTGCGGCAGGCGAAGAGGGGCATCAGCAGGTGAAACTCATCATAGCTGTGGCTGGCGAAGGTGAGCGGGGCGAGGCAGCTGGTCCATGTGTTGATGCCCAGTTCTTCCTCAAGTTCGCGGATCAGGGCGATCTCGGGTGTTTCGCCGGTTTCGACCTTACCACCCGGAAATTCCCACAGACCGGCCATGGATTTACCCTCGGGCCGTTGGGTCAGAAGGACCCGCCCGTCGACGTCGATCAGGGCAACGGCAGATACGAGGAGGGTTTTCATGACCGGTAATCGGCGTTGATCTCGATATAGCCGTGGGTCAGGTCACAGGTCCAGACCACCGCCCGCCCGCCGCCAAGGCCGAGGTCGACATGCACCTCAAGCTCTTGCTGTTTCATATGGGCGGCGGCGTCTTCTTCACGGTAGTCGGGGTTCACCCAGCCATTGTGCGCGACAAGTACATCGCCAAAGCGGATTTCCAGACGGTCGCGGTCTGCCGGGGCGCCGGATTTGCCGATGGCCATGACGATCCGGCCCCAGTTGGGATCTTCACCCGCGATGGCGGTTTTGACCAGTGGCGAATTGGCGATGGCCATGGCATGGGTGCGGGCTTCTGTATCGCTGGTGGCACCGGTGACGGAGATTTCGACGAATTTTGTCGCACCTTCGCCGTCACGCACGACCTGATGGGCAAGGTCGAGCATGACGCGGCGCAACCCTTCCATGAAGCCGATGCTGTTTTCGGTCACCCGAATGCCCGATGCGCCGGTCGCGGCCACCAGCAGCGTGTCAGATGTGGAGGTGTCGCCATCAACGGTGATGCAGTTAAACGAGGTTTCATTCAGGGCCGACACCATGGATTGCAGGACCGGCTGGTCAATCGCAGCGTCGGTGAAGATGTAGACCAGCATCGTGGCCATGTCGGGTGCGATCATACCGGACCCTTTGGCGATACCTGCTATGCGCACCATCTGGCCGTCGATTTCAATGGTTGTACCGGACCCTTTGGGAAAGGTGTCGGTTGTCATGATCGCCTGAGCGGCGTCGGCAATGGCATCGTCGCTCAGGCTGGTTTTGAGCGATGACAATTTCGCATTGATCCGGTCATGGGGCAGGGGTTCGCCGATCACCCCGGTGGAGGAGGAAAACACCCGTGTTTCTGGTAGGTTCAGCGTGTCGGCCACGGCTTGGGTAACCGCGCGAACGGATTCCGTACCGTTGCGACCGGTGAAGGCGTTCGCGTTACCGGAATTCACGATGATCGCGGCGCCGGAGCTGTCATGGTTGCCAATCTTGGCCTCGCAATCCAGCACAGCCGCGGACCGGGTGGCGGACCGGGTGAATACGCCGGCCATTGCGGTGCCGGGCGCCAGTTCTGCCAGCATCACATCGGTTCGGCCCGCATAGCGAACGCCCGCCTCTACCGTTGCAAAGCGGACGCCGGGGATGACCGGAAGTTCAGGAAAAGCAGCAGGTGCGAGGGGTGACAGAGGCGGCGCTTTGCCCATGTTCAGTTCTCCAGAAGCTGGTAGTTGTTGATGGATTCAGGGGGAATGCCGGATGTGTCGGTGCGTTCGATTTCGGCAGCACCTTCCAGTTCTGCAACCAGCCCTTCGATCTCAGCTTCGCGCATCTGTGTTTCAATTTCCTGACGGACCACTTCGAACGCGGGTTGTTCCATGTCGCGGGTTTCTGTGAGGCTGATCACGTGCCAGCCGAAATCTGTTTTGACGGGTTCAGAAATTCCCCCCGCTTCAAGTGCCAGAACTGCGTTGAAGAATTCCGGTACCATGTCGCCATCGCCAAACCAGCCCAGATCACCGCCCACGGCACCCGAAGGACCGGTTGAATGTTCCATCGCCAGCTGCGCAAAATCAGCGCCATCTTTTAACTGCGCAATGAGGTCATGTGCGGCCTCTACAGTATCAACGAGGATATGAGACGCGCGGTATTCTGTTTGCGGCTCACCGGTTGCGTATTGGGCCTCATAAGCGGCTTTCAGGGTCTCTTCGCCGATCTCGTTGGCATAGATATCTCCGAGCACCTGCCCGGACAGGACAGCGCGGCGTTCGTTTTCAATCTGTAGGCGGCTGGCAAGAGCAGGTTCACCTTCAAGGGACTGCATCAGCAGTGTTTGGCGAATGAGTTGATCAAGAATCCCCTCGAACAAAAGCGCAGCGGGCAGTTGATCGTATTGCTGGGGCAGTTCAGAGCGCAAAGTGATCACGTGACCCAGGGTGATTTCAGTTCCGTTTACGGTTGCCAGAACCTGATTTGCATCGGCATCGGATTGTGCGCTGGCGGGCGGCGCGAGTGCGGCCAATGAGACCAGCGTGGCCGTGATGTACGCTTTGAACTGAAGAGGCATAAAGAATCCTTTACTGATCCGGAGCCGCGCGTATGTGCTGCGACGTTGACACTGTACCAGCGGCCCCTTACATCGCCTTAAGATCAAGGCAGGGCAGCCCGCTTGGACCCCGTTCTAGGGTGGTGTTGAAAGCGGGGCAAGCCATTGCCTTTCACGAACATGCGAATGACCGGAACGGATAGATAATGCTGGGTATTGGAACTGTTGCCAAAAAGATCTTCGGAACCCCGAATGACCGCAAGATCAAGGCGACCCGCCCGCTGATTGAAAAGATCAACGCGCTTGAACCTGAATTTGAAGCGCTGAGCGATGACGGCCTGATTGAGAAGACTGAAGAATTCAAAAAGCGAATTGCGGATGGCGAGGCAGTTGATGCGTTGCTGCCAGAGGCGTTTGCGAACTGCCGTGAAGGTGCGCGGCGTGCGCTGGGCCTGCGGGCGTTTGATGTTCAGTTGATGGGCGGGATTTTCCTTCACGAAGGAAATATCTCTGAGATGAAGACCGGCGAGGGTAAAACTCTTGTGGCGACCTTCCCCGCCTATCTGAACGCGCTGACCGGTCGGGGCGTGCATATTGTGACGGTCAACGACTATCTGGCCAAACGTGATGCAGATTGGATGGGTAAAGTTTATGCCGCGTTGGGGATGACCACGGGCGTGGTTTACCCGCAGCAGCCCGACAGCGAAAAGAAGGTCGCCTATGCAGCCGACGTGACCTATGCCACCAATAATGAGCTGGGTTTCGATTATCTGCGCGACAACATGAAATCTTCGCTGGAGGAAATGAATCAGCGCGATCATTTCTTTGCGGTTGTTGACGAGGTGGACAGTATCCTGATCGATGAGGCGCGGACGCCGTTGATCATTTCCGGCCCGGCGCAGGATCGCAGTGAGCTGTATGTGTCGATTGACAAACTGATCCCCGAGCTGGTCGAAGAACACTATACGGTCGATGAAAAGGTCAAAAACGTGACCTTTACCGACGAGGGCAACGAGTTTCTTGAACAGTTGCTGCGCAAACATGAATTGCTGGACGAGGAACAGTCGCTTTACGATCCGGAAAGCACGACGATTGTGCACCATGTCAATCAGGGCCTACGCGCGCATAAGATTTTCAAGAAAGACCGTGATTACATCGTGCGGGACAACGCCGTTGTCCTGATTGACGAGTTTACCGGACGGATGATGGCGGGCCGGAGATTGTCAGAGGGCCTGCATCAGGCTATTGAGGCCAAGGAAGGCTGTGAAATTCAGCCGGAAAACGTGACGCTGGCGCAGGTGACGTTCCAGAACTATTTCCGCCTATATGACAAGCTGGCCGGGATGACCGGTACGGCGGTGACAGAGGCAGAGGAATTTGCAGAGATTTACGGGCTGGGTGTGGTTGAAGTTCCAACCAACAAGCCGATTGCCCGCGCAGACCGGGACGATGCGGTTTATCGGACGGCCGAAGAAAAATTCACCGCGATCATCACGTCGATCAAGAAAGCGCATGAAAAGGGCCAGCCGATTTTGGTTGGAACCACATCCATCGACAAGTCAGAGATGTTGAGCCAGCTTCTGACCAAGGCTGAAATTGAGCATAATGTTCTGAACGCACGCCAGCATGAGAAAGAGGCGCAGATCGTTGCCGATGCCGGTAAGTTTGGCGCGGTGACGATTGCGACCAACATGGCCGGGCGTGGGACCGATATTCAGCTGGGTGGTAATGTGGACATGTCGGTGATGGAAGCGTTGCTTGCTGATCCCGACGCCGACCCCGAGGCGCTGCGCGAACGGATCGAGGCAGAGCATGCGGATGAAAAGAAACGCGTGCTGGAGGCTGGCGGATTGTTCGTGCTGGCCACCGAGCGGCATGAAAGCCGCCGGATTGATAACCAGCTGCGCGGGCGGTCCGGTCGTCAGGGGGATCCGGGGCGATCAGCGTTTTTCCTGAGCCTTGATGATGACCTGATGCGGATTTTTGGCTCTGAACGGCTGGAGAAAGTACTGTCGACGCTGGGTATGAAAGAGGGTGAGGCAATTATTCACCCCTGGGTCAATAAATCGCTGGAGCGGGCGCAGGCCAAGGTGGAAGGCCGAAACTTTGATGTGCGTAAGCAATTGCTGAAATTTGACGATGTGATGAACGAGCAGCGCAAGGTGATCTTTAAACAGCGTCTGGATATCATGCGGACCGAAGATTTGTCCGAGATTGTCCGGGACATGCGGGTTGAGGTCATTGACGATCTGATCGACAAACATATGCCGCCCAAATCCTATGCCGACCAATGGGACACTGAGGGTCTGTATGCGGCGATTATCGAATATCTGAATATCGACGTGCCGGTTATGGCGTGGGGCGATGAAGAAGGCGTGGATGATGAGCAGATCACCGAGCGTCTTGAGAATGCGGCGGACGAATTCATGGCGCAAAAGGCGGCACAGTTTGGTGCCCAGAATATGAGGATGATCGAAAAGCAGATATTGCTTCAGACGATTGACCAGAAATGGCGCGAGCATTTGCTGACACTGGAACATCTGCGCAGTGTGGTGGGTTTCCGCGGATATGCGCAGCGTGATCCGTTGAACGAATATAAGAACGAAGCCTTTCAGTTGTTCGAATCCATGCTGGATGGGTTGCGGCAGGATGTGACACAGAAGCTGTCACAGATCCGGCCTATGACCGAGGAAGAGCAGCAGCAAATGATGCAGGACATGGAGCAGCAGCGTGCCGCGATGGCCGGCGCCGCTGAGGCAGCAACGGCTGATGCCAAAGCAGCACCTGCTGGCAACCCCGAGGCGGCACGGGAAGGGTTCGACGAATCCGACCCCAGCACTTGGGGAAACCCGGGTCGCAATGTGGCCTGTCCCTGCGGGTCCGGCAAAAAGTTCAAACATTGTCACGGGCGTCTGGCCTAACCACGGTGCCTGTCACAACCTGACCCAATTCAGACCTTAAGGTCGCCTTAAGGAGGCCACCTTCGCTCACTAACTTTGCATTGAGTTAGATTGATGCGGAGCGTGACATGACCAGTGCCAAGCGAATAATTACCATTCTTGGAACTTTGTTCTGTGCCCTTGGTACAGGATTTTTCATGCAGCATTTCATGCAGGGACCAGCCGTGGATGACCAGGTGCGCGTCGCTTCGGCAAGTGGTGCGACGGCGATCACGCCGGTGATTTCCGATGCGGATGTGCCGACAGATGTGATTGAACTGGACAGCACCGCGATTGCGTCAGCTGTACCTGTACCCCCGTCTTCGGCGCCACAGCCGGAACGTTTGCCGGATGAACCGGTCACGCTGGCCGCGTTGGATGATGAGCCAATCGAACAATTTCCGGTGGAAGAGCCAACACCGAGCTTTGCCTGTGAGATGACGCTGAACGCCAATCCCGCCGCTGCGGCTTTGGTTGAGCTGGTTTTGGATGCGCCCTGTCAGGGGAATGATTACTTCACCGTGCATCACAGCGGAATGATGTTCACACAGGCCACCGATGCAGAAGGCAAAAGCACGATGATGGTGCCGGCGCTGTCGGAAAACGCCGTGTTTATTGTCACCTTTCCAAATGGTGATAGCACTGCCGCCTCTGCCGAGGTGAGTTCGGTTGAATATTACGACCGGGCTGTTGTTCAGTGGGCCGGTGATGCCGACCTGCAAATTCATGCGCTGGAGAATGGCGCAGATTACGACAGTGATGGCCATGTATGGAATGGTGCCGCAAGAGAGATGGCCGCCGCGGCCCGTGGCGAAGGTGGCTTTCTGATGCGCCTGGGCAATTCCGATGTTCCGAATGCGCATATCGCAGAAGTTTACACCTATCCAAGTGCGATTGTGCTGGAGGCTGGCGAGATCAGTTTGAGCGTCGAAGCAGAGGTGAGCGAGGCCAATTGTGCCCGCGACATCGAGGCGCAAACGCTGCAGAAATCCGGCACTAACCAGATGCAGGCACGTGATCTTGTGCTGTCAATGCCAGATTGCGATGCGATTGGTGATTTTCTGGTGTTGAATAATTTGCTGGATGACCTGAAGATCGCGCGTAACTAACGCTGCGACCGGGGGTCACTTTATGACAATGGTGCGTGCGGCGAAATTCGCCGCACTTTTTCTTTTTCTATCGCTCACTGGGGCGCTGGCGCAGGATGTCACGCTGACCTCTCGTGATGGTGAGGTGGAAATTTCCGGAAACCTCCTGAGTTTTGACGGTGAATTTTACCGGGTTGATTCCATTTACGGTGAGCTGACGATTGATGGCTCTGGTGTTCAGTGCGAGGGGCCGGGGTGCCCGAACCTTGATGCCTATATTGCCCGGGTTACCTTTGCCGGGGCGCCGACCATCGGTCGTGTTCTATTGCCCGCGCTGATCGAGGCGTTTGCAATTCGTCATGGATATTCGCTGGAAAAATCACAGGCGTCTGACAAGGAGGTTCTGTTTCAGCTGACCGATCCGGAAAGTGGGCAGGTTTCAGGAGAGTTCCGATTTCGGCTGACCAATTCAGATGAAGGGTTTGCCGATCTGTTGGCGAATGAGGCCGATATTGTCATGTCCCTGCGGGAAGTTGGAGAGACCGAGCTTTCGCTGGCACGCGAAGCGGGTTTGGGAGATTTAAATGCGCGTGGGCGCAGCCGGGTGATTTCGCTGGATGCACTGGTGCCCATCGTGGCGCCGTCTAACCCGGTTCAGATCATTACGGTGCCACAGCTGACACAGGTTTTGACAGGCGAGATTGCGAACTGGGCAGAGCTGGGCGGGCCGGATGTGCCTATTTCCGCGCATGTGCACAGTGCGCGCACCGGGCTGGGGCAGGCGACGTTTGACCGGTTGCTTGCACCGGTAAATGGCGTGCTGTCGCCGGAGGTCACAGGGCACGAAAATGGCCCGGGGTTGTCAGAAACCGTTGCCAGGGATCCGTTTGCATTGGGCGTGACCAGCAGGGCCGAGACGGGTAATGCCTGGGAATTGGCACTGACCGGAGAGTGTGGTTTTGCACTGGGCGCGACACGGCGCGCGATCAAGACAGAAGATTACCCACTGACGTCTCCGATGTTTTTGTATCTTCCAGCGCGCCGATTTCCCAAGCTGGTGCGCGAGTTCCTGGGATATCTGCGGGACCCTTCTGCGCAGCTGGTGATCCGGAGGGCGGGATTTGTGGATCAGGCGCCTGAAGAGATCGCGATTAGCGAGCAGGGGACACGTTTTGCAAATGCGATTGCCCGTGCCGGTGAGGAGACTGATCTGGCTGAACTGCAGAGGATGGTTGCGCAGCTGACCCCTTTGAAGCGGCTGACCACAACGTTCCGGTTCGAGTCCGGTTCGACCCAGCTTGACGCGCAGTCACGGTCAAACGTAGAGCAACTGGCGCGGGCGATGGAGCTGGGCCTGTATGATGCGCGGCGGCTGGTGTTTGTGGGGTTTAGTGACGGCGATGGATCGGCCGATGTCAATCGCCGGATTGCGCTGCGGCGCGCGAATGCCGTGCGGGATGCAGTGAGCGATGCCGCGGAAACGGCCAATTTGTCACGTATTGCGATTGAGACCCAGGCCTTTGGCGAGGCGATGCCAATGGCCTGTGATGATAGCGAGTGGGGGCGACTTACCAATCGACGGGTCGAGGTTTGGGTGCGCTAGCAGGTCATTTTCCAGACGGATTCATTAAAACAACTATGGTCTGAACGAGTAAGGATAGGTCATCAACGAATGTCAGGTTGCGGGCATATTGAGCCTCCAGCGTGAAGCGCTGATTGCGGCTGGCGCCTTTTCGCGCGTGGACCTGCCAATTGCCAGTGATACCGGGCCGCAGGGCCAGATAGCCGCGTTTAAATGAGCCATGCTGCGAGAATTCGCTATGTGTCATAGGGCGCGGGCCGACAAGGGACATCTCGCCCTTTAAAACATTCCAGATCTGGGGCAGTTCATCCAAGCTCAGAAGCCGCAGGAGGCGCCCGATCCGGGTGGTGCGCGGGTCGTTGTCCAGTTTGTACATATGCGCCCACTCAGCGGCCTTTGCCGGGTCAGCGCGCAGAATTTCAGAAAGGCGCGCTTCGGCACCGGGTACCATGGTACGGATCTTCCAGCAGATAAAGGATTTGCCATGTTGGCCGATGCGTTCATGCGCGAAAAAACCCGGGCCACCATCCAATCGAACAATAAACCAAGTCAGAGCAATGAGCGGTAATGCGATGGGTAAGATGAGTGCGCAAAGCGTCAGATCAAACAGGCGTTTGCCATATGATCTGTAAATCTGCGCTGGCCCGTTGCGGGCAAGTGGAAAAGATAGTGTGTCAAAGGCGTTTTTGGCCATCTGTATGCTCCGTCGTGTAAGCCCACCCACACGAAACGGTGCTGTAATGATAATCCTCTTCGGCCTTAAAACGGGGTTAAGACACCGTGCGGGACACAAGAGCTGCGTTACAAATACCCGGCGGAGCGAAAGCTCAGTTCGCGGGATTTGCCGATGATTATGTGGTCATGCAGGGTGATACCGAGCGTTTCCGCGGCGGTCTGCACCTGTTCTGTCATACTGATGTCAGAAGAGGATGGGGTTGGATCGCCGGAAGGATGGTTGTGCACAAGGATCAAAGCGCTGGCGTTGAGCTGGAGTGCACGTTTAACCACCTCGCGGGGATAAACCGGCACATGATCAACGGTGCCGCGCGCCTGTTCCTCATCTGCGATAAGAGTGTTTTTGCGATCAAGATAGAAGACCCGGAACTGTTCGGTTTCGCGGTGCGCCATGGTGGTGTGGCAGTAGTCAAGCAGCGCCTCCCACGACGATATGACATGGCGCTGCAATATGCGGGCGCGGGCCAGACGATGGGCGGCGGCCTCGACTATTTTGAGCTCGCAGATCACGGCATTGCCGATGCCGGAAATCTCTGACAGTTGGTCCAGTGGCGCAGAGAGAACCGTGTTGAAGTCACCAAACCGGTCCAGCATTGCGCGGGCCAGCGGTTTCACATCGCGCCGGGGGATGGCGCGAAAGAGGACCAGTTCGAGCAGTTCATAGTCGGGCATTGCCTGTGCGCCGCCGGACAGGAACCTGTCGCGCAAACGTTTGCGGTGGTCGCGGATATAGGAGGGCTGTTTGCCCGGCTGCAGTTCAGCCGTGGTTTTCGCCTCATCCCTGGCAAAGAGCGGCAGTGAATGATCGGAAAATCTGTCCCCTCGTGTCATGCCGCCAGCGTGACGCTTCATGGTTAGCGAAAGGTTAATGCGGTCGCAGACGAAAAAGGGCGCGTCTGTTCACGCGCCCTGTTCGTTAATTATGGGTGGGCTGGTCAGGTCAGCTTTTCATGCTGTCCCAAAAGTTCCGGACCGATGAAAAGAAGCTCTTGCTTTCAGGGTTGTTATCTTCGGATAAGGCCGAGAATTCCTGAAGCAGTTCTTTTTGTTTCGAAGTCAGGTTGACCGGGGTTTCGACCGCCAGTTCGATGAACATATCCCCTGCACTGCCGCCGCGAAGGGCGGGCATGCCCTTGGAGCGCAGGCGCATTTGGCGGCCAGACTGGCTACCTGCCGGGATTTTGACGCGGCTGCGGCCACCGTCGATTGTCGGGACCTCAATATCACCGCCCATCGCGGCAGAAACCATGGACACGGGAACGCGGCAAAAGAGGTTATTTTCTTCGCGTTCAAAGATGTCGTGGCGGGCCACTTCGATGAAGATATAGAGATCGCCCGGAGGGCCACCGCGCATGCCCGCCTCTCCCTCGCCGGCGAGGCGAATACGGGTTCCGGTTTCGACGCCAGAGGGAATGTTCACGCTGAGCGCACGATCCCGTTCGGTGCGGCCAGCGCCGCTACAGCTTTTGCAGGGGTTCTTGATAATCTGGCCGAGGCCGTTACAGGAGGGGCAGGCCCGTTCAACTGTAAAGAAACCCTGTTGCGCGCGCACCTTGCCCATGCCGGAACAGGTTGGGCAGGTTGTGGGTTCTGCGCCGCCTTCGGCACCGGAGCCATCACAGCTTTCGCAGGTGACGGAGGTTGGCACGTTGATGGTTTTCTGCAGGCCTGAATAGGCCTCTTCCAGCGTGACCCGCAGATTGTAGCGCAGGTCAGAACCGCGTGCTGCGCGCTGACGATTGCCGCCTGCACCGCGCCCGCCGCCCATGAAATCGCCAAACAGATCGTCGAAAACATCGGAAAATGCGCTGGCAAAGTCACCCTGGCCACCGCCAAAACCGCCACCGGGACGCCCGCCGCCCATACCACCCTCAAAGGCGGCATGACCAAAGCGGTCATAAGCGGCCTTTTTATCCGCATCTTTCAGGACATCATACGCCTCTCCGGCCTCTTTAAAGGCGGATTCGGAATTTGGGTTGTCCTTGTTGCGGTCGGGGTGAAGTTCTTTGGCTTTCTTACGGTAAGCCTTTTTGATCTCGTCCGACGAGGCCCCCTTGGCAATTCCAAGCACTTCGTAATAGTCGCGTTTGGCCATCGGAAAACTCCTATTGCCGGTCAGGACAGGGCAGAAACACTTTCTGCCCCGCCTGTCCCGTCAGATGCCTTAGCGCTTGTCGCCGTCGAGGTCTTCGAAGTCAGCATCGACGATATCGTCTTCGCCTGCTTCGTCCGCCGCCATCGGCTCATCTTCGCCATCTTCCTGGCTGGCTTTATAGATCGCCTCGCCAAGTTTCATAGCGGCTTCGGTCACGTTCTGGACGCCCGCGCGAATTTTCTCTGCGGTGACGTCCTCTTTTTCGAGGTCGTCTTTGAGCGCTGCAATCGCCAGTTCAATCGCTTTGACGGTGGTAGGATCCACTTTGTCGCCGTGCTCTTCAACGGATTTCTCGGTCGAGTGGACAAGGCTTTCGGCCTGGTTGCGGGCCTCAACCATATCCTTGCGGGCCTTATCCGCTTCGGCGTTGTCCTCGGCGTCCTGAACCATTTTTTCGATGTCTTCATCGGACAGACCACCGGAGGCCTGAATGGTGATCTTGTGCTCTTTGCCGGTGCCTTTGTCTTTGGCCTGAACCGAGACAATACCGTTGGCATCGATATCAAAGGTCACCTCGATCTGAGGCATGCCGCGTGGTGCGGGTGGGATGTCTTCGAGGTTGAACTGGCCAAGGATCTTGTTGTCCATGGCCATTTCACGCTCACCCTGGAACACGCGGATGGTTACGGCGCTTTGGTTGTCCTCAGCGGTCGAGAAGATCTGCGATTTGTTCGTCGGGATCGTGGTGTTGCGGTCGATCAGACGGGTAAAGACACCGCCCAGAGTTTCGATACCCAGTGACAATGGTGTGACGTCCAGCAGAACCACGTCTTTGACGTCGCCCTGCAGAACACCGGCCTGAATGGCCGCGCCCATAGCAACCACTTCATCCGGGTTCACACCCTTATGCGGCTCTTTGCCGAAGAATTTGGTGACTTCTTCAATTACCTTGGGCATCCGGGTCATCCCGCCGACAAGAACGACTTCGTCGATCTCGTTCGGTGACATGCCGGCGTCTTTCAACGCGGCCTGACATGGTTTGAGCGATGCTTTGATCAGATCGCCAACCAGCGATTCCAGCTTGGCACGGGTTAGTTTCATAACCATGTGCAGCGGCTGACCGTCCGAGCCCATCGAGATGAACGGCTGGTTGATTTCGGTCTGCGAAGACGAAGACAGTTCGATCTTGGCTTTCTCAGCGGCTTCTTTCAGGCGCTGCAGGGCCATCTTGTCTTTGGTCAGGTCAACGCCGTGTTCTTTTTTGAACTGATCGGCAAGGTAGTTGACAATGCGCATGTCAAAGTCTTCACCACCGAGGAAGGTGTCACCATTGGTTGATTTGACTTCAAACAGACCTTCGTCGATTTCAAGGATCGTTACGTCAAATGTACCACCACCAAGGTCATAAACCGCGATGGTGTGGGTTTCATCCTTGTCCAGACCATAGGCCAAGGCTGCGGCAGTTGGTTCGTTGATAATGCGCAGCACTTCGAGACCGGCGATTTTGCCGGCGTCTTTGGTGGCCTGACGCTGGGCGTCATTGAAGTAAGCAGGAACAGTGATCACGGCCTGTGTCACGTCTTCGCCGAGATAGCTTTCGGCGGTTTCTTTCATCTTGCCGAGGATGAAAGCAGAAATTTGTGAGGGCGAATACTTTTCACCTTTGGCTTCGACCCATGCGTCGCCATTGCCGCCGTCGATGACGTTGAACGGCATGTTCTTTTTGTCTTTGGCCAAATCGGCATCATCTTCGCGACGACCGATCAGGCGCTTGACGCCAAAGATGGTGTTTTCGGGGTTTGTGACGGCCTGGCGTTTTGCCGGCTGGCCTACAAGGCGCTCGTCATCTGTGAAGGCAACGATCGACGGGGTCGTACGCGCACCTTCTGAGTTTTCAATTACACGTGCCTGGCTGCCATCCATGATGGCGACGCAGCTGTTTGTGGTTCCGAGGTCAATACCAATGACTTTGGACATGTTGTTCAATCCCTTCTACTCTAGGCGATGTTGACGGAAACCCGACCCGTTATGGCATCCGGCCCCCGGCGAATTGCGGGGCGGTGAGACCCGTCTCCGCACTTCTCGGCGTATATAGGCAGGCGGATGCCCCCCTGCAAGCATCAGAAAGGGGTGGAATCTGTAATTTTGAGCTAATTTTCATGCTTTGAGCACGTTATTGGATGCTACATGACTGAACCGACGCTGAACATCAGGGGATTCCAGATCTTTAAGGGAAGCCTGGACGGGCAAGGACAGGCGGATTTGCTGGCCGAGTTGCGCGAGGTTGTGGCGCAGGCGCCGTTGTTTTCACCGATGACCCCGTATGGGCGTCCAATGTCTGTTCAGATGACATCAGCCGGGAAATATGGCTGGTATTCGGACCGCAAAGGGTATCGCTATGAGCAGAAACATCCGGAGGGCCAAAGCTGGCCACCGATTCCCAGAGGGGCGCTGGCGCTATGGCAGGGGTTGGTCAGCACAGAGCGCATGCCGGACTGTTGCCTGATAAACTATTATTCAGACAAGGCACGTATGGGTTTGCATCAGGACCGTGACGAAGCCGATTTCAGCTGGCCGGTCCTGTCGGTATCGCTTGGGGATGAGGGGCTGTTCCGAATTGGCAACACGACACGGGGTGGCAAGACAGAATCGCTTTGGCTGCAGTCAGGGGATGTTGTGGTGATGGGGGGCGAAGCGCGATTGCGGTACCACGGCCTTGACCGAATACGCCACGGATCATCAACGTTACTGACCAAAGGCGGGCGGATTAATCTGACGATGCGCGTTGTAGACTAGCGTTCAAGCGTGCAGCAACCGGAGAAGAAGGTTACGCCAGTGTCGTCGGTCAGGAACATGTCGATATTAACACCATAAAGCCTGTCAGACATTCCATCCGAACAGATCTGACGCTGTAATACAGAAGTCAGAAGCCCATGTTCGCCCTCTGCGAATAACGCCGACCGATCGGTGCGATTTACAGACTCAACTGTGAACACGCTTTCAAATTTTTTCGGCTCCTCCCCCGCCCAGTGGAATTCCATATGGGGATCCGGGGAGATGTCCAAAGACCAAAATGGCTCTGTCCCGTAACAGGAAAGCGGGTAGGGAGGTTTACCCAATGACTGACCCGGCTGGCGCGTCATAAACCGCAAAGAAACCCAGCCTGTTCGTTCTTCAAAGTTAATCTGCGCCCAATCCTGTTCTTCGTTCAGTGCGACAACTTCGATAGCGGTGCGGTCAAATTCAAGCTCGCCAATTATTTCAGAACTGGTTGTCGGTTTATCCCTGATGTTGAGTACATCATCCGTAGCAACATCCGACACATCGTAGAAGGCGGGAAGCGATTGAGCACTGGCACAAATCGGGAAGATTAGAAAGAGAGCGACAAGAAGATGTTTCACCGGCGGGCATCCCAACTGCTGGAGGCATATTGACGGGTGTAAAATTCACCCATTAGCCCGATCACGATTAACACAATCGCCAGGTAAAGCGGATACTCTATAGATGAATTGCGTGGAAAATAGTTGATAAAGACAAATCCCCGGCTTTGATCGATTGCATGAAACAAGGGGTTCCAGTCAAACATCGCAAGCATTGTGCTCGGCAGGGAGTTTGCAACGAACATTTTGCCGGACGCGATCATGTTGGCGCGTTGATAGACCATGGTGAAAATGCTGACAAAGGTCGGAAACCACGGCTTGATCGCAAGCAGCACCAACCCAACGGACAGGCCCGTGAACCAGGCCAACAGAAACATGCCAAACGCTGGAAACGGCTGATCAATTTCAAAGGGCGTGACGGCCACGTGGTAGGCGAACAGGATCACAAAGAGAGTGAGCACCTGAAGATAAAGCGTGCTTAGTGCCGCAGAGGCAATCACGATGATCGTGTTCATTGGTGCATGCTGCATCATTGGTGAAGACGGACCTTCTGCGCCGGCAACAGCACCTACTGTTTTTACATGGGTCAGAAACAGAAAGATGCCCGACATCATGTACAGCAGAAAATCCCCGCGGAGCCGTGCGCCGCGCAGGCCGAGAATCGAGAACATAACATAGAAGGCCAGAACAAAAACAATCGCCTGAAGCATATTGGCCCCGATGGCGATAAACGCATTACCGTGACTTTTCCGAACATCCCGAACAACCGAATGGTATATCAGTTCAGCAAGTGTAATTGCTGAATACAGGCCGGATCGTTGTCTTGTGTTCTGAAACATATCCTTGATTCGCCTGACTGCTCAGAGATTTTGATCACGGAATTCTTGCTGTCCCGTTAGCTTGGTATCATAAGAGGCGTCGAACAATCTATCAACATGACTTTGAATTATAGTCAATTTATCGGAGTACCGACTTGGATTACGAGAAACTTGTTGTGGTCATGCGGCGGTTGGCGCTGGAAGCAGGCGACCGGATCATGGAGATTTACCAGTCAGAAGATTTCGATATCAAAGCGAAATCTGACGAAAGCCCGGTCACGGCGGCGGACGAAGCGGCTGATGCGTTGATTTCAGCGGGGTTGAGAGAAGCGTTTCCAGACACTTTGTTGGTGACCGAAGAACAGTCTGCATCGCACAGCGAGCGGGCAGATACTTTTTTGATTGTTGATCCATTGGACGGCACCAAAGAGTTTATTCATCGACGCGGTGATTTCACTGTGAACATCGCCTATGTGGAAAACGGCGTGCCCACCCGGGGGATCGTTTATGCGCCCGCGAAAGACCGGATGTTTTATACTCTGGCTGATGGCAGTACGGTCGAAGAAGCGGCGCCGTTTGTTAAAGATAAGATCGGCACCCAACGTACAATCGGAGTATCGCAGCCGGACAATGAAGCACTGATGGTAGTGGCGAGCAAGTCGCACCGGGATCAGGCTACGGATGATTATATTTCCAAGTACAATGTCAAAGACATGAAAAGCGCCGGATCTTCGCTAAAATTCTGTTTGGTCGCCACGGGTGAGGCAGATTTCTACCCTCGCATGGGCCGGACAATGGAGTGGGACACCGCCGCTGGCCACGCTGTTTTGAACGGGGCGGGCGGTCGTGTGATCCGGTTTGAAGATCACGCGCCGTTGACTTACGGTAAGGATGGATATGCCAATCCGTTTTTCATAGCCTATTCACCTGATGTAGACCTGAAAGAAACGTAGTGAGTGTTCTGATCGTTATACCGGCGCGCTATGCGTCAACCCGATATCCGGGCAAGCCGCTTGCGATGCTGACAGGTGCGTCTGGTGTTTCCAAAAGTCTTATACAAAGATCCTGGGAAGCCGCGACAGAAGTTTCCGGTGCAGACCGCGTGGTTGTTGCAACTGATGATGATCGTATCCGGGTGGCCTGCGAGGCATTTGGCGCCGAAGTGGTGATGACGTCATCTGACTGTCAGAACGGGACTGAACGGTGTGCCGAAGCCTTTGAAGTGTTGGGTGGGGGATATGACATAGTCGTTAATCTACAGGGTGATGCGCCGCTGACGCCGCATTGGTTTGTAGAAGACCTGATTGCGGGGGTAATTGCGAACCCGGAAGTTGGGATGGCGACACCTGTTCTGAGGTGTGATGGATCGGCATATAACGGATTTGTCGAGGACCGCGCCAATGGCAGAGTCGGCGGAACAACTGCCGTGTTTGGCCATGACAAACATGCGCTTTATTTTTCGAAAGAGGTAATTCCCTACACTGGAAAAACCTACGGGCCCGAAGAGGACACCCCGGTGTTTCATCATGTGGGTGTTTATGCCTATCGGCCGGCTGCTTTGTTAAAGTATTCAAAATGGCAACCCGGCCCGTTGGAGCAGTTGGAAGGTTTGGAGCAGTTGCGCTTTCTTGAGAACCGACAGTCTATTCTGTGCGTTGAAGTCGAAGCGCTGCAGCGGCAATTTTGGGAATTGAACAACCCGCAGGACATCGCGAAGATTGAGAGCATGATGTCTGAGATGGGGATGAATTGAGTTGAATACAGCTGCAACTCCTTGTGGCTCAAATAAAATTTTTTTGAATGAAGAATTTGAATAAAACAGAGAGAAATTCGTAGCATTTCCCCTTATTATACGACTAAAAAGCAGAGATTTATTAGAACATTATAAAGACCAGCAGGAGCAGTGTATGCGTAAAGTTGTTACCAAAGCGATATTTCCGGTGGCAGGGTTGGGAACCCGATTTTTGCCGGCAACCAAGTCCGTGCCAAAAGAAATTATGACCTTGGTTGACCGCCCGCTTGTCCAATATGCAATTGACGAAGCGCGTGCCGCGGGGATCAAGGAATTTATTTTTGTAACGTCTCGCGGCAAGGGTGCGCTTGAAGATTATTTTGATAATGCGCCCCAGCTGGAACAGGAACTGCGCAAAAAAGGCAAAGATGAGCTGCTGGAGGTTCTGAAATCCACCAACATGGACAGTGGCGAAATTGCCTATATGCGGCAGCACAAGCCCCTTGGGCTAGGCCATGCGGTCTGGTGTGCACGGCGTCTGATTGCGAATGAACCGTTTGCGGTCATCCTGCCGGATGACGTGATCGCCGCTGAAAAACCTTGCCTTCAGCAAATGGTAGAGGCTTTCCAGGAAACCCAGAGCAACATCGTGGCCGCGATGGAAGTGCCGGACGATCAGGCATCAGCTTACGGTGTGCTTGATGTCAAAGAAGACATGGGATCAATCGTGTCGACCAACGGGTTGGTTGAAAAACCCAAGCCCGGTGAAGCGCCGTCAAACCTCGCCGTTATTGGGCGGTACATCCTGACACCAAGTGTTCTGCAAAAGTTGAATAAGAAGCGGTCGGGTGCTGGCGGTGAAATACAGCTGACCGATGCGATTGCCGATGTTCTGAGAGATGGCGAAGATGTGTATGGCTATCGTTTCGAAGGGCAGCGTTTCGATTGCGGATCAAAGGCGGGTTTCCTGAGGGCGACGGTTGCATTTGCGCTGGAACGCGAAGAGCTTCGTGATGATTTGTGGTCTTATATCAACGATATTGTGCATGCAGATAAAGCAGCGCAATAGCTGTGAGGGCTGATCTATGTCCAGTGTTCTGGTAACTGGTGGCGCGGGATATATTGGCTCGCACGTCTGTAAATTGTTGCGAGCTGCTGGGTATATCCCCGTTACCTACGACAACCTAAGCACCGGTTGGGAAGAGGCGGTCAAATTCGGGCCGTTAGAGAAGGGTGACCTGAGAGACAAGACGCGGCTGGATCAGGTTTTTGCCGACTACAACCCAAGTGCTGTGATGCATTTTGCGGCCTTCAGTCAAGTGGGCGAAAGCATGCGGGAACCGGGCCTGTACTGGGATAACAATGCCGCCGGGTCATGCACTCTTTTGCAGGCGACAGTTGATGCCGGGTGCAAGAAGTTTGTCTTTTCATCCACCTGCGCAACCTATGGTGATCAGGACAACGTCGTGCTCGACGAGGGGTGCGCCCAGTATCCTATCAATGCCTATGGTGCATCAAAACGCGCGATTGAGGATATGCTGAAAGATTTTGAGATTGCTCATGGCCTGCAGCATGTGATTTTCCGCTATTTTAATGTTGCCGGAGCTGATCCGGAGGCAGAGGTTGGTGAGTTTCACCAACCGGAAACGCACCTGATCCCTCTGGTGCTGGATGCCGTTTCGGGGCGCCGGGATGCGCTGACCATCTTTGGAACGGATTACGACACACCTGATGGGACATGCATCCGGGACTATGTGCATGTGATGGATCTGGTTGATGCGCATGTTCTTGGCCTGAAATGGTTAGAGGATGAGAAGGGCAGCCGTGTCTTCAACCTCGGTACCGGAAAAGGATTTTCTGTACGTGAAGTGATGGAGATTTCGAAAGCCGTCACAGGGAAACCGGTCCCTTTTGTAGAAGGCGACAGGCGCCCCGGAGATTGCACAAAGCTGGTCTCTGGTTCTGATCGCGCCGCTGCAGAGCTTGGTTGGAAGCCTGATAGGTCAACTTTGGAACAGATGATCAAAGATGCCTGGAAGTGGCATCAAACTGGACATTACCAAAAATAAATCCGATTCTGTTACCAGAGTGGCAGTGAGCGGATAAAACATAATGAGCTGGCTGGCAGAGGCGGCAATGGTTTACAGGCTGCGGTGGAAACGCCGCCGGTTGCTGTTTCGTGCGTTTCGCAAGCGGCGACAGCTGAAACCTGTGATCAACCGCACGCATCAGATTAACCCTGACGATATCATCGCCGCATCAACGGTACGCAATGAACTGGTTCGGCTACCGCATTTCCTGGAACATCATCGTGATCTTGGCGTGAACCATTTTCTGTTCGTCGACAACGCGAGCGATGATGGCACGCAAGAGTACCTGTCGAAGCAACCGGATGTATCACTCTGGTCGACCAACAGCAGTTACAAGCAGTCGCGATTTGGCGTTGACTGGCTCACGTGGCTGCAGATCAAATATGCGGGTGGGCATTGGTGCCTCATGCTCGATGCGGATGAGATTTTTATTTACCCGCATCATGACACCCGCCCGTTGAAGGCGTTGGTGGAATGGCTGGACCGAAATGATCGCCAATCATTTGGGGCGCTGATGTTGGACATGTATCCAAAGGGGCCGGTGAAGTCGCATATCTATGCCCCTGGGGACGACCCATTCAAAGTGCTCTGCTGGTTCGATGGCGGTAATTACGTAATGCAAAAGCAGCCGAAACTGGAGAACCTGTGGATTCAGGGCGGTGTGCGTGCCCGTAAATTTTTTGGGGACAACCCGCGCCGTGCGCCGACCATGGGAAAGACCCCGTTGGTGAAATGGAACAAGCGGTTTGTCTATGTCAGCTCTACCCATTCGCTTTTACCAAGATGGCTGAACCACGTTTATGAAGAAGACGGGGGCGAAGGGGCGAGTGGTATCCTGCTTCACACAAAATTTTTACCCGTAATTGTGGAAAAATCGTCTGAAGAAAAAGAAAGACAGGAGCATTTTGCAAACAGCGCGCTATACGATGGATATTATGATGCTTTGAAGGATAACCCGGATTTGTGGTGTGAAGGGTCAACGCAGTACATCAGCTGGCGGCAGCTAGAGGCGATGGGCCTGATGTCGAGGGGGAATTGGGTATGAGGCGATTGAAATCTGATGCGGGCCGGTGTCAGCCAAGATTTCCGGGCGTTTCATCCGGTACAGAAATCAATGTGGTGTTGGGGTGTGAGATTTGAGTTTGTGGCAGTCATACGTCATGCGTTTGAGGCGAAAACGGGCGCAGGTGCGTGCGTATCGCAAGCATTTCTCGCTCAAGCCAGTGGCAAACCGTACCGGCAAAATTGCATCGGGCGATATCCTTTTGTTTTCCACAATGCGGGACGAATTGATCCGATTGCCATATTTTATGGAGTACTATCGCAAACTTGGCGTTTCGCATTTTCTGATTGTTGACAATGACAGTACAGATGGTGGGCGTGAATATCTGGCGGAACAACCGGATGTGTCCGTTTGGACAACAAAAGCAGGTTACAAACGGTCGCGATATGGCGTTGATTGGCTCAATTGGCTGCAAAGCAAATATGGGCACGAGCACTGGACACTTGTCGTCGATCCGGACGAGTTATTTGTTTATCCGTTTTGCGATACCCGTCCAATCCGTGCATTGACCGATTGGCTGGACGTGTCACAGGTCCGGTCGTTTGGTGCGATGCTGTTGGACATGTATCCCAAGGGCCGTTTGAATTCTGAGACTTATGTTTCTGGGCAAGACCCGATCGAAATTGCTTCCTGGTTCGATCCGGGAAACTACCAGATTGAAAAGAACAAATCTTATTGGAATCTATGGATTCAGGGCGGGCCGCGTGCGCGCATGTTCTTTGCAGACCAACCTAAAAAGGCGCCGGCGCTGAACAAAATACCTTTGGTCAGATGGGACCGGCGTTTTACCTATGTCAGTTCCACCCATACGCTTTTACCCCGCGGTTTGAACCTTACCTACGATGAATGGGGCGGTGAAAAAGCAAGCGGAGTTCTGTTGCACGCGAAGTTTCTGAACACATTTTCAGACAAGGCTGAGGAGGAGCTGGCGCGCAGGCAGCATTATTCGGCCAGCGCGGAGTACCGGGTCTATGCGGAAAATTTACAATCAAATCCAGACCTTTGGTGCAAATGGTCGGAAAAGTATATAAACTGGCGGCAGCTTGAAATCCTCGGACTGATGTCAAAGGGGAACTGGGCATGAGGGAAGGGCAGTAAACGGTGAGTGTCGGGATCATCATGTTGGTCCACACGGCCTTTGACCGTGCCGAGCAGGTCGCGCGGCACTGGGCAGCGGCAGGCTGCCCTATTGTTTTTCATGCTGACAAGGCTGTGCCTGCAAAAACCTACAATGCATTTGTAAAAAAGCTTTCGGATTTGCCGGATGTTCGGTTTGCACAGCGTCACCGCTGCGAATGGGGTACCTGGGGTCTTGTCGCGGCAACGCAGAGTGCATCCGAAGTGATGCTGCAAGAGTTTCCTGATGTGAGGCATGTCTATCTGGCATCTGGGTCTTGTTTGCCGTTACGTCCGGTACAGGAGTTGATTGATTACCTTGTCGATCGACCGCACACCGATTTTATCGAGTCTGCCACCACGGCTGATGTCCCTTGGACAATCGGTGGGCTTGATCAGGAACGGTTCACACTACGGTTCCCGTTTTCCTGGCGAAAAAACCGGTTCTTGTTTGACCGCTACGTAGCTTTTCAGCGCTCTGTCGGATTTCGGCGGAAAATTCCGAACGGCATCGTACCTCATATGGGAAGCCAATGGTGGTGCCTGACACGGCAGACCCTATCGGCGATTTTGGAAGATCCTGAGCGACGCCATTATGACCGGTATTTTAGTAAGGTCTGGATTCCTGACGAGAGCTATTTCCAAACTCTTTCGCGGCTCTATTCCCGCCAGATTGAAAGCCGATCACTCACGTTGTCGAAGTTTGACTACCAGGGTAAGCCGCATATTTTTTATGATGATCATTTGCAGCTGTTGCGGCGATCAGATTGCTTTGTTGCGCGCAAAATCTGGCCCTATGCGGAACGGCTGTATCGGGCGTTTCTGACCGACCAAGCCGGAGCGATGAGCCGTACAGAACCAAACCCGGGCAAGATTGACCGTATTTTTGCCAAGGCGGTCGAACGCCGGACCCGTGGCCGTCCGGGCTTGTTCATGCAAAGCCGCTTTCCTGTCGAGGGGCGCGAGAACGGCCTGACATGTGCGCAGTATTCTATTTTTGAGGGCTTCAGCGAGCTGTTTGAGAATTTCGAAAGCTGGCTTGCCAAGATGACGGACATGCGGGTGCATGGGCATTTGTTTGCACCTGATGCGGTTGAGTTTTCCGAAGGTCAACAGGTGATGAATGGCGCGCTTAGCAATAATGCAAAGCTGCGCGATTATAATCCGAAGGCCTTTCTGGCCAGCCTGATCTGGAACACGCGTGGCGAGCGGCAATGCTTTCAACTTGGACCCCGGGACACATTCAAGAAAATAGAATGGGATATCGCAAAGGACCCGAATGCGCAGATCTCGGTCATCACTGGTGCATGGGCGGTAACGCTGTTCAAATCAAACGCCAATTTTTCGGATATCCGGCGCGAGGCGGCACGGCTTCAGCAGATCGAAAGCAAACACCTCGAAGTTCTAAGGTCGCAATGGGCCAAGGCACGCATTCGTATTTGGACGATGGCGGAATTTGTCGAGGCGCCAATGGAGCCGTTGCAGCGGATCATCGACGAAATTGGCAAGCAATAATCGGGCGGCATTGCCGAGGTTCCAAGGATGTCAGATTTGACAGGGTTTGGTCAGTTTTTACAAAACCTCAAAAATCAGGGCATGCATCCATACCTTATGGGGGATTTTCCAGTGACGCATGGTCAGCATGAGCCTGAACAAGGCCAGCGCAAACCTTACCTTGTGCGGTAGGTGCAAATGCAGGGCCCGTTTGATTATTTTGTTGTTTTTGCAGAAATGCGTACCGGTTCAAATTTACTGGAATCGAACCTGAACCAGTTTGCCGGTTTCGAGTGTCATGGTGAGGCGTTCAACCCGCATTTTGTTGGCTATCCTCAGAAGTCAGATTTGTTCGGAGTAAATCGGGCAACGCGTGATGCGGACCCCGTCAATCTATTGAAGGTAATTCGGGACAATTCACAGGGTTTAGGTGGCTTTCGCTTTTTTCACGATCACGACCCCAGAGTTCTTGAGACGTGCCTGAGCGACCCGCGTTGTGGTAAGGTCATTCTGACGCGCAATCCGCTGGACAGTTACGTATCGCTTAAAATTGCACGGGCAACCGGTCAGTGGAAGCTGACCAATGTTAAAAAACGCAAGGACAGCAGGATCAAATTTGACGGCAACGAATTTGCCGAACATGTCGCGCAGCTGCAGGAGTTTCAGGTTTTTCTGCAGAACCGATTGCAAAGCAGCGGGCAGACGGCATTTTACCTGGCGTATGAAGATTTGAATGATCTCGACGTGATAAACGGGCTAGGTAAGTTTCTGGGCAGTGAAGAAAAGCTTGAAGAGCTCAATTCCTCTTTGAAAAAGCAAAACCCGAGCCCGTTGAGCGACAAGGTTTCAAACTTTGCGCAGATCGAGAGGGCGCTGAGCGAGCTTGATACTTTTAACCTTACCCGAACGCCCAATTTCGAGCCGCGTCGCGGTCCGGCTGTGCCAAGTTTTGTTACCGGTGCCCATGTTCCATTGATGTATATGCCGATACGATCGGGGCCAGAGCAAGAAGTGCAAAACTGGATGGCCGCATTGGATGGTGTGCCGGTTGAAACGCTGCCGACACGACTAAACCAAAAAGGTTTGCGTCAGTGGATGCGGCGCAAGACCGGGCATCGCAGCTTTACGGTTTTGCGGCATCCGGTGGCACGTGCACACGCAGCGTTTTGTAACAAGATACTGCTTCAGGGCCCGGGAACACTTTCAGAACTTCGTAAAAACCTTCGCAATTTTTACAAAGTCCCAATTCCTGGCGGCGATCCTGATGAAGATTATGATCGGAATGCCCATCGGGAAGCTTTCGTTGCATTCCTGGGATTTTTACGTGCAAATTTGACCGGCCAAACGAATTTGCGCATCGATGCCAACTGGGCCACGCAAATAACGGTATTGCAGGCGATGTCGCGTTTTGCGTTGCCGGACTCGATCATTCGTGAAGAAGATATGAATGATCAACTTCCCGCACTTGCGCGCCACGTGGGGTATGCCCAACCAGGTGAGGTTGCTGACCGACCACCCGAACAACCGTTTGCCCTGGCAGATATCTACGATGACGAAATTGAAAAACTGGTCAGCGAAGTATATCAGCGCGACTATCTGATGTTTGGGTTTGGAAAATGGGTCTAAACCGGTTTTCGTTAAACCTGAATCAGGTTTGGCGAAAAACGTCCCGCCAACGCATTGATGTCGCGGCGTTTCCCAACAACCTGATGCCTCAGGTTTATTGCGAAACGCTTTAGCTTGAAGTCAGGCGGCAAGAACCGCCTGTGCTTCGGTCATGATCGTATAGAGCGTGGCCGGATTGTTGTTGGACCGCAGTTTCGCGCAAATTGAATTGTCGCGCAGCGTGCGTGACACCAATGCCAGCGCTTTCAGGTGTTCCACACCCGCCTCCAACGGAGCAAACAGAGCAAAGGCCAGATCGACAGGCTGACGGTCAACTGACGCGAAATCAATCGGTTTTTCCAAAAGCACAAGCGCCCCAACCACGTTTTCAATGCCGTCAAGACGGGCGTGCGGCAGGGCAACGCCGTGACCAACACCAGTCGGCCCCAGGCTTTCACGTTCCTGAAGCGCATCAACCGCGCGCGAGTGATTAACGTCGTAAGCAGATTCGGCAATATTACCTAATTCCTGCAAAAGCCGTTTTTTGCTGGTTACGCCCGACAAAAATCTAACTGCCTCAGGTTTGAGGATCATAGACATTTCCATTTTTTAACTGCTCCGCCAGGCGGACCTGACACAAAATCTGTTTCGAAAAGGTTAGGGGTCAATCCAGCCTATGTTTCCGTCTTCGCGTCTGTAGACAACGTTTAACCCGTCTTTTCCCTCATTTCGAAAAACGAGAACCGGTACACCAGCAAGTTCCATCTGCATCACTGCCTCGCCAACCGAGAGAGAAGGAATTTTAGTCTCCATCTCAGCCACGATGATGGGCTGCAAAGAACTGGGCTCCGAATCTTCATTTTCCGTTTCAGAGGCGAGGATATACGAGGATGCCCCGGCGAGTTCAACCGGCTCTGCTCGTTCTCTGTGATGGTCCTTCAATCTACGTTTATAGCGGCGCAGCTGCTTTTCCATTTTTTCACTGCAATGGTCGAACGCGGCATAGATTTCATGCGCGCGCGCGCGCGCCTGCGCTGTCAGTCCGGTGGACAAATGAATGGTGGCCTCACACATAAATTCGCTGGCATGTTTTGAGAAGACAACATGCGCGTCTGTGGGTCTTTCGGCGTATTTTTCCACAACAGAGCCAAGCTCTGCCTCCACATGTGTTTGTAATGCTTGACCAATATCAATCTGTTTTCCACTGATCTGATAGCGCATCGTATCTCCTTTATTGGCAAACAAGTGACGTTTAGGGCGTGAGTGCCCCATAAAAAACGTCAAATCAGAATGTGATGATGTGACCTTTGATCAGTTTGCCTTACTTGGATCCCGATTAACCGGGGCCACCGCAAAGCCAGTTCGAAGACCAAAAAAGTCATACCTAATTGACGCCCTTTCAGGAGCAATTGTCAATGGAGATTGCGACTGTAATAAGGACAATTTTTCACGGGCGGTTCAAGTTTACGAGATTTTAAAATTGTCACCCAAATAGACTCGTCTCACATTTTCGTTTTCGACGACTTCTTCCGGGCTACCAGACATAAGGACGTGCCCATCATGCAGAATGTAGGCCCGGTCAACAATTTCAAGCGTCTCTCGCACGTTGTGATCGGTGATCAGAACTCCGATGCCACGTTTCTTGAGATCAGCCACGAGGAGCCGGATATCGCCCACGGAAATAGGGTCGACGCCGGCGAATGGCTCATCCAGCAAAAGATATTTTGGCGCGGCAGCAAGGCATCGCGCAATTTCAACCCGGCGGCGTTCGCCCCCCGACAGGGCAAGTGCGGGCGCACGGCGGAGATGTTCAATTGAGAATTCAGCCAGCAACTCTTCGAGCCGATTGCGGCGCATATGTCGATCCGGTACTGCGATGTCGAGTATGGCGAGGATATTGTCCTCGACCGACAGACCCCTGAATATCGACATTTCCTGGGGGAGGTATCCAATTCCCAACTTTGCACGCCGATACATCGGAAGGTTGGTCACATCACGGCCATCAATGATGACATGCCCCCCCTCGGGATAGATCAGACCGGCCATCGCATAAAATGTTGTGGTTTTGCCTGATCCATTCGGCCCAAGAAGCGCGACGACTTCCCCTTGTTTCATGTTGATTGAAACATCGCGGATCACAACGCGTTTGTTGTAGCTCTTGCGCAAGTTTTCAACGCTTAGGCCAGAGCTTTCATGCGCGATATGAAGTTCGGGTTTGGTCACGCGCTAGTTTTCCGGTTGCAGAATGGTTTTGACCCGGCCGATGACACGGGCGGTACCAGCGGTGGTATCGACAAACATTTTGTCCCCGGTCAGCGCATTGACGCCCTGAACCAGTAAAACATCGCCATACATCTCTATCATTCCGGAACCGAGGTGATAATCGGCACGCGCCGCCTCTGCGGCGTCATCACCGCTTACCAATGTGACACCCCCGGTGGCCTCTAGTCGCTCAATCCCGCTTTGGTCTTCGAGGTAGACCACAAGAACACGGGGTGCGGACAGTCGCATTTCCCCTTGGCCAACAATAACATCGCCGGTGAACACTGCGGTGCCGTCATCTTGGTTAACATTCAAATTTTCAGCGGTTACCTCAACTGGCAGGCTTTTGTCCTGTGGCGCATTGCCAAAAGCAACTTGTGCGCCTTGCGCCTGCGCCAGGTTGGTCATGCCAACGATGACAAGGCCCAAAGTAAACAACCAAAATCTGAACACGAAATTATTCCCCGGAATTCGTTGGCTTGTATATCAGCTTAACACCGTCTGTAAAAAACAAATGTGCGTCGCCTGTTTCAGGGTGTGTTTCAAGCACCATTCGCCCGGCTTCCAGATCCCCAGGCGGGCCGTGACCAATGACAGGCCCGGGCGTTTCAGCAAACAGATGATCAAACCGCGCAAACAAGCTGTCGGTGTCCATGTCATAGCCAGTTGTGGTCACAATATTCACATTTCCATCCAGCATAACTGTCAGATCTCCATGATGCATATCGGCATGATCTGAAACGAGATCAATGACCGCCCCGGATGTCAGACGAAAACTTGCCGAAACATCACTGGCGAACAAACGCCGGGAATCTGTTTTGTCGGGGCGCGCTACCTTTGAATTTACAGACAACTGATCGCCACCGCTGGTGACACCTGCAAAGGTTGCATTGGTGGCTCTTTGGTCCTGGGCCCGTTGTTCCAGGTCAATCTCGACGACCGGGACAGTGGTTGTCGGGTCGAAGTTACTCGAGATCATGAACAATACGCACAACAGGCCAAGCGCCGCCAGCGGCAGGATGATTTTCATCCAGGCCACAAGGTGAGAATAAAAATTGTCCCGTAATACCATGCTCAATGCGCAAAAATATCGATCTCTGGCCAACCTTTCAGATCAAGCAGAGCGCGTGTTGGCAGAAAGTCAAAGCAGGATTGAGCAAGCACATCGCGGCCTTCTCGTTCAAGGCGCTGGTTCAGCTTGTCCCGAAGTTGATGAAGATAAAGCACGTCAGAGGCCGCATATTCCAGTTGCGCATCTGAAAGCTCTGCCGCCCCCCAGTCAGAGGATTGTTGTTGTTTGGAGATATCAATGCCCAGCAATTCCTGAAGCAGGTACTTTAAACCATGTCGGTCTGTGTAGGTGCGCACCAGTTTGCTTGCAATTTTTGTGCAATACACAGGCGCTGCCAGCGCACCGAATGCGTTATGCATCGCCGCGATATCGAAGCGGCCAAAGTGGAACAGTTTGAGAACTTGTGGGTCTTCAAGAAGTGCGGCGAGGTTGGGCGCGTGTTTCTGGCCCTGCATAACCTGCACGATGTGTGTGTTGCCGTCACCCCCGGACATTTGCACCAGGCAAAGCCTGTCGCGATGTGGATTGAGGCCCATGGTTTCACAATCGATTGCAACAACGGAGCCCAGATCAAGACCATCGGGAAGGTCATTTTTGTATAGATGGTTTGTCATTACCCATTCCACTTTTTTGGGCTTCAGTTGCAATTGTTATAATTGAGTGTGACGTTGGCCAAAAGGCCATTTCCGCGTTGCTGGCGCTTGGGCGCGTTTCCTGGTGCAGGTGGCTTGTTGGGATGGCGCGGACCAACGACGCATACTTAAAGCGCGCACGCGAGAATTCAACATTTCAATTTCACAATTGCGCCCATGCCTAAATACAGTTTTGCAATTTCCCTTTGTGCAGCTACTCTCGCAACCTGGTATTTTCCGGGTCATACACATGTGGTGAATGCCGCACCGCATTGCGATCAACACCAAAAGCCTGAACGTTGCAACCTTCACCCATCTTCAGCATTCCAGTTTTCACGTAACCCAACGCCAACATTTGACCTGTGCGATATCCCATGGACACAGACGTCAGATAGCCAATCAGCTGCCCATCTTTGGTGATCGAATCAGAAGGTAGAGGTTCTGGCCCGGGATCATTGATGTGCAAACCAATGAATTCCCATTCGGGCGGTGTGTTGCTCTGGAGCTCAACAGCCTCACGCCCTGTAAACGGGCCTTTTGACACGTTGGTGAATTTCGACAGACCAGCATCATAGAGCGTATATTCCGTTCCAAAGTCCGAGCCCCAGCCGTGATAGCCTTTTTCAATACGCATGGCGTTCAGCGCATATGACCCAAAATTGCAGATGCCGTGCGGAACGCCAGCCTGCCAGATCGCGCTGTAAATATCTGTGAGATTAGAAGAGGCGACATGAAGCTCCCACCCAAGTTCGCCCACATAACTGACCCGCATTGCCGTGGCTGGAATGCCCGCGATGTCAATCTGTGAAACGCTCATCCAGGGTGCGGCCTGTACGCTCAGGTCTGCAGATGTCAAAGATTGTAGCAGTGCGCGTGATTTTGGGCCCATGACCAGCAACGCACCGTCATGATCGTAGCCTTTGGCTAGTTCGGCATCAGCATTCCCGATTTGTGTACTGATCCAATCGTAATCCCGATCAACGGTAAGCGTGGGGCCACAAAGCAAAAACTTGTCATCAGCAAGCCGAGCAATCGTTGCTTCGGAATAAATCCGTCCCTTCGGAGTTAGCATGTAAGAAAGACGCACGCGACCGGTTGTGGGTGCCGCGCCGCACATCACCTGATTGATTACGGCTTCTGAGTCGGGCCCTCCCAGCAGGTATTTGGTAAAGCCGCCGTGATCCATGACACCGACAGCATCGCGAACAGTTTCACATTCAACGCACACAGCATCCTGCCAGGGTTCGCGGCCAAAGCTCAGTGCTGTTTCATCTTTTGTACCGTCACGTTTGAACCAAAAGGCCCGTTCCCAACCGCCGATCTGTCCCATCACGGCGCCTTGCGCCTTTAGCTCACTATAGAGTGGGGTCCGGCCAACAGGACGGCCGGATTGCATAAGGCGGTGCGGATAGGGGATGGCATATTGCAGGTCATAATGTTCGGCAGCACGGGCCGCGGCATAGTTTGTCGTGGCCCAGCTCCCAAACCGCCGCGGGTCCCAAGCGGACAGATCCCATTCAGTCTCGCCTTCGGTCAGCCAATCAGCCATGGCTTTGCCGATGGCTGCGGAATGGGTGATACCGATCTGCACGCCTGTCGCATGATAAAAATTCCGCACTCCACCCGCCGGACCAACCAGCGGCAGCGCATCCGGGGCGTATGGGATTGGCCCGTTCACAAATCGCTGGGCACCTGCCATTGCCAAAAGTGGGATATGCGCTGAGGCGGCTTCGAACACGGCCATCATACCATCGATGTCATCTGCAAAAAGCTGGTGATCAAAGTTATCCGGAACGCCATCTTGCCAAACCGGACGGCCCTCATGGGCATATGATCCCAGCAATAACGCGTTTCGTTCGCGACGCAGGTAAAACCGTATATCCGGATCGCGGATCAGTGGAAAATTTTCGGTGTTTTCTTCCAACTCTGCAAGCGGGCTGGTCACCATGTACTGATGCTCCAGCGTTACCACCGGCAGGTGCAAACCTGCCATGGCTGCAATCATCCCACCGCTTGATCCGGCGGCATTGATCACGGTTCCGGCAACGATAGGTCCCTCAGACGTGGCGATATCCCATTCACCTGATTTGCGCTGATTCAGGCCAGTGACTCGGGTAAAGCGCTTGACCTGAGCGCCCTTTGCGCGGGCATGTTTCGCCAACGCCTGTGTCAGCTGACTGGGATCAATGTCACCTTCGTATGGATCAAGAATTCCCCCCAGAACAGTCTCGTCAGATTTCCAATAAGGATGCATGGCTTCGATTTCCGGCGGTCCAAGCATGGCAAGTTCAAATCCTGCAGAGCGAGAGACTCCGCAAAGGTGCTTGAACAACATCATCCGGTCGGGTGTATGAGCGGGCCATATGGCCGAGGTGTGGCGATACGTGATTGGCGCATCCGAATCCGTGGCCAGTTCTTTGTAGAGCTGCCAAGCATAGTTACCTGCCCGCATACCCAGCCAGGAGTTTGCATAGGTCGGAATGTTTCCTGCCGCGTGCCAGGTGGACCCTGCTGTCAATTCATTCTTTTCGATCAGCACCGTGTCGGAAATTCCAGCTTCGGCAAGGTGATACAGGATTGCGGCGCCAACCGCGCCCCCACCGATAACGGCGACCTGCACATGCAGGCCCACTAATGTGACTCCAACAGCTGGCCGAAGCCTTTGATTGGATCGGTAATCCCCACTTTGCGCAATGCCTGCCAATAAACGGCGACGTTACAGGCAACGATGGGTTTGCCATGGGTATCTTCCAGTTCGGCGATGATAGCGACAACAGGCAATGCAGTTCCTACCTGTAGAATGACATCGCAATCTGACGCGGCAATTTCTGCGAATACGTTCCGGATATCTGCCAAGGGAGTTTCACAAATCGCGGGTAGCGTTGGTGCGTTCGTGCCTTTGATTGCCACAACATTAAAACCTGCGGATTCAGTATTGGCCTTCACCACAGCATCCACATCAGTGTTGAAGGGGGTCACGATACCCACGCGTTTTGCTCCTAACACCTGCAAAGCTGCATAATCAGCCTGAGACGCGCCCAGAACCGGAATACCAACTTTGGCGGCTAAATCCGTACAACGCGCCTTTAGCTTATCCGGACCACCCGGTCCGGCATCGGTTGTCAGGCCAATGGCAATCGCGGCAGGGTTGCAATCCATCAGTTTTGCCGCTTCGTCCGGCAGATCGTCAGATATCGCATCCCCTCCTAAACGAAAGCGCTGCATCTGGTTTGTTACACCTTCTGGCCGCAGCATTTCGAGTTCCGGTTGAACAACAGTGTTCATTGCGGGGGTCATCACACCGATCACCGCACGTGGGGCCAAGGTATCAGGCATTTGCGCTCTCCTTCAGATATGAATTTAACCCGGCCATTCCGCCGATGTAGATGGCATCGCCTACGATTTGTTCCATCTCGGCTGCATCCTCCACGGTGCAGTCGAACCAACTTTCCCATATGCCCAATGTTTGGCAGGTGTGGGTGATGGGGGTGAACCGGTGGGTTGAGATGTAACCGGTGACCGGTAAAGGGCATTCAAGGATATCGTAGGTGTAAAAGTATTCCTTGTCAGAATGGGCGAGAAGGGTTTCACGAAACACTGTACCATCAGCGATATCCAATCTTCGGATCGTCCCTGTCGCCGTCGATACCCCCGTTTCCAGTGTTGCCGCGGTGACAGCTGGATTCCAGCTGGAAACCCCATCGAAATTGCGAACCGCTGCCCAGACCGCATCAATCGGCGCTTCAATAATCATACTGCGAAAGACGTGCATGAAACCTCCTGTCAGGGTTCAAGTTGAATGGAAAAGCTAGCTCTGATTTTGGCCTCGGCTTCGGTATCCAGATGGGTGGGGCCGGGGCTGCTGAGAATTTCAGTGACCCGGGTTTTTGCACGTTCCCAGATCGAAAAACCGCCAGAGCCAAGCCAGTCATCCACACTTTGACGGTCGGCCAGAGCCGGGTAAACATATTCTGTTTTCATGCGCCGGAGTGTCTCGGCTTCGCCAAGATAATGTCCATCCTGGGTGACCACACGTTCGACCGCATCCAAGTTCAGTGTTTCATCCGAAACTTCTATCCCCTGGACCGAGCGTATGATGGCGCCGCACATGTCATCATCAATCACCATCGCTTCGGGGCTGGCCACCATGATTGACCCTAGCATGCCAACCGACAAATTGATCATGTCAGCACCCGCATGGGCGGCAAGAGCAACTGTATAACCTTTCTCGTATCCGGCCTGCGCATCCACGAGTTTTGAATCTGTCATCCCTGCCGATACCGTAGAGGGCAGGCCCATATGGGAGAGCAGCTGTGCGGCTGCGGCACTGGCTATAGCGGCCTCACCTCCACCACCGCTCATTGCGCCTGTGCGCAGATCAGAAATAAAGGGCATAAAGGCATAGATGCATGGCGCTCCGGGCTCAATTCCATCCACAACCATCAATCCGGCCAGGCATTCCGCCAGACCCTGCGCAAGAGCGCCCGCCAAGGTGACGGGGCTGGTAGCGCCCGCCTGACCAGCCGAACAAATCTGGGGGATCATTCCCGATGCAATCGATTCTTCCAGCATGGCAATGCCTTCGGGTGCGTAGGCCAGCGGTGGAACAACATGTACGATGACAGCCATGCAAAAAGGATTTTCCCGAAATGTGCGATCACCACCCAGCCCCATATCAAACATCTCGATAATGGGTTTTACATTTGCAGCATCGCAAAAGCTGACCCCGATGGGTTTCGAGGTGGCTTTCATGCAGGCAAAAGCGGTGTTGATGTCGAGCAAAAGCGGATCGGTGATATCGCGCGCGATCGCAGGTCTTACTCCGTAATGAATATTGGAGGATGCATCCAGTACCCGCATCAGGCCATAGAGGTCATTCAGCGTGCTGTCGCGATAGCCCCCGGTTGAGGCATCTAAAACCTGTACCGCCGCACCGCCCGTTCCAATGTGAACACCTGCGCCACCTATTTTAAGGCCACGGTTGGATGTAAAACCCGGAAGCGTGACAGTGGATGGCGCACGTGCGCATGCGTCGCGGATCATATCCTTGCTAAAACAAAGTCGCCCGTCTTTGCGAAGCTCTGCCCCCCGCTCTAACGCACGTTCAAGCGCGGCGGCTGGCAATCCTGACATGCCAACGTTTGACAAGATATCAAATGCATGATCGACAATCTTTGAAAGTTCTGAGGAGGACAATGGTGCCAGGCATCCCCCGACATGAACCGGAGATGCGGCTTCGGTGCCTTGATCGGCCTGTTTTGATTGCAGTCGTCTTGCGCGTCGTACCATGCAGCGTCCAATCTTATGGAACCACTAAAACCAAAAAATTAGCAGTGGCAAATTCAAATACGCGGCATCTGTAATGAATCCCCCTCAATCAAAGGGTAAATTCTCCCTCGTCAGCGGCAATACAATCTGTATCAATGGCAGAGCGGACTTCTCGGTTTGGTACCGAGGAGATTTTATCGACCAGCAGTTTTGGAATTGGGGATGCGAATATGCGTATCGACTTGAATTCTGATCTCGGAGAAGGGTTTGGCCCTTGGTCCATGGGTAACGATGCAGAAATGATGCGCCTGATTACTTCAGCCAATGTCGCCTGTGGTGGTCATGCCAGTGATCCAGAGACGATGTTTCGAACGCTTAAATTGGTCAATGAAAACAATGTTTGCGTTGGCGCGCATCCCGGTTTTGCAGACCGCGAAGGTTTCGGGCGGCGTGTAATCCCGATGACGCCAGATGAAATCGGGCGCATGTGCGCGACGCAAATTGGGGCGTTGATGGGAATTGCATCTCTGGCTGGTGTCACAGTGAAGTACGTGAAACCGCATGGTGCACTTGGCAATCTGGCCGCAAGCGACCGTGCAGTTGCAGATGCGATCACGCAGACCGTCCAAAGGATTAGTCCTGATTTGGCAGTTCTCGCGATTTCCGGAACCGAAAGCGAACAAGCCGCCCGTGATGCGGGCGTCACCGTCTATTCCGAAATTTTCGCCGACCGCGGGTATCTGTCGTCTGGTCAGCTCGTCCCTCGTGGGCAAGCGGGCGCAATGATTCACGATGCTGTTGAGGCGGCAGATCGGTTGATTTCGTTTCTTGAAACCGGGCTTATGCCGGTTGTCGGCGGAGCGCCGATACCGCTTAAAGCGCAATCCATCTGTGTGCACGGCGACAGCGCCGGGGCGGTTAACATGACAATAGAGATCCGTAAACGTCTGTTGGCACACGGTGTTGAGCTCAAACAGTTTTGCTAAGGGCAAGTTATGATCAGCGCAAAATTCACAGCCATAGCAGATCACGCGTTGCTGGTGAGCTTTGCGGATGAGCTAAGCGATGACGCCCATCAGTCGGTCATGGCGTTGGACAAAGTGATTGCAGACGCACCACCATATGGCCTGAGTGAAACCGTTCCGGCGCTTGTGAACTTGTTGGTGGATTTTGACCCTCTGGTGACTGATCACAAAGCCATTGAGACTGACATAAGAGACAAACTGCAGGATCTGAAACCTGTCACCCAGCAGAGTGTCCTCCATCGGATTCCAATATGCTACGAAGCTCCGTTTTGTCCTGATTTGCCGGCAGTCGCACAGCAGGCAGGAATGTCAGAAGATGCTGTGATAAATGCCCATTTTGGAGGGGATTACCGGGTCCTGATGTATGGATTTGCGCCGGGTTTTGCATATCTCGCTGGTGTCCCACAGCCGATTCAGGTGCCACGCAAACCAGCACCGGTTCGGGATGTCCCGGAATGCAGCGTTATCATAGCTGGCCCGCAGTGTCTGATTACAACTTTGGTCATGCCAACGGGATGGTCGATCATTGGGCGCTCTGCGGTTCAAAATCTGACTGGCGATGCAGATCGGCCTTTTCTGTTTGATGTTGGCGATCAGGTAAAGTTTGAACGCATTGATTTGCAGCGATTTGATCAACTAAAAAAAGAGAACGCCCATGGTTGATGTAAAGTTACGCGTCAGCTTTGCTGGCCCTTTTGTGACTTTCCAGGATGAAGGTCGCCCAGGCCATATGCGCTATGGCGTGTCGGCCTCGGGACCCATGGACAGGCTGTCCTTTGCCGCCGCACATGCTGCATTGGATAACCCCCAAGGCCAAACTTGTCTGGAAATTTCATTAGGCGGAATCCAATTTGAATGCAGTGAGGGCGAGGTTACCCTCGCCATCACAGGCGGTGAGTTCTCCGTTGAACTTGACGGGAAGAAAGGAACCTCGTGGTCAGTTTTAACATTGAGCCAAGGTAGAAAACTATCTATCCGCCCCGGCACAGGTGGAAGCTGGGCCTATCTCGCATTTGCAGGCGTTCTCGGTGCCGAGACCTGGTTGGAAAGTAGCGCAACCCATGCGAGCTCGGGTTTTGGCGGAGGGGCTGTTCGATCAGGTCAAGTGTTAACAGTACGGGAAGCCCGAATTTGCCCTGATCGAGAAGGGGAAATTGCGCGATACAGCCAACGCTTGAATGATCCATTTCGTGTGGTTGTTGGCCCACAGGATGAGCGGTTTGAGGCAGGTATCCCAGAGCTTTTCACTTCAGAAACATTCAAGGTGTCAGACTCCTATGACCGTATGGGTATGCGATTGATCGGACCAAAGCTTGCCCTAGATGGGGCGTTATCGATTCCCTCAGAACCAATTGTTCGCGGGTCTGTTCAGGTGTCGGGCGATGGGGTTCCTACAGTTTTGCTTGCCGATCATCAAACGACAGGGGGTTACCCGAAAATTGCGACGATCATCTCCTGTGACATTGACAGGCTGGTGCAGACGCGTGCAGGTCAATCCGTGCGGTTCGTCGCGGTCACGGCTGAAGAGGCGATCGCAGCGACACGTGCGGAAACTTCAGCTCAACGAATGTATCTGGAAGAAATTAGTGCGCCGCGTGGAACTCTTGAGCAAAGGCTTTTGAGGGAAAATCTGATTCACGGCGAAATTTTCCCGTAAAGCGCATTTCGTATTGTGATCAATTTCGCCCGAACCACTCTCTTTAGTTGGCTAGGTTTCTTAAGCTACCCCGCTCTGCTTACCATCTTGTTCTAAGCTGTCTGGCAGAGTAGGAAGATAGAGGAAATGCAGGAACTCGGAGACCTGAAAATGTCGAAACTTGTCACCATCTACGGCGGATCAGGGTTTTTGGGGCGGTATATCGCCCGGCGACTGGCTAAAGCTGGCTGGCGCGTTCGAGTTGCTGTGCGGCGCCCGAACGAGGCCATGCATGTAAAACCTTATGGTGTTGTAGGACAGGTAGAGCCGGTTCTTTGCAATATCCGCGATGATGACAGTGTGCGTTCGGCGATGCAGGGGTCTGACGCCGTGGTTAACTGTGTCGGTACTTTTGAACGGTCAGGCCGGAATAATTTTGATGCTGTTCAGCATCTTGGCGCAGAGCGTATTGCTCGGATTGCGACGCAAGAGAATGTGGATCAAATGGTTCATGTATCGGCAATTGGTGCAGATGTGGACGCCGAAAGCGATTATGCCCGGACCAAAGGACTGGGGGAGCAAGCCGTGCTAGAACACTTCCCTTCGGCGGTTATCTTGCGTCCGTCGGTTATGTTTGGGCCAGAAGACGGATTTTTTAACCGGTTTGCATCTATGACCCGAATGGGGCCGGTTCTTCCGGTTGTCGGGGCGGATACTCAGTTTCAGGTAGTTTATGTGGACAATGTCGCCGAGGCGGCCGTTATGGGTGCAAAAGGCCACGCTGAAGCCGGAGTTTACGAGTTGGGCGGGCCAGAGATAAGCACGTTCCGCGAGTTGATGCAGCAGATGTTGGGCGTGGTACGCCGGCGCCGGTTGATTGTGAACATTCCATTCTGGATTGCTGGAATAATGGCTGGCGTGATGGAACTTGTTCAAACGCTGTCACTGGGGATTGTGCCCGCACAGATCACGCGCGATCAGGTGAAAAGCCTACGGTCAGATAATGTTGTATCCGAAGATGCTAAGTCATTAGCGGATTTGGGTATTCGTCCTGTGGCTGCTGGTGCGGTTTTGCCGGATTATTTGTGGCGCTTCCGTCCTGCGGGGCAGTATGAAGCGCTTAAGGAGTCGGCTGAGAATCTGCGCTCGAACTAACTGTAAGCGACTACCAGCAATACTATTCCAAGCAAGACGCGGTAAATCACGTATGGCGTGTAGCTTACGCTGCGCAGAAGGCGCATCATGAGGGTAAGCGCCAGCAGCGCCGCAATAAATGCAAACGCCGCTGCTATTGCACCGTCGCGCAAGAGAGACATATCAGCATTCATAGCCGTTTCACCGGCAAGAAGGGTGCCGCTGGCGATGATTGTTGGGATGGACATCAGCATTGCCAGATGTGCCGCATCACGACGTTTGTAACCAAGCAGGCGGGCGCCGGTGATGGTGATGCCAGACCGCGACGTTCCGGGTATCAATGCGATGGCCTGCCAGATGCCGATAATCATAGCATCCTGAACTGACCAGTCTTTTGTCTGGTATTCTTCGGGGCCCGATTGGTCAGCCCAGTAAAGCAGAACGCCAAAGATCAGCATTGCCCAACCGATCACTTCTACAGAGCGCATTGCCTGATCTAGTTCTGTTAGTTTCAGGATGAGACCGAAAGCGACAACCGGGACGGAAGCGATGAGAAGCATGAAGGCCAGTTTGGACCCGTGAGTGTCAATGCGACCTTTCATAAGACGGGGAAGGCCGGCAACAACGCTGCAGACATCGGCTCGAAAATACCACATGACGGCGAAAAGCGTTCCGACATGGACCGCCACGTCAATCGCCTGACCCTGATCATCCAGCCCGGTAAGTTTGGGCAATAGAATCAGATGTCCGGATGATGAGACTGGCAAAAATTCTGTGATCCCCTGAATCAGAGCAACAAGAATGAGATGGAAAAGTGGCATTTGCCCGCCCTTGGGTGTTTTGGTGGCCCACCTATAAACCATTGAGATTTAAAAGAAAGTCGATAAATAGTTCCGAATCGGATTTAAATATTAAAGAAATTCCTAATGCAGAGGGCGAAGCGTTAACAAATCCCTAATAATAGGTAATATGTTTTGACTTTATTTTCCCTCATCGTTCGAATAAACAGGCTCAGTACTGCATAACACCGGGGAAAGTGCTGTGGCTAAGCAACCGATGCTGAAATTTGTGAATGTTGAGCGCGACATGCCTGAGAAGCGGGCGGCGGGAGAGCGGAATCAAGACTTTCATGAGATTTATGCGGAATACGCAAATGCCAAGGCGAAAGAGCAGGCGAGCCGGTGTAGCCAGTGTGGTGTTCCGTATTGCCAAAGTCATTGTCCGTTGCACAATAACATCCCCGACTGGTTGCGGTTAACCGCCGAAGGGCGGCTAAAAGAAGCATATGAAATCAGCCAGTTAACCAACACAATGCCAGAAATCTGTGGACGTATCTGCCCGCAGGACCGGTTGTGCGAAGGCAATTGTGTGATTGAAACATCAGGGCACGGTACGGTCACAATTGGGTCCGTTGAGAAATACATCACTGATACCGCTTGGGAAAATGGCTGGGTTGAAGTGATCCGCCCATCGCAGGAACGCATTGAATCTGTTGGTATAATCGGTGCCGGACCCGGTGGTTTGGCGGCGGCGGATGCGTTGCGGCGGGCCGGTGTTCAGGTGACGGTTTACGACCGGTATGATCGGGCAGGTGGTTTGCTGACCTACGGTATTCCAGGCTTTAAACTGGAAAAGGATGTGGTGCTGCGCCGGGTTGATCAGCTGGAGCAGAGCGGCGTTGAATTTGTGATGAATTGCAACGTTGGTGTGGACATCGAGTTTGATGAAATTCGCAGTAAACACAAGGCGTTACTGGTTGCTACGGGAGTTTACAAATCCCGCGATCTGCAAGGTCCGGGTGCCGGGGCAGATGGGATTGTCAGGGCGATTGATTATCTGACTGCCAGCAATCGAAAGAGTTTTGGGGATGAGGTGCCGGGTTTTGATGACGGGACGCTGAACGCTGAAAACAAACGAGTTCTGGTAGTTGGTGGCGGTGACACCGCTATGGATTGTGTTCGTACGGCAGTTCGGCAGGGGGCAACTTCGGTAAAATGCTTGTACCGGAGAGATCGGGAAAATATGCCGGGAAGTCAGCGGGAAGTTCAGAACGCTGAAGAAGAAGGTGTTATTTTTGAATGGCTTAGCACGCCAAAAGGGTTCATTGGTGATCCGGTAAGTGCGGTGAAGGTGCAGCAAATGCGCCTGGGTGCGCCGGATGCAAGTGGTCGCCAGAGCCCGGAAGAAATTGAAGGTGCAGAGTATGACGAGCCTGCAGATCTGGTAATCAAGGCGCTGGGGTTTGAACCCGAAGACCTGCCAACACTTTGGAATCAAAAGGAATTAGAGGTTACAAACTGGGGTACCGTCAAGGCCGAATACACCACAGGACAGACCGCGATGGAAGGCGTTTTCGCAGTTGGGGACATCGTGAGAGGGGCGTCTTTGGTGGTTTGGGCGATCCGGGACGGTCGGGATTCTGCGGCGGCAATTCTGGACTATCTGAACCGGTCAGCTGCGGTCGCAAGGGAGTAGGGAAATTGTACGAATTGTATACGCGTTTTGTACTAAGTTCGGACCATTTTCACTGATGTGTCTGCATCATGTACACAACTGCCCAAATTTGCCCATTCGGGTCAGAACCTCTGCCATAATGAGTTAAGGAAACGTAAAGATGGATACGGCCAGACAGATCGAGGGAAGGTGCCTGTGCGGGGCGGTTACGGTTCGTGCGATGGTGACGAATCCGATCGTGCGCGCATGCCATTGCGACATGTGCCGCCAGCACACCAGTTCGATGTTCATGTCTCTGGCCACCGAACAGGACGGGATGGAGGTCACCGGACCAGCAAAATCTTTTCAATCCTCTGACTGGGCAGAACGGGGGTTCTGCGAGGTCTGTGGCTCGACGCTTTGGTATGGGACTGTTGAGGATGGCGCGCGGCACCTGGCGGCGGGGTTGTTCGAGAATGCGGCGGGGGCGCCGCTGAAGCTCGAATTTTTTGCCGACATGGCGCCAGAGGGTTATGCGCTGGCCGGGGGACATCGGAAGATGACGACCGAAGAAACGGCGGTGTTGTTTGCGCACGATGAGGGAGATGAGTGATGACCGAGAAGCTCGGACTTCCGAATACAAACTTGCCAGCAAACCGCGTTGCTTGGTGCATTCTAGGTCAGTTTATCGGTATGTGTGTTGCATTTGTGATGACCGCACAAACCGTGCACGCCGAGGACATATATACTCCTTTGATGGAGCGGAGTGCCTGTGAACCTGTTTATGCCGTGCATAAACTTGGATGTAATTTGCAGCGTTTCTATACATGCGAATATGAAGGCCAGATGATCCAAAGAGCCGAAAGCATTTCAAAGGACGGACTCTATTTCGTCGACTTTACAGATATGGAAGGCAACACGATCCGAAGTTGGAGTGTCAATGGACATGGTATGACTGTCGAGGTTCATGAAGTTAGAAAGCTTTTCTCTCAGGAAACCATTGTTAAGCAGGGCCATGATAGTTTTGATTACACAGAGCTATCAACACACCGTTGGTTTGCCGAACCGATTCCAGCAATTTTCGCCGGTGAATTTGTACTCACAGGCGAGGTTCTATCCGTTGATGATGTGACGTTTACGGAAGTGCGATTGCGTGGTTATCAGCAATTCAACGGATTTCGTACAGAGATTGACCGATATGACTATTTCGATTTTGAGAGTCGGGCATTTCTGTGGGGTGGCAAAGTACAGGCCAATGGCAGCACCTTGGACGAAAGCAGTTATGAACCTGTGCGTGTGATTCTACCGGATAACCCCGTATTTCAAATCGACCGACCAATCTACGAATGTGGTGCGATCAGCAGTATTGCGCCATTAGCCAACCCGTCCGCGAAAGGATGACCCATGACCAAATTCGACACTAACTGGGCCAAATCCGAGGAAGCCAAGCGCAAGTGGCTGGCCGAGAATGGAATGTACTCGGAAGAGGAAGAGCATTCTTCCTGTGGTGTGGGGTTGGTTGTTTCCATTGATGGCACGCCGTCGCGCAGGGTGGTTGAGGCCGGGATTGATGCGCTGAAGGCGATCTGGCATCGCGGGGCGGTGGATGCTGATGGCAAGACCGGCGATGGTGCGGGCATTCATGTACAGATCCCTGTGCCGTTCTTTTATGATCAGATCCGGCGTACGGGCCATGAACCGCGTCAGGATCAGCTGGTTGCCGTGGGTCAGGTGTTTCTGCCACGCACCGATTTTGGGGCGCAGGAGACGTGCCGGACCATAGTCGAGACCGAAGTTCTGAAAATGGGTCACACGATCTATGGCTGGCGGCATGTGCCGGTGGATGTCTCTTGTCTGGGTGAAAAGGCGAATGCGACGCGGCCCGAGATTGAGCAGATCCTGATTTCCAATGCCAAGGGGATTGATGAAGAGGATTTTGAACGCGAGCTGTATGTGATCCGCCGCCGGATCGAAAACGCGGTCGTCGCGGCGGGGATCAATGGATTGTATATTGCCAGTCTCAGCTGTCGGAGCATCATCTATAAGGGCATGATGCTGGCCGAGCAGGTGGCGGTGTTCTACCCCGATCTGCAGGATGAGCAGTTCAAAAGCGCGTTTGCGATTTATCATCAGCGGTATTCTACCAACACGTTTCCACAGTGGTGGCTGGCACAGCCGTTTCGGATGCTGGCCCATAACGGTGAGATCAATACGCTGAAAGGCAACCGCAACTGGATGCGCAGCCACGAGATACGCATGGCGTCAAACTCCTTTGGTGAACTGGCCGAAGACATCAAACCGATCATTGCCAGCGGATCATCGGATTCGGCTGCATTAGACTCTGTTTTTGAGGTTCTGGTGCGCGCTGGACGGTCTGCGCCGATGGCGAAAACCATGCTGGTGCCCGAGGCGTGGTCAAAGCTGGCCGAAGATTTACCGCAGGCGTGGCGGGATATGTATTCCTATTGCAACAGCGTGATGGAGCCGTGGGATGGACCGGCGGCGCTGGCCATGACGGATGGCCGATGGGTCTGTGCCGGGCTGGACCGGAATGGATTGCGCCCGATGCGCTACGTGGTGACCGGTGACGGGCTGGTGATAGCAGGGTCCGAGGCCGGGATGGTGCCGATTGACGAGGCGACCGTTCGGGAGAAGGGAGCGCTCGGTCCGGGTCAGATGCTGGCCGTGGATATGAAGAAAGGGTTGTTGTTCAATGACACCGAGATCAAGGACAAGCTGTCGCGCGCGCTACCGTTTGGCGATTGGGTTGGCCGGATCAATGATATGGAAGAGGTTTTGTCCGGCGTAACCGAACGCCCGCTGATTTCCGGTGCGGAGCTGCGCAAGAGGCAGATTGCGGCGGGCTATTCGATTGAAGAGATCGAGCAGATCCTGGCGCCGATGGCCGAAGATGGCAAAGAGGCGGTGGCCAGCATGGGGGATGACACCCCCAGTGCGGTGCTAAGCAAGCAATACCGACCGTTGAGTCATTACTTTCGCCAGAATTTCAGCCAGGTGACGAACCCGCCGATTGACAGTTTGCGCGAGTATCGGGTGATGAGCCTGAAAACCCGGTTTGGCAATCTGAAGAACGTGCTGGATGAAAGCGGCGCGCAGACAGAGATTATTGTGCTGGACAGCCCGTTCCTGGGCAATGCCCAGTGGGACGAGTTGATGCGGCAGTTCGATGACGATGTGACCGAGATCGACTGTACCTTTGGATCCGGGTCCGGTGCACTGCAGGCCGGATTGGAGCGGATCAGGGCCGAGGCGGAAGACGCTGTGCGCTCTGGTGCCGGGCATATCGTGTTAAGCGACCGGGCGGTGAATGCGGATCGTCTGGGCATGCCGATGATTTTGGCGACGAGTGCGGTGCATGGGCATCTGATGCGCAAGGGGTTGCGGACTTTCTGTAGCCTGAATGTGCGGTCGGCTGAGTGCATTGATGCGCATTACTTTGCCGTGCTTATCGGTGCGGGGGCGACGGTGGTGAACGCCTATCTGGCCGAAGACACAATCGCGGACCGGATCGAGCGAGGTCTGATTGACGGCGGGTTGACCGAGGCTGTTGCGCGGTACCGGACGGCGATTGACCAGGGTCTGTTGAAGATCATGTCGAAGATGGGAATCAGCGTTGTCAGTTCCTATCGCGGGGGCCTGAATTTTGAGGCCGTGGGATTAAGCCGTGCGATGTGTGCTGAGTATTTCCCCGGGCTGGTCAGCCGGATCAGCGGTATCGGGGTCAGCGGTATCCAAAGCAAGGTAGAAGAGGTTCATGACCGGGCCTATGGCGCGGGGCAGGATATTCTGCCGATTGGCGGCATCTATAAGGCGCGCAAAAGCGGGGAAAGCCACGCCTGGGGTGCCACGAACATGCATTTGCTGCAGATGGCGTGCAACAAGGCCAGCTTTGAGCTGTGGAAGCGGTACAGTGCTGCAATGCAGGCCAATCCGCCGATTCACCTGCGGGACCTGATGGCGATTAAGCCTATGGGCAATGCGGTACCGATTGAAGAAGTGGAGAGCGTTACGGCGATCCGTAAACGGTTTGTCACGCCGGGGATGAGCCTGGGTGCGTTGAGCCCGGAGGCGCATAAGACGCTGAACGTGGCGATGAACCGGATTGGGGCGCGGTCCGACAGTGGTGAGGGTGGTGAAGATCCGGCGCATTTTGTGCCCGAGCCGAATGGGGATAATCCGTCTGCCAAGATCAAACAGGTGGCCAGCGGTCGGTTTGGAGTGACGGCGGAATACCTAAACCAGTGCGAAGAGCTGGAGATCAAAGTGGCCCAAGGGGCCAAGCCCGGCGAGGGCGGCCAGCTGCCCGGGATGAAGGTCACGGATCTGATCGCGCGGCTGCGGCATTCGACCAAGGGTGTGACATTGATCAGCCCGCCGCCGCATCATGACATCTATTCCATCGAAGATCTGGCGCAGCTGATCTATGACCTGAAACAGATCAACCCGACGGTGAAGGTCACGGTCAAGCTGGTGGCGCAGTCCGGTGTGGGCACGATTGCCGCCGGTGTGGCGAAGGCCAAGGCGGATGTGATCCTGATCAGTGGTCATAATGGTGGCACCGGGGCCAGCCCCGCGACCAGCATCAAATACGCTGGCCTGCCGTGGGAGATGGGCCTGACCGAAGCGCATCAGGTTCTGAGCATGAACAAGCTGCGCGAACGGATCACGTTGCGGACCGATGGTGGATTGCGCACGGGCCGTGACATTGTGATGGCCGCGATGATGGGGGCTGAGGAATACGGCATTGGCACCGCTGCACTGATTGCGATGGGCTGTATCATGGTGCGGCAATGCCAGTCCAATACTTGCCCTGTCGGTGTGTGCACGCAGGACCAAGCGCTACGCGACAAATTCACCGGCAGTGCGGAAAAGGTTGTGAACCTGATCACTTTTTATGCCGAGGAAGTGCGCGAAATTCTGGCCAGTATTGGCGCGCGTTCGCTGGATGACGTGATCGGACGGGCCGATCTGTTGACGCAGGTAAGCCGGGGGTCGGCACATCTGGATGATCTGGACCTTAACCCGATGCTGATCACCGTCGATGGCGCAGCGGATGTGGTGTATGACCGCAACCGCCCACGGACCGAGGTGCCCGATACGCTGGATGCCGAGATCGTGCGGGATGCGGCGCGGTTCCTGAATGACGGGGAAAAGATGCAGCTGCACTACGCGGTGCAGAACACGGACCGGACGGTTGGCACGCGCGTGTCCAGCCACATCGTGCGCAATTTCGGGATGCACAACACGTTCCAACCCAATCACCTGACGGTCAAGCTGACCGGCAGTGCGGGCCAGAGCCTTGGCGCCTTTGCGGCGCCCGGCCTGAAAATCGAAGTGTCCGGTGATGCCAATGATTATGTCGGCAAGGGGCTGAGCGGGGGAACGATTGTGGTGCGCCCGCAGATGCAAAGCCCGCTGGTGGCGGCAGAGAATACGATCATCGGCAATACCGTTTTATACGGGGCGACCGATGGCTATCTGTTTGCCGCTGGTCGTGCAGGAGAACGGTTTGCGGTACGCAATTCCGGTGCGAAGGTTGTTATTGAAGGCTGCGGCAGTAACGGGTGCGAATACATGACAGGTGGAGTTGCTGTGATCCTCGGCCGGATCGGTGCGAACTTTGCCGCCGGGATGACCGGGGGCATGGCCTATCTCTATGACCCGGATGGCCAGGCGGCAAAGCTGATCAATTCCGAAACGGTTGTCAGCTGTCCGGTGCGCAGCGTTCACTGGCGATCACAGCTGGAAGAATTGGTCGAACGGCACGCGTCCGAAACCGGAAGCCGCAAGGCACAAGACATCCTGCAATATTGGGAGACAGAGCAGCACAATTTTGTTCAAATCTGCCCAATCGAGATGCTGAATAAGCTGCCACATACGCTGGAAATAGACGCGGAGGCGATCCCGGCTGAGTAAAATTAAATAGGATTGTCCACAATTTGGACACAATAATCTGATGTTTTTGCCCCCGGAACATGGGTGAAGGCAAATGACGGAAAGTCCGCTGACAACAATTGTTGATGATGGACCGCTTCGGATTCGGTACCTGCCGGGGCGGTTCGAGACCTTGGTGGTCAGCTTTTCCGGTGTGGGCAGTGAGCGCGCTGCACCCCCCGTGGAAGAGTTTTTCAGCATTGCAAGCGACCATGGAAACAATCACGTACTATTTGTCATTGATGAAAGCCGGTGCTGGCTGAACAATGGCGACATGATTGAAAAAATTCTGGTGGCGATCCGGCAGACCGTAGCGAAAACGGGTGCCCAGCGTGTTGTCGCCCTGGGAAATTCGATGGGTGGGACGATGGCGCTGATCGTGGCGCGGTATTTCACCTTCGATGCCGCGATTGCGATTGTGCCGCAGTATTCCGTTGATCCCGAGGTTGTCCCTGAGGAACACAGGTGGCGGTTTTTTCGTCGCCAGATACAGGGATTTCGGTTTCCGGTTGTGGATACCTTTCGGGCGGACCGGACGAGGTATTACCTGTTACACAGTTGTATCCCAAAAGAGCAGCGGCAGGCGCTGAGATTTCCGGAAGTGCCGGGCGTGGGGCAATATATGATTCCGGGGGCCGGGCATCGGCTGGCCACGTATCTCAAGCGCAAAGGGGTGCTGGAGCCGCTGATCCGGTATGCAATAGCTGGCAAGCCGCGCAAATTTCGCCGAGCCGTGCAGCGCATTGGTGGGCAACACAGGCAGACATATATCCAGAATGCTGCGTAGGCGAGGGACTGCGCTCTTCAACAAGTATGCTCGGACGAGGTAATAAAATCAGCAAGATTTCTCCGCAATCATGTCACAAAGCTCTGGCGTTCTTGCTCTAACAAAAAAAGGGCGAGGGCAGATGAAAACAGATCCACTTAGCACAGTATATGACGACGAATCCCTGCGTATCCGGTATTTGCCGGGCCGGTTTGAAACCCTGGTTGTGAGCTTTTCTGGTGTGGGAGAGCATCGATATCAGGAACCGGATATCGAGTTTTTCCGTACGGCCAGTGGCGATGGCGACAATCATGTTCTGTTTGTCACCGATGAAAGCCGGTGCTGGCTGAATAAAACCGATATGATTGAGCGGATTTTGGTTACCATTCGGCAAACCGTGAAGGCAACTGGCGCAAAGCGTGTTGTCGCGCTGGGGAATTCGATGGGGGGAACGATGGCATTGATCGTGGCGCGGTATTTCGCCTTTGATGCCGTGATTGCAATTGCACCGCAATATTCGGTTGATCCCGATGTGGTGCCGGATGACCCCAGATGGAGCTTTTTCCGCCGGCAGATTCAAAAGTTCAGGTTTTCCGCGGTGGACCGGTTTCGCGCGGACCGCACGAAATATTTCTTGTTGCACAGCGGGACGCGCACGGAACGTCGGCAGGCACTCAGATTCCCGGAGATACCGGGTGTGGCGCAATACATGATCCCCGATGCCGGGCATGATGTTGCCAGTGAGCTGAAGCAGAAAGAGGCGCTTGATCCGCTGATCCGCTACGCCATTGGAGGAAAACCGCGCAAGTTTCGCCGGGCGATGCAGCGCGTTGGCGGGCAGATCAGGCCGGCCTATGTCGAGCAGATGATTCAGGCGCCGAAACTGCCGGTTGTGTGGACGGGTCAATTGCCTGCGTGAATCCAATTTGGCGGATTGGACCGAATGGGGCCTATGGCTGGTCGGCTGACCAGTATTCAGAAAATGATGCCTATGGTGCAGCGATGGACGGCTGTAGCTGGAACTGTGATCGGATCCAGACCTTTTACAATGCATGTGGCGCAATGGCGCGTGGTGTAAACGATGGACACGGCTGGGCGCTTGGCCCGACGAGGGCCGCGGCGGAAAGCTCGGCCGTCGCCTATTGCCGCAATTATGACAGCGGGTGCCAGCCATCGGTTTGGGCCTGTTCTCGCTGAATTCACGGTTTTGCATTGGCGCGGCTGAGGTTATAGCTGAACCTGCATGGCGAAACGCAGGACAACATCAAAGAAACGCAGGCGGAGCCGCAAGGGTCTGCCGCTGCGCCGGAGGGTGCGGCGGTGGCTGGTGCGGTTGTGTCTGGGGGCTGTTGTTCTGACCCTGGCCGTGGTTGCGGCGCACCGGGTGATCAACCCGCCCAAGACGCATTATATGCGGCAGGAGGCCGGGCGTCTGGGCGGAATAGACTATCAATGGGTGTCGATTGATGAGGTGGCACCGGTGATGGCGCGATCTGTTGTTGCCGCAGAAGATGCCAATTTTTGCAGGCACTGGGGATTTGACATGGCCGCCATCCGCACCGCAATTGCCCAGGGCAGCGGGCGCGGGGCATCAACGATATCGCAGCAGGTGGTGAAGAATGTCTATCTCTGGCATGGCCGCAGCTGGAGCCGCAAAGCGCTTGAAGCGATGATTACGCCGCTGGTCGAGGTGTTCTGGTCCAAGCGGCGGATTATCGAGGTTTATCTCAACATTGCGGAGTTTGACGAAGGGGTGTTTGGGATTGATGCCGCGGCCCAGCATTATTTTGGAGTATCCCCCGGAAAGCTAAGTCCGCAACAAGCGGCGCGATTGGCGGCGGTTCTGCCCAATCCCAAGGAACGGTCGGCGAAAAGGCCGACGGCTGCATTGCGCAAACGGGCGGCGGGCATACTGGACGGTGCGGCAACGATCCGCAATGATGGTCGTGCGGCGTGTTTCGAGGATTGAATTGCACCTGAAACCGGGGCATTGAGGGATTCAACCAAGACAAGGTGTTTTCAGAGTAATGGCCAGGCTTTTCCATGTTCCCCTTTCTCCGTTTTGCCGCAAGGTGCGGCTGTGTCTGGCGGAGAAGCGTATCGAATGCGAATTGGTGGAGGAACGGTATTGGGAGGGCAATCCCGATTTCCTGCGCCGCAATCCGGCGGGTAAAGTTCCGGTGCTGAAGCTGGGGGATATGACCCTATCGGAAAGCACGCCGATCTGTGAGTATATCGAAGAGCTGCATCCGGAACCTGCACTGATACCAAGCGGGATCGAGGGTAGGTACGAGGTACGCCGGTTGGTGGCCTGGTTTGATGACAAGTTCCATTCCGAAGTGACGTCGAAACTGCTTTATGAGCGGGTCAACAAGAAGGTGATGGGAAAGGGGTTTCCAGACAGCGGCAATGTGAAGTCAGGTGCGCGGGCGATCAAGTTTCATCTCGATTACATGGCCTGGCTGTTGGACCGGCGGCGGTGGCTGGCCGGTGATGCGATGACCTTGGCGGATTTTGCCGCGGCGGCGCATCTGAGCGCGCTGGATTATATCTCTGATGTGGACTGGAACCGGTCGGATGTGGTCAAGCAATGGTATGCCAAGATTAAATCGCGCCCGGCGTTTCGCAACATTCTGGCTGATCAGGTGCCCGGTTTTCCGCCACCTGCGCATTATGCTGATCTGGATTTCTAAAAAGGGGGCTCTGCCCCCATCGCCTGTAGCGATTCCCCCGGGATATTTCCGGCAAAAAGAAAGATGACCAGCCTGAAACAGAGACTGGTGGCGCAGGCCCTTGTGGAAGGGTTTGAGCCAGCCCGTGTGTGCCGCCCATGGGATGTGCCGCAGGTGCCGGAACGGTTGGCGGCGTTTCTGGAGCAGGGGTATCACGGGCAAATGAGCTGGCTGGCCGAGCGCAGCCATTGGCGGGGGGCGCCTGATGTGCTTTGGCCAGAAGCGCGGTCTGTCATCATGTTGGCAGAGAGCTACACCCCTGCAGAAGATCCGATGGCGACGTTGGCGCAAGGGGATGTTGGAACTGTTTCGGTTTATGCGCGAAACAAAGACTATCATGATCTGGTGAAAAAGCGGCTGAAGCGGTTGGCGCGGTGGCTGATCGCTGAGGCGGGTGGTGAGGTGAAGGTGTTTGTCGACACCGCGCCGGTGCCTGAAAAACCGCTGGCGCAGGCATCGGGGCTGGGATGGCAAGGGAAGCACACCAATCTGGTAAGCCGGGAGCTGGGAAACTGGTTTTTTATCGGGTCGATATTCACAACGCTTGAAATAGAGACTGATTCACCAGAAATCGATCATTGTGGGTCTTGCCGGGCCTGTTTGGATATCTGCCCGACAGAGGCATTTCCGGCGCCCTATCAGCTGGATGCGCGGCGCTGTATTTCTTATCTGACGATTGAACATAAGGGTGCGGTTGACGAAGAACTGCGGGCCAAATTGGGCAACCGGATTTATGGCTGTGATGATTGTCTTGCGGTGTGTCCATGGAACAAGTTCGCTGTTGAAGCCCGGGAGGTGCGTTATCACGCGCGCGACGATCTGAAGGCTCCGAAGCTGGCTGAATTGGCAGCATTGGATGATGCCGCGTTTCGTGTGAAGTTTTCCGGCAGTCCGATTAAGCGCATCGGCAGGGACCGGTTTGTTCGCAATGTTCTCTATGCTGTTGGTAACTCTGATGACCCTTCATTGGTACCCGTCGCGCAAACATTATGCGACGACCCGGACGAAACGGTTGCAGATGCCGCCAGATGGGCAGTTAAACGACTGCAGGATGCCGTAAAGGGGCTGGAAAGCCGCTGAAAACACGTTAGACCGCCGTTGAAGAGACAAGGGAGCGTGCGAGATGGCTTTGCTGTTGGGCGTTGATACGGGCGGGACATACACCGATGCCGTTCTGATCCGGGATGAACGGGATGTGATTGCCAGCGCCAAGTCGCTGACAACGCGGCACGATCTGGCCGAGGGGATTGGCAAGGCGATTGCCGCGGTTCTGGAAAGCAGTGGCGCGGATGTTTCAGAAATTGGCATGGCATCGCTGTCCACCACATTGGCCACCAATGCGCTGGTCGAGGGACAGGGTGGCCGGGTTGGTCTGGTCTACATCGGATTTCGAGAGCAGGATCTGCTGGCACATGGGTTAAATGATGCGTTGGGCGGTGATCCGTCCGTGGTGATATCAGGCGGGCATAACCATGCGGGTGGAGAGGCTAAGCCATTTGACGAAGGTGCACTTTCGGTATGGTTAGAGACTGATCAAGGGATTTCCGCCTATGCAGTTGCCTCACAATTCGCAACCCGCAATCCAGCGCACGAGCTGGCCGCGTCTGAAATAATCGCCGAGTTAACGGGACGGCCGGTTTCCTGCTCACATCATTTGTCGGCCAAACTGAACGGGCCGAAACGGGCGCTGACTGCGCTGTTGAATGCGCGGCTGATCGGGATGATTGCGCGGTTGATCGAAAAGGCCGAAGGCAAGCTGGTCGAGCTTGGGATCGATGCACCGTTGATGGTGGTGCGCGGCGATGGCGCGCTGATTTCCGCAGAACAGGCCCGGTATCGGCCGATTGAAACCATTCTGAGCGGTCCGGCTGCGAGCATTGTTGGCGCGCGGTGGATGACGGGTGCAGAACACGCACTGGTCTCGGATATCGGGGGAACCACGACAGATGTAGCGGTGCTGCGCGGCGGAAAGCCTGCGATAGACCCGGCAGGTGCACAGGTGGGTCCGTGGCGTACAATGGTCGAGGCAGTGGCGATGCGCACCAGTGGTCTGGGCGGTGACAGCGAAGTGCATGTCATTGATGAGGGTTTGGTTGGTGGCGTAACGCTAGGCCCGCGCCGGGTGGTGCCAGTGAGCCTGATGGCGCTGGAGGCGCCAGGGGTGGTGCATCAGGTGTTGGACGAGCAACTGCGCAGTGATGCCGTGGGTGAATATGATGCGCGGTTTGTGCGGGCGGTGCCCGGCATAGATGCCGGCGGGTTACAGCCAAAGGATGCCATCCTGCTTGAACGGATCGGCGAGGGTGTGAAACCGGTTGGCAAAGTGTTGCGTACACGGTTGGAGACCTCTGCGCTCAAAAGGCTGGTTAACCGCGGGCTGGTACAGGTGGCTGGTGTTACACCATCTGATGCAAGTCATGTAATGGGGCGGTTGGAAGCTTGGGATGCCAAAGCTGCAGAAAAGGCGATGGAGTTGCTCGGGCGAAAGCGCACCGGTTCGGGCAATATGTTGAATCCGGATTCGATGGTGATGGCGCAGATGATTGTGGATCAGCTCACGCAGCAGACCAGTTTGGCTTTGTTAGAGGCTGCTTTTGATGAGGAAGAAGTGGATTTTGGGATGCCACCCGGTCAACTTGCGCGGCATGTTCTGATGCAGCGGGGCCTTGACCATCACCGGGGATTGGTGCGGATCGAGGCGGGGCTGAACGTGCCGGTGATTGGCCTGGGGGCGTCTGCGTCCAGTTATTATCCGGCAGTGGGTGATCGGTTGTCCTGCCAGATGACGTTGCCGGAACATGCTGGTGTTGCCAACGCGATCGGCGCAGTCGTCGGCCGGGTGACGATCCGGCGCAGTGGGACAGTGACCAGCCCGGCCGAGGGTCGGTTCCGGGTGCATCTGGACAGCGGGCCGGAAGATTATACCGAGGCCGATACGGCGATGGCTGCATTGCGGGCAGTGTTGGAACGTGATGCCCGGGCTGAGGCGGAACGGGCCGGGGCAGAGGATATTCATGTGAGCTTTGAGCGGGATGTTAAATCCGCAGAGGCAGAGGCGCGCGAGGTGTTTCTGGAAGCAGAGATCACGGTAGAAGCCAGCGGGCGGCCGCGGATCGCCGGGTGATCATAGCGGTGGGCCAACAAAGGACTGGCCGTATCGGGCCGAGATTTCGGCCATCTTGTCAGTGTTGAGATCGCCATTGCTTTGGGCCGCGTGGAAGGCCAGGAACATGTTTTCGATTTCAAGCGCTGGTGAGAAGATATAGCGCAGGCGTCCCGGTGTTTCGCCCACATTTTTGAAGGCGTGAGTTGCGCCGCGGGGGATGAAGGCCACGTCGCCCGGGGCCATATGGTAGAGCTGGCCGTCCACTTCGACATCGAATTCGCCTTCTAAAAAGAAGAAGGTTTCATCCTGATCATGGTGGATATGGCGGGGTGGGCCGATATTGGGCTGAACGATATCTTCGAACACCACATGGGTGCCCCCGGTCTGTTCCGAGGTGAGCAGGATGCGGAGCGTGATTGCACCGGGAAAATCATATGCGGTCGTTCGGGCATAGGCGGTTTGGATGGGTTTGGGCATTGGGGGTCCCTTCATCACTGGAGCGAGCTCCACTTTACCACATTGCCAACTGGTTTCGAATCTATGAGATTCTTTGCCGTACTTACTTGTTACGAATTGTCATTTCTGGTTTTCAATTCAGCTTCCGGCTTTAAACTCAATAATGGGCTGGTCAGCAGAAATTCAAAATTGCAAGCTTGGTTTTGGTTGACTTCTTTTACGCCAACTTTGAATTCGCTTTTCTTCCTGCGTGGTTGGAAAAGAAATGTGCCGAACAGATGGTCCCAAATTGTCAAAAAGGATCCGAAATTTGAATCGGTTTCTTTTACGTAATTCGAATGGTGGATTTCGTGTAGTCGTGGGGTGATGAGAACGGCCGTGAGCCACCGCTCCAAGCCCAAAGGCAATCTGATTGTACAATGCGTGAGTAATGCAAAGAGAAGCTCCAGAAAGGATACAATTATCACCGTGATGGGTTCCAATCCAAACAGGAATGCTCCGCAGGCGTAGATCACGGTTGAAATTAGTGGCTCGCACGGGTGATGCCGAAATCCGGAGCTGCCATCGATCACTGTGTCTGAATGATGCACTCTATGCAGACGCCACAGGATCGGGATTTGATGAAACATTCTGTGAATCGCGTAACCCAGAAGAGTCAGAACGCTAATGGTGACGATGACGTCAATAAAGAGTGGTAGTTCAATAAGGTTTAGAAGACCGGTGTTTTTTGATGAAGCGAGTTCGGCGAAGGCGATTGTGCTGATTGGAATCGCTGACAAAAGGCTGCTGTTGATGATCATCAACAGGAAATTAGCGGGCCATCTTTGGTTGCGGTTTGGCCTGTGTTCAACTTTGTCGTGATAGAATTCGGCATAAGTGGCGGCGACCACCAATGAGAAAATGATGAGGTAAACAAAGAAAATGTTCATATCGCTACATTTCCTGTCATTACGTGCCAAATTTCCAGGCAGCGGCCAGATCAAATTGCGGAGGAGAAGCACAGGCTGGATCGGTCGCGATCATGAGTGCTTTTTTCGCAGGATAGTTCTGGCTTGAGTTAAGCGAATACAATGATTTTTGTTTGGCGAATTTATAAAGAAGTGCGAACTTATCCTGCTCTACCCAAGTTTCATCAAAATACTGAATGTATGTCTCGTAGGTCTGGACGCGATGAAGGTTTCGGTAGGATGCAGCATCGAGCATTATACTAAATGGAATTGCGACAGCTGGTTGATCGCATTCAGGATAGGAAAACCATACGCCTTGTGCTCTGGTCGTTCCCGGTTTGCCTTTGGCCGGCAAAACTTCAAATCCGAGTGCGCTAATAGTTTTGTCGGTACCGGAGATAAGATCATATTCTTTGATACCAATTGCAACGTTCGATCTCAGCATGACAAGTAGTAATAGGGCGATAACTGCGCAGATACGGAATGCCATTACACCACCTTTTGCGTATGCTGACGTTTCGCAAAATAAATACAGCAGCGAACAATAGAGCTGTTTGAACTATAGCGAGGACAGGAGCCCCTGAACCTTCGTGCCAGTATTCATAGCCTGCTCGACTAACAGCAAAGAGTGACAGGCGAATGGTGTTAAATATCAGCATCGCAAAGCAAATCAGTAAAATTGGCCAAAGGTCAGACTTTGTAAGTTTGTCTTTCACGATGAGCAGACCAGATACTGCAGCGAGAGCAGCCAAAGAAATATTATTGAACGCTGAACAAGCGCCGATGACAGCGATTGTGTGACCTTCTGATGTACCAAGAGAGTTCAGGTTGCGAAAAACGTCAAAGCCAACGAAGCGCAACGCAAATTCTGCCAGCGCAGAATCTATCAGGATTATTTGTGATTTGAAGATGGTGAACAAAGCAGAGCCAACGAACAAATTGAGAAACAGCGCGAAAAACACAAACGCTGCGGCCATCATGTTGGACTCTCGCTGATGCCGCCAAAGAAGCATTGCGCCAATAAATCCAGCCGCAATGCCATCAAACGGTCGTATTGCGATTATGCCGAGAACGATCAACAATCCAAATGAGGTATAAAACGTCGCAATGCTGAGTTTGTCAGCCTTAAGGCTGGACGATACTCGAGACAGGCGGACAAAAATAACTGTGAACGCCAGCCAGTATACTAGGTTATGATTAAAAAGAGATGTGAGGAGTTGAGTGGGATCAGGCCCTTCGGCCCAGATTGCAATTCGTGAGAATACAAATAGACACAGAGTCCAGAACCAAACCTCTTTTAGAGAAAGAGGTGTTTTGAAGCTCATCACACGATCCAGCGCCATGTGCGGTGTTTCAAATCAACGGTTTCTTAAACGTTTGATAACGCGGTAGCCAACATAGGCGCCACCGACAACGGCCAAACCCCAAGGTCCTGCCGCGCCTGCGATCGGACCTGGTATAGGCAAGCCGCCTGCAAACGCAAACAATGGTGACAGTATGAGTAACGTACCGCTAAAAATAGTTTTCTTCAGCATCGCCATTATCTCCCAAAATTATTCAATCACCGATTTCTATGATGTTTGATTACGCGATAGGCGACGTATGCTCCACCGCCAACAACCAACCCCCAAGGGCCTGCCACACCAGCGATTGGGTTTGGTACTGGTACCGTTGCAAGAGCGGCGGATGATGTCACAAGTAGCGTGCAGATGCTCAAAACAAATTTTTTGATCATAGTCTGTGAGCCCCTTATTTTCTGCAATGCAGGCACTTTCAGCATGAACTTACAGTCGTACGAAAAACTAAACAAGCTTGATTTCTGGTGTTCAATACTGCTCGATTGTGAGATTTCAAACTGCAGCCAATTTAGAGAGAAATCAACCAATCCCGAACCTTTGATGCTTGAGTGCTGAGCGGAACACCGGAGGACCAGACGAGGTGGAACCCGGCACCGGTTTCCCATGCCCATTCGTTGCGGGCGGTGAGGAGGCCCTGGGAGGTGAGGTTTGTGGTGGTGTGGTGCCAGCCCAGCGCGAAACCTTCGCCGGCCATGGTGGCCTGCAGCACCAGTGCATAGTCATTCAGGCGCAGGCCGGTTTTGGGTTCAGAATAGGGAACGTTCCAGTGGGCGAAGAATTCAGTCCAGCCGGGGCGGTCGCGTATGGGCTCTTCGAGGTGAATCAGAGACTGTGCCAGCAGGTTTGGCACTGTCGTCAGGTTCACAGCCGCCGCCATAACACGGGGTGACGCGATGGGGGTGATGATTTCTGATGCGATCTTGTGGCTGTCACATCCGGGCCAATCCCCATTTCCACGGCGGATGGCGAGGCTGATGCCTTCGGCGTCGATATCAGGTTCGCGTTCAGAGGTTTGCAGTCGCAGGTCCACATCCGGCTGGGCGCGGTGAAAATCGGACAATCGGGGCACCATCCAGTTATGGGCAAATGCCGTGGATGCCGTGAGGGTCACGTGATTTTGTGCACTGCGCTGGCTGAGCATGTTTGCCGTCTGGTGGATGCGGTCAAAGGCCGATGACACCTCATTAAACAACCGTTCTCCGGCATGAGTAAGGGTGACCGAACGGTGCGCGCGGGCAAACAAAAGCGTGCCCAGAGACGATTCCAGTTGTTTGATGGCGGCCGATACCGCGGGTTGTTGTACGTTCAGCTCTTGTGCGGCACGGGTGAAGGACCCGGTGCGGGCCGCAGCCTCAAACACAAGCAGATGGCGGGGTGATGAAACAAGCTTCCATAGTTTTTGCATAATCTGACGTTATCCAAAGCCCCAAAAAAAGCAAGGATCACAGGTGTGCGAAGTTACGATAGATTGATTCTGTAGCAGGGGAGGTTTCTGCATGGCAAGACGTGCAAGAGGCAGGCGGGATAGTGGTGCTGTGGAGGTCGCGGCGCCAACTTCGCCCCATGTAAAGCGGGCGCTGCCTTATTTTGATGTAATCGACGAAGAGACCATTGTGCGGCTTGAAGCGCAGGTTGACTGGCTCATCGAGACGATTGGCATTGAGTTTCGGGATGACCCGGAGGCGCATCGGATCTGGAACGAAGCTGGTGCGGATGTGCAGGGGACCCGGGTGAAGGCCGATGCGGGTTGGATCAGAGAGCTGTGTGCCAAAGCCCCGGGGGAATTTCGGCAGGTAGCGCGGAACCCGGAGCGATCTGTTACCATTGGCGGCAACAATCAGGTGTTTGCGCCAATTTATGGCGCGCCATTTGTGCGCGATCTGGAAGGCGGGCGACGCTATGGCGATATGGAGAGCTTTGAGAAGCTGGTGAAGCTTTCGTATATGCACCCCAATCTGCACCACACAGGCTTGGTGATATGCGAGCCGTGCGATGTGCCGGTCAGCCATCGGCATCTGGATATGGTGTACATGCATATGACCCGGAGTGATAAACCGCATCTGGGCGCGATCACCGAGATGAGCCGGGCGCAGGATTCGGTCGATATGGCTGAGATTCTGCATGGCAAAGAGTTTCTGGACGAAAATTGTGTCATCATGGGCAACGTCAACACCAATTCACCGCTGTTGGTGGACAAGGTTGTGACAGAGGCCATTCGTGTCTATTGCGGCCGGGGACAGGGCATTGTGGTGGTGCCCTTTATCCTGTCCGGTGCGATGGGGCCGGTTTCAACCGCAGCCAGCGTGACCCAGGCCATGGCAGAGGCGATGATGTGCTGTGCATTTGCCCAGCTGGTGCGCCCCGGTGCGCCGTTTGTGCTGGGTAATTTTCTGTCTTCCATGAGTTTGAAAAGTGGAGCGCCGACCTTCGGGATGCCCGAGCCGGTGATTTCCAACTATGCCATCGGTCAGATGGCGCGGCGTGTCGGGTTGCCGTTGCGGTGCGGCGGGTCGTTGACTGCAAGTAAGATCGAAGATGCGCAGGCTGCCTATGAGAGTGCGGATTCGATGCATTCGACAGCACTGGCCGGAGCCAATTTTGTTCTGCACGCTGCTGGATGGATGGAAGGTGGATTGTGCACTGGCTTCGAGAAGCTGGTGATGGATGCCGATCGGCTGGGTGGGTACCAGAAAATGCTGAACGGGTTGGTTGTGGACGACAATGAACTGGCCCGCGATGCCTATACCGAGGTTGAACCGGCGGGTCATTTCCTGGGCTGTGGACATACGATGCGGAACTACACCCATGCCTTTTACGAGCCTAAGCTGAGTGACAGTGAGAATGTCGAGAGCTGGGAGGAAGGTGGGGAGAAGGATATGCGCCGCCGTGCCTATGAGCGGTGGAATTCGATGCTGAACGGCTATGAGCGACCAGCGATAGATCAGGCCAAGGACGAGGAATTGCAGGCGTATATCGCACGGCGCAAGGAAGAAATTCCCGAAGCGTGGTATTAGGGGGCTCTGCCCCCAACACTGAAACCCGTTGGGATTTCAGTGTCTCCCCCGGGATATTTCTTGCAAAAAGAAAGATAACGGGGACTAAAAAAGAAAGGCAAGACTATGCGCGCGTCGGAAAGATTTGATCAGGACATTGCCGGACGGCTGGATGGGTTGCGGGATGAGGGTCTGTACAAGACCGAGCGTGTGATCACTTCGAAACAGGCCGGGCAAGTGTCTCTTGCCGGGGGGGCGAGGGTCATCAACCTGTGCGCCAACAATTACCTTGGGCTGGCCGATAACGAAGAGATTATCGCATCCGCGCGTGAGGCGTTGGACCGGTATGGATTTGGCATGGCGTCGGTCAGGTTCATTTGCGGCACGCAGGAAGAGCATAAAGAGCTGGAAGAGCGGATTGCCGGGTTTCTGGGGAAACAAGACAGCATTCTGTATGCCGCCGCGTTTGACGCGAATACAGGTTTATTCGAGACGATTCTGGGCCCTGAGGATGCGATCATTTCGGACGCGTTGAACCACGCAAGCATCATTGATGGCGTGCGGCTGTGCAAGGCGCAGCGGCTGCGTTACGCCAATTCTGACATGGCCGATCTGGAGCGTTGTCTGCAGGAGGCCGCGGGTGCACGGCATCGGCTGATTGCGACTGACGGCGTGTTTTCAATGGATGGGTATTACGCCCGTCTGGATGAGATTTGTGATTTGGCCGACAAGTATGACGCGATGGTCATGGTGGATGATTGTCATTCCACCGGGTTCGTTGGGCCAACCGGCCGAGGAACCGCCGAACGGTTTGGTGTATCTGATCGCGTTGATATCATGACCGGCACATTGGGTAAGGCGCTGGGTGGTGCCTCCGGCGGGTATACCGCGGCAAGTGCGGATGTTGTTGACTGGCTGCGGCAGAGGTCGCGGCCTTATCTTTTCTCGAACACTTTGGCACCGGTGATTGCGGCAGCATCTTTGAAGGTGTTTGATCTGTTGGAAAATGGTGGCGATCTGCGCGCGCAGTTGTGGGACAACGCCGCCTATTTTCGTGAAAAAATGGGTGCGCTGGGGTTTGAACTTTTACCGGGTGAGCATGCAATCATCCCTGTGATGTTACGGGATCCCAAGCTGGCCCAGGATATGGCGGCACGGTTGAACGAACATGGTGTTTACGTGACGGCGTTTAGCTTTCCGGTGGTGCCCAAGGGGCAGGACCGAATTCGCACCCAGATGAGTGCGGCGTTGACGCGGGAGATGCTGGATCAGGCAATCGCCGCCTTCGAAATTGTTGGTCGCGAACTGGGGGTCATCAAGTGACCATTCTGCCATCCATCATTGATGCGATTGGTGACACGCCATTGGTCGATTTGTCTCGTGTTAGAGACGAAATGGGGCTTGATGGCCGTCTACTGGCCAAGCTTGATTATCTCAATCCCGGCTTTTCAAAAAAGGATCGCCCGGCAAGGCAGGTGATAGCTGATGCACGTGCCAGTGGGGAATTGGCCGAGGGGCAGATTGTTGTTGAGTTGACCTCCGGCAATATGGGGACCGGCCTGGCCATTGTGTGCGGGGTTATGGGTCACCCGTTTGTAGCCGTGATGAGTGATGGAAATTCCGAAGAGCGGGCGCGCATGATGCAGGCTTTAGGTGCCGAAGTTGTGCGGGTGCCGCAGGTAGAAGGAAGCCGTAAGGGAGAGGTGTCCGGTGCCGATCTGGCGAAGGTGAATGAGGAAGCAGAACGGATTACGCTGGAGCGCGGTGCGTTTCGGGCCGATCAATTTAGCGTGGCGGCCAATCCGAAGTCACACGAGATGGGCACGGCACCCGAAATATGGGAGCAGACGAGCGGTGCAGTCACTGCGTTTTGTGACTTCGCCGGGTCCGGCGGTACGGTTGGAGGAGCGGCGCGTTTTTTCGCGCCGAAAGAAGTAAAATGCTATGCGGTCGAACCCGAAGGGGCCGAGGCGATTTCGGGAGGTGATCAGTCTAAGCCGGAACATCCGATACAGGGTGGCGGGTATTCCATGAATTCATTGGGCCATCTGAACGATACCAAATTAGCCGGAACGGTCTCTGTTTCAGGCGATGAGGCCGTAAGATTTGCGAGATTGATGGCACGCAGAGAGGGTATTTTCGGCGGTTATTCTGCGGGGGCCAATCTGGCCGCAGCGGTAAAACTATTGAAGGGTCCTGAGAAGGGTGGAACCGTGGCATTTGTCGTGTGTGACAGCGGGCTAAAGTACCTCAGCACTGATTTGTGGGAAAATGAACATGAACATGAAGAATGAAATGAAAGCACTGGTGAAGTCCAAGCCCGAACCGGGGCTGTGGATGGAATATGTGCCCGTGCCTGAGCCAGGGCCTAGTGATGTTCTGATCAAGGTCAAGAAATCGGCCATTTGCGGCACTGATGTTCATATCTGGAATTGGGATGAATTCAGCGCAAAGACCGTGCCTGTGCCGATGGTTGTCGGGCATGAATTTTGTGGTGAAATCGTCGATTGTGGCGCGGCTGCGCGGAAATACCGGATTGGCCAGCGTGTTAGTGGAGAGGGGCACATCGTTTGTGGTACCTGCCGGAACTGTCGAGCGGGGCGGGGGCATTTGTGCAGAAACACCAAAGGAGTTGGTGTGAACCGTCCGGGAAGCTTTGCAGAATATCTGTGCATTCCAGAAGCCAACGTAGTGCCGATTCCGGATGACATTTCTGACGAGATTGCAGCGATCTTCGATCCGTTTGGCAATGCCGTACATACCGCGCTTAGCTTTGATCTGGTGGGCGAGGATGTGCTGGTGACCGGCGCCGGGCCTATTGGGATCATGGGCGCACTGGTGGCGCAGAAGGTAGGCGCACGCAAAGTTGTGATCACCGACATCAATCCCTACCGGCTTGATCTGGCGAAGCGAATGGGTGTGCAGCACGTTGTGGATGTGTCCAATGTTCAGTTGCGCGACGTGATGGACGAGATTGGAATGACCGAAGGGTTTGATGTGGGCCTTGAAATGTCAGGTGCAGCGCCTGCGATGCAACAGATGATCGCGCGGATGAACAATGGCGGAAAAGTCGCACTACTTGGGATCGCGCCGACAGCGTTTCCGGTGGATTGGAATACGGTCATTTTCAAGATGCTGCATATCAAGGGTATCTATGGCCGCGAGATGTTTGAGACCTGGTACAAGATGACCGCGTTGGTGCAATCGGGTCTGGATGTGTCCGGGCTGATCACGCACCGTATTTCGATAGATGATTTTGAAGACGGGTTTGCCGCGATGATCTCGGGGAATTCAGGCAAAATTGTTATGGATTGGGCATAAACAGTGTCTGTTTTTCCGCGCCTTACGTCTGAATTGCAGTTGCGTCATAAGACGTTGCGCAATCGGATTGTGTTTGGGGCGCATACGGCGAATATGTCCGTTGATGGTCTGCCCGGCGCGCAGTTTGGGGCCTATTTGCTGGAACGGGCGATTGGCGGCGCGGGGATGATCGTGGCCGAGCCTGTTCCGGTGCATCGCACGGGTGTTCTGACACGTGGAAATTTCCGGCATGAAGATGACACTGTGATACCTGCGTTTCGCAGGATCGTTGAGCCGGTTAAAGACGCCGGGGCGGTGATTGTTCAGCAGCTTTATCATGTTGGTGCGCACGGGGATTCTGACCTGAGCTTTGAGCCGCATTGGGGCCCTTCGGGTTTGCCCAGCTATCATGACAGCGATGGCAGTCACGCGATGACCGGTGCCGAGGTTGAGGAATTGATCGCTGGCTTTGTTTCCGCCGCTGTCAGGTGCCGGAAGGCCGGGTTTGATGGCGTTGAGATCTGGGCCGCCTATCATTCGCTGATTGAGCAGTTTTGGACGCCCTGGAGCAATAAAAGAGACGACCAATGGGGCGGGTCACTGGAGAATCGCACGCGGATTTCGATGCGTATTCTAGAGGGTATCCGGCATGCCTGTGGTGAGGATTTCATCGTTGGGATGTCGGTAAGCCATTCGGAGACCTACCCGGTGTTGAACGGTGTTGAGGAAACAGCAGAAATTCTGATGCGACACGATGCGACGGGGCATCTGGATTATGTCAGCTGTGGGTCTGGTGGGTATCTGGATTTTGAAAACCTGATGCCGACCTTTGCAATGGGTGAAAAGCCTACAGTTGCGGCCACAGAGGTCTTCAAGGGCGCACTGACCCACGCGGTTGTACAGGCCGAAAGCGGCATTCGCACACCAGAGAGTGCGGAAGCAATATTAGGCTCTAATGCTGCCGATTTGATCGCGATCGTACGTAGTCAGATTGCAGATCCCCATTTGGCCCGCAAAGTAACAGAAGGTCGGGTTGATGATATTCGCGGCTGTATTTCCTGTAATCAGATGTGTTGGGGAAGACGGTCGCGCGATTACTGGATTTCTTGTTTGATCAACCCTTCTGCCGGGCGGGAACATATCTGGGGCGGGGATAGGTTTTCTGAGGCAACTACGCCTAAGCACGTTCTTGTTGTCGGCGCTGGCCCCGCAGGTCTGGAAGCGGCGCGGGTGGCGGCAGAACGCGGGCACCGTGTGGAACTGCATGAGGCTGCAGCAATAATCGGTGGGCAATTCCGGCTCGCAGGGGAACAGCCCCGGCGCGCGCAGATTACCGATTTGCTGGATTGGTATGAGCGACAGTTTGAGCGACTGGGTGTGACGCTTTACCTCAACTCTTATCTCGAAGCGGATGAGATCAGAGACATTGGTGCGGATGAGGTGATTTTGGCGACTGGGTCTCTGCCCGATGACGATGCGGCGCAACGCTGGCTGCCTCAGCTCGGGCCGCTGCCGGGGTTGAAGCACGGGAATGTGCACAGCCCCGAGGAGGTTATGCGCCGCGAAGTGAGGCTGGGTGACGCGGTGATAGTCTACGATGAAGGCGGCAACATGCGTGGTGTTGGTACTGCCTGGCATCTGGCGGAGCAAGGTAAGGCAGTGACCTTGGTCACGCCTGATGCGATGGTGGGCAAAGAACTGGCACGAACCAGTGCGGACATTCCCATTCGTGCCAGACTGGCGCGGCTTGGTGTTCGGTTCCTGACTGAACACGCGATTGCGGCATGGCACGGCCAAGGTGCAACGATCCGCAACTTGTTAACAGCTGAAGAGGATGAACATCCGGCTTCGGCTCTGATCATGGCAACTACTAACCATTCTTTTGACCCTCTTTCAGCAGAAATTGCCGATGTTGGTCCGAGATTAATCGGTGATGCACAAGCCCCGCGGCAAGCGCCTTACGCATTCTATGAGGGTCGAAAAACAGGAATGGAGGTATAGGATGACCGATATTGGAGCAAGATTTCGAGCGCTTCACAAAAAGGGCAACCCTTTTGTTCTGGCCAATGCCTGGGACCTGGGAAGCACAAAAGTTTTAACTGCGCTCGGAGCTGAGGCGATTGGTACAACGTCGAACGCCCATGCCTTTACCCTGGGGCGCCCGGATATGGGCAATGTCAGCCGTGACGAAGCGATGGCTCATGCGCAGGATATCGTATCTGCAACACCATTGCCGGTCTCCGGCGATTTGGAAAACGGGTATGGCGATAGCCCTGATGATGTTGCTGAAACCGTGCGATTGGCAGCCGAAGTTGGGCTCGCCGGGTGTTCGATTGAAGACACTGATATGGCGGATGTCGGATTTTATGACTTTGAATTGGCTGTGGAGCGGATCAAGGCAGGTGTTGCCGCCGCACGTGCGTTGCCGCAGGATTTCGTGTTTGTCGCCCGTGCCGACGGGATGATGAATGGCCAGTATGATATCGAAGAAGCGTTGCGGCGCCTGCGGGCCTTTGATGCTGCTGGGGCGGATTGTCTTTATGCGCCGATGCCTGAAACTGTTAATGATTTGGAACGTATCGTGGCCGCCACGGATAAGCCGGTGAATGTGCTTGCGGTTGGCCTGTTCTCCAAAATCAGCCGTGCAGAATATGCGGATATGGGCATTGCGCGCATATCGCTTGGATCCGGCCTTGCGCGGGTGACGCAAGGCGCGCTGATCAATGCGGCGCGGCATATCCTGGGGGATGGAGATTTTTCAGACATGCTTGCCGCGGCGCCCGGCAAAGAAGTTGAGGCGTTGTTGACGCAAGAGGGAACGAAGTGATGCGGTTTCTTACTTTCATTCTTACGGTTGGAATCTGGATTGCAGGACCTGTCGGCGCGACACCGGAACGGGTGACCAGTTCGGATGACCGTATCGTCGCGGCGACGCCGACTCATCTCTATGTGCTGCGCGATATCTATGACAATCGTGGGTCTCATTATGCCGAATTACGGGATCAGCATCTTGTCGAGATTGAGATAGAAACTCACACGGCAACGCAATTCTGGCCGCTTCGCCGAATGGAGATTAACAATCTGCCTGTGGACGACTTTCAAGTGCCGGGGGTTGTCACCGATTTGGATGTGGAAACACATGACATGTTTGCGATTTTGCGCGATTTGGGCGCGGCCCCGATGGCACCTCATGAGTACGCGACTCAAGATCTGGAAATGAGTGACGAAGATACCCTTGTCGAAGGGGGCGAAACCGTTCGCGCGACACTTGACCAGATCAAAGTTGCGGCTCGCGATCAACTTTCGTTGCTGCAGGGGTTTTATCCACCCTCTGAGACTGAGGAAGAGTTTTATCGCGCAGATAAGATTGAGTTTTATGAGCTCGATTTGGAACACGAGTGGGAATGTGAGCTTTTGCAGGAAGGGATTACCCTGTTCCGTCAAGAGGGTCGCGTTCCCGTCGTTAAATTACATTGCGAGAACTGGGACCAAGGCGGCAGCTGGTCGTTCCACTTCGTGTTGCACTGAAATCTCTAGGAAAACGAGGATCAAATATGCCTGAGATTCAAAAAGAGGTTGAAGCCGGCGGAAAGACACTGCCGAGCCATGCCAAGGTTGTGGTGATCGGCGGCGGTGTCGTTGGCTGTTCGATCTTGTTCCATCTGGCCAAGTTCGGATGGAAAGACGTCGTTTTACTTGAGCGGGATGAATTGACATCCGGGTCCAGCTGGCACGCTGCGGGACAGATACACACAATCAGTTCCGACCCCAATATCAGCCGCCTTCAAGGTTATACGATCGATCTGTACAAAGAGATTGAGGAAACCAGTGGGCACAGTGTTGGTTTGCATATGACCGGTGGGTTCTATGCCGCGTCGAACAAAACCTGGTATGACTACCTAAAGCGGGAACGTTCCAAGGCGCGGTACATGGCTCTGAACCAAGAGTTTATCAGCCCCAAAGAACTGGCCGAGCGCCATCCGCTGATCGATACCAGCCAGTATTACGCGGCATTGTGGGATGATCAGGACGGGGATCTTGATCCGTCGGGGGCCACCTATGCATTTGCCAAAGCCGCGCGCCATCACGGAGCGCAATACTTCACACATTGCGGTGCAACAGAGACGAAACAGCGCGCCGATGGCAGCTGGGATGTTACCACGCCAAAGGGTGTGATCAACGCAGAGCATATTGTTAACTGCGGTGGGCTGTGGGCACGTGAGGTCGGGCATATGCAGGGGGTGAATTTCCCTGTTCAGCCGATGGAGCACCATTATCTGATCACCGAGGCCATTCCGGAAATTGTCGAGCGGATGGAGCCGGGCGGAGCGGGGCGTCTGCCTGCGGGTATCGACTATGAGGCTAACATCTACTTCCGCCAGGAACGCCAGGGAATGCTATTGGGGACGTATGAGCCAAAAGGAACGCCGTGGAAACTAAACGGCACGCCCTGGGATTTCGGGCACGAATTGCTGCCGCCGGATGTTGACCGGATCGCTGACCGGCTGGAACTGGGATTTGAGCGTATTCCTGCGCTGGCCAGTGCCGGGATCAAGGATATGATTAACGGGCCGTTTACATTTGGCCCCGACGGAAACCCAATGATCGGGCCGGTTCCGGGCATGAAAAATTACTGGTGTGCTGTGGGCGTGATGGCCGGGTTCTGTCAGGGCGGCGGTGTTGGCCTGACCATGGCAGAGTGGATGATTGACGGTGAGCCGTCGATTGACGTCTGGGCGATGGATGTCGCGCGTTTTGGGGATTGGGCGACGCCCGATTGGGGAACCGTAAAATCGACGGAAAATTACGAACGTCGGTTTGTGATGACTTTCCCGAATGAGACCCTGCCAAAGGGTCGGATGCAAAAAACAACCGCACTTTATGACCGGTTGGTGGCCAAGGGAGCGCGGATGGATCAGGCGTTTGGTTTGGAAAGTGCACTATGGTTTGCGGATGGGCCAGAGGATGCGCATGAGGTGCCAAGCTTTGAGCGCAACCGGAGCCACGATTATGTGGCGCGCGAAGTGAAAGCCGTACGCGAGGCAGTTGGTGGTATAGAGATCGCCAACTTTGCAAAGCATGAGTTTAAGGGAAAGGGTGCGCGGGCCTATTTAGACTCTGTTCTTGCCGGATATGTGCCAAAGCCCGGTCGTCTGACCCTGACACCGATGTTGACCGAAAAGGGTAAGCTATACGGTGATCTGACCGTTGCGTGCCTTTCAGATGATCATTTCATGTTGTTTGGTTCTGGTGCGATGCAAGAGGCGCACCGGCGGTGGTTTGAAAAGGATCTGCCCGCGGATGTGTCATATGCCAATGTCAGCGACGATTGGCACGGGATCGCAATCAGTGGACCAAAGTCCCGCGATTTGCTGGCCCGGATCACCCGTGATGACGTGAGCGCAGAGGCGTTCAAATTCCGCGATCTGCGCCAAACATATGTTGGCGGGGTTCCGGTGATCTGTAACCGTATCTCTTTCAGTGGCGAGCTGGGGTATGAAATCTATTGCCGTCCGCAATACCTGCTTAGACTGGCCGAAGCGATAGAAGAGGCCGGTGCTGATTTGGGATATCGTTGGTATGGTGCGCGTGCGCTGATGTCGATGCGGTTGGAAAAGGCGTGGGGTGTCTGGACGCTTGATTTCCGGCCTGACTTTGACGCGGTCGAAAGCGGTATGGATGTGTTCATTAACTGGAACAAGGACTTTGTCGGCAAAGAAGCCACGCAAAGGGTCCGTGAAACCGGGCCTGCGCGTAAGCTTGTGACGTTGACGATTGATGTCGATGGGATCGACGTGTCCAATGATGAGGCTATTTTGAAGGATGGCGAAGCCGTAGGGTATGTCAGCTCTGGTGGTTATGCGCATCATGTCGGTCGGTCAATGGCGATGGGGTATGTCACGACTGAACATTCAGCTCCGGGATCAAAGCTTCAGGTAGAGATCCTGGGTGAGATGTTTGATGCCGAGGTGCAGGGCGCGCCGCTATATGATGCGAACGGAGCGAATATGCGTGCCTAACTCAGCTGGATATCCGGGGATAAAGGGAAACACGTCGCCGCGAAGGTATGTGTTTTTACTTATCCCTGGATATTCCATGTTGGGGTTCACCTGCGCATTAGAAGCCCTGACGCTTGCCAATAGGAAGCCAAGCGGCGGCCCCTTTTACAAGTGCTTGTTGCTGTCCGCAGATGGGCAGCCAGCGCCTGCCTGGAATGGGGTGACAGTTGAGGTTGACGATGGTCTGATCGAGCTGCATCGCGACGATACGCTAGTTGTATGCGCAGGTGAGAATGCAGCAGAAGGCAGTACAAAGGATGTGCTGAGCTGGCTGCGCCGCGAAACCCGCAAGGGGATCGCCTTTGGTGCTCTTTCCAGCGGAACATATACGCTGGCGTTGGCAGGTCTGATTGGTGGCAAACGAGTGACCACGCATTGGGAGTATCACAGTGCTTTGGCTGAAATGTTGCCCGATGTGACCGTCCAAGACAGCATCTTTTCAGTGGATGGCAGGGTGTTCACCTGCGCTGGCGGCGCGTCATCCATGGATCTGATGTTGCACAAGATCGGAGAGGATTATGGGCCTAATCTGGCAGATTGGGTGGCCGAACAGATGGTTTACACCGCCCCACGCGCGCAAAGCCAGACACAAAGAATTGCAACGCAAGGGCGCATTGGCGTGCGTCACAAGAAGCTAGCCCAAACAATCGAAATCATGCGCGCCAATGTAGAAGAGCCATTGGGGCCAGTGGAACTGGCCGCTGCAGTAGGCATTTCCAACCGACAGCTGGAAAGACTATTTGCAAAGCATTTGAAGGTATCCCCCTTCAAGTTTTATCTCTCGATCCGCCTTGAAAAAGCGCGAGATCTTTTGCGTCAAACAGGTCTAAGCATTACCGAGATCAGCATTCTATGTGGCTTTACCAACATTTCTCATTTTTCGCGTTGCTATCGCAAATCCTTCGGCGTGCCGCCAAGCCAGGAAATCAGCGGCGGCAAGCCGCTTTGGGATCCAGAGGCCCGGTAAAATAATCCGACAGTGGTGAAAACGACGCAAATTTGTCGTTTTCAGACATAGTAGGGAGTCGCATAAGACTGTGACAAAAAACTGACATGCGCCGATCCTATAGAAAGCATCAGAACCGAGGACTGGCTGACATGGCATCTGTAGACATCATCGAAGACGGACGCGCTATCGCGCTTGAAACCTCAAACTCGCGCGCGCGTTTCCACGCGATATGGTTGCGCGACAACGCATGGGACGCAGAGACGCGCGCACCCGGCAACGGCCAGCGATTGATCGCTTTGCGGGATATTCCCAATTCGACCAGTGTAAGTGATGCGAAGATAGAAAATGAGACTCTATTACTGAGGTTTTTACCCGAAGACCGGATGATTTCATATGATATTGATTGGCTTTTTAATCATTCATATGATCGACAAGAGCGGGATCCAGATGGGTGGACCAACGCACAAATTCAGCCTTGGGATGGCTCATTAGGTGCAGATATACCGCTTGCGGATTTTCGATCAGTTCAGACAGATCGCGCCGCGAAAACCGCTTGGCTGGGCGGTGTTGCCCGGTATGGATTTGGAAAACTTATCAATGGGCCAGTGGAAGAGGGCGCTTTGTTTCAGGTGGCTGATTTGTTTGGTTATGTTCGTGAAACCAACTACGGTCGACATTTCGAGGTGCGGACAGAGGTAAACCCAACCAACCTTGCCTATACAGGGCTGGGGTTGCAGGCACATACGGATAACCCTTATCGCGATCCGGTTCCCACGGTGCAGATCCTGTATTGCCTCGAAAACTCTGCCGAGGGTGGCGAAAACATGGTGGTTGACGGGTTCGCATGTGCGCTGCGCCTGCGCGAGGAAGATCCCCGGGGTTTTGATCTGCTTAGCGGCAATTGCGCACGGTTTGAGTTTGCGGGAACTGAAGGGGTCTGTCTGCGGTCACGCCGCCCAATGATCGAACTGGCACCGGATGGAGAGTTGGTTGGTATACGGTTTAACAACAGATCGGCGGCGGCAATCACGGATGTTCCGTATGATGATATGGAAGATTACTATGCAGCCTATCGCAAATTGGGTGAGATTATTGATGATCCCGCGATGGAAGTGACATTCAAACTAAATCCCGGTGAATGCTTTATCGTCGATAACACCCGCGTATTACACGCACGCAAAGGTTACTCCGGTGAAGGTAGCAGGTGGTTGCAGGGGTGCTATGCAGATATGGATGGTTTGCGCTCGACACATGCCGCACTTGAGATAGAGTTGGGGATCGCGGCGGAATGAGCAGATCACCAATACAGAGCCTAACACAGGCAAACATCGTCGAATTTCTCGAAGATATCTTTGAAAGACGCGGCGGCGAAGAATACCTGGGCGAACCGGTGACAATGGCCGAACATATGTTGCAGGGCGCTACGATTGCCGAACAGAATGGGCAAAGCGAAGAAATCATCGTGGCGGCCTTGCTGCATGATATCGGGCATTTTACCTCCGAATTCGGGACGTTTTCGATGGACGATACTGAGGACCGTTATCACGAAGAAGCCGGCGCAAAAGTTCTGGAAGAATTCTTTCCATCGATCGTGACCGATTGCGTACGATATCATGTGGCGGCGAAGCGGTATCTTTGTGCTACTAAACCGGCCTATTACCAACGATTGTCCGAGGCGTCGGTGCATTCGCTTAACCTACAAGGCGGGCCGATGTCGGCAGATGAAGTGGCCGAGTTTAAGACCAATCCAAACATTAAGGAAATCGTCGCCGTGCGATATCTGGATGATGCCGGCAAGCACGCAGATATGAAGACGCCAAGATTTGCGCATTTTTCCCCTATGGTGCAGCGGGTTGTTGATCGACATTGCGGGTCAGTTACGTGAACGCGCCGGAATACATCTTTGAAGCAAGCAGCAAACCGTCGCTGCCTTGGCACGAAGTGCCCCTGATACGTGCGACTGAACATTCAGTTCAGGGTTATGGGTGCCTGGTAGATGATGCTGACGGGTTTGAGATCGAAATCACGCGCTGGCCGCAACAGGGCTGGCGCCCGATTGACGATGGAACGGGTGATGAAGGCGGTTATGTCGAGGGAACCTTCAAAGGAACCTGGCAGGGCGATGTTCTGTATGGAGAGAATGAGGCCGTCAAAGGCCACTATGTCCTAGGCTGGTCTGCGGACCCTCAGAGTGCCCAGACTGAGAGGAAAACAGCGCCTCGTGATCAGGTTTTGCTGTGGCACATGAACTATCACCCGGATGGTGGCCAGTTGTTCTTTCCGCTTGATAAAAAGCCATTCATCGTGCCGGTGGCATTGCCTGGTGACAACCTTACCCCCGGCAAGGTGGTTGCGTTTTGGTGTGATGGCAGCCGGGGGCTCTATATCCACGCAGGTATCTGGCACGAGGGGATTTTTCCGGTTGAGGATGAGCAACGGTTTATTGATCGGCAAGGTGCCGTGCACGCGCGGGTCAGCGCTGACATTGGCAAGGAATTCGGGGTTTACCTTTCCTGTCCGCTCACGGCTGACAAGATCAGGGAATTTTGAGCGGGACACCGCAACATAATAGATCTTTGGCTTATGAAAAAAGCCCGGCGTAAGACGTGCGCAAAGCTTTCTTCTGCACTTTTCCCATCGTGTTTCGTGGCAGATCAGGCAGGAATAGGGTCTGTTTTGGTTGCTTGAATCGTGCGAGTTGGCCCGAAAGTTCCGAAGTAATGCTGCTCTCGGTTAAACTTTCATCATTGCGGACAACAACGGCAACCACCGCTTCACCAAAATCGGGATGCGGAACTCCGATTACTGCGGATTCCTTTACACCCGGGATGTCGTCGATCAGGCTTTCCACTTCTTTGGGGTAAACATTGAACCCGCCGGTGATCACCATGTCCTTTTCCCGGCCAACAATGGTGACATAGCCATCGGCATCAACAAATCCTTGATCGCCTGTAATGAACCATCCATCAGGGCGCAGTTCTTCGGCGGTTTTTTCGGGCATTTGCCAATATCCCTGAAAAACATTGGGTCCGCGTACCTCGAGCACGCCAACTTCTCCCTGTGGTACTTCGTGCTCACCCGCCATTATGCGTAGTTCAACTCCGGGTAGGGGAAAACCTACAGTCCCCGCTCGCCGGTCCCCGCGATAGGGGTTTGACGTGTTCATATTCGTCTCGGTCATCCCGTAGCGTTCCAGGATACGGTGACCGGTTCGGTCGCTCCATCTTTCGTGGGTTTCCACCAGTAGCGGAGCAGATCCAGAGATGAAAAGCCGCATGTTAGAGACTGTTTCAATGTTTAAATCACTATGATCCAACAGTCGTGTATAGAATGTTGGAACACCCATCATTGCTGTCGAATTTGGCATCGCATTGATGATTGCGTCGGCATTGAAACCTGGCAGGAAATGCACCGATGCCCCGGCTAACAGTGCCACATTTGTTGCGACAAACAAACCATGGGTGTGAAAGATCGGAAGGGCGTGTATCAACAAGTCTTGTTCCGTGAATTGCCAGTAATCGCACAAAACCTCGGAATTGGACGCCAGGTTCTGATGGCTCAGCATTGCACCCTTGGACCTGCCTGTGGTGCCAGAAGTATATAGGATCGCAGCAAGGTCATCGGCGCCTCGGGCAACTGCTGAGAACCCCGCCGGCTTTTGCGCTGCGGTCTCAGACAGTGTTCCGCTTCCATCAGCGGCTAGGGTGAACAGCACGGCATCATCGGTTAGTTGCGATATCTCATTCTGGTTCCCGGGGTCGCAAACAACAACACGCGGCGTCGCATCAGACAGGAAATAGGCAACTTCAGACCCGGTGTAAGCTGTATTGAGTGGCAGAAAGACACCGCCAGCCATCACAGTGCCGAGGTAAATTTGAATGGCCTCAATTGACTTTGCAACCTGCGCCGCCACCCGGTCGCCGGGTTGCAATCCTGCATCGGTTAGCGTTGCTGCAAACCGCTCTGCCCCCTCAAACAGCTCAGCATAGGTGACATCGGGAAGGCCGGGGCGGGTGGCAAAAACCTTTGACGGTATTGCAGTTCCGGCCAGGCGGGAGAGAAGATGATTGTCATGATACATGGCCAGTCTTTTGCCAAGGGACATGGCGGGTATGCAAGAGTGGCAATTGAAATTTTATTTCAGCTCGTTCACTCATGGTTCCAAGGAGAACCCAGATGAACCCGCTAAAGGGCATTGCCCTGAAAGTTTGTGCCGTGACCTTGTTCATTGCGATGTCGGCGATGATTAAGGCGGCATCTGAAGAAGTCCCGACTGGTGAAGCGGTGTTTTTCCGTTCTGCGCTGGCCATCCCCGTCATTCTGATCTGGTTGTGGAGCCGCGGGGATTTGCGCACCGGATTGAAGGCCCGTTCGCCCATGGGGCATTTCTGGCGGGGTGTTGTCGGCACTGCAGCGATGGGCATGGGGTTTGCCGGACTTGGCCTGTTGCCTTTGCCAGAGGTTACCGCACTTGGATATGCCGCGCCGCTGCTGACCGTGGTGTTTGCAGCGATGTTTCTGGACGAAAAGGTCGGTGTATATAGAATTGGCGCAGTGGCGCTTGGCCTGATCGGCGTTTTGATCGTGCTGTCCCCCAGGCTGAGTACTTTAAGCGGGCCCACCGTTCAAACCGCAGAAGCCGTTGGCGCGGTTCTGGTACTGCTGAGTGCTACCTGTGCAGCGCTGGCGCAGATCTATATTCGAAAACTTGTCCAGATAGAGACGACTAGCGCGATTGTTTTCTATTTTTCACTGACCTCAACCCTTCTGTCGTTGTTAACGCTTCCCTTTGGTTGGGTCATGCCAAGCCTACCCAATTTGGTACTGTTGATCCTTGCCGGACTGATTGGTGGCACGGCACAGATATTTCTAACTTCGGCGTATCGCTTCGCGGATGCCAGTGTTGTTGCACCATTTGATTATGCATCGATGTTACTCGCACTAATCATCGGATATCTGATCTTCGACGAAGTGCCGACCACAACTATGCTAAGCGGCGCGGCACTGGTAATTCTGGCCGGTATAATTATCATTTTGCGTGAACGGTATCTTGGCCTCAAGCGTGGACAGGCCCGCGCTATTCGCACGCCACATGGCTAACCACCCGTAATCGCCGCCCAGATATAAAGCGGCCAAAGCGTGGCCCGCCGATACCTGCCAAGAATGAAACGCCGGGGTGGTTTTTGCATGATCTGCGGGTACAGTGCTTCGGGCTTTCGGTCTCGTGCGAGATCGGCCAAGAGACTGCCTGCATAGCTGGCCATTGCCACACCGTTTCCGTGATAGGAAATTGCGGTATAGGCGCCGGGTAATTCAGGGATCGGCCCGGCGAATGGCGTGAGGTCAGACGAAATGCTTAGCAGCCCGTTCCAGCTATAGGGCGTCTCAACATGGGCCCAGGATGGGAACATGCGCTCGAAATGCGTGCGGATGGTGCGATGCATACGGTCGTCAGACGCCGGAGAGCTGAAGAAACCGCCGCGCATCCCGAACAACATACGTTTGTTTGGCATCAGGCGAAAATAATGCAGCAACACACGGTCGTCATAGCACATCTGATGGCTTGACCATCCTTGGGCAGATATCTCTTCGTCTGTCAGTTCGCGGGTAACGATGACGTTGGACTGGGTTGGCAGATAACGGGCGCGCATCCAGTCGGGCAGATCATCAGAAGAATAACCATTCGTGGCGATGATTAGGCGCTTGCATGTGATTTGCGCCTCGGCCGTTTTGACCGAAAATTCATTTTGCTTTTCGATACCAATTACGGGTGAATTAGCGAAGATCCGGCATCCTGCATGGCTTGCGGCGTTGGCAAGGCCAAGCGCATACTTCATGGGATTCAGCGCAACACCGATAGGCGTAGAAATTGCGCCAAAGAATGGCCCGCACATTCCATTAGCAGCTAATTCTTCCTGCGGCAGGATTTCAGGCGTAACACCATAATTGTGCTCAACCTTTCGCGCATAGGCCTCGAACCCACGAAAGGCGGCGGGCGTATGTGCCATCAGGGTTTCGCCTGATGAATGGGCATCTACGTCGATGTTGTGCCGATCCAATACAGCGCGCGTGTGTTCGACAGCTGCGACCTCTGTTTGACGAAACTCGCGGCGCGCCGGCTCTCCGTACAACTTCTTCAGGACCGGATCAGGCGCAGCAGAGCCGCCAAGACAACAGAACCCTCCGTTGCGACCAGATGCGCCCCAACCTGGCGTGCGGGCATCCAGCACAACCACATCTTCACCAGCTTCGGCCAGTTTGAGCGCTGCTGAAAGCCCGGTAAATCCGGCCCCGATGATGGCGATGTCGGCGCGAATGTTTCCCCGGGCCACGGGTAAATCCGGTGGCGTGGCGGTATCCGGCCAATAGCACCGCGCACGTGGCCCCTCGCCATAGGCATGGCCGGGATAGACTTGTTTCATGTTCGTTCGGCGTCTCGTTCTTCGGCCTGTTGGCGCAGGGTTGCTCGCTTTGAAATAATCGAGGCACTAATCACACCAATTGTCACAATCGCAATCATGATCGTCGACAACGCGTTGATCTGCGGACTGACGCCAAGACGGACAGAACTCCAGATTTTCATTGGCAGGGTCGTCGCAGACGGGCCAGCAGTAAAGCTTGCAATCACCAGATCATCCAGCGAAAGGGTAAAGGCCAAGAGCCAACCAGAGATCACGGCCGGCGCGATGATCGGCAAGGTGACCAGGCGAAATGCCTCCATCGGGGTGCATCCCAGATCAAGCGCGGCCTCTTCCAGAGACTGATCAAAGCTCACCAGCCGCGATGAAACCACAACAGAGACAAAGCACATCGAAAAGGTTGTGTGCGCCAGAACAATAGTCAGAACACCACGATCCAGTCCAATACCGATGAACAACAATAGCAACGACAGGCCCGTGATCACCTCGGGCATAACAAGTGGCGCATAGATCATCCCAGAGAACAACGTTCTACCTGGAAAACGCCCCGCACGGACCAAAACATAGGCCGCCATCGTCCCCAGAATGGTTGCGAAGGTCGAGCTGATAACCGCGACGCGGAGTGTGACCCAGGCTGCGCCCAGAAATGCCTCGTTTTGGAACAGCTCGACGTACCATTTGGTTGAAAAGCCCGCCCAAACAGTCACCAGTTTCGAGGCGTTGAAGCTGTAGATCACCAAGATGATCATAGGCAGGTAAAGAAAGGCAAATCCCAGCGTAAGAGAGGTGGTATTGAACCAGGTTAGGCGTCTCATCCTTCGGCCTCCCTCTGCTTTTGCTCGTTGCGTTGGAACAGGATAATCGGGATGATCAGGATCAGCAGCAGGATAACCGCCACTGCGCTGGCCACCGGCCAATCCCGGTTGCTGAAGAATTCCTCAAACAACACCTTGCCGATCATCAACGTCTTGGACCCACCCAACAGCGACGGGATCACGAACTCGCCGAGCGCCGGGATGAACACCAGAAAGCAGCCTGCAATTATGCCGCTCTTGCTCAGCGGCACGGTGACGAGCCAGAATGCGGATGCGCGTGAGCATCCCAAATCTTCAGCGGCCTCTAACAGAGACCCATCCAACCGTTCCAGCGCCGAATAAATCGGTAGAATCATAAAGGGCAGATAGGTGTAAACAATGCCGATATAGACCGCGATATTTGTGTTCAGAATGGTAAGCGGTTCCGAGATGACCCCGATACTCAGCAATAGCTGGTTCAGGTAACCCTCGGTCGAAAGAATGCCCATCCATGAATAAACCCGGATCAGAAAACTGGTCCAGAATGGCAAGATCACCAGCATCAACAAAGTAGGCCGCCAATGGTCAGGTGCGTTAGCCATGCCATAGGCAATTGGATAGCCCACAAACAAAGTCAGAACAGTTGAAATAACGGCGATCTGAAGCGATGAAAGATAGGCCTTCCAATACAGATCATCTGTGGTTAGAAATTCGAAATTCTCAAAATCGAGTTCAGACAGGAATTCCTTAAACCCATTCCAACCATCGGACAGATCCAACGTAGGCGTATAGGGCGGTATCGCGAGTTCGGTATCACTCAGGCTGATTTTGAAAACGATCGCAAAAGGGATCAGAAACAGGGCCAGTAGCCAAAGATAGGGAACGAGGATGAGTACCTTGCGGCGCATGTCCTAACCCTCCAGCAGGACGCCGGCAGTGTCAGACCAACTCAGCCACACCTCGTCCTCCCAGGTAAAGGGCCGGTTTGACAGGCGCCGTGTATTGGCAGTCTGGGATTTTACAACCTGACCATTGGGCAGCGCTACATGATATGTCGACAGGTTGCCCAGATAAGCGATATCCAGAATTGTTCCGCGAATTGCATTCGCAACACCGTCTGGGCGCTCATTTGAAATTGCCACTTTTTCCGGCCGGATTGCCAAATGGCAGGTATCGCCCTTGCCGAATTGACGCTCTGTTTTGGCATGCAGATCCGGCTGTCCTTCGGCAAATGCGATGTCATAACCATCATCTTTTGGTGTTGCCTTGCCCTCGATGATGGTCACGTCACCGATGAAGTCAGCCACATAGACTGAACCGGGCATCTCGTAGATGCGGGCGGGTGTATCGGCCTGAATGATCTTGCCATGATCCATAACAGCCACGCGGCTGGCCACGGTCATCGCTTCTTCCTGATCGTGGGTCACAATGACAAAGGTTGTTCCGGTTTTCTCCTGAATATCCATCAGTTCAAACTGTGTATCCTGGCGTAGCTTGGCGTCCAGCGCACCAAGCGGTTCGTCCAGCAACAGCAGTTTTGGCGCCTTGGCCAAAGAGCGCGCAAGCGCCACACGTCTTGACGTTGACCGCCGGAAATCTGGTGTGGCTTACGTTTTGCAAACTGTGCCAGCCGCGTCAGTTTGAGCATTTCTTCGACGCGCGCGTCGATTTGATCTTTGGGCATTTTGTCCCGCCTCAGACCAAAGGCAATATTTTCCCAAATAGACAGATGCGGGAACAGTGCATAAGACTGAAACATCATGTTGACCGCGCGCTTGTTTGGCGGGATCGGGGCAATGTCCTCTCCACCCAGCAGGATCGTGCCCTCGGTTGGAGTTTCAAACCCGGCCAGCATGCGCATCATCGTGGTTTTGCCACAGCCGGACGGTCCGAGCAGGGCAAAGAATTCCTGTTCGTAAATGTCAAATGATTGATTATCGATTGCGACAAATTCGCCAAAGCGCTTGGTGACGTTTTTGAATTGGATCAACGGCGTGGCACTCGGATCGTTCCACGGCTCAAATACCTTTTCACCCATCAGCTGCCCCTGTCTTTAGGTTACATTGTCAGTTGGCCCGCGCGGATTTCCCGCGCAGGCCTTCGTATTAATCGTGCGTTAAGTGCCCGATTTAACCTTGGTCCACAGACGCGTCACGACGCGCTGTACTTTCGCCGAATAGGGCGTGGTGGTGTAAAGGTTCTTAACCGTTTCTTCGGTTGGATAGATCGCCGGATCGCTGATCACATCATCCTCTAGCAACGGCTGCGACGCTTCGTTGCCATTGGCAAAGTAAACGTAGTTCGATGCATCGGCCATGTTCTGTGGGTCCATGATGAAGTTCAGGAACTTGTGCGCTCCATCCGGGTTCGGGGCGTCGGCAGGGATTGCCATTTGGTCGAACCACATGGCCGATCCTTCGGCAAAAGCGTTATACGCAATTTCAACACCGTTATCGGCTTCGTAGGCACGGTCGCGGGCCTGCAGCACGTCACCTGACCAGCCAATAGCTGCACAAATGTCGCCGTTGGCAAGCGCGTTAATATATTCTGAGCTGTGGAATTTCTTGATGTATGGGCGCACCGCCATCAGAACTTCTTCGGTCTTGGCGATCACCTCAGGGTCTTTACTGTCGGGGTCTTCGCCGAGGTATTGCAGAACAATCGCGACAATCTCTGTCGGCGCGTCAAGGAAATACACCCCACATTCTGCCAGCTTTTCCATATTTGCGGGATTGAGGATCAGTTCCATGCTGTCCAGCGCCACGTCATCACCAAGGGCCTCTCTGACCTTTCCGACGTTAACCCCGAGTCCAGTGGTGCCCCACATGTAGTTGATTGAATATGCGTTGTCTGGGTCGTATTGGGCGGTGAGTTCTTCAATAACATCCCACATGTTGCCGATGTTACTCAGCTTGGATTTATCCAGCTCCTGAAACGCACCTGCTGTGATCTGGCGCTGCAGGAACGTGCCTGATGGCACAACAACGTCGTAACCTGACCCACCGGCCAGCATCTTGGTTTCCAGTACTTCGTTGCTGTCAAAAACGTCGTAGATCAGGTCGATTCCGGTTTCGGTCTCGAATTTTTCCAGCAGATCTTCGTCGATGTAATCGGACCAGTTGTAAACGCGTACTTCCTCGGCTGAGGCAGCAAGCGCGCCAAATGCTACAGCGGCAGCTGTGGTCAGAAACAGATTTTTCATTTTGTTCTCCCATTGGTCGGCAATGATTATGCCGTGCGCGCGGATTTGATCAAAAAAAACCGCACATGGCAATATGGTAATGTTTTCACGCAGTCGGTAAACTCGCAAGGACGTTGATGAACGGACCCGGATATGAGGCAGGCAAATGAACAAATCGGCGAAAATTTCGGGGCAGCAGGATAGTGGCAGAACGGGCCTTCCTGCCCATGAAGTTATTTACCGGCAGTTACGTGATCTGGTGCTGTTCGGTGACCTGGCCCCGGGACAGCCCGTAACGATACAGGGGCTGACCGCTCGATTAGACGCCGGAATGACCCCGGTCCGAGAGGCTATTCGCCGCCTGACGGCCGAGGGCGCTCTTGAATTTCAGGGCAATCGCCGGGTTTGTGTTCCGCTGTTGAGTGCGGACAACATTAGTGAAATAATCCTTGCCCGCCAATGGCTTGATCCACATCTGACATTGCGGGCAACGGAACGCGCCAGCCTTGAAGACCTTGAAAGGCTGACCGCGTTAGATGAAACGCTGGATGCAGCAATCACAAAGGGTGATCTGCGTGCATATCTTGAGCTGAACTACAGGTTCCACAAGCATCTTTATGACATCGCTGACGCACCCATTCTGGCCAATCTGGCAGAGGGTCTCTGGCTGCGGTTTGGACCGTCTCTCAGGGTCGTTTGCGGGCGCATGGGAACCCAGAATTTACCCGACAAGCACAAGGACATGTTGGACGCTATGCATGCCAGAGATGCCGAATCTGCGGCCCGTGCAATTAGAGAAGATGTGATCCAGGGTATGGAGCAAGTGCGACAGTCTTTGGAGAGTTCTTCGCCTGCGCACTGATTCGATTGACACTGGATAATTTGATCATATTCTAGTGACAAGGCGGCCATACGGTCGCGCGAACTGATTCTTTCCAGCGAAAGGTTTAGCCATGACCATGATCACAAACCACATGCCGACCGTCGAACTACAGGCAATTGATGCCGCACATCACATGCATCCCTTTACCCATGGGGCCGACCTGAACGCCAAAGGTGTCCGGGTCATTACCCGCGCCAAGGGCGTCACGTTGACCGACAGCGAAGGCAATGAAATTCTGGATGCGATGGCTGGTCTCTGGTGTGTAAACCTTGGATATGGCCGTGAAGAACTGGCAGAGGTTGCTGCGCGCCAAATGCGCGAGCTGCCCTATTACAACACATTCTTCCAAACCACCCACGTACCTGCAATCGCCCTGGCCGAAAAGCTGGCTCAGCTGACACCCGGTGACCTTAACCACGTCTTCTATGCCGGTTCCGGATCAGAGGCGAACGACACCAATATCCGCCTCGTGCGCACCTACTGGGCCGAAAAAGGCAGCCCAGAAAAGAAGATCATCATCGCCCGGAAAAACGGATACCACGGGTCCAGCGTTGGCAGTGCCAGCCTTGGCGGCATGACCCCGATGCACGAACAGGGCGGCCTGCCTATCGAAGACATCCACCACATCGACCAGCCGCATTGGTACGCTGAAGGCGGCGATATGGATCAAGGAGAATTCGGCCTGATGCGTGCACGCGCTCTGGAAGAAGCCATTCTGGAACTGGGCGAGGACAAAGTTGCTGCGTTTATCGGTGAGCCGGTTCAGGGCGCCGGCGGCGTTATCATTCCACCAGAAACCTATTGGCCAGAGATTCAGCGTATCTGCGACAAGTATAATATTCTGTTGATCGCAGACGAGGTCATTTGTGGCTTTGGGCGTACCGGCAATTGGTTCGGCTCTGAAACCTTCGGCATCAAACCGCATATCATGACCATCGCCAAAGGCCTGAGTTCTGGTTATGCGCCTATCGGCGGCTCGCTGCTTTGTGATGAGGTGGCCGAGGTGATCAATGGCTGCGAATTCTCGCACGGATACACCTACTCAGGCCATCCTGTCACCTGTGCGGTGGCACTTGAAAACCTGCGTATTCTTGACGAGGAGAAAATCGTCGAAAAGGCAGGCAAAGAGATCGCCCCCTATTTCAAAGAGAAATGGGAAACACTCGCGGATCATCCGCTGGTTGGCGAGGCGCGTATCGTTGGCCACATGGGTTCAATCGCTTTGACACCACACAAGGAGAGCCGTGCAAAGTTTGCCTCTGATGCAGGAACTGCTGGTTTGATCTGTCGCGAACATTGCTTCGCAAACAAGCTGATCATGCGCCACACAGGGGATCGCATGGTGATTTCTCCACCATTGGTCATCACCAAAGCAGAGATCGACACGCTGGTCAGCCGCGCGCACAAAGCGCTGGATCAGGCGCATGCACAGCTCAAGACCGAAGGTTTGCTCAAAGCAGCAAGCTGATGACATTCAACAATCAGCCTCAGCTACAGGGGACTTCTCTGTCGCTGAGGCCGCTTTCGGCAACAGATTTTGACGCGTTATTCGCTGCTGCTGCCAATCCGGCGATCTGGTCCGGGCATCCCTCCAAAGACCGTTACAAGCCAGAAGTGTTTCGGCCATACTTCGATATGTTGCTCGAACGAGGCGGTACCCTGGTGGTTCTGGACATAGCGAGAAACCAGGTTATCGGCTGCTCCAAATACTACACCGCCCCTGATTTGCCAGACACGATTTCCATCGGGTTTACCTTTCTGAACAATGCATATTGGGGAGGTGTTGCAAATTTCGAACTCAAACGCCTCATGCTTGATCATGCATTCAAAAGCTTTGATGCGGTTTGGTTCCACATTGACCCCACCAACATTCGTTCGCAAAAAGCCACCGCCAAACTCGGTGCGGTTCATGCCTATGATGCAGAGCTTGATCTTTCGGGGTCCAAGGTTCTGTGGAAATGCTATCGTCTGACACGTTGTGCTTGGGAAATGACCTGCGTTTCGAAGTAAGGTCTGTAATTTTTGGCGAGATTCGTTTCTTCTGTACAGACACCCTGCAGATAAAGAGGCACGAACATGCCGTGGATCGAAACCGTTCCCTATGACAATGCAACTGGCAAGTTGAAAACACTTTATGACCGCGTCAAAGGGCCGGACTACAACGTCGACAACATCATGATGATGCACAGCCTGCGCCCTCATACGATGGAGGGGCACATGGCAATTTACAAGCACGTGTTACATCACTCGGCGAATACGATTCCGAAATGGTTCCTCGAAACGCTTGGTGTCTGGGTCAGCTCGCTGAATCATTGCACTTATTGTGTGGATCATCACTTGGCGGGGTTGCGGAGGTTGTTGAAAAACGATCCACGTGTTGATGCGATAATGGTCGCAATCGAATCTCGTGATGTCCAGGCAGCCCCGCTCAGTGATGCCCAGAAATGCGCGCTGCACTATGCGCGCGTCCTGACAGAATCTCCATGGCAACTGGCAGAATCAGATGTGCAGAATTTGCGAGGCCAAGGATATTCAGACGGTGAAATTCTCGAGATCAACCAGGTATCCGCCTATTTCGGCTATGCAAACCGCACAGTTCTGGGGTTGGGGTGTTCAACCGAAGGGGATATTATCGGTTTGTCGCCAAATAATTCGTCCGATCCGGACGACTGGAACCATACTTAACGCTAGCACTGTCGCCAAAATTGGTCGCTAATTTCTGATATCTGGTCGCATTCAATCCTGATTCATCGTTGCTGCCAAATTTGATCGAATCGGGCCAAGGGGTTAGGTGTCACTTGGAATTCGTCGCGAATCATAAATACAATGCCGCAAATCGCTTGCATCGCTTAGTGAATACGGTTTTAGTTCTATGAAGAAGGCGGGTAACCGCACATAAAAACAACGGGGAGACTATCTTGGCCAAATCGCAGAACAGCGATGCGTTCGTATCTTTTGAGCGTGTACAGAAAAGCTACGATGGTGAAACTTTAGTCGTCAAAGATCTGAACCTTTCGATGCCCAAGGGTGAGTTTCTGACTATGCTCGGGCCGTCTGGTTCCGGAAAAACCACCTGCCTGATGATGCTTGCTGGGTTTGAAACAGCCACACATGGCAAGATCCTTCTTGACGGGGTTTCGATCAACAACATTCCACCACATAAACGCGGCATCGGCATGGTATTCCAGAATTATGCGCTATTCCCGCATATGACCATTGCCGAGAATCTGAGCTTCCCGCTTGAAGTGCGCAAAATCGGCAAATCCGATCGTGAAGAAAAGGTTATGCGCGCGTTGGACATGGTTGAGATGGGTGCCTTTGGCAGCCGTCGCCCGGCCCAGCTTTCCGGTGGCCAGCAACAGCGGGTTGCATTGGCGCGGGCGCTTGTGTTTGAACCCGAGCTGGTTTTGATGGATGAGCCGCTTGGCGCGCTGGACAAGCAGCTGCGAGAAAAGATGCAGTTTGAAATCACGCACCTGGCGCACGAACTGGGAATTACCACAGTTTACGTGACCCACGACCAGACAGAGGCGCTGACAATGTCAGACCGCGTTGCGGTATTTGACGATGGCCGCATTCAGCAGCTGGACCCACCTGATACGCTTTACGAAGAGCCGAAAAACAGTTTCGTTGCGCAGTTCATTGGCGAAAACAACACAATGATGGGTACTGTGAAAGAGATCAAGGGAGAGCAGGCCGTCGTCGAGCTTGAAGATGGCGAACTGATCGACTGTAAACCAATCAACGTTAGCGAGGTCGGTGAAAAGACCCGCGTTTCAATCCGTCCTGAACGGGTTGAGTTCAACAAAGATCGTTTGCAGGAAGGCGCGCACACATTGAAGGCCGAAGTGCTGGAATTCATCTATATGGGTGACATTTTCCGCACTCGTCTGCGTGTGGCTGGAAATGATGAATTTGTTGTAAAAACACGAAATGCACCTGACCAGGTGCGCCTGAAACCTGGCGAGATGATCGATATCGGTTGGTTGCCACAGGATTGCCGGGCGCTAGATGCATAAGGTGTGAGGGATATCACATCCGAAACGGGTGTGATGAACAGCGGGCTTGGTTGCGATACCCGAGACCAGAGCCCCAACTATCATCAACGGGTAAACTCTAGGGAGAAACAAAGATGAAACTGACAAAAACTCTGCTTGCTACGACGGCACTGACTGTCGCTGCGGGTGCAGTGGCTGCCGAAGAGATGACCATCGTGTCATGGGGCGGCGCCTACACCAAATCGCAGAAAAATGCCTATCATGATCCGTATTCGGCCAAATCTGGCGTGACCATCATTAACGATGACAGCTCTGCTGAAGCCGTGGCAAAACTGCGCGCAATGGACGAAGCCGGCAACGTGACCTGGGATGTGGTTGACGTGGTTGCCGCGGACGCGATCCGTCTGTGCGACGAAGGTCTTGCAATGGAAATCGACCCAGACACCATGCTGGCACCTGCACCTGATGGCACATCGGCTGCTGATGATTTTGGTGACCTTCTGGTTTCCGAATGCTTCATTCCTCAGATCGTATACTCGACCACTTTCGGCTATCGCACCGATCTGGTTGGTGACAACCCACCATCCGAAATCTGCTCGATTTTTGATCTGGATGCATATCCTGGCAAGCGTTCGCTTGAAAAGCGTCCGATTAACAACATGGAATGGGCTCTGCTCTGTGACGGCGTTGCAAAAGACGATGTTTATGACGTTCTGGCCACTTCCGAAGGTCAGGATCAGGCTCTTGCGAAACTGGGTACCATCAAAGACAGCGTTGTCTGGTGGTCAGCAGGCGCTGACACTCCTCAGCTTTTGGCAGACGGTGAAATTGTTATGGGCTCTACCTATAACGGTCGTCTCTTCAGCGTAATCGAAGAGCAAAATCAGCCCGTTGCCATGCTTTGGGACGCGCAGGTGTTTGACCTTGACGGCTGGATCATTCCTGCCGGCCTGAGCGACGAGCGTAAAGCCCGTGCGCTGGACTACATCTACTTTGCAACTGACACGCAGCGTCTTGCGGATCAGGCCAAGTGGATCTCCTACGGTCCTGCACGTGCGTCGTCTGCACCACTGGTTGGTCAGCACGCCGATCTGGGTATCGATATGGCACCACATATGCCAACCGATCCGAACAACGCACAGAACACGTTCCTCTATAACTACGAGTTCTGGGCCGATTATCGTGATGATATCGACGCCAAATTCCAGGCGTGGCTTGCCAAGTAAGCCGACCTGACTATCCCGAAGGGGGCCGTCTGGCCCCCTTCAACCAAGTTTAGTTAGTCACTTAAACAAAAAAAACGAAATCGACTGACGGGGACAAAAATGAGCGACGCGACACAATCCGGGCCGGTTCTGGCCGCTGATGGAACACCGCTGAAACGTAGTTTGGCTCGCGCTTTAAGGGTACAGAAAATCCGTGCGCTGATGCTAATCGCGCCTTTGCTGATATTTGTCTTTTTGTCATTCATTGTGCCGATTGTTTCGATGCTTAGCCGTTCGGTGGATAACGAAATTGTCTCGCGCACTTTACCGAACGCGGTCACTGCACTGGCCAGTTGGGATTCCTCAACCGGCGCACTGCCTGATGAATCCGTTTATGCCGCATTAGCCTTAGACATGAAAAAGGCGGTTGATGCCAAGGATCATACCAAGCTTGGCACCCGACTGAATTATGAAAAAACCGGCATCGCCTCGATGTTCCGAAAATCCGGGCGCGCGATCAAAAAATGGGATCCTCCGAATGACGGACCCTACAAGCAAAAGTTCCTCGATTTGCATGATGGCTGGGGTGATATTGAGGTCTGGAAAACGATCCAAACACATTCATCTGCCACGACCGCAGGGTACTTCCTGAACGCGATCGACATGCAGAAAACGCCCGAAGGTATTCAAGCACAGCCGGAAGATAAACAGATACTGATAAAACTGTTTATCCGTACATTGATCATGTCACTGACGATCATGGGCTTCTGTGTCCTTCTGGGATACCCGGTGGCCTGGATTCTTGCGAACCTGCCAGCGCGCAAGGCGAACGTTCTTATGATCCTTGTACTGCTGCCCTTCTGGACCTCGCTGCTCGTACGGACATCGGCGTGGAAGGTCATGTTGCAGCAACAGGGCGTGATCAACGATGTGCTGGTCTGGCTTGGTCTTGTGGATGATGCAAACCGGCTGATCATGATCAACAACCAGTTCGGCACCATCACAGCGATGACGCATATCCTGCTGCCTTTCATGATCCTGCCGATGTATTCGGTGATGCAGACGATCAACCCGACCTATCTGCGCGCGGCCAAATCCCTTGGCGCGACCAACTGGACAGCATTCTGGAGGGTCTATTTCCCACAGACCATTCCCGGAATTGGGGCGGGTTCGATCCTCGTGTTCATCCTCTCGATTGGTTACTACATCACGCCCGAAATCGTTGGCGGCACCAAAGGTGTCTTCATCTCGAACCGGATCGCCTATCACATTTCAAGCTCTCTGAACTGGGGTCTTGCGGCGGCTCTCGGCACGATCCTGCTGGGCGTCGTCCTCCTATTATACTGGTGCTACGACAAGATTGTCGGCATCGATAACGTGAAGCTGGGGTAAAGAAAAATGGCAAATACCTTAGATAACACAACTGTACCCATCTCACTTTCCTTCACGCTGTCTCTGGTCGGCTTGGTGGTGGCAGCAATCAGCTTTGTCGCGGGTGTATCCACAGCATCGGACTTTTCTGAATTCCTGCTCACCGTGGGTGCCGGGGCTGCTCTGGCAATCGGCTTTTCCTACGCACTTGTCTCGCTCTTTGACGTGGCGCGCCCTGCAATGATCGTAAGCGCTCTGCTCGGCGCTCTGATCGGGCTTGCCCTGGGTAGCATGGGCGGTGCCGTTGGTGGCGTGATCTTCGGGGTGATTGCGGCCCGGTTGATCTTTTGGGTGCATTATCGTCAGTACCGCAAAGGCCTGCCTACCTATCTGACCTCTAATCAGGTGCTCTGGCACTACGGGTTCCGCACGATTTGTGGCGCGATTTTTATCTTCCTGATTACGCCTATTCTGGTGGTCCTCCCGCTTAGCTTTAACGCACAAGACTTCTTTACCTTCACACCGGAAATGCTGCGGTTTGATCCGGAAGGGTATTCGCTCAAGCATTATCGCGATTTCATGACCAACAACGAATGGCAGCGCAGCTTTAAAAATTCACTGTTGATCGCGCCAATGGCGACAATCATTTCGGTCAGCTTGGGTACGCTCGCGGCTATCGGCCTGTCGCAAAGCCACGTTCCGGGACGTCGGGCAATCATGGCGATGCTGATCTCTCCGATGATTGTTCCCCTGATCATCTCAGCGACCGGCATGTTCTTCTTTTACTCACAGGTTGGAAACTTCCTGGAAGGTACGCTTGGTCTCGGCAAAAACTTCGTAGGTTATATCAAGGTAATTCTGGCTCACGCCGTGCTTGGTGTTCCCTTCGTGATCATCACCGTGACGGCAACACTGGTCGGCTTTGATCGTTCTCTGACGCGGGCCGCGGCCAATATGGGGGCTGACCCGGTGACGACCTTCTTCAAAGTGCAGATGCCGCTGATCCTGCCCGGTGTGATCTCGGGTGGTCTCTTTGCCTTTATCACTTCCTTTGACGAGGTGGTTGTGGTGCTCTTTGTCGGCTCTGCATCGCAGAAAACACTGCCATGGCAGATGTTCACAGGCCTGCGGGAGCAGATTTCACCAACCATTCTGGCGGTGGCTACGATCCTCGTGGTGATCTCGATTGCCTTGCTGACAACCGTGGAACTGCTCAGACGTCGATCAGAACGGTTGCGGGGAATCACCGGGACCTGATCACCGTGCGTGCATAAAACAAAAAGAAGGGCCGGAGAATTTCTCCGGCCCTTACTATTTGCAAGGTGTTCTTGTGATGAGTTAGGCCCGGACTAATGCCTCGTAGGCCTCTGACATCTCGCGTGCCAATGCACCCACTTCGAACGTATATTCGCCGATCTGACCCACTGGTGTGACCTCGGCCGCTGTGCCGGTAAGCCAGCACTGTTCAAACCCTTCCATTTCTTCAGGCATGATGTGGCGCTCGTGTACTTTGATCTGACGATCTTTCAACATGCCGATCACGGTCTGGCGTGTCAGACCGTTCAAGAAACAGTCTGCCATTGGCGTGTGCACTTCACCGTCTTTGACGAAAAAGATGTTGGCGCCCGTCGCCTCGGCCACATAACCGCGATAGTCCATGAACAGCGCATCCGAACAACCTTTGGCCTCTGCTGCGTGCTTGGAAATTGTGCAGATCATGTAGAGGCCTGCTGCTTTGGCATGAACCGGGATGGTTTCCGGGCTGGGGCGCTTCCACTTTGAAATGTCCAGTTTGGCGCCCTTCATCTTGGCGTCGCCATAATAGGCGCCCCATTCCCAGGCTGCGATGGCCAGGTGAACAGGGTTACGCGCAGATGCGACACCCATGTCATCTCCGGCACCACGCCAGGCGACCGCGCGTACATATGCGTCGGTCAATCCGCTTTCTGCTAGGACAGCGGCCTTGGCAGCTTCAATCTCATCCACAGTATAGGGGATTTCGAAATCCAGCTCACCGGCTGAGAAATGCAAACGTTCGGTATGCTCACGACTTTTGAAAATCTTACCGTTATATGCTCGCTCGCCTTCAAACACAGAGCTGGCATAATGCATTGCATGGGTCAGAATATGCACATTGGCATCCCGCCAATTGATGAGTTCACCATCCAACCAGATCTTGCCGTCGCGATCATCATAGGCAGCCATTTGTCTCTCTCCCTCAAAGGCCGATTTGCATTTGTTGCGTAAAATACGTCCGTTTCGGACATTTAATTACGCTAAAACTGCGAATCGCTACCAGTTTGATCTTGGAATGTCAACAAAGCTGACGTATTGTGACACCCACGGGCCAATACTTGTGATCGGAGAACCGTATGCCGGACACTCAGGGTGGCGAAAGCCTGCTGTTTCTGACCGACGAGCAACTTCGACAGGGAATCGAAGCGATGTTTTTCGCTTACCGTGGGTTCACCGCCGATCCTGACCGTATCCTCGCAACGATGGCATATGGGCGCGCGCACCATCGTGCAATCCACTTTATCGCACGCCGCCCGGGCACGACAGTCAACAATCTTTTGGGCATTCTTGGCGTGACCAAGCAATCGCTCAACCGGGTTTTGCGCACCTTGGTAGAAGACGGGTTGGTCGACAGCCGCGTCGGCACCAGCGATAAACGTGAACGCCACCTGTATCTGACTGAAGATGGCGCTGCATTAGAGCGTAAATTGTCAGATGCACAACGCGCCCGCATGCGCGCGGCGTACCGCACTGCAGGACCCGAGGCAGTGGCGGGTTTCCGCAAAGTGCTTGAGGCGATGATGGATCCCGACCTTCGCCGAAAATACTATGCGATCAGAGAGGAAGATTCATGAGCGACCCGGCCCCGCATCTTCTGATAGTTGATGACGATGAACGCATCCGCCTGTTGCTGCGCAAATTTCTGGCACGCAACGGATTTCTTGTCTCTGTGGCGCGGGACGCCGCCCATGCCCGTCGCGTGCTGTCGGGTCTGGAATTTGACTTGATCGTCATGGATGTGATGATGCCCGGAGAAGATGGCGTCGAGCTGACTAAATCTTTGCGGGAAACCATCCAGACCCCAATCCTGTTGTTGACTGCCAAGGGCGAAACAGAGGATCGGATCAAAGGGTTGGAAGCCGGGGCAGATGATTATCTCGCCAAACCGTTTGAGCCCAAGGAGCTGTTGCTTCGGATCAACGCGATCCTGCGCCGTATGCCTGAACCGGAACCTGAAAATATCGCACCCAAAGTGCTGCATATGGGCCCCGTTCGATTTGACATTGAACGCTCTGAGCTGATGCAGGGCGAAGACCTGATCCGCCTGACTGCAACCGAGGTTCAGTTGATGCGTATTTTCTCGGAACATCTGCGCGAACCGGTAAGCCGGACCAAGCTGGTCGAGGATCTGGGCCGAGACAAGGGACAGGCCCAGGAACGCGCGGTTGATGTCCAGATCACCCGACTGCGCCGGAAAATCGAAATGGATCCGAAGCAACCACGCTATCTGCAAACAGTGCGCGGCGAAGGATATATGCTTGCTCCGGATTGATCCGCTCGGATCGGGGTATTTTCAGGCAAGAAAGAAGCCTGATCCAGTCAAACTGCACAAAAAATGCTGAAACCCCGAGTGATGCTCTGCACATGACGGCGTCAGACTGGTCTGAACAAGAGCAGTTTCGACCAGAGGATCAGTAATATGAAAGCCTATCTCGTGCGCGGCGTACCGTCATCGCTTCAACAGGATGGATGGTGGATGGACGGTATAGACCGGCCACGTCGCCTGACAACGCAGCAAACCTTTCACAGGCGTGGTTTATCGCTCGCTGGTTTAGCACTTCTTGCCGCGTTGGCGATTATCGGCGCCGGGTTGCGCGGGGAAGAGGGCTTTTCTGACAGCGACAGGTCGCATAGCCTTGGCGCAGAAGTACGTATGGAACAGACTTACTAGATGGCGCAAATTCTAATCATTGACGATGATCCGCAAATTCGCGGTGTGCTGCGCATCGCATTGAAACAGGCCGGACATGATGTTGCCGAGGCGGGCGATGGGGCAGAGGGGTTGGCCAAGGCCCGGTCGGGCAAGGCAGATCTTATCGTGCTCGATATCGGTCTGCCCGAGATGGATGGCTTGGAACTCTGTCGCCGGTTGCGCGCCGACAACGAAGCGCCGGTTTTGTTTCTGACAGCCCGCGATGATGAGATTGATCGCGTGCTTGGTTTTGAGCTGGGTGGTGATGACTACATGGCCAAACCATTTTCCCCGCGCGAGCTAGTCGCGCGTATCCGGGCGATCCTGAAACGAACCTCTCAGCCCAAAGGCAACAGCAAGGATACCAACCTCAGCCATGGCGCGCTGCGTCTGGATCCGGGGCGCCATCTATGCACATTTGATGCGGTTCCTGTCCCCTTAACCGCGCGTGAAATGGCCCTGCTTGCCCATCTGATGGAACGGCCTGATCACGTCTCGACCAAGGTCCAGTTGACCGACGCGGTCTATGGGCCCCAGATCCACGTCTCTGATCGCACGCTCGACAGCCACCTGCGCAACCTCCGGGCCAAGCTGGCCGGGGTCGGTTGCACTGAGGCGATCGAAACTGTGCACGGTGTCGGCATCCGGATGGGCCCATGCCTGAGAGGATAAAGCGAAAATGGCGCCCGCCCCTGGCGCTGGTCATTGGCGGCACGCTTGCCGCTGTATTGTGTCTGCCGCTGATTGGTGTGGGGTATTTCCGGCTGGCTGGCAATATTCTGGGTTGGGGTGAAACCGCCTGGCTGATCGCCTGGATGGCGGTTGCGGCGACGGTGATCCTGGGGTTTCTGCTGTGGCGGTTGGTGTTGCGGCCGGTCTATGCGCTCACGGCCCATGCGCATGCGGTCCGCGAGGGCCGCGCCGATACCCCTTTGCCCGCACATTTCGGCACGCCCGAGTTGACCGCGCTTGGACAGGCAGTACTGGACATGGGGACCACTTTGCAGGACCGCGAGGCGGGCCTGCGGGCCTATACCGATCATGTGACGCATGAGCTGAAGTCGCCGCTTACCAGTATGATGGGTGCAGCAGAGTTATTGGAAGGGGATCCACCAACTGAAGACCGGGCACAGCTGATCGAAACCATCCGATCCTCAGCCCAAACAATGCGGGAACAGCTTGATGCGTTGCGCCGCCTTGCCGCTGCGCGAGAACCTGTAGGCCCCGGACCGGTGCAGCTGTCATCGGTGGTGGCGGCGCTTCAGGCCCCGGTTGAAATCAGGATCGCAGGGGATGCAACGCTGCCTATCGATCAAACCGCTCTGACGGTTATTCTGACCCATCTGGCACAGAATGCAGCGGCGCATGGTGCTGAAATTTTGACATTAGAGGCCCAGTCGGAGGGGGTTATTATTGCTGATAATGGCTCAGGTATTGCACCCGGCAACCGTGACCGCGTTTTTGATCCGTTTTTCACTACCCGCCGCGCCAATGGCGGCACGGGCATGGGCCTCGCCATCGTTCGTCGGATGCTTCAGGCCGCAGGGGGCGACATTGTCTTACACCCTACAGACCAAGGCGCGGCTTTTGAGGTGAAATTCGATCAGACGCGCTAACCGCTGCCGATCAGAACCCCCGCGGCAAAGACCAGCGCACCGCCCAGAACCACCTGAAAGGCCGCCCGGAAAAACGGGGTTTCCATATACTTGTTCTGAATCCATGCAATCGCCCACAGCTCGATAAACACCACGATTATTGCCAATGTGGTCGCGGTCCAGAAATCGGCGATCAGATAGGGTAGCGCGTGTCCCAACCCGCCCACGGTTGTCATCACCCCACTGGCCACACCACGTTTGATCGGGCTGCCCCGGCCAGACAGTTCACCGTCATCGCTTGCCGCTTCGGTAAAGCCCATGGAAATGCCCGCGCCGATGCTTGCCGCCAATCCAACAAGGAACGTGGTCCAGGTATCCTGCGTGGCAAAGGCGGTCGCAAAAATCGGCGCCAGCGTCGACACCGACCCATCCATTAACCCGGCCAGCCCCGGCTGCACCCATGTAAGGATAAACTGCCGTTTCGACATGCGGTCCTCTGCCGCAATCGTATCCGCATCAAGGTGCTGTTCCTGCAACTCTCCTGCACGGTTCTGATGCCCGGCCTCTGCCGCCGCCAGATCGCCCAGCAATTTGCGTGTATCCGTGTCCTGGCTGCGTTGCGCGGCCTTAAGGTAGAACGCAGCCGCATCGCGCTCCATCGCTTCGGCCTCGGCGCGCATCCTCTCCAGCCCCAACTGCTCGATCAGCCAAACCGGGCGCCGGGCATAAAACCCCGCCACATGTTCGCGCCGGATCAAAGGGATCACACTGCCAAACTGCGTCTCGTGCAAATCGATCAACAGTCGCCGGTGGGTGTCCTCCTCCTCGGCCATCCCGTCGAAAATCATCGCCGAATCCGGAAAATCCGCGCGCAGCTTTTCCGCATAAAGCCGGTAAATTCGCGCATCGTCTTCTTCTGACGAAATCGCCAGAGCCAGAATTTCCTGTTCGCTCAGATCCTGAAATTTTCGTCTGTTTGCCAGCCCTGGGAGCATACCTGAACATCCTCAACTTAGAACTATTCTAAACTAGACGAATAACTGCCGCTCTTTCAAGTGATTCCAATACGTACAAAGCGGCTTTGCCTGAAAATAAAGAAAAACCCACATGTGAGACTAAGCCAATGCATCGCCAAATTGGCGCCCTTGCAGTAGGGGGTCGCAGGCGCATAGACTGAACCAGCCCAGACCGGAGAATGCGCATGACGGCCATGGCCGCTGAAATCAAAAAAGGCCGAAAATTCGATCAGGTGCTCGAAGGTGCGCGCGAGATATTTATGCGCGACGGGTTTGAAGGGGCCAGCGTTGACGACATCGCCCGCGCCGCCGGTGTGTCCAAGGCCACGCTTTACAGCTATTTCCCGGACAAACGCCTTTTGTTTTCCGAAGTGGCCCGAATTGAATGCAACCGCCAGGCCGAAGAAGCGTTAGAGGTCATCGGGACAGAAGCCAGAATAGAAGGCGTCCTGCACGAAGCGGCCAGCCGCATCGTTCGGTTTTTCCTTTCGGACTTTGGCCAACAGGTCTATCGCATCTGCGTCGCAGAATCCTACCGCTTTCCGGAATTGGGTCAAAGGTTTTACAATTCCGGCCCCGCTTTGGTGCGGGAGCGGATGTCGCGTGTTCTCACGCCCTATGTAGAAAACGGAACGCTACAGATCGACGATATGGATCTCGCCGCAAATCAGTTTGGGGAATTGTGCAAAAGCGATCTGTTCGTGCGCAGCCTTTGTGGTGTTCCGTGCGAAAAGTCCGATGAACAGATTGAGCGCGTGGTTCAGGGTGCAGTCGATATGTTTCTCGCCAGGTATCGGGCATAAGACGCCGCGCGATAGCCAAATGTTCGCGCGGCTTTGTGCTTAAAGTTCAGAAATCACTCTGCCGCCTTCATCTCGGTAACGATTTCTACCGTAATGGGCCCGGTTGAAAAACTACCCACGCCAAAGGCCTGATGGTCTAGGGTCGTCGTCGCGGTAAACGCGACCCAATCACCTTTGTAAGAATCGAAAAAGGCAGCCACAGGGTGATCGCCGATATGGGTCAATGTTGTTTCCAGAACCACTGATTGTGTCGTTCCAAGTATGGTCAAATCGCCGGTAACGTTCGCCGTAGAATCGCCTGTGCGCTCAATGCCGGTGCTGACAAAAGTGATTTCCGGGAACGAAGTGGCGTTTAAGAACCCTTCACTTAACAGGTCTTTATCCAGCGGCTCATATCCAGAGGCCAGACTGCCAACCTGAATTGTTGCGCTCAGCGATGCGGCTTCGACATTCTCCGGATCAAGATCCAGCGTGCCTTCAAAACTGGTGAATTCTGCCGTCTGCATCGAAACACCTGCATGGCTCCAGCCGAAACGCACTTCGGAATGGCCCTGATCGGTTTTGTAGGTCGCAGCCATGGCAGGCATGGCTAACAGACATGTCGCGGCAACCGCGGTGGATGAGAGGAAGTTCCGGAAATAAGTCATGAGGTCCTCATTTGAAAATCTGGCAAGAGAAATATCTTGGCCGGTTGAATTTGATTTGGATTCAAAATCCAATTAGATGATAATGCATCTAATTTATTGTTTCCATCAGGAGTGCCAATTGAATCCCGATTCTCGCGAAAATGTGAAGGCCAATCCAACGGACCTGGAAACCCGACTCTGGATCACTTTGAACAGCACGTTTCGAAAAATTCATACCGACGTAGAGCGCGCCTTTGCCGAAAAAGGTCTGCCGACACAGAAATGGTACGATATTCTCTGGTCGATCGAGATGGCAGGGCCGGATGGTATATGGGCAAGTAACCTCACCGATAACCTGTTGTTCGAACAATCAAACCTGTCCCGTCATCTTCGAAAAATGATCGATCAGGGTCTGATAAGCGAATCCACCTGCGATCGGGACAGGCGCGCAAAGACGCTGCGGCTAACGTCAAATGGTTCTGAATTGCGCCTGCGCATGTGGGAGGTCTACGGGCCGCAGATCCATCACCACATGAGCAAATTACAAGCCGAAGCCTCACCGGAAAGCTTTATACGTGCACTCCGGTCACTTCAGCCTTCAGAATAGTGTTGCTGTTACCCGCCCGCCGAAACAATCGCGTTCGCCAGTATCGGTACCGTCTCGCTGTTCAGACCTGCAATGTTGATCCGGCTGTCACCCACCATGTATATGCCATGCTCAACGCGCAGCTTTTCCACGATCTCCGGGGCGAGGCCCAGACGCGAAAACATCCCGCGATGCTGTGCTACAAATCCAAACCGGTCTGATCCTGAGACGCGCTGCAATTCTGTCGCCAGCTGCTCGCGTAGCCCCAGCATTCCCTGCCGCACATCTTCCAGCTCTGCCTGCCAATCGGCCCGCAGCTCCGCATCATTCAGAACCATTGTCACCAGCCGCGCACCATGATCCGGCGGAAAGGAATAGTTTTGCCGGTTGAGATAGGCAAGGTTGCCCTGGGTCACCTTGTGCCCCGCCTTGTCATGTGACACAGCCATCAACAGGCCAGTCCGTTCGCGGTAAATGCCGAAGTTCTTGGAACAGCTGGCAGCGATCAGAACCTCGGGGCACTCCGAAACCACGGCGCGCGTGGCGGCGGCATCTTCGTTCAGTCCGTCGCCAAATCCCTGATAGGCAATGTCGATCATCGGGATCACACCGCGTGCATTCATCAGTTCAATGACCGCCTGCCACTCTGTCATGTTCAGGTTGGCCCCGGTCGGGTTGTGGCAACAGCCATGCAGCAGAACCACATCGCCAGCTTTTACATCGCCGAGGTCTTCCATCATACCAGCGAAGTCCACCGCACAGGTCGTCTCGTCGAAATACCGGTAAGGTACGGCTTCGATCCCAAGATGTTTCATGATGCTCAAGTGGTTCGGCCATGTCGGGTTCGACACGAAAATCCGCGCCGCAGGGTTGGCCATCTGGATCAGCTCAAACGCCTGCCGCACGGCGCCGGTGCCACCAGGGGTCGCAACCGCAGCCACCTGATCACGCGACACTGCGTCGCCCAGAACAAGGCCCACCATCGCATCGCCAAATGCCGGATCGCCTGCCAGCCCGGTATAGGCTTTGGTCGTTTCTTCACCCCACCAGCGCTGTTCGGCCTCTTTCACTGCCCGCATGATCGGGGTCAGACCCGTCGCGTCTTTGTAGACGCCAACGCCAAGGTCGATCTTGTTGGTCCGGTTGTCCTCGCGATACATCTGTATCAGCATCAGGATCTTATCAGCGGGCTGCTCTTTGAGCTGTTCAAACATCTTAGGCTTCTCCGGTGGCGACGGGGACAGTGGGAAAGGCACCCCATTCCGTCCAGGATCCGTCATATAGCGCGTGATCGGTCTTGCCGATCCGCTCAAGGGCGAGGTTGATAATCGCGGCGGTCACACCTGATCCGCAGGATGTGATCGCAGGCTTCGATAAATCCATACCTGTCGCCTCAAACACGGCACGCAGGGCTTCGGGTGACTTCATCGTGCGATCCGTATTCAGCAGGGTCTTAAAAAACACGCTGCGCGAACCGGGGATATGCCCGCCGCGTAATTCCTCTCGCGGTTCAGGTTCTTGCCCGGTAAACCGCCCCGGGGACCGTGCATCCAGAATCTCGTAATCCCCCAGTTTCGACGCGGACGAGACCTGTGTTACATCCTTCACCATATGGTTCTGCCGCCGCACCGTCATATGCCTGTCGCGGATCACCGGTGGCATATCCTCGACCGGATGCCCCTCGGCCAGCCATTTTGGCAGGCCGCCATCCAGTACGGCAATATTGTTCTGTCCCATCAACCGGAACAGCCACCAAACCCTTGCCGCGGAAAACAGGCCCAGCGCATCGTAAACCACAACCTGATGGCCATCCCCCACGCCCATCGCCCGCAGGCGCGACATGAATTTTTCAACCGGCGGCACCATATGCGGCAGATCCGACCGATGGTCACTGATGTCATCAATGTCAAAAAAACGTGCACCGGGAATGTGCCCGGCATCATATTCCGCCTTAGCATCCCGCGCCTCGGATGGCATAAACCATGTCCCGTCGAGAACCCGCAGATCGGGATCTTTTAGGTGGTCAGCCAGCCAATTCGTAGAAACAAGGGTTTTTGGGTCATCCTGTGCCATATCGGCCCCCAGCTTTTTTCGGGGCCTGACTACATCCCTGACGCACCAAGGGCAAGGTCGGGCGGCATTTTGCCGCCCGTTTGCAAGATTACTTCTTCAACGCCTTCCTGACGATCCCGACGATCACCAGCAAAGCACCACCGCCAACACCGCCAGAGGCAAGGCTGCCGATGATGCCGCCGATATCGGTTCCACCCTCGGCAAGGCCACCGGCCCCCAGCATGCCCAAAATCTGACCGCCAAGACCACCACCGACTATCCCTGCCACCGAATTCCCAATTGTGCCAAGGTTAAACTGTTTAAGCGCCTTACCAGCGACATTGCCGCCAACTGCACCTGCAAGCAGACTGATGATAAGTTCCAAGTCGCAAACTCCCCTTCTGGAAAGGGCCATGATCGGCCCCGTTACTCGCTTCCGACTATCAGACCGATCAGAGTTCACTTAAGGGGAAAACAGCCCCGCCTATCCCCCGTGGCGCAACAGCCGCTGCTTTTGCCGGCTCCAGTCGCGTTTGGCCTCGGTATGGCGCTTGTCGACGTTCTTTTTACCCTTGGCGATACCAAGCTTCATCTTGGCCAGCCCCTTGTGATTGAAATACAGCACCAGCGGCACAAGGGTCATACCCTTGCGCTGCGTGTCATTCCAAAGCCGCGACAGTTCTTTCTTTGAGACCAGCAATTTACGCCGCCTCTTTTCCTCGTGGCCAAAGGTCTTGGCCTGTTCATAGGGCGCGATATAGGAATTGACCAACCACAGCTCTGCCTCATCTACCGCAGCATAGCTTTCGGCGATATTGGCGCTGTTCTGACGCAGGGATTTCACCTCGGATCCTTCAAGGATGATACCGCATTCGATATCGTCCTCGATGGCATAATCATACCGGGCACGCCGATTCTCGGCGATGACCTTGTAGTTCGGGTTTTCCTTTGGCTTGGCCATAATCTGGGTCCTGTCGGGCGCGGGGCGAGCGCGCAGAATAACCTTATGCGCCCGGTGATCCAACCCCTGTTGTAAGTGCGCAACCCATCAAAGATGTCACCGCACGGCATGATGCAAAGCGCTTGATGTCGGCTCGCGGCAAATCGCTGTTCGTGTTGACAATGCTCCTACAGTCCTCATATCACCCCAGTTTGAAAATTTCTTCAAGCTCAGCAAAATCAATCCCGCGCCCGGCCCGGCCAAATGTGCCCTGATCCTTAACCTCCCGCGCAGCATCAATAAACGCGCCATAAGCAACACGAAAAAACCCGGAGCCGATGCTGATACGGGTAACACCCGCATCCGCCAGATCGGCAATGCTGAAAACTGCACCGGGCATTTCCATGACCACGTTCACGGGCTTTCCCAACGCACTACATACAGTCCGGATCGCGGCCAGATCATCCAGCCCGGGCGCATAAAGCACATCCGCCCCCGCCGCCTCATAGGCTTGTAACCTCCGGATAACATCATCCAGATCAGTCTTGCCCCATAACAGGCTCTCACACCGTGCAGTCAGCACAAAATCTTCCGGCAATGCGCGGCAGGCCTCTACCGCCGCCGCGACTCGCTCGACCGCAAGCGAATACCCATAGATCGGATCATCATGCCGCCCGGTATGATCCTCGATCGACCCCCCTGCCAGTCCGGTTCCCGCTGCCAGCCGGATCGTCTCGGCCACACTCTGCGGCGAATCCCCAATTCCCTTTTCCAGATCGGCGGACACCGGCAATGGGGTTGCGGCGACAATTTCGCGGCAATGCTCCAGCATCTGCTCTGATGGCACAGTTCCCTCTGGTCGCCCCAACCGATGGGCCATGCCTGAACTGGTTGTTGCCAGCGCTTCGTATCCCATAGATGCCAGAATACGCGCGGACCCAATATCCCAAGGGTTGGGCATGACAAACGCGCCGCCGCCCATGTGGAGATTTCGAAAAGTATCGGCCTTTGTTTGCATGGCTACCCTCACGGTGATGTTCATGTCAGTCTACAACATCACTGCTGACACCATGTTGTCAGCAGATGTGTTATGTTTTCGCTATGGCCCGCACAACCCGTCTTTTTGAAATCATCCAGATCCTGCGCGGCGCGACTGGCCCGGTTACCGCGGCCCAGCTGGCCGAAGAGCTCGAGGTCGTGCCGCGCACTGTTTACCGCGACATCGCTTCGCTGCAGGCAATGCGCGTACCCATCGAGGGCGAGGCCGGCATCGGTTACATCATGCGCCGGGGGTTTGATCTGCCGCCTCTGATGTTTACACCCGAAGAGCTGGAGGCGCTGTTCGTCGGCATGGCCCTGTTGCACCGCACGGGTGACGCAGGCCTTGAACGCGCCGCTAGACGCGCGGCTGAAAAAATCGCCGAGGTTCTGCCGGGCGCCGCCCCGGACAAGGCGCTGCATGTCTCAGGCTGGACGGCGGTACCGAATGTTGGGCCCAGCGCCGAGCAATTTCGCAATTTCATTCGCGACGCGACAGAGCTTGAAATTTCCTATCTCGATCTGCAGGAGCGCCGTACAAATCGCGTGATTTTGCCGCTCGCGCTGATCTACTATGTCGACGTGTTGGTGCTGGCTGCATGGTGCAACTTACGCAACGGCTTTCGCCATTTCCGCCTCGACCGGATTGGTAGCGTTGCGGCGACCGGCGAATATTTCCCAGACCGCGCCCGCGTGCTCAGAGAAGAATGGCAATCCACCGAGGGGGCGTTTCGCGAGTGACTTGACGGTATCAACAACTACCGCCGAACACCATTGTTCAAAGCTGCGCATTGCTGGCGCGCGCGGTGGTGATCCAACCGTCGAACAGTGCGCTTTATCTCAGCAAAATTCGAAAAAGAGTGGAGCGTTGTACATGTGGCAGCCAAATCGCCACCGCGTCCGGGCGCGTCGGTGATGCGCGGCGGGCTTCGCCCTTTACTCCGCGCAGGGATTTTGTTCGGAGGTTAACCAAGGGCCTTTGCCCGATTGGGTCAGGGAAACTTGACCTTACAGTACGATGTGCACATTGCGTATTTACCTTCTGAAAAACAGTCCGAATTTTGCACAAACGTCCACATTCTAAATCAAAACCAATCAGACATCTGGTACCCGAAGTGGATGCAGATGCGCGGTCTCAATCACCGCCCTACCTGATCTACCCGGGGCAGCGTTCCGGGTTACTTGCCGATAATTTCGGCGACCATTTCCCCAATTGCATTGCTTGCCTTAACAGACGGGTGGATCATGTCGATGGCGTGATAAGACGTATCGCCATAGGGAACCAGGTCCTTGAGCGATAAGAAATGAACACCGCTGTCCAATGCAGCCAGCTTGCTCACCCGGCTCTCCAGCTCGTCACCTTCATCCTTACAATGCTCAATCGGCGACCCCGCACCGGGGCTGCGCAGATAGCCCACAAAGATCACCTTCGCGCCCGACTGACGGATATCCGACAGAAACCCGGGAATCTTCCCGAACTTGCCATCTTCCGAAATCAGTTTGTCCATTTTACCATCACAAACAAAACACCCGCATCCCATCCACAGATCATTGCCCCCGCCGTTTACAATGACCCAGTCCCACCGTCCGGGCAGATATTGTTTGCGAATGTTCAGCCCCGCCGCCCCTGAAATCGGCAACGAATACAAAAACCGGGCGCCCAGAACAGACCGGTCAACAACCGGTTCTCCCAGCCTGCGTTCCATCGAATGGGAAACGGCGCGATCCGAAATCTTATGCGAGGCGAGCATTGAATCGCCAACAACCAGAATACGTGATGGGGCATTGCGGCTAACATTCTCACCACAGGCAGACAAAAGCACGGCCATCGCGGTCAGCATAAGGAAACGTACAAACATAATGATTTCAGAGGCTCCGGTTTTCGGAGCAGGCAAATCTTAGCAGATCAGACATTTGATTTGGCGCTCCATTGGCGCCCCCACGGCCCGAACATGGCAGAATTGTGTCCGATTCTCAACCATTTCTGGGCGGCATTGTTGACCATTTGGAAACAGTAATGGCTAATCCAACTAATTTTGCAGTTTTGCACAGTTCGCTCTACACGAACGGTCCATTGCACTTTGAGAATCTGACCGTAGGTTCGCAACACGATTCCGGAGGGGTTTATGGGTAATATTGTAGAAGTAGACGGCTTGCAAAAGACCTACGAAGGCGGCTTTCAGGCGCTTCGTGACGTGTCCCTTTCTATACAAAAGGGCGAAATCATCGCCCTGCTTGGTCCAAACGGCGCGGGGAAAACCACCCTGATTTCAACACTTTGTGGTATTTCATCACCGACCGGCGGAACTGCCCGCGTTGGCGGGTTTGACATTCTGACCGACTATCGTGCTACCCGTAGCATGATCGGACTTGTCCCTCAGGAAGTGGCGTTAGAACCGTTTGAAAAGGTGATCAACACCGTGCGCTTCTCCCGCGGTCTTTTTGGCAAGCCACGGGATGAGGCGCTGATCGAACGCATCCTTCGTCAGCTCACTCTCTGGGACAAACGCAACAGCCGTATTATGGAACTGTCGGGCGGCATGAAACGCCGGGTTCTGATCGCCAAGGCACTGTGCCACGAACCGCGGGTGCTGTTTCTGGACGAACCCACCGCCGGCGTCGATGTTGAACTGCGCCGCGATATGTGGGGTATCGTCGAAGATCTGAAACAAAGCGGTGTCACCATCATCTTGACCACACACTACATCGAAGAGGCCGAAGCCATCGCCGATCGCATCGCTGTGATCAACAAAGGAGAGATCCTGTTGGTCGAGGACAAAGCCAACCTGATGAAACGAATGGGTCAGAAAACGCTCCGGATCGAATTGAACGAACCGGCAAAATCCGTGCCTGACGCCCTTGCCGAATATGCGCTCGATCTCTCCACGGATGGCAGAACCATCACCTACACCTACGACACAAACCACAGCCGCACAGGCATCACGCGGCTGCTACAGGATCTGTCAGATGCAGGGCTGTCCCTGCGCGACATCCAGACAACTCAATCCAGCCTCGAAGATATCTTCGTGGGGCTGGTACAGGAGGGCGCGGCATGAACCTGCTTGCCATCGGCGCGATCTACAGATTTGAAATGAACCGGTTCTTTCGAACATTTATGCAAAGCTTTATTTCGCCAGTCATTTCAACCTCGCTCTATTTCGTGGTGTTTGGTGCCGCCATTGGCAGCCGCATCGATCAGGTCGAAGGTGTCAGCTATGGCGCGTTCATCGTGCCCGGGCTGATCATGCTTTCGGTCATGACCCAGGCGATCAGTAATGCTTCGTTCGGAATTTACTTCCCAAAATTCACCGGCACTATTTTTGAACTTTTGTCGGCACCTGTTAATTTTCTGGAGGTGGTGATCGGATACGTCGGGGCGGCGGCAACAAAATCGCTTTTTATCGGTGTTGTGATCCTTGCCACCTCTGCTCTGTTTGTGGACCTGCAGGTCCAACACCCCTTTGCCATGATGGCCTTTCTGGTGCTGACCTGCCTGTCGTTTTCGTTGTTCGGGTTCATCATCGGCATCTGGGCGCGTAATTTTGAACAGCTGCAGCTGATCCCGCTTCTGGTAATCACGCCCTTGGTATTCCTGGGCGGATCATTCTATTCAATCTCAATGCTGCCGCCGATCTGGCAAACGATCACCCTGTTCAACCCGGTGGTTTACTTGATCTCGGGCTTCCGCTGGTCCTTTTTTGGCACGGCGGATGTGTCCATCGCGGTTAGTCTTTTTGCCATCGCGCTGTTCTCTGGTATCTGCCTGTTTCTGGTCTGGCTGATCTTTAGAACCGGCTATCGGATCAAATCCTGACCGCTGCACTGCGTGACTTATTTGCCCGTGCGGAATAACTTTTTTGAAATATGCTTGTCGGACTTGCGGCTGTCGCCTTGTTTGCGGGGCTGCGGCATTCTACATGGCTCTTCATGAAGCGATGGTTTCCCTTTTTCAAACGCGGCCCCATGGTCGCGGTTATTCGTTTGTCCGGGGCAATTGGCACGGGCAGTCGCAATCAACTCAATGATGAGGCAATGGCCCCCATCATCGAACGCGCATTTCGCAAGGGCAAGCCACGCGCCGTGGCGCTTGTCATCAACTCACCGGGGGGATCTCCGGTTCAGTCTTCCCTCATCGCTGCACGCATTCGTCGGCTGGCAGAAGAGAAATCGATACCCGTCCACGCTTTTGTTGAAGATGTCGCCGCGTCCGGCGGCTATTGGCTCGCCTCGGCGGCCGATGATATCTGGGCCGACGAAAGCTCGATCGTCGGGTCAATCGGGGTCATCTCCGCCGGGTTCGGCGCGCATGTCCTGCTTGCGCGGCAGGGGGTAGAGCGCCGGGTCTATACCGCTGGCAAATCCAAAAGCATGCTGGACCCGTTCCTGCCTGAAAAAGAAGAAGACGTTTCCCGCTTGCGTGATCTGCTGGATCATATGCATGTTAACTTCAAATCCCACGTAACCAAATGCCGGGGCGACCGGTTGGTCGAAAAACCGGACCTCTTTACCGGTGAATTCTGGCTTGGCTCCCGCGCTGTTGAACTTGGTCTTGTCGATGGTATCGGTCATCCAGAGCCAAAGCTAAAAGAGCTGTATGGCGAAAAGGTACGTTTTGCCCGTTATGGCCGAAAACGTGGCTTGTTCCAGCGGTTCGGCGCGTCACTGGCCGAAGACGCCACTGCCGCAATAGAGGAGCGCGCAGCCTATGCGCGTTTCGGCCTCTGATATGATCTTCAAGATCGTCGCATTGTTTCTGGTGTTCATCTGCGTATTGGGGATGTTCGGTAAGCTGCGGTTCCCGGGTCAGGAACGGCTCGCGTCCGCGCGCTGTCCGAAATGCCGCAAGTTCCGCATCGGCAAGGGCCCCTGTTCCTGCCAGAAAGGCAAGCGATGATACTTGTCTGGATGCTTGCGGGGCTGGGCCTTGTGATCCTGCTGCTGGCCGGTGACGCATTGGTCAAAGGCGCGGTCAATCTTAGCCTCCGCGTGGGCATCCCGGCGCTGATCGTCAGCCTGACCATTGTTGCCTTCGGAACCTCCGCGCCCGAATTGTTGATTGCACTGAACGCGGTGTTAGAGCACAAGCCCGGTTTGGCATTGGGCAATGTTGTGGGGTCCAATACGGCCAATATCCTTTTGGTGCTGGGCATGCCCGCGCTGATCGCGGGGCTGCACACCAGCCAATGCGACAGCCGCAAAACCTATCTGTTTATGATCGGCTCCTCGGTTCTGTTCATCGCGATGGCCTTTCGGGGCGTATTTGATGCGCTGTCAGGGGCGGTTCTGCTGGCGGCACTGACTTATGTTCTGGGTGATGCCTTTCGCGATGCGCAGCGTCACCGCCGCGCCTGTGCCGCGGCAACCGATGATCCTGAAGATGTAGAAGGTGCCGATCCGGATATGCCCTGGTGGCAGATTTTCGTGTTCCTCGCACTGGGTCTGATCGGCCTTCCCCTTGGCGCGGACCTTCTGGTCGACAATGCCTCGATCATCGCCCGGCAATACGGGGTCAGTGATTCCGTCATCGGCCTGACTCTTGTCGCCCTTGGAACTTCATTGCCTGAGCTCGCGACCACGGTGATGGCCGCGCTGCGCCGTCAGGCTGACGTGGCGCTTGGCAATGTCATCGGGTCCAACATGTTCAACCTGCTGGCAATCATCGGTATCGCCTCTCTGGTCGGGCCGATCCCGGTTGAACGTGAGTTTCTGGAATTCGACCTTTGGGTCATGCTCTCTGCGTCGCTTCTGTTGGTGCCGTTTGTTTTCCTCAAACGCGATATTGGCAAAACCTGGGGTATCGCCCTGACGACACTTTATGTCATCTATATCGTTGTAGTTCTGAGCTGATTACAATTGCCCGGCAGGGCAAAATTTGCGCGGTCAATGCGTGCTCGTTATCCGTGCCGCCAGCCAAGTTTTGCACTTTTTACCGTTTAGTTAAGAATGCGTTACAAAAAGTTTAATGATTTCAATATTTTGGGCGATGTAAAGAAATTATTTGTTTGAATTCAGCATCTTGCAAAACTGCCTATTTTTTAGGCAATTTAACGAAACATGCCGGAAACAACGAAAATTTCGGTTCGGGGGAAAGTTATCATCAGACTTATCCACAGGAGTCGTGGACATGTTTCCTCTTGCTTCCACCACGATAAGATTGCAGCACGCATAGGGAATCATATCTGAAAGTATATGCCGGATACACCTGACCCTCTGACCGGACACGACCTGATCCAGTCCTATCTGAAAACGCTCGACGCATCGCCGGGGGTTTACCGGATGCTGGATGCACAGGCGCGTGTTCTGTACGTCGGCAAGGCCCGCAATCTGCGCGCCCGGGTGTCGAACTATACCCGCCCAACCGGACACACCCCGCGCATTGCCCGCATGATTGCGAAAACGGCATCGATGATGTTTCTGACCACGGCGACCGAGACCGAGGCGCTGCTGCTTGAACAGAACCTGATCAAACAGCTTAAGCCGCGCTATAACGTGCTGTTGCGCGACGACAAAAGCTTTCCCAACATCCTGGTCTCGCGCACGCATGAATTCCCGATGATCAAAAAACACCGCGGCGCGCGAAAGGAAAAAGGCGCCTATTATGGCCCCTTCGCCAGCGCGGGCGCGGTCAATCGCACATTGGCGCAGCTGCAAAAGGTGTTTCAGCTGCGCAATTGCTCTGACGCGATGTTCGAAAGCCGTACGCGTCCCTGCCTGCAATACCAGATCAAACGCTGCACCGCGCCCTGTGTCGGTCACATCACTGCACCCGAATACGCGACCCAGGTTTCAGATGCCGAACGTTACCTGTCCGGCAAATCCACAGAAGTGCAGGAAAAGCTCGCTACCCAGATGGTTGAGGCCTCTGATGCCATGGAGTTCGAGCGTGCCGCCGCCCTGCGCGACCGGATCAAGGCGCTCACCCAGGTCCAGACCGCCCAGGGGATAAACCCGCGTACAGTGGCAGAGGCCGATATCATCGCCCTGCATCTGGAAAAGGGACAGGCCTGCGTTCAGGTCTTTTTCATCCGGGCCAGCCAGAATTGGGGGAACAAGGATTTCTACCCCCGTGTCGGCGCCGACGTCGAAGAGGCCGAGGTGTTGGAGGCCTTCATCGGCCAGTTCTACGACAACAAAGTGCCCCCCAAACAATTGATCCTGTCCCACCCCATCGAAAATGCAGACCTGATGGCACAGGCCTTGTCCGACAAACTTGGTCGCAAGGTTGAAATTCTTATTCCCCAACGGGGCGAAAAGGCCGAGTTGATCGACAGCGCCCTGCGCAATGCCCGCGAAAGCCTTGCCCGGAAAATGGCCGAAACCGCCACCCAGGGCAAACTGCTCAAAGGGCTGGCAGAGGCGTTTGATCTCGACGGTGCGCCCCAACGGATCGAGGTCTACGACAACAGCCACATTCAGGGCACCAATGCCGTCGGCGCGATGATCGTTGCCGGCCCCGAAGGGTTCATGAAAAACCACTACCGCAAGTTCAATATTCGCGGCGATGATCTCACCCCCGGTGATGATTTCGGCATGATGAAAGAGGTTCTGACCCGCCGCTTCAAACGCCTGATCAAGGAAGATCCTGACCGGGACAAGGGCCAGTGGCCGGATCTCCTGTTGATTGATGGCGGGGCAGGGCAGGTCTCTGCCGTGGCCGGGATCATGGCCGAACTTGGGGTCAGTGACATTGCCATGGTTGGTGTGGCCAAAGGTGTGGACCGCGATCATGGCAAGGAAGAATTCCACCGCACCGGCCAGCGCCCGATGGCGCTGCGCCACAATGATCCGGTGCTCTACTTCGTTCAACGCCTGCGGGACGAGGCGCATCGCTTTGCCATCGGCACCCACCGCGCCAAACGAGCCAAATCCGTTGGTGCTACACCACTGGACGAGGTGGCAGGCGTCGGTGCCGCCCGCAAACGTGCGCTTCTCGCCCATTTCGGCTCAGCCAAGGCGGTAAGCCGCGCCGCATTGGCCGATCTCAAGTCAGTCGAAGGCGTATCCGAGGCGCTTGCCCGAAAAATCTATGATTTCTTTCACGAGCGGGAATGACGCCCACCTCTCGTGTTCAAAAACACGCTTCATTCACGATTTTCAAACTCTCATCGTATTGATCTTTGAAACCACGTTCCTGGGCAAGTATGCCGGGATCCATTTCGCGCTCCCACGCTTCCACCATATGCGACATGTTCCCTTCACCGCCGTATTTCCAGAACACGCCGGCATAGCATTCGCAGAAGCCCGCATTGTTATGAAAGTTATTGCAAAGCTGCTCCAGCGCTTCTCTTTCAGAGGCGCCGGCGACCTGTCCCGCAACACCTCCAACACACAGCACCAACCCGAATATCGCATGTCTCATATTGTTTCCCATCCTTTGAAAGGCGGCAGTCCGTTCCGGACCACCATGAGCGATTGTAAGAACAGCAGCCCCATTTCTCCAAACCATTTGTGATGAACGCCTCGAACGGCCGCTCACGAAAACGGCGCAGCTGTGTGCTGTGATATTGCCGATTGCCCCCCACGTTGAGCGCACACCTCCGTAGGGTGGGTTTCCAACCCACCATCCCTGACTTCACGCAATTAGAGAAAGAAGGGGACGATTTTCTCCGGCCTTCAGACAACCACACCGCAAGCCGTGCATTGCCGACGCGCGCGGTGGCGATCTCGTTCCTTTTTACCCCCTACAATGATATGAGCTCGCCGTGCTGATACAGTTGCTCAAGAAATTGATGCTTGATGCGAAACTGGCTGCGGCGTTTGATACGAGGATTTGGCAGGTGTGCATTTTCGAGCTTTATTCCCGGATCATAATAAACTGAGCCTACTGCAACGGCACGTAACAGCATCAGAACATCAGTTCCTTCGAACAATTTTATCAAGCTGGCAAAACTATACTCTGGTGGTGGAGCGCGCTTAACAGAAGGCACATAAACAGCTTTGGCATGTTTACGGTTCCAATGCTCAATGATTCCCTTAAAAGTCCATGAGGCAGCAACACGATCCTGCCTGTCAATCAGAGATACAGTACCGTCCACATCCTTCAGTTTTCCGGCAGCTACGTCGAATCCTTCAAGCACGAGCGTCAGTCCGGTGCGGGGATTAAACTCACGCCCAACTGAATAGATCCCACCGAAATTAATACGGTTCTCTATACCTGATTTGTCTGCATAACCGTATGTCCGAAGGAACACTTCGGCGCCTTCATCTCGATACAATCCCCCGGTTGGCTCCGGTGTCATAAGCGTAACCGGGCTTTTTGCTGCAAAACGTAAGAAATCGCGAACTCCGTATTGCTTCACCTCCCACCCGAGGAAGTCTGGTTCGGAATAACTATTCGGGCTTACGCCAAGTTCTGCTTCGAGAGTGTACCCTCCACCATTTCTGGCGCTGTAGGATGCGGGTAAGCCATCCTTCCCCATCTTTTGTGAAGGAATCCAACCCTTGCGATGTATTCTTCTCAGTTCCGAAAGGAGTGTCGACTTTGTGTCGGTGCCGTTCTGCCTTATGCTTTGTAATTCAAGAAAAACGCCCGCCATTTCCAGTCGGTCAGCCATCCTGCTCAAATTCACAGATTCGGGGGCGTCATGCGCAACTACATGGCCAATTACGCGACCATCCAGAGTGATTCCCAAAAAGAGAACGCGGCCTTCGCCTCTGGAATTCATCAAATTCGAAGGCGCTCGTTCAGCACCGCGAAGAAAACCTGACATACGTATTTCAGGATATTTAGGATACAAAATTAGTTGCGCGTCCGGTGCAGGCGACAGACCCTCGTCTTCAATCCAAAAGAAATTCACGACGGCCTTGGCGCGGTCTCTGACGGAACCAGCCCGGCTGGTCTCATCTTGTTCGATGGGACCATGTGGAATGATGTTCAGAGCGCCAAACCCGCTACCCAGATAAACTTGGTTTTTGGAATTATCGTTCGGGGCAAGCTGCTTTGCATAGAACCGGGTCGCCCCGTGGTCAGCCATCATATCGAGGAGATGATTGAGAGGTTCAGTCAATCCAATGGCCTTCAATACATAGCTTTGTTGAATCAGAGGACAACCACACAGCAATGCTGTCAATGATTCTGGGAAGGGGGATCTTACCCTTACCGACTAATGCACACTCCCATACAATCGCAAATCGCCAGTTTTCCCTTTCCAATTCAGACTGGTTTTTTTGATCTCGTGCAGCATTCGTTTCGATCTTGTTCTTCCAGAAATCCACATTGGATTGTGGCCATCGAAACCGTGGACATCTGTGGCAATGCCAAAAACAACCGTGGACAAATATCACCGTTCGGTATTTTGGAAGCACGAGGTCAGGCCTTCCAGGCAATCTCTTATCGTTTATTCGGTACCGGTAACCCTGAGCATGCAAGGCCCGGCGTATTGCAAGTTCGGGCTTGGTATCAGTCGCACGGATGGCCGCCATGTTGCGGCTTCTTACAGCAGGAGAATGAACGTCAGCCAACTTTTCTGAGACGCGCATTCTGCATCAGATCAAGCACATGTGGGCGCATCAGTTTGGCAACCTCTGCAAAGACCGGAATTGCAACCGAATTACCGAACTGCTTGTACGCCTGAGTATCGGAAACCGGGATACGAAAATCGTCATCGAAGCCCATCAGACGTGCACACTCCCGCGGAGTAAGCCGGCGCGGATTACGACCAGGACCGCGGCTGACCAAAATCTCAGAGCCATCTTTATAATATCTGGCCGAAAGCGTTCTCGCTATGCTGTCGCTATCGACCAGACCAAATCCAAAACCGTTCCCTTTTGCTTTGTGTTTGGCTGCATAGTTTTGCAAATACTGCCAGAGCTTGTCAGTGAGTGTATATTTCTCGTTCACCGCGGAATTGTCTCCGACAGTAAAGTGGCCTTCCGGCGCCTCAGTTCCATCTTCAGGGTGGAGAATGTCCTTCATCCCGCGACCGGCCCTTCCCGGTAATACGATATCATCAAAGTTGAAATCCACTTTTTCCCGGAAGCCGACTATAACAATTCTCTCTCTGTGCTGCGGAACGAAATTAGCTGCATCAATGACTCGTGGCTCCGGTACAAAATAACCAAGCTCATCCCGTAGTTTTCGCATGATGACTTCAAAAGTCCGGCCCTTGTCGTGACTTCTCAGGTTCTTAACATTCTCCAGCAGGAAAGCATCTGGCCTATGGGACTTGAGTATGCGCAGTACATCAAAAAACAAAGTTCCTTGGGTTTCATCGGAGAAGCCGTGGGCGCGTCCCAGTGCGTTCTTTTTTGACACTCCTGCAATTGAGAATGGCTGACATGGAAATCCTGCGACCAGAACATTGTGCTCCGGTATCTCCTCAAGCGCCACATTACGAATGTCGCCGGCGATCGGACGATTATCCGGGAAATTTGCGTGGTAGGTCTGCTGGGCGAATTTGTCCCATTCAGACGTGAAGACACATGTGCCGCCCGCGCTGGTCATCGCCCTGCGCAAACCACCAATGCCGGCAAACAAATCAATGAACGAAAACGAGGCCTCATCAACCGGAGCCCGCCGGGAATCCACCTGCATCTGAAGTAGTTTCAGCACAGCTTCGCGGGGCTTTTCGTCGCCACGCCTCCAGCGGTAAACATGGCCTTCAGAATAACCAAGGTTCTTGGCCGCATCGGATACCGACCAGCCGCTTTGCCGCATCAGCGTTTCAAATTCAGTCATGCTGCTCCCCGGAGTTCGCCCTCTCTAGGACGATTATTGACACCGTGTTATGAAATATTCCCTAATGCAAGAACATTTGATAAACACACGCACGAAAATTGTTCTGATTGATGGCGACGTTGCACCATCTTCCGGCGGCCTCAGAAGTTCTGCGGCTTTGGCAGGCATTGTATGAGTAAACGCCTGAGAAGAACCAAAATCGCAGCATCTGAATTTGGCGTTGCCAAGCTCTTGTTTCACAATCGTACTGAACTAACACCCCCACCACCAATTTTAATGCATCCTGCACACCCCTCCCGCAAAACCCCCGAAAGTTGCACAAAACGCGTATACAATTAGCACAATTGGTACAATCTGACGGGCTTGTGACATGACAAATTTCACCGCAACGCTACAGTCCAGCGGGTGTCTTACAAAGGGTGTCACATGCGGTATTTAGTTGGTCTTCTGTTGTGTCTGTCTGCCGGTCTTGCCATGGCTGTAGGGTCCGGCGACACGGACGAAGTTTTGATAACTGTCGGAAATCAAAGCGAAATCTGCCATGAACAGATCCCCTGCCCGGTGGGCGACCGCTCCTATCATATCAAGGAACCCGATGACTGGGACGGCGTCAGCCCGCTTCCCGTTCTGCTCCATTTCCACGGCTGGCAACGTCAGGGCACCCTCATCGTGAAACACGGCCGCATCTCCGGCGCCACCCGCCGCCGCGGCGTTTTGCTGGTGGCACCGAACGGCGCTCGTCGCACCTGGGATTTCTGGCACGCCGGTACGCCGGACGTAGCCTTTGCTCGCGCCGTTCTTGAGGATGTCAAATCGCGCTACCCGGTGGATGAAACCCGGATTTTTGTCTCGGGCTACAGCTGGGGCAGCAACATGGCCTGGCGCTTTGCCTGTGAAGACGGGGCCGATATAGCCGCACTGCTGGCCATCTCAGGTACTCTGCCACAGAACGAAGAGTGCATCACCGCCCCCAAACAAGTGCGTCAGGTCTACGGACTAAGTGACACCGTTCTGGATTTCCCCTACGGCCCGGATGGCGATACCACCCATCCGGTCGCATTGTGGCGCGACAAACTCGGCTGCCTCACAGGTGAGACTCTGGGGGAATGGCGCATCACCAAGCATGACCTTTTCACCCGCACTGTCTGGGAAAACTGTGCCGAGGGCCGGGTCTCACTCGATATCCATGACCGCGGCCATTTCATCCCCCGCGGCTGGATCGCCCGCCAGCTTGATGAATTGCTGTTTCTACCCCCTTCTTTCCCCTGAGCACGCTTGACTTCCCCCCCCTCTCTGCAACAGCCTGCGTCAGCTTTGAAAGATGGAGGAGGAATCATGGCCAAAGATGCAGCAGATGGGTTCGCCCTTAGCGTCCGGCGCGAAGATGGCGGCACGCCAACACTAAACTCCTGGGGTGCAAACTCCGACTATGGAACCCTGCGCTCGGTCCTGCTGGGACCTATCGAAAATTACGGCTGGCTGGAAACAAGCTCTGTCTCCAAGAAAACCCTGCGTCGGGGCATTCGCTTTGATTCCAAAATTGCTGCGCGTCAGCACGCCGAAATGGTCAGCGCCTATGAATCCGCTGGCGTCGAGGTGCACACTCACACGCCAGACCCGAACTTGCCTTATCAGGTCTATGCCCGCGACAGCTCGGTCATGACACCCTATGGCGCGATCATCACCCATATGGCGCAATACTGGCGCCGCGGTGAAAACTTTCGCGCAATCGAAACATACCAGAAACTCGGTATTCCCATCTACGATTTTGTCACCGCCGGCACGTTTGAGGGCGGCGATTTCAACGTGATCGAACCGGGCTGCGTGCTGATCGGCTGGGAAGGTGAAGAAGGCCGCAGCATGGAGCAAGGCGCCAAGCAGATCGCCGGATGGATGGAGGCCGAAGGCTGGGAAGTTAAGCTCGCCGATATCGACCCGTTCTATGTGCATATCGACCTGATGGTCGTGATGCTGGCACCTAAACTCGCCGCGGTCTGCCTCGACTGTACGGACCCGGATATCGTGGACTGGCTCAGATCCAAGAACATCGAAATCATCGATGTTCCGTTTCAGGAAACCATTGCCTTGGGTTGCAATGTGGTGGCGTTGGGAGAGGACCGGGTGTTGCTGCCGGAAGGCTCCAAAACGCTCAAGGAAAAGCTAAAGGCGCACGGTTTCACCATCTATGATCCGGACCTGTCAATGATCACCCAGGGCGGCGGAGGAGTGCACTGCATGTGCCAAAGCCTGATCCGCGACCCGGTCTGATATTCCCAAAGAATATCAGAGTGCCGCGAAAGCTATGACAAATCGCCTGACCACCAACGCGGTCAGGCGATCGCTCAGCCGTATTCGGCCTTGGTTCCGCACGTGGGAAGCGGGCGACCCGCAAATTTGTCGCAGAGTAGTTTGAGTTCCAATTTCACCTACTTTGCCAGCCTGAAAGTGTCAGGTGACAGGAATGAGCCCGTTGGTCTGCTTTAATCCATTCGGATTTCAAAGCGCCACCACGTTGGGCAACCGTCCTTAAAGGAATGCTTTTCCGGGATCAGCTTCTCGTTTCCCGGGTTGTCGAATACGCCAAGCAACAATGCAACGACCGGCGCATCATCTATAGCGCCCATAGTACTCCCACAGGATTGGCAAAACGCTCGGCTGGAATAGTCTGATGACCGATAAATTGCTGGCGAACCACCGGGCCCGGTCCAGTTAACGGAATCTTTGGAAAATTCGACCCAAAACGTTGTTAGGGCGCCGCTGTGACGCTGGCACATCTTGCAGGAGCATGAATGAGGCTTGAGTGCCGGACCCTTTGCTTCGAACCGGATCGCACCGCAGAGACACCCGCCCGTATGAGAAATCTCAGTCGACATTTGACACGTCCTTATGCTGTAACAACCTGCCTCAAACCAGAGGTCAGGATAGAAGAGGTCACCAAGCGCCTGAACTGGGATCGGAGGAATGATAAGAACGTCCGCTTGCCGTTTTTACTGCCTAGAGTAGCAAAGAGGGTCGTCTCAGCTCCCTCGCATCAATCATCCATGGACTCACAACACTGAGCATCAGCCCTCCCGGTTATGCAAAATCCGCCCAATCAAATTCATCAGGATCTGCGCGGCCAATATACCAGTTGACCCGGTCTGATCGTAATCCGGTGCCACCTCGACCAGATCAACCCCCACGATGTCCCCGCGTTTGGTCAACCCATCAAGCAATTCCAGCACTTCATAATAGATAAATCCACCATGGCTCGGCGTGCCTGTCCCCGGCGCAATGGATGGGTCGAACGCATCAATGTCGATCGTCACGTAATAGCGTTTTCCTCCCGGGATACGGTCCAGAACGCCATCCACACCCATCTTGCGCAGATGCCGGACCGACAGAATCTCGGATCCCATTTCGCGGGCCTGTTCATAGCCCTCCTTGGCGGTGGATGACACATTGCGGATTCCGATTTGGGTGAGCCCCGTCACATAATCCTTCTCGGCCGCGCGTCGCATTGGGTTGCCGTGGCCAAATCGCACCCCGTGGCGTTCATCAACAAAGTCTAGATGGGCGTCGATCTGAACCACGTGAATCGGCTCTTGGTCGTCAAATGCATTGATGCAGGGGATGTTGACGGAATGATCGCCTCCCAAAACCACAGGCAAAGCGCCGGATTTGAGAATGGCGCGCACACCGGTTTCAATGTTGGCGTGACTGGCCATCGTGTCAGTGTGAATAATGTCCGCATCACCAATGTCGACGATTTTCACCTCGCCTGCCGGCAGATAGGTGACGTCGTCCTCAAAGTCATAAGCACCCCCATGTCCGAACGAGAAAAGCGTCGATGCCTCTCGAATTGCCCGCGGTCCCATCCGCGCGCCAGACCGCCACTGACAGCCAAAATCAAACGGCGCGCCCATAACAGCCACATCGGCGTCGATCGCAGACCAGTCAGGCACATACTCACCTTTGGCAAAGGTACAAATTCCGACAAAGGGCAGATTAAGCCGCCCACTTTCATAGCCATGTGATCCCATGATACCTCCCCCATTCATTTCGCTTCCAGCCATCCGGAAACACCCAGCTACTGAAACATTCATCAGCGAGAGGGTGTAGAGATGACGTTACTCTTTCTGGCTGATTAGGCAATCAGGTATGCGAGAGAAACCAGCGTCTTTGAGTTCACCATTTGCTTCTTTCTTGCAAAATATACCCAAAAAATTCAGGTCGCAAATCATGCCTTAAAACCGCCATCAGTGCACATCGGATTCACCGGGGCTCACTTGGGCTGAAACACTCCAACAGCACCGTACAGGCACGCGTTAACCAATTTCGCTCGCCAAAATTCTGCAGCGCGGCGGTGTACGGGTGGTGCACAGGGGGTGTACGGATATCACCCCCCTGTATTAGCACCGGATGGTGCTATTAACGATTTCAGAATTATGGGTTCTATCGCAACCCGTCTTCCCCCTTCACGTCGTCAACCGTCAGACCGCCCATACGGTCATGAATCCGGCCGCCCCGGCTCATCGCTAGGATGAAAAGCAGTTCATCCGCCCGCGGCCCGTCGGGCAGGCCAACCTCCATTCCGTCAAAATGGCTTCGGACATAGGCGGCATTGATATGGCCCAGTGGCACATCAATCCGTGTACCCGGCCCTCCTTGTTTCATCGACGATGGCACAATCGCCCTGGCCTCTCCCAATCGGGCGCGCATGGCATATCCGCCGGGCACATGCCACAGCGCCGTATGTTCCAACTCACCCGCTTCACCGGCCATCGCAGCTTTGCCATATCCGTCAATACCATCGGCCCCGCCCATCGCGTCGATCAACCGCTCAGTCATCATCAGGCCCAATGGTTTGAGGTCATCCATGGCCGACTGCAAATCGTTCACATAGCCATCGGCAAAGGGGTTCCTGACCAACGCCGCAACCGCCCCACGACGCCTGGGAATTGCCGGTTCAGGGCCACCATCATGATGAATTTCTTCAATAAATACAGCGGTTTTCCGCAATGTGAAGTCAGGCATATTGGAGTTCTTTCTGATGGAAAAGAGGGATCTCACCAACGTGGTGAAACGTATTTTTCAAGGTCAAAGCAGCACCGGATATCAAGCCACGGACCATAAAGTCCTGTGCCTGGCTTGCGCCGTTTTCCAGGGCCACAGATATGTCTTGAGAAGTCAGCGATCCAACGCCAACCGTTACAAGCCGATCGCCCAGGTCACTATCCGGACTCTGCTCAGATGCCGGTCTGCGATCAATAGCGGCATGGCCCGGCAGATCAATAGCGTTGGCGATTAACGTCGCCGCCGCATCCGCTATCGCCGCAGATTTTGCCAGTACTGTTACATTATCCGCGATACCTAACGAATGACTGCGCCCCCGCCATCCGGAAGAGGCAATGCCGCGTACCGGTGTGTTATACCCAATCCTGACCTGAGCAGGCGGATCAGCGGCAACCACCGCTGTCATGCATTCCCCCGGCGAAAGAGCAAAGGCCACGTCACCGCCGTTGTTTACATAAGCTTTGTGCACTCCGGGACCGTCACAAATAGCGTTCAGAACTGTCTCCGCCCCGGCCCCCGCAACCGCCGCCATCGGCGTGATAAATTCCGTTGGAAAACAAGCAACAGCGTCACTCATCCTCTTTGCGGTTTCGCCATTAAGCTCTGACCCAAACGCGCTTCTCAAGCGTGGCAGCTCCATGACAAGCTCATCCAGTAAGTTCTCAAACCGATCCGCTGCCCGACATAGCGCAGCCCTCCGATCCGGTCCTGTGACGTCCACGATCATATCAATCGGACCGTGATGCAGGTGCAGACGTTTTCCATCTGGCAACCATGATATCTGGGCTTTCTGCATCAGGTGTTACCTTTACCCGACGGCACCACACGAAATTCAGCGCCATACTCTCCACCCTTTTCGAGGATATCATCCACGCTTCGCACAGACGCATCATGTCCGCCAAGACTACGATAATCGTCCCGTGTCAGTGTAAATTCCAAAGGTGCAACCAACGCCGGTGTAGGGACGTAACCAAATGATCCCTCTGGCAGTTTTGTAACATCAACTGTGAACGTAATGCCGCCGCCGGGCCAGACATAGGTCGGCGCACCACCACAGGTCACATGGGTCTTCAGCGCCTGTACCGAATGGGTGAGCTTTACGGGGTTCCTGGTCACGCCCGACCGAAGCGACCCTCCGGCGCCCCCCTGAAACAGCACTGTGCACAGTGCGGGTTCGCAGTTTTCAGCGATCAGATCGACCGAAGGCTGCAATGCGTCGGGCATCGGCTTTGACTGCGGGACGAGGTCATGGTCGAGTTCGTAATAAGCAGAATGCTCCCCCGTCGTTGACACCATCAACAGGGTCAAACCGGGTCGTGCCCCTTTTTTCTCCAGCCAGGGATTGAGGATGGTCAAGGGATCCTCGATATCCGTACCACCCCAGCCAAGTCCGGGATGTGCCACCTGGAAGTAGCGCCCCGGAGTGGATCGCCGCCCCTTGATCCGAATGCCTGTGTCGGGCCAGTCGAGCACTTTGCCAGCCTGATGTTCACTGACCACACCCGTTATGTGATCATCAACAACAACCACTTCATCCACGAGCCCCTGCCATTGTGAGGCGAACATGCCGATGGTTGCGGACCCGCATCCGACACGCATCCGTTCCTCACGCTGACCATCTACAATTGGCGCTTTTCCGGCCTGCACGATGACGGTCGCACCTTCGTCGATGGTGAGTTCCACCGCTTCGCAATTGCACAACCGCAGCAGCGCATCACATGTGATGCGCCCTTCGGGCTTTGAGCCCCCTGTAAGATGTTCAACACCACCAAGAGACAACATCTGAGAGCCATATTCAGACGTTGTCACATGGCCGATTACTTCACCTTCGCAGCGCACGATTGCTGTCTCTGCCCCCAAGTGGCGGTCGGTATCGACCTTAACCTTCGCACCGCAATAGGAAAAAATTGCCTCTGTCACGACAGTTACAAAATCTGCGCCATCAACTTCTCGGCTGACAACAAAGGGCGCAGGCTTGTAATCAGGATAGGTGGTGCCGGACCCAACGCCGCTAACAAACAAGTCGTCGTCTCCTACCACCTGCCCGTCCCAATCCTGCCCGAGGAACGGCCGCACTTCGCCGCCGTCAGCAAGGCGCCGATCAAGGATTGTCAGTGGATCGCACCGGATAATGCGGCCACCCTGATTGGCATATCTATCACATGCGCCGATCTTACCGTCGGCGATGTAACACATGACGGGACAGGCGTCGCACCGGATCTTTTCTTCACGTTCACGGCGTTTCTCTGTCATGAACCCGCCTCTTTGATCGCGGCCAGCACCCGGTGCGGCAGGGCGGGTAGTTTCGTGATCCGTGCCCCCGTTGCGTGGCGAATGGCATTAAGAATGGCAGGCGCTGTAGGGATCAGGACATGTTCACCCAAACCCTTCGCCCCGAGTGGCCCTTCGGGATCAGGGACCTCGACAAAGATGCTCTTGATCTCTGGCATGTCTCCCGTGGTTGGTATGAGGTAATCGTGCAGGTTCTCCGTTCGCCCCGGCACATATTCTTCCATCAACGCGAGGCCCAGACCCTGTGCAATTCCACCTTCCACCTGTCCTTCGGCCAATAGCGGGTTGATCACTTTCCCAAGATCATGCGCTGCCGTTATTCGGGTTACTTTTACCGTACCAAGCGTTGTGTCTACACGCACCTCTGCGATCTGCGCGCCATAGCCGTAAACTGCATAGGGTGATCCTTGCCCGTTTTCATCCAACGGTGTGGTCGGCGGATCATATGTTTCTTCGGCAGCGAGCGCATAGCCATTTGCGTCAGGTGTGATTTCTGCCAGCGCAATGCTCCGCTCTCCCTGGCCATCTGTGACCGCAATCACTCCATCGCGCAGAAGAATCCGCGCCTCCGGACCAGTGTTGGTCAGACTCAGAATGCGGTTTCTCAGCGCCAGTCCGGCAAGTAACGCAGCCTTGCCCGTTACATAGGTTTGGCGTGAGGCAGAGGTTTTGCCGCAGTCAGGCGTCAGCGCGGTATCCGGTCCGATCAGGGTGATTTGTTCTATCGGCACGCCAAGAGCATCTGCACATATTTGAGCGATCACGGTATTTGCGCCTTGCCCAATGTCCGTTGCACCCTGATGCAAGCACAATTCACCCCGTGGTGTTATACCTATGCGGATTGTTGAGGGGTTGGGCAAACCGGTGTTGCCACATCCATACCAGCAAGACGCAATACCCACTCCGTAGCGATAGTGGCCTTCAAGCCGATTTGCCTCTCCGGCACATTTCAAAGCGATTTGCCAGGGCTCTCTTAGCGCCTCAAGGCAAGCTGCAATTCCGACCCCATAAAGAACCTGACCGCAAACAGTTTCCTGACCGTCCTGCAACGCATTAATCCGGCGGAATTCCAGCTGGTCCATACCGGCCTGCGCGGCCAGATCATCGTAGAGTGTCTCCTGCAGTATTGCCGCCTGCGGCACGCCAAATCCACGAAAGGCCCCAGAAATTGGTTCGTAAGTATGAATTGCCCGCGCCTCTGCGTGATAGGCTGGCGTATAGTAAGGCCCCGACGCGTGCACCGGCACCCTGCCAGCGACCGTTGGTCCCCAGCTGGCATATGCACCAGTGTTGAAATCACCATCAAAAACCATTCCGGTGATCCGGCCCGTTGAATCAATGCCCGCCCGTCCGGTCATCTTGGATGGATGGCGTTTTGTTGTCGACATCATGGATTCAGCACGGGAATAGATCATCCGTGCGGGTCGGCCAGTTTTTAAGGCAATCAGACCAATTAGCGGTTGCAATGAGAGGTCTAGCTTTGCACCAAATCCGCCGCCTGCGGCTGCGGGGATAATGCGCACATATTCAGGTTCAAGGGCCAGAATACATGCCATGTCATCCCGGTCCATAACCGGCGCCTGCGTGCATGCCTGCACAACCAAAGTAGCACCATCCATCCACGCCACGCCGGCTTCGGGTTCGATATAGGCATGCTCAATATAGGGCGTTTCGATATGCGCCTCTGCTACATGGGTCGCTTCTTTCAAAGCAACCTCTGGTTCACCGCGTTGCACCAGACCCGTAATCAGACAGTCATCAGGCCGGTTGGAGTGAACCGGGAGTATTGGGTCAAGCGCTTCCCAAGTGACCGGAAAGCGATCCAAATCAATGTTCTCGATCACAGCAGCATCACCAGCGACAAGCGCGACCGCTTCTCCACGCAATCTGACCTGTGTTTCGGCCAGCGCCGGTTGGTCAGCATAGGGTGGGATGGTACCAAAACAGTTTTTTCCAGGGATGTCATTGGCAGTGAATACCTGTACCGGGCCTGCCTGCATGGCAGTCCAAGCATCAATGTCGCCAAACCGGAATGCCATCGGTGCCGATGGCGCGCGAACGGCCCGAACCAACAATACACTCTCCGGGCAATAGTCAGCACCATACACTTCGGTGCCATCAACTTTAGATTTACCATCCAACCGCTCGATCCGTGACCCCACCGCATCACCCGATTTGGGCAGAGGAGTGGCTGCTTTGGGTGTCGTATCTAGCACCGCGTCAATGATCTTTGCATAGCCGGTGCATCGGCACAAAACCCCACCAAGAGCATCTTCTGCTTCCATGCGCGTTGGGTTTGGATTATCAGCAAGCAGAGCAGTTGCAGCCATCAACATGCCGGGGGTGCATATCCCACATTGTGCTGCTCCGTGGCGAAGGAAAGCTTGCTTAAGCGATGCATTCCCCATGCCCTCAATTGTGGTTACTGACCGCCCCGTGACCTGCGCCAAAGGCGTCAGACAAGCGCAAACCGGCGCGCCATCAAGCAGCACAGTACAAGCCCCGCAATCACCGGCGTCGCATCCAACCTTGGTGCCCCGCAATTCCAGAATTTCCCGTAAGGCCGCCGATAATCGGGTCGCGGGATCGGCGGGTAGTTCCACCGCTTGCCCGTTTACAGTCAACGGAATGGTTTCAACAGTACGGTTCATGCAGCGGCACCGGCTTCGGTAACAGTCAGATCATCAATGGCACGTCTAACCAATTCGCATGCCGAAGTGTTGCGATATAAGGCGTCGGCACGAATGTCGGCAATCGGCGCCAGATTGGGAGAGATGAGGGCGTTGAAATCTATACCCGTTGCGACGTTGGAAACATCACGACCAGTTAGTTCTGCTTCTAGGTCTGACAGGCGCTTTGCCACCGCACTACAGGACCCCACTGATACTGCGGCGTCAGCAATACGCTGATCCTCAACAACCAACCTGACCGCAACCATTGCGATGGAAATCACCAGATGCCGCCGTGCGCCCAGCTTGAGAAACCGGGATATCCCACCGGCTGCTTCGTTTGGGATGTCGATGGCAGTAACCAATTCATCTGGTTCTAACACAGTTTTTCGCGGCCCGGTGATGAACTCATTCAACGGCACATCACGGTAGCCCCGGATAGAAGCAATCTCTACATTCGCGTCCAGAGCCAACAGGCATGGTACACCATCAGCAGCGGGCGAGGCATTGCACAAATTTCCCGCAACCGTTCCCGAGTTTTGTATCTGGACCGATCCGACCTCTTTTGCAGCCTCCTTTAGCATATCGAATGCAGGCGGCAGGTCTGCGTCAATGATATCGCTCCACTTGGTGGTCGCGCCAATACGGATGCATTTCTCTGTGTTGGCGATGCCACGCAAAGACGCAATTCGCGTCACGTCGAGAACCTGACCTCGCAAGGTTTGAGCCTGTGTTGCCGGATACAAATCCGTACAACCCGCTGCAATAGCCGCGCGTGTATCGGCAAGAATGCCTAGTGCCGTATCAAGCGTTTCGGGCCGGTGATAATCCGTCACCATTCCTCCCTAGAGAAAATCATCAACTGGATCTGAAGCTTTCGCCAGAATGGTGCGGCAGGGCACCCGCGGCTGTCAACACAACAGATCGCCAGTTGACTGGTCAGACACCCACGTATCGCTCAACAATGCTGTGGTCCGCTTGCAGCTCAGCGGCGGGGAAAACGGCGCCTTTTCGGCCGTTTTCAATAAATGCAACATGATCCGCAACCGAAAGGACTGCGTCAACGCGCTGTTCGACCAGCAAAATTGCTACCCCGGTTTCACGCATTTTCACGATGACCTGCCGGATCGCTTCAATCATCGAGGGCTGCAATCCCTCGGTTGGTTCATCAAGCAAAAGGGCCTTAGGTTGCAAACATAGCGCCCGTGCTGTTGCCAGCATTTGCTGTTCACCTCCCGATAGCGTCTGCGCCCGCTGGCGATACCGTTCGCGCAAACGTGGGAACAGCGAAAGGACGTCGTCCAGCACCTCGGGTCCACTGTTGCGTGCCCTCAGGCCGATCTCGAGGTTCTGTGCGACAGTCAAGCCGGCAAATAATCTGCGTCCCTGTGGAATGTAACCTATTCCCGCCCGCGGAATTTCATGGGATGAAAGCGCGCTGACCTCCTGGTCATCCAGATGCACCGACCCTGACATCAGCGGCAAAAGACCCATGATGGCCTGCATGGTGGTCGTTTTTCCGGCTCCATTGCGCCCAAGCAAACACAGTATCTCCCCACGCCTGACCGTGAGCGAAAGATCTCTCAGAATCTGTGCCCGACCGTACCCTGCATTTACTCCGCGCAACTCCAGCATCAGCTTGTTCCCAAATAGGCCGACTGAACGGTCTGGTCTTCGCGTATTGCAAGAGGGGTGCCTTCTGCCAGAACCTCACCAAAATTTAAAACAGTTACTTCGTCTGCAGTTTCCATCACCACGCTCATATTGTGCTCAATAAGCAGAACGGTGGTTTCACCAGCCAGCTCTCGAACCAGCAATTTGAAGTCTGCTATTTCCCCATCTGAAAGGCCCTGCGTTGGTTCATCAAGAATCAACAGCCGCGGATTCTGTACAAGGCCCATCGCGATCTCCAGCAGGCGCTGATGGCCATAACTGAGCTCTCCTGCTTCCTGATCGATCCGGTCAAGCAATCCCAAACGATCAAGCGATTTGCGCACTGCCTTATCCGCTTCAGTACCATTCAACCGGCGTCGCGCGGCAAGCGCTACGTTTTCGCCGGCAGACAGATTTACGAATACAGAGGTGATCTGAAATGTATACGCCATGCCAGCCATGATGCGTTTGTGGGCAGGCAGTCGCGTCACGTTTTGCCCGTCAAATTCGACCATGCCCGAGGTGGGAGAAATGCGACCGCTGATCATTCCCACCAAGGTGGTTTTACCCGCGCCATTCGGCCCGATAAGAGCGCGAACCTGACCCTGCTGCAGCTCAAAATCCACGCCCTCAACCGCAACCAATCCGCCGAAATGTTTGGTCAGACCACGGGTTTTGAGAAGGCAAGTTGTCATGGCAGCCATCCCCAGAATCTGCGCCGCAATTCACCGACAAGCCCCTGTGGCGCGAAGAGGGTCAAGGCGACAAGTGCAACGCCCGCGATCAGCATATATGCGGTGGTGATGCCGCTTGACAGATCGATGAGGTAAAACATGAAGAGCGTACCGATGAATGGCCCCAATACGGTTCCGGCACCACCAAGCAAAACCCAGAGTAGCGGGAAAATGGAGTATTGAACCGTTGCAAAACTTGCCCCTGCATAGCCAAACAACAATCCGTAGAAGGCGCCTGCTGCAGCCGCAATTGTACCGGAAATCATCATCGCGGTCAGCTTGTGTGCAAATGTGTTGTAGCCGAGCATGCGCACCCGTTCTTCGTTCTCTCTGATGGCGATCAACGTGCGTCCGAAGGGATGCCGGACCAGCCAAAGCGCCGCAAGGAAACAAACGGTCAGCAAGCCCCAGGCCGCAAAGTAGCGATTGACCGGATCGCTCAGGTCGACGCCCCAGAGCATTCTTTGGGCCTGTTGAATAACAAAGCCTTCGTCGCCTCGGGTATACTCTCCGAAATAGAGAACGGTCAGGTATCCGGCTTGGGCAAACATCAGCGTTACGATCATAAAAGCAACGCCCGTTGTGCGTAACGCGAGCAATGCAAGTGTTCCGGATACAAGAATACCAGCGACAAGACCGGCCAGCAGCGCGGGTGCCGGGGCCCACTCCAAGTGATGTATACTAAGCGCCATACCGTACATGCCAGCTGCGAAGAACAGCGCATGCCCCAGGCTCAATAACCCGGTATAGCCGAACAGAATGTTGTAGCCGATGGCATAAGATGCCAGAACCATAATCCGGGCCAGATTGCCGTGATGATATGCGGGCAGCACAAATTGGAGCGCAAACAACAGCAGGATCAGGCCGCCATGCAGCGCAATGATCTTTGCCTGATCACTCATCCGTTTCGCACCCCGAACAAGCCGTGTGGTCTGAACACCAGAACCAGACCTACCAGAAGCGTAGCCAGAATTTTAGCAAGCGTGGGCGAGAAGAAGACCGAGATAATGCCATCACTCAATCCTATTAGAACAGCAGCTAACACCGTGCCCGGCAGGCTTCCCAATCCGCCGATGATCACCACGATAAAGCTTAGCAGCAATGGATCGGCACCCATCAGGTAATGCGCTTGCTGGATCGGAACAATCAATACCGCAGAGAAGGCTGCAAGTGCTGCACCAAGACCAAATACCATCGCATAGACGCGCTCGACCGGGATACCAAAGGCCAAAGCCATGTCGCGATCTGCCTGAGTGGCCCGCATTACCAATCCAATCCGCGTGCGAGTCATCAATACCCAGACACCCATCAAAACGGTTATCGCCGCACCGATCACCGCCAGTTTGTAGCTGGTGGTGCTAAGCCCCCACGGCCAGTAAAGAGAAAATCCGTCATCCCCCCACTCGAACCAAGGAATTGCAAGGCGGGTATTAAATGGTGCTTCTACCGGTCGCGCCTCGGGGCCATAGGTCATCAGCGTCACTTGTTGAATAATGTAAAGCAAACCAATGGTGGCCACGATGGTACGTTCGGGATCATATTTTAGGCGTTTGAGAATTGTCATATCCGCGCCAATCGCAAGTGCGCCTACCAAAAGTGGTGCAATGATCAAAGCTGCGGCAAATCCCAGGGCTGCGTTCCCCCCCAGAGAATGCGCCACAAACCAGGCGATGACCGCGCCAAGCATGAAAAACTCGCCGTGTGCAATGTTCACAACCCGCATCACACCAAAAACGAGCGACAACCCCACCGCGGTCAGTGCCAACACCGCCGCAGTAACCGAACCTTCAAGAGAAGCCAGCAGAATATAAGGGCCCAATTCCATGTTGATTCAAGGATTGCCCCGACACCAGCATGAGGGCAAGAGAAATGCAGTCATTTGCCCGAGAAGAAATCGCCGACGTCTCGCCGACGTGGAGTAATCGGCGATTTTATAACGACATAGCTGAAGTACTTGGCGATACCTGCGCTGCTTTCCAATATACGCTCTATCGTCGTTTGGTAATCGGCAACACTGCGGCAAAGGAATTTCAACAGATAGTCATACCCCCCGCTGATGAGGTGACATTCGATCACTTCCGGAAACGTGGAGATTACTTTTTCAAACTGCTCAAACTTCTCGACCCGGTGGTCTTTCAGCGTTACCTCTGTAAAGACAAGCAGCGTATCACCGATACGGCTTAGATCAATTTCTGCGCCATAACCGGTGATAAATCCCTCGGCTTCTAAACGTTTGGTTCGCTGCAGACACGGGCTTGGCGACAGGTTTATCAACTCGGCAAGCGCCGAATTGGTGATCCTCCCGTTTTTTTGCAAAGCCGAGAGGATTTTGATGTCCAGTTGGTCAAGCCGAGCCATGCGCGTGCTTTCATAAGGATTTCCAAAGCCAGTCTATGCACGCCCTAAGACAAATGCGAAGCCGAAATTATCCCGCTCGCAGCTCTTCCTGATGAGCTTTGACCAGATCGGCCATGGAATGAAACATCATGTCATAACGTGGCATTACGCCGGGATGCATGGTCGCTCCAAAACCATCCTGTTCGTACCTCCGGTATATCCAACAATTGGATAGGCCGTGTTTGTTTGCTGGTCCATGATCGTGAAACATGCTTTCCGCTGTGTGAAGGATATCGGATTTACCAATCCCCATTCGCGCAAGGTTTTCCAACATGTAGTCGAAGTTACGATCTGCGGGTTTGTAGGACCCAACATCGCCAGCGGTGTAGGCCGCATCAAAATCAACACCCAGCTTGGCATTGGAATGGGCGAAACTCGCATTGTCCACATTCGACAAAACTACCAACTTGTAATGCTTTTTGAGATAGGCGAGTGCGCCTGCGCTGTCTGCAAAGGCAGGCCAGTCTTTGACAGATGCGCCATAAGTCAGACACTCGTCCCAGGTCGCTGCAACATCCCATTCCTCAGCCAAGCGTTTGTAAACCACGGCCAGGATATCTGAGTAAGTTTTGGCAGGCGTAAAGCGCTGCGTGGTGGATTCGTGAAACGCATGCGCTTCCAAGATCTTGTTGCGGGTCAGGCCCTCCACCTTGTCGGTCAATGGTTTCAGCCCGTTCACCATTCCGGTTTCCCAGTCGATTAGCGTGCCATAAACGTCAAATGTCAGAGCCTTGAAATCAGTGAGTTTCATGTGCGTTCCCTTCCGGTATTTTCCCGGATGTTATGCCAATTCGTGCACAAAATGTGTGACTGAAATGAATGCCCCCGGCAGCAGGTGATGCTGTTGCCGGGGGCAGATATTCTCAGTTATTTCGATGTCTGGATCAGAACGATTGAGTCGTGTAATCCGTTTCATCCGGATAGAGCGTATCCTCGATCGATGTAGTGTGAACCCGCTTAAGCGTCCCACCTTCAACCTTAGAGATATACTGATGGCCAAATACCTGATGGGTCTTGCCATTGAACACCTTGGCCCCCTGCGGGTGCGCCAGGCTTTCGGGCATATCTGTCATACCTTCAACCGCTTCAATCAGGGCCGCACGGTCCCCTGGGCCTTGATATCCGGATGCTTCCATACCTGCTTTGATCACATGCAAGGTTTCCCAGCACCCAAACATATGCGCGTATGTCGACACATCTGCGGGATCGCTGATTGATGCGCCGCGATCATTCACGCCAACAGCGGCACGAAATGCTTTGTCGTGGTCTGATTGATCCGCCTGGGCATGGCGTGGGTTGCCCTCCCAAAAATATGTTCCCTCAAGATATTCAAGACCAGGGCTTGCGATATCGACAGCTTCTAAGCTGTCAATAAAGCCAAACATTTCTGGTCGGCTCGGGCCAAAGAATTCTCCCAATTCCTTTACGAATGTCAGAACAGCCGGGCCCACCATCACGTGGTAGAGCACTTCTGTTTCGCGCGGGATTTTTGGGAAGTACTTGGTGAACGACGTCTCGGTAGGTGGGATCGCAATATGTTCCAACACCTCGCCGCCCTGCGCCTCAATCGCGGCGGTAAAGAAGTCGCGATGGTCGTGGCCAAACGCAAAGTCCGGGAAGATCATCGTGACCTTCTTGCCAAGATTCGAGGCAACATAAGGTGCCATTGCCTGAACCTGGCTTTTCACATCTGTAATGCCGGGCTGGAGCGTGTAGCGGTTCAACATTCCGCTGGCAACATGATGCCCTTCTGAGACTACGAAGTAGGGCAGTTTCAATTCACCCGCCCGAGGGGCCGATCCAATCACAACGTGGGAAAAGAGTGTGCCAAATCCAACGTCGCATCCATGCTGATTGGCGAATTTCTCAACAACTTCTGCACCGCGCTTGGGATCCGTTCCATCGTCCTCGGCTACAATCTCAACCATCCGGCCGTTGATGCCACCATTGTCGTTAATCAATTTTGCCGCGGCTTCTGTCGTGCGCCCATACCAGCGCCCATATGCAGCACCGATGCCAGTGCGATGAACCTGAAAACCGATTTTGATTGGCTCGGATGTCTGTGCCTGTGCATAGCGCGCCCACAAAGGCATTGTAGCAGCACCGGCCACACCTCCGGCGAGGGTTTTAAGAGCGCCCCTGCGAGATGTGTCTTTGATTTGTTTGGTCATTTGTTTTCTCCCCGATTGGACGAGTTCGCAGCGATGGTTGCCGCAACAAGCTATCAGCTTGCGAAAATTTCTGCTTTTTGTCCAGTGATTTGACGCGGTCAAAAGCCCCTGGGAGATGCAAGCAACCACAGACCGAAGAAGGTGTATGCAACCATAAAGATCGCCAAAGGCGCTTGGCCAAGCAGTGCCCGGTTTGTGCGTGCCTGATCTTTCAGCGCTGTAGAATGAGCCAGCAAAATTGCTATGACATGCCCTGCAACAACAGCGCCCGCCTGCGTCAGCCAAATTACCTTAACAGTGCCCGGGGTGTTGAAAAAACCCGTCGTTACATAGACCTCGCTTAGCCCTAACAGGTTGGCGTCGCGAAAAAATGGATCGTTAAAAAACCTCAGCACATACTGTCCATCCACCAGCAGCGTCGTTAGGTAGTGCGCAATATGGTAGCCAAGAGCGATAGGTAGAATAGACGGCGCGAACAGGCAAAAAGCATGCCGCAACGAGCGTTGAGAACCTGCAATACGCTCACCCATCCACAGGCAGGCCGTGAACCCCGCAATCAGCGCAGTATTTGCCAGAACCAGGCCTGCCAAAGTTTGGATGGTCACTGCGGTGCGCCCTGGAAACTCCAACGGGTTTATCCCGATGACGTCAAGCCACCAGAAAGTCTCGTTCAGACCATCAAAACTTCCGCTACCAAGTAAAATCAAAATGAAAATCGCAAGCCCCAGAGGCGGCAGCGGAGATTTCGCAATCTGCCAGCCTGGCAAGCCGAGGGACATTTTGCCACGAGATCGACCAACCGCGCCCATTTTGGCATACGCACGCATCAAGATGGTAATGGCTTCTCCTCGAACAATCCAAACCGGGCCAAACAAAACCAGCCCAATGAGAGCAACATACCAATAGATCCCCACAAATGTGGCAAGCCGCGCAGGATCAGCGGGCGCCGGGTCCGCCAACAGAAATGCTGCGAAAAGAAGAATGATTACAATGCCTGGAAGATAGCCGATCCTACGGGGGTATCGCAAAGGTGCGCGAGAACCTGTAAGCCGCTTCAGGAAAAAGCCAATCCCAGTCCACGGATTGGTCCAGCTCCAGAGATTTCCGATCAATCCTTGTAGTGAGACCAAAACAATCCACCACACAGTCCACACGAACAATGGCATTGGATTGGCAAGTGGGTCACGAGGCCCTGTGAAGCCTTGCCAAACAAGCGTCCCAAGCAGAACAGTCGACAAAAGGCTCGCCAGATGCCTGAACGGAAATCGAAGCGTTTGCCACTGCAAAACCGGGCTAAAGATGAAATGTGTCGTCCGCTTTGGGAGAAAGGCCAACAATATTATTGTCAGGGCAACGCTCGATGCGCCGGAGATGATGTAAACATCCGTGGGCAAAAGAAGCACGAACCCTTGTTCAGATGCGTGTGCGTTTACTCTGCCAGCACAGAGCGACAGCCCAAGGATCGTCAGAACCCGATACAGCATGTTTCCTCCTGACGACATTCATGCCGTTCGCGTTCAGGAAAGAAAAGATTGAAAATACTGCCGGAAGCTTACCGACAGTCAAAACAGATCGGCAATATCGTAAGTGTCACCGTTTACCGTAGTAAAGCCCAACCACATGTTCCGCCTCTGCGAAAAACAACCAGCGAGAAGCGGCAATGCCAATTAGATGACAAATTGCGGCAACGGCGAACAGAGCATGCGCGAAGGGAGCCAAAACCAGCAAAACAGGTAGGGCAAAGCCAAGCACAAATGCTATGATCCTTAGCTTGATCGCGTGCTTGCGGCCAACCTGAAAAACAAATTCTCGCAGCAGATAATTGGTGCCTGTATGAGGGGGTTCAAACGCGCGAACCTGGCCGGGTTCGCCAAGACCGGTAGCGCTTGCCAATGTCGACCCGCTTTGCTCGAATGCCAGATCACCACGTGTCCACCAGATGATCTGAAACACGGCAGCAACGGGCAGCAGAATGACGGCAAAATCCCGTTCCCCTGCCAACAGCGCGCCACCACCAACGGCGATTGAAAGAAACAGAGCAGGCGTCAGAATGGTTTTCCAACGTGGTACAGTCGCAAGCTGGGCATAAATCATCGAAGTGCAGTAAACAGTGGCCAGCGACAATGCCGCACCAAGCCAGCCGATTGGCGCCCAGTTCTGATCCAGAAACACGCGACCCAAAGCATACAGGCCCATCACCAGCAAAGCCGCTACTGAAACAACACCTTCGCGGCTGAGCCACGAACTGCGCCACTGGCTGAACGCCTTGATCGCGCGTTCAGGGTGGCCGAGGTGAAAAGTAGAGGCAAGAAGCCCACCAACTGCCAGTGCATAGGCAATCGCAAAGAAAACAAACGCTACCCATCCGGATACATCCGGCATGCCGATACCCAGCCAAGTCAGAAGGCCAAAGCCGAGACCGGAAAGAGTGGTGAAAACGATAACGGAAGGTGCGGGATGCATCAGATTTTCTCCAGCGCTTTATCGAGCCAACCGATGAAGCCCTTAGGCTCTTCAGCAACAGGCGCAAGGAAGGGAGCAAGAACATCGATCTGATCCATCTCATCCTTGGGCCGCGGGGGCAGGTATTTGTTGACGGGTTTGGTATTCAGTTCAGGCATCAAATCCATGCCACCGCGTTCGGCGGTCAGCTTTGACACGTTACTTTCAGGATCGGCGAAATCACCAAAATGACGGGCGCCAGCCGGGCAGGTGCGCACGCATGCGGGCATCCGGTCCTCTTCGGGAAGATTCTCGTTGTAGATGCGGTCCACACAAAGGGTACATTTCTTCATCACCCCTTCGGCTGCATCCAGTTCGCGGGCACCGTATGGGCAAGCCCAGGCACACAGGCCACAACCAATACAGTCACTTTCATTCACCAGAACGATCCCGTCCTCGATGCGTTTATAGCTGGCGCCGGTAGGGCAGACGGTCACACAGGGCGCATCTTCGCAATGCAGGCATGATTTCGGGAAATGGATCAGCTGAGCCGCGCCCTCTTCAGGCTGGACCTCATAGGAATGCACACGGTTTAGGAACGTGCCTGACGGATCACCGCCATAGGGGTTCTGATCCGACAATGGCGCGCCATAGTTTTCGGTATTCCAGCCTTTACAGCTGACCACGCAGGCGTGACAGCCAACGCAGGTGTCGAGGTCGATAACAAGGCCAAGTTTGCGTTGGGTGGTTTCGGGTAGAGTTGTCATTTGCCCACCTTCCAGGTCAGTTCGTCCGGTCCCTGCCCTACGGGTGATTTGATCGGGTCAAAGCCCGGCTGGCTTTCGCGGGGATCGTCGGCTTTTTCAATTTTCACGCGCAGATCGAACCATGCGGCTTGTCCGGTGATCGGGTCAGAGTTTGACCAGCGCAGCCCGTCGCCCTTGGGCGGCTGCAACTCATGGATCAGATGATTGAGTAGAAAACCCTTTGTCGCCTCCGGTGCATCATTGGACAGCGCCCATGCGCCTTTGCGTTTGCCGATGGCATTCCATGTCCAGACAGTGCTTTCATTGAGCGCTGCCATATGCGCCACCGGCACGGTGATGGATCCATGAACCGAGGATACGCGCGCCCAATCGCCTTCCGCAAAGTCATTCGCCTCCCAGATTTTAGTCGGGACGTATAATGGATTGCGACCATGGATCTGGCGCAGCCATGCGTTTTGCGTGCCCCAGGAATGGTACATCGCCATGGGGCGTTGGGTCAGCGCGTGAACCGGGTATTCATCAGGATCAACGTTGTTTTCCTCAAACGGAGGATACCAGATCGGCAGCGGGTCCATCGTCTCTTTTACCCGACCGCGCAGGTGTTCAGGGGGCTGGCGGTCGCCGTGGCCTTCGGCCGCACGCTGGAATTTGCGCATTGGTTCGCTGTAAAGCGAAAACAGATACGGTTCTGGCTTGTCGTAGATCCCCATACCAACAGCCCAGTCCTGATAGGCGTTGTTCCACGGCTTGTAGTAATCCGCGCCGGACGGGATGTGTTCTACGTAAAAACCGCCGTTTTCGATGTAGCGGTCCAGCTGATCTGGGTTCACTTCTCCGCGCCCTACCTTATCGCCATCCTTGCCCCGGAAACCTGCGAGCGGGCCAATCCCAGGTTTGCGTTCGTGGTTGACGATGTAGTCGGCGTAATCTTCGTACTTGGCAGATCCGTCTTCGTTCACAAAGCCGGGCATGCCCAGGCGATTGGCCAGATGCACCAACGTGGTTTGGAACCCTCGCACATCGCGGTCCGGTTCTATCACCGGCCATCGGATGGCATCAGCGGCGGCGTCAGCCTCACAAATCGGGCGATCCAGCAGTGAGATGCAATCGTGTCGTTCCAGATAGGTAGTGTCGGGCAGGATCAGATCTGCATAGGCCACCATTTCTGATGAATAGGCATCCGAATAGATGATATTTGGAATGACGTAATCGCCGTTTTCATCCTTGTCGGTCAGCATCTGCATCACGCCGCTGGAGTTCATCGACGAGTTCCACGACATGTTCGCCATGTACATGAACAGCGTGTCGATCTTGTACGGGTCCCCGGCATGGGCATTGGAGATGACCATATGCATCAGCCCGTGCGATGACATCGGGTTTTCCCAGGTGAACGCCTTGTCGATACGGATGGGAGATCCGTCCTCACGCAACATGAGATCGTCAGGACCGTGAACAAAGCCAAGATGCGGACCATCAAGTGGTGCATTACGGGAGACTTTACCGTGCGGTTTGGGATGGGCACTGATCGGTTTTGGATAGGGAGGTTTAAAACGAAAACCACCGGGCACTTCGACCGTGCCAAGAATGATCTGTAACAGATGCAGTGCTCGGCAGGTCTGAAAGCCGTTGGAATGGGCCGAGACGCCGCGCATGGAATGGAAAGACACAGGGCGACCAATCATTTTGTCATGGGTATCGCCGCGGAAATCGGTCCAGCTCTGATCCAGCTCAAACGCTTCATCAAAGGCCACGCGGGCCAGTTCAGACGCGATCTTGCGAATGCGGTCGGCAGAGATGCCGCAGCGTTCTGCCACGGCCTCGGGAGCATATTGCGGGTCGAGGTATTTCTCTGCCATCAGCTGGAACACCGTGCGGTTGCCCTCATGCGTGGCGGCCAGATCGGGCAGGATACCTTTTTGATCGAACGCGGACAGTTTGCCGGTGCGGCGATCGATCACAAGCTCCTTGCCATTCTCATCACGCATCAGCAGACCGGTTTCGGCATCAATCAGAACCGGAGCGTTGGTAAAGCGAGACAAGTATTCCAGATCAAGCTTTCCGGCGCGGAACAGCTCATGCACCATCGCGAGGATGAACAGGCCGTCAAATCCCGGGGTAATCCCCACCCATTCATCTGCAACCGCATTGTATCCAGAGCGGATCGGATTGACGCCAACAATTTTACCGCCGTTGCCCTTGATTTTACCAATGCCGATCTTAATCGGGTTTGAATCGTGATCCTCGGCCACACCAAACAACATAAAGAGTTTAGTCCTGTCCCAATCCGGTTGGCCAAACTCCCAAAACGCGCCACCCATCGTATAGATACCGCCTGCGGCCATATTGACGGAACAGAAACCGCCATGTGCAGCAAAGTTAGGAGTTCCAAAATTTTGGGCCCAGAAACCTGTAAAACTCTGCGACTGGTCTCGACCTGTGAAGAAGGCCAGTTTTTCCGGGTCGTTCTCTCTAATGGGTTTCAACAGCGCGACGGCCATATCCAGTGCTTCGTCCCAGCTGATTTCCTCAAACTCGCCTGAACCACGTGGACCGACCCGCTTCATCGGGGATTTCAGGCGTGAGGGGGCGTTGACCTGCATAATACCTGCACTGCCCTTGGCACAGAGTACGCCCTTGTTCACCGGATGGTCACGGTTGCCTTCGATATAGGCGACCTTGCCGTCTTTCATATGCACGTTGATCCCGCACCGGCAGGCACACATATAGCAAGTCGTCTTGCGCACCTCATCCGAGACTTTGGGAGAGGTATCAATCTGTGGCTGATGATGCGTCATCACGTACCCTTTATCCTGTTCGCGGCCACGTTAGGGCAGAACACCCACGCTCGCGACCACTTTCTTTTTTTGTTCTATTTCCCGAAAAAACAAACCAGGAAACCTGAAAATTCAGCGTCCGCCGTTCGTTGAACCCGGACGAAAGTAGAAACTCATTCCATCGCGGTTTTTCCAGCCAACGCCTGAAGTACAGTCACCGCAATCATCTGTGTGACGTCATCGGCCACACAACCGCGGGACAGGTCATTCGCTGGTCTTGCGAGACCCTGAAGGATAGGGCCGATGGCTGCGTATCCGCCCAAACGCTGAGTGATTTTGTAGCCAATATTACCCGCATCAAGATTGGGGAAAATCATAACGTTGGCCTGCCCGGCAACATCTGAGTCCGGTGCCTTGCTGCTACCAACCGAGGGGACAAAAGCTGCATCAAATTGCAGCTCTCCGTCCACCTGCAGATCCGGGTGGGCGGCGCGAAGGTGTGCGAGCGCTTCTGTCACCTTGTCCACTTTGGGGTGGCGCGCACTGCCCCTGGTGGAAAAGGACAACATCGCAATCTTTGGCTCTTCCCGCATTAACGCCCAGCAAGAGGCGGCAGAGGCTGATGCGATTGCGGACAGTTCTTCGACAGAAGGATCGATAACAAGCCCGCAGTCTGAATAAAGCATCGCACGGGCATGGGTGGTGGCCTCCTTGGGTGGGTACATCAGAAAAAAACTTGAAACCATCGAAGCACCCGATGCCTTGCCGATGACCTGAATTGCCGCGCGAACAACATCCGATGTAGTTGCCACCGCGCCGCCAACTGTTCCGTCAGCATGCCCTTCACGGACCAGCATCGCGGCATATACCAGAGGAGTACGTACCGCAGCGCGTGCCGCGTTTTCGTCCACTCCTTTGTGTTTGCGCAAAGCATGGAACGCTGCGGCAAAATCATCCTCGTGCGGCGAACCCTGTGGATCATGGACAATGATACTATCACAGTCGGTTGCCTCTTGAGCGGCCAGCTCTGCCTTCACGGCATCAGCTGTGCCCACAAGGATCACGTTGGCAATGCCGGCCTTCACCGCCGCAATTGCGCCTGCAACAACGCGGGGATCGTTGCCTTCGCTAAGGGCGATTGTGGCGCGTTGTGGCCGTGCGATCGATCGAAGCAGTTCTAGGGGGGGCTGGGTCATACAAGCACCCTCGCAATATTGAGAACTGACAACGCCGTCAGCATGAGGATGACCATTCGGCGAAACCACGATTGCGACGCAACCTGAAACAGCCGGGTGCCAATCCAGACCCCGAGTCCGAGAATCGGAAAGGCCAGTGCGATTCCGGTTAGTGTGTCCGCACCCACCAACCCATGTGCACCCATTACCGGCATTGCCAACAGGTCAATACCAGTCAGAAAAACAATCATCGTCGCCCGAAAAACCGCCGGGCTGACCGACTGGGCGGAAAAGAATGCCGCGGTTGGAAGACCACCCACGCCGGCACTATTGGCAATGCCCGCGAATGCACCGAAACCGACATTGCCAATGGCACCAACCGGGCGGGTCATACGCCAACCGCTTAGTAAGATCAGGCTCAGACACAGAACCATGAGTGAGACCGCAATGCGGGCCTCGGTTTCACCAAGACGCGCCATAATGGATACCGCCGGAACGGTGGCAATGGCAGCGCCGATCAGAAGCGGTGTAACTCTGGACCAGTCAATGTGGGGACGAATGCCGCGTGCCTGAAACAGCGTCATTGCGATTTCACAGGAGAACACCACCGGAATGAGAGGTATCGGATTGGTGGTCAGTGCAGCAAAAATGATGAAAATCGCGGAAAAGCCGAACCCGGAATATCCGCGTATTATGGCCGCCACTAAAAGCGCGGCGGCCAGAAAGGCCCCTTGGCCTGTAGAGAGATCAAAGGGCAGGTTCACCAGGATCAGACCTGTTGCTCACGCATGTCTGCCGCGTCGATACCCGCAACTTTGACCGGGTTCTTCATCGCGTCGCGGCGGAATGGTTCACCAAGTTCTTGGTTGATCATTGCCTCGATCAGCGTTGTTGTCCCGGCCTTCTGGTCCTTAATCGCCTGATCCAGTGCATCGGTCAGCTCGTCCATTGTGCGGGCTACAACACCTTTAAGACCACAAGCATTGGCAATACCGGCGTAAGAAACACCTTCGTCCAGCTCAGTACCAACAAAGTTGTCATCGAACCAAAGGGTCGAGTTCCGCTTTTCCGCACCCCACTGGTAGTTGCGGAATACGATCTGAGTAACGGCGGGCCATTCTTCGCGACCAATCGCTGTCAGCTCGGTCACGGCGATACCGAATGCACCATCGCCAGAGAACCCGACAACCGGAACGTCAGGGCATCCGATTTTTGCACCGATAACTGACGGCAAACCGTAACCACAGGGACCAAAGAGGCCCGGCGCCAGATACTTGCGGCCCTTTTCGAACGACGGGTAGGCGTTACCGATGGCGCAGTTGTTGCCGATGTCAGAGGAGATGATCGCCTCTTTCGGAAGTGCCGCCTGAATCGCACGCCAAGCTTTGCGAGGAGAGAGCCAATCAGGCTTGGCCGAACGTGCACGTTCGTTCCACGTGGTGCCCGGATCGTCATCTTCGTGATCCATCGAACTCAGCTGCTGCGCCCAGGTCGATTTCTTCTGTGCAATATTTGCTTTGCGGGCATCACGGCCTTCGTCACCGGCGGTATCGGAAAGTTGCGCCAGAATACCGTTTGCAACGCTGGCTGCGTCACCGATGATGCCGACGCTGACCTTTTTTGTCAGGCCAATGCGGTCGGGGTTGATATCAACCTGAATGATTCTGGCATCGGCAGGCCAGTAGTTCATGCCATAACCCGGCAGGGTCGAGAACGGGTTCAGGCGGGTGCCGAGGCAGAGAACCACATCGGCCTCGCTGATCAGCTCCATACCGGCCTTCGAGCCGTTATAACCCAGAGGACCAGCAAAGAGTGGGTGCGAACCGGGGAAGGCATCGTTGTGCTGGTATCCAACACATACCGGTGCGTCCAGACGTTCAGCCAGTGCTTTGGAGGCTTCAATGCCGCCTTTGGACAAAACCGTGCCGGCACCGTTCAGGATAACCGGGTTCTTGGCATTCGAGAGCAATTCGGCCGCCGCTGCTACGGCTTCGGCGCCGCCTGCGGGGCGCTCAAATTCGACGACAGCGGGCAGGTCGATGTCAATCACCTGGGTAAAGTAGTCACGTGGTACGTTGATCTGCGCAGGTGCAGAAGAGCGTTTGGCGTTCATGATAACGCGGCTCAGAACCTCGGCCATGCGTGATGGGTCGCGGACTTCTTCCTGATAGCAGACGCAGTCAGCAAACATGCGCATCTGCTCCATTTCCTGGAAACCGCCCTGGCCCATGGTTTTGTTGGCGGCCTGCGGGGTCACCAGCAGCAGAGGTGTATGGTTCCAGTAAGCCGTTTTGACAGCAGTGACAAAGTTTGTGATTCCAGGGCCGTTCTGCGCAATCATCATCGACATTTTGCCAGTTGCGCGAGTGTAACCGTCGGCCATCATGCCGCCAGACCCTTCGTGCGCACAATCCCAAAAGGTGATTCCCGCCTCGCCAAAGATGTCCGAAATCGGCATCATCGCCGAACCGATAATTCCGAAAGCGTGTTGGATTCCGTGCATTTGCAGTGTTTTTACAAATGCTTCTTCAGTCGTCATTTTCATGGGTGCATCTCCTGGCAGGAATAAGCCGGGAATATCCGGCAATTTGGCCGCAAATTAGGGCATGCGCGAAGGCTTAAGTAGGGCCAGTTTACATCCTAGGATAGGACCACATATAATACTTAATGAGATTATTTGTCTCATTAATTAACAACCAGTGATTCAACCAGACAACCCTTCCATAGTACATAGTGTAAAAATCAGGATCGTTGTGATCGATTTCCAGATGGTTCATTCAATGCAAAGCATTAGCGCGACAGCTCTTGCGCCAAGATCGCTAGTCCATCGGGGATTTTCTCAGAAGAAATTGAGGAGTAAGCCAGCCTATAATAATTTCTGGGAGGATTTTTCACCCCAAAAAATGGCCGTCCAGGTTCTATCAGCACGCCCTTTGGCCGGAGTTTCTGATCCAGTTCTTCGGTATCAACATGCTCAGGTGCACGCATCCAAATTGAGCTTCCACCAAAAATCCCGCGGCCGGCAACCCCAAGCCCGTGATCTGCTAGCGCTTGCTCCATCACCTTTCTGCGCTTTGCAAAAACCTGTCCCATTCGCCAAACCAAGCTGTCGTAATGCCCCAGACTAAGAAAATATGCGGCAGTTCGCTGCATGTGTCCGGGGGGGTGCCGCAGAACGCTGGCGCGCAGAGCACGCGCTTCGCGAATAAATGCCTGTGAACCGACCAAGTAACCCAGGCGAAGTCCCGGAAAAATCGATTTTGAAAAGCTACCGACATAGATAACCCGGCCGTCTGTATCGAGTGACTTAAGTGCGGGAAGTGGTGACCGCAGAAACGAAATTTCAAACTCGTAGTCATCCTCGACGATTAAGGCATCGATTTCTCTGGCACGCTTGAGCAGCTTCTTTCGTCGCTCCATTGGCATGGTGGCATTTGTCGGCGATTGATGGCTGGGCGTGGTAAATATCAGATCGGCATCGTCTGGTATTTTTTCCGGTGGCAACCCATCTCTGTCCACCGCAACCGAAGACAGATGACAGCGCGACTGCTTCAGAATGTCCTGCAATGCATGGTAACTTGGCTCTTCAATAGCAGCCATTCGGCGCTGTGACAAAAGCACCTGCGCGGTGAGCCAAAGCGCATTTTGCGCGCCCATTGTCACCAGGATTTCACTCGGCTGGGCCAAAATCCCGCGCCTAGGGAGAGTATGGCGTGCGATGAATTCGATCAGCTTGGGATCATCCTGGTCATAGTAGTCAGTGGTGAGCGCCTGAAAATCTTTTTGACCAAGCGCCCGCAAGGCACAGTGCCGCCAATTCGCATGATCAAAGAGGGTCGGGTCAGTTTGGCCATAGACAAACGGGTAACGATAGCTCGACCAGTTCTGAGGCTTTACGGGTGTTGCACCATCAGTAAACTTGCGCCCCAAAACACGAGACCAGTCAACATTGTCCTGCTTGGGTCTGTGTGCCAGGAATTTCGGCGGTTCTGGCGCGTTCACAGATACATAGTATCCCGAACGGTCACGTGATTCGAGATAGTCGTTGGCCAAAAGCTCTGTGTAAGCCAGAGTGACCGTGATGCGACTCACACCCAGATGTTCCGCCAGCTTTCGCGAGCTTGGAAGTTTTTCACCCTTACCAAACAACCCGGACAATATGCCCTGAGCAATCATTTGCTGAATCTGAGATTGCAAAGTGCCTTCGGCGTCAGGTTTGAGAAAGAAGGTTTCGACAGAAATTGACATAGCAACATTCCTATACTGGACTTATTCCACATTCAATCTGGCCTCACCAATTTCTTGCTGTTAGGATGACTGGATGCACTCTCCTGCAAGAGATGGTTGAAACCCGTCAAAATTCACAACGTTTCCGAAGACTCCTTGTCATCGCGCAAGGTTGCGGCCTAGGCTTCAGCAAGATTTAGGGAGATCACTATGCACATTTTGGTTCTTCAACACGCCGCTGCCGAGCATCCCGGCATCCTCCGCAATTTCCTTAAGGAAGATGGACATACCTGGGATGCTGTTGAGTTGGATGAAGGAGAACCGCTGCCATCCATCGAAGGCTATGATGCACTGTGGGTCATGGGCGGGCCAATGGATGTTTGGCAAGAGGACGAACATCCTTGGCTCAAGGACGAAAAAGCATTCATTCGCGATGCAGTTGAAGTCAGGGGTATGCCATTTCTCGGCCTGTGCCTGGGTCATCAACTTTTGGCAGAAGCGCTTGGTGGATCTGTGGGCGTCTCCGTAACACCTGAAATTGGTGTTCTGGATGTGCAGCTGACCGAAGCTGGGGCAACTGGTGTGTTTTTTGATGGATTGCCTGAAACGTTTGATTGCCTGCAATGGCATTCAGCCGAAATCAAAACCCTGCCACCCGGGGCTCAGGTTCTGGCAACCTCGCCTGACTGTGCTGTTCAGGCGATGAAATGGGGAACGCGTGCCTACAGCACTCAATTCCACGTCGAACTTGAAGCTGACACTGTACAGAATTGGGCAGAAATCCCCGAATATGCCGATGCGCTTGAAAGGGCGATGGGAAAAGGAGCCGTCGATCAGTTTGACAAAGCCTGTGCCGCGCGGATGGATGCATTTAATAACATGGCTGAGCGGCTCTACATCAACTGGCTTCAAGCAACGTCCCGTACACAGTAATTACGCCTCGATCACCGCAAGCACGTCGCAGCATCCTAAAACGGATGCGTCTCCCTTATTACCCCCAGCCCTCGGACTGCATTTCACGTAAACGGCTGGCTGTACGCTCAAACTCAAATGTGCCTTCACCCTCAATATAAAGATATTCAGGTTTCGCAGCAGCGGAACATATCAACTGCACACCTGCCTCATACAAAGCATCGATCAACGTAACAAAGCGCTTGGCCTCGTTAAAATTGCTGCGCCCCAGTTCAGGAATGTTTTCTAGTACGAGCACCCGAGCTGCCCCGGCCAGCGCAAGATAGTCAGCCGGACCCAGTGCTCGGCCACAAAGATCGTAAAAACTCGCTCTGGCCACACCATTGTGGAAGGAAGGGATTTCCACCTCTCTTTTGTTCACAATGAGCGTCAGAGGCGCGCCTGCATTGCCGGTCAGGTCGGACCAAACGGCGTCGATCTGCGCGCGCGCTTCTTCGTTAGCCGGGGTGAAATAGCTGGGGTTTCCAGCCAGTCGATTTTGGCGGTAATCCGTTGGGCTGACCATCTCGTGGACGACCATTCGCTCTTTCAAAATCGATATGAAAGGCAAGAACAATTGCCTGTTCAGCCCATCTTTATAAAGGTCGTCTGGAACACGGTTGGACGTGGTGATCACGACGACACCGGCAGCGAAAAGCGCTTCAAAAAGACGACCAACGATCATGGCATCTGTGATGTCCGTGATCTGCATTTCGTCAAAGGCCAACAACCGAACGTTATCGATAACCGCCTTGGCGACGGGCGCGAGCGCGTCTTCGACCCCTTCTGCACGTGCCTTGTGCATCCCGGCGTGAATTTCCTGCATGAAGGCATGAAAGTGAACACGGCGGCTTGGCACATCAAGCGTTTCGACAAAGAGGTCCATCAGCATCGACTTGCCGCGCCCGACACCCCCCCAAAGGTAGAGGCCTTTCGGTGCTTCCGGCGCCTTTTTGAACCAGCCTTTCTTTACTGGCTCTGCGAGGGCGGTTCCGATGCGTTTAAATTCCGGAATCGTGGCTTCTTGCGCAGGATCGCGGGTTAATGCGCCTTCTGAAACAAGGCGTTCATATCTCTGGGCAAAGGATTCCATCTAATCGGCATACCGCGACCGCTCTTTCGTGAAAAGTAAAGAGATTGCTCAAAGCTCTACAAAGTCTGATTGTGACCATCACAATCGCTCATTTGACCCCGGTGTTATTCCCAATAGAGTAGCACGGCGACATCGGAGATCCGGAATGCAAAAATCTGCATCATTGTTCACACCTGTGCTGATCGCAGGTTGTGTAATCTCGCTCATTTCTTTTGCAATTCGTGCTTCTTTTGGGGTGTTCCAAATTCCAATTGCTGAAGAGTTTGGATGGCTTCGGGTTGAGTTTTCACTGGCGATAGCCGTTCAAAATCTGGCCTGGGGAATTGGCCAGCCAATTTTTGGCGCCATTGCGGAAAAAGTTGGCGACCGCAAAGCGATCGTGCTTGGAGCAATTGCCTATGCGGCAGGCCTTGTTTTGTCTTCCTTTGCAATGTCTCCTGAAGCCCATCAACTGTATGAAATACTGGTTGGCTTTGGCATTGCGGGCACTGGCTTTGGCATAATTCTCGCAGTGGTGGGGCGGGCCAGCAGCGAAGAAAACCGGTCGATGAGCCTTGCCATTGCCACCGCTTCGGGCTCTGCGGGTCAGGTTTTTGGTGCCCCGGTTGCTGAGTTTCTGCTGGGCTTTATGGGTTGGCAGACGGTGTTTCTTGTATTTGCAGCAACAATCCTTGCGACGCTTATGCTACTTCCGTTCATGCGTTCGCCGACAATGGCCAGCAAGGCTGAGCTTGAAGAAACAATGGGGCAGATCCTTGGCAAAGCATTTCGCGATCCATCTTATACTTTGATCTTCCTGGGCTTCTTTTCCTGCGGTTATCAGCTCGGCTTTATCACCGCGCATTTCCCGGCGTTTGTAACCGAAATGTGCGGCCCGATTGCCCCTGGGGGTATGCTGCATGGGATGGGAATTACCACCACTTCAGCGCTTGGAGCTGTCGCGATTTCGTTAATTGGGTTGGCCAACATCGCGGGTACGTTAACTGCTGGTTATTTGGGCAAAAGGTATTCAAAGAAGTATCTACTTGCAGCCGTTTACGCGCTACGCACTCTGATTTCGGCGGCGTTTATACTATTCCCGATCACACCGGCCACGGTATTGCTGTTCTCTGCCGGTATGGGGTCATTGTGGCTGGCGACAATCCCCCTGACCAGTGGATTGATCGCCCAGATATACGGGTTGCGTTTCATGGGGACTCTTTATGGCATCGTCTTCTTTTCACACCAGTTGGGTAGCTTTCTGGGCATTTGGCTGGGTGGAAGAATGTATGACGCTTATGGCGATTATACCCTCGTCTGGTGGATTGGCATCGGTATAGGCGCTTTCAGCGCAATAGTGCATTTGCCAATACGCGAACAACGATTAGCGACAGCCTAGCTCGCATCAAGCCACTCAAGATGTTCTATGACAGCGGCGCTGTTGGTATAGGTCAGCGTATGGCCTGCACCGTCTATTACAGCGCTTTGCGCCGATCCATTCCAATCGGCTAGTGTTTCCCTGCCCGACAAGGGAATGATCTCATCCTCCTTTCCCCAAATCGCTAAAACCGGCAAGCCCGCTTCAGCAATCACGCGATGCGAAGGCTCAAGGTTTTCGTCAAGAATGCCCTGAAGCGAAGATAGCACTGCCGGCGCGAACCCGCGCCAGCGGGTCTCGGCAATTTGCAGGTCAACCATGCCCTCGATTTCGCATTTCAGGCCGCGCTCGGCCTCTGTCGCCTGCCGTAGCGAGCGGGGGTAAAACAGCAGAGCAAGCCATTTACCCAACCACCGGTGATTACACGCGAGACGCGCAATTGGCCCGAGGTCATGTCCCGTACCAGCAGGAGCTATAAGTACCATCTGCCGCAAACGCTTATGGTGCTTGGCACCAAAGGCGGGTGCAATAGCACCTCCCATCGAATAGCCAAGCAACGTGATGTCGTCCTCTAAGTCCAGATGAGCAAGCAACCCTTCAAGTTGCTCAACAAAGAAACGGCTGTCTTGTTCACCTCTTGGACGCGCCGAATAGCCACGCCCGTAAAGATCATACAGCAATACCCGGAACCCCATCTCCCCAAGGCCGCGGGCAACCGGTTCCCAAACATAGGACGAGGTGGTCAAACCATGCACACAAACGGCAACCGGGCCGGTTTCTGCTCCAAGCCAGCGATAATGGGTTACTCCTCGTTTGAGTTTCACCAATTCACCCGGCGCATTCTGACGCGCCTGTTCGCCCAATCTGGGCCGAAGCAACTCAGCCACATGGGGGGCGGCCATGATCACCACGGTCAATGCCAGTATCACCCACCAGAACATTGTATCCTCCAAGAGTAATGGCCATCACGCAGTTTCATCTAGGCGGCCTCATCAGCATTCATCAGGCCGAATTCAACCAGACACTCGGCCCAACCCTCTGGCGAGACAAACAAATGCCCCTGCCATCCACGATCGACCGCAGCCTCAATATTTTCTTCACGATCATCTACAAACAGCAACGCCTCTGGAGCAATGCCACAATCATCCTCTACCGCAGCGTAAATTGCTGTGTCAGGTTTGATCATGCCCATCTCACCAGAAATGTAACGTTTGTCGAACTCAGTCAGAAACGGAAACTGGGCCTCGCTCAGTGGAAAATTCTGCGCGCCGAAATTTGACAACGCAAATACCGGGATGTCTTTTCTCCGCAAAGCGCGCAAAAGTCGCACGCTATGGTCAATCGACGGCTGCGCTATTTCACACCAACCATCGCGGAACCATAAAATTTCATCAGCCCAGTTCGGATGTGCCTTTGCGGTCTCTTCAACCACGAGTGAAAAATTTCCACCTTCATCAATTCGGTTCATCATGCCGTGAATATCTACAGCCGTAAAAAACGCCTTGCGACGTTCTGGTCCAATCCGAATGTCGAAATGCTTTTCTGGCTGCCATTCAATCAGAACGTTGCCAATGTCGAAAATGACTGCCTGTGGTGTCATAAATTACCTTCAGTTTTTGCGTGGCTTGTGATTCGGCCTTTTACAGTTTCACGCCAAACCAGATACAGGCCAGAGCCCAGAATTACGATTATCCCGATCCAGCCCAATGCGTCGGGCCTTGTTCCGAAAATTGTTACGCCCCACACGATCGCCAGCACCATAGAAACATACTCGAATGGGGCTGCAAATGCAGCTTCGCTCAATCGGTAGGCCTGACCAATGAAAAACCCTCCAAACACCCCTGTGACTCCCAATCCAATCAGCATTGACCAGTCCACTGGATTAACGGGAACCCACGCACGCAACAGGAACTTCAGAACGCCGTCACTGTGATCGGCATATTGCCCACCCCCAAGGAATGCCCCCGAAATCGCACTAAACAACCCAAGACTGACCAATGCATAGAAAGCCAGTGTGGCCGCACTTTCGGTCGCTCCGACACGTCGTGTAAGAATGTGAGCACTTGCATAGAATAGTGCCGCACCAGCAGGAAGCAGCGATGCGACCTGAAATGTCGAAGATCCCGGCTTTACAATGAGCAAAACTCCCAAAAAACCTACTACGATAGCAGTCCAGCGGCGCGGCCCAACGGTTTCGCCTAAAAAGAAAACTGATTGAACCGCAATGATAAGTGGGAGCACAAAATAAATCGCCACCGCGTCAGCGATCGGAAGAACCGACAAGCTTAGAAACAACATCGAATTTGCGGTGACCAGGCAAATGCCGCGCAAAAACAGCAATCCAGGCCGCCGCGTTCGCATCACATGCCAACCACCACAAAACGGCATGATTACCAATAGGAACGTAACCAAACCAACCGCCGTCCTGATAAGAACCACTTGATGCAAAGCATAATCGCCGGATACGAATTTGACCGCCATATCGTTGAATGAAAAACAAAACGCGGCTGCTAGCGCGCAAAGCGCACCTGCAAGGTTATTGTTTGATTGCACGTTGGAGGTCATGGGTGCCTCTGAAATCAGGCAGACCGAACAGACAGCACGCCTGTCTGCTAAAGACCTTTGCCACGCGGTAAAGTAAACCCCTCTCTGTCCAAGACAGGTCTTTCAGATCAAAGGCCTAGATTCTGGCAGCTGCCCTAAGCGAGCGCTCAAGTGCATCCAGAAACCGCGAACGATCCGCCTTGGAGAATCCTTTGCCGCCCCCTTGGCGAAACGGGTCCGCGGCGCGTAGATCCGTCATCAAATCGCGCATTGCTAGGGCTGCTCCGACATTTGCGCCAGTCAGTGCTTCACCATTGGGTTTCAACACGTGCGCACCCCCTGCCACACATTTCGCGGCTAGCGGTATATCTCCGGTAACGACGACATCGCCCGGCCCTGCACGTTCAGCGATCCACTTATCCGCCTCATCCGGACCGTCCGGCACTACAACCATTTCTACCAACGGATTTTGCGACAGACGCAGCCCGCCATTGGACACCATCGTCATCGCCACTTTGTGCCGGGTGCCCACGCGCTCAATCTCTGCCTTTACAGGGCAGGCATCAGCATCAACATAGATCACGGTTTGGCTTTTCCTTTTCGGACCTGACCCATTCCACCAGTGCGCAGTTTCTGACGCTCGGCCTGAGGAGCCTTTTCGAATGCCACTATCGAATCGTAGATATCGATCGCAAAGGTGGAACGGGTGAAAGTATCAACTTTGGCATCGCTGTTATAGGTGGCGTGAAGCTGATCAATACAGTCCTTGACGATTTCCAGAAACGTGCCCGGCTTTTTGTATCCACCTCCATATCCTTCGAAGTAGCAGCAATGCAGGTCTTCCAACATGTAAACGCCGTTTGGGGAAAGCTGATCATACAGATGTGTAAAGGTCTTGCTGAGGTGATCCATCTGGTGGCTGCCATCGTCCAGCACGATATCGAAAGAATACCGATTCAAAAGATCATCAAGAACCTTTGGATCATCCTGAGATCCGATCACCACATCTATCTGATCTTCCGCGAATTCTGAACACTTCTGGTCAAGATCGAGCCCAACAATCTTTGCGCCGGGTCCAAAATAGGTTTTCCACATCTGAAGCGACCCACCCCCGAGCACCCCAATTTCAAGCATTGTTGGTGCCTTGCCAACAAACCTTGCAAAATGACGTTCATATATGTCGAAGAAATGAAGCCATTTGTTGATCTGGCGGCCCCCATTGCTCAGGAAAATTTCGTGCAATGATTTGCCGTTATGCCCTGTCATGACACTTTTCCGTCACCTTTACGTTTGACCTTGTACTCCTCGGGAATGGGCATGCGGTTAAACGCATCGAGACCGGCAATTTTGTAGGCTTCTGCCAGCGTTGGGTAGTTAAACGTGTTCTGTACAAAGTAATCAACGGTTCCTTTGAGGTTCAAAACAGCCTGCGCGATGTGAATAAGTTCGGTCGCCCCTTCGCCAACGATCTGAACCCCCAACACACGGCGAGTCTTTAAGCTTACCAGCATCTTTAGCATGCCCTGATCGACCCCCATAATATGCCCGCGGCTGGTTTCGCGGAACCGGGCGATGCCCACTTCATAGGCAATGCCACGTTCCTGCATTTGCTCTTCGGACATACCGCATGTGGAGATTTCCGGAACAGAGTAGATACCGTAAGGGAACCAGGGGCTTTCCGGCATGGTCGGCGTGTCAAGCGCGTGGCAGGACGCAATGCGCCCCTGTTGGCCAGAGGTTGATGCCAGCGATGGATGGCCGATCACGTCTCCGGCGGCATAGATATGTGGCACCGAGGTCTGATAGCTTTTGCGATCCACTTCAATCCGGCCACGGTGATCCGTTTCCAGGCCCACAGATTTCAGGTTCAGATTACTTGTCGCCCCCATGCGCCCGGCCGCAAAAAGCAACATCTCAGCCCGAATATGGCGACCGTTGGACAGAGTCACCTCAACATGTTCGCCGGCATCCTCGATGGTTTCGATCGCAGAACCCAAACGAAGATCCACACCGTTATCGCGAATTTGGTGAGTGAATTCATGAATGATTGTATTGTCGATGAAATCCAGAAATGTTTCGCGTGGTTCGATCAGAGAAACCCGGACATCAAGCGCAGAGAACATCGTCGCGTATTCCACACCAATCACACCGGCGCCTACCACGATAAGGCTACGTGGGATCTTGGCCAGCTCTAAAAACTCATCGCTGTCGACAATGGTCTGACCGTTGAACGGAACATAATCAGGTCGGTATGTTTTGGTTCCGGTCGAGATCAAGAACCTGTCACCGGTGATCCGGCTGACATCACCCGCTTCGGTGGCGACTTCAATTTCATTCGGACCGGTGAACCGGGCCTGTCCGTGCAACGTTTCCACATGGTTGCGGTTGAACTGATGCTCCAGCACGTCAACTTCGTAATCGAGCGTCATATGCAGACGCGCTTTCAGGTCTTCGGCACGTATTTCGTCTTTCACCCGGTAAGCCCGGCCATAAAAACTCCGCTCGCGCCAACCTGATAAGTTCAGCACCGTTTCACGAAGGGTTTTGGACGGGATCGTCCCCGTATGAACCGACACCCCACCAAGCCGGTCCTTACGATCCACCACCAACACCCGGCGTTTAAGTTTGCCAGCCTGGATAGCCGCGGACCGGCCAGCAGGGCCAGAACCGATCACGATGAGATCATAATCGCTCATATCTTACCCCGCATACAGCGCTTCGGCATGGAAAGTTACGTGGTCTTCCATGAACGTAGAAACGAAAAAGTAACTATGATCATAACCCGGCTGAAGTCTGAGTATCGCCTGTTGCCGACGTGCATTCACCGCCTCGGCCAGCGCCTCGGGCTTCAGAAGGTCAATGAATTGATCGTTGGTACCGGTGTCAGTTAGCACAGGTCCGGCAAATCCCGCCTCGCGCATCATCAGAGTTGCATCATGAGGTGCCCAGGCTGCTTCATCATCCCCGAGATAGGCGCTGAGTTGTTTGCGGCCCCAATCACCTGTCGTTGGGTGGGATATCGGCGCAAAGGCTGAAACCGACTTGTAGCGCCCGGGAAGGTTCATCGCCAAGGTGAGCGCACCGTGACCACCCATCGAATGACCGGTGATTGCCTGACGCTCCGGATCAATGGCAAACTCCGATGTCGCTAACGCAGGAAGCTCCTCCGCAATATAATCCCACATCCGGAAATGCGGCGCCCAGGGTGCTTGGGTCGCGTTGACATAAAACCCGGCGCCTTTGCCCAGATCGTAAGCGTCGTCATCTGCAACATCATCCCCGCGCGGAGAGGTATCCGGGAATATCAGTGCAATTCCCTGTTCAGCAGCCCAACCCTGCGCTCCGGCCTTGGCCATCGCATTCTCATGCGTGCAGGTCAGTCCACTCAGATACCACAGCACCGGCACCGGCCCGTCCTTTGCCTCCTCCGGCATAAACAGTCCGAAGGTCATGTCACAGCCACAAGCTTCTGATGTGTGGGTATAGACACCTTGAACCCCGCCAAAGCAGGCATTTTCCGATACGATTTGCATTTTTCATTCCTTTTCGTGTTTTTCACCACGGCAGATCGTCAACACATCTTCCAGCGGCTTCTTAACTTTTGCAGCGGCAGGCACGGTTGCATTTTCTGCGGCATGCCCCACCGCCAAAATCATCACAGGTTTTTCATTGTCTGGCCGTCCACACAAGTCATTTAGAAATTTCATCGGATTGGGTGTATGCGTCAGACAACATAGACCAGCCTTGTGCAATGCGGTGATTAGCATTCCCGTCGCAATCCCAACACTTTCCGGCACATAGTAATGTTTGCGACGTGATCCGTCCGGGTTAACACCATACCGTTGTGCAAAAATCACGATGAGCCACGGCGCAGTGGTGAGATGTGGCTTGTCTGCACCCGTGCCAATTGGCTCCAGTGCCGAGAGCCATTCGTCGCCGCCGCCACCTGCGTAGAACCGCTCTTCTTCCTGCTCGGCAGCTTCACGTATTCGGGCCTTCATTTCATGGCAGGCAATCGCCGCAAAGTGCCAAGGCTGCTGGTTGGCACCACTTGGCGCAGTCGCAGCCGCCGCGACACTGGTTGCGATAATCTTTTCCGGCACAGAGCGGTCTGAGAAATCCCGCACAGTATGCCGCTTGCGCATAAGTTCCCAATAGGTCTGGACCTCTGCAAACCCGGCGTCGTCGCTGAGCTCTTGTCGGTCAGGCAATGGTATCGGCTGATATTCTGGTTTTTGGATATCCGTCATTGAGACCTTGGCACTAATAGAGCTGGCTGACCCAACCGATCACCACCGAAACGGTCAGAACTGCAAAAATCGTTGAAATCAGGATAGAGGCCGAAACCCGCTGCGGGGCGACCCCGTAATGTTGTGCCAGAATGTAGACATTCCCTGCCACTGGCAGTGCCGCCGCCGCGATCATAACCGCCGCTGCATAGGGATCGACGGGGAACAAATAGAGCGCTGAAAATGCAATAACTGCAGGATGAATCACCAACTTACAGACGCTCAACCAACCGGCAACAAAGGGTCGCTCCGCAGATTTACCTGCCAGAGACGCACCAATCGCAAATAATGCCCCGGGCGTCGCGGCCCCACCAAGCAGCGATAGAAATTCGTTCATCACCGGAGGGATTGGAATAGCAAGCGCCGACCAGGTCAGACCCAAAGCGATTGACAGGATCATTGGATTTTTCAGCAAACCAAGAGCGACGGTCCGTAAAACTCCCAAATTCGTACGGCCATCTTGTGACCCCGTTACAAGGATCACCACTAATGACCCGAATACGATCAGATCAACCGACAAAACCAGCATAACCGGACCAATTGCGGTTTCCCCCATCAATAGCACCAGCATCGGCACCCCGAGAAATCCGACATTGCCGATCACCGCGCATTGCGCTTCGAATGCGGCGGCGGCTACTCCGACTTTTCGTAGCATGGCCACAAGTGTGGCCAAAACATAGACAAAGCCGGTTCCCCAAAGATAGGCAAGGACAAACCGGCCATCGAATATCTCAGCAAATGACAGATTGGCCGAAAAGCGAAACAGCATCGCCGACAGTGCAAAATAAAACACAAAGCGGGTAAGCCACGCCGTCGCTTCTTCAGGGAAAAATCCGCCACGGGCAGCCCCATATCCCAATCCGATGACGAGGAAAAATGGAAGAGTCTGAAGAAATACCGCCAGCATCGCCAAGAGCTAGCATGCGGGCGCATTCGTGAAAATGATAATCTCTTGACCCAATTGGGCGTTACCCGTTCAGGCCCAAAGCAATGCCAAGGGCCACAAGCCCATCTTCAAGAGCCAATTCAGCGCTGACAACTTCACAAGGCCCACCCTGACTTTCAAGCGCAGTTGCGTAGGGCTTCAGCGTATCCCCGATCAATACGACCTGCTGCCCCAACCAATAGCTGCGGGCGGCGGCGAGTTCAGCACCGATCAGATGTCCGGTTGTTGCATCGGGGTAGTCGGCTATTTCTGCTGAATGCAATTGTGCGGCAAGCCGTTCTGGACGGCTCAGGGTGTTTTCCAAAGCATCGGTATCAGGAATACGGCCGCCGCCAAGCATGTGAATCATCCGAGGTGTCAAAAAGCTCTGTGCGCTAACCGCCTCATTCACGCTGATGTGGATCCAGTGGTTTACGCCTGCTTCGGAAACGCAAATCACGCCATCCCAATTGCTGTATGATGCGAGAAACCCGGCGATGCTTAAGCGCACCCATGCCGGGATTAAGTCTCGCGGTTTATCCTGTGCCCAGTCTGCTAAACAGAGCCCAGATGCCGGCAAAACCGGAGCCGGCAGTTTTTCAGCTACGCCACTACCGACACGAACAATCGTTTCAGAAGCCTTGGACAGTACGGCCAAAGCTTCTGTTTCATCAGCGCCATATGCACGGGCCGTTACCCGACCATTCTCAATTGCAAATGCACGATATTGTGCCCCCGATCGGCCAACTGCCGTCCAATGGCTCATCTTTGCTGTAACTGACGGATCAGACCGGACATGTCGTACCCGGCTTTGGCAGCAAGTTCGACAATCTCGTCGTCAGCCCGACGGCCATGTTCGGCAATGCTCCATAGCATCGTGCAGCGTGTTCCTGTGCGGCAATACGCCAATATCGGTTTGGGCATCTCTTCAAGCGCTTTACGAAACTCATCAAGTGCATCCGGCGTGACGAAACCGGAAGAAATTGGAATGCACTGAACCTCTAGTCCTTCGGCTTTTGCCGCTTCCGCAATTGGGTTGTAGTCACACTGGCCCATTTCTTCGCCATCAGGACGGTTACAGATAACAGACCGGAATCCAGCGCCTGCAATTTCATGCATATGTTCCGGGTCAACTTGTGGCGAGACCGAGAATTCATCGGTGATCCGGCGCAGCTCCATTGCGTGACTCCTTTTGCTTTCACCGCATTTGCACCAAACCAAGGAAGAATTTCAATGCCCGCCCGTTGACAATTCCACCCCCCCGGCGAAACGTGGCGGTGAAAATTGTGCGAGGACGATATGAGCAACCCTTGGGAATTCTGGATCGACCGTGGTGGAACCTTTACCGATATCGTAGCACTTGATCCCGCAGGAAAGGTCCATTCCCATAAACTGCTGTCCGAAAATCCGGAACGTTACCGGGATGCCGCAGTGCAAGGGATTCGCGATTTGATGGGAGTTGAGCGCGCGTTTCCCGATGCATCTATCCGATCGGTCCGAATGGGTACAACTGTCGCAACCAACGCACTGCTGGAACGAAAGGGTGAACGAGTCCTTCTGCTTATCACCAAAGGATTTCGGGATCTGCTGGAGATTGGATATCAGACAAGACCGCGCCTGTTTGACCTCGAAATCAGGCGCCCGGATTTGTTATTTGAAGAGGTGGCCGAGCTTGATGAAAGGCTTGATGCCGATGGAAATGTGCTACGCCCCTTGGATGTAGCCGCCGCGCGAGGGGCGCTACAGCGTTCGTTTGACAACGGCATTCGTGCGGTAGCGATTGCGGGGCTGCACGCTTATCTCAACGCTGCACACGAAGAGCAGGTCGCAGAAATCGCGAAGGATATCGGCTTCACGCAAATATCGACCTCTCATCAGGTCAGTCGTCTGGCGAAGCTGGTGGGACGCGGCGATACAACCGTTGTCGATGCCTATCTTTCCCCCATCCTGCGCCGCTATGTCGATCAGGTTGCGGGTGAGTTGGAACTTGGCCGCGCCTGCGAAGCACTGTTGTTCATGCAATCCAGCGGCGGACTGACTGACGCTGGGCTGTTTCAGGGGCGTGATGCAATCCTGTCCGGCCCCGCAGGCGGTATCGTTGGCATGGTCCGCACCGGCGAAGCAGCCGGACATGGCAAGCTTATCGGGTTTGACATGGGTGGTACGTCAACCGATGTGAGCCACTATGCAGGTGAATTCGAACGCAGTTTTGAAACCGAAGTGGCAGGCGTGCGGATGCGGGCGCCGATGATGGATATTCATACCGTCGCTGCCGGCGGCGGCTCGATCTGCAAATTTGTCGACGGCAGGTTTCAGGTCGGCCCTGAAAGTGCAGGCGCCAATCCCGGACCGGCCTGTTACCGCCGCGGTGGCCCCTTAACAGTGACGGATTGTAACGTCATGCTGGGCAAGCTTAATCCCGATCACTTCCCATCCGTTTTTGGGCCCAGTGGCGATCAACCCCTTGACGCCACGGTCGTTCAGCAGAAGTTCGAAGACCTGTCAGAGGCCGTAGCGAAAGAAACCGGCGAGGCACGGCGCAGCCCTGAAGAGATGGCAGACGGGTTTTTGCGAATTGCTGTTGATAACATGGCAAACGCGATCAAAAAAATCAGTGTGCAGCGTGGCCATGACGTAACCCGCTACACGCTGCAATGTTTCGGTGGCGCGGGGGGGCAGCATGCCTGTTTAGTAGCCGATGCACTTGGCATGCGGCGGGTTCTAATTCACCCGCATGCTGGTGTTCTGAGCGCCTATGGAATGGGATTGGCCGAGATCAGTGCATTGCGTGAGGTACAGCTTGATGCGCCTCTGTCGGATACGGCGGCAGCAACCAAGGCACTTGATGCGCTTGAAGAAGATGCACGTGCCGAAGTTGCCGGTCAGGGCATTCAGGACATCACAACCCACAAACGCGCACATCTGCGCTATGACGGATCTCATCAGGCGCTCGAGGTGCCATTTGGGCCCGCTGATCAGATGCAGGCCAGTTTCGAAGAAGCGCATCAACAGAGGTTCGGTTTTCATTCGCCAGAGCGAGCAATTCTGTTCGAGATGGTCAGCGTTGAATCGGTGGGCCAAACGGGTCAATCACCCGAGCCGGCTCTGCCAGAGGGTGATGGCGTCCCGCATGCCGACATTCCGGTACATCTGGAAGGAGCCGTAGTTAATGTTCCGCTTTATGACCGCGCCGCACTTGATCCTACCGCACAAGTTCGTGGCCCTGCCGTCATCACGGAACCAACCGGGACCAATGTAGTCGAACCCGGCTGGAACGCTCGGGTTGATCGCATGGGTAATCTGCTGCTGGAACGTTCTGGATCTGCACGTCGTACAGCCGCAGCAGGTACTCGCGCCGATCCTGTTTTGCTGGAGGTTTTCAACAATCTGTTTATGTCCGTCGCAGACCAGATGGGGGCAACTCTTGCCAATACCTCATGGTCGGTAAACATTAAGGAACGGCTTGATTTTTCCTGTGCGATTTTTGACGCGGCGGGCGATCTGGTGGCCAATGCCCCGCATGTGCCGGTGCATCTGGGGTCGATGTCAGACAGTATAAGAACGGTCATGCGGCTAAACCCGGATGTGCAGCCCGGTGACGCCTACATGCTGAATTCACCCTTCAATGGAGGCACTCACCTACCCGATGTTACCGTGGTTACGCCCGTATTCGTGGATGGCACGGCGGTTTTCTGGTTGGGGTCACGCGGGCACCACGCCGATATTGGCGGGCGTACACCGGGGTCTGCGCCGCCAGACAGCACCCACATCAGCGAAGAAGGTGTGCTGATCGACAATGTGAAGCTGGTGGATGCTGGCACTCTGCTCGAAGAAACCGCCGAAAGGATCCTTGCCACCGGTCGATATCCATGCCGCAACATTCTGCAGAACATGGCTGACCTCAAGGCACAGGTGGCGGCGAACGAAACCGGTCGCCAGGAGCTATTGAAGGTGGTTGAGGCCTATGGCCTTGATGTTGTGCAGGCCTATATGGGCCACGTTCAGGACAACGCCGAGGAAAGCGTGCGCCGGGTGATCGACCGGCTGCGCGATGGGCAGTTTACCTATCCCATGGATCATGGCGCAGCGATCGAAGTCCGGGTGAAGGTTGATCATGAAAACCGATCTGCAGTGATTGATTTCACCGGCACATCCGCCCAGCACACCGGCAACTATAATGCGCCGAAGTCGATCAGCGGCGCGGTAGTGCTTTACGTCTTTCGCACCATGGTGGGGGCTGAAATCCCTTTGAACCAAGGATGTCTTAAGCCGCTCGAAATCATTATCCCCGAGGGTTCAATGCTGAATCCCGGACCACCTGCAGCCGTGATTTCCGGCAACACCGAAGTTTCGCAGGCTGCCTGCAACGCGCTGTACGGGGCGCTTGGGGTGATTGCCGGATCTCAGGCAACAATGAATAATTTCGTTTGGGGCAATGACGATTTCCAGAATTACGAAACCATCGCTGGCGGATCGGGGGCAGGGCCGGGGTTCAGGGGGTGCGATGCCGTGCAGAGCCATATGACAAACACCCGCATGACCGACCCCGAAATTCTTGAAAAACGCTTTCCCGTCCGACTGGAGGAATTTGGAATTTGGGACAATTCCGGTGGCGCAGGTGAGTGGCGTGGAGGGCATGGCCTGATCCGCCGGCTTCGGTTCCTGGCGCCGGTTACCGTGACCACTTTGACCAATCACCGTATCATTCCACCCTTTGGCGCGAATGGTGGGGAACCCGGCAAAACTGGGCGCAATTGGGCCGAATTACCAGATGGTACGATACGTGAAATGGCCGGGAATGACGAAATCGAGCTAAAGTCAGGTAGTGCCTTTGGAATGGAGACACCGGGTGGGGGTGGTTGGGGGAAGCCCTAATAAAACGGTTAACTTCAATTTCTTAAAATGAGGTTGGGTTCAAATCTTCCTATCAGAGGATTGTACAAAACTACCAGCGTTTAAGTGCGTCTTCGTCTTTGGATTTGGCGGCAACCCAGTCAGTTGAGACGTTTGTTTTTTCTTTTTTCCAAAACGGCGCGCGGGACTTCAGGAAATCCATCAAAAACTCGGCAGCCTGAAAGGCATCGGCGCGGTGGCGCGACGACGTGGCAACCATCATGATCAAATCATCCGGCCGCAGGCTACCATGGCGATGGATGATCAGGATATCCCCGATGTCCCAACGTTCATGCGCCTGAGATGCGATTTTTTCCAATGCCTTTTCCGTCATGCCCGGATAATGCTCGATCTCCATTACATCGAGAACATCATTATCCAGATCCCGCACAATTCCGGTAAACGTAACGACCGCGCCCATTCCCGATTGTCGTGCAGCAAAGGCATTGGTTTCGGCACCAAGGTCAAACGGCTCTGCCTGAACACGGATATCCATGGGGTCAACCCCCTGTCATCGGGGGGAAAAATGCCACTTCTCGTACGTCTTTGAGGGGCGCATCAAAATCACTCAACTCCTGATCCACCGCAACGCGCAAAGCGCTCAGATCGGCGAATGCAGCGGCATAACGTTCTTCGCGGGTGCGGAGTTCGTTAACCAAATCCATTACCGTTGCGGCGTTGGTCTCTACCCGCTCCTTTGGCGCGCCGATGCGCTCACGCACCCATGCAAAGTAAAGCACGTCCATCAGTCACTGTCCTTTAGGTAGGGTGTTGATTTCCTGAAGTAATCAACACCAGTGATCAATGTCAGTGCAGCCGCAAGCCACAACAGCCACAGCCCGATTTGCCCGGTCCAGATCATCCCGGTCATTTTCCAGCGCAAACCAAAAAGATCCTCTTCGCGGCCTTCAATGATATCGAAAAACAGCTGATCATCCATGCCGTATGATGACATTCCGAGATAATGTTCAAACACGCCTTGGGAAAATAGTACTGCAATTGCAACCATTTGCGCGGTCGTTTTCCATTTCGCGAGTTTGGTCACGCGTAATGTACCAGCAGTGTCGCCCAAGAACTCTCGCAAGCCCGATACGAACACTTCGCGAAACAGAATCACCGTTGCCGGCAGGACCAGCCACGGCGACATGCTGTTGTAGCCGACAATCACCATCAGGGCGATCACAACCATCGCCTTGTCAGCGATAGGATCGAGCATAGTTCCCATTTTTGTTGTTTGTTTCCAAGCTCTTGCAAGGTAACCATCGAACCAGTCGGTGATTGCGGCCGACACGAACAAGACCAAGGCAAACCAGTCTGCCCAAGGGCGCGTGAAGTAGAGAAACATCAGCGCAACGCCCGGTGCAGCGAGCAGGCGGAGAACGGTTAACACGTTGGGAATATTCCACGTCATGGCCCTGTTCTAGCCCGCTTTTTCTATCAGTAAAAGGTAATGCGAATGATAAAAGGTTAATCCCTGAAAATGAGGTAAAATTGGGGGGTGATTTCCATGCACCACCTGTACACCCCCTGTGCACCCCCATTGGATACCGTGCTGTTGCGCCAAAGGGTTAACGCGCCGAACGCTGCGTTCAGAATGCGGCCGAAACACTCTGATCAATTGCGCCTGTGCGCCAGCCCTTCATGGACCAGAATGACAGGCTCGCTCCACGGATGGGCCGCAACGATGGCCGCGCGGACACCTTCCAAAAGGGCGGCGTCGCGCGGGATTGTGAAACGCAGTTGCAGGGATTTGTAGACCTGGAACATGCCATAATCCGACCTGGAAGGATCGGTGATACGGTAGGTTTCGTACACGCCTTCCCGTACGGCCCATCGTACGCGGTCATATCCGAAACCGTAAGACAGCGGGGTCACGGTGTAGACACCTGCCATTATGGCATCAACATTGGCGTTTAGTCCGCGGTCGATAAAAACTTCCCGCCGCTCAGTGCCGCCAAATGATCCCGAGCCAGTCCCGGTCAGACCATCGGGTTGATGTGATTCAAAATAGGGTTTTGCTGTCTCGGGAATACCGCGGTTAAGGCTGGGGATCGAAACGGTGATGTCATAGACTTCGATGAAATGCCCGCTTTGGGCAACGGCACCGGATGGGGAAAATCCCAGCAGGGCAAATACTAACATTAATGTGGCGATTACGTTTCTCATCTTGGCCTTCCTTTTGCGAAAATGGGAAGCGCTATTGCATTCCCCGAGACAACATAGAGCAGTATTGGATGGCGACAAAGTAAGTCAAAGCCGTACTTATAACTGTTTGACTGCCTTCTGAGAAGCCAAAGTGATAGCCGCACTAGCTACAAATGTTTGGTTCGAGTTATTTCGATCTAGCCAAGCACAATGGAGTGCTTTGCATTGGTGCGATTCCCGCTGCCGGGGCGCCCCAGCGTAGAGACAGAACTATTAGCGATTGCAATTTCCATGGCCGGTGATTTGCGGGAATGGGAGCATCTCTATAGGCTTGAACAGGATCGAATGTTTTGCTTGCCTTAGTAAATCGAAATAGCTTGGCGATTTGGAGATGATGGGCCGGTTCACTGCCGAGTTTTTCGCCGCTGACACTGTTGTTTGTGCCAGCTGTCTATCGGCTTATGTACGCGTGGCAGAAACGTTCAGAGGGCGGTGCGGATACGGCACTGAGAACGCATAATGTTCCGGAGCGGCTGTTTGTACAAAGTGAGTTTTCTCACTTTGCTTTTACCAAGGAAGCATGATTGATCCGTATTAATGAGTCTAACTGGTATTGCGAGAACCGGTGAAGAGGTTTTGTTGGTCGGAGTGAGAGGATTCGAACCTCCGGCCCCTGCCTCCCGAAGATTGGTGCCGGTGACCAAGTTATTGATTTTTGGTCAAAGGAGCTCTGTTTTTCCAATGGTTCGACCAATCTACCCAACCAAATTCAGGTTTGACAGGTTCATTGAACCCGGGAGCACTGTCTACCTGAAATCTTCAACTGAAGACTAAAGGATGTTTACTCAGCGTTTTCCTTGAATCTCTCGAAGATAGTTTTCCCTATTTGGTGGTTGCGATGTGTATGAGTTTGCCCTTACGCAATCAGCTTACTTTGTTTCAAGAAGGCCGATGGGAAACACGATCAATCAAGTTGGCCTGAAGGGAGCGCATTTGCGAAACTCGGGCCTTAGAGCCATGAGGCGATCAAAAGCTTCATCTGCCGAACACCGAGCATCTTTCTCGGGTAAAGAAGTCACGTTGACCAGAAAAGCATCTTCGACAAGATGCCATGGGAGTGAAGTTCGCATCATGCGGCCATGGGGGTTCCCGTCTTTGGGATTGAGTTTTGTCGCTTCGATTGCTGCGGCTTCGGCTTCATCCAGGACAGAGCTTTCGACACACGCTGCTTCAGCCATCCAGAACATGGCTGGGCTGCATTTTAAACGATTCCATGTTGGCTGCGCAAAATGGTTAGTGAAATCGACACCTTTGCGAGACGCCTCACATTGCTGATAGATTAGCCATCCCAACCAGTGTTCACGCTGTGATCGATACCATTTGCCGTGAAAACCGGTGCCTATTCGTATCTTTTGCTCAAGATCGGTTGTTCTTCGCAATTTAGCTGAACTAGCTGCCACATAACGAATAAGATCATCAATTGTCACCGCAGTTCTCCTTAGTTTGCGATTCACCATTGTTGGCCAATCTCATGTGGAAATTGCAACGATGAATAAAAAGATTTTTGCAGCAAATCGAAACGCCAGTTTCCGTCTGCATACTCCTGAATTCGTTCCCGCCGCACATTCCCATACAGCCCTTCGCTATAAAGTAAGTGAGAAACGCAAATGTTGCGTCGCAAATGAGAGGAAAGAGATGCGCAAGAGACCGTATGAGAACACCCGATTGGCGAAGTATGTGGAGAGACGAGTGTTGGAGCTGAAACCGAAGAAGTCGCAGTTGGAGATCGCTTCTGAGGCAGGTTACCCGAACCCAAACATGGTGAGCATGATCAAAAACGGCGCCAGCAAACTGGCACTCGATCGTGTGCCCAATATGGCCCGGGCTCTGGAGTGTGACCCGGCCTATCTGATGCAACTTGCATTGGAACAGGCGATTGGCCGAACGGCCTCAGAAGCTGTGATCGAGGTGTTCGGTGAGCCGGTCACTCAGAATGAGCGAGGATGGCTCCTGGAGATCCGGCAGGCGTCCAACAAAACCGATCCCAGGTTGACCAGCAGGTCAGAGGCGGCGGTTCGGGCCATCTTTGGAAAGCACGTGCGGTGAACCCGAGCAAGTTTTGTACCGGGTGTTTCTTCTGCGGCAACTCGAAACTTTTCGTTCAACAGATAGAACTTAGAATTGGAGTGACGGCGAAGAATGGCTCGACAACCGTGCTTCGCCGGATCCCCTCACAATGTTTACCTAATGTTTACATCGCCGCCTCAAGTGCCACTCAGATGTAAACATTGCGCGTACGAAACTGCCCAAATTTGACCTGAAATGTTTACATAATGTTTACCTAAAGTTGACAGATCTGGCCGGAAAAACTGTTTTTGGCTTCAAAATGTAAACATCTCGTTTCTCAAAGTGCAGTAAAACAAGGGATTCCTGGTCAGTGCGACGTGGCCAAACTGACAACGTCGCCTGGAATCTGACGTGAGCGTTGGGGTGAGTGGTGCATACCAAAAGAATGAGAACCGACACTGAAGCGCTCAGAGAACCTTGGAGCGCGCGTTACTACATTGGCGATTTCACTGCGCACAGGCAGCGGAAGTAGGGCAGTGAACTGCACCAAGGCAACTGTTGGCTTGCAGGTGGCGAGCCTGAAGTGTGGGTTGTCCACATCGTCCAGAGGAGCATTGGTGCGCCCAGCCAAGAAATGACGCTGTCCAACCACCGGCGTTTTTATCCTCCCGTCGACTATCGTGTTGCGCGTGCCGGTAAGTTCAATCCCTTGGAAATCACACTACACTAGCCACTCTGTGGTTTCCTTGGGGGGATCGGATAGGAAATCTCACTCAATAGGCGCAGTTCGACAGCTAACTTGCTATATCAGTTTGTAGCTACATCATTAAAAATTAGAGAAGAGCCGTTCGATGAAAAACATGCCAAATCGGATGAGAGATTTCAGAAAGCTGGCGATAGGCTATGTCCGTGTTTCAACGCCCGGCCAGGGTGAGCACGGTTGCGGCCTGGATAGGCAACGAGTCGCGATAGAGACGTTTGCAGACACAATGGGATACACACTCATTGAAACCTATGAGGAAGTAGCATCCTGTGTCGCTGAGAAGAGCTTTCACAAACGCGAACAATTGAAAGCGGCTCTTGATCACGTTGATCGCGAAGGTGCCGATCTGATCATCTGGGACTGGGACCGCCTGTCGCGCTATGCCGGATTTGAGTCTCAGGTGAAAAAGGTACTACCAAGCATGGAAAGGATCGTCTGTGTAAAAAGGCAGAACACATTACCGGAAGCATCTCGTGCAGGGACTATTGCTCACGATGAATTGGTTGCACGCAAGATCGCGAACGCGACAAAAAAGGGTATGCGTAAAAAGCGCGCGCAGGGTGTTGTATTCGGAAACCCCGCTATTCTTACAAGTGTTCAGCCACTTGGCACCGCAGCCAATTCTAACAATGCTCAAGACCTCATTCGCCGGATCGCAGATGTGCTTCGTGATCTCGACGATCTCTACAACCTGTCCTATGCGGAGCTCGCCAAGATCTTGAATGAGAAAGGCATCCGGACCTCGCATGAGAAAGAATGGACAGCCTCCAGGGCTCGAATCCCTGTGAAGAAGGCGCGCGAGCTGCTCCGCGAAGAAGATGCTGAAGAACTTGTATCGCAGCCAAACTTCGGAATGTTCTGATCGTCGGTTAGGAATGGCTCTGCTTCAGGAAGGAATTGAACCATGGTCTCTCCGGGCAGAGCGAAGTCCTAGAAAATCCAACTAAGATCGATGGGGATGAATTCTGGCGCCGCCACATCCGGGCGATCCAAACCTCCCATTCGACAGCAGCGTTTGATTGCCAATCTGAATTTTAGACAACTTGGACTAACCTAAGAGCTTCTGAGAACGCTCAGGGTACGCGTTTCAGTATTCCCGCTGTCCTTGTCGAAAACAGCGATAGACGCAGCCAGTGACGACCTTAGCCAGCCTGGCAGCATACTTTACATTGTTCTTGCTGTCGCTGGGATGAAACTCTGTTCATAAGTTCGGCAAACACGTTGTGAATTGACCGGCGCCATTAAGAACACGAACATATCCCGTACAGTTTCACTGGGGAGGCCCTTCTTTTATGGAAAGAGCAGTCGCTTTTCCGGAGAATGTGTTCCTGGCCGGAACGAGGAGCTTTTGTCTTCTATTACTATATACTCTTAAGAGTTATCTATAATAGAAGACAGACGGCTCGGGAAAGGGGAGCTTCTGGTAATAAGGTTCCGGAGAGGTTCCTTCTATTTCCGGATAGGTGTAATCCGTCACTAAGCAGATATATTTGTCACGTTAATGTAAAACAACACAAACGTGACGCAATTGAGAGCAGACATGATACTTTTTCACGTCTTGATCACGTATGGCGCAAAACCATCAAGTTCATTGCGTGATCGTCCGGAGGCCAAACCGCAACTCGTTTGGTACCGACGTCTGTGCAGTAGATACCCTGAGACGGAAACAAAGATTGTCTGCGAATACGCCCGGTCGATCCGCAGCCTAAAAAGCTTACCTAGGCTCTTGTCTTTTTTAACAAGCATGGAGCAATCTGAAATTGGATTGATTTTTGTTGATGACCTATCCAGAATTTTTCGCCGCACCTCGTTTTTTGATCGAGAGAAACTATTTCAACAATTAGCCGCATTTGGGGCACATATTTTTTCATGTGGCCACAACAAAAAACTAGCGTCGTTTACGGAAGACGAAGTTAAAGCACTTTTGTGGCTCCCTGAGCAGAGGCTAATCAGCCTTAAACAGAGCCGCGTACGTGACACAAAACGTGCACGCAAGTCATCGATGAGATCACGCGCGAAGCGCTCGGTTGAAATTGGGCTTAAAATAAAAAGCTTACAAGACGAACTCCTGGACATCCATGACAAGGTAACTTTGCAAATGATTGCAGAAACAGCAAACAAACGCGGCTTGCACACCTCCAGAGGCAAGCAATGGACCAGACAGACAGTTGGCAAAGCGCTAGAAATCGCAATACGATCTGTCCCAAGATAAGAAAACCATATTCCGAACGTGGCGATTGATATGGCAGCTTCCAGAGTTTTGGGCCTTGGGCAAGATGGTTACCTCGCCTGTCCGAGTCTTTGCTACACGCGGTTGGTTAATTATGTGTAGGTTTTACGGTGAAACAAGCGCCGCGCCCAGACGGTGTTGTGTTTGACGTTTCTCGTCTCAAGATGGTTTCGCTGCATCCATTGTGGATGTTTGAGGATGTAAGTTTTGCAGGCTTACGTGGTCGCTCTGATGGGTTTTGCGATCCGTCCAACACTAAATTTCTGAAGTTGCAGTAGCAGCCTCTCCTGATACGTTGTGCTTTTGTGCCGTCCGAACAAAGCTGCAACGCCTCAAGTGTAAGAAAGGAGCTCAATCTAACAAATGCTGCGAACTACAGGAACCGGCTAAGTGGCGGAGAGGGGGCATTCTCTGCGCTAGCGAATGGAATGTTGGCTGTTTGCAGATGCGGACATTCAGAAAGCGTTGGGACCTCGATCCGTCTTGCACCGCTACAAGAACCCATTTCAGCCGGCCACCGAAACCATTGCACTATATTCGGGAAAGATTAATCTTGCTTTATGACAACTTTGTTTCGGCTTCTGTTCATCGCGCTGCTGGCATCCGTTGCGGCGGTAGCGGTTGAATACTATGCGAACGAGCAGGTCGAAACGACTTACATCGAAACAGAAGTCACGCGCGGAAGTATCGTACACTCGATCTCTGCGGTGGGTAGCTTTAGGCCCATTGGAATGGTTGAAATCAGTTCGTCGACCTCTGGACAAATTGCCGAGGTCAACGCAGATTTCAACGACACGGTCAAAGCAGGCGACGTTCTTGCGGTGATCGACCGCAGAGTTCTTCAGGCAAATCTGAGGGAAGCCGAAGCGCAACGCGATGTTGCACTTGCAAATGCCCAGATGACAGAGGCGCGCATCGCAAAAGCGCAAGCTGATCTGGCTGATGCGAAAATTCGAGAAGACGTCGCAAAGGCAGAAATTGAAGGCTTCGTTGCGCGTCATGGTTATAGCGAAACAGAGCTTAAACGTGCCCAATCCTTGGCGGAACGACAGAATATTCCGGTGAGTGAAGTTGAGCGCGCTGAATTTACATTTCAAGCATCTCAAGCCGACCTCGAAGTCGCGCGGCTCGAATTGGAAGTCGCAAAAATGCGAGTGATTAGCGCCGAAGCGGAGGTGATGATGGCCAATGCGGAACTGAGCAATGCAACAGCAGTTGTTCAACAACGCGAAGCCGCGGTTAATCGCACGCAGATCGAACTGGACAGAGCTATCATTCGTGCGCCAATTGACGGATTCATTGTAGGGCGCAGCGTCGAATTGGGTCAGACGGTTTCAGCGAGCCTAGAAGCGCCGACGCTTTTTACGTTGGCAGAAAATCTTCAGAACATGGATGTTCATGCGATTGTCGACGAATCCGACATCGTCCGCACAAAGCTGGATCAATCCGTGAAGGTTACGGTTGATGCGCTTCCGGACCAGGAATTTGGCGGCCGGGTCAAACAAATCAGGCGCCTTTCCGATGATTCAGACGGAGTGGTGACATTCACGATAATTCTGTCTGTTGAAAATCCGGACCTTATCCTTTTGCCCGGCATGACGGCACTGCTTGATATCATAGTAGCTGAACGAACGGATGTTCTTAGCATCTCCAATGCAGCGTTTCGATTTCGCCCTCCAGACGGGCGTGAAAGGCTTGAAACCTTAGGAATGGAAGCTTCAACAAGTTCGCACAAAAAGATCGTCTGGCAACAGGTCGCGCCGGGCGAGTTGCAGCCGGTGGAGGTGGAAACAGGTCTGACAGATGGTTCGACCATAGAAATCCTTGGCAATGACCTTTCGGAAGGTGACCGAATCGTTGTTGGAACGCGTGTAACTCGTGAAACACGGGGTCTTTTCGGTCTCAAGTTGGGGCTGCAATGACGCGGCCAGTTCTTCGGCTAAGCAATTTGTCTCGCCGGTATCATATGGGCGGACATACAATCCATGCGCTTGAGCAAGTGGATTTAGAGATCAACCAGGGCGAGTTCGTTGCGATTGTTGGTCGCTCCGGCTCCGGCAAATCATCGCTTCTTAACATCATCGGATTTTTAGACAGCCCAACGTCGGGACGAATCGAGTTTGAGGGCAAAGACGTCTCATCGCTCTCCCCGGATCAGCGTGCAGTCATTCGCAATCAGAGGATCGGTTTCGTCTTTCAGACTTACAATCTTCTGATGCGGAACAACGCGCGTGAAAATGTCGAGGTCCCGCTGATCTATCGTGGTGTGTCCCCGTCCGAGCGTAAGAAAAGCGTTTACAACGCGCTGGATGTCGTCGGTCTGGCCGACCGCGCCGATCACGGGGCGCAGCAGCTGTCAGGCGGCGAACAGCAGCGTGTGGCACTGGCGCGCGCACTGGTATGTGATCCGGGCATTGTGCTGGCAGACGAACCCACTGGCGCACTGGACACAAAAACCGCTGAATCCGTCATGCAGATGCTCAAGTCGCTTCACGAGGCCGGGATGACCATCGTGCTTGTCACGCATGACCGTGAGATCGCCGCAGCGGCGCGAAGGATCGTAACCCTAAGCGACGGACACATCGTAGATGACACATCGGCGCCTGAGATCGCGCCTAAACCGCGCTATCCCGCCGATCCTTCACAGCGTGCAGATGACACTGGTGCACCGGAAGTGGATACATCGCCACAACGTTTCAAACGACTCTTCGAACTTTTCAACGAGCAAGACAGCGGAGGCGACAAACCCGGCGAGTTCGGGTTCGGCCTCGAGACGAAGTTTCTAATTGAAGAAGAGGACCAAGCCAGCGCATCTTCCGATACGCCGGAATTCACCAGAAGACTGTCGAAATCTCGGATACGTGTGCTCAACCCGGTGGGTCTTGGTCTTTTGTCGGGACTTCGGATCGCGCTCAAATCGCTATGGGCGGCAAAGACACGCAGCGCGCTCACTGCATTGGGGATCGTCATCGGCGTTGCTGCGGTGATCACTATGGTCGCGGTCGGGCGTGGTGCACAGGTGCAGGTGGAACAACAGATCAACAGCCTTGGCGCTCATGTACTGTTGGTAGAGGCAACCTCTGTTGACACCCCAGGAAGCGAAAACCGCATTGTCCCCCTTACTGAGGCCGACGCTTACGCAATCGCAAGAGAAATTCCCGGCATAGACGCGGCTGCGCCTGTGGTCTCGGGGTCGATGCGCGCGATCTTCGGCAATCGCAACCGCAAGGCAACTGTGGTTGGGATCACGCTGGATTATCTCGTCGTCCGCGAGTGGGACATTATCTCTGGCCGCGCGTTCACGACAGAGGAGCTGCGCACACCGACCAAGGTCGGCCTGATCGGCAACACCGTCGCCAAGCGTCTTTTCAAAGATGAAGATCCAGTTGGCCATATTATCCGCCTCAATCAGGTGCCGGTACGGATAGTCGGGCGACTTGCCGAAAAGGGACAAAGCCCGAATGGTTACGATCAGGACAACGTCGTGCTTGTACCAATGCCTGCGGCCAAGCTGCGCCTGCTGGGGACACAGTACCGCGCCAACCGTCAGGCCGTGCGCTACATCCTCGCCAAAGTCATTTCCGACGAATACATGGAGCTGGCGCAAAAGGAGATCAAAGCAGTGATCCTGGATCGTAAAAGACGCCGCTCCGCCAATGTTTATGTTCAAAGCCTCGGTGCGCTATTCGCCGCCAAAACGGAAACGTCCCGCTCTATCGCTATTTTGCTGGCAGCGGTCGCCTCTGTTTCACTTGTCGTAGGCGGCATTTCGATCATGAACATTATGCTCGTGTCCGTCAGCGAACGGACGAGGGAGATCGGGCTTCGCCTGGCACTCGGCGCGCGCCCCCGTGACATTCGTACGCAATTCATGACAGAGGCGGTGACACTGGCGCTTGTCGGTGGCGCGATCGGGATTGCCATTGGAGGCGGGGCAGCCATCGCAATCGGCCTTGTGGCAGAATGGCCCATTATTATCGAGCCCTTCGCGGTCGGCCTGGCGGCAGTCTTCTCCGGGCTGGTCGGGGTCGTCTTTGGCTACTTCCCTGCCCGGCGGGCGGCGCAGCTTGATCCGATAGAGGCGCTCAGGATTGAGTAGCGGAAAAGAAAGAGCCCGCGCGAGAAGCGCGGGCCCTGTGGCTCGATACATTCAGGATAGTGTCAGTCTCCAGAATTGCCTGGATCTACATCACGCCGATGGTCCTCATTGGCCACATTTTTACGGCATGCGCCCCTCCGAGTAATAACTTCGCCGTCGTTACCGTCACCTTTGTTGCCGCATTTGGTAGCGGCAAGCAGTCCATCTTCCTGACCAACGGCAAGACCGTTGCCACCATTGTCATGGCCGACCTTGTGATGCGCCGAAACCGGAGCTGCGAGAGCAAGAAGAACAGTCGCAGAAAGAATTGTGAAAGTTTTCTTCATTTTTTTCCCCCTCAAATTTGAAGATCAAAACTATCGCACAAATTTGCTTCAAAACCTATTTAGCGGCGAATTCCGGTCCTGAGAGGCGGAAATTGGCCTGCTCTTGGTGCGAAATACACGCCAAAAAGTGTGAATTGTTTCCAAAATTCGAATAATCAAAATGACGCGCCGGTCAAAATGCGAATCGTAGACTTAGTTACTTTCCAAACCGATTCAGTCAAATAAGAAGCGTTACATTTGAGCGCGTGCTCTTCGACACCGGTTCCACCTCCGTGCCGTGAACAGACTGTTTGAGTTCGGCCTTTAGGTATCATCAAGCTCCCGGTATGAAGAGTTCCGCCGTACCGCCGAGAATTTGTTGTCGCGGGCACCAACTTGGACTTTCTGCACCTGCATTCACTGCGCTAGCCAATGGCGAGTTACCCCGCCTTGCGAGGCCAGAACTGAACTAGATTCTGCGCTATGCATGAATGTCTGCTTCGGTGACTTCGAAACATCGGAATTTAGAACAACCGAATGTCGGCTGTGGGCCGTTTCATGCCGACGAAAGCCCTCCAGAAACAACCGTGTCGCTGCAATCCGGAAGGCGCTAAGAGCGGACCATGCAAGTGAACCCAATATTGGTGAGGTAGAGCGGCTTGGGATTGCAGCGTTTATTGTGGGGGATTGATTAATGCCCTGCTATTGCCAAGTCTCTGAGAACATTGGCCTCGAGTGACATTTCCTCCATCCGATTCTTTACCACATCACCAACGCTAACCATTCCCACCACTTTTCCATCTTCGACGACCGGTAAATGGCGGATACGGTTCTCTGTCATGAGGTGCGATATTTGGGCAATATTGTCGTTACCTGAGCAAGTGACCACTCCCGTGGTCATGAGATCACCGACTGTCAAATTAAGACAATTGCGCCCGTGTTCGGCAATACCATGAACAATGTCGCGTTCGGAAATAATACCCGCTAGCTCGCGGCTATTATCGAGCACAACCATCGCGCCGACGTGCGTGGCCTTTAAGCGGTCAGCAAAGTCGTCAATCTGTTCGGTTTTGGCGACATCGAATACAGTATCACCTTTTTGCTTCAGAATGTCCGATACCTTCACGTCCGCACTCCCCTCTAGATACAATTGCGATCACCGGTGCGACTCAGAACGAGCGCTGAGTGGAAATGTGATCAGAATAGCGAAAACATATTAGCACAAATCTGTGTTTCACACGAGAACAACAAGGGTGTTCGGGAGTGGCGGATCGGGACATTGAGGATTTTCGCGTTTTTACATCAGTTGAATTTGCACCTGCACAGCTGACCTCCGGCCAGTAAAATGCTGCGCTATGGACGAATGGCTAATCTGGGGAAGCTGCAGCGCAGCGAGGAGCTGGTCGATGAATGTCTCTATGGGCCGTCCTCGAAGGTCGATCTCTAGGTTCGATCTTCGATTGCTGCATCAGCTCCTATGACCGCGAAGAGCCCAGCCTGTGCGTTGGATTTTCTCGCTGCGTGCGCTTGCAGCGTCAGAAACGCCGCGTGAGCAAAAAATTTGGTACCGTCGCGCAGCGGAAAGAGCGGTCATTCATGCAGACGGCGGCGAGGATCATACCGCGAATTCACGGGTCCGGTCAGACCTGACTTTGACAACCTCCAAACAAAGGCCCGGTACCGGCCCAAATCGTAAATCGAGACTGTTTCTCCGAACCTGAAATGTTGCCAGCCAAAGCGGACTTTAGCTGTAGAAGCTAAGTCACGAATGTTCTGGGTTCCTGTAGCGGGGAGCCATCTTGCTGTTTGTTCTATGTGTTTCAAGGGTGAAACAAGGAGCGTCAATTTTTAACCAAAAAACTGGGTGTATCTTTTTGAAATAATGCGCGCCTGGTCATCTGACAGTACAGTCTGAAGAAAGGCTATTCGCACTGACATTAAACTTTTGAGAAGCTTTCCCACGATGGAATTTCACGCGCGTACCTCACCAACTGAAGAGAATGCCAACGCTAAGAACGCGACACAGTCCTAGCCGATGCCCTCGAGAACGTCTTTTTCGAACATGGACCTGACGATAATTTCATCCTCTTTTACCATAAACTTACCTCGGGCGATGACCGTTACCGGGGTCCAGTTTTCGTCGAATACGATTAGGTCGGCATCCATACCTTCTTGTACTTTTCCTTTATTCGGCAGGCGATACGCAATCGCAACATTGCTGGTCACAAATCGAAGCGCTTGTTCCACTGAACAACGATCCTGATCAATCAGCTGTTTCCAGACCATGTGTAGGCTCGATACTTTGCCATAGTTCGCACGCGTCGGAACGGCCTCGCCTTTCTCCTCTTTGGGAGGCGCGCCATTGCCATCTGAACTGATTAGGATTTGTGCTCCATCGATTCCTGCCTCCAGCATTTCAGTTACGGCAATCGCCGGGTCAGTGGATCGCTCATAATGATTGTCTGGCCGGTAATTGGCACCAACATCAACCCAGCCACCACGCCGCCCCCATTCCATGGCATCGGACATGTACATATCGGTTTGGTTGACATGAGAGGGGACCAATTGCTCGATCGGTACACGGGAGGTGTCTAGCATTGCCATCATCGGCTTCAAGCATTGCTCAAAGTATGGCGGCACTTGCAAGCACAGAACCCCGCCCTTGCCAGCCAAACGACCAACCAATAGTGACTGCACCAGCATTTCGGCAATGTAAGCTGGTCCTGACCCCAAACTGTCATAGCCATACCCAAGTTCGGAGACAGAAATTTCTCCGACACCGATGATGTCGTCTATGAAGGCGATGTCGTCAATAACATCGCCGGTTAGTGTCGGGATCGGATGGCGCAGAGTGGCGCCCGTCAGAGCCCATGCAGACATTCCATCTTCGTTGAATGCCTTGGTCTTGCCAACGAGCGCCCGCATATTTTTGGTCGATTGATCAAAACCAAGCATTCCGATCACGCCGGTTGTCCCCACACGGGTCAGTTGGCTGGTCTGCAGCTCGGGCACGCGAGATCTGAACCCCAACCCGCCACCACCGCCCAGTACATGAACGTGATTGTCGATAAAGCCTGGCGATACTGCTCGGCCAGCTGCATCGTATTCCTCGTATGGGAGATCGCCAACAGTCACACCGGGCTCTGCCAGCATTAGGATCTGCTCGTCTTGGATTACGATATCGCGCAGACCAAGCGCTCTTGGAGCATAAATGTTTGCATTTCGAATAATAAACATGCGCCGATTAGAGACTCGAAATATTTATTTGAAAAATTATACTTTCTTATGTTTTATTAATTTATGCTTCACTATCCGACAATCCGCCACCTGAGGGCGTTCGAGGCCGTCGCCCGTTTAGGCAGCTTTGGAAACGCCGCAGACCTTCTGTGCATTTCACCTTCGGCAATAAGTCAGAACATCACGCAATTTGAGGAAATCCTCGAGGTCAGGTTAATTGACCGTACGACCAGGCATATGGAATTGACCGAAATTGGACATCAACTCTACCCCAGAATTCTTCGCTGGCTAGAAGAAATGGAAGAGACGTTTCTTGAGACAATTCAGAACGGCCGCCTGAGCAAGGGGCATGTTCGCGTGGGGAGCTTAGCCTCGTTCGCAATTAATGTTCTGCCTTCGGTGATAGACAGTTTCAACCTTGCGCATCCAAATATTAGGATCTCGATTCAAGATGATACCGGCGTGGGCGTTGAGAAAGCGCTGGCCGCCGGGCTGGTTGACTTAGGAATTGTTGGTGAGCCCCCGCGCGAGAGTGAGCTGGAATTCACCCGCTTATTTGAAGAGCCGTATTGCCTGCTATGTCCATCAGGTCATCCGTTGGCGAAACAGAAAAAGAAAACCACCTGGAGCCAACTGAAATCCCACGACTATATTGCGCTCAGCCGCCAGACCAACATTGGCCAACACTTGAATAGCCTGTCAGAAGTATCGTCCAAGATCCCAGATCCGGTTCACGAGGTAGCACAGCTAGCAACCATTTGGGGCTTGGTGGATAACGGGTATGGCGTATCTGCCTTGCCGGCATCCGCGTGCCCACGCAACAGTCAAGTTGAAACAGTCGCGCTGCACAATCCACAGATTTTTCGAAAAGTTGGAGTACTAACACACCGACAGCGCTCGCTTTCCCCGGCGGCCGAGCAGTTTTTCTTGTTGCTCAAATCCTCGTTTCCGGTTTCACAAACAAAAACATCCTTAAGCAAAACGAAATAATACCCAATTTTATACTGATTATTCTCTGGAGAATGCTCAGATAAGGTTAGGCGACATAAGGGCTATTTGCCCAAGACTTGCCGGGAACCAAATACGATGAAACTCAGTGATCTGTTAGTGGACCCAGATAAGCTGGCCACTTATTCGCCCCCCCGTCACACTGATACCCTAAACCACCGGCTGTGGCCGCAACAGGATGATCCCGACGCCCCGATCGAAGTTATTCACGGACATCTTGGCGCGGGTGGTGGGGCCGATCCGCATTTCCACGCAAAATCTGATCAGATGATCTATCTTCTGTCCGGCGCTCTGAAGATTACTGGCATTGAAGATTCGGTCACCATGGCACCGGGACAGTTCATCTTCGTGCCGAAATACCTGGAACATCGGGTTGATATCCTTAATCCCGAAGGGGTTGATATCATCGTGATGTACATGCCCAGGCTCAGCCTGGATGACATTCTGCCGGCAAAGTCAGTGACGTGACGCAAGCAGACACGAATTCAACCATGCATATGAATTGAGGAGATCAAGTGACATCCCTAACTCGAACCCCCGATGAAAGCGCATTGCATATGATCAACGAACTGATCGCGGTAAAACCGCATGAGGTTGTTGCGATTATGTGTGACAGTGACAGCCCGATGGAAATGGTCCACGCCTTGAAGCTGGCTGTGCAGCAGGTAGGCGCAGAATACGCCATCCTTGAACAGCCCAACCGTCCGCCGGAAACCAAAAACCTGATGAACCCGATTATTGAACACGGTCTGAGTGCGGCCGATGTTCTGATCGGCATCACGAAATCCAGCGGTGCACCGGTCTATGCGGCAAAGGTCAAGGAACTGCTTAGGGCTAAGACGCTGCGCGTAATGTCATTGGCGATGCGCGATCTTGACACGCTGACCGCAGGCGGCGCGGTTGCCGACTATAAGGCAGTCCGAGCCGATGGAGAAAAGCTTGCGGCGATTTGGCGGAATGGGCGCATTATGCGCATCGTTACAGATGCTGGTACAGATATCACGGCACCCATTGCATATGATGATGTAATCATTGAATGCGGATATGTGCATGATGCGGGATATATGGCCGGCCTGCCGGATGGTGAGGTGTCCTCCCGCCCGATCGAGGGCACAGCAAATGGCGTGTTTGTCGTGGATGGTCCTGCCGCGATTGTTGGCAGACCCGACACACCCATCCGTCTGACCGTGGAGAACGGAAAAGTGGTTTCAGTTGATGGCGACAGCCCGCAGGCCAACCAACTGCGGTCCATTGTCGCGACGGTTGAAAACGCGGACAACGTTGCGGAATTTGGTATCGGTCTAAACCCTGACAGCCGCCCGGAAGGAATTTTTCAGGAGGCCAAAAAACGCCGAGGTCAAGCGCATATCGCAATCGGCGACAACCTTTATTATGGCGGCAGTACCCAGAGTAATGTGCATATCGATTTGGTCTTGGAAAACCCATCGATCTTTCTGGATGATCGTCAAATTGTCGATCGAGGGAAAATGTTACTGGGTTGATAAGTCCCGATTTACGCCTTGATATTGGCCGGATAAAACGCCCCGCCTAGTGCTTGATCAAAACTTTGGCCAATTCGCATCATCATCGGATCATTATCACGCATTGCCACGATTTGCAGTGCGGTGGGAAGGCCCGACTGATCCAAGTCCGCCGGAACGGATATGGCTGCCATATCCAAATAATTGACCAAGCGGGTGAATTCCGAGGCGGGCAGTGTTTCGTCCATCGCTGAGACCCTAACCGCTGGGGCCGGGCAGGTTGGAGTGATCAACGCATCAAGACCTTGAAACTGGTTTGCAAATTCTCTTTGCGCCGCCAAACGACACCTTTGCGCTTTGGCATAGCTGTCCGGCGTGCTGGAGCGGCCATTCAAGATGCGCGCGCGAATATGGGCCTGCACTTCGCTGTCTTGGGCGATTGCCAGGTTGCCAAATTTTTTAAATATTTCGGCACTAACTATCTCGACCAGGTTTTCGGCACTTTCGGCCAGGGAATTTGGCAAAGAAAACTCTTCAGGATGCGCACCACGCCTTTGAAGCAGATCTATTGCTCTTTTGTATGAAGACCGTACGGCCGGATGAACACCTTCCAGATCTTCCGCCGCGAGATACCCAATTCTGACCCCGTCAATACCGCTGTTGATTTCTGCATCAAACTTGACTGTGCTCGCCTCGGTCAAACAGTTCAGGGCCAATGCTGCATCATTGACGGATTGGGCCAGAACGCCGACGGTATCAAAGGACGGGCTAAGCGGGACAACCCCAGAGGTCGAAATCAGGCCGCGTGAAGGCTTGACACCGACACAGCCACAAAACGCAGCCGGCGTTCGGCAGGATCCGCCCGTATCTGTCCCCAAGGCAAACGGTACCAGCTGAGCCGCTACCGCCACGGCCGAGCCACTGCTGGAACCGCCGGGTACATAGTGTTCATCTTGCGATCTCGGGTTCCAGGGCGTGCCCGTCACACTGTTTGTGCCCCATCCACCATAGCCAAACTCGACAGTGTTGGTCTTGCCGATGATTATCGCCCCTGCATCGCGCAGTTTGGCCACAACGGGCGCATCCGGCTCTGCTGGACCAAGGCTGTAAGCGGCTGAACCGGCCCGGGTTTGCGATCCGTGGCAATGGATCAGATCCTTCACCGCAACCGGGATACCATGCAACGGGCCGCGCGTGCGGCCCGATGTGCGCTCTGCATCAAGCTGTGCCGCCTGATCCCTCGCAACTTTTTCAAAAACCTGAGAAAACGCACGGAGTTTTGGATTGATTTCCGCTATGCGATCCAAACATTCCGCCACAAGACTTGTTGACAGGATTGTGCCAGCTTCGAGTCTTTGTGAAAGGGTTAGAATGGTTTCCAATCTGTGACTCCCCAGCTTTGTTTGGCATGATGAATGACCACCCGGGCCTTCGTCAAACGTTGGTCCGCTTTGTCGTGAAAAACTGTCCGCCATTCGGAATGGAGCAAATGACGGGCAAGCAGTCTTCCAGCAATTCGTGCTTACCGTCCCAGCAACAATTCGGGCAGGAACAGGGACAGGCTTGGCACGAAGGTCGTCAGCATGAGTGTTGGCAACCACGCAAAGATTATGAACAACAAAGTCGGTCCAAGCATCTTGTTGACCGGAGTATCAGTTATTCGTGCACCCAAATACAACAGAGGCGCAGTCGGAGGCGTCACATTCGCCATGCCCAGATTTACACCCAGAACGGCGGCGAAATGGATCGGGTCCATGCCGACACCTTGCACAATCGGCAACAACAATGGTGTTGAGAGCAACAGTCCACTGATATCGTCCATCAACATGCCAATCAGGATCATCACCAGATTGACCATAAGCAGGATCACAATCGGATTATCTGAAACGGAAAATACCAGATCCTTGGCAATGCCGGGAATATCCTCAAAAATCAGGAATCGACTGACGATCAGAACCATAAAGACCATCGACATGACCACGCCCACGGTCACGCCTGCGTTGCGCATCACACCCAAGAATTCACGCCAAGTCAGCCCCTTGTAAATGTAGATGGCAATTGGAATAGAGTAGATCACGGCAAAGCCTGCCGCTTCGGTCGGGGTCATCACCCCACCATAAATCCCCCCCAGAATAAAGGCAGGCATCAACATCGCCGGGAAGGCTTTGATCGAGCGGGCCTTGAATTCCGGAACAAAATTATCGGACTTCTCATCCAGCTTCAGGTGGGTTGTCTTACGCAAGCAAAACTGATTCACCACACACAGAAGGGTGATCAGGATAAATCCCGGCAGGATCGTAGACAGGAAACACTTCAACACTGACTGCTGTGCGACCCAGGCATAAAGAATATGCGAGGCACTGGGCGGGATCAGCAGGCCCAGCGGGCTGGCATTCACGATCAGGGCTGCAGACAGCCCCTGAGGGTAATTAGCCTTCTTCAAATGCGGCATCATGATGCCACCGATGCATGTCAGTGTTGCATTTGCGCTGCCCGAGATTGACCCGAAGACGCCACTGGCAAGCACCGCAGCAATCGATAAACCGCCCTTGACGTGGCCTACAAAAAGCTCTGCCAGGCTGACCAGAGGTGCGGCGATTTTGCCTTTTTCCATAATCGCACCGGCAGTAATGAAAAGCGGGATCGCCAGAATGACCACCGAATTCATTTTCCAATGTCCGGACGGTAGATAGCCGGTGACATCCTGCTCGGCGATAAACGCTAGAAATACGAGAACCGCGCCAAATGCCAATGGAACGCTAATGCCAATTATCAGCATTACGCAAAGAACAACTATGCTGCCGCCAATAATCATTTTGTGCCCTCCAATTTTGTTTCATTGGTGGAAGGGCCTGTCCGGATCAGGACAATCAAATGCAGAACCGTGTAAACTCCCATCAGCAAAAGCCCGATGAAAATGCCAAATCTGGGAACCAGAAACGGGATATCGAGTGCGATTGTTGCCTGCCAATTTGGGTATTGTGCGATTTCCTCAAAAACCATTAACCAACCCCAGTAAATCACGAAACTCAGTACAATCAGTTCGATCGCGAAAACCACGATTGAGCGCACCCAGATGGCTCGGGGGTTGGTGATCATAAAGCCCAGAATATCGGCGTTTACATGCAGTTTGTCGTGGGTGGCGGCTGCACTGGCCATAAAGAACATCCAGAAGCACAGCGCCATCAACCATTCTTCATAAGCGAATAAATTGGCGTTGAAGCCATAGCGCAGTATCACAACAGAAAAGAAGGTCAGCGACATTATGATACCGACCGTGATGACTACAAAGTTGATAAGCTTCATAACCAACCTGAGAACTGCCGAAATACCCGCAGGATAGTTTTGGGAATTATATACTAAAGTCACATTTTAAGCTTGCCCTGACTGCGAAGGTGGTTTATATTAAAGTCACAACGGAGGGCAAGATATGGCGCATAAGGCACCCGGCAAGTCAGATCGTGAAGGCATAAGCCTGATCCAACTTCTTCGCATGTTCCCAGATGACGCAGCTGCCAAAAAGTGGTTTGCGGGCAAAATATGGCCGGACGGCCCCTATTGTCCCCATTGCGGGTCTTTTGAAGTGCAATCAAACATCAAGCACAAGACGATGACCCATCGCTGCCGTGATTGCCCTGACCGCCCGATGTTCAGCCTCAAAACGGGCAATGTGATGCAAGGGACGAAACTTGGCTATCAGACTTGGGCAATCGCCATCTACCTTGTGACAACCAATCTCAAGGGTGTGTCCAGCATGAAGCTGCATCGCGACCTTGAGATCACCCAGAAAAGCGCTTGGCACTTGGCCCATCGCCTTAGAGAAGCGCACAGGGCGGGAAAGCCTTTGTTCAACGGCCCTGTTGAGGCCGATGAAACCTACATAGGCGGCAAGGAAAAGAACAAGCACAACAAGAAGAAGCTAAAAGCGGGTCGTGGCGCTGTAGGGAAAACTGCTGTGGCCGGAACAAAAGACCGCGAGACTAACCATGTTGTCGCCAAGGTTGTCCATAAGACGGACGCAGAAACGCTTCAAGGCTTTGTCACCGATCACACCGCCGAAGGGGCACAAGTCTACACGGACGAAGCCAGCGCCTACAAAGGGATCGACAGACCGCACGAGGCGGTCAAGCATTCGGTGGGCGAATATGTCCGCGACATGGCGCACACCAACGGCATGGAAAGTTTCTGGTCCGGTCTGAAACGTGGTCATGATGGTGTGTACCACAAGATGTCACCAAAGCACCTTGACCGCTATGTGATTGAATTCTCCGGGCGTCACAACATCCGGTCCAAAGATACCGCTGACCAGATGGGCCGAATGGCTGCGGGTATGGTTGGCAAGCGTCTTCGGTATAGCGACTTAATTGCGCATACAGGATTAGCCAGCGGCGCGAAACCAGCGACATGACTGCGAACTTCGCCAGCGGCACAATCTGGACCGGCGACAATCTGGCCGTCCTGCGCGGCATGAACGACGCCTGCGTGGACCTGATCTACCTTGATCCGCCGTTCAACTCCAACCGTACCTATGAGGCCCCGATAGGCTCAAAAGCGGCCGGCGCTGCGTTCAAGGATACATGGACACTGGATGACGTTGATGTGTACGAACACGGCGAGATGGCTGACCGCAACCCGGCAGCCTACGCTGTCATTGAGGCGGCGCGTCAGGCCCAAGGCAAATCGATGCAATCCTACCTGATCTTCATGGCCGTGCGGCTTCTGGAAATGCGGCGGGTGTTGAAGCCCACTGGCAGCGTTTATCTGCATTGTGACGATACTGCTGCGCATTGGCTGCGTGTGCTTATGGATGGGCTATTCAGCAAAAGTGCGTTTCGTAATCACCTGATCTGGAAACGGATTGGCAATCACAACGATGGTGGGCGTTTCGGGCGAACGGCGGACCATCTTCTGTTTTACGGGCAGGACATTCACCGAAACGCCGTGCGGATACCGCTCAGCGATCAGAATGTCGCTTCAAAGTACCGCCACAGTGACGAAAGAGGAGCATATAGCAGCGACGACCTCACCGGTCCTGGCGTCAGCGACGGCGAGGCCGGAACCGCGTGGCAGGGCTGGAACCCAACCGATATCGGGCGGCACTGGAGTGTACCGCGCACCGGTGATTACGCCCGCTGGATTGATGGTAGTCTCATCCACGGGTATCTGAAGGAAGACGGTATTCTGAAGCGGCTGGACTTGCTTCACGAGGCGGGGCTGATCCTGTTTACATCAAAGGGTACGCCCCGCCTGAAGCGATATCTCGAAGCAAACCCCGGTCAGGTGCCTCCCGATGTTTGGGTCGATATCCCGCCGGTCAATTCTCAAGCCCGCGAACGCACGGGCTATCCCACACAGAAGCCGCTGGCTTTGCTGCAACGGATCATCAAGGCCAGTTCAGACGAAGGCGATCTGGTGCTCGATCCATTCTGCGGTTGCGCAACTACGCTGGTTGCCGCCGACCGGTTGCAGCGCCAATGGGCGGGGATTGACCTCTCCCCGCTTGCCATCAAACTGGTGGATGAGCGAATTGCTGAGGAACGCGGTCTGTGGGGCGGTGCAACGGCTTTGACGGAGCCGCCGAAACGCACCGATCTTGGCGAACTTCCCAACTACCGGACCCATCGGCATAGGCTCTACGGGGAACAGGAAGGGGTCTGCGTCGGATGCAAAACACACTTCCCGTTCCGCGTCATGGAAGTTGATCACATTCTTCCGCGTGTAAAAGGCGGCACGGACCATCCCGATAACCTGCAACTGCTCTGCTCTGGCTGCAATCGAAGCAAGGGTGGACGCACCATGGCCGAATGGAGAGCAACGCAATGACCGATAAACCGGAAATCCGACTGCGACCAAATACTTATCAACCTGGTAAGAAGGAAATGCTTGAAGACGTAAGAATCGATGCAACGCCTGACGAACTCGCAGATTCTGTTCTCAAGCCTGTCAAGTTGATTCGGGATGACGCAAGAAAACCGAATTGACGTGCGTTTAGGGGTCTCCAAGGCCATCATGCTTGTTGGAAGCAATGATCTGTCCCGCTTAGGCATCTGCGTTTCCAAAGGGAGCGGACGAAGGGAATCGAACCCTCGGCATGTCAGATTTGGAGTCCGATGCCAGACTAACCGCTTGGGAGAGGCCGGGAAAATCCCGGCCTCTCCGACCGTTACTAACCAGAACGCAGGGGAGTTACATTAGGGCGGTCTTCTTCCTGCGGCGCAAACTCTTTCACGTAATACCGCCCTCTTACAAAAGCCAAAGCACCGTCGCTCTTCAATCGCGAGAGCACTGACCGCACGGTGTCTTTTGCGACTTCGGGGATCGCCCGCTCAACCGCATCGCGCATTTCTTCGGTCGTAACGCCATCTCCACTGGCTTCGAACGCAAAATTCAGGACAGCCGATTTGACGCCTAATACTAAGCGCGAGAAATACTGACCGATCAAGGATGAGCCCATTCCCTCATTCCGATTGATTTGATTGTCTTGGGTTTTTCGATCGGCGCGTTCCATGCGTCGCAGGCTGCCTCGACGATGGCGTTGTAATCGTTGAAGATGCGGTTTGAGAGATAGTTTGAACGCAGATATTGCCAGATGTTCTCAACCGGGTTGAGTTCGGGTGATTTTGACGGCAGCAGGATGATTGTCAGGTTCTTCGGCAGGATTAACTTGCTGGTGCTGTGCCATCCGGCCCGATCCATCAGAACAACGGCGTGAGCTTTGTGAGCAACATATTTGCTGATCTCGTCGAGATGCAATTGCATCGCCTCAGTGTTAGCTTTGGGAAGAACGAGGGCTGCACCCGTTCCACGTTTCGGGCAGATAGCCCCGAACAGATAGGTGTTGTCATAGCGCTGATCGGCAGGCAGGCGTGGCCGGGTTCCTTGTTTCGCCCAGATGCGCACCTGACCGTTCTTTTGGCCAATCCTTGCCTCATCCTGAAACCATATTTCGACAGGTGTTCCTTCAGGCAGGTCGGCTACGTGTGCTGCGAGCGTATCGGTGAAGTTTTTTTGAAAGCCTCAATCACACGGGCATCCTGCTTGGGGTGCCGGGGACGACCGGAGATATTGGAGAAGCCCAGTTCGGCCAGATAATCCGACATGGATCGCTCAGAACATTCAACGCCAAACCGTTCGGCGATGACCCGAACCAGGTCAATACACCGCCAGCGAACCACGCCATCCGTGTGTGGGTTAGGCCCGGTTTCGACAATTTGAGCCAGTATCAGCATTTGCTCGGCATTGAGCGAACGAGGGCGACCAGCCCCTTTGGCGTTGGTCAGACCATCGGGTCCGTATGTATTGAACTGATGAACCCAGTCGCGCAACGTCTGCCGATCCATCCCACCAACCCGCGCTGCTTCGGTACGGTTCATCCCATCATAAACCGCTGCCAGCGCAAGCAACCGCCGTATCTGTCTATTGCCGCGGCACCGACGCGCCAACCGACGCAACTCAACCGCTGTATAATCACATCGAAGTGGAACTGCTGATCCCATGACAAATCTCCTTTGCCAGACTGAATCAGATCAAACACAGATTGGGAATCCTAAAAGAGTCAGAAATTCTCGCGCTTGGTATAATGCACGATTTGTGGGCTTCTTCTTCGCGCTGTCGTCTCCCATACGACGAAGCATTTTCGCAAGCAACGCTTCCTCGATTTTCAACTCTGCTATTTGCCTCCGAACGCGCTCTAATTCATCATTCAGCATTTTTAAATGCTCCCGAGCATTAGCCATTTCCTTTCCCTTCGGTAAACAATGATCATCGTACCCGCAGCCGGATTCGAACCGGCACGTCCCGCTTAGGACTTCGGCTTACAAGGCCGCTGCGTCTACCAATTCCGCACTATGAATGCACTGTCAATCGATATGTGACTTTGGTATATAATTCCCCAATATTACCACGAGAAATCCAGAAGTCGGAAAGCCCCGATCACTTTCGCCGTTTTCGTTGAGAATGGTAAAATTAGTTTGCCTGGCGGCTATTTCGAACTGAAATTTTCCGATGGAAAATCTGGCAGTGCCGTCCTCTGGGCTATCAGTTTTCGCCAGTATTGGGAAATCGGTTCCGGCAAATTCTTCAGCTCTTTCCTCGCCGGCTCTCGGTTTCGGTTGTGCGGCTTCAATCGTCTCAAGCTTTTGCAGGGAAATAACTACCGCAAGCTCCTCTTTTGATGATGGAACATCGTTGGTTCGGCCGAATGACGTGACTTCGAAGGAAACGGTAGCGCGCTGGTAGTTGCCTGTTGGGTTGTTGACGACAAGGACCGTATCCTCATCGGAACCTTGTTTCCATTGCCGATCAAGCCCTGAAACAAGATCGCGCAGAACTTCGAGGGCCCCTGGTCCTTCGTCATCTTCTGGTTCGGGCTGGGTGACAGCTGGTTCTTCAGGTTCTTCTTTGGGAGGTGGCTCTTCTTTTTCCTCCTCGTCCGGTTCGACCCGGGCGGTGACCAACGTAGTGATAACCAGCGTGACGCGCTGGGTCTGGGGATCAATTTCGGCGCCCGGTGGTGGGTCTTGTGTGAGGACCAGATCAGGGGCTTCGCCGTCTAATGTGCCGCGCCCGGGGACGACATGCGCCTTTAGGTCAGGATGGGTGCGGGCCAGAAGGCTTTGCGCCGTGCGCAGATCCATGTTCGTAACCGGGGGCACCAGAATTTTGCCGCCTTCGGGTTTTTTGTAGACAGCAAGAGAGATGGTGATGCCGCGTGGCACCAGTGAGGGTTTGTCGGGCAAGTTAGGTAGGGGGGCCTGAACGTGAATTTTGTCGATATCCTGATCTGAGGGGGCATCCTCCACCCGGTGGACCTGAAATTCGAAATCTTTTCCAAACTGAGCTTTGGCCTCTTCGATGTCCATGCCAACAAGGCTTGGCATTGGGATCAGATCAAGGAACTGCTCAAATAACAACGTGCCCATATCCACCTGTGCCGGCCAACCGATGGTGATCCAGGGGGCCTGGGCTGTCACGAACCCTTTGAAGGAATGCCGACCGATCCGGGTGGTGCCAGTAACCTGAAGTCGGGCGCCAGCGGCTACCGGATATGTGAGTTCATAGGCGAAGGACCGGTTTGCTTGATCGTTCCATTCGTCAATAACCGGCTGGGATTGAAAGCCGGTGCCCATATCGGCATCGGGGTGCTTCGAGGAAAACTCTGTTTCCGCAAATTCGCTTTGTCCAATGAGCAGGAGATTGCCGGGTTCATAGACCGGAACCGTTAGCTGTTGTGTATCCGGGTCTTTGGGGTGCAGCGGGTTGTCGATCAGGCTGGCAGTGATTTCATAGGTTTTACGGGTTTCGCCGCCGGGGGTGGTGTAGGCCACTTCAATTTCGCGCCGTTGCTTGCGGCCGCGAAAGGACGTGCGCGTGGTAAAGGTGTTTCCCTCTATTTCCATTGGCGTGCCGTCGAGCGTGACGCGGGCATTGTGCAGTAGGGTAATGTCGCGACCGGTCATATCTGACAGTTTCACTGTCAGCTTGAAGGTCTTGGGGCGCAGGACCTCAACCTCCAGCTCCCCAAGGTCAATAGAGCCGCCTCTGGGCAGCGTTGGCATCGGCGGAGCGATAGCTGTCAGGTAACTTTCGATCTCATCATTAGCGTGAAGCAAGGCTTCGAACGACATACCGTCGGACAGCGCAACGGGATCGGCATTGTCGAAGCCAAAACGTGATCCTAGCAATTCATAGCCTGCAAGGCCCAGCAGATTGGACCAGATTGTACCGCTGCCAATACCGCCGAATTGTTCCATCCCCCGGGGCAGTATGAACCGGCCCGTCACCCGAAGATTGCCGCGCCCGTAGGCGGGAAGTGGAACGTCAATTGCAAGGCCCGCGCTGTGGTCTTTGACCGAAAAGGTGACCGGTTTGGAAGTGCCTGTGACAGTGCCGCCGCCGCGAATAGTGAGTTCTGCCGTGGCCGTCAGAACGTCTTCTTCTTTGAGGTCGAGAGAGACCGGGCCAGGGCCGGGGTGGGTCTCGCGTGCGAGAATGATTTCGCTTTGGTCCGTGGTGATCTCTTTGTCAGCGGCATCAACGGGCCGGACCGTAACAGCGACGGCTGTGGCCGCTTTCATAACGATCTCGATCGTTTCCTTTAATCCGAATACGCCCGGTTCCATCGCGTCAGAGCCAATTGTATCGCTGTCGATCTGATCATCTGATGGCGCGCCGGGATAGGGGTAGAAGATGCCAAGAGTTTCAAGGTTGCGGGCCGCTTCGTTGGCCGAAACCAGCGTTGGCGGAACCACCTCAGTATTCAGCATGATCTGGGAAAGCGCGCCGCACAGCTGGGCCCGGAACAGCCCGTCGCTGTGCAGGTTGAGGACCGGATGTTTGGTGGGGCCGGGGCCCGGTGCGGGGTCTTTGGCAATCATCTTGCGCCAGGGCAGGCCGCCGACATGCACCTCGACCCGCTGACCCTTGGAGCTGTCGATGGTGCCGCCGGTGATTTTGAGCGCGCCGCGCAGCTCTGCCGGGGCGACCTCGAATTTCAGGTCCTTGCGGGCGAGGGGGACATCGCGTTTACCGACTGCGACCGCCCGCATGTAAAAGACGCCGGGGGTCACAAGGGGCAGTTTGAGGCTGTGTTTGTCATCACCGGGCAGGACCGCGACGCGGGTTTCGTAGTCGCGGTCGGTGATGCCTGCGGCACAGGTCATAAGCGGCGGGATGACCGGATTGGTGGCGTCGGGGGGCAACAGGGTATCAGGAAAGGCGATGGCGGCGTCGGGATCAAGTGTGATGCGCTGGACCGGATCGTTGAATTCTGGGTTGCGGGCGACCTCCCAATAGACCCGGTTGATCCATTTCTTGAGGTCATCGGGTGTGATTTCGGGCACCTGATCGCCCGTGTACGGCGTGGCGGTGAAATCGCGGCTGAGGCTGGTGCCGACAAAGTTCTGATCTGCCGGGCTTTCGGTGATCGTGATCTCGAACAGGTCGCCGGTCATGGCGATGAGGTCAGCCGCCTTGTATGCAAACAGGCTGGCCCATGCTTCGAGATCGCCCATAACAGAGGCTTTGGGGATTTCGCCCTTGGGGCCGTCGATTTTCATTTCCTTGACGACGGCCTTGAACTCGGCCTCTTCCACGCGGTCGGGTTGGGCGGCGACGAGGCTGGCCTTGTGCGCCTGAAACGCCTGTCTGAGGATGCGGTTGAACAGGGGGTGGTCGGCGGCGAGGTCGCTGGTGGGCAGTCCGGTCATCACCTCGAAGCGGAGCGTTTTGTCCGAATAGAGCGGCGGGATGTGCAGCAGTTTTCCCTGCTTTTCCTTTACCAACGTGGTCTGGAACGGTTCGATCTGATCTGCGACACCTTGTTGGGCGTCGGCCTTGACCTGTTGATAGCCGTAATCCCATTCGCGCAGGGCGGCACCGACAGTGCCGTCAATGACCGGTTTCAGGCCGTCAAAATGCAGGCTGTTGAGCAAATCGTTTTCCAACCGGAACCGGCCGGATGTCTGCCATTCACCGGAGGGAAAGAGGTGATCCTCGACCGGGCCGAACTTGCCGTTTGGCGGAGTGAATGTTCCGACGCCCATGATTGCCACATGTACGGGGGCAATTTTGTAGCCATCGGCGGCGGCCACGTATTTTTCGGTGGCGGCGACCTTTTTGAAAACGTTGTCGAACCCATCTTCATATTTCACCACCAGTTCGGTTATGTCCGACAGCATGTTTTCGACCCGTTGTTGCAGCATAATCTGCGCGGCCTTGAGGTTTTGAGCGTCTTTATCGCCGGCCTCTTCCGAGCTTTGCAATGTGCTGAGCGCGCTGGTGGCACCCTGGCGGTCAAAGGCGCGCGACAGGGGACCTTTGGGAATATTATCGTTGGTCTGGGGGCCTTCGAACCATTTGATCAGGTCGCGAAGCTCTCTTCGGGGGTCAGCCGAGGTTTTGAGATAGTCGGCATAAATGGCGAGCTTTTGGTCCGCGGGGTAGGGGGCACCGTCAAGTGTCATCGGGTAGGGCTGATACGAGCGGGCGAAGGCAGGCCACACCTTTTCATCCAGCTTGCGCATACGCCGGTCAAGGCCCGCCAGTTTGACCGCGACCTTGCCGATGTCGATGTCTTTGAGGTCTTCTTTTTCAGCCTGAAGTGCGGCCTTGGCGATCCACGGATCGAGCAGCACACATTCCATCAGGTATTGCCGCCGGACCCAGTATTCGCTGGCCATATAGCCCAACATCCGCTTGCCGCCCGCATTCATTGAGCGAAAGATGCCGCGGTGAATCCACTGATTGTCCTTGTCGCGGGGTCGTTTGGACAGCTCTGACGCACTGACATCAACCTTGACCCTTTCGCGCAGCACGAAAGAGGCGTCTTCAGGGGTTGGCGGCTCTATCCCGTGGCTGGCGAGGCGTTCGGCGGTCCATTGGGTGTCGTCATCAAAGAAGATGCGGCGCAGGCCGTCGATGTAATAGGGCCAGCCGACCATCGCGGTGATGGAATCCTTGATCGGTTTGATGATCGGGTCGTTGGCGTCGAGGCCGGAGGATTTGTAGAGAGTGAATGCGGCGTCGCGTGGTTTGACGGATTTCGGCACCTTGGCGGGTATGCATTTGCCGCCCTCGATCTTTTCACAAAGGGCGACGCCGGTGTCCTGAAACGAGGGAATGATGCGCAGTATCTCTTCGATCCCGACAGAGGTTGTTCTGGCCTTGCCATCGCGTGCTAATGAGGATTGCGAGCGCAGGAGGCATTGCTTTTTGCGGGCTGCCGCGTCTTCGAGAATGATCAGATCACCCAGATGCACCGAATTGAGTTTCGGCGGTTTGCCATCGGTGGTGAATTTCCAATCGCCATTGCGGGCGATGAGCATGATCAGATCGGCGGTTGCATTTGCGTCGTTGATCAGGCCGGTCCCGGCTGAGTACATGGCGTGCACCGCCATGAAGGTGGCGACATGCGGTTGCCAGGCAACGGCCATGTCGGTGAGGATCGCGCCATAAAGTGCCTCTTGTGCCTCGGGCGTTTGAAAGGCGCTGTCGGCGTTGGAGAGGAGAGCGCCAACCGTGCTGCCCACTTTGCCCAACACGGCGCTTTTCTTGCCGACATGTCTTTCAAGCTCGTTCTGCCATTTTTCGGTGCCGAAATGTTCAACCATTGCGGGGAAAAGGCCGTAAGCCTCGGCCACCATGGTTGTCAGGGCACGTGCGCGATCGGCGTTGGACTGATCGGGGTTGCCGAGGGTGAAGGAATGCAGGCTGCCGGCGAAGGTGGTGAGGCTTTCCACGTCGCCCTTGATCCCCCAGATTTTTGTTGCGGCCTCGCCGCCGCGAAGGGTTTCTTCGAACAAGATTTGCAAGGTGTTCGCGGCCTGATCGCCGAGGTTTGTGCCGGTGAACTGCCGCGTGATCATATTGCCGTCGGCGTCGGGTATCTGGACAAAATGTGTGGTCGAGCTGGCGCGCTCGCCAAGGCGTGAAAAGGCGAGGTAGGCGTCTACCGCGGTGTCGGTATAGCTGCGTGGCGGTTCGGCGCCATCAGGCAAAGGGGCAGAGGGGACACGGTAATCCGGTCCGTTGACATAGGCGGCAAGGCGATGGGCGAAGTCGCGGTCGGACCACCCAAGCTTTTCACCCAGCCACATCAGCCGCTTGACGTCATTGCCTATATCGGCGGGGCGCCAGATCTGATCGACCTCCATCACGCGGGGCCAGCCGCCGTCTTCGTCCGGGAAAAGCCAGTATTTGCGGCGGGTGATCTGGCCCTGCTGAATTTTCTTGAGATAGCCGTGCATGTCAGGCTCGCCCAGATCGACGAGCTTTTTGCTGATCTGTTGTCCCAGATCGCTTTTGGCGAGCGCTGCGAAGCGAGCAAGACCTTCGGCATCTTCGCGGGTATCGGTGCCAACCGCACGGGCGCGTTCTGCACCGCGTTCCAGAACCGGTAACAACTGCAGGCGCATCTCTGCCGAGATTTGGCCTTCACCATCGGCTTTGAGAAAATCATTGTTCACGAAATGCGCAATATCGGCAGCCATGAATTGCGCCACGTCAGCGGGTAGATTTGCGTAGCCATTGGCATAGGCGTTGATCGAGATCAGGAAGGAGACGTAGGGGTCATCCTTGTCCTTGCCTGCGGATACGCGGCTCTCTGCTTCGGCCAAGATGTCGGCGAATTGCAGCGGCTCATCAAGCCGCTGTTGCAAGGTGCGGCTGGTGCTGTCCTCTTGCAAAATCGCGGTGGTGGTTTCGGCCAGTTGCGACAGGTGTTTGCGCTGTCCAGTGACCATCATGGATTGGTTGAGATCCTTGAGCAGAGCAAGTGCCTTGTCTTTGCCGCCTGCGCCTTTGATTGCGGCGGCTTTGGCATCGGCATCTTTGGCATTTCGGATTTCGCGGGCGAGTTTGTCGAGCTTGTCAAATTCGGCCGGGGAAATCGCGCGGATGCCGGGGCTGTCCTGAGCCAGCTGGCGGACGACTTCGCGTCGGAGGTCATCCTTGCCGACCAGTTTGCGCAGCTCATCCTTGGACAGGTTTACCGATCCCCACCAGTCGATCATCCGCTCGGTATATTTGGCGAGGCTGTCGAGATCGCCCGCATGGGTGACAAATATCTGACGATAATTCGTGGCCATCCATCCGAACGGATCCTTGACGCCCTTGGGGAAGACATCAGAACCGGTGATATCCTTTAACTTACCTGAGGTGGCGGATTCCTTGTAGGTTTTGGAAGAGCCTTCGGCCAGCGGCGCCTCGACATTTTCGGTGACGTAGCCTTTGAGGATGCCCCAGGCGTGCAGTTGTTCTTCTGTAAATAGACCGTTGTATTTTTCCGGATCGGCATGGACCCAGGCGCCGAGGAAGTGCACCGTGGTGAGGTCAATCGGAGTTTCCCAACCCTTGGCGGTGCGGCGTGCCTCGTCCTTCATGATGTTATGGGCCTGAGTGGGCGACAAAAACTCGACCATCATATCGCTGGATTTGACCGAGGTTTGGCCGTCTTTAACGATGCCGCGCAGATCCTCTGGCAGGCGTTTAAGCTCGATCGCGGTCTCGGCCTCAAAGGCGGCGGCGGCGTCTTTGCCATTGATCCGTTCATTGGCCAGCGGGTCGGCGGCGCGGGCTGTGGCGCTGGTCCAATTGCTGATGTCGTCATCTGCGGCGAGCAGTTTGGCGTCGCGGTACTTGTCGTCGATGGGCATTCCGGAGAAGGAGACCGTTTTTCCCGGCTCACCGTCTTTTTTGAATGGATCGACAAACACCCAGTCGCCGTCCATCGGGCTTCCGGCTTCTTTCCATTGCTGCCATTGGGCAAAGCGTAAACCGGTGGAACCAACCCGGACGGAGACGACAATGCCTTCGGCGTTTCCGGAAGATTTTTCCTGTTTATGAATGCGTTTGTTGGCCTTCATGATCAGTTCGTACTTCGCCAAATCGGCCATCAGCAGGACATTCAGCGTGGTTTTGTCCTGGGCGAGGGCAAGGCGGAAGGCGGCGTTGTCTTTGTCGGAAAAGGTTGGGAAGTGGGAGAGGAGCGCCACGGCTGTGGCCATTGAGGGTTGGGTATGGGCCGCGCGGATCGCCTCGATTGCGGCGCGCTGTGGTGGGGGCAGATCGGCGAGCGTCTGGTTGGGTTGCAGAACCTTGGCAGACCTGAGCACCTCTTCCAGATTAGCGGGTTCAGAGGCTGGGGGCGGGGCGAACAAATCATACTCTGCAGCGGTGGCCAGCCCAACGGTCCACAGCCAGAAAAAGAGTGCTGTTATCAGAACAAGCAGCGCCGGTGGGTCGCGCTTGCTGGGCAGGTGGCAGGCCATCAGCATTTGCACAGTTTTTTCATGGCCCGGATCGATGCAGGCCCCATTGAGCCGTCAATTTTACCGTCATACAGCCCGGCGCGTTTAAGAAGAACCTGCAGTTCGCGGGCGACGGCGCGGTTCCAATCTTTGGCTTTGCGGGTTGTTGGCCAGCTTTCACCTTGTTTCATGCCATTGAAGTAATTTCTGGCGGCGCGTTTGGGATCGCGTATCTCGGACTCGGTCTCCAGCAGGTAGGCAACATAAACCTTACTCAGAGAGTCGTTCTTGCGCGCCGCCTGCTGAATGCGGGCGACGCCGGCGCGAACGTTTTTGGCGGTGCCGTTTCCAAGTGCCTGCATCCAACCGGATTCGCGCAGGCCCCGAATGTCGTCCTTGTCCCCGGCCTTGCGGAACAGGCGGTAAGCATCAGCATCGCTGGCGGTAGTGCCTTTGCCTTCGCGGTAGAGATAGGCAAGCTCAACGGTGGCGGCAACATGTCCATCGGCGACGGCCAGTTTGTACAATCTAAAGGCTTCGGCATAGTTTTTTGTAACGCCGCCGCCGAAATTGTATTTGTAACCGAGATTGTATTCAGCGTTCGAATGCCCTTTAGCGACACCTTTACGGTAAAGCTCAATGGCTTTCAGTTCATCTTTGGGGACACCGTAGCCCAGCTCGTGCATGAAACCGAGATCGCTATAGGCGCGGCTTAGCCCTTCATCAATCGCGCGTTGATACCATTTGGCGGCCAACCCGTAATTCTGACTTTGAACATCATTGCCCCAGCGATAGGCATCAGCGACATGCAGGATGGAATCGGCGTGACCCAGCTCTGCTGCTTCGGCAAACAGCGTTTTGGCGCGCCGTCTGTCTTTGCCGAGCAATCCACCCCAATGGTACAGATAGGCGAGCTCTCCTTTTGCATCGGCGTGATCCTGGTCTGCGGCGGCGCTGTAGTATTTGAGGGTCAGTTGTGCGTTGATTGGCACGCCCCAGCCATATCGGTAATGCCGAGCCAAGGCGTATTGCGATGACTGAAAGCCAGCATCGGCGGCAATACGGTAAGCAGCTACGGCCTTAGCATTGTCTTTTGGGACCAGCGTACCCTCAGCGTATAGCGGGGCAAGGTGAGACGAGGCGATGGCGTCACCGGCCAAGGATGCGCGGCGTAGGTGTATTTCTGCTTTGGTGGCGTTGCGAAACTGTTCTGGTCCTTCGAGATATATAATGCCGAGGCCCGCATCGGCGCGAATATGCCCGGCGCCTGACGCGATCAGATAGGTGCTGATCGCGCTCTCGTAGTCTTCGAGTTTGTGATGGGCGCGCCCAAGATGATACTGTGCAACATCGTTCTCCGGGAAAATCGCTGCGGCCAGTGAACAGATCCGCAGGGCGTCTTCGGCGTCGAAATCATCCCATAGCAAACCTTTGACATCATAGGGGTTAGCGATGTCGTCAGGATGCGCTGCACGGGTGACACAGTTGCGTAAAAGCCCGCTGTTTTCAGCCGTAAACAGCTTACGATCAAGGCGATTGCGTGCCGGAATAGCCTCCATCCATGCACCTCTGTCCAGCCCGTCGCGCGGGGCGAACTGCCCAGTCAGAACAAGGCCATCATCCTGAGTTGAGGTCAGGCCCAGCACAAATTCGTTCAGGTCGTCGCCGAAGATCCGTCTGGCGAGTTCGCGCCCGGAGGAATCGTACCATGCCACCCAGCCCACAGACCCATCAGAATAGCTGTTGGTCTGTGAAGTGCCTGAAACGGCAAAGCCACCATCGGACAAAGCCGCGATGTTGAAGGTTGATTGCTGATCACCAACTATAATGGGTTGTTCTGATAAGGTTTCGCCAGCGGAGCTAATTTGGTAAACGGCACTGTCATCCTTGCGGTTGACAAGCGCAATAATGTTCCCGCCCGTCAGAACCGTCACATCACCGGCATAGGCATCTTCGCCTTGATGCAGCACGTTCTGCCAGATCAGGATGCCGTCCATGTTGAATTTTCGCAACCAGACGGTGCTGTCTGATGTTGTGGCCTCTTGTTGGGTATTTCCTGCCACATAGATTGCATCGCCGACCTGTACAGAGCGGAAAGCCATTGAGGTGCCTTCGAGGTCAAGTTCGCGGCGCCATATCGTGTTTCCTGATGCATCAAGCCGAATGATCAGGGCCTGACCGTCACCATCTACAGCCGAAGTAGCCGAAGTGAGAATTGCACCGCCATCACGCAGTTGGCTGAGGCCACCATATCCAACATCCTGATCGGTATTGCCGATGTTCTGCCAGCCAACCTGGATTCCATTTTCGTCATAGATCACAACGCTCAATAAAGGCGGGATTTCAAAGGAGGTTGTTGTCAGCAAGGAGGTCATGATGTTTCCGCCCGTCAGCCGTATCGCATCGGTATAGGACGCTCGGCGCATGCCGGTTTCTGCGCGAACCTCCCAAATCTGGGTGCCGGACGGGCTGTAGCGGGCGATCCAGGGTTGTTCCATGTCTTCGGATCGGTCGGACCGCCCCCCGATTGCAACGATATCACCCGCAGGAATTTGAAGGGCGCGCCAGATCAGGCTTTCGCCGCGTTCGCCAACCTTTACAGTGAGGGCGCGGGTCGGTGGCAATATCGGCCAGGGCTCTGGCTCTGCCTCGGGCTCCGGTTCAGTCAGGATGATAGCATCGGCCGTGTCGGTGCCGCGCAGCCGCTTTATGCGCAAGTTGGCCAAGGGCACGAAAACTGATTCAGGAAATGCCGCGACGAAGGCTTCGAGTTCTTCTGGATTGTCGCTGTCTTTCACATCGTTCCAGAAGGCAAGCTCCAATGCGTTGGCAGTATTTCCGGAGTTGACAGCAGAGTTTGAGCCGGTTGCATTCGAGACGATGTTTTGCCCTTCTGGTTCCGACTCGACCGGATCGGTTACGATATGCGCCTGCGGCTCTTCTGCGGGTTCAGTTATGACCGCTTCGGCGACTTCTTCGCTGCGTTCCGCAGCGTCGGTTGCGCCAACCAGTTCCAGTGCGCGGGCCATTGTGCGGTTCGCCGCCGGGTCATCCGGGGCGAGCGTTGCGGCGAGGCCTGCATCGGCAATCGCGGTGTCGGCATCACCCGCATCAATGGCATTGGTCGCGCGAAGCAGAAGTGCCTCGACATTCAGCGGATCCAGTTCCAGCGCGTTGTCCAGTGCGCCGCGGGCCTCATCCATCCGATTAAGACCTGCCAGCGCCCGCGCCCGATTGATATGATGGTTGGGGTCAGCTGCATCATAGTCAGCCAGATGGTCCAGCTCTTGCAGGGCTTTGGCATAGTCTTGAGCTGCAAGCAGATGGGTTATCCGCGCCCGGCGAAAGGCCGCCGTCTCGGACGGTGTCAACAGAGCATCATCCGCAAGGATGGTGTCACAGGCGCGAAGCGCATCCACTCCTTCGGAATTCACGCATAAATCCCCCTGTGCAAACAACGGGCCAGATTGGACCGCAAGTGCCGGCAACAGAATTAAAGCAAATCGCGCAGCGTATCTGAGCATAGGCAATCCCCCTGCTCAGGCTACGCGACAAAACTGATTCCCTTCAAGGGGTTGGCCGGAAAGTTGAACGGCGCGCTTGTTACTTCCCCTGCCAGACCGGGTCACGTTTTTCGGCAAAAGCGCGCGCGCCTTCGAGCTGATCCTCTGAAGAATAGAGCGTATCAACACTGGCAAACTGCCGTTTGGTGATCCGGTTCATTGCATCCTGAAAGGTCATGCCTTCCGCTTCGCGCACCACCTCTTTGAGTGCGGCGTAAACCAGCGGCGGGCCAGAGGCGAGGTGGTCTGCCAGTTTGCGGGCCTCGGCCATCAGGTCGGCGCCGGGATAAATGTGGTTGATCATGCCCCAACGCGCGGCTTCTTCGGCATCAATCCAGCGGCCGGTGAGCAGCATTTCCATCGCGATGTGATAGGGGATGCGTTTGGGCAGTTTGACGCTGGCCGCGTCTGCAACGGTGCCAGAGCGGATTTCGGGCAAGGCAAAGCTCGCATGATCCGCAGCCAGAATGATGTCTGCGGACAGAGCCCACTCGAGCCCGCCACCGCAGCAAATGCCGTTCACGGCAGCGATCACTGGTTTGTTCATGCCGCGCAGTTCCTGCAGGCCGCCAAATCCACCGACGCCATAGTCTCCATCCACTTCATCGCCATCGGCGGCGGCCTTGAGATCCCAACCCGGGCAAAAGAATTTTTCACCGGCGCCGGTGATGATGGCCACGCGAAGGTTTGGGTCATCACGGAAGTCGCGAAAAACCTCGCCCATTATCTTGCTGGTGTTGAGGTCAATGGCATTTGCCTTGGGGCGGTCCAGAGTCACCTCCAGAATCGCGCCCCGGGTTTCGGTTTTGACAGGGCTGTCGGTCATGTGTTGTCCTTTTCGGTTGCAAAGGGATCGTGATCGGCGTCCCAGAGTTCGAATTGATCAGGTGTTATCATATTAGTTTCAAGCAGTCGGCGGTGTCCGGGCTTTTCAAAGCCCGGATTTTCGTTTGCGCCCATAGTCTGATTGTTCATGTTCCCAACCTGATGAGGGCGTCAGCGGCGACGGCGCGGTCCGATGTGCAGATCAGCGGATTGATTTCCACTTCTTCCAATTGGGCAGCATGTTCAGTGACATAGGCCTGAACAGCCAGAACCGCGCCTGTTATGGCCGCCATGTCCACGCCCGCCTTGCCGCGGTAGCCTTTCAGAACAGGGGCGATCCGCAGCTCTGTCAGCGCTTCAATTACGTCGTCTTCGTTCACCGGCAGCAGGCGTGAGGTGCTGTCTCCCATGATCTCGGTCAATGTGCCACCTGCGGCGAGCGTGAGCACAAACCCATGGGCAGGGTCGCGGACAATCCCGATCAACAGCTCGGCCACGCCGCCGGTTACCATCTCCTCGATCAGGAATTCAGGGCTATCCATTCGCCGGGCCGCTTCTTGCACCTCGGGCGCGCTATTGAGTGACAATGCGACCAGTCCGGCCTCTGTTTTGTGCGCGGCGCCACTGCCTTTGAGCACGACGGGAAAGCCGATGTCCTGTGCGCTTGCGCCGGCGTCATCTGGTGAAAGCACCGTTTGAGACTGGGGGATATCAAGACCGTGTTGTGAAAGTGCGGATTTGGCCTCTGCCTCGGTCAGCACCAGCGTGTCAAACGGTGTACCGGGATGCAATAGAGGGGGTGCGACGGCTCTGTCCTGACCCAGCCAGGCTGCGGTTTCGATGGCTGACAAAGCGTCATCTATTCCAAGAAGCGGGATCATTCCGGCCTCGATGGTTTGGGTTGCAACTTCCTCTGACAAAGCCTCGGGCAAAGTGGCAACCAGAGCCAGATTGCGCCCTGTCGCGGCGACCGTCTGTGCGCCAGATGCCAGCACGCAATCCCAGGCTGATGGGTCACATCGGTCGGCGCGGGGGAAATCAACGATGATGCAGCCAAGGGCGATGTCGGCTTGCATGATTGCCGTGAATGTCGCCGCCATCCTGTCTGCGTCGTTCCAGATGAACGTGTGATAATCCAGCGGGTTCGCCAGCGCGACCATGGGCCCGAGTGCAGCGCGCAGCCCATCATGCTGGGCTGTTGTCAGAGAGGGGAAAGTAACACTCCGGCTCAGAGCTGCATCTGCCATCAGGCTGGCCTCGCCACCAGAGCAGGACATGGAAACGATCTGGTCGCTGGGCAAGGGTCCGGCAAAATGTAAAAGCTTTAGCGTTTCCAAAAGTGCGGTCAGGCTTTCCACTTGCCCGATGCCCAGACGCCGCAACAGGGCACGGGACCCTGCGTCGCTGCCTGCCAGAGAGGCAGTATGAGACACGGCTGCGGCCTGAGCCTGTTCTGATTTTCCGGCTTTGAGGGCAACAATGGGTTTACCCAACCGGCGGGCGGTTGCGGCCAGCGCCTCGAATGCAGCCAGATCACCGACACCCTCGATATGCATGCCCAATGCGGTCACACGATCATCGGTCAGCAGGGTTTCTCCGATCTGTGACAGCCCGACCTGAGCCTGATTGCCCGCAGTGGCAATATAGGCCAGGGGCAGGCCGCGGGCCTGCATTGTCAGGTTGATCGCCATGTTCGAGCTTTGGGTCAGGATGGCGACACCCCGGCCACATCGTTCTCCGCCATGCTGATCTGGCCAGAGAAGGGCACCATCAAGATAGTTGATGAACCCATAGCAGTTCGGCCCGACGATGGGCATGTCACCTGCGGCATCAAGCAATGCGTCCTGCAGGGTTGCGCCATCCCCAGTCTCGGCCTGGGCCTCGCGAAAGCCACTGGCGAAACAAACCGCGCCGCCTGCGCCCATGGCATTCAGTTCGCGCACAGTGTCGATGGTGATGTTGCGGTTTACGCCGATAAATACTGCATCCGGCACGCCGGGCAGGTCAGCCAGAGACGTTAGAGCAGGTACCCCGGCCACCTCTGTGCGTTTCGGGTGCACCGGCCAGACAGGACCGGCAAAGCCCATCTTCAGGCATTGTTCAACCACGCTGGTACACCATGCGCCGCCACCGATGACGGCAATGGATTTAGGCTGAAACAGACGAGACAAGCTACGCATCAAAACAGTCCTTTGAGCAAGATTCCATGCCTCCGGCGGGGATATTTTTAGCAAGAAGAAACACGGGGTAAGACAACATTAACCAGGATCTGTCACAGTAAGATTGCGGTACAGGCGGGGACGCCGATGGCCGTGCAAGGAGAAAGGAAATTGTTTTTCCACAAGGGGGTATTGTTGTGACCCCCTTTCTTTTTGCCCAAAATACCCCCGCCGGAGGCATAGAATCTTTTGTGAGACCAATCATGCGATTTCCCCGGACGCGCTGTTGAGGAAAGTGGAAATTTCATTCAAAGACTCTTGGGCCTCTGGAATGCCTTCATAATATTCAAAGACATGCCAAAGACCCGGCCAAACCCTGAGCAGGGCAGGCGTGCCAATTGCTTTTGCGAGACTTTGACAGACTGGAAGAAATTTGTCGTTCGAGCCGGTTGTAATCATAGTCGGGGGCCAATCCGGGCCGAAGCTGCCGTACAGAGGTGAGATGCGCGGATCACGTTTGTCTTTGTTCCCTGAATACACATTGGGCATTGATCGGATAAGGGTAGAGGTCAGCGTGGGATCATCAGGAGCCCGGTCCGGATCGAAGGCGTCAGACATGTCACCCGCAGGCGACAGCAATGCGAGGGCAGTGGGCGAGAGGCCCTCCTGCCGTAGCAGCTGTGTCGCGGAGAGAGCCAACCCGCCGCCTGCGGATTCTCCAGCAATTGCCAGAGGCCCTTGAGTCAGCATTACGCGCGCGACGGCGACTACATCGTTTAAACCGGCGGGAAACGGTTGTTCTGGGGCAAGTGCATAGGTGGGTGAGATCACCTGTTGCCCGGTTCCGGCGGCGAGTGCTGCGCTGATCGTCAGATCCTCAAGTGGGCCACCCATAACGAACGCTCCGCCGAATAGGTAGAGAAGGCGCGTATCATGGCGCTGTTCTTTTGGAGTGATCTGAAGCGAACGCACTCCGGATATCTCGACCCAATCGAGCGCTACCCCGTGCCGGGAAGCGCGGGTATCTGCAAGAGCTTCGGCCTCGTCCCGCTTTTCCTGACGCCACGCCCCAAGGGCCGACGCATCCCAAACGCGGTCATCGCGATTGGCCGGGTCGGCGAGAAAGGCGAGAGCCTTGGGGCTGGGGCGTGACGGGGACGCCATTTTGAAGGCTATCCCCCCAACGGCCGCAGCATTTCGCGGCTGATGATGTGGCGCTGGATCTCTGACGTGCCTTCCCAGATGCGCTCAACCCGTGCGTCGCGCCAGATGCGCTCGAGCGGCAGTTCGTCCATCAGGCCCATGCCACCGTGGATCTGGATCGCCTCATCCGCCACCATTGCCAGCATCTCGGTCGCCTTGAGCTTGGCCATGGACATATCTGTTTCGGTCACCGTTCCCTGATCGAATTTCCAGCCGCCATGCCAAGTCAAAAGTTCGGCTGCTTTCAGTTCCGTCGCCATATCGGCCAGTTTGAACGAGATGCCCTGAAACTTGCTTATCTGCTGGCCGAATTGTTTGCGTTCGGCGGAATATTCAACGGCGTGTCGCAGTGCACGTTCGGCACGGCCAAGGCAGGTGGCCGCGACTTGCAGGCGGGTGGCGCCGAGCCAGTCATTGGCGACCTGGAATCCTTTGTGCACTTCGCCCAGGATCGCGGATTTCGGCAGGCGACAATCGTCAAATTCCAGAACGCCATTAGTGTAGCCGCGATGGCTGACATTGCGGTAGCCTTCGCGGACATTGAAACCCGGCGTGCCTTTGTCGACAAAAAAGGCGGTGATCAGTTTCTTTTTACCGCGCGGCGTGTCCTCTTCACCGGTCGCCATGAAAACGATGGAGAAATCAGCAATGTCGATATGGCTGATGAAATGCTTGGTGCCGTTGAGGATGAAGTCATCCCCGTCTTCGCGTGCCGATGCCTTCATGCCGCGCAGGTCAGAACCTGCACCCGGTTCGGTCATCGCGAGGCAATCCCATTTCTCACCCCGGATACAGGGATAGAGATATTTTTCTTTCTGCTCGTCCGTCCCGGCCAGCAGTATGTTGGATGGACGGGCAACGCAGGTCCAGTGCAGCGCGTAATTGGTGCGGCCCAGTTCTTTTTCATACATGAGCCAGGTGAGCGTATCGAGGCCCGCGCCGCCCACTTCTTCGGGCATGTTGGCGGCATAAAGGCCGGTATCCATCGCCTTTGCCTGCACCTCTTTGATGATTTCCATCGGCAGGTGGCCGCTGCGTTCAACCTCAAGCTCGTGCGGGTAAAGTTCATTCTCAACAAAGGACCGCGTTGTATCGACGATCATCTGCTGTTCTTCGGTCATTGCGAATTGCATGGGTCTTATTCCTCTGCATGAAGCGCGGCGAGCGCTTCGACTTTTTCACGAACATGGGGCAGCGGTTCGCAGGTGCGGCGGGATTCCAGGCTGACATGCAGCATGAATTGATCACAGGTGGCCATCAGTTCGCCATCTGACGTGCGCTTCATCTCATGAAAACAGCGCAGTTTCTTGCCCTCGCCGACGGTGACGGTGGTCCAGACGTCGACAGATTCACCCGCATGGGTTTCGGCGATATATTTGACGGTGGTTTCCACGGTGAAGTAGCTGTTGCCGCCGGCGATGTAATCGTCATCGGCGCCAACATAGGCCATGACTTCTTCGGCGGCATCGCTGAACAGCTGGCCGTAGCGGCCTTCGTTCATGTGGCCGTTCACGTCAGTCCAGTCGATGGGCACGACCCGGCGGGTTGAGAGCATCGGTTTGGTTGCCTCAAGTTCCGGGCGCAGAGTTTGCTGGTGGGTCTTGATCAGCTGGCCGGCGGCATTCCCCTGTTGTTTCAGGGCGCGCATCATGGCGATCAGGTTGTTGTCGCGCTTGCGCTCCAGCTCTCGGATAGTGAGGTGGCCCGATTGGTCATCGGACTGATCGGCGATGAGATCGACCAGCTCGTCAGTAAACTCGGGCACGTCCATCAGTTTGGTCCAGGGCCATTTCAGCGCCGGGCCGAACTGCTCCATGAAATGGCGCATACCGGCCTCGCCCCCCGCAACGCGGTAGGTTTCAAAAAGGCCCATCTGCGCCCAGCGGATGCCAAAGCCATAGCGGATGGCGTTGTCGATTTCTTCCGTGGTGGCGATGCCGTCCTTGACCAGCCAGAGCGCCTCGCGCCAGACGGCCTCGAGAAAACGGTCGGCGATGTGGGCGTCGATTTCTTTGCGTACGCGCAGGGCGTAGAAACCAACGGATGTCAGCAGATCGTCCGCAACGTCAACCACAGCGGGGTCTGTGGCCGGGGATGGCACGACCTCGATCAACGGCAGCAGGTAGACCGGGTTGAAAGGGTGGGTGACCAGGATTTTGGAAGGGTCGGTTGCGCCTTGCTGCAGCTCTGACGGTTTGAAGCCGGAAGTGGAGGAACCGATCGGCACGCCCGGGTTGGCGGCCTGAATTTCGGCCATCACTTTGTGCTTTAGCTCCAACCGTTCGCTGACGCTTTCCTGCACCCAGCTGGCGCCGGTCACGGCCTCGGTAATCGAGCTGTGGAAGGTGAGCGCGCCTTCGGCGGGCAGGGCATAGTCGTAGAGCATGGGAAGGGCAGCACGGGCGTTGGCCAGCACTTCGCCAATTTTGCGCTTGGCCTCGGGGTCGGGGTCAAACACCCGTACGTCCCAGCCGTTGAGAAGGAAGCGGGCGGCCCAGCCGCCGCCAATCACACCGCCGCCGATAATGGATGCTGTTTTGGTCATATCAGTCTTTCCGCAAGTTTCGGGTCGTTTGAATTGTGGACCGGAGAGAGAGTGAGGCCCAAAAAGGAGACCCCGGATGGATATTCAGTTTGTTGGTTTGCCCAGTGATAAGGTTGCGCAGGTGCGTGCGACCGGGCGTGATGATTATGGTCTGGCCGTTGAGGTGGACACGTCAAATGGCGATGCGTGGCCCTGTCGGCATTGTTTGGGCGAGACACCGCATGGAGAGGCATATCTGACGCTGGCCTGGAAGCCGTTCCAAGGAACGAACGCTTATACGGAAACCGGGCCGCTGTTTTTGTGCGCGTCCGGGTGTGAGGCGGCAAAGCCATCATCAGCGGTGCCTGCCATTCTGCGGTCAGACCAGTATCTGGTGCGTGGGTATACGGGCGATGAGCGCATACTTTACGGGACAGGGCGCGTGGTGGCGACGGCCGGAATTGCCGACTATGCGAAATCCCTGCTGGAGAACCCAGAGATTGCGTTTGTCGACATTCGGAGCGCGGCGAACAATTGCTATCAATGCCGCGTGGTTCGGGCGTGATGGGATGAAGGGCATGCATCAGTTGATGCTTTCCGTATGCCCGTCGACTGACAGGATTTGCCCTGAAACCTTGCTGGCCGCGGGGGAGGCCAGAAACAGCGCCATATCCGCAAGGTCATCCACCGATACCCAGCTGCGAAGCGATGTGCTTGCCACGTAGTTTGCGCGCAATTCCTCGACCGGGGTGCCGGTGGCGGCACTTTCGTTGGCGAGCACACGTTCCATACGGTCGCCTTCGACTGCGCCGGGACAGATACAATTGACACGCACGCCTGCCTGGCCAAGCTCCATTGCAAGTGTTTTGGTCAGCCCGACAATGCCCCATTTCGCCGCTGCATAGGGTGACCGCAGGGGGTATCCGAAAAGGCCCGCTGTTGAAGATGTCAGGATGATCAGGCCGGACCCCTGCGCCCGCATGACACGCGCCGCCCAGCGGCAGGTCAGGAAGGCACCAAAGAGGTTGACCTCGACACAGGATTTCCATGCGCCGTATTCAAGGTCTTCGATCCGTCCGGCGGGTCCACCTGTGCCGGCATTGGCGCAGACCACGTCAATACCGCCCCATGCACCCTCGACCCGGGACAGAAAGGCATCCATCTGCGTCTCATCGGTCACGTTTGCCTGCATGGCGATGAAATCGGGAAACTCGGCCTGAACAGCCGCGACCGCGTTGGCGTCTGCGTCACAAACCGCCACACGGTCGCCTCGCGCAGCAAAGCGCCGTGCCAGCCCAAGCCCGATCCCCGAGGCCCCTGCGGTTATCAATACCCGTTCGCTCATTCCGCACACCTTTGGAATTCAGTTGGGGCGCTGTCCCCGTACCACATCCACATTTTGTCACCATCCACCAGTACGATGCGATCTTCTTCGTAGAAGGTGCCTTCGGACTGGCAATTCAGGGTCATTCCCCATGCGTTCAAACCAAGATCCTCGACCCGGCTGAGTGTGCAACTGTTTTCGTAACCCAAGAACTCATCTGCCGTTAGCCGGATAGGCGCGGGTGTGACGCTGCCGATTTTATCTGCCACCGCACACCATGCCGGATCATAGCTCCATACGCCTTGCCACGGCTCGGATGCCAGCGCTGCACAGGGCAGCGGCTATCAGAGCCGCGCGAAGGATCACCGGCGTGGGGCCTGTTTGGTCAGGCGCAGTTTTTCGCGCACCTCACCGGGACCAATCACACGTGCGCCCAGGCGTTCGATGATTTCGCGCGCACGTTCGACCAACTGCCAGTTCTCGGCCAATACGCCACGGTCCAGCATCAGGTTGTCCTCTAATCCGACGCGCACATTGCCGCCTGCCAGAACCGACGCCGCCACATAGGCCATCTGATCGCGCCCCAGCGAGAAGGCAGACCAGTTCCAGTCTGACGGCACGTTGTTCACCATGGCCATAAAGGTGTTCAGATCATTCGGTGCACCCCATGGCACGCCCATGCACAGCTGAACCAATGCGTCGGCTTCAAGCACGCCGTCTTTGACCAACTGTTTGGCATACCAGAGGTGGCCGGTGTCAAAGGCCTCGACCTCGGGCTTGACGCCCAGTTCGGTCATCATCGTGCCCATCGCGGTCAGCATGCCGGGGGTGTTGGTCATGACATAGTCGGCTTCGGCAAAGTTCATTGTGCCGCAATCCAATGTGCAGATTTCGGGCAGGCATTCGACGATATGCTGCATGCGCTCGGTTGCGCCCACCATATCGGTGCCATCTGCGACGGGCAGGGGGTTTTCTGTGCCGCCAAAGACCATATCACCGCCCATACCGGCGGTGAGATTCAGGACAACGTCCACGTCGGCGTTGCGTATCCGGTCGGTCAGTTCGCGGTAAAGTTTTGGATCCCGCGACGGCACGCCGGTTTCGGGGTCGCGCACATGGCAGTGTACGACCGCCGCACCGGCCTTGGCTGCGGCGATTGCGCTGTCGGCAATCTGTTGCGGGCTGCGGGGCACATGCGGGCTACGATCCTGGGTGCCGCCTGACCCGGTTACGGCGCAGGTGATGAAAACCTCACGGTTCATGGAAAGTGGCATGGTGGCCTCCCTGATTTGTTACGCGAAAGGATATCGCTGGAATCGCCAATCAGTTTGCAGTAACTGACAAAAATCATGCCAGAATGGACAAAATCACCCCAGACGCCCGTACGCATAGCCTTTCTGCTTTTTGACAGATTTTCCAACCTGTGTCTTGCCAACTGTATCGAGCCTTTGCGTGCGGCGAATATGCTTACCCTGACCGATGCATTTGACTGGATGATTCTCACGGCTGACGGAGCGCCATGCAGGTCGTCCAGCGGGATTGAAATTGTGGCGGATGCCCCGCTTTCGGCGTTGCGGCGCACGGATTATTTGTTTGTGACGGCAAGCTATGACCATGACCATCACGATACGGGTGATACCCGTCGCACCCTTCGTGCAGCCGCACGTAAGGCGCAGGTCACGGTGGGATTGGATGCGGGGCCGTGGCTGCTGGCGTCGGCAGGGTTGTTGAACGGGCGGCGCGCGACGGTGCATTGGGATTTGTTTGATGCGTTTACGGAACGGTTTCTGGAGGTCGACGCAGAGCACGAGCGTGTTTCACGGGATGGCCCGATGATGACCTGTGCCGGGGCGATGTCTGCGCTGGACCTCACCCTTGATCTGATCGCGGATCACCTTGGCCTTGCCGCGCGTTTAGATGTCGAGGCGTTGTTTCTGCACGGCGATCCGCCGCTGAGTTCCGCGCGTCAGGGGCAGGCCGTTGCTGACCCATTGGTGCAAAAGGCATTGACCCTGATGCGAGAAACCATCGAGAGGCCATTGGCGATGGAGCATTTGGCCCGGCGTCTGTCTTGTCAGGCGAGAACGCTCGACCGGCATTTTCGCACCCGTCTTGGTGCGCCACCGGGTACAGTTTACCGTCACTTGCGACTGTCCGCTGCCCGAAAGCTGATCGAGGGGAGTACTTTGAGCATCTCTGAGATTGCGCTGCGATGCGGATACGACAGCCCTGCCGCACTGACCCGGGCGATTGGAAAGGTTTACGGGCGAACGCCTTCGGCCTTGCGGCGTATGCGGTGAATGCCGTTTCCAAATGGCGATTTGGTCAGAGCGCCTAGTGTATGCGCGCCTGTACAAGATAAGCTTCAACACTATCTTCGCCGAGCGCTTTCAGCGCCTCTAGCCGGTGTAACCCTTCGAGCAGGACAACCCTGTCTTTGCCTGCCCGAACCCGGATCGGTGTGGTCTGACCTTCTTCAAGCATGCTTTCAGCGATCTGTTCAACTTTTGCCGGATCCAGCGTTTTCATGCGCTTTACCGGCACATAAACATCGGTGATTGGGAACGTTTGTTTTTGCAGCATGCACCAGACCTAGCACGAGTGGTTTGCGTTGCCATCTGCTTTCTTTCGGTTTGGAATGGATTTGCGGTCAATGTCTGTGAAACCTGTTTGCCCGTGACTACCCGGCGGGTGGGGCGAGGGATTCCCGCAGGCGAATGCTAACCTTGAGTTCGGTTACTTCACCGGGTTTGTTATCTTCGACCATTTCGATTAGCGCTTTTGCAGCGTTCGTGCCCATTTCCCGGTGGGGCACGTGTACTGTTGTCAATTGCGGGGCGACCACTGTTGCGATTTCGATGTCGTCAAAACCGGTGATGGAGACATCCGCCGGAACGTCGTATCCCAACTCGCGCGCGCGCCTGATTGCGCCGACTGCTAAAACATCGTTTCCGCACATCACCACAGTTGGTCTTGGTTTGGCTGACATCAACGTTTCAAGTGCCTTTGCGCCGGTTTCGATCCCATAGCTCGTCTCTATGATGCACAAGTTGTCGGGGCTTATGCCCGCGGTTTTGGCGGCTTCCTGAATGCCACGTACCCGTTGCCGGGCACGGTCATTTGTGTTGGTTTCCGCGGTAATTAAACCAATGTGCCGATGGCCCATTTCGATCACCTTCGTGGCCAGATCGCACATAGATTTCAGGTTGTCGAATCCGATCGAAGGCAGAACCGCCGTCGCGTCATAGGCCCAGGCAACCAGAGCCGGAACATTCTGGGTTTCAAGAAACCGGTTGATCGCGGGATCGCGTTCATGCCCGATGAGAAGTAATCCGTCCGCGCCGCGTGCGATAAGTGATCTGATCTGCTCTTCTTCGACTTCTGGTCGGTACGAAGAACTGGCCACCAGAAGCGTATAGCCATTTTTCCGAAGCTCTTCCTGAAAAGCCTGCAAGCCACGGGCAAAGATTGCGTTTTCCATCGTGGGAATGATCGCGCCGATGGTGTTGGTCCGACGGGCGGCCATGACACGGGCACCGAAGTTGGGAGAATATCCAAGGTCCTGGATCGCCTTATTTACCTTTACACGTGTGCTTTCGATGACCTGCCCGGGGGAGTTCAGGCAGCGTGAAACCGTCGCGGTCGACACGCCGGCTACGCGGGCAACATCGTGTAGGGTCGGGGACGGTTGCCGCACAGGCGTGATCTCCTTTCAAATTCTTATTAGCGCTTACCTCATTTCACCTGAATTTACTATGTTCCTGCACGCTTCAATGTAAACGCTTGCATTGTTGATATGTAAACGTTTACATTGAAGCTTACATAACCAAACCCGATTCGAGAGAACCACGACATGTACCTTGCAATTTCACTGATCCTGTTTGTCGTCTTTGCAACCAATGTGGCGATAGGCGCGTCAACAGGCGCGCCGCTCTTTGGCGACGTGGCGGAGATGTTGGTTCTGTTTGCGGCCACGGTGGTTTTCGTCGTTGCCATACTCAAAAAAGAAGCTGACCGAGAAAATAAAAAAGGCGGCTGAAGTCCAATGGGAGGACGAAACTTGGACAAAGAACAAAACGAACTGAAATCGGCGGAACGCCGTAATTTCCTGAAACTTTCTGCCAGCGGCGGCTTTACAGCTGCGTTGGTTGCTGGTGCTGGTGGTATGTTGTGGTCATCCGAAGCATCCGCGCAGACAGCCAAGGAAGAGAAAGAGCGCGAGCGCGGGGCTGATCATGTCATGACAATCGCCACGGCCTATGTTCTGGGTGCTTCGCGCAGCTATCCAATCATGCAGCTGGACCTGAAGGAAAACATTCAGAACGCGACGAATGGTAAAATTTACGTCAAACTGGCCCCCGGTGGACAGTTGGGTGCGGGTGGTGCACTGGTTCAAAAAGTTCAGGGCGGCACAATTCAGGCGGCACAGCATTCACTGTCAAACTTTGCGCCGTTTGCATCAACCGTCGACCTGATCAACATGCCGTATCTGTGCGGTTCTAACCAGAGATTTACCAACCTGGTGAATTCGGATTATTGGAATGCGGAAGTGCACCCCAAAGTCGAAGCTGCGGGTTTCAAGGCGCTGTTCTATGTCAATATTGACCCGCGGGTGGTGGCCGTACGCAAAGGTGGCGCAGGTGCTGTTCTGTCACCATCGGATTTGTCGGGTGTGAAGTTTCGCGTTCCGGGCTCTAAAATGCTGCAGCAGTATTACCGCCTTGTCGGGGCCAATCCGACACCGGTTGCATGGGGCGAAACACCTTCAGCTATCAAACAAGGTGTGGCGGATGCGCTCGACCCATCTGTCGGCGCGCTTTACGTCTTTGGCTTTAAGGACATCCTTAGCCACGTGACATTCACCCAAGCGGTGCCGGATAGCCAAGTTTACTCCTGTAACCTTGAATGGTTCAACGGCCTGCCCGCAGATGTACAGGATGGTGTGATGTGGGGATCTGAAATGACCGCGCACCAGAACCTGTCCAAAGTTCCGTCAGCGCGCGCCTTTGCAATGGCAGAGCTGCGCAAGGCCGGAGTAGAATTCCACTCGTTGAGCGATGATCAGCTGGCTGAGTGGAAAGATGCAGGCGGATATCAGCGGTCGGACTGGGATGAGTTCAAGGTTGAACTCGCCGGATCAATGGATGCGTTCGACAAGCTGGAAGAAGCTGCCAGCACACAAGGCAAGTACTACATCCACGACGCGTAGTTTGGTGGCCGGGCGAACGTAAACGCCCGGCCAGTTTTTCCAAGGAATGTGAGTTTTCTTTTGCAGGCTGACCATAGCCGGCCTGCAAGACACTATCCCTATGACAGGAATGGACATGAATATTCTTCACAATTTAAACAAAAACGCCGAGCGATGGGCGCTGTTGGTTCTCTACGTCATGCTTGTGATCACGATGTCGATCGAAGTGCTGCGACGTGAGGTCTTTGCTTACTCGTCCATTTGGGGCGAAGAGATTGTTCGCTATTCCTTTATATATCTTGCCTGGATCGGTGCCGCAGTTGCGGTCAAAGATCGCGCACATATTCGCATCGATGTCCTGATGCACTACGTCAGCCCACGGCTGAAAGCGCTGCTTTACATCTTTGGCGACCTGGTGATGTTCATCGTCGCGATTATCGCGCTCTACTGGTCGCTTGAAACCGTACATATTTCGGCCAAATTCGGATCGGTCAGCCACGGCCTACGCGTGCCGATGGTGTGGTTCCTGATGGCGGTGCCAGTTGGTTTTGGCCTGATCGTCCTGCGACTAATTCAATCCTTCCTGCGTGACATTCGTGCGCTTCGTGACGGCAAGCCCGTCTACGAAGGCGACAAGATGTTTGATTGAGGAGCCCTGAAATGCTTTGGAATACACTCAATCAATCAGTTGAACTGGGCTGGGACTTTTATCTGCCCGTCCTCCTGTTCGTAGGTCTGATCGCGATGGCGGTGCCCGTTTGGGCAGCCATTGGTACCGCCGCTATCACCATGTTGGTGATGTCCGGAGATATGCCGCTGAGCGCGGTTGGCGAAAGTCTGTTTACAGGTATCGACGCATTTGCGCTAACGGCGGTTCCGTTGTTCATCCTGACCGGTGACGTGTTGGTACGCACCGGGCTCAGTCGAAAATTTCTCGATGTGGCTGAGGCCCTGACGCAATTCGCCAAGGGCGGGTTTGGATCGGCGACGGTTTTGGTTTGCGGTATGTTCGCTGCAATCTCAGGTTCGGACGCGGCGGGTGCTGCCGCGGTTGGGCGCATGACCATCGACCGGCTGGTCGAATCCGGTTATCCGCGTCCCTATGCCTGTGCGCTGGTTGCCGCTGGTGCTTGTACAGGGATTTTGATCCCACCCTCAATTGCCTACATCATTATCGGCCTTGTCTTGGGCATCTCCGCATCGACACTTTTCCTGGCGGCGCTCATTCCGGGCCTGTGTATTCTGGTGTCGATCCTGGTGACCAACATCGTGGTTAACCGAATTCATGGCTACGAGGGGGGCGGGAACGTCTCGATGGCAGAGTACTTTGCCAATCTTGGGCGTTCGCTGAAATCCGGCTGGTATGCGTTCATCGTACCGGGAATTATCTTCTACGGTATTTTCTCGGGCCGTCTTACACCGACCGAAGCGGGGGCGACTGCGGTTGTGGTTACAATTCTGATGGGGCTTGGCATGCGTACGCTGAAGCTTGCGGATTTCCCGGCGATGTTGATCAGCTCTGCCAAGGTAAATGGCGTAATCCTGCCGATCATTGCATTTTCCGCACCGTTGGCCGAAGCACTGGCCATTATGGGCGTACCGCAGGGTTTCGTAAGCTCAGTCACATCACTGACCGAAGATCCCTATATGCTGATCTTCCTGATGATCTGTATCCTGATTGCGGCCGGCTGTGTGATGGAAACAACGCCGAATATCGTGATCCTCGCGCCAATCCTGAAACCGCTGGCGGACAACATCGGCATGAACGAAATCCAGTTCTGCATCATGATGATCACAGCACTGGGCGTAGGTTTCATCACGCCACCGTTGGGTCTCAATCTGTTTGTTGTCTCGGGGATAACCGGCGAGTCGATCCTTAAGATCGCGGCCCGCGCTGTGCCCTTCGTCTTCTTCATGCTACTTGTGACTTTGCTGATTGCCTACTTCCCGGTGATCTCTACGTCGCTGCTACCTGATATTTACAAATAGGACCTACTGAACATGGCAAGAGAATACCTGAAGCGCGCCACGCTCACCTCGGAATCCGGCGCCTCGGATGTGCATGAGATCGTAACTCAAATCCTGGCAGACATCGAAGAAGGTGGGTATCAGGCGGCGCTGGACTATGCCGCTAAGTTCGACAAGTACGAAGGTAACATCATCCTTACGGACGAAGAGATTGCGGCGGCGTGTGAGCTTGTGCCGGAAAAGCTCAAACAGGACATTCAGTTTTCGCATGACAATGTGAGGCGATTTGCAGAGACGCAAAAAGCTACGCTGAACGAGGTTGAGCTGGAGGTTGTACCTGGACTGGTGGCGGGCCAGCGGGCGATCCCGGTTGATGCGGCGGGTTGTTATGTACCCGGTGGGCGCTACAGCCATATCGCCAGTGCCGTCATGACCGTGACAACCGCCAAGGTGGCCGGGTGCAAACACATTACCGCCTGTTCCCCACCGCGCCCGGGTGTGGGGGTGGCGCCTGCGATTATCTATGCCGCTCACATCAGCGGCGCTGACAAAATTATAGCGATTGGCGGCGTTCAAGGTGTTGCGGCAATGACATTCGGGCTTTTTGGCCTGCCTAAGGCCAAAATACTTGTGGGTCCTGGTAACCAGTTCGTGGCTGAAGCCAAACGCATATTATTTGGCCGTGTTGGCATTGATATGATTGCGGGTCCGACTGACAGTCTGATCTTAGCTGACGCCGGTGCCGATGCGCATATTGTCGCGACAGATTTGGTGAGCCAAGCCGAGCATGGCTACAATTCGCCAGTCTGGTTGGTCACGGATGACCGGGCGCTGGCAGAAGATGTATTGCAACGGGTGCCCGGTCTGATCGCAGATTTGCCCGAAGTTAACCGAGATAACGCCGCTGCGGCCTGGCGCGATTATGCCGAGGTAATCCTGTGTGACGACCGCGAGGAAATGGCAGCGACATCCGATGATTATGCGCCCGAGCATTTGACTGTTCAGGCGGCTGATCTGGATTGGTGGCTGGATCGCTTGACTTGCTATGGCGCGTTGTTTTTGGGCGAAGAAACTACTGTTGCCTATGGTGACAAAGCGGCGGGAACCAATCACGTTCTGCCAACGTCGGGTGCTGCCAGTTACACCGGCGGTCTGAGCGTGCACAAATACATGAAGATCGTGACCTGGCAGCGGGCAACCCGTGACGGCGCCAAGCCGGTGGCCGAGGCGACCGCACGTATCGCGCGGCTGGAAGGTATGGAAGGCCACGCACGCGCCGCGGATGTTCGGCTGGCCAAGTATTTCCCCGATGAAGTGTTTGATCTAAGCGCAAATGGCTAACCCGCTATCTCTGTTCAACCTGACCGGTCGCGTGGCCTGTGTGACCGGGGCCAGTTCCGGCATCGGCCGTCACGCCGCGACCGTACTGGCGGCGGCAGGTGCGCAGGTTGTGGGCGTGGCAAGACGCGCATCGGCTCTTTCTGAGTGGCAAGGCGAGGTTGGGGAACAGGCTGCATATGTCGCCGCCGACATTGCAGATCTTGACGCGATTCCGCAACTGGCTACCGCCATAGCAGAACTCTTTGGCACGCCCGACATCATCGTCCATGCAGCGGGTATCAATACGCGTGAAGCTGCTGATGATGTAACCCGTGAGGGATGGGATAAGACACTGAATCTAAACCTGTCCGCCCCGTTTTTCCTTAGTCAGGCACTGGTGCCGGCGATGAAATCCAAAGGCTGGGGCCGGATCGTTAATTTTGCCTCGCTCCAAACAACACGTGCCTTTCCGGGGGGTGTTGCCTATGGCGCCAGCAAAGCCGGCATCGCCCAACTGACACGCTCTATGGCGGAATCCTGGTCGCCCTACGGAGTTACGGCAAACGCAATCGGGCCCGGTTTCTTTCCCACAGAATTGACCGAAGCAGTGTTTTCCGATGCTGATCGTTCCGCACGAAACGCGGCGCAGACCTGTATTGGTCGCAATGGCCAGATGTCCGATTTGGACGGCCCCCTGCTGTTTCTCTGCTCAGAGGCGTCCAGTTATGTCACTGGTCAGGTATTAATGGTTGATGGGGGGTTCACTGCAAAATGAAGGCCCTTATTTACGACGCGCCCGAAAACATGGGATTTCGTGAAGTGCCCGCACCCGTGCCATCGTTCGGAGAAGAACTGATCCGCGTCGATGCTGTTGGGATTTGCGGCTCTGATATGCATGCCTATCTTGGCCATGACAGCCGGAGACCAGCGCCATTGATACTAGGGCATGAAGCCGCTGGTGTTATCACCGGCGGTTCCCGAGACGGAGAGCGCGTAACGATCAATCCGTTGGTGACATGTGGCACATGCGAGGCCTGCCGGGGGGGGCGCGAAAATCTATGCGAAGACCGTCAGATCATATCAATGCCACCGCGAGAGGGAGCATTCGCTCAGTATGTTTCGATGCCGCCCCGCAATCTTGTTCGGGTGCCGGATCATGTGTCACTGGCGCGTTCTGCACTGGCTGAACCGCTGGCGGTAAGCTGGCATGCCGCGCGACTTGGATTAGAGGCGCTCGATCCGATTGTTCCTCAAAGCGCGCTGGTGCTCGGTGGTGGAGCAATCGGTGTTGGTGCCGCGCTGGCGTTAAAGGCGATGGGTGTAGAGAACACCTTGATTGTCGAGCCTAACGACAACCGGCGAAGTTACCTGACGCAGACCTGTGAATTGGCGGCAGTACAAGCGGCAGAGGGTCAGCATGCGTTGGTGGTAGATGCAGTCGGGCTGGCAGCAACACGTGCCGATGCTTCGGCGCATACGCGACCCGGCGGGGTGATCCTGCATATCGGTTTGGGTGAAGATGCCGGCGGGTTGGATATCCGTCGGATGACACTGCAGGAAATCACCTTCATCGGCACTTATACCTATACCGCCGAAGATTTTAGGGCCACGGCGCAGGCGATATTCGACGGGCGCCTCGGCAAACTAAACTGGTTCGAAACCCGGCCATTGGCCGAAGGCGCAGGTGCGTTTGCTGACATACGCAAGGGCCAGGTTATGGCACCAAAGATTGTTCTGGAGCCTTGGGCCTAGACACACAGATGAAAATGGAGACTTGACGTGTACAACAAAATACTTGTTCCAATGGCACTTGATCATGGGATTTCGCCGCAAACGCTAGAGGTTGCGGGGGCGTTGCTTTCACCCGGGGGTGAGATCACGGCCCTGCATGTTTATGAAACGCCACAAGGTTCGGTCAGAGCGTTTCTGGACGAAGAAGTTGTGAGGTCGAGTTTTGAGAACGCACGTGAGCGGTTGAATGAAAAGGTTGCGGGAATAGACGGAGTAACTCCCGTTATCATTCAAGGACACACGGCCCGAACAATTATTGACTATGCTGACCAAAACGGGGTCGATTGCATCGTCATAGGTTCTCACAAACCGGATCTGAGTGATTTCCTGCTCGGCTCAACAGCAGCGCGAGTAGTGCGCCACGCCAGTTGCGCGGTTCATGTTCAACGGACGTCCGATTGAAGCAATCCTTGCTAAATGGGTCGTACGCCCAGAAAGCCGAATGTAATGATCTTAGACAAAAAAATCGCAGACGATTTTGCTGCAAACGATATTTCTTTTGTCACCACTGTGCCATGCAAACAGCTGGCAGGCGTGATCGAAGAAATCGACCGGCGGGATGAATTCCTGCACATCCCATCCAATAAAGAAGATGAAGGCATGGGTCTGTGCGCCGGTGCCTTTATGGGCGGCAAACGCCCCGCAATCATCATGCAAAACACCGCAATCGGTGTCACCATCAATACGTTGGCCACACTAACGCAGTTTTACCGTATGCCATTGCCAATGCTGATCAGTTATCGCGGTGAGTTACGGGAGCCCGTCGCTTGCCAGGTAGAGATGGCGGTGCATACCAAGGCGTTACTCGCACAACTGAATATCCCAACATACCATTTCCACTGGGAACAAGATGTAAGGGAACTGGATAACATCCTTAAGTTCACGTTCATGTGCAACAAACCGGTCGCCATTCTGACCGATGCCAATTTCTGGGGAGGGTACGGCGACCAATGATACGTTCAGAAATTCTTAAAGAGATCGCCCCGATCCTGCGGGACCACTTGGTTGTTTGTAACATCGGCATTCCCAGTCAGGAACTGCATGCGATTGATGACCAACCCTCAAATTTCTACATGCTGGGCACAATGGGCCTGTCGTCGTCGATCGGTCTGGGTCTGGCATTGGCGCAACCCAAACCGGTGATCGCCATCGATGGTGACGGATCTGTTCTAACTAATCTGGGAACATTGCCGACAATTGCCAATAACGTGGCCGATAACTACATCCTTCTGATCATCGACAATGGCAGCTATGGCTCTACCGGAGATCAGCCAACTTATGCTGGCAAAAAAACCCGTTTGGAAAAAGTCGCCGAGGCTTGTGGTTGTGAAAATGTCGTGACCTGTCAGGCAGAAGACACCGGCAGGGTGCTTCAAGAGTCGCTTGCATCCAAGCAAATGACCGTGATCGTCAGCAAATGTGAAAGCGGCAATGCCAAAATGCCGGTCATCACGATGGACCCGGTTGTGATCCGGGATCGCTTTATGAAGGCGGTTCAGGCCTGAGCAATGTCGCGTGCCGGGCAAATACACAGCAGTGAAGATGCGCGTATGCTGGCCCGGCGCCGATTGCCATGGATGGTGTTCGACTACATTGATGGTGCGGCGGGCCGGGAAACCGGCATTGCCCGAAATCGCGCCGCGCTGGACGAGATTTGCCTGACGCCGCGCATTTTGAGGGACGTTAGCCAGAGATCGCTTTCGACCAAGCTGTTTGGGCAACCCGCAAACCGGCCTTTTGGAATTGCCCCGATGGGAATGTGCAACCTGTCGGCCCCCGGTGCGGATCTGATGTTGGCCCGTCTGGCCGCGCGGCATCAGGTGCCGTTGGGTGTCTCAACGGTCGCGTCGACGCCAATGGAGCGTCTGATTGAAGAGGCGGATGGGCACGCCTGGTTTCAGCTCTATTTCAGCGGTGACGGTTCCGGCACGTTCAAGCTGGTCGAGCGTGCAGCGGCTGCAGGGTACCAAACCATCGTTTTGACAGCTGATGTGCCCGAAGTGGGCCGCCGCCCGCGCGAATTGCGCCATGGGTTTACGATGCCATTCAGGATCGGGCCACGTCAGTTCTTAGATTTTGCATGTCACCCGCGATGGTCACTGACCACACTCTTAAAGGGCCGCCCGGAAATGGCGAATTTTCAGATGCCGGGATACAGTTTTGACCGCACGGAAAGCCGCGCACGGGCAGATTGGGATGCGCTCAAAAAATTGCGCGAGCTTTGGCAAGGCAAACTGGTTGTCAAAGGTGTGTTGAATGTGGCGGATGCGATGGAAGCAAAGGAGTTGGGGGTCGATGCTATTCAGGTTTCAAGTCATGGTGCCCGCCAGCTTGAAAGTGCGCCTGCTCCGATCAAAGCGCTGGATGAAATTCGACATGAGATTGGTGATGACTTTCCGCTTTTCTATGACAGCGGAGTGCGATCCGGTGAAGACGTTCTGAAAGCGCTGTTGGTCGGCGCGGATTTTGTCTTTTTGGGCCGTATCCTACAGTTTGCAATCGCAGCTGCGGGGGAAGAAGGGTTGAATCGTCTGTGGGATGTTCTGAGCGACGAAACCAGTATCGCAATGGCACAGATCGGGGTGCAGGACTTAAATCTGCGATCAAAAGAGTAAGATTTGGCGATCCGGGAAGGACTCGAACCCTCAACCTGCTGATTAGAAGTCAGCTGCTCTATCCAGTTGAGCTACCGGACCGCACGGGGCGCAGCTTTACCTGCGCTTTGCGGTAAGATCAAAGGTAAATCGTATTCAGTTGGCTTCAGGAGTTCGCAAAGAAATCTGCGCAAGTTATGCGAATGGATTTTCAGGATATCCAACGCCTGCCAGATACAATCCATGAGGCGGGCACACTGGCCCACAAGCGGCGCGGTCGCATGCCTCCAATGCCGATTTCACATCCTCTGGATCCCATGCACCTGCACCTACACGCTCCAGCGTTCCGACAATGCTACGCACCTGATTGTGCAAAAACGACCGTGCGCGAAGCTGAAACTGCAGCTCCGGCCCAGATTGTCCTTCGACTGCATCAATTGTGATCACATCCAATGTTTTGACCGGGCTCTGTGCCTGGCAGATCGAAGATCGGAATGTAGTAAAATCGTGATTACCAATCAGGTATGCTGCACCTTCTCGCATTACGGATACATCCAGCTGATGCTTGACCCGCCATACCAATCCCTGTTCATGGGTCGCAGGCGCTCGCCGCATTAGAAGGCGAAAGAAATACCGCCGCTCTTGTGCCGAAAACCGCGCATGCCATTCTTCATTCACTTCTGCGCAACCGACAATTGCGATGGGTAACGGTTTAAGGTGGTAGTTCAATGCCTCTGACAGCCGAAAGGGGTCCCAAACTTTTCCCAGATCGCAATGGGCCACCTGCGCCAACGCATGCACTCCTGCATCGGTACGGCCGGCAGCTGCAATCGTGTGTTCGCCGGGTTCCAGCTGTGCCAGCGCCACCTCTACCGCACCCTGTACCGATGGCTGGTCAGTCTGCCGCTGCCAGCCCACAAATGGGCCACCGTGATATTCTACCTTGAGCGCGTATCTGGGCATGGCGCGGCTCATACCGCGTGGGGCCATGGGGAACAATCCCCCAAACCTCCCCTCTGGCGGGGAGTGCAGTGCATGCTTATCTGGGTATCAGAGGGGTTAGATGGGAATATTTGTCCAGTGATAGGCGCAATGGCAGACGGGATCACCCGTCGGATTGAAAATCTTGGCGATACAGTGTCTGAGGCTCTGTTTGAACCGGTGATCCGTTTGGGGGTTACTGGCCTTGCCCGGTCTGGCAAGACGGTGTTCATCACGTCATTGGTGGCCAACCTGATGGATCGAGGCCGGATGCCCGGACTTCAGGCTGCAGCAGATGGGCGCATCACGGCAGCCTTTTTGCAGCCTCAACCGGACGACACTGTGCCACGATTTGATTACGAAACACATCTTGGCGCGCTTAACTCACCCACACCCCATTGGCCCGACAGCACCCGCGCGGTGTCAGAGCTACGCTTGTCGCTGCGGGTCCGGCCAAGCGGGCTGTTATCTGGATTGTCTGGCCCACGAACTGTGCATCTCGACATTGTCGACTACCCCGGTGAATGGTTGCTTGACCTTGGGCTTTTGGAAAAGACCTATACCGATTGGTCTGCTGAAACGCTTGGACGCATGGAGCATAGACAAGGGGCTGCGGACTATCTCATGTTGTCCCAATCCAAAGATCCATCGGAACGATTTGAGGAACCGATTGCTCAACAACTCGCGCAAAGTTTTACGGCCAGCTTGACAGCTGCCCGCGAGGCAGGATTTTCCGATTGCACCCCGGGTCGGTTCCTGATGCCGGGTGAGCTGGCGGGCTCTCCGGTTCTGACATTCGCGCCCTTGCAAGCGCCGTCAAACCGCCCTTCGCGCAAATCGCTATGGCGTGAGATGGAGCGCAGATTCGAGGCCTATAAATCGCGCGTGGTTAAACCATTCTTTCGCGATCACTTTGCGCGCATCGACCGTCAGATCGTTCTGGTAGATATGCTAGGCGCCATTCACAGCGGCCCGCAAGCGGTTGAGGATACCCGCCGTGCGATGACGGGTATCCTACAGGTCTTTCGGCCGGGCCGCACAGGTTTACTTGGACGGTTACTGGGTGGAAGGCGGGTGGAAAAACTGCTTTTTGCGGCAACCAAGGCCGACCATCTCCACCATTCTCAGCATCCTCAGATGACCGCGATCATTGAGGCTCTGACACGAGAGGCACGCAATCGCGCAGATTTCGCAGGCGCCGATACCGGTGCACTGGCACTGTCGGCTCTCCGCGCCACGGTCGAAGAAACACGCACCCATCAGGGCAAAGAATTGGCCTGCGTGCGCGGCACGCTGCTCGACACCGGGCGACCAGCTGCGTTTTTCCCGGGTGTGTTGCCGGATGATCCGGCTCAATTGCTTGCTCCAGCACGTGATGGCGCAGAGGCTTGGCTTGATGCTGATTATGCAATGATGCGTTTTGCACCTGCGCCATTGTCGCTCAAACCGGGGCAGGGGCCGCCGCATATACGCCTCGACCGGGCGGCGCAGTTTCTGTTGGGGGACCGCCTGTGATCTTGTTGAAATCCAACCAAAAGGCCACATCATGACCAAACCAAATGGTCCAGTTCTGTTTGATCTCGAGAACGAAGATCTGTCCCATGGCCCGTCCGACGCGCCGCCAGTTCCCGATGTTGGCGCGCCCGCGCCCGAGGGCCGTGCGATGCAAACTGCGGCGGTTTGGGCCAGCCGAAAACGCTCTGGTCTCGTCAGGCTGTTCTGGGGCTTGGTCGTCGCGATCATCGGCGTGGTGATTTCTGTCTCAGTTTGGGATTTTGCGAGCGGTTTGACATCGCGCTTCCCGCTATTGGGCTATGGGTTTGCGATGCTTGCTGGTGCCTTTGTGGTGGTATTGCTGGTTATGTGTCTTCGTGAACTGGCTGCATTATCGCGTTTGCGACGGATTGACCGCATTCGCAGCATGGCAGAGGCGGCCCGTGCCAATGACGATTTGGTTCAGGCGCGTGTCACAACGGCAACGCTCACCAGACTATATACAGCACGCAAAGACACTGCCTGGGGCCGTGCGCGGATGGTGGAACTGGGCAGTGAACAATTTGATGCTGCTGCTTTGCTTGGTCTTGCCGAAGCAGAGCTTTTGGGACCACTGGATGCCGCCGCTACCCGCGAAGTTGAAACCGCGGCACGTCATGTGGCGACGGTCACGGCACTTGTGCCCCTCGCGCTGGCGGATGTGGTTGCAGCCCTTACCGCCAATCTTCGGATGATCCGGCGGGTTTCGGAAATTTATGGTGGTAGGGCCGGAACCATTGGAAGTTGGAGGTTGGCCCGTGCGGTGATGACCCACCTCGTGGCCACCGGTGCTGTGGCGGTCGGCGATGATTTGATCGGGTCAATCACCGGAGGTGGGTTGCTGTCCAAACTCTCTCGCAGGTTCGGCGAAGGGCTCGTAAACGGCGCGTTGACCGCACGTGTCGGCGTGGCAGCAATGGAAATATGCCGCCCGCTTCCCTTTGTTTCTGCGAAACGCCCCTCTGTCACCGGATTGGTGCGGCGCGCACTGACCGGATTGTTTGGGATAGGACGCAAGGGCGAATGAAACGAATTTTCAGGCGAAATGAACCTGTGAGCGGACGCTAGTATTGATCTTGAAACAGTCGCTTTCGTTTTGCGAAAATGACGACCCAAAGACATAGACCAATCGCCACAGCAATAATGGTTGGTGCCTGAACGCCAAACCCCATGGCAAAGGAGCCGATCAGATAGGCGCCGATCCCTGCCGCAAGCTGCGAAAACATGAAAACTGTGCCCATCACGCGCCCGCGCTGGTTCTCGTCGACGTCCAGTTGAATGATAGTCAATGTGACGGTTTTCCGAGTTTCCGCCGCGAAGCCCATAAACGTCGCAAGTATCGCGGCAACGTATAGATTGCTGGTCTGAACCAGACACATCAATGCAAGCAAAGCAGCTAAGAAGGCCCAAAGAACATGCTCAATCTTTGCCGCTGACCTGCCGCTATAGGCAATGCGCAATGCCGCGCAAGTCGCTCCAAACCCACGCATAGCCAGAATGGCTGTCATTCCGACCACCCCCATTCCCAGAACCGTATCGGCATAGGCCGGAACCATGTGTATGAAACCCAGAGCAATCGCGTCTGCAACGAGCAGGATGATCAGCAGAGACGAAATAGTTTTCCGCTCAAAAATATAGGTAACGCCATCAAAGATGTCCCCCATAACTGTGCGGGATGACCGCTTTGGTGGAACATAATCATCCGGAGTGCGCATCCGGGCAAAGGAAGAGATTATGAGCAGGTACCCAAGTGCATTAACAGCAAAAGCGACGGTTACCCCGTAACTGGAAATAATCCACCCCGCAATCGCGGGTCCGATGAAGACTGCAAGCTGAGTATAGGCCGAGGAAACCGCGATGGCCGATGGCAACACGGGCCGCGCGACAAACCGGGGTAAAATCCCATACATTGCCGGAACCATTAGGCAGATAAATACGCCATGAACAAGGACCAGCAGTGCCAGCGCCCAAATTGTCAGCGCACCAGTCCACGACAGTACAGCAAGCAACGCGGCCTGAAGAAAAAGCAGCCCACTTGTCACAAACATGATTTTGTGCCGGTCAAACCGATCTGACAACGCGCCCGCAAATGGCATCAGCACAACGTTCGGAACAATGTCCAGCAACGCCATGATGGCCAGCCATTTGGTTGACCCGGTCAATTCCCATGTCAGCCAGGCAACAGTGATCAGTTGTACAAAAAAGCTGATCCAGGAGCCGATCGAGCCGATAGAATAGATTCGAAAATTGAGATCCGAGAATGCCTCGCTAATTCCGCCCAGACGATTTGGCTTTTCAGAAGCAGACATTCAAAATTCACTTTAGCTAATGGCAACCAGCGCGCTGCCACCTTCCCCGAAAAGTGGACTATCTACAACGGCGAGAACGCCGCGCGCCTTATTCCAAGCTGCGAAACAGATCGCGCAGATGCCCTTCAAACTCAGTGCAAAAAATCACTTTGACCTCCTGCGGATCATAAAACGCATTTGCCTGCCCACAGCTTTCCACCGTGATTTCCAGTGGTTCTCTCAATTGCATTTCATTATTCAACTGCGCAACTTCATGGGTCAAAATTTCAGATGTCAGGGACTCGTCAGGTGCCTTGAATACCAACGTTTCACCGCTGCCACGCTCGATCATCTCGTCCAGCGTGTACCCCCAGCTGTCATCTGCCTGCCAGAATTCATCCGGGCAATACTCCGACCTCTCCTCGGGAAGACCCATATCAGTTGCAAAATCCTCTCGGGTTTCGGGGCTGGCCCCGTAGAAAATGCAAACCGTGTTAAAGAAACGCTGTTCATCCGGGCCATGCGTGTCCCACCAGGCCACTTCTTCAGCCGCCTGCTCTCGCAGATCGGCCTCGGCCAGAAACCCAAGTGACGCTTCATAAGCCAGCGCCAGCGCGCTTTCCTCTTCATAAAGCGTATCGATCAGGTAGATTGAAAACACATCTGCTGCATCTTCTTCCTGAGCAAAGATCGGCAATTGTTCGATGTCAATTACGGCGTGCCCTAGTTCATGATAGAAAATCCCAAGGATATTGGCCTCGACAAAAATGTCTTCTTCTTCACTTTGGCCAAAGGCGATCAACGGCCACAGCAAAAATGACAAAAGCACAGTAAGTCGCGACATCAGTGTTCCCCCGGCACGTCCGATAGTTCAGGGTAAGGCTGAGCCACGGCTTGCGTCAATCGCAGGATGGCTAAGCAAGCAAAATGCTCAGTCTCTAAGTGCGCTTTGACTATGTTTCAAATTTACAAAAATACCCGCGCCAGAGACGGAAATCTCTTTCGAACATATTTTTCAGCGCAGGTTCGGCACACCACCAGGTAATGTATCGCGATCAACAACAGCCGCACGTAGCGACCGCCCGATCCGGTGTGCCAGCGCCGACCATGCCGCGGCCTGATCCAGAGACAATTCCTCTGCCAGCACCCTGTCGAACAGATCGAGCCAGGCGGAAAACATTCCCGGCCGGACATTACCCGCCTGGACATGGGCGTTCACCGGGCTGCCATCATAGCTCCGCTCGTGCAGGATCGTGTTGGCCCAAAAGTCAGCCACCTTTGCTTCATGCGGCGGCCAGTCGGTTACATGGGCCGCAAAAACAGGCCCCAACATAGAGTGTCGCCGAATTTCGGCGTAGAACGTTGTCACTACCCGCTCAATCTCTGAGCGTGTGATATCAAAACGTGGGGGCAGAGCGGTGGTCATTCTCAAGACATGCGTCAGAGGCGCATTTTGTGCAAGGGGGACACCAGGTCACCGCACACGATACGGGATAAAATGCGCGGCACTGGCGGGATTTTGGACAGGGGTGTCAGCACATGATCACGCAATATCGGTAACAAGCGGCTGTCAGATTGGTAAAGCGGGGTAAAAAGCGCGCTCATCGTCTGATAAACCCTCAGGTGCCGCTGCCGTAACGCGACATAACGTTGCAACGCTGTGGCCACATCTGTCGTTTCACGCAGCGTCACGGCCAATGCCCATGCATCCAACAACGCCATGTTCGCCCCTTGTCCAAGCTGCGGGCTGGCCCTGTGCGCGGCATCACCCAGATGCAACAACCCAGGTGCGACTGGTTTGCGCAACGTGCCGTGGGAGTAGAATGCAGATGTCATTTGGGCGTGTTCCGTGATCGGTGCGAGAAACGGCACCATTTCGGGCCAGAACTGTGCAATCTCGGATTTCCACACCTCAATAGGCGTTTCGCGCCACTGCCGAAGACCATCGTGCGTCAAAGACCAGAATATAGCCGTTTGATCCTCTACCTTACCCGGAATCTGGCCCACAGGTAGCACGCCAGCCATTTTCGACGCGCGCTCGTACCGCTGTGATAGCCGGTCATCGGGCAGAACGCTTTCTTTAGGCCAACCAACCGTTCCCCAGATTGCACCATAAGTCAGATCACGTGCCTTTAGCGGTGAAAGCGGTGATCCCGTCCCACAGGCGTCAATCACCAGATCATAGGCCCGGCTTTGTTTGCCGCTGGTGAAACTGAGCTTCCGTAAGGGGTCATCCGACACGCCGTGCACTTTGTGATCAGGAAAGATTACCGCTCCGGCACGTATTGCCGCGCCAAGAACCGTTTGAAATAAAGCCGCCCGGTGAATGGCCAGACCATACCGCTTGTTCTGACCGGTATGGGCATAGGACACGTCAAGAATTTCACGTCCTTTGCCAGCCTCAACCCCGGTCAGTTGGCTGACCTTTCGTCCCATTCTATGGGCATCTTCACCGGCACCAATATGCGCCAGCACCACCTGACCGACAGGTTGGATAACAAGGCCCGACCCAACAGGGCGCGGCGCGTCAAACTGGTCAAAAACTTCAACATCGTGACCGGCTCCGGCCAACGCCGCCACAGCCGCCAGCCCGCCAATTCCGGCCCCGGCAATGCCAATTTTGAAGCCTGTATTAGCCACCTGAACCTCGCCTTATTCTTCTGCTGGCGAATAGTAGCTCAGCTGGTTTGGGCTGTATATGCGACACCAAAGCCCGCATAATCCGCGCGCCTCACAGCGTACCGCCAAGCAAAAGTATAGGCGATCCGACAGTTAGAAGGATTATGCCATTTCGAAGTTGCCAAAATGACGCCTTAGCCCGCTGATTCCATGTTGTGATAAATTTTCTCGTGACATGAAATTGCCCTGATTCTGTTCGCCGCCGCCCAAATGTGGCAATTTTTGCCCAAATTGCCTCAAAGTTGAAAATTTGGGCATTTTGGAACTGAATGTTCGTCCATTTGGGCACAAGTGATATTGATAGTTTGTTGTTATTAAACAGAAATACCATCTCTTAGAATGAAATTAAAGTGTTCTATATTTGCGCGACAGGTGCCGAATGTCATGGACATCAGGCAGTGTCTGACAAATTTTTGACGTCACTTTGCCACAATTGCGCCACATTTGCGCCGTATCAAAACCATGTTCGCTATTCCGAATCTGCCGGCTCTGACGAACCCGTGTGGGGGCGCGGAACATTTAGTTTATGAGTGCTGCCATGATGCAATATAAAGGGCATAGCCCCAAACCACAGTTTGACTTTCTTCTGACAACAGAAGAGATGCCGGGCACACCGCCCGCAGACGCTGCAACCACTGACATTGCTGAGCGTAATGCCGACCTTAACGTGCGTGAGCTGATTGAGGCCGAAGAAAAGCGTGAGCGCCGTGATCGCCTGCCAGAATTGGCCCCGGTTGAACAGGCGCCTATGCCTGTTCGTCCGGCGCGTTCGGTAAAAAAGCGGTTGCTGGCCGCCCGTCTCCCGCAAATCGGTGGTCAGTTAGTTTAAAATTTCTCAATGGCGCGCGGGCTTTAGTCATGCGCCGTTGGACAAGTGTCAGCCAGTTTTTCACAGGTCAGGACCTGCGCCCAATTCACGGTGTTGTTGGTCTTGCTGTCCTGATGACGATTGTTTGGCCGCTCTATGTATTCGCAGCTGTGTTTCTTCTGGGTTGGGTTGCATTGATCATCTGGTTGAGTCTGGGCCCTGATCGGGCATCTGGCCTGATTTCAGGGTACTGGGAAAAATTCGCGGCCCGGTCGCCTGAGAGTGCAGAGCAATTGCGTATTTGCGCAGATAAAGTGGCTTTGTGCATTGAAGCAGCACTTGATTGGCTGCCCGGTCAATGGGCCGATCGGCTGGCGTTGCCCGATTTTTCTCAGCCAGTGGGCGTAGAAGCAAACTATGCAGATGCTTCTGATCCGTTTGCCCGCCTGAAGCAGGAACATCATCGCAGCTGAACGCGACATTCTTTCGATTCATCACAATTCCCGGGCCGAAGCGTCGCAAGACTGCTTCGGCCCTTGAATTTACATCCGGTCCCGCGTATGTCGCCTCCGTTAAGGTTCACGGAGAAATCAGCGCCAATGGTACGCACCAATCCGCTTCAGTTTATTCAGCAGGTCCGCTCAGAAGTCAGCAAAGTTGTCTGGCCTACCCGGCGCGAGGTGCTTTTGACCACAGTGATGGTCTTTATCATGGCGACGTTGACCGCGATCTTTTTTGCGCTGGTCGATCTTTTGATCCGTAGTGGCCTTCAGGGCGTTCTTGGCCTCTTCGGCTGAGCCTCAAAAAAACGCCGTCTGACCCTTGAATTTAAAGGCAAACAGGGGTAGGTGACAGCTCACTTCAGAACATGGCGCGCGGCGATTCGGGTTGCGCGCCGATTTTTGTTTCGGAGACACCGGGCTAAACGCCTGAAACTAAAACGAATTCCGACAGTTTCGTCGGCGTGACAGGATTTGGATCAACATGGCAAAACGGTGGTACTCGGTGAGCGTTCTCTCGAATTTCGAGAAGAAGATTGCCGAGCAGATCAGACAGTCCGTTGCTGAACAAGCTCTTGAAGAAGAGATTGACGAAGTTCTGGTGCCCACCGAAGAGGTGATCGAGATCCGCCGCGGCAAGAAAGTAACCGCAGAGCGCCGTTTCATGCCCGGCTATGTCCTGGTGCATATGGAAATGTCCGATCAGGGGTATCACCTGATCAACTCGATTAACCGCGTCACCGGATTTCTGGGCCCACAGGGCCGCCCGATGCCGATGCGCGATGCCGAGGTGAATGTAATTCTGAACCGTGTGCAGGAAGGCGAAGAAGCGCCGCGCACACTGATCCACTTTGAAGTGGGTGAGAAGGTCAAAGTCAATGACGGCCCGTTCGAAGATTTCGACGGCATGGTCGAGGAAGTAGATGATGACAACCAGCGCCTCAAGGTGACGGTGTCAATCTTTGGCCGGGAAACCCCGGTCGAACTGGAATACACGCAGGTCACTAAACAGATCTGATCTGAGTGTCTCATGTGGGAGGCGAGGGGCCGCGGCACCCAAACCGGACCACAGCAACTAAGAACCCAAGGGGCGCGCCCCGACGGTGTTGGAAAGAAGGAGAGGCCTCATGGCCAAGAAACTCGCAGGTAAGATGAAACTGCAGGTCCCTGCAGGTCAGGCGAACCCGTCCCCACCGGTGGGTCCGGCGCTTGGTCAGCGTGGAATCAACATCATGGAATTCTGCAAGGCGTTCAACGCCAAGACTCAGGATATGGAGCCCGGCGCACCGTGCCCGACCGTGATCACTTATTATCAGGACAAGTCCTTTGAAATGGACATCAAGACGCCGCCTGCGTCTTATTACCTGAGAAAAGCGGCCAAGCTGAAATCCGGCTCAAAAACCCCGGGTCGCGAAACCATCGCCTCGGTCAGCCCCAAGCAACTTCGCGAAATCGCCGAAGCTAAATGGAAAGACCTGAACGCAAACGACGTAGAAGCCGCAATGAAAATTATTCAGGGCAGCGCACGCTCCATGGGCATCGAGGTAAAGTAAGATGGCAAAACTTGGAAAACGTACCCGCGCTTCTCGCGAAGCGTTTGCTGGCAAAGAAAACCTTTCTGTTGAGGACGCCGTTGCACTGGTCAAAAGCCACGCAACTGCAAAATTTGACGAAACTGTTGAGATTTCGCTGAACCTTGGCGTTGACCCTCGTCATGCGGACCAGATGGTTCGCGGCGTTGTTGGCCTGCCTAACGGCACCGGTAAAGACGTCCGCGTCGCTGTGTTTGCACGTGGTCCCAAGGCGGATGAAGCCAAAGAGGCCGGCGCCGATATCGTTGGCGCAGAGGATCTGATGGAAATCGTGCAGGGCGGTAAGATCGAATTCGATCGCTGCATTGCAACGCCGGACATGATGCCTGTTGTTGGTCGTCTGGGTAAGGTTCTTGGCCCACGTAACCTGATGCCGAACCCCAAGGTTGGTACAGTGACCATGGATGTGGCCGAAGCTGTCAAAAACGCCAAAGGCGGCGAAGTACAGTTCAAGGCTGAAAAAGCGGGTGTTGTGCATGCCGGTGTAGGCAAAGCCTCATTTGACGAAGGCAAGCTGGTCGAAAACGTCCGTGCCTTTGTATCTGCCGTTGCCCGTGCCAAACCGGCCGGTGCCAAAGGCACATACATGAAAAAGGTATCGCTGAGCTCGACCATGGGTCCGGGCGTCAGCATCGACGTGGAAAAAGCCGCGTCTGAATAAGAATTTGCCTCCGGTCCTTCGGGGTCGGGGCGAATGGCGGGGCCTTAATTGGCCCAGTCCTGTCCGAGATGGAGGGTTCGCGGGGATTTCCCCTAGAATAATTCCTTCCTGAGATGGTGAACGAGAAGAGAATTTCACGAAGGTTTTCCTTCGAGTGGTTTTGGCCTCGGGATCCTGAAATTGGACCCGAACGGCGGGGTAACCCGCCAAACTTGAGCCGGGGGGAAACCCCCACAATTGGAGTGAAACTGTGGATAGAGCCCAGAAAGAGAAAGTGGTCGACGAACTCGGCCAGATCTTCGAAAGCTCTGGCGTCGTAGTGGTAGCACACTACGCGGGTCTTACAGTTGCCGAGATGCAGGATCTTCGTTCGCGTGCACGCGAAGCCGAAGCATCCGTTCGCGTCGCCAAGAACAGGCTCGCCAAGATCGCCCTTGAGGGTAAGCCATGCGCAAGCATTGCCGACTACCTCTCGGGTATGACCGTACTCACTTTCTCAGAAGATCCTGTGGCTGCTGCCAAGGTCGCTGAGGGTTTCGCCAAGGATAACAAGAAATTTGAAATCCTCGGCGGTGCTATGGGTGAGAACGCTCTGGACCGGTCCGGTGTCGAAGCCGTGTCGAAAATGCCGTCGCGCGATGAGCTTATTGCCTCCATCGTCGGCTGTATCGGCGCACCTGCCTCGAACATCGCCGGAGCCATTGGCGCACCTGCTTCTAACATCGCGAGCATCCTTTCGACCATCGAAGAGAAGGCGGAAGCCGCGTAAGCGGGCAACTGACAGAACCGCGTGTGGGTTGCGACCCGACGTTGGAACACAAACTTGAAACGGAAAGAGCTGATAAAATGGCTGATCTGAAAAAACTGGCAGAAGAGATCGTTGGTCTGACGCTTCTCGAAGCACAAGAACTGAAAACTATTCTGAAAGACGAGTACGGCATCGAGCCCGCCGCTGGTGGCGCTGTAATGATGGCCGGTCCTGCTGGCGATGCCGGTGGCGACGCAGCTGAAGAGCAAACCGAATTCGACGTAATCCTGAAGTCGCCTGGCGCCTCCAAGATCAACGTCATCAAAGAGGTTCGCGCAATCACCGGTCTTGGCCTGAAAGAAGCCAAAGACCTGGTCGAAGCAGGCGACAAAGCTGTTAAAGAGCAGGTTTCTAAAGACGAAGCCGAAGAGATCAAAGGCAAGCTGGAAGCAGCTGGCGCAGAGGTCGAACTCAAGTAATCACGTCCGGGGCAACCCGGGTGATTTTCAAGGCTGGATCCGGGTTTTCCCGGGTCCAGCCGAACCTGTCTTAGAAAGGGCTTTTGCCCGACGCTGTAAAAGCCCTTTCTAAGGTGTGGTTCATACGATCGGGAGGTCTCTGGTGGGACAGAGACCGGGAATTGATCGATAGAATCCGCCATCTCGGATGGATGCGTTGCCGGGCCCGACGGCAGGCGCAGCCAGTGAGAAATGAAAGGTGACCAGACACATGGCTCAGACCTACCTTGGCCAGAAACGTTTGCGTAAATATTTCGGTAAAATTCGCGAAGTTCTTGAGATGCCGAACCTTATTGAGGTTCAGAAATCTTCCTATGACCTGTTCCTGAAATCCGGCGACCAAGATATGCCGCAGGAAGGCGAAGGCATCATGGGTGTCTTCCAGTCGGTATTCCCGATCAAGGATTTCAACGAAACCAGCGTGCTGGAATTCGTGAGCTATCAGCTTGAGAAACCGAAATACGACGTCGAAGAATGCATGCAGCGTGACATGACCTACAGCGCTCCGCTGAAGGTTACACTGCGTCTGATCGTGTTTGATGTCGACGAAGATACCGGTGCGAAGTCTGTCAAAGACATCAAAGAACAGGATGTCTTTATGGGCGATATGCCCCTGATGACACCAAACGGTACATTTGTTGTTAATGGGACAGAGCGTGTTATCGTCAGTCAGATGCACCGATCACCCGGTGTATTCTTTGATCACGACAAAGGCAAAACCCATTCGTTCGGTAAACTGCTCTTTGCCTGCCGCATTATTCCCTATCGCGGCAGCTGGCTCGACTTTGAATTCGATGCCAAAGATATCGTATTCGCCCGGATCGACCGCCGCCGCAAACTGCCGGTGACAACGCTGCTCTATGCGCTTGGTCTCGATCAGGAAGGCATCATGGATGCCTACTACGATACCGTCGACTACAAACTGAAAAAGAAAAAAGGCTGGGCAACAAAGTTCTTCCCGGAACGTGTTCGTGGCACCCGTCCTTTGTTCGACTTGGTCGATGCGAAATCCGGCAAGGTGATTGCCGAAGCGGGCAAGAAAGTCACTCCTCGCGCGGTTAAGCAGCTTATTGACGACGGCAAGGTGACCGAGCTTCTGGTTCCATACGAGCAGATCGCCGGTAAATTTGTCGCGCGCGATATCATCAACGAAGAAAATGGCGCGATCTATGTCGAAGCCGGTGATGAGCTTACGATCGAACGCGACAAGGATGGCGAGATCATCGGCGGAACCGTTCAGGAACTGATCGAGGCCGGTGTTACCGAAATCCCGGTTCTGGACATCGACAACATCAATGTAGGTCCCTACATGCGCAACACTATGGCCGTGGACAAAAACCGCAGCCGCGCAACCGCACTGATGGACATCTACCGTGTTATGCGCCCGGGCGAGCCGCCCACCGAAGAGGCCGCCTCGGCCCTTTTCGATACGCTGTTCTTTGATGGTGAACGCTATGACCTGTCCGCTGTTGGCCGGGTTAAGATGAACATGCGTCTGGCACTTGAAAAGCCGGATACACAACGCACGCTGGACCGTGAAGACATCGTTGCCTGTATCAAAGCACTGGTCGAACTGCGCGATGGCAAAGGCGACATCGACGACATCGATCACCTTGGCAACCGCCGGGTGCGTTCGGTTGGCGAGCTGATGGAGAACCAGTATCGTGTGGGTCTTCTGCGGATGGAGCGCGCGATCAAGGAGCGTATGTCATCGGTCGAGATCGACACTGTCATGCCACAGGATCTGATCAACGCCAAACCTGCCGCGGCGGCGGTTCGTGAATTCTTCGGCTCATCGCAGCTGTCGCAGTTCATGGACCAGACCAACCCGCTTTCGGAAGTCACCCACAAACGCCGCCTGTCGGCGCTTGGGCCAGGTGGTCTGACCCGCGAGCGTGCCGGCTTTGAAGTGCGCGACGTTCACGCCACCCATTATGGACGGATGTGCCCGATTGAAACGCCGGAAGGTCCGAACATCGGTCTGATCAACTCGCTGGCAACCTTTGCGCGCGTGAACAAATACGGCTTTATCGAAACACCTTATCGTAAGGTGGTCGAGGGTCATGTGACGGATGACGTTCAATACATGTCGGCGACCGAAGAAATGCGCCACACCGTGGCGCAGGCCAACGCGACACTGGATGCCGATGGCAACTTTATCAATGATCTGGTGTCGACCCGTCAGTCGGGCGAATACATGCTCGCCCCGCGCGAAAATGTTGACCTGATCGATGTGTCGCCAAAGCAGCTGGTCTCAGTTGCGGCCTCGCTTATTCCGTTCCTGGAAAACGACGACGCCAACCGCGCTTTGATGGGCTCAAACATGCAACGTCAGGCGGTTCCGACCCTGCGGTCAGAGGCACCGTTGGTAGGCACCGGGATTGAAGGCGTGGTTGCCCGCGATTCTGGCGCGGCGATCATGGCGAAACGCGCGGGCATCATCGACCAGGTCGATGCCCAGCGTATCGTTATTCGTGCGACAGAAGATCTGGAACTGGGTGATGCAGGTGTGGACATCTACCGCATGCGCAAATTCCAGCGGTCTAACCAGAACACCTGCATCAACCAGCGTCCGCTGGTAAAAGTGGGCGATACGGTTGGCAAAGGCGAAGTGATTGCCGATGGTCCGTCCACCGATCTTGGTGAACTGGCGCTCGGGAAAAACGTGGTCACGGCCTTCATGCCGTGGAACGGCTACAACTTCGAAGACTCAATCCTGATCTCAGAACGTGTGGCACGCGATGACGTGTTCACCTCCGTCCATATCGAAGAATTCGAAGTCGCCGCGCGTGACACCAAACTGGGACCAGAGGAAATTACCCGCGACATTCCAAACGTGGGTGAAGAAGCACTGCGCAACCTCGACGAGGCCGGTATCGTTTACATCGGTGCCGACGTTCAGCCGGGCGATATTCTGGTGGGCAAGATCACACCCAAGGGTGAAAGCCCGATGACACCAGAAGAAAAACTGCTGCGTGCCATCTTTGGTGAAAAAGCATCGGACGTTCGCGATACATCGCTGCGGGTAAAACCGGGTGACTTCGGAACGGTTGTCGAGGTGCGCGTCTTTAACCGCCACGGTGTGGAAAAAGACGAACGTGCACTGCAGATCGAGCGTGAAGAAGTTGAGCGTCTGGCGCGTGACCGTGATGACGAGCTCGCGATCCTTGATCGCAACATCTACGCGCGTCTGCACTCAATGATCCTCGGCAAAGTGGCGGTCAAAGGCCCCAAAGGCGTCAAGTCAAACTCGGATATCAATGAAGAGTTGCTTGAAACCCTGACCAAAGGTCAGTGGTGGCAGCTTGCGCTGAAAGACGAGAAAGACGCCCAGGTTGTCGAAGCTTTGCACGACCAGTACGAGGCGCAAAAGCGCACACTGGATGCTCGATTCGAGGATAAGGTCGAAAAGGTCCGTCGCGGCGATGATCTGCCTCCGGGAGTGATGAAGATGGTCAAAGTCTTCATCGCGGTGAAGCGCAAGCTTCAGCCAGGTGACAAAATGGCGGGCCGTCACGGCAACAAAGGTGTGATTTCCAAGGTTGTACCAATGGAAGACATGCCGTTCCTTGCAGATGGCACACCGGTCGACTTCTGCCTCAACCCGCTGGGCGTGCCCTCGCGGATGAACGTTGGGCAGATTCTTGAAACGCATATGGGCTGGGCCGCACGTGGTCTTGGCGTCAAGATTGACGAGGCGCTTCAGGAATATCGCCGCTCTGGTGACCTGACCCCGGTTCGCGAAGCCATGCGCATCGCTTATGGCGAAGATGTCTATGAAGAAGGCATTTCCGGCATGGAAGAAGGTGATCTGGTTGAAGCCGCAGGCAACGTCACACACGGTGTGCCAATTGCAACACCTGTCTTTGACGGTGCGAAAGAGGCGGACGTAAATGATGCGCTCAAACGCGCGGGTTTTGACGAAAGCGGGCAGTCGGTGCTGTTTGATGGTCGCACGGGTGAACAATTCAGCCGTAAGGTCACAGTGGGTGTCAAATATCTGCTGAAACTGCACCACCTTGTGGATGACAAAATCCACGCGCGTTCGACCGGCCCGTACTCCCTCGTAACTCAGCAGCCGCTGGGTGGTAAGGCACAGTTCGGTGGTCAGCGCTTTGGTGAGATGGAAGTCTGGGCGCTCGAAGCGTACGGCGCCGCCTACACCCTGCAGGAAATGCTGACGGTGAAATCGGATGACGTGGCTGGCCGGACCAAAGTGTACGAGTCGATCGTCAAGGGCGAGGATAACTTCGAAGCCGGCGTACCGGAATCGTTCAACGTTCTCGTGAAAGAAGTCCGCGGCCTCGGCCTCAACATGGAACTCCTGGATACGGAGGAGGGGGCAGAATGACGGGTTAGCTCCCGCCTCACACCCCCGTAGGCCGGGTTTCACCCCGGCCCCTCTAACACCTCTGTTTTAAGGAACTGAAAATGAACCAGGAACTGACAAACAACCCGTTCAACCCGAACGCCCCCGCCAAGGTTTTTGACGAGATCAAGGTCTCTCTGGCCTCGCCCGAGCGTATTCTTTCGTGGTCCTACGGGGAAATCAAAAAACCGGAAACCATCAACTACCGGACGTTCAAACCCGAGCGTGACGGTCTGTTCTGCGCCCGTATTTTTGGCCCGATCAAAGATTACGAATGCCTGTGCGGTAAATATAAGCGCATGAAATATCGCGGCGTTGTCTGCGAAAAATGTGGTGTGGAAGTCACCCTGCAAAAGGTTCGCCGTGAGCGTATGGGCCATATCGAACTGGCTGCACCCTGCGCCCATATCTGGTTTCTAAAGTCGCTGCCGTCGCGCATCGGCTTGATGCTGGACATGACTCTGCGTGATCTTGAGCGTGTGCTGTATTTCGAAAACTATGTGGTGATCGAACCCGGTCTCACTGACCTGACCTATGGCCAGATGCTCAGCGAAGAAGAGTTTATGGACGCCCAGGATGCTTATGGCATGGACGCCTTTACTGCCAATATCGGTGCCGAAGCCATCCGTGAGATGCTGCAGAATATCGACCTCGAATCCGAGGCCGAGCAGCTGCGCGCCGATCTGGCCGAAGCAACAGGTGAGCTGAAACCTAAGAAGATCATCAAACGTCTGAAAGTCGTGGAAAGCTTCATCGAATCCGGCAACCGCCCGGAATGGATGGTTCTGACCGTGATCCCTGTGATCCCGCCAGAACTGCGCCCGCTGGTGCCTCTGGATGGTGGTCGTTTCGCGACGTCGGATCTTAACGACCTTTACCGTCGTGTGATCTACCGGAACAACCGTCTGAAGCGTCTGATCGAACTGCGCGCACCTGACATCATCGTCCGCAACGAAAAGCGGATGTTGCAGGAATCTGTTGATGCGCTTTTCGACAACGGTCGTCGTGGCCGTGTTATTACCGGTGCCAACAAACGCCCGCTGAAATCGCTTTCGGATATGCTGAAAGGTAAGCAGGGTCGCTTCCGTCAGAACCTTCTGGGGAAACGCGTCGACTTCTCCGGCCGTTCGGTCATCGTGACCGGCCCGGAGCTAAAGCTGCACCAATGTGGTCTGCCGAAAAAGATGGCGCTCGAACTGTTCAAGCCGTTCATCTATTCTCGTCTCGAAGCCAAAGGCATGTCTTCCACCGTGAAGCAAGCCAAGAAACTGGTGGAAAAAGAACGCCCCGAGGTTTGGGACATTCTGGATGAAGTCATCCGGGAACACCCTGTCATGCTCAACCGCGCGCCTACACTGCACCGTCTGGGCATTCAGGCGTTTGAACCCGTGCTGATCGAAGGTAAAGCAATCCAGCTTCACCCGCTGGTCTGCTCGGCCTTCAACGCTGACTTTGACGGTGACCAGATGGCGGTTCACGTTCCTCTGTCGCTGGAAGCCCAGCTTGAGGCGCGGGTGCTGATGATGTCGACAAACAACGTTCTGTCACCCGCCAACGGCGCGCCGATCATTGTTCCTTCGCAGGACATGGTTCTGGGTCTCTACTACACCTCGATCATGCGTGAAGGTATGAAGGGCGAAGGCATGATCTTCTCTTCCGTTGAAGAAGTTCAGCACGCGCTTGACGCAGGCGAAGTGCATCTGCACGCCAAAATCACCGCGCGCCTGATGCAGGTTGACGCCGAAGGTAATGAAGAGCTTCAGCGCTTTGAAACCACCCCGGGCCGCATTCGGATCGGGGCGCTTTTGCCGATGAACAACAAGGCGCCATTCGCCCTTGTGAACAAACTGCTGCGCAAGAAAGAAGTGCAACAGGTCATCGACACCGTCTACCGTTACTGCGGTCAGAAGGAGAGCGTTATCTTCTGTGATCAGATCATGGGTATGGGCTTCAAAGAGGCATTCCGCGCCGGGATCAGCTTTGGCAAGGATGACATGGTTATCCCTGACAGCAAATGGTCGATCGTTGATGAGACCCGCACACAGGTCAAAGGCTTTGAACAGCAATATATGGACGGCCTGATCACTCAAGGCGAGAAATATAACAAAGTTGTTGATGCCTGGTCCAAGTGTAACGATCAGGTCACCGATGCGATGATGGGCACTATTTCGGCCGATGTCACAGACGAGGCCGGCGCGGTTCAGGAACCCAACAGCGTTTACATGATGGCTCACTCCGGTGCGCGTGGCTCGGTTACTCAGATGAAACAGCTGGGTGGCATGCGCGGCCTGATGGCCAAGCCAAACGGCGACATCATTGAGACGCCGATCATCTCGAACTTCAAGGAAGGTCTGACCGTTCTTGAATACTTCAACTCGACCCACGGCGCCCGTAAGGGTCTGTCTGATACTGCGCTTAAAACAGCGAACTCCGGTTATCTGACCCGCCGTCTGGTAGATGTTGCTCAGGACTGCATCGTTCGCGACTTTGATTGTGGCACAGACCGTGCAATCACGGTCGAGGCTGCGGTCAATGACGGTGAGGTTGTCGCCTCTCTGGCAGAGCGTGCCCTGGGTCGTGTCGCGGCCGAGGATATCATTGATCCGGCCACCGGAGAGGTGATCGTCGCCAACGGAACCCTGATTGACGAGCATCTGGCCGATGCCATGGACAAAGGCGCAGTTCAAACCGCGCGCATCCGCTCTCCGCTGACATGTGAGGCAGATGATGGCGTCTGCGCCATGTGCTACGGTCGTGACCTGGCGCGCGGTACAATGGTGAACACCGGCGAAGCCGTGGGCATTATCGCGGCCCAGTCGATTGGTGAGCCTGGCACACAGCTGACGATGCGGACCTTCCACATCGGCGGCGTTGCACAAGGTGGTCAGCAGTCGTTCCTCGAGGCCAGCCAGGAAGGCAAAGTCGTTTTCGAAAATGCGCAGACGCTTGAAAATGCGGCGGGTGACACGCTTGTCATGGGCCGTAACATGAAGCTTTTGATCATGGGTGAAAACGACGCGGAACTGGCCAGCCACAAGGTTGGCTATGGTTCCAAACTGTTCGTCAAAGATGGCGGCAAGGTTGGCCGTGGCGACAAGTTGTTCGAGTGGGATCCTTACACTCTGCCCATCCTGGCAGAAAAAAGCGGTGCTGCGAAATTCGTTGATCTCACCGTGGGCGTCTCTGTCCGCGATGTGACCGACGATGCCACAGGCATGTCCCAGAAGATCGTGACCGACTGGCGCGCAGCACCCAAGGGCAACGAACTGAAGCCGGAAATCCTGATCATCGGCAAAGATGGCGAGCCGGTCCGCAACGATGCGGGCAACCCGGTGACCTATCCGATGTCGGTGGACGCGATCCTCTCGATCGAAGAAGGCTCGGACGTTCACGCTGGTGACGTTGTTGCGCGTATCCCGCGTGAAGGCGCCAAAACCAAGGACATCACCGGTGGTCTGCCACGTGTGGCCGAACTCTTTGAGGCACGTCGCCCCAAAGACAACGCCATCATCGCAGAAATCGACGGTTACGTTCGCTACGGTCGCGACTACAAAAACAAGCGCCGTATCTCGATCGAACCAGCGGACGAGTCGATGGATCCCGTCGAATACATGGTCCCCAAGGGCAAACACATTCCTGTTCAGGAAGGCGATTTCGTCCAAAAGGGTGACTACATCATGGACGGCAACCCGGCACCACATGACATCCTGTCCATCATGGGTGTCGAGGCGCTGGCCAACTACATGATCGACGAGGTGCAGGATGTGTACCGTCTGCAGGGCGTGAAGATCAACGACAAGCATATCGAAGTGATCGTGCGCCAGATGCTGCAGAAATGGGAAATCCTCGACAGTGGCGATACCACGCTGCTCAAGGGTGAACATGTCGACAAGGCAGAGTTCGACGCAGCCAATGAAAAGTCGATCTCCAAAGGCGGCCGCCCGGCACAGGGTGAACCGATCCTTTTGGGGATCACCAAGGCTTCGCTGCAAACCCGGTCGTTCATCTCTGCGGCGTCGTTCCAGGAAACAACCCGCGTTCTGACCGAAGCCTCGGTTCAGGGCAAACGCGATAAACTGGTTGGTCTCAAAGAGAACGTAATCGTTGGCCGCCTGATCCCGGCGGGCACAGGCGGGGCCACTCTGCAAATGCGCCAGATTGCCCAGTCACGTGACAACGTGGTGATCGAAGCGCGCCGCGAAGAGGCCGAAGCCGCCGCAGCCCTTGCTGCTCCGGAAGCGGATGATGTCGTGGGCGGGGATGTGTTCGACACCTTCGTCGACAGCACGGATGACAGCCGCGAGGATTGATCCTTCGCCGGAAAATGACAGAAAAAGCTCCGCAATTAGCGGGGCTTTTTTTGTTTTTGAGTGATTGGCAGCTTTAGGCCCAAACTGAAGGATGCTGTGTCGTAGTCCCGTAAAACTGTGCCACTAATTGTCTGGCGTTGGAAAAATGAGGGATGGCTCGAAAGCGGCAATCGGATGAGGACGCGCTGAGATTGTTGCGCGAGATAGACGTGCATCTGCATGATGGGCTTGATGTCGTGAGTGCGTACCGGAAGGGGGGATTTCGGACAAGATCTATACCGGTGGCTTCAAAGGCCTCGCGTACGGGGCGGCCATAATCCGAGAGCGTTGCTATCAATCGATTGAAATCGTCGAGTTGGTTCAGAACAGTTAGACGGCGACGACACTTTCTAACCCGGAATCGCAACCAAAACAGGCTCAGCCTGTGCCATATTGGTGTCGGTCATAGTCGGTCTCCCTTGCGGTGTGGTTTGTTGCATAACCACTGTAGGGACCTGAGACCCGGCTATAATCACCTGCTGCGCTATTTGGCGGCTGCGCAGGCAAACATAGCCTCTCATTCAACGTCATTCCAAAGGTGTTACGATCCAGAGTTTATTGCTGTTCATCTCCAGGATTGACTGAAAATGCTGGGTCCAGCCGATGCAAATCTGCCCCGGGAGCCCTTGGCAGAACGGATACAACGAAAGATCCAACGGAACGCTGAGACGAGAAGTCCTGAATGCCGAGTGGTTCCACAGTACTAGGCAGGCGCAGGTCGCGATCAATGTTTAGCTTAGAAAATATAACCAGGTCAGGCCTCATCATGCTTTTAAACATGCGTCCACCAGTGCCTGAAACCTTATCAGAGAACCCTCAAATCACTGGTACTGAAACTGGGGCTAGACAACTCAAGATGGAGCAGATGTGTTGGTGGCCTATTCCGATTGCGACCTCATTCGTGTAGCGAATATCTCCAGTGCTGCGCTCACACAGGATGACTTTGAGTTCGTATAAATCCAACGCATAAAAGCGTTCTTTACTGCCCGGCGCTTATAACGTCGGGCAGAGCGTATTTTTTAGCACTACAGCGAGAGCACCATGTCATGACCTCATCCCCCGGCTTCCCCGAACTCCGCGCGGCCCGTCGAGAATCGCGTCGGCTGTACTGGTTCGTGGCGCTGTTCAGTGTGTTGGTGAACCTGCTGATGCTGACGGGGCCGCTCTATATGTTGCAGGTGTATGACCGTGTGTTGGGGAGCGGGTCGGTGGAGACGTTGTTGGCGCTCAGTGGGTTGGTGGCGTTTCTCTATGGGATGATGGGCCTGCTGGATTACGCACGAGGCCGGGTGATGGGCCGGGTGGGCGCGCGGTTTCAGGCGCGGCTGGATGCAAGGGTATTTGAGGCGGTGGTGCGGAAGTCGGCTGTGGCGCCGGATGCGCGGTCAGCCAGCGGGCTCAGTGATCTGGAATCGGTGCAGCGTTTGATGACCTCGCCAGTGCTGACCTCTGCCTTTGATATCCCGTGGACACCGGTCTTTCTGGCGGGCATCTGGATTTTCCACCCCTGGCTGGGGATGCTGGCACTGGCAGGTGGCGGTCTGCTCATCCTTGTAACACTGATCAATCAGTTGGTCACCCGAGGCCCCGTGGCCAAAGCGGGAGGGGCCGCACAGCAGGCCGATGCGATGGCGGGCCAGATCCGGTCAGAGGCAGAGATGGTCGAAGCCATTGGAATGCGCGAGGCCGCCTTTGACCGCTGGCAGGTGGCGCGGGAGCGGGCCTTACAAGAACAGATCAGCTCGGCTGATCTGGGCGGGACGTTCACCACATCGACCAAAACCTTCCGGCTCTTTCTGCAATCGGCGATGCTGGGCCTTGGGGCCTATCTGGTCCTGCAGGGCCAGCTTACCCCCGGTGCGATGATTGCTGGCTCAATCCTGCTGGGCCGGGCGCTGGCGCCGATTGAGCAAACGATTGGACAATGGGCGCTCATTCAACGCGCCATGAAGGGCTGGTCCAATCTTGGACAGCTGCTGGAACAGGTGCCGCCGGAAGCGCCAAGGACGGAGTTGCCGAAGCCACAGGCGAAGCTCGCGTTGCAGCAGATCACCGTTGTACCCCCCGGGGAACAGCAAGCTGCGCTGAAATCTGTCAGTTTTATCGTCGAGCCGGGACAGGCGGTAGGTGTCATTGGCTCCTCCGGTTCCGGCAAGTCCACATTGGCGCGCGTTATCACCGGTGTCTGGCGACCCGCTGCCGGGCAAGTTCGTTTGGGCGGTGCTACGCTCGATCAGTTTGCGCCCGCTGTCTTAGGTCAGCACATCGGCTATCTGCCGCAGCGCGTGCAGCTTTTTGATGGCACCATTGCAGAGAACATTGCCAAGCTCTCTATGTCCCCCGATGCCGCAATGGTGGTTGATGCAGCCAGGAAGGCCGATGCCCATGAGATGATCCTGAACCTACCCAAAGGCTATGACACGCCCGTCAGTGCCAATGGCGGGCGGCTCTCGGGAGGGCAGATGCAGCGGATTGGCCTGGCGCGTGCAATGTATGGCGATCCGGTGCTGCTGGTGCTGGATGAACCCAATTCCAATCTCGACAATGAAGGCAGCGAAGCGGTGAACACCGCCATCCGGGGCTTTAAGGAAGCTGGCAAGTCGATCCTGATCATGGCGCACCGTCCGTCTGCCATTCAGGAATGCGATATGCTGTTGATGCTGGAACAAGGCACGGTGCGTGCCTTTGGGCCCAAGGACAAGGTGCTGCGCGAGGTTGTGAAGAACCGCACCCAGATTGTGCAGTCTGTCGGACAGGGAGGGGTCCGGTGATGGATAACCCCAAACAACCCACATGGTCTGCAACCCGCCCGATCCTGATCGGGCTCATTGGCACGCTGCTGCTGGTGGGCGGCTTTGGCACCTGGGCAGCGATGGCCAATATCGCCGGGGCTGTGATTGCCAGCGGGAGGATTGAGGTCGATCAGAACCGTCAGGTGGTCCAACACCCCGATGGCGGTGTGGTTGCAGCCATTGTGGTGGATGAAGGCGAGGTTGTGGAGGCAGGTCAGGTCCTGTTGCAGCTTGATCCGATGCTCCTCTCTTCCCAACTTGCCATCACTGAAAGCCAGCTCTTTGAGCTTGTCGCGCGCCGTGGACGGCTGGAGGCAGAGCGGGATGATCTGGAAGGCATCACATTTGATCCGCTGCTGACTGAGATTGCGCCGGAGAGTGAGAAAGCCCGTGACCTGATGGAAGGTCAGCATAGATTGCTGCAAGCGCGCCGGACCACCACCGCCAATGAGGTGGAACAACTTGGGAAACGCCGCGGGCAGATCGTCGATCAGATCATTGGCATTGTGGCACAACAGGACTCACTCGCCCAACAGATCGAACTGATCGGTCAGGAACTCAGTGACCAGCAGGTATTACTGGAAAAGGGTCTCGCCCAGGCCTCCCGCGTTCTGGCCCTGCAACGGGAAGAGGCGCGGCTCGCAGGCACGTTGGGCGAACTGAGCGCGCAGAAAGCCCAGGCCGAGGGCCGGATCACCGAGATAGAGATAGAGCTTCTGCAACTGACGGCCAGCCGTCGTGAGGAAGCCATTACCACCTTACGTGATCTGCAATATCGCGAGCTGGAGCTGCGGGAAAACCGCCTGTCTCTGATTGAGCAACTCAGCCGCCTTGAGATCGTGGCACCTGTATCCGGCGTGGTTTACGGCCTGCAAGTCTATGCGCCCCGTTCCGTGCTGCGCCCAGCCGATCCGGTGCTCTACATCATCCCGCAGGACCGCCCGTTGGTGATCAATGCACAGGTGGACCCAATCCATATTGACCAGCTGCATGTGGGTCAGGAGGTCACGCTGCGCTTCTCCGCGCTTGACCAGCGCGAAACCCCGGAACTGACCGGCCATGTGGCGCAGGTCTCGGCCGACGCCTTCCAGGACGACGCCACCCAACTGACCTACTACCGCGCAGAAATCACCCTCAGCGAAACAGAACGCGCCCGCCTGCCCGAAAACACCACCCTCATCCCCGGCATGCCCGTCGAAGCCTTCATCAAAACCTCAGACCGGACGCCAATTGCGTATCTTGTAAAGCCACTGGCGGACTACTTCACAAGGGCGTTTAGGGAGTAGTGGGCACAATGGTTGAGGGCTCAAACTGAGAACAGGTGCCAACCGCTTACAGCTGTTACAATATATCGAAAGCAGCCTTTGATGCATGTGCGGCTAACTGCAACAATTTCCTGAGGATTCAACGGGTAGCCGCAAAACTTTAATCATTTTGGAAAGACGGAGTGTTGATTATGACGTGCCGCACCAGAACGTTTTAAACAGACAAGTAAAAATCAGAGATGTGAAACCGATGGCAACGCGGAAAGCCTCTGAATTTGATTCATCGCGGGTGAAATTTGTAATTCATAGCAATTGCGTCAATGTCGGCAATGTAGACGCTGTCCGGGCTGCAGTGTGTTTTCTTGGGGAAATGGCCCTACGTCAGAACGACCGATCACTACAAAAATGCCGGCGTAAACCGTTTGGGAAAACACCGGCAGTTTAGGAAGTGATCATGAGCTCTATCTCTGATAAAACGCATAACTCAACTAAAAGTTTACAAGTGATCTCGGCTAAATACTTGCCCACTTGCGACACGGCCACGGCTTTTCTAAACTGAAGTACCAAGCCGAGGCCGAACGCCAATTTGATGGTTTCTGGATCTCTGATTGCGCGACCTTGATTGTTTGTTCCACTCTTGCCATTTCCGTAAAGTCGCAAATGTGTGTGCAGGAGACGTAATTTGGCAGCTATTTTAGTTCAGCCGCTCCAAAATCTGCGTATCCAGTGCAATATTGTAAACAGCACGGAAGCTCAACTGGCCGTAAGCCGCCCAAAGTTGTGCTATAATAATGAAAACCAAGGGAGAGACTACGATGACAATCAGAGACCAACTGTTGATCGACCGTCTTGCTGATGCTGCCCGCCAGGGTAGAATATCGCGACGTTCGTTTATGAATTATTCACTCGCGGCCGGGATGACGACGGCTGCGGCCACAGGGCTATGGGGCACAACGGCCAAAGCGGCACCTCAACGCGGCGGAACCTTCCGTGTAGCGCAGCATGATGGCAACACCTCGGACCAACATGATCCAGGTCAGTATCAATCCAATTTCGAGATTGCCTATGGTCATACCGTTCGCGCCTATCTGACCATGATCAACGCCGACGGCACGCTTGGTCCGGATGTGGCCAAGGAATGGTCAGCATCCCCTGATGCGACCGAGTGGACCTTTGTCCTGGATGAACGTGCAACATTCCATGACGGCAAAAAAGTAACCACCGCCGATGTTGTCGCATCGATGAACCATCATCGTGGTGACGGGTCCACTTCAGCGGCTAAAGCGCTTTTGGCGGACGTGCAAGAAATCGTTGATAACGGCGATGGTTCCGTCACATTCAAACTGGGTTCTCCAAATGCGGACATGCCATGGATTATGCCCGACTATCACCTTACCATTCTACCGGCGAACGAAGACGGTACTGCAAACTGGCAATCCGGCATCGGCTGCGGGCCTTACAAAGCGGTAGAGCTTGAATTTGGTGTTGGCGGTCGTTTTGTCCGGCATGAAGACTGGCACGGCGAAGGCGCATATTTTGATGAAGTGCAGATGCTTGTTATCAACGATCCCAACGCGCGCCAGACCTCGCTTGTGACCGGAGATGTTGACTCGGCCAGCCTGCTCGAAAACAAAACACTGAGTCTGTTGGCGCGTGATCCCAATATCGAGGTCGATAACATTTCGTCTGCGCAATGTATCACCATGCCGATGCACGTAGACGCGGCGCCGTTTGATAACAATGACGTTCGCCTTGCGTTGAAATATGCGATCAATCGCGAAGAACTTGTCGAGAAGATCACATTCGGCGCTGCAACGGTTGGTAACGACTTCCATCATTCACCTGCCATGCCATACTGGCCAGAAGATATTCCGCAGCGCGCGTATGATCCGGACAAAGCAAAGCACCATCTGAAGAAGGCTGGGATGGATAGTCTGAGTGTCAGCTTCTCGACGGCTGAATCGATCACAACAGGTGCTGTTGATGCGGCTATACTCTATGCGGAACACGCCAAGGCCGCGGGCATCGACATCAAGGTCGTGCGCGAGCCAAACGATGGCTATTGGTCTGATGTCTGGCTGGTCAAGCCTTGGTGTATGGTGACCTGGGGTGCTCGTCCAACGCCGGACGTCATGTACAGCCTTGCCTACAAGGATGATGCGGCCTGGAACGAGTCACACTGGAAGCATCCGGGTTTCAACAAGCTGCTGCTTCAGGGCAAAGCTGAGCTTGATGATGGCGTTCGCAAAGAAATCTACCGTGACATGGCAATGATTGCCCGAGACGAAGGTGGCACAGTAATTCCTTACTTCCCGAACTTCGTCTACGGTCGTCGGAAGAACTGCCGCCACAGCGGACAGGTAGCGCCGAGTTGGCAGATGGATGGTTATCGCCACTGCAGCCGTTGGTGGTTCGAGAGCTGATATCAGTTAGCTCCGGGCATTGAGCGTCAGTGCCCACTCAGACTAAAATTCCTGGCGGAATTGACAGAAAATTTCGCCAGGAATTAAGTACGCTCAGATAATATAATTGAACGGCCGGCATCTTGACGACTGCTCACGGTTTCTGTGTGGCGACAAGCCCTCTTTTTGGATTCCAGACCTTCGTTCGCCCGAGCAACCGACTGTTGGGGCGCCGTTGACATTTACTGTTTTGCGGTATCAGACGGTTGAGCGCGCGGATATCAGGAATACGGCCTCTTGCCCAAGGGGCCGGTCCCCCCCTATAAGCGTGAAAATTCCGGGACAGGAGCGGCGGATGACATTTTCACATGCCCATCTTCTGGGGATCGAGCCCCTTCTTCCTGCAGATATTACCACCATTCTTGACCTGGCAGATCAGTATGTTGATCTGAACCGGCGCGATGTAAAGCACAGCGATGCGCTGGCTGGCCTGACGCAGATCAACATGTTCTTTGAAAACTCGACCCGGACGCAGGCGAGTTTTGAGCTGGCGGGCAAGCGGTTGCGGGCGGATGTGATGAACATGGCCATGCAGGCCAGTTCGGTGAAAAAGGGCGAGACCCTGATTGACACGGCACTGACCCTGAACGCGATGCATCCCGATCTGCTGGTGGTGCGGCACCCGCATTCCGGTGCGGTTGATCTGTTGTCGCAAAAGGTGAACTGCGCGGTGCTGAACGCAGGCGACGGGCGACATGAGCATCCGACGCAGGCCCTGCTGGATGCGCTGACGATCCGGCGGGCGAAAGGCCGGTTGCATCGTCTCAGCATCGCCATCTGTGGTGACATTGCCCACAGCCGGGTCGCCCGGTCCAACATCATGCTGCTGGGGAAGACGGAGAACCGGGTGCGGCTGATCGGGCCGCCGACGTTGATGCCATCGGGGATTGAGGCCTTTGGGGTCGAGGTCTTTGATAACATGGTCGAGGGGTTGCAGGACGTCGACGTGGTGATGATGCTGCGGCTGCAACGCGAGCGGATGGATGGCGGGTTTATCCCGTCGGAACGCGAGTATTATCACCGGTATGGTCTGGATGCCGCCAAGCTGGCCCATGCCAAGCCGGACGCCATTGTCATGCATCCCGGGCCGATGAACCGCGGGGTCGAAATTGACGGTGATATTGCCGACGACATCGCCCGGTCGGTTATTCAGGAACAGGTCGAGATGGGCGTGGCCGTGCGTATGGCGGTGATGGATCTGCTGGCCCGTAATCTGCGGGCGCGGCGTGCCGAAGGGGCGAATGAGGTTGCGGTTTGAGCGAACGGTTTGAGGTCAAAGAGAACGAGCGCGGAATTGTGCGCCTGTTTGCTGTTGACCTGCCGGCGCAAGAGATCGAGCGCTTCGCCGAGCGTGATTATGAGGCAGATGTGGATGATCCGCCCTGGCCGCTGCAGGACGCGCTGGGTGTGACGTATCTGGATGAAGATTTTGTGGAGCTGTTTCCGGTTGAGGATCTGACCGGGCTAGGCCTGACCGGTTATATGACCGAAGGGCTGGGTATTGCCGAGGCGGATGTTGATCAGGATCGCGCACGGCTGGAAGGCTTGAAGGGGCATCTGTTGTTTGTGTTTTCCAGTGCATTTGGCGGGTTTGCGGATACGCTGCGCCCGCGCGCGCCGCTGCGGTGGGTTGGCACCTATGTGGAAGAAACAGCACCGGTGACGTTTGAGCCTCTGAGCTCTGAAGCCGCCCGGGGTGAAGTTACTGGCGGGCAGGCCACAGTTCCGGCGCACCGGGGGCGGGGGAGTCTGTTGGTCGTGGTAGGCATTGTTATCGTTCTTCTGATTGGCATGGCGGTGGTGTTGAAATGACAGATTTAGCGACAGGTCAGTTGCCGGACGGCTGGGAGGGCTTGCTGGATAAGGATGAGCGGATCATCTGGCAGGGTCGGCCCGGGGGCGGTTTCGAGTTCCGGATCGGGAACGCTGTTGGCGCTGTGTTCGGGCTGTTTTTTGCCGGGTTTGCCCTGTTCTGGATGATTATGGCTTCGATGGCAGGTGGGTTTTTCTGGATGTTTGGTCTGCTGCACTTTTTTGTGGGCCTTGGAATCGCCTTTGGCTCTGTGTTCTGGGGCGCATGGAAACGGCGGCACAGCTGGTACACGCTGACCGATCGGCGGGCGTTTATTGCGACGGATATTCCGTTCAAGGGTCGGAGCCTGAAAAGCTATCCGATCACGGCGGCGACGACGCTGGATTTTGTCAGCGATGATCCTGCATCGATCATGTTCGCACGTGAGATGCGGCGGGGGCGAAACGGTAGTTACGAGGCGCAGGTCGGTTTTGAACGGATCGCAGATGCACCAGAGGTGTACCGGATGATGCGGGAGATACAGGAGTTGAAACAAGAATGAAGATGCTGTTCGCCAATGCCCGCCTGATTGACCCGGAGCAGGGCACAGATGCGCCCGGCTGGCTGCTGGTGGAAGATGGGGCCATTCTGGCGACGGGCGCGGGGGGCGACGTTCCTGCGGCGGACGCCCGGGTGGATTGCGGCGGCAAATGCCTGGCACCGGGGATCGTCGATATCGGCGTGAAGGTCTGTGAACCCGGTGAACGGCACAAGGAAAGCTATCGCTCTGCCGGGATGGCGGCGGCTGCGGGCGGTGTGACCACGATGGTGACACGGCCCGATACGGTGCCAGCGGTGGACACGCCCGAGACACTGGAATTCGCCACGCGGCGCGCCAACGAGGCGGCACCGGTTAATGTATTGCAGATGGCGGCCCTGACCAAGGGGCGCGAAGGCCGGGAGATGACCGAGATCGGCTTTCTGCTGGATGCCGGTGCCGTGGCCTTTACCGATTGTGACAAGGTGGTTGGAGATACCAAGGTTCTGACCCGTGCGCTGAGTTATGCGCGGTCATTAGGTGCCTTGGTGGTGGGGCATCCGCAGGACCCCGGTCTGTCGTCGGGGGCTGCGGCCACAAGCGGCAAGTTTGCCAGCCTGCGCGGATTGCCCGCGGTGACGGCGATGGCGGAGCGTATGGGGATTGATCGCGATATCGCGCTGATCGAAATGACCGGTGTGCGCTATCATGCCGACCAGATCACCACCGCCCGTGCGCTGCCCGCGCTGGCGCGGGCCAAGGCCAATGGGTTTGATATCACCGCAGGCACATCGATTCACCATCTGACGCTGAACGAACTGGATGTTGCAGATTACCGCACGTTCTTTAAGGTCAAGCCGCCGCTCAGGTCGGAAGAAGACCGTCAGGCCGTGGTCGAGGCGGTGCGTGAGGGGCTGATTGATACGATCAGTTCGATGCACACGCCGCAGGATGAAGAATCCAAACGCCTGCCGTTTGAAGAAGCTGCAAGCGGGGCGGTGGGTCTGGACACATTGTTGCCAGCGGCGATGCGGCTGTATCATGAAGGGGATCTGGAGCTGCCTGTTTTGTTCAAGGCACTGGCGCTTAACCCGGCAAAACGGCTGGGGCTGGAATGTGGCCGGTTGAGCGCAGGCGCCCCTGCGGATCTGGTGCTTTTTGATCCGGACAGGCCATTTGTTTTGGATCGTGAAAAGCTTTTGTCAAAGTCCAAGAATACCCCGTTTGACGGAGCGCGGATGCAAGGTAGGGTACTTGCAACCTATGTGGGTGGAAAACCGGTTTACGAGGCGGCGTGATGCCAGCAATTGAGACATCTGCAACCCTGCTTATCCTGTGGGCTGTGATTGGCTATCTGATGGGGTCTGTGTCCTATGGGATGGTTCTGGCCAAGGTTCTGAAGCTGGGAAACCTGCGCGAAATCGGGTCGGGCAATATCGGTGCGACCAATGTTTTGCGGACCGGTAACAAGGCTGCTGCTGCGGGCACGGTTTTGCTGGACGGAGCCAAAGGTGTGGTGGTGGTGTTGCTGGCACGAGCGGTGACCGGAGAAGATGCGGCACAGCTGGCCGGGCTCTGCGCGTTTCTGGGCCATTGTTTCCCTGTCTGGCTGGGCTTTCGGGGCGGCAAAGGCGTGGCGACATTCCTGGGCCTGATGCTGGCGCTTGCCTGGCCAGTGGGGGTTGCGAGTTGTCTGACATGGTTGGTGACGGCGTTGTTTTCGCGCATTTCGTCGCTGGCCGCGATCATGGCGGCGGCGTTTTCGACGATCTGGGTTCTGGTTTTGGGTGGTGGGACTGTTTTCCTGCTGACCGCGATCCTGACCCTGCTGGTTTTTGTCCGGCATGCCGGGAATATCCGGCGTTTGAAGGCCGGAACCGAGCCGAAGATCGGGCAAAAGTGACGCTTGGTTTCTGGTGGCGTTTGACGCGCTCCCCTTGGGTGAATTTACAGGCATTGCGGATGGGCGAAGGTATGTTGTGACCCGCCAGGACTTTGCCGGTGGACAGAGCCAGAAACTGGTGGCTGAAGAGTTGGGCGGCGGGGATTACATCAGTATGAATCTGTACCGGCTTGCATCAGGGGCAGTGCTGAAACCTTGTGAGATGCCAGCGGAGAAGGTGACCCAGTTTGTACTGAACCTGCACCCGGATGGGGTTGGGCGTTCAGGTTAGTATTCGTTCAAGTTCGCATGAGAAACAGACTGTGCCGTCAGTAGCTGTATTCCGCATAAATCCGCGTCAGATCACCGTTCCAGGTGTCGTGGTAGCGTTCCAGCAACTCATCTGCCGGGACCTGCCCGCTGTCGATGCTTTCCATCAGGGCGTTGAGGAAATGAGTCTCATCCGGGACAAGCCCACCTGCGCCCGGACGGGCACGTGCGGCAAGGCCGGCTTCTGAAAGTGACAACACTTCACGGGCCAGATCATGCATTTTGATATTGCCGACCTGTGCCTGCAGTGCATCCTTGCTGGCGGCAATGCGCAGCTCTTCACGGGTCTCAGAATCCCAGCCTTTGACCAGGTCCCAGGCGGCATCGAGCGTGCTCTGGTCATACATCAGCCCGGTCCAGAAGGCGGGCAGAGCGCAGAGCCTGCGCCAAGGGCCGCCGTCGGCGCCGCGCATTTCCATGAATTTCTTGATCCGCGCCTCAGGAAAGGCGGTGGTCAGGTGATCGGCCCAGTCGGACAATGTTGGTGTTTCACCGGGCAGGGCGGGTAGCTGGCCCTTTAGAAAATCGCGGAATGACTGGCCAAGTGCGTCGATATATTTGCCGTCACGGTAGACAAAATACATCGGCACATCGAGCGCATAGTCAGCCCATGCTTCGAACCCGAAGCCGTCTTCGAACACAAACGGCAGCATGCCTGTGCGATCTGCGTCGAGATCACGCCAGACCCGGCTTCGCCAGGATTTATGGCCGTTGGGTTTGCCGTCAAAGAAGGGCGAATTGGCGAAAAGAGCGGTCGCGACCGGTTGCAACGCCAGCGCAACCCGCAGCTTTTGCACCATGTCGGCCTCGGACCCGAAATCGAGGTTCACCTGTACCGTGCAGGTGCGGTACATCATGGATTTTCCCATGGTGCCGACCCGGTCCATGTAGTCGGTCATCAGCTTGTAACGACCCTTGGGCATCATCGGCATGTCTTCATGTGCCCAAATGGGCGCCGCACCGAGGCCAATGAAGCCAACGCCAACCTTGTCGGCGATGCTTTTGACGTCAGACAGGTGGGCATTCACCTCGTCACAGGTTTCGTGGATGGTTTCCAGCGGCGCGCCCGAAAGCTCCAGCTGGCCACCGGGTTCGAGGCTGACATTGGCGCCGTCTTTTTCAAGGCCGATGAGGTTTCCCGCTTCTTCAACCGGGGCCCAGCCATGACCGTCACGCAACCCTTCGAGCATGGCGAGAATGCTGCGCTCACCCGCATAGGGCAGGGGTTCCAGCGTATCTTTGCAATAGCCGAATTTCTCGTGTTCGGTACCGATGCGCCACGCGTCGCGTGGCTTACAGCCAGCCTCTAGATAACCGGCCATCTGAGAATGATGTTCGATCGGACCGCCGCCGGACTGGGGAATGGACATGTTCGGGCCTCCTGTTTCGGCGCGCCATTGAGACAGAACAAGTGGCTACAAATACCGCGGGTGTCAATGTGGGAATGCCGGTGAAATTATAGTGATTTTGTGAGAGCGCCGTTTTGTAGTATGTAGGAGCAACACCCGAGGGGGACAAAATGGCAATGTTTTACAAATCACGGCGCGACGTTTTGTCAGGTGGGTTTTCTGCGATTTGCCTTCCGGAAATTGCCATAGCCGGCGGAGGGCGTGATCCGAAGAATCAGTCATAGCGACCGTCAGTTTATGACGGGTAGAAGGACGCCAAGGGCAATACGATTATCCCGCAAAAAGATCTTGTGCGACTATCGTCCAGCGAGATCGACCTTTTGAACTACAAGGTTGACGACGCAAAGTAATTGTTCCGGGATTCTCGAAAAACACGGTTTCATGGATTTTCAGAGGGTTTATTTTTAAAAGGCGACGGATGCAGCGGCTGCTTAAGGCTATGGCACGGACGCCTGATCGTAAGGGCCGGATCAAGCTGCTCGATGAGGAAATCCGTCAGGTTAAGAGGAACCTTGCTGCGTATCGGGCGTCATATGAAAAGTTGGTTAAGATAAAAAACCGGACACAGGGGCAGAGCGATGCATTCGTTGAGGCCCTTAATGGCCTTAACCGCGAAGGTCCGTATCTCGAAACGGTCGAGGCCTGGCGGCATAGTCTTATGGAGGGAACCCGAGGTCAGTAGGTTCGGCAGGGTTAGAAAAGTGTAGATGGAAAGGTATGTTTTTCCTGACTACGGCACGGCGGGAATGACGTGGTACCCTATTTGATAGACGGCACTCAGTTGTTGCAAACAGGAGGATTGGACATGACGCATTCACTTTCAAATTCAGAAATGAACCGGAGAAATTTTGCCCTGATGCTTGCCGGGGCGGCGGGGTTTTCGGTTTCCGGAACCAAGCTTTTTGCAGACGGTGGTCAGGATTTAACCCCAAGGTTTCCGATAGAGCTTTATGACGATGATTTAGTTGATGAAGACGATGCGATACATATCTATACGCAATTGCAATATCTTGGTTTTTCCAGTCGCCGAATGGGAAATTATGCAAGGATGCCGGGTGCTGCTGTTGTTAATGGTTTCTCGCTGGCTATGTCGATCCATCTCTTCAAAATGGGTCAGGCTCAGCTTCGACTGGCCAGGGAGCTGTTCCGGGCTGTTCAGGCGGAAAACAGGAGGCGGAACCGTCGGAATATTCTTAAACAAGCTGTAGACGAGGCAGCACAGTCGTTATCCGATTTTTCCGGATCACCCAATAACCGCTGGAAACGCGAGAATTTCTATCTGGGCGTTAGGTATTGGCACCAAAGACCGCGTGAAGGCATGTTGAACATCAGATACTGACCCTAAGCCAGTCTTTAATTCAGACGCCCGGACACATTGCCGTCCGGGCGTTGCCAAATGTTAACCAGTTCATTTGTGCCCCGGTTTTTCTGCGCAAGCATATGTTCCATCCGTAAACCCGGCAGGCTGGCAAAGGCATCAAAGAGCGCTTCGGAGCCTTCAGCCGAGACGGGGATCAAAAGGTCGGGCTGGCCGGGTTGTGACAGCACCCAATGGGCCGGATGAGCCGTGGAATCGAGTGACAGTGCGGTGAGTTCCCCAAGAGCTGCGGCACCGCCAGTGAGCGGGCCAAAATAAGCGATTACCCCTTCGTCAATCCTCACAATGCCGGGCCCGCCTGTGCCGGTACGAAAGCGGGCGCGTTGAAATCCGACAAAGATCAGGGCCGCGCCGATGGCGATGACGGCAAAGCCCACCCAGTGCAGCAATCCGCCGGTGCCAAAGCCCCACCAGCCCCCTAATGCGGTGACCGCAAGGCCGGTCAGCAGTTCGCGCCAGCGCCAGATCCCGGCGCGCGCTTCGGGGCGGATGAAACTCATTCGCGACCTCGTTGTGAGATGCCGCAATAAGGTGCTTCTTTTTGTTCAAAGGCCATATGGGTGAAGTCATGAAGCATCCGTGGCGTGTCGGCGGAATTGGCGTGAATCCGCATGCGCCACAGCGCCCCTTTTCTGGCAAAGACCACATCGTGACCATCGGTGTCGGCCCATTCCCAACCCTCGGCCTCGAGCACACCACCTGGCCCCATCAAGGAATGGGTCTCCCAATAGCACTGCCGCAGCGGGCCGGTTCCCACGCCGCTGTGAAAAGTTTTAGACAAGTTCCAGCCGGGACGAATGAGTTTGGTAAATACGGTGGTATTGTCGGGTTGATCCACTTTCGTTTCATCAACTTTCCAGCCATCGCGCAGCAGTTTTGGAAAATAGATGACTGGATCCTCCCCCATCCCGGGGGTGACGCCGGGAGGTGGTTGGTTTTGCCGATACAGGCCGCAATCTAAAAGTTTGACCGGTAATTCTGATCCACCCGAGCCGTTGAGCCAGTAGGAGGTGTTAGAGGTGAATAGCCCGCCGCCGTTCCAGCAATCACCCCATCCGTAGATATGCAGGGCGGTCAACCAAGGCGGACGGCTGACTGCTGTCCATGAACCGCCCATTTCACCTTTCCATTTACCATTCATCGCGAAATAGATCAGGTGGCGGCCGTCAGGAGACAGGTCGCAGCGGCGTTCGTAAATGCGCCCTTTTAACCACTGCCCCGGAATGAAGCTGTCGGTTTTTCGGTTCCAACCGACTAGAAGAACCTGTTTACTCGGCCCGCGGCGGATGACCAACCCGGTCTGAGCTTCGCGCGACAGGATCACATGTAATCTGGGTGCAGTCACGACCAATCTCCCAGTACCTGCTGCCAGACGGTCAATGCGACCACTGCGGCGGTGTCGGCGCGCAGGATGCGGGGGCCGAGGCTGACGGGGTGGGCGAAGTCAAGCGACTGGAGCCGTGTGCGTTCGGCGGGGGAAAACCCACCTTCGGGGCCGATGAGGATGGCCCATTTGCTGCCACCTGCAGAACCTAGGGTTTCGGACGCGCCTGCAAGTGCTTCATCGCAGAACATCAGCTGTCGATCGTCAGGCCAGTCCGCCAGCAGCCGGTCGAGGCGTTGTAGTTCGCAAACCGCGGGCACGAACGTGCCACCACATTGTTCGGCAGCTTCGACCGCATGAGACTGGAGCCGGTCCCTCCTGATACGTTCTGCATTGGTGAACTCGGTCTGGACCGGGCAGATGCGGGCCGCACCCATTTCGGCCGCTTTTTCAACAATGAAATCAGTGCGCGCCTTTTTGATTGGCGCAAAGAGCAGCCAGAGGTCGGGCGGCATTCTTTGTGCAGCGGTTTGTTCCAGAATCTCAAGCGTTCCGCCGCGTTTGCCTGCCTCGGCCACAGAGGCACGCCATTCGCCATTCTGTCCGTTAAACAGCAGAACCTGATCGCCCAGACCAAGGCGCATGACACCAAACAGGTAATGCGCCTGATCCCGCGACAACGGAACCGATTGCCCTTGGCCCAAAGGGTGCTCTACATACAATCTGATCTTTGCAACACTCATGAGGCCAACATATGACCGGGAATGACCAGATGCCAGAGCCCGTGGGACAGGTGGCCGACGCAGTGAAAGGCAATTGGGTGGATCGCTATGCTCCACCCGGATTGCGGCCCTATCTGCGGCTGAGCCGGGCAGACCGGCCGATTGGGACATGGCTGTTGTTGTTACCCTGTTGGTGGGGTTTGTTGCTTTCCATGCTTTATGACGGGCGAGCGGGATGGCACGATCTGTGGATATTTGCAGGCTGTGCCATAGGCGCATTCCTGATGCGCGGCGCGGGGTGTACATGGAACGACATCACCGACCGGCATATTGACGGGCAGGTAGAGCGCACGGCATCACGCCCGATCCCGTCGGGTCAGGCGAGTGTCAAAGGGGCGCTGTTGTGGTTGGCGTTACAGGCCGGGGTTTCTGCGCTGATCCTGTTCAGTTTCAATTCTGCCGCGATCTTGCTTGGCGTTCTGTCTCTTATCCCCGTCGCGATTTACCCCTATGCCAAGCGGTTCACGTGGTGGCCGCAGGCGTTTTTGGGGCTTGCGTTTAACTGGGGGGCGTTACTGGCCTGGACGGCGCATACGGGTTCGCTTGGCTGGCCGGCGGTGGTTTTATATGCCTCGGGGATAGCTTGGACGTTGTTTTATGACACGATTTATGCCCATCAGGACGCAGAAGATGATGCCCTGATCGGGGTGAAATCAACAGCGCGTTTGTTTGGCGCACGCACGGGGATGTGGCTACGGCGTTTTCTTGTGGCGGCGGTGTCGTTGCAGGCCTTCGCCGTGATTTTGGCCGCGATCGGAGCGTCGCCGATGGCTGTACTCTTGGCCATTTTCGGACCCTGGGCCATGGGTTGGCATCTGCACTGGCAACTGGGCAGATTTGACATGGAAGACAACGACCGGTTGCTTATGCTGTTCCGGTCGAACCGGGATGCCGGATTGCTGCCCTTGCCATTTTTTGCCGTTGCGCTGTTCCTGTGATTGAACTTGGGCCGCACTGGCCCTAAACACAGGCCAGTGACCCTAGCTGCCGGGACGATATGCGACTTTCTTCGATATTTGCCATTGCCGGAACTTTTGCTGCTGCGGCAGTGATTTGCCTGATCGGGGCGCGATTTGCGGTGGTCGCGATCGAAGAAAACACCCGTCATGCGGTGCGCAATACACTTGACCTGCAGGGTATGACCTGGACCGAGGTGGACGCCGACGGGCTTCAGGTTTTTCTGGCCGGAACCGCCCCGACAGAGGCCACGCGGTTCAAGGCGCTGTCGGTGGCCGGCACGGTGGTGGATGCGGCCCGGGTGATTGACCAGATGCTGGTGGAAGACACTGCTGCACTGGCCCCGCCGCGGTTTTCCATCGAAATTCTGCGCAACGATGCGACCGTTTCGCTGATTGGTCTGGCACCCGCCGCGATGGATCGTGAGGGATTTGTTGCTGAGGTTGCGAAGGCCGCAGGTGACGGCACGGTCAGTGATTTTCTGGAACTGGCCGATTATCCCGCTCCAGCCGGATGGGATGGGGCGGTGGGCTATGCCGTTCGGTCATTGCGGCATCTGGAGCGGACCAAAATTTCGGTGGATGCCAGCCGGGTTGAGGTTACCGCAACGGCGGAAAGTCTGGAGGACAAAGTCCGCATTGAAAGCGAGCTGAACCGCCGTGTGCCCGAAGATATTCGCATTGCGCTCGATATCTCCGCACCGCGCCCGGTGATCACGCCCTTTACACTCAGATTTCTGATCGAAAAAGGGGATGCGAGGTTTGATGCCTGTTCCGCTGATACCGAAGCGGCGCGGCAACAAATCCTGGGCGCGGCAAATGCTGCTGGTCTGCGAGGCGGGGCGGAATGCACGCTTGGCCTGGGCGTGCCGTCCCCGCATTGGGCGGATGCTGCAAGCCTGGCGATATCGGCGGTTGCTGAGCTGGGTGGAGGCGTTGTTACGTTTTCGGACGCTGACATCTCTTTGCTGGCCGTGTTGGGCACACCGCAAGGGCAATTTGATGATGTTGTCGGGCGGTTAGAGACGTCGTTGCCGGAAGTGTTTGCGTTACATGCTGTGTTGCCTGAACCACCGGACGATACCACACCGGATACACCAGAATTCGTTGCGACACTGTCGCCCGAAGGCCTGATTCAGCTGCGTGGGCGGCTAGATAGTGAACAGTCGCGGGATCTGGTGGACAGTTTTGCCAAGGCGCGTTTCACGTCGGACACCGTGCACACCACAGCGCGGGTCGTGGAAGGATTGCCTAATGGCTGGACAATGCGGGTGCTGACCGCACTAGAGGCGCTGTCCTACCTGTCGAACGGGGCGATCATGGTGACACCTGATACACTGGATGTGTCTGGCGCGACGGGCCGCAAGGATGCCAGTGCTATGATATCCGGGTTCCTGTCCGACAAGCTGGGAGAAGGGTCGCAGTTCTCGATTGATGTTTCTTATCTCGAAGTGCTGGACCCTGTGGCCAGCCAGCCCACGCTGGACGAATGCGAGGATGGAATTGTTGCCATTCAGGCCGTTCGGAAAATCAGTTTCGAACCCGGCTCGCCCAATATGGATGCGAGCGGGGCCGGGATCATGGATGACATCGCCGAGCTGTTGAAAACCTGCGGTGAGATCCGGATGGAAATTGGCGGGCATACGGACAGTCAGGGCCGTGAGGTTATGAACCAACAGCTGAGCCAGGCGCGAGCCAATACAGTGCTTAGCGAATTGCGGATGCGGCGGGTTTTGACGGCGTCAATTAGCGCCAATGGTTACGGCGAAAGCCAGCCGATTGCCGATAACGGAACCGAAGCGGGCAGGGAGGCCAACAGACGCATTGAGTTTCGTGTAATCCGGCCCGAAACGACGGCCGAGGCGGAAACAACACTTGAAAGCCTCGCGGAACAAGCAGAAAAAGAAGCCACAGGCACGGGACAAGAGCAGGAAGAATCGCCGAATGAACAGAACTGAGTTCATCATCGCTACGGCTATTGTTCTTTTTGTCGCCTTTTGCATGGGCTGGTTTGCGAACTGGCTGATCCACAAGTTTATCCGTGTGGCACAGTCTGATGTCGGTGAGTTGGAGCGTTTGGCGCAGGAATTGCACGAGGCGGAAGAGACCCGGGATCAGGCAATTACCTATCTGCAGCAACGTGAGGCCGAGCTGACCAACCAGCTGAGCCAGACCGAAGCAGAACTGTCAGCGACGATGGAAGGCCTGCGTGAGGCGCGGCATGAAACCGAGATGCTGCGGAATGAGCTGGAACGGAGCAGTTAGGGGTTCGTTCCTGATTCCGCGCGAGGTGTTATTTCGGGATGTCCTCTATTCGCCGACGAAGTACATTTTGTGACGATCCCGAAACTTACCTCTGTAATACTCAAACAACACTTGTAATCCATTCGGCAAAATCGGCGACCACCGGGGCACCCTCTGCACCGGGGCGGCAGGCCAGGAAGTAACCGTAGTGTTCCAGTGTTACATCGGACAGGCGAAACAACCGACCAGCAGCGATCTCATCCCCGATCAGATCGTCGTTCAAAGCGATGCCTTGCCCGTCGATGACAGCCTGCACACGCACGTTTGGATCCGGAATTGTAAGCGCGCCGGTTTCCGGGGCTTGCCCCAGATTCGCGGCGGCAAACCATTCCGACCAGGCGGAGCTGTCTTCGCGGTCTGACAGAAGTGTCAGCATGGGCAGCGCCTGCGCGAGCCCGAGTTGCTGCACCAGTGCCGCAGCTTGTGCATTGCCGCAGGGCCATGCCGGGCAGGGAAAGATTTGCCTGATTGGCACGTCGCTCCAGTCCCCGTTGCCCCATCGGATGGCGAGGTCAATTTCTTCGTCATCAAGCGCTCTTGGGTCGACAGTCGGCTGCAGGCGCAATCGGATATCCGGGTGCGTGGCCATGAAAGTCATCAGCCGCGGCGATAGCCAGCGAGAGGCAAAATAGGTGGACAGCCCGATTGTTAACCGACGCTGATCTTTGCGCTGAAGCGCGGCGATGGCGCGCTCAATACTGTCAAACCCGGCCTCGGCACTTTGTAAAAGTCCATGCCCCTTGGGTGTGAGCGCTATGCCGCGTGGCAGGCGGTCAAAGAGGGCAAAGCCAAGCTGATCTTCGAGCTGTCTGATCTGATAGCTGACCGCGCCCTTGGTCAGATTGAGCTGGTCTGCAGCCGCCGAAAAACTCCGGGTCTTGGCGGTGAGTGTGAAGACACGCAGGGAATCGAAGTGTTGGAAACGCATGCTTACCGTATAAAATTATTGCACTGTTCGGGCAAATTATTTGATTTGTGATGTGGATGATTTTCAAGAAACATAGTGTATCGCGCGTATACGCGCGGATCACCCATGTTTCAGGTCAGAATTTTTGAACGCCAACAGTCATCGCATAACCCGTGATCGCGCCTCAAGGCCGGCCCTTGGACGGCCGCGCCGGGTACGCAGAGGCCAAGCCGCTCCTGCGCCTCAGGCAGGACCGTTTGTACGACGCATTCCAGCCTATAGCCTGTTGGATGAGGTCGCGCTCACACGGATTGAACAACAGGCTGATTGGATACTCGACAAGGTCGGCGTAGAGTTTCGCGGAGATGCCGAGGCGCTGTCGTTCTTCGCCAAAGCCGGCGCTCGGGTGGATGGTGAACGGGTCAGGTTTGAACCCGGGCATGTGCGCGCGCTTTGCGCAACGGCACCGGCTGAGTTTCAGCTGCATTCACGGGTGCCAGAGCACACCGTGACTTTGGGAGGTGATCATCTGGTGCTGATGCCAGGCTATGGGTCGCCTTTTGTGACTGACCTGCAAAACGGGCGGCGCTATGGAACGTTGGAGGATTTTCAGAATTTCGTGAAGCTGGCCTATTTGTCGCCTTGGTTGCACCATTCGGGTGGAACTGTCTGCGAACCCTGCGATGTTGCGGTTAACAAACGACATCTGGACATGGTGCTGGCGCATCTGACGTTGTCGAGCAAGCCGTTCATGGGCGGGGTTACTTCGCCGGAACGTGCACAGGATTCGATTGATATGGCGCGGATTGTGTTCGGCACTGACCTCATGGCGAAGCATGCGGTCATGCAGGGGAACATCAACGTCAATTCGCCGTTGGTCTTTGATAATGTGATGTCGGGTGCCTTGCGGATCTATGCGGCAGAGGGGCAGTGCGTGGCGGTTTCGCCTGCGATATTTGGCGGGGCAATGGGGCCGCTTAGCCCGGCTGCAATGGCTGCTCAGACATTGGCCGAGGGTATGGTGGGCGTTGCCCTTGCCCAGTTGGTGAGGCCCGGGTGCCCCTGTATCCTTGGCTCATTCCATTCGACCATGAGCCTTAAATCCGGTGCGCTGACCTTTGGCTCGCCCGAGGCCAATCTGGTGACATTTGCGCTGGCGCAGCTGGTGCGGCGGTTGGGCATTCCGGTGCGTTCCGGTGGTGGTCAGGTCACTGCATCCAATGCGCCCGACGGACAGGCGATGCAGGATAGTGCTGCTGCTATGTGGGCCACATTGATGTCGGGCACGCATCAGGTCTGGCATGCGGCGGGTTGGCTGGAAGGCGGGCTGACCATGTCTTATGAGAAATTCGTGATGGATGTTGATCACTGCGGCATGTTGCTCAAGATGCTGGGCGGGATGGATGTGGATGACGAGGCGCTGGCGCGGGATGCTTATGCAGAGGCCGGGCCGGGACAAAATTTCCTCTCTACCGGGCATACGATGCGTCACTACGCGACTGCCAATTACATTTCGGACATTCCCGAACCCGGTCCTTTTGAAACCTGGGTTGAGCAAGGCAGCCTGAGCGCGGCAGAGCGGGCGACTGGCCGGTGGAAAGACATGCTGGCCCGATACGAGCCGCCGGAGATGAGCACCGATACATATTCCGAATTGATGGCATTTGTAGAGCGCCGGAAGTCCGGAATGGAAGATGAATGGTATTGAAGAGATCAAGGGAGAAATTTGCATGACAGAAGAACTAAGCCGGACATCGGCACTGGCAGAGCGGCACCGCGCGTTGGGGTCGGGGCTGGAAGACTGGAACGGAATGGGTACGGCGTGGAGCTATGACAGTGATCCCAATGATGAACATGACGCGGTGCGTGAGCGAGCCGGCATGTTTGACATGTCGCCGTTGAAAAAGGTGTTTGTGCGGGGCCCTGATGCGATGGCGGTGCTGGATCATGCGACATCGCGCGACCTGACGCGGTTGGCGCCTGGTCAGGCGGCCTATCTGTCTGTTCTGACGGAAAGCGGGACGTTGGCCGATGATGCGATTGTGTCAAACAATGGGGACGATGAGTGGATGATCGTGCATGGGTCTGGCCAGACAATGGCGATGTTGCAGGCCTCAGCCGAGGGACGGGATGTAGACATCACGCTGAACGATAACTTTCATGACATTTCGGTGCAGGGACCCGGGGCGCTGGATATCCTGAATGTCAATTGTTCGATAGACTTGGCCTCGATGGCCTATTTTAATCATGCTGAAGCCACTCTGTTTGGCCGCCCATGCAGGATTTCACGGACCGGGTACTCGGGCGAGCGCGGCTATGAGGTGTTCGCAGATCAATCGGTGGTCGTTGATATCTGGGATCAGCTGGCCGCGGCGGGTGTTATGCCGTGTTCGTTCACATCACTCGACAAGGTGCGGATCGAAGCGGGGTTGCTGTTTTATGACTACGATATGAATGCCGAGCACACACCGTGGGAAGTTGGCCTGGGCTTTACAGTGAGCCGGAGCAAAGAGAATTTTCGGGGCCGCGATGCCTTGATGGCTGCAGAGGGCAAAGAGAACCTGCGCAACGTGGGCCTGGTGGTGGATCACGATGACATGGTGAACGGGGGCGAGGATCTGTTGCTGGATGGTAAGAAGGTGGGTTTGGTCAACAGCCCCTGTTTTTCGCACCGGTTAGGCCTGTCGCTGGCCTTGGGGCATGTGGCGCCCGGTGTGGCCGACGGTGTGCAGTTGCAGGTGTCAGGTGACGGAATTGAGACCACGGCCGAAGTGCGGGCATTGCCGTTCTATGATCCGCAGAAATCGCGAACGCATGCCTGAAGATTAAGAGATTTTAGCCTCCGGCAGGGATATTTTGGGCAAAAAGAAAGGGCTTTGTGTGCTTATCCCCGTGCGAACCCAGCGATAGCGGTTACGAGACAGTCGAGGCTGTCGGTCCAGCGCACATCATTCGGCAGGGCGTGGGTGAAGAGCGATAGTTCGGTGCAGGCGATTAAAAGGTGGTCCGCACCGGAGCGGATCAGGCTCTGTGCTTCGGTTGTGATGCGTGGAGCGATAGAAGCGGAATCTGCCCCTGCTTTGACCGCGCGGATAATGGACAGCAATTCGTTGCCATCGCGCCAGACCGGGGTAAGGCCGTTTGCGGTAAAGGCGTCATTGAAAACGCCGGTCAGACGGGTGGCTGGTGAGGCGAGCATTCCGATATTTTTTGCGCCTTTCGCGGCAAGATGCCGGGCCGTCAGGTCGAGCATGTTTAGAAAGGGCAGGCTGTTGGCGCTGTCCACGACTTGGGCATAGTGATGGGCCGTGTTGCAGGGCATGGCGAGGGCCTGTGCGCCTGCTGCTTCCAGATCAAGCGCCATCCGGCGCAGGGCAGGCGCGGGATCAGGACCAGTGCCGTCGATCAGAGCGGCAATGCGCGAGGGAACCTGTGGGTTCTGGTGCACGATGAGCGGGATATGATCAGCATCGTCCCCCGCCTGTACGCAGGCCAACACCTTTTGCATCAGGAGGATGGTGGCCTCTGGCCCCATCCCCCCAAGAATGCCGACCGGCTTCATCCGGCGACGTTAAAGCAGTGGCTGTATCCGGTGAGGCCGATCGCACCACCAGTGTGCAGGAACACAACCTTTTCGCCTGCTTTGAAATGGCGCTTGCGGATCAGGTCAATGAGACCGGCGCCACCTTTGGCAGAATAAACCGGATCGAGCAGGATCGCCTCGTACCGGGCAAAGATGTCGATGGCTTCGAGCGTGTCTTCGGCGGGAACTCCGTAACCGGGGCCAACGTAATCGGTGTTGGCCACAACGTCTTCGCGCGCAACAACGCCGGGACAGCCGAGTTTCTCGGCGGTTTTGACGGCGAGGTTGTATACGTTCTCTTCCTGCTTGGCCTTGGGTGCTCGAACCCCGATGCCCAGAAGCGGGATGTTTGCATTCATGGCGCGCAGGCCAGTGATCAGGCCAGCTTGGGTTCCGGCAGAGCCGGTTGCGTGCACGATGTGATCAACGTTCAGACCGGTGGTCACGAACTGGTTCAGCATTTCAAGCGCACAATTCACATAGCCAAGTGCGCCGGTTGCGTTCGAGCCGCCACCCGGGATGGTATAGGCATTGCGACCGTCGGCACGGAATTTATCGGCGACCGCCTCCATTTCCGCGTTCATATCGAGATCAGGACCGCGGTGTTCGATGGTGGCACCATGCAGGTGATCAAGCAGGACGTTGCCGTTGTATTTGTAGTTGTCGTAGTTATAGCCGGTGCGATCCTCGAGCAGGATATGGCAATCCATTCCAAGGCGTGCGGCAGCAGCAGCAGTTTGGCGCGCATGGTTCGACTGGGTCGCGCCTTGGGTCAGCACGATGTCAGCGCCCTGCGCCTGTGCCTCGGCCATCAGGAATTCCAGTTTGCGGGTTTTGTTGCCGCCTGTCGAAAGCCCGGTGCAATCATCGCGCTTGATCCAGATCTCTGGTCCGCCAAGAAAGGCGGATAGGCGCGGCAGCGGCTCTAGCGGTGTGGGCAGATGGGCGAGATTGACTCGGGGAAACTGGGCTAGGTTCATGATCGGCTCCAAATTGTCGTTTCCGGAAAGAAACCACAGGCTGGAATAGGTTTCAAATTCGAAATTCGCGGTTTAAATTGCAATTTTTGCAAGTTATGGTCCTGCGATGAGGCTCGACTGGCTTGAAGATATTCTGGCGGTGCTGGACACCGGATCGTTTTCTGCGGCGGCAGAGCGACGATATTTGACGCCTTCGGCCTTTACCCGCCGGATCAGGGTGATGGAAGAGGCGCTTGGGTCCGATTTATTTGACCGGGGTCGAAAGCCAGTCACACTGTTGCCGCATGTGCAACTGTTAGAACCGGATTTGCGCGACGCCGTGCGGCGGTTTCGCGAGCTGCGCATTGGATTGTCAGAGAGAGGTGCGCAAAACGCAAACCGTCTTACCCTTGGTTGCCAACATGCATTGACCACCATGGTTTCGCCGCGGCTGGCGCAGGCGTTGGTACAGGATGGCGAGGTGGAGATGCGAATTCGGTCTGGCACGCGAAGCGAATGCCATCTGATGTTGCTGCGGCAAGAGATTGATTTTGCGTTGATCTATGAGACAGCTGAGGATTCGTTTCAGTTTGATCCCGGGTTGTTTGAGAAGGTTGCGCTGGGCGTTGATGCGTTTTTACCAGTGGCACGTGAAGACTTCGGCAAGTTATCCGACCGTGGGAACCTGCCGCTGATTGTGTACCCTCCGGCAATTTACCTCGGTGAGGTATTGAGGCGTTTGGTATTGCCCAATTTGCCATCAGATCTTGCGACGCATCGGGTTGCTGAAACCGGGCTGACGCCGGCAGTTCTGCAATTCATCCGGCAGGGGCTCGGCATTGGATGGTTGCCGGAGTCAGTTGCTCATGAGGCGATGGCGCGGGGGGAATTACAGGATTTACGCCCGTATCTGCCCGCGACCACGCTGAATGTGAATATCCTTCGAACCCGAACTGATAGTAGCGCATTTATGAACGCGGCGTGGATTCGGTTGCGCGAACAAGCATCGACGATCAGCGTGGATGGTATGGGGCCGCCGCCGGGGTAACCTGTCGGAGTCAGGTGTTGGCAGCGACACCAATGGGGGTGGACAGCTTATCCAGCCGGATATCAGCCGCACGGGCATGCCCTTCCATCCGTTCTTCGCGGCTGATTGCAGCGGTGACGCGGGCGAGGTCGGGCAGGGCGCGTTCATCAACCTCTTGCCAGGTGACGGTTTTGAGAAACTTGTGCACCGACAGGCCGCCTGTGTAACGGGCGGCGCCAGACGTAGGCAGGACATGGTTGGGCCCTGCAGATTTGTCGCCAAAGGAAACGGTGGTGTTTTCACCCAGAAAGAGCGAGCCATAGGCGCGCAGGCGGTCGCGCCACCAGCCAAGGTCTCGGGTCTGTACATGCAGGTGTTCTGCGGCTTTCATGTCGGCATATTGCGCCATGTCTTCGCGCGTGCCGCACAACACGACTTCTGCGAAATCGTCCCAAGCTGCCCGGGCAGCACCCTGGTTTGGTTCCGGCAGGGTGGCGATCATTTCGGGGACGCGTGTCATGACAAAGTCAGCCAATGTGCGATCTGTGGTGGCGAGCCAGACAGGTGACGTGTGGCCGTGTTCGGCCTGGCTCATCAGGTCCGTGGCGACGGTTTCAGGATCGGCGCTGTCATCAGCAAGAACAAGGCTGTCGGTGGGACCGGCAAACATGTCGATGCCAACCGGGCCAAAAAGCTGTCGCTTGGCCTCTGCCACATAGGCATTGCCGGGGCCTACGAGGATATCCGCGGAGGGTGCACCAAACATGCCAAAGGCCATCGCGGCAATACCCTGCACGCCGCCGATTGTCAGAATACGCGTGGCGCCTGCCAATTGCATGGCAAAGAGCATTGGCGCGGGAATGCCCTCTGATCCGTTAGGCGGGGAAACAGCGGTGATGTCCTGCACTCCGGCCTCTCGTGCCGTGGCGATGGACATCAGGGCAGAGGCGATGTGGGTGTAACGCCCGCCCGGAACATAACAGCCTGCCGCCGATACAGGGATTTGCTTTTGTCCGGCAATCAGGCCGGGGCGGAGTTCAATCTGCATATCCTGGGCGGTGGCGCGCTGTGCCGCGGCGAAACGAGAGATATTGTCATGCGCCCAACGAATGTCATCCCGCATGCTTTGCGGAACGGTACTGATTGCGGCCTCTATCTGATCCGAGCTGACCGTGATCTCGCCTTGCCAGCCATCCAGTTGTCGCGCGTATTCGAGTGCGACCTGAGCGCCACCTTCTTTCAGCCGTTTCAGCATGATTTGCACCGTATCCGCGACATCGGCGCTGGATTGCGGGGCGTCTCCGCGGGCGGATTTCAGGGGCGTGATGGGCATGGCGGGGTCTCCTTCACGTCCCAATTGGGGGGAATCTGGTCTTTGAGCAAGAAATTTGAGGGGGCTAAGCGGCTGTTTTTTCTTCGCCTAAAAAGGAGCTTCAGAAATCCCGAAAAGCGTTGGCAGCCCCCGAGCGGTTCAGAGACTGTTGCACAATCCGCGAGCGGCATTTTCGATCAGGTCGAGAGCGCCGTCGAAATCACGTGCGTAGTAGGGGTCAGGCACGTGATCCGTGTCGGGTCTTGAAGCATAGTCTGTGAACAGGTGTACTGGCGTCTGGTTCGCGCGCGGGCGTTGTGCCTCGATATCAGAGAGATTTTGGGAATCCATCGCGATGATCAAGTCGAACAGGCTGAAGTCATCAGCTGTAAATTGCCGTGCGCGCAAGTCAGACAGGTCATATCCCCGGGCGAGGGCGGCGTTCTGCATCGGGCCATAAGGTGCTTCGCCCACATGCCAACCGCCGGTGCCTGCGCTGTCGGTTTCAACCTGCGGTGCCAGGGTGCGAAACACGCCTTCAGCGGCAGGAGATCGGCAGATGTTTCCGAGACAGACAAACAGGATACGTTTGGGCATTCGAGACTCCATTCACGTAAAGGAATAGGCTATGACAGCCCGATGGAAAAGATTGTCATCCTGACAGGTGCGGGAATTTCTGCAGAAAGCGGTTTGGGGACATTCCGCGATGAAGAGGGACTGTGGGCGCAGCACGCAATTGATGATGTGGCAACACCCGACGGGTTTGAGCGAAATCCCTTGCTCGTGCATGGTTTCTACAACGCAAGACGTGCGCAGGCGGCAAAGGCAAAGCCCAATGCTGCCCACAAGGCATTGGCCCGGTTGGAGCAGGAGCATCGTGGTGAGGTTCTGATCATCACGCAAAATGTGGACAGTTTGCATGAGGCTGGCGGAAGCAGGAACGTTATCCATATGCACGGTCGTCTGAACGGGGCGCTTTGTCATGCTTGTGAACATCGGTGGGAAGCGCCGTTAGAAATGACTCCGACCGATCAATGCCCGGCATGCTATGAGACCACAACGCGGCCTGATGTGGTTTGGTTCGGGGAAATCCCGTATGGCATGCACGCGATTGATCCGGCATTGGCAGCGGCCGATCTGTTTGCCGCAATTGGCACATCCGGCAATGTTTTTCCGGCGGCGGCCTATGGTCAGCATGCCCGCCGTTTGGGGGCGCATACCGTCGAGCTCAATCTTGAACCTTCGGCAGCGTCGCGGGATTTTAAGGAGCTTCGGCACGGGCCGGCGAGTGAGATTGTGCCCGAGTGGGTTGAGGAATTGCTGCGCGATCAGACCTGATTTCGTCGGGATAGCGTATAGACGGATCATGCCAACACCGCTAAGCGGGTTGAGGAATTATTCAGGTGCGAACATGACGAAACCGCAGGCAATGGCGCTGATCCTTTTTGGGGCAACTTTCATGAGCTTTGTTGGCCTGCTGATGCGGCTGATCGAGCATGCCGACGGGTTTCAGATCCTTGCCTACCGCTCAATCTCTCTTGCCGGTATTGTTGCATTGGTTATCTGCCTAAGGAGGAAGGTATTACCTCTCAAGCTACTGAAAAGCCTTGATTTAAATGACCTTGCGATGGGGCTGACATTGTCAGTGGCTTTCACCGCATATGTTTTTGCGATGCTAAACACATCGGTTGCGTCTGCCTTGTTCATTCTATCAATTTCACCGCTTTGCGCGGCCATCCTGGCGTGGGTCTGGATCGGGGAACGCCCCACGAAAACGACGCTTGCCGCGATGGGGTTGGCTGTCGTCGGTGTAGGGGTGATGGTTCAGGGCGGGATAGACCTCGGCAGGACGACAGGGAACATCTATGCCTTTATCTCTGCGGCAGCTTTTGCCGTCATGCTGACCCTGGCGCGGAGATCGCGGAAGACGGATGTGCTGGGTGGTACCTTTCTGGGCGGGGTGTTTTGCCTCGTGATCGGGGTGATCTGCTCGCTCACGATTGGTACTGGTTTGTCGGTAAGCGCTTATGATTTCTGGCTTAGTTTGTTCATGGGCGGCTTTACCATTGGCATTGGGGTCGCCTTTGTCACTTGGGGTACACCCTATGTGCCGGCTGCTGAGGTAAGCCTGTTGGTTTTGTTGGAAAGCGTGCTTGGGCCGGTTTGGGTCTGGGTGTTTGTGAATGAGGCGATGACGTTCACGGAGATATTTGGCGGGGTTGTGGTGCTGATTGCGGTGGCAGCACAAGCTGTGGCTGGTGGGCGCCGAAGGCGCGTACGTACCGTCTAAGAAAATCGGAGTCACAAGCGGATTCAAACGAAACGGCCCCGCCAAATTGGCAGGGCCGTAAAATCGTCAGAAAAGCGTTGGCTCAGGCGTTTGCGGCCTGTGCCTTGGCGATTTCTTTTTTCACTTTCAATGCATTGCCCGAAAGCTCTGCATCTTTGGCTTTTGCCAGGAACGCATCCAGACCACCGCGGTGATCAACGCTGCGCAGGGCGGCTGCCGTGATCCGCAGCTTGATGCCTCGGTTCAGGGTTTCCGACTGCAGGGTCACATCATTCAGGTTCGGCAGATACCGACGTCTGGTTTTGTTGTTGGCGTGGCTGGAGTTATTGCCAACCATCGGGCCTTTTCCGGTCAGTTCGCAGCGGCGCGACATGGGCTTATCCTCGTCTTGGGGTGGGCCCGTGCGGCCCTCTCAATACAAATGGGCACCGCCGGTGGCAGCGCCCTGAATTCCGTCTGGGGTCTTTAGGCCCAAAGCCGGGGCGCGTCAAGGGATTCGGGGCGCGAATATTGCCTGAGGCAAATTTGCACATTTGTACAATTTTCACATATGGTTTGTATAAAATGCGGGCCTGTGGCGGAGACCTGAGTACATGTTGCAGACCAATTGCGTTTCAGGCATCAATTTTGATTTTGATGACTGAAGCGGGACCGACCAAAAGGACACAGAAACATGGAAGCTGATGACCAACGACTATTGCGCATTGCCTTTGAAGAGGCGAAAGCCGGGTTTGACGAAGGGGGTTGCCCGATTGGGTCCGTTCTTGCGCGGGATGGCGAGGTTGTCGCACAGGGGCGTAATCAGCGTGTTCAGAAGGGTGATCCGATTGCGCATGGGGAAATGGACGCGCTGCGCAAAGCGGGCCGTCAGAAAACCTATCGCGATACGACGCTTTATACCTCGCTTAGCCCCTGCATGATGTGCACCGGTACGATTATCCAGTTTGGTATCCCGCGGGTTGTAGTTGGGGAAAACAAGAACTTTGGTGGGAATGAAGATTTTCTGCGTTCCAAGGGGGTTGAGGTGATCGTGGCGGATGATCCTGACTGCATCGCGTTGATGAAGCGTTTTATCGATGAAAAGCCGGAGTTATGGGCAGAGGATATTGCTGATTAGGTGAAGGGGAATTGGGATAATGCACGCCGCGCCTGATGATAGTCGCCAGTCCGCGGCCTGACACCCGCGCTGCTTGGTGCTGAGCTCCCCTTAACTCTTTACGCTGTTTTTCGACGGCGCCCCACGATGAAGGCGTTGCCGATCAGGATAACGCCGATCCCTAGGATCTTGAATGCCGTCCATTCAAACCCTTCGTACATCCACGAAAGCACTAGTGACCAGATCGGGAAGACGATCATGGCATAGGCTGCCTTGTCGGCACCGACGCGACCGAGAAGGGTGAGGTAGCTCCAGAATGCGACGATGGATCCGATGATGGCGAGAAACAACAGGCTCGACAAAAACGGCACCGTTGTGGGCACGCGCATCGGATCGTCAAACAGCACGACCACCGCCAAAAGGATCAGAGCGCCGTAGGTCATGCCCCAGCTGTTTGCCCCGGTGACAGAGATGCCGTCGCGCTGAAGCCATTTTGACATCATGTTGCCCAGCGATGCGAGGTAGGTTGCCACAACACATAAGATGACCGCCAGAAACAGTCCCTGACCGCGCAGGGCGTTGATATCTTCAGCGAACACCATCGAAATACCGATCAGTCCAATCGCCGCACCCAAAACAGTACTGCGTTCGGGTCGTTCGCCAAAGAACAAGGCATTGTTGGCCATGTTCATGGTGATGATGAGTGAGAAGATCACCGCGATCAGGCCGGTGGTCAGCCCCATATCGGTGGCCGTGTAAAACAGCACATAGTTCCAGCAGAACAGAAATGTGCCGAGCAGGAGGAACCGGACATGCGTGTGCAGCGAATGGCGGTTGCGGCTGCGCATGAGAGTGAGCGCGCCTTGCAGCAGAAGGGCCGCAATAATGTAGCGAAAGAGCACGGATTGAAGAGCGCTGACCTCATCCACCTGAAATTTAGCCAGAATCCAGGTCGAACCCCAGATGGCGATGGTGGTCAGGTAAAGAAATAGGTTGAACACGGTTCGGCCGCTTTCACGCAGTGATTTGGCCTAAGCCGTAGCCGGTAAAGGGGAGAGTTGAAACCGCTCGCAGGATGATCTTTTGGAATGGATGCCATCAAATTTAAATTGGTGGATTGCCGCGTTTGGGTTTGGCACGCGTAATCCAAGGAGCGGGTTTTGTGCAAACCAAATTTGGCCCCGCCCATCATCCGGGCGGAGCCAAAGGAGCATGGGACATCAGCCGCCGTGCAGAACCGACAGGGCCATACGCCGCACATAACCAGGAAATGCTGTTTCGTAGTTTTTCCAGTCTGAATATTCCTGCATTTCAACCTCTCCCGAAATTGAGAAGAGTAGGTTCCAGGGGGCCGCCGGATCGCCGCTTGCGAAGGCCGTTTTAAAGCGATCCTCGACCTCGGTCTGTAATGCGTTCAAGAATTCGGCATTCTCTTTCAGGGCATCGACGCTGTTGCCACTTGAATGACCATTAATCGCGTAGGACGGGGCCCAGTCGACCATAGTGTTCAGTGTGATGCTGGTGCCGACAAAGTTTGTGTCTTCTTTGAACTCATGTGGGGAAAGTTCTTGGGGCATGTAGAGGTCGGCCGAAAAGACAACATTGCTTTCAGTGACACGGGCGACTGTGGTGGCGACGCCGTCTGCAACCGCAAGATGGTGCAGTTCCACGGTCTGGCCGCCAAGATCAATGGTCGAGATTTCGTCGAACGTGGCGTTGACAACGGGCACTGGCATCAGGGGGGACAGTTTCAGCACGTCGATGCCGTTTTCCTGCATGATAATCTCGGCATCTTCGAAGATTTCTGTGCCGCCTACATGGTCAAAATGCTCATGGCTGAGCGCCACATGCGTAACTGGCTTGTCGGTTACATTCGCCAGTTCTGCTTTGAGAAGTTCAGCGCGGGGTGTGAAGGACGGGTCCGTGATCAGCACGCCGTTGTCGCCGATGACGACCATGCTGGAGTATCCCATCGCGAAGAAGTGAAACACGCCATCCGCGACTTCGGTCAATGGCTTGTCCTGTGCTTGTGCGGTTGTGCCGAGCGATAGCAGAGCGGCGGTGATCAGAGGGGTGTAGGATTTCATTTTGATTCTCCAAAACTAACGTTGATAGTTTTAACTAACACTGTTAGCAATGATGTCAAACCAAAATCAACAGCAGTTCATCACAGGTGTGCGAGCATGGCAGGCAGGCCCAGGAAAATTGCAGCAGAATTTGCAGAGTATTCGACGCGGGATGCGATCCTGATCGCTGCTGAAGAGCTGTGTGGCGAACAGGGCCCGTCGGGGTTCAAGCTGCGCGAAATTGCACGGCGTGTGGGGATCGAACCAGCCTCTATTTACAATCATTTTCAGGGGCTTGGGGGCGTATTATCTACCCTGATCAATGAATCCCTTGCGGAAGAAGAAGAGTTATTAACCCTACCTTCTGAGATGCGGGGAGAGGCGGCGATCCGAGAGCTAATTTTGCGAACAACGCGTTATTTTTCAGCCCGCAAAGGGATCGTCAGGCTTTCGCTGAATGATTTCGCGGAAGTGCATGAGCAGGTCCCAAACGCCTTTGATGTGAATGAGGCTCAGATTATTCGAATTCTAGACCTCGAATCTGCGTTGCTGGCTGATCATCTGGGCCTTGGGAAACTGGGACGGCGCAGGTTGGGCGAAATCGCCACCTGCCACCGGGCAATGGTGTTTACCTTGCTGAGCATGACTTGGTTGAACAGGCGAGAAACGGACGAAGCACGTGTGCAAGACATCGCGAGCCTTGTTTCTGCATTCATTCTGGGGCTGCCTTCACAATATGAGTGAAGGCACTCAGGTCGCATCTAGCCAAGTATACATGTTATTGCGTTGACCCTCTGCCGTGAGCGGCATCATAGTTCAGCACTGGTGTGACGGGCACGATGCGGTTCGGGTTCACGTTTGCATGGCTGAAGTAATAGTGCCGGATGATGTGATCGAAGTTCACCGTCTCGCGCACACCGGGCCATTGATAAAGCGCGCGGGTGTAAGCCCAGAGGTTGGGATAATCGACAATCCGGGCGCGGCTCCATTTGAAATGCACGTGATAGACCGGGTCGAACCGGATGAGCGTGGTGAAAAGCCTCCAGTCGGCCTCGGTCATACGGTTGCCGAGGAGATAGCGGATCTCGGCCAGATGCGCCTCTAGCCAGTCGAGCGTGTCAAAGAGCGGGCCAATGGCAGCGTCATAGGCGTTTTGCGTGGTGGCAAAGCCAGCTCTGTAGACACCATTGTTGAGGGTGTCATAGATGCGGGAGTTAACAGTCTCGATATCGTCGTGGAGTGGTTCTGGCCAGTAATCGTCAGTATTGCCGGTCAGCCCGTCAAAGGCCGAATTGAACATGCGGATGATTTCAGAGCTTTCGTTGGAAACGATGGTTTCGCGTTCACTGTCCCAAAGGATTGGCACCGTGACCCGGCCTGATATTTGCGGGTCGGCGCGCAGGTAGATGTCGCGGGCGAAGGGCATGCCGTAAAGCTGATCGCCGGTGGCGGCAGGGTAGTCGGTGCCGAATGTCCACCCATCTTCGGCGGCGTCCGGGTGCACGACGGAGACGCCGATATGGTCTGTCAGGCCCTTGAGGGCGCGGAAAATCAGGGTGCGGTGCGCCCATGGGCAGGCAAGCGAGACGTAGAGGTGGTATCGCGCGCTTTGCGCGGTAAAGCCCCCTTCGCCCGAGGGGCCGGCGCTGCCATCAGGAGTGATCCAGTTGCGGAAAGTTGCAGTGGAGCGCACGAATGCACCGCCGGTTTTGCTGGTGTCATAGCCGTCGTCGTGCCAGATGCCGTTTACGAGTTGTCCCATGACGCCCTCTCCTTTGGATCAGAGGTAGTGCGCTCTGCCATACGTGAAAACCCCAAACACTGCGCATTGACCGTGCAGGATTGCACAGGTCGTATCCAAAGGAGAATTTCAGGGCAGAAGTTGTTTCATCGCCTCGCGTGTTTTCGGGCCAATGGAGCCGTCGATGGCACCTGAGTAAAGGTTCAGATCGCGAAGAATCTTTTGAATTTCACGCGCGGTGCTGCGAGCGAATTTATCGGTCAGGACCCGTTCCATCCCGTTTTTGAGCGCCTCAATGTACCAATATGCGGCTTCGGCATCATTACGGGCAGAACCGCTTCCGATCTCCAATATATATGCGAGGGAATATTGCGCGGAGGCATTGCCCTGATTGGCCGATTCGCGAAATAATCTGGCGGCTTCGGCTTTGTCCTCTGGAACGCCATTGCCATTAAAATACATATGCGCGAGATTGTTCTGACCTGATGCGTGACCCTGTGCGGCCGCGAGGCGGAGCCATTTCAGAGCCTCGGCATAGTCCTGCGCGACCCCGTGGCCATTGTCGTACATATACCCGAGATAATTCTGCGCCGCTGCGTACTCCTGTGCGGCTGCGAGGCGGAACCACTTCACAGCTTCTGCATAATCTTGCGTGACCCCCAGGCCACTGTCGTACATAAACCCGAGACGGTGCTGCGCCGCTGCCTGACCCTGCTCAGCCGCGAGGCGGTACCAGTTCAGAGCCTCTGCATAGTTCTGTGCAACCCCCAGGCCATCTTGGTACATAGTCCCGAGATTGAATTGTCCCGCCGCAAGGCCCTGCGCGGCTGCGAGCCGGTACCATTTCACAGCCTCGGCATAGTTCTGTGTGACCCCGTGGCCATTGTCGTACATATACCCGAGATAATTCTGCGCAAACTCGTCGTCCTGTTCAGCAGAGAGGCGGTACCATTTCAGGGCTTCTGCATAGTCCTGCGCGACCCCCAGGCCATCTTGGTACATAGTCCCGAGATTGTATTGTCCCGCCGCAAGGCCCTGCTCAGCCGCGAGGCGGTACCAGTTCAGGGCCTCTGCATAGTTCTGTGCAACCCCCAGGCCATCTTGGTACATATACCCGAGATTATATTGCCCCGTTGAATAGCCCTGTGCGGCAGCGATGCGGTACCATTTCACCGCTTCTGCATGGTTCTGCGCGACCCCGAAGCCGTGTTGGTGAAAATACCCGACCTGGTTCTGCCCTTTCGCGAGACCTTGCGCGGCCGCGAGCCGGTACCATTTCAGGGCTTCTGCATAGTCCTGCGCGACCCCGAAGCCATGTTGGTTCATATGCCCGAGATTAAATTGCCCCGTTGAATAGCCCTGTGCGGCAGCGATGCGGTACCATTTCACCGCTTCTGCATCGTCTTCCTCAACCCCGTCCGCATAGTCAAATCGATCACCAATCTTCACCATCTGAGCGGCATCGCTGGTCGACAGCGCCTCGACAGCAAGTTTGGCGATTGCCTCCGGGTATTCTGATGGGTCAATCCCGTACTGGCTTCCATCTACGCCAGTTTGTTCGATGACACCCTGACCGCCACCCGGGTCCAGTATCGCGACCAGTTCTTTGGCCCGGCCTCCGCCATCAGAGTTTTCGCCGAACGCCACAACAACCTGTCGCAGTTTATCGACATCGGTTCCGGCGTCGAGAAAGGCCTGAAGCGATGGGTCGAGGGCTGCCTGCCCGGTGTCGGATTCAGGTGTTCCGCTTTTGGTGTGGCCGCTTTGTTAGAAGTCGTTTCCTGCGCCAGACCAGTGTTGGCAGACAGGGCGATGGCACAACAGGCACTCAGCAACGGTTTCATACAATTCCTCCGTTGACGGTATGTGGTTCAGGGAGCTTATCGCAAAAGTGTGAAATTTTCAATTTGACCGGTGAGTGCGCTTGCGAGTCTGTGTATGTCGCATTCCGCACAGGGCGCGGCGATTCCCAGTTTGCATGGGCGAAGCCCGCGCCGTATAGAGGCAGGAATGACGAGCCCCGGATGCGGGCCGGAAAGGTGTACGGGTGATGGCTGACCCAATCAGGGGGCCGGGATCTTGTATCGTCGGAGACCTCTTTAGCGAGGTGTGCTTCTCCTTTTCGGCAGGTTTTCGGGCCTTGATGAGATGAAGAGAAGGGGCCAGCCACATGAAATACACCATCGCGATTTCGATGATCTTTGCTGCAGGGGTTGCGGCGGCACATCCCGGTCATCTGGCAGAAGTGGCCGGGCATGGCCATTGGCTGGGGGCCGCCGCGATTGGTGCGGCGATTGCGATTGGGTTGTGGGCTTCCCTGAAAGACCGGCAAAAGCCGCGTGATGCCGAGGCAGAGGCCCGCGAAGAGGCTGGTGAAGAAGAGCTTCAGGAGGCATGAACGATATGGTCAAAACCGGTGTAATGATCTGTGGTCATGGCTCTCGCAGCCAGTCGGCGGTTGATGAATTTGCCACGCTGGCGGAAAAGCTGCCGCCGTTGCTGCCCGATGAGTGGGAGATGGAGTACGGTTATCTGGAATTTGCAAATCCGGTGATCCGCGACGGGTTGGACAAGCTGCGCGCAAAGGGCTGTGAGCGTATTCTGGCGGTGCCGGGCATGCTATTTGCCGCGATGCATTCAAAGAATGACATTCCAACCGTGCTGAACACCTATGCCGCGAAGCACGGGATTGATGTGCGTTATGGCCGCGAACTGGGCGTGGATCCAAAGATGATCGCCGCCGCCGGTGCGCGGGTGCAGGAGGCCGTTGCAACCGCCAATGCCACGCATGGTGAGGTGAGCCTGCATGATACCTGTCTGGTTGTGATCGGGCGGGGTGCCTCGGACCCGGATGCCAATGGAAACGTCAGCAAGATCGCCCGGATGTTGCAGGAAGGCATGGGCTTTGGCTGGTGTGAGGTGGGGTATTCCGGCGTGACCTTCCCGCTGGTAGAGCCTTGTCTGAACCACGTGGTGAAGCTGGGCTATAAACGGGTCGTGGTTTTCCCCTATTTTCTGTTCTCGGGCATTCTGATTGACCGGATTTACGGCTTCACCGATCAGGTTGCCGCAGGGCACCCGGATATTCAGTTCGTGAAAGCAGGATATCTGGGAGATCACCCACAAGTGTTGCAGACCTTTGCAGAGCGGGTCAGCGAACAGGTTGGTGCGGTGCCACCGCCCAATTGCGGCACTTGTCAGTACCGGACGCAGGTTTTGGCGATTGAGGGGCAAGATGTTCAGCATATCTCGCCTGCGGAACGCGCGATTCTGGCGGCGGAAAAAGGGGCCGGGCATCCGGCCTTTGGCGATGTGCCACCACCCACATGCGTGATGTGTAAATACCGCACGCAGGTTCTGGGTTTTGAGGCCGAGGTTGGTGCGGTTCAGGAAAGCCATCACCACCATGTCGAGGGGCAGGGGGCGTCTGCGCCGGGGTCAAACGTTGAGGATTGCAAGCTGTGTGATGCCTTCTGTACGGGCATGTGCCGGTTGGAGATGGCGGATCATCACAATCATCATCACCACCATGATCATCATCACGATCACAGCCACAGTCATGACCATCACCATCATCAAGATCACGACCATCACCACGCGGTTTATCCGCATGCCGACCACCCGCACGGGCCGGAAAGCGCGCGAAAAGCCAAAGCGTGAATGTCACAGTGATGCGCCCCTATGAGAAAAACCCATCGGCGATTTATGCCGAAAGCTTTGCCACGGTGCGCCGTGAGGCACGGCTGGAGCGGTTTGGCCCGGGGATGGAAGCGGTTGCCATTCGCCTGATCCATGCTTGTGGCATGGTCGAGGTGGCGGACCGGCTGGCGTTTTCCGATGGGGCCTACGAGGCTGGGCATGAAGCGCTGAAAGCTGGCGCGCCGGTATTGTGCGATTGCGAGATGGTGGGGGCCGGGATCATCCGGCGGTATCTGCCTGCGGATAACAAAGTCATTGTGACGCTGAACAATCCCGCGGTGCCTGGGATAGCAGCCGGGATCGGGAATACGCGGTCCGCAGCGGCGGTGGAGCTGTGGGCTGAGCATCTGGACGGCGCAGTCGTGGCCATTGGCAATGCGCCGACCGCCCTTTTCCATTTGCTGGAGCTGCTGGATCAGGGCGCGCCGAAACCGGCAGTGATCCTTGGATTTCCAGTGGGATTTGTAGGCGCGGCGGAAAGCAAGGCCGAGCTGGCCGAGCGCCCACGCGGGTGCGAGTTTGTTGCGCTACGTGGACGCCGGGGCGGATCGGCGATTGCATCGGCTGCCGTAAATGCGCTGGCGGCGGGATTGCCGGAGGTGGCGCATGGCTGACCCCTGGCTGCACATCGTCGGCATTGGCGAAGACGGAATGGACGGGTTGTTGCCAGCCACGCGCGCCGTGGTAGAGGCTGCCGAGGTGATTGTTGGCGGGGATCGCCATCACAAACTATCGGACGCGGTTTGCGCAGAGCGGGTGGCGTGGCCGTCGCCGTTTGATGCGCTGATTGGCCTGCTGGACGGGATGCGGGGCCGCCGGGTTGTGGTTCTGGCCACGGGCGACCCGCTTTGGTTTTCGGTGGGCGCGCGGATAGGCCGGGCGATTGATCCCGGTGAAATTGTCTATCATCCCCAGATTGGAGCGTTCCAATTGGCGGCGGCGCGGATGGGCTGGTCTATGGCTGATCTGGAAACGCTGACGGTGCATGGCCGGCCGGTTGAGCAGATGATCGCCTTTATCCAGCCGGATGTGCGTCTGTTGGTTTTGACCACCGGGGCAGAGACGCCGGGTCAGATTGCGAAATTTTTGTCGGAGCGGGGCTTTGGCGGGTCAAAAATGACTGTTCTGGCCGCGATGGGCGGGGCCGATGAGGCCCGTTTTGACGGGATTGCTGAAAGCTGGGACCACGTGGTGCCTGCGTTCAACACGCTGGCGGTGGAATGTGTGGCCGCACCCGATGCCGCACTTTTACCGCGGGTGCCGGGGCTGGCGGATGAGCTGTTTTCACACGATGGAACGATGACCAAGCAAGAGGTGCGCGCGGCCACGCTGGCCAAGCTGATGCCGATGCGGGGTGCGTTGTTGTGGGATATCGGGACCGGTTGCGGGTCTGTGGCGGTCGAATGGATGCGCGGTGCGCGCTATGCCCGTGCGATTGGGATTGAGCCAAGGGCAGATCGCAGGGCGATGGCAGCGGCCAATGCTCTGGCGCTGGGTGTGCCAAAGCTGCAATTGATCGAGGGGCAGGTGCCCGAGGCACTGACCGGGCTGGAGTCGCCGGACGCGGTGTTCATCGGCGGCGGGCTGAGCCGTGAGACATTTGAGGCCACCTGGCATGCGCTGCGCCCGTTAGGGCGGATGGTATGTAATGCCGTGACGCTTGAAAGCGAAGCGCTGTTGCTGGAGCTGCACAAGGAACATGGCGGGCAGCTAGTGAAGCTGAGTATCACCCGGGCCGAGGCGATTGGTCCGCGCACCGGCTGGCGCCCGTTGATGCCGGTTACACAGTGGAGCCTGGTAAAGCGATGATTGGGCCGTGGCGATTGAGTATTTTCAGAACAATGAAAGCCGGGTTCAGTGATGGTGGGTAAGCTTTATGGCGTAGGGCTTGGCCCTGGTGATCCTGAGCTGATGACGCTGCGGGCGCATCGGCTGATCTCTGGTGCTGACGTGGTGGCCTATCCGACGCTGGCGGGCGGGGAAAGCTTTGCCCGGGCGATAGCGGCGGATGTCATCCCAGAGGGTGCGCGCGAGATTGTCATGGATGTGCCGATGACCACAGCGCGGGAACCTGCGCAGGCGGCCTATGATACTGGCGCTGCTGAGATTGCCGAGGCGCTGGAGGCGGGCCGGGACGTCGTGTGCCTGTGTGAGGGTGATCCGTTTTTCTATGGCTCATTTATGTATATCTTTGCCCGCTTGTCAGAGCGGTTTGATGTGCAGGTGGTGCCCGGTGTGACCTCTGTCACCACATGTGCGGCGCGTGCGGGCATGCCGCTGGCTGCACGAAACGAGCGTCTGACTGTGCTTCCCGGACCGTTGCCCGAGGCGGAACTACGGGCCAGGATTGAAGGTGCGGAAAGTGTGGCCATCATGAAGGTGGGGCGGCATTTGCCGAAGATCCGCACCGTGATTGATGCGTTAGGTTTTACCGCGCAGGCGACCTATGTTGAGCGGGCGAGCCTGCCGGATGAGGTGGTTTGTCCACTAGCCGAGGCGCCGGAGAAGGCGCCATATTTTTCCATGATATTGCTGACCAAGGGGGCCGATCCGTGGCTGTGAAACCTGTTGTACTGGCGCTGTCGCGCTCGGGTGAAGATGTGGCGCATCGCGTGGCGGCACTTTTGGATTGCGCTGTGCATGGGCGTGAGGGGCGCGTGGAAAAGGCGGATGCGTTTTTTCCCAATGCGCTGGATCATGCGCGTGATCTGTTTGCGGCCGGCGTGCCCGTCGTGGGGGTTTGTGCCTCTGGCATTCTGATCCGGGCAGTTGCGCCGCTTTTGGGTGACAAGAGGGTGGAGCCGCCGGTGGTTTCGGTCAGCGATGACGGTGGCGTGGTTGTGCCCCTGCTGGGCGGGCACCGGGGCGCCAACAGGCTGGCGGCTGAGATTGCCGAAGAGTTTCAGGCCGTGGCCGCGGTGACAACGGCGGGTGATGTGGCGATGGGCGTGGCCCTTGATTCGCCCCCCGTCGGGTATCGCCTGGCCAATCCGGACGACGCCAAAGCGGCGATGGCAACGATGTTGTCGGGCGCGGGCATATCTGTCAGCGGCGAAAACATTTTTGAGATCGAAAGCGATGGCGGGGCGGTAGAGCTTTGTGTCACCGAAGCGCCTGCTGAGGCGGGTGAAACGCGGCTGGTCTATCATCCCCAGCGGTTTGCACTAGGTGTGGGTTGCGCACGGAATGCCGATCCCGAAGAGTTGTGGACATTGGTCGTGGAGACGCTGGGCCAGGCTGAAATCGCCCCCGGGGCTGTGGCCTGTATCGCGTCGATCGACCTGAAGGCCGATGAGCCGGCGATGAACGAAGTGGCGCGGCGACTGGATGTTCCGCTTCGGCTATTCACGGCGGAAGAGCTGGAACAGCACGCCGAGGGGCTGGCCAATCCATCAGAGGTGGTATTTGCCGAAGTTGGGTGTCACGGCGTGAGCGAAGGTGCGGCATTGGCCTGTGGTGGTGATCTGGTTGTAGAAAAGCGGAAGACGGCGAATGTCACCTGTGCGGTGGCCCGTGCCGCGCAACCGATAGTCGATATGCCGGGGCGTGCGCGCGGACGTTTGAGTGTTGTGGGCATTGGTCCGGGGCAGGCAAGCTGGCGAACACCGGAAGTGTCCAAGCTGGTGGCTGATGCCGAAGAGCTGGTTGGCTATGGGCTCTATATCGATCTGCTGGGCCCGCTGGCCGCGGGCAAGCAGCGGTCTGACTTTCCGCTAGGCGGGGAAGAGGCGCGGTGCCGCTATGCACTGGAACAGGCGGCTTTGGGTAAGAACGTGGCGCTGGTTTGTTCAGGAGATGCCGGAATATACGCGATGGGCGCGCTGGTGTTTGAACTGCTGGATCGTGGTCCGGATGAGCATGGCGTATCTGATGCAGCTCACCGGATTGAAGTGGTGTGTAGTCCGGGGGTTTCGGCGTTGCAGGGTGCTGCAGCGCGGGCAGGGGCGCCGTTGGGGCATGATTTTTGCACGATCAGCCTGTCGGACCTGCTAACACCGCGGGCGGATATCCTGCGGCGCCTGCGGGCGGCAGCAGAGGGGGATTTCGTGATCGCCTTTTACAATCCGGTGTCCAAAACCCGGCGTACCTTGCTGGCCGAGGCACGGGAGATTTTGCTGCAGCATCGCCCCGGCGACACGCCTGTGATGCTGGCCAGCAATCTGGGCCGGCCGGAGGAACAGGTTCGGTACCGGCGACTGGACAAGCTGGAAGTGGATGAGGTGGATATGCTGACCGTGGTTCTGATCGGGTCGTCGAATTCACGGCTTGCCCAATTGGGCGAGGGACCACGAATGTTCACTCCACGTGGTTATGCGCGCAAGATTGACGGGGATTTGGCAGTATGAACGAAATTCTGTTGGAATTTGCTGGTCGCATGGCCGACGCCGGGGCGACGCAGTTGCCCGAGAGCTTTCGACAGCTGGCCACAAACGCGCAGTTTCACCTTAAGACGCGTCTGGCGGGCAGTGATACAGGGAAACGTTTGGGAGAGGTTTCGGATTACCGGCTCAACATTAAAAAGGGCCGCATTACCTTGGTGTTTCCGGATGCGAGCGAAGTTTCTGCCGATGCCCAGATTGCGGGCACCTATTCTGATGACGGCACCTGGATGTGGGGTTGGGGTCATCCGGATGTCGAGGCCGCGATGCAACAGGCGGCCTGGGCAGTGCAGCAGTTTGGCGAGCGTCAGGAAATCGAAGAATTGCTGAGCCGGGGCGGGCCGGTGGACGAGGCGCGGTTGAACGATTTTGTAGCGATCTGCGCCTATATCTCGGACGCAGATGGTGTGTTCTTGGGCGCGCACGGGGCAGGCGGCAAGGTGTGCGTCTGTTACTATCTTAATGACCAGTTAAAGGGGCTATTGGGCACATGACGGTTTATTTTATCGGGGCCGGGCCGGGCGATCCGGAGTTGTTGACCAAAAAGGCGGAGCGCGTCATTGGCGAATGTCCGGTATGTCTTTATGCCGGATCGCTGGTGCCGCCAGAGGTGGTGGGCTGTGCACCCGCGGGTGCCAAGGTGATGGACACGGCGGTGATGACGCTGGATGACACCCATGCCGAGATTGTTGCAGCGCACGCGCGCGGGCAGGACGTGGCGCGGGTGCATTCTGGTGATCCGTCACTTTATGGTGCGATTGCAGAGCAGATCCGGCGGTTGCGGGCCGAGGGGATCGATTATCAGATCATTCCCGGCGTGCCGGCCTATGCTGCTATGGCGGCTGAAATGAAGCAGGAGCTGACGATCCCTGAAATTGCGCAATCCATCGTACTGACGCGGATGTCGATGCAATCGACATCGATGCCCGAAGGCGAAACTCTGGAAAACTTTGCGAAGACCGGCGCAACGCTGGCCATTCATTTGGCGGTGCGGAACATGCGCGAGATCGAGCGCGTACTGGTACCGTATTATGGCGCGGATTGCCCTGTTGTCGTGGGGTATCGCGTGGGATGGCCTGATCAGATGCTGATCCGCGGAACGCTGAGCGATATTCGCAAAAAGATCCGGGCCGAGAAAATAACCCGTACGGCATTGATCATGGTTGGACCCGCGTTGAAAGAAGCGCAGGACTTCAAGGATTCAGCGTTATATGATCCGGTAAAGCCCCATGTGCTGCGCCCGGTTGTCGGTGTTGACCTGGTCGAAGAACACAACACCTGACGGAAAAATCGCAGTGATTGTCGGTGATTAACTTGACTTTGAGAAGGCTCTGGTAATCCTGAATGCCAACGAAAGGCATCAGCGATGACCGGGTATTTGCCAAAGGAAGTGCAGGATGGGCTGGATCAGGCCCGCAAGGCGGCATTGAAAAAGTCGTCGCGCCTGCGCGTGAGGGCTGGCGATGACGTCTACCACGTGCTGAAAGCCTGGGAAGACGGATTTGCGCTGGATGCAGAATTTGCCGCGCATCTGCGGGGACGAGTGGCGTTGTATGACGGGACGCGCCTGATATCACATTGCCTGATCATAGCCGCCGAAGAAGATGGTGATGAAATGCGCTTTGAATATAAGCGTATGACCGAGGCGACGGACACGCAGCCGCTTGACTTTTACCGGGCGCCGGATGCACCAGTGGCCTTAATAGGCAGCAAGTAGTCACTCATTTTGCAGGAGTTGGACAGGTCTTGGGCTGCGCCATTGCACGCCGCGGGCACTAAGCTTATGAGCGTTGTGATTTGGGTATTTAAGCAAGAAAGAAGCGGGATTTAACAAGTGGTTCTTTCTTGCCAGAGATACCCCAGGGTGAATTGGCCAAAGGCCAAGAGGGGCAGAGCCCCTGAGATCTAACAATTAATGAAATGATTAAGGTTGGATGATCACTTCGGTGCCGTTGGCGGTGACGCGCCAGAGTTCTTCCATTTCGGAATTGGAAAGGGCGATACAACCTGCAGTCCAATCCCCGCGTAGCTTCAACAGCGAGGCGGTTCCGTTGGGCTGGCCATGGATGAAAATGTCGCCACCGGGTGAGACGCCTTCGGCTGCTGCGCGCTCGATATCTTCGGGTTGCGGGTAGTTGATGCCAAGCGACAGGTGAAACGCGCTTTGCGGATTGCGGCGGTCGATCACAAATCGCCCTTCGGGTGTTTTGCCGTCGCCTTCGCGGGTTTTATCCCCTTCGGGTGAGAAACCCAGGGCGATGTTATAGCTGCGAAAAGCCGTACCGTTACGAAATACGGTTAAGCGGCGGTCGGATTTGTCGATTTCGATCCGGTCAATGCGCTCGGCCAATGGGGCAAGGGGTGGCGCAGATGGGCGCGGGCCGTAACGGTCCCAGATCACCACGGCCAGCAGGATCAGGACGACTGTGACAACACCCGAGATCAGCCAACGTTTCATTGCAGGTCTGAAAAGGCATCCTGAAGCCGGGACAGTGCCTCTTCCAGGCGGGGCCGGGGTGTTCCGATATTGAAACGCAGGAAGGTCTCGCCGCCGGTGCCAAAGTCTGACCCAACGCTTGGGGCAATGCGCGCGTCGGTTTTGACACGGCGGATCACGTCTGGCATTTCCATGCCGGTATTAGAGAAATCAATCCACGTGAGGTATGTCGATTGCATTGGCATCGGTACCACCCCGGAGATTTGTGCCATGCCGTCGAGGAACAGCCGATGATTGCCGTCAATATAGTCAGCCAGTTCATCTGCCCACGCTGCACCGGCTGGCGAGTAGGCCGCGCGTGTCAGCTCTACACCCAGAATGTTGGGCTGCGTCTGATGCACCATTAAAGCGTGGCGAAAGACGTTGCGCTTTTCAGCGTTAGGGATGGTGGCCGTGCCAAGGCGCGCGCCTGCAATGTTGAAGGTTTTGGAGGCCGCAGTGATTATGATCGACCGGTCAGCGGCTTCGGGAGCCGCGACAAGGAAGGGCGTGTAGATTTGACCAGGGTAGACCAGATCGTGGTGGATTTCGTCTGCAATCATCAGCAGATCGTGGCGTTCGCAGAATTCGGCAAGTGCACGCAGCTCATCCGGGGTCCAGATCCGACCTGCCGGGTTGTGCGGCGATGAGATGAGCATCGCCTTTTCGCGACCTGTCAGTCCAGCTTCGAGCGCCTCGAGATCCATGTGATAAACGCCGTCACGGATCACCAAGGGGGATTCGTGGACGACGCGATTTGCCTTTGTTATCTTAAACGCAAATTCGTGATACACCGGTGTGAAGATGATTACCTCGTCACCGGGATCGGTAAAGGTCTCCAGTAGCAGCGCGATGGCATGGCCAAGCCCACCTGTGCTGGACATCCAGCCGGGATCAACTTCCCATCCGTGACGTTCTGACATCCACCAGGAAACTGCCTCGCACATCTTATCATCGCCGGCGAAATAGCCGTAGTTGGCCTTTTCCATCAGGCCGCGCACGCCGTCCTGAAGAAACTCTGGCGCGCGAAAATCCATGTCGGCAATCCACATGGCAATGGCATCAGGCGCGGAAACGCCTGTAGCGCGCTCCATCTTGTCCCATTTTGAACTGTTGGTGTCGCGGCGGTCGATGATTTCGTCGAAACTCATATGGGCTCTCCCGGGAATAGTCGGCGGCAAACTAACGAATTGAGAGACGGGTACAAGAGGCGTTGCGGAACCTGTTACCTTGCCCTAAATGAAGCGGCATGAAACGGCCTATTCTTATCCACCCCGACCCGCGTCTTAAAAAGGTCTGCGATCCTGTCAATGATCTGACGGATGAGCTGCGTGTGCTGGCCGATGATATGCTGGAAACCATGTATGACGCGCCGGGCATTGGGCTGGCGGCGCCGCAGGTTGGCGTGCTGAGCCGTCTGATCGTGGTGGATTGCATCAAGGAAGAAGGCGAGGAACCGCGCCCGTTGGTGATGTTCAATCCTGAGATCGTGGCCTCTTCTGACGAAAAGAATGTCTATGAAGAAGGATGTCTTTCCATCCCGGATCAGTTTGCCGAAGTGACCCGACCCAAGGCGGTTGATGTGAGCTGGATCGATCGCGATGGCAAATTTCAGAAAGAGACCTTTGACGGCCTGTGGGCCACTTGTGTGCAACATGAGATCGATCATCTGAACGGCAAGCTTTTCATTGACTATCTGGGGGCAATGAAGCGGCAGATGATCACGCGGCGGATGGTCAAGCTGAAGCGCGAAAAGGCGAGGGTCTGAGCACGGTGGCGGTGCGCCACTGTCTGCCCTGGCCCGATAAGCGGCTGCGTAGCCCTGCGACATCGGTGACAGAGATTACCGATGAAATACGCGCAATCTGGGCCGATATGATCGACACGATGGAGGCGATGCCTGGGGTTGGACTTGCCGCCAATCAGATTGGTGTTATGCAGCGCCTTGCAGTGGTGGATGCCAGTACTGAACGCGGGCAGGCCGTGCGTATGGCAAATCCGGAAATTCTGCACGCCTCGGTGAAAATGCGGGATCATGAAGAGGCCAGCCCGAATTTACCTGGTGTGTCGGCAAAACTGTCGCGGCCACGGGCGGTGACGGTGCGGTTTCTGAATGATGCCGGTGAGGTGGAAGAGCGGGATTTTGTTGGCCTTTGGGCCACAAGCGTGCAGCATCAGGTCGACCATCTGAATGGCCGGATGTATTTCGACCGGCTTTCCAAGGTGAAACGGGATATGCTGCTCAGGAAAGCACGGAAGGTGGTGGGGTAAAGCGGTGTTTTGCGGAGAGGCCACCAGGGGCGTGTTAGGCCTGCATTGAGCCTAGAACGGCCATTGGAGAACTACAACTCGATCAACGAACCTGCACCAGGTCGATCATAGCCAAACTCGGTTTGCAGTCGGGCCTGAATGTCGAAGGATACACAATGTACTGGCAGAAGCCGTGGGATGTTCTCAGACCTGAACCACTCAATTGTTTCGTTCACTGCAGGCTTTTCGGGGTTTACCAAGTGGAAACCACCGATAACGGCATGAATCTCTTGTCCTGTGACCTCTTTGGCGTATGTGCAGATGTTACATATTCCACTGTGTGAACAACCGGTCACGATCACAGCCCCCTTGTCCGTGCGAAACGCTAGGGCGGTGTCGTCGGGCATTGGATCTTCATAGTAATAACCGCGTTCAAACGGGACGACCCGAGGGATTTCGCCTAAGAAAAATGCACCAGATGTAAGCTCGTGCGGGTCGGCTGCTTCCACGATCTCAAAATCAGACCGGATCTTTTGTTCTATTTCGGCATAGTTGTGGGGAAAATGGCGGTCTGGCGGCTCGATAAATGGGTTCAGCATGGCCGAAAGGGCGCGCGGATGGACGACCAGTTTCTTCCTTTCTGTAAATGGATGGAACAGGAGGCCTCGGGAGTGATCACTATGAAAATGAGAAAGTGCAATCACATCCGCTGACGCCAAATCGATCTTGGCCGTCTCGGCATTTCGGCACCAAACGTCCGACCAGCCAGTGTCGAAGACTATCTTCTTACCGTTGTATTCAATCCAGGCTGAAAATCCATATTCGGCTAGCCAGCAAAGGTCTGAAACTAGGTTCTCGTTCAGCAATCTGATTTTCATGGGCCCCCTAAATCCCGTTCTCGATGCTAGCTTAACCTATGTAACGAGAAATTCGAAGATTTGGCGAATGCCCGTTTCGTTCCGTTCAACCGTCATCCACACTTATCTTTGGAAACAACTTCGAAAGACCTGCGAAATGCCAAAAAAAGTGGTGCACCCCATCGGGCTTGGGTAAAAGCGGCGCAAAGGCAGGGTGAACCTTGCCCGGCGGGAGGTGTCATGCGCGTAATATTTATGGGAACGCCCGATTTTTCGGTGCCGGTGCTTGAGGCGCTGGTGGCGGCGGGTCATGAGATTGCAGCCGTTTACAGCCAGCCGTTACGTCCAGCCGGGCGTGGCAAGAAAGAGCGGCCCGGTCCCGTCCACTCCCGTGCAATGGAATTGGGGATAGACGTGCGTCACCCGTTGAGCCTGAAAGACGACGCGGCGCAACTTGACTTTGCAGCCCTTGAGGCGGATGTGGCGGTTGTTGTGGCTTATGGGTTGATCCTGCCGCAGGCGGTGCTGGATGCACCCCGGTTGGGGTGCCTGAATATTCATGCTTCTTTGCTTCCGCGCTGGCGCGGGGCAGCGCCTATCCAGAGGGCGATCATGGCCGGCGATGCCGAGACCGGTGTCTGCATTATGCAGATGGAGGCCGGCCTTGATACCGGGCCGATTCTGTTGCGCGAAGCCACACCAATCGGCCCGGGAGAGACGGCTGGTGAATTGCATGACCGGCTTTCAGAGATGGGTGCAGCGTTGATTACAAAGGCTATTGCCGGGATTGAGAAGCTGAAGCCTCAGGTGCAGGCCGAAGCCGGGGTCGTTTATGCCGAGAAGATTGATAAGGCAGAGGCGCGGATCGACTGGTCCTGGCGTGCCGAGGAAGTGGACCGGCATATTCGCGGTCTGTCGCCCTTTCCGGGGGCATGGACAGAATCAGATGGCCAGCGGCTGAAGCTGCTAAAATCACGTGTGGCGCAGGGATGTGGCGCGCCGGGGCAGGTTCTGGACGATGCGCTGACCGTTGCCTGCGGGCGCGGCGCGGTACAGGTTTTGCGCTTGCAACGTGCAGGCAAGGGCGCGCAGGATAGTACAGAGTTCATGCGGGGCATGCCGCTGAACAAAGGCACGAGATTATAGGCGAGGGGAAACGCAATGTTCCTGCAATTGTTCGGCACGGTCGTGATCGCTGGGATCGTTGGCTATGTCAGTGAAAAAAGCGGGTTCACGCGCAATGGATATCTGCCGTCGATCATCATTTGTGTGGGCGGGGCGTTCTTGTTCTATTTTGTAAGAATTATGTTTGGCTTTAAATTCGGAACCGCCGGGATTGATGCGATCCTGTCATCGGTGGGGGCGCTGATTATTGTGCCGACGCACTGGCGTAAGCGCAGATAGGAGAAGGTTATGGTTGTCATTTATCTGATCATTGTCGGGGCGGCAGCGGGGTTTCTGGCGACACGGCTGATGAAGATTGAGGCTGACATCGTGACCACGATGGCCATTGGCATCGGCGGTGCGCTGATCGGTGGGGTGCTGATCCGCTTCGTGCTGCAGGTGGCCGGTTTTTTCGGCGGGTTTGTTGGCGCGGTGCTGGGGGCGCTGCTGTTGATCTGGGTTTGGCAGACCTATTTTGCCAAGAAATAGGCGTGTTGAACTGATCAGCTCGTCAGAGATTTCATTTTTTTGATCGGCAACTTAATTTATTGGAGTCAATGACATGCGATATCCAGATTTCATTATGAATTTTCCGGCACTTGATGTGCCATTTCCGGAAGATGTGGTTCAAACACGTGTCATCCGGTCTGACGCAGGAATGGTGGCATTTTTCACGTTCGTGCAGGATATGATCCTGCCGATGCATGCGCATAAGGCGCAATGGGGAACGGTTATTGAAGGTGAAATAGAATTCACCATTGGCGGCGAAACACGCACATATGGACCCGGTGACAGCTACTCGATTCCATCCGGTGTGGAACATGGGGCGAAAATCAGGGCGGGAACGCGGGTTATTGATGTATTCGAGGAACCGGATCGGTATCCGGTTAAGGGCTAGGGTTACGGCTTGAAAATTTGAGCTGGCTTCACAGATGGCCTGTCGCTGTATTTCGTGCAATTCCCTCGCACGCTTCGGCTATACGCGGCTTGGTGGCAAGGTGATCAATGGCAGAGGTCTTCCCCTAATCGTCCTCCCACCGGAAAGCATCCCCTTCTGCCCGCACACGCCCGATCGATGGCAGCGTGAAATGATTGCCCAGAACCCGCCGGTTTGTTTCTGAGGCGTTTTCCAGCAACTCACGGCGCGATTTTGCGGCCTGTTCAGCATCCACATCAAACTTGAAATGCCAGTCCGGTCGCCAGCATTGCGCAGTTGAATGCAACGCATCACCTGTGATCACCGCCTCGGCATTACCGCTTTTGACCAGGATCGAGACATGGCCTGGCGTGTGCCCCGGGGTCGGAATGAGCGTGACATGATCGCCCAGCATATGGCCTGCACTGACCATTTCCGCTTGTCCGGCTGCGATGACGGGCAGCACGCTTTCAGTGTATGAATCCCCCTGCAGTTCCCGATAATGGGTCTCATCGGCGTCCGGAAACAGATAACGCGCGTTGGTGAATGTCGGAACCCATCGCCCATCCTTTAGCCTTGTATTCCAGCCGACATGATCGGTGTGAAGATGGGTGCAAAGCACATAGTGCACATCTTCAGGTCCGATACCAGCCGCTTTGAGCGCCATCATAAATCGGCTGCCTGATCTTTGGTGCCAATCCAGATGACCAGGGACAGATTTGTCATTGCCGACGCAGCTGTCGACAAGAATGTTGTGCGACGGCGTTTTCAACAAGAATCCCTGAATGGGCAGGATCAGGTGCCCCGTCGCGGGGCAAAGCTGTTCCGGGGCGTGGGTTTTGATGACATCGCGAACCTCGGGTCCTGCGGTTGGAAAGAGCTCCTCAGGTGAACGGTAAGGCGCGTTGATTTCCAGTATTCGCCAAACCTCAACCTCTCCTATTCGACACAGCATTAGGCACCTTTGTTTGGTAAATTCTGATGAACAGAGGTTAGAGAGTTAAACTGTCGAGGCCAAGACTGCGTCGGTTAAGTTAGCTTTTGTTTTTTGGTGGACGTGACCGGTAGACCGGGAGCTGCCAGCCGAAAGTCAGCGAACCGGCACGCAGGGCCCATGTCATTGCCGCGCAACTGCCCAGCACAATCAAGGGTGAATTGGTAAACTGCCATAATCCCACGGCCAGTAGCGAGCCGGCCAGCGCAGCGGTCACGTAAAGCTCTCCCTGACGCAGTACCAGCGGCACCTCGTTACACACGACATCGCGCAGCAAGCCGCCCATGCACCCGGTTACCATTCCCATGATGACAACGATCACACCGGATTTCTCCAACAGCAAGGCAAGACCTACCCCGGCCGGCACCGCAACAGCCAGTGCAAAACTGTCGAGCCAGAACAGCCAGCGCAGACGGCTTTCGGCCATATGGGCGGTGAAAAAGATCAACAGCGCGGCGGCGCAGGCGATCATGATGTGGCTGGGATCAGCAATCCAGAACACCGGGTTCCGGTCTAACAGCACGTCGCGCACGGTTCCGCCACCAACGGCGGTGAGGCAGGCAACGAAAGCAAAGCCCACGATGTCGAGCTGTGCCCTGCTGGCGACCAATGCGCCGGTGAGTGCGAATATCAGCACCGCGGCATAGTCAAGCAACGCCAGAGCCGTCACGGCGTTTCCTTTTCCGGTTTGAAAGGCTCCATCCCTTCGCGGGCAAGTTCATCCGCGCGCTCATTTTCAGGGTGGCCGGCATGGCCTTTTACCCACTCCCAGGTAACGTCATGACGGGCATTAGTCTCATCCAGCCGTTGCCACAACTCAACGTTCTTGACCGGCTTCTTAGCTGAAGTTTTCCAACCGTTGCGTTTCCATCCGAAAATCCAGCCCGTGACACCATTTTTGACATAGGCGCTGTCTGTAACAACGGTCAGGCGGCTGGGCTTGGTCAGGGCCTCAAGTGCATTAATGGCGGCGAGCAACTCCATCCGGTTGTTGGTGGTTTCCGCCTCTCCACCGCAAAGTGTACGCTCCTTAATGATGTTTTCTCCATCCATGGCACGCAACAACACACCCCAGCCACCGGGGCCGGGATTGCCGGAACAAGCTCCATCCGTATAGGCGAACAGTTCAGCCATGCGCGGCTATAGTCACCCACGACGCCTCGACCCCGTCGAGGCCAACATCGCTGCCGGTGTGGCTGGAAAACGGGTCAAAGCCGGCGTCACGCAACAGATCATGAAGCTCATCGGCGGTGTAGTAAGTGTAGCGCCGACCAAGACTGTCGCGTTTTTCACCGCTGCCGGTTTTCATCCCGATGTGAAACAGTCCGCCTGTGCACAGAGCACGGCGCAGGGTGGCGAGGTGTCGGGGCATATCGGCGCGTGGCGCGTGAAGCAGGGAAAAGTTCGCCCAGATGCCCATATAGAGGTCGGTACCGGAAATATCGTCAAATGTAGCCACCTTTGCAGTGACGCCATCGGTTTGAGCCGCCAGTTCAACCATTTCAGGTACCGCGTCAGTTGCCGTCACGTTTAAACCGGCTGCGGCCATTCGCGCCGCGGACTGGCCCGGGCCACAGCCGAGGTCAAGCACATGCGCACCCTGTGGCAACGCAGCAATGAAAGTCGCGAGCCGCGGATCGGTCGCGCCGTCTTCGATCAGCTGTGCATACTCACCGGCGCGCTCGCCGTAGATCTTTAAGGTCTCGCTGTCGCCTGTCATTCGTGGCCTCTGATGGATCGGATGGTCGGATCACACCTACGGAATTCCCTGCAGCCGGGCAAGGCTACATTGTCAATTCTCACCGTTTGATTTGAGACGCCGGATCATGCGGTTACCTCGCAAAACGGCTGTGACGCCGGTGCCGATCATGACCACCCAGAGAGTAACAAAGAGGGTGTATCCAGTGCCGGTTATGCCGGATTCAATTGCGGTCAAAACGGCCCCTGCAGTCACCAGTGCCATGCGCTGTGGTTTGGCGAGTGGACCGGAGAAGTCGGGCGGCAGGCCTTCAGCGCGTCCCAGTTCGCGAACATAAGCCGTTGCGATGGCAAGTGTGGTTGCTGCGAGGCCAAGCGCCAGGGAGCCAACAGCCAGCCCGGCGCCGGTAAAGATTAATGCATCTGCTGCGCGGTCGGGGGCCTCGTTCCAGAATGGCCCGTCTGGCTCTGACTTGCCGCCCTCGACCGCGACCATGCCATCAAAGAGATTGCACAATAGCCGGAACTGACAAGCCAGTGCCGCAATTAAAAACAGGGCGATGTCCCATGCCGGGCCGGTATCGGCAGTGGCCCAGAAACAGGCAAACGCCAGCGCCGCGAACAAAACCGACCCTTGTGAAATTCGGTTTGGCGTCAGGCGGGTTTGGGCAAGCCAACGGGCTGTTTTCTTGGCCCAGCCGGTCTGGCGGCTGTTTATGGGGCGGCGTGTTTGGGTCATTTTTCGGACCGCAGACGTAGCGTGTACAATGCGGCGTAAATCGTAGCCACGGTTGAGGGCAGGGCCAGCGTAGTCAAAACCTCAGGCGTGCCGACAAGGCTGTGAATGACAAACAGTAAAGTGACCGAAACCGCGCATGCGGCTAGCGGTGGCACAACCAAACCCGACGGTCCGGGCAACCGGTTCACAAGCGCCTCGACCAGTCGCTTAAGGCCAAGTGTAATAATAGCGGTCAGTGTGCCTTGGGTCAGTCCTGCCCAAAGCGGTGCGGGCATCGCGTGAGCCGAATTGGCCCAGACGGCCCAGCTTCCCATCAAGGCAAAGCCGCCAGCCATATGGGCCAGGTTACTGCGCAGCAGGTCCTTCATGTTGCTGACCAGAAATATCGGGTCAGGTGAAAAAACAATGGCGCTGAAAACACCACTGAATCGAGACGGTCAATAAATCCACCGTGACCAGCGATCATGTGGCCCCAGTCTTTGACACCCCTGTCGCGCTTGATCGCAGACATGACCAAGCCGCCGACAAAACCCGCGAGGGTAATGGCCAGCGAAAGGGCTGCGGCCTGCAAGGGTGTAAAGGGTGTGATCCACCAAAGACCCGTTCCAATAAGCGTGGCCAACGTTATACCACCGACGAATCCTTCCCAGGTTTTGGAAGGTGACAAGCTGGGTGCGATTTTGTTTCGACCCAGCAATTTTCCCGTCGTGTATTGCAATACATCTGACAGCTGCACCACCACGATCAGGAAAGCGATGAGCAGCACATTGCGACCTTCAAATCCGGGGATGTCCAAAAACAAAAGCGCAGGCACATGGCTGGCGCAGTAGACACAGATCATCAGCGCCCACTGCATTTCAGATATGCGCACCAGAAAATCACGCGTGTCGCCCTGAAGAACCGTAACAGCAGGCAGCAGAAGGAAGGCATAGACGGGGATGAAAATCGCCCAAAGCCCATGCCATTCATACCAGATAAGCCAGTATTGCATCGGCAGTACTATGAAAAATGCAGCCGCGATGGCCCAGTGATCTGCCGCGCGGCGGTGCACCAGCGTTACGAATTCACGCAAAGCCGCGAAAGAGGCAAAGGCAAAGAGCAGGATAACGCCAAGACGCCCCGCCAGAAATGCGACTGCCAGAAACCCGGTCATTCCCCACCATGCCAAAATGCGTGCGTTGAGGTTTTCAACCGTATCGTTGGGGCCGTCGGCTGCCAGTTTGCGTTTGAGGACATAGCCAATCAGTGTGGCCACAACCAACAACCCGCCGATGCCAGCAAGAAGCGTCAGGAAATCTGATTGTGTTCCGTTCATGCTGCTTGCCTGTTGATGTCTGGGCCCTTTGGTTGCAGGGCAAGCAACGTCTCTTCGGCACGCGTGAGAAAACTTTCCCGGCTTTCGCCTTCGATTCTTTCAAGGGGCGTACCAAAAGTAACTGTGCACAACAGCGGCACAGGAATGACTTTTCCCTTTGGCATGACGTGGTTCAGATTTTCGATCCAGACCGGCACCAGATCTACATCCGACCGCGCCTTTGATATGTTGTAGATACCGCTTTTGAAAGGCAGAAGGGGGGTGTCGCTGGTGTTGCGAGTGCCTTCAGGGAAAAGGATAAGAGAAGCCCCGGTATCTAGCGCTGAAATGATCTGTTTCATCGGATCCTCGGTGCGGGTCTCGGGGTTGCGATCAATGAGGACGGCGTTGAATACATCCTGCCCGATGAACTTCTTCAACGGCGTGGCGAGCCAGTAATCGCCGCCTGCAACGGGTCGTGTCGCGGCGCGCAGGCGCGGCGGCAGGACCGTCCAGATCAGAATGAAATCTCCGTTGGAGCTGTGGTTGGCAAAGTAAACCCGCTGTTTCGCGACAGGCTCAACCCCATCCCAAATGGCGCGCACTGCGGTGATAAACCGGGCAAAGGTCGTGATAATGTTGCCTGTAAGCCAAACGAAAAATTCTCTCATGCCCGCAATGCTAGCAGATCACGAGAGATGAGGAAGGCTGGAAATCCTGACCTTGCACTGCCGACAATATTCAGCGTCTTCCACGGAAATCAGATGTAAAACGAAAGTACGATAGGTCTGGTTTATGCGGTTTCCCGCAATACACGCGGCACTTTGAAATGAACGCTTTCCTTGGCGGTTTCGACGGTTTCGACAGTTACGTCGTAACGCGCTTGCAGTGCCGCGATCACCTCATCAACCAGAATTTCGGGTGCTGAGGCTCCGGCGGTCAGGCCGATGGACTGGACCCCTTCCAGGGCGCGCCAGTCGATATCGGTGGCGCGTTGAACCAGCTGCGCATAAGCACATCCAGCTTTCGCTCCAACCTCAACCAAACGGCGTGAGTTGGACGAATTGGGCGCACCTACAACCAGCATTGCGTCAACCTTACCCGCTATCACCTTGACGGCCTCTTGCCGGTTAGTGGTGGCGTAACAGATGTCTTCCTTGTGCGGGCCCTTGATGGCGGGAAAGCGCGCCTGAAGAGCGGTAACGATGTCACTGGTGTCATCAACCGATAACGTGGTCTGGGTGACAAAGGCCAATTGTTCGGGGTTGCGTACCGTAACGTGTGCCACGTCATCGACCGTTTCGACCAACAGAACCTCGCCGTCAGGCAGCTGGCCCATTGTTCCGATGGTTTCGGGGTGGCCGTCATGGCCGATCATGATGATTTGAAGCCCGTTGGCAGCGTGGCGCTCTGCTTCGATATGAACTTTGGACACCAGGGGACAGGTGGCATCGACGAAAATCATTTCGCGCCGCGACGCCTCTGCCGGGACAGCTTTTGGGACCCCGTGGGCGGAAAAAATCACCGGGCGGTCATCAGGGCATTCGGTCAGCTCTTCCACGAAGACAGCCCCTTTGGCGCGCAAGTCATCGACCACATATTTATTGTGCACGATCTCATGGCGGACAAACACAGGCGCTCCCCATTTTTCAAGCGCCAGCTCAACTATTTTGATTGCACGATCAACACCAGCGCAGAACCCGCGCGGTGCGGCAAGATATAGGGTGAGGGACGGGTGAGCCATGACATCTCCTTGGGTAAGGGACAGGTAAGTCCTCTGTGGCGCGACGTCCAGAGGTGATGCGCTGTCACGTGGGCTTGATTTGACCGTTACCCGCCGCACACGGAAAGATGGTTTCAACGAAGAGGTGAAGCCCGATGCGCAATACACTTCATTTGGCGGTCCTGCTTGCGGGTATCGCGAACGCGGCCCCGGCAGGGGATTGGACCATCAGCATCCCCTATCAGGATCCAAATGCAATCGAAGCGGGCGAGATGATTTATGGAAAGTTTTGCGCCGCCTGCCACGGCCTTAATCTTGAAGGCGAACCGAATTGGCGCACGCGACGTGAGGATGGATTTTTACCCGCTCCACCGCATGATGAGATCGGGCATACCTGGCATCACACGGATACCCAGCTGTTTCTGGTCGTGAAACATGGGGTCGAAACACTGGTCGGTGGTGATTATCAAAGCCGGATGAACGGGTTTGGACATTTACTGGATGATCAAGAAATCCTGCAGGTATTAGCCTATATCAAATCCACATGGCCGGGCCGTGTGATCCGTATTCACAACGACATAAATCTCGATCAGCCAACGACCGCAGAATAAGCCGGTTCAAACTTTCCGAGGTGCTGCCAATTACGAACCGCCTCAGGAAAGTCTAAACGCCAAGCAAAAAACTTGGCGATTTCTTATCAGTCCTGCGCCTCGTATTCGGGCTCGCGCTCCGGTGCGTGTTCCCTTGGCGGGCGTCCGATCACGTCTCTGAGACCTTCCAGTTCGATGAAATTATCGGCCTGGCGGCGCAGATCGTCAGAGATCATCGGTGGTTGGCTGCGGATGGTGGAAACAACAGACACACGCACGCCCTGACGTTGAAGACTTTCAACCAGAGGACGGAAATCCCCGTCGCCAGAGAACAGCACGATGTGATCGACATGCGGGGCAAGCTCCATCGCGTTCACCGCCAGTTCGATATCCATATTGCCCTTGACCTTACGGCGGCCGTGACTGTCGGTGTATTCCTTGGCGGGCTTGGTCACCATGGTAAAACCGTTGTAATTCAACCAGTCCACCAACGGGCGGATCGGTGAATAATCATCGTTTTCCAGCAGGGCGGTACAGTAAAACGCGCGAAGAAGTTTCCCGCGGCGCATAAATTCAGCGCGCAAGAGTTTATAGTCGATATCAAATTCAAGTGCTTTGGCGGCGGCATAAAGGTTTGAGCCATCTATGAACAGCGCCAGCCGTTCGTCTTTATAAAACATAAACTATCCTCTCGAATCTAATTGTTCAGTTTTTGAAGCGCATATATTTGGGTGATGCTAAAATTGTGCAATCTATTGCTTAAAGTAGGTGTTGAGGCAGGACCTTCGCAAGATGTATCACGGTAACCTTAAGGATAGGTTTTTTGGATTTTGATCAACATTTCTTGATCGCTTTAGGGGCAAATCTGCCTTCAGAGGCTGGTGACCCGGCGACGACACTGCGTGCAGGATTGGACAGATTGGCCGAATTTTCGCAAGAGATTGTGGCAGTCAGTCGTTTTTTTTGCACACCGTGCTTTCCCGCCGGAGAAGGCCCAGACTACGTGAATGGGGCGGCAATTTTGCGGAAAGACAGGAGTGTTGCAGAGTTTCTGGCGTTGCTTCACCGGGTTGAAGAAGAGTTCGGTCGCGCCAGAGAGCAGCGGTGGGGACAAAGAACGCTTGATCTGGATCTCTTAGCCGCGGGCGAACTTGTTTTGCCGGATGCAGAATCCCATTCAAAATGGCGGGATTTGTCACTTGCAGATCAGATGCAGCGCACGCCTGACCATCCCATCCTGCCGCATCCGCGTATGCAGGATCGCGCTTTCGTTCTGGTTCCGTTGGCAGAAATCGCACCAGATTGGCGTCATCCGCTTTTAAACCGTACTGTTTCAGAGCTTTTGTCCGATCTGCCGACAAGCGATACCAAAGAGGTCATCCCGGTGTGATTCTCCGCTTGTCAATTGACAGGAGACGCCTTAAATACAGCACTTCGAAGAACTTCAGCCTAATTCGGAGGTCTCATGGCCCGCGTAACCACAGAAGATTGCGTCGACAAGGTTCCAAACCGGTTTGATCTGGTGATGCTTGCATCGCATCGCGCCCGCGAAATTTCGGCCGGATCGCAGATCACTGTGGACCGCGACAATGATAAAAACCCGGTCGTATCTCTGCGTGAGATCGCCGAGGAAACCCAATCTGCTGAAGAGCTTCGTGAGCGTCTGATCGAATCGAACCAGACCCAGATTGAAGTCGATGAACCGGAAGAGGATTCGATGGCTCTGCTGATGGGTGGTGAAGTCGAGAAGCCCGTGGAAGATGACATGTCCGAGGAAAAACTCCTGCGGGCATTGATGGAGGCACAGGGACAGGGCTAAGAAGCCCCGTCTCAAAGCCAGGGAAGCGGCTGGATGATCGTCGTAGAAGACCTGATCGAACTGGTTCGCACCTATAACCCAAAGACCGATGAAAAACTTTTGCGCGCGGCCTATGACTATGGCCGCGAGATGCATGAGGGCCAGTTTCGCCATTCAGGCGAGCCCTATTTCAGCCATCCGGTGGCCGTTGCGGCGATTCTGACAGAGCAACGCCTGGACGATGCCACGCTTGTTACCGCCTTGCTGCATGACACGATCGAAGATACGGGCGCCTCGTATGGTATCGTGGCAGAGCGGTTTGGCGATGAGATTGCAGATCTTGTTGACGGCGTGACCAAGTTGACCAATCTGCAGTTATCGAGCACGGAAACGCAGCAGGCTGAAAATTTCCGCAAACTGTTCATGGCCATGTCCAAGGATTTGCGGGTGATTCTGGTCAAGCTCGCCGACCGCTTGCACAACATGCGCACGATCAAGGCCATGAGACCCGAAAAGCAGATCAAGAAAGCACGCGAGACGATGGATATCTTTGCGCCCCTCGCAGGCCGCATGGGTATGCAGTGGATGCGTGAAGAGCTGGAGGATCTGGCATTCAGGGTGCTGAACCCGGATGCTCGCGCATCCATCATTCGCCGGTTCATAACGTTGCAGAAAGAAGCAGGTGATGTGATCGAACGGATCACCGGCGATATGCGACACGAACTGGACAAGGCCGATATCGAGGCGGATGTTTTTGGCCGAGCAAAGAAACCTCATTCTATCTGGCGCAAGATGCAGGAAAAAGAGATGGGATTTTCCCGACTCTCTGACATCTATGGATTTCGGATCATAACCAAGACGGAATATGACTGTTATGCTGTGCTTGGGGCTATTCATCAGCGCTGGCGCGCGGTGCCGGGCCGTTTCAAGGATTACATCAGCCAGCCAAAGTCGAACGGCTATCGTTCCATTCACACAACCGTATCCGGCCGCGACGGTAAGCGGGTAGAGGTGCAAATTCGTACGCAGGCCATGCATGACGTTGCCGAAACCGGGGTGGCGGCGCATTGGTCCTATCGCGATGGGGTGCGTGCGGGCAACCCATTTGCCGTTGATCCGGCAAAATGGATTGCATCCCTGACGGAACAGTTTGATGCGGAAGAGGACCACGATGAGTTTCTCGAAGCGGTCAAGCTAGAGATGTATGCGGATAAAGTGTTCTGCTTCACCCCCAAAGGAGATGTGGTCAAGCTTCCGCGTGGTGCGACCCCAATTGATTTCGCCTATGCCATCCACACGCGGATTGGCCACGCCTGTGTCGGTGCAAAAGTGGATGGAATGCGCGTGCCGCTTTGGACACGTATCAAGAATGGTCAATCGGTCGATGTCATCACCGCCGAAGGCCAGACACCACAGGCGACATGGCTCGATATCGCAACCACCGGAAAGGCCCGCGCCGCAATTCGCCGCGCTTTGCGAGAGCTTGACCGTGACCGCTATATCAAGCTTGGGAAAGAACTTGCTCGTTCTGCATTTGAGCATGTCGGAAAGAAAGCAACGGACAAGGCGCTTGATTCTGCAGCGAAAACCCTGCGCGTAAAAGACCGTAATGAAGTGCTTGCCCGGATGGGCAGCGCTGAACTTAACGCGCATCAGGTTCTAAATGCGGTCTATCCTGATATTTTACCATCAGATGGTGAAGAAGTGGGCCGGGACCGCGCGGTAATTGGCCTTGCCCCGGATCAGAGTTTTGAACGCGCGCGATGTTGCCAGCCTCTGCCAGGAGAGCGGATTGTCGGCATCACCTATCGTGGCAAAGGGGTGGTGGTTCACGCGATTGATTGCGAATCACTGTCTGCCTACGATGATCAGCCCCGGCGCTGGCTGGACCTGCATTGGCACACCGGAACCCACCCAGCCGACTACGAAGTGACCGTAGATGTGACAATTGGTAACGATGCAGGGGTGCTGGGACGCATTTGTACATTGATCGGAGAGCAGAAGGCCAATATCTCAGACCTGACATTCGTAGATCGCAAACCGGACTTTTACCGGCTTCTGGTTGATGTCGAGCTTCGGGATGCAGAACACCTGCATACCGTGATCTCGGCATTGGACGCCGAAAGTGATGTGGCTGCGATCGAACGCTACCGAGATCCGGAACGATCCGGTGGCACCTGACAACAGATTTGGCCGGGGGCCGTAAACTTGGTCTTCAAAAGACGCGACAAACGATCTTTCTGGAAAACAACCGCAGAGCTGCTCTGGCCGCGGGGTGGATGGGGCCGTGCGTTTCACTATGTGAAGCATCGTCTTCGGCGATTGCCCGACCCGCCTCACCGGATTGCGCGCGGAATTTTTGCCGGGGTGTTCGTGACGTTCTCTCCGCTGTTCGGATTGCATTTCTTTCTGGCCGCATTTCTGGCGAAACTGATGCGCGGGAACATCGTGGCTTCGTTGCTTGCCACTTTTTTCGGCAATCCGCTCACGTTCTTTTTTATTGCGGCGTCATCGCTTCAGACCGGGCACTTTTTGCTGGGACGTCCGCCACCCGCAGAAGTGCATGAAGGTATGTTCGGCCTGTTTTGGGATGCGACAAAAACCTTGTTCTGGAACCTCTATGTCTTGTTCACCGAACAAGAAGCTGATTGGGGCCCATTGGCGGATTTCTATCACGAGCTTTTCCTGCCCTATCTCGTCGGTGGGCTGGTGCCCGGGGCGATCTGTGCAACCGCATGCTATTACATTTCTTTACCGCTGATCATTGCCTATAAAAACCGCCGCAAGGGCCTGATCAGGGCGAAGCTGAAAGCGCTCAAAGAAAAAGCGGCTGCGAAGGCTGACGCGCGGGGAAAACACGACTAACCTATACCTGAGTCGTTTTTTGATCAAATGAAGAGGAGGCCATGATGGCAGCTGCAAATGACCTGCGTCTGGGGATAAACATTGATCATGTCGCCACGGTGCGCAATGCGCGTGGTGGGGATTATCCTGATCCGGTTCGCGCGGCAAAGCTGGCCGAGGATTCGGGGGCCGATGGGATCACGGCGCATCTGCGCGAGGATCGCCGCCATATCTCTGATGCGGATATTGACGGGCTGATGGAGGCACTTCGGGTCCCCCTGAATTTTGAAATGGCGGCGACCGAGGAAATGCAGCAAATTGCACTTCGGCATAAACCGCATGCAGTTTGCATCGTTCCTGAGAAGCGCGAGGAAAAAACCACCGAAGGCGGTCTTGAAGTGGCGCGAGAAGAAAACAGGCTGGCCCATTTCATAGCACCTTTGCGTGACGTTGGTTGCCGGGTATCCATCTTTATCGCCGCGGATGCCAAACAGATCGAAGCCGCGCATCGGATTGGTGCCCAGGTAATTGAGCTGCACACGGGCGCCTATTGCGATGCCCATGCAGAAGGGTGGCTGGCAGAAAGAGATCGCGAGTTACAGTCGTTGCGCGAGATGTCAGCCTATGCTCATTCGCTTGGTCTGGAAGTACATGCAGGTCATGGCCTGACATATGATTCGGTTGCCCCTGTTGCCGCTTTTCCTGAAGTCAAAGAGCTCAACATCGGGCATTTCATCGTGGGAGAGGCAATTTTTCGTGGTTTGCAGCCCGCAATCGCCGAGATGCGCCGTTTGATGGATGACGCCCGTGGTGATGGGCTCCGGTCAGCAGGATGATTTTCTTACGATATTCTACCGTTTTTCTGGGGTTTGCTATTGGCGTCGCGCTGCTGGTTTCATGGTTCAACACGAACATGAATTCGGCACTTGGATCGTCTGCGCAATTGATGGTTCCGGCGATGATTGCAGCATTGATCGAGGGACAGCAGTTTGCCCGGGCAAACAAACGCATGGCGAAGCAGCGCGTCGCGTGGGAATTCGCCGTTTACACAACTGGTTTGGCGCTCTCTCTTAACATAATACTGGCCTATCTCGGGCCGGTTCTGTTGCCGGAGTTTGGTAAATTGGCGATCGCCCCCTTGCTGTCCAAGCAGTTCCTGATCCTGTTGGGCCTCTATGCGGTGGGGTATCTTCTTTGCAACCGCTATTTTTTCGGATTGGGCACCAGCAACCAACTCAGCCTGATGCGCAGTCGGGGCGAGATAGAGTAGGACCAGATATGAAACAATTATTTGCCTTTTTGTGCGCGCTGACCGGTCTTGCCGGGTCTGCCGCCACGGCGCAAAGCGCTCATATCTGCGATGATTGGCAAAGTCAGGCGTGGAACCTGGCAGAGCCGTGGGAGGACAATAGCCGCACATTTTCGAACGGCGCAGTGAGAGTGGCCCTGATTGATACCGTCGAACCGGCGCTCGGGGCTTATTACCTGCTTACGTTGCATCCGTTACCCGATGATCCGCTTGGGTCACGGGTCTGCCATATCGTTGGTGAAACTCCGTTTTTCGGATTTCCCGGGATGGATTTTTCTGGGCTAAGCGCGAGCTACGATCCCGCGGTTGGGCTGACGTTCACAGTGCCGGTTACGCGGGCCACAGAAGATGGCAGCTTTTTCTCCGACTCGTTGCAGGTAATCATAAACCAGAAATTTTCTGACGTTCGTGTGAGCTTTGAATGATTCTGGGTATAGGTACTGATCTGGCCAATATCGAGCGGATCGCGGGCACGCTGGACAGGTTCGGGGACAGGTTTCGTGACCGGGTCTTTACAGAAATTGAACAGCGCAAGGCCGAACGGCGCGCGGATGTTGCCGGAACCTATGCCAAAAGATGGGCTGCGAAAGAGGCGTGTTCAAAGGCGCTTGGGACCGGGTTGCGGATGGGAATATCGTGGAAAGATATGGCGGTCAGCAATCTGGAAACTGGCCAGCCAGTGATGAAAGTCACTGGCTGGGCCGCGCAACGACTGGCCGAGATTACGCCTGTCGGGCACACTGCTGTGATTCATGTCACCTTGACGGATGACCACCCGTGGGCGCAGGCCTTCGTCGTGATCGAGGCGCTGCCGGCACCGGCAGACCGCCGTTAGGGTAGGACCTCAAACACTACGCCACTGGCTTTTGGTGCCCTTCTCAACGCTCTGGCGATTTGAGGATGCCAGAACATTTTACTGACCTTCTTCGGATATTGCGGCATGAAGTGCTGCCACTCAATGGTTGGAATCACTACCGCGCGCGCAGGCGCTTCGAAGCTCAGCGTTTCATACCGGAGGGCCTCTGAAGGTTACGTTGCAAACAATTTCAGATTATTGAAATAACGCTTCAGCGATCGCCTCAAGCCGAACCTCAGATCTCGGACGTTGCCAGTTTCCAGGCGGCAAAGGTGAAAAACGTACCCAATCCGGCCTCGATCCACCGGCGTCCGGCTTGGTATCCTGCCCGGATCGGCCCCGAGGACAGCAACACCGCCCATGCCCCGTGGCAGGCAAACGAAATCACCGCGGCCCCGGCCACAAACAGCAACACAATGGGCCACCCGCCCCCTTCGGTTGCCCCAATCGAGGCGATGGCCAGCCAGAACACAATCGCCTTGGGATTGGTTACCTGCAGCAGATAGCCAGTCAAAAAGTGCCGCCACGATGACCGTGTTGCAACCACACCTGCCTCAATACCCGGCGGGTTCAAAGCCTTGCGAAAGGCCAGCCAGGCCAGCCAGATCAGATAGGCGGCCCCAATCAGGCGCAGAACGTTCATCGCCCAGGCAGCCTGGGACAGGATCAAACCGACCCCCAGCATCGTCAACAAATTGATTGTCATGCTGCCCGTCGCAATGCCTGCGGTTGCCGCCATCGCCGGCGCGCGACCCTGCGAGGTGGCGACACCAACCAGCATCGCCACGGACGGGCCTGGCGACGACGCGCCCACCAGCAATATTGCATAAGCCGCCAGAAATCCCGGCAGATAGGGAGTGAACTCAATCAACGCGTCACTCCCGCCATGTCACGAGCCGCAGTGCTGCCAGAGAGAAAAACACACCCAGCACCGCATCAATTCCACGCCGTGCCCGGCGATAGAATCCGATCACGGGGGCGGTTGAAAACGCAAATGCATATGCGACATGCATCAATAGTGACAGGCTGGTTGCACAAATGATCAGCGAAAGTCCAACCCAAAGTGGTGCCTCTGGCCCCAAGCCGATGCCGACGATGGCGATCCATTGCAGAGCGGCTTTTGGATTGGTCATTTGAACCAGAATACCGCGCACATACAGCCGCTCGCCCTGCGTTGACTGGGCCGTGATGTCTTTCCCGGGTCGCGCCGCAGACCGAAACGCCTTGTAGGCCAGCCACAACAGATAGCCTGCTCCGAAAATCTTGAGCAATGTCAACGCGCCTGCATACACCGTGACCAGCGCGGTCAGCCCGCTTACCGTCAGCGTCGCCCACAGGCCCGATCCGGTCCCAACCCCGAGGGCAAGTTGTACGCCATGCCGCCGGCCACGCTCCATTGAGGTGCCGATGATGGCCAGGATATTGGGCCCGATACTGACAAATCCCACCGAAAATATGCCAAGGGCAAGAATGAGGCTTGCCAGATGTTCGTTCATGATGTGTCTCCGATCTTGTGCCGAACCACCTTTGGCCCTGATAATGGCATTGTCCAGAGACGCGCCGCCTGAACGTCGCTCGCTGCTGAAAATTTCTGACAGGAGGAGGCGCGGCATTGCCCCGGTGTTCATCTCGCCAAAAAGACTTCCGCCGGACGCATGGAAACTCTTTATTGATGCGACAAATCGGGTGCTGTGCAGATCAGATCAACCGCTTTTCCATGATGATCGCATCACGCCGTCCGGCTGGCGTCTGGTAATAGGCCTTGCGCCGCGCAATTTCGGTGTAGCCGGTATTCAGGTAAAGCGCGTAGGCCGCCCGGTTCTCCTCTGACACGTCCAGAAAGACCCGCATCGCGCCGCGCTTTTTGACACCGACCTCAAACTTACACAGCGTCTTGCGGCCCAGCCCGGCCCGGCGCTGGCCGGGGTCTGTGGCAATGGTCAACAGATCCGCCTCATCCGCAACCACCCGGCCAAGGGCAAAGCACTGTACGTTGCCCGTGTGAAACACATGTTCACTGTGCAGCAACGCTGCAAATTCTTCGGCACTCCAGCTTCGCCCCTGACCGGCAAAGGCCGCCGCATGCAGCGCGGCCATTTGATCAGCTGTCATCGTCAAGGATCACCGGCGGCACATCGCGCGCGGGGGCCGCATCTGCGGGTTTGAGGTAAAAAGGCGCGGGCGCAGGGCAGTGTGCCCGCCACCGCTCTGCCGCGATCCGGGCAATCGCCGATCCGGGTGCATAAACTGCAGGGCCCGGTGCGGCACCGATCTGTTGGGCCACCGCCTCTCCTGCCGTTCCCACGCAGCGCAGTTCGGGTTCTCTCAGATCAGAAGGAATGTCTGCAATCGCAGTCAGTTGCGCAGGGCAGGGTGTTGCCGTGCCGAACCCCTGAATATAGGCCTGATCCCGTGGCGCCGCGACACAGGCCAGAACCGGGACATCTGCGCCATAGGCCAAAGCTTCGAGGATCGTTACACCCACTGCAGGAACCTCCAACGCCAGTGCCAGCCCCCGCGCCGCGGAAACGGAAATTCGGATGCCGGTGAAGTTTCCCGGACCCGTACCGACACCGATCGCCGACAAGTCTTTCCAGCTCGCGCCACCGCGCGCCAGCAAATCTTCCAATAGCGGGAACAGCGCCTCTGCCTGCCCCTTGGCCATGTCTTCATAAAGATCGGCCACAACCTGATCCCCTGACAGCAACACAGCGCTGCACCACGGCCCCGAGGTGTCAAACCCGAGGATCAGATCATTCGCAGACAAGGCTCAGATGCCGACAGGGCGCACTTCGGTCACTTCGGGAATGTAATGCCGCAACAGGTTCTCGATCCCCATTTTCAGGGTGATCGTTGAAGACGGACAGCCAGCACAGGCCCCCTGCATATGCAGATAGACCACGCCGCGGTCAAACCCGTGGAAAGTGATATCGCCACCATCCTGCGCCACCGCAGGGCGGACACGGGTATCCAGAAGTTCTTTGATCTGAACCACCACTTCGGAATTCTCGCCATCATGTTCTGCATGCCCTGAAACATGCACAGCGCCGCCCTTCATCACCGGGCGGCCCGACTGGAAATGCTCCATAATCGCGCCCAGTATGGCGGGCTTCATATGATCCCATTCCGATCCTTCCGCTTTGGTCACGGTGACAAAATCATTGCCAAAGAAGACTCCGGTCACTCCCTGTACCTTGAAAATCCGCTCAGCCAGAGGCGACACCTCGGCTCCCTCAGCACTCGGGAAATCCGCCGTTCCGGTGTCCAGAACGGTTTGTCCGGGCAGGAATTTGAGCGTGGCAGGATTGGGGGTGGATTCGGTCTGAATAAACATATCGCGAGCCTTTTCGGTGGGTCCAATGGATATGCGCTTCGGGGGCCTCAGAGTCAAGGATTGGAATGATTCTAAGGTGGTTCCAAAGAGGCTTCATTTGACCAGATGCCCGTAAGCCGCCTAGACTTTACGTCAACCAAGGGGGACAGCATGTCAAATTTATCGCAAGATCAGGTGGAAAAACGCGCCGCAATTCAGAAAAGCGCAACAATCTGGGGCGGCATCGTCGGCGTCATTGCCGGATTGCTGGCACTGTGGATATTGAATGGACAGGGTGGTGCCATAAGGTTCGGAGGCGCCATCGTCATTGCGCTGGCCGTCGGTTATCTTGTGTTCCGCGCCAGTTTCAAATCCGGGGCTAAATCGGCCCTGTGCGAAAACTGTGGCGCAGCATTCAGCCGGTCCCGCAGCGACCGTGATGAAACTTTGGCATCAAGCGAAGAGAAAGAAGAACGCGAAGAACAGCCGGATAAATCGACAAAAGTGACCACATGGACCGAAGAAACCTATGATGTGGTCGACACCTATGCCTGCGCGAAATGCGGGGACACCAACACCAAGACCTACCAGACCACGCGCCGGCGTGATGAGACCTCGGTAGTAGAGCCACATGCTCCACCTCCACCGCCGAAAGCGCCTGCGCCGCCATCGCCACCCAAAGCGCCCAAAAAGCCGAAACCGCCCGCCGCACCGGCGTCAAAAGGCGGCAATTCCCCCCCGAAAAAAGACTCCGCAGGAGGGAACAAAAAATAGGGCTGTAATGTATCGAAGGGTTTGTTCAGCCATAGCAGCGCTGAGCCACATTTACTTTGTGGCTCAGATCAGGTGAAAACAATTCAAGCGATTTTGGCTTTTTCGTCCGGTTGATGAAGTCCGACCACCGCCAAGACCGTCAGGCCGAGCACCATGTAATATGCAAAATCGATGCCCGAAAATCCGAGCGCAATTGGAGCAATGACAAACGCAACACCGACCAATCCGTCAACGGCCAAATGATAACTATATGGCAAGATCCGGATCAAACCCAAATGATGATCGGTCAAAACTGTTAGAAAGAGCGCAGCGATACCGGTGCCGACTGAAAGCCAAAAGGCAAATACATTAGCCGCGCCCAGCCCAAACAGGAACGGAATGGCGACAAGGCCGAGTGCGACCGGATAGTCGAGATAGGCGTGGATTGTTTTTGTGATGAAACGTGGAAACATGGTTTTCTCTCTCCCAATGTGTGATGTGCTGAAGCAGCATCGATGGGTTAGAGATAGTTTTGGGTTTGTGACGTTTTTATGCTCAAACGCCCCTAAATTAGTGCAGATCGTTCGAAAAATAGTTTGATTTGACTATACTGCTCTCTTGAAGCCAGCAGGTGTCATGCCGGTCTCTTTCTTGAAAACCCGCGCAAAGGCTGAATCTGACGCATACCCGACCCCTTCCGCGGCATCGGTCAGCGTACTCTTTGGCTGGGTCAGTAGTTTCTTGGCAATTTCAATACGCCAACGCGTCACATACTCCATCGGTGTCATCGCCATTTTCTTTTGAAACAAAACGGCGAAACTCGTGCGCGACATCCCGGCTGCATTTGCCAGCGTTTCCACAGACCAGTTTTGATCAACCGCTTTGTGAAACGCATCCAATGCCCGCCGCAGGTTCGGATCTGAAAACCCGCCCAATCCCCATTCAAGGGCCTCATCGCTTTCGATGAAACTTCGGATAGCCTGGGCAAGAATGGCCTCTGACATTTTCAGGGCAATCAAATCGCCACCCATTCTCTGACCACCTGTTTCATGGCCGATCGCGCGCAATGTCGCTTCCATCCATTTACCCGAGTGCTCGCCATAGTTTTCGAGATGGATAAAGGGGGGCAATCGCTCCATCAGGATATGCTTCGCATGAGGCTCAAAAGAAAAGTGGCCACAGATTAACTGCGTATCCCGATCATCATCGTTGCCGCCGTAGACCAGCACACCCGTACCGGTGAACCCGGATCGCTCAAGAACGGTATCCAGTGGCAAAACAGCATGCCGGGTTTCCGGGGCACAATAAAGCCTGTGCGATGCGCCATGCGGAATAATCAACAGGTCACCCTGCTGCAAGGCAACGGGCTTTTCGACGCCCATAACCTCGATCAGACAATTGCCGCGATGCGCATAGTGAAAACGCGCAACATTCTCAAAGCTTGGCACCTCAATTCCCCAAGGAGAGGTCAAAGACGTCCGGAAATAGAGCGTTCCGCGCATAGATAAGTTGGTCAGGATATCGCTGAGAAGGTCAAGCATACTCCATTGATACCAAAATTTATGTATCTGTACAGGGTCTTGAACGATCTGCACAAAACTACGAACTCCTGCGCATTCATCTGCGTCTCAAAATGAAGACATTGGAGTTACATGAAATTCCTCAGTGGAGATAAAAAATGAAAAACCTGATTTCTGCAATCGCCGTTTTAGCCTCAATGGCTGCCACATCCGCATCAGCCAAGGATGTCGCCGACATGAACGACCTGGAATATGCGCATATCGCCTATACAGCCGACAACATTGACATTCGCTACGCCCATCTCGCGTTGGCATTGTCGAGCAATCCAGAGATACACAAGTTTGCCAACACGATGATCCGCGACCACACTGCGGTAAACGAGGCCGCCTTGGGTTTGCTGGCCCAACTTGGCGCATCGGCTCAGGATAATGCCTTTAGCCAGACCCTGAACGAAAACGCTGAAGGTATCATCGACGACTTGTCAAAGCTCCGCGGCGCAGAATTTGACGCAGCCTATGCTGCGAACGAGCTTGCCTACCACCAGGCGGTAAATGATCTGGTCGAAAATACAATGATCCCCAACATCGACAATGAAGAGGTCCGCGCATTGTTCAAGCAAGGCCTTGAGATTTTCAAGGTGCATGAAGAGCACGCCGAAATGGTCGTTAAGGCGCTGCAGTAATGGGCCAGAAATTTTCACGTCGAAACCTGATCGTAGGGGCGGCTGCATCGGCAGCCGTTCTTACATCTGCCGCAAAAGCGACCGGGACAGGAACAATTCACAACGTAACAATCAAGGCGTTCAATTTTGAACCTGTTCACCTGAAGGTTCGGATTGGCGATACAATCAGATGGACCAACCACGATCTCGCCCCCCATAGCGCGACTGCCGAGGAATTCGGGTGGGACACTAATGAACTGGCAAAAAACGAAAGTGGTGAAATCACAGTCACGGAAGGAATGGAAACCAGCTATTTCTGCGCATTCCATCCGCATATGAAAGGGACGTTTGGCGTCAGCTAGGTGAATAGGTTGTGCGTCCCACCTCGTTGCTCGAAACTTGCACAGCAGCCGTTCCTCGCACACTGTCGAGTATGCCTGCAGGATGAAGATTTTCTGATGCGTGCCAGTGCGCAAATTCTGGTCTTGGTGTGACTATGGCCCGCGTTGGAAAATCTTCATCATAGCTGACTCGCTGCAGTGCAGAAAAAAGAAATTATCATATCGTTTGAACATCAGTTTCCGTGGCTCTGACTCGTCCAGTTCGGGTATGCGTCAAAAGCTTGGTTTCCATCCGAGCAATTCAATACACACGGCTATTCCCCCAATATCCGGAATTGTGTGCATCATGTAGATAGATCTCTGAAAAGGGTCCGATCTTTGTACAAAACGCATGTACAAATTGTATAATTTGTACAAAATCTGGTCGGGTCAGGTGATGGCTTCCAGCCGCTCTTTGCTCAGATCCCCGGGCACGATTGTGATCGGGATTGGCAGGCTTCCGGAATTCTTCGAAAGCTGTGTTACCAATGGTCCTGGCCCCTTTTTCTCGGTGCCTGCACCTAAGATCAGAACGCCGATTTCCGGGTCATCCTGGACTTGTGACATGATCTCGGAAACGGGCGGGCCTTCACGGATTATTAATTCAGGATCAACGCCTTGCTTGTCCCGCATCCACTTGGCAAAGACCTCGAAATGGACCTGAATTCGCTCGCGCGCTTCTTCGCGCATAATGTCGCCCACGCCGATCCAGTGATTGAATTCTTCCGGCGGGATAATGGCCAGCACCTCAACCCCGCCGCCGGTATGGGCCGCACGCATCGCCGCGAACCGCATCGCGTTCAAACATTCCTTGCTATCGTCCAGAATCACCAGAAACTTGCGCATCCTTTGCCCCTCCTTATCCTGGTATGATGTCGCCTGTTTTCAATTTTGGCAACAGTTTGAATGACTTGAGTGTGACCCCCTCAGTCGAATGTCCCGGCCACGCGCCCTAAAAGCATGAAAGCACGCGCACTTCTTGTATCCGAAATTTCTGAAATTTCGCTATCCGTCGCGGTTTCTGCGAACTGCGATATCATCCGGTCAAACAGCCGCAAAAAATGATGCGCCGCATCCCGAAAGATCGTATCCCGTTTCATCCGCGCCACCGACAGCGCCAGCGAAGACCGGTCTCTGATCCCCCCAAGTGCTGCAATCGACCGCCCGCGTTCGCCTTCGGCAAAACGTCGCCAGATTTCAGGCCGCGCCATATCAGGGCGCAGATCATCCATGTAAATCCCGTCCTGTGATAGCAAGGTCAAAACATCCTGTGCCGCCTGTATCAGCTGCGCCGTTGGCCTGTCTTTTAGCGCACGGCGCAAGGCTGCAAACCCTTCTCTGTCTTCTGCAGTCTCCGGGAAATTCAGAGCACGGATAAAGTCACTTGGGGCCAAGGGTGGCTGAATATCTTCTGCTTGTGTTCCCAGAGGAAGCGCCACCTGATCGGTATTTTCATCAACTACAACAGCAGGTTCCGGGGGCTTGATGTCAGGCATCATCGGGCGGGATGAAGAAAAGGTTGCCAGAGCGCTTTCAGTCTTGCGCTGCGCTGCCGCTATTTCATCTAGTTTTTTTGCAACTGTCGGTTCGCTGGAAAGATTTTGCTGTTTGTTTTGGGTGACATAGGCGTGTCTGATCGCATCAATCGCAATTTGAAGTCTTTGACTTTCTTCCCGCATTACACGTGCAGACCGCGCCGCAGTTGCAGCCACCCAGATCATCGCAACAGGCATGAAAACCGACAGAACAACCAACACAAATTGCAACGCTCCGCCATTTCCGGGCACGACACCGCGTGGAGCCAAAACAAGGAAAAATACCGCAGAAAGCACCAGCCACAGCAAAGACAACAGCAACGCGATGACCTCAACTCCGGTCAGCCGCTCTTTGCGTGACTTGTCGTATATCCCCAAAGCGGGTGAATGTGTCTCCTGACGGTCAGACATGATCAAAGCCTATTAAATATAGGCAACTTTTAGCACTTCATAAGATCTTTCGCCACCGGGGGTGCGCACTTCAACGCTGTCGCCTTCTTCCTTGCCGATCAGAGCGCGGGCAATGGGTGATTTGATGTTTAGCAACGCTTTTTCGATGCTCGCTTCGTATTCGCCGACGATCTGATAGGTCTTTTCCTCGTCCGTGTCTTCATCGACAAGCGTAACGGTCGCACCGAACTTGATCGCCCCTGACAGTTTGGTTGGATCAATCACTTCTGCCAGACTGATTGCGCCTTCCAGCTCTTTGATCCGCCCTTCGATAAAGGACTGTTTCTCTTTGGCCGAATGATACTCGGCATTTTCAGAGAGATCCCCATGTTCGCGGGCCTCGGCAATGGCGCGAATTATCGCGGGACGTTCTTCGGATTTTAGCTGTTTGAGCTCAGCCTCAAGTGCATCATAACCCGAGCGGGTCATTGGGATTTTGTCCATTGCAAATTGTCCCCTCATCATAGCGGGGCCGCGATAAGCGACCCCGGCAAAGACAGTTCAGATTTCAAGACAGATTGCCCCGAGCAACCTTGGGATTGCAATAGGTGATGCGCGGTAACAATGCATTCAAGGGAATTATCGCACAATTTTGCCGTTTCTCTGGGGTTTCGCGTCGGGTTCCAATTGACCCCAGAGGCAGCGGCACGCTAATCACGTTCGAAATTTAAATGTCGGCTCGCCCGGGGTGGTACCGCACAGCTAAAGGAAGACTTTGATGTCTGACGTCGAACGTGAAGCAATGGAATATGATGTTGTGATTGTCGGAGCAGGGCCTGCGGGTCTTTCTGCCGCGATACGGCTTAAACAACTCGACCCTTCAAGAGAGGTGGTTGTGTTGGAGAAAGGCAGCGAAGTCGGCGCTCATATCCTGTCGGGTGCAGTGCTTGACCCTTGTGGGCTTGATGCCCTGATCCCGGACTGGAAGGAAAAGGGCGCGCCTTTGAATACCCCGGTCAAGGATGACAATTTCTATATGCTGGGCGAAGCCGGGCAAATCCGTATTCCCAACTTCCCCATGCCGCCGCTGATGAACAATCACGGCAACTACATTGTCTCTATGGGGAATGTCTGTCGCTGGATGGCAGAACAAGCGGAAGAGCTGGGTGTGGAAATCTTCCCCGGAATGGCGTGTTCCGAGCTGGTGTTTGCCGAGGATGGAAGCGTTAAAGGTGTGGTCGCCGGTGAATTTGGCAAAAATGCTGACGGCACGCCCGGCCCGTCTTATGAGCCAGGTATGGAACTGCATGGCAAATATGTTTTCCTGTCCGAAGGCGTGCGCGGTAGCCTATCGAAAGAAGTGATCGCCAAATACAACCTGTCTGACGGAAAAGAGCCGCAGAAATTCGGGCTTGGCATGAAAGAAATCTGGGAGATCGACCCAGAGAAGCACCGCGAAGGCAGCGTGACCCATACGATGGGTTGGCCGTTGGGCAGCAATGCTGGTGGTGGGTCGTTCATCTATCATCTGGACAACAATCAGGTTTATGTCGGCTTTGTTGTACATCTGAATTATCGCAACCCGCACCTGTTCCCTTACATGGAATTCCAGCGGTTCAAGCATCACCCGATGGTCGCCGACCTGCTGAAAAGCGGCAAGCGCGTGGCCTATGGCGCGCGGGCAATTACCGAAGGTGGGTATCAGTCGATGCCGAAAATGGTGGCACCGGGTGTGGCGCTGCTGGGCTGTTCGGTAGGTATGGTTAACGTGCCGCGGATCAAGGGCAACCACAATGCGATGCTGTCTGGTAAGGCGGCGGCCGAAGCGGCCCATGCCGCCATCGAGGGCGGACGTGCCAGTGATGAACTGAGCGATTACGAAACCGAAGTGCGCAGCGGTGCGATCGGTAAAGACCTCAAGAAAGTACGCAACGTGAAGCCGCTGTGGTCTAAGCATGGCCTGCTGGCCAGCCTGATGGTTGGTGGCTTTGATATGTGGTGTAACACTTTGGGCTTTTCTTTGCTGGGGACTGTCAAGCATGGCAAGACGGATGCGGCTGCAACCGAGGAAGCATCGAAGCACAAGCCAATTGATTATCCGAAACCGGACGGCAAGCTGAGCTTTGATCGTCTTACCAATGTCAGCTTCTCGATGACCAACCACGAGGAAAGCCAGCCGGCGCACTTGCAGCTGTCGGATGACAGTGTGCCGATGTCGGTCAACATGCCGAAATTCGCCGAACCTGCTCAGCGCTACTGTCCTGCGGGTGTTTATGAGGTGGTGGATGATAAATTTGTCATCAACTTCCAGAACTGTGTTCACTGTAAAACCTGCGACATCAAAGACCCAAGCCAGAACATCACCTGGGTCACGCCGCAGGGCGGGGACGGACCAAACTATCCCAATATGTAAAGCTTTGGTGAATTATGGCCAATGGGGCGGCAAATCTGCCGTCCCGCATTGCCTTGGCGGGCTGTGCGCACTACCTTGCTTCGACATCCTAACAACATGAGGCGGGCCTTTCTCTTGAAGCTCAGAATTCTTTCTGTCATTGCCGCACTTGCCGCAATCCAAACGGGTGCAACCCCATCGGCTGCAAGCGAGGCACCCGGTGCTTATCTGGCTGCGCGGCAGGCTGGATACGACAAAGATTATGCGGCGGCGGCTGAGTATTTCACCAAGGCACTGATCAAAGACCCCTCTAACCCGGCGTCGCTGGAAAGTGTTGTTGGCGCGCAAATTGCACTCGGGCGGATTGATCGTGCATTACCTGTGGCGCGTAAGATCGAAGCTGATGGGCTTTTGAGTCAGATTTCGCATATGGTTCTCATCGCGGACGAGGTTCGCCGTGAAGCCTATGACGACCTGTTTCTAAGGTTCGAAAAGGACCGCGGCATTGGCGAGCTTGCCGATGGGCTGATCTCGGCCTGGGCCCATTTGGGCAAGGGCGACATGCGCGAAGCGATCAGATTGTTTGACGAAGTTGCGGAACAACGCGGTTTACGCAGTTTTGCGATTTACCACAAAGCACTGGCGCTCGCATCTGTGGGTGACTTCGAAGCGGCGGATCAGATATTCAGCGGCAAGTCGGATGGTCCGATGCAGCGCACACGACGTGGGGTATTGGCCTGGGCGGAAATTCTGAGCCAGCTGGAGCGAAACAACGGTGCAATCGCGTTGATCGACGATGCTTTCGGCACTGATTTTGACCCCGAGATTGCGCAATTGCGAGCGCTTCTTGAAAGTGGCGAACGGGTGCCGTTTACGCGAATTTCCGGCGCAACAGATGGTGTGGCTGAGGTGTATTATTCACTTGGCCGCGCGCTTTTGGCTGACACGAGCGAAGACTACGCTTTGCTGTATTCGCGAATTGCGGAAAGCCTGAGCCCCGATCATGTCGACGCACTTATGATGTCTGCCGAGCTTTTGGAATCGCTTGAACGCTATGACCTTGCGACCGAGACATACAAACGCGTACCCCGTGATCACCCCACGTTTTCGGCGGCAGAAATGGGCCGCGCTGAATCTCTGCGCAGGGCAGACAAGACCGATGCCGCGGTGGAAGTTCTTGAACAGTTGTCAGAAAGCAATCCTGATCTTGCGCTGGTACACGTCTCCGCAGGCGACCTATATCGACAGCTTGAGCGTTTTGCGGATGCGGTAGAGGCCTACAATCGCGCGGTCGATCTGTATGCCGCGCACGGATCGGAACAATGGTTCGTACACTACGCACGCGCCATCAGCTATGAACGCTTGGGTGACTGGGAGAATGCTGAGGCCGATTTTCGCAAAGCCTTGGAACTCAACCCTGAACAGCCGCAGGTTCTGAACTACCTGGGCTACTCTTTGGTAGAGAAACAGGTAAAGCTCGATGAAGCATTGGATATGATCGAGCGTGCTGTCGCACGCCAGCCAAACAGCGGTTATATCGTCGATAGCCTTGGCTGGGGGCTTTACCGTCTGGGGCGTTACGACGAAGCGATCGGTCACATGGAGCGTGCGGCAGAGCTTATCCCGATTGACCCGGTGGTGAATGACCACCTCGGGGATGTGTTGTGGGCCGTTGGCCGGATTACAGAAGCCAGATTTCAGTGGCGTCGCGCATTGTCATTGGTGGATGAAGACAAGCCGTCCCCGGATATTTCGCCAGACCGTATCCGCCGCAAGCTTGAAGTCGGACTCGATGCCGTGCTTGCTGAAGAAGGTGCTGAACCACTAGAGGTGGCGGATGACGACCGTTGAAGCGTTTGTACCGGCGAAGGTCAATCTGACGCTCCACGTCACCGGGCAGCGTGAAGATGGCTACCACTTGCTGGATTCGCTGGCGATGTTCGCGGATATCGGGGACCGAATAGCAATTCGGCCCGCGCCACAAACCAGCGTGACAGTGGCCGGACCCATGGCTGCTGGTGTGCCGTCTGATGAGAGCAACCTTGTCGTTAAGGCTGCCAAGCTCATGAATGTCGACGCAGATATCCAATTGGAAAAGTTTTTGCCAAATGCGGCCGGTCTTGGCGGAGGGTCTGGTGATGCCGCGGCAACCTTGCGTATAATTTCCGGTCTGTCGGGACAGGCAGTTCCTGACAATGTAATATCGCTTGGGGCAGATGTTCCGCTATGTCTAACATGCAAACCTGCAAGGATGCGTGGGATTGGCGACATCGTCGAGACACTTCCGGATATGCCCGTATTGCATGCGGTTTTAGTAAATCCAAACTTGCCCGTTATGACGGCCGAAGTATTTCGCAGGCTTGAGCAACGCAACAACCCGCCAATGCCTGAAGTGCTTCCACGGTTTTCGGAACCATCTGACTTAATTCAATGGCTCAGAGATATGCGTAATGATCTGGAAGCTCCTGCCATCGCCGCAGAACCGGTGATCAAACAGGTGTTTGAAACGTTGGAAGTGACGCCGGGATGCCTGCTGACACGAATGTCAGGTTCAGGCGGAACCTGTTTTGGCCTTTATGCCGATGCAGAGACTGCCGGATCAGCTGCCGGACGATTGCAGGAAAGATTTCCAGGGTGGTGGGTTGCTGCGACACGACTGAACGCGCCAAGCCCGTTCAATTGACGCGGGCAACAACGTAATCGGCCAAATCAATCAACATCTGACGTACAGGGTGATCTGGTAATGATTGAATTGCGGTCTTTGCGACATTGGCCCAGTATCTTGCATCGTCCCGAGTTTGGCTAAGTGCGCCGTGCCGGTTAAGCAGCTGTAAGGCTTGATCCAGGTCACCTTCCTGTTGATCACCTTTTTCGATCGTGCGCTTCCAGAATGCCCGCTCGTCTTCTGAGGCCGCTGCAACTGCTTTGATTACAGGAAGGGTCAGTTTACGTTCGCGGAAATCATCGCCTATATTTTTGCCGGTTGAATGGCTTTCACCCTGGTAGTCAAGAAGATCATCAACGATCTGGAACGAAATCCCAAGTGCCTCTCCAAAATCATAAAGCGCCTTGACCTGGGTTTCCGGTGCGCCAGAAATCACGCCGCCCACTTCCGTCGCAGCCGAGAACAACGCCGCTGTCTTGCCGCGGATCACCTGCATGTAAATATCTTCGTTGGTGGCCAGATCCCGGGCCGCGCTAAGTTGCAGAACTTCACCTTCTGCAATGGTCGCTGATGCACTGGCAAGGATATCCAGCACACGAAGAGAGCCGGTTTCGACCATCAACTGAAACGCGCGGGAAAACAGATAATCACCAACCAGAACGCTGGACTTATTGTCCCACAACAGGTTCGCGGTTGGTCGTCCGCGCCGCTGCGCGCTTTCATCTACCACGTCATCATGCAGCAGGGTCGCGGTGTGAATGAATTCAACTGTAGCAGCCAGATGAACATCAAATTCACCGTCATATCCGCAAAGGTCCGCTGCAGCGAGCGTCAGCATTGGCCGCAAACGTTTGCCACCTGCCTCGACCAGATGCGCTGTCACTTCGGGAATACGGGGCGCGTGGCGTGATGCCATGCGAGTACGTATCAGGGTGTTAACGCGGTCCATCTGACCGGCCAGATGGCTGGCAAGTTCTTCATGTGGCTTTGTTGCGACTTGGTCCAAACCCATCACACTCCTGTCACACGGCTCGACAAATGCAATCCGGTGTCCTTTAGTCATCCCCATGAAACAGCTATTGCGAACAACTGACCCCACATCAATCGCATTTGCAAAAGCGTTGCTTCAGGGCGAGGGTATAGACTGCTTTGAATTGGACGTAAATATGAGCGCGCTGGAGGGGTCCATCGGAATTTTTCCACGTCGGATCATGGTCGCGGAACGCGACTATTATCGCGCAAGGCTGGCCCTGACAGACAACGGGATCGACTTAGATGATGCGTGACTGGGGTGCAGACCAGTTGAGTCGTGACAAATTCCTAGGCGGCCAACTGGAGATTCAGCAACCCAAACAGGGTTATCGGGCAGGAGTTGACCCGGTTCTGCTTGCTGCTTCTGTGCCCGCGGTTTCCGGGCAAAGCGTGTTAGAGCTTGGGTGCGGAGCAGGTGTGGCGTCTTTATGTCTGGCGCGCCGAGTGCCGGGCATAAACTTGACGGGGCTGGAGATTCAGCCGGAATATGCGTCATTGGCGCGCAGAAACGCCACAGAGAACAAGATCGCTATGGAGATTTTCACCTGCGATTTATCAGATTTGCCAGCCTCTCTGCGCGAAATTCAATTCGATCATGTCATCGCTAACCCACCCTATTTCAATCGTGAAGCGGGAACGGCGGCCAGTGAGCCGGGACGTGAAATCGCTCTTGGAGGGCCCACACCAATTGACGCCTGGATCTCTTGTGCTGCGAAGCGCTGTAAGCCCAAAGGGTATGTTACCTTTATTCAGCGCGCAGATCGCCTTCCGGAATTATTGAACGCAGTCGAATTGCGCCTTGGTGGAATCGAGGTTTTACCATTGATTCCCCGCATAGGCCGCGCGGCAAAACTTGTTCTGTTGCGCGGGCGAAAAGGAGGACGGGCCGAATTTCGCCTTCACGACTCGTGGGTGCTGCATGCAGGGGCAGAGCATGACAGCGACCGGGAAAATTACACAAAAGCAACGGCTTGCGTCTTGCGTGATGGTGTCCCGTTACATTTTTCCGGCTAGTTCCGCAAAATCCACGGCATTATTGAGCTGCTATGCTGCGCTTGCAGCGTGACAGGTTCGAAAATTTGTGCTGCACTCGTTATGCATACAATGAGCATAGAGAGGAGAATGCCAATGAGCTTGAGTTCGCATGTCGAGGAACTGAAGAAGAAACACCAAAGCCTCTCGGACCAGGTGGAAGATGCGCAGCGAGCCCTCGGCTCTACCGATCAAGAAATTTCGGAACTCAAGAAACAGAAATTGCGCATTAAGGAAGAAATTGCGCGGCTTGAAATAGAAGCCTGACCTAACGGTCAAAATTTATTAGAAAAAGAACTCCATCAATTTTGATGGGTAAAGGTTTCTTTGTAATCTGTGAAAGAATAATTCGCTGACTTATCACAAAAAAGGGCCGGTCATAGTGACCGGCCCCAAATCGTTCGAACTAGGTTTTTAGACGAAAAACTGTGCGCCGTTCGCGGAAATGGTCGAGCCGTTAATGAACTGTGAATCCTCAGAGGCAAGGAAGGTTACACAGCGTGCAATCTCTTCAGGTTCACCAAGGCGCCCGGCAGGAATTTGACCGATTATCGATTCGCGGACTTTTTCAGGTACCGCCATGACCATTTCGGTCGCAATGTAACCGGGGCAAATCGCGTTTGCGGTAATCCCGGCACGCGCGCCTTCCTGCGCCAAAGACTTCACAATGCCCAGATCACCGGCTTTGGTCGCCGCATAGTTCACCTGAGCAAACTGACCTTTTTGGCCATTGATCGAACTGATGACAATCACGCGGCCGAATTTGCGCTCGCGCATGCCGGGCCAAACTGGGTGCACGGAGTTGAATACACCCGTCAGGTTGGTGTCGATCACCTGATGCCACTGTTCCGGCGTCATTTTGTGAAACGGTGCATCGCGGGTGATGCCCGCATTCGCCACAACGATGTCAATTGGACCGACTTCCGCTTCGACCTGCGCAATGCCAGCCGCGCTTTCATCGTAGTCCGCTACGTTCCATTTGTAGGTCTTGATGCCGGTTTCAGCAGTAAAAGCTGCGGCGGCTTCGTCATTGCCGGCATAGGTTGCTGCAACATTGTGGCCTTCTGCTTTCAATGCTTTGGAAATTGCGGCGCCGATGCCGCGACTGCCACCTGTTACTAGGGCTGTTCTGGTCATGTTAGTCTCCAATCTGGGATAATGTCTTGGTAACTCTATTACTGTTGGCGCGGCCATTGCGCAATATTATTGCGCGTCCATTTTGCCGCACTGCAGCTAAAATCCGGGGAAATTGTTTCCTATAGCGTGTGAAGATTGAAAAAGGGGCGCCCGAAAAGACGCCCCTTTGTTTCAACGAAGCAAACAAGGCGAATCAGGCGCGTTCCACACACATGGCAACGCCCATGCCGCCGCCGATGCAAAGCGTGGCGAGGCCTTTTTTGGCGTCGCGGCGTTTCATTTCGAAAAGCAGCGTGTTCAACACCCGGCAGCCAGAGGCACCGATGGGGTGTCCAATCGCGATGGCGCCGCCGTTTACGTTCACAATCGCCGGGTCCCAACCCATATCTTTGTTCACGGCACATGCCTGCGCGGCAAAGGCTTCGTTAGCTTCGACCAGGTCAAGGTCACCAACGGACCATCCTGCCTTTTCCAGCGCTTTGCGGCTGGCAGAGATCGGGCCAACGCCCATGATCGAAGGGTCGAGACCTGCAGTGGCATAGGATGCGATCCGTGCGAGCGGCTCAACTCCGCGCTTTTCGGCGTCTTCCGCACTCATCAACAGAACGGCGGCTGCGCCATCGTTCAGGCCGCTTGCATTGGCCGCGGTCACAGTGCCGTCTTTGGTGAAGGCCGGGCGCATTTTCTGCATCGCTTCGATGTTGGCGCCGTGGCGGATGTATTCATCCTTGTCCACAATGATATCGCCCTTGCGCGTTTTAACGGTGAAAGCGACGACTTCATCGTCAAATTTTCCTGCGTTTTGAGCGGCTTCCGCCTTGTTCTGGCTCGCCACTGCAAACTCGTCCTGCATGTCTCGGCTGATCTGCCACTGCTCTGCAACGTTTTCCGCGGTTTGGCCCATGTGATACCCGTTGAAAGCGTCCCAAAGACCATCGCGGATCATCGAGTCGATGTACTTCATATCGCCCATTTTCTGACCGGCACGCAGATGTGCGACATGGGGGCTGAGAGTCATGTTTTCCTGCCCACCGGCGGCAACAACGCTGGCATCACCCAGCTGGATATGCTGCGCACCGAGCGCGACACTTCGCAGACCAGATCCACAAACCTGATTGATCCCCCAGGCCGCGCTTTCAATCGGCAGGCCGGCATTCACATGGGCCTGGCGAGCAGGGTTTTGCCCCTGACCAGCGGCCAGAACCTGGCCAAGGATCGTTTCAGAGACATCTGATTTTTCGATACCAGCACGTTCTACGACAGCCTCAAGAACGGCCGCGCCGAGATCATGCGCCGGGGTATTGGCGAACGAGCCGCCGAAAGAGCCAACAGCGGTCCGTGCCGCCGATGCGATAACTACGTTTGTCATGTATTCCTCCACCAGAGTTTTCTGCGCCGAGGAGCGACCGGTTTCCGCAATAATGCCAGCTCCGGAACCCCCACTATCTGGGGCGGTCTTAGCGCAAACGCCGCAATGCGGCAACTGTCGGAATGTCACAGCTCACGCTGTTGCACGCTCCAGGTCAGGATCGGCCCAAGGTGGGTGAATAGTCGGGGCACCAAAATAGTATCCCTGCAGACAATCGAGCCCGGATGATGTCAGATAGGCCGCGTCATTCGCATGCTCCACACTTTCCGCAACCGTAACCATGTCAAATTGCTCGCCAATCGAAACCAGCGCGTTGGTCAGGATTTGATTATCCGTATTTTCGGCGATCCCGCGAATGAACTGCCCGTCAATTTTGAGGATGTCAAAGTAGAAGTCCTTGAGATAGCGAAAGGATGTAAATCCGGCGCCGAAATCATCCAATGCAAAACTGATCCCCTTTCGCTGCAGGTTGCTCATGAAGTCCACCACCAATTCAGGGACCAGCATCGCGGAACTTTCTGTAATCTCTAGGATCAGCCGCTCTGCAATGGTTGGATCATCACTTAGCCCGCGTTTAAGCGTACGGTTCCAGCGCGCATAACCAATCGAACGCGCAGACATATTGATAGACAACCGAAGAGCGGGGTATTTACGCAATGTTTGCAGCCCCTTTTCAAGGGCGACACAATCAACGATTCGCCCGGTTTCAGTGGTTTCAATGGCATCGATGAATTCGCGGGCCGGAATAATGCGCCCGGTTTCATCCAGTATGCGAATCAGCCCTTCGTAAAAGGCAGGACGCGATTGTTTTCCTGCAGGGACAACAGCCTGATACGCCAACATAGCCTGCTTGTGCCGGACTGCGGCATCAACCATTTCAACCGTGGATTTGTCGCGCGCATTGGTGGCGTAAGCCAACGGATTGTCATGACCGGGTGCGATGTCGGCCCATTTTCGATTGTTGCGCCCCATAAAACTCTCCGAAGTAGACGAGCTCAAAATCTCCTCGAATGCCGCTAAGAAAACGTTAAGTTAGGAAATTAGATCAAATTGTCAGTACTGGCCGAAAGCGAATAACTAAATGGGTGAACGATGCGGTTGGGCCGGGCCCGATGAAATCTACTTCGACTATCACGATACAGAGTGGGGCGTGCCCGAGTACGACAGCCGCACGCTTTGGGAAAAGCTGATCCTTGACGGATTTCAGGCCGGATTAAGTTGGATAACGATTCTAAAGAAACGAGAGAATTTTCGCGATGCATTTCAAAATTTTGATCCAAATATCATAGCGGATTGGGGCGAGCCCGAAGTGACCCGACTGCTTGAGAATCCTGGAATTATTCGGCACCGGGGTAAGATAGAAGCCACCATTGCCAATGCGCGTGTCTGGCAGGCTATAGAAGCAGAACAGGGCTTTGACACCTATCTGTGGGCCTATGTCGGCGGTGCGCCGCTTCAGAACCATTGGGAGGATTTGTCTCAGGTTCCGGCATATACCGATCTTTCAACGGAAATTTCCAAGGATCTGAAGAAAAGAGGATTCAAATTTTGTGGACCCACAATCGTTTACGCTTTTATGCAGGCCGTGGGGTTGATCAATGATCATCTGATCACCTGTCCGCGCCATGAACAAGTGAAAAGACTGCAGCGCCCGATTGATCGAGCCTGACGGCGTATGGTGGCTTAGGCAGACCCGAAGGAAATCTTTGGAATCGCCGTCCGAATGCTATATGGAGGCGCATCCAAGATAGTCGACAGCGCCAGAAACCCATGACCGATTCCATACCCATCACTCAGGACGTCCTGACAATCCCTCGTAAATTGCCAGAAGGGCCGGTCAATCTTGTTGGCCTGACCCGCGAAAAATTGCGTGAGGTGTTGATCGAAAATGGCACGCCTGAGAAGCAGGCCAAGATGCGGGTGAACCAAATCTGGCAATGGATTTATCAGTGGGGCGTGCGTGATTTTGAGGCGATGACTAACCTGTCCAAAGCGTACCGCGCCGAATTGGCAGAGAAATTCGTTATCGAAACCCCAGAGATGGTGAGCCGACAAATAAGCGCGGATGGCACCCGGAAATACCTGGTACGGATTGCCGGGGGGCATGAAGTTGAAGTGGTCTACATTCCCGAGACGGATCGTGGGACGCTTTGTATCAGTTCGCAGGTAGGGTGCACGCTGACCTGTTCATTCTGCCATACGGGCACGCAAAAGCTGGTGCGTAATCTGACCGCCGGGGAAATCATCGGCCAGGTAATGATGGCCCGGGATGACCTTGAGGAATGGCCGGAACCGGGCCGGGCTACGGATGAAAATGGGCCACGGCTTTTGTCGAACATTGTATTGATGGGCATGGGAGAGCCGCTATATAATTTTGAAAACGTGCGCGATGCGATGAAAATTGCGATGGATGGTGAAGGTATTTCGCTGTCCCGCAGACGGATTACGCTGTCTACATCGGGTGTTGTGCCCGAGATTGCGCGTACCGCCGAAGAGATTGGCTGTATGCTTGCTATCAGCTTTCATGCTACCGATGACGAAACCCGTAACCGGTTGGTTCCAATCAACAAACGCTGGAATCTTGCTGCGCTTCTGGATGCCCTTCGCGCCTATCCCAAAGCCTCCAATTCAGAGCGTATTACCTTTGAATATGTGATGCTGAAGGATGTGAATGACACCGATGAAGACGCCCGCCGTTTGGTGCAGCTGATCAAGGGAATTCCGGCTAAAATTAACCTGATACCGTTCAATGAATGGCCCGGTGCGCCTTATGAAAGAAGTGATCACGACCGGATCCAGCGGTTTGCTGACATAATTTACAAGGCCGGATATGCCAGCCCGATCCGCACCCCGCGGGGCGAGGATATTATGGCCGCCTGCGGACAGTTGAAATCGGCCACGGAACGGGCGCGCAAGTCCAAACGGGACATTGAGGCAGAGGCTGGGCTTTAGAGTTTCAGGTGATCTGTGCTGTCGCAATGAAACCTCTGGCGTGCCCAAATTCAGCACGATTGTTGCCACAACCGAAAACTATCCATTGTTCCATCACAGACTGTTGAAGGGCAGGAAACGATGGAAAAGATGAATAGCACAGCAGAGATTCAGGAACTGGTCATGCGCGAGCGTCGGCTGGCAATTTCCGAGCGCGAATGGAAGCACCGCCTGCGCGGTTACGGCTTTGCACTGCGCGAAACAGCTGAGGGCCGGGTGGTCACCTCTTTGGTCCGCGGTCGCGATCTGTTTACCCTGAGTGGCTCGCTGGCCTGAGACCGGATATTGGGACGGTTCGCGTTGCGTTGCGGTCCTGACAGAGGACCGCTGAGTTGTGGCATAGTACGATCCGATTGTCTGAGTCAGGTATGAACCTCGGTCTTGAGTGGATTTTGCAAGAGACAGTCCAATCAGTAGGACCCTGCAGTCATTGGATGCGTCTGAGCCTACAACCGCTACGGGCAGTAAGGGAACAAAGGTACTATTTAGTTTGTGCTGCGTTCGAGCATTCAAATCGAACAACCTCAGATGCCCAGTCTCGAACAGTGAATGGAAATTGAGGTGTATAGCCTTCGGGAGGTGCGCTGCCTGGCCTATAAAGGCCACCGTCATGCGCGACCGCATTTCGACACTGGTACGCACAGCGGACTTGATCGAAAAATCCAGGCGCCCTACCAACTTCCAGTCCCAGTTTATTGCGACCAACATGATCCCGTAAATACACGAGGGTCCGTCCCAAATCCATTCTCTGCGTCAGGCGACCGCTCCGAGCGGGTATCTCATTTCCGTTGTCGTCAAGCACCGCTGTTGCTTCAGATGTCACGCTTCTTTTTGCAGCCGACTCAATCAAGGACCATGCCAAGAACAGCATTGTTTCAGGGTTTGTCTGGCGACGAACAGAGGACATTAGCGACAAAACAAAATCAATCCAAGGGTTCTCGTCGGCAGTTGCATCGACGATGTCCAAAAAATCTGTCACGCCCGGCCCGAAGCCGGCGGCAAGGTTCCCTCTATAGATGTTTGACGGCGTTGCAAGGTTGTACCTTTGCTCTGAGTCTTCAATCAGATACGCTAGCACTTCCGGGCTTGCCCCTCGGTTCTGTCCCAATGCTCCTATCACTCTCCGAAGTCGTTGCTGTATTGCAACAATTGCTGTATTGCAGTTCTTCGCTTGCACATTCTCAAATGTAACTAGGCAAAGAGGGTGCCCTCTGCCATATGCGTCCTCCAGTTCTTTGGTTTCCTGAAAGGAGATGCCCGGAGGAAGAAGCTGAGCTACAACAGAAAGAATGCTCTCTAGGTTAAGACGGTTCGACATTGGTGTGAGCACGCCTCCCCGAAATACCTGTTCATAATCAAGCAGGCATTTACCGAGTATTACGCGGAGCCTAAATCTGTTCTCGCCTTGGAATTCCTCCTGACGGATTTCGAAGTTCCGAAACGCTTCCTGCTGAGTGATAGCACATTCCAACTCTCTGGCGTCAGCTGGCTCACTAAATCCTTCGCTGATCTTGAATCGGGCGGCAGTCAACGGATCGTCTATTCGTGTGTTTTTTCCCGATGCGGTGATTTGGAACAAATAGATCCCGTTTGGCCACTTCTTCAAGTGATCGAACTTGTGCTGACCGTTTGAATCCACTCGAACCCGAGGTGCCAGAAACATTTGGCGTGGTCTCGATTTATCCATCAACCAAATTTGCACTCCAACTTCCGAAACTGGCGTAGTTTGGATGACGAGCATTGTTGTTTCTTGAGGGCTAGGGAAGACTTCCAGAGAGTTCTCCCCATTTGGAATTACAGCCATTCATTTGTCCTGACTCGATGACCTGTTCTGTTTTCCGAATGCCGCAAATTATGAATTCTACCAAACAAATGAAGGCTTCGTCATGTTCGACATCCATACCAAATACAATAGCTTCCGCAACTGAAACAGTGCGTTATCACCATTGGTTGCAGAAGCGTGTTCCACACAGATTCTAGCAACGACAGGATTGTGCGTATTCGCAGAAAAAGAAAACCAATATTTCGCGCTGGATCGTTCTGCTTGGACTAAAGCCGACATTGGGTAAATTCACTCATTAAAAGCTTGGTTCTAAGCTAAAAGGGTTCCAGCAGAGCTTGTCCCGGTTCAGCCCTGACCACCCCGAAACCCCCGGGGCGATTGTCCCCAGGCTTCGGTAAAGGCGCGGGTGAAAGCGCTTCGGCTGGTGAAACCGACCTTTTGGGCGATGCGCTTGACCGGGTCGCGTCCTTCGCTGAGCAGTTGTGCAGCCCGGGCCAGTCGCAGTTCTCGTAGGAAGGTCATCGGTGCGCGGCCATAAGCGTTCTGGAACCGTTCGGCAAAGCGTGAGCGGCTCATCCCCGCCGCGTCTGCCAGTCGTTCCAGCGAATGCGGCGCACCCGGATCATCCAGCATTGCCCGCAGCGCGTTCCACAACCCGGGATCGGCCAGTGCACCCAGCCACAGCACATTCGGATCCCCTGCCTCTAACCGTGCGCGCAGCATTTCAATCATGCATTGCAACAACAGCGCCCGGATCATCGCCCGCCGCCCGGTCCGCGGGCGGGTCATCTCGGAAATCAGCGCCTGCATCGCGCGCCTTGTGGTGGGTGAGGTTGAGACATCAATAACCAGCGGGTTGCGCAACAGGTCGATCAGGCCATGGGTGCCGCGCAGGCTGAGATCGATATGGCTGCACAGGACCACCATGTTTCCGTGGCCTGAACCCGCGACCACGTGTTCCGCCAGATCAAGCCCGGCCGGTTTACAGGCGGGCAGGCCAGTTTGTCCGCCGCCAAAATTCCGCAGGCTGTGCCGGACACAGGCCGGGATCAACACCAGCCGCCCCGGTGCGAGGTCGATGGCTGATGCGCCGGGCAAGCTGACCTGCCCCGTGCCGCCAAGTACGTAATGCAGCGTCGCACCCGGTGTCCGGTCCAACCCCATGCTACATGCCCCTTCGAGCGAACAGATCGCGAAAGGGTCCGCCCGGATATCCAGCTCAGCCAGAATCAGATCATGAGAAGTCTTATCAGACATTGCCTGAGTGTGTCACATTCCGGTGCTTTGAGCACCAATTTAGATATTAAAGCCACATAAATGGGACGAAAAGGCACATTAGGGGCGCCACCTTGGACATATCAAATTACAAACCCGGAGGAATACCCAATGTGCAACGGCCATGATCATGATCAAGATCCGAAACTAACCCGCCGTCAGGCAATGACTGCTGGTCTCGCTGTTGGAACGGCCGCTGCGGCGGGCCTTGCCGGAGGTGCCGTACAGGCGCAAGACGACCCCTATGCCGATCCGGCTGAACCCGCACTGCCGCCATCCACAATGAAGCTGGACCTGTCACGTGCCGCATTGGTTGTGACCGACCCGCAGATTGACTTTCTGAGCCCCGACGGTGTGACCTGGGGTGTTGTCGGGGCGTCGGTGGAGCGAAACAACACAGTAGAGAATATCGAACGGCTGTTCATCGCGGCCAAGGCGGCGAAGATCACTGTGGCGGTTTCCCCGCATTACTATTACCCAACCGACCACGGCTGGCGCTTTGAAGGGGCGCTGGAGAAACTGATGCACAAGATTGGCATGTTTGACCGTAAAGGCGCACTGACAACCGAAGGGTTTGAAAATTCCGGTGCTGATTGGATGCCGCAGTATAAGAAATACATTAACGATGGCAAAACCATCGTGACATCTCCGCACAAGCTGTATGGCAATGAAACCAACGATCTGGCGCTACAGCTGCGCAAGGCAGGTGTGGATCAGATCATTCTGGCGGGTATGTCGGCCAACCTGTGCACCGAAAGCCATATGCGCGAAACGCTGGAGCAGGGTTTCGAGGTCGCCGTGATCAAAGATGCAACTGCCGCGGCGATGCTGCCCGAAGGCGATGGATACCTCGCGGCACTGACCAATTTCCGATACATGGCCAACGCAGTCTGGACCACGGATGAGGTGGTGGAGATGCTGGCCTGATCCGGGTTTTGCGTAAATAAGCCCTCGCGTGCCGCTTATCTGCGGACAAGGCAGCCTGCCGACGGTAGGCTGCCTAAGTCATGTATGGAGTACAGGGTAAATGAACGGGGCAGTTGCGGGGCTATGTTGGGCACTGGGCTTTATCGTACTCGAGTCCGTGCAGTTTGTGTTCTTCGGACATATTTTTCAGCAGATGAGCTCTGTTTTGTTCGGCGTTCTGGTGTTCGGCATCTCTTCAGTCGCATTTATCGCGGTATCGGCTTGGAAAAGGCCTACTGAGCTTGCCACCGCATTGCGAAATGTTCGCCTGTTGCTGATCATAAATGTGGTCGCGACCCTGTCCTGGTTGGGGTTCCTGATGGCGGTGCAGCTGATCGAGCCGGCGATTGCCTATACGATCGGATCAGGCGCGATGCCGTTGACCGCCTATCTGGCCTATCGTTTCGGACTGCCCGAGGGCGAAAATATGCGCAATTGGGCAGAGGGCGCCGGCACGCTGATCATCCTGCTGAGTCTTGTGTTTTTGGGCGTCGTGACGGTGCTGGGCTATTCCGGGTTTGTCAGGGGTGGTTTCGGTGTTGCGGTTGTTGGCGTTTTGCTGGCTTTTTTCGAGGGCATTATGTTCACGCTGCTGCTGATCTATTGTCAAAGGCTGGACCGCAAAGGTGTGGGTGCGGGCACCGTTTTTGGGTTGAGATTTGTTTTGTACATGGTGGTGGCGGGCGCGCTGACCTCTGTTGGGTTTGATCATAAAGAGGCGATGCCGGCAGTGCAGATCGTGGTGATAGTATTGATCGGTCTATTACTGATTATACCGCCGCTATATGCCCTTCAGAGGGCGGTATCTCTGGTCTCTACGCTTACAATCAGTGCGCTGACAGCGCTTGGTCCGTTTCTTATCTTCCTCATGCAAATAGCCGAAGGCAGGGTGGAATATGCTCCGGCAACACTGGTTGGGCTGGCGCTTTATTTCATCGGTGCGATCTTTGCTGCATTGGGGGCAGTGCGGGCGACTGTGTCGAACAAGCCCGCCGATCCAGCCGGGTGATATGCGCTTTCGCTACGGGGGCAAACGACGTAACGTCGCCTGCGACCAGGTGGAGGATTGCAGAGAATGGCGGAAACGATGATCGGTGTGATCGGCGGCAGCGGTGTCTACAATATTGATGGGCTGGAAGGTGCCGAATGGGTGCAGGTAGAAAGCCCTTGGGGTGCGCCGTCTGACGCAATTCTGAGCGGGACGCTTGGAGGTGTCAAAATGGCGTTTCTGCCGCGGCACGGGCGTGGGCATGTGCATTCACCAACAACCGTGCCATATCGCGCCAATATTGATGCGCTGAAGCGACTGGGTGTGACCGATGTGATCAGTGTCAGCGCCTGCGGGTCGTTTCGTGAAGAAATGGCGCCGGGGGATTTTGTGGTTGTTGATCAGTTCATTGACCGGACATTCGCGCGCGAAAAAAGCTTCTTCGGAACCGGCTGTGTGGCTCATGTGAGCGTGGCACACCCCACCTGCCCACGGTTGGGGGATGCCTGCGAAAGCGGCGCCAAAGCCGAAGGCATAACCCTGCATCTCGGGGGTACCTATCTGGCGATGGAAGGGCCGCAATTCAGCGCACTGGCGGAATCGAAGCTCTATCGCGAGCTCTGGGGGTGCGACGTGATCGGCATGACCAATATGCCTGAGGCTAAACTCGCCCGCGAGGCAGAGCTTTGTTATGCCTCCGTCGCGATGATCACCGATTATGACAGCTGGCATCCCGAGCATGGAGAAGTGGATGTAACGCAGATCATAGCGACCCTGATGGGCAATGCCGACAAGGCGCGCGGCATGGTGGCGCGATTGCCCGCGCTATTGGGACCGGAGCGGGTAGAATGCCCACATGGCTGCGACAGGGCGCTGGAATTTGCGATCCTGACTGCACCAGAGGCCCGTGATCCCGCAGTGGTGGCAAAGCTGGATGCCGTGGCGGGGCGTGTTTTAAACCCAAAGTAACCAGAGGGAGCAACAAAATGCGATTGCATATACTTTCAATCATAACGGCCCTGACACTGGCGCCGATGACGGCACAGGCAGATGGATATGTCATGGGCGCCGGGCGCTGGACCTGTGGAGATCTCGTTCGGATACACGATCAGGGGACGCAATTGGAAAAAGCGCAGGTTTTTAGTTGGATCATGGGTTTCTGGTCCGCCGCGACTTTTGAACGCGAAACAGGGTTTGTGGACATCGTCGAAAAATGCAGGCGGCAAAGGCATTGCAAGTGCCACCGTTAACCAATGCCGAAATGCCCCGCCTGAAACCTTGGTGTATCGGGTGGCGCAGGAAATGATCCGCAATACCAAATAGGGAATTTGCTGATGTCTTTCGAACTTTGGCTGGCCTTTGTGGCGGCCTCTACTGCGCTGTTACTGATCCCCGGACCGACGGTTCTGCTGGTGCTGAGCTATGCGCTGAGTCAGGGGCGCAAGGTGGCGCTGGCCAGCGCGGGCGGTGTGGCACTGGGTGATCTGGTGGCGATGACGGCCTCTCTTGCCGGGTTGGGCGCGCTTGTTCTGGCCTCTGCCATGTTGTTCACGGTTCTGAAATGGGTCGGGGCGCTCTATCTGATTTATCTGGGTGTCAAACTATTGCGCAGTCCGCCGTCCGAAGGGTTTGAGGCACAAACCGCGGAAATGGCGGCAACCGGACGCGGGGTGTTTTGGCATACTGCTGCGGTGACCGCGCTGAACCCCAAGTCGATCGCATTTTTCATCGCATTTGTTCCGCAATTCGTGACCGTTAATGCGCCGCTTTTCCCTCAATTCGCCATTCTGATTGCTACATTTGTCGGACTCGCAGCGATCAACGTGCTGGTTTACGCGGTGCTGGCTGACAAGTTGAGGCAACAGATACGCAAGCCAAATGTGATCACCTGGCTGACCCGAGGTGGCGGCGTTGCGCTGATCGGCATGGGGGTCATGACGGCGGCGATACGGCGCAGCGCATGACCGAATCCGCCCGTAAGGTTCTGGTGCTGGGGGCAGATGGGTTTATCGGCAGACATCTGGCATATGGTTTGCGCAGGTCGGGATGGGATGTGCTGGCCGTTGCACGCAGACCCAAACGCCTGCGTCGGATGGGGTTTGACACCCTGAAGGTGGATTTGACCGCTTCCGCTGCGGCTGATCCGGCATTCTGGAAAAAGCGGCTGCCGGGTGTGACGCATGTGGTGAACGCGGCGGGCGTTCTGAACGCCTCGGACAATACCTATCAGGCTGTGCATGTGGATGCCCCGGATGCGGTTTATTCGGCTTTGCCGGAGAGTGCGTCCGGGTTATTGATTTCTGCTGTGGGAATAGAAGATACGCAAACCGCGTTTGCACAGTATCGACGGGCCGGAGAGGAGACCGCAGCGCGGTATGGTATCACGGTTTTGCGGGCCGGGCTGGTGTTAGGCGAGACCTCTTATGGCGGATCGTCATTGTTGCGGGCAATGGCGGCCATGCCATTCCTGACACCAGTTGTGGGCCGGGGGGATCAGGAATTTACGCCGGTTCACATTTCTGATCTGACCCGTGTTGTGGTGAATATGCTGGACCAATATTCGGAACAGGGCATTCATGAAATTGGCGGTCCGGAAATCGTAACACAGGCCGGTATGGTTCAGGCCTACCGGCGTTGGTTCGGGCTGGGACCCGCATTCCGGCTGCGTGTCCCCGTGGGGTTGGCGCGGTTGTTGGGCCGGATGGGGGATGCCATGCGGCTTGGGCCAATCTCGGCAACGGCAGTTACGCAATTGCAGGCCGGGGTGGTGGCGCATTCGTCCGAGGTAGTCCGGGCCATGCCGGAAAAGGTGCAGCCGCGGGGATTTTCCGGGTATCTGGCCGCGCGCCCGGCGGGCACGCAGGATCTTTGGCATGCGCGATTATACTTGTTGCGTCCGGCGCTGCGGATCACGCTGGCGCTGCTTTGGGCGATGTCCGGATTGATTGGGCTCACCTTGTCGTCAACTCAATTTTTACCCCTCGTGCCTGACGCCCCAGTGAATGATGGCGCATTGGTTGTTCTTGCGCGTTTGGGCGGGGTAGTGGACCTGGTGATTGCGCTGGCTCTATTGCGCGGTTGGCGACCGCGGTTGATGGCGGGCATTCAGGCCGCGATGGTTCTGGGGTACACAATCGCATTCAGCGTTTTGGCGCCGGTTCTGTGGCTGTTGCCCTTGGGTGGATTGTTGAAGAACATACCGATTCTGGCGTTGATCGCGGTGGTGGTCGTGTTGGAGGATGAGCGGTGATCGATGACCCGTATCTGATTGCCAAATGGCTTCATATTCTAAGCTCTACGGTTTTGTTCGGTACCGGAATAGGGACTGCGTTTCAGATGGTATGGGCCATGCGGACCGGCAAGGTTGAGACGGTCCATTCGGTGGCGTCAGGGGTGGTCGTGGCTGACTGGATTTTCACAACTCCTGCCGGGGTGATCCAGCCATTGACGGGGCTCTGGCTGATTTCCTTGCAGGGCTATAGCCTGACTGAGCCGTGGTTGGTTGTGACCTATGGTCTGTATCTGCTGGCCTTTGCCTGCTGGTTACCCGTCGTGCGGTTGCAGATCGGAATACGCGATCAGGCGGCAGAGGCGCTGTGGCAGGGCGCGGGATTGCCTCGGGGTATTAGGGATGCCTATCGTCGATGGTTTATGTTGGGTTGGCCTGCCTTTGCGTCGCTTGTTGGAATATTTTGGTTAATGATTAGTAAACCAACGCTGTGGTAATGTTATTCTTGCGCGGCGATGTGGGATACGCCAAACGACGTTTGTTGAACCAGCATTCGGGGGCAAGACATGCAGAAAACCAGGTCAGTTAAGGATTACATCCGTACCATCGTGGATTTTCCACATGAGGGAATTCTGTTTCGCGATGTCACCACGTTGTTTGCCGACCCGCGAGGATTTCGCATGGCGATTGACCAGCTGCTGCACCCCTTTGCGGGTGAAGACATCGACAAGGTGGTTGGGCTGGAGGCGCGCGGTTTCATCCTTGGCGGGGCGGTGGCGCATCAGCTGTCGGTTGGGTTTGTGCCAATCCGCAAAAAGGGCAAGCTGCCCGGGGCAGTGATTGCTGAGGAATACCAGCTCGAATATGGTGAGGCCGTGGTCGAAGTGCATGACGACGCCATCGAAGCCGGTGAGAAGGTTTTGCTGGTTGATGATCTTCTGGCCACCGGAGGAACGGCAGAGGCCGGAATCAAGCTGATCGAGCGGTTGGGTGGTCAGATTGTCGGTTGTGCCTTTGTGGTCGACCTGCCGGATCTCGGTGGGCGCAAGCGGATCGAGGCATTGGGAATGGATGTTCTCTCGCTCTGCGAATTTGAAGGATTGTAAAGGTTTGGTAACTCCTGGGCGCTAGGTCTTGGGGGCCGATTGGGACCGGCCCTGCTTGTACTTGATCCCCTCGGATCGGTTTAACGCCCCGTTCTTTCCCTCCTTGGACGGGGCGTTTCAATCCTTGCCCAGCATCATCTGATGCAGGTCTGGCTATTCTTCACCGTTATCCCACGCCTCGATTATGTCGAGCGCCTCTTGCGCGGTTTCGACGAACTGGAACAGGTCCAGATCCTCGGCCGAGATGGTGCCGGCATCGGCCAGAGTTTCCCAGTTGATGATGCTGCGCCAGAATGATTCACCGAAAAGCAGGAACGGCACTTTGTCCATGCGCTCTGTCTGGATCAAAGTGAGTGCTTCGAACATTTCGTCCAATGTGCCAAACCCACCGGGGAAGCAACAGATTGCGCGGGCGCGCATCAGGAAGTGCATCTTACGGATGGCAAAGTAGTGGAAGTTGAAACACAGGCCCGGCGTGACATATTCGTTGGGCGCCTGTTCGAACGGGAGCACGATGTTAAGACCGATTGATGATCCGCCTGCGTCCTTTGCCCCCCGGTTTCCTGCTTCCATCACGCCTGGACCGCCACCGGTCACGACGACATATTCTTTACCATAAGACTTCATCGACCTTTCAGTAACGATCTGGGCAAATTTGCGGGCCTCGTCATAGTATTTTGACAAGTCCGCGAGCGTTTCTGTCCGTGCCTCGGCCTTTTTTGACGGCTCGGGGATGCGCGCGCCACCGAACATCACAACCGTGCTTTCGATCCCGCGTTCGTTCAGAATCATCTCGGGTTTCAGCAATTCCAGCTGAAGCCGGACAGGGCGCAATTCCTCGCGACACAGAAATTCTGTATCGGCGAAAGCCAGACGATAGGCCGGGGCGCGGGTCTGGGCTGTATCGGGCACCTGTTCGGCGGTGTTGCGGTCGGAATGGGCATCACGAAATCGGCGCGCGCGTTCTTCGTTCATATTTTGAACATCCTTGGGTTGGGTCTTTTCATTCAGGGGTATAGGTTTCAATTTGAATTGACCAGTGGTGCAATTTGCGCTGGGCAGGCCGGGCAACAGGCCGTGCTGGGTGTTGTAGACTTATAGTATAGGCTTGCACTTGAGGCTTTTGGCCTTATGAGGGTGGCTTCACCTGCCGCAAGGAAGATCCGTAATGCAGATGCTTGGCACATTCATTAAACCGATGCACCCCGAAGGTATCAAATTTGTTGCCATCTTTGCCGTTGTCACTGTGGGTCTGTTCCTGCTTTCAGACATTCTGGGTTGGATTGGTGCTGGCCTGACCGTCTGGTGCTACTATTTCTTTCGCGATCCCGAACGGGTCACGCCGAAGCGCCCGGGGCTGATTGTCAGCCCGGCAGACGGAGTTGTATCCCTGATTGAACCGGCTGTTCCCCCGGCAGAGCTGGGCATGGATGACATCGCACTGACGCGGGTCAGCGTCTTTATGAATGTCTTTAACTGCCATGTGAACCGCACCCCGGTTGCGGGTGTTGTGAGCGCCGTGGCTTATCGTCCGGGCAAGTTTTTCAATGCGTCGCTGGACAAGGCGAGCGTTGATAATGAACGCAACAGTCTTTGCGTGGAATTGTCAGACGGGCAAAAGCTGGCAGTGGTTCAGATCGCGGGCCTGGTGGCGCGCCGCATCGTTTGCTTTGTCAAACCGGGTGCGCGAATGCAGGCCGGAGAACGTTTCGGCCTGATCCGGTTCGGGTCGCGACTGGATGTGTATCTGCCCCCCGGAATCGAACCTCTGGTCAGCATCGGCCAAACCATGGTCGCGGGTGAAACCGTGCTTGCGGAATTGACGGTTGCAAAAGGCGATCAGGTGTAAACTCCATGGCCGAGACCCCGGACAAGACCATCACGGATTACGCGCTGGTTCAGCTGATTCCAAACATGCTGACAATCGCGGCCATCTGTGCGGGCCTGTCTGCCATTCGGTTCGGTGTGCAGGGGAATTATGTGCTGGCCGTCCAGATGATCGTGGCAGCCTGCGTGCTGGACGGAATTGATGGGCCAATCGCGCGCCTGTTGCACAGCGACAGCAAAATGGGTGCAGAACTGGATTCACTGGCGGATTTTGTGAATTTTGGTGTTGCCGCGCCTTTGGTGATCTATTTCTGGGCATTGCAGGATATGAGTGGCTTTGCCTGGATGTCGGTTCTGATTTTTGCGGTCTGCTGCGTTTTGCGTCTGGCCCGGTTCAATGTCAGCAGCAAGACCGAGAACGTTGTTGGGTCAGGGCTGCCCAACGGTTATTTCACCGGCGTTCCATCTCCGGCAGGCGCGTTGCTGGTGCTGTTGCCGATGTCTATTTCATTTGCCTTTGCCGATACGCCGCTCTTGCCGGACGAAGTTATTTGTATCCATATGGTTCTGGTTGGTCTGCTGATGATCAGCCGTATCCCGACATGGTCGTTCAAGGCCGCGCGCGTGTCGCGCGAAAATGTTAAATACTTTCTGGTTGGCGTGGCCTTTGCGGGGGCTGCAGTTCTGACCTACGCTTGGACCACATTGGTGGTGCTTTGTGTTGGCTACATCGCAATGGTTATTTGGTTTCTGATCACAAGAGCGCCTAAAAGGTTCGGCAAGAAATAGTGAGATTTGGTCAATCCAATCTGACGCTGCCGCGCCTGAACTGTATCTGCTGATTGACGGCCTGCGCCGCTTATGACGCTGTAGTCGTCGCATTGCGTGTGGCGTTGTATCGCCTTATAGGCCATTGGCGAGCGAGACAAATACCAGCCACGGAGAGACCCCATGTCGAACGCCCAATTGGAGCAAGCCATCGAAGCCGCTTGGGAGGTACGTGACAGCATTTCCCCCGCAACCACCGGCGAAACACGTGAAGCCATCGAAGATACGCTGAACGCATTGGACAGTGGCGCGCTACGGGTTGCTGAAAAGCTGGACGATAACAGCTGGCAAGTGAATCAATGGGCCAAGAAAGCAGTCCTGTTGTCATTCCGCCTGAGAGATATGGACGTCATCGAAGGTGGTCCCGGCAATGCGGGTTGGTGGGACAAGGTGCCGTCGAAATTTGATGGCTGGTCCGCAAACCAGTGGGCCGATGCGGGTTTCCGTGCTGTTCCCGGTTCGATCGTGCGGCGCTCTGCTTATATCGCCAAGGGCGTGGTTCTGATGCCGTCATTTGTAAACATCGGCGCCTATGTTGACGAAGGATCAATGGTCGACGGATGGGCCACGGTGGGCAGCTGCGCGCAGATCGGTAAGAACGTTCACTTGTCAGGTGGTGTTGGCATCGGCGGTGTGTTGGAGCCAATGCAGGCCGGGCCAACCATCATCGAAGACAACTGCTTTATCGGGGCGCGGTCTGAGGTGGTCGAGGGCTGCATCGTACGCGAGGGCTCGGTTCTGGGAATGGGCGTGTTCATCGGCCAATCGACCAAGATCGTAGACCGTGAGACCGGCGAAGTGATGTATGGTGAAGTGCCGCCCTATTCGGTTGTTGTCGCCGGGTCCATGCCGACAAAAAACAACATCTCGCTGTACTGTGCTGTGATTGTGAAACGTGTGGATGAACGCACCCGGTCCAAAACCGGGATCAACGATCTGCTGCGCGACTGATATCAGTTCGCGAGCAGGACGCGGCTTTCATATGAGCGTATAACACGACGAGCGGTTGGACCATATACAGATGGCCCAACCGTTTCTAATTCAGGGAAGAGACGAAACAATTCCAGGCGCGTCTCATCATCAAAACTGTGCAGGGTTTCTGAGCCCGGATGGTAGCTTTCACTAAGCATTCCATTGCCGCAGATGATTTCGTGACGGTCAAACAGCAGGTGAAAATAGATCACCGGGTTGCCATCTTCTCGCAGGGCAACAGTGCCCTCATTGATCAGATCCTTGGCTTTGACCAGAATCTCTGTTTCTCCAAACAAAAGCTCCGCGCGGGCTGATCGGACCAGCACCCGGTGATTGCGCGACAGCTCAATCCGATCATGGGACCCAAGCGCATCGGCCGCGAACACCACGGGGGTGTCCGGACCGCGCGCCCGGCACGTTGATGAGCCGATCCAACGAACAGGCTGGGCCCCGTGGTCCCGGGTTAGCACCAGATCTCCGGGACACAAGACTTCGATTGGGCGTGGGCCCACATCTGTGTTGATCAGCGTGCCAGCCGTGAAGCAGGGCGCAAGTGTCGTGAGGTTGACAAAGGCTACATCGGCATTGCCGTCTTCATCCTCGACCGTATAAGAAAACGTGTTAGTCCCAAGATCGCTGTCCGGTATCGCCAGCACCATGCCATCGGCGGTCAGGGTGATTTCTTCGCCTGACCCCAGAACAACGGAATCACCGATTGTTACCGGATTACCGTTAATCTGAGTAATCGTGAGTGTGCTGCCGGTACTGCTGGTATCATTGGCCAGCAGGTCGAACTCCTTGGTACTACCCGCGCGCAACTCGATATCGTCATCTTGCGCAACAAGCGAGGTTTGTACCGAGTCACCTGCGATCAGCAGGTTACTGTCATAATGACTGTCACCCCCATCGGCGATGCCGATCTTGATGGAATTGACCTGTCCGGGATTGACCGGCGCCTTGAGGGTTAGCGTGACGGTAAAGCCGTCCATTTCGGTGTTATGGGTTTCACCGCTCGCCGGGTTGTCGATGTACAGGTTCGCGTTGTCCTGATCGCTGATGTTGTTGATCGATATGTCCCCGGATCCGACGGACAGTTCGGCGGGTTGGCCGTTTACAACGACGACGACAGCGTCGTTGAACCCTGAATCCACGTATTCGAGATATTCTTCGGAGGAAAACACCACCTGCATGGTGAGTGTGCTGCCATCGGGGATGAAATCGGCCTCGAAAACAGCAGCGTCATAGGTGGTTTGCCCCGAAACTGCGGTAAGGTCAGCATCTCCGGCTGTTCCATGTGAAGTGGAAGTTCCGGAAGATACGTTGGCATCACCAGAACTGTTGGTGATGGAGCTGGCGTTGCCTGTGGATAGGATCACTCCACTGTCTGACGGCGTGATGCCCGGCGCTGTGGCGTCACCATCGGTATAGATGCCAGAGGCCGAGGATGCCCCGGTGTAGCTGGCCGAGACAATGGTCACGCCATTGCCAAACATCGCATCCGCCATGTCATTGGCAGAGGCGGAAGTATCAATTGGCAGGTCAAAAGCCGTGGCCATCGAGCGCCCCAAATTGTTCACGCAGACCGGACGCTAGTGAACAGAAATGAGGGATTGGTTATTGCATCGGATAATCAAATTTGGATTTTCTGAAAATGCGAAGGAATACGGGATGGATTGACCTTTTACGTGACCCCGCGTAGGTGCGCGTTATGCCAAAGGACAAAAAACCAAGCCGTCAAAAAATATTCACTCTTCTGGTTCAGATTGGCCGGAAAGAGGGCGATGGCCTGCCGGACAAGGCAACTGGCGCTGCGCTGATGGTCTATGCCGGCGGTGTGGACGAGGCCGAGGCCGTGCGTGAAACCGTTGCCATTCTCAAACAGGCCGATACGGCGCCGCTGGATGTCACCGGATATGGCACGATGGAAGAACGCGAAGCAGATGGTCACGATATCAACGATGAAGAACGTGAACTGATGCAGCGCGCAATGGATGAAAACGCCGTTATCGTCGCGCAGATGACTCCGTTTTTCGAGTAAGTTTATATTTTACTCGCGGTTTTGAAATCCAGATATCGGTCTTTGAGCCGCCGCTACGCGGCATAGTTTGGATATCCAATGTTCACTCAATGCCGATAGCGAAGAATGTCAGGCACGCTCCATTCGAACTACTCAGAGTTCACACCAAACCACTTTTCAACGATTTGTGCGTATGAACCATCCTCACGCAGATTAAGAAGTGCCTGATTTATGTTCTCAGATAACGGGCTGCCCGATGGCAAAGCGATGCCGTAGTTTTCCCTGAGAAACACAGATCCGACCAGCTGGCCTGCCTCATTTCCGTTCTTGGTGACATAATAGGCCAGTATGGGCGCATCAAAGACCACCGCATCAAGCTGACCATCCTCGAAAGAGGTTAGCATTTCCTGAGGGTCTGGGTAACCGGTAAAGGACAGGTCACGCCGGTTGAGATATGTTGCGGCCGTTGACCCGCTGACCGATCCTACCCGTTTGCCGTAAAGATCATTTATCGAAGTAACCGACCCCGAGATCGCCTCGACCGTCATCATCGAGGTGATGCGCGCCACGAAGATCGACACGATAAACAGCGAGGATATGACCAGAAACACTCCAAGCAGACGCCCGGCCACGCTGCGTGGCATCCGTTCTTCAAAGCCGCCATTCACCACAAGGTTCAGGGCCCACCAAAAGGCCGGGAACATGGCCTTGCGCGCCGGGTCATCAAAATAGGGCTGCTTTCCACGTTCAAAGCGCCACATCAGCATGCCACTGCAAAACAGCATCCCAAATGCGATGAGAACAGGGACCAGCAACTCTTTTGAGGTGACGATGCGCCAGATGTCCGATCCAACGCTGTCTTGGCGGTGGGTCATGATCTGCAGGCCAGAGCTGAAAATCGGCTGGCTGAAATCCATCACCTGTTCGCGCTCCGACGTGACAGAGATATTGGCAATCGCCAGATCAACCTGACCCAGCTGCACGGCAGACAACATATCGCGGAAACTGTCGAAACGGCGAACGGTGTAATCCCGCTTCATCAGCTGTGCGGTCTCTGACCACAGGTCCATTGAGAACCCGGTTTCGTCTCCGTTCACTTCCATTGAAAATGGCGGCCGGGTTACCGTTCCGACAACCAGATCATCCGCTTGAGCGGCAAGCGCAGGCAAAAGTGCCAACACAAGAATGATAGCCAATCGAAACATGCAAACCCCCAGTTCCGGGGCTGGCATTAACGGAAGCGGGTGTTTTGCGCAAGTTTACTGAAAAGTCAGGCGATCCTGCTTAGCGCAAGGTACTTGGCCTCAAAGGATTTTAATGCCTGATGGGTGGGTTTGCCGTGTTCAGGTAACCGCGAGCGATCGAATTTCGCAAGCAGGCTTGCATTCAACTGCTCCGGTTTCCTGCGGATACGCCCGATATAGAGGCTCTCCATTGGGGTGCCACCGGCAAGGATGGTTTCGTGGTCCGGAAGAAGCAGATGGAAATACTCGACAAGCGCAGGCCCATTGGCGTGATGCGCCGATTGGCTGTCGACCAGATGACGGGCCGCAACCAGAACGGATTCCTTGTCGAACTGATATTCCACCTGGCTGTTGGAGAAAATCAGGCGCTGATGTGGGGCGACAACGACATCACGGCGCAGCCCGAAATAGGGCGCGCGCAGGCGTATCGGGCGAAACTCTCCCAAGGCAGGAACGATGCGGCGGATCACCTGCAACACCGGCACAAGATCGCCGTTTTCAGTGACCACCAGATCACCGCGCCGGAGCAGGCCGATCGGCTTTTCGCCGGTTTGCGTCAGGATCGGAACACGTGAGGTGAGGCCCGGCATCGGTCCGACTGGCTCAATTCGATCAGAAACCGCGGCAAACAGAACATTGCTGTCCATTTTGCGCCGCCGCGGGCAGGTCATCATGACCCGAAGATCTTCGACCTGCACCGGACAGGGCGGGGCCAGTTGGGCGGTTTGGATAAAGCCGTCTTCAGGGCGCTCAAGCGTAAGCTGTGCCCATCGTTTCGGCGCGTCCCAGCTGTAGGATAAACGGATGACATCGGTCCTGCCGTCACTGGTGCCGGGAAGGGTGGCGTGGTGCAGATCATCCCCTTGGGCAGTCACAAAAACGATGCCGCCATCGGGAAGAACCTGTAGCGATATCGACCCGGGCCTGGGATACGAGCGCTGATACTTTAACAGGCTTTGCGGCCGGCCTTCGGGTGACAGGCGTGTCTCCAACAAAAGGCTGCCGCGTTGCATCAGGGCGTCGGTTTCCCTGTTGCTGCCACTATCGACCGCGTTAATTCCCTTTGTTGAGAACCAACCACCGCTTTGTTTTGTGATGCCAATCCAGGTCATGTCTATACCGCCAATTTCATCGACAGCAACTGGGCTTCGTAGCGCCTCAATGTGCGCCGCGCCGCCTGCCCATACCCATCACCGGTATTTGCATCCAGCTCCGGAAACAGCTCACAGATTTCATCAACCATCTCGGCTTCAAAGCTGCTCTTGATCTGTGGGCCGGGCAGGAAACTTTCGGTTTCCAACCCTTGAGAAATCACAACCTGATGCCGGGCAAACAGGATGTGCACATATTCAACCATACCGCCGGTCACTCTGCGCACGCTGTGATCATTGACCAGATCCCGTGCCGCAACCAGAACCTCCGGCTCACCGAACAACAACTCGGCCAGCCCGTCCTTGATCAGAACACGGTGCAAAGGCGACAGCAGTAACGGACGGTGCTCGCCAAAAGTATTGGCGGCAATATGGATGGGGGCAAAATCCCCCTCCGCTTCGACCTGGCGTGATCCGATCCAGCGCAGTGGTTGTGCCCCATCATCCTTGGTGATGACCATGTCCCCGGGTTGCAGTTCTTCAACCGGCACCTCGCCGTCCAGCGTTTGGATCAACGTACCTGACACAAAGCAAGGCACGGAATCCACAGTAACAAATGCAGAGGCAACAGTGCCGGTAGAGCTTTCTACCGTGTAGGTGAAATTGACTGTTTCCGTGTCACCATCTGCCGTGACATCCAGGGTGCCGTTCGCATTCAGGGTGATGGATTGACCCGAACTCAGAACTATAGGAACCCCGACCACAGCGTCTTGCCCGTTGATTTGCGTGATCGTCAACGTGCCGCCGGTGGAATTATCGTCATTGGCAAGCACATCAAGCGTCTTGGTCGCGTTCGGCGCGATTGTGATGCTGTCGTCATTTGCGGTCAGGCTGGTCTGGGCACTGTCGGCTGCAATGATCAGCGTGGAATCGTAGGCGCTGTCACCCACATCCGCGATGCCGATCCGAAGCGAGTTCATGACGCCCGGGTTCACGTCCATCGTCAGCGTCAGGGTGATTGTGATCCCGTCCATCTCGGTGTTGAACTGATCGTTGGTATTGTCCTGGAACAGGTTCTGGTTTTCACCCCCGTTCAGGTTGCCCGGATCGACGTCACCATCGCCCACTGACAATTCGACAAAATTGCCATTAACCCAAACACCGACAAAATCCTGAAAGACGCTGTTGGTGTATTCCGGGTATTCCTCGGAAGCGAACACAAGCTGCAAACTCATCGTGTCGCCCGTCGGTATGAAATCCACATCCAGATACGACGCATCGTATGTGTTCGTGCCCGCCGCGGCGTTGAATTCCGCAACATTGTTCGGGCCGCTGGAGTTTGTCGTCCTGCCCGTGCTCAGGTTTGATTGCGAGGCGTTATTGTTGGTAAAACCGCGCAGATCCCCGGTCGAGAACATAACGCCTGTATCCGAAGGTGTTACACCCGGTGTGATCGTGTCGCCATTGGTGTAGATGCCAGAAGAATCCCGATCGCCCGTATAGGTCGCACTTATTACCGTTACACCATCGCCAAAGATGGTCTCGGCCATCTCTGAGGCCGTTGCATTCCTGTCAATCGGGAGCTCTACACCAGCAACCATATCTGCCCCAACCCATTGGCCGAGACATGCGCAAAATCGCAATCATGCAAATTAAATATGCCCTCTTTATCCGGGCATAATCTGTACCGCTCGATTGCAGACCTTTTTGGTCTGTCTGAATTTGCCCTGCCTCGGGTCATTTATTGGAACCTGATTAGCAGATTTTGTGAGCGTTGTTAATAACTAAAACTAATTGTGAACAACCTGGTGCCAGGGTCGTAATCAGCCCGGAATTGCGCTTTGGCTGAAACCACGATAGGTCGCTGCACAACTCATGCTAGGAAGGCAAATGTCGAACGCGCCCATAGATCCCGTCACCCTTACCGCAGAGCTTATCCGCTGTCCGTCTGTCACTCCGGTTGAAGGCGGTGCGCTCGCATTGCTTGAGACAACACTGACCGAAGCAGGCTTTGCCTGTACCCGGGTGGACAGGAATGGAGTGCCCAATCTTTTTGCCCGCTGGGGCGCGCGTGGCGCGGCAAAGACATTTGCGTTCAACGGGCATACCGATGTTGTGCCTGTTGGTGATGTAGAGGCATGGAGTGTCGATCCATTTGGCGCGGCCCAGAAAGATGGCTTCATGTGGGGCCGCGGGGCGACCGACATGAAATCGGGGGTTGCTGCATTTGCCGCCGCCGCGATTGATTTCGTGCGGGGTACACCGCCCGATGGTGCCGTCATCATGACAGTCACAGGAGATGAAGAAGGCGACGCCACGGATGGCACAACTGCCTTGCTCGACTGGATGACACAGCAGGGCGAGGCGATGGATGTCTGTCTTGTTGGAGAACCGACCTGTCCAGAAACAATGGGCGATATGATCAAGATTGGTCGCCGTGGCTCACTTTCGGCGTGGTTCACGATTACTGGCGTACAGGGCCATTCCGCCTATCCACACCGCGCAAAGAACCCGCTTCCGGCGCTGGCGCGTTTGATGGACCGGTTGGCGAGCCACCATCTTGACAGTGGTACTGATCATTTCGATCCATCCACCCTTGCGGTGGTTACCATGGATACCGGAAATCCGGCCACCAACGTGATACCGGCGCGGTGCACGGCCACTGTGAATATACGATTCAATGACGCCCATGACAGCCAAAGCCTGATCAGCTGGTTGCAGGCAGAGTTGGATCAGGTTGCCGAAGAATTTGACGTAACCGGCGAGATGAAGGTGAAAGTGTCTGGCGAAAGTTTTCTGACAAAGCCGGGCCCGTTTTCAGACCGCGTTGCCCGGGCGGTTGAAGCCGAAACCGGTGTCACGCCCGTGTTGTCGACCAGTGGCGGCACCTCTGACGCCCGATTTATTCAAAAACACTGCCCGGTGGTGGAGTTCGGCCTTGTTGGCCGAACCATGCATCAGGTCGATGAGCGGGTCAGCATCGCCGAGATTGGTCAACTTAAATCCGTCTATAGCCGGATTCTGCGGGACTATTTTGCATGACTTCAAAACCCGCTTTGGCCTTTCGTCGGCGGCTGGTGGTAATGGTCAAGGAACCCCGGCCAGGACGTGTAAAAACCCGGCTGGGGCGCGACATTGGTATGGTGTCTGCGGCGTGGTGGTTTCGTCATCAGTTGCGCGATCTGCTGCGCCGACTGGAAGTTCCGCACTGGCAACTGATCCTGGCGGTAACGCCGGACCACGCGGGTTTACAAAGCCGGGTTTGGCCGGTGCATCTGCCACGGATACCGCAGGGACGAGGTGATCTCGGGGACAGAATGGCGCGCGTCCTGCGCAGCCTGCCACCGGGGCCTGCCTGCATCATCGGCGGTGACATCCCGGGTATTGAAAAGGCGCATGTAAGCCGGGCGTTTTCAAAATTGGGCACTCATGATGCGGTATTCGGCCCGGCACCCGATGGTGGGTATTGGCTCGTCGGGCTGAAAAGACAGGCTCCCCCACCATTGCCCTTGTTTCAAAATGTACGGTGGTCAACGGAACATGCCCTGCAGGATAGTATGCAAACTATGCCCGGCAAGCGCATCGCACTGGTCGATACACTTCGTGATGTAGACACCTGTGCAGACCTGCAATCGGTTTCGCGTTAAGCGTTGTTGCCACTGCCGCTGATCCGTGCCACGCATCCCGCGTAACACCTCAAGGATAACAAAATGCGTGCCGGTCTTGCCTTGCTATGTCTGGGATATGTGCTCAGTCAGTTTTTCCGCGCCTTTCTGGCAGTTCTGAGCCAGGTTCTGGAGCGTGATATCGGCGTGATGCCTGATGATCTGGCCTTTGCTTCAGGTCTTTGGTTTGTGTCCTTCGCCGTGATGCAGGTGCCCGTCGGATGGGCGCTAGACCGGATCGGACCGCGCCGAACCGCATCTGTGTTGTTGCTGCTTGGTGGCGGGGGAGGGGCTGCTTTGTTCGCAGTGGCCACCAGTTCATTGCACATCAATCTGGCAATGATGCTGATCGGTGTGGGGTGCTCGCCGGTTCTTATGGCGTCCTACTACATCTTCGCGCGGCAGTTTCCACCGGCGCGCTTTGCCACGTTGGCGGCGCTGATGCTGGGGGTCGGGTCGGTCGGCAATCTTGTTGCATCTTATCCGATGGCACTTGCGGCCGAACTTGTGGGCTGGCGTGCATCTCTTGTGGGGTTGTCGTTGGTTTCCATTGTGGTGGCTTTGGGATTGTTTGCCACCGTCAAAGATCCGGAACCGGCACAGGATAACACCACCGGATCATTGTTCGACCTGTTGAAAATGCGGGTGTTGTGGCCGATCATTCCGCTGATGATCATTGCTTACGCGCCCCCGGCTGCACTACGTGGTCTCTGGATCGGGCCGTACCTGACAGACATATACGGATTGACGACCGCACAGGTGGGGCAGGCGACGCTTGCCATGGGGCTGGCCATGATTGGGGGCACGTTGTGCTATGGCCCGCTCAACCGGATATTCGGCACCACCAAATGGGTCATCATTCTTGGCAACGTGTTTTGTGCACTGGCCTTGTTTCTTCTGGTACTCGCCGGGCCTCGGGACCAGAGCGTCTTGTTGGTTGTTGCTCTCTTTGCGGCCATCGGGTTTTTTGGCGCTTCTTTTCCGATCATAATCGCCCACGCCCAATCCTTCTTTCCGCAGCATCTGGCCGGGCGGGGTGTGACTTTGATGAACCTGTTCGCGATCGGCGGCGCCGGACTTGCCCAGTTCGGGACCGGCCCGCTGCATAGCGCAGTAACTGTCTCTTCCGGTGTCGACACGGCCTATACGGTCCTGTTCCTGGCATTTGGCGCGGCTTTGGTCTTTGGAATTGTGATTTACTTGTTCAGTCGTGAAAGTTTGAGCTGAACTGCCCCTTTCCCCTGACCGGGACTCAGGTTAAGAGGCCGCAGCCAACCCTCAGTCAAATGGAGAAAATTATGGGGTACAAGGTCGTCGTCGCGGGTGCCACAGGCAATGTGGGCCGCGAAATGCTGAACATCCTGGCCGAGCGCCAGTTTCCTGTCGATGAGATCGCGGTTCTTGCCAGCCGTCGTTCACTCGGCACCGAAGTCAGCTTTGGCGAACGAACTTTGAAGACCCAGGATTTGGACACCTTTGATTTCACCGGATGGGATATCGCCCTGTTCGCGATCGGCTCAGACGCGACCAAAGCATATGCGCCCAAGGCCGCTGCTGCGAACTGCGTTGTGATCGATAACTCGTCGCTCTACCGCTACGACCCGGATATTCCGCTGGTCGTGCCAGAGGTGAACCCCGAAGCGGTTGAGCAATATTCGAAAAAGAATATCATCGCCAACCCCAACTGTTCCACTGCCCAGATGGTCGTGGCGCTCAAGCCGCTGCATGATCGTGCAAAGATCAAACGTGTTGTCGTATCGACATACCAGTCGGTTTCGGGCTCGGGCAAAGAGGGGATTGATGAGCTTTGGGACCAGACCAAATCAATCTACAATCCGACCGATGACAAACCGGCCAAAAAGTTCACCAAGCAGATCGCTTTCAACGTCATCCCGCATATCGATGTCTTCATGGACAGCGGCGAGACCAAAGAAGAATGGAAGATGGTCGCCGAAACTAAAAAGATCGTGGACCCCGCGATCAAGGTGACCGCGACCTGCGTGCGCGTCCCGGTTTTCGTGGGCCATTCCGAGGCGGTGAATATCGAATTTGAAGAGTTCCTGGATGAGGACGAAGCGCGCGACATCCTGCGCGAGGCGCCCGGCATCATGGTAATCGATAAGCGCGAAGACGGTGGCTATGTCACGCCGGTGGAATGTGTGGGCGATTTCGCGACTTTCATCAGCCGCATCCGTCAGGACAGCACAATCGAAAACGGGCTGAACCTGTGGTGCGTCTCTGACAACCTGCGCAAAGGCGCCGCACTGAACGCAGTACAGATCGCCGAAACTCTTGGCACGCGGGTGCTGAAAAAGGGCTGAGCAGACAGCTCTGATAAATGTTAGAAACCAACAATCGGGTGCGCTGAAAGGCGCACGCGTTTTTCGTTCGCACGCTGTGATCGTAAGGCGCAATTCCGCGCAAACCTGCGATCTCTGCTTGTCTTTGGGAATTCGCCTTGTGATGATCTGGACATTCCAATTCGGAGAATTCTCATGCGTTTAGCGGCCTTTTGTCTTGCCTTGTTTCCAACCGCCCTGTTTGCCGAGGATATTCCTCTGGTCAGCGAAGTTACCGCTGTCACGCTGTATCCCGGCGGTGCGACCGTTACCCGGCAAGTGCCCTATTCCGCGCCCGCAGGCCAGCATCAGCTGTTGCTGACCGACCTGCCCAAAAGCACACCGCTTGGATCCGTTCGCGTCGAAGTCACCGGTGCAACACTGGGAAGTGTGACAGCCCGGCAAAACTTTGTTCCCCCGAGAACAGAGGGCGAGAACTCAGCCGTTACCGCCGCCGAGGCAGAGGTGGAGCGTTTGGAAATTGCCCTGATCAAAGCCAACAACAATATTCAGGCGATCCGGTTGGAAGCAGATGCCGCGCGTGCGCGCATTGCTTTTCTGGAACAGCTGGGAAAGGGCGATAGCGTTGCCCAACTCGACGTGGCCGCATTGCGCGATCTGACCGAAATGATCGGCGGAGAAACGCTCGCCGCGTTGCAAACAGCACATGCCGCAAAATTGCGGGCGATCGAAGAAAGCCGCGCACTGGAAGATCTGGAACAAGAACTGGCCGACGCCCGCAAGGTGCTTGCCGCACTGGTGCCGGAGGTGGAAGACCGTGCAATGCTGAGTGTGTCCGTGCGCAGCGCTTCGCCTGCCGAAGGGGTTGTGACGATTTCCTACCCGATTTACCAAGCCAGCTGGAATCCTGTCTACGATCTCCGGCTTACACGCGACACCGGGCAACTTCAAATCGAACGTGCGGCTTGGGTCAGTCAGAGCACCGGAGAGAATTGGACCGATGTTGACCTGACTCTGTCAACCATACGCCCCGCGGATCAGATCGCGCCAACGGAAGTGTACGCATGGCTGCGTTCAATCGAAGATCCAGTCGAACTGCGCCGCAAACAGACAATCAGCTCGGAGAGCGCTGAATTTTACGCGAATGCGGTTGCCGAACCTGCGGTGCTTGTTGAGGAAGCAGTACCGGCTGCATCCTATGACGGGATCGCAGTGACATATTCCTATCCCGACAAGGTCTCTGTCGCATCAGGCGCGGATCACCTTCGGCTGTCACTGGGAAAGGCTGAAACGACCACGACGGTTTTTGCACAGGCCGTGCCCTTGTTCGACGAACAGGCCTTTCTTATGGCGGGCCTGACCAATGATCTGGGTGAGCTTTTGTTGCCCGGATACGCCCAGTTGTACCTTGATGGCCGCTACGTCGGAGAAACCGGAATTGATCTGCTCCCCGCCGGCGGAGAAGCAGACCTTTCCTTTGGCCCGATTGACGGCCTGCGCCTGACCCGGACAGTGCTGGATCGGAATGAAGGGGATCGCGGGGTCATCAGCCGGTCCAATGAGATCACCGAAGCGGTCCGTATCGAGGTTGAAAACATGACTGGAGAAACCTGGCCGGTCCGGTTGTTCGATCGGGTGCCGTATTCGGAACAGGAAGATCTTGAAATCGACTGGACCGCCAATCCCCACCCGGCTGAGACCGATTTTGATGGCAAGCGTGGTGTTCTGGCTTGGGAGTTTGATCTTCCCTCTGGAGGCCGCAAAGACATCGCCCTGAACCACCTGATCGAATGGCCAGACGGGATGGAACTTCGGTAGGACATCGCTCTGAAGACACGCACCGCTGGCATGTTCTTAACGATTGAGCAAAGTCTACGCGCGAAACAGCGGGCGAAGCCCGCCGCGCATCCGCTGCCCGGCAGGTGAATTGGCTTTGCCAATTCTGCCGAGAGGGGCCAGACCGTCCCCAGGGCTGGCGATTTGGTGAAGATTGGTGCGCCGAATGGGTCTTAGATGTGTGTGGCTGGTATATAGTGCTGCTGTACAGGTGTTGGGTCGCCATCCCGTGGTTTTGCGATGCGCGTCTTTGTCCCAGCCCGATACGCAATTGTATCAGACTACCTGCCTACCCCCTCAACCGTGCCGCATCCGGTCTCGCAGACGCCGCAGCCCACCGGGCACCAGCACAATCGACAGCACAAACCCAAAACCAAATCCTGCGACATCCGCGATCCAGCTGTTGTCTGACCCAAAGAACAGCCCGAAAATCAGCTGTATCGCCATGAGCAGCCCAATCAGCGAAAACGCCCGCGCCTGATTGGCGCCCATCTGCCCCAAAAGCAGCCACATCACATAGGTAAACCCGCCGATCAGCCCGTAAATCCCCGGAAACGCGCCGATCAGGCCGGGGCCATCCGGCACGACCAGCCCGTAAACAACCGCGCCCAGTGCGGCAGAGACAACAAACAGCACCAGAACTGCAAACTGGTGCAGCTTCTCCCCGACAAATTTCCCAAGCGCCAACGTCATCACGATGCCAAACAGGGCGTGGGTGAAATTCGCATGCAAAAACGGATAGGTTACCAGCCGGATTACATAATCAAGCCGAAATACCTGATTTTCCAACATCCAGGTAAAGGCCCGGTTGCTGAACCCATAGGCCTGTATCGCCTCGCTACGCCAGCCCACCGCCTGTGGCCCGCCGATCATGCCCTCGCGCCCCAGCGAAAACGCCGCCTCCAGCAACAGCATCGCCCCGGCCAGCACCACCACCACAGCGGGCAGCGGATTAACCGGGCTTTGCATATCATGGTCACTCATCACTGCTCTCCTTGACGCCGTGCATGCGCACAAGTAAGCGAGGCGGGCGAAGAAATCCAGACGGAGACAGCACATGGCCGAGGTGGTCCACACACCCCGCGTTTTTTCAGGCATTCAGCCCTCGGGCGGTCTGACGCTTGGCAATTACCTTGGCGCGATGAAGCGCTTTGTCGATATGCAGGGGTCAGGCATCGAAACCATCTATTGCATGGTTGACCTGCACGCCATCACCGTCTGGCAGGACCCTGACAAGCTGCGTCATGCCACGCGCGAGCTGTGCGCCGGGTTCATCGCCTCTGGTCTCGATCCGTCAAAATCCATCTTGTTCAATCAATCGCAGGTCGCTGAACACACTCAGCTTGCCTGGATTTTCAACTGTGTGGCGCGCATGGGCTGGATGAAGCGGATGACCCAGTTCAAGGACAAAGCAGGCAAAAATGCCGAAAATGCATCGCTTGGCCTCTTTGGCTATCCGGCGCTGATGGCGGCAGATATTCTGATCTACCACGCCACCCATGTGCCGGTGGGTGAGGATCAGAAACAGCATCTGGAGCTGACCCGCGACATCGCGATCAAATTCAACAATGATTTCGGGGTGGAGTTCTTTCCCGTCACCGAACCGGTGATCGAAGGGGCGGCAACCCGCGTGATGTCTCTGCGCGACGGGTCCAAGAAGATGTCGAAATCCGATCCCTCGGACATGTCCCGCATCAACCTGACCGATGATGCCGACACAATTGCCAAAAAAATCCGCAAGGCCAAAACTGATCCTGAGCCGCTTCCGTCAGAGGTCAAGGGACTGGAAGGCCGGCCAGAGGCACGCAATCTGGTCAATATCTATGCGGCCCTGTCTGATCAGGGTGTTGATGATGTCATGCGCGACGTGGGTGGCAAACAATTCGGTGCATTCAAACCGATGCTCGCCGATCTCGCGGTTGATAAACTGGCCCCGATTTCGGGTGAGATGGCCCGCCTGATGCAGGACACGGGCGAGATTGACCGCATCCTCGCCGACGGCGCCTCCCGCGCCCGTGCCATTGCGGCGCCGATCCTTCAAAAGACGTATGAGATTGTGGGGATGGTCGGCGCGTAACGCGCCCCCAACGCTAATCCGGGTGGCCCGTTCTACACCGGCCGCTTGCGCTCGATCATCCTGTATTGCTCCAGCAACCACGTCTCGAGTGCCAGCACCGCGGGATTGAGGCGGTCTGCGGGCGGCGTCACGATGTAATACGGATGCGTCGCCGGGATGGACTGGCTCAACAGGCGTATCAACCGACCCTCAATCAGATCTTTTTGCACCGTCGCTGCATCCGCAAGGGCGATCCCGTGTCCGGTCCGCGCGGCCTGTAACGACAGATGCGCGCTGTCAAAGATAAGGTTCCGTCCGGTGCCTTGCCCCTCGACCCCCGTCGCCGCGAACCACCGCGCCCACGTATCTTCGCCATGGTCATGCAGAAGTGTATAGCCAAGCAGCTCAGATGCGTGACGTATCACGTGGCGGGTGTTCAATAGTTGCGGGCTGCACACCGGGAAAAACTCGGGATGGCCAAGCCGCGTCACCCGCTTGCCCGGATGATCCGCGCTGCCATAGATGATAGCCAGGTCCACCTCTTCCCTCTGTCCAGGCTGCTGCCAGAACTCGGTAAACACCCGAAACCGCACCTTGTCATGAGAGCGCATGAATTCCCCCAACATGTGTACGAACCAGTTCGCCCCAAGACCGGGCACACAGGACACATTCACTTCGCCATCAATCTCGCCATGGCAAATCTGGCCCGTCCCCCGCGCCAGGATATCCAGCCCGTGGGTCACCGATGCCAAAAGGCTTTCCCCCTTGGCCGTAAGCCTCAGCGGCTTGTGGCTTCGGTCGAACAATCGAGCGTTCAGCAGATCCTCTAGCTTGCGCACCTGCTGGCTGACCGCGCTGTGAGTAACACATAACTCATCAGCAGCCCGCGCCATGTTCTGCTGGCGGGCAACCGTCTCGAATACGCGCAGGGCGTTAAGTGGAATGTTCTGCCGCTTGATCTGCATGCCCCTTCTGTTGTGGTCTTGCGCCCGTCAAAGCGCGCCCTGCAAAAGAGTAGTATATTAAGTCAAGCTTACAATAGAAGCCAGAATTGATCGCTTTATTGCAGTCAAATTGCATACTATTCTATTTGATACCCCTCAAATTCATTTCAGGAGCTCCCATGACCGACCTCGCCGAAACCCCGAAAATCATAAGCTGGGGCGTCACTGCCCAGACCGGCATATTGACGGATGTTTTACTGGGCCGCCCCGATCATTTCCGGTGGGTGCCGCTGAATTCCATTTCGGCCGTCACCTTTGCCAATATGGAGGCCAAGGGTTACCGTTTTGATCCGCAATTGGCGATGCAGCAGCACCGCGCGATGGTGGATGTGTATGAACAAAACGATGTCCGGGTGCACTATCTGGAGGCGGATGAGGGGCTGCCATCCTCGGTTTTTTCCCGCGACAGCAGCTTCATGACACCCTGGGGTGCTGTGATCGCGTCGATCCAGACACCACCCCGCCGCCGCGACTATTCTGTTGCCAGCCGGTTTTATACTGAGGCTGGGATCCCGATCTGGAATTGGGTCACTGCGGGTCACTTTGAGGGGGGTGATTTTGTCATTCTCAAACCGGGTGTCGCGCTATTGGGCTGGTCTGGGGACCGGTCCACCAAAGAAGGTGCCGAACAGGTCGCCGGATGGCTGCGCGAGCAGGATTGGGAGGTGCTGGTCACACCGATCCCGCCGCAATTTGTGCACATGGATGCGGTTGTGGTCATGCTGGAAAAAGGTCTGGCGCTGGTCTGCGAAGATGCTCTGCCGGATTATGCGCTCGACTATATCAAGCAGACACAAGGCATTGAAACGGTCACTATCGCCTATGCTGATTGCGTTAAGCTGGGTGGCAATCTGGTGTCGCTTGGCAACAAGCGCGTGTTGTCGATGAGCCACAATGTCAACGTGAACCGGCAATTGGCCGAACGCGGCTTTGATGTCACCGCAGTCGACTACGACATGTTTGCATTGGGTGGCGGCGGCGTGCATTGTTCATGTCACGAATTGCATCGCCTGCCGGATTGAACCATCGCACCGCGTGATCTCGGCAGTTCGGACCATCCAACATGACGGGGGAAAACATGCGTAAACTTCAGGTTCAGGGCGTCCATCACATCACTCTCACCGGGGCGGACCGGCAGATATCGTTTGATTTCTGGGAAGGTTTGCTTGGCATGCCATTCGTCTTTGATCAGCCCAATCTGGATGACCCGGACGAGGGGCATCTTTACTTTGATCCCGGTGATGGCAGGCTGATCACCATCTTCACCAATGAAAAACGCAGCCCCGTACATCGTCGCACGCCGATGGATCCCGGTTGTGTGCACCACCTGGCATTCAATGTCAGTCATGCCACCTTTTCGCAGGTGATTGAGCGGCTGGACGAACGTGGTATCCGGCATTCGGGCCTCAAGGATCGTGGGTTCATGGATTCAATCTATTTTACCGATCCGCTTGGCCTGTTGATCGAACTGGCCTGCTACCGGTTTGAGCCACCTCGCGGCTGTTCTCATGCCGATGTGATGATCGAGGCACATCGCATCCGTGTCGCGCGTGGCGATTACAACATTCAGGAAGTCCACCTGGCTGACGCCATTGAAAAACTTGTTGGCCGCACGCAATCAAGTCTGTCAGAAGATCGGGGGCCAAAGGCCGCATACTGAGCTATCTCGCAAAATCGCACAAAGCCTGCCGGTTTTTGCAGAATTGTTAAAAGACGCCGGCGCGCCTAGGTCATCCGCACTCTCAAATGAAAGGTTTGTTCCATGACAACGCCAGTCCATCCCAAGACCTCAATCGGTCACGTGCATCTTAAGGTCGCCGATCTGGATCGGGCCATCGGGTTTTATTCCGGTGTCCTTGGCTTTGAGCTGCAGCAGCGGTTTGAAAGTGCGGCTTTCCTGTCAGCGGGCGGTTACCATCACCATCTGGGCCTCAACACATGGGACAGTCTGGGGGGTTCACCTGCGCCCAAGGGGCACACCGGCCTCTTCCACACCGCGTTTCTGTACCCGGACCGGGAACAGCTGGCCGATGCGGTCCGCCGTGTGACTGAAGCGGGTTATGAGATCGAAGGCTCCGCAGATCACGGGGTGAGCGAGGCAGTCTACCTGTCCGACCCGGATGGAAACGGCGTCGAACTTTACCGCGACCTGCCCGAAGGCGATTGGCCGCGTGACACCAATGGTGACCTTAAAATGATCAACGCTCCCTTGGATGTTGACGCTCTTCTGTCCGAGGCCCCCTGAACCAGCCCGTCGGCTGACAGGCCACAATCCGCCGCTTTTCCCGAACTCATTCGGGAAATATCCTTGACTTATGAAGGGTTGGCACCGATATGCGGTCCAACGTTAGCGTTCTGCCGCGTGAGCAGACGGCGCAATACGATGCGCCCCGGGCGGACGTTAAACAGAAATTTACCCACATCACGCAGGGGTTGCGCAGATTTGCGGCGGGTTGAAAGCCGCCATTCCTGTGCGCGCTGAAATTAACCGGCTGTCCCATTCGGGGGCGTCGGACCTGCTAATGCCCGGCCGTCGTGCCGGTTGAAAGGAATACGTAGTGACGGAATTTGAAACACTTGGGTTGACGCCACGTCTGGCCAAACGACTGGCCGACAATGGCATCACCCAACCCACACCCATTCAGGCCAAGGCAATCCCGCCAGCGCTGGACGGGCGCGATATCATGGGACTGGCCCAGACTGGTACGGGAAAAACCGCGGCCTTTGCATTGCCGCTGATTATGGCAGTGGAACGTCTTGGCGTCAGACCGGCGCCGAAATCGGCGCATTGCCTGATCCTCGCCCCGACACGAGAGTTGGCCCGCCAGATCTGTGACAACCTCGATATGATGACACAGGGCTCCCACCTGAAAACCCGGCTCGTGGTCGGCGGCGTCTCGATCAATCGGCAGATCGACGGCCTGCGAAAAGGCGCGGATTTTCTGGTTGCCACGCCAGGACGTCTGATCGACTTACTGGACCGAAAAGCAGCGCGGCTTGACCAGACCCATTACCTGGTGCTGGACGAGGCGGATCAAATGCTCGACCTCGGGTTCATCCACGCCCTGCGTCGCATCGCGCCGTTGCTGCCAAAAGAACGCCAGACCATGCTGTTCTCTGCTACCATGCCAAAGCAGATGGCAGAGCTGTCGCAAAGCTATCTGACCAAACCTGTTCGGGTAGAAGTTGCCCGCCCCGGTGTGGCGGCTGAAAACATCGCCCAATCATTGCATTTCATTGCACAGGCAGAAAAGCAGGGCCTGCTGATCGAATTGCTTGGCAAAACGCCACACGCACGCTCTATCGTGTTTGCCCGGACCAAACACGGGGCGGAACGGTTGATGAAACAGCTGGACCGCGCCGGATTTGCTGCCGGATCTATTCACGGCAACAAAAGCCAGGGCCAGCGGGACCGCGCCATTCGTGCCTTCAAAACGGGTGACATCAGCGTGTTGGTAGCCACCGATGTGGCCGCACGGGGCATTGATATTTCCGGTATTGACTATGTCTTTAATTACGACCTGCCCAATGTCGCCGAAAACTATGTGCACCGGATTGGCCGAACAGCCCGTGCCGGCGCCAAAGGCGCGGCGGTTGCATTCTGTTCGCCTGATGAGATGTCAGAGCTGAAATCGATCCAGCGCATGCTCAAATCGGACATTCCCGTGGCCGGTGGCTCACCTTGGGAAAACCTTAGCGAGAAGAAACCGGCGAATTCGAACAAGTTTCGCCGTCGCCGGCGTAGCGGCCCTCCACGGAACCGGGGCAAACGCGCAGCCTGACGTATTTACGGTCAAAACAAAAGGCACAGCGATCATTTTGACCGCTGTGCCCGAATTTACAATGCGTGAGTTCAGTGCAGCGCGGCTACGCCCAGCGGTACGCTGAACTTCCGGCACCAAATGTAAACTTCGTTGAAATTATCAACATCGACACTCGCAGGCACGATGTAGATCTGCACACCCGTCAGGCTTTGCAGAAATCCCAGATCGCTCGCCTCGGCATAGCTGCCATCCTTGCCAAAGCCGACGCGCGGATCAGGTGCCCCATCAAGGCTGAAATCTGCATCCAGAATAACAACAGCCCCGCCGTCAGAGGTTTTGACAATCTGCACGCCACCGGTGGTGATGTGATCGCTCGCCCCGGTGAATTCACCCTTTGTGCCGGTGCCTGCCTGGGCCATGCCCGTGCCAATTACCGCCAACGCGATAAAGGCAGATGTGATAATGTTGCCAATAAATTTTCTCATGATGTCATCCTTTCAGAGGGTGGATTTTAACGGTTCCAATAGTGCTCACACTCAGGGCATAGCATTAGGAACCAATCAGTACCAAACACATTACCGTGAATTGTGTATCAAATGGTTCCAAACTTGATATTGCTGGTCTCAAAGAGGAAGCAATCGATGGCCCGACCCAGAGAGTTTGATTTTGACACAGCACTTGAACGCGCGATGCAGGCGTTTTGGGCGATGGGGTACGAAGGCACCTCACTACGCGATCTGCTCGGGGCCATGCACCTGACACGGGGCAGTCTCTACAAAGCGTTCAAAGATAAAAAGTCGCTCTTTCTTCTGGTACTCAAACGCTATGAAGATAGCGCTGTCGATGGCGCGGTGCAGCTTCTGACTGACACCTCCCGACCTGACGGATGGGATCGAATCGACGCTCTGTTCGCGTCAATTATTGCCGATGTCACCAACGGTGACAGACGCGGTTGCCTGCTTTGTACCGCGGCCGCGGAACCAGCCAGCTATGATCAAGAGATCGCCAATGCGGTGGGCCAGTCCCTGCAAAAACTCCGTTCAGCATTTCATGTGGCTCTGACAACGGATCAGGGGGGCGCCAGGGTGGATGCCGACGCAGTATCGATGCTCCTGACCACGCAATATGTCGGGCTGCGGGTGCTCTCACGCTCTCGGATTTCAATCGGCGCACTATCAGATAGCGTTTCGGCCTTATCGTTGCTTCGGAGTAGTTAGCAAAGTTTCTACAAGAGCGCGCCGATGTACTGGACGCCCCGGTCGGTCCAGCCTAACGTCTGCATTAAATATTATCGGAGCACCCAAATGTCGACAGGCACCAATATCCGCACCTATTTCAACGGCACCTGGTATGATGGCGATATTGCCGTCATGAAGGCCGCGGATCATGGCATGTGGCTGGGCAGCAATGTGTTCGACGGTGCGCGTTTTGCGAACGGGCTTACCCCCGATCTGGATAAACACTGTGCCCGCGTTAATGCCTCTGCCCGTGCCTTGATGGTCACGCCGACCCATTCCACAGAAGATATGGTGCAGATCATACACGAAGGTCTGCGGTCATATTCGGCTGACAGTGCTGTTTATATTCGACCGATGTACTGGGCGCTGGATGGGGGCATGTCGGCGATTGTACCGAAAGAGGATGGTGAAACCGGTTTCGCAATCTGTCTCGAACAAATCCCGATGGCCTCGCCCGACGCATCGGCAACTCTGTCACATACACGCTTCCGACGCCCGGTGCTGGAAGATGCAGTGGTGAATGCCAAGGCCGCATGCCTGTACCCCAACAACGCCCGGATGCTGGCAGAGGCGCGCTCCAGAGGGTTTTCAAACGCGCTTGCGGCTGACGCGTTGGGCAATGTAGCCGAGACCGCTACGGCCAACGTTTTTGCCGTTCGGGATGGAGAGGTGTTTACCCCAACGCCCAACGGTACCTTTCTGGCCGGGATCACCCGCGCCCGCCATATCGAAAACCTGCGCGCGGACGGGGTTCAGGTGCACGAGACGGTGATGTCGTTTGAAGACTTTCACGACGCGGACGAGGTTTTCCTGTCCGGCAACATGATGAAGGTCACGCCGGTCACTGCGTTTGAAGACACCAACTATCAGATCGGCCCGCTCACCCGTCGCATTCGCGAACTGTATTGGGATTGGGCATCATCTGCCGCCTCTTAACTGCAAAAGTTAACGATTTCGCCGCCAACGGTGTGTGCATCACCCGGTGTACGGGCGGTGTACAGGGGGGTGTACGGATGTCGCCCCCTGTTTTGGCGGGAAATTTAGGGTGTTACCGTAGCGTCCGGCGTGACAACCTTTGCTTCATAAGTCATCGTGCCCGGACCATTCCGGAGGTTCTAATGACTGCATATCCCCACCTTCTCGCACCGCTTGATCTGGGCCATGTGACCTTGAAAAACAGGGTTCTCATGGGGTCGATGCACACCGGTCTGGAAGAGACCAAGGATTGGAACCGTGTTGCTGAATTCTATGCCACCCGCGCCCGCGGCGGTGTCAGCCTGATGGTCACGGGCGGCATGGCCCCAAATTCCGAAGGCGGGGTGTTCCCCGATGCGGCGGGTCTATATTCATCGCAAGATATTGAAAATCATAAGGTAATTACGGAGCGGGTCCATGATGCCGGAGGCCTGATCGCAATGCAGATCCTGCATGCCGGGCGTTATGCTTATGGTCCTGAATGTGTTGGTCCCTCGCCAATCAAATCACCCATCTCTCCATTCCCGCCTAAAGAGCTGGACGAAGACGGGATCGAAAAACAGATCAACGACATCGTCACCGCCGCCACCCGCGCCCGCGAAGCCGGCTATGACGGGGTCGAGATTATGGGATCCGAAGGGTATTTCCTCAATCAGTTCCTTGTCCGCCACACTAACAAACGCACTGATCGTTGGGGCGGGTCATATGAAAACCGAATGCGCCTGCCAGTCGAAGTTGTCACACGCGTGCGTCAGGCATTAGGCCCTGATTCCATTATAATATTTCGCCTGTCCATGATCGATCTCGTGCCAGATGGCAGCACTTTTGACGAGGTGATCCAACTGGCCAAAGCAGTCGAGGCCGCAGGCGCCTCAATAATCAACACCGGCATCGGTTGGCACGAGGCCCGGATACCTACCATCGCCACTTCCGTTCCCCGTGCGGCCTTTGCGTGGGTCACGAAAAAGCTCATGGGGCATGTCGGGATTCCGGTGATCACGTCGAACCGGATCAATACGCCAGAAGTAGCCGAGCAAGTATTGTCAGATGGTTGTGCCGATATGGTTTCTATGGCCCGGCCCTTCCTTGCCGACCCTGACTTCTTGCACAAGGCGGCAACGTCTCAGGCACAGACCATTACGCCCTGCATTGCCTGCAATCAGGCCTGTCTGGATCATACATTCAGCGGCAAGATTTCGACCTGTCTGGTTAATCCACGTGCTTGTTTTGAGACCGAGTTGATTATTGAACCCACAGTAACACCCAAATCAATCGCGGTCGTGGGAACCGGCCCTGCCGGCCTGTCGGCGGCGCTGACCGCCTCAGAACGCGGGCATAAGGTGGCCCTTTTTGATCGGGAAACGCGGATCGGCGGACAGCTCAATATGGCGCGCGAAATCCCTGGAAAAGAAGAGTTTCACGGGCTTGTGGACTGGTTTGAGACAATGGTGAAGCAGTCCGGTATCGACCTGTGTCTGGGTGTCGAAGTCACGGCGGATGATCTGTCTGATTTTGACGAAGTGATCATCGCTACCGGCGTCAAGCCCCGCGATCCCGAAATTCCCGGACAGGAGGGCCCGAATGTTCTGAACTACATTGACGTCCTGCGCCACAAGGCGCCCGTTGGCGCCCGTGTTGCTGTGGTCGGTGCTGGTGGCATCGGGTTCGATGTAGCAGAGTTTCTGGTACAAGTGGGAGAAAGCCCAACACTGGACGCCGTTGAATGGCGAAATGAATGGGGTATTGCCGATCCCGCTGAAATGCGCGGGGGGCTTGCCCCGGATGGCCCCCAACCTGAGGTGCCGGCGCGGCAGGTGACATTGCTCCAGCGCAAGGCAGAGCGACCGGGCAAGCGGCTGGGCAAGACCACCGGCTGGATCCATCGAATCGCTCTTCGCATGAAAGAGGTCGAGATGATCTCAGGGGTGAACTATGAGTTCATAAATCATAAAGGTTTACATGTCAGCTTTGGCGAACGCCGCGAAAACCCACGTTGCATCGAAGTTGATACAATAGTGTTGTGCACCGGCCAGATCAGCGAGCGTCGCCTCGCAGATGCGCTTGAAGCGCGCGGCCTGAATGTCAGCGTTATAGGGGGTGCAGATGTCGCCGCCGAGCTGGACGCAAAACGTGCTATCGATCAGGGCACAAGGCTGGCGGCAGCGTTGTAATAAAAATGGCGGGAAAATTTTCCCGCCACACACTCGTTAACGCAAAGCTTTGTTTACTCAACAGTGATTGTGATAAGCTCTGACATGACCGGTTGATTGTGGGGGACGTGGTTTAAATCACCAAGAACCAGCTGAAGCGTATGGGTCCCGGGTGCAAGATCGACTGATGTTTCCGTCTGTCCACCGCCGAAATGTATGTGATTGTCATCGGCAAAAATCCCGTATTCAATCATATCGGCATCATCCTCAGCTTCACCCATTGCCGCACGGTCAATGAGAAGATGATGATGACCGGTGTTATCTTTTTCAGTACCCGCAGGGGCGACGCCCATACCGGACAGGCCGAAAACCACTTTGACCGGCGATGAAACCGTATCTCCATCCGCAATATTTATGAAATACACCTTCGCATCCGAAGGTGCAGCAGTCTCGCCAGCGAATGACGGCATGGCGGTTGCTGCAATGAAAAGTGCTGTTGCAATGATTTGTTTCATCAGGTTCTCCAATCTTTGATTAGACAGGCGCGGTCAGTCCTGCATTATCTGTGGAACACCTGCGGAGGGAAAACTATTCGGATATTTGGCAAAAAAGACTCAAGACAGGCCGTTGAACAAGGTCTGCCTGTTTGCTTTGCACGGCTCTGGCGGTTTTGCGTAGCCTTAACCGGTCAACGCGACCTTGCAGATGATCTTGCGCAGATGACCTGTCTGCGCGCGTTGGAAAAATCTGCACAGTTTACACCCGGGACCCATCTGGATCGGTGGCTGTTTGTCATGGCACGGCGCTTGTGGCTGAACGAATTGCGCAAGAATTCAGTCCGGGCAGCTGCCGGTTTTGCACATATGGAAGATACGGATGTCGCAGATCAAAAACCGGCAACGGAAACGAATATTTTTGCACGTGAAGTGTTTGCAAAAGTGAACGAACTACCCGAAGCACAGCGCGTAACGGCGTTGTTGGTGTTTGTCGAAGGATATAAATACGCCGAAGCCGCGGATATTCTGGACATTCCAATCGGAACGGTGATGAGCCGCATTTCATCCGCGCGCAAAGCATTGGCCGCACAGCTTGAAGAGGCAACAGGAACAGATTCATGACCGACCGCCATGTATTCTCTGACGACGATCTGAGCCTCTACATCGATGGAGAGGCGCCCCAGGCGCTTGTTCAGGCGGTCGAAGAGGCATTGGACTCAGATCAGCCTCTTGCAACCCGTCTCGACGCTCTGAAGGCGTCACAGGGCCAGTTCGCAGACCTCTATGCGGATGTTTTGAAAGTTGCCCCACCTCCGCTCGCAATTCCAGTGACAAAACCCGCCGCCGTTGCTGGGTGGCAGACCGGCCTTGTGGGGCTTGCTGCAGGCATAGCGTTGGCTGTGGGTGTGATCTGGACGCGGACAGACAATTCACCGCCGGGATGGAAGGCAGCAGTGGCCAGTTATCAGGCGCTTTATGTTACCGAGACTTTAGCAGGCGTTGATGCAGCGCAGCCTGCAACAGATGAAAAACTGGCTGATCTGTCTGCCGTACTTGGCCTTGACCTTACGCAATTGCCACCGGTTGACGGATTGAACTACAAGCGCGCGCAACAGCTCGGCTTTCGTGGCAAACCGCTTGGACAGATTACCTTTCTGAACGTAGATGGCGGGCCGGTTGCTTTGTGTATCATCCCGACAACCAAGGCAGACAGCCCGGAGATTACCGCGGAAACGCTTGAAGGTTTGGCCGCGTTCAGCTGGATCGACAACGGCTATGGCGTGTTGTTGATCGGACCTCAGGATGATGACAATTTGCGCGGTGCTGCAGAACGGTTTCGTACGGCTCTGAAAGACGTTTAAGCGCCCGACAGGTTGTTTCCATGACACGAACGATCCCCTGTAAAACCCAGATATTGTCTGGCGACTGCCCCAGTTGTGCCCGAATTAACCGGGATAAACGGAGGACAAATAAAAATTACTAGAGGTATCGAGTATGGATCGCCTTACAGAGATGGAGGCCTTCGCTACAGTTGTGGATCAGGGGGGGTTCACGGACGCAGCCAGAAAGATGGGGATTTCAAAATCCGCTGTCTCAAAGCATGTGTCTTCACTAGAGGCAAGGCTGGGCGCACGGCTATTAAACCGGACGACTCGTCGGGTTAGCCCAACAGAAATTGGATTGGCCTATTACGACCGCGCCCTGCGCGTTCTGAATGATGCAGGCGAGGCGGACGCTCTTGTCAGCTCTATGCAGTCCGATCCGTCCGGTTTGCTGCGGATTTCGGTGGCAACCGACTTTGGTGTGAACCACCTGAGCCCGGTTCTGGGCCAGTTCCTTGATGAGCTCCCGGACATCACCGTAAACATGGTGCTGAACAACCGCTATGTAGAGCTGATTTCAGAAGGCTTTGATATGGCGATCCGGATTGGTGAGCTGGAAGACAGCACATTACGCGCCCGTAAGTTGACCGAAACAACCAAACGGATGATCGCGAGCCCGGAATACCTCGACAGATATGGCCGCCCGGCCAAGATCGATGATTTGAACGAGCATAAGCTTTTACATTATTCCAGCCAGTCGAATGGATCTGTCTGGAAACTGACCGCGCCTTCAGGTGAAAAGCGTCAGGTGCGGACCGCTGGTGGTCTGTCGGTGAATGATGGGCAATCTCTTCTCAATGCTGCGATTTCTGGCCTTGGGATCGCCTATTTACCCAGCTTCCTATACGCCAAAGCAATGAAAGACGGTCATGTCGTCGACGTGATCTCGGATTTGCCGATGGAAACCCAAGGCATCTATGCGGTTTATCCACCTGGCCGCTTTACCCAACCCAAGGTGCGAGCGTTCATCGATTTTCTGGTCAACGCATTCGCCGATAAAGGGCCCGCTGAGTGGTAACTCTGCGCAGGTAAAATTTCCTCCCCGCCAGCAATGGCTAACTTTACCCCCGGATGCCCCGCAGCACCCGGGGTTTCTTTTTTGCTGTAGCGAATGCTCACATTTGCACAGTCACTGTTCTGTGACGCATGTTGCTTTCATCGTGAGGGTAGAAGATGAGTGTTTGAGAAATTGGAATTGAGGAACGAAACCATGGCTGAACCCAAGCTGCTCACTATTTCCGGATCTTTGCGCAAAGGGTCGTATAACAGAATGCTGTTGAGCGAGGCTGCAGCTGCATTTGGCCCGGCTGAAGTGACAGAAGCGGATTTACATCTTCCGCTTTATGACGGGGATTTGGAGCAAGCTGAAGGTGTGCCTGCGAAAGTTGCCGTTCTGACGGAACAAATTCGAGAGGCTGATGCAATTGTAATTGCCTCGCCGGAATACAACAAAGGTATCTCGGGTGTGCTCAAGAACGCGCTCGATTGGGTCAGCCGTGTGCCGGGGAATGTATTAAGTCAGAAACCGATCGTGGTGGTTTCAGCTGCCGCTGGCCGAACCGGTGGCGAGGTTGCACAGTTCATGACGCTCAGTTGTCTGGCCTCTTTTCAGGCCTGCATAATACCTGGGCCTGGAGTTCTGGTTGCCGGGGCAGGGAATGAATTTGATGACAGCGGCAAGCTGACCTCAGAAAGCTATCGCAAGGCGTTGGCTGCCCGAATGGAGATGTTGCGTAAAGAAGTTTCTAAGTGACCTCGTGCATTCTAACGGGTTTGCGCTTGCGGCCCCAATTTCCCGGCGGGCCATCGAATACGCCGGGAAAGGCCGTTCCACAGGCAATGCACCCGCCAAAATCGTCCAGCCGCCAATCTGATAGCTGGTGCCAATCGCGCCCTATGACGCAGGCCCCGCAGCCGCTGCAATAGCTGGATTGCGCGGCCTTGTGGTGTGCGTTGCCAATGTAGACATGCGCCAATCCTGCACGTTTCGCGATCACGCGGGCCCGCAAAAGCGTCTCTATCGGGGTGCGTTCATGTTCCAACATGCGGTGATCAGGATGAAAGGCAGTGAAATGTAAGGGGATGTAAGTGCCACATTCTTCAACCACCCACGCACTCAACTTTTCCAGATCGCCATCACTGTCGTTCTCACCCGGGATCAGCAAGGTTGTCAGCTCAACCCAACAGGCTGTCTCGTTCACCGCAAACTTGATGGCATCCAGAACCGGCTCAATTTCCGAACCAGTTAGTTTGCGATAGAATTCACTGGTGAAGCCTTTGAGGTCAATGTTGGTGGCATCCATCGCATTAAAAAACTCAGTGCGCGGTTCTTCGGTGATGTAACCTGCTGTCACTGCAACAGATTTCACCCCGGCCTCATAACAGGCCGATGCCGTATCGAGCGCATATTCATGAAAGATGACAGGGTCATTGTAGGTAAACGCGACAGAGGTACAGCCGTGCTTTTGGGCGATCCGAGTAATCAATTCAGGTGAAGCATAGTGCGCAAGGCTGTCAACCTCGCGGCTTTTTGAGATTTCGTGGTTATGGCAGAATTTGCAGGCTAGATTACAGCCCGCGGTGCCAAAGCTCAGTACCGGAGTGCCGGGCAGAAAGTGGTTCAGCGGCTTTTTCTCAATCGGATCAATGCAGAATCCGGTTGACCGGCCATAGGTATCAAGCACCATTTGCCCATCCTGACACATCCGCACGAAACACATGCCGCGTTGACCTTCTCTAAGGCTGCAAAACCGTGGGCAGAGGGTGCAGGTCAATCGGCCATCAGGGGCTGTGTGCCAAAATCGGGCAGGATGGGACATACGGTGTGGCTTTCTTCGGTGATCCTGCCTGTGAGTTATGCAATATAAGGTTGAGATGAACAATCAACCTCATACCTCGTATCGCCCATCGGCGGTGGCCGGGCGGTTCTTTCCCGCGGAGGCCAGCGTGCTGCGCTCAGCTGTAGAGGGTTGTATCGAAAAGGGAAAAGTAGGGTTGCGACCGCGCGGGCCAGTTCCTTTGGCAGTAATATCGCCGCATGCAGGTTACACCTATTCCGGCTGGTTAACTGGTGCGGCTTTGTTGGCGATAACCCATGCAAAGGTACAATCGATCATTATCTTATCGCCATCGCACCGGCATGCGTTTGATGGTGTGGCGATGCCGTCCTCAAACGGATATGATATGCCCGGCTTTAAGATCGAGATCGATACCGATGCGCGCAATATGTTGGTTTCAAGCGGGCTGGCACATATCGAAGATGCAGCGCACGACCGTGAACATGGCGTCGAAACGCAGTTGCCGTTTGTGCATAGACTGCATCCCAAAACGCGGGTTTTACCACTGGTAATCGGGCGGGCGGAAACGGAACAGGTCGCCCAGATTGTCGACTGGCTTGCAGCGATGGACGACACCCCTCCTTTGTTCGTTTTATCGAGTGACCTCAGCCACTTTCTGACAAAGGAAGATGCCCTGAAACATGATGCTGGTACTGCACGCCTGATTGAAACCGGACTGTCTGAACATCTCACTTCGGCGCATGCCTGTGGGGCACGGGCTGTTAAAGGGTTCATGGCTTCCGAGTTTGGGCGAGGTTTGCGGGTGCAGAGGTTGGCGATGGCCAATAGCGCGGATGTGACAGGCGATGAAGCACGAACCGTTGGATATGGCGCCTGGGCAATGTTCGATGCGACTGATCAGATTATTCTGCCGGGCCAAAGATTGGAATTGCTAAAGGCTGCGCGACAGGCGTTGCAGTCTCGGATACGAACCGGGAAAATGCCGGCGGTAAATGTGGCGAGCTTCTCGGCGCCCTCACGCGGCTGTGGCGCGGCCTTTGTTACCTTGCAACGGGAAGGACGGCTTCGCGGTTGTATTGGTTCGCTTCGGGCGCACCAACTATTGGCGCAGGATGTTGTTGAAAATACAGTAAAATCAGGGTTTGAGGACCCAAGGTTTAAACCTGTTTCTGCTGCGGAATTGGCGCAACTTAAGATCAAGATTGCAGTCCTCTCACCGTCAAAACCGATGGGTTTCGGTGATCAACAAGACCTTGAAAATCAATTGGTTCCGGGTCGGGATGGGTTGATCTTGTCGGATCAGGGAAAGCGTGGGGTATTCCTGCCAATGGTGTGGGAAAGTTTGCCGACACCCAAAGCATTTGTTGATGGGCTGAAGGTAAAAGCTGGACTGCCCAAAGATCACTGGAGCGATACGCTGCGCATTGACCGGTTCTGTGCAGAGAGTTTTGCAGAGGATGAAAGTTAACTTTTTTCTGAATTGTACAATTTGCTCAGAGATCGGAGGCTCAAAGGAAATTTGTGTGTATGATGCGCACAAGCGCGTAACTACAGTGCTTTTTTCGCCGCCATGCTGTGGGTATTTTGGGCAAGAAAGAAGCGGCTTTACTCTGGGTTAACTGAGTACCAATCTTCGGTCGAGGCGTTTCAGAGCGCGGTATTTTACAAGGAGGCTTCGGGGCGGAAATCATCTGGAATGGTGTCGGTCCCATCAAGCATAAGATCCGCCATCACCTGTCCCACCTTTGGAGCCATACCGAAACCTATCTTGAACCCGCCATTGGCAATGAAGTCTCCGGGCCGCGTTGGATGTGCGCCCAGCATCGGAGCACGGGAGCGCGCGCGCGGGCGCAGGCCCGCCCATCGTTCGATCACCCGAGCCCCGTGCAAAACCGGGACGGCGCGTGTGGCGCGGTCAATCACCTCTTGCAACTGAGCATCGGTCGAGGTGGGGTCGTCGTATTCGCGTTCTGACGTAGAGCCGATCGCCGTGGTGCCGTCGGTATGGGGAATGATGTGAATGGCGTCAGCAAACAACTGCGGCATTTCGGGTGCGGAAAAGTTCAGCAACGCACCCTGTCCTTTGACCCCATTACCAATTGTACGACCGAGTGTTTGAGACAATTCTGTAAGTCCGGAGACACCCGTGGCCCAGAGGACCGTGCCGCTGGCCTCGCCCTCATTCACAATTCTGCCGCTGCGGGCGGTTATGGCGGCGGCCAGTGCTGTGCAGGCGCGGCGCGGGTGCAGCCGGGCCGAGAGCGTGTCGTGAATGTAAAACCCTGTGGGGCTGATCGGGGCCCAGCTGTTATCCGGTGTCGGGATCACCTGCCACAGGGCCGCGTCACCCCAGAGCGGTTTGGCTGTTTCGGCGCGTTGCTGGGCGAGCATAAGGGCGCGCTCATCCAATATGGGTTGCAGCCGTCCGGTACGGGCATATCCGGGTGAAATGCCGGAGGTTGCTTCGACAGCGGCCCAGAATCTTTTCGCCGTGAGCAGGCTTTCGAGTTGGAATGCCTTTTTATCGTTCCAGTTCTCGGGCACATGAGGGGCCAATGCGCCGACAAGTCCACCCGAGGCTCCGCCCCCGGGCCCATTTGGGTCAATGACCTGAACGCGGGCCCCTTTATTCTGGCAGCACCATGCGACGGACAGGCCAAAAATGCCTGCGCCCATGATGGTGATGTCGGCCATTGTCAATCTGCGCACTCCATCGCATTGTCGCGCCGGTTATGACATGGCTTTGACCGGGCTTGAAGTGCGCGCATGCCGTTGCGGAACAAAGCGATGGTCGGAGGGACGAAGGTGACGGGCGACAACAGACTCGAATGGCGGGAAGGTGACGTGCCTGTTTCGGTGCGCTTTGACGATCCGTATTTCAGTCTGGAAAACGGGCTGGCAGAAACGCGCCATGTGTTTCTGGGCGGCAATGACCTGCCTGATCGGTTCTGTGACGGGTTTCATGTGGCAGAGCTGGGATTTGGAACGGGGTTGAACCTGCTCGCAACGCTTGGACTTTGGCGCTCAACCGGGCAGTCAGGTGTTTTGCACTTCACCAGCTTTGAGGCTTATCCGATGCAACCGGATGAGATGATCCGGGCGCAGGCGAAATTTCCCGAAGCGGCTGATATTGCCGAAGAACTGGCGCCGCTGTGGGGGACGGGCGCAATTCGCTTGCATGATCTGCAATTTGCTCTGATTGAGGGGGACGCACGGTGTACGTTGCCCAAATGGGAAGGCTGTGCAGATGCGTGGTATCTGGACGGCTTTTCGCCTGCCAAGAATCCTCAATTGTGGGAAGAAGCATTGATGGTGCAAGTGGCTGAACATACTGCGCACGGTGGCACAGCGGCCACGTATACAGCTGCCGGGTTCGTCCGCAGGGGGTTGGAGGCTGCGGGATTTTCGGTACAGCGGATGCCGGGTTTCGGGCGCAAGCGGCATATGACACGGGCCCGGCTGGAGGCAGGATTATGAGCGAGCAGAACATTCGCTTTGGCATCTGGCTGATGGTTCTGACGACGTTCATCTTTTCCGTACAGGACGGCATTTCGCGACATCTGGCCAGTGAATACAACGTCTACATGGTGGTGATGATCCGCTATTGGTTCTTTGCGGCGTTTGTTATTGCAGTCGCATCACGCAAGGCCGGAGGAGTGAAGGCCGCGGCAGCCACGTCACAGCCACTGCTGCAAACATGTCGCGCGATCCTGCTGGTGGCAGAGATTTGCGTGATGGTCATCGCTTTTACCTTGTTGGGACTGGTGGAAAGTCATGCCGTCTTTACCTGTTACCCGCTATTGGTGGCGGCCCTGTCGGGGCCGGTTCTGGGGGAACGGGTGGGGTGGCGCCGGTGGAGCGCGATCGGGGTCGGATTCATCGGCGTGCTGATCATCCTTGAACCAGGTTTCGGAGTGTTCAAACCGCAGGCAATTGTACCGCTGGCGGCCGCGCTGATGTTTGCGCTTTATGGTTTGCTAACCCGTTATGCCGCCCGCAAGGACAGTGCCGCGACCAGTTTTTTCTGGACCGGGACGGTGGGCTCGGTGGCAATGACCGCTGTGGGTGTCTGGTTCTGGGAACCGATGAGCGCAACCGATTGGGTCTGGATGGCTGCATTATGCGTAACCGGGGCGGCGGGGCATTTCACATTGATCAAGTGTTATGAGGTGGCCGAGGCCAGCTCTGTCCAGCCATTTGCCTATCTGCAGCTGGCCTTTGTGAGCGTGATCGGTATTTCGGTGTTTGGCGAAAGCATTCGAATGAACGTAGCCGTTGGTACAGCGCTAATCGTTTGTGCCGGGTTGTTCACGCTTTGGCGGGAACGGGTGGTGCGGTGAAACCGCCTGCGCAGGCAGGTGCGTCAAACGGCCCCTGCAAACTTTGCTGGAAACAGGTCTATATCTACGTTGAAAGCGCCGATGATGAATCGCACCGGGCAGCAATAAGGGCACAAAGCATATGAAACGTTTAACTTTTCCTTTTTTGACGCTTGTCATTTCACTAATCGCAACAGCACTTTTGGCGCATGGATTCAAAGTTGGCGATCTGGTGGTCGAGCACCCGATGTCATTTGAAACGCCTGTTGGGGCAAAGACCGGTGCGGGATATCTTAAAGTTGTGAATCTGGGTGATGAGGTTGACCGGCTGATCGAAGTGCGGGCCGATTTTCCGCGGGTTATGCTGCACAAAAGCGAGGAAATTGATGGCGTTGCGAAGATGAGCCATGTGGACAGTATTGAAATTCCCGCCAAGGGTGCAATCCTGCTGGCACCAGGTGGGTTTCATGTGATGTTCATGGGGTTAGGTGATGACCGGTTTGAAGTGGGTGAACAAATCCCTGCGGTATTGGTCTTTGAAAAGGCGGGCGAGCTGGAGATAGAATTCGCTGTTGAGGCGCGGGTGCATGGCGAGGATCATAGTGGCCACGGTCATAGCGATTGACACCAAGAGTAATGTGTCTGCAGCGTGAGTATTTTTAGAACAATGAAAGCCTGAACTTAATAGGTTTCATTGTTCTAAAAATACTCAATGCTGTGCCGTACACAGCTGGCGCTCCGCTGATGCTTTAAGATCAATCGAGCGGCGCCAGAAGGCTGGAACCTGACAGTTCCTGTGAAAACGGCACCGGGTGGGGGTCTTTGCCCAGACGGGCGCGATAGACGGGCAGGCTTTCTGAGACCCGCATCACGTAATTACGGGTTTCTCGAAATGGGATGTGTTCGATCCAATCTATCATGTCCACCTCTGATCTGCGTGGGTCGCCATAGGTTTTCATCCAACGCGGCGGCCGTGCCGGGCCGGCGTTATACGCGGCGGCGGTCATGATGATATTGCCCTCGAACCGGGCGGCCATTTGCGCCAAGTAGGCAGACCCCAATGTGGCATTGTATTGCCAGTCGCCCAGCAGGCGATTGCGGTCATAGTCCAACTCCAGATCACGCGCCACATCCTTTGCAGTGCCGGGCAAAAGCTGCATCAGCCCTTGCGCATTGGCGCCACTGATTACCGCAGGATCAAATTCGCTTTCCCGCCTGGCGATGGCGAGGGCCAATTCGGCGGGCACGGCGAGCTCAAGTTCGTGCAGAGGATGCAAGGCATAGTATGGGGCAGAAAGGACGATGCCACGACGGGCAGCAGCCTTACCCAGCATCACCTCAAGATGGGGCATGTTCAGTGAAGCGACCGCTCGGCCCAGATCGGTCAGTTCCTGACCTTCCAGTCCTTGAGATAGGTGCACAAAAAAGCGTTCTGCCTGTGTTATCCGGCCTGTGGCCAGTGCCAAAATCGCAGCGTCAAACACAGTCGATTGTGCGAATTCAGCTGATTGCCATGGCGGGGCATCTGCCGGGACTTGGCCAGACAGGGCGGGGTCGGGCGGCAGCTCTGCGCGTTCTGCCGCAAGCAGCCCGTAAAAGCTGGTCTGGTAGCGGGCCCCGAAGGCGTAAGAATCCTGCGCCGCTTCATTATCACCCAAAGCCTCTTGGGCGCGGCCAAGCCAATACCCTGCGCGACCCAGAGAGATTGGCGAAGCGACGGCGACGCGAAAGCGTTGAAAATGGTCAAGCGCCAGTTCAGGTGCGTCAAGATATGTCAGTGCCAGGTAGCCCGAAAGCCATTCCAGATCAGCATAAGCAGACCCATCCGCCAGATGATGGTTGGAGGCCAGTGCATAGCCAAGTTCCGGATGGCCACCGCGCATTTGGGCACGGGCCAGCGCCCGGCGCCACCCGGACCAGCGTGCGGCTTCGCCAAGCCCGCCTTCGACTCCGCTTTGGGTCAGGATGAGGGCAATGGCGGCATCCTCTTTGCCCTTTTTGATATGGCGGTTGAACAACGCATAGGCGATGCCGGGGTCGAGCTGATCAGCGAATGTTAACTCCTCAAGCCGCTCATCGAGCCCCTTGCCATTCGATTCGATCAACGCGCGCGTTTCTGCGCGTTTGCGTGCTTCTTTCGGCACCAGTGGGGCCATTTGTTCGACATCACGCAATCCGCGCCAAACGGCCATATCAAAACGTGCTATGTGATGGGGCTCGAGCAGATCGGCATGAGCGGCCATAAACGCTTCATGTTCTGCCGTTGTCAGATCGAGTGTGCGCCACGCGATCACAAGCGATGCCTCGGCCTCTCCTATTTGACCTGTTTCTGCCAGGGCGCGGGCATGGGCAAGAACACCTGTGCCGGTCTGGGGTTGATGGGTTTCGAAAAACGCGAGCACATCGGGCGCGCGTGCGCTCGTCATGGATCGTTCAAGTTGGCGACGAAGAGGGGCGAGGCCGGGCCAATCAGGATGTTGGGCTAGAAAATCAATGACCTCTGATGCGGTTCCCAAACCTGCGTGCAGACGGTGCCATTCGATCAGAACCTGTGCCGCAGGCCCGTCCCGTGCTGCCAATCTTTCAGCGACATCCCAACGCCCTGCTTGCATGGCATCAAAGGCGCTGGCCAACGGCCGTGGCGCGATCCGGGGCGGATCGGCAGCAAAGGTGGGACCGCAGAGGCCCACAATCAGCGTCAATATGATCAGGCCGCGCAACATCTCTTGCATTTCCTGCCAAGGCAAAGGATAGACAGCCCCAAACTTACGCGCGCGCGGCGGTGACGTCCATTGCCAAGCTTGGCAGAGTGGCGGCATGCCGCTAGTGTCGCGTGCGACCCGAACCCGGCTGTTGCAGCCGCTGACGCAAAACGAAAGGAGCGTGTCATGTTCAAAGGATCTTTTCCTGCCTTGGTCACGCCGTTCAAGAACGGCGCAGTGGATGTTGAGACGCTCAAGAAACTGGTGGAGTGGCATATCGGTGAAGGCACGCACGGCCTTGTTCCCGTCGGCACGACCGGCGAGAGCCCGACATTGAGCCATGAAGAGCATGAGCAGGTGGTTGAGGAAGTTGTGCGTGCCGCCGCAGGCCGTATTCCGGTGATTGCCGGGGCGGGCAGCAACAACACGGTCGAATCGATCCGGTTCATGCAGCATGCCGAGAAGGTAGGTGCGGCCGCCGCATTGGTGGTGACCCCCTACTACAACAAGCCCACGCAACGCGGCCTGATCGCGCATTTCACCGCGCTGCACGATTGCTGTGAACTGCCGATCATTATTTACAACATTCCCGGCCGGTCGGTTGTGGATATGAGCCCCGAAACCATGGGTGAGCTGGCGAAACTGCCACGGATCGTGGGCGTCAAGGATGCCACGGGCGATCTGGCGCGGGTCAGCCAGCAGCGGATCACCTGTGGCAAGGAGTTCATCCAGCTTTCAGGGGAGGATGCCACAGCACACGGGTTTAATGCCCAGGGCGGCGTTGGCTGTATCTCGGTCACAGCGAATGTCGCGCCGAAACTGCTGAGTCAGATGCAGGTTTCATGTTTGGAAGGCGATTATGCCACGGCTCTGGACATTCAGGACCGGTTGATGCCACTGCATCAGGCGATTTTCACCGAGCCGGGGTTGGTGGGTGTGAAATACGCGATGTCCCAACTGGGCCTGTGCAGTGAAGAGGTCCGCTCACCTTTGACCGGGCTGAGCGACGGCACTAAAGGGCTGGTTAATGATGGCCTGCGCCATGCAGGGCTGATGAACTGAATACAAGTCTAGGTAGGCCAGTGCTCGACCCTTGGTTTACTTCAAGATGCCGATTTCCAATGCCCGGGCTGCTGCTGCAGTTCGGGTATTGACGCCGAGTTTGCGAAATACTTTTTTCAAGTGATAGCGCACGGTGTTGGCCGAGATGTCTCGGTGGCGGGCTATCTCCGTATTGGAGAACCCTTGGGTTACAAGGGTGAGGCAGGCTAGTTCTTCCGGGGTGAACTGAGGGATTTCGGCGACTTCTACTGCAATGGGTGCAGTGTTCAAAGCAAGAATACGGTCCATGAAAAGTGCTGAGAGCAATGCAACTTGTGCTCTGGTTTTTTCAAAAGCGGCGGCATGGTTTTCACCAGCCATGTAAAGCGTGACGAACTGGATGTGGCCCGGTGTGTGTAGCGGCACCATCCAGGCCCTGTTGATGCGCCAGAGTTTCAGGAGTGCCAGCTGGATTGACGAGGCCACGGTACGTGGCGAATTCCGTAGCAATGCGACATAGTCAAATGGCGCCGTTCGGCGGATCATCTCTGGTACAACCGGATCCCCTTTAGGCCAGTTGCGCGGCAGGTAGGCGAGAAAATCGCCGTCATAATAGTTGCAAGAAAAGAACCGAAAGGCTGATTTGTGGTCGTTCAAATGGGTGGGGTTGAGCGAACCATAGTCGAAATAGGGATAGCCGAGTGGTGCAATCGCTTGCTCGAAAGCGGCCTCGGCCTGATCAGCGGTATCAGCTGCGGCGACAGTAGATTCGAATTTGGCAGCGTCCGGCATTGCGCTCTAGTTTAGTGGTATCGTGGCACTTAACGACAGCCCAAAGCTGTTTTGACCTTTCTCAAAGCTGGTCACACTGCCGGAAAAGTCAAAACTGGTGCCGGCATCGGTCTGGACACTGAGCCCCGCTGCGGCTGTTGCGCCAAAGGTGCCCGCACCGGACCGGCTGCCGTTGGGAAGAAGGAACGAGTCCGTGTCAGTCAGGTTGGCAAAGAGAGTGAGGCCGAAATTGGGAGTGATCGTTTGGCCGTTGACCTCGTCCCGGATGGTTTTGGTGAAGGTTGCACCACCCAGTAGCGATAGCCGGTCTGACACGTCGCTTGGTGCCAGTGTGCCGTCAGACAAAAAGAAGGCGTGTTGGTTTACGTGGGTGTAAGACGCGCCGAAGCTGGGGATGATTGTGAAATTGTCCGTTTCAACTCGCCCGGACAGTTTCGCTTGGGCCGCGAAAGACGAAATTTCCGGGCTGCCGGTGGTGGTGATACCGGGCTGAATGAACACGGAATTCAGGTCACTGTGGGTATAGGCCGCGACCAGATCAAGAAAGAGTTTCTCTGACAGCCGATTTTGCATGAATGCGCCGAGCGAATAGGTGTCGGCCCCTGTACTGCCCGAGGAACCGCTGAGGTCAGAGCGGCCGTAGCGGGCCAACAGACCGATATTGGTATCTGGACTAACCAGCCAGCTGACACCGCCCGAGAACGCATAGGTTTCGCCGTCCTGGCCAACTCCTGTGCGGCCGTCATCATGGAAGGTGAGCGTGCCCTTGAGGAAAAGATTCAGGCGCGGGTCAAGGCCGGTGTCGGAGTCGCGGGTGCTGATCGAGAATGACAACTCTCCGCCATTTCCGGACTGGTGTGCGGCGATGGCGACGGGTGGTTCAGCACTGGCAGTAGACGAGGTGAACGCTGCCTGTTCTACCGTTTTGCGGCAGCGGTCCAGTTCGAATTCCAGAGCGCTGATTTCCTTAATTAATGTTTCCTCGCTGCCGCCAAATGTGCGGGTTTCAGTCCGGGCACGTGCGTCGCGAAAATTTTCGCGCAGATCATCAATTTTGATCTGTTTGTCACTGAGCCGTTTTTCGACTGCTGCAAGCTCTTGCTGGGCTTCAGGGATTTTTTCGCGGTTGCCCTGCTCTGCCGCCGCGGCGAAATCGACATCTCCCTGAACGATCTTTATCGTGTTCTCGATATCGGCAACTGCTTCGGTATCGCCTTCTGCCTGAAACGCCTTAATGGTTTCCCGCATATCGGCGATCTCCTGATTGAGATCGGCCTGGGCCTGAATGCTTTCCGCCAACTGCTTTTGATGGGTCGCCACAGCCGCTTGGGCCAGTGAGAGATCTTTGATATTGCGCTCGTTCGCCAGAATAGCTTCCGCGGCAGCAATATCTTCAGCGCTGGCGTCAAGGCGGCCATTGCGTGCACCGCGCAGGAACAGTTTGGCGATGTTGATCAATGAGAAGGAGTCGCTGTCGATGGTGCCATCGCCAAAGCCGCCCCGGGTGTCGCTACCTCTGAGACGTGACAGGGCCCGTTTTTTCGCCGCGATTTCCTGTTCGAGCTGAGGAATGCGGCGGCGGCAGCGCTCTGCTGCGGTGGGTGGGCGGAACTGGCCATCGACGCCGATGACAGGCAATTCGTCGTCATTATCCGCACCTCCTGGTCCAACTGGACCGAGACCGCGCAGATTACCCCGAGGAGGCTGACCACCATTGATCAGCGGGTTAGCACCGGGGAAAAATGGTATGCCGAAGACAGCGGGCAGATCCGCATTGCCATTAAGACCTGGAATAAAGTTTTCTGCGGCAGATCTGACCTGATCAGCCGCGGCCTGTGCATATGCGCCGCCAGGAGGTGTTGGCGGTGGGGGAGTCACCCCCGTATTGGGTGTGCCGGATTCAATCCGGCTGACTTCTGTACCACCGGCATCGAAAAAAATCACAACCTGAAATCCCGCTGGGCCATTCACTATGCGTGTTGTCTCGCCTGTTGCGGTTCTCGTCGCGATGACTGACGCCGGATCGTCCCCGGCAGCGGCAAGAGCAGGTTTTCCACCATGCCCAAGAATCAAGGCCGATGCTGCAATCGTACATTTCAAAAAACCGGTAATACGCATGACTTTTATCCCAATATTCCAAAGAATGCTTCCAAACCTATCCGGTCAAAAGAGTGAGGCAAGAAGAAACATTACCCCCACTACCCAACCGAGTAGTGGATTCAGTGGGATGTTTTTGATTTCCAAAGTCGAAACAGGTGGTCATGTAAACCAGCTCATTTTGCGATGTAGTGATTCTAACGTATCTTCGACTTACGCTGCCCATGAATGCGTGCCCGGTTCATAGGCCTGATCTCAATTGAGAAATTGGAGAGACCTGATGGCAAATCCTGCTGAGCTTCACGACGACACCGAGTTTGTAAAGTTCTGGAACGAGGTTCTGGCGCCGAAATTCATACGGTTCAAGCATGTGCTTGTTGACGGGTTGTCGCAGCACAGTGAAGCGGTGTTCCCGGCCTTGCCTGTCAGGGTAGGGGATGCAGTTCTGGACGTTGGATGCGGGTTTGGCGACACGGCAATCAAGCTTGCAGACCGTGTTGGACCCGAGGGGCGTGTTGTTGGCATCGATTGCTGTGACGCGTTTCTGGATTACGCGCGGCAGGATGCGGCAACGCGCGGAATTGGTAACATCCGGTTTGAACGTGGTGATGCGGAAATTGCATTACCGGTGAACGAGTATGACTTCGTTTTTGCGCGGTTCGGTACGATGTTTTTCACCAACCCTGTGAACGCCATGCGCAACATGCGCTTGGCTTTAAAGCCCGGTGGACGGATGGTGCATATCGTCTGGCGTACGCGAGATGATAACCCGTGGCTGTCAATGGCCAAGGATGTCGTCATGCAATTCTTGCCCCCGCCCGGTGAAGATGCCCAAACCTGCGGCCCCGGTCCATTTTCGATGGCCAACGAAGACATGGTGCGGGGGATGATGAAATCAGCCGGATACGAGGATATCGAATTCAAACGTGTGGATGCCGAAGTGGTCGTGGGTAAGGACATACCCGACGCCATTGCCTTCCAGATTGCCCTTGGGCCCGCGGGCGAAGTGTACCGTGAAGCGGGAGAAGAGGCGGAAGCGAAGAAGCCAGAAATCGAGGCCGCGTTGTCTATGGCACTAAAAAGTCAGAAAGTCACCGGGGAGGGCTTGATGATGCCAAGCTCCTCCTGGGTAATCAGTGCGGTCAACCCCGGCTGAAGACGATCAAACGCCCCCACAGATACTGTAGGAGCGTTCGTGATGATCAGGCGGCGGCTTCGCCGACCTTGTCTTGGGTGCTGGTCTCAAAGTCACTGGCATCATGGCGTTCCCGGAGCTGCTCTGCCGGGTTGCCCGAGCTGCGGTTGACCATACGCCCGCGCTTGACCGCGGGTCGTTCCAGGATCTTTTCTGCCCAGGCGACGACGTTCTTGTATTCATGTACGCTCAGGAAAGTTCCCGCGCCATATTGCTTGCCCAGGGCAAGGTTACCGTACCAGGGCCAGATTGCCATATCGGCAATCGAATAGTCGTCACCTGCGATATATGGCCGTTCGGCCAGCTGACGTTCGAGCACATCAAGCTGACGCTTGACCTCCATCGAGAAGCGGTTGATCGGGTATTTCCACTTTTCGGGCGCATAAGCATAGAAGTGGCCAAAACCACCGCCCAGATAGGGCGCGCTGCCCATTTGCCACATAAGCCAGTTGAGCGTTTCTGTCCGCTCCGGGCCCGAAGCGGGGAGGAATGCGCCAAACTTTTCAGCCAGGTGGATCAGGATCGAACCGCTTTCGAATACGCGCAGTGGCTTTTCTCCGGTGTGATCGACAAGTGCCGGGATTTTGGAGTTTGGGTTCACATCGGTAAAGCCGCTGCCGAACTGATCACCATCACCAATCTGGATGATCCAGGCATCGTATTCAGCATCATGCCCTGCTGCCAAAAGCTCTTCGAACATTACCGTGACCTTGACCCCGTTGGGCGTGGCCAGTGAGTAAAGCTGGAAGGGATGTTTGCCAATTGGCAATTCCTTGTCATGGGTGGCACCCGCGATCGGCCGGTTGGTCGAGGCGAAGGTGCCGCCGTTTTCTTCTTCCCAGCTCCAGACCTCTGGTGGGGTATAGGTGTCATCGCTCATGGTTGCGCTTCCTCTAAATTATGTTGGCCCAGAGGTAATCCCGATGGCGTAGGATGCAAGGTGCACCGGTGCACAGATATCTGTGCGGGCTGTGTCAGAACGCGGCGGGCACGGGTTCGGATGATGGATCGTCAGGTTCTGTGCCGGTCTCACCACGGCGCGCGCGCTTCATGGCAAATACTTTCTGACGGGGCACCCAGGTGTATTTAGCGTCCTTGGTCGTCGGCGCCCAATAGAGAGTGCCGCCAAGGCGCCATGGGTCCAGAACCATACCGTTAAACATGTCGTCACCCTTTGCCGAGATTATGACAGTGGAATGATCGATCAATAGCCGGGTGTGGGAATTGGCAATTGCGCGGTGCAGGACAAGTGTTTCAAATTCTTCCTGCGCCAACCGGGTCTGCATGTCCTGTGCCCAATGCCAACACAGGCCACGCGGCCGGGCCCCTGAATTGACTTTCATATTGTGGATGAGCGGTGGGTCGGTGACCTGGTACTCTTTCTTCAGTTGAGATGGATAACTGAGTGCGATGCGCGCCGCACGACCAGCCTCCTCCGGGTCGATTTCGGGGTTCAGCGACAGGATACCTTGAGCCAGACGCGACACTTCATCGGGGGCGCCGGACCCGCTTGGCGGGGTCGCGGCACAGCTCGACAAAAAAAGAAGTGTTACACTAAGACTGAGGAAAAGGCGCGGCAGGGTCACAGTAGTCACACGAAAATTGAAACGTTCCCAAAGGGGTAGCCTGAGACAAACGGCTTGTCGAGAGAATGGAGGTCACGATGTGATGATCACGGGCGGTCACGGAATGTGCGCGGACCCACACGAAGGCGTCAGATTGCTTGGAATTTTAGAAACACCCGCCATTTGGTGATCCATGATGCAACTTAGACCGACCATCCGGAAAGGGAGGGTTTGATATGATCCACAAACATTTCATTGTCGCTGTTACGGCATTAGCCATCGGCGTGACCGGGCTGAGCACAATTCCGGCACGGGCAGACAACGACACAGCCAAGATCATTGCAGGCGTTGCGGCTCTGGCCATCATCGGCACAGCGATTTCAAGGTCGAGCCGAAATGACAGTTATGGCGTGAGCCGACAGCACAGCTACGGGTACCAGCCCCGGTATGGCCATCGGCGGCACCGGGGCCACCAACAGCGCCATCGGGCGCATCGGAAGCATAACTACGGGTATTATGATGGCTACGGTCAATACCATCGCTATGATTATGGTTATGGCAAACAACGTCGGTAACAGCGCCTCTCATTGAAATAGCGTGCACATATGGGTGCGTGTCAGACACCCCGGTTATCCAGCCGGGGTGTTTTTTTTCAGCAGCGAGCTCAGGGCAGTAGGAAATTTGTTAAACCAGTTTGTGATATGGGATGGAAAAGGTCGGCAATGCGGACGAAGCAGGCATCCTACGCGGTTTATCGAATGGCCGCTTGGTGTAGATTATACTTAGTTGGCTTCGAGATTTCGCCGGTTTCATCTTTACGGGTTGGCAACTCAACTCGGTTTGCGTTTAAAGAGATTTGCGCCAAGATATGTTAAGAATCCAAATTCTACTCAAGCTTAGATCGACAGAACATTGGGTTACTCGGCAACACGTTGGCGGAAGGTCCGGGAATTCAGAATGATGTTAGCAAGCGTCTCCATCTTTGAGCGCGCTTTTTAGAAATTTGTCGCTGCCTTACTGTCGAGTTTCAAGAAATGATGGATCGCGTAGTCCTCTTGGTCGATGCCTTTTTTGCTCGACATTGGTTCTTTTTATAGGCTCGCCCGCAACCAGGCTCCGTGGATAAGGATCGTAATCTGCATCGCTTCTTCTTCGAGGTCACTTTGTGGAACGATGTCTTTCAAGGCGCTGAAGAGATTGCTGCGCATTCTGGCATGTACGACTGTCTGAATCCGCTGACTCTGAGCGTTATGAGGAACATCCGCGCAGAGATTGATCCATGCGTGGCAAATCTCCTGAACAAAGACTGTGGGCGCGAAATTTCCAATGATAATGGCATAAAGGCGCTCTTCCGGTGTTTCTGCGTGACCAAACAACTCAGTCACTCCCTCTCGCAAGGGTGAATTGGTTTTTCTTTGGACGCTCTGGAACAAGGCGTCTTTGTCTTTGAAATAGAGGAGTACGACTCCCTTGGATACGCCAGCGAGAGTGGCCACCCGGTCCAAGGTGGTTCCGCGAATCCCGTATGGCACATCCATTGAACAAACTTGCACTGGGGATGATGCGCCATGAGGCCTCAGCTATGCCAATCAAAGGCGAACACGATTGCTCTCAAAAAGTTTCTGCAATCAACTGAGGAGACTAACCATGTCTATCATCTCAAACGTCCGCCTGAACCGGCGCGGCTTTCTGAAAACAACGGCGGCTACGGTTGCCGCTGCGACCCTGCCGACGGGTAGTGCGTCCGCACAACCCAAGCGCGGTGGTCATCTGCGTGTCGGTAAGGGGCATGGCGCCACGACTGACACCTGGAACCCTGCGACTTGGGACAACGGGTTTACCACGCCAGTGGCCCACTCTGTGCACGGGCATCTGACCGAAGTACGTCCCGACGGATCAATCATGCCATTGGTCGCTGAAAGCCTGGAAGCATCACCGGACGCCAAAACCTGGCGGGCCAAAACCCGCAACGGCATCAGCTTTCACAGCGGCAAGGATGTCACACCTGAAGATGTCGTCGCATCAATCAACTATCCTCGCGGGCCTGATTCCAACTCGGCCGCGGGACCGTTGGTAGAGCCGATCTCTAATATCTCGATTGATGGTGACACGATCGTTTTCGAGCTGACCGGCGGCAACGCGGACTTTCCATTCCATTTGTCAGATCTGCACCTGAGTATTCACCCAGCAAAGGACGACAGCATCGACTGGCAATCCGGTGATGGTTGCGGCAGCTACATTGAAAAAGATGTGAATTTTGGTGTCTCGATGACGATGGAGCGTAACCCAAACCACTGGCGCGATGACGTGGCTTTCTTCGACAGCATCGAAATGCTTTCGCTTGTAGATCAGAACACACGGACCACAGGGATGGTTTCCGGTGATGTCGATATGATCGACCGCCTGGACCTAAAAACAGTGAACCTGCTGGAACGCAATCCGAACCTGAAAATCCACTCGATCGCTGGTAATCAGCACTTCACTTTTGCCATGTCAAGCAATCAAGCCCCATTTGACGATAACAATGTGCGGCAAGCGCTGAAATATGCGGTCAACCGTCAGGAACTCGTGGACAAAATCCTGTTTGGATACGGTTCAGTCGGTAACGATAATCCGATCGGCAAGGGTCAACAATACTACAACACAGAGCTCGAACAGAAATCCTACGACCCTGACAAGGCGAAATGGTTCCTGCAACAGGCTGGCATGGATTCACTCGCGGTATCGCTCTCGGCTGCCGATGCGGCCTTTGCCGGGGCGGTTGATGCTGGTGTGCTCTTCCTAAACTCTGCCAAGGCAGCCGGAATCGACCTGTCGGTCGTGCGCGAGCCGAACGATGGATATTGGTCGGATGTTTGGATGCAAAAGCCATTCTCGGCGGTCTATTGGAATGGACGGCCCGTACAGGACCAGATTTTCTCGACCGCGTTTGCCTGTGGTGCCGCCTGGAATGACGGTTTCTGGTGTAATGACCGGTTCGAAAAGCTGATGGTCGCCGCACGTGCGGAACTGGATTCCAGCAAGCGTGAACAGATGTATTTCGAGATGCAGGACATCGTCTCCAACGAAGGCTCGATCATCATCCCGATGTTTGCATACTTCGTCTTCGCCACATCCAACAAGATTGCGACACCAAACACGATGGCGTCCAACTGGGATTTGGACGGTAAACGCTGGTCAGAGCGTTGGTGGTTCGAGTAGGTTCAAAAACCGTAAACTGCACCGCAGCGGACTGCGCTAAATTGCATAAGAAGTGACGCCGCGCGAAACGCTTTGGGCACAGACTAATCACTCAATCAAAACGACTGTTCGCTTTTTTTGGGCCGTGAAATACCGCGGCCTCTAAACGAATACGGGCGCATACTTTATGCGCCCGTATTCCGATCGAAGCAGTGAAAAAAGTCAGTAAACCACCACTGAGCGGATCGATTCACCCGCATGCATCATGTCAAAACCCTTGTTGATCTCTTCGAGCTTCAATGTGTGGGTGATCATCGGATCAATCTCGATCTTGCCGTCCATGTACCAGTCAACAATCTTTGGCACATCTGTACGGCCTGATGCTCCGCCAAAGGCGGTACCGCGCCAGACGCGACCTGTGACCAGCTGGAATGGGCGGGTTGCAATCTCTTGCCCGGCACCGGCCACGCCGATGATAACACTTTCGCCCCAGCCTTTGTGCGCGGATTCCAGTGCCTGACGCATCACGGTGACATTGCCTGTGGCGTCAAAGGTATAGTCGCCGCCGCCGCCGGTCAGCTCGACCAGGTGGGCCACGATATCGCCGTCGATCTTGGTCGGGTTAACGAAGTCTGTCATGCCGAAATGTTTGGCCATGGTGGCCTTATCATCATTCAGATCAACACCAACGATCTGGTCCGCACCTGCAAGGCGCAGCCCCTGGATCACGTTCAGGCCGATGCCGCCGAGGCCAAAGACGATACCCGTCGATCCAATCTCAACCTTGGCAGTGTTAATCACCGCACCAATGCCGGTGGTCACGCCGCAGCCGATATAACAGATTTTATCAAAAGGCGCGTCCTTTCGCACCTTGGCCAGCGCAATCTCGGGCAGGACCGTGTGGTTCGAGAAGGTCGAGCAGCCCATGTAATGCAGGATTGGTGTGCCATCGAGCATTGAGAACCGGCTGGTGCCGTCCGGCATCACGCCCGCGCCCTGGGTTGTACGGATCTTTTGGCAGAGGTTGGTTTTGGGGTTCAGACAATAATCACATTCACGGCATTCCGGAGTATAGAGCGGAATGACATGATCACCCACTTCCAGCGAGGTGACACCGGGGCCGACCTCAACCACGACACCGGCCCCTTCGTGGCCGAGAATGGCCGGGAACGCGCCTTCTGGATCAGCACCCGACAAGGTGAAGTCGTCCGTATGGCAAAGGCCTGTCGCTTTGATTTCTACCAGAACCTCACCCGCTTTCGGGCCTTCGAGGTTCACCTCCATGATTTCCATAGGTTTGCCGGCTTCAAGGGCCACGGCGGCGGTGGTACGCATTTCACTGTCCTCCCAAATTGATTTTGTCCGACTTTGGGCGAAATCCGGCACGCTTTCAATGCTTTGATGTATACTGCTTGTCAGATAGCAGCGTTTTTCCAAAGATTTGGCGAAAACGATCAGGAGTGTGTCGGATGCGGTTTGCAGTAGGGGCGGTTGTTTTATTGTCGGCCTGCGTGCCCAAGGCGGATGCCGAGGACGCAACTGCCAGAGGCGAAACCTGTGGCGCCGATCAGCTTCAGGAATTTGTGGACGGGCCGGTAACGGCCTATGATTTTGATGCGCTGGAACAACCGGTGCGGATTATCGGGCCCAATTCGATGGTCACCATGGACCACCGGCCGGACCGGGTGAATGTTGAAACGGATGAAAACGACGTGATTACCCGGATTTATTGTGGGTAAGGTCGCAGTTCATTCAGGTTGAACCTGAATGAACGGATGTCCTTCTGTATTATCTGAAAACCACGTTTAGCCTGCCTGCAGAGACTTAAACGACGTGCCCGGGCGCAACTCCTTGGCTGAAAAGTCTTGATTTTAGCAGGTTTTAGGGCAAGTCTTGGCGCATGAGCTTTCAGTCACTCACCCCGTTCCCGGGGCCGCATACCGACGCGCAAGTAGCCTTTCACCGCACCGAACTTCAGGTCATTCTGTCCCTTTACGGGCGCATGGTTTCCGCGGGGGAATGGCGTGATTACGGGATTTCCTGTCTCAGGGATATGGCCGTATTTTCTATATTCCGGCGCACCGCTGAAACCCCGATCTACCGGATCGAGAAACACCCGCGATTGCGAGGCAGGCAGGGGCAATATGCGGTTATTGGTATGGATGGTCGCATTCTCAAACGCGGATCAGATTTGAAGGTGGTGCTGCGGGTGTTGGAGCGCAAGTTGATCCGATCCGTAGAGTAACCCGCCGTGACGTCAGTTTCAGAGGGTAACAAAGACCAGTCCGAATACTGGAATTCCGAGAGTGGCCGCAAATGGGTGGACCACGAGGACCAGCTTGACAAGTTGTTGTCTTCTGCCTTGGAAGAGGTTTTGCAATTTGCAGACCCTATGCCCGGTGAAAAGGTTCTGGATATCGGTTGCGGCACGGGGGCAAGTGTATTGCGACTGGCCAAAACTGTTGGGGTGAATGGAGAGGTCACAGGTGTGGATATCTCAGCGCCACTATTGGATCGGGCACGCACCAGAGCGGAAGGGTTGTCGCAGGTAAAGTTTATGTTGGCCGATGCGCAGTCGTATGGTTTCGAAACGCAGGCGGCGGATCTGGTTTTTTCACGCTTTGGGGTGATGTTTTTCGACGATCCGACTGCCGCGATGGCCAATCTGCGAAACGCGGTGCGACCGGGTGGTCGGATGGCATTTATCAGCTGGCGGGGCATGCCGGAAAACCCATGGTTTCGTGTGCCGTTTGAAGTAGCAGTTGCTCGATTAGGTCGACCGGAAATGCTTGACCCGCATGCGCCTGGACCGACTGCGTTCAAAGATATTAACCGCGTCACCGGCATTCTGGAGGATGCGGGCTGGACAGAGGTGTCTGGTGTTGAAAGTGACGTAACACTGTTCCCGCCGGGTGATGTGACTGAGGTCGCACGTCTGATGTGCAGTGTCGGCCCGGCGATCCGGGTGCTCAGAGAGCTGGGGGGCAGCGATGCAGATGCCGCGGCGATTGAGGCGATGTGCTTAAAAGCGCTGGCCGAGTTCGAGGTGGGTGGAGAGGTACACATCCCCGCGCGGCTGAATGTGTTTACTGCGTTGAACGGAACCTGTTGAATGTAGTGGGTTTCAGGATTTCGCCCTTTTGTCCTGTTGCTGCCGTTGGCCAAGTGTGCACAAAGCCGCGTATTGTTGACGCGCGCGGTGGCGATCCGACCAATGAGCAATGCTCTTTATCTCAGCAAAATCCGAAAAAAGTCAGAGCGTTGTACCAACTATGGCCAAATCGCCGCCGCGTTGGGGCGCGTCGGCAATGCGCGGCGGGCTTTGCCCGCTATTTCGCGCAGGGGGTTCGCTCGAAGGACCGCTTCTCTAATTGGGTGTTTGGGTCAAGCTCATTTTCCTTTTTAGTTTTGGGTTTTGTCGCTCATCCGGGTCACGCTTCTCTTCGCAGTCTGATTGATGCTCAGGTGGCACCGCTGCACGCATATGTCGGATCGGTTGTGGAGAGCCCCGCTAAGAGACGCGCTTCACGTGGCGCAGCAGTCATTTTCGGCTTCATCCACGAACCTCGTCCGGTGAGGGACGACCCCGCTCGGTTTGGTGGTGGGTGGTTCAGATCATGCCGTACCCTCCACCATTTCCGGACGGAATTCAGTGCCATCTGCCCACATGCGGTGTAGCAAAACAGCCAGTTTACGTGCGACGGCGACGACAGCGCGACGTCTGCCTTTGGTCCGCATCAGGCGCGTCCCCCAGGTTTTGATCTGTGACCCGGCCATCGTGCGCATGAGCAGTGCATTTGCCGCCGCGTATAAAGTTGCGCGAACGTCTCTGTCACCCGCCTTTGATATTCGGCCGGGATTGTCATGTTCACCCGACTGGAAACGGCGCGGTGTCAGCCCAAAATGTGCGGCCACCGTGCGGGATCGCTTGAAGCGGTCAGGATCATCGACAGCCGCCTTGAAGGTCAGCGCTGCGATCGGCCCGACACCCGGCACAGTCATCATCCGCATGCAGACCTCATCGTGACTTGCAGCGCGTTTGACGCGCCGGTCCAGTTCCAGGAAGTGCTGATACAGAACAAGGCGTGCATCTAGCAGCGGAAGCATAGCATGTGCCAGAACATCATCCATCTCGATCATCGGGCGGACAACACCGTCAAAGCTGCCATGCTTCACGGTCTTGGGCAGGCGGATGCCGAAGATTTTCAGCAACCCGCGAACTTCATTGGCCAGATCAATCGTTTTGTTAAGTAGGGCTTTACGGGTGCTGAGCAATGCACGATAGCCATGGGCCTTCCGGCTCTTCATGTGCACAGGGCTGAACCATCCGGTGCGCAGGATCTGCGCAATTCCTCGGGCGTCATTCTTGTCGGTCTTGTTGCGCATCGCAGACAGCGCCGCATTCACCTGACGCGCTTCCATGCACACGACGTCGAAGCCCTCATTGGTCAAGCCAAAGAAAAGGTGCTGGCTCATCGTGCCCGCCTCGAAGCCAACTCGCTCAATCGGATAAGCAAAATCCGTCAAGCACTCCGCAATGTCGCCAACCTCGCACAGCAGATCGCGCTCAAGCATCACCTTGCCCTTGCTATCAACGATGCAAAGCGCGCACGACCGCAGCGACACATCCAGTCCGGCAAAATATTCCATCATCAGTCTCCCTTGTTCACAGCTATCCTGTGATCCTACCGGGAGCTCAACCTCAGATCAGGGTCAGCCCAATTACACATGCTAAAGGCCTTTCACGCCCCGATTACAATCTTCGATGTAACGTACTAAGCGGCTTTTCCCGCAGCCATCACACACAGCATTTCAAACATGATCGACACGCCGAGGAAGGCCGTGCCGCCGCTTTCGTCGAATGGGGGTGAAACCTCGACCATGTCTGCACCGACAATGTTTAGCCCTTCCAGTCCGCGCACCACCTCGATGGCCTGAAATGAGTTTGGCCCACCGATTTCGGGTGTGCCGGTGCCCGGTGCAAAAGTGGGATCAACAAAATCAATGTCATAGCTGACATAGGTCGGCCCGGTGCCTGCGATTTCGCGGGCTTCGGCCATCACGTCCTGAACACCGCGCGCGTGGAATTCCTCGATCAGGATCAGGCGGATGCCGTTCGCGGCGGCAAAATCGCGGTCTTCTTCGTCATACATGGTGCCGCGAATGCCGATCTGAACAACCTTTTTAGGATCCAGCAGCTCCTCTTCCACCGCGCGGCGAAAGGGGGTGCCGTGCGTGTACATGGTGCCACCGAAATAGGAATGCATAAGATCGGTATGGCTGTCGAAATGCACCATCCCGACTGGCCGATCCTTGGCCACGGCCCGCAGCACTGGAAGGGATGTCAGGTGATCGCCACCCGCAGTAAGAGGGATGATACCAGCCGCAATCGCCTCGCGGTAAAACCCGGTGATCCGTTCCATTGAATCGAGGATATCGGCGGGGTTGGGGCCAACATCCCCCAGATCGGCACAGTTCATCGCCTCAAAAGGTCGTGTGCCGTTGATCTGATGCTGGGCGCGGATCATGGTGGACAGGTCACGCAACTGACGCGGCCCATGGCGCGGGCCGGGGCGGTTGGTGGTGCCGCTGTCCCAGGGTACGCCAATGATTCCGACCTCGACATCATTAAACCGCTCATGCCCGGGTGGCACATATGGCAGGCGCATAAACGTTGGCACGCCGGCAAAGCGGGGCAGGTCAAATCCGGAGACGGGGGTGAAGAACGGATCGCTCATGTGGGTCCTTTCAGGCGTTTGCGGGCAGTAACAGGGCCATCGCCCTGCGCCTCGATTCGGTTGATAGCATCTTGGATCGGTTCGTAGGCCACGGCCATATGAAAAGCGTTGGCGTGGATCAGTGTGTCGGGGTCGGTGACCCACGCAACATGGCCTTTCCAGAACAGCAGATCGCCGCGTCGGAGGGGGGTGCCGTCGGGCAGATGGTCGCCCAATTCGGCCTCCTGCATATCGCTGTCGCCGGGGCAGGGGATGCCGCAGGCGAGGCAGGCAGCCTGAATAAGACCAGAACAATCTATGCCAAGTGCGGAATTTCCACCCCAGACATAGGGCGTTCCAGTCAGCCGCTCGGCTACGGTCACGGGGTCGAATTCTGGCTTATTCAGCGGGCGCAGGTGGTTGGCGGGAGAATATAGTGGCGAACCGGAAGTGGTGATTTCTGCCCATTTCTCATCCGCACCCACAATGCTGACCCGAGCGCCAAGGCTAAGCAAGACAGGCTCACCACCACATTTGAAATCGGGCTCAATCAAGGCATAAGTCATCCGGCTTTTCACAACATGTGTGGCCGGTCGGTTGGGACGTGCAAGGGCAGCAGACGCGACATACCCAGCATACCCGTCGCGCAGCGCATATCCAAAGACATACCCATCTTGTTCTTCCAGAAGACACACCTCTTCGCCGAACACCAGTTCGCGATCTTTCGGTCCTTCCGGTTCGCGCAGCAGTGGCGTTACCGAGCAGATGACCTGGCGATCTTCGCCTTCGACATACCGATCTGCCTCGACCTTTCCCAAAAGGGCAGCGTGAGCAACACGTCCGTTGGTATGTAATCGTCGCCGATCCGTCACAGCCCCAACACCTCCGGCAATGCCTCCAGCAAGGCTCGCGCGCCCATACCTACACCGCCTTTGGGCCGGGCAGGGGCGGCGGTGGGGTTCCAGCCGTAGATGTCGAAATGGGTATAGTTTGTGTCCCCGGCAAACCGGCGCAGGAACAGTGCGGCTGTGATGGATCCGGCAAATCCACCCTTGGGGGCGTTGTCCAGATCGGCAATACCGGGCTCGATCATGGACTCGTAAGGAGTGTGGAACGGCAGGCGCCAGACCGGATCGGCCACCTTGGCGGCAGCATCCTCCAGCACGGCGGAAAAAGCGCCGTCATCGGTGAAGTAAGGTGCCAGGTCAGGCCCCACAGCAACACGTGCCGCACCGGTGAGCGTGGCCATCGATATCATCAGATCCGGGTTGTCTTCTGCTCCCAAAGCCAACGCATCGGCCAACACCAGCCGCCCTTCAGCGTCGGTGTTGTTTATCTCAACCGTCAAGCCGTTGCGGGCGGTCAGGATGTCGCCGGGCCGGAAGGCATTGCCGCTGACAGCATTTTCAACTGCCGGGATCAGCACACGCAACTGCATGTCAAGCCCCAAGCCCATGATCATATGCGCAAGGCCCAGCACAGTGGCCGCGCCGCCCATATCCTTTTTCATCAGGCCCATGGACGATCCGGGCTTGAGGTTCAGTCCGCCGGTGTCAAAGCACACGCCCTTGCCCACCAGAGTTACTTTAGGGCCGGTTTCACCCCAGGTCATGTCGATCAAACGCGGCACCTGGGCTGCGGCGCGACCGACAGTATGGATCATGGGAAAATTCAGTTCCAACAGTGCTTCGCCCCGGATCACGCCGATGCTGGCGCCGTGGGTTTCGGCGAGATTGGAACAGGCCGTTTCAAGCTCTGCCGGACCCATGTCAGAGGCCGGAGTGTTGATCAGGTCTCGGGTAAGGCACTCGCCTGCGGCAATTGTCTCGATCCGGGCCGCATCAATCCCGGTGGGAGCGACCAACCTCGCGGTCGCGGGCTTCTGATCGCGGTAACGATCAAAAGCATACGCCGACAGCAGCCAGCCAAGCGCTTCTTCGTCGGCGCGCTCCTGTGGCAGACCAGTCAGTTCATAGCTGCCTTCCGGCAAAGCGGCCGCAGCACTTGCTAGGTGGAACCGCCCGCGGGCGCGGGATTTGGCGCTGCCATAGCCGGCTAATGCCATTACAGGCGTGCCATCAGGCCCCGGTATCATCAGAGTTGACCCGACAGCGGCAGTGAACCCGCTGTTGCCCGCCCAATTCGCAATATGTGCAGGTTGCTGCTTCAGCCAGTGTTCCAGCCCATCCTGTTCGATCACATTCAGTGGCAATGTGCTGGTGTCTTTTGTGGCGAAAGTTGGCGGCACGTGGCTGCTCCTATGGCTTAGATATCGGATATCGAGCCTAGAGTGGAAAGCGCCGGGTGAAAACCGAAATTCTTGCCCGGTTGTCGCGCCAGCCTGTGTTCACACCGGCATTTCCGCCACGTCCCAAATGTCGGTTAAAGAGCTTTCACCGATGCGCAACAACCGCGCCAAGGTCGCCGCAAGTGCAACCGGGTCGCCATAGTCGATGCAAATGATTACATCACCCGCCACCCGTGCCAGTGATTGCAGGCCAATTGGCTCAGATATCGTGGCAAGGCTTCGGGCATAGCGCCGCATGTCGGCCGCTTCACCGCTGCGATAGCACCTTTCAATGTCGGCCAGACGCGCGGCCAAATCCTCTAACGCGCGGCAAACGACATCTTCTGCCCCGGCTTCACCCAAATGTCGATACAGCTCTTCCAATCGGCCCGTGTCTACCCGAACCGATTCCCTTTGTGTAAGAAGCGTCACATGCTCCACAGTCTCACCCCAATTTTTCCGTGCCCCCAAGAACGTCAGGGGACAGTGATACATAGAGGTGTTGAATTGGTTGCACTGCGGCATAATTCTCTCTCGAATTCTCAGAGAATTCGGACTATTACCCCGACACACAGACAAGAGTGAGCTACCCCATGCAAAACGCGCGCCCACTGCCGCACTACCTTGTCCAGCGCTTCCACGGCTGGAAAGCGACGACATACAAGGAAAACCAGTCTTGGTATCACCGGCTGGCTGACGAGGGGCAGCATCCGCGCGCGATGGTGATTTCCTGCTGTGACAGCCGCGTTCATGTCACGTCTATTTTTGGCGCGGATATGGGAGAATTCTTTCTGCACCGCAATATCGCGAGCCTGGTCCCGCCGTTCAAAGCAGACGGTGAGGCACATGGTACGTCTGCCGCAGTGGAATATGCTGTGACCGCGCTAAAAGTGGCGCATGTGATTGTGCTGGGTCATTCCAGTTGCGGGGGTGTCAAAGGGTGCGAGGCAATGTGCTCTGGTCACGCGCCTGAGCTGGAAGAAAAATCGAGCTTTGTTGGCCGATGGATGGATATCCTGCGCCCCGGATATGAACGGGTGAAGGATATCGAAAACGAAGAGGATCGCACCCGCGCACTTGAAAAAGAGGCGGTTCTTGTGTCGCTTGAGAACCTCATGTCCTTTCCGTTTGTGAAGAGTGCTGTGGAAAGCGGACGGCTGAGCCTGCATGGGCTTTGGCATGATATCGGCGAAGGTGGCGTAGAACAATACAGCGCCGATTCCGGAACATTTGTTGCGATCTGAGGCAACTTATTAGTACCATAAACTGGCGGTTGATTGCCATATCTTGTGGATAACTCGTGTCTATGACCCATATCATGGGGTTTGGCGTTGACAGGTGCGCACTTGCATCGTCTCATATCGGCAATCAGACCGGAATCACCGGCCCAAACCTGCCAGAGGGGCGTCTTTGCAGTTCAGCAAACTCAGACTGACCGGATTCAAAAGCTTCGTCGATCCGACGGACCTTTTGATTTCGGACGGACTGACCGGAGTTGTCGGCCCGAATGGCTGTGGCAAGTCAAACCTGCTGGAAGCCCTGCGCTGGGTGATGGGCGAAAATCGACCCACCGCTATGCGGGGCGGTGGCATGGAAGATGTGATTTTTGCAGGGGCGGCGACACGCCCGGCTCGAAATTTTGCCGAAGTTGCGGTTCATATCGACAACTCCGATCGACTGGCTCCAGCCGGATTTAACGATGCCGATCATCTTGAGATTAACCGCCGGATCACCCGCGATGTCGGCAGCGCCTTTAAAGTGAACGGCAAGGATGTGCGCGCACGCGATGTGCAGATGTTGTTTGCCGATGCATCAACAGGTGCGCATTCTCCGGCATTGGTCAGGCAAGGGCAGATTGCAGAGCTGATCAATGCCAAACCCAAGGCGCGGCGGCGCATTCTGGAAGAAGCCGCAGGTATTTCCGGGCTTTATCAGCGGCGGCACGAAGCTGAACTGAAGCTGAGAGCGGCAGAGACCAACCTCACCCGTGTCGACGATGTGATCGAACAGCTTGCAGGCCAACTGGCACAATTGGCGCGACAGGCCCGACAGGCGGCGCGGTATCGCCAGATCGGGGAAGAGCTGCGGCGGGCCGAGGGACTGTTGCTTTATCGCCGGTGGAAAGAGGCCGATGAGGCCAGTGCGATGGCCACAGCTGAGTTGCAGGACCGGACAACCGCGGCGGCCCGGGCAGAAAGTGCGGCTCGTGAGGCTGCAAAGATACGAGCTCAGGCCGATGACGCATTGCCGCCATTACGCGAAGAAGAAGCAATTGCAGCCGCCGTTCTGCAACGGCTTCAGGTGAGTCAGGACACGCTGAACGAACAGGAAAACAATGCGCGGGCGCGGATCGAAACCCTGCAGTCCCGTATTGAACAACTGGCCCGCGATATAGAGCGCGAAGAAAGCCTGAACCGTGACGCCGGGGAAACCATCGAGCGGTTGGAATGGGAAGCGCGCGAGCTGTCCAAGGCCGCAGAAGGACATGATGAAAAGCTGGCAGGCGCCAGCGAAGCCGCCAGTGATGCCGCCGCGGTCCTGCAGCAGCGGGAAACGGATTTGTCGCAACTGACCGAAGATGTCGCCCGGCTGTCTGCACGGCATCATTCAGCGCAACGTCTTGTTGACGATAGCCAAAAGACCCTGACCAAAAGCGAGGCAGAGGCTGGCCGTGCGCGCGAAGCGGCACATGTGTCTAAAGAAGCAATGTTGCAGGCCGGGCAGGATTTCAAAGCCGCCCAGCTATCCGAAGCACAGGCAACCGAAGCTGCAAAAGCTGCCGATGAGGCGCTGACCCGGACCGATGAGGCGCGTGCAGAAACTCAAGGCCGGGAAGCGGAGGCCCGGGCCGAACGATCAGCCGCCGAAGGTGAGCTGAACGCATTGTCGGCAGAGGTTTCCGCGCTGTCGCGGCTGCTGGACCGCGATACAGCCGAAGGTGGCCAGATTTTGGACCGCGTGCAGGTCGCGCCGGGGTATGAAAAAGCACTTGGTGCAGCTTTGGCCGATGACCTGCGAGCGCCAGAGGTCGAGGTCGAAGGTCCGTCCGGCTGGGCCCGGCTGCCGGGGTATTCTGCCGCGCAGATCTTGCCTGAGGGCGTGACAGCCCTGTCCACTCATGTAACCGTGCCGGATGTTCTTGCCCGGCGCATGGCGCAGATCGGGTTGGTTGATCCCGAAGATGGGCCGCGTCTACAGCTATTGCTTGGCCCCGGTCAGCGCTTGGTCAGTATCGAGGGCGACTTGTGGCGGTGGGATGGTTATCGGGCCTGGGCCGAAGACGCGCCAAGTGCGGCTGCACTAAGGCTGGAACAACTCAATCGTCTGGAAGAGCTCAAACAGCAACTGGCCCATGCAACGGCGCGTGCAGAAGGTGCGTCGCGTGCACATGAAACATTGCGTAGTCGGTTGGCTGATCTCACCGAAGCTGACAAACAGGCCCGCGAGGCACGCCGCGCAGCGGATGGTGCGCTGAACTCGGCTAGCCGGGCTCTGAGCCGCGCTGAGGCGGATCGCAACCTAGCTGAATCGAAACTGGAATCTCTTGGTCTTGCCGTAACCCGGCATGATGAAGAGGCAGCTGCCGCACGCGTGCAACTGTCTGAGGCTGAAAAGGCACAAACCGGCTTGGCCGATCTGGGTGCTGCGCGGGCCGAGGTTGAAGATGTAAAGCTGACGGTCGAAGCTGCCCGAATGACGATGATGGCCAAACGGTCCGCCCATGACGAGCTTCGCCGCGAAGGCGAGGCGCGTACACGGCGAACGCAGGAAGTCACCAAAGAAATCAGTGGTTGGCGCCACCGGCTTGAGACCGCAGAAAAGCGAAGCGCCGAGCTGGCCGAGCGGAAAGAAAACTCTGAGGCAGAGCTGGAAGAGGCAAACACAAAGCCAGCCGAGATCGCCGCCAAACGGGCAGACCTGGGTGCGGAAATTGAGCGTGCAGAAGCGCGGCGCGCAGAGGCTATGGATGCTCTAAGCGCTGCAGAAGGTGCAGCACGCACAGCCGTGGTTGGTGAACGTGAAGCAGAGCGGTCCGCCTCTGAAGCGCGCGAGGCACGGGCACGGTCCGAGGCACGGGCCGAAGCCACGCGTGAAACACTGACCCACGCCGCCGAGCGGATCACAGAAGAACAGGAAACAACGCCGGCCGCCTTGCTAGAACGGTTAGAGGCTGACCCGGACCGCATGCCGGCCTCTGACGCCATTGAGGCAGATGTGAACCGTCTGAAACGCCAGCGCGATGCATTGGGTGCGGTTAACCTGCGGGCCGAAGAGGATGCCAAGGAAGTCAGTGAAGAACATAACACGCTACTAAACGAGAAACAGGATCTGGAAGAGGCGATCCGCACCCTGCGCAGTGGCATTAACTCGCTGAACCGTGAAGGGCGCGAAAGGCTTCTGACGGCTTTTGAACAGGTAAACTCCAATTTCGCGATGCTGTTCAAGCACCTGTTCGGCGGTGGCGAGGCAAATCTGGTGATGGTTGAAAGCGATGATCCGTTGGATGCCGGGCTGGAAATCATGTGCCAACCTCCGGGTAAAAAGTTGGCGACATTGTCTTTGTTGTCGGGTGGTGAACAAACGCTCACAGCACTGGCGCTGATATTCGCCGTGTTTCTGGCAAATCCTGCTCCGATCTGTGTGCTGGATGAGGTTGACGCGCCATTGGACGATGCCAATGTGGGTCGTTTCTGTGATTTGCTGGACGAAATGTGCCGCCGCACCGAAACCCGGTTCCTGATCATCACCCACCACGCGGTTACAATGAGCCGCATGGACCGTCTGTTCGGTGTGACGATGGGTGAACAGGGCGTGTCACAGCTTGTTTCGGTTGATCTGAAAAAGGCCGAGCAGATGGTGGCGTGAGGACTCGGCGATTAACATTTTAATGAGAAATGCGGTTTACCTCTGAGCTTGCTGCAATCCATTGCAGTGAGAGGAGGTGATGAACCTGGGTAACAGATCCTTTCGGAAATGGATGGTTGTATTGGCGGCGGGAACGCTGCTTGTTGCCATTCGCCGACTTTGGATAGGGGGCTGACCCCTTGAAAAAGAAAGGCCCTGCAGAGGTAGCGCTCTGCAGGGCCGGTTTATTCGGTGATGACACTGAATAAGACCATTTCGGTATGTCCGTTATGATGCGCATTTCTTACTAAAAAGTAAAGCGGATGATGCGCAACATGGTTAACAGCTTAGGGCAGCGGTCCAGCCTGGAATAACTTGATTTTCAGACCCCCATGCGCCACCGGAGGACCCGGTGGTAAAAAGGGCAATCCCGTGGCGCGAGCCAGCGAGGTCTCGCTGGTGATCACACCCACGCGCCAACCTGAAAACCGGTTCATCAATGTCTGTCCAAGTGCACCGTAGAGACCAAACAACAGCTTTTTGTTACCAATCCGTCCCCCGTAGGGCGGGTTAACTATGACCAGACCGGCTGGACCATCCGGCGGAGTTGCATCGCTTACGGCGTGGTTTTCAATCCGCGTCAGACCATCCACGCCCGCGCGTTTTGCATTCGCTTTGGCCGACTGGACAGCTCCGGCATCCCGGTCACTTCCGAAAAAGCGGGGCGATACATCGTTTAGCGCACCGGATTGCCGCATTTTCTGCCATTGATCGGGGTCAAATGTCGTCAGATGTTGAAAGGCAAATTCCCGTGTTCGACCGGGCAACAGCCCACAGGCAATCTCGGCGGCTTCAATCACAAATGTGCCCGAGCCGCACATCGGATCAAGTACAGGTTCTGACCCGTCATATCCACATTGCCGCAAAAACAACGCGGCCAGATTTTCCCGCATCGGCGCCTTGCCCACCGCCTCCTTATGCCCGCGGCGATGCAGCGGTTCGCCAGAGGTGTCGATGCTGAAGGTGCAGAGATCATCCTCAATCCGGGCCATCAGCCTCAAGGGCGCGTCGGGCGAGATTGTCACACCCAACTCTTCGTGCAATGCCCGTTCAATCCTCTGTGTGGCGGCACCCGCGTGGTAGATGCGCGATCGTTTGCAAGTGGCCTCGACCCGTACAGGAACATCAGGCCGCAGTACTTCGCCCCATGGAAACTTGCGCGCGCGTTTGTCGAGCTGCGCCAGATGCATTGCCCGGAAACTGCCGATCCGGGCCAGAACCCGGGCTGCCCCACGCAGTGCCAGATTGGCGCGCCACACATCGGGCCAACCACCTTGCAACGTCATGCCGCCGGGCACAGCTTTGGCCTGTTGAAACCCCTTTTCAACGGCCTCTTGGCATAACACCTGTTCCAGCCCCGGTGGGGCCGCTAGGAATATTTCGAATGTGGGCGCTTCGCTCATCCCTGCGCCATACCCGGAAAACACGCGGTCATCGACCGGTTTTTCCCAGGCTCAGAGTTTTGACAACAGTTTCGCCGTCGGCCAGGCATCCGCAGGCAGGCCAAGCTTTTGCTGCACGTCCTGCACCGCGGCGCGGGTCCCGGCGCCCAGAATGCCGTCAATTTTGCCCACGTCATAGCCACGTGCGGTCAATTTCTTCTGTAACGCCTTCATCTCTGATCCCGAAAGACCCGGTTCAGGATTGCCCGGATCAAACACCGGTGCACCTTCCAGCCGCGTGGCGAAATAGGCAGCGGTCAGAACATAGACATAGCTCTGGTTCCATTCGAACAAGACACTGAAATTCGGATAGGCAAGGAAAGCGGGCCCCTTACGCCCCTGCGGCAGGATCAGGCTCGCCGGCAGCTGCGCGGCAATTTGCCCGTGACGTGGTTTAACACCAAGTGCTGCCCAATCTGCGCCCGATTTCGTCGTGCGCAGTCCGGACTGAGACCAGTCCAGGTTTTGCGGGACAGTGACTTCCTGCAGCCACGGTTCTTGTGCACGCCAGCCCAAATGCTGCAACATTTTCCCACCGGAGCGGAGAGCATCCCGGGCAGAACGTTTTAGATCAACCTTACCGTCGCCATCGCCATCGACACCATTTTCTAGAATGTCGCGTGGCAGCATCTGCACCATCCCAATCTCTCCGGCCCATGCGCCAGTGGTACGTGTGGGGCTGAATTCGCCGCGCTCATACAGTTCCAGCGCGGCAAATACTTGGGGCCGGAACAAATGTGGACGCCTACAATCGTGGGCCAAGGTGACGAGCGCATTAAGTGTGTTGAAATCGCCCTGATAGCCGCCGAAATCGGTTTCAAATGCCCAGAATGCCAGCAAGATGCCTTGGCTGACGCCGTATTCCCGCCTGACCCGATCAAATGTCGCGGCGTAATCTCCGGCTTTGGCGCGCCCGGTGTTCAATCGGCCGGAACTGATCAGACGGCGGGCAAACTCGGTAAAGGGTTTCTGAAATACGCCCTGCCGCCGGTCGGCCTTGATCACGGCTGCGTCTTGCCGGACGGATGCAAAGAAGCTGTTAACCGTCGACTGGTCGTGTCCCTGTGCGATCGCTTCTTTTTTAATCTCTCCGACAAAGCCGGAAAAGCTTCCTCCACATTGGGCAACAGCGACGCCGGTGGACAGGGCCAGAGCGACGGTCAGGGCAATCAGTTTCATGCAAACCTCTCGAATCAAAACATTTTGGAATGCTTAAAGCATAAAAATACCTTGCGTCGAAACTGATCCACAAAGAGAGGGGAATTTTCGGGTCACGTCCGCATAGTCAGCGCCTGCGCTATGCAAACAGCATCACCAACGCGCACAAACCCAAGGTTATCCCCCACACCCGCCACAATGCGTGAACAGAGGCATCAATATGGGTGGGGTCGATGTTTTTTGCGCCATCGGGGTGCACGAACGGAAAGTCCCGAAGCGTTCCGTCATATGACCTGGGGCCAGCCAGCGCCACATCCAGAACTCGCGCCATCGCCGCCTCCGGCCATCCCGCGTTAGGTGAGCGGTGCAATGCGGCGTCGGCTGCGATGCTGCGCCATTGCACTACCATCCCGGCCGAAAGAGCAATCAACAAGGCGGTCAGGCGGGCCGGGATCAGGTTCAACAGATCATCAAATCGCGCAGCCGCCCAACCAAATTCAGCATATTTTTCGTTGCGATACCCGATCATGCTGTCGGCTGTGTTGGTAATTTTGTAAAGCAGCAAACCGGGCAAACCACCGATCAGGAACCAAAAGGCCGGTGCAATCACGCCATCACTGAAGTTTTCCGAAGCTGATTCAATTGCAGATCTGGCAACACCCGGGCCAGTCAGTTCCCCGGTATCACGCCCCACAATCATACCCACCGCGCGCCTGCCTTCGGGTAACGACATCCGCAATCGGTCGGCCACAGTGCGCACATGGTCAACCAATGAGCGATGCGCCAGCAGCACTGCCACAACCAGCATTTCGACGATGCTGCCTAAAGCCTGAAGCATATAGCCAAGAACTACAGCCCCACAGGCCAGAGCGCCCATCGCAGCTACACCGCGAAGGCGGCGGTTGGGAACCCGGTTTAACCGTATGTCCAGCCAACCCACCGCTCGCCCCATCAGAACCGCCGGATGCGGCACACGGTCCCACAGCCATCGTGGTTCTCCCAGTGCCGCGTCAAGTAACATCGCCAGAACAAGGATGGTCGCCGTGCTCATAGTGCGGCCTCAATACGAGACCAGTCCGCTGAACCCGGCAAACCTAGGCGGAGCCAGTGACGGGAATATGGGAATATCCGGCTCCAGATATGATGCTGCGCGAAGCGTTCTTGCCAGATGGTTGCGTCGTCCACGTGGTAAAGACGAAACAAGGATGTACCACCTTCTGCTTTGGCCCCTGCGTCGACCATCAATGTGTCAAGCCGCGCGGCATCCCGGTCGAGCCGTTCGCGGGTCTTTGACGCCCACGCGTTATCCTCAAGCGCTGTCGCGCCAACTGTCAGCGCGGGACCCGACACTGGCCAGGGGCCGAGCCGATCGGAAAGCTGGGAAATCAACGCGGCGGGCCCAATTGCGAACCCAAGCCGGAGCCCGGCGAGCCCCCAGAATTTTCCAAAGCTTTTGAGAACGATCACGTCGCCTCGTGCGGCAAATGAGATAAGTGAATTTTCCGGCGCGACATCGCAAAAACTTTCATCGACAATTGTTAGCGGTGCCGTCAGGTCTTTTACAGTATACCACGCTCCTGTTGGATTGTTGGGATGCACAATGACACGTGCATCGGGGTCGCCTTGCGTTTCACGCCAGCCATGAACGGAAAAAGCAGCGGCATGTTCATTGTAAGTGGGTTGCGGGATGTTGACTTGCCCAGGCATGGTCAAAGACGGGATATTCGCGATCAGACACGATGCCCCGGGGGCCGCCAAAATCGAGGCACCTTCGGGAACGTTCCAAAACCGTCGCGCGGCATTTGTCAGCCGATCCTGTGCTGCCCGGTCCGGCAGGCTGTTCCAGCTGTGGGCGTCTATCTCAGGCAGCGGGTATGCAATCGGGTTGATCCCGGTCGACAGGTCGATCCAATCCTCGCGAACACCGCCGAAGCGGGCAACGGCATCATCCAGTCCGCCGCCGTGGTCCCGACCGGCCATGCTATGTCAGCCTTCGTTGCTGTCGGGCAGGGGGGGATGGCGGGTTACGAAATGCCCTTTCACCCCTTGCGGCCACTGCTTGAAAGGAACCTGCCCGGTTTCGCTTTGCTTGTGCAGTTCGGCATAATCAACAATCGCAGCGGCAGAGACCTCATCAGGTTCAAACCGTCCCAGCGTGTAAACAAGCTTTCCTTCCGCCTGAATCGCCACATTACACCCGTGACTGCAGCCCATCAGACAAGACACACGCCGTGTTTTGACATCGCGACCATTTGCATGTTTCTCGACCAGCTCGGCCATGACCTCACCATCGGTTTGGCTATGGGTTTCCGTGGTCCAGTCTTCGCGTTTGCAGGTGTCGCAAACTGTGATCCAGGTTGTCATTCGCACGCCTCATATCTGTCGCGCTTTCCTTCAATCGGAAAACGAAGCGATTCACAAGTAAAGTAAATGCGAATGCCCCTGCAAATAACCTGCGCTCAGGTCTCCGCTGCGCGGGTCAGCGAAAGCCGCGCAGTTTCCAGATGCTCTTTCATAACATTTGCAGCGCGTTCTGGTTCACGTGTCCGAATGGCATTCAAAATCTGCCGGTGCTGCGAATTGTAGGTCGCGATGGTTGGGCTGTTCAGCGTCAGGTGACGCATCCGGGTCCAGTCGTCCTGGCTGCGGACATTGGCAATCTGGTCTATGATCCAGATGAGCAAACCGTTGCGTGTGCTTTCCGCAAGGGCACGGTGAAATTCTGTATCCGCCTCCGAAAAGGAAACCGGATCGTCAACCAGCGTTTCCATGCGTGCGCACAGGTTTTCCATACGGTCGAAATCCGCATGCCTGCCATGAAGCACCGCCAGCCGGCAAATATGTGGTTCCAGCGCGAATCGGGTATCCATAAGTTCCAGCGGATTGGCGTTCTCCACAGCGTCGGTGGCGCCGAATTCGGGCTTATGGACCACATATGTACCGCTTCCGGGCTGAATCTCGACATAGCCTTCCTCTTCCAGACGCATCAGCGCCTTGCGCACAGTGCCACGTGCTGCACCATAGGTTTCTGCCAAGACCCGTTCGGGAGGTAGCCGGTCGTGAAGTTGCAGAATTCCTTTAGAAATATCGCGTCTGACCAAGGCTGCAATGTCAGCGGCACCCATTCTTGGGGTGGAAGAATTAGGCATTGCACCTCCAGATAAATGTACCAATACTAGACCAATAATGAAGTAAATCGTGAAAAAAGGGGAATTTTGGATCAAAAGTGGTTGACTTTTGGCGCTGCCGATTCAAACATCTTGTCCAAAGGTACGCTATTTGCGTGCTGATGAATGTTAACGCCAACAGCCACGCAGGGGAGCGCAGCAAAATGGGGGTAACCAAAGTTTCTTCCGGATTTCCCGTTTTCATCAAAAGAGCTGCGCTTTCCTTTTCGCCAAATGGGCGGTGCCGTGAATGTTGTTTTAAAAACGTACCGGATTTGACAGAATTGGTCCAGTTTAACCGGGACTGCCCTCATTCAAGGCCCGTCCTACGTTACGGAACTTAGCTAACCATGCCGTCAGGGATCGCAAGAGCAAGAGCGGCAAACCATCAGGGAGAGAGAACGTGGCTGAAACAGACCTCGAAAGATTTGTAGAAGCGCCAGGGCGCGACGAAAAAATTAAAGAAGTCCGCAAGATGATCGATGCCAAGGGCATCGAATATCTGTATCTGCAATTTGTTTCCGTGACCGGCAAGATCATGGGCAAAGGTATACCTGCGGATCACTGGGAGCAGATTGCCAAGAAAGGCTTTCAGCTGGTTTACGGCGCCACGGTGAACCTATTTACCGACCGCGCGGGCAACTACCTGGGTTACGGTCCGGAAGCGGCCGAGCTGGTTGGCATTCCCGAACCCGAAACATTCATGCAGCTGCCATGGGCCCCGGAAATTGGCCGGTTCTACTGCACCCTCTTCCGCAACCGCGAAGAAAAAGAAAACCCCGGTGGATATCTGACTTCGGACAGTCGTGGCAACCTGCGCCGGATGCACGACGACTTCAAAGCCAAGCATGGCCGCAGCCTGCGCATCGGCACCGAGCCGGAAATGATGTGGCTGAAGTTTGATGAGAACGGCAAGCCAAAGGATGGATATTCCAAACCTTACTGCTACCACATCGACCAGTTTGAATCGCTGCGCCCTGTGTCCATGCAGGTGATCCGCTATGCGCGCCAGATGGGTCTCGATATGATCCAGGGCGACCACGAGGATGCGCCGGGCCAGCTGGAACTGAACTGGATGTTCGATGACGTTCTGCGCAACGCCGACCGTCTTACAACCTATCGCCAGATTTGTGCACAGGTTGCCCGCGAAAACGGCATCTTTGCCTGCTTCATGACCAAACCATTCATGGGTGTGTCGGCCTCGGGCTGCCACCATAACATGAGCCTGTGGCGCGGTGGCGAAGATCAATTCGTGAAATGCGGCAACAATCCCGATGATCTTCCGGGGATGGCTGAGAATTACATGTACGTCAAAGGTGGCGAAAACACCTTCATGCCAGACGATGACGACCCACAAATGCCGGGCAAAGAAGGTCTCGAAGCGATCGGTGGTGTTGTCCACCACCTGCAGGCCCTGACAGCGATTGGTTCCTCAACCGTGAACTCGTATCGTCGTCTCTGGGATACGGGCTTCTGGGCGCCGATCTTTGCAGATTGGGGTTTCCAGAACCGCACAACCGGACTGCGCGTTTCGGCTCCAGGCCGGTTCGAATATCGCTCGGTTGACTCTATGGTGAACCCCTACCTCATGGGTTCCACACTGCTGGCAGCCATGGATGACGGGATCGATAACAAGCTTGATCCAGGCGAACCAGAGGAACGCAACATCTATGAAGCGATCAAAGCCGGCAAGCAGGTCAAAAAACTGCCGATGTCTCTGGGCGAAGCTCTGGATCACCTGGAAGGCAGCGAAGTTGTTCAACGTGGTCTGCCTGGCGAAATGTATCGCCTGTTCCACGAGTACAAATATGACGAGTTTGCCCGGTTTAATGCAACTGTCACCGATTGGGACAACGAAACGTATATGGAATGCCTGCCCTGAGGCATTCCTGAACCCGGCGGCAGGGACCTGGTGCCTGCCGCCACCAAATTCTTACACGCAACCTAAAGGAGGCGCTTCCAGATGTGCGGAATTGCTGGATTGATTCACAAGGGCAAAAGCAGCTCAGTCGGGTCTGAAATGACCGCGATGCTGCAGGCTCTGAAACACCGTGGGCCGGATAGCACCGGTTACGCGGTTTATGGCGAACCTGTCGAAGGCGACTATATTATGCGCCTGAAAGTAGCCGAAGCCGAAGACATGGACCGTGGCCGCGGCATTCATCAGGTGATCGCGGATCGCATCACCGAAGTGGAATCCATTCTCGCCGAACACGGCGCTGAGGTGAAATCCAAGGAAGCACCGCGCGAATATTCGCTGCGCTATGTCCTCAGCCACTCGGGCGACACCGGCGAAATGGCCGAACATATCGAAGAAACCGAAGGCGTCGAAATCCTGTCGATGGGCAACGGTCTCGAACTGATCAAGGATCTGGGCGACGCCGCCGTTGTCTCCGAAGCCTACGGCCTGAACGATTTTCAGGGCACCCACGGTATCGGCCACACCCGCATGGCGACTGAATCAGACGTCGACATCAAATCGGCCCACCCCTACTGGGCGTTCCCTTATAATGACGTCTCTGTTGTCCATAACGGCCAGATCACCAACTACTGGATCATGCGCCGCGAGATGGAGCGTAAGGGCCACCGGTTCATGTCGAACTGTGACAGCGAACTGCTGGCGGTCTACACAGCGCATAATCTGGCCAATGGCGTTCCGCTGGAAGACAGCCTGCGCCAGTCCATAGAAGAGATCGACGGCGTCTTTACCTACCTGGTCGCCACCAAGGACCAGCTGGGAATGGCAAAGGACACTATGGCCGCCAAGCCGCTGGTTCTTTACGAATCGGATGACCTGATCGCCATGGCCTCGGAAGAGGTGGCGATCCGCGCGATCCTGCCGCATGAAATCGACACAACTGATCCCTACGACGAGGAGGTCCGGGTATGGCAAGCGTAAGCGACGCAGAACTCAAGAACATGACCCAGGAAGAGCGGGTAACCGCTCTGGGCATGCGCACCGAACAGCTGACGGGCAAATCTCTTTATGTGGAATTTGACCCCGACGCCGAAGAGCGGTTCGAATATCCATGGGCGCCAAAGGTTGATTTCAACAAGCGTACCGAAATTGACACTGACGACATGACCAACACCGAGGTCAATCAGGCCATTCGTGCAAAGATGGCCGAAGGCTACGGTACGATTGTGCTGCAAAACCCGCGTGGCAAGCACTCGCTTGGCGTCGGCATCCTGTCAAAGCTGAACCTGATCATCGAAGGCTCGACCGGTTACTTCGGCGTGGGTCTGATCGATGGGCCAAACGTGCGCATCACGGGCCGGGTTGGCTGGTCCTGCGGTGAAAACATGATGTCCGGTACTGTGCTGGTTGAAAAGAACGCCGGTTCTACCTTTGGTGCAGCCATCCGTGGTGGCGACCTTGTGTGCCGCGGTTCGGTTGGCTCGCGGACAGGCATCGACCAAAAGGGTGGCACAATCATCGTTGGTGGTGATGTGGGCGCTCTGACCGGGTTCATGATGCAACGTGGCCGGATGATCATCTGTGGCAACGCAGGCAAAAACCTTGGCGACTCGATGTATGACGGCACCATCTATGTCGGTGGTGAGACAAAGTCATATGGCGTGGACGCGGTCGAGGCGGAACTGACCGATCTCGACAAGGCCTGGCTGACCCGCAAGCTAAAGCAATACGGGATGATGCCGGACAAAGGCGTTGACCATTTCACCAAGGTCGTGGCCGGCAAGATGCTTTGGAACTACGACAACCTGGAACCAAACGAGAAGAAACTCATTCTCTAAAGCCAGCGAAAGGAACGATACAATGGCTGACGGTGATCTGCCCAAAAAACAACCGCTGGCACGCGATACCAATCGTATCGGTGACAGCTTCATCTTCCCACCTGCGGTTATGGATGACATCCATATCAAGTCCGAACTTGGCCGCTACCGGATGCGGGGTTTCTCACTCTTCAAGAAAATCCCGCATTGGGATGACATTACCTTCCTTCCCGGAACGCTGACGCGGTTCGTGATCGAAGGTTATCGCGAGAAATGCGAGACGCAGACCATCATTGGCCCGCGCGCCAAGAACCCGCTGGTTCTGGATATCCCGGTCTACGTGACGGGTATGTCGTTTGGTGCTCTGTCTTACGAGGCGAAAACCGCTCTGGCGCGTGGCGCGACCATGGCCGGTACGGCAACATGTTCCGGCGAAGGCGGGATGATCCCTGACGAGCGTCGTTACAGCTCGAAATGGTTCTACCAGTGCATTCAGTCGCGTTATGGCTTCAACCCGAACCACCTGGTTCTGGCGGATGGCTGTGAATTCTTCATCGGTCAGGGCTGTAAAGTGGGTCTTGGCGGCCACCTGATGGGTCAGAAAGTAACCGATCAGGTTGCTGAAATGCGCTCGCTGCCTGCGGGCATCGACCAACGTTCTCCTGCTCGTCACCCTGACTGGCTGGGCCCGGACGATCTGGCACTGAAAATTCAGGAGATCCGCGAAGCCACTGACTGGCAGATTCCGATCCAGCTCAAACTGGGCGCGTCACGCGTGTATGACGATGTTCGGATGGCGGTTAAGTGTGATCCTGACAGCATCTACATCGACGGTATGGAAGGCGGCACAGGCGCCGGTCCACACCTCGCAACCGAAGACACCGGTGTTCCGGGCATGGCCGCGATCCGTCAGGCGCGTAAGGCGATTGATGATCTCGGTAAACGCGGTGAAATCTCGCTGGTCTATGCCGGTGGTATCCGCAACGGCGCAGATGTGGCCAAGGCAATCGCTCTGGGTGCAGATGCCATTGCGCTTGGTCACTCGGTAATGATGGCTCTGAACTGCAACAAGGATATTCCTGAGGCCAACTATCAGGAAGAAATCCTGGCAGAGCCCGGCTATTGCTACCACTGTCACACGGGCCGCTGCCCGGTTGGCGTGGCCACGCAGGATCCGGAACTGCGCAAGCGTCTTGATCCCGATGAAGCGGCAGAGCGCGTGTACAACTTCCTGCACACGCTCACCATCGAGGCACAGCTCTTTGCACGTGCCTGCGGCAAAACCTATCTTCACTCGCTGGAGCCCGAAGATCTGGCAGCGCTTACGATGGAGGCCTCGGCCATGGCTGGTGTTCCGCTTGCGGGAACCAACCACACCGTCGGTATCGAAGATTATCACCACCTGTAATGGTAGGTTGAAAACCCACCCTACATCCAACCCGTAGGGTGGGGTTTAACCCCACCATCCGAAAGGAGAAAATGAAATGGCTGGAACACAATACCGCGGCTCCGAAATCAAGGACGTCAACCAGTTCATCGAAGACGCAGACGGGCTCGCCTCCGAACGCGAAAAAGAAATCGGTCAGCATATTGGTTATCGTTACGACGTGAACCTTGTGCCGGACTATGATCGGATCACGCCCTTCCTGAGCAAGTATATGGAAGTGATGGGCTGGGATGATCTCAACTGGCTGGAAGATGTCCATATGGGCTATGAAGAGGGCGCCGCAGCGGTCTTTGACCGCAACAACAACGGTTGGGTGCGCGTTCCCGAATCCTATGAACTGCCGGACAATCAGCAGGACCGCGATATGATCGCACGGGAATTCCTGATCAAATTCCAGATGTCAGACCGCCATCCTCTGGTTATGCTCAGAAAGGCCTATATGAAGTTCTGAGGCCAGGAAAATGCCGCGCCTGCTTGACATTGCATGTTTGCAAACCCGCCCTATGCCCGACTTTTTGTCGGCACTGGAAGAATCTCTGCCTTTGGCAGAGGCCGCAGTCAAAGCAGGCGCGGATATCCTCTTTTTACCAGAATATTGCGGTGGCCTGAAAACTGATGGCTCCGCTGTTGTGCCGCCTTCTGCGTCAGAGGCGGCGCATCCGTTTTTGCAGGAGATGCAGGACTTTGCCGCGCGGCGGCAGGTCTGGATCAACCTCGGCTCTATCGCCATCGACGGACCGGATGGGCGTATCATCAACCGCGGTTTTATGCTCGACGATGCGGGCGCAATCCGCGGTCGCTATGACAAGATCAACATGTTCGACATTCAGCTGTCTGAAACCGAGGTTTACCGCGAAAGCGCCTATGTCAGCCCGGGGCACAAGGCCGTCGTTCACGACACTCCCTTTGCCCGGATCGGGCACACAATCTGTTACGATCTTCGCTTTCCCGAACTGTTCCGCACTCTGGCACAGGATGGCGCGGAAATCCTGATCTGCCCTGCCGCCTTTACCCGCAAAACGGGCGAGGCGCATTGGCACGTCCTGAACCGTGCCCGCGCGATTGAAACCACGCGCTTTGTGATCTCCTGTTGTGCGATCGGCCCGGTGCCCGGTGGCGGCGAATGCTATGGTCATTCTCTGGTGGTCAATCCCTGGGGTGAAGTCATCAGCGATGGCGGCACCCTGCCGGGGGTTGTACAGGCGCGCATTGACCTTGATAAAGTATCCGAAGCGGCAGGCCGTATCCCAAGCCTTGATGCGGATATGCCGTTTACACTCGCAAAAGACCCCAAAAGGAGCGTCGCATGAGCTCGATAGCTGCCCACCTTGGCGAAAGCTTTACCAATCACCCGCTGCGCAAAGCCTTTATGCGCTGGCAGTGCCGGGTACGTCAGATGGCCATGCGTGACAATGAGGGGCGTCCTGATGAGGCCATCATGCCCGATGTCTTTCTCGACGGTCAGGACGAGGCGCTTGGCGCAATCATCACGGTCATGAACAAAGCGCCGGGATATTCAGTGACATCCGAGTTGCAGCATATGTCAGCCAAAACCAACGATCCGGCCCAGAGGCGGGATCAGGCACTAACCTTTTTGTCAGCGGCCTATTACCAAAAGGCGGCGGAATTTTCCGACATCCTGACCGCTACTTTTCCGCCGGGATCACCGGGCGCATCCAAAATTCGCGACGCGGGACATTGCACCTTGGTGTTCGAAGCGTATTCCCAGCGTTTCGATCTGAAATGCAAAGTCTGGCGCCTTGCGCCGCATAACCTGCTGCATCAGGCGACAATGGCACATAACATTCTGTTCAACCCCGGCCTGCCGCCGGGCACCGAAGTGCTCGGGTTTGAACCGAACTGGAACGAGAGCAGCTCTGACCCGGCGGTTCGTTAGCGTAAAGGCCTAAATTGGGCTGACGTAAGAAAAATCCTCCGCCCGAAACAGCTGCCGAATGCAGCCTTCAGAAGACGATTCTATTGGATATTCTCAACCGCCCCGCCGGCGGCCTTCCAGGCCCGAACCCCGCCGGGCAAATGAGAGACATCCTTCAGACCCATTTCCTTTGCGATCTCAACAGCAAGCGTAGACCGCTCACCAACCGCACAATAGATCAGCAACTGGGCGTTCCGGCTTAACCCACGCAGCGTGCCGGCCTCAGCACAGTGGGATGAAAACCGGCCATACGGCAAGTGGATCGACCCGGGGATCGCGCCATCCCGCCTGCGTTCCCCTTCTTCCCGAATATCTACCAGCTGCATCTGCACGTTCGGCCACGAGCCGAGCAGATCTTCCACCTCGACCGACGGAACACGACGTTGCGCATCCATCTGCAGCCCCAGCCGCAGGTTCTCTGGCACCGCTACATCCATCATCTTCGGGTTCGGCAGGTTCAGGTTGTTCATGATCTCGGCATATTCATCAGCTGACGACACGTTGAGCCGCGGGTTAAACGCCTTTTCTTCCCCAATCGTGCTGACTGTATCCCCTTTGTAATCGTGCCCGGGATAGACGAACGTTGTCTCCGGCAGCCGCAGCAACCGTTCGAACAGAGAATGATACTGATCATACGGATCACCGTTCTGGAAATCTGTCCGGCCGGTTCCCCGGATCAACAGCGTATCACCCGTGAACACCCGGTCATCCATCAGAAAACTATAGCTCTCGCTTGTGTGCCCCGGCGTATATAGCGCGGTCAAGGTCAGGCCCTCGATGGTCAGCTTTTCCTGATCGGTCACCCGCATAGAAACAACATCAGTCGGCGATTGTTCCCCCATCACGGTTACGCACCGCGTTGCATCCCTCAATTTGCCCATGGCACTGACATGATCAGCATGAACATGAGTGTCGATCACCTTGACCAGCTTAAGGTCAAGCTCCTCCAACAGTTTTAGATACCGACCGGTCTGTTCCAGCACCGGGTCAATCAACAGCGCCTCACCACCGTTCCGGCTGGCCATGAGGTAAGTGTAAGTACAGGATGTTTTGTCGAAAAGCTGTCTGAATATCATACCGTGACGTCCTTTAATCCCTGCCGCACCGCAAACATAGCGCGCTGAGACAAAAAAACCATCTTCAATCGCGCGGCTTTGAATGTCAGTCGGTCAGATGCTCCGTTGAATCTAAATCTTTTGAGGCATCTCAGATTGATCGCGGCAAAAAGCCAGTGGTCCATGATCATTAAAAAGTGACGTTTTCTTCATAGTTTTTGCAGCAGAGCCTGTGCGGATATCGGACAGACGTCCCGGCAATATCTAGCAAAAGACCGCTTCTCTAATTGGGTGTTTGGGTCAAGCTCATTTTCCTTTTTAGTTTTGGGTTTTGTCGCTCATCCGGGTCACGCTTCTCTTCGCAGTCTGATTGATGCTCAGGTGGCACCGCTGCACGCATATGTCGGATCGGTTGTGGAGAGCCCCGCTAAGAGACGCGCTTCACGTGGCGCAGCAGTCATTTTCGGCTTCATCCACGAACCTCGTCCGGTGAGGGACGACCCCGCTCGGTTTGGTGGTGGGTGGTTCAGATCATGCCGTACCCTCCACCATTTCCGGACGGAATTCAGTGCCATCTGCCCACATGCGGTGTAGCAAAACAGCCAGTTTACGTGCGACGGCGACGACAGCGCGACGTCTGCCTTTGGTCCGCATCAGGCGCGTCCCCCAGGTTTTGATCTGTGACCCGGCCATCGTGCGCATGAGCAGTGCATTTGCCGCCGCGTATAAAGTTGCGCGAACGTCTCTGTCACCCGCCTTTGATATTCGGCCGGGATTGTCATGTTCACCCGACTGGAAACGGCGCGGTGTCAGCCCAAAATGTGCGGCCACCGTGCGGGATCGCTTGAAGCGGTCAGGATCATCGACAGCCGCCTTGAAGGTCAGCGCTGCGATCGGCCCGACACCCGGCACAGTCATCATCCGCATGCAGACCTCATCGTGACTTGCAGCGCGTTTGACGCGCCGGTCCAGTTCCAGGAAGTGCTGATACAGAACAAGGCGTGCATCTAGCAGCGGAAGCATAGCATGTGCCAGAACATCATCCATCTCGATCATCGGGCGGACAACACCGTCAAAGCTGCCATGCTTCACGGTCTTGGGCAGGCGGATGCCGAAGATTTTCAGCAACCCGCGAACTTCATTGGCCAGATCAATCGTTTTGTTAAGTAGGGCTTTACGGGTGCTGAGCAATGCACGATAGCCATGGGCCTTCCGGCTCTTCATGTGCACAGGGCTGAACCATCCGGTGCGCAGGATCTGCGCAATTCCTCGGGCGTCATTCTTGTCGGTCTTGTTGCGCATCGCAGACAGCGCCGCATTCACCTGACGCGCTTCCATGCACACGACGTCGAAGCCCTCATTGGTCAAGCCAAAGAAAAGGTGCTGGCTCATCGTGCCCGCCTCGAAGCCAACTCGCTCAATCGGATAAGCAAAATCCGTCAAGCACTCCGCAATGTCGCCAACCTCGCACAGCAGATCGCGCTCAAGCATCACCTTGCCCTTGCTATCAACGATGCAAAGCGCGCACGACCGCAGCGACACATCCAGTCCGGCAAAATATTCCATCATCAGTCTCCCTTGTTCACAGCTATCCTGTGATCCTACCGGGAGCTCAACCTCAGATCAGGGTCAGCCCAATTACACATGCTAGGGGCCCAAACCGGACGTGCAAAAAAACGTTGCTGCGTGCGTTCGCAGCGCAACATTCTCTGCGACGGTGAAAAAAACACGCTGCTTTGCAGTGGAAATAACAGCCATTCATACCGGCCGCAGTAATTTCGAAAACGGCAATAACCGAGGCTCAGGGCGAAGCGCGCTTTCACTACAAATGAACCAATGGTGGAAATTAACCCATAGCGATATCCGCGAAACTAAGTGTGGAGGGCCAATATCTATTTGCTTGCCTCCCCTTGGTTTCGCAATTTTGGCTCGAATGAGGGAAGTTAAACTCACATCCGGTCGTCAACAACTAATCGTTTTCCTTGTGAGCCGAAAGGCCGCCGAGGTGAGTTAACGTTAGGGTATTCGCTTTTCGCAACCTGGGACAATCCAGCTAATGTCCTTGTGTATCGCGGCGCATAGTTGCCACAAGTTCGGTCACTTTGATGCCAAATTTACGCATTTCGGACTTATTCAAGATAACGCCGCTCTCTGTCAGATAGAGCCAGTCAGTAACGTCTAAGGTATGACCGCCCGCCTCTTGCGGAAGCACGATCCGGTAGGTCATTTTGACAGTCGATCCTGATACCTCACCTGTTGCCTCGCCGATGATGTCATCCGCTTTGGCGGTAAACCTGTTGCCTTCGCGCAATGTCAGGAACCATTTGCGGCTTTGTTGTTTGCCGTTTGAATAGATGAACTCCTCTGTCAGTGTGCCGGTGTCGCCGTCCCATTCGCCAACCATTTTGGCAACGAAACTGTTGGCCATCTTTCCTTTGGGGCCAAAGATCAGGCCTTCGGACAAAATATCACCTGTCAAATGGGTTTTGAGGTCAAACGCGGGAGCCGTGTCCGTGTAATCCGAGGGGTCTTGCGCACGAAAGCTGAAAAACATGTTTTTGACGAAGACCGCGCTCAGGGCCAACAAAAGAATAATGGAGATGAATTTCATTGGGCTGGGCCTTCTGTCGGAAGCGCAAGAACAAGTCCGAATGCGCAGAGTTTCAGGATACATGGGATGATAGCGTAAGAGATGTTGAGCATGGCAAGGGCGCTGGCGCTGTTCGCTGTGTTGGGTGCAAATCCACTCAGCTCAAGCATGGGCAGGACAACAAAAGCAGCCAGAGCCAGCCCAAGTTTGCCCGCAAAGGACCAGATTCCAAAGGCCAGCGATGCTTTTAACCCAGCCTTCGTCAACGCCACCGAAAACATGGCTGGCAGGATGACCATATCAGCCCCAAGAGCAGCGCCAGAAGCGATACAGATTATTGTGAAGCCTGCCATGTTGCCGGGGGCCAGAAATGCCGCACCGACAAAGCCGAGAATGGCGAGCGGCATGGCGACTATCAACGTATTTTTTGGGCTCAGCAATTGGCTTATTCTTGTCCAGACTGGAACGCTCAGACCCGCACTGAGGAAGAACAGGACCAGCAGCGGACCCGCCCGTCCGCTAAGCTGCAACCGATCTTCGACAAAGAACAGGAACAGGGTCGAGGTGATGGCGACAGGCAGGCTGTTCACTAGCGCCAGCACCAGCAAACGAAGCGCACCGGACTGACCAAACGACTTCAGTGAAATTCGCTCTCCAAGGATTGGTGGTCGACGCCAGATAGGAAGGGTCACAATCGCTGTCAGCATGGCCAATGTTCCAAGAAAGAACCCAAAGGTTGGATAGCCTTGACCCTGAGCGCCCATGGCAACAAACAAAGCAGGGGCGCTGGCTGCAATGATAACGCCCGCCAGCATGCCGCCTTCGCGAAAAGACGCGACCGTCATAAGGGCCCTTGGCGTCGGCTCCCGGGCCAGAGTTGCGCTGCGACCGTAAAGCAGGATCATACCAAGGCTGTAGGCTGAGAAAAGCAGCACGAGCACCGCCATGAGGTGTAGCTCTATCATCGGCCCAGACCCTAGGGTGAACAGCACAGGAAAACCGACGGCCAGCCCAATCGCCGCGGCGACAGCAAACAGAACTTGCGCACCGGGCCATCGATCAATGGCCCAACCAATCGCGGGGTCCTGCACCAAATCTATGAGGCGGATCGCAAGAAGCATCACGCCAACCGTGCCCAGACCCACGCCCAGATTGGTTGAGGCAAAGCGCGGCAAATGAATATATAGCGGGATCCCCGCTGCAGCCAGCATAAGGGCATAGAGGCTGACGCGTGGATACAACATCAATCGCCCCGAAGCCTTTTGGTAAAGCTCTTGGATTTTGTGTTGTCGCCCATGAAAATTGCCATGAACCGGGTTTTGATACCGGGATAACTCAGCGTACACATGCGCGTGTCGTTGCGCCAAAACCCTATTTTGTTTTGACCTTGTGAAACCGCGAGATAGCGATCTCCTTTGCGAATATCTACAAAGCAATTGTTCAACTGGTCCCGCACTGGCAACTCTCCACCGGTCCGACCAAGCTCCTGAATGGTGCTTTCCACCAGATCAAACGCGGTGAAGCTCCGCAGATATGTCAGCTCCAGTCCAAAATCCTCTTCCCAAGCGAAAGGTGCGCCGTTTTTGGTAAAAAGACGGGCTTCATAAAGCGGAAAGCTCAGATACCGAAATGTGGCCGCACCGCGCATTTCTGCGCCTGGCAGCACCGTTTTAACCTGGGATGCCAGCGCCAAGCCAGGCAGAACGAGTAAGGCCGTCAGGAATGCGAATTTATGCATGAGCCAGCTCAACCTGGACAACATCGGTGTGCCCGATGGCAAACGAAGCCGCACAGATTTCCAAATAGTATTGCCAGTTGCGAAAGAAGGTTTCTCCGTAACCCAGTTCATCGACCTTGCGCTTCTGCGCACTAAGGCGCTCGGCCCAGATGCGGCAGGTTTTGGCATAGCTTTGCCCGAAGGCGAAATTGTCCTGAACATTCAATCCGGCTGCGCCGGCCTGGTCGGCAATCACCTGATCAGACATCAACATGCCTCCGGGGAATACATATTGGCGGATGTAATCAGAAGAAGTCTTGTACCGCTCAAAGAAGCTGTCCTTGACGGTAATCGCCTGCAACAGCACGCGCCCGCCGTCAGCCAGGTTGCGTTTGAGCACTGCGAAGTAACTGGGCCAGTAACGCTCCCCAACGGCTTCGATCATCTCGATGGAAACGATGTTGTCGTATTGGCCATCGATGTCACGATAGTCACGCAGTTGGATATCTGCATTTCCATCCAGACGGCATTCGGCATAGCTGTGCTGGTTGCGCGAGATGGTAACCCCGGTTACCTGTCGTCCCTCCAAGGTGGCATGTTCGGCAAATCCACCCCAGCCACAGCCGATTTCCAAAACCCGCTCTCCGCCGCCCAACCGTGACAAAGCGCGTGTATTCTTACGCGTTTGCGCCCGAGTCAGATCGTCATTTGCTGCATCGAAAAGCCCCGAGGAATAGGTCATGCCCTCATCCAGCCAGAGACCATAGAACTCATTGCCAACATCGTAGTGCGACCGAATATTCCTTCGGGCGCCGCGCCGCGAATTCGCCCGCAAAACTAAATCCACGAAACGAAACTTAGCCTGGTTGAATGGGCTGGCCTGATCAAATGTTCCAAGGTGGTCCCGATTGACCATCGCCAGCGACACAAGTCCTTCGACAGAAGGCGTGTCCCACATGCCCTGCACATAAGTCTCGCCAAGGCCGACCTGTCCATGTGCGGCCAGTGCGGAAACAGCCGCCCAATCGTTTATGACCATTTCAGCCTCGGGGCCAAAGGTGCCAAAATTGTATCTTTCGCCTTCGGGAGTGCGCAGGGTCAATCGCCCCTCGCGCAGCCGTTCACATGTCGACAGGAACTGCGATTTCAGAGCTTTGTTTGTCAGTTTCAAGAGCTGTTCCTTTTGGGTGAGTGGTGGGTGTGTTCAATTGGCGCACGACGCGCATTGCACTGGCAATGCCATCTTCGTGAAATCCAAATCGGTTCCACGCGCCGGCAAACCATGTTCGATTTTGCCCCTGCATCTGGCGAATGTCGCGCTGTGCTTTCAGGGCTGCCTTGTCAAAAACAGGATGGGCGAATTCGACCTGATCATAAATTGCCTCGTCGGGGACGGGCGCCGGCGGGTTGAGCGTGATAAAAAGCGGGTCACTTTCCGGTATGTCCTGAAGTTTGTTCATCCAGTAGGTGACGCCCATTTTGCCGTTCTGCGAACAATGTGCCCAGCTTGTCCAGCAGGATTTGCGTTTGGGCATCTGTCCGGGATCGCAATGCAGCACGGCCGTGTTTGGCTGGTAGCGAATGGCTCTCAGGATTGCGCGTTCCACAGGCGTCGCACCATCGCCCAGAAGGTCAAGCGCTTGGTCGGAATGGCAGGCAAGAACCACCTCATCGAAGGATTCAGGTTTTGTATTTTCCGTTGCAATTTCCACATGGAATTCGCTGCGTTTTATCTGATGCACCGGCGTATCTTTGTGAATAGTGCTGCCTCGCGCAATCAGGGCGTCCTCAAGTCTGCGAACATATTCGATGCTGCCGCCCTTGACCGTCCACCATTGATGTTTGCCCGATCCTGCCAAAAGAGCATGATTGCGGAAAAACCGAACAAGTGACCTCGCTGGGAACTGATCCACATCATTCGTCGGTGTCGACCATATCGCGCCACACATCGGCATAAGGTAATGATCACGAAACCAACGCCCCAAGCCCAGTTCGTCCACTAATTCTCCTATGGTCTTATCATCGTCCTGTGCGGCTGCTTCGGCGTGTTTTCCAAAGCGGATGATGTCCGCAACCATTCGATAAAACTGTGGGCGCAACAGGTTCCTTTTCTGACCTGAAAGAGCGCGAATACTGTCCAATCCGTACTCCAGCCAACCGCCTTCAATACTTGCTCCAAAACTCATGTCGCTTTGGATCACCGGAACATCAAGGTCACGAAACAAACGCGTCAGATTGGGGTAAGTTACATAGTTGAATACGATGAAACCTGTATCCACCGGCTGATCTGCATTCTTGCCCGCTATCACGGTGCGTGCGTGGCCGCCCAATCTGGGCGCAGCCTCATAGAGTGTCACATTGTGCCGGGGGGATAGATAATACGCCGCAGCCATCCCCGAGATGCCACCCCCGATGATAGCAATATTGCGGCGAACACCTTGTACTTGATCGAACATTCAGCCCTCTTTTTGCGACGTATGAAGAAATACGGTATCCGCTCTGAGCTGGATCACTTTTTAATAGGATTGATTTTACATGCTCTGTCAAAAACGTCTCTGCTTTGCGAAAAAAGAATGATCCAACGTTCGCGCGCACGCGTATGATGGGTATGATGATCGACCATATTCAGGCTCAGACCATGCACGCCCGGCGTGGGGCATTGAAAAACGCGTTTACATACGGCGTTGACTATATCCTCACCGATCTGAGCGGTCCGTCTCCCAAGATGCTGTCGCGAAACCGGTTCAACCTGTGGTCCCTGTGGGATCGCCATCATGGCGGGCCGCGCGAAAATGGCAGCGGAATCGCCTGGTTCAGGTGCATGTTGTCTGACCGTGGTTTCCCTGTGGATGATGCGCAGCTCCTGTTACTGGCACAGCCCAGTTTTCTCTGGTTTCATTTCAACCCCGTCAGTTTCTGGATTGCGCTGATCGATGACAAACCCTGCGCCTTTATCGCTGAGGTCAACAATACCTTCGGGCACAGGCACTGCTATTTCTGCGCGCATGATGATTTTCGCCCGATCGAAAAGCATGATGATCTGTTCGCGGAGAAACTGATGCATGTCTCGCCGTTTCAGAAGATACGTGGAACCTACCACTTCAGCTTCGGAATAACCGCCAAGGCGGTCAATATACGGATTTCTTATAAAGACGGTGATCAGGGGGTTTTGGCGACGTTGTCCGGTCAGCGGCGCCCCGCGACCAGCCGATCCCTTTTGTGGGCCGCAGTGCGGCGCCCATTGGGGTCACTTCGTGTGTTGGCGTTGATCCACTGGCAGGCAGTGGTTCTCTACCTTAAACGTGCGCCGTTCCTGAAAAAGCAACCCGCACCCGAGCTTTTGATGTCAGACAATCAATCGTTTCGCGGTGCCGGGGAATGACGGCTTTTTCTGGAAAAACCTTTTGGCTAATTGGGGCAAGCGAAGGGTTGGGGCGCGCGCTATCGCGCAAGCTGAGTGACGAGGGCGCACGGCTCATTCTGTCGGCGCGCAGTGAGGAACGCCTTGCAAGCCTGGCCTCTGACTTGCCAGATGCCCGCGTCTTGCCGCTGGATGTTTCCGACACAAAGGCCGTTCGTCTTGCGGCTGGAAAGATCGGTGATATTGACGGGGTTATATTCAATGCGGGCGCTTATGAACCCATGCGCGCCACGGAATGGGACAGCGACGCCGCGGTGACCATGGTGAACGTGAATCTCACCGGTGCGCTGCGGGTGTTGGGTGAAGTTGTGCCAGCATTTGTGCGAAAAGGGGCCGGAGACATCACGCTTGTCGGTTCTTTGTCCGGCTATCGTGGGCTGCCCGGCGCTGTGGGATATGGGGCAAGCAAGGCGGCCCTGATCAGCTTGGCGGAAACGATGCGCTTTGACCTCAAAGATACAGGGGTTGTTGTACGCGTGGTTAATCCCGGTTTTATCAAAACACGCCTGACCGAGAAGAATAGCTTCAAAATGCCAATGCTAATGGAAACCGAAGACGCAGCAGAACGCGTATTGAACGCGATGCGCAAGCACCGTTTCCGCACAGATTTTCCCGCGCCATTTTCATGGTTGATACGAAGTCTAGAGTGGCTGCCAGACATTGTGTTTTACAGAGGCAAATAAAAGCGGCCGATTTCAGATGAACGGGTCATAGAATCCCGACTGCATGCGGTCAGATACGATGACATCGTATTGCATTTCCGGATCTTTTGCTTTTGCAATCTTTGAGCGAAATCAATTGCAAAAGTCCGACACATGTTCCTTGGAACAAGCATAGGGCATATTGGGTTGAAGATAGGAGTGCGCCTTATGGCATCAAGAATAAGCGTTTGTCAGATGCGGAAAAACGGCTGCAACAAGCGCGGTACAAATGAATTGAAGCGCAGCCGCGCATCCGTTGCCGCAAGGCAAATACAAGGATCACCCGGATCTGCGATTGGAGTGTGTTCGATATCTTCATCGGCAACTTCCAGATCGCCCACACCAAAGTGACCGGTCTTGTCGCTGAAGCTGCCCTGCAGAACCAACGTCAATTCCAGTCCATAATGGCCGTGATCAGGCACTGCCTGCCCAGGTGGGATGTTAAGTAGCCGCACTGACCCGTCTGCATTTTCCGACAAGATGTCCTGACGCACGCCCATCCCCACCTTTTTCCAACGTGGAGCACGCCCCTTCAGGGCTTCCATAACAGGGCCCGGAAATATGCCCGAGCGGTCAAAAACCGGTTCGGGCGAGAATGGGTCATCAAGCTTTGCAAGAAGAGCGTCTTTCAGAGACGAGGAAACCGAGGCACCATGGGTTTCTTCCAGCACAACACCACCAACAGCCTGATGGGCCTCAAGCGCCGCCCGACATTGCGAACATAGTGAAACATGACTGGCGACCACGACAGAAAACGGATGCGGAAGACGGCCCGAAGTATATGCCGCCAGCATGGCATCGGGGATATGATGGGTGATGGCGCTCATGGATTGAGGTCCTTTAGCTCGTGTCTCAGGCGCTCCAGCCCCAACCGGATGCGAGATTTTATGGTTCCAAGCGGAAGGCCGGTTTGGATGCTGATCTCTTGATGGGTCAACTCGCCCAAATAGGCTTTTTCCAATACATCGCGTTGCTCAGGTTTGAGTTCCACAAGCGCTTTCTTCAACCGTTTTGCTTCTTGCTCAAGGCTCAGAATTTGGCTGACATCGGGTTCGCTTCCAGACTCCTGTCTGAGTTCTTCCGGCATCGGTCGGTTATCCTTGCGTGCAACATCAATCTGGCGGTTGCGGGCAATCTGATAGATCCAGGCCGAAACCTGTGCGCGATGCGGGTCAAACATCGCGGCCTTGCGCCAAACCGTCAGCATCACGTCCTGCACGATTTCCTCGGCTTGATGCCCCGAGGTCCCTGATCGCATGATAAAACCTTTGAGGCGTGGAGCGAAGAAATCGAACAGTTCGGAAAATGCGCTTCGGTCACGCGTATCCCTGATCGCGACCATCCAGACAGTTTGTTGTGAGAAGTCAGTTTTACTTTTCGGCACACTGTTACCTTCGCCACGGGCTACCGGCGAAACGCACGGTAATTGATGCGGATTATCTAAGGTCAGTGTGAACATAACTCAGATACGAAGTGATGGGCAACTTGGATCACTAATTTGCTAGAAGCCTTCCGTCGAACGGGTTGCGTTAGACGCAACTCCGTTTCATTCCGACGGTGATCGTGTGGCTTTCAAGGTTGTTATCAAGATCGCCTCAGCTAAGCGTTTGAAGGGACGGATGGAGGACAAATTATGCCCAGTGTTCAGCTCCCTGCCGTCACCCCGAAACGCAAAGTCTGGAATATCGGCCGATTCACCGGACGAAAACGATTGCTCATTCCAAAACAGGATTGGGCAATCAGTGCGCGGCTCGAGCTCGCTGGCAACTTGCGCGATGCCGCGTTCTTCAACGTCCCAATTGACAGCAAACTGATTGGCTGTGAACTGGTCAAACTCAAAGTGACCGACCTGGTTAAAGTCGAGTATTTTCGCGAACGGGTATCGGTATTCCTGAGCCAAACAAAGCGATCTGTGCAGTTTGAACTTACTGGCAACACGCGAGATTCCTTAACTGATTGGGTGGCGTCTCCGAATTTATCGATTGCAGCTTCATGTTTCCAAGCCGGTTTCATGATCGCCCGCACATTACATCCCGCCGTTTTGGTCGATTGGTAAGCTATTGGATAACGCCGGTTGATCTTGAGTCGCGCGGATATGCACAAATCCGGATGGTGGGGCGCTTGCGGCGAGAGTCGTAAAGTCGATGCCTCAATTATTGAAATCGACTACGGTGAAAGGGCTGTTTGAAGCCCGATGAGATCAGTGCGTTTGAATGGCTGGTTCAGTGAAATTCGATGCACCACCAAAAAGATGTCGCCGCAAATGCAAGCGTTTTCTGCGACGGCAATAGCGTTGTGGACGAGAGTTCGGAAAGTCCGCTCAGCGGACTGTGCTGAATTGTTGGTCTGGAGTCTAACTTCATTGTGTGGTGACCAGCTAACAATCAAAACTGAAAAAGCGGTCCATCACCTGACGAGGTTATACCCTCCATCAGGAGATATCCTGCGCTGCTCAACAGATGCTAACCTGACGTTATTGCGAAATTAACCTTGTTGCCGGGCCTGGGAGTGATGCACTGCCGGTTTACAGGGGGTGCACGGGGGGTGTACGGATGTCACCCCCCTTAATTTGCCCAATTTGGCTCGTTAACACTTTCGTTCAGATGGTCGGATTTGCTGGATTCAAAAAGTGTAGACGCGTGAATACGATTTGTATACAAATTGTATAAAGAAAGGGATTCGCTTGTGCCGCCTGACCGTAAAACGCAATGCATGGAAGATCTGCGCATGCGCATTCTCACGTTAGAGATTGCGCCGGGCAGTGATCTTGATGAGGCCGCACTCTGCGCCCAGTATGGCATTTCAAGAACGCCAATGCGTGAGATATTTCAACGGCTTAGCGGCGATGGATATCTCCGCCTTGAACAGAATCGCGGGGCCAAGGTGGCGTCTATGGACCTGTCTGTCATGCGGATGTTCTTTCAGACCGCGCCTATGATCTACGCCAATATCGCCCGCCTTGCCGCAGAGCACCGCCGCGTCGAGCAAATCCCACCTTTGAAGGCCATTCAGGAAGAATTCCGCACGGCAACAGAAGATGGTGATGCGGGCCGTTCGGCTCTTCTAAACCACAGATTTCATTGGAAAATCGGCCTCATGGCCCACAACCCTTACCTCCTTACCAGCCTCAACCGGATGCTGATCGACCACACCCGTCTCAGCCAGACTTTCTATCGCCCTGCATCCAAGGGTGAAGAGACCCGGGTGTACAAGGCTGTTGAACAACACGACGCCATGATTACTGCCATCGAAAATCAGGAGCCTGAGCTCGCGGTAGAGCTGACGCTTGATCACTGGAACCTGTCACTGGACCGGCTCGAACAGTTCGTAACGCCGGACCCACTGCCATTGGATATGACCGCTATAAAGGACCGTAAACATGCGATTTGAAGGGATATGGACCCCGATCGTCACCCCCTATCATGACGATTTCACGGTGAACGAAGCGGCCCTGGCCGAGACGGTGGAGCTGTTGATCGGTGCCGGTGTGCACGGGATCATCTCTGCCGGGACAACTGGCGAGTATTACGCGCAAAGTTTTGAAGAGCGGGTGGAATTAGCAAGCAATATCAAAAGCCTGATCGGAGGCAGGGTGCCAATGGTCGTGGGGACAGGCGCCTTGCGGACCGAAGAAAGCATCGCCTATGCAAAGGCCGCCAAAGACGTTGGGGCCGATGCGATCCTCGTGGCAACGCCGCCTTATTCCGTGCCTACGGGGCGCGAAATTGCACTGCATGCTTTGGCCATTGACCGTGCGGTCGATATGCCGGTGATGCTCTACAATTACCCCGGTCGGATGGGCGTGAATATGGACGAAGAAACGCTGGATCGGCTTGGCCGCTCGTCCAATTTTTGCGGGATCAAGGAAAGCAGTGGCGACATCAACCGGTTGCACATGATCGGGCGGGACTATCCGCATCTTGGCCTTTTATGCGGCATGGATGACCAGGCGCTTGAATTCTTCGCCTGGGGTGCCCGGGGCTGGGTGTGTGCCGGATCGAACTTTGCACCTGAGGCGCACATCGCTTTGTATCGGGCCTGTGTGCTGGAAGGTGATTTCACCAAAGGGCGGGCCATTATGTCGGCTCTTATGCCGCTGATGCGGGTGCTGGAGCAGGGTGGCAAGTTCATTCAGTGCATCAAACATGGCCTGACCATGCGTGGCATCCCCGGCGGCCCGCCACGCAAACCCCTGCAACCGCTTAACAAAGATGACAAACGGGCGCTCGAAGAAGTGATCCGTACACTGGACACGTCCATCGCACAGATCACCGGAGAGGCAAAATGACAGACCTTCTGACACGCGGCGAATACTCTGCTATCGCAGCTGAACTGGACTTTCCCGCCGCGCCGTTTGTGGACGGAAAATTCCGCAAGGGTTCCGGCCCGATGATGGAGACAATCAACCCGGCGACCGGTGATGTCATTGCAAAGATCAGTACGGCCAATGGCGAAGACGTGGATTTTGCTGTCCGGAAAGCCCGCGAAGCCTTTGATCGTGGAGAGTGGTCACGCCTGCATCCATCAGAGCGCAAGGATGTACTGATCCGCCTGTGCAAGCTGATCACCCGCAGAAAGCGAGAGTTCGCGGTGATGGAAAGCCTGGATAGCGGGAAGCCGATCCGTGATTGCGAACTTATTGATATTCCCGAGACAATTCACACAATCAAATGGCATGGCGAGCTGATTGATAAGATCTATGATCAAACCGCGCCCTCAGGTGATGATGCTATTTCAATGATCGTGCGTGAACCCGTCGGTGTGGTTGCGGCGGTGTTGCCTTGGAATTTTCCGCTTTTGATGATGGCGTGGAAAATCGGGCCTGCACTGGCGGCAGGCAATTCAGTGATCGTGAAACCGGCTGAACAGACGTCGATGACCGCGCTGCGGTTGGCAGAGGTAGCACATATGGCTGGGGTCCCGCGCGGCGTCCTGCAGGTGCTGCCGGGGGATGGTCCATCTGTTGGTGAGCCGTTAGGTCTGCACATGGGCGTCGATATGGTCAGCTTCACCGGCTCGACCGAAACCGGCAAACGGTTTCTGCGTTATGCCGCTGACAGTAATATGAAAAAGGTCACTTTGGAATGCGGTGGTAAAAACCCGGCCCTTGTTTTGGAAGATGCCGAAAATCTGGACAATGTAGCAGAACATGTTGTGAATGCAGCCTTCTGGAACATGGGTGAAAACTGTTCGGCCGCATCGCGTTTGATTGTACATAAGGCGGTAAAAGAGCCGCTGATGGAGCGTATCCTTGCACGCATCCGTGACTGGAAAACCGGCGATCCGCTAGATCCGGCGAACCATTTGGGCGCTCTGATTGATGTGCAGCATTGCCAGAAAGTCAGCAGCTATTTTACAGGTAAGGCAGTTGTCGGTGGCACGGCGGATGGCAATTTTGTGCCTCCCACGGTTTATGAGGTGAAAAGAGATGATCCCCGCGCCCGGGACGAGATTTTCGGGCCGGTCTTGTCGGTCATCGAAGTGGGAAGTGCGGATGAGGCGATCGAGCTTGCCAATGACACAGACTATGGCCTAGCCGCATCGGTCTTTACCAGCAACATTCGCCACGCGATCCGCACAGCCCGGGATATTCGCGCCGGTACGGTTACGGTGAATTGTTATGGCGAGGGGGACATCAGCACACCCTTTGGCGGTTACAAACAATCCGGGTTTGGCGGGCGCGATAATTCTGTTCACGCCCATGATCAGTTCACCGAAATGAAAACCATCTGGATCGACCTGACTGACCCGAAAGAAGGGGACAATGTGGGATGAGCCGTATTGGCTTCATCGGAACAGGACATATAGCTGCTCCCATGGTGCGCTTTCTGGCCGCAAAGGGGCATGATGTCACTGTCTCAGAACGAAATGCAGAAACGGCTGCCGCTTTGGCCAAAGGCGTAGGCATAAGGGTCGCCCCGAACCAACAGGTTTTAGATGAAAGCGATATCGTTTTTCTGTGTGTCCGACCCGGCGTCGCAGAAAAGGTGCTGGAGCCTTTGGTTTTTCGTGCCGGGCAACAGGTGATCTCCGCAATGGCGAGCGTTTCGCTGGCGCAACTGAAATCGCTTTGTGCGCCTGCGATTGATATCATCCGGACAATGCCTGTGGGATTTCTGGAAGTCGGAGGCTGCCCGCTTCCTGCATACCCAGATGGTGATTTGCTGGACGCACTATTTGAGCCGGAAAATCCGGTGATCACTCTACCTGATGAAGCGGCATTCAATTATCACTCTGCAATCGCGACGTTCATTTCCGGGATGTTGGATATGATGAGCACCAGCGCTGGTTGGTTGGCCAGAAAAACCGGTGACGCGCTGACTGCGGAATTCTACACAACACAGCTTTTGTCAGGCTTCCTGAATGCGATGCCTAAAAACAATGCAGGCCAGATTGATCGAGAGTTGAACGCCTTGGCGACACCCGGTTCATTGAGCCTTCAGATGAAAACAGACCTGCGATCCGCTGGTATACACACCCACCTCAGAGCCGCCCTCGACAGGATCGAGGCGAAATTGGAGAACAGCCAATGACCGTTGAAGCAGTCGGAACCACCCGCCGGGGCCGCGGCGCGCGAAAATCGGCGCGGCAGGCACGCGATTTCACTATGTTGCCCGCGCTAAAACGGAACCTTCCGTTGACTGAGCCGATGGACGACGAACAGATCGCGCGCATCGATGCGGCAAGCATGCACATCCTGGAGAATGTCGGTGTTCATTTCCGCGATGACATCGCGCTTGAAGACTGGCGCAGAGCGGGTGCAAAAGTGGTGGACGAGACGGTTTTTCTGGATCGCGATCTGGTGCGCGAGCTGATCGCAACCATCCCTGAGACTTTTACCTACCACGCGCGAAACCCCGCCAATAACCTGCCATTCGGTCGCGATCACGGGATTTTTGTTCCCATGACCGGCGCGCCCTATCTGCGCGATCTCGATGATGTGCGGCGCAACCCGATGATGGAAGACCTAAGCAATTTCCACAAGCTGGCGCATATGCTGCCTGCAATGCATTCTTCGGCGCATCACATCGTGGAACCCTACGACCACCCGATCAGCCAACGGCATTTGCGGATCACCTATTCGTCGATGAAGCATTCCGACAAAACCTTCATGGGCATGACCACCAGCCCCAAGAACGCCGAGGATGTGATGGAAATGTGTGCCATCCTGTTCGGCGAGGAATACCTGGAAACGCATCCTGTCTGCACCGGCAACTGCAACGGTAACAGCCCACTTGTATGGTACGAAACGATGCTGGGCGCGATGCGGGCGTTCAGCAAGCGCAATCAACCGGTTTTGTGCTCTCCTTTTGTGCTTGGCGGTGCCAACACGCCAGCCTCGGTCGCACCCACGGTTGCACAATTGAACGCAGAGGCGCTTAGCGCCTTGGCCTATACTCAAGTTATCCGCAAAGGCGCACCTGCGATTTACGGGCATTACCTGTCGACGGTCAGCATGAAATCCGGCGCACCAATGGCTGGCACGCCCGAGATCAGCCTGATGAACCTGATGATTGGCCAGATGGCGCGGTTTTATGAGGTGCCGTGGCGGTCTTCCAACACACTGGGCGGTGCCAAAACCTTTGATGCTCAGGCCGGGTATGAAAGCGCAACCACTCTTATGGCCCTACAGATGGCGGGGACGAATTACATGTGGCATTCGGCTGGCTGGAACGAGGCTGGGATGCATTGCAGCATGGCAAAGTTCGTTGTCGACGCAGAGCAATGTGCGATGGCCTACCGTATGGCAGAGGGCGTCCGCTGGGACGACTTTGACGAAGCCATCGCAGCCGTCTCGGACATTGGTCCCGGAGGGCATTACCTGGGCCACCCTCATACGTTGGAAAACTTCCAACGGGCGTTTTTCATGCCGGAGCTGTTTGACAACAACTCTATCGAACAATGGGCCGCAGAAGGCGCGGTAGAGGCCAATGAACGCGCTTTGAAATACACCCGCGATCTGTTGGCGGCCTATGAAGAGCCCAAGCTGGATGCTGGCGTGAATGAAGCATTGCTCGACTACATTGCCAGACGCGAGCGGGAAATTCCTGCAGCGGATGCTCTAAATCAGGAACATTGACCAAGATGCGCCTTGCCGAATTTCATATCTACCAAAAGGATCTGCCAGTTCGCTACGGCCCCTATACCTTTGCCGGTCAACAGGTTTGGTCGCTTGATACCACCGTGGTGCGGTTGGTGTCGGATACCGGCGTTGAAGGCTGGGGCGAGGTTTGCCCTCTTGGAGCACGCTATGCGCCGGTGAGTGCGGCAGGTGTACGTGCGACCCTGATGCAGGTTGGCGAGGCGCTGATTGGGACATCGATTACCATCAATAGCATCGCGCAGGCCATAGATGGACAGGTCAATGGGCAAAGCTATGCGCGGTCTGCCATCGACATTGCGGCGCATGATTTGTTGGGCAAGGCAATGGGTGTGCCTGTGGCCACGCTGCTGGGCGGTGCGGTGGCCAACCGGCTGCCGTCATACTTTGCAACCGGTATCGGCGACCCGGACGACATCGCCCAACTGGCAGCAGATAAGGTGGCACAGGGCTTTCCCCGTATTCAGATCAAAGTCGGCGGGCGCGACGTGGCCGAAGACATTGCCACGGTGCGCAAGGTGCACGAGGCGGTGGGCGGTCTTGCCCGTCTTGCCGTTGACGCCAATCGCGGGCTGTCCGCGCGTGATGCTCTGCGGCTTAGCCGGGAATGCCCGGATGTGCCATTTGTCCTTGAACAACCCTGCAACACGATCGAAGAGGTCGCGGCGATCCGGCATCAGATCAACCACCCGATTTACCTCGATGAAAGCATGGTGGACCTCAACACTGTCCTGCGGGTTGTGGGCGTTGGGCTGGTCGACGGGTTTGGTATGAAATTGTCGCGCCTCGGCGGACTGCGCCCGTTTAGTGCATTTCGCGATATCGCCGCGGCGCGCGGCCTGCCGCACACCTGTGATGATAGTTGGGGCGGTGATATTGTTGCCGCGGCCTGTATACATATGGGTGCGACGGTGGCGCCTTCACAGCTGGAGGCAGTATGGTTGTCCACACCTTACGTGGCCGAAACCTATGTGCCAGAGGCGCCGGTCACCGTTGAGGCCGGTCATGTTAATCTGCCCGATGGTCCGGGTCTAGGTATCACGCCTGATGTGGCGCAGTTCGGCGCGCCGGTCGCCTCTTTCGGGGGGTAGGGCATGGGTGCGCGCGATCCACTGCTCGAACCGTTTCAGCTGGGCCACCTGACCCTGAGAAACCGGATCGTCAGCACCGCGCATGCGCCATCTTTTGTGGAGCAGGGCCATCCTAGGGAACGCTATCGCCTCTATCATGAGGAAAAGGCCAAGGGCGGGATTGGCCTGACAATTATCGGCGGGTCCACCAACGTGTCCCCTGACAGCCCGTCAGTCTTTGGACAGGCATATGCGGGTGATGACAGCATTATTCCCTGGCTGGAGCAATATGCGGCTGGCATTCGCCAGCACGGGTCAGGTGCTATTATTCAGCTGACGCATCTGGGGCGGCGCACAGTCTGGGACGATGCCCATTGGTTGCCGGTGATGGGGCCGTCGCAGGTGCGCGAGCGCGCCCATCGGGCAATTCCCAAGGTGATGGAGCAGGAGGATATCGACCGGGTGATTGCCGATTTCGCGGCGGCAGCTGCGCGAGTGTATCAGGCAGGGTTTGACGGCATAGAACTGCTGGCGCATTCGCATCTGTTGGGACAGTTCATGTCGCCACATACCAACAAGCGCGGTGACGATTATGGTGGGTCGCTGGAGAACCGGCTGCGTATTACCTACCAAGTGCTCGACGCGGTACGGCGTGAGACTGGCCCTGATTTTATCGTCGGCATGCGGCTTACAGGTGATGAAGAGCTGGAGGATGGCCTGTTAGCCGAGGACTGTGTCGAGATTGCCCGCAAGTTGGAGGCCACAGGCCACCTGACATACCTCAATATCATGGCAGGTGCGCCCTATGATGACCTCGGGCTTGCCGGGTGGGTGGCGCCGATGGGCACCCCGTCGGCCCCGCATTTACTCGTGGCCGCGCGCATTCGCGCAGCCGTTGACCTGCCGATCCTGCACGCGGGCGGCATCGCTGATCTGGCCACTGCGCGGCATGCGATCAGTAGTGGGGCAGTTGATCTTGTGGGGATGACACGGGCGCATATGGCCGATCCGCATCTGGTTAACAAATTGATGCACGGCGAAGAGGACCGCATTCGTCCGTGTGTCGGCCTTGGTTACTGTGTTGATCGCGTCAATCAGGGGAAAGCAGCGGTCTGTGGTCAGAACGCTGCCACGGGACGAGAAGCAACACTGCCACATGTGATTGCGACCTCGGTCGCCCGCCGCAAAGTGACTGTTGTTGGCGGTGGCCCCGCTGGGATGGAAGCCGCGCGTGTTCTGGCCGAGCGCGGGCATCATGTGATCCTTCACGAGGCACAACCCGTGCTGGGAGGACAGTTGCGCCTGGCAGCCAAAGGTCGAACACGGCGTAACATCATTGGCGTGCGCGATTGGTTAGAGGCTGAGCTGCTGCATCTGGGTGTGGAACTGCGTTTGGGAAGTTTTGTAGAAGCACAGGATATTCTGAAAGATGAATCGGATTTCATCGTGCTGGCCACGGGTGGTTTGCCGGAAGAATGCAGGTGTACTGGCGCAGATCTGGCAGTGCCATCCTGGGATGTACTGGAGGGGAGCGTTCGAGCTTCGGGCCATGTGCTCGTTCTGGATGAGCTGGGTGATCAGCCGGGGGCGGTTTTGGCCGATATGGTGCTGCAGGCGGGGGCGCAGGTTACGCTGGCCACACCTGATCGAGCGCCGCATCATGAACTTGGCCCGACAACCGGCGCGGTGGCCTTGCGTGACCTCTATTCACAGGGAATTGGTTACGTGCCGGACACGGAATGTGTGGGCCTGTCGCGATCTGGAAACCGGATTTCTGCCAAACTGCGTAATGTTCTGAGTGGAGCAGAGAAGCTTCAGGAATTCGATCTTGTTGTCACAGAATTTGGAACTGTTCCCAATGACGCCCTGTACGAAGACCTGCGTGAGGGTAGCCGGAACAATGGGCAGATTGATGTAGATGCATGGGTGTCCGGTGGCCCGGTCTTGCCCGATAAGCCGCCGGCAAACGGGTACGACCTGATCAGAATTGGTGATGCTGTTTCATCCCGCAACATGGCGGCGGCGATGCATGACGCGCTGAGGATTTGTGCGCATGTCTGAGGCTCTTCCATTTCTTGATCTAAGCGATCCGGCCTTTTCCACGCGCGGCCCCGAAGTTTTAGCGGCGCGGGACCATGGGTGGTGCGCGCAGACACCCTTTGGTCTTGCCGTTCTACGCTATCGCGAGGTTGGTAAGATACTGCGCGACCGCCGCTTTCGTCAGGGCAGTCACAACTGGCCCGACACAGTGGGCATAAACGGAAGCTTTGCAGAATTCTGGAAGCAGTCTGTGATCGGGCAGGAAGGAGATACGCATCGCAGATTGCGGGCGCTCGCCGTGCCAGCGCTGAGTGAAACCTATGTTCAAAGCCTGATACCGGAATTTAAGGATATTGCCGAAGCATTGTGTTCAGATATGAGACGATCAGAAAGCTGTGACTTTCTACAGGCGTTTTGTGAACCATTTGCGGGGCAGGCAATCACCACGTTGCTTGGCTTGGATCGTGAAGAATGGCCAATGGTCGCTCATGATGCATCCGAACTGGGTCTGGCCATGGGGATCGATGCGAAATCCTATGAAGGTCGGTTTAATGCCGCCTGTGAGCGCCTGCACCAGCTTGCCGATAAGCTGGTGGTCAAGGTGAGATGCGGGGCAGATACACAAAGCTATGTAGCCCGGCTGGTGGCAGATTTTGATCGAAATGGAAATTGTTCACATGACGAGCTGCTCAACATTATCGTCATTTCCATTTTTGGTGGGGTGGATACGACCCGTGCTTTGCTTGGGTTGGGGCTGTCTCTTTTCATCGAAAGCCCGGACCAATGGCAAGAGTTACGCGCTGATGCGTCCCTTATCCCAGCCGCAATCGAAGAGTTCATTCGCGCCCGGCCAACAACCACTTGGGCAACGCGTGAAGCGGTCGAAGATGTCGAGGTCAATGGGCTGACGATTGCCAAAGGGACAGTTTTGCACCTTCTGATACATGCCTCTGCATGTGATCCCGAAATTTGTAACGACAGCCGGTTCGACATTACCGTTCGGCGACGCAAACATTTTGGTTTTGGTGGCGGTGCGCATCACTGCATCGGTCACTACGTTGCCCGCACAGATATGGCGGCTGCCATTGGGGCTTTACGCAAAAACTTTGTGCGATTTGAATATGATGGGGTGCCAGTATGGCGCCCTGATAGCGGGAATACCGGTGCAATGACATTGCCGGTCAGATATGAGGTGCTCCATTGAGATTTACTGGAAAGAAAGCGCTGGTAACGGGGGCTGCTGGCGGGATTGGCCAGACGCTGGTCAGGATGTTGCAAGCCGAAGGCGCGCAGGTCGCAGTGACGGATCGGGACACTTCCGCAATTACGGCCCAAGCACATTTTGACGGTGACCTATTGGACACCGGGTTCTGCGATGCATTGCCAGGCCAAGTTGTCGCGGAAATGGGCGGGCTGGATATTCTTTGCAACAATGCGGGTGTCATCACGCGCGGGGATATCACCGCCACCTCGGATGAAGACTATGCGTTGACCATGGGCGTCAATGTCGAGGCGCCGTTTCGCCTGTGCCGGGCGGCAATCCCGTTGATGGCGGAAAATGGCGGTGGGGCAATCGTCAACACGTCATCCTGTTGGGGGCTGCGCCCGGGATCGAACCACCCGCTTTATGTGATGTCTAAAGCAGCGATTGCATCGCTGACACAATGCCTGGGCCGGGATCACGCGCATCAGGGGATCCGGGTGAATGCAGTTTGTCCGAATGAGGTGAACACACCGATGCTGCGCACCGGGTTTGCCATTCGCGGTTTTGATCCGGATGAGGCGGTGGCAAAGCTGAATGCATCTGTTCCGATCGGTCATATTGCAGAACCTGACGAGATCGCCGACGTGATCCTGTTTCTTGCATCTGACGCGGCAAGATACATGTGTGGTGCCCTTGTTGAGGTGAATGGAGGGAAGCCGGTCACATGAGCAGATTTGAGGGCAAAGTCGCACTTGTCACCGGCGCCTCCAGCGGGATGGGTGAGGCCACGGCAAGGCAGCTTGCAGAACAGGGCGCGCGCGTGTTCACTGCACAGCGAGGCCCGGCAGTGCATGAGGCAATCGTGGCTGATTTCAGCGATCCAGAAGCACCAAGAGAAGTAGTATCCGCTGTGCAGGCCGCTGCAGGCCGATTGGATATCCTGATCAACAATGCCGGGGTCATGCGTGAGGGTACAGTTGAAGAGGGCGATATTGCAGACTGGCATTTGCAGATGCAGGTCAATCTGACGGCGCCGTTTCTCTTGACCCGCCATGCGATGCCGATGTTACGGGCGTCCGGGAACGCAGCAATTGTGAATGTAGGATCTATTGAAGGGCTCGGGTCAAACCCAAGACATCCGGCCTATTGCGCCTCAAAGGCTGGACTGCACGGCTTGACCCGCGCGGTGGCTGTAGATCACGGGCCGGATGGTGTGCGGTGTAACGCGGTAGCACCGGGTTGGATAGATACGCCGCTGAATGTGGATTTCATTGACTCGATGCCGGATCCAACGGCATTTCGCGCCGAGATTGGCGGCATTCATCCGCTGCGCCGCACAGGTGACCCTGCGGAAGTGGCACGGTTGATCTGTTGGCTGGCATCGGATGACGCAAGTTTCGTGACGGGCCAAATTTACACCATCGACGGTGGTCGCACTGCGCAACTGAGCCTGCCATGAAAGTAAAACGGATGCCCTGCCATCCCGGCCGCACCGGATGGAACGAAATCTTACCTGCTTATCAGCATGCTGCAGAGCCGCTCGAAGGCAATCCCACTGCTGACTGGCTAATCATCGGCGGTGGTTTTGCAGGTCTAACTGCGGCGCGGCGCCTACAGGAATTGCATCCCAGTGACAATATAATGGTTCTTGATGCTGCCCGCATCGCTGAAGGGCCCGCCGGCCGCAATTCAGGATTTATGATTGATCTGCCGCATGACCTGTCTTCGGATGACTACGGCAGCACTTTGGAAAAAGATCTGGCGCATCTGAGGCAAAACCGTGAGGCGATTGATTACGCTGAGGCGTTGGTACGTGAGTTCGGATTGCCAAACGAATGCTTTTCTCGTTCGGGCAAAACCAACGGTGCCGCCAGCGCAAAGGCGCATAAGCATAATCAGGATTATGCCGCTCACCTGACCAAGCTGGGAGAGGCGTTCGAGCATCTGGACGCGATGCAAATGAAAGCGCTAACCGGCAGTGAATACTACCAGAGTGGGCTGCACACGCCAGGCACTGCCGTTATCCAGCCGGCCATGTATGTCCGGGGTCTCGCCAATGGGCTTCGCGCGAAGGGTGTGCGCATCCATGAAAACTCTGCCGTGGTAGAGCTGTCTCGGGGATGCGACTGGGTGGCACGTACAGCCAAGGGGCAGGTGACGGCACCCAAAGTTATCCTCGCCGTAAATGGTCATGCAAATAGCTTTGGCCATTTTGAAGGCCGTCTTTTGCACATCTTCCTCTATGGCTCCATGACACGGGCACTGAGTGAGAATGAGGTGAAACGTTTGGGCGGCGAGGCCAAATGGGGCGTAACGCCATCTGATCCCATCGGTTCCACCGTGCGGCGGATTTCGGGCACTGGCGGGGACCGGATCATCATGCGCAACAGGGTTACATGTAATCCAAGCATGAAAGTCTCGAACAGGCGCGTTGATCAGATGGCGCGCACCCATGATCGCGCCTTCAAGGCGCGCTTCCCGATGCTGTCGAATGTCGAAATGGAATACAGCTGGGGTGGGATGCTGTGCCTGAGCAGAAATAGTGTCCCGGCTCTGGGAGAAGTGGATGACGGACTATATTCGGCCTGTTGTCAGAATGGACTGGGTGCGACCAAGGGCACATTGCACGGAAAGCTAATGGCAGAAATGGCATCTGGGCAAAGCTCTGAATTGTTGGATAGTGTGCTGGCTCAGGACCAACCGGCCCGTCTTCCGCCTGCGCCGATTACCTTTCTGGGCGCCAATGCTGTCATGCGTTGGGGTGAATTTCGTGCGGGGCCAGAGGTGTAGGTGGGTACCTACGACTTTGCGAGATCAGACAGTATCGGGCAATCCGGCCTGTTATCACCAGCACAGGCCGAAACCAAATGGCGCAGTGTTTGGCGCATCGATTCAAGCTGGGCGATCTTGTCCTCGATTTGACGAAGATGCTCTGTTGCCACATGTTTCACATCGGCGCTGGCCCGGCTTTGGTCTTCGTACAGGGCCAACAACGTCCGGCAATCTTCTATCGAAAACCCAAGTGTTCTGGCCCGCCCAAGAAAGGCGAGTTTGTGGGCATCGTTTTCGGCAAAATTTCTGTAACCGTTTGCGTCGCGCATCGGAGAGATCAATCCGATATCCTCGTAATAACGGATGGTTTTTGCAGGAAGGCCGGTGCGTTCGGAAATTTCACCGATGTTCATAATGCAGTTCTTTCACTGGTTTGGTTCACACTTCGTAAACGCAATGCATTGCTTACCACAAACACAGAACTAAGCGCCATTGCCCCGGCGGCCAGCATAGGCGACAGCAACATGCCTGTGATCGGGTACAATACGCCTGCGGCAACGGGGATCAGCGCCGCATTATATCCAAAGGCCCAGAAAAGGTTTTGACGAATATTCGCCATCGTTCGCTTAGAAACGTGATGCGCGGTCAGAACGCCGGTCAGATCACCGGAAGTCAGAACAACATCAGCAGTTTCAATCGCAACATCGGTCCCGGTGCCAACAGCAATTCCGATGTCCGCCTCTGCCATTGCAGGGGCGTCATTGATGCCGTCCCCGACAAAAGCAACAGATCCGAAGCGTTCGCGAAGTGTGCGAACAATTTCTGCTTTTCCGTCTGGTGCGGTCTCGGCATAAACTGTTGTTATCCCAAGCTCGTCAGCAATGTGGTGCGCCGTCGCCTTGCCATCTCCGGTGATCATGGCCACCTTGACCCCATTGACATTCAAATCCTCTATCGCAGAACGACTTGTCGGTTTGAGAGGGTCTGAAACGGCCAGCATGCCAGCAAGCTTACCATCAACCGCTGCGTAGATGACCGTGTTCCCTTGGCCTTCCAGCTCAAGCGCTGTTACCGAATAAGTATCTGTTTCAATTCCTTCGCGCTCCATAAGACGTTTGGCGCCGATAAGAATTGAATGAGCGTCTACCTCAGCAGACAAGCCAAAGCCGCTGATAGCGCGAAACGACTCTGGTTTTGGCAGTTCGATGGCTTCTTTAGCGGCAGCGGCCTCTATCGCGCGTGCAATCGGATGTTCAGAGCCTGATTCTGCCGCGGCGACAAGCCTGAGAAGATTTTTTCGTTGGACCTCACCCGTTGTCTTGATTTCCGTCAGCGTTGGCTGGCCTTGCGTTAACGTGCCGGTTTTATCAAATGCTACCATCTGTACATCGCTCAGGGTTTGCAGGGCCTCTCCCTTGCGAAAAAGAACACCCAGTTCTGCCGCGCGTCCTGTGCCGACCATGATGGATGCAGGCGTTGCAAGTCCCATTGCACAAGGGCATGCCACAATCAGCACCGATACCCCGGCCACCAATGCCAGCCCTAGAGCAGGCTCAGGGCCGAAGGTCAGCCATCCGATGACAGCGAACACCGCAATTGCAATTACAACGGGCACAAAGATGCGCACCACCTTATCTGCAACCGCCTGAATGGGCAGTTTTGCACCTTGGGCCGCCTCGACCATGCGGATAATCTGGGCCAGCACCGTGTCACGGCCAACCTTTTCGGCACGGAATCGCAGCATACCATCAGCGTTGATTGTTCCGGCGGTAACGGGATCCCCTTCCGACTTAGACACCGGTAGCGGCTCGCCTGTGATCATGCTTTCGTCCACAAATGAGGCACCTGAAACAACGGTTCCATCCACCGCCAAACGTTCGCCCGGTCGCGCGATCACAATGTCAGAAACTATAATCTCTGCCGTAGAAACTTCGACTGGAACGCCGTCACGTTCAATTCGGGCCGTGTTGGGGGCCAGCTCAACCAGTTTTTCGATCGCATCCCCGGTCTGCCCTCTTGCGCGCGCTTCAAGCCAACGACCCAGCAGGATCAGGGCGACGATCACAGCGGCAGCTTCGAAATAGACGGCTCTGGCACCCAAGGGTAGAATGGATGGGACAAAAAGTGAAACGCTTGAATACCCCCAAGCGGCGAGCGTGCCGAGAGCCACGAGGCTGTTCATATCAGGCACGGCCCTGAACAAAGTAGGGACACCGATTGTAAAAAACTTCCTGCCTGGCCAGACAAGGATCAATGTTGTCAGCAAAAATTGGATGGACCAGGATGTCTCTTGCCCGATTGTATGATGGATGAATTCGCGGAAGTCAGTGGACAGATGTCCACCCATTTCCATCACAAACACAGGTAACGCCAAAATCATTGCAACAATCGTCCATCGTCGGGTTTCGGCGATTTCTTCATGGCGATTGGGCATTTCTCGTGCGGCGTCTTCTATCACCTGGGCCTGATACCCTGCACTTTTGATGGCACTTATCAGAATGGCCTGATCCGCAATTTCAGGAAAATAACGAATGGTTGCAGTGCTGTTGGCAAAATTAACATTCGCGTCCAACACGCCGGGTATTTCTTCCAAAGCCTTGTTGACACGTCCCACACAAGAGGCGCAGCTCAACCCAGCCAAGGCTAGTCTGATCTCCTTGGTGCGTGCCATATAGCCAATAGTGTGTAACGCATCTTCTATTTCTTTCAGCCCGGCATTGTCTGCGCGTAGTTGTGCTGTGTGGGATGCGAAATTGACCGCGACATCCTGTAACCCGGGAAGGTTCTTAAGCGTTCGCTCGACCCGGCCAGCACATCCTGCACAGGTCATGCCACCTATTTCTATACGTTGAAGCTGTGTCTCAGACATCGGGTGCGCCAAATTGGAGAAGTCCAGCAGCACATAATGCTTCCAGTAACTGGAAGGTCAAGGCAGGCGGCGCAAGTTTGTCTTAGTTAGATGAATTTATTGCTTCGATACCGAAAAACTCCGGTTGCTGTCGCGATTGTTGCGCCGGAATTGTCGATTATTTGCCCTTCTGCAAAATAAGTGCGCCGCCCACCGCCGGTCATTCGCCCTTCGGCGATCAAAAGGTCGCCACTGGCTTGATCAAGATAATTTACAGTGAGTGAGAGGGTCAGCGCCATCTGCCTTTGCGCGGGATCGCCAGTGTAGCATCCGGCATATCCCATCGCTGTATCCAATAGGGTTGCGTGAACCCCGACATGCGGCAGGCCCTGACGATTCATGATGAAATCCGACATAGGAAGCGTCACCCGGGCGAACCCTTCCCGCCACTCTGTTAGCCTGTACCCAAGATGGCGCTGCAAGGCTGACCCTTCCGCATCATATGTTGGATCGTTTGCATTGTTCATTTCCGGGTAGCCTCCAGTCCCGCCATTGCAAATTCAGGAACATATCGACCAAGCCGAAGACCGCGTTCGGGATCAGAGGCGTTTCCATCTAACGCCCGTTTTTTTACGCCCTGTAGGATCGCCGCCATCCGAAAATGACAAAACGCCAGATAAAATCCAAAATTTTCAATTCCGGCAATATCACGTCGTTCGCAGTATTCGACGATAAACCTTTGATCGCTCCACAAACCAAGGGCAGCGCGATCAACCCCGGCCAGCCCGCGACCTTCCGCTCCCGTTGGCATCGACCACTGCATAATCACCGAAGCCAGATCGGCGAAGGGGTGGCCGATAGTTGACAGTTCCCAGTCAAGAACAGCGAGCAGTGATTCACCTTTGGAGGAGAAGATCAGATTGTCGAGCCGATAGTCCCCGTGTACCAGCGTTCGCTGCCCGTCATCGGCGGGCATGTTCTTCTGCAGCCAACCCATCAGCGTCTCCAGATCCGGCACGTCTTCGGTCTGGGTGGCGTGGTACTGTTTTGACCAGCGATCAGTTTGACGCTTGTAGTAGTGACCAGATGGGCCAAAATCTGACAATCCTGCGGTTTCGACATCAACCTCGTGGACCGCGGCAAGCGTGCTGTTCATTGCCGCGATTATGCTGCCGCGTTCATCTGGGCTGCATCCTGGCAATCTGGGATCATCAAATATCCGTCCCGTGACTTCTTCCATCAGATAGAAGGCCGAGCCAATGATGCCGTCGTCTTCACAAAAGGCGATCATCCGGGCGACGGGGACTTTTGAATGGGTTAATGCTGACTGAACACGGAATTCCCGGTCAACGGCATGTGCGGATTTAAGCAATACACCAGGTGGCTTGCGGCGCAGAACATAAGAGCGATCTGGCGTTTTAATCTGGTAGGTCGGGTTGGATTGCCCACCGCCGAATTTGTTAACGCTTAGTGGTCCGGAAAAGCCTGTGACATGCGTTTTCGCCCATCGCTCCAATTGGCCGGTATCAAGTGCCTGCTCGCTCAACCCGATGTCTCACGCTGATCCGGATGGACATAATCAGCCATACGCTTGCGCAGCTGCAGTTTTGAAACTTTGCCGGTCGCGTTTATTGGAAGTTCTTCAACAAAAATGATGTCGTCCGGCAACTGCCACTTTGCAAACTGATCGGACATAAATGTGTGAAGTTCGTCCAATGCAGGACGCGCATCACCTGCAGCGACAGCCACCAAAACCGGCCGTTCATCCCACTTTGGATGTGGTACGGCAATAACCGCGCAGGTGGCGATGTCAGGGTGCGACACAGCCGTGTTTTCAAGGTCGATAGAACTAATCCATTCCCCGCCGGATTTCACCAGATCCTTTGCCCTGTCCCGCACCACCAGTCGCCCACCGGCATCAAGTGTTGCAACGTCGCCGGTTCCGAACCAACCGTCGTCATCAAATGCGGCGTCGGTTGCATCCTTGTCGTTGAAGTAACTGCTGATCACAGTACTGCCACGAACGAACAACTCTCCGGTGCTTTCGCCGTCGTGGGCCAGGCGTTTGCCATCGTCGTCGGTTATCTTGAATTCCACCCCAAACAAACGACGCCCGGCGCCGATCTTGGCATCAATACGGGTGTCGAAATCTGCATCCTGTAACGACGATGGTAAAATACCCCGGGCACCCACCGGACTCATTTCCGTCATGCCCCAGCATTGGTTGACGGTAATGCCAAGCTTTTCATAGGCGGCGATCTGTGACCGTGGAGCGGCAGAGCCCCCGACAACCAGATCAGAAAACCCATTTGGTGGGCGCCCTTGGCATTCAATCTCTGTCAAAAGGCCCGCCCAAACGGTGGGAACTCCCCAGGCGGAATAAACCTGTTCTGCTTCCATCAACGTAAACAGGCTAGCGCCATCCAGCTTGCGACCGGGCATCACCATCGTCATGCCAGCCAGTGGGGCAGTGTAGGGAAGGCCCCAGGCATTGACATGAAACAAGGGGACAACGGGCAGAATGCGTTTGCCCGCACGAAAGCTGCTGGTTTGACCCAACGGAACCATCATTGCATGCAGGACGGTTGATCGGTGCGAATAAAGCGCGCCCTTTGGATTACCTGTTGTGCCAGAGGTGTAACAAAGCCCCGCCGCAGTATCTTCGGGCAAATGGGGCCACTCATAATCTCTGCTTTCTGTTGAGATAAGCGTTTCATAACAGAGCAATTCCAGCGTGCTCTCGGGCATGTGTTCGTGATCTGTCATAACAATCAGCACCAGATCTTCTGGCAAACTGTCCTGAACCGCCTCGATCACCTGAACCAGGCTTGGATCCACAAAAAGAGCCCGATCACCGGCATGATTAAAGATATACAACAGCTGTTCCCGGGCCAGACGCGGATTGATCGTGTGACAGACCGCACCCATACCCGATATGCCGTAGTACAGCTCAAAATGGCGATGTCCATTCCATGCGAGCGTGGCGACGCGGTCACCCCTGTTAATACCAATGCTTTCAAGCGCTTGGGAAAGTTGCGCTGCGCGGCCCAAAATGTCGGGATAGGTGATGCGATGCACATCTCCCTCGTCCCTGACCGAAATGATGCCCTGATCAGAATAGGCTTCGGCGGCGAAAATCAGGATATCAATTATCCGGAGCGGGCGATGCATCATAGTGCCCTGCATATTATTCCCAATGCTGTTTTCGGTAAGAAAGACGGTGGCATAAAGGATCGTTGGGATCAATTCCCATGGTTCGGCTGAATTGCTAGGGGTTGACGTGGCGCCAATGAGACCGCAAGAGCGGGGGCATGCCAGACCTCCAATAACAGAGAAGCAAGATGACATTCGACCGCTCAATCAAGATCGCCCCTTCAATTCTTTCAGCGGATTTTGCCAATTTTGGCCAGGAAATTCAGTGTGTTGAGGCCGAAGGCGCGGATTGGATTCATGTTGATGTAATGGATGGGCATTTTGTCCCGAACATCACGTTTGGCCCGCCGCTTTGTGCGGCGATCCGGCCGCATATCAAAACGGTTATGGATGTGCATTTGATGATTTCCCCGGTTGATCCGTATCTTGAAGCTTTTGCCAGGGCAGGTGCTGACGTCATCACTGCGCATCTGGAGGCAGGACCGCATGTGCACCGGTCGCTTCAGGCGATCCGAGGTTTGGGATGTAAGGCGGGATTGGCGCTGAACCCCGGGACGGGAATTGAGGATCTGGATTATCTGCTTGATATGGTTGATCTTATCTGTGTGATGACCGTAAACCCCGGATTTGGCGGGCAAAAATTCATTCACAGCCAAATTGAAAAAGTCAAAAATCTGCGCAAAATGATCGGCGATCGGCCAATTCATATCGAAATTGACGGTGGGATCACCCCAGAGACTGCACCGCTCATGGCGGCGGCGGGGGCAGATGTTCTGGTTGCAGGATCCGCAGTTTTCAAGGGTGGCAGCGTGGCTAATCCAACCCCCTACGGTGACAACATTCGCGCAATTCGGGCAGCAGCCGCTGCGGTCTAACTGGCTGTTTGAGGATTTGCACTTTTTGCACTTTTGTAAACGGTTTATTGTAAATCTGCCCGCTCAGGTTTTTCTCGTTCTTAATCTCACCTCGTGTCTGGGTAATCCATACTTGCAGAAACGGAGTGGCATTACCATCACGTGATAACGCGTCCTTGTGCGCTGGGCTTGTCGCAGAATCAGCTTTCCGATACGCTTTCATCACCCGGCGAAGATCGGGACTGGATGAAACATCCGAGGCAGGAAGCATGGCAGAGCAAGATCAGTGTACAAAATCAATTTGGTTGCATATTGGTGCCCCGAAAACCGGGTCTACTGCAGCACAGTCATTTTGTTTGAATTCCAGAAAGTTTTTAGTGCAACGGGGCGTGGAGTTGGTGCGGCGCCGGAGGCGCGCAACCGTAAATGATCTTGCTGTTGCGATACGTAGCGGAAAGCTAAAGCAAGCCGAGCAAATTGGCGCGGATGTTGATGCAATTGTTCAAGCTTCGGCACAGGAGAAGGTTCTAATAACTTCGGAAATGCTGTCTGGATGTAATCCAAAGTTAGTTAGTCGTGTTATACCCTGTTTGAGCCAACATCCTGTAAATTTGATTTTCTACATTCGGCGGCAAGATCAGATGCTCGAGTCGTCGTACAAGCAGAAAATCAAAACCGGACGTCTTGCCTGTAATTTTCAGGAATATCTGGAAAAGTTTCAGGCGGCCAAAGGGTTTTACGACCGGGTTATTGACAGTTGGTCTGAAAATTTTCCTGACGCAAGGTGGCATGTAAGGCGAATGCAACGTGGATCGCTTTATCAGGAGGATGTTGTTGCGGACTTCATGCAAGTCCTAGGCGTATCAGATATCCCGGAAGACATCCTACCGAAAAGAAAATCAAATGTGTCGCCCAACATTGATGTGCTGGAAGTCTTACGCCAAATGACATTAGCCGGAGATTTAAACATCAGAAAAATTCAACAAGTCCTTTCAAGGCGTGGATTTCCGGAATGTGGTTCAGAGGGCCGGATCATATCAGACCAAGAGGCCAGAGGGGTTCTGGCAATGTTCAAACAAACGAACGAAACAATACGTGCACGTTTCTTTCCCGATGAAGAGCGTCTTTTTGACGAAAATGAGTTGGCCGATGCGAATGCGGCTACGCCCAGCTTCAACCCTGATCAATTGAACCTAATTCGGGAAATATTTCAGGCTGTTTCGACAGTTCATGCCCTGCCAGCATAGTGTGGGTGTATAGAGGGCCAAACCCGGTATGAGCCTGACTTTAGCAGAGTAAAAGGAATTCTCGGTGTCACAGGACAAACTGCGCACGGAAATTGAGGCCCGGCGGGACGAGCTTGTTTCTCTTACTCAGGATCTGATCAGGATTCCGACGCTAAATCCGCCGGGAGAATACTACCGGGATATTTGTGATTACCTTGACCGGCGTTTGTCGAACGCGGGATTTCAGACAGAACTGATCCGGGCGATTGGCGCGCCGGGGGACAGTGACCGCTATCCGCGTTGGAACATCGTGGCGCGGCGTCAGGGCGCGCGTGACGGACAATGTGTGCACTTCAACAGTCACATCGATGTGGTTGAGGTCGGCCACGGTTGGACCACTGATCCGTTTGGTGGCGCGGTCATCGACGGCAAGGTCTATGGCCGGGGGGCGTGTGACATGAAAGGTGGGTTTGCGGCGAGCATCATTGCCGCAGAAACCTTTATCGCAGTTTATCCGGATTTTGCCGGCGCAATCGAGATCAGTGGCACAGCGGACGAAGAATCCGGAGGCTTCGGCGGTGTCGCTTATCTGGCAGAACGGGGGTATTTCAGCCCGGAGCGGGTGCAGCACGTGATCATTCCCGAGCCGCTGAACAAAGATCGCATTTGCCTGGGTCATCGCGGCGTGTGGTGGGCTGAGATTGAGACAAAGGGTGAGATCGCCCATGGCTCGATGCCGTTTCTGGGGGATTGCGCAGTGCGTCATATGGGGGCCGTGATCAATGAGATGGAGGAAACCCTGTTTCCGGCTCTGGCTGCGCGGCGAACCGAGATGCCGGTTGTGCCGGAAGGGGCCAAGCAATCCACTCTGAACATCAATTCGATTCACGGCGGCGAGGCAGAGCAGGGGGATGGGTATACCGGGCTGCCATCTCCTTGTGTTCCGGATCGGTGCCGTATCGTTGTAGACCGCCGGTTTTTGATCGAAGAAGACATTTCGGAGGTTGAGGCAGAGGTCCGAGATACTTTGGAGCGTGTACGCAAGGGCCGGGATGGGTTTGAATATGACATGCGTGAACTGCACCGGGTGCTGCCCACGATGACAGAGCGTGATGCGCCTGTGGTGGGCGCTGTGGCGCAGGCTGTACAAGAGGTGTTTGGCCGTGAGGCAGATTATGTAGTCAGCCCCGGAACTTATGATCAGAAACACATCGACCGGATCGGGCGCCTCAAGAACTGTATCGCGTATGGGCCGGGGATACTGGATCTGGCGCACAAGCCGGATGAGTATGTGGGGATTGACGATATGGTTCAGTCGGCGCAGGTGATGGCGTTGGCGTTGAAGGATTTGTTAGAGGTTTGAGTTCTGGCAGGCGCGATTGTCCTTGGGCGAAACAGCGACCGAAGGTCGCCGCGCATCGCCAACGCGCGCGTCACCACTACGCGGCTTGTTCCCTGAGCATGGAGCCCGATTCAAATCGCGATATTATCAATCAGCCGTACCCCTGCCAGAAAGGCCGATGCAAACAGGCGAGAGGATCGGGACGGGGCATCCAGCAGACTGAGATCATCATTGGCTCGGATTTCAAGGTATTCGATCTTGTTGAATCCGGCATTTTCCAACCGGCGGATAGCGGCCTGTTGCAAAGGCTCAAACGCCTCGCCCTGGCCGACGCCTTCGGCGATGCCTTCCATTTCTTCAAACAGCAACGGTGCTTTGACCCGTGCGCGATCGCTGAGCAGCAGGTTGCGCGAGGACATGGCAAGCCCGTCAATCTCTCGGATCGTGGGGCATCCATGGACGGTGATTGGGATGTCCAGGTCTTTGGCCAGTCGGCGCACGACCTGAAGCTGCTGGAAATCCTTTTCACCAAAAAACGCATCCGTCGCGGCCGTTTGCAGAAACAGTTTTGTAACGACAGTGGCGACTCCATCGAAATGGCCAGGGCGAAAGACGCCGTCCATCACATCGGTCAGGCCCGCCACGGATACCGTCGTGGAGAACCGTTCCGGATAGACCTGATCCGGGTCGGGAACATAAACCGCGTCGATGCCAAAGCGGGCGAGCTTTCTGGCGTCATCCTCTTCGGTGCGCGGATAGTTTTTAAGGTCATCGGGATTATTGAACTGTTTTGGGTTCACAAAAATCGTGGTGACGACGCGGTCGCAGGTCTTTTTGGCAGCCGCAACAAGCGAAAGATGCCCGTCATGCAGCGCGCCCATCGTTGGGACGACACCGATGGTTTCACCTGACTTGTGCCATTTGGCCGTTTTAACGCGGAGATCGGCCAACTTCCGCAAAATTGGTGGTGTCATTTGCCGGGGGCCTTGTCTGCAAATGTGTGTTCTTCAGCAGGGAAACTACGGGCGCGCACGTCGGCGGCATAGGCCGCGATTGCGGCCTCTCCATCGGTTCCCAGCTGGGCGTAGCGCTTGACGAATTTGGGTTTGAAAGCTGTGAACAGTCCGAGCATGTCGTCGACCACCAGAATCTGGCCGTCGCATCCGGCAGATGCGCCGATGCCAATGGTGGGTATTGGAATTTCGGCGGTGATCTGATCGGCAAGCGTGGCGGGCACTTTTTCCAGCACGACGGAAAACGCACCTGCATCCGCAATGGCGCGGGCATCGGCCAGCAACTGTTCGGCCTGATCGTCACGGCCCTGAACCTTGTAACCGCCAAGGGTATTAATGGATTGTGGGGTCAGGCCGATATGGGCCATGACAGGGATACCACGCGCGACGAGAAACGCGATGGTTTCGGCCATATGCTCGCCGCCTTCAAGCTTGACCGCGACGGCGCCGGTTTCCCGCATCAATTGCGCCGCGTTGCGGAACGCCTGAGCTGGGCCTTCCTCGTAAGAGCCAAACGGCATGTCAATCACCAGCATGGACTTTTCCAAGCCACGCGCCACAGCAGCGCCATGCATGATCATCATGTCCATGGTCACGCCAAGCGTCGATGGCAGGCCGTGCAGCACCATACCGACGCTGTCGCCAACAAGAACAAAGTCGCAATGCGCATCCATCATCCGGGCCATGGGGGTGGTATAGGCCGTCAGGCTGACGATGGGAGTGTCGCCCTTCATTGCCAGAATATCATCGGGCAGTGGGGCAGTTTTGCGGGCGGTGGCGCTCATGATGGCCCTCGTGAATTGCTGCGTCGCAGCATCATTTAACAGGTTCGGCTGAGTGAATCTACTCTCGAGATGAATCGAGTTCGTGCTTTTCACCAAACATAATTGCGCTACACATTAGAATTGCATGGTCAACGGGTGTTCTGTGCATCAATCGATTGGAGAAATACGTGCGTCTTGCCACATTTTTGATCTGCGCCCTTCTAACCCTGCCGTTTGCCGGCGATGTTTCGGCTACCGAGGGGGGCAAGTTGGGTGCGAACCGGGGTGATATCCTGCGCTTGGTAAAGCAGCTTCCTGACTTCTTTCCGGTAGAGGAAGAAATGCAGGCATTGGGATTCAGTGGTGAAAACCTGGCTCTTGCCGTCAAACAGGATCGAAAGTTTTACACAGATTCCGCAATTGCGGGCTACATCACTGATCAGGTGATCGGGGTGTACACTGACCCTGAAACCATTTCCGGCCGGGTGGATGGTGTCATCTGGCCGTTGATCGACAATGGATTGGGGCATTTGAGCACGGGTGAGCTGAAATTCTATTTTCAGTTTGAACAGGCCCTTCTGAGTGGCCTGACGCCCAGGCAATGCGGCCGGATCGTGAGAGAAACCTGGTCTGATGATCGCGCGTCAGACGCAATGATGCGAGTTGCGGCGCGGATGGAGACCTCGTCGCTCAAAGAATATTACCGAATACAGTTCAAGGCAGCGAAACTGGGCGTTTCGCGCCGTATGGTTAAGCTGAGCAAAAGTACAAATGAGCGGATCGAAGAACAGCTGCATCAGGCGATTGAACGACGGATCATGGCATCCGGCGATGCGCAGCGCCTGTTGTTTGCTGCGGCCAACCTGAGGCGGGCTGACAATACACGCGCCTGCATGGTTGGGATGATGTTTTACGAAGCGGTGATGGAGCAGAAGGGCCAGGCACTGCGCGATGCGTTGATCTATATGAGCACGCCGTGACGGCAGCGCTGAACATCCGCAATCGGGATGCGCGCAGGTTGTGGCTGTGGACCAATGGGTTGTCAGAGACGCCGACCGGCCCGGTTGATGTGATGGCGATGATCCGGGCGTTGGGTTTTGTCCAGATCGACACGATCCGCAATGTCACCCGGGCGCATCATCATATCCTGTGGAGCCGGAACCAGAATTACCGCGAAAAAATGCTGTGGCCGCTGCTGTCAGGGCGGCAGTTGTTTGAGCATTTCACGCATGACGCCTCGCTCATCCCAATGGAAACACTGCCGGTCTGGCAAAGACAATTTCGCCGATTGGGTGCGCGTGTCGCCGCAAGCGAGTGGTATCAGTCAGGTCTGGGGCAGGAAGAGATTAATAACATACGGAAGCGTATAGAGAGGGAGGGCGCGCTTTCCACTCACGCCTTTGAGACCAAGACTTCCAGCCGCGAAATGTGGGCCAGACCGCCGCATAAGAAAGCGCTGGATCAGATGTGGTATGCGGGTGATCTGGCAACATGTTACCGGAAGAATTTTGTCAAATTTTATAATTTGGGAGAGCGGGTATTCCCGGGGCTTCTCAGAGAATGTCCCGGAGAAGTTGAAGGCAGAAACATGCTTTGCAATCAAGCACTTGATAAGTTATCGGTTGGGAGCTGCGGAGAGGTTCAGAGGTTTTGGGAAGCGATGGATGCCAAAGAGGCCAAACGCTGGATGGAAAACAGCCAGACTGTGCCTGTGCGGGTAGAAGGATTTGATGGGGAATGGCGTGAATGTCTTGCAGTGCCGGACATTGAATCCCGGCTGCGGGATGCACCTTCCCCAACCATACGCTTACGTATCTTGAATCCTTTTGACCCTGCCATACGGGACCGTATGCGCCTTGAACGGTTGTTTGGCTTTGCTTATCGCAACGAGATGTTTGTGCCAAAGGCCAAGCGGCAATGGGGCTATTATGTCTATCCTCTGCTGGAGGGTGACCGGTTTGTCGGGCGCTGCGAGATCAAGGCTGACCGGGCACAGGGTTGGCTGCGGGTCACGGGGTTCTGGCCGGAGGCTCGTGTTAAGTGGGGCAGCAACCGGTTGGCGAAATTCGAGGCTGAGCTACGGAGGTTCGCGCGTTTGGCGGGCATTTCCGATGTGGGCTGGGACGTGGCGCAACCGGCCTGACTGGAACGGGCAGGCGAAAATCGCTACCACTTGAATAGAGGCGATAAGGCGAGGGTGACATGCGGCTTGATGGAAAAACGGCGATTGTAACCGGCGGGGCAAGCGGATTTGGTGAAGGGATCGTGCGCAGCTTCTTTGCAGAGGGCGCGCAGGTGATGATTGCTGATATCAACGCGACAGCTGCGGTTACTCTGGCCGAAGAATTAGGGGCAGCGGCCTGTGCGGTGGATGTCTCAGACGGGGCAAGTGTGCAGGGCTTGGCGATGGCGGCGCAAAAGACCTTTGGGTTGCCTGATATCGTTGTAAACAACGCGGGCGTTACACACCTGCCGCAGGCGCTGGACTATGTCACAGAAGATGATTTTGACCGGGTATTCGCAGTCAATTGCAAGTCGGTCTACCTGACTGCACGCGCCTTTGTTACAGGAATGAAAGAGCGCGGCAGCGGGGCAATCCTGAACGTTGCATCGACCGCGGGGGTCAGTCCGAGACCTAAACTGAACTGGTACAACGCATCCAAGGGCTGGATGATCACCGCAACAAAGGCGATGGCGGTAGAGCTCGCACCGGATGGGGTGCGGGTCAATGCGATCAATCCAGTGGCCGGGGAAACGCCGCTTTTGGCGTCTTTCATGGGTGAGGATACACCGGAAATGCGGGCGAAATTCCTGTCGACCATCCCAATGGGGCGATTTTCCACACCTCAGGATATGGGCGCGGCAGCCGCGTTTTTGTGCAGTGACGAGGCGGCGATGATCACCGGTGTTTGCCTGGAGGTCGATGGCGGGCGCTGTATTTGACGCCGATGAAGCGAATTTTGAACCGCTATTAAAGCCGCTCATCAGCGCGCGCCGGGAATGCGCGGCTTACATTTGATCCAAGTGTTTTGCGCAGATCACGCAACACCCGCACGCAATGTGTCGTGGATGTGGATCAGGCCGACAAGCCGGTGCTCATCATCAACCACCAGCAAAGCGGTGCGTTTGTTGGCGTTCATCAGCCCCAGGGCCTCGGTCAGCAGTACATCGGGTTGGGTCACCAGCGGGTTGTTGGTCGCAACCTCTCCTGCGGTGCGTGACATCAGCCCATCCATGTTGCGGCGCAGGTCGCCATCGGTGATGATGCCGGAGAGATGACCACCCGTCACAAGGGCGACCACTCCAAACCCTTTCTGGCTCATCTCGACAAGCGTGTCGCTCATCGCGGTTTCGGGTGCCACGACCGGCAATTCATCGCCCTTGTGCATAATGGCCGAAACTTTCAGCAGCTTCGCCCCAAGCGTGCCGCCGGGATGAAAGGCAAGGTAGTTTTCCTTTTCAAACCCACGCAGCCGCATAAGCGCCACGGCCAGCGCATCCCCAAGGGCAAGCGTACAGGTGGTTGATGTTGTGGGGGCCATGCCAATGGCGCACGCCTCGGGCGCATCGGGCAGGGGCAGTAAGTGGTTGGCTTGCCGGGCAAGCGTACTGTCAGATTTCTTGGTGATCGCGACCAGCGGGATGGCAAAGCGGCTGGTATGGGCGATGATATCGGCCAGCTCGCGGGTTTCACCAGAGTTGGAAATCAGGATGACCGCATCCTGGCTGGTAATCATCCCAAGATCACCATGGCTCGCCTCGCCCGGGTGCACGTATTGGGCAGGCGTGCCGGTGCTGGCCATTGTGGCCGCGATCTTCGCCGCTATGTGGCCGGACTTTCCCATGCCCGAAACGATCACACGCCCGGGAACCGTCAGCAGAGATTCGACCGCCGCGTCAAAAGCCGCCGGCAGTTCATCCCGCATGCGGGTCAGGGCATCGCGTTCAATGTCGAGAACGTCACGGGCGATATCGGTGGGGCTGGTGGGGGATGTCATAATCTGGTTCCGCAAATTGCCGTAACGAAGGCATACCCCGGTAAAACGCCAAGGCCAAGCCCCGCCGGAAATTGCGCTGGTCACTTGCCACGGCCAGGACTAACGTCGCCGCCATGAACGGGCATGACATTCTTGACAGTCGATATTCGTGGATCCGGATGATCGTGTGCTTGCTGATCACGACGATCGGCAATGTCGGCATCTGGGCAATCGTTGTGCTGATGCCTGCGGTTCAGGCCGAATTTGGCGTAGGCCGGGCAGAGGCGTCAGTCCCGTTCATGGTTACGATGTTCGGGTTCGCCGCCGGAAATTTCACGCTTGGCCGGGTGATTGACCGATATGGCGCCGGAGCCACGATCATCGGCGCCACGCTTCTGACCTGTGCTGCGACGGCTGCCGCAGCCACGAGCCCGACGATTTTGTTGCTGACAACCGCGCAGTTTGTCATCGGGTTTGGAACCGCCGCAGGCTTTGGGCCGATGATGGCGGATGTATCGCAATGGTTTCTGCGGCGGCGTGGTGTCGCCGTGGCAATTGTCGCCTGCGGCAGCTACCTGGCCGGGGCGGTGTGGCCAATGGCCCTGACCGGGCAAATCGGCGCGGGTGCGTGGCGCGAGGCTTACCTCACGATTGCGGCTGTGGTTGTTGTTGTGAACATCCCTTTGGCCTTCTTGCTATTCAGGCGGGTGCCGCCAGAGGCGAGGGTTCAGGCTGATAGAGAGGCCAGCACACGATCCCAGGCAACCGGCCTGTCGCCCACGCTAATCACCGCGCTTCTGGCACTGGCCGGGTTGGGCTGTTGCATCGCGATGGCAATGCCGCAGATTCACATGGTAAGCCTTTGCGTCGACCTTGGGTTTGGCGCTGTTGTGGGCGGTCAGCTGTTGGCGGTGATGCTGGTGGCAGGCGTGTTCTCAAGGATGTTTTTCGGGCTGGTTGCGGACCGGCTGGGGGGTACCAGAACCATCCTGATCAGCTCCGGTTTGCAAGGCATAGCCTTGCTGCTGTACCTGCCTGCCGGGGGTCTTGTATCGCTTTACGTTGTGAGCATCATTTTTGGACTGGCGCAGGGCGGGATAGTACCCAGCTATACGCTGGTGGTGCGGGAATACATGCCTAGTCGTGAGGCCGGGCGCAGGATTGGTTTCGTTATGATGGCCACCATCACAGGGATGGCGGTAGGCGGTTGGATGTCGGGCTGGATCTACGATCTGACCGGAGGGTATACGCTGGCCTTTGTCAACGGAATTGTCTGGAACGTTCTGAATCTGCTGATCATCGGATTGCTGATCGCGCGCGCGCGTCCGGGGCGTCCGCTGGTGGCTGCTTAGTTGATCAGCTTAAAAACAGCAATCAATCCAGAGCTACAGGAATTAAGTCTACTGCTCCGCTGTGCGGTACCACTAGCATGATTGCGATTAGAAAATTTGAGATTAAAGACTTTTCACGCTTCAACTTCTTCAGTCTGTTACCTTTCTCCATTTTCCGGGTTGCCGCAAAGCAAGAAATCGATAATTATACATTTGTATAATAATAGAATCGAATAACCCGTGTCCGAAAGCGCTCCTAAATTCAGGCGTGAGCCTGCTGAACACCGCAAGGAAGCTCTGATTCAGGCGACCATTTCGCTGGTCGCGGAACGGGGCGTTGCGGGGGCAACTGTGCGTGAGATTGCCAAGCAGGCAGAGGTGACACAAGGGCTGATCCGGCACTATTTCTCAACGAAGGAAGAGCTGATCATGGCGGCATTTGAGCATCATATGCGCCACATGACTAATCTGACAGCGGCACCAGTTGCCGGAATCCATATCAGCCACAAGGCACGTCTGGCCGCATTCGTGGTGACAGGTTTGAAGCCGCCTGTAGCAACACCCCGGTTCATTTCGTTGTGGGCCGGTTTTCTGAATAAGGTGCGCAATGACGCGCAAATGCGGGTTATCCACGAAAAAACTTATTATGATTTTCGCGACCGGCTCGAAGCATTGATCAAGAACGCACTGATCGAGGCGAATAAACCTGCAACACCCACACAACTGCGCCGTCTGGCGATCGCCTGCAATGCCGTAATCGACGGGTTGTGGCTGGAAGGTGGCGCTTTGCCGAGCGCGTTCAAACCCAATGAATTGCCGGAAATCGGACTTGCATCAGTTGGTGCGATTGTCGGGCTGGACCTAGATGACCCAGGAGATTTGTCATGAGAAGAACCGAGATTACGAAACGTCTGGCGGGCCTCGGCGGCGCGAAATGGGAAGTGTACCTCAAGGCCAAGGAATTGGTGGCACAGGGCCGCGACATCATCGAAATGACCATTGGTGAGCCTGATGTTCCGACACCGGCAGAGCTGATTGAAACTGCGGCGGACGCCATGCGCAGGGGCCGCACAACCTATTCCAGCGGCCGAGGAGAGGCCGGATTGCGTGCCGCATTGGCCGAACGTTATTCAAACAGCACAGGCCAGGCAATTACACCTGACCAGGTACTTTGCTTTCCGGGCACGCAGACATCGCTTTTCACCGTTTTGATGGGCGTTGCAGAAACCGGATGCGAGGTTTTGGTCGGTGATCCGATGTACGCCACTTATGCAGGCGTGATCCGTGCCAGCGGGGCCGACATCGTTCCGGTGCCGCTTCGGCCTGAAAACGGATTTCGTATCAGCGCAGAAGATATCGCCGCGCGCATTACACCCAAAACCACGGCGATCTTGCTGACCACACCGCATAATCCCACCGGCTCAATCCTGACAGAGGCGGATATTGATGCAATCGGTGAGCTGGCAATCAAACATGATTTCTGGATTGTTTCGGATGAGGTTTATGAAGAGCTGATTTTCGATGGCTCAAAATTTGCCTCCCCCTTGTCCCGTCCTGAACTGGCCGACCGGACCATCGTCGTTTCGTCGATTTCAAAATCCCATGCCGCCCCGGGATTCCGCAGCGGTTGGTGTGTCGGGCCAGAGGCCTTTACTGAAAACCTGCTTTCGCTTTCGGAAACGATGCTCTTTGGTAACCAGCCCTTTATCGCCGACATGACCGAACAGGGGATCCGCGAAGGATCAAGCGTAGCCCCGGGCATGAAACAACGTTTTGCGGCACGGGCAGAACAGTTGCAACAGCGGTTGTCACAGGAAAGCGTGCTGAATGTGCACAGCCCGGAGGCGGGCATGTTTGCCCTGATCGACGTTTCAGCAACCGGCATGAACGGCAATGACTATGCGCTTCATTTACTCGAGCATGGTGACGTCGCGGTCATGCCCGGCTCTTCGTTTGGTGACACGTTGGACAATTGGGTGCGTGTTGCGCTGACAGTAGATGACGCATCCTTTGCCACCGCCATTGACCGGATCATCACTCACGCAGCTAATTTGGCATTGGAAACAGCATGACAAGTATCGGAGAAGCGCTGGTTTCACAGCTGGTCGAACGTGATGTGGATACTGTGTTCGGTATTCCGGGTGTCCATACGGTCGAACTATATCGTGGTTTGGCAAGTTCCGGCATTCGCCATGTCACCCCGCGCCACGAACAAGGTGCCGGGTTCATGGCTGATGGCTATGCCCGTGTGTCCGGCAAACCCGGCGTGGCCTTTGTTATCACCGGGCCGGGGTTGGCAAATACCCTGACCGCGATGGGACAAGCCCGCGCCGACAGCGTACCGATGCTGGTTGTTTCGGGTGTAAACAGTCTGTCCAGCCTGGGTAAGGGTTTGGGCCATCTGCACGAGATGCCCGATCAACAGGCAATGGCAAAGACGGTCGCTTTGGTGTCTGAACGGATCGAAAGCCAGGACGATCTGATGCCAGCGATGGCCCGGGCCTTTGCTCCGTTCCAGTCTGGTCGTCCCGGACCTACCCATATCGAGATTCCGCTGGATATTGCGGGGGCTGACTACACTGTTGCACCTTCTGCCCCTGACCAACCACACAATACCACAATCGCGGCTGAATTGATCGCGCAGGCGGCGGAGTTGCTGGTCAATGCCAAAGCGCCGGTCATACTGGCCGGTGGGGGTGCGCGCCGGACAGCCGGAGGCCTTAGCGCCCTGGCTGAAAAACTTGACGCTCCGGTTGTTCAGACCGTGAATGCGCGCGGATTGATGCATAAACACCCACTTGGCGTTCCTGCCAGCCCAAGTCTCAGTGCCGTAAGTGATCTGATCGAAAGTTCGGACGTGGTGCTGGCATTGGGCACCGAATTGGGTCAGACCGATTATGATATGAATGCTACCGGCGAGATGGCGACGATGCATTCATTAATCCGGATTGATCTTTGCCCTGAGCAGCTCGACCGCCATCCAGCTACCCTGCCAATCCTGGGTGAAGCCGCAGATGCAATCACGGCTCTCTTTGGCGCTCTCGATGGCTCAAACACGTCAAAGGACGGTGCTGTTCGGGCCGCTACGGCCTGTGAGAACGCATTTGAAGAAATTGGCCCCGAAATGCGCGAACTGTGTCACATATTAAACGCCATGCGCGACGCGGTTCCAAACGCACTTGTCGTCGGCGACTCCCTGTACCCGATCTACGCCGGCAATCTTTACTACGACCACGACCGCCCTGGTGGATGGTTTAACGCCTCGACCGGCTATGGGGCTCTGGGATACGGAATCCCAGCCGCAATCGGTGCTGCACTGGCAGACCCTGCCGCACCGGTAATCTGCCTTGCAGGCGACGGTGGTGCGCAATTCAGCCTGCCAGAAATGATGTGTGCCGTGGATGAGAAGCTGCCGATCACATTCGTGATCTGGAACAACTACGGTTATCAGGAAATCGCCACCTCGATGCAGGCCGTGGACGTAACAGTCATCGGGTGCGACCCAACACCGCCAGACTTTGAATTCATCGCAAAATCCTGCGGCATGCCATTTCAGCGCGTAGGGAGCAAACCAGAGGAAATCACAGAGGCGCTCAATACGGGACAAACGACCGACGGTCCCCGGCTGATTGAAATCCGCGCCCCAAATCAATCGCATTCCTCTTGAACATGAGAAATTCCAATGACAAACCCAACCTTTGAATTTACCCGCGCCATCACCCGCCGTCCGTCGGCCAGCATCACAAATGGCCTGCGTGCCGCAGATATCGGAACGCCTGATCTTGCCAAGATGCAGGCGGCCCATGTGCACTATGTTGCGACACTGAAAGAAACCGGTGCGGAAGTCATCGAACTGCCCGCGCTTGACGATTTCCCGGACTCGGTTTTCGTCGAGGACACAACCCTTTGCCTGCCTCAGGGGGCAATCATGATGCGCCCCGGCGCGCCAAGCCGTTTAGGCGAAGTTGCCGAAATGGAGCCGGCAATCCAGGAAGTCTATGACGACGTGCGTCATATTAAGGGCCCCGGACATATCGAGGGCGGCGATATTCTGGTAACACCCCGCGAAATTCTGGTCGGTCGGTCCGACCGGACAGACGCTGCCGGAGTGGAAGAGCTGGCCGGTATCGTGGCCGAATGGGGCCACACTTTGCGCGAAGTGTTTACACCTCCCGGAGTTCTGCATTTCAAGACCGATTGCTCGCTTCTGGATGCTGAAACCATCCTGTCAACCAAGCGGCTTGACGCGACCGGATGTTTCGAAGGCTACCGCGTTTTGCATGTTGCCGAGGGTGAAGAGGCCGCAGCCAACTCGATCCGCTTCAACCAATACGTTCTCGCGCCAGCAGGCTTTCCACGCACCGCGGAAATGCTGAGCAAGGCCGGATACGACGTGGTCGAAGTCAGCAATACAGAATGTGCCAAGCTTGACGGTGGCATGTCTTGCTTGTCGCTGAGATTCTGAGGCGCAGCGGCTAGAACCCTGAATACCTGATCAGAGTATTTAAGGGCTTACACAGCACCACACGCCCCGACTTTAGAGCCGGGGCCTCTTGCACAAAATAGGAGGTTCCGATTCAAATCCCTGGCAGTGGGTCATACCATCTCAGTCTGAATTGATGTGTCACGTATTCTGAAATGTGCTCAGCGGGTCTTCCGCTGATATTCAAATATATCTCCATGCGCTGAATCAAAGGCGATGATCGACTCAGCATCAGGTCGACTTATCGGAGCAACTGGCTTGCGTTGGTATGTTGGACCTGCAAAACCTATTCGCTTTGAGTTTCTTCTGCAGCACCGGCATCCGCCTGATCACTTTCGGCCAATGCGCCATCCTGCCATTTGCCGCTGGCCTCTTCCCCGGTGGCGTAACGCATCGTGCCCTGACCCTGCCGTTTGCCGCGCAGAAAGGTACCCTCGTAAATGTCACCATTGGTATAGGTGGCCACGCCTTGTCCGGAAATCTCGCCCTTTTCCCAGGCCCCGGCATAGCGGAACCCGTCCGGCATCACGATCTCTCCGGTGCCGTCGCGCTGTCCTTCGGCGAACTGCCCGGTATAAACCGTGCCATCGGGATAGATGGCGGTTCCTTCGCCATGACGCTGTCCATCCTGCCACATGCCTTCATAGCGATAGCCATCAGCATAGGTCATCACGCCGTGACCATGGTTGCGGGCGTTCAGGAACTCACCTTCATAGACCAGACCATTGGGATAGGTCGCTCTGCCGATCCCATCGATGATCCCGCCGTTCCATTCACCTTCGTAGGTTGACCCGTCAGGGTAGACAATTCTGCCCTGACCATTGGCCAGATCATCGCGGAACTCACCGTCATAGATCGAGCCGTCGGGATAAATCACCTGACCTGTCCCCGAAATTTTGCCAGCCACCCAACCACCTTCATAGCGGTAGCCATCGGTGCCGGTGAAAACGCCCTGTCCGTGACGACGGTCGTCTGAGAAACTTCCCTGGTAAACATCACCATTGTTGTAGATGACTTTGCCGGTGCCTTCGCGCCGGCCGCTGACCAGGTCCCCCTCGTACACATCACCATTGGGCTGGGTCAGCTTGCCCTTGCCGTCGATCTGGCCGTCGGTCCAGCGCCCGGCATAGATCAGCCCACCCGGCATGCGCAGCGTACCTTCGCCCTCACGGGCACCGCGTCGGACTTCGCCATCATAGACCGCACCATCGGGATAGGTGATGTTGGCCATCCCTTCCTTTACGCCATTGATCCAGTCACCGTCATAGACATAGCCCCCCGGGCTTTCCATCCGGCCACGGCCATGATGCATCGCATTGCGAAAACTGCCCTCGTAGCGCACGCCATTGGCATAGATTGCCATGCCCTGACCGGTGATTTTGCCATCTTCCCAGCTGCCTTCGTAGGTGCCGCCATCGGAAAAGACGATCTTACCGACGCCGCTCGGCTTGCCCTTGGCGAATTCACCTTCATAGACCGATCCGTTGGGGAATCGCGCAACGCCGTTGCCCCGGATTTCACCTTCGACCCAGTCGCCCACATATTCATAGCCGTTGGGCAGCGTATAGGTGCCGGTCCCGTGCTGCAGGCCGTTCTGGAAGGTGCCCTGATAAATTCCGCCATCATCGTATTGCTTGGTCTGCACGTCGCCAGACTGTGCCAGCGCCGCCCCGGCAAGGCCGAATGCAGTCGTGAAAATGATGGTTTTGATCAGCATTACGTCCATTCCCGCCCTATTGCCGTAACCTGCTACTCCCCCACAGGTTTACAGAAATCTAATGGACCCGTGCCGGGCTGACAACGTGTTTTCCTAAAAGCGTTTCGCAAAAAACCTGAATCAGTCCGTTTTGCGAAACGCGTGCAACGCGCCTATGGTGCGTAACGTTTTGACTTATTCCTGTCGCAGGATTAATTCAAAACGCTTTAAATCAGCTTTCCCTTGCTTTTCGTTCTGGGGTATCAGGCGAAAAAGAATGGCAAAAGACCCGAGATATGTCTGACAAATTCCGCCTGACTCTGGCCCAGCTTAACCCCACCGTGGGTGACCTGGACGGCAATGCAGCACTGGCCCGGTCCGCGTGGGAGGCGGGGCGCGATGCTGATGCCAATCTGGTAACACTGCCGGAAATGTTCATCACCGGCTACAACACCCAGGATCTGGTGATGAAACCAGCCTTTTACAAGGCGGCAATCGCAACACTGGAACAACTGGCACTTGACTGCGCAGACGGTCCGGCACTGGCCATTGGCGGACCGGGGGTCGAGGGTGAGGGGCTTTATAACGCCTATTACATCCTCAAAGGCGGCCGCATCACGGCCCGTGTCCTGAAACATAACCTGCCGAATGAGACCGTGTTCGACGAGGTGCGGATTTACGATGTTGGGCCCCTTGGCGGCCCTTATGTGGTGGATGATGTGCGTGTCGGCTCACCCATTTGCGAAGACAGCTGGCACACCGACGTGCCCGAAACACTGGCCGAAACCGGGGCCGAATTCCTGCTGGTTCCCAATGGCTCGCCCTATTACCGCAACAAGATGGAGGTGCGGCAGAACCTGATGGTTGCCCGCGTCATCGAAACCGGCCTGCCGCTGATCTACCTCAATCTGGTGGGCGGGCAGGATGATCAGGTTTTTGACGGCGGTACCTTTGTTCTGAACCCCGGCGGCGAACTGGCCCTGCAAATGCCGGTGATGGAAGAGGCGATTGCCCATCTCGATATGGTCCGCACCTCAGAGGGCTGGCGTGCACAGCCCGGCGAGCTTGCACATCTGCCGGATGCCTTTGAACAGGACTATCACGCGATGGTCCTCTCGCTGCGCGACTACATGGCCAAGACTGGCTTCAAAAAGGTGCTGCTTGGCCTTTCTGGTGGCATTGACAGCGCAATCGTTGCGACCATCGCCGTCGATGCGCTTGGGCCAGAGAACGTGCGCAGCGTTATGCTCCCTTCGGAATACACCTCTCAATCTTCGTTGGATGATGCCAAGGCCGTGGCAGAAAATCTTGGCTGCCGGTACGACTTTGTACCCATTTCAGAGGGCCGCGGAGCAATCACCAACACGCTTGCGCCGCTGTTCGAAGGTACCGAACCGGGCCTGACCGAGGAAAACATCCAATCCCGCCTGCGCGGTCTGCTGCTTATGGCGCTGTCGAACAAGTTCGGCGAAATGCTCCTGACCACCGGCAACAAGTCAGAGGTCGCAGTGGGCTATGCCACGATCTATGGCGATATGGCGGGTGGTTATAATCCGATCAAGGACATGTACAAAACCCGGGTGTTCGACATCTGCCGCTGGCGCAATGCCAATCACCGCGGCTGGATGATGGGACCCAATGGAGAAGTTATCCCCCCCAACGTGATCCAGAAACCACCAAGCGCCGAACTGCGCCCGGACCAAAAGGACAGCGATTCACTGCCCGACTACCCGGTGCTGGACGGTATTCTTGAAATCCTTGTGGATCAGGACGGCTCGATCACCGATTGCATCGCCGCAGGCTTCACGCGTGAAGATGCCAAACGCGTGGAACACCTGCTCTACATTTCCGAATACAAGCGGTTCCAGTCCGCCCCCGGTACACGGCTGTCTAAAAAGGCCTTCTGGCTCGATCGCCGCTATCCGATCGTGAACCGCTGGCGGGATGACGGGTAGACAGCCGAAGTAGAGTTAGCTCGGGTAGGGCCACTGTCGCCTTTGGCACTGGAATGTTTAAACAGGCCAATCTTTACTCTTCAGATAGTTGGGCGATTTTCCGGAGAGTTCAGCCAGGGCTGGGCGTCTTCCAACGCTTGTCCAACACGGAACACCCGTTCGTCATCCAGGTGACGGGCAACGATTTGTATGCCGGTGGGCAACCCATTCTCACCGATGCCCGACGGCACGCTCAACACCGGGCACCGGCCCAGCATGTTGAACGGGTGCGTCAGGACCCAGCCATAAAGGGAATCCACAGCTTTAGCGTTGATATGAACCAGATCATGCGGGCCAATATCTGCGGCCACTTCATGCGACCCAAGGGTGGGGCAGATAAAGGCATAACACTCTTCCACGATGTCCCCGAATGTTTGTCCAAATTCTTCCTGTGCGCGATAGCTTTGAACGAAATCGAGGCTGGTGGTGGTGCCGCTTTGTTCGGCAAAATACGTGCCCCAGTTCGAGGCCAGCGTTGGGTCGGTCGCTACGGTTTCCGCCATGGCCCCGCCGAACAGATGATCCAGATAGACGACGACGGCTCTTTCAAACCGGTCGTTCCAACCGGGGTTGACCTCGACCAGTTCGGCGCCAAGATCGGACAGAACCTCCAGCGTTTTGAGGGTGTTTTTGCGGACGTGTTCATCAATCTCAAAGAAATTCAGGTCCATCGACCAGCCGATTTTCAACCCTTCCAGCCCTTCATGGGCCATTGGCAGCTCATACCGGGGCCGCAATGATGCATTCAGGTGTGGATGCGGGCCGCACATAACATTCTGCATCAGCGCGACATCGGCAACAGTCCGCCCCATCGGTCCGGTTGCGTTGTACATGTCATAAGATGCGGTGGGGTTGCGGCCATGGGGTGGTTTATACCCCACAACCCCACAGCACGCCGCGGGAATGCGGATTGACCCACCGATATCCGACCCTGTTGCCAGTGGCGATGACCCTGCCGCCAATGACGCGCCGGCGCCGCCCGACGAACCGCCAGAAGTATAGTCCAATCCCCATGGTGTGCGGGTTGTCCCGTGAATGCGCGAATCCGTCGTGCCCGCCCCGCAAAATTCCGGGGTTGTGGTCTGGGCATGATAATATGCCCCTGCATCAAACAGGCGTTGTACGGAATAATGGGTTTGTGTGCTGACATTGTCTTTGAAATAGAGCGACCCGTTGGTCACGATTTCCCCCGCCAATCCTTTGTTGCCTTTGATCGCGATAGGCAACCCTTCCAGGGGGCGCAGATCATCCGGTTGGCTGGCATATCTGGCCTCTGCCTGTTTGGCCCAGCCCATGGCCTTGTCAAAATGGATGGCACAGAAGGCATTGATCTTTGGCTCGGTCGCCTCTGCACGGGCGATCAAGGCGTTCAGATATTCAACGGGCGACAGGCTCCGCGCTTTAAAGCGTGCAAGAACTTCGGTGGCAGACAGGTAGCAAAGCTCGGTGTCTGAGGTTGTCATTGATCAATCTCCCGTTCTGGCAGTGTTTGGACGATGCGGGTGCTATGTCCCAATGGGTAGACCAGAACTTTCCGGAGGTGAATGCTAAAGGACGACAGACAAAGATTTGTTCACCTTGCCTGATCGCTTGGATTTTGATCGGCTTTTACAACTTCGTTTTCGCAATCTGTGCGAAAAGCCAGTCGCCGGAAATTGAACAATGCCATTGCGCGAAACAGCGGCTGAAAGCCGTTGTCAAACCCCTTTCGCCCGCTCAAATCCGGGTTTGTCTACAGCAGCATCTGGTAACTGGCCGGAACGTATCTGAACCCGTCACCCGCAGTTTCCACATACCCGACCGCAGGCCAGGGCATGTGATATCCAATGAACGGCAACCGGTCTGTCGCCATCATATCCAGCAGCTTTCGGCGTGTCTTTGCGGCAGCTTCCTTGTCCATGTCAAACCGTACTTCCCAGTCCGGATGGGCCAGTGACCAGACATAGTGATTGGCGAAATCAGCACCTATAATCAATTGCTTCTCTGCACTTTCAATCCGGTAAACCATGTGCCCCGGGGTATGCCCAAATGCAGATATGGCGGTTATGCCAGAGGCGACCGAGCCGCCATTTTCGAGCATTGTCGTCTGTTCGGCAAAGGGCCGGACATTACTGTTGAATCCGGCATTTTCCGCCGCTGCCCATGCATCAAACTCTACACGTCCGGTGACATATTGCGCATTCCCGAATGTCGGTTTGCCCCCATTTACCATCCCCCCAATATGATCCGGATGCATATGGGTCAGTACCACGATATCCACCTGATCCGCAGTGTAACCTGCTGACATTAAAGCGGCCTTTATACCCTCACCGTTCAACCCGGTATCAAACAAAACCAATTCACTGCCGGTATTCACCACTGTGGGTGTAAAGAAAAACTGCGCTTCGTTTGTCGGTATGTTGGCACTAACTGATACTGCCGCAAATTCTGCCTCGCTTACATTCAGTCCAAATATCTGATGCGGATCACCTACGACGCGGCTCGCCGCCAAAAGGGTTGTGACTTCGTAATCCCCTAATTTAAAGCGATTAAACGGTGTCGTCGCCGCGCCCATCATCGGTGCGCCAGCAAATACTGGTGATGTCGCGGCAGCCAAAGGTGCGGCTGCTGCAGCGGTTAAAAGCGAGCGGCGGGAAAGAGTGCGGGTCATCATGGTCCTCCTGAGTTCGTCGACATCTCTATAACACCCAAAGATGACAACAGCCGCTGTCTCACCGTATTGTGAATGTAAAAGAGGATGTCATGGCCGCCAATAAAACCCAGCCAACCAAATTATCTCCCCAAGGTTTCATCGACACGGTTGAACCCGCGAGAAGAAAGCAAGATTCTGGTGTTTTGTTGAAGTTATTTCAAACTGTTACGGGGTTTGAACCTGTGATGTGGGGGCCATCCATTATCGGCTACGGGCGCTATCACTATGTCTACAAATCGGGCCGCGAAGGTGATTTTCTGGCCACCGGGTTCTCTCCGCGTAAATCTGCTCTCTCGATCTACATCATGCCGGGATATCAGAACTACAGCGCCATCATGAACCGACTGGGTAAACATAAACTGGGCCGATCCTGTCTGTATGTGAACAAGCTCGATGATATCGATGTTGAAGTACTGGCCGAACTGATCCGTACCGGCCTTGCCGACCTCGACAAAATCTGGACCGTCCACCCCGCGTAAGCCCGATAAACAAGGTCAATTCTGGACAATCCCGCCCGCCTGTGACAAAGCCCGCAGCGAACAGGAGCTACATCATGACCACCACCCGTTTCGCCCCGTCCCCCACCGGATATATCCATGTGGGAAACCTGCGTACCGCGCTGATGAATTACCTCATCGCGCGCAAAACCGGGGGCACTTTCATACTGCGGATCGACGACACTGATCCTGAGCGGTCGAAAGAAGAATATGTTGATGCCTTGAAACAGGATCTGGAATGGCTGGGCCTGCACTGGGACCGGGTGGAACGCCAGTCGCAACGCCTCGACCGGTATGCTGAAGCGGCAGAGAAGCTTCGTGGAATGGGTCGTTTTTATGAGGCTTTTGAAACACCTACCGAACTTGACCTGAAGCGAAAGAAGCTTTTGAACATGGGCAACCCACCGGTCTATGACCGTGCGGCGCTGGCTCTTTCTGAAGAGGAAAAAGACCACCTGCGGGCCGAACGTGGCGATGGCGTCTGGCGGTTCAAACTTGATCAGGAGCGGATCGAATGGACGGATGGGATACTCGGCGACATCTCTATTGATGCAGCCAGTGTCAGCGATCCGGTTCTGATCCGTGGTGACGGGCAGGTGCTGTATACCTTGGCGTCGGTTGTGGATGACACGGAAATGGGCGTGACGCATGTTGTGCGCGGATCGGATCATGTGACCAACACCGCAACCCAGATCCAGATCATACAGGCGCTTGGCGGTACGGTTCCGGAATTTGCCCATCATTCGTTGCTGACGGGCCCGCAGGGGGAGTCGCTGTCGAAACGCCTTGGCACCTTGTCCTTGCGTGATCTTCGCACGCAAGGCATTGAGCCTGCCGCACTTCTTAGCCTTCTGGCGCGGCTTGGTTCCTCTGATCCGGTTGAGTTGCAGACTGAAATGGCGGAGCTGATTGAAGGGTTTGATATCACGCATTTCGGGTCTGCCCCTACAAAGTTTGATGTCGAAGATTTGTTCCCTCTGACCGCTAAATATCTGTTGGGTTTGGATTTCTCTGCAGTGAAGGACCGGATTTCAGAGCTTGGCGTGCCAGATGATCTGGCACCCGGGTTCTGGGCTGTCATGCGAGAGAACATTACTACGCTGGGTGATCTTTCCGAATGGTGGACCCTGTTGCGGGATGGGGCCGATCCGGTGATCGATGCAGAGGATGCAGAATTCGCGGCGCAAGCCATGACGCTTTTGCCAGAAGGCCCCCATGACAGCGACAGCTGGGGCACCTGGACTGCCGCAGTCAAACAGGCGACCGGGCGCAAGGGCAGGGGGCTGTTCATGCCGTTGCGTAAGGCGCTGACAGGGCAAAGCCATGGGCCGGATATGGCGCAGCTTTTGCCGTTGCTGCAGGTGATCAAGGCGAAAGAATAAGGACGCAAGCCCACCTCGCCGGGCGGGTTTGCAATTGCTTAGGCATCGGGCCACAGCGCGCTTGCCGCTGCCGATGCCGAGCGGGTGATAATCTTTATGTCATAAGCCTTTAGTGTTTCATCCACAAAGATGGTTTCGTCCACGCTTAGGTTTTGATGGCGTGGATAAATCGGTGCGCTGCGGTCATCTATGATCGGGGCGTCCCATCCATCGGTTGTCTGGAAAAACCGTGCAACGCCTGCCTCTCCATATTCGCGCAGGTAACCCACTACCACCACATCAACATAGCTGAGCAAAACAGGATACACGTCTGTCGGGTGACCATGCTTACCTTCGGGGATGGTATAGACCGCGATTTCAGGATCAAAGCTTAGTGGGTGGGCGATCTGATGCGCTGCACCAACCCGGTCATAAGCGCGCTCTCGTTCGTCCAGTGCTGCCCAATCCTGATCCGGAACCTGTGCAATCAGACCATCAATTTCGCTGTCTGGGTCGGGTACTACTGTCAAATATGCAACCGGGCGAAGCATCGTATGTCGCCAGACCCGCCGCCAGCCTTTTAGTGTTGCTGCAGAGGCCCCGCCGAATACATGGGTGTCGCGGTTCACCAGGCTGCCGTAACCAAAGAAATATGCGGGATTCATCTGTTGTTTTTGCACTTTGTTGATCTGGGTCATATTACGCCGATCTTTTTGGCGGCAGGATTGGCAAAGTTCAAGACCGGGCAAAGATTACCATGCGGATCACCAAACGCACAAATATCGCCATGCGCATTTTGATGTATTGCGGTGCACATGAAGGCCAGCTTTCCACCAAAACGGAGATTGCAGAATGCTGCAATGTCTCTGAAAGCCATCTGGCGCAGGTCGTGAATAATCTGGCTCAGCTGGGCTATCTTTACACCCAACGTGGTCGGCATGGCGGCATTCGCCTGGCGCAAGAGGCGCGTGATATTCAGGTCGGAACAGTTTTTCGGCAAGTTGAGAAGCGATCACCCGCAGGGGAATGCTTTGCCGATGTCGATAACAGTTGCCCACTGATTGGTGCGTGCCGGCTGCAGCTGGCGCTTGCTTCGGCTGTTGAAGCTTTTTACCAAAGCCTTGATGGACTGACCCTGAAAGACCTGATTTGCGACAATTTTAATCTTCTGGAAATTCTTCACACAGAAACTTGTGCCAAAAAGCCTTGATGCGACTCGGATTGTATACTAAAGCACACAATTATTGGATCGGGAGAACCGGCTTAGCCGGTGCCGAAGGAGCAACCGCCCCGGAAACTCTCAGGCCACAAGGACCGATCTGATAAATAGGACTCTGGAGAGAGACCGGATTTTTTCCGGTACGCCGAAGGGATAGCGATCTCAGGCGAAAGGACAGAGGGGGCATCGCGGACGTATGATAGACATACGTTGGGACGGTGCCGGTTAATCGCAAGATTTTTCCCGGCCCACAAAGTGGGAGAGAACGGATGAGCGAACTGCGTCAAACGCCACTCAATGCCTTGCACAAAGAGCTGGGTGGCAAGATGGTGCCCTTTGCCGGGTATGAAATGCCGGTGCAATACGGTCTGGGCGTGATGAAGGAACATCAACATACGCGCGCAAGTGCCGGATTGTTCGATGTCAGCCACATGGGTCAGGTCATTGTACGCCATGCCGACGGATATGCCGGCGCGGCCAAAGCGATGGAATCATTGGTCCCTGTAAGCCTTTTGGCGCTTGGTGAGAAACGTCAGCGATACGGTTTCTTTACCAACGAAGAAGGAGGCATCCTCGACGACCTGATGCTGGCCAATCGCGTCGATCATTTGTTTGTTGTGGTCAATGCGGCTTGTAAAGAGGCCGACATCGCGCATATGCGCGCGGGTCTGGAAGGTTGCGAAATCGAAGAAATCGAGGGCCGTGCACTTCTTGCCCTGCAGGGCCCCGCTTCCGAGGGTGTGTTGGAGCCAATCGCGCCGGGTTGTGATGCAATGCGGTTCATGGATGTTGGAATTTTTGCATCGGACTATGGTGAGCTGTGGATTTCACGCTCTGGTTATACCGGTGAAGACGGATATGAAATTTCGGTGCCGGATGAACATGCAGAAGCTTTTGCACGCGCATTGCTGGCGCATGACGCGGTAGAGCCTATCGGGCTAGGCGCGCGGGACAGTCTGCGGCTGGAAGGCGGTTTGTGCCTTTATGGTAATGACATCGACACCACGACCAGCCCGGTAGAGGCAAGCCTGAACTGGGCCATACAGAAAGTGCGCCGCCGTGGCGGCGACCGCGAAGGTGGCTTTCCGGGGGCCGCGCGCATTCTGGACGAGCTGGAAAATGGCGCCAGCCGCGCACGTGTCGGGCTTCGTCCGGAATCACGGGCACCCATGCGCGAAGGAACACATCTTTACAAAGAGGCTGAAGGTGGTGATCCTGTGGGTTCAATTACATCAGGTGCGTTTGGCCCAACAATCGAAGGACCAATGTCTATGGGCTATGTGTCCTCAGAATTAGCCGCCGAAGGCACAAAGCTTTTTGGCGAAGTGCGAGGCAAGCGACAGCCGGTAACGGTTGCTGCAATGCCTTTCACATCTGCAAATTTCAAACGCTGATCACCAAGGGAGAAAGATCATGAAATTCACCGAAGAACATGAATGGCTGCGCGTCGAAGGGGATGTTGTTGTTGTTGGCATCACTGAACATGCCGCCGAACAGCTTGGCGATATCGTATTCGTTGACCTGCCTGATACCGGCACCGAGGTGACCAAGGACGAAGAGATTGTGGTGATCGAAAGCGTCAAGGCGGCGAGCGACATTCTGGCACCGATTGACGGAGAGATCGTTGAAGTGAACGGGGCGCTGGAAGACGCACCAAGCACTGTGAATGAAGATCCGATCGGCGGAGGCTGGATCTTCAAGATCAAAGCCTCCGATGCAAGTCAGATGGACGACTACATGGACGAAGCAGCCTACAAAGAGTTCATCGGCTAATCGAACTACGGATGCTGCGGATTGCTGCCTGATCAAAGGGGTGGCAATCCGACGATCTGGTTGGATCACCCGACAAGACTGACAGCGTCAGGTTTTGGCCCTTGGCACGATGCGCCTTTGGGCTGCCCCTTGGGGAAATGCTGCACCTGAATCCACTAGCCTGCGGGTAATTCGCTGAGGCCGGATCAGGAAATTGAAATGGAGGAGCCAATGGCTTTTACACCTACAGACTACCTGCCTTATGATTTCGCCAACCGTCGTCACATTGGTCCCTCTCCTGAAGAGATGGCAGAGATGCTGGCCACAATTGGGGCCAAAGACCTTGAAGGACTGATCGATGAGACCGTCCCCAGTGCGATCAGGATGGAGAAACCACTCGATTTCGGCAAGGCTAAATCAGAGCGTGAACTGATGCATTTTATGCGTGTGACAGCAGCCAAGAACAAGGTTCTGGTCAGCATGATTGGTCAGGGATACCACGGCACGGTCACACCCCCGGCGATCCAGCGGAACATTCTGGAAAACCCGGCATGGTACACATCCTATTCTCCCTATCAGGCAGAAATCAGCCAGGGCCGGCTCGAAGCGATGCTCAACTATCAGACGATGATTGCCGATCTGACAGGTCTTGATATCGCGAATGCATCGTTGCTGGACGAATCCACCGCCTGCGCGGAAGCGATGACAATGGCGCAGCGGGTTTCGAAATCCAAAGCAACAGCATTTTTCATCGATCGCGATTGCCACCCGCAGAACATCGCCGTGATGAAAACGCGCGCTGCCCCTCTGGGAATCGAGATTATCGTTGGCAACCCGGACAAACTGGATGCAACAAAGGTTTTCGGTGCGATATTCCAGTACCCTGGCACCTATGGCCACGTCCGTGATTTTACAGACCAAATTGCCGCGTTGCATGAAAACAAAGCTATCGGCGTTGTCTCTGCCGATCCTCTGGCACTTACTTTGCTGAAAGAGCCCGGCCAGATGGGTGTAGATATTGCTGTGGGAACCACACAGCGATTTGGCGTGCCAATGGGCTATGGTGGTCCGCACGCGGCCTATATGGCAACCAAAGATGCCTATAAACGCTCAATGCCGGGCCGGATCGTCGGCGTGTCGGTTGATGCGCGTGGCAACAAAGCCTACCGTTTGTCGCTGCAGGCCCGCGAGCAGCATATCCGCCGTGAGAAAGCCACATCTAACGTGTGCACAGCGCAGGCATTGCTGGCTGTTATGGCCTCTATGTATGCGGTGTTCCACGGTCCAAAGGGACTCAAGGCGATTGCACAGCGAATTCACCGTAAAACGGTTCGCCTTGCCAACGGGCTTGAAAATGCCGGGTTCAAGGTCGACCCCAAAGTGTTCTTTGACACAATCACGGTTGATGTTGGTCCGCTGCAGGCGGCTGTGATCAAGTCTGCGATTGACGAAGGTATCAACCTGCGCCGCGTTGGGGAAACCCGTGTTGGCATCACCATTGACGAAGCAACCCGGCCCAAGAATGTAGAGGCGGTCTGGCGTGCTTTTGGTATTCGCCGCAAGGATGATGAGTTTGGCCCCGAATACCGGGTGCCACCACACATGCATCGCAAGACCGAATATCTGACTCACCCGATTTTCCATATGAACCGGGCCGAGACCGAGATGATGCGCTATATGCGTCGCCTCGCCGACCGAGATCTGGCACTTGACCGGGCGATGATCCCGCTTGGGTCTTGTACCATGAAGTTGAACGCCGCGGCCCAGATGATCCCGATCAGCTGGCGCGAGTTTGCCCGGCTGCATCCTTTCTGCCCGCAGGATCAGGCCTTGGGGTACAAAGAGCTCATTGATGATCTTTCCTCAAAGCTCTGTGACATTACCGGCTATGACGCCATTTCGATGCAACCCAATTCGGGCGCTCAGGGAGAGTATGCAGGTCTTCTGAGCATTTCCGCATATCACCGCTCACGCGGTGAAGGGCACCGCAATGTTTGCCTCATCCCGATGAGCGCACATGGGACCAACCCGGCGAGTGCACAGATGGTGGGCTGGAAAGTTGTGGTCGTTCAGTCCGGTGCAAATGGTGACATTGATCTGGATGACTTCCGGGCCAAGGCAGAACAGCATTCAGACAACTTGGCCGCATGCATGATCACCTATCCCAGCACCCATGGCGTTTTCGAGGAAAGCGTGCGTGAAGTGACGCAGCTGGTGCACGATCACGGTGGCCAGGTCTATATCGACGGTGCCAACATGAATGCGATGGTGGGCCTAGCCCGTCCGGGTGATGTGGGCGGCGATGTAAGTCACCTTAACCTGCACAAAACCTTTTGTATTCCGCATGGTGGCGGAGGGCCCGGTATGGGGCCAATCGGTGTAAAAGAGCATCTGGTGCCACATCTTCCGGGGCATCCGGAAACAGGTGGCGAGCAGGGGCCGGTATCAGGCGCGCCCTATGGCTCACCTTCGATCCTGCCGATCAGCTGGGCGTATTGCCTGCTGATGGGGGGCGATGGTTTGGCACAGGCGACGCGGGTGGCGATTCTAAACGCCAACTACATCGCCAAACGTCTCGAAGGGGCCTATGACGTGCTTTACAAAGGCAGCAAAGGCCGGGTGGCGCATGAGTGTATTATCGACACACGCCCCTTTGCAGACAGCGCCGGAGTTACTGTGGACGACATCGCCAAGCGTCTGATTGACAACGGTTTTCACGCCCCAACGATGAGCTGGCCAGTGGCCGGAACATTGATGGTGGAGCCAACAGAAAGCGAAAACAAAGCAGAGCTTGACCGCTTCTGTGATGCGATGCTGGCGATCCGCGATGAAATTCGTGAGATCGAAGAAGGCACGATTGATGCGGAAAACAATCCGCTCAAGAACGCGCCGCACACGGTCGAAGATCTGGTAGGTGACTGGGACCGGCCCTATACCCGAGAACAAGCCTGCTATCCCAAAGGGGCCTTCCGGGTCGACAAATACTGGCCTCCGGTCAATCGCGTCGACAACGTGTATGGTGATCGCCACTTGGTCTGCACATGCCCACCTATGGAAGAGTATGCTGAAGCGGCAGAATAGCAGCAAAAGCTACTCAGACTAAAAAACCTACATCCCCGACAATTTTATGTTGTCGGGGGTACTTTTTTGACTGGTCCCATAATTTGAGCATGTGTGATATTGCACTATGTTCTAATCACAGGCCGCTTGATCGCCGGTCGGGGGTGGGTGATGTCGAAAACTGAATCCTTCGTTTTCTATCTTGTGGATGAATTTGCCCATATTGCGTTTTCCTGCGCGATAGAACCATTGCGCATCGCCAATCTGGAAAGCGGTCAGGCGCTCTATGAATGGAGCTTTGCCTCGGAAAACGGTGAAACCGCGATGAGCTCCAGCGGTACAGTCATCCGCGTTCATGGTGGTTTCGACAAGCGTTGGCAGGCGGATCGGCTCTTTGTTTTGTCAGGCCTCAATATGCGTAACCACATTTCCCGATCGCTTTTGGCGGCGCTGCGGCGGGAAAGGTTGCATGGCACACCCATCGGGGCGTTGTGTTCAGCAGCCTATATTTTGGCCTTTGCGGGTATGCTGGATGGAATGCGAACGGCTGTTCACTGGCAGTTTCATGATCTGTTTGTGGAAGAGTTTCCCGATGTGGATCTGGTGCCCAATGTGTTTGTACCGGACGAGAAAATCATCACCGCATCCGGCGGAACGGCCACCGCCGACCTGATGCTGCATTTGATCCGCACGGCGCATGGCGAAGACCTCGCAGACCGCGTGGCCGACCAGATGGTGCTCAGTTCTGTGCGTGAGTCGACCGCAGCTCAAAAGATTTCGGTGCAGGCCCGGCATGGTATGCGCAACCCGCATCTGACACAGGCCATTCAACGCATGTCAGAAGAAATCGAAGATCCGCTTTCCACTACTGAAGTGGCTGCACATGTCGGTATCTCAACCCGGCAGTTGGAACGGTTGTTTCGTCGGTATCTCGACCGTTCGCCGTCAAAATACTACCAAGAGATCCGAATGCAGCGCGCCCGAAACCTGCTGCTGCAAAGCGAAAAGTCAGTCACCGAAATTGCGATTGCCTGCGGCTTTCGATCCGTCACGCATTTCTCGCGGGTGTATCGCGGGTTCTTCGGTGTCTCCCCCGGGGAACAGCGAGGCCGTTTGACCTAAACGCGCACCTGAATTCTATTCCCGTGCGCGCAGTATCCGTGCCGGGCGCGCCGACATCGGTCCAAGCGCAAAACACAGCCCTGCAATCAGGCTGATTGCAGCGCCCCCCAATACGATCAGCAAAGCCGGCCCAATCGCCACTTCAAACCGTGTTTCCATGATGAACCGGCAAACCGCCCATCCCCCAGTGACACCAGCAGCCAACGCCACGATACCAGCTGCTGCACCCAACAGCGCAGACCGCATCGCCTGCCCTGCCAGAATGCGCGCCCGGCTGGCCCCAAGGGTTTTCAGGATTGCCGCTTCATAGCTACGTGCCCGCTGATCCGCTGCCGCTGCACCGATCAGTACCAAAAATCCGGTCAGCAGCGCCACCGACGCCCCCCAGGCCGTGGCCGAGGCCAGGCCGGCAAGCAGCTTGCTCACCCGCTCCACGGCATCGCGCACCTGAATCGCGGTCACGTTAGGGTAGGCGTCAGATATACCGCGCAACACACCGGCTTCCTCCTCAGAATCGGCATAGACAGTCGCAATGAAAGTATGGGGCGCACCCGACAAGGCGGCGGGGTTCATGACCATCACAAACCCCATTCCCGCAGTTGAAAAATCAACCTCACGGAATGAGGTAAGCGTCGCAGTGATTTCGCGCCCTAAAATGTTAACCGTGATTTCATCGCCAAGCGAGAGGCCCATTTCCTCTGCTTCGGCTTTCGAAAAGCTGACCTGCGGCGCGCCGGTATAGCCCGGCCCCCACCATTCCCCCGCAGAAATCTTTGTACGCTCTGGCAGAGCCGCAGCATAACTGATGCCCCGGTCACCGCGCACGACCCAGTGATCTCCGGCAACTTCGCTGGCGGGCTGGTCGTTTATACGGGTGAGTATCCCGCGCAGCATCGGGGCCTGGTCAATCCGGCTGACGCCGCTGTTGTCTTCCAACTGGGCCATGAAACCCGGCATTTGGTCTTTCTGGATGTCCACAAAGAAAAACGATGGCGCACGGTCGGGCAGGTCGCGCACAATCGCGCTGCGCAGGTTTTGATCAATCTGTCCCACCGCGGCCAAAACCGCCAACCCCAGCCCAAGCGACAACACCACCGGCCCGGCGGTGCTGCCCGGCCCGCCGATCGCTGCCAGCGCCCAGCCCAGGGCGGGCCGCCCGCGCGCACGTCGGCGCAATCTCTGGGCCGCCCAGCGGATCAGATAGGCAGACAAGCTTAACAGGATAAGGGATCCCGCGATCCCTCCCGCTGTCCACAAGGTCAGTAACCAATCCCCGGAAAACGATGCGGCCGACAACAACAGCGTCGCGATCAGAAACACCGTTGCCAACAAAAAGGGTAGCGCCGGCAATGCGCGTGCTTGGGAAAGTGCGTCACGGTATAGTGCTGCAGCACGCACTTCACGCGCACGGGCAAGCGGCCAGAGCGTAAAGATGGCGACGGTCAAAATGCTGTAAAGAGCAGCCTCGCCTATCGGTCCGCCATACACCGCAAACACAGCCGGCACAGGAAGCAGAGAGCCGATCAAAGGTGCCAGTAAGACAGGCACGCCAACACCAAGCGCAAGCCCGGCGCACAGACCGATCAACGTCAGAACACCGATCTGGATGAAATAGATGACGAAAACTGTACTCTGATCCGCTCCGAGCGTCCTCAATGTGGCGATGACTTCGGTTTTTGACGCGAGGTAAGCGCGCAAAGCTGCTGAAATTCCGACCCCGCCCACCGCCAGTCCGGTCAGTCCGACCAGCACGAGAAACGCGCCCAACCGGTCTACAAAAGAGGCCACACCCGGCGCGCCGTTTCTCGCATCGCGCCAGCGAATACCGCTGTCCGGCCATGTTGTTTCAGCCTCTGCCTGCAACCCCGCAAGATCGGCATTGTCAGGCAATTCAAGCCGGTAAAGTGTGGAAAATACGGTGCCCGGTGACAGCAGGCCCGAGGCATCAAGTGCGGGTGTTGCTACAATTGTCCTTGGCCCCAGACCAAAACCCGCCGTTACGTTATCTGGCTCTTCCACCAAATTCGCCATGAGGCGGAATTCCTGAATGCCCAGGCGGAATTGATCCCCGGGCACGATCCCAAGCTGCTCTGACAGCAATGGATGCATGACAGCACCGGGCAAAGTACCATCCCCGGCAAGTGCTGTTTCCAGCGGCATGTCGGGTTCAAGCCCCACTTCACCAATCAAAGGATAGGCCCCATCAACAGCTTTGATCTGGGTTAACCCACGGGCGCCATCCTCTGTCACCGCCATCGACCGGAAGTCGACGATTTCAGACACAGCCAGCGCAGTGGCATCCATCCATTCGCGCTCTGCTTCATTGGCAAAGCGATAGGTAAGTTCAATCTCGGCGTCCCCGCCCAAAAGACGCGCACCTTCCTGAACCAAGCCCTGGGAAATGCTTTCGCGAACCGTGCCAACGGCGGCAATCGCGGCAACACCCAGAATCACACAACCCAGAAAAATCCGAAAACCCCGAATACCGCCTCGCAGTTCTCTGCGCGCCAGCCGCGCTGCGACCCGCAGGGTCATGCGGCGGCCTCTTTTGCGGTCTCGATCCGTCCGTCCGACAATGTGATTACACGATCACAGCGCTGGGCCAGTTCTGGTGCATGAGTGACAAGGACAAGCGTGGAATTGTGCCGCTCACGCAGATCAAACAACATCTCGATGATGGCCGATCCATTGGCGCTGTCGAGGTTGCCGGTGGGTTCATCCGCAAGCAGGATATCCGGCCTTGGCGCCGCGGCGCGGGCCAGTGCGACGCGCTGTTGTTCGCCACCCGAAAGTTGCGATGGGTAATGCCCGGAACGCGCAGAAAGCCCAACCGTTTCCAGCTCCTCAGCAGCACGGTCATAGGCATCGGACGTTCCTGCCAGTTCCAGCGGCGTGGCGACGTTTTCCAGGGCGGTCATTGTCGGGATCAGGTGAAAGGACTGAAACACAATGCCAAAATGATCCCGCCGCAACCGGGCAAGCTGATCCTCGGACATGGCAGACAGATTGTGCCCCAATGCGGTGACATTTCCAGAGCTCGCACGCTCCAGCCCACCCATCAGCATCAGCAGCGAAGATTTGCCGGAACCCGATGCCCCGACAAGGCCGATCGTCTCTTGCCGGTGGACATCCAGCGTGATCGCATCAAGTATCTGGACAGGTCCGGCATTGCCGTCGAGTGACAGACAGGCGCCGTTGAGTGAAAGAATGGGTTTGGTCATGAATACGTGCCTGATTGCAATGAAGTGTCTGACATATGGGGTCAGAGCGGTGGGGGGCAAGGTTCTTGTTCTGCTTTTCCTCGCCATGCCTGTTCTTGCCGAACCTGTAAAGGTGCTCGCGCTGGGTGATAGCCTGACCCAGGGTTTTGGACTGCCACATGATCAGGGGTTTGTACCACAGCTGGAAACCTGGCTGCGCGGGCAGGGGGCTGAGGTTGAGGTAATCAATGGCGGCGTATCGGGCGATACCACTGCCGGTGGGGCCGCGCGGGTTGAATGGAGCCTGACACCGGATGTCGATGCGATGATCGTGACCCTTGGGGGCAACGATTTTTTGCGGGGACTGCCGCCAGAGATGTCTCGCGAAAATCTGCGTACGATCCTGGAGATTTCCAAAACAAACGGCGTGCCGGTGTTGTTAATCGGCATGCAGGCCCCGGGTAATTTCGGGCCGGAGTATAAACAAAGCTTTGACGCTATTTACCCTGATCTGGCATCAGAATTTGGCGTGCATTTTTTTGAAAGCTTCTTTGCCGGACTGGGGCAAGGAGGGTTATCGGAACTACAGCCTTACTTTCAGGCCGACGGCATTCACCCCAATGCCGATGGCGTCGGCCGCATCGTTGCAGCCATCGGCCCGCAGACATTAGAACTCATTTCCGAAATCGGGCCGGGCGCGCAGTAGCGCCCGATCCGGAATGTTATTAACTCTGGCTCAGGCCAGCGCGATATTGGATGCAGAACTGCGACCATCGCGGCCTGCTTCGATATCAAAAGTCACTTTCTGATCGTCTTTCAGGCCGGTCAAACCTGCCCGCTCAACCGCAGAAATGTGCACGAACACATCACTGCCGCCGTCTTCGGGGGCAATAAAACCATAGCCTTTGGTCGAGTTGAACCATTTTACGGTGCCGTTGGCCATACCGTCTCTCCTTAGTATCTTCTGCCCGCGTCGTTGCGGCAGCTCGGCGTAGTCAGTGCAAGATCGAGTCACTGAGCCGTTGATGGAGCAGATGGTCGATAGTGGTAACGTCGCAGGGCGGATTTGAGGACAGAGATTGCAAAAAATCAAGTGTTTTGCGTGCAAAATGTACAAACCGACCGACTCATGCCGAGCGTTTTACAAGGTGTCGCGGAATAGTATTGAACGATCTAACGGATCAAATGACCGTAACAACTGTACCGATTGGCACGCGCTCATACAGGTCGGTCACATGCTCATTCAGCATCCGGATACAGCCGTTGGAAACAGACCGCCCGATTGACCGCGGTGCAGTCGTGCCATGAATGCGGAAATACGTATCACGCCCGTTCTGGAACAGATAAAGCGCCCGCGCTCCCAATGGGTTACCCGGCCCTCCGGGTTGAATGTATTCATTGTCGACGAACTTTGCATAGGTCCTTGGCTCGCGCTCGATCATCTCATTCGTCGGGCGCCAGGTCGGCCATTTTTTCTTTACATCAATCGTCGCTGTGCCGGTAAATTCAAGACCCGCTTTGCCTACGCCCACGCCATAGCGCATGGCCTTACCGGGTTCGGTGATGAAATACAGAAAATGCGCCTTTGGCAGAACCAGCAACTGGCCTGCCTCATACTTTGGCGAAATCTGAACCAGCGTCGGTTTGAACTTTTCTTCAACCTCAAATGCGCGCGCCGCAGCAGGTACAGTTGCAGCCGCAAGGCCCGTGGCAAGAAAATTGCGCCGTTTTATCATATCTCGAATCCCTCATTCCTCGCGTTGAATCTATAGTGACACTGGCAGCGAACAAAATCAAAAACAGGTGAGTTTAGTAGCTTTTCTCGTTTCTACCCGTGACGCCGCCTGCCTCTCAACAGCCACCGCAGCACAGCACGCGGTAGCCGCGCCGCGGCATTCATCAGCAGGTTTGGATACTCAACCTCACCTGAAAGCAAGCGCATGTAATCTCTTCTCAATGTTTGAGACCCTGCAAATGCAGACGAAAAAAACCGCTCCAGCGGGCCTGCAAAGATCAACGGGCGCAACAGGCGTGCGCACCGCAGCGAATTCCGGATCGGACGAGAGGCATGGCAATATTGGCGCGCTGCACTTTCCGGTTTGCCTTTTCGAATGGAATTGATGGCGACCTGTGCCGCGAGGTGCCCGGAATGAATGGCATGCCCGATCCCTTCACCGGTAATCGGATCGACAAAGCCAGCGGCATCCCCTGCCAGCAAGACATTGCCGCGCCCGGGCCGGCCTCGGTGATCTCCGAATGGCAGGAAATGTCCTTTGACCTTCGCGTCGCGACCAGCTCCCAGAAGGTCGAGGTAACGTGCAAGACGTTCCTTCATATCCGGGTTGCGCGGATGCACCCCACCCAGGCCGATGGTCGTGCTCTCTTGTTTTGGAAAGCTCCAGCCATAGCCCCAGTCGGCTGCCCGGAAATCAATCCGAACCGGTGTTTCCTCATCCGGATTTTGCGACGGCCCTTCAATTTCCAATGCAAATCCGATCTTGTCGGGATCAAACGACTGTCCAAATAACTCTTTGGCGACAATACTTTGCACCCCGTCCGCGCCAATCAGAACCCCAAAGGACAACACATTGCCATCCTGTAAGGTCACGTTGTTCTCATCGAAATCCAAGGTTGAGATGCGACATGCCGTGTAGTCCGCGGCACCGGCCTCAAGCGCGCATTTCAGCAATTGATGATCAAAATTCCACCGCGTTGTCAGATGCAGCGGCGGAACATCCGACAATCGACCAAGCGATTGCCCTTGCATGAAAAACTCAAAATGCCGCCGGGTTTCAAACAGGTCGGCGGCAGGGCTCAGCCCAAAAACCTGTTCAAGATGCTTCGCGCATCGACCGGTCAGCATGCCGCCACACAGCTTGTCCCGGGGAAACTGCGCCTTATCAATCAGTGCGACCGACAGGCCCTGCCCACACGCCGTAACAGCAGCAGCGCTCCCTGCCGGTCCGGCTCCGATAATGATCAGGTCGTAATGCGGCATGGGGTTGATCCGGGCGAATATCTCAGCCGTGTTTTAGGTCGGTTCCACACGCAGGGGAAGAGTTTTGGGTTATTCCGGCAGAATCATCCGGGTCCATGCAAGGGCTGGAAAGGCAGATCGCAGGTGAATTTTCTATGAAAATCCTCCTCAGCATACCAATTTTGCTCAAAATCTGGTTGAATGTCGCGGATAAAAGAGCCGCCAATTTGGTTGGCGAACAAAAAATGGGAGGGGAACAAAAAAATGCGCAAAGCTATAATTGCTGCTCTGGCAGCGTTCACAATACCACAATTCGCCACTGCCGAAGGGTTCAGTTACCAGGCCTCGGCTCCATTGCTGACGATCCTGCTTGCCTGAGTCAGGGGCGGGAAACCCTTCAATATTATAAGGGTGAAGTAGGGGCCGGGACCATAGAAGCTGGCATCTGGGCCGTGGTGATGTTTGATATCATCAATCCCGATTTTGACGCCATTATCACTTGCGCCTACGGACCCAATGGAGAAACCCGCGCAACCTTGGTGGTCTATGGCGCAGACGGAACCGACGATGATATGCGCACACGCATTTCAGAGCGGATCAAAGAGGTTTGGAAAACCCGCTGAACGATAACAGTTTCGCCGGTACTGTTGCGGGTGAAAGAAGATGAAGAGGATGCCCAAAAAATGCGCAAAGCTATAATTGCTGCTCTGGCAGCGCTCACAATACCACAATTTGCGAATGCCGCAGGGTTCAGTTACCAGGACCTCGGCTCTATCTCTGACGACCCGGCATGCGTCAGCCAGGGTCGCGAAACTTTTCAGTTTTACAAAGGTGAAGTAGGGGCCGGAAAGGTGGACTCAAGCACCTGGGTGGTGGTGATGTTTGATATTACCGATTCAGAATTCGATGCGATCATCACCTGCGCTTACGGACCGAATGGACCGACCCGCGCGACCTTGGTGGTTCATGGCGGTGATGGAACAGATGACGGCCATGGCAAAAGAATTTCTGAACGGATCAAGGCAATTTGGGAATCCTTTGACTGACAGAAATGTCGGCAGTTTTGATGCGACGGATCAAAGGCATCTGAGACGGATGCCAGTCAAAAAGGTCGTCCAAAGAGCCTATGCTCAACGTTGAATATCGCGTTTGCCGGCGCTCATAATATCCGTAACAAATGGGATCGATGCCACGGCAAATGACGTCCCCAGAAACACAGCAACCGCGCCGATCATACCTATATTGATCAACATCGCTGCCAAAATGGCTGCGAGTGATCCGCATAATGCGCCGAATAAGATGACAAAAATTGCCATGAAACAGTCCTTTCCCGGGGTGTTACCCGCTGGTGAGCGTCTGGCGGAATCACATTCCGGTCCTCGCCACTATGACATGGGACGTTTGGCACACCCTATTCAACGCATCTAAAAGCGATGTGAGAAGCTGTGATCTAGCGCTCACATCACTGTGGGGATGTGTAACATTGTTTTTCGCAGAGATTGCGACTGTGGAAACAGGTTCGTTATCTTGCAAACTTCTTGTGCTTGATCCGCTTAGGTTCCAGCGCATCCGGTCCCAACCGCCGTTTCTTGTCTTCCTCGTAATCCTCAAAGTTGCCTTCGAACCACTCCACCTTTGCCTCGCCCTCAAAGGCAAGGATGTGGGTGCAGATACGGTCAAGGAAGAACCGGTCGTGGCTGATCACCACGGCACATCCCGCGAAATCCACCAGCGCATCTTCCAGTGCGCGCAGGGTCTCAACGTCCAGATCGTTGGTCGGCTCATCGAGCAGCAGAACATTGCCACCCTCTTTCAGCAAACGCGCCATATGCACACGGTTGCGTTCACCACCTGACAGCAGCGAGACCTTTTTCTGCTGATCCCCGCCTTTGAAATTGAATGACGAACAATAGGCGCGCGAATTCACCTGCGCATCACCCAGCTGGATCAGCTCGGCCCCTCCGGTAATTGCCTCCCAAACGGTTTCTCCATCTTTCAGATCATCACGCGACTGATCCACATAAGACAGCTGAACCGTATCCCCATACTCAATCTCACCCGCATCGGGATCAAGCTGACCCGTCAGCATCCGGAACAGCGTGGATTTACCCGCACCGTTGGGGCCGATGACACCGACGATCCCGCCGGGGGGCAGGGAAAAGGACAGGTTTTCGATCAGCTGCTTGTCGCCCAGATGTTTGGCCAGCCCCTCAACCTCGATCACCTTGGACCCAAGGCGCGGTCCATTGGGAATGACAATCTGGGCGCGGGTGATTTTGTCCCGCTCGGACTGGCTGGCAAGCTCGTTATAGGCGTTGATCCGGGCCTTTTGCTTGGCTTGACGGGCCTTTTGCCCCTGCCGCATCCATTCCAGCTCGCGCTCAAGCGTCTTTTGCTTGGACTTGTCTTCTCGCGCCTCATGCGCCAGCCGCTTGGCTTTTTGTTCCAGCCAGGCCGAATAATTGCCCTCATAGGGAATGCCCCGGCCCCGGTCGAGTTCAAGGATCCAGCCGGTGATGTCATCCAGAAAATACCGGTCATGGGTCACGATCAGGATCGTGCCTTTATAGTCGATCAGATGCTGCTGCAGCCACGCAATGGTTTCCGCATCAAGGTGGTTGGTCGGTTCGTCCAGCAGCAGCATTTCCGGCTGCTCCAGCAACAGTTTGCACAGCGCCACCCGGCGCTTTTCACCACCCGACAAACTGCTCACATCAGCCGTGTCCGGCGGACAGCGCAGGGCCTCCATGCTCACATCGATCTGCGCATCAAGATCCCAGAGGTTCTGACTGTCAATCTCATCCTGAAGATTGGCCATTTCATCGGCGGTTTCATCCGAATAATTCATTGCCAGCTCATTGAACCGGTCCAGCTTGGCCTTCTTCCCGGCCACGCCCAGCATGACGTTTTCGCGCACGTTCAGTGCGGCGTCCAGTTCCGGCTCCTGTGGCAGATACCCGACCTTGGCCCCTTCCGCAGCCCAGGCTTCACCGGAAAAATCCGTGTCCAGCCCCGCCATGATCCGCATCAGCGTGGATTTACCGGTGCCGTTCACACCGACCACACCAATCTTCACACCGGGCAGAAAGCTGAGATGGATATTCTCAAAACATTTTTTGCCACCCGGATAGGCCTTGGAAACCCCCTGCATGTGATAGACGTATTGATAGGCTGCCATGGTCGACCTCTTGTGCGAATGTTCCCGGCGTTATTAGAGACAGAGACCGGCAAGGGCAATGCGTGGAATTGCTTCTGCAGCATCGGTTGGTTGCTGACCTCTGAGCAAAACCCCCGCACGAAACAGCGGGCGCAGCCCGCCGCGCATCGCCGACGCGCCCCAACGCGGCGGCGATTTGGGTTCAGTTGGCGCAAAGCTCTGATCTTTTTCGGATTTGGCTGGTATAAAATTCTCTGCTCAACAGTGGGATCGCCACCGCGCGCGTCAGCAATGCGCGGCTCGGAGACAGATCGCCTAATATTTGCAAAAGGCCGGTTGCGAGCCTGTTTCAGATTATCAAAGCAGCGCTCTAACATCACCTGCCTGACCTTTATCTCAGGCCGGCCCGTTTGCTACTGATCAAGTACAACCGGCTGCCCATGCGGCGTCCGCCGATAGGCCGCCTCCCAATCTGCACGACGCTGATCTCTTTCGTCCCCTGTAATCCCAACACGCGCCTCAGAAAGCGCCTCAAGCGCAGAGATTACAGCCCCATAATAAGTCGCCAACGTATCCGGCTCACCACGTGCATCCGCCTTTTGCAAAGCACGGCCCAGTGTTTCGGCCCACTCTGCTGCTGTGAAATGTCCCGCACGCACCATACTGTCAGCCAGGGCCAGTGCCTGCGCCTGCCATGGTTCGTCAAATACCGGTATGGGCGGGGTAAGCGGGTCGTCAGGCTGAAACAAGGTAGCATTCCCAAAGTTCCAGCGTGACCGTGTCGCGCGGATTGGCACCCTCACCCCAAAGCTCTGTAGCTGCAAAGGAAACGGTATAAAGGTGATCGCCCACATGATGGCCCTGTGCACCCTCATCGGGCAGGGCATGCGCACCATGATATGCTATCACCGTACCCTTTGCCCCACGGGCATAGCGTGGCAACCGCGTGTGGTTCGCCGGCAGGGTGGGCAATGTTTTAACAACATCGCCAACCGCAAAACCCGGTTTGGTCGCAGCCTCGGTTTCAAAGCTGACATCGGCGCCTCTGGTGCTGGCTAGCACATCCTCAAGCGTTTTCGGACTGGCCTGCGGATCGGGGTTTTCCACATGACCACGCCTGACGTCGTCCATGGTGATGGTGCCATTATCCAGCATCAGCATCAGGTAATTCGCACACCATTTGTTGAAATACCCAAAGCTCAGGTAATCCGCAGGTACCATGCGCTCCAGCCCATGGCGGAACCAGTCAATGGTGATCCCCGGTGCCAGCGGATTGCGGGCAAGGCCCCACATCCGTTTTTCCCATTCGGCAAGGCCGGGAAAATCCTTGTCACCCGTCGCTATAGGGATCGGGCCGAACCCTTCCATCCCGCCCAGGTCATGTATGCCATCCATCAGCCTGCCTCCGTCTTCAGATCACGGTCGGTGCCGATCATCGAATTCCGGGTAACAATTGATGCCAGCCGTTCTTCATCCCACCCTTCGGTGCCTTTTGGGCGCTGTGGGATCACGATATATCGCAGCTCTGCCGTGCTGTCCCAGACACGCACGCCGATGTCCTCGGCAAGCGAAATGCCGAATTCTTCCAACACCTTGCGCGGCTCATGCACAGCACGGGCGCGGTATTCGGTGGATTTGTACCACGACGGCGACATGCCGAGGATCGCAAACGGATAACATGAACACAGCGTGCAAACGACCATATTGTGCTGATCATCACTGTTCTCGACCGCCTTCAGATGCCCGGTGGCACTGCCCTGAAAACCGAATTCCCTGATCGCTTCGGCCGCGTTTTCAAGCAGGCGGTCTCTGAAACCCGCATCAACCCAAGCCCGTGCCACCACCTGCGCACCACGCTTTGGGCCGATATGTTCGGAATAGGCTTCGATCCAGGCATCAATGCTCTCCGGCACAACAAGCCCGCGATCAATGGCAAGGCTTTCCAGTGTCTTTACCCGCAGCGCGGGATCAGAAGGCAGGTGGCTGTGCAATTCACGATGAAGCCGCGCGGCCTCTTCGCTGTCAAATGTTGGCATAATGTATCTCCCTGTCCGAGAAACTTGCGCAGCAAACGGTGTTTCTGTCAAACCTGTCTTGGATGGGTGGAAAACACTGGACAGTTTTAAACGTAGGGCAAATAGAAACGTCATGAGGTTTGAGCTACCACACACGCGCCCCGGTCAGGTGATCGGGCTGTTGGGCGGGTCATTTGATCCGCCGCATCAGGGCCATGTGCATATCAGTGTCGAAGCACTTAGGCGCTTTGGTCTTGATCGTGTCTGGTGGTTGGTTAGCCCCGGCAATCCACTCAAGACCAATGGCCCCGCTCCGCTTGCCCGGCGTATGGCGGCTTGCCGGGCCATTACGCAGCACCCCAAAATCGAGGTGAGCGATTTTGAAGCACAGGCAGGCACGCGCTACACCGCGCGTACCTTGGCCCTGCTTCAGGCGGCCCGCCCCGGGGTGCAATTTGTCTGGCTCATGGGGGCAGACAATCTGGCACAGCTTGATCAGTGGCGCGACTGGCGCGAGATCATGGAGACTGTGCCGGTGGGTGTCCTTGCCCGCCCGGGGCAACGCATTTCGGCCAGAATGTCCAAGGCCGCGCGCGTTTACCGCTCTGCAAAACTCAAAGGACGGCGCTGTCAGCTCTTGGCAGAATATGCGCCGCCAGTCTGGTGTTTTGTCAACGTCCCGATGCGCGCTGTATCCTCAACCAAACTCAGAGAACAGGGCGCTTGGGAAACAGTTTCAGAAATCTAGTGGTATTGTAGCGTGGAAAGCGGATTGTGCAGCGCCGTTGCCTGCGTTTAATTGTGCATATGTCAGGGCAATATTCGAGACGGGCAATTTTAGGCGGTTTGCTTGGCACCTGCGCCAGCGCCGGTTTTGCCGGCGCGCCTACAGTTTCCCTGCGCCCTGTCGCCCGGCCGGTTGGTGTCACGGCAGCCTCGGCCCCCGGCGCACAGGCTCTGATCGACAGTGCAAAGCTGGGTGGCGATCTGGCCTTTTCGGTTGTGGACGTGAGAACCGGCAGGGTTCTGGAAGCACTCGATGAAAAGGGCGGGCACCCCCCCGCCAGCGTGGCAAAGGCAGTTACCGCTCTTTATGCCCTTGATGTGCTGGGGCCAAAATTCCGTTTTGAAACCCGCCTGCTCAGCACCGGAAAAATTCAGGACGGAGTGCTGAATGGCGATTTGATTCTGGCAGGTGGCGGCGACCCGACGCTGGACACCAACGGGCTGGCCAAAATGGCGGCTGATCTGAAAAAGGCCGGGATCCGGGAGGTGCGCGGTAAGCTGAAAACATGGGGCGGGGCGCTCCCCTTTGCCCGGCAGATTGATAAAACCCAACCCAATCACGTCGGATACAACCCGTCGATGTCCGGGCTGAACCTGAATTACAACCGGGTGTTTTTTGAATGGAAGCGTTCGGGCAACGACTATTCCGTTACATTGGATGCCCGCACCGAGAAATACCGCCCCGAGGTGCGCGTCGCACGTATCTCTGTCGCCCAACGCAAAACCCCGGTTTACACATACAAAGACAAAAACGATCACGACAGCTGGACCGTTGCCCGCGCGGCTTTGGGCAACGGCGGCTCGCGCTGGCTGCCCGTAAGACGGCCAGAGGCCTACGCCGCCGAGGTCTTTTCCACCTTCGCCCGCTCTCATGGCATTGTGCTGAAATCCGGTGGCGCCTTGCGTGGCACGCCCGGTGGTCAGGTGCTGGCGACCCACAAAAGTGCAGCATTGCAGGAGATTCTGCGCGGGATGCTGCGATATTCGACCAACATCACCGCTGAACTGGTGGGCATGACCGCCACAACCCGGCGCAAGGGCAAGCCCAAGTCGCTACGTGCATCGGCACAGGAAATGAACCGCTGGGCCAAGGCAAAGCTGGGTCTTCAGGACGCAGCACTGGTGGATCACTCCGGTCTGGGAGAGGCATCGCGCCTTTCCACAGGCGCACTGGCAAAGGCCCTTGCCGCTGTTCACAAATCCGGCAGGCTCAAGCCAATTCTGAAGGACATCCCGCTCCGGCACGAAAACGGCAAGGTCAACAAATCGCACCCGGTCAAGGTCAAGGCGAAAACCGGAACGCTCTATTTTGTCAGCTCCCTTGCAGGATACATGACGGCCCCTGACGGGACCGAGCTGGCCTTTGCAATCTTCGCAGCCAACACCAAACTTCGTGCCGGAATTGACCGTGCAGGGGGTGACAGACCCGTGGGATCGCGCAGCTGGAACAGGCGTGCCAAAACACTGCAGCAGCAGCTGATTGAACGCTGGAGTACTGTTTACGGAAGCTAGGGGCGAGCATTGTCGCAAACCAGCGGCATTGGCCTTGAGCTGACCTTGGACACCTTGGCACCAAGCCGCGCATCGTCAGACCGCGGGATGGCGACCCAACACCAGTTCAACAATACTTTATGCCGCCACATACATCTAAGACCCATTCGGTGCACCAAGCTTCACCAAATCGCCAGCCCTGTGGGCGGTCTGGCGATGCGCGGCGGGCTTCGCCCTTGATTCCGCGCCGGGTGCTTTGCTTGAAGGTATGCATCAGGCCATTCGCCAACCAGCTTCAGCACTTCTTGTCCGCGCTCTGGATCTCACCCCCGACGATCAAGCTTGGTCGACAGATGGATCAGGCTTTCAGAGCTTTTAACCCCCTTGGCTTCTCCAATCTGATCAAGCGCTTCGTCCAGCTCTTGGGTACTGTCCGCCTCCAGACGCACGATCAGATCAAACCGGCCTGACGTTGTGTGCACGCGGCGCACACCTGGCATTGTCTTGAGCCGGGACAATACCGCCGGTGCGCTTCTGGGCTCAATGCTCAGCAACGCTGTCGCCTGCAACGGCGCGCGGATTGCCGCGTTCAGGCGCAGCGTATAGCCTTGGATCGCACCAGAGCTTTCCAACCGCTCCAGCCGCGCCTGAACCGTGGTCCGCGCAAGGCCAAGCCGCCGGGCCAGCATCGCCACCGGCATCCGGGCGTTTTCCTGCAGCAGCGCGATCAGCGCCTGATCTAATTCGTCTAATTGCATTTTGATTTTGTCGATATGACGATTCTTTCCGTCAGAATATACGAACTGACCGGTGTAATCGACCGTTTCCGCCCGCATACTTACAGAAAAGCAGATTGAGGTTCTGAAATGCGCGCTTCTCAAAATTGGTCAAATCCGATTGCCCACCTGATTCGGCACCAGCCGGATACGGCCCGGTATTACTTCTGTCCGGCAACGCTCCACGCTACAGCACTGCGTTTTCAATCCGGGTTTAACGGACTTGTCACCTACGCGGTCAAAGCCAATGCTAGCGAAGAAGTGCTGACCAATCTTGTGGCCGCTGGTGTCCGTACATTCGACGTGGCCAGCCCGGTCGAGATGCGCGCGGTTCGGGCCGTGTGCCCCGATGCGGTTCTGCATTACAACAACCCGGTACGCAGCCCGGATGAGGTGGCTCTGGCTGCAGCAATCGGCGTGGCGTCCTGTTCGGTCGACTGCCCGACAGAGCTGGACAAGCTGAGCGTTCTGCCAAAGCACACCGAAATCACTGTCAGGCTTGCGCTTCCCGTCCCCGGCGCCGCCTATGATTTCGGAGAGAAATTCGGTGTCGGACCAGAACGCGCGATAGCGCTGCTTCGTGAGGTTGCCAAGCGCGGCTTTACCCCGGCCATCACCTTCCACCCCGGCACACAATGCGCCGATCCTGCGGCATGGGGCAGCTACATCGCTTGCGCCGCAGAAGTGGCCCGCACGGCGGACGTCCGCATCGCCCGCCTGAATGTCGGTGGCGGTTTCGCGGCACACCGCAACGGGCCTGCTCCGGATCTCGAAGCGATATTCGACCACATCTCAACCCAGACAAAACTCCATTTTGGGCCGACCCCACCCGCTCTGGTCTGCGAACCGGGCCGCGCCATGGTGGCCGACGCCTTCGCTCTTGCCACCCGGGTCAAAGCCTTGCGCGAAGGTGGTTCCGTGTTCCTGAACGACGGTATTTATGGCGGTCTCAGCGAAGCACGCGACATCGGCTGCGGCGATCGCATCCGGGTCATTTCTGCGGCCGACGGGACCACACGCAACGCCCAGCCCATCGCGCGGGTAATCTACGGACCCACCTGCGACAGCCTGGACCGGTTGCCTGACCCGGTGGCACTTCCCGGTGACATCGCGGCGGGGGATTATGTCCTGTTTGACGGGCTCGGCGCCTATTCGCAAAGCATCGCAACCCGGTTCAACGGCTACGGCCCCGAAGAACCCGTTACCGTGGACTGTCTGAGCTGACATTCACACCCGCCTGTAACATTACCGGCAAAAATCTCACGGCAAGTTTCATGGAATATGAACAGCCGGGTGCCAATCATATATACTATAGATATAATGATAAGGGCCCGGCCATTTTGCATGCGTGTCGGATGTCGGACCGGAAAATGACAAGCTATGTTTTGGCGAAACTGGACAAAATCGCTTTTTAATCTGCTCAGGCCCGGCCTGCGAAAGCAACAGACCACCTATGCCGGTGCGCGCGGGCAGGTCACACATGTCATCATCCTTGACGGCACCCTGTCCACCCTCACCGATGGGTGCGAAAGCAATGCGGGACTGACTTTTAAGCTTCTGAACGAGGTCGCCGCCAGCGATCTGTCACTTTATTACGAGGCCGGAATTCAATGGCAGGATTGGCGCGACACGCCCGCTGTCATGATGGGGCGTGGCATCAATCGACAGATCAGACGCGCCTACGGCTATCTGGCAAGCCGCTACCACGAAGGCGACAGAATATTTCTGCTTGGCTATTCCCGCGGCGCCTATGCGGTGCGGTCACTGGCTGGCGTGATTGATCAGGTGGGTCTGCTCCGGGCCGAATGCGCAACAGAACGGAATATCAAAACCGCCTATCGCCACTACCAATGTTCCAAAGACAGCCCCGCCGCCACGGAATTTGCCCAATCCTATTGCCACAACGGGGTCGGGATTGAGATGATCGGCGTCTGGGATACGGTCAAGGCACTGGGCCTGCGCCTGCCGATCCTGTGGCGGTGGAGCGAACCCGCCCACGCCTTCCATAACCACCGTCTCGGCCCGGCAATCCGCCATGGATATCATGCATTGGCCCTGAACGAGACGCGCAAAGTGTTCGAGCCGGTCCTCTGGGAATGCCCCGATGACTTTGACGGCGTGATCGAACAAGTCTGGTTTCGCGGCACCCATGGCGACATTGGCGGACAGCTCAACGGATTTCACGCGGCCCGACCGCTGTCCAATATTCCACTTGTCTGGATGCTCGGTCGGATTGAGGGCTGTGGGATAGCACTGCCCGACGGATGGCAGGCCCGGTTCGAAACAGACCCGGATGCGCCCTCTGTCGGCACATGGCGGGACTGGGCCAAGATTTTCCTGATCCGCGGCGCCCGCACCATTGGCCGTGACCGGTCAGAGCGTTTGCACGAAACGGTTGCGGAAGAGGCGGGCGAATTGCCTGAAACTCCGGCTGCGGTTGGGTAGGTAGAGACGCAGTTTTAAGAAACTCGCTAAATCGCAGCGCTGCTTGAAAAGGCAGGTCGGGTGATAATGACATGCAGTCCCTACTTTCCGTATGGAAATTGTCCTGCACATGTTAAGCTCAGGCTCCACGAGGAAGAATTCTATGTACCGTATTCGACTTTTTGCCGTCCGCCGTGCGCGTGCTTTTGAATGGATCTACAAACGCGTCGAACAAGTCATGGTGGCGCTGGACCCGCTTTTTGCAAAAATTGGTTACAACCGTGTCGAACGACCGATAGCGCTTATAGAAAAGGGCGTGAAGACGCTTCTTTTCGACTGCAAAATGTGCGGTCAGTGCGTTTTGTCCTCAACTGGTATGTCCTGTCCGATGAACTGCCCTAAACAGTTGCGAAACGGTCCGTGTGGTGGCGTCCGGCAAGGAGGCTTTTGCGAAGTTAAACCCGAAATGAAATGCGTTTGGGCGCTGGGTTGGGACGGGGCCAGCCGCATGAAAGAGGGGGCCACGAAGATCAGGGAGGTTCTGCCGCCTGTAGATCGTAGTCTGCAGGGTTCGTCTTCCTGGTTGCGTGCCAGCCGCGAGGTGGCGGCACAAAACCGCGAAACACGGGATGCGGCCCGCATGGCACTGGCCGAGGCCTTTCCAGAGGCAAGGTTGCAGGAACCAAGCGCTGCCCCACTGGCAGAAGAGCCGCCCAAGGCGACGAACACGGGGCGCGGCGCATGAGCGATCCCTCACCCATCGAAGAAACGCTTCTGCCCTATGCCACCCCCCCCGAAGGGCATGTCTCTCACAGCAGACTTGAGCGTGTTTTACGTTCGGGCCGTTTTGCCGTGACGGCTGAACTGAACCCGCCAGACAGCGCCAATGCCGCGGATGTCTTCGATGCGGCCCAGCCTTTGGGAGAAGTCGCAGATGCAATTAACGCCACCGATGCATCGGGGGCCAATTGCCATATGTCTTCCATCGGCATCTGTGCGCTGCTGACCCGTGCGGGCTATTCCCCGGTTTACCAAATTTCCTGTCGCGACCGGAACCGCATCGCCATTCAGGGGGATGTTTTGGGGGCCGCAGCACTGGGTGTCAGTAACGTGCTTTGCCTGACGGGCGATGGGGTGGGGGTGGGCGACCAACCCGGCGCGAAACCCGTGTTCGATTTTGACAGCCTCAACCTGCTGCGCACCCTGCGCACCATGCGCGATGAAGGTGTGTTTCTGTCAGGGCGCAAACTCTCCAGCCCACCCCAGTTGTTCCTTGGTGCTGCTGAAAACCCATGCATCCCGCCTTATGAGTGGCGCGCAGACCGCCTTGCCAAAAAAGTCGAGGCGGGGGCCGATTTTATCCAAACCAATTATATCTTTGACATTCCCCTTTTTGAGGCATTCATGCAGCGGGCACGCGATGCTGGCATGGACAAACGCGTCTTTATCATCGCAGGCGTCGGCCCTCTTGCCTCGGCCAGGGCGGCGCGCTGGATGCGCAGCAACGTGCCAGGCATTCACATCCCCGATGACATCATCGAGCGGATGGAAAGTGCAGAAAAACCTTCGGACGAGGGCAAGAAAATCTGCATCGAGCTGATCCAGCAACTGCGCGAGATCGTCGGCGTCTCAGGGGTACATGTCATGGCCTATCGACGCGAACACCTTGTTTCCAGCATCATCCTTGAATCGGGTGTTCTGGCAGGACGCCGTAAACGGAAGAAAGGTTGATCTGCTTCGCCGGATACCACGGCGTATCGCTGTCAGGCTTCGGAAAGCCGCTCTAAGAAAGCTCTGGAGTTCCGCCCCGAAAATCTGCAACACTTGGCATGTAGCGGCCCTTCGAGCAAATCCCCTGCGCGAAACAGCGGGCGCAGCCCGCCGCGCATCGCCGACGCGCCCGAACGCAGCGGCGATTTGGGTTCAGTTGGCGCAAAGCACTGATCTTTTACTGGTTTTGCTGGGATAAAGCGCTGCTGCGCAAAGGTCATGATCGCCACCACGCGCGGCGTCAATGCGCGGCTCGATGCCAAAGTGGCTAAGGTCTGCAAAAGGCTAAGTGTTGCTGATTAAATGTACAGTGCGCTCTATCCATCAAAAAAATCCCCGGCACATGGACCGGGGAAGGGTGCCGGGACAATCCGGCACTAGGGATCGTTAATTCGCGTTACGCCACGTCGCGCAGCTCGACCTGCGGCTGCACGCCAAGGGCATGGCAGATATTACGCGTCAGATCCGGCCGGTTGAGCGTGTAGAAATGCAGATGCTCTACACCACCATCAATCAGGTCGCTGCACAGCTCCGTCGCCAGCGCGGTTGCCAGCAATTCCTCGCGGTCATCACGAACGGCCTTTTCAAATGTATCCTCCAACCATGCGGGGATGCTCGAGCCACAACCCGCGGCAAATTTTCGCGCGCCCTGCCAGTTCTCAATCGGCAGAATTCCCGGAACAATCGGCGCATCAATACCGGCCTTTTCACAGGCATCGCGAAAGCGGAAAAAAGTCTCAGCCTCAAAAAAGAACTGGGTGATCGCTTCGGACGCCCCCGCATCAATCTTGCGCTTCAGCCATTCGATATCGGCGGTCTGGTCCGCCGCTTCGGGATGCTTCTCCGGATAGGCCCCGACCCGGATGTTGAATGTTCCACGATCTGCCAGCGCTGATATCAGCTCACAGCTGTCGGAAAACCCTTCGGGATGCGGCTCAAAATTCGCGGCACTCTTGGGCGGATCACCCCGCAGCGCCACGATATCGCGCACGCCGCATGCTGCAAATTCATCTGCGATGGCCAATGTTTCAGCCTTGGAGGCATCCACGCATGTCAGATGTGCGGCCACGTTCAGCCCCGCAGATTTGTGCAGTGTCTGCACCGCGTCCCGGGTCAGTTCGCGCGTTGTGCCGCCCGCACCATAGGTCACGGATACAAATCTCGGGTCCAGTGGGGCCAGTGTCTGCACAGTATCCCAAAGGCGAAACGATGCTTCCAGCGACCGGGGCGGGAAGAACTCAAATGAAATCGCAGGCGTTGTCATGGCGGTATCCTGATAAAAGTCGTGTTGCCTCTCTTGTTGCACCTCCTGGATTGTGAGACAATTTCATAAAATTCATGGTTTGAATGAGGTTCACTAATATATGCACATCGACTTTCGACATCTCAGAACCATTCGGGCCATCCATCAGGCCGGTGGACTGGCCCGCGCAGCGGATCTTCTGCACATCACCCAATCGGCGCTCAGTCACCAGATCAAAGGGTTGGAAGATCAGGCCGGGGTAGAGCTGTTCGTGCGCCGCTCAAAACCGCTGAAACTGTCCGCGGCCGGGCTGCGGTTGCTGCGGGTTGCGGAAAAAATCCTGCCGGAAATCGAGGCGCTGCAGGCCGAATTCGAAGGCCTGCGAGAAGGCAGCGCCGGGCGTTTGCACATCGCGATTGAATGCCACGCCTGTTTTGAATGGCTGTTCCCGGTGCTGGAACAATTCCGCAAAACCTGGGCCGATGTGGATGTCGATATCCGCCCCGGCCTGGCCTTTGACGCCTTACCGGCACTGCAAAAAGAAGAGGTTGATCTCGTGGTGTCTTCCGACCCCGAGGATCTGCAAGGTGTCGAGTTTAAGCCGTTGTTTGATTACGAACCCCTGTTCGTCGCCTCCAGCCAGCATCCTCTGGCCAACAAAGATCATGTCGTGGCCACGGATTTCCGCGATGAGGTGCTGATCACATACCCGGTCGACCGTGCCCGCCTTGATGTATTCACCGAAATGCTGACCCCGGCCAAGGTCGAACCCCGCGCCGTGCGTCAGGTTGAGCTTACGGCGGTGATCCTGTTGCTGGTGGCGTCGAACCGCGGCGTGTCGGTTCTGCCCGACTGGGTTCTGCGGGAACAGCGCACAAGCTCTGACTACATCACCCGGCCGCTTACCCCGGGCGGAGTGACCAAACGGCTCTATGCCGCCATCCGTACAGATGACGCGGCCAAGCCCTTTATGGCGCATTTAATCCGCCTTGCCCGTGAAATTCCCGTTAAACTTCAACGCAGTGGAAAGTTGGCGCCATAGGTGCCCGCAGGCCCCAATGTAACGTTTCTCACATAAGTGTTTTTCGCCGTGCCCTCTGGGTCACGAAAGCTTTCCAAATGTTGCAAAGCCGAAACCTTGTTATGCGCTCTGCCCAAGGCTACATTCCACACCAAGACAAGAGGCCGAGCGGCCTTGGAGAAATTGGGGAATAAAAATGTCCGATCCCATATCGGTCGTGGTGCCCGCGCGAAACGAGGCGCACACGATAGCGAAAGTTGTGACTAAGCTGACTTCACTCGACTGGGTGGACGAGGTCGTTGTTGTCGACAATGCCTCCGATGACGGCACGGCCGAAATCGCGGAACGTGCCGGCGCCCGTAGTGTGTTTGAGGGCAAGCCCGGTTTTGGCAATGCGATCCGCACCGGGTTTGGTGCGGCGCGGAACGACTGGATCATGAAGCTTGATGCCGATCTGGAAAAGTTCGACACATCTCTTTTCGCACGTATGCCCGCAGCACGTGCACCGGGTGTCGGCCTGGTCAAAGGCGCCTGGCACGATCCCAAAGACAATATGCCAATGACCCGGCTCTTGGTCACTCCGGCTATCAATCAGATGTTCCCGGGTCTGTCGCACCTGCGCGCGCCAAATTCCGGGTTGTACCTGTTTGACCGCAGCTGGATCGCCGATCAGGAAATTGTCGGCACCTATGCCGCCGATCTGGATGTAATGCTGCGCGTCTACGCCGCTGGTGCGGACGTGGTTGAGGTTGAGATCGGGCAAATCGCCCATGATTCACGCAACATTGGCCACTACAATGCGATGGCCGAGGTCATCATGGCCCATTTCCTTGAACAACAGGAACGCCGCATTACAGAAGAGCTGGTTGTGATGGCCGAAGACGCCAGTCAGGTGATTGACAATTGCCTGGGTGTGCTGGCCGCGCGCTCGCGATTTGGCGGGCCGGTGAACGTGTATCTGGGTCAACCAACGGATAAAGCAACCCGCATACTTGACGCCGCATTGGCACCGTTCCCGACCGCACGGATTTTGCCACTTGAACAGGCATCGGCGTTTACACCGGTGAATTCTGCCAGCAATGTCCGGCTCTTTGCCCCTTACCCGGCAGCCCATGAAAACCGCGCCATTCGTGCAGCACTCTATCTGGAAGACCAGATAATTCAGCCCTCTGACGTTCTGCTCATGCCGCTTGGCTCTGACCGTGGTGCGGTAGATGGGTTCCGCGCCGATGTCGCGTTAGAGGTTGGCGCAGGTGCTGCAATCAAACAGGCGGCGATGAAAAAGCTGCTGACCATTCAACATGGCCATGCCGCACCTTCGGGCCCGCGTGAAATGTTCCAGACCTACGACTCTCTGCCTGATCCGCTTCGGCTTAGCCTGCAAAGCAGAAAACAGGTCGGTGTCGGGAACATGTGACGGTCTTCTGATCACCCTAAAACATCACTGGCCGTTTTCGTAGCGTGAGATATCCAGACCATCACGCAGCCACTTGATCTCGCGCAGCTTCGCCTGCTGCAGTGTCTCGTGATACTCCATGCTGCTATGATCTGCAGTCTCCAGTGCTGTCAGATCCGAAGGTCGGACAATCGCCGCTATTTCCTGCCCGTTTCGAAGCACCATCAACCTGTCGCCCCCCGCGGCGATGTGATCCAGCACAGACCGCAAGTCCCGCCGCAGTTCCCGGGCTCCAATCTCTTCGTGCATATCGGAACTCCTGCCTTTCGCATTCATGGCCAATTTGACCGGGGTTGGTTAACAACTCCCTGCACCATCGAACGCTGCTCTGGTCATTGTTGCAATTAACCGTGTAAACAATTGCAACTGTTGCACCTTACCATTCCGGACCAACGCCCATGAAAATTGCCACTGCGGCCTATCCGCTCGATCTGTTAACGTCTTGGGCTGATTACGCCTCCAAAATCGAGTCGTGGGTGGCCGATGCGGCGGGGCAGGGGGCCAGTTTGTTGGTCTTTCCTGAATATGGTTCGATTGAGCTTGCATCGCTGGCTGGCGGTGCTTCTCAAAACGTGGTTGAGGCCAGTCTGCAAACAGTATCCTCCTTTATCCCGGATGCGGACGCGCTGCATGCGGGGCTGGCAGAAAAATACGGCGTGCATATCTGCGCAGCATCTGCCCCTGTCTATGACGACACATTGGGCCCGCGCCCGGTCAACCGCGCGCGCCTCTTCACGCCGGGTGGCGATGTGGCGATTCAGGACAAACAAATCATGACCCGCTTTGAACGCTCACCAATGAACGTGGTGCCCGGCGGGCCACTTCAGTTGTTCGAAACGGCTCTTGGGCGGATCGGTATTCTGACCTGCTATGACGCGGAAATTCCCTTGCTTGGCAGAGCGTTAAGTGAGGCAGATCTGATCCTTGTGCCCTCCTGCACTGCCGCTCTTGCGGGGTATTCGCGTGTCCGCATCGGGGCTATGGCTCGGGCGCTTGAAAACCAATGCGTGACGGTGATGGCCTCCACGCTGGGCCCCGCACCGTGGAGTGAAACCATCGAAGGCAACACCGGAATGGGCGGAATATTCGGACCGCCAGACAACGGATTTCCTCCCACGGGTGTTCTCGCCGAAGGTGTGCTGGGCCAGCCCGGCTGGTCCTTTGCTGAGGTGGACCTCGATGCCATCGCACAGGTGCGCGCGGACGGAACCGTGCTCAACCGGACCCACTGGACAGAGCAATCGGGCCGCGACAGCGGTGTCACATCCGTACGATTGGGATGATAAACCCCTTGAAAATCCCTCGAAATAGGACCATTTAGGGCCTCGTTCCGTTCTGAAACGGAATGATTAACAAAGGAGAGACCATGGCCAAGGAAGATACGCTCGAATTCCCCGGTGTCGTGAAGGAACTCCTGCCTAACGCGACGTTTCGGGTCGAGCTGGAAAACGGCCATGAGATCATCGCACACACGGCAGGCAAGATGCGCAAGAACCGTATTCGGGTTCTGGCAGGCGACAAGGTGCAGGTAGAGATGACCCCTTATGACCTGACCAAGGGTCGGATCAACTATCGCTTCAAGTAGGATGGGTCTAACCCACCGGAATCCATGAAGTTAATTCTCGGATCAGGCAGCCCGCGGCGACGCGAGCTGTTGGCGCAAATCGGTGTCGTGGCGGATGAAATCCGCCCGCCGGACATCGACGAAACACCCCACAAGGCAGAATTGCCCCGGCCCTATTGCGTGCGCATGGCGCGGGAAAAGGCACTGGCTATTTCAGTGGCTGAGGATGAGGTGGTTCTGTCCGCAGATACCACCGTCGCCCTTGGTCGCCGCATTCTGGGAAAGCCGGAAAATGCCGCCGAAGCAGAGCAGTTTCTCCGGCTGATGTCTGGCCGCCGCCATAAAGTGATCACAGCGGTCGCGGTGCGCAAAAAAGATCGGCTTTGGGAACACAATGTCGTGACAAGTGTTAAGATGAAACGGCTGTCTGATCTGGAACTGCAGGCCTATCTGAAATCCGGCGATTGGCAGGGCAAGGCTGGCGCATACGGGATTCAGGGACCAGCCGGTGCGCTAATCCCTTGGATTCAGGGGTCTTTTACGGCTGTTGTTGGCTTGCCCCTTGCCGAGACCGCAGGGCTATTGCTGGCCGCAGGATACCCTGTTTATGGAGATGGCACATGAAGGGCCGACTTATAGCACTGGATCACGTTAACGGTTTAGAGGCCGCAGCGCTTATCGAAGATGGCCGCGTTAACGATTTGCTCGTCGATTGCGACCATCCACGTCCCGGATCCATCTATCGCGCTATTGCTGACCGCCCGGTCAAGGGGCAGGGCGGCATGTTCCTTCGTACACCGGATGGCCCTGCTTTTCTGCGCAAAATCAAAGGGTTATCTCCCGGTCAAACAATTCTGGTTCAGGTGACAGGCTTTGCAGAACCCGGCAAGGCCATACCTGTGACATCCAAACTGCTGTTCAAAAGCCGTTATGCCATCGTCACCCCCGATGCCCCGGGGCTGAACATCTCTCGCTCAATTCGTGATGAAGATATCCGCGACCATCTCCTTGAAATCGCTCATGAATCTATGGATCAGGACGGTATGGGTCTCATCCTTCGGTCCTCCTGCGCAACCGCACAAGACGATGAAATTGCCGAAGATATCCAGGCCATGGCCGATCTCGCCCATGCCATTGTTGAAGATGAAGACAAAGACGCCGCCAAACTCACCGAAGGCGACGGCCCCCACATCCTCGCCTGGCGCGAATGGCCTGTAGATGCTGCTCTGGACAGTGGCGAAGGATCGTTCGAACGTCATGATATCATTGACATAATCGAGCAGTCGCGCGCTGATCACGTTGCGCTTTCCGGTGGCGCAGGCATGTTTGTCGAACCAACCCGCGCCCTTGTGGCCGTTGATATTAACACTGGTGGAGACACCTCTCCTGCCGCGGGATTAAAGGCCAACCTTGCAGCTGCCCGCGACCTACCACGACAACTGCGTTTAAGGGGCCTCGGCGGTCAAATCACGCTCGACCTTGCCCCGATGGCGAAAAAAGACCGACGCCAGTTCGAGACCGCCCTGCGTGCCGCATTTCGCGCTGATACAATTGAAACAGCGTTGGTCGGTTGGACACCTCTCGGGCATTATGAGCTTCAACGCAAACGCGACAGAATGCCCTTGAAAGCCTTGGTCTGATGGGGTGTCCGATCTGCAGCAAGAACACTGCCAACGATTTCCGTCCCTTTTGTTCGAAACGCTGTGCGGACATTGATCTGGGCCGCTGGATGCGCGGAGATTATGCTGTGCCATCACAGGATCCGGAAGATTTTGAAAAGGCTTTAGATGAAGTCGAACGGCAAACTTCAAAACCGCACTGAAATATTGCCATATCCTCTGGACAGCCCCCGCAACCTCGCCTAGAAGGCCTCCACCCGAACGTGATCACGTTCCCCGTGCCCGGGTAGCTCAGGGGTAGAGCAGTGGACTGAAAATCCTCGTGTCGGTGGTTCGATTCCGCCCCCGGGCACCATTTATTATATATAAAACAACGCATTGCATGACAACTACTGACTGCATGTTGCGCCAAATCTGGCTTACACATACCTTACACAAAGCGGCACATTTTTGCTGGTGAGAGGGAATGGTAGAGAAGCACACGATTCTGGGTGGAAAAGTTCATGTTTATAAGCGTGAAAACAGCCCGTTGTGGCAATGTTCCTCCTATCTCAATGGCCGCAATCGCCGTGTCAGCACCAAAGAGAGAAGTTTAGCTAAGGCCAAAGATTTTGCCGAAGATTGGTATCTCGAACTTCGAGCTAAAAAGACGCGGGGAGAGCTACTTTCAGAACCAACTTTTGCGCAAGCAGCGGAGCGGTTTGAAAAAGAATACGAACTGATGACAGATGGTGAACGCAACGAGGTCTATGTCCGTGGGCATAAGGCAAGGTTGCGCAACCATCTTGTTCCCTATTTTGGAAAGATGGGCATTTCGCAGGTAACTGCCGGTGCAGTTCAAGACTATCGAATTTACCGACGCAATGATGATCCCAATTTTAAGCCCCCAGCAAAGTCAACAATGCACCAAGAAATTGTCACTCTGCGGCAGGTTCTCAAGTCAGCCATTCGGCGTGGCTGGTTAGCTGGGCTGCCGGATCTATCGGAGTTGTACCGAAAGGTGGAAAAGATATCTCACCGAGCATGGTTCTCTCCCAAAGAATACAAAAACCTGTATGAAGCGACGCGGCGCAATATTAAGCGGGCAGGAAATTCCTACCATCGACATCTTGCCGAGCAACTGCACGACAAGGTGCTGTTTATGGCCAATACCGGTATTCGTCCTGACGAAGCCAACTGGCTGGAATACCGGGATATCGAGATCGTCGAAGACGACGCCACCGGCGAGACGATCCTCGAAATCGAAGTGCGCGGCAAGCGCGGGGTCGGCTACTGCAAAAGCACCACCGGTGCCGTCCGACCTTTTGTGAGGATGGTTGAACGCAATCAGCCGGAACCGACCGACCGTCTGTTCTCGGTAGATCACAAGAAACAGTTCAACCGAATTTTGGAAGATCAGGGATTGAAGTTTGATCGCCAGGGAAACCGGCGAACGCTTTATTCACTGCGGCATAGCTATATTTCATTTCGGTTGCTGGAGGGCGCAGATATCTACCAGATCGCCAAGAACTGCCGAACAAGTGTTGAGATGATTGAAAAGCACTACGCTGTGCATCTTAAGAATAGCCTCGATGCGGCGGCGATTAATGTGAGAAAGCCTCGAAGGTAGGGCGGAAAGTGTGAATTCGCTGCAAATGCGAGAGAACCGAACCGCAATGTCGAAAGCCGCCATTCAAACCGAAAGTTTGGCAATTTCAAAAAGGCCGCTCCGTTAGTGAGCGAACTCCAGTGAATTGTTCCCTAGGGATTGGCAATTGAGGGTGGGTAACTACCGTTCGCTGCGCGCGATGCTTACTCCCGCTCTGCGGCAATGGTGCCGTTAGGCAACGCGATAAGCCCACCCTCAGAGTCCAGTTGTCACGCATTCGACGTTGGAACGCCAAGCACATAGCTGTTTGGGTCAGAGGCACCCGGGAAGGCAGTCGCAGGGGCAGCGCCAAGTGAAGCCACTTGGGATTGGGGAGTCCTACTAGACCCAGGCGTTATCGTTGCCCGATACCCACGCGATTCCCACAGCCTAATGCTATCCCCTCGCGGTTTCTGTGCCGCGAGCGGGAAAACGTCGCTTGCTTTCACAGTGCACATCGTCAACAGTCATTTATCAAAAATATGTTTGGAGCGACCGGATGCGAACGACAATCTTGACCAGCGCGATCCTTGCTCTCTTGTGCAGCGTTGGCAGTTTTTCAGCATCTGCACAGGTGCAGCTAAGCTGCGCCACTGGAAAAAACTCACCGACGCAAGGTGCGGGCCAGACACAAACTATGAATTTCACGAACTATACTCCGAACCTCTACCATGTCTATTGGGTGGATAGCAGCGGGGCGAGCCAATATATCGGCAACGTCCCGGAAAATGGCGGGCAGAGAGACGTCCAAGCCGCTCCCGGAACCACGTTCGAGGTCGGGGATGCCGCGGGCGCTTGTGTGGTGGTCTTTCGCATGACCGCGGACCAAGATCACTGGGGCATTTACGAATAAAACCTGCCGCCGGTCGCGACCGACGTGTTTGCAAGGATTCGAAGGCGCAGACCAGAGCACTGGATATGGAAAGGACCTCCGGCAACGGTGTTGTGGCACGACGTTTCGTATCTAGATTTCCCGGGTTTGTTCCTGTGTCTGTTCAACTTGCCTGCCTGTTCTTTTCGCTTCGTTAGCGTCTCATGGCTCCGCAGGGTGGTAAAGAAGGTCGCTTTACCGCGTTTGGCCTCGGGATTTTCAGACTCACTTCGCATTATCTGAGTGTGCAAGCGCCAAATGGAGCGGTCGCGCTATCCCTGCCGCACCATCCAGGAGAACATGATCAATACACGGGCCCGAAGGTCTTCTCTAATTGGGTGTTTGGGTCAAGCTCATTTTCCTTTTTAGTTTTGGGTTTTGTCGCTCATCCGGGTCACGCTTCTCTTCGCAGTCTGATTGATGCTCAGGTGGCACCGCTGCACGCATATGTCGGATCGGTTGTGGAGAGCCCCGCTAAGAGACGCGCTTCACGTGGCGCAGCAGTCATTTTCGGCTTCATCCACGAACCTCGTCCGGTGAGGGACGACCCCGCTCGGTTTGGTGGTGGGTGGTTCAGATCATGCCGTACCCTCCACCATTTCCGGACGGAATTCAGTGCCATCTGCCCACATGCGGTGTAGCAAAACAGCCAGTTTACGTGCGACGGCGACGACAGCGCGACGTCTGCCTTTGGTCCGCATCAGGCGCGTCCCCCAGGTTTTGATCTGTGACCCGGCCATCGTGCGCATGAGCAGTGCATTTGCCGCCGCGTATAAAGTTGCGCGAACGTCTCTGTCACCCGCCTTTGATATTCGGCCGGGATTGTCATGTTCACCCGACTGGAAACGGCGCGGTGTCAGCCCAAAATGTGCGGCCACCGTGCGGGATCGCTTGAAGCGGTCAGGATCATCGACAGCCGCCTTGAAGGTCAGCGCTGCGATCGGCCCGACACCCGGCACAGTCATCATCCGCATGCAGACCTCATCGTGACTTGCAGCGCGTTTGACGCGCCGGTCCAGTTCCAGGAAGTGCTGATACAGAACAAGGCGTGCATCTAGCAGCGGAAGCATAGCATGTGCCAGAACATCATCCATCTCGATCATCGGGCGGACAACACCGTCAAAGCTGCCATGCTTCACGGTCTTGGGCAGGCGGATGCCGAAGATTTTCAGCAACCCGCGAACTTCATTGGCCAGATCAATCGTTTTGTTAAGTAGGGCTTTACGGGTGCTGAGCAATGCACGATAGCCATGGGCCTTCCGGCTCTTCATGTGCACAGGGCTGAACCATCCGGTGCGCAGGATCTGCGCAATTCCTCGGGCGTCATTCTTGTCGGTCTTGTTGCGCATCGCAGACAGCGCCGCATTCACCTGACGCGCTTCCATGCACACGACGTCGAAGCCCTCATTGGTCAAGCCAAAGAAAAGGTGCTGGCTCATCGTGCCCGCCTCGAAGCCAACTCGCTCAATCGGATAAGCAAAATCCGTCAAGCACTCCGCAATGTCGCCAACCTCGCACAGCAGATCGCGCTCAAGCATCACCTTGCCCTTGCTATCAACGATGCAAAGCGCGCACGACCGCAGCGACACATCCAGTCCGGCAAAATATTCCATCATCAGTCTCCCTTGTTCACAGCTATCCTGTGATCCTACCGGGAGCTCAACCTCAGATCAGGGTCAGCCCAATTACACATGCTAGGGGCCGGAAGTTCAGTGACCCTTCTTTATTTGCTTTCACAAAGACACCAAACGCATTAGGCATCTCCATCTTTGCAATTCCAGGAAAAATCATGGCGCAAAAAGCCACCATTTACAAAGTTGAACTTTCCGTTTCCGACATGGATCGTCATTATTATGAGACCCATAAACTAACCGTTGCCAAACATCCCTCGGAAACGGACGAACGTTTGATGGTGCGTATTCTTGCGTTTGCACTGAACGCCCATGAGCAATTGGAAATGACGAAAGGTCTGTCAACGGATGACGAGCCAGACATTTGGCGGAAAAGCCTGAGCGGCGAGCTTGAATTGTGGGTCGCATTGGGACTTCCCAGCGAGAAGGTTGTCCGGCAATCCTGTGGTAAAGCCAACAAGGTGATTGTCTATTCTTACGGCAGGACCGCTGAGATATGGTGGGAGAAGATCAGAAACAGCACCACTCGGTTCGATAATCTTCAGGTCATCAATTTTTCAGAAAACAACACCGGCGAGCTGGGCGACTTGGCACGTCGTACGATGAAATTGCAGGTAAATGTTCAGGACGGAGACGTTATGGTCAGCGTGGATGAGAACATCGTTTACGTGACCCCGATCATTTGGAACAATGCTGCGTAGTTGACCGATGTCTGCAATGCGAAAGTGGCAACGCAACACAAGAACAACAGATCAATCGCGGGTATGGGCCGTGCGCGATGTCCTTCCCGATGGCATGGCGCAGGGATGCTGCGCCGCCTTCGAGTCCAATTAGTCTAATGTTGTGCAATGCTCTATGAGCGCAAAACAGCCCTTACACGTGCAGAAAACCTAGAGTCGCGTTCGCCTGTGTGGAGATACAGGCGCGATGATACGGACAACTCTTTTGATTCAGTCATACTAAAGAAGATCAATTGAGATGGGCCTGCGGTTGCCGGAGGTATGGACTCATTCATCATGTCGGGCAAACAGTATGCGTACGGCCGCGAGAATTTGAATAGGAAGGCCGGCTGCGCGGCCTAAAATTGAGCTTCTTTCAGCAACCAATCCACGAATTTTCTGACCTTTGGGCGATCAATAGAGCGCCTTGTCGTGACGACGTCATACCCGATACCTGGATGCGCAGAAACATCGAAAGGATCGATCAAAAGGCCATTGTTAATATAGCTTTCCAGAATGGGTTTGCTGCCCAGAATAAAGCCCTGTCCGGCGACTGCTGCCTGAACCGCCTGATTGTAGTCGGTGTAGTTTACTCCCGTTCCTGGTTGGACGTGGCCCGCACCAACCGCCTCAAGCCATGTGTGCCAGAAATTCCACTTTGTCGTGGTTGTTGCCCATGGGTATGCAGAGAGATCCCAACGCAGCAAGGCTGCACCTTGTAAATCTGAAATCTCTGTTACCGGGGGCGGACCCGCTGCCAGGCTCGGGCTGCACAGTGCGCTCAAATGTTCGTCAAAGAGCCTGTAAGCAATAAGCTCTCCATGATCTTGCACGCCAAAACGTACTGCTAGACTTACGCCACCGTCTGTCAGATCGACCACGGTTAAGGAGGAATCTACAAGGATTTCGATATCCGGGTGCTGTTCACGGAAATGTTGCAGCCGAGGGACAAGCCAGGCGGAGGCGATAGACGGCTCTACTGAGACAATCAAACGGTCATTTTCGCACGCATTTCGAATGCGCTGGACGGCGAAATTGATTTGGCTAAAGGCGCTGCTGAGATCGTCATGAGCCTGCGCCCCGATACGGGTCAGCTCCATCTTCCGACCCTCGAACCTCAATAACGGCTCGCCAAAGGTATCTTCAAGTTTCGCAACCAGTTGCTTCACGGCAGCAGGGGTTACGGCCAGTTCATCCGCAGCCTTTTTGTAGCTGCGAAGCCTGGCCGTGGCCTCAAAGGCCCGCAGAGCGTTCAGGGAGGGGAGCCAACGCGACATTCGTTAAGTTTACCTAAATGAGACACACAGATCAAACTGCTTCTTATTTCTATGGATCACCCGTAATTTATGCTTTAGAAGGCTTTTGTGATTTCCAGTTTTTGGATGCGGCCCGCTGCAGGATTAGTTTTACTAACTAATATTGGTGTCATGCTCAATGTGATCGCAGGCAAGATCAAGGGGAAATTATCTGAACCATGTTTCATGCTACAGACCCTAACGGATACGTTGCTGTTGTCGTGATGAACGGGTTTTCGGCTCTAAGCCTCGGCGCAATTGTTGAGCCATTTTCGTATTTGTCACGCAACTATCCCGAAATTGCGCCAAAGCTAATCCTCTACGGCCTTGATGGTCATCAGGTCTGGTCACAAAGCAAGTTGAAGGTTACTTGTGACGAGGCCAGTGATGCATTGCTGGCGCGGCTCAGTCGTGGGCGGGCTCCGGCACGGATAATATTGTGTGGTCCGACCGATGCGCGGCCTGTCGAGGATCGATGGTTGATGTCGGTCTTGCGTTTTGCGAAGCGCTGCGGCGCACCTATCTGCAGTATCGGCGGCGCCACATGGCAGATGGCTGAAACCGGGCTGTTGGACGGCCGCGCGATCACAGTCCACTGGTCCTCTCACGCGGCATTCTCGGAGCGATACGGCGACGTTGATACGCGCGATACTCTTTTCGAGCCGTCCCACAAGACCGCCAGTTGTGCCGGAGAATCAGCCACTCTCGATATGGTGCTTGATCTAATCTCAGGAATTTCACCGATTGCGGCGGAGCAAACGGCCAATTACTTGCTGGTGTCTTATCCTCGTGCCGGAATGGCGACCCAGCCCGGCGCCCGTGCAAATCGCTTACGGGGTCTGCCGACGCTACTGTCCGACGCTATTCGCGTAATGGCGGATCACATCGAAGAGCCATTGCGGGCCGATGCGATTGCGGCGCGTTGCGATGTGTCGGTACGCAAGCTGGAAAGGCTGTTCCAGCAGAATCTCGGCACATCACCGATGCAGTATTACAAGCAGTTTCGAACCGAACATGCACATGACTTGGTTACGCAAACCGACATGCCGATACTGGATATTGCGGTGGCGTCAGGGTTTGCATCGTCTGGTGCGTTGAGCCGGATGTTCAAACGATGTTTCAAGCTAACCCCGTCACAGATGCGGGATCGAGCGGAGATCGACGCCTGTACCTAAATGCTCAAGCAGTCAGATTTTCTACGTTTAGCGTTCAGATCATATGGCTAAATGGATTTCTCCAATAGCGCTAATCTGCAGGCAGATACGCCAAAAAATGCGCGCGCTGGTTTTCAGGAGGAAGGGCGCAACCGCCTGGTTTTTCTGAAAGATGGCGAAGCGCGCACACCGAAACCCACGCGGTTTGATGCACTAGACAAGGTTCTGACATGAACGAAGATATCCTATGGGCCCCTGGTGAGGCGGCCTTTTCCAAAAGCGGCTTGGCGCGATTTGCCACCGCCTGTGGGTTTGATCCCAAGAATTACACTGACCTTCACCGCTGGTCGGTCCGCGATCCGGGGCGTTTCTGGTCCGCGGTATGGGATTTTGCGGATGTTCAGGGTGAGAAGGGCGATGTTTTTTTCGTACCGGATGAAACCGCCTGGATGACCGGCGCCCGGTTTTTCCCGGACGCCCGATTGAACCTCGCCGAGAACCTGTTGTGCGGTCCGGGGGCGGATGTCGTGGTGTATGAGGCGCTCGAAGATGGCACCCAGCATATGATTACGCGCGCGGAACTGCGCCAGCGGGTTGGCCGTGTCGCACAAGGGCTCAGGTCTGAAGGCGTGATGCCGGGGGATCGGGTGGCGGGTGTCATGCCAAACACGATTGATGGACTGGTGGCCGTACAGGCTGCCCTGTCAATCGGGGCCGTCTGGACATCGTGTTCTCCGGATTTCGGGACAGCCGCGATCGTGGATCGTATCGGTCAGGTGGACCCCAAGGTTCTGTTTGCCGCACCGCGTTACCGATACGGTGGCAAGGAGCATGACATTGGAACGCGTATCGCCGAGATCATGGCACAGATGCCGTCGGTCAAAATCCTGGTATTGAGCGGGGAGGGCGAGGCGCCTGTTACCTCATCCGTGCCCATGGATGCGTTCGGCATGATTACGGAGCCCGAATTTGCGCGACTGCCTTTCGATCATCCGGCCTACATTCTCTATACGTCGGGCACTACCGGCGCCCCCAGGCGACCGACGATTTCCTCTAGAATTCCAGCCTCCATCGCAACCGTCGCAAAAGTGCGTCTGTGTGCATGCGGGCTCCAGGCAATCCGTGCCGGGTTCGTTATGTAACCCGTCGCTGATTTAGGCGACGGAAACACCCATTTCCTGCTCAGACCCCGTACTGGCGCCAAGATTTCATGATGAACCTGCAAGATTGGCAAATCAAAACTCCTCCCGTTCTTTGTTATCGGCAGGTGGATCCGATCCTCGTAGATGTTCTCCCACTCAAGCGTGAACGCTTCAGATTTCCGAAGGCCTGTAAACAGGAGCAGTTCATAAAAGACACGGTGGATAGGGTTGAGCAGAGCTTCGATGGAATTGCTCCATTCCTTCAAATCATCAATGATCTGATCATTTGGGCGTTCATCATACCATTCTACAGCAAGAGTTGGGGACTCCGGCAGATCGTACACTCGCCGGGCGTGGTTCCAGACAGTACGAAAGTATTTCAATGTATGATTTGCAGTTGATGGCCGATCGCCAAGAGAGCGATGTTTCTCAGTCACCATTTTCTTAGAAATTTCGTCTAGCGGCAATTGAAGCCACTCTTTTAAATGTAATTCGAACTGTTGGCGAAGAGATCTCTTGTGTGCCTCGGACCTCAACCTGGGACGCGCCAGATAACGTTCCAACGCAGCGTCTAGAGTGGGCGCCCCGATCTGGGCCATCTTCCCTGCTCCGCGTCCCATTTCGAGAGCTAGACCCATGGCTGTCCGACGCGCGGCTTGGGCAGAGATGACCGGGAATCGACCAATCAGCACACGCTTAGTTTGACCGCCAACGTCCTTTTGGAAGTACCAGGTCTTCGACCGCTTGCCGACGAAAAGGACGAGCCCCTTGATCTCGCTATCCCAGTGCTTGTCGGTGCCTGTTTTTGTCTGTGGAACCTTGCGGGCAAAGGTTTCTGTGAGCTTTGGCATTTTGTCCGTTTTTTGTAGGTAATGAATTGAAAATTAGGGAAACTACAGGAATGTCTAAGAGGTAATTTATTTCATATAATGAATGGCTTGGCAACATAGGGAATGTCAGGGAAATATATGTTGCATGCTTGGAAGGCTAAGGTCTTACCACTACACAACGCCCGCTCAGCAGAATTACCACCTATTTCATCCAGATTCGGACGTCAAGATCACTTCGGAAGAACAGATGAAAGATTGGTTGTTTATGATCAAGGGACGGAAATTGTGAATTTGCTGCACTGGCAAATCAAACTGGGCACCTCGCAAAGAGCGGACATTCGGCGAGCTGCAGTACTTGGCATTCTCTGCACCGCCGCAAGGCGGCTGTGAGCCCTTGGCTGACACCACCATCCAGTCTCGAATTGGACAATCTGAAATTGGATTGATGTCAACTAAGTGACCCAAAGCGGAAGTTTCTGAGCGGTTTCCACGTTGGATGCTTAGCTCTGCGTAATGTGCTAATACTGCAAGACAAGAATGGTCCGTACAAAATTGAAAGGAGATCAATTATGCAACGCGGATTGGTTGCCGAGTTTGAAGTTCCGACGAAAGACTTGGAGAGATTTCTTGGTGCCGCACGACAGGAGTTACAAGCGGCACGCGCGAATGAGCCAGGTTGTTTGCGTTTTGATGTTTTGGTTTTCGAAGAAGGTGAAGGACGTGGTGCTTTCATCGAGGTATTTGCCGATCAAGAGGCATTTGATAAGCATGGTGACCATATTCATTTTAAAGAATTTTTTAGTGCAATTGACGATATCGACGTGAAATGGACAGTTAATCGCGGGAAAGCAATCGTTTAGTTGGATTTTTTTGTTTAGACATCATCGATAATCCACCTCTTGTTCATCAACGGCAATGCCCGTTGTTGGCGCCACATCGGACATCGCGATTTTGTCGCTGACTGACTGACTAATTCATTCAATTACTGATGTCGCTTTGTCTCGCGTTGCGTGAGTTCGTCCATCCTCGATTTTTACGTTTGCAGCGAATGGCGGCAATGCGGGCTGCGAGCGCAGCATCCGAACACCATGTCCAAAGACCGGTAAGGGCCGTCTTTAACTCTAAACCGTCCGCAGTCGAGTGCGATTGCTTGGTCGGCCTGATGTCAGTTGCTTCTATTTCCGCATTGGGTCAGGCTAGAGTTGCGCGCAGAGCCGTGCGGCATCGAGCATCGCGGCGTGGATGTCTCGCGACGAGTTGGCATCCCCTATCCGGTAGAGATCGAAGCCTTCCCTATCACTTTCGGGTTGCGGCTGCGCGGCTGTCCATGCCGTCAAGTCCGGTAAGCCGTGATTACGCGATACACCCGCCAATTCAAGATAGAGCTCATCGGCGGGCAGCGTACCATGTTCGTAGATCAGTGTGTCGCAGTTCATCTCTATTTTGTCGCCGCTGTAGCTGTTCTCGAAAGTCAGGCGCAGGCGATTTTCGTCGCGTGCTACACGACGCAGTGTGAGGTCGGGGCACAGTATTGCGCCAGAGTTATAGAATGCACGCATTTGTAGGGGCCGTTCGATTTCGCTGATCTCAACACCAGCGGTTCTGTCGGGGGTCACGTAAATCAACGCTGTGCCTGCCGTTGCCAGTGTATGCGCGCCGTTCAATCCCGCAGCCGTGCCAGTCCCATCGTAAAAGATAACGTCGCCCTCGGGCGGGGCGGTGGCTTCAAGCGCCTCCCAGAGAGGCATCCCAAGCTCGGTGCCGGGGATGTCCTCTAGCCGGTCGGGCAAGCCGCCAGTGGCAATGACGACGGTGTCGGGCTCAGTCTCGGCGACCTGGTCGGGGCCCGCCAACATGTTGTAGCGCACCGTCGCGCCGAGGCGCTCCAACTCACTGACCCGCCAGTCGACAATACCGATCAGATCGCGACGCAGGTCAAGCTGCGACGCCAGCAGGATCTGACCGCCCGCCTTGGGCGCAGCCTCCAGTAGGGTAACGGTATGGCCCCGTTCAGCGGCGACGCGCGCGGCTTCCAGCCCGCCGGGGCCTGCACCGACCACAGTGACACGTTTCGGCGTATCGGCCTTTTTGACCACATGTGGCAGCACATCCTCGCGGCCGATGGCGGGATTATGAATGCAACTGCCGTGCCATGAGCAATAAGTTGCACCGACGCAGGGGCGGATCGTCTCCTCCACCCCTTCCGAAAGCTTTCGCGCGATATGGGGATCGGCAATATGCGCGCGTGTCATGCCAATGAGATCGACATGGCCTTCGGCCACTGCGAAACGGGCAGTGGCCATGTCGTTGATCCGGGCTGCGTGAAAGACAGGTAAATCCACATGCTGCCGGAAATTTGCCACCGGTCGCAGTTGCGGGGCCAACCCCAACGCCATGCCCGGCATGTAGCGGGCAAGCCCCACCTCGGTGTCGATGCGCCCGTAAGTGAAATTGAAAAAATCGATCAGGCCGGAACGTTCGAGTATCTCGGCCATCGCCAGATACTCCTCATCCGGCATCACACCGCCATCGCCTTCGCCCACTGCCATGCGCACCCCGACGAGGTAGGGCTGCGGGACCACACGACGTATCTCCTCAAGTACCATGAGGCCGAACCGAGCGCGGTTCTCAAGGCTGCCGCCAAAGTCGTCACTGCGTTGGTTAGTGGCGGGTGACCAGAACTGACCGATAAGATGCCCGGCGATGTGCAGTTCGCATCCGTCGAGCCCACCTTCATAACAGCGCCGCGCGGCCTGACCAAAATCTGTGATCACGCGGGTGATATCCTCGGCTTGCATTTCCTTGGTGAAACCGCGGTGCAGTGGCTCGCGGAACCGGCTGGGTGAGATGGTTGGCAGCCAGTTGTCCCCGCGCCATTGGCTACGACCGCCCAGATGGGTGAGTTGGCACATGAGAGCCGCCCCATGTTTGTGAATACGATCCGCAAACTCTTGGAAGAAAGGAATGACGCGATCATCGCTGGCGCTGAGCTGGCCAAACGTGTTGGCACTGTCGCGCGACACATTAGTCGACCCGCCAAACATGGTCAGCCCGATCCCTCCTTGCGCTTTGGCCTCGTGATAGCGCTGGTAACGCCCTGCAGGCATACCATCCTCGCCAAAACCTATGGCATGCGAAGTGCTCATGATCCGGTTGCGCAGCTTTAGATGTCCCAGTTTGAAAGGTTGAAGAAGCGGATCGGTTCTGGAGACATCGGCAGGTGCGTTCATGATAGCAGTCCTCATCCCATAAATTGCTAGAGACAAGTCTGGTCTCAGCGCGCGATCCGGTCAAAGAAAATTTTGGCATTCTGCTTCAGAGCTTTAGGGTGGGTGTGAATCCGGTTTTTGCCTGAAGGAGTCGTGCCATGCAGATGTTTGATGCCGAAACCGTTCATCGGCTGCTTCCTTACGACAGCCTGATCCCAGCACTGCAAAAGCTACACGAAGGAAAGATGCCAGAGGGAGACGGTGTCTATACCGAGGATCCGAACGGGACCGGCAATATGTTCGTCACTTTGCCCGGCTGGTTGGGCGGGCAACTGATCGTGGTCAAGATGGTAGGTGTCTTTCCCGGCAATCGTGATCTTGATCCTCCTATCGGTTCGGTCCTTGGTGCAGTTGCGGCGTTCGACGCACACACCGGTGCGCCGGTGTTGGTGGCTGATGGGGAGGCCATGACCTATCGCAAGACCGCTGCCATCTCGGGGCTTGGCACAGCGTTGCTGGCCCCACCTGAACCACAGGAGCTGCTGATAGTTGGCGCGGGCGGGCTGGGCCCGCATGTGGCCTTGGCCCATATTGCGGCACGCCCGTCAATCGCTCGTGTATGGATTTGGAATCGCACCGCTCGCCGGGCCGAGGCCTTGGCGGCCACGCTGCGCACGCAGGGTATCAATGCCGAGGCCGCGCCGGATCTTGATGCTGCGGTGGCAGAGGCGGATGTGATCAGCTGCGTGACCATGTCGCGCGCACCACTGGTAAAAGGTGCAATGCTGAAACCCGGGGCCCACCTCGATCTGGTGGGATCCTACCTGCCGGATATGCGCGAGACGGATGATGATGCGATGCGGCGCGGAACGGTCTTTACCTGTTGCGACCGTGGCCGCGATGAGGTGGGCGAACTGACGCTGCCAGTTGCCTCCGGTGCACTTAGCTGGGACGATATTCAGGGCGACGCGTTCGACCTCGTTCAAGGACGAGATGCTGGGCGGACCAGGGAAGATCAAATCACCGTTTACAAGAACATCGGTGGCGCGCATCAGGACGTCTTTGCGGCCGTGATCCTGAACGAGGCTGCGGGTTTGTGATCTCGAACCCTCGCTGCAGTGCCTGCCGCGATTGTATAGCCAAAGCTTGCTTTGACTGCAGATTGCTCATGCGGCGGGCAAGGAATGCTGTGTGTTGCACGAATGGCGACTATGCGGGCTGCGAGCGCAGCATTCGACGAACACGCTAAATGTCCGGAATGGGCCGTTCGATAGCCGCTGGCGTGGCTCAGCAAAGGAATGCTGCGTGTGCTCCGATGGCGGCAGTGAGCCCAACCTCTAAATTCGAAATTCCCGCTGCGCGCGCTCGCAGCAAGCGAAATGCTGCAGATGCGCGAAGTCTTGCACCGCCTGTTGCAGAAAAACCAGCTGTTCGTCCAAGGCGCTGCGAAGATCAATCAGGCACGAATCAGTGCGCGAACTTTGCCATTGGCGAGTACGACACGCCGTATTCCCGGAAGCCAATTCTGTATGTCGGTCGTCACCATTACACCGCTGAATGGCACAGCCCCAGGAATAGGGCTGTGCGCGAATTTTCTAATGTTCAGCCAGAGAACCACCAACGGCTTGGGCCGCGGGCGCCATCAAGTTCCCAACTTGCAGCTAGGTTGGGGCCGTGCATGACATTGCTGCGCCGTGCATAGACAAAGTTATTGAACATCGGAATGATGGTACCGCCGTCATCGCGGGCAATGACCACCATTTCGCGGTACATTTCTGCACGCAAGCCGTCGTCAAGCTCGCCCTTCGCTTGAAGAAGCAACTCGTTAAACCGCTCATTCTGCCAAAAGCTCTCGTTCCATGCGGCGTCATCTTTGTAGGCCAAAGTGTACATAACATCCGGTGTCGGACGTGCCCCCCAAGACACTGCACAAAACGGTTTCTGCAACCAAACATCGTTATAGTAGCCGTCATTGGCCTCACGCACCACGTTGACAGTAATGCCGGCGGCCTTTGCTTGCGCCGCGTATAGCACGCACATGTCGACTGCTCCCGAGAACAGGCTGTCTGCCGTCGAAATGTCGACGGTGAGACCCTCCATGCCAGCTTTCTTGAGAAGCGCCTTGGATTGATCCGGGTCATATTCGCGCTGTTCGACATCGTCTGGCCAATACGGCTGGGCCGGAGAATGGTGGAAATCATTGCCGATTGATGCTGCACCAAACGCAATCTTCTCGATGATCTCATTGCGGTCAATCGACAGCTTGAGTGCATTGCGCACGTTGACGTCGTCGAAGGGGACTGTGTTGCAATGCATCGGCATGGTGATCGCCGCGCCGGAAGGCACATTGTCAATTGCAATGTTCGGATCACGTTCCATGAGCGCCGAAGTCTTGAGGTCAATTGATGTCACCGCATCCACGTCGCCTGTGACCAATGCGGATTGCCGCGCGTTCGGGTCGTTGAGAACCAACATCTCAACTTTGTCGAAATAGGCACCTTCGAGATGCCAGCCTTCGTGGCGGCTCAGACTCCAGCTTACGCCCCACTCGCCATTTTCGATCTTGTAGGGGCCCGATCCGTCGCCGCTTTGCCAGTTCATGGTTCCGTCGTCATTGGCCGGACAGATGGGCAGGTGGTAGTCTGTCATCAACCACGGAAGATCAGCGTTGCCGCTATCCAATGTGACGACGACAGTATTGTCCCCATCGGCCTGCATGTCCGTCACTGAAGCCAGCAACGCCTTCGCCGCCGACGTGGAATCGTCTCCTCTGTGATGGTTGAGCGAGGCGATGACATCTTTTGATGTGACCTTGCTGCCGCTGTGGAAGGACGCATTACGGTTAAGCTCAAACGTCCAGACAGATGCATCCGAGTTTGCCGCCCAATTGGTCGCAAGATCTGGTCCAAGCGTGCCGTCTGGCTCGATCAATGTCAGGTAGCTACGGTATTGGTGTGCCAGATAGATCTGCTGACGCGAGGAGTATGTGCCCGGGTCGTGAGTATCTGATGTGTTGCCATCGTGCATTCCAACCTTGAAGGTGCCGCCCCGGCGAGGTTCCTGCGCGTGGGCACTGCTGGTCCATAAGCCGGTGGCTGCGCTTGCTGTCACTCCTGCCACCATCGAATAGTGCATGAAAGATCGGCGTGAGATTCCGCCCATCTTTGCAGCATAGGCCAATTTATCTAATAAAATTTGATCGGTTTTCTTGGTCATAAAGACACCTTTCCAGTTGGGTTTCGTTTCGTAGGCTGTGCACGTGTCATCCAAGTTTTCTGGCATTCCCCAAGTGGCTTGTCGGGCGAAGAAAAACAGGCTGACTTTTCTCGTCGCAGCAACGGACGTCTTGGACACATCTGGGCTGCGGTATTCGAATTTCTGGAATGCGAGCGTGAGGTTTTTGGTACTCCCTGGGACATTGATGCGCCTTAAATGGTATACCAATTGAAATAATAAGCGCAAGATGATTCGATATAGAGCCACTATATGGCAATTTACCCTTGCAGTTCGCCGCTATATCAATTTATTGGTGTACCTAATGGCTTTTTCTCATCACCACACCCAAAAGGAGTTCTCCATGAACGTTGCAAAAAAAGAACCCGGAGGAACGGCTCCGTTTCCCATTTCGGAACTATCCGCGCGTGTTCAGCGTGCCACTGCCGCCCTGTCGGCAAACCACCTCGATGGGATTTTGATTTCCGTACCCGAAAGCATCTACTGGTTGACCGGGATGGATCACTGGGGGTTCTTCGCTGCGCATGTTTTGGTGCTGAACCGAAATGGCGAGATGGGCCTTGTCTGTCGCGCGATGGAGAAGATCACTTTTGACAACCAAGTTTCGAATGCGCGCTTTTATGGGCACAAGGATCATGAAGAACTTTCGGATCATGTCCTACGCGCAATGTCTGATCTGGGCTTGAAGGGCGGGCGCGTCGGAATAGAAAAGCGCAGCCTGTTTCTAACCCCTCGTCATGCGGAACTGATCCAGGCAGGCGATACTGAGGCAGACTGGATCGACGGGTCCGGCATCATCGACGATCTTCGGCAAGTCAAATCGCCTTTGGAGATGGAGTACACGCGCGCTGCGGCACGTGCCGCTGATCTTGGAACTCTGGCCGCGATCGAAGCGGTGCGAGACGGCGCGTCAGATTACGAGATTTCTGCCGCCTACCACCACAAGACGATCCTGGAGGGAAGCGAATACCCCGGCTTCGGACCGTTTTTCCGCCCGACAACCCGGCTGGGTGAAGAACACACCACATGGCGCGGCGACACCTTTCACAATGGTGATGCCGTGTTCATGGAAACTTGCGGCGCCTATCGCAAGTATCAGGCACCGATGGGGCGTTTGGTCTACGTTGGGTCTGCGCCAGAGGGGGCTGAAAAATCCGCCGAGTTGGCGATCGACGGGATGAAGGCGATTTGCGGTGCTCTGAAACCGGGGGGCAAAGCTGGTGACGCATACGCAGCCTGGCGAGACGTTGCCGCTTCTGCTGGCCTGCATGATTACGAACGTCATCATTGCGGTTATATGGTCGGCATTGGTTTCCCGCCCAGCTGGACAGGCGGATCAATGGTGACATCGCTGTTTCCGAATTCACAACGCACGCTCGAAGTTGGCATGGTTTTCCATGCCCATTCCTGGTTCACCAACACCGATGTGGTTGATTATTTCATTTCGAACACTGTGCTGCTGACAGAAAACGGCGCCGAAATCCTGACCAATCAAACACCTGAGACCCTCATCATTCGATGAGGGACTCCAATTGCTCCGGGGTGCGCTCTCCCTCGTGCCCCGGAACGGATAATGCATATGAAACCATTGACCAAACAGACCCTGACCAACGTGTGCGCACAAATGGCGAGCCATACGTGGACCGAAGAGGAACTGGATGAACTGGTGGAGCCTAAATTGGGCATAATCACTGGTTTTCAAGAGCTTCTGGACGAATTGGAAACATTACGACAGATCGACCTTGGAACAACGCCCCCCGCGCTTACAGTTCAGAAAAGATAAGCCCATGCCGGAAGAGCTTTCATTCCTTGACGTACAATCCCTGAAACGGCTCCTTGATACGGGAAAGATAACACCAAGCGAACTTGTTGAGACCTTCGCTGACCGCATTGCACGTTTCAATGATCTCTCTCACGCGTTCATCACCGTCACGGATAAATCTGCAACTGGGGACGCGGCGAGGCTTACGACTAAAGACCTTGCAAGATCACCTTTTGCCGGCATTCCATTTGCCAGCAAGGATCTGTTCGATGTTGAAGGTGTGTTGACAACAGCCGGATCCCGTGTGTTTCACGACCGGGTCGCCTCGGAAGATGCATTCACGATCAGGCAGCTGCGTGCCGCCGGTGCCTTGAGCATGGGCAAGACCAACCTGCACGAATTTGCCTATGGAGCAACCGGAGAAAACGACGTCTACGGCACTTGTGTCAACGCCTATGATCCGACGCGTCTTGCAGGGGGCTCCTCCAGCGGTTCGGCCGCTGCCGTCGCTTTCGGTTTGGTGCCCGCCGCCTTGGGAACGGATACAGGCGGATCAGTGCGTGCACCCGCGGCCCTAAATGGCCTGGTCGGACTGAAACCCACGATTGGACGCGTGCCAACTACCGGTGTCGTGCCCTATTGCTGGACACTGGATCATGTAGGCCTGATCACACGTACCATCGCCGACTGCGCCGATCTGTTGGGTATCGTTGCGGGTTTTGACCCATGCGATCCGGCATCCTCCAACCATCCTGTCGATAACTATGCCGAGCACCTTGGTGGCGGTATTAAAGGCCTGCGCGTGGGTATTCCTGCGAATTTCTATTACGAGCGTACCGATCCGGAAATCCTGGAGGCTGTGGAAAGGGTCAAATCACACCTTTCGGAGCACGGCGCGCAATTGCGGCCTGTTACCTTTCCGGACATGGAACACAGCCGCACCATTTCGCTGACAGTTCAGATGCCAGAAGCCTTGAGCGCACATTCCGCATTCCTGCAAGAGCGGGGAGAACTTTACGGGAAAGACTTTCGCGCAGGCTTGGCGCTCGGTCAGTGCCTGTTGGCCGAGCACTACGTACGCGCCAGGCGATTTATCGAAATGTATCGGCAGCAGACCAACGCATTGTTTGAAGATGTCGACGTGATCTTGACACCGGCAACGCCGGAAATTGCACAAAAGCTTGGGACGGTGAAGACCATGCGCGACGGTGTCGAAGAAGCGATCGGGAATGCGATCACCCGCTTCACAACATTCTTCAACATGACAGGGCATCCAGCCCTGACAATGCCCTGCGGCATGCATTCAGACGGCTTGCCGGTCGCATTGCAACTTGTTGGTCGTTACTTTGAAGAGAGTACAATCCTCAGGGTCGGTCACTTCATCGAACGAAACGAAAAGTTCGCAATACCGCTGCCAAAGATTGACGGTGGCGCCGGTTGATTTCCAGATAAACATCGTAAAACGTAAAAGCTTATGGAAAAAATACAAAAAATTGGAATTGCCGGAACCGGCGCAATTGGAACCACCGTGGCCCAGGCGTTGAGCCGGGGCGACATACCAGGGTTCAAACTGGCGGGTATCGCTGCGAGCAGCCAGACACGGTTGGACGCATTGAATGCAACGCTGTCGACACCTGTGCCTTTCATGAATTTCGCTGAATTAGCAAACGAGTGCGATTGGGCGCTAGAGGGCCTCCCTCCGGCATTATTCGCTGATCTGGCGCGCCCTGTTCTGTCGGCCGGCAAGATATTGATCGTGCTGTCTTGCAGCCAGCTCTTGGAGCATCAAGATTTAATCTCGCATGCGCAAGAACACGGCGCGCGGATCGTCGTTCCATCCGGCGCAATGCTTGGTCTTGATGCCCTCAAAGCGACCGCGGTTGGTGAGATTCATTCAGTCGTCATTGAAACCCGCAAACCCGTTGCCGGTTTGATCAAAGCTCCGTATCTGGCCCAAGAGAAGATTGATCTGACCGGGATCACCGAAGCGGTCAGAATCATCGAAGGATCCGTCACCGAGGTGGCGCGCGTGTTTCCCGCCAACGTCAACGTAGCCGCCGCGCTCAGCCTTGCGGGTATTGGCCCTGACCGGACTCGTATGGAAGTTTGGGCAGACCCAACTCTGGATCGCAACACACACACGGTAAGGGTCACCTCAGACAGCTCGGATTTCACGGTCGCGATTCAAGGTCGGCCCTCTGCAAAAAACCCGGCAACCGGCCGGATTACGCCATTGAGCGTCATAGCGATGCTACAAAACCAGTCAGCAACATTGCAAATCGGGACCTGAAGTTGCTGACAATCGATATGATCCATGCTGCTTCGGAAACATTGCGAGGCGTCAGCCGGGTCACTCCGTTGCTTGAATCTGAATTGTTGAACCAAAAGCTGGGGTTTCGGCTGATAATCAAGCCGGAATGTCTTCAGGAAACCGGGTCGTTTAAAATTCGCGGGGCGTATACGAAAATCGCAACTTTGAGACCCCGGGAACGGGCCGCTGGCGTTGTCGCTTTTTCTTCGGGAAACCACGCGCAAGGGGTGGCAAAGGCGGCCTCCATGCTCAATGTGCAAGCAAGCATTGTCATGCCATCAGATGCGCCGACCATAAAGCTGCAGCGCACAGCAGAGTATGGTGCGCACGTCATCACCTATGATCGTCTAAACGAGGATCGCACAATGATCGCGAGCGACATCGCGGGGCGCACCGGGGCGATATTGATCCCGCCATACGACGATTTTGTCTTGATGTCGGGCCAAGGGACTGTTGGTTTGGAAATCATTGAGCAACTTGCGCAGTTGAATATTCGTCCTGACGCCCTTTTTTGTCCTGTCGGAGGCGGCGGTCTGATCGCTGGCGTGGCGACTGCCTTTGCAGCGCTCAGTGAACGGACATCTGTTCACCCCGTCGAACCGGAGCATTTCGACGATACGGCGAGGTCATTGGCACAAGCGGCGCGAGTTGCAAACACGCCGGGCAATTCTTCGATTTGCGATTCGATCGTGACCCAAATCCCCGGGAAGCTTACATTCGCCATCAATCAAAAGCTGCTTTCTGAGGGATTCGTTGTTAAAGAGTCAGAGGTGATAGCAGGCATGAAAGCCCTTTTCGAGGAATTCAAGATTGTTGCGGAACCCGGAGGCGCAGTTGCAGTATCGGCCGCGATGAAGGGAAGGCAAGATTGGGCGGGCAAAGTAGTCGTCGCCATTGTATCCGGCGGAAACGTCGACAGGGAGAGTTTTTGTCGGTGGATAATGTGAAATACAAAGAGAGCGCGCCAGAGGCCATTCGTTACAGTAAAGCAGAGATTTATCAAATTCTGCGAAAACGCATCTGTCTTTTGACTTACGAGCCCGACTCTCGGCTGAATGAGCGTGATCTGGCCCAGGAATTTGGGATCAGCAGAACACCGTTGAGATCTGTCCTGCAACGCCTCGAGAATGACGGTTTCATCATCAGTCAACATGGCCGTGGAACAGTCGTGGCTCCGATTGACCTAGGGGCTATGCGGGACATCTATGTCATCCGTATGCACCTGATGGATGCGGTCGCAGACTCAACGCCAGTTGAGATCGACGCCTCCATACTTGAAAGTGTTGAAGCGTTGATCGGGCGTTGTCTAAAACTGAGAGTGACACGCGATAAGGAAGAATTCGCGCGCATTATCATCAGGCTGCACGAGATACTCCATGGGCTCGTTAGCAACCAAATCCTGAGAGAATTCAACGATACGCTCTTCTATCAATCCGCCCGGTTCTGGTTTTTACTGCTGGACGACGTCGATTTCGACGAGCAGACCGATGAACTGCTTCATGAGATGGAGATGCTACATCGCAGTCTGGAATTGGGGGATATCAAACTAGCCTCTTCGATTCATAAAGCGCATCTGGGATTAGTTTTGGCTCATTTGAAGAAAGTGCGATAGCTCAGTCTGGCAGCAGGGCGTAGCAGAACAAAAGGCGGCGAAGTCTGCGTCCACCGTGTCCACACACGATGCGGCGAACGACCGGTTTGGCGACACGCGCCGCGTCGCAACGGTTTACTCGCTGCGCCTGCGAATGGATGCTGCGACAGCAAGGTCAGGAAATCGAAGGTCGGGAAAGTCCCGCATCCTGCCAGTTCATGCGCTTTGCAGCGAAAGGCGCTGTTCCCCGAACCAAACGCTCGTGATCAGTGCATCAAAGGTGTCGGAAGAGCCCAACTTTACAGATGCTGCATTGAGCATGAACGGCGGAAGTGCAATTCAAAGAAGACATCGTACCATGTCTCTACATTCTCAACTACAGGCATTTGGTGAAAGACATTCACAGAAATCTGAGCGCGAATACCACAGTCATTGCGACACCAATACAAACGACAATTGTCCGAACGACGCCCGCTGAAAGACGCCGTGCAACGATAGCACCGCAATAGCCGCCAATAGTAGCGGCAACCATCATCAATAGGGCTTGCGGCCAGAATACGATGCCAGCCAAGGCGAAGGTGACGACGGATGCGCCTGAGAGAACAAACGACATGCCATTCTTAAGCCCGTTCATCAAATTGATGTCCCGCATTCCCAACGCGGAAAACAATGCAAGGAGAACAATCCCCAAGCCTCCGTTGAAATACCCCCCGTAAACGCAGACCAACAACGTCGCGAAATTTCCCGTGAAGCCTTCAGCCTTTACGTTCCGACCAGCCCACGCCGAGATGCGGTTGCCGAGGGCAAATATGAGGGTCGCAAAACCAAGAAGCCATGGCACTACTGCCGAAAACACACTTGCGGGTGTTATCAATAGCAGAAGCGCTCCCAGCACGCCGCCTAATAACGACAAGCCCAAAAGCACAATCAATTGCCGTAGCGGTAAATCCCGCAGTTCTTTATGAAAGCCCAATGCACCGCTGAGATAACCAGGAAAGACTGCCACTGCGCTCGTGGCATTAGCTGCAATGGTCGGCACGCCCGTGAACACTAGCGCGGGGAATGTCAGAAAACTGCCGCCGCCCGCGATTGAATTAACGATGCCCGCAAAGAATGCGGCCATAGCCAGCAGAGAGATGTCAAAGATGATCAATTCATCAATCCACTTTAGCTTGTTTGAGTGGCCGCAACAGATTTGTCACTTTGCGCGTCTTGTCGTTTTTTCATAGCGATCAGAGTGGCGCATTCCATCGCAACTGTGCCAGCCAGAAACGCCGTCATGCCCCCTACGTCGTGATCGGGGCTGACGGTATTGATATCTACCGCGACGATGTTTAGCCCGGAAAGCCATCGTAACAAGGCCAAGCCCTCGCGGGCCGTCGGACCACCCCAGGTCGGTGTACAGACACCCGGCGCACAAGAAGGGTCGAAGAAATCCATGTCGAAGCATAGATAAACCGGCCTGTTGCCAATGGTTTGGTGCACTTCCTCTGCGACGTTTGGAATACCACGCTCAAGCATCACATCAGTAGTGATCAATTGATATCCTAGTCCCTGTGCGTGCTTGTACGTGCCTTGCAATGGCAATGTGCCTCGCGCTCCGATGTGATACGAGCGGGGTGTATCAACCAGCTGTTCTTCAGCGGCGCGAGTGAATGTGGTGGCTGTGTTGTATCGCTCATCGAAACCTGGTCCATTCCCAAGACTTGCATCTGCATGGGCATCCAAGTGGACCGCACAAAGATCGGGATATTTGCTTTGGGTCGCCCGTAACTGAGGAAGCGTTACTGCTCCATCACCTCCAAAAGTAATCGGCACTACATCTTGCTCAAAAATGTGGCTCATGGCTGCTTCAATTAACTGCATGGCATCTTTCAACTTGGCTGATGTCACGGCCACGTCTCCCATGTCCACAACTCCCAAGTCCTCTAGCGGATCAAAATCAGCAAAGGGAGGTTGGTATCGGCGCACGAGTGAAGATTGTGCGCGGATCGCACGGGGCCCACCACGGGCCCCAATGCGTGTCGGGTGTTGGCCGCAATCAAAGGGAATGCCTAGGATTGCGGCCTTGCTTTCTGTCACACTCGATGAGTATGGGACGCTCATGAACGTAGCAGGTTCACTCATACCGCGTAGGAACGGATGATCATTGTTATTGGTCATTGATTTCTCCTAATCCAGTGAAGGGCCCATGACGAGATCTGGCAACCACGTTACCCAGTCCCCCCAGAAGCAGAGCAGAACGATGATGAAGAGGTAAGGAATAAGCAGTGGAATAACGCCCACTGAAATATCCTCGACGGATGTCTTCGTCAGTTTGGAGGCAACAAAGAGGTTCACTCCGATTGGTGGTGTCAGGAAACCCACTTCACAAGTCATCACCGTAAAGACGCCAAAGACAATCGGGTCTATGCCAATCTGAGTTGCAATTGGAAGCATGACTGCAGTGAAAATGATGATCTGCGGGATCGACTCCAACCACATGCCGACGAAGATGTAGACAACACCGATGCAAAGCATCACGAGCCACGGATAGTCGATGATCCCCTGGAATGCCGCCCCTACCATGTCCGGGATGTCAAAGATCGTGACCAACTGCCCAAACGCCTTTGTCGAACCCAAGATGAACAGGATCGATCCGGCGAGAATAGCGGTAAACCGAAGAGATTCGTAGACACCGCGCCAGGTCAGGCCCTTGTAGATGAAGAGGCCGACAAAAAGACCATAGAAAACGGCGGCAGCAGCAGCTTCTGATGGTGTGAAGAAACCAGCATAGATTCCACCCAAAATAAAGACTGGCGCACCAATGGCCCATTTGCCTTCCCAAAGTGCCCACATGAGCGGGACAAGTGTGAATTTTTCACCGGTACCGCCATAATCATTCTTTTTGGCAATACCGTAAGTAACGACGCAAAGAAGGAAGCCCAGGAACAACCCCGGCACAATGCCCGCAAGAAAGAGACGCGGAATGCTTTCGTCTGTGACGAGGCCATAAATGATCAGCAGGTTGCTGGGCGGTATCATGCTGCCCATGGCACCTGCCGCTGCCGCTACAGCTCCGGCGAAGCGCGGGCGGTACTTTTCCTTCAGCATAGTTGGAATTGTGATCGACCCGATGGCGGCAGTTGTCGCCGGGCCGGAGCCTGAGAGCGCCGAGAAAAACATGCAGGCCACAACGGTCACCAGACCGATGCCGCCTTTATATGCTCCGATCATTCGTTGTGCGATCTGGATCAGTTTTTCGGACATGCCGCCCTTTTCCATGAGCTGACCCGCCAGAACAAAAAGCGGAATTGTGGTCAGCGGAAAAGGCTCAAAGGCGTTGTAGGCACTTTGTGCCAACAGCGCGAGCGGGATATCCGCGATATAGAGCCCGATAACAGTGGCGATACCCGCGGCGAAAGGGATTGGGACCCCGATGACGATGGTGAACAGAAAGACTGCTGCCATCCACGTTGGACCGTTCATAGCGGCAATCCTTCTTTTTTGTCCCGGATGATCCATCGGTAGTAAACCTGAACCATGCGCCCGATCATCAGGCACAGGGCGAGCGGAACGATGGATTGGGGGTATTTTTGGTTGATACCCAAAGCAGGTGAAATGTAGTCGAATTGGATTAACAGCTGGATCCAGGTGATGCTTTCCTTAAGCAACAACACGATGAAGGCCATCCAAAGCAGATCCGCCAGAACGATGCAGAAAACCTGCCCTTTATGCGGGAGCTTCTCGACGAGAAAGGTAATGCGGATATGCGCGCGTTCGCGAATGGCCAGCGAACACCCGAGGTAGATGGCCGTTACCATACCGTAGACGGCGAGTTCTTCGGCGCCATGAAACGCGGATTCAAAGAACACGCGCAGAATGACTTGTGTGAAGATACATATGGCCATGATCGACAAGCCGATTACACAAAATATCTCTTCGAAACGCGTATCAAGTTTAAACAGAGCATTCGCAAACATGCTTCTCTCCAATTCTAGAAAAAGGGGGCGCGCTTATTGCACGCGCCCCAAAAAGGTGGGCCGCAGGGGCCACAGGGAGAATTTGGTTATTCAGCGGCAGCGCGGATATCGAGGATCAGCGCCCTGGTTGCGTCATTGGCGCCTTCTGCAATGAATTCATCCTGCACTTTGATGCCAGCTGCAATAAAGCCATCCTTGTCCGGGAAGGTAATCGTCATGCCACCATCCGCTGCGAGAAATTCGCGTGCATCTTCCAGTTGCCGTGCCATTTCTACGCGCTGGTGCTGACCTGCATCACGCGCCGCCCGACGCACAGCATCCTGCTGAGATTCGTCGAGCTTTCCCATAATCCGGTTGCTTGCCAGCATCGGAGTGAAAAAGGCGAAATGTTCCAGAACCGCCAGGTTGTCGGCGATCTCGTAAAACTTCTGTGACCGAACAAAGGACGCGCCACTGTCGCCCGCTGAAACCGCGCCAGTTTGCAAGGCGGCCAGAGTTTCAGACCATGCAATCGGTAACGGCACGGATCCAAACGCCTCGTGCGTTTTGATCATTACGTTGTTCTGTGGCACGCGTACGCGAATGCCCTGAATGTCCTCGATGCTGTTGATGGGCCGTTCAGTATTGTAGAAATCACGATATTCGACATAACCAAATGTCAGCAGATCGAGAGACGTCTTTTGTTTGATTTGCTCGGCAATGCCCGCACCGACCTCACCGTCCAGCACCTTGTAGGCGTGATTCGTACTTTGGAAAATGTACGGCAGCACAAATGCTTCCATTGGCGCGAAGTGAGGAGAAATATTGTTGTGGGTCATGATGTACATGTCCACCGTGCCGAGTTGCATTGCTTTAAAGGCTTCGTCTTCCGTGGCCAGTTGCGTGCAGCACCGGACTTTTACATCGATGGATCCTCCGGAATACTCCTCGGCCAGTTCTTCGAATTTCGCGGCGAGAACGCCATAGGCGCTTTCTTCCGGCGCTGCAAAGCCCAAGTTTATCGCGACATCGCCTGCAAACGCAGCACTAGAGCCAATGGCGAAAGCCAAGCCCGATAGAGTGAATTTGAATTTGTTGATCATGATCAGTTCCCCTTGATTTGATGCTTGTCATTGGGTGAGCGTAGACAATTTCAATATACAAAAATAATAATATGATTTGTGTTTAGTATACGAAATTGAAATACATAGAGAACCAACGCGAGGGATGTTATGAACTTAAAGCAACTCCAATGTTTTAAGATGATCATGCTGCACAAGACAGTTTCAAAGGCTGCCGACGTGCTTAATATGTCCCAACCTGGTGTCAGCACCATGATCTCAAATCTGGAGCATCAACTGGGCTTTTCGCTTTTCGATCGTCGGTCTGGCCGGCTGCACCCAACGGTCGAAGCGACTTATTTCTATGAGATCACAGACCGGTTATTGAGCGACGTAGATCTTGCCAATCAAGTTGCCAGCCAGATCCGTCAGGGGAAATTCGGCGCTATAACGATCGCCACGCTTCCTGGTTATGGTCTAACGGTTTTGCCGCAGGCGATTGCTCGAATGCACGTCAACTATCCAGATGTAAAGTTCGATATCCAAACCCGAAGTTCGCACATGGTCCGCAGTTTGTTTCCCTCGCAGCAATATGACATCGCCCTGGTCGAACCGCCGGTGGAACCCTCGGGAAACGTCTATCGTGAAATTCGCCTGCGATGTGTTTGTGCAGTCCCTGCAGATCACGAATTAGCGACGCGTGAGGTGCTATCCATCGACGACCTAGCGCCAGAAAAAATTGTGGCTCTATTCAACGACCATTCCACCAGTCGGCAATTGTCCGCCGCATTTGCTCTTGCCGGCTTCGATTGGGCACCATCGATACATACTCAGTTTTTTGCCACCAATTGTGAACTGGTTGAAAAAGGAGTAGGGATTTCAGTTATTGATCCCATTACGGCGGCACACTTTCAAAGTCGAAATTTGATAGCTGTACCAATCGACTTGGAAATATTTCACGAAGTCGTTCTTCTTCACCCTCCATCAGGAGAGGCGTCAGACCTTGTTGATGTTTTCGTACGTGAATTGTTGGCAGTTGTTTCAGAATACGAACTAAACATTAACCTTTGATCAACCGACCGACAGCGTCGTGCCCTTCCGGCGCGCCACTCAGATATCGCTTTTGTTGTTAAGCCTCACAATCGGCCATTGGTGGAGCTGTGGCGAATTTCCACAATGTCCCGCGGTATGTGAATTCGGTTCACGTAAATTTTCGCAGGTGCAGCGAATATCCGGTCCCACGGGTCGCACCGCGGCATCGCGAAGGTCGGTCGAACGGCAGATCAGGGCCGTCCACGATGGTGGTCTCGGTTTCCTGCAATGCAGATACTGCACCTGCTCCGATGACCGGTGAGAGCCCAGCCTGTGCATTAGACTAGCGATATCGGACGTCGGCTTCATTGTTTTCAGCAACAAATCAGGATTTCAACGCGTCCGAAAAATCGCCTTCAAAGACACCGTAATGATCGCCCAAACTGTGCGGAAATCGGATGTCTCCAAAACCTCTGTCGCAGCTAGGAGGTCGCACGTGGTGACCTACAAACTTGATACCGCTTAGTTTCCAGTAGCGGCGGCGCCGGAGACGGCCTCACTAGCACCCAGCGTGGAAGTTGTGGCACCGGAGACTCCCGTTGTCGTGTCCACTGCTGGATCCAAGCTGCTGGTCGGCTCATCCATCAAAATGATGATCGGGTCAAAGGCCATATGCCGCGACGCTTATTCGCTGAGCTTGGCCGCCAGACATGCGCACCAGCGTCGTGCCCGCCGGGATGATCCCCCGATCAAAGGGCGGCGGGGCTTGATCGCCCAGAAGCTTGTCGATCTTTGCCATGATCGAGGCCACAAGACTGACAGGCCCAATGACAGTCATATCATTCGTTGGATTAACCCAAAAATCTCCGACCTTTAGTTCGATCCCCTTGCCCATCCGGATTTCGCCGTTTTGGCATTTTTGCAAACTCCAGCCCGCTGGAAATGTTGAATTCGCCGAAACGCCCATTGGGTTCGTCCGAGACAATCACAGTGAATTTTCCGCCCGTCGGCTGAAGGATTGGTCCCAACAACTGGATCGCCGTCGTTTTCCCGCTGCCGGATGGGCCAACCAGGGCGGAGAGTTCATCTGGGTGGATGTGTAATTCGACATTGGCCAAGGCGCCAGAGTTGGCAATCTCATATTCAAAAAGTAAGCTTTCAGCCTGCGCCACAAACGGAAAAAAACTAAGGGCGGCTATCAACAGGATGCGCATAGATTTCCTTCCCGAGATGTAATCAGGATAGTCTACAACGTTTTCGTTTTTGGCTCAATTCTTGGCCCTAACTCTTGTTACTTCAACAAAGCATCCGGGGTTCCACGAAAGGAAAATGATCAAACGGTACAGCGGATGTTCGTACAATTGCCGTTGACGGCAACAAAGCCCGGCTCTGCCGCCATCTGAATGTTCAGCAGCTAAAGTCTCCAACGAGCCCATTTGTATGTACCGGCTGCTGTTCGCAAGTGATAAATTGCACGTCTTCAGGAAGTCGCTGATATGTATCCGGCCTTTGTATCGGCTTGTTGATTGCCGTGGCCCTGTTGGGAGTGCGCACGCGCCGCTGTCTCATTACTTACCAGATCATTGATGACCATTTGGGCTCTCAGACTTTGGGTGCGTCTTATTCCCGTTCCATGCATTTGAGGTTTACGAACATCGTTGTGTCAGCGGTCTGCTTAGATCGCTGACGCTGTCTCTCTTTCCTTCCAATCAAAATCCTTGCCGGAGCTTAGAACGCTCCATGCGATCCGGGCCAGTTTGTTGGCCAGTGCGACACCAAGCTTGTTGTGCTGCATGCGCGTTGAGGCCGCCTCCAGCCAAACGCCAAAGCTGAACTTGTGCCAGTTCTTTGGCCGCATCATGATGACCTGTGCTGCCTGCACAAAGAGCATGCGCAGATATCTACTTCCGCGTTTTGTGATGCTGCCTAATATGGTGCGTCCCCCAGTGCTGTGTTGCCGTGGCACCAATCCAAGCCAGGCCGCAAAGTCACGCCCTCGGTCATAGGCCTCGCCTTTGCCGATGGCGGCGACCATTGCTGTCGAGATCAGGGGGCCGATGCCTGGGATGGTCATGAGGCGCTGGCAACCCGGCTCAGTTTCACTGACCTTTTTGATTTCTGATGTCGTCATCTCGATCCGTTTATCCAGCCAGATCCAATCCTGTTGAAGACCCAAAATCAGCTTCCGCATGCGCAGGGACATCTCGCCACTGCGGTTGTCCAGAATAGCATCAAGGGAATTGCGCAGGGCGGCGACACTGCGCCGGACGGTGATGCCTTGTTCGATCAAAAAGGCACGGATTTGGTTCATGGCTGCCGTCCGCCGCGACACAAGGCGAGACCGGACGCGATGTAGTGCTTGAAGGTCAAGCTGGTCCTGGGTTTTCTCTGAGACTGTTTTCAGATTGGGACGCAACGCAGCCTCTGCGATGGCTTCGGCATCATTGTAGTCGTTCTTTTGACCCTTGTTGAAAGGCTTCACGTAAATCGCAGGAATAATACGAGGCTCGAAACCCATTTCGCGCAGCGTCCGGCTGACAAAATGCGCGCTCAAGCAGGCCTCCATACCAACAATGCAGCGCGGCAAATTCTCAAACGTTGCCAACAGTGCCAGCCGTTTGATCTTCTTGCGCAGCACGAGCTGGCCATCATAATCAAAACCAACCAAGTGAAAGACATCTTTGCCAATGTCGATGCCAACCGACATCAACTCATTAAAATCGTTCTTCGCCATGCTACTTCTCCATGTTGCAGAAATAGGCCAAGCCTAACCTGCTGGGTGAAGCAGCCGGTACATCCCATTACCTACCTAAGTTTGAGTTTTGAAAATTGGTTGATACAGTTCGTTTTATCCTTGTTTACTCCCGCGTTGTCGCGTCGGGGGCGTCATGCATTGTAGAAGGAAGCGACCTATGGAAGAGCACGTTGGACCTTTTAAAGGCGGGTGCGCATGTGGAAATGTACGCTATGAAATGACGACCACTCCGATGATTGTACACGGCTGCCATTGCCGTTGGTGTCAGCGTGAAAGCGGCGGCGCGCATGCGGTCAATGCCCTGATTGAAGCAGATCGGGTGAACGTCACCAAGGGCGACGTGATCGAAATTCATACTCCGTCGTTAAGTGGAGTTGGACAAAGGTTTGCGCGCTGTCCGACATGTCATCTCACCCTATGGACCAACTATCTGGACATGAGTGGTGGATTGGGCGAGCTTGTCCGGTTTATACGTGTTGGAACACTTGATAACCCAGACCCGTTTTCGCCTGACGTACATATTTTCACCTCAACCAAACAGCCGTGGGTTATTTTACCAACCGATGTTCCCGCCTTTGAAGAGTTTTTCGCGACCAAAATCAAAGACGTGTGGTCGCCAAAGAGTTTGGCGAGACGGGTTGTGCTTCATGAAATAGCCGGAACTCCCGCTCCATAATCGTATCTGAAGTTCGATATGTGGCTCCAATTTTACATACTGACCAAATGACTGTATTGTCCGCTCAGCAGCTATTCAACACCCAGGGCTTGGTTTCTGCCTGGCCGAAAATGTCAGATGACGGTTACGTGAGCCTAAAATGCCAAATGCTGCCCTGTGAATGAAAATCCGCTTTCCGTCGCTTCTCAATTCTCTATTAAAGATAGGGGCTTGATTTCGAGAGCGAAATTTCGAAGCGGATGGGGAGAAGTGCTCCAACATGTCGAAGATGTATGAGAAAATATTGCTGAAACTGCTGTTTGTGGATCAGCAATTCACTCGGATTTACTGAGGCATGCCCGGGAGATTTTGTAGACATGTCCTGACAACGACTGAATTTCGCTTGTAGCTAGATCCCAGGTCTTCCAGTACAAATTCACCGTATATGTATCCGGACATAGCTTGATTAGGGGGCTGTCATCACCGTTCGATCGCGAGATCAGAATTGAGTTTGCGCACCACCCCAACCCCAATTCAGCTGCTCTATTAATTTCGGCGCTGCCGGGAATGAAATGACGATTGGTCTCGCTAATGTCGACGTCAAATTTCTTTAGCAGGCCTGCCGCAACGAGGTCCTGGCGATCGAAGTATAAGCCAGGGGCATGTTTCAATGCCTCGGCCGATAGTCCGTTGGGAAAGTACTTCAGGGCAAAATCCCGGGAACAAACAATTTCATACTCTGCCGCTCCCAATGGTTTAGATTTGCATCCGGGGATCGCTTTAGGATTTGACGTGACCGCTGCTAACACGCGTCCTTTTTGGAACAACTCTTCGGTCATTTCACTGTCTGCAGTAATGACTTCAACGAACATTCCCGTCGCTTCAGTGAACGATTCTATAACCTTCAAAAACCAACACGTCAGGGAGTCCTGATTTACAGCGATCGCGATTTTTGAATTTCGAGGGACATCACCGAGGATCGATTGATCCATCTCCATTTGCATAGACCAAATACGTCGTGCAAAGCTCATCACGCGTTCGCCGGCCGCGGTCAGGTATGGAGGATTACGGCGAATGACAAGTGGCTTTCCAACCTGCGTTTCCATTCGTCTGATCCGTTGAGAAACTGCGCCAGCAGATATGCAAAGCTTTTTTGCAGCGGCTTCAAAACCACCTTCATCAATTACTTCAATCAGGCATTTCAAGTCTTTGAGATCAAGCATCGTGTAAACCTTTAGCAAATCTAAAGAAACTTTAGATATTATAGTTATGCTGAACAAGAGAATATGCGTATTCTTTATTGAAAGCGCGGGATAAGGCGCCTTTGACGCGGGTTTTGAGACTGCCACAGCAGACAGTTTACCGACCCACATCGGACGTCTGCTTCGTTTGAGGAGGTAAACATGAACGAAGAAACACACATGATTTGGCCCGACGGGAAAAAGTGCGCCGTCATGGTGACATTTGATTTCGACGCCGAGTCCATGTGGTCATCAGAAGACACAACAAACCTTCGCAAACCCTCAATGCTGTCACAAGGCGGCTATGGGCCACGCAGAGGTCTGGGGAAGGCTCTGGAAATCCTACGTGACTACGAAGCACCGGCTAGTTTCTACGTTCCCGGCACAACAGCCGAGAACCACCCCTATGCAATCGAGGCAATCCTGAAGGATGGTCACGAAATTGGTCATCACGGGCACGACCACCTCTGGATCAACCCCGACAATCCCGAGGAAGAAATTCGTGAGATGGATCGGGGACTGGAGGCACTCAAAGCCTGCGGTGTCGTTCCAACAGGGTATCGAGCACCTGCAGCGACATCGAGCGATATGACGCTCGATTTGGTCAAACAGCGCGGTTTTCTCTACAACAGTGGGTTTCTGGATGACGTCTACCCTTATCGTCATACGTTGAAGGACGGCAGCAAAGGCCCGATCGAGCTGCCATTCCATTGGAACCTGGACGATTCCGCTATTACCTATTTCGACTTCAACACCCAGGCCGCGATCCTGACCAACGATCACATCTTTCAGGTCTGGAAAGACGAATTCGACGTCCTTCGCGACTGGAGTGGGTTGGTCAACATAACCCTGCACCCGCAACTGATCGGCCGGCCAAGCCGGACGCTGCTGTTCCGCCGGTTCATGGAGTACATGAGAAGCTTTGACGACGCATGGTTTGCGACCGGAACACAGGTTGCACAAGCCTACGAAGCGTTTGAAGCGAACACGTAAACACAGGACTTACAGATGACAAAGAAGAACCTCACGATCGAACCGACCGGCCCCGCCAGAACCTTCCTCGATTTTCCTCTGGAGCTTGATATAGACAACCTCGAAGCCGACATCGCCATCCTAGGGATTCCGTTCGGCATGCCTTATTCGCCCGATGCCATGGCGAATGAGCAAAGCCGCGCGCCCGATGCCCTGCGTCAGGCCGGATTGGATTCCAGCTATGTTGTGGGGCATTACGATTTCGATCTTGATGGTCACTTGCTGGACCATCGTGACATCAAAGTTGTGGACTGCGGCAATGTTAGCGCCAATATGGGTGACCATGCCGAACACTACCGCCGGGCCGAGGAAGCCTGTCGGAAGATCTTCAAGAAGAACACGATCCTGATTTCAATCGGTGGCGATCACGGCATTCCTGTTCCGATCACACGCGCGCTTGAAGAATTCGGCGAAAAATTCACGCTTATTCAGGTTGATGCCCATATCGACTGGCGCGATGACATCAATGGCGAGACCAATGGCTATTCCAGCCCAATCCGCCGGGCGTCCGAGTTGGATTGGATCGGTGACATTGTCCAGATCGGCATCCGCGGCGTCGGCAGCGCCCGCGCGCCCGAGGTTGAGTATGCCAAGGCTTATGGGGCCGATCTGATCACGGCTTACGAAATGCACGACATTGGCATGGATGCCGTGCTGGACCGCATTCCAGATGGAGGCCCCTACTATCTGACGATCGACGCAGACGGTTTGGACCCAACCATCATGCCCGGCGTCATCTCCCAGACGCCGGGCGGTTTGAACTGGCTTCAGATCCGTAAGCTGATCCACGGACTGGTGAGAAAGGGGCGTGTTGTCGGCATGGACCTAGTCGAGATTGCCCCATCCCAAGACGTTCAGCTGACCACGATGGTGCACGCCGAACGTTTGATTTGCAACTTCATCGGCGCAACGGTTCGTGCCGGATACTACGACTGAACGCCGCGCGGTCACGCCAGCATATGGCGTGACCGTGCTCCTTAGGAAAGGAGCCCGGAGTTATGACTGCTACTACACCTATCAAGTCACGGAAGTTCCAAGCCAGATTTGACGACGGACGACACAACCGGGCCAATCTTGGGTTTGTTGTGCTGGCCGACGAGCACACGGTTGAATCCGATTGCTTCAAGCTGGCACCTGAAGGTGTCGGGGCGTTCTTCGCTCGACAGTCGGAAGGTGCGGGCGATGATGCTGTGTCCGAACTGTTGTCATTTGAGGCTGGCATCGATATCGCAGCATCCATGCTGTTACCATCCAGCGACTTGGATGTGGCCTGTTACACCTGCAATTGCGCCACGACAGTCATCGGCGAAAACAACGTGGCCCGCGCCATGCAACGTGGGCGAAAAAACACCATTGCGACCACCGTGATGACCAATGTTGTGCGCGGCTTGCGTGCCGTTGGTGCGCGCCGGATCGTGGTGGGCACGCCTTACACGGATGACGTGAACAATCATGTTCTGGCGTTTCTGGAAAACGCCGGGTTCGAGATTCTGGACCTTCAGGGTCTGAATCTGGCCACTGATGATGAAATGCGCCGGGTCGATCCGGCATTCCTGAAAGAGTTCGGCGCCAGCCTGGACCGGGAAGATGCCGATGCGGTGTTCCTCTGCTGTGGAGCCATTCGGACATTGGACATCGTGGACGAGCTAGAGCGCGAAGTCGGCAAGCCAGCTGTGGTCAGCAACCAGGCGATGATGTGGGATTGCTTGCGGTTGGCCGGTATCGACGACCCGATAGAGGGATACGGAAAACTCATGACGTTGCCCTTGTACGACAGGGCGTAACAATGCGGTCACCGGAGCCCGTGCCTCGATCTCAATTCAGTTCCGGTTTCACAAATCAATGAAAATGGAGGAGGTATTGAAATGCCACTAATCACGAGTAACCAATTAGACCGCCGCGGTTTTCTAAAGACCACAGCCGCAACGGCACTTGCAGCATCCCTGCCAATGGGGGCAGCGCATGCCACGCCGAAACGCGGGGGTAATCTTCGTATCGGTTTAGGCCACGGTGAGACTACCGACACTTTGAACCCAGGTATGATCGAAAATGAGTTCACCATCGGCATAGCTTATGCAATTCACGGTCGCCTGGTTGAAGTCTCAGCAGACGGATCGGTTGTTCCAGAAGTTGCGGAGAGCTGGGAAACAACACCCGATGCTTCTGTTTGGCGGTTCAAGCTACGCGGTGGTGTGACATTCCACTCTGGCAAACCGGTGACTGCCGGCGACGTCGTGGCGTCTATGAATTTCCACCGAGGCGAGGGGTCGACCTCGGCGGGCGGTCCCGTCATTGCCGAGATCAAGGACATCAAGATCGAAGGCAGCGATACAATTGTATTCGAACTGCAAGGCGGGAATGCGGATTTCCCCTTCGTCATGTCCGATCTGCATCTGGTCATTGTTCCTGCCAAAGGCGACACGGCTGACTGGCAATCTAATGATGGATGCGGCAGCTACATGCTGGAAAGTGTAGATTTCGGAGTGTCGGCAAAATTGATCCGCAATCCCAATCATTGGCGCGATGATGTTGCCTGGTTTGACAGCATTGAGGTTCTTTCCATCATCGACGTAAACGCTCGCACGACTGCAATGGTCTCTGGCGACCTCGATGTCATAGACCGCCCGGACCTGAAAACGATCGATCTCCTGGCACGCAATCCTAACTTTGAGATCTCGAACATTGCGGGCAATCAGCACTACACGTTCCCGATGTCTACCAACAAGGCGCCATACGACGACAACAACGTTCGTATGGCGATGAAATATGCGGTGAACCGACAAGAGTTGGTTGACAAGATTCTGTTCGGATACGGCACCGTGGGCAATGACATCCCAATTGGCAAGGGTCAGTTGTTTTACAACACTGATCTGCCGCAACGGGAATACGATCCTGAAAAGGCCAAGTGGTACCTTGCGCAGTCGGGACTTGATAGCCTCGGCATTACCTTCCCCGCTGCCGACGCAGCATTTCCCGGTGCCGTAGACGCGGCGTTGCTGTTCCAGAACTCGGCCAAAGATGCTGGCATCAACATTAAAGTTGAGCGCAAACCAAACGATGGCTATTGGGCAGATGTCTGGATGCAAGAACCGCTTTCGGCGTCCTATTGGTTTGGGCGGCCGGTTCAGGACCAGATGTTTACTATGGTTTATACCTGTGGTGCGGACTGGAATGAAACGTTCTTCTGCAATGAACGTTTTGAGGAACTGCTAGTCGCGGCGAGCGCGGAGCTCGACACAGAAAAACGACGCGAGATGTATTTTGAGATGCAAGAAATCGTCCATAATCAAAGTGGTGCGATAGTTCCGATGTTCGCAAACTATGTTTTCGCAACCTCTAAAAAGGTCGGGAAGCCAGACATCATTGCCAGCAATGCAGATCTTGATGGCACCAGGTGGGCAGAACGTTGGTGGTTTGTGTAGACAGCCATCCAACCGTTTAACAACAAACAATGTGGTACAGTCTGTTTCGGTTTTTTCTTGGAAAAGAGAAGCCGAAACGGATTGGACAATATGAACGTTTTGCCTTTTTCTCCAATGTGAGGCATGTCAACAAAAACTGTCAAACATGATCCTTGATGTATGTGTTTAAATTGCAAGAAGTTGCAAATCATAGATGTCGTTCTTCTATCCGCGTCAGCGAAGAATAGAGCCCCAAAGTATCGTATTTTTGTTCGTGCTCAAATCCTCAGATACGGTCGTTGGTTCCGATTCAGCGAAAGCCCGCATCGTCGGCAGACTACCAGTTCGCTGTCGGCTGGTTTTTGCGCCTGCAGCGAACGGCCGGTCTGACGGGCCGCACCGCAGCATCCGAGTTCACCTGTGGACGCGGCAATGGGCCGTCCCAGCTGTCCGTTGCAGTCGATCTTGGGCCAATGCGGCACCGGCTCCAATGACCGCGAAGAGCTCCAACTAACATATTCTGCGCTACAAACGAGTGTCCGCTTCTTTCGCTGATCATCCCGAAAAACCTCGATTCGCAACCTTGTTTTCACGATCTCTCTTGAAAGTTCGAGTTGCCCCGGTGAACGGTGCGGCGCATCATTCAAAAACGAAACAAAGGGAGTCGACATGACCGACATTCTCAAAATTGCTGCTGCACAGATAGCACCGGTCTTTCTCGACCGCGACGCAACGACAAAGAAAATCGTCGATACGATCGGGCGGGCTGCAGACGATGGCGCGCAGCTGGTTGCGTTCGGTGAAACACTATTGCCCGCATATCCTTTGTGGTTGACGCGCACTGATGCTGCGCAATTTGATTCCGACATTCAAAAAGACTTGCATGCACTTTATCTCGCGCAATCGGTCTCAATACCCGACGAGCACCTTTCGCCAATCTGTAAGATCGCAGGCGAACGAAAGATCGCGGTCGTGCTCGGCATCGCCGAACGCACAGCTGACCGCGGCAACCACACGATTTATTGTTCGTGCGTTTTCATTGACACCGACGGCCTAATTGCATCGATCCATCGCAAACTGATGCCGACATATGAGGAACGCCTTAGTTGGGGCACTGGCGACGGCGCTGGACTCGTCACACATCCGGTCGGGCCGTTCACGGTAGGCGCGTTAAACTGCTGGGAAAACTGGATGCCCCTAGCGCGTACTGCGTTGTATGCTGGTGGGGAGGACTTACACGTTGCGATTTGGCCTGGGGGATCAGTGCTGACGGAAGACATCACACGCTTCATCGCACGCGAGTCGCGCTCATTCGTTCTGTCTGTCGGCAGCGTCATTCGTGAAAGCGATATCCCCGGCGGAATCCCGCACCGAAGTGAAATGTGTACGAAAGGCGAAACGATATACAACGGCGGAAGCTGTATTGCTGGACCCGACGGTCAGTGGATCGTCAGCCCCGTCACCGATCGTGAAGAGTTGATCTTCGCTGAGGTCGACCATAAGCGCGTTCGTGGCGAGCGACAAAACTTTGATCCGACCGGGCATTACGCACGGCCTGACGTGCTCCAAATCACGGTCGACCGGCGCAGGCAAACCGGCGTGAACTTCTTGGATGACTGAGGGGCAACAAATGACCGTTTGTTGAACGGTTTACCGAAGCGGGCATTGGTGCACGTGCAGCGAAATTACCCTTCGTCCCGCGTCTTTCCAGTTGGTGCAAGGTGCAGCGAAGGGCACTCGGCATAGGACCAGCCGTTCGTTGACCGCGCGGCAAAAGCTACCGAAGAGCCCATCCCAGCCATTTCTATTTCGTGCTGCGTGCGCTCGCAGCGCGAAAAATGCGGCATAAGCGAAAAATTCAATGCCAACGCGCAGCGGAAGAAACGGCCATTCGTACAGGTCGCAGCATGGATTAGATGTCTAAATTGCAGGTCGCCGACAAAGCCGACTTGTGCGGGTGCGGCTTTCGCTCAGGATGAAACTCTTCGCAGTTACGGTCTTTTTATCGCTGTGTTGCAGCTCAGGACGTCAATACGGTCATTCGATGCCTTCACGAGATACAAATTCAAACTGTAATTTCGCCGCAAGTAGCTGGAATCTTCGAGACGTGGGACGAATCCGGCGTTCTATTTGACCTCTAGAATGTTATTTATTGTCATCCAAACCCGCATCCACAATTCAGTGATTTTGCCCTGACGACCACTTGCTGGGAACCTGTGAACTTAACTATTCGATATTCTTGGGCGCAGGAACCAATGTACCAACCGGATTAAGAAATACGAGGCAATTGTGACTGGCGTGTACAGCACGACCAGATAGAAGGCCCAAGCCGGGGTTTCGATTATTGCGAACTTGGGCCTACCGTGGATTGGTTAGTGAAACGTCATTACTGCTGACAATATGATGAAAGCAACCACCAGGATATTTACATATCCAAACATCTTGGCCTGATCAGCCTTTGCACTGTCACCGGCGCCAACTTTTTCAGCACCGCTATCGGCAACAGATGTCGTAACCGCCAGTAGAACAATCAGGCCCAGTTTGACGTAAAACCAACCACCAATGCTCCAGTAGCCATTAATCGTCGCCATTATCACACCCGTCACCAGCAACAAGGTCAAGCCAATGCGCCCGATCATCACGACCGATTTAGTCGCCTTGCCTATCGTTGCGCGATGCTCATCCAAAGTTCCACGTGCCGTCGCCACCAAAACCGGCATCGTCAAGATCGCTGCACCGGTTGTCAGCAGACCGATGAAGTGCACGATCAGTAAGATATCTCTAAGATCCATTCCATTTTCTCCTTTATCTGGTGCGAAATGCACATTCACATTTTCCGCGTTTCCAAACGCTCTTGTCGAACTGCCGCAGCGCAGCGAATTGAATGCGACATAATCCTTCGGCCAGGTGCCTTTGAACGAATTTACCTTGCCCGAAACATCCCTAGGTCCACTGGAAGTAAGAACGGCTCAGGCGTTTTGGGTACGACATAGTGACCATCTGACATCTTGTGGCGAAGAGGGAATGCAGAGTCATCGAAGTAGTGAATGCGGTAGTCTTGCGGGGATACCGTTTCCATCACGCCCGGTAGCTTCGAGATAAGTTGCATATGCCTCCAAAGGTTCGGAAATTGTCGCCAGCTTAAAGTGTGCATGTGAAACGCGCCTTGGTATCCGGCGTCAAATCTGATCGCTGTTGGGAACAACAACAAGTCGGCAAGGCTTAACCTATCTCCCCAGAGATAGTCTTGCCCTTCAAGCAAAGCGTTCAGTTCCAGAAGGCTTGCGGCAAAGGTGTCATATGCGTCATCGTAAGCCTCTTGCGATGTCGCGAAGCCAATTTTGTAAATGTCGATGTTAATACGCTCATTGATCCAGTCGCATCGTTCAGCAAGACCAGGACCGTCCAGCGTGATGTTCAGCTTGTTCTGACTGTCAAATGCCCGGATTAAAGCCTCAAGAATTTCGCCTGAGTTGTTGGATGCCATTGCATTGGCAGTCTTGTCCCACAAAACCGGCACTGTGACCTTTCCTGAATACTTGGGGTCGCAAGCGCGGTAGATTTCCCACAAAGTCGTTGCGCCTTTGATTGGCGCGTTGGGGTCTTCGTCAAAGTGCCATCCGTCAGGACCACCCAACCATGGATTCGCCAGGGTCATGGGAAGGTCGACATCAAGAATGGCACGCCCAAGCACTGCACGATGCGCAAATGGACAGGCATAACAACCATACAGATGGAAACTCTGGGGTTCGGCGGCTAAACGACCTTCGTCGATTCCGAGAATATATCGCGGTGTATGGAAATTTGCGGCGATAGCGGTGTTTTCGCTTATCTGTTCGCGGCTAACATCCGGAAACCACGCCCCTTCGATCATTCGGCGCATTTGTCGATGGCTCCTGAAAATTGGCAATATGATTTGCGTGATTACTCTGCCATTTGCGACGGCAGGCCCAACACGAAGGCCGAAACCAGATTGGCAATTTCTTTTTCCCGCGCTTTCGTGACTTCTCTTTTGTTAAGCCACGTTTGGCTCATTAGGGTCAAAATCATTGAGCGTCTGGAAATCGCAATTTGACCTAACTTTGCACGCCCTAACCTTTGCAATCCCAGGTGCAACCCGATCAGGTTGGCCTCAACGTCCAAGCCTTTCACAATTACTGATTGGTTTTCGTCAAATGCTGTTCTGGTTTTGCTGTTGGCCTCAGCAAAGTCGATCAAGGAAAGGCTAACGATTCCTTTTCGCTGCGACAGATAGCTTGTCGTTCTGCGATTGAGCTCCCGAATGGCATCTTCTCCCACCAAACCCGGCGGCAGAGCAAGCAGCTTGTGCTCCTCTTGCAGGGACTCGTTGACAAGTTCCGCCAGAAGTCCGGTGATACCTTTGAAGTGATTGTAAATTGACGCTGCCTCAATCCCTACGCGCCTGGCGATTTCTCTTAGTTTTAAATCGGTTGGGCCAACTTCGCCCGCGAGCTCCTCTGCGGCAAGCAAGATAGCCTCTCGCGTCGATCGTCCGGCATATTGCTCCGCAATTTCCCTAGGTCTTCCGGCCATTTGAGGTTGTCTCCTTACGATTCAATCATGCTGTCTTGACATTATTATTAACGATGTTAGTTACAAATAACAACGTTAGTTTTGAGGAATCACAATGAAACATTTGACAGCACTGGCCGTGATCGCCCTGACATCGGTCGCTACCATCGCAAACGCCCAAGACAGCTCAATGGATGAAGTTGCCGAAGGCGTTTATCACTTCGCAGCATTTGGCTATTCCAGCATGGTTGTTGTTGGTGACAACGGGGTGCTCGTTGCTGATCCGTCCTTTGCTGGTCGCTCGGACATGCTGGCAGAAGCCATCAAAGGCGTGACCGACAAGCCCGTTACTCATGTCGCCCTTAGTCATGAACACTATGATCACGTGGGCGGAACGGAATCCTTCCCAGGCGCAGAAATCATCCTGCAAGAAAACGGAGTCGATGTTCTTAAGGTCTCGACACTGATGCCGATGCCTGCGGTGACCTCGACGTTTGATGACTCAATGTCGGTAGACCTTGGAGGTCAGACCGTTGAGTTGCATCACATCGCTGTGGCTGATGGTGTTGCGACAACCGTTATGCGGGTCGCAGACAGCAATGTCGTCTTTTCGGCGGACCTATATATGCCGCAAGAGTTTTCGCCTCATGAATTTAAAGAGGACACCAACTTTCTTGGACTGAGCGATGTGCTGGACCAGATGGTTGAATGGAACCCGAGCTACGCGATCAACGCACACTCGACCGGCAACAGCGTCGATGCGCTTAAGGAAAACGCTGTAATGTTGAACGAATTGCAGACAGTCATCGAAGATGAATTCAAAGCCGCGTTTGCTACGGGTGATCCATCTGCTCCTTGGAATCTACTGTTCACGATCTCGGGTCAGATCGACATGCCGAAATATGCTGAGTGGAAAAACTATGAAAATGGCTTCCCAGGCTACGTTCGGCGCATGGCGCTGTCCGTCCTGCACGGCGGTTAAACACACACTCATCATAGTGGCCCGATGTCTATCTCGGCATCGGACCGCATGTGCTTTCCGCAAAAACTCAGGAGAATTGAAATGAAACTCTCTACCACTCTTGCAACTGCCGCCATGTTGGTCGCCGGAGCAATTGCAAATGCCCAAGACAACCCGATGACCAAGATCACCGATGGGGTCTATCATTTCTATGCTATGGGATACGGAAGCCTGATCGTTGTCGGCGACAATGGTGTTCTGGTCACTGACCCCGCCTTTACCGCTCGTGCTGAAATGATGAACGCCGAAATTGCAAAGGTCACTGATCAGCCGGTCACCCACGTGGCACTGAGCCATGAACACTTCGACCACATTGGTGGAACGGAAGCGTTTACAAACACTGAAATCCTGCTTCAGGAAAACGGCGTTGATGTCCTAAAATTGTCGCCAATGCTTCCGATGCCAACCGTCACTGAATCCTTTGACGAATTGCTTTCGATTGATTTGGGCGGCCAAACAGTTGAGATGCATCACTTGGCTGTATCTGACGGGGTCGCATCAAGTGTTGTCCGCGTAACGGAAAGCAACGTTATCTATTCAGCGGACCTCTATAACCAACGTGCATTCACAAATGCCGAATTCCTGGACGATACAAACTTTGTTGGTCTTGCCGATACGCTTGAAATCATGGCCTCTTGGACCCCCTCCTACTCAATCTCTTCCCACGTACCAGGCAACTCGGTCGACGCAATTTCGGAAGTTGCTGAGATGCTGCACAAGATGGAGGCCGAGGTTCAGGCTGCGTTCCAAGCCGCCTACGCGACCGGCGACATGAACAACGTATTTGGCGTTCTGTTTGATATCGAGAACACATTGAGAATGCCGGAATATGCTGACTGGAAGGATTACGATGCCCATTTCCCCGGCCACGTTCGCCGGATGGCATATTCGCTGTTCCACGGCGGTTAACCACACCTAAATGCGCGGCCCCGAATGTCGAGGGTCGCGCACCGAATTTTAACAGCGCAACATCAGGAAACAAAAGAAAATGACAATCCAGAACGAGGCATACCTTCTGTTTAGCTTTGCTCAAACCGGAGACATTGCAAACTTCGGCACCTATGCCGCAGCTGCTGACGAAGTTATGGCGAAGTATGGTGGCGAGCTTGTCGTCGCAGGCGCACCCAATACTTCGATCTCCAAGTTCGAAGGCGCATGGCCTGACAAAGCCGGGTTGACGTTAATCAAATTTCCGTCGCGCCAACACCTGGAAGATTTTTGGGCGAGTGGTGAATATCAGGACATCGTCGACCTGAGAACAGCGATCTTGGCATCGAATTTCACAATCGGTTTTTCTAACCCATAGCGAAATTCTAATTCGCTGGAGACCGTTTGAGCTCCATCGATATCTTCGTGTATTTACATCATCCTCAGAAAGATAAATGACATGACTTCAGCAGCGCCAAAACGACCCATAGAGGTTATCATAATCTCAGTTATCATGCTGTTCACGACCATGCGCTTTATGGTCTTCTTTGGTTACACCAACATGGAAATGTTCGGCGGTCCCGAAGTCAACGAATGGGTTGGCCCTTGGACAACTGATGTAATACTGGGCGCTTTGGCCCCGGTGATGGCTTATTTGGCGTTCACAAAACGTGGGCCGCGTATCTGGGGTCTTCTGATCGCCTACAACTGTGTCGGTGATTTCGACTATGCGATGGGCTTTGTCACACAAATCCTAAACCCTCAGGTTCTGGCGGATGGTCAGACGATCTTGACCGCCATTGGCGTCGCATTCTGTCTTCAGTTTCTGGTCATCTGTCTTCTGTTTCGAAAGAACACACTCAACCACTTCGCAACCCACTAACCTGTTAGGAAAAAACATGTACACTCTCAAATCCTTCGCTATAGGCGGGCTATTGGCTATCAGCACTATGATGCAACCCGCTTTGGCACAGGAGGTAACGACCCACTATGCCATCCCGTTCGAACAGGCTGAGTTTCAGAAAATCGAGGGTGTTCCCTATGAGCTGGCGGTGCTTTGGGGCAATCCGATGGAAGGACCTTCAGCCGTCTTCATGAAGTTTCCGCCAAACTTCCCGGGGATCATGCACACACACACGCATGGATACCACGCTGTTGTTGTATCTGGTGTCAACCAGCACTACATGCTTGGCGAAAATGAAGCCGACTCGCCCCTGCGGACACCAGGAGACTACTGGTATCAACCGGGTGAAGAGCCACACGCAGATGGCTTCCCCGGGGATGCATCCACTGTGTTGTTCATCCAATGGGAAGGTCCGATGGACTTCTTTCCTCACGAACACGAATAATAGTAGATAGATTTGTGGAGGGGCAAATGCTTCTCCACAAGCGCTGTCTTCCAACTCCGACGCTGACATTGGCACTGATGCAGAAAAAGGTAACAAAATCGGATCATGGGTGCAGCCTATCCACGAATGACCGTTCTGGCGACATTGACAGCATTGCAGCAATAGGGTCGCTGCGCCAGCAATGTTTCTCTGTGTCAGCAAAAGCCGTAAGTGCAAAAGTCTGGAAAGTCCGCGTCATTTCCATTCGTTTACTTGGAGACTTCGCTACTGCCGCGAATGGCTGCTAAGCAGGCTGCGATTGCAGCATTTCGAACGCGTCTCCAAGGTCGGCTCTGGGCCGATCGATCGCGAAGAATATGTCAGGACAATTGCCTTTTAGCACAGCCACGTGCACTAAATACGGAGAGGCACATCCTAATGCGCTCAACTTAAGCTGAAGAACCCCTGCACCCTCTTAGCCAGTGTCGGTTCCGCTACTCCAAGCACCATCCCCAGCAATATTGCCCATGGTGCTGTAACCAAGATATTTTCAAGCCAGTCGTCTATTTTTTCAAAGCCACCCAAGAAAAAAAGCGCGATATTGAGGATCAGGCAAAGCAGGACGTGATAGAAAATATTTGCCTTGCGCTGACGTAAGGAAGTCGCCTCCAGTGCCGCAACCTCCCTATCTAGATTTCGTATCGTAGCTGACTTTAAAAAAAGCCATCCGACGGAAAAACCCACCAACGTAAAGCCTGTCCAGCCGCTAATCAGGAAAACGTAGTTCACCGCAAGGTCGAGACCTTCCGGTAACTTGTTCCACGGCGCTCTAGGCTCGACGATAATCCACAACAGGGCGAGAATTCCCCCAAGCAGGAAACTGATCACACAGATGTACAGCACATTGTCGAATAGCTTAACGCGCATGCCTTCTGTCGCGCGATGCAGTTCACGTTCAATTTCGCGGAAATCATCGACCACACGTTCATCTCGCCCGTGCGTCAACGCATGAGTAGCGCTTAAGGCCAGCCTGTCGCAAGCCGTCGTGCCTGCTCGTGGCTCCAAAAGCCTCAAGCAGCGCTGCGCAGATGCGTCAGCTTCGCTGAGCACTTCAAAAGCTTCGGCATGCAGAGGTTCTCCCGGGTCCACCCTTAGCTGAAGAGTACCCCGCTCAAAGACAATTCGCATAGCTAGTTCGCAATCACTTCGCCTTGGATGGCTGTTAAAGGAACGCCATCAAAGGCAAGCCCGACGACCCACGGAACGATTTGAGCCGAAGAATCATCGCCGACTTTGGCTTGCAAAACCTCTTGCTGAAGAAACCCATTTGTTTCGGAAAGCGGCAGAGTATGATCGGCTTCAAGTTCACTAAGTCCGGTAAGCTGCCCGGCGCTGGAGATCAGAGCCAGTCGGCTTCGAACCTCAGATTGGGTGGCTTCTTCAAGCGCCTCAATATTTGCCTCATAGTGCCCGTACCAAAACTGTAACGAAGATGTAGCAGTCTTCGTATTGATATCGATCACTGAACGTATTCCAAACGAAACCTGAAAATAAGGGCCGTCAAATTCATCAGATTCTTCCCCCGCCGCCAATTGCGCCAAAACGGCTGTATCAGCGGGAAGCCAATTTCTCGAATAGCTGTAGATTGAGATTTCGTTTCCGCCCTCTGGTGCAGATTGATAGGCCGCCATATACGTGTCTAGGACAGCGGGATCAGCCAGTGCTTCAGGCAGAGTAACGCCAACGACATCAATGGGGGTTGCCTGAGCGTAGTAGAAACTCGAGGCCTCTGCCTTCGTGAACGTGAGTGTGTCTGCATCAACTTGCCTGCCATGGTTGCGAGTTGGACCGTACTCCATCGTTCGACTTCGCTCGTCCGTAGATTCATAGGTCTTTTGTCCCTTGTCCGCCTTGAGGCCATGCCCTGTCGCATAGCTATCAAAAAGCAGGCCTGGCTTCGGTCCGTGCCACTTAACAAACACAGGTGCTGCCGCATCGTTACGAATGCAGTAGACAGTTTCCCGGGCCCCGTCTTCATATACGATAACACCCGACTCATAGGTGAAGTCTATCCGGTTTTCCCGGACTGGTTCTTCCGCTTCCAACCATTCGGACAACGGATATTCATCTCGATCACAAACTTCTGCATTCGTGGCGGAACTAGCCAGGAAACAGGGCACTAAATAGCGAAAAAACAATGGCTTCTCCAAAGTAGATTTTGGCAAACTAGTGCTGCGATTGTAACACATTTGGCACCAACAAACAATTTTCGCCTACCGCCGGGACGGCGACCTGCTCCGCAACAACAAAGGATTGCTTGGGCTACCAAATGTCCGTGTTCGATCGCACTTCGGTATCCTCCGCTTTTTGAGAGTTCAACCTATTCCGATTTTTTGCATTCGCAGCGAATGGCGGGTTCGGCGAGCCGTACGGCCGTATTGCATTTGAATGCTGAATGGCAGGTATGGGCCGTGCCTACTCAGGCCGCGTTGGTGATCTTTAGTACTGACACTCGAAGCGCAGCCAGTAGCTCAAGCAAATGCTTCCTGTTCTTGGCACTGTATTTCGCCGCTGTAGCTGATCGTTGAACGAAATCGGCAAGCTGCTTTGTCGTCAGATTACTATTATCAATTTCAGTGGCAAAGGGTTCTAGTACTCGGCTGATGATTTCGATGTTGCGCAGAGCTCCTGCCTCCAACTCCTCTTGGCTCGATGCATTCACACCCGCGATAATGTCTTCCGCGTTGGGTGAGGATTGAAGAAAATCATAGTGCTCGATCACAATGTGCTTGAAGATGATTTCTAGCTGCTCGCTGAGACCGGCAGCCTTCTCAAGACCAGCCTCAATATCAAGGACAACCTTATCCGCCAACGACCTTATCGTGGCCTGTAACACTGCGTCCTTGTTTGCGAACGCCTTGTAGAGCGTTTGCCGCGAGATACCCGCTTCTTCGGCAATGTCATTCATACCGGTTCGCTTCACCCCGTATCGGAGAAACAGGTTCGTCGCGGCCTGTAGAATGTATCCGTAGCGATCTTCCATAATTTACATATTGACAAATTGATGTGATATGTCAATATTGACAATCATACATTAACTGTCCACACGTCAGGAGTTGTTATGGCTGTACAATCAGAAAGAATCGCCATCGTCACGGGGGCCAATAACGGTATCGGGTTTGAAACCACTGTGGGCATGGCAGAGGCCGGGTACCACGTGGTCATGGCCTGCCGCAGCCAGCATAAAGCGGAAGCCGCCAAGGCGGACGTCATGAAAGGAGTGCCGTCAGCGTCGCTTGACGTGATCCAGCTGGAACTCAGCGACCTGGCGTCGGTTCGCGCGTTTACCGAGGCGTTCCGCAGCCGCTATTCAAGGCTTGATGTGCTTATCAACAACGCTGGCATCCTGCTTTACTCGACCGAGACCAATGGGGATGGTGTCGAGTTGCAATTCGCCACCAATCACCTTGGGCACTTCCTTCTGACTGCGCTTCTGTTCGACATGATCCCGGATGATCCGGCGTCGCGCATCGTGGCCTTATCGAGCCTTGGGCACAAGGGTGCCGACATCCACTTCGATGACCTGAGTTGTGGTGGTGATGGTGGCGTCGCCTATGGCCAGTCGAAACTTGCCTGCCTTTTGTTCGGCGATGAACTGGATCGCCGCCTTCGGGCTGCCGGGCGGGAAACCAAAGCGCTTTCGGTTCATCCCGGCGGCTCGGAATCGGGGTTGTTTCAGAACGTGGCACCGGGCCAACTGGCGGAGATGAAGGCGCAGGTTGAGCAATTCTTGCACTCTCCGGAAGAGGCAGCAAAACCCACGCAGCACGCCGCCCTGTCGCCCGATGTTGAGGGCGGGGATTACTACGGCCCGATCGGACCGCAGGAAATGAGCGGCGAGGTCGGTAACGCGACGCGCGACCCGATCACTGAGGACGCTGAGATTGCAAAGCGGCTGTGGGGCCTCTCGGAAACGATGACCGATCAGGCCTTTTCGGTTTGAAGAGAAGAGATCCATGAACAACCCAAAAAAGACACAACGGGTCGCGCTCGTAACCGGCGCCTCCAGTGGCATTGGCAAGGCGACGGCACTGGCCTTGGTGAACGAGGGATATGTCGTCTATCCGGTGGCGCGTCGTGTAGAGATCATGGACGACCTGAAAGCAATTGGCTGCATTCCGATCAAGATGGACGTCACCAAGGAAGAAGATGTCGTTGCGGTGGTCGAGCAGATTGAATGTGACCATGGCGGTGTTGATATCCTCGTCAACAATGCCGGTTTGTCGGTCTATGGCTCGGTTGAAGAAACAGACATCGACAATGCCCGCTATCAGTTTGACGTCAATTTTTTCGGACTCGGCCGCCTAACCCAACTTGTGCTTCCGCATATGCGGGAACAGCGTTGGGGGAAAATCATCAACGTCTCCTCCGGCGAAGGCAAGGTGCACGCACCGCTTGCCGCCTGGTACGTATCGAGCAAGTTCGCCCTCGAAGGGTTCAGCGATTGCCTGCGGGCGGAAACAGCCCAATTTGGGATTGACGTCGTGGTGGTTCGGCCCGGCGCTATCGACACAGAAATCACCGGTGGGTTTATTGATCCGCTTCTGGAGACATCCGGCAGTGGACCCTACGGCGACATCGCGCGCAAGATGGCGGACTGGTTCCGCAACATGGGTGCTGAGAAGGGAACCGCTTCTCCGCCCAGCGTCATCGCCGATACGATTCTGGAGGCGATCAAATCCTCGCGTCCCAAGACACGTTACGCCGCCGGCATCGGCGTTCGGCAGGCGATTTTCTTCAAGCGAATTCTGAGTGACCGCATGTTCGACCGTTTCATGATGCGCATGCTTGGATAGTCGCCACTCTGGTGCATGGAGAGAAAACAAATGAATGATATTTGGGACCGACTCTCGCAGGGATTCAGCTATCTGATCGTCCTTGCCTCAATCATCATGCTCGGATGGGGGCTTTTGGGATTCCTGGAATATTTCACCGGGCTGGCCCTACTGATGCCGCTGCAGAACCCCACTTTCCCCTCGGGCACGCAAACTTTGCATTGGATATTGATTACTCTTTCCGGCGCCACCTTCTTGACCAGTTACTTCCTGCGCTGGAGCTACACACCCATTGCCATGCTGGTGCTGTTTGCATCTCTGGCCACGATGTGCGCGATCCAGACCTTCGACTTCATGGAGAATCCAGGCCGGTACAGAAGCTTCGTGAATGAATGCATCAACTACATTGTCATCTCCATCTATCTCTTCCGTTCTCAGCGCATGCGCGACCGATTCGGGAACATCACCGTTGAAGGTGCGGAGCAAAGGTCACTCAAAAGCGTGTAACCCACGGAGAGGAAAGCGGGATATGGATATCGCAAGAGCCGACAAACTGAGCCTGTCACATCACACGATCCACACGGAAATCCTGATCGATACATCGCCCGAGGCGGTCTGGTCCGTTCTGACCGACACCGCCAACTACAAGGACTGGGCTGCCTTTCTCGTCGGTATAAAAGGAAGGATTTCGGAAGGCTCGAAAATCACCGTCTCGTTTCAACTTGACCCCGCGAAAGACAAGCTGACAACACTGGACCACACAATCACCGTTGTGGATGGGCAGGAGTTCTACTGGGCCGAGAAAGGGCCAGGCGGTATCCGCGACAACCATCACTTCCGGGTTGAACCGATGGAGGATGGGAAAACCCGTTTTGTTCAATCCGACGAAATCATGGGTGGCATCACCTTCTTGATGGGTGGTCGTTTAGCGAAGATGTATTTAGAGGGCTACCAAGCTTTCAATCGCGGCTTGAAGGCCGAGGCAGAGCGCCGAGCCGATGCAAGGTGATCCCGTCAAACTAACAGAAGGCAGCGTGATGCGTCATGTGACGGTGATGTCCTTCACCTCAAGCATCGGCATCATGGCGATCTATCTGGTCGACCTGTTCGACATTTTCTTTATCTCGCTCCTGGGCCACGAGGAAGTTGCGGCGGCGGCGGGGTATGCCAGCACGCTTCTGTTCTTTGTCAGTGCCGTCAATATCGGTCTCTCGATCGGGGCCGGGACGCTGATCGCACGGGTGCTTGGCCGCGATGACGACGCTGGCGCACGCGACATAACGACTACATCCGCCGTCGTGGCAATCGCGGTGGGGATCGTTCTACCCATCCTGATGTTTCCGGCTCTGCCCTTTCTGATCGGGCTGCTCGGGGCGGAAGGCGACGTGGCGGAGATGGCGCAAGGGTACTTGATGATCGTGTTGCCAGCAACTGCATTGTCGGGGATGTCGATGGTCTTTGTCGCCGCGATCCGGGCCGATGGAGCGGCGGGCTGGGCGATGTACCCAGCGTTGCTGGGCGCGGCAATTAACCTGGTGTTCGATCCGCTGCTGATTTTCGGGTTGGGCATGGATCTGCCCGGGGCCGCTACCGCCACGGTGCTGGCGCGTTGTGGCACTTTCGCGCTGGCCTTCTACGCGGTCACCAGGAAATTCAATTTGGTGTCGCGACCTGCGGGCCCAACACTGCGCGCCCATATCGCCGGGATCGTATCCTATTTCGTACCCGCGGTGATCTCGAACATTGCATCGCCAATCGCAATGGCGATCCTCATGCGCTATATCACCAAGTTTGGCCCCGAAGCTGTGGCCGGCATGGCCATTATCGGCAGGCTGTCACCGGTGGTTTTCTCTGTCGTGAACGCGCTGTCGGGCGCGATCGGCGCGGTACTGGCGCAGAATTACGGGGCGGGTCTTTATGACCGCGTGCGGCGTGCCTATTTCGACGCGATCAAGTTCCTGGCGGTCTATGTCGCCATCGTCATCCTGTTGCTCATGCTGTTCCAGGAGGTTATCGCCGACGCCTTCAGCGCACTGGGGCTGGCGCGAGAGATGATCTATATCTTCTGCGGTCCATTCGCGATGATCGCGTTCTTCAACGGAATCCTCTTTGTTGCAACGGCCGCTTTCAATAGCCTGGGCCAACCACAATTGGCACCGCGCCTCATATGGATCAAGAGTACGGTGGGCCAGCTGGCCTTTATCAGCGTGGGGTCACATTTCTTAGGCATGCATGGCCTGGCCTATGGCCTTGTTTGCAATGCGGCGCTGTTCTGTTTCGTGGCGCACCAGATGACCATGCGACTCTTTGAGAAACTTTCGCTTGAGCCCAGTGAAGATGTTATTGAGGATCTGACGAGCGACGCGCACCATGTTCGAATACAGCATGGCAAGACGATCCATACCTAGCGGGAGCCTCGATTTAGAGTGCCGAGGAACAATGATCTTCGACGAGATCACTTTGCACGTACCGTTTGAATGGGAATACTCAGGGCTCCGGCATTGGTCACCTAAGTTCCTTAACCAGAGGGCGGCTATGTCTGCTGAACGGGTGCCCGAAAATCAAAAATGCTGCACTTTGCATTAAGGTCTGGTTTGACGGGCCGCACTGCAGCGCGAAGAGATCAAGGCCAATGGCAGCTTCTCTAATTGGGCATTTGGGTCAAGCTCGTTTTTTTCATTCTCAATGGGGTCATTGTCACTCATCCGGGTCACGCTTCTCTTCGCAGTCTTTTTGATACCTTGATGGCACCGCTGCACGCATGTGTCGGATTGGCAGTGGAGAGCCTCGCTTTGGGACGCGCTTCTCGTTGCGCAGCAGCCATATTCGGCTTCTTCCACAGACCTCGTCCGGTGAGGGACGACCCCGTTCAGGTTGGGTGGTAGGCGGTTCAGATCATGCCATGCCCTCCACTTTCTCCGGACGGAATTCGGTACCATCTGTCCACATGCGGTGCAGCAGAACAGCCAGTTTGCGCGCGACAGCAACAACTGCACGGCGTCTGCCTTTGGTTCGCATCAGGCGCATCCCCCACGATTTGATCTGCGAGCCAGCCATCGTGCGCATCAGCAATGCATTAGCCGCAGCGTATAGGGTTGCGCGAACATCCCGATTTCCTGCTCGGGATATGCGACCTGGGTTGTCATGCTCGCCAGACTGATATCGTCGTGGTGTGAGGCCAAAATGTGCGCCAACGGTTCGGGATCGTTTGAAGCGGGCGGGATCATCTACTGCCGCTTTGAATGTGAGTGTCGCTATCGGGCCGACGCCCGGAACAGTCATCATTCGCATGCAGACATCATCATGGCTGGCTGCACGTTTTACCCGCCGGTCCAGATCGAGAAAGTGTTTGTATATCTCGAGGCGGGCATCCAGCAGTGGCAGCATTGCATGGGCCAATACGTCATCAGCTTCGATCAAAGGGCGCACGAGGTCATCGAAGCTGCCATGCTGGACGGTTTTGGGCAGGCGAAGTCCGAAGATCTTCAATAACCCTCGAACCTCGTTCGCCAGGTCAATCGTTTTGTTGAGCAGGGCTTTGCGACAGCTCAACAAAGCGCAAGTACCATGCGCCTTTCTGCTCTTCATGTGAACGGGGCTGAACCAGCCAGTCCGCAAAATCTGAGCGATCCCACGCGCGTCGTTTTTATCTGTCTTGTTGCGCATTGCTGACAGCGCTGCGCTGACCTGTCTCGCTTCCATGCAGACAACGTCAAAACCATCGTTCGTCAGCCCATAAAACAAATGCTGACTCATAGTGCCCGCCTCAAACCCGATCCGAACAACCGGATGCGGAAAGCTCATCAAACATTCGGTGATCTCGTCAACATCGCATGCCAACTCGCGCTCAAGGACAGTCGCACCTTTGCTATCCACAATACACAGCGCGCAAGACCGCAGCGACACATCCAGTCCGGCAAAATATTCCATCGTCCTTCTCCCTTGTTCACAGATCAACTGTGATCCTAACGGGAGCTCGACCTCAGATCAGGGTCAGCCCAATTACGCATGCTATGGGCCGACCTAAACAACCCCTCGAACCGTAACGCCAACTGATGCTGCAATGCATCCGAAGTCCGCGAAGAGCCGATTCTGTGGAAAAACAACGTGTTGCGAGCGCAGAAAGTTGTGTTCAGAACAGTGCTCAAGCGCCTTTCTTGTCAGGCTTTGCGCGTTTGCTGCGGTGCAGGAAAGATCTTGGCCAGTTTCCGGAGGTTCTGGGCGGTGGCGGCGAGGAGGAATTCATCGTTTGCTCCGCATGGGCCGCGTAGTCTGAGCCGCCCCAAGCCCAGGATGCGTTTGAGGTGGGCGAAGAGCATCTCGACCTTTTTGCGGAGCTTGGAAGAGATCTTGTACTGGCGCGTTTTTCTGATGGCGCGGGCGACATCTCTTGCATCTTCGTTCTCTTCGCGGGTGATCTTCCGAGCGTCGGCCTTTGGGCAGCACTTGAGCTTGGACGGGCACGCCTGACAGGTGTGTTTGAGGGCCTGATACTTGGCGACACCCTTGCCAGTGGGACCGCGATTAGGATCAGAATAGTTCCGCCGGAACTGTTTAAGGGCTTCCCCTTCGGGGCAAATGTATTGGTTGTTCTCGGCATCCCATTCGAAGTCGGCGCGGGACCATGTCCCATCTGTCCGACCAGCCTTGTCGATAACGGGGATGTGGGGCGCGATCTTGCGCTTGACCAGCCAATCCAGCATGGGGCCTGATCCATAGGCGGTGTCCGCAATCAGACGTTCAGGATGTAAATCGAACTTCTGCCTGACCCGGTTCAGCATGGTCTTGGTCGACCCCACTTCAGCTTGTCGGATTGATCTCGTCGCCTCGACGTCGATAATGACACCGTGGTCGGTGTCGATCAGATAGTTGTCGGAATAGCTAAAGAATGCAGGGCCTTTGCGGGCCGCCGTCCACTGACTGGCAGGGTCGGAGAAGGACGTGAACTTGGGTTGCACCTCACTGGCAGCACCAAAGGCTGCCTCATCCAGAGTGTCGAGGTACTCGCGAACAGCCCGCGGCGCGGCGGCCACGTCAATGCGGTCGATATCCCATTCTTCTTTGGGTGCAGAGAATTGTTTGTTAGCATCCGCCTCGATCAGACTGGCATCAACGGCCATGCGTTGACCACTCACCAGCCCCTCGGTGATACACCGCGTAACCGTCGCCTCGAACAGGTGTCGCAACAGTTCGCTCTCGCGGAAGCGACCATGTCGGTTCTTTGAGAAAGTCGAATGGTCTGGGATGCGGTCATTCAAATCAAGGCGACAGAACCACCGATAAGCAAGGTTCAGATGTACCTCTTCGCAAAGCCGACGCTCGGACCGGATCCCAAAACAATAGCCAACTAATAGCATGCGGATCAGCAGTTCAGGATCAATAGATGGGCGACCCGTGTGGCTGTAAAAATCCGCCAGATGGCTTCGGATGCTGCTCAGGTCGACGAACCGGTCAATCGACCTTAGCAGGTGATCTTGGGGAACGTGGTCCTCGAGTGAGAACTCATAGAACAATGCCGCCTGCGCTTCTTGTCTTGGTCCTAACATCCTCAATCCTCTCACTCGTTGGAAGAATTGAATCAGCAGTTCATGCGCCGATCAAGGAAGAGTTTTTCAACGAAATAAGCCCAAAACAGCGGATGCTGCAAATGACACAAATGACCGGTTTGCTTACGATTGGTGTAAGTTTGGAAAGTATGGAGCCACGCAGTTCGTGCCTAAAATCTCACCTTTCGGAGGAGCTCCAGAAACTCCTGTAGAATGTGGGAATCTCTTCGGTCGGCTCTCCAGACCGCGCATATTGGAGTGGAATAGCGGAAAACCTCGGGCATCAATTCATAATATTCGCCGCGCATCAGATCCTGACAATGCAGAGGGAAAAAACCGAGGTAGATACCGCTGCGCACCAAGGCAAGAACTGCCTCGGTTTGGTAGACAGTGCTGCCAACCGGAAATTTTTGTTTGCGCTTCCGCAGCCTGTTGCTTTCAAAATAACCCCGAAAAACAAGCTTGTGTTTGCATACATCCTGTTCGCCCAATTCAATGCCTTGCTGGACAGAAGTTGCAAGTGGATGGTCGCCGCCGCAAAACAATCCAACCGGCTCATCATACAATTTGTGATAATCGAGACTCGGGTGGCGCTGATAATCGGGAATAATACCGATGTGCAACGTGCCGTCGATTACACCGCGTTCAACCTCGTTAGGCGAACCACTCATCAGGTCAATCGTGACACCGGGTGCCATCTGCTGATATTTCCGGATCGCAGATATCAAAGGGTTCTTTTCGTCGGAAACCGTATAGTCAATCATGCCGATGTCAATTTTGCCGACTGTTCGATTACTTATACTGGCTATGTTCGAGCTGAAATCCTCGGCAGATTTCAACATTTGCTCGATATGGCCCAGGGCTTTACGCCCCGGTTGAGTAAGGGAAAAGCCTTTACGCCCGCGATAGCACAGCCGCAAACCCAGACGGATTTCTAGGTCCGAAATCTGCCGCGAAATGGTGGAACGTCCAACGCCAAGCTCGGTCTGAGCGGCTGACAGCCCGCCACATTCGATGACAGTTTTGAAAACCCGCATAAGGCGCAGGTCAACATCACTCACATTTCCCGAAAAAGCCTTTTTACGACGCGGCACCAGAATGCTCCCAGATGTTTGTTGCATTCTAATGCAACAAACATTCGATTTGTTCAAGTTTATGCGCCACGTGTGGCGCGGTAACTATGAGTTCGGTGTAATCAAAAAGGCGCTCGCGTGACCTGGTCCTCAGAAAAGCTTTCTTCACTCCGGCAAACGTTTTCCAATGCCAGCGGCGGAGACCTTCAAAACCCGAATTATCAACGGATTGCTGAGAAGATATTCTCCGAAGGGGGGCGTCGCCCGGCACCCTATTCAGGCATGCCCACACTGCTGGACGCGCCGCATAGGGCAGTCGGTGTGGATAATCTTGGGATTGCAGATCTGGATGTGGCCCTTTTCGGCGTGCCGATGGATCTGGGTGTGACCAACCGAAATGGCGCGCGGTTCGGGCCGCGTGCACTGCGGTCGATCGAACGAGTTGGCCCCTATAACGAGGCGCTTGATTGTGCGCCCGTGTTCGAAATGGCCGTGGCGGATATCGGAGATGTCCCCTTACAAAGCCGCTTTAATCTGGCTCAAAGCCATGCGGATATCGAGGCCTTTGCAGCCAAGATCGTCAGCGAAGGTGTGATCCCCATGGCGGTTGGTGGCGATCATTCGATTAGTCACCCAATTCTAAAATCTGTTGGGGCACATGGGCCGGTGGGGATGATCCATATCGACGCGCATTGCGACACGGGGGGATCCTACGAGGGTGAAAAATTTCATCATGGCGGGCCGTTTCGCAATGCTGTGCTGGACGGAGTCTTAGATCCGGAACGCACCATCCAAATCGGTATTCGCGGCGCGGCCAAGTACATCTGGGAGTTTTCCGAGATGTCGGGAATGACTGTAATCGACGCCGCCGATATTACAGAGGCCGCTCTGCCCGACATCATCCGCAAGGCGCGCGCGGTGATTGGCGATGGTCCGACCTATCTGTCCTTTGACATAGACAGTCTTGATCCCGCTTTCGCGCCCGGAACCGGCACGCCCGAGGTTGGCGGGCTGACCACGCGCGAGGCACTGACAATCCTGCGCGGTATGAAGGGTGCAAATCTGGTGGGGGGCGACGTTGTTGAGGTGGCCCCGGCCTATGACCCGACGACAAATACGGCTCAGAACGGGGCGCAAATGCTGTTCGAGATTCTGAGCTTGATGCAATTTTCACCCTTTAGAACAAACCGTTGAGAGAGACAGATATGACAATCACCCGCACCGAGTTAAGCGCCCGCATGAGCCAAACAGTCGTGCATGACGACACAATCTATCTGGCTGGGCAAGTCGGAGACGGCCCGGATATGACCGCGCAGACCCAGTCTATGCTGTCTGAGGTGGATCGCTTGCTTGCCTCGGTGGACAGCGACAAATCCCACATCCTGTCAGCAACGATCTGGGTTGCCGATATGGCGCAGGTCGATGACATGAACGCGGTTTGGGACACCTGGATCGATCTGCAGAATCCACCCGCACGCGCTTGCGTGGAAAGCCGATTGGTCGCGTCTGAATTCTTGGTCGAAGTGATGATTATCGCAGCCAAACCATAACGAATTAAACACATAAAAAGCAGGGGAAATACAATGACGAAACAATCAAATCAGATGATGATCGACAGGCTTGCGGATGCCGCGCGCTCTGGAAAAATCTCGCGCCGGTGTTTCATGAACTACTCCGTCGCTGCTGGGATGACCGCGTCTGCGGCAACCGGGCTGTGGGGCACTGCTGCTCGCGCTGAACCCAAACGTGGCGGCAAATTTCGCATTGGTCAGAATGATGGCAACACCACCGATCAACATGACCCGGGTCAGTATGTCTCGTTCATGGATATCGCTTTGGGCCACACGCACCGATCCTATCTGACCATGATCAACACCGATCAGACACTCGGCCCCGACGTGGCCGCAGAATGGTCAGCATCCCCAGATGCGACAGAGTGGACGTTCAAACTGGACGACCGGGCCACATTCCATACCGGGGAAAAAGTAACCGCGGCGGATGTCATCGCCACCATGAACCATCACCGGGGTGACGCATCGTCATCCGCGGCCAAGGCCCTACTGAGCAGTGTTGAAGATATTGTGGACAATGGCGATCACTCGATCACGTTCATATTGTCAGCACCCAATGCCGATTTGCCCTGGATCATGCCCGATTATCACCTGGCCATTGTGCCGGGCAACGAGGATGGCACCGCCAATTGGCAGTCAGGAGATGGGTGTGGCCCATACAAACTGGTCGATTATGAGCCTGGTATCGCTGCGCGTCTGGTACGCCACGAGGAATGGCATGGCGATGGCGCTTACTTTGACGAGGTCGAGTTCATCATCATCAACGACCCGAATGCGCGTCAGACTGCTCTGCTGACGGGTGATGTGGATGCGATCAGCCAGATCGAAAACAAAACCATGAGCCTGTTGGCGCGTGATCCGAACATTGAGGTAGAAAATGTTCCATCTGCCCAATGCATCACGCTGCCGATGCACGTCGATACCGCACCGTTTGATAATCCGGATGTGCGCATGGCATTGAAGCTTGCCATCAATCGCGAGGACATGATTGAAAAGATTGCGTTTGGCGCGGCAACGATCGGCAATGATTTCCATCACTCACCAGCCATGCCCTATTGGCCGGATGATATCCCCCAGCGCGAATATGATCCCGATCAGGCCCGTTCTTTGTTGAAAAAGGCCGGTATGGAAGATCTGAGCGTCGACATCCACGCGGCTGAATCGATCACCAATGGTGCCGTTGACGGTTTGATCCTTTATGCCGAACACGCCAAGGCGGCGGGGATCAATATCAACGTCGTGCGCGAACCAAACGATGGGTATTGGTCGGATGTCTGGCTTAAGAAACCGTGGTGCATTGTGGCGTGGGGCGCACGTCCCACACCTGACGTGATGTACAGCCTGGCCTACAAGGATGATGCCGCATGGAACGAAACCCGTTGGAAAAACCCGCAGTTCAACGAGATTCTGCTTCAGGCCAAGGCTGAACTTGATGACACCAAGCGCGCCGAGATGTACCGCGACATGGCACTGATCTTGCGTGATGATGGTGGCTCGGTCATTCCGTACTACCCTAACTTTGTGTACGCGCGTCGCAAGAACGTACGCCACACCGGCGAGTTGGCCGCGAGCTGGATGATGGATGGGTTCCGCGCTGCCAGTCGCTGGTGGTTTGACGCCTAAATCCTGTGAAAATGGGCGGGACCTCCCTGTGTTCCGCCTGTTTTGCACTGGCGACTGCTTTAAGACTGCGTTGCCAGGGCAGATGTCGAGATGCCGAAGGGCCGCGCTTTAAGGCTGCGGGGCCCGTGACGACCGGGCCGGGGGACGAAATTCATGAACATACCCTATTTGTCGCAGGTTGATCTTGAGGCGCTGGACCTCGATACGAACGAGATCGTCGAATGGATCGAGAAGGTTGTTCGCGCAAGCAAGGAGGGCACGGCGTGGGCCGCACCCAAGGCGGTTCTCACCCCGCCGGATGATCAGCGGTACATGATGGCAGCCCTGGCGGCGATGGATGATCCGTCGCTTTTGGCGGTTAAGACTGTGGTGCTGAACCCCGACAATACGGCCAGGGGCCTCCCCCAGATAAACGGTCTTGTGACCTTGCTGGACAGTATGACAGGACTGCCTGTCGCCGTGATGGACGGCAATTGGATCACCGCCGTCCGCACGGCTGCGCTCAGCGCGACCGCCGCCAAGCAGATGGCAAACCCCGAGGCCGAAACGATTGGCTTTGTGGGTTGCGGGGTTCAGGCACAAAGCCATCTGAACGCGTTTTCCGACATCTTTCCGTTGAAACACGCGGTCTATTTCGGACGCGGGCAGGTCAACCAGGACAAGCTTGCAGATCTGGCGTCACAACACGGCATGACCTCTGCTCCCTGCAGGAACGGTCAAGAAGTTGTGGAGAATTGCGACCTGTTGGTAACGACCGTGACGCATACCGGTGAGGCCCTACCGTTTCTGGATGCGTCCGGTATGAAACCCCAGGCGTTTGCCGCAATCGTTGACCTTGGCGCCCCTTGGAAGCGGGAAAGTTTTGGCACATTGGACAGGGTGATCATTGATGATCTGGAACAGGAAGCTGCTTTGCCCAACAAACTTTGCGATTCAGCCCTGATCCACGGAGATCTTTCACAATTGATATTGGGCGAGATCAAAGGCTCGCGCACGCCCACCGACCGTAGCGCCTTTATTTTTGGGAATTATATACTAAAGTCACATTTTAAGCTTGCCCTGACTGCGAAGGTGGTTTATATTAAAGTCACAACGGAGGGCAAGATATGGCGCATAAGGCACCCGGCAAGTCAGATCGTGAAGGCATAAGCCTGATCCAACTTCTTCGCATGTTCCCAGATGACGCAGCTGCCAAAAAGTGGTTTGCGGGCAAAATATGGCCGGACGGCCCCTATTGTCCCCATTGCGGGTCTTTTGAAGTGCAATCAAACATCAAGCACAAGACGATGACCCATCGCTGCCGTGATTGCCCTGACCGCCCGATGTTCAGCCTCAAAACGGGCAATGTGATGCAAGGGACGAAACTTGGCTATCAGACTTGGGCAATCGCCATCTACCTTGTGACAACCAATCTCAAGGGTGTGTCCAGCATGAAGCTGCATCGCGACCTTGAGATCACCCAGAAAAGCGCTTGGCACTTGGCCCATCGCCTTAGAGAAGCGCACAGGGCGGGAAAGCCTTTGTTCAACGGCCCTGTTGAGGCCGATGAAACCTACATAGGCGGCAAGGAAAAGAACAAGCACAACAAGAAGAAGCTAAAAGCGGGTCGTGGCGCTGTAGGGAAAACTGCTGTGGCCGGAACAAAAGACCGCGAGACTAACCATGTTGTCGCCAAGGTTGTCCATAAGACGGACGCAGAAACGCTTCAAGGCTTTGTCACCGATCACACCGCCGAAGGGGCACAAGTCTACACGGACGAAGCCAGCGCCTACAAAGGGATCGACAGACCGCACGAGGCGGTCAAGCATTCGGTGGGCGAATATGTCCGCGACATGGCGCACACCAACGGCATGGAAAGTTTCTGGTCCGGTCTGAAACGTGGTCATGATGGTGTGTACCACAAGATGTCACCAAAGCACCTTGACCGCTATGTGATTGAATTCTCCGGGCGTCACAACATCCGGTCCAAAGATACCGCTGACCAGATGGGCCGAATGGCTGCGGGTATGGTTGGCAAGCGTCTTCGGTATAGCGACTTAATTGCGCATACAGGATTAGCCAGCGGCGCGAAACCAGCGACATGACTGCGAACTTCGCCAGCGGCACAATCTGGACCGGCGACAATCTGGCCGTCCTGCGCGGCATGAACGACGCCTGCGTGGACCTGATCTACCTTGATCCGCCGTTCAACTCCAACCGTACCTATGAGGCCCCGATAGGCTCAAAAGCGGCCGGCGCTGCGTTCAAGGATACATGGACACTGGATGACGTTGATGTGTACGAACACGGCGAGATGGCTGACCGCAACCCGGCAGCCTACGCTGTCATTGAGGCGGCGCGTCAGGCCCAAGGCAAATCGATGCAATCCTACCTGATCTTCATGGCCGTGCGGCTTCTGGAAATGCGGCGGGTGTTGAAGCCCACTGGCAGCGTTTATCTGCATTGTGACGATACTGCTGCGCATTGGCTGCGTGTGCTTATGGATGGGCTATTCAGCAAAAGTGCGTTTCGTAATCACCTGATCTGGAAACGGATTGGCAATCACAACGATGGTGGGCGTTTCGGGCGAACGGCGGACCATCTTCTGTTTTACGGGCAGGACATTCACCGAAACGCCGTGCGGATACCGCTCAGCGATCAGAATGTCGCTTCAAAGTACCGCCACAGTGACGAAAGAGGAGCATATAGCAGCGACGACCTCACCGGTCCTGGCGTCAGCGACGGCGAGGCCGGAACCGCGTGGCAGGGCTGGAACCCAACCGATATCGGGCGGCACTGGAGTGTACCGCGCACCGGTGATTACGCCCGCTGGATTGATGGTAGTCTCATCCACGGGTATCTGAAGGAAGACGGTATTCTGAAGCGGCTGGACTTGCTTCACGAGGCGGGGCTGATCCTGTTTACATCAAAGGGTACGCCCCGCCTGAAGCGATATCTCGAAGCAAACCCCGGTCAGGTGCCTCCCGATGTTTGGGTCGATATCCCGCCGGTCAATTCTCAAGCCCGCGAACGCACGGGCTATCCCACACAGAAGCCGCTGGCTTTGCTGCAACGGATCATCAAGGCCAGTTCAGACGAAGGCGATCTGGTGCTCGATCCATTCTGCGGTTGCGCAACTACGCTGGTTGCCGCCGACCGGTTGCAGCGCCAATGGGCGGGGATTGACCTCTCCCCGCTTGCCATCAAACTGGTGGATGAGCGAATTGCTGAGGAACGCGGTCTGTGGGGCGGTGCAACGGCTTTGACGGAGCCGCCGAAACGCACCGATCTTGGCGAACTTCCCAACTACCGGACCCATCGGCATAGGCTCTACGGGGAACAGGAAGGGGTCTGCGTCGGATGCAAAACACACTTCCCGTTCCGCGTCATGGAAGTTGATCACATTCTTCCGCGTGTAAAAGGCGGCACGGACCATCCCGATAACCTGCAACTGCTCTGCTCTGGCTGCAATCGAAGCAAGGGTGGACGCACCATGGCCGAATGGAGAGCAACGCAATGACCGATAAACCGGAAATCCGACTGCGACCAAATACTTATCAACCTGGTAAGAAGGAAATGCTTGAAGACGTAAGAATCGATGCAACGCCTGACGAACTCGCAGATTCTGTTCTCAAGCCTGTCAAGTTGATTCGGGATGACGCAAGAAAACCGAATTGACGTGCGTTTAGGGGTCTCCAAGGCCATCATGCTTGTTGGAAGCAATGATCTGTCCCGCTTAGGCATCTGCGTTTCCAAAGGGAGCGGACGAAGGGAATCGAACCCTCGGCATGTCAGATTTGGAGTCCGATGCCAGACTAACCGCTTGGGAGAGGCCGGGAAAATCCCGGCCTCTCCGACCGTTACTAACCAGAACGCAGGGGAGTTACATTAGGGCGGTCTTCTTCCTGCGGCGCAAACTCTTTCACGTAATACCGCCCTCTTACAAAAGCCAAAGCACCGTCGCTCTTCAATCGCGAGAGCACTGACCGCACGGTGTCTTTTGCGACTTCGGGGATCGCCCGCTCAACCGCATCGCGCATTTCTTCGGTCGTAACGCCATCTCCACTGGCTTCGAACGCAAAATTCAGGACAGCCGATTTGACGCCTAATACTAAGCGCGAGAAATACTGACCGATCAAGGATGAGCCCATTCCCTCATTCCGATTGATTTGATTGTCTTGGGTTTTTCGATCGGCGCGTTCCATGCGTCGCAGGCTGCCTCGACGATGGCGTTGTAATCGTTGAAGATGCGGTTTGAGAGATAGTTTGAACGCAGATATTGCCAGATGTTCTCAACCGGGTTGAGTTCGGGTGATTTTGACGGCAGCAGGATGATTGTCAGGTTCTTCGGCAGGATTAACTTGCTGGTGCTGTGCCATCCGGCCCGATCCATCAGAACAACGGCGTGAGCTTTGTGAGCAACATATTTGCTGATCTCGTCGAGATGCAATTGCATCGCCTCAGTGTTAGCTTTGGGAAGAACGAGGGCTGCACCCGTTCCACGTTTCGGGCAGATAGCCCCGAACAGATAGGTGTTGTCATAGCGCTGATCGGCAGGCAGGCGTGGCCGGGTTCCTTGTTTCGCCCAGATGCGCACCTGACCGTTCTTTTGGCCAATCCTTGCCTCATCCTGAAACCATATTTCGACAGGTGTTCCTTCAGGCAGGTCGGCTACGTGTGCTGCGAGCGTATCGGTGAAGTTTTTTTGAAAGCCTCAATCACACGGGCATCCTGCTTGGGGTGCCGGGGACGACCGGAGATATTGGAGAAGCCCAGTTCGGCCAGATAATCCGACATGGATCGCTCAGAACATTCAACGCCAAACCGTTCGGCGATGACCCGAACCAGGTCAATACACCGCCAGCGAACCACGCCATCCGTGTGTGGGTTAGGCCCGGTTTCGACAATTTGAGCCAGTATCAGCATTTGCTCGGCATTGAGCGAACGAGGGCGACCAGCCCCTTTGGCGTTGGTCAGACCATCGGGTCCGTATGTATTGAACTGATGAACCCAGTCGCGCAACGTCTGCCGATCCATCCCACCAACCCGCGCTGCTTCGGTACGGTTCATCCCATCATAAACCGCTGCCAGCGCAAGCAACCGCCGTATCTGTCTATTGCCGCGGCACCGACGCGCCAACCGACGCAACTCAACCGCTGTATAATCACATCGAAGTGGAACTGCTGATCCCATGACAAATCTCCTTTGCCAGACTGAATCAGATCAAACACAGATTGGGAATCCTAAAAGAGTCAGAAATTCTCGCGCTTGGTATAATGCACGATTTGTGGGCTTCTTCTTCGCGCTGTCGTCTCCCATACGACGAAGCATTTTCGCAAGCAACGCTTCCTCGATTTTCAACTCTGCTATTTGCCTCCGAACGCGCTCTAATTCATCATTCAGCATTTTTAAATGCTCCCGAGCATTAGCCATTTCCTTTCCCTTCGGTAAACAATGATCATCGTACCCGCAGCCGGATTCGAACCGGCACGTCCCGCTTAGGACTTCGGCTTACAAGGCCGCTGCGTCTACCAATTCCGCACTATGAATGCACTGTCAATCGATATGTGACTTTGGTATATAATTCCCATAGTTTTGCGCAAGATCCGTCATAATCCCGTCACCCCCGATAATGTCTAATTGGAAAAAGAGCGGGCAAATCAATGCCCGCTCAAGTCAGGGAGTAACTTATTCCAAGTCGGCCTTGATGCGATCAATCACTTCCTGACCAACAATCTCTGCCATTTGCGGCCAGATTGTTGCGCGAACGTGGTCGCGAAGCCCGGCAAGCTCTTCTTCGCTCGGATTGAGAACCTCATAGCCAGATTCGATCAGCTTTGCCTCGAAGCTGGCATCGTTTGCTTTGTTCCATTCAAAGAACTCGTCCGATGCCTTGTCGAATGCTGCACGTACAACTGCGCGCTGTTCGTCATTCATTTTGTCCCAGGTTTTCTGCGATCCGTAGAAAGACGAAATTTCCATGAAGGCATTGTACGAGACATAGTATTTGCCAACGTCGCTCTGGGCAAAAATCGTATAGGTTGCTTGCTTGGTACAGCAGATTGCACCATCCACGATCCCCGACTGCAGGGCGGCAAAGATATCTGCCCAAGCCATGGTTGTCGTGTTGTAACCCAATGACTTCATTGTGTTGTTCACGACATCCGATGACCATACCCGAATGTTCATACCTTTTGATCCCAACCCAGCCCAGTCATCAGGTTTCTGATTGGCAACAACACTGGCAAACCCCTCAGGATTGTTGTTAAACAATATTAAACCAAGAGCACCCATGTGTTCGGACATGACCTCAAAAAAGGCCGACTCCTTGTTGCGAACGGTCTTGTCCATGTCTTCCCAGCTGCTGACTAGATAAGGCATTGAGTTGATTTCGAATGCCGGATCTTTGTGCGCATAGATAAAGCCCATCATCAGATCGACATTGCCGCGAATGGTATCTTCCAATAGCTCTTCACCAGACCCCAACTGGTTTGCTGGAAAGACCGTCACCTTCAGGCCGACATCCGCAGCCTCGATTTCCTCGGCAATTTGATACATCACCTTCGTGCCCTGGTGATCAACCGGCAAGTTCCCTGCAAACTTCAGCCGCAAGTCGGCGGCAGCGGCGGCTGAAACAAGTCCAAGCGTCAGTGCACCCACAATCCCGATCTGGGATATAGCTTTGCCGATTTTTTTAATTTTGGTCATTCTTTTCCTCCTTGTTGCGATATTTCCAAAGCGCTTGCAGGGATAGAAATCGAAAGTGCCGACCTCTCTTTTCTGACCCAGGACCGTCAACGAGCGCCTGCCTTATCCAGGTTCAGAACACTCATTCGGCTCATTACGAAAGCCACCGGTCTGCACGCGCTCAGCGTAGGGGGAGTAAACAAGAGCTTCATAATTTTGAAAAATTATATTTTTTTATCAATTATGCAGTTTTACTTCACTGTCCCTTCACGTTGCTATCTGGCAAAAACAGTTTGGGAGGATTGTGGATTTGTCAGTGTCCATTGGCCGGTTTCGGACCTATCAGGAAGAAACCAAAGCGCTGTAGCACTCGCCAAATTGGGCACGAAACGGGTATGTACCACCACAGGATACTCCCTTTGGTTTCTTGAGTGTCCGTCGACAGAGTACTTGGGTTCAAATGTGTCCTGAACTAAGAGAGTTTTTGGCTCATCTGAGTGCTGTAATTGTGCAGCGTGTTTGGGGTGATGCAAGCGCCGCGCTTCGAACGTCTGTCGTTTGATCCTTTCTCGTTGTTCCAGAGTGGCTTTGTCACGCCCGAAGTAGACGTCGGCAGGTGTGACATTGTTCAGGCTCTCATGGCACGGGCGCTGACGTCAGACAGGCAAGGCCCGCCGCTCGATAGTCGAACCAGTTGCAACGAAAAGGTGATTTGAAGTTAGCGTTAAATGGCGGGCTTCAACGACTGCTTCGGCGAAATAGGCTGCATTGCCGAAAATGACTAGCTGCTGCTGCGAAGAAATGCCGCGTCAGCACTAGCCGCAACTGCACAAGTCTGGTTTGTCCCGCGACCCGGTCATTATCATGATGAAAATGCTGCACGACGCACGAATGGCGGCAAAGCGAAAGCTGCACTGCGGCGTTTGACATCGTGATGGAGGTCCGGAATGGGCCGTCCACAACGGTCAGGTCATTGGAAATCAAGAGCGCTGCTGCACCGCCTCCGACGTCCATTGAGAGCCCATTTTACCGAATGCTGCAACCTGCGCGAATGGCGGCTTTGACGCACGGCCAATGATGCAGTAACTCATCGGGGTTGTGCATAACACGTTCGCAAGAAACCACTTAACGACTGGCCGCGATCAATTGATGACTGTTATGATCAACCAAATGGAAAAAACTGTAACACTTCTTTCATGTCCCAGCTAAAGCGCACCACGTTAAGGCAAGTTGCTGATCACGCGAATGTTTCTCCAATGACCGTTTCCAATTTCGTGAACGGGCGCTTTGAGCTTATGACTTCTGAAATGCGCGAGAAGGTCGGCCGCTCGGTGAAGGCCTTGAACTACCGGCGAAACTATGGCGCGCATTTGCTCCGGACATCCAAGCTTTGGTCGATTGGCATTATCGTTGTGGATGCCTCTGATCACTACCTTTCAGATGGGTACACCACACAGATTGTATCCGGCATTAGCAATACCCTGAACGAAAAAGGCTTTTCTACACTTTTACAAGGCGTGAAGCCCAGTGAGTTTGGCACGTCCAACATGTTCCGAAATGTACAAACCGATGGGATGTGCGTCTTGCTGTCGGGATCAGACGAACAACGCGCTCATCAGTTTGACCTTATCCGTGAGCTTCATCAGCCAACGGTCCTGTTTCTGGAAGAGCCGGATGAGGCATCGGATGCAATCTGCGCGGTCATGCAAAATGATTATTCTGCTGCGCGGACACTTACTCAGCACGTTTTGAAACGGCAACCGAACTCTGTGCTGATCCTTACGTCGGGAGAAAACGAATGGGCCGCTGTTAATCAGCGGGTGTCTGGTATGAGGGACGAAATCCGTAGCAATGGAAGCGTTGGTGATCTGTACATCATCCCAACCGGAGACGGGCGCCAGCGCGATGTGATTCAGGTCTTTGACGAACATGTTTCTAAGCACGGCCATCCAGATGCCATCATGTGTATCAATGATGAAATCGCGTTGGCCACGCTTAAAGCGTTGAAACAAGCAGGGGTCAACGTGCCAGAGCAAACCTGTGTGACGGGTTTCAATGCATTTGGGCTGCACGACATTACCGACGTCACCCTTACGACGATGCGATCCCCTGCATATGAAATGGGTCAAACCGGTGCACACGAATTGCTAAGAGCATTGGAAGATGGGCGCTTTGAGCAGGAGACGATTGTCATGCCCATTGAGTTGGTGAATGGAACCTCTGCCTAACCCTCCTAAGGGTCGAATGCGTAAAAAGATTGTTTTCTTGTATTTGTAACGTTACAAATTACTGAATATTGGAATTTTTGGGAGCCTTAGGCATGGGTGATCTGGCTGAAATTCGCAGCAGAGCTGTTGCTGGAGCGCGTAATTTACTGCGGAATTGTGTTGAGCTGTCATCCGGGCAGACCCTCTTGCTGATTGAAGAAGATCGGCAGATTGATTATTTTGACAATCTCACCGCGGATATCATCGCTCAAGAAGCCCGCGATATGGGAGCAACGGTTTTGACCATCGCCACGCCTAGGGTCGATGGGCCTGATGATGTCCCCAGAGCTCTGATGGCTGCCATGACGCATGTGGATCACACGATCTTTCTCAACCGGATCGGGGATCAGATGCGGTTTAAATCACTGCCCGGTGACGGGACCAAAACCATGGTTTATACGTTGGATGTGGAAACGCTTGCCTCACATGCTGCGTGCTATGACCACAATTTGATGACGCGCTTTGTAAATCTGATCAACAGCGCGTTAGACGACAAGACCCACTATCACATCACCTGCGCCGCGGGGACCGATGTGAAGGGCGAAATGCCAAAGCCCGAGCCAAAGTCAAACATTGGTGGCGGGTTCGCTGTGCGACTATTTCCCATGTCGGTTCACAAACCCATCCCCGCCGGCTCAATGAATGGCCAGATCGTCCTGCAACGCTGGGTGACAGGCACCAACACCCACGCCTATTCTCCGGAAGTCCATTTTCTGAAGTCCCCTATAACAGTGCATATTGAAAACGGGCACGCCGTGGGGTTTGAAGGTGACGAGGCCGATGTGGATCAGTTCAGAGCACACGGCAAGATGGTCGCTGGTAAGTTTGGATTGGACGATAGTTTGATCCATTCGTGGCACTCAGGAGTTAACCCTGGCACCGGCTATTTCGCCAAAGCCAAGGATGATCCTGTGCGCTGGAATGGCATGATTTTCGGTTCGCCCCGGCACCTGCATTTTCACACCTGCGGCGATTATCCCCCCGGCGAGATCAACTGGCACATCATCGACCCGACCGTGACGTTTGATGGGTCCCCCTATCTTGAGGCTGGCGAAGTTCTTTTTTTCGATACCCCTGATGCACGGGCCTTGTTGCAGGAGTTCGATCTTGCTCCAGACAACATGAAAACACATCAGAACATCGGTTTGTAAGGGTCCAAATCATGCAAGAAACTGTCAGCTGGGTTGAGGGTGATACGCCCGTCGAACAGATTTTGACTGATGAAATGCGCGCAGAGGTTTGCCGTGAGGATGGAACGCTGCACCGTCTTTATCAGGCCTTGTCGCCATGGCCTTCGGCGATACTGCCTGTTCACAAGTTCTATCAGGCCATCCTGCACGCACCTGACGCCCCGCTCGATCTGCATAACGCGGAATTTGTCGCCACCTATGTCGCCATCCTGAACGATTGCACCTATGCGCGCGCGCATCATGGGGCGAATTTTCTATCTACTGCGCCATCGCGCGACGCCGCAGAAAAGGCGCTGGCTGCTCTGGCGGGCGAAGACCTGACTTCGAAGGATTTGACCTGCAGGCAACGCGCCATCGCTACATACACCCGCAAGCTCACACATGAACCGCAAGCTATGATCCGAAGCGATATTGAAGCGCTTCGAGGTGCAGGGCTGCAGAGTGATCAAATAGTGCATGTCAATCAGATCGCGGCCAGCTTTGGGTACTGGACCCGCATGATCAACGGGTTGGGCATTAGCCTTGGCGATGAGGATATCGGTCTTGCAACAAACACCCTGGCCGAGATCACAGATGGACAACCAGATGACTGACATTACCGACCAACCTCGCAAACGGACCGGGCGGCGCAAAAGCTCCCGCTCGGAGAAAATGAACCGTAAGGCTCATATCGCCGACATCACTCAACTCAAGGATCAAGGGCTTCAGCTGAGAGTGGCAGACGCCGGACAGACGGCTCTCATTCACCAGACCGTGCTGAAAATCCTTTGGGAGATTGGCGTGGTTTTGGAACACGACGCCACGCGGGATATGCTGACACAGCAACACGGATGCGAGCTGAGCGATGATGGCTACCTCAGAATGCCACCTAACCTTGTCGAACGTGCATTGGAAACGGTGCCGAATGAGATCAGGCTTTACGATCTGAACGGCAATCTGCAGGTGGATACATCCTGCGGCATCACATCCTACTGTCCGGGCCATAACTGTGTGCGCATTCTGGATCGGACAACCGGGGAATTGCGCCCCTGTACCCTGAACGACATCCGTGAAACAGCGATTGTTTGTGAAAACCTTCCCAATATCAGCATGTCCTGCTCGCTTGGCTATCCCAGCGATATCCCCGCCGAAGATGAGGCCGTCCAGACGGTCAAAACGCTGTTTGAGCATTGTTCCAAACCCGCGGCGGTTCTGGCGCATGACGAACATATCCAATCGCGTATCATCAAGCACCTGAGTAATCTGGCGGGTGGGCATGGCAACCTTGCAGACAAGCCGATTGCGATCGAGCTGATGGGGCCAATTTCACCGCTTCGCCTGCCCGAAGATTTCTGCGAACGTGTGATCAATGCCGCACGCCACCGCCTGCCGATCGTGTGCTATCCTGCCACCTTCCCCGGCATGTCGAGCCCGATCAGTGTGGCAGGCGCCATTGCCCAATCTTCGGCCGAGGCCATCGCAGGGATCGTGATCCACCAGCTGACAGAACCCGGCGCTCCGATCCTCAGCGGCTCAGCCGTGTTACCCATGGATATGCGGCAGGCTGACCTGGCCTATGGATCACCCGAGTATATGCTCAACGGGCTTGGAGCTGCCGATTACTTCAAGTCCATTGGAGTGCCATCATGGATCGGTGCCGGATGTTCAGATTCGCACGATTTTGATGCCCAATCCGCTGCGGAAGCCGGGGCGAATATGGCCATCGCAGCACTCGCAAGCACTCCGTTCGTGCACAATCTTGGTTTTCTATCGGGTGGCCGAACCGGATCACTTGAGATGTTGGTGCTTTGTGATGAACTGGTCGGCTGGACCAATCAAATGGCGGCGGGGTGCGCGGTAGACGCAGATGCGCTTGCCTATGATGTCGTGAAACGTGCAGCACCTGACAATGCCTTCCTGACTGACCAACACACCCAAGACAGGTATCTCAAGGAAAACTGGTATCCGGCCCTTTTTGAACGCTCAGACGCGGATGCTTGGCTTGAGGCTGGCAGCAATGACTTAAGAAGTCGGATAAAATTGAAACTAGCAACAATGTTGGATTAAGGCACAAAGCTGGCATTGCCGCTGTTGCCCGTTTCATAGGCAATACTTGGTCTTGCATAGAAAGCAGCCATTGGTGCGCCCGCAGCGAAAGTTCGCTTCGTCCGGATAGTGTTGAAGAAGTCGATGTTTTGGCTGGTTTGGCGGCTGTCGAGATTTGGGGTGACGCGCCCCTTCTTCATGTGGGGGCTGGTGTAGGGGCCAGTTTTGCGAGTTTCCTGAGGTTTTGTGCCGTGGCTGCTAGCTGGAACTGTTCATATGCGCCTTTAGGTCCTCGAAGTCGCATCATCCGCACTCCGATGTATCGCTTCAGATGGGCGAAGAGCATCTCGACTTTCCGCCTCTGAATGAATGAGGTCATGTAAGCGTCGGTTTTTCGGATATCGCGTGCGACGTCTCGAGCAGCTTCGTGCACAGAGCGCATCAGGCGTCTCCCGTTGTCTTTCGGACAGCATTGCGGTTTCAAAGGGCATATGTCGCAGTCATGTTTGGAGGCGCGGTATCTGATGAAGCCGTCTTTGCCGCCATTTGCTTTTCGTGGCGTTGAGAAGTTCCGGCGATAGGTCTGCAATACCTTGCCGCCCGGACAGGTGTAGCTGTCGGTCGCGGGGTCATAAACAAAATCTTCTCGTGAGAACGTCCCGTCCGTCCGTTTCGATTTGTCCCAGACCGGAATGTGCGGAGCGATGCCACGCTCTTCCACCAACCATCCCAGCATCTCTGCTGACCCGTAGCCCGTATCGCCAACCAGTTTGTCTGGTGTCATGTCGAAGCGGTCTGTGATCCGGTCGATCATGCGCCGTGCGGCAAACGCCTCAGCGGTTCGGATCGGAACCGAAGGTTCCACGTCCACGATCACCGCATTGTCCAAATCCACCATATAGTTGGTGGAATAGGCAAAGAAGGCTGCCCCGCCATCTGCGCCTGTCCAGCGTGCAGCGGGATCGACAGGTGATATGTATTTGGGGACGACTTTGGTGGACGCGCCGAATGCGGCATCATCCAGCGTTTCGAGGTACTCGTCCAGAACACGAGAGGTCAGTTCAGGTGGCAGGCCTTCCTTGTTATCAATGCCGCGTGTCTGGTTTGCATTCGCGGGTATCAGGCTGGCGTCAACGCCAAAGCTGTGGCCACCGACAAGACCTTCATCCATGCAGCGCTGCAAAACTGTCTCGAACAAATGACGGAACAATCCGCTCTCCCGGAAACGGCCATGACGGTTCTTTGAGAACGACGAATGGTCAGGCACCGGATCGGCCAGGTCCAGCTTGCAAAACCACCTGTACGCCAGATTGACATGTATCTCTTCGCAAAGCCGCCGCTCGGAGCGGATGCCCATGCAGTATCCCAACAGCAGCATGCGGATCAGCAGCTCAGGGTCAATCGACGGACGACCATGCGAGCTGTAATACGGCGCAAGCATTGGGCGCACTTCGGTAAGATCAAGGCAGCGATCAATCCCACGCATCGGGTGATCCTGCGGCACGAACTCTTCGATTGAGAACTCATAAAACAACGCACCTTGCGCCACCTGCCTCGGTCCCATCATCGCCGCGCCCTCCCACTCTCAAAACAAGTGAATCAGGACACCAGCAACCAATCAACAGACTTTTTCAACACTATCTCCGCAGTTTGCCCGTTCGTCGAGCTAGAAATGCTGCAAGATGCATGAACGGCGGCTTCCGGGAAGCGGGCAAGTAGATTTTGAGGCGAGCTGAATGGCCGGTATGGGCCGTCCAAGACTTCGAATGCTTTCAACTCCAGTCGAAAGGCGAAACAGGGAAGTCTGACCAGCTAGGCGAACCTTTTGAATATCGGGTGTGTTCTTTTACTAGTAGAATCCGACCTTAACGATCTGGTTCAAGGGGCTGAGTCACTCTGCTCGATTGTTCAGCCAGCGGCTGGTTTGTTGTCTATCTCAGCACTGGGCTGGAAAAGCCCGGTCGCCTTCGAATGGAAGGTGGCTTAAACGAGCACTTGGAGCGGCACGAAAACGCGACAAGTCCAAGTTACTGAGACTGGTTCGAACTAGCCTGACGGCTTCAGACGAAACCCTACCCGATCAGCAGGAGCAAAGGGTAGCTTAAGTCACGCCGGAAACTATCCAAACATTGGAGCGTAGCTCAATCAGGGTGGTGAAACTCCATAGTTCTTAATCCATTTTGCTCGGGTAAAATTGCAGAATTTTGCCTCAGGATTGGAGTTTGCACCCGTATGAACACCAACAATTTGCACTCCTTCTTGACGGCTTAAACTAATAAGAGGAGATCCGCTAAGACCGGCAATTGACTGACAGGAATGGAATATGCACGTACCTTTAATCGCCCAAATATAGCACGTTGGCCGGTCATCTAGCACAATTCTGGATGTATTGAAAACTTCTACCGGACTTGTTTCTTGTCTAGAAATAGTTTCTTGTAGCAACGTATGATTGTCACTATTTGGTAACAGAGAAATCATCCAGAGTTTATCCCATTGCAGCGGCTGCGTGATGGATAGTTGTTTGACCGGAGACTCTTGACGGTCTGAGTTGGCAATTTTCAGAACAATTCTGTCGGTACTTCTTTGGGTATCGCTCTTAGGGAAAAACAATTTTTCTTTTTCCGGAAGCCCATCAGTGAAATCTACATTCAATGGAGCGCCCATATTTCCATACATTAAAAAACTCACTGATGGATCAACCGACAATGTCACGCCAATCTCAGAGTCCGGAATGCTCTGATCGCTTGACCATCTGTTTATCTCCCAAATTTTTCGTGCTTCAGCGTCGTAGAGGCAGTGTTTGGCTGTCAGCACGCTTGTACTATCGATGCGAATTCCCGCACAAAATGGTAAGACTGCATCAAAATATTTAAAATATTTTACAAAAACGCCACTTTGACGAACGTAAGCAAGAAGCTCGTCGGCAACATATTCTGGCAATTTGATGTCTTCGAACTGGTTGTAGCAAGCATTTAAGTATTTGAGGTATTCAGAGTTTATGCTGCCGCCATCATGTGCGCTTGACCAAATCAAAAGCGGTGCATGACTATCCAGAGCAAGCTGAGAAAATGCCGAATTAATGCTTTGCACAGCCTCACGACATCTAAAAAACTCTTCCGTTTGAGAGTAGCCGTTCAGAAGTTCGAAATACGAGTCCGGCATAGTTTGAAAAGGGCTAGGTTCTTCCTCGAACAACTTCTCGTCATCTTCAGTGAATTCTATTTGGTCTTGGGCATAGCTATCCAAATTACTTGCGAAAAGTAATATCATGGTTGGGACAAGTAGGGACCAAATCCTGTGCATTATGTGAGACCCATGCAGTATTTCTAATTTCCGATCTCTTCAAAGCAAAAACAATCTGGGTTTATCATACAGGCGACAGGGCAGTCAGGGTTTGCTGGAACTTCAATTTCGGGATTTCTCCAAACTTCTATAAACACCGTATTAGACCAGTCCACTTCGGCATCTTCAGCCGTGAAAGAGTAAAGCGGTTCAAGCGCGGTCGTGCACATTGGATTAAATGCACACCCAATTGGCGGATCTGGATCAGCGGGCTTTTCTACTCCGCCTTGTTCAGTAAATGAATGGGAATTATATACGATAGTGCCCAAAAGGGCTTGACGCCCTAGACCATAGGTGATTCAATAGTGCCCAAGATCAAGGGAGATACACATGGCACAGAAAGCACCCGGTAAGCACTATCGTGAAGGTATCAGCCTCGTAAAGCTGTTCAAGATATTCCCCACCGACGAAGCCGCCGAGAAGTGGTTTACCGAGGAACGCTGGGCCGATGGTCCTCACTGTCCACATTGCGGATCGACCAGCGTGCTGTCCGGGGCGGCACACAAGACCATGCCCTACCGTTGCCGTGAGAAGGAATGCCGCAAGCGATTTTCAGTTCGCACTGGGACGTGCATGGAAGCGTCCAATCTCGGTTATCAGGTCTGGGCAATTGCGATTTACCTCATGACCACCAGCCTCAAGGGTGTTTCGTCTATGAAGTTGCATCGCGATCTGGAGATTACCCAGAAAGCCGCTTGGCATTTGGCGCACCGGGTGCGCAAAGCGCTTGAGGATGATGGTGTTGCACTGCCCTTTGGTGGCCCGGTGGAAGCCGACGAAACCTACATCGGCGGACTCGAAAAGAATAAGCACAAGGGCAAGAAGTTGAATGCCGGGCGCGGCGGCGTTGGCAAAGCCATCGTCGCTGGCGTGAAGGATCGGGAAACCAATCAGGTTATTGCCAAGGTCGTACGGGACACCACGTCGAAGACGCTGCAAGGCTTTGTCATTGACCACACCACCGAGTGCGCGGCCGTCTACACAGATGATGCCAGCGCTTATAAGGGGATCAACAGGACGCACGAGGCAGTTCGCCATTCCGTTGGTGAGTATGTTCGGGAACAAGCTCACATCAACGGTCTGGAAAGCTTCTGGGCACCGCTCAAACGCGCTCACAAGGGCACGTTCCACAAAATGAGCCCCAAGCACCTGAACCGTTATGTGAATGAGTTCTCAGGCCGTCACAATGTCCGTCCGCAAAACACCATCGACCAAATGTCAGGCGTGGTTACTGGCATGGAGGGCAAGCGCCTTCGCTACGTTGATTTGATTGCAGACAACGGTTTGGCAAGCGGAGCGCGGTCATGAGTGATTCAAGCGTCGCGAATGATCTTTCTCAATTTCTCGGGTCTGAAAAGTTTTCAACAATCATGGCCGATCCACCTTGGCGCTTTGCCAACCGGACAGGAAAAATGGCCCCTGAACATAAACGTCTTGCCAGATATCCGACAATGACGCTTGAAGACATATGCACTCTTCCCGTTTCAGATTTTGTCGAAGATCGGGCGCATTGTTACCTTTGGGTTCCAAATGCTTTGCTCCCTGAGGGATTACAGGTCATGACCAAGTGGGGCTTTGCTTACAAGTCAAACATCATCTGGCACAAGGTCCGCAAGGATGGTGGCTCTGATGGGCGGGGTGTTGGGTTTTACTTCCGAAACGTCACCGAAGTCCTGTTGTTCGGGATACGTGGAAAAAACGCGCGCACACTTCAACCCGGGCGGCGACAGGTCAATCTGTTCGGGACGCGCAAGCGGGAGCATTCCCGTAAACCGGATGAACAGTATGATATCATCGAAAGTTGCAGCTGGGGACCATACCTGGAATTGTTCGGGCGCGGGTGCCGTGAAAACTGGACGGTCTGGGGCAACCAGGCGGGCGATGACTATAAGCCGACATGGGACACGTATAAATACAATTCGTCAGTTGCGGCGGAATAGGCATGTCAGAAGGCGAGAGACATTTGTTCTCGAAAAACGTCAGGCAGAAGTTTGAAATTCACAGTTATAGGAACGCAGCGTCCATTCTGGCCAACAGTTTTCCTGATCAGTTCTCACATGTGACAGATGCTTTGGAAACGTTTGAGATCACAACGGAGATGATAAGGAGACCGGGCGGCAGCAAGGGGCCAATCGCCCAATATGTGGATACGCTATTCCCGTTGCCCGACTGGATAGAAACCCGCATTTCCGCTGATCTTCTGGTCCGGTTGGAACATGCGAAGCAAATTGGAAATATTCTTCACAAATACGTCAAAAAAGGTTTTCTAGATGGTCACAGGATTGATTTTGTTTCCGGGAAAGTCGCACTTGACTTCGAGTGGAATAGCAAAGACCAGACTTATGATAGAGACCTGTATGCGTTTTCAGCCTTCTATGATGCTGGCGCAATCGACGTTGGTGTTATACTGACACGCGGTTCCTCGCTGGACAATGAGTTCTTTCGGAGTCTTGGGAAGGTTTTGAACAAGGATGGAACCCAAGGCAGCGAATACGTGTATAAGAAGTTTGGAGCATCAACAACATGGATGGGCAAATTGCTTTACAGATTGGACGCAGGACGCAATGGCGGTTGTCCCGTCTTGGCAATCGGGATCACGCAGGAATGCATTGGAGAAAGCGATGACCAAACAGAAGTCTGACTACTATAACAAGGTCATGGACCGGAGTTACCAGCCAACAAAAGCCGATATGAACAAGGACATAAGTGTACCGGTAAAACCGGAGAGGTTGATAAAGGCAGTCATGAAAGGCGGTGCAACCCGACAAGAACCTGAAGACGAAGAAACTTGAGAGATCTGGGCACTATCGTATATAATTCCCAAATGAATATGCTTCTACTGAGGCATATCCTCCCTCTATCAAGGCAGAATCTACCTTTGAATCTACGAGCCAACTCTCAATTGTGAGGTCAAAAGCTGGGGGAATCTGCGGGTGAACGTCACTTGCTGTAGGTTCTTCTGCAATTGTGGTCGTTCCGTACATTGCGACGGCGAAAGACAAAATTAGAGTTCGCATGACCCAAGCTCCTCAATGATAAAGCTTTTTGATAATTTCCAAGTCACCTTGCGAAAGCTTAGAGTTTTTCTTCACATAACAATTGGAGGCGCCACCATTCTTGAAGTAGTGCTTTGGCAATGAGTAGTGCATGTTGGACTTAGGATCGTAATCGGTTAGCGCTATTGCCTTGGTTTTTGTGATTCGGCGCAAATTGCGATCTATTTTGTTCTTCGGCCACGGAAGGCTTTCGTAGATTACGTCCCAATTAAAGTCTTCTTCACAGTCGGCTTCTGGATGTTGGTGCTCATGAAGGGCTCCGATCGCATGCATGAATTCATGCCTCACTGTGCCTTTACGCCTCTCACTTAGATTGGAAAACTGATGAAAGTTCTCAAGACCGAGGGTTGGACGGTTCTGAGGTATCTTAAGCGCATCTGTGCCCACATAGGACCAGTTTCCATCAGTTCCAAAGGCGACGCGGATCATGGACTTTTTGTGTGTACTACAAGTTCTAATGTCTTCAACATCACCAACATCCATTTTGAGCTTGGCGGCTGAGAAGACTTCTGAGGCTACTTCGACAACATTAGAACGGGCTACTTGGGAACCATCAAAGAAACATACTGTAATCTTGTATCCCTTAGGCCACTTTGCAGACGCGCGAAATATGCCCTCTAAAGCCGTTTCATAGTCCGTTGATAATCCGAGTGTTGAAAGTTTTTCGCTCCGGTCTGCATCCGGCAATCCACCGAGAGACATAATCTCTTCGCGAAGCTCAGGATCCCTTAGGCGCTCCGCTTCGTCGAGAGCTTCGAGGATTTCCTCAGGCAGATTTCGCTCAGTAATCGCGCCCTCCAAATCATGAGAATTAGACATATTTGAGCCGATTAATGTCAGGGTCATAGCAAGCCCCGAAACAAGTCCCGTTTTAAACAACATCTCTTTGTTCCTCCGCATAATCAAAATAGTCAAAGATTAATTCTCAGGTTCGCTAACCTGTCTCTCACACTCCTGAAGTTTCGTGTTCAATCTGTTCGCCAAGCTTGCTTGAGTGCTCGGATCGCTCAAGTCTTCTAGGCTGGAAAAAGCGTCAGCCAAATCTTGAGGATTAGGAATCTGCCGCTCTAAGTCTGCTCTTAATCTAAGTTCAACTTTTCTAATGTGTCTCATGGACACTGCAGCTGCAGCGACATCTCTTATTTCCGTGTCACCGATGACCTCGGCGATCGATGTGCCTACGCAACTCATGTCTTCGGAAGCCAAATAGAATGACTCTGCAACCGAGTTGGGATTGACATATTTTGAGCCCTGATGAACTGCGGTTCCAACTACTGCACCAGCTGCCAATTCTTCCGCAGCAAATCCTGCAGAAGTGCCGTAAGCCGCGAAGCCAGCCAATGCGATTAGAGCCGCAGATGTGAAGTCACGATTAGTGGCGGCTTGATCTCCAAGGAACTTATAGCGCTCACTGATTCGCAAAGCATATCTGGCATTCTCAAACACCGGCTTTTCAAGAAAATGATCGATGAATTCTCCATCGTCGATAAGCGTGGTCTGCACTTTTATTTCATCATCTTGTGCAAGCCGCTCATTAGCACATGCAGAAAGCAGCAAAAAAAATACAAAAATACCCACGATTCTTAAAAACAACCTACCCAACACCATTCCCCCAAAGGTATATTTTCTTTGAATAACACACTTTAATTTAGAAAACCACCATGTAAAGGCGATCTAAAAAGCTGCGCTCTTCTTAAAGTAACGTCTACTCAAAACTAGCTAAGTTTCCTTGTCGCGAACTACTTCCAGTGCAAGGACGCGGAAGCTGCCGCCGTAGTCGAGCGCAACATCAACCAGAACCGAACCTGATTTCATCGTCTGAAGCTGGTCGCGGGAGACAAGTTTGGGCGCAGCAGCACCTGGAATCAAAACTGCTCCGATATGGTGAAGGCCAACAAGTTGCAGAAGACCAGCTGAGAGCTCTCTGGGTACGCGCTTCAACTTTAGCGCTGCGGGACATCAAAATCACTGTTGGAAGCTGCCAGCGCGCGGCTCTGACAATCCAGTCACGCACCCAAAGATGGTTAGTGCACTACAGTGCTTTTCGCGGCAAATTGACAAGCTCGCACACATGTGAGTTGGCAAGAATTTTCTACTATTTTTCGATTAACTATTATCCAATTGGTTATTCAATTGCCCTTCACAGCAAAGATACCGTGATTTTCATAGCCGCAAAAGCCTAATAACTTTAAAGTAATTGTTTCACTTAGAGTTGAAGCCATTGCTACTAGTTACTCAGATCCTCATTGTCTTGGTTCTTCACCTTAAACCAAGCTCTTTGTTCTCGTTCCCCAAGTTGTCGAAATGCGGTGGCGATGTGTTTGTTAAGTGCTCTATAGGCAATCATAGTAGAGGTCGAGCCGCGGCCGATTCGGTTCCGAACAATAGGGCGTCTATTGCGCCGAAGTACCTTCCTAATTTCTGATCTTGCTGAACCCTTGTACTCTTCCCAGACTTCGTCTCTCCTCATAAGCGCAAGCAAGCCTGACTTTAGGAAAATTCTGGCACGTTTCTTTTCTTCCAGGCCAATGACTGCGCGGTTAGCTGAGCTTTTTGCATGGTTCGGATCTGCGAATGTAGGCAACATGAATTGGAAAAATTTCTTCTGAAGTTTCGTGTACTTGAAATTCTCTAGATCAGACAATTTTCGAAGCCCAAGATCCTCGAGGTCGGGGCATTTCAGCGTGACCTCAACGCGCCCTCTTTTCTGAGTCGGTGACAGTTGTTTGTATGAACCTTTGGACGGGTATTGCTGATCCCTCTCTTTGTTCTGGATGCGGATCATGCCGCTTGTATCCTTTTCTCCCAAATACATCGTACCATCAAGAAACGGGCTGCGAAACTCTTCCGGCTCAGGACGGATTGTGAGAGAACTTTCACGTCTGCCTCCCATTTCTGGCTGCAAATAGTCAGTTGCAGAAGCGCTACCAGGCTGAGAGGCGACTGCTGCGGTTGAACGCGGCATATCCAAATCATCAAGCCAGCGTTCCGTAGCGGCATAGTAAGTCCTCTGTAGCAGTCCCACCATTTGCTCGCGCTTGTTATCAGTGCCTCCGCGGTTGTAGACGTCCAAGCTGAATTCTATTTCCCGGACTTGCGGTGTTTTGCGTTCGCCACGTCGTGCGCCAACAGCAGCGACCGCTGCTGCCACGAGGGCTGTTGAGCCGGGTTCTTGGATTTTAATGTCGAACTCTTCGGCCTCTTTGCCTCCACCGGGATTTACAGGTGCGACCCAGCTGTCGCGCAGCAGCACAGTACGAAGCTCTTGTTGAATCCATTGGAATTGGGTTTTGTGGGTAAACACCCGGACAACCACAAAGTCGATGATCGCTTTGAAGCGGTAAACCTTGAGGTCCAGCGTTGGGTTTAGCACAAGGCGGTTCTGGAAGCGTGCTTGTTTAAGGCGAACTTCGGACTCTAAAAATGTCAATTTACGCACTGGGCGCAAGGGGTCCAGTGGCGACAACGTAGTCGAAGTTGGCAGCGGCATACTTGAGCCTCGATGATTGGCGTTCAGCAGGTTTTTTCTATTGAATGGGTCTATCGACCCGATACAAAGTTTCTTGTCTAGTTCAATCGCTGGCCAAAACTTCAACCATCTGGTCCAATAGTTTCTTTGGCTTTTCCCATCCCGGTGCATGCAGACTAACCAAATCAAAGAACTCTGGACTATGATCATGGTGCTTCAGATGGGCTAGTTCATGCACGATAACGTATTTGATACATTCTCGGGGTGCTTTGACCAGGTGTGGGTTTAGGATTACCTGGCCCTGAGGTGAGCAGCTTCCCCATTGACGTGACATTGTCAGCAGCCGGAAGGGCGGAGGTTGGTTCAGCCATGGCAGCATTTCGGATTGGTGGTCGATCTGTCGCGCGAAATAATCCCGGGCTCGTGTTCGATACCAGGCACGCAAGATACCACGGACTTTTCGGGCATCTTTGGATTGGGCGGTCACTTCCAACCGGTTCCCCCGTAACCGCGCCGTGCCCCTGGAATTGGTATCCTGAATCACTTTCAGCATGTAGCGCCGCCCCAGATACAGAACCTGTTCACCTGATACATAGGATTTCGGACGTACGTGGCGGTAGCGATCCCGCGCTTCAGCGACGTGATCAAAAATCCAACGGGCCCGTTTGAGCACCGCCTTTTGAACTACCTCTTTGGATTGACCTGGTGGCACGTCGACGATCACGCTGCCATCCGTTTCCACATGGATCGCAATTCGTGTTGTTCGCCGTGGATCTGGCTTGACCTGGTAAGGTATTCTCTCATTGCCATAAGTCAGGAAGTGCTGGTCGATCATGTGTTCAGCCTCGTCTCACCGGCACGGACGATGGCAACAACTTGCTCGATCACAGTGTTGGCTGCATCCAAACCTCCAAGAAGATTGAACAGTCGAGGTAAGAGGATTTTCCTGATTTCTGCTTCGATGCTGGCTGGATTGATTGAGTGGGATCGCACCGCATCCTGAACTACACCACCAATGAACAGGGCTTCTTCGACCACCTTGCTTTCTCCTATGCCGTTGATTTGTCCTTGATCCAGTGACATGGCGAAAGCTCCATAGAACGCTTGGGCCAATTTATTCCCATCGAACCGGTCAGGCACCGATGGTGTGGCACGGCCATCCACCATTGCCTCAAGATCTTGGAACATGGTGTATTGCTTGCCGGGGTGGCAATACACGTTTCCGGTCGAGATCGAGTTGGTTCTGGTAAAGGTTGCCCATACGAACCAGCGGCACCCCATCATCTACGAAATCAGTGCTTTTGAATGCGAAGCCCATCACTGTGTTAGTGCAGTCACCGACTGTAGACGTTGACCACCCCTCAGGCACCGACATAACCAAGCTCCCGCAGATAACCTTCCATGCGGACCTCCAACTCGGCCAGTTTCCCCTTCAACTGGGTTCGTTCGCCCCGAACGGCCATCAGGTCGATCTCTTCCTCTTCCTCGAAGGTATCCACATAACGGGGGATGTTGAGGTTGAAATCATTCTCGGCGATCTCGTCCCGGCTGAACCTTACTTCACCACCAAGTAACTGCCGAAAGCTTGTCTGGCTTCATCAATTCCAGGTTTGTGCAGCTATAGTAGAGTTAGAAGATCAAAAGGAGTGATGTGTTGTTGCCGCCCTACACCCCCAAAACCTTAGCGAAGCGCTGGTGCTGCAGTTCTGAAACAGTTCGCCAACTCTGTAAGTCCGGTCAGCTCGAAAGCTTCAGAGTTGGTCGCCAGTTTCGCATCCCAGCACACAAAGTAGAGGAATATGAGCAGTGCAGGAATATAGCATCGGTCGACTTAAAGGCCGTTTCGTCGTTGTCTGGTATGAGAAAGATGGACGCAGGCACAGGCATCGTCTTGACGCGGGCACCCTCGAACACGCCGAAGCAGAAGCTCGTGACGTCCTCCTCACTCAGATAGCCAAAAAGGATGAATTGACCGTGGAGGCGATCTGGAAGGCGTACAGCGAGACCGTAGAAGGGCGCCCAGTGCATGATAGCATGAAATATACAGGGCGCTCCGTGCTGCCCTGGTTCGGTTCCTTGCGGCCTGATCAGATCAATGTGCGGGACTGCAAAGCCTACATTATCGACCGTCGTCTGGCGGGCATTCAGGACGGCACAATCTGGACACAGCTGGGCAAGTTGAGGACCTGTTTGAATTGGGCTGAGAAAACAGGGCTAATCGAAAGGGCGCCTTACATCGAGCGGCCGAGTAAACCAGCTCCCAAAGAAAGGTATCTGACGCGCCAAGAAATCGCACAACTCCTTGCTGTTGAGTGCGCTCCTCATACCTTGTTGGCGATCCGGCTGATGTTGTCTACGGCTGCCAGAGTGACGGCGGTTCTGGAGCTAACCTGGAACCGGGTGGACTTCGAGCGTGGCCAAATCAACCTCCGCACTGGCTAAGGGCAAAGAAAGGGTCGTGCTATCGTTCCTATAACTGGGAGCCTACGCGCCGCACTCGTGGAGGCGCAGAGGGCCGCGTTGTCCGACTATGTCGTGGAATGGGCAAGTGGCCCAGTGAAATCCATTAAGAAGGGATTCAAGGCCGCCGCAGTCAAAGCTGGTTTGACTGATGTATCACCGCATGTGCTACGGCACACTGCAGCGGTTCACATGGCCGAAGCTGGCATCTCAATGAACGAGATCGCCCAGTTTCTCGGGCATTCTGACTCGCGGATTACGGCGTCAGTCTATGCGCGCTACAGTCCGGAACACCTTCGCAACGCGGCCAGCGCTTTGGAGTTTGATTAGTGTTCAAGTTCAACGAACCTGGGATCACTGTCTTGAAAGCCATATAGTTGCTCTAGAATGCCTTGTTCCATTGGTCGGAGTGAGAGGATTCGAACCTCCGGCCCCTGCCTCCCGAAGACAGTGCTCTACCAGGCTGAGCTACACTCCGACTTTTTCACCTGCAAATTATACACGACCTTGCTGTTTTGCAAAGGCGCGGGGGTCATCTGAATGCTGGCTCAACCAAGGTTTCTGAGGAAATCTTCAAAGTCGCCAGCCGTGATACGATAGGTCTGTTTGGAGAAGTTTGGGGCGCTGATCCCTTTGTAGAAAGCCTGTGAATTTTGGTTAGTCTCGTCAGTTTGCCAATCCAAGCGTGTGCAGTTTTTGGTCTTTGCAATGTCGATCAAACCAGCCATCAATTTGCGTGCAACACCTTTGCGGCGCGCAGACGCACTGACAAACAGTTCTTTCATATAGAGGGCCACTCCGGGCCCGGCGGGAAAGGTGAGCGTCCAGGTGGCAAAGCCGACTGCCTCAGCGCCGTCGAGTGCCATCAGGCACGACATGTGCCGCCCCTCGCGTAACATCGACAGAACGCGGGCTTCTTCATCTGCCGTTGCTGACCGGATACCATAGTGATGCAGGCACTCGCGATATAACCGGAGGAACGAATGTTCGTCCGTGTCCGCGAATGCCCGCGTTGTGATCAAAGGCTGTCTGTCAGGGCAGCAGCGATTGCGTCACCCATTTCCGAGGTGGACATGGCTGAGCCGCCTTCGGCGCCCAGCAGGTCGCCCGTGCGGGCACCGCTGGCCAGAACGGTTTCAATAGCCTGCTCAATCCGGCTCGCTTCTTCGCCCTGATCAAAGCTGTAGCGCAGTGCCATGGCAAAGCTGAGGATGCAGGCGATCGGGTTGGCCTTGCCTTCACCGGCGATGTCGGGTGCAGAGCCATGCACAGGCTCATACAGCGCCTTTGGCCGGCCATTGGCCATAGGTGCGCCGAGGCTGGCCGATGGCAGCATGCCGAGTGAGCCGGTGAGCATGGCTGCGCAATCCGAAAGAATATCGCCAAAGAGGTTATCCGTCAGGATCACGTCAAACTGTTTTGGTGCCCTTACCAGCTGCATCGCGCCATTGTCGGCGTACATGTGGCTAAGCTCGATTTCCGGATAATCCGCATCGTGCACCCGCTGCGTCACCTCGCGCCACAGAATGCCGGATTCCATAACGTTGGCTTTTTCCATCGAGCAGACCTTGCCGCTGCGTTTACGCGCCAATTCAAAAGCAGCGCGGGCGATGCGGTCGATTTCGGATTCGGTATAGCGTTGGGTGTTGATACCGACCCGTTCGTTGCCCTCTTCAAAGATGCCCCGCGGCTCTCCGAAGTAAACGCCAGAGGTGAGTTCGCGCACGATCATGATATCAAGCCCGGCAACAATCTCTGTCTTGAGGGAAGAGAAATCGGCCAAGGCGTCAAAGCATTGGGCGGGACGAAGGTTTGCAAAGAGGTCCATTTCCTTGCGCAGGCGAAGCAGGCCACGCTCAGGCTTCACACTGAAGTCGAGATCGTCGTATTTTGGCCCGCCTACGGCGCCCAGCAGAACGGCGTCAACGTCTTGTGCGCGTGCCATGGTATCATCATGCAGGGGCACGCCGTGCGCATCATATGCGGCGCCACCAACCAGATCTTCACTGACGTCAAATTTCAGGTCACGATTGGTTTCCAGCCAGCCAATGATTTTGCGCACTTCGGCCATGACTTCGGGTCCGATCCCGTCGCCGGGCAGAATAAGAATTGAGGGGGTGCTCATGCGGTGAAACCTTCCAATGTCATTTGTTGTGAACCGCCTAGCCCGAAGCCGGGGTAGGGTCAAGAAACCCGCGCTGAGCATGATTTGATTAATGTGCTGGATTTACTCAAGTTCGAGATCAATCCAGACCACACGATGACGACTTGCGGCTTCAACGATCGCTGCTTCAGCAGTGCCGATCTCTGGCCAGTAAACACCCGCCGCACTCACGATCAGCCCAGCCGATGGCAGGATATAGCTCACACGCATCTTGCCCGGGCCGGGCGGCGGCCAGTCGACGGTATCGAGTGCTGTTGGCTCATCTGTTCGCGCGGGGCGCGGATCCTGCAAGCGGGGGTCAGACAAAAGGCTTAGAATTGCAGTCTTACGACCTTCGCTTCGATAAGGGTCGAGATTTGCGTTACCGATTAATATGAATGGATCTTTGGTGGCGGGTCCGAATGCGCCATCAAGATAGTGCTGCCAGAACCGGATTTCATCATGGTTCCGGCGTCCGTTCCGATCTTCTGGACCATCGAAAACCGGCGGTGTCGCGTGAAAAGTTAATAGTTTTAAAACATCATCGCCGATCTGAATTGGTATCACCCAATGGCCTGTGCTCGACAAACGCTGAACGTTCAAAGCGCTGGCGGAAAGCGCTTCGGGTTCTCCAGCTGCGAGGGCAAGGGAGCCTGGAACATCCTTCCACAGCAATGAACTGAAATCCTCAACCGCACTTTCTCGGACAGGGTGGCGCGACAACAATGCCATTCCGTCCTGTCCTGAATATTGGCCAAAACTTTGCCGGTCACGAGCGCCCCCTGTACGACCATCACCGTCGATATCTATTCCGGTGGGCATGCCGGTGTTGGGGCGCAGCGCGAAAATGTGGGGGTAGTGCCGACCGTGGTCTGCAATCACATCGCGTAGGGCCGCCAATGTGATGAGGCGATGATCGTAATCCACTCCTTGAAGCAACAGGATGTCCGGAGATACCCGGGCGATCACCTGTGCCACTGCTGAGGCCTGCGCGTCTCCGCGGCGGATATCCCTGAGCAAGAGCCCGGGCCCATCGCGGGAAAGATCGGTGTTATAGGTGGCGATGCGGAGTGTTTCAGCCGGTGCCGGAAAGGCCAGACAAAGCCAAATCAGACAAATTGGGATCAGGCGCGTTGAAGACCTTCGGCTTCGGCCTTGGCATAAACGCGCTTGCGCTTTTCCTCGATCAGTTCGGCCACGCGGGAAAGTGCGATACCTCGCACCAACATGCTTGCCGGAAGGAATGCCCATGCCGTCATCGTCCAAATTAGGGTCTGCGGATTGGCGAGTGAGATGGGATCAACCATATCAGACGCCGCCTTGATCGCAGTTGGGATCATAAATGGCAGCAAAGCCCCTAACACAATGTTAACGCCCGCATCGCGCTTGAGACGCTCGACAATGTCCCCGCCGCGGGTCGGGTCAAAGAGTGGAAGGTTGATCCAGACGTTGAAAGAGCCTTTGTGCATGGGCCAGCCATACAGACGCACACAGGTAATAAAGAGCAACATCATCGCCAGCGAAACCATATAGGCCATTCCGGCTGCGGTGCGGACATCCTGAACAAGCTCTGCCTCTGCGTTTGACGGGAGCATGAGAAGAACCAGACGTACCGGCGAATATGGAAAGTCGATGACCTGCCCGATACCGCTGCCGAACTGGGTAAACAGGATCGTAATCGAGCTTGGATCTGTTTTGCCGCGTGAGATCAGTGAGAGCATCACGACGGTCACTAGAATACCGATGTATTTCAGCCGGTTGAACGGGGCGGCAAATCGAAACTCAACAATGCTTGGATAGCGGCCGTAATATTCCATGAAAGTCAGGAGCGATGCGAGGATCGCAATCACGACAACAATTTGAGCTGTATCGTTGGCGATGGTCGGCATCAGCAATGCCGGTGCAGTCACCAAAAGTGCTACAAGCACTGCGCGCACAAGCGCTGCTACAATCTGCGATACCACTGCCCGCTTCCCTTCAAACTGGCCAAACGCGATACGGAGCCGCGTCTTTGTTCCACTTTGATCCCGCCTTTTGTGGCGGTATGCCTCATTATTGTCCAATTTTTGCCTTCTTTCCCGCAGCGGCTCAAGAACTTGGTTAACTTGACTTAAGTTTTGAGGCGATTTGATGGAGGAAGTGGTGCGGGAATGCATCAATTTGGGAGCGGTAATCAGGCCATTGTCCGGGTGACCACAACATGTAGGGCCTCATGAGCTTTTGCCCACAAGGCCCTAGTTTTAGTGAATTTTCTTAATTCGGCACAATTCGCCCGAAGGATCAGACCCAGGGGCGTGCTGCAGATGCCTGAGCCTCAAACGTATCGATCGCAGCCGATTTTTCCATCGTCAGGCCGATATCATCGAGCCCTTCCAGCAGGCAGTGCTTTTTGAAGGCATCAACCTCGAAAGCAAAGCTTTCGCCGTCAGAGGTGGTGACGGTCTGATCTACCAGATCAACGATCATCCGGGCGTTCGAGCCTTTTTCAGCATCCTTCATCAATACGTCGACCTGATCCTGTGGCAGGGCGATGGGCAAAATGCCGTTCTTGAAACAGTTGTTGTAAAAAATATCGGCAAAGCTGGGCGCGATGACACAACGGATACCAAAATCCTTGATCGCCCATGGCGCGTGTTCGCGGCTGGAGCCGCAACCGAAATTGTCACCGGCCACAAGGATTTCCGCCTCGCGATACTGCGGCTGGTTCAGCACGAAATCGGCAATCTCATTACCTTCGCGGTCAAACCGCATCTCGTCGAACAGGTTCACACCCAGACCCGACCGTTTGATGGTTTTGAGGAATTGCTTGGGGATGATCATATCGGTGTCGACATTAACCATTGGCATCGGTGCTGCGACCCCGGTGATCTTTTCAAACTTGTCCATTAACAGACTCCTAATTTTGACCCACAAGATTTAGTGGGGAGCGCCCGTCGGGGTGGGGGGTGACATCCGTACACCCCCTGTCCACCCCCCGTACACCGTCTGGCATGTTTTCCGGAAAATCCGGTTGCCAAACGGTTAACGGGGCCGGGCAAAGGTTAATCACATCATTTCCCGAACATCTGTCAGACGCCCGGTCAACGCTGCCGCTGCCGCCATGCCGGGGGATACCAGATGGGTGCGGCCCTTATAGCCCTGTCGGCCCTCAAAGTTGCGGTTCGAGGTCGAGGCGCAGCGTTCTTCCGGTGCCAGCTGATCCGGGTTCATCGCCAGACACATGGAACAACCTGCAAGGCGCCATTCAAATCCAGCCTCGCGAAAGACATCTGCCAGACCTTCTTCTTCGGCCTGGGCCCGGACAAGGCCGGAACCGGGAACGACCATGGCGCGCAGACCTTCCTTGATCTTCTTGCCGCGCAGAATATCAGCGGCGGCGCGCAGATCTTCGATCCGGCCATTGGTGCAGGATCCGATAAAGACCGTGTCGATTTCAATGTCGGACAGAGGCGTGCCGGGGGTGAGGCCCATGTAATCGAGCGACCGCGCCGCGGCCTCAACCTTGCCACCTGTGAAATCTTCGGGCGAGGGGACGGTCGCGGTGATGGGCAGAACATCCTCGGGCGAGGTGCCCCAGGTGACGACCGGTGCGATGTCTTCGCCGCGGATGGTAACGACCGCGTCCCAATGGGCATCATCATCAGAGTAAAGCGTTTTCCACCAGTTCAGAGCGGCCTCCCACTGGGCACCTTTTGGCGCATGGGGACGGCCCTTAACATAGTCAAAAGTGGTTTCATCCGGTGCGATCAGACCGGCGCGCGCGCCGCCTTCGATTGCCATGTTGCAGACGGTCATCCGACCTTCCATTGAGAGAGAGCGGATCGCCTCGCCACAATATTCGATCACATAGCCGGTGCCACCGGCGGTGCCGGTCTTGCCAATCACCGAAAGGGTGATGTCCTTGGCGGTCACACCCGGGCGCAATTGACCTGTGATCTCGACCTTCATGTTTTTCGATTTTTTCTGGATCAGCGTCTGGGTGGCCAGAACATGCTCGACTTCGGAGGTACCGATGCCGTGGGCCAGCGCGCCGAATGCGCCATGGGTCGCGGTGTGGCTGTCGCCACAGACCACGGTCATGCCCGGCAGGGTCCAGCCCTGTTCCGGGCCGACAATGTGCACGATGCCCTGACGCACATCAGAGACCGGGTAATAATGGATGCCGAAATCTTTGGCGTTCTTATCAAGCGCCGCGACCTGAATGGCGCTATCTTCGGTCATGTTCTTGGGGTCTTCGCGGCCAGATGTGGTGGGCACGTTGTGATCCGGCACAGCGATTGTTTTTTCAGGTGCCCTAACGGGGCGGCCCGCCATGCGCAACCCTTCAAAGGCTTGCGGGCTGGTGACCTCGTGCACGAGGTGGCGGTCGATATACAAAAGGCTGGTGCCATCTTCGGCCTCATGCGCCACATGGGCATCCCAGATTTTGTCATAGAGTGTTTTGGGGGACATTGGTCCTCTCCATTTCTGTTCGGTGTGGTTTTAGAACGGCATGGGGGCGTGCTGCCTCACAGGCAGGCGAGCACCGTTAGTGTCGCACCAAAAAACCGCCAGGGCAGGCGTGCGCGATCATCCATATCGAAAATCCGTGTCATGAAAGGTCAGATACAGGCAGAGACTGAGTCTATCAAGAGCCGGGTTTGTTGAAGTGATCGGGTGATGGCGACGGCGGAAAGGCCGGGAGCCTCCGGCGGGGGTATTTTAACCAAGAAAGAAGCAGGAATGGGACAAGCTTCTTTCTTGCCCGAAATACCCCGGGGGTTTGGGGGCTGGCCCCCAATTGCACAAAAAAACCCCGCCACATATGGGCGGGGAAAGTAGGTGCCTGTATAGTCAGGCCACAGGCACCGGCGGTGTTCTTTTATTTTGTTGATCTAGTTGGGGCGCTCTGCCATCTCTGCGCGGATTTGTTGCCGGAAGAGATCAATCGGCACACGCTTGCCGTCTTTCTTGATGCACCAATAGGTCCAGCCATTGCAGCTGGGTGCGCCTTCGAGGGCGGCGCCGACCTGATGAATCGAGCCTTTGACGTCATCGCCGATAAGCGTGCCATCGGCGCGCACCTTGGCCTTGTGACGGTTGTTCATTGAATAGAGCTCTTCGCCGGGCCGCAGCATGCCGCGTTCGATCAGCTGGCCAAAGGGCACACGCGGTTCGGCGCGTTTGGAGGTCGAGACCTGAAGCGCCTCTTTGTCGAATTTGCGGGTTTTGGCGAGGCGTTTTTCGGCCACTTTGCGATAGGCCGCTTCGCGTTCGATCCCGATATAATTCCGCCCCAGCATTTTGGCCACGGCGCCGGTGGTTCCGGTTCCAAAGAACGGGTCAAGCACAACATCACCGGGATTGGTCGTGCCCACAAGAACGCGGTGCAACAGGCTTTCGGGTTTTTGTGTTGGATGCGCCTTGTCACCGTTTTCATCTTTGAGCCGTTCGTGGCCAGTACAAATCGGAAGCACCCAGTCCGAACGCATCTGGATGCCTTCGTTCAGGGATTTCAGAGCTTCGTAGTTGAAAGTGTATTTTCCGCCTTCTTCCCTGGAGGCCCAGATCATCGTTTCATGAGCGTTGGTCAAGCGTTTGCCGCGGAAATTCGGCATGGGGTTTGATTTTCGCCAGACCACATCATTGAGCAGCCAGAACCCTTCGTTCTGCATCGCCGCGCCGACGCGGAAGATGTTGTGATAAGAGCCGATCACCCAAATTGCCCCATGGGGTTTGAGCAATCGGCGTGCCGCCTTGAGCCAGTCTTGGGTAAACTTGTCGTAGGCGGCGAAAGAGGAAAACTGATCCCAGGCGTCGTCGACCGCGTCAACCTGGCTGTTGTCGGGGCGGTGAAGTTCGCCGCGCAGCTGCAGATTATAGGGGGGATCGGCGAAAATCAGATCGACCGAGCCTTCGGGTAATGCGTTCATTGCGGCGATGCAATCGCCGTCGAGAATCGTGTTAAGTGGGAGCGCGGCTGCGCCCTTAGCCTTGGTCATCGCGTTCATTCTCTGCCTCTGGTCCCTGGCGCATTTTCGCGCTCTGGTTTGTTGGGTCGAGGATGAGTCAAAGCTGATTCGGCGTCAAATTCTTTTTTGAATCAGGTGGTTATAGATTTCTCTTGATACAAGATGTTGTGGACGGGTTTGAACGAACGTCTATGATGTGGGGTGATCCCAAGATTTTGAAGCGCGTTGAGGTGGATTTTGGTGGGATATCCGGCGTTGGTTTCCCAGCCGTAGCCGGGGAACTGTTGCGCCAAATCCCACATGATCCGGTCACGCCTTGTTTTGGCCACAATTGAGGCCGCTGCAATCGACAGCGAAGCCGCATCGCCGCGCACAATTGCGCGGGCAGGCAGGGTGAGGTTATTTGGGATCATATTGCCGTCAATCAGGGCCATGTCGGGTGGGACGCGCAGACCGGCAATGGCGCGTTCCATGGCAAGGTGAGAGGCGCGCAGGATGTTGTGCTCATCAATCTCTTCGGGCGTGGCATGGGCGACTGACACCTCGGCGCAGCCCACCAGCAGGTCGTGCAGGGCGTCGCGCCGCCTGGCGCTCAGCTTTTTGGAGTCGTTGAGGCCGTCGGGGATGTTGTCGGGATCCAGAATGACCGCGGCGGCGGTTACGGGGCCGGCGAGGGGGCCGCGCCCGACCTCGTCTACACCGGCGATACAGGCATGCCCTTCAGCCAGGGCGGTTTGTTCGTGGGAATAGTCGGGTTTTGTCATGGGCGCAGAAAACACAAAGCCAGTGGCAAAGGCAAACCCCGGGATGCAAAAAGGAGGGGCGAGGCCCCTCCCTTCTGACTGCTCGTTATGCCCTCAGGTGGTTCAGCGGCGGGAAACCGGGCCAAAACCGTAGGTGGCCAGGCAGCTTTGCGGGTAGAGCACCCGGCGTTTACCATTGTGGTTGCGGACCTTGATGGCACAATCGTGGGGCAGCGCGTTGTATCCGCCGTAGTGATTGATCAGGCAACCGCGGCCATATCCGCTCACATGGCCGTAGCGACGATTGTAGCCATCGCGATGACAACGGGCGGGAAGCGGTTGGCGATCGTTCCAGCGCGGTTTGTGGCCATAGTACTGGTCATGTTTTTTGTGCCGTCTGTGCGACTTGTGTTTCTTGTGATGCTTTTTGTGGCCGTAACCTTGGCCGTAACCCTGACCGTAGTCATAGCCGTATGTTGTACCACGGTGACGGGTGACGCCGTAATCGGATCGGTCTTTGTGTTTGGATTTTGATTTTGAAATCGCTAAACCAACAATGGCAAGCGCGGCGACACCAGCGACGATTTGGGCAGTTTTATCATCGGCACGTGCCGGCGCTGCGGTCAAGCCGGTGACCGCGACGGCAGCGGCAAGTATGACAGCAATAAATTTACGATAGGTCATAAGCCTTCCTTTCAGGCGTTTCAGGTTTCAAAAGCGGGCCGGGTTACGACCGTGGCTGATGAACTGAAATTGGGGCCAACCCGGGAAGACAGGCAATAACATCGCGATGTTATCAAATAACAGCTGCAAAAACGGGCTTGATCGTCCAACTGTTATTGAATAGCGGCAAGGTTCCGCGCATGTTTGCAGCATGAAACGGATATTGCATATAGTGACACTGTCAATCGCACTGGCCCTTGGGGCCGTGGCGGCACAGGCGGCCTGTTACGTCGAATACAAAGCCAAGCGCGACAACCCGCTTGAGCTGTTTTATAATGTCACTTCGATCAGTGGCCCCTGTACCAAGGCGAATGCCCGTTCGCAGCTAAAGGCGATACTGGCCAGTCAGGGCCTGAAGCTGCTTAAGGTGCTGTCAGTGAGTGAGCAATAACCGGATCAGGGGGACCCATCCGTGATAGAGACAAACGCATCTGCCGCAGAGGCGCGCCGGTCTGGTAGTCGCGTGGTATTGTTTGGCGTGGTTGCGATCATCATTATCCTGTCACTTTCGGCCGTTTTCCTGTTTTTAAGCCTGCCGGACGCCAATGCCTTTAACGCGCGGGTTGAACGGATTTTCATCGAAAACGATGCGCTGACCACCGAAGGCGATATCAAGCTTCTGGAAATTCTGGCGCTGTCGGGCACGGCATTTTCCGAAACGCTGACCAGCTATCGCATGGTGATTTTTGTGCTTTTGGTCTTTGCCACGTCACTGTTGATTGCGGCGTTGGTGTTTCTGGTGATGCTGGTCACATTGAACCGCCGCATGGCCCAGATTGAGCGGTCGGGTATTCAGGTCAGTTCTTTGCTGATCAGTCGTGAGGAAAAGACGGTGTACCTCAATAATATGGGGTTCAAGCTAACCGATGCGGCGATGGAGACATTGGCGATTTTGGCAGAGGCAAGGATGGACGATGATGTTTTGTCCGGCGTCGAAATCGAGGCGATGATCTCTGGCAGACGTACGGAAGATTGCGAAGAAGCCGCTGGAGCCACACGGATCAAGCGCTTGCGCGATACGCTGGGCAATCAGATGATCAGCGAATTGCTGGTCAAGAACATCGCGCGCAAGGGTTATATGCTGGCGATCGACAAGGATGTGATCCGGGTGATTTAGCGGCTCGACCGGTGGATCTGGTTTTGGCTAGGTCTATGTTTTGAACATTGCATATTCATTCTCCCGCTTGCCCGAAATCGAGGCACGCAGAGCCGCCGGGCATCGCCCGACCGCCCCATGGGCGGGCGATCCTGCCTACCTCTGGCAGTCGAACTATCGTTGGATGTGGCCCTGACCATAAAGTGACATAGAACTTGCCTTGGCCGCGCACCCGCGGTCGGGCGTTGCCCTTTGTTCGGCAATGTTTTCGATGCTAATTTGCCTATCATCGTAAGAGATGCAACCCTAGCCCTGTTTGATCCTGCAAGGAGATCACTATGCCGCAAGATGGGTCATCGAAATTTTCGCGTCGCGCTTTTCTGGGTGGTTTGGTCTCTGCAGGGGCAGCACCAGCTCTTGGCCAGTCCGCATCTTCTGAGCCGGATGTTGTGATTGTGGGCGCTGGGATTGCCGGTGTTCAGGCGGCGAAGGTGCTGTTGAAGGCCGGGAAATCTGTTGTCCTGCTTGAAGCTGCAAGCCGAATTGGCGGTCGGGCGTTTACGGAAAGCCAAACTTTCGGTCAGCCTTTTGATCACGGATGTTCGTGGATCTCTGCGGCGAACAACAATCCGTTTCTAAAGATTGCGCGAAAGCATCGCTTTGATGTGTTGAGCCACAGCGATGCCAGTGGCGCGTTGTTTGTAAAAGGTCAGCGTGCGACTGCGGCGCAGCGTGCCGCCTATAATCGTGGTTCTGACGCCGTGGAGCGGGCGCTGGGCAAGGCCGGGCAAAGGGGTCTGGATGTGCCTGCGTCCAGTGTTGTGCCAGGGGAAGTTGATTTTTCAGCCGTCGCGCAAAGCTGGATTGGTCCGATGGATCACGGGGTCGATTTCAGCGATTTGTCGACGATGGATTATTGGGAGGGGGCGGAATCAACGCCCAGCTATATGGTGCGCGACGGGTTGGGCGCTTTGGCGGTGCGCCATGCCGGGGCCCTGCCCGTACAATTGAACACGCGTGTTACCGGAGTGGACTGGTCTGGTCAGGGGGTGACGGTCAAAACCAAGCGGGGCCGGATCAGGGCCAAAGCCTGTATAATCACGGTGTCCACCGGGGTTCTGAATTCCGGGCGCATCCGGTTTACCCCGGCTTTACCAGGTTGGAAACAGCAGGCGATTGATGACCTGCCGATGGGGTTGCTGGCGAAGATACCGCTTCAGTTTGATGGTGCGCGCCTTGGGTTGGTGCCGAACCAGTGGCTGACATATTGGGTGCCGAATGAGGTGCCGGCGCGGGCCTGCTATTTCCTGACATGGCCTTTTGGATACAACTATATGGTCGGATTTGTCGGAGGGCGGTTCGGGTGGGAATTGTCGCGTGCCGGAAAAAGGGCGGCCGTTGATTTCGCGCTTGGCGAGGTCGTTAAGATGGTTGGCAGCGATGCACGTAAGCACTTTGTCAAAGGCCACCTGACCAGCTGGGCCAACAACCCCAACACGTTGGGCGCCTATGCGGCGGCGAAACCCGGGCGATATTCATCGCGCGCGATTCTGGCCCGTCCGGTTGGTGACAGGGTTTTCTTTGCAGGAGAGGCGATGGCGGGGGCATATTCCGCGCTTTGCAGCGGGGCCTATAAGAGTGGAGAGGCCGCCGGCCGGGCGGTTCTGGCACAGTTGAAATAGGATTGTCGCAGGAAAAGTGACAAATAAGTGAAGGGCGCTGCAATGGCGTTTCTTTTGAATTGGCTTGAAGAGGCGGGCCGATACAGCGAGAAAGTTGGTGGTCTTTTCCTCAAGGCGGGTGGTTTGTGATGCAAGTTGGCAATAATTCTGATCGCTATGGATTGGTCGCGCAGGCCATGCACTGGGCCGTGGCGCTATTGATCCTGGCACTGTTCGGGCTTGGCCTGTTGATGAGCAACCTGAGTTTTGAAACTGAAGAGCAAATCACGCGCGCGTTTTTCATCTTTTCCCTGCACAAGACTCTGGGATTGACGGTGTTCACCCTTGCGATCCTGCGGATCCTTTGGGCGATATTGCAGCCGCATCCGCAACCGTTAAGCAGCCACAAACCGGTGGAAGTGTTTGCCGCACAGGTGGTGCACTGGCTGCTATATGTGTTGATATTTGCGATGCCGCTGACCGGGTGGCTGCATCATTCAGCGACCGAAGGGCTTGCCCCGATCTGGGGTCCGTTTCCGCAGCGGATTGGTCTGGTTCCTCAGACGGAGGCGGCCGAGGTATTTTGGGGCTGGGCGCATTTCCTGACGGCCTGGGTCATGGGGGCGATTATTGCGTTGCATATTGCGGGTGCGATGAAGCACGCCGTGCTGGATCGTGACGGAACGTTGCGCCGGATGATACCGGGAATGGCGCGCAATGTGCTGACGACTCCGACAGAGGCGTTCAAGGTGGTTGCCCCGGTACTGGCTTTGCTGGTCACCCTTGCAACGGGTGCTGCAATCGTGCTGACCGTGCCGCATGAGCATGATCATTCGCACGGCCAGGCCACAACAGATGGAGGGTTTCAGAGCAATTGGTCCGTTGTTGCGGTAGAGAGCACGCTGGCAATTTCTGTGATCCAGAATGGTAATCCGGTTGCGGGGCAGTTTGGCGTCTGGACGGCGGAAATCCTATTTGATTCTGAATCCCCGGAAGCCGCGCAGCTTGCCGTGGATATTGATATTACCAGCCTTACGCTGGGCAGTGTCAGCCAGCAGGCATTGTCAGCTGATTATCTGAATGCAGAGGCCTTTCCGACCGCGCGGTTTGCCTCCACAGGGTTCACACCTGTGGGCAAAGATCAATTTGAGACCCAAGGGATCCTGACCCTTGCCGGGGTTGAAAAGCCGCTTGTGTTATCCTTTACGCTGGCGCTTGACGGAGACGCCGCGCAGGCGGATGGCACGGCTACAATCCTAAGGCTGGACCACAATGTCGGACCCGAAGCGGCGGGCACGGTGGGACATGAAGTTGAGCTGAACTTTTCTTTGACTGCAAACCGATTATGAATCTGTCAATCCCGAACGGCCGCGCGATTGCGTTTAATTACTGAAGACTGGAAACTGCGCGCAGAGGCGCGCCACCTGTTCGCTGCAGCTTGCGACAACTGCATCGGTCTCATCTGCGGCTTCGGCCTCGATCAAATCCACAAGGATGCTGCCCAGAGTTTTAAACTCTGCTTCTTTCATGCCGCGGGTGGTGGCCGCGCCGACGCCGAAACGCAGGCCCACCCATTCAGGCGGGCGCGGGCTGTCATTAGGTATGGGGTTTTTGTTGGATGTAATGTTCGCGCGTTCCAGAGCGGTTTCGGCGCGGTTGCCTGTTAGCCCCTTGCTGCGTAGATCGAGCAAAACCATGTGGGTATCAGTGCCGCCCGACACGATGCGAATACCGCGGCTTTGTAGTGTTTTCGCCAGTGTTTTGGCATTGGATTTGACCTGTGCCGCGTAAGCCTTGAAGTCATCGGTCAGGGCTTCACCCAGGCAGATCGCCTTGGCCGCAAGAACCTGGGTATGGATTGACCCCTGCACGCCGGGGAAGACCGCCGACTGGAGCCTTTGAAACCAATCTTCGTTATTGGTCAGAATAATGCCGCCACGTGGGCCGCGCAGAGTTTTGGTGGTGGTGCAGGTCACAATGTCCGCGTGCGGAAATGGTGAAGCGTGGACACCGCCCGCAACCAACCCGGCAAAATGTGCCATGTCGACATGGAACCAAGCGCCGGCTTTTTTGGCGATCAGGCCCATGCGAGCAAAATCTATCTCACGCGGGTAGGCTGACCCACCGGCGATCAGCAGTTTCGGTTTGATCTCTTGTGCGAGCTTTTCCAATGCGTCGTAATCGATGACTTCGCTTTGTGCATCGACGGAGTAATGGTGCGGCTCAAACCATCTGCCTGAAAGATTGGCCTTTAACCCGTGGCTGAGATGGCCGCCGGCGGCGAGATCCAAGGACAAAACCTTGTCATTTGGTTCCAGTAAAAGGAAGAACACCGCCAGATTGGCCTGACTGCCGGAGTGAGGTTGGACATTGGCGTAGTCGCAGCCAAACAGCTTTTTGGCGCGGTCGATTGCGGCCTGTTCGACAATATCAACGAATTTTCCACCGCTGTGAAACCGATTGCCCGGGTACCCTTCCAACGTCTTGTTGGTGATCTCGTGACCAAGCGCATCCATAACGGCGCGGCTGACAATATTTTCCGACGCGATGAGTTCGATCTGATCCTGTTGGCGCTTTTTTTCATTCGCCAAAGCGTTTGCGATCAGGGGGTCGGTCTCTTCTATTGTGTTCAGAAAATGCGTTGACATGGGGCACCTGCCATTGAGCTGAAAATGCATTCTTGCCGTAGAAACAAAAACATCTTGAGCGATTTAAACAGTCGGGCGTAGCGGTCGCAAACCAGATTTGCTATAAATTTAGCGTAGAAAAACTGAGTCGTATTATGTCTGTTTCACCACCCCGGCCAAAAGGCCCGCACCTGAATGCACTTCGCGCTTTTGAAAGCGCAGGTAGATTGCAAAGCTTCATTTCCGCAGCAGAAGAACTTTGCGTAACACCCGGTGCCGTATCCCAGCATGTCAAATCACTGGAGGCGTGGGCGGAGGGGAAGCTTTTTGTAAGGAATGTGCGCGGCGTTGTTCTGACGCCGTTGGGCGAAGAATTGCTGCCCGAATTTACGCAGGCCTTCGATCAGTTGAATGAAGCTGTGCAAACACTGCGTACAAAAAGCACACCGAACAAAATTCGAATTGCGACGCTGCCCTCTATTGCCCAGTTGTGGTTGTCACAAAAGTTGGGGCAGCTCAGGCTGACTGCACCGGAAATCAGCGTCTCAGTTGTTGCAGTGGAAACACCGCCAAATCTGTCGAGAGAGCCGTTCGACGTCACCTTGTTCTTTCAGGATGATCCGCTTGAAAAGGGCGGGGCCACATTGTTTCAGGATCGCATTTTTCCGGTATGTGCGCCGGACATTGCAGAGCGTCTGAAACAGGTTTCAGACCTCGAAAAAGAAACCTTGTTGTACGACTCTGCATGGATGGATGACTGGACCCTCTGGCTGGAATCAATTTCAGGAGTTGCACTGCCGGTGAAACGCGGACCAGTGCATTCTTTGTTCAGTGTTGCTCTGGAAGAGGCGCGCCACGGAGCCGGCGTTTTGATGGCGCATGAGGCGTTGGTTTCATCTTATCTCGCAAACGGGATACTGGTTGTGCCATTTGATCATAAGCTGACGCTGAGGCGTAGCCTTGTCATGCAAGTTACACCGGGGTTTCGTACAAACCCGGCCTGTCACGCATTGCGGCATGCGTTGGTTGATCGTTCTGGTGGGGACCTGCAGGACTAAAGCATCAAAATTCGAAATACAGCTCGATTTTCAGGTCAAAACATTTTCGCTGTTCGATGCGCCGCCACCATCATTCGAGTTGCGCAGATGAGTCCGCACAGTCGGGTCAATGTACCGACTGTCAAGCGCGTATACGCCGCAGGCCCTAAGCGCTTCTCTTGCTGTGGTTTTGTCTTCAATCCGTTTCCAGATTGCGCGGGACGCATAGGGCATAACGTGGGGGCGCCAAGCGACGCCCATCGTTGTGCCGCGCAAATACTTGACTTGTTGGCGATGTGAAGGCGTCAGAATGGTTTCGACGATACTGCCTTCGCGCACCATTTCATGTTCTACAATGTAAATTCGGTTGCCATGTTTGGCTGCCAACCCTTCATATTTGGATTTCTGATCTGTGCTGCCGTCTCTGGATGTTACGCGCTCGACCGAGCGCGTCATCACAAAACCGTCTCTTTCGTACAACCAGATCAAGCTGCGCAGGATCATTCCATCCCATGTTGGGGTCATGAAGTGCGAGTGGTAGAATCCAAGGTACCGACGCAATGTTTTTGCCTGATCCCGGAAGGCTCCGGTCATCAAATCTACGGGGCCGCTGGATCTGCGTTTGCGGCCCTGCAGGTGAAGGCGCGTAAATTCATCAAGAGAGAGAAAGAATTCTGCTTCGGGCAGTTCAAAGTAGCGAGAGATACGCCGTAGGTTATGGGCCGAAGGCATGCCGGTGCCGTTGAGATACCGGTTGAACTGCTGTCGATTGATTCCGATTTCGCGGCAGACCTGGGCAATTGATCCGTGCTCTGCACAGATGTTCCGCAAATTTTTTGAGAAATCTTGCATTAGTTTTTTACCTTTTTTCACATTTAGAAGCATTATAGCGTCAGAATGCTAACGATAGCATATAAATGCGAAGTACTAAATTCCATTTTTCCGTAGAATTATGAGTGCAATCTAATCGTTATTTGTCACAAAACTTTGGGAGAATTAGAGATGGACACTCAAGAAAAACACGCAAAATGGTTAATTGGTGAAATGGAAAAGGGCCGCCTGTCGCGGCGCGAATTCCTTGGGCGCAGCACGGCGCTTGGTCTTGCGATGGGAGTTGGGGCTGGCCTGTTTGACGCGGCTCATGCATCGACACCCTCGAAAGGCGGGCATATGCGCCTTGCGATGGGACACGGATCTACATCAGACACACTTGATCCAGCAACGCTTACGAACGGTCTTCAATGGGTGGTTGCCTATGGTGTCGCCAACACGCTGACAGAACTGGATGCTGCCGGTAACCTTGTAGGATCGCTCGCAACTGAGTGGAGCTCTTCACCGGACGCGACGGTCTGGACGTTCAAGTTGCGCGACGGTGTGGAATTCCACAACGGCAAGACCATGACGACCGAAGATGTAATCGCATCGCTGAACTATCACCGTGGCGAAGAATCGACTTCAGTCGCTAAACCGGTGATGGATGCAGTGACGGACATCAAAGTGGACGGAAACACAATCGTTGTAACGCTTTCAGCTGGCAATGCTGACTTCCCCTTCAACTTCAACGAAGCGACATTTGGCATCTATCCGGCCAGTGACAATGGCATTGATTGGAAAGCAGGTGGTACTGGCGGTTATGTCCTTAAAAACGAAGCCCCTGGCCAACGCTATGAGTTTGAGCGCAACGCCAATTACTGGAAAGATGGAGCGGCACACGCCGACACGATTGATCTACAATCAATCCTGGATCCAGCGGCACGCCAAAACGCTCTGATCACCGGCGAAGTCGACTGTATCGACCGGGTTGAGCTGAAGACTCTGGCTCTGATGTCACGAACACCAGGCGTGGTGATCGAAGAAGGTGCGGGACCTCTGCATTACACCTTCCCAATGATGACCCAAGTAGCGCCTTTTGATAATGTTGAGATGCGCAAGGCGATGAAATTTGCCCTGAACCGTCAGGACATCGTCGACAAAATTCTGTTCGGCCATGGTGTGGTTGGTAACGATCATCCGATTGGACCTTCCTATCGCTATCATGCCGCGGATATCGAGCAGAACACCTATGATCCCGACAAAGCCAGACACCATTGGCAAAAATCCGGGCTGGGCGACATTACAATCGATCTGAGCTCATCCGACGCGGCTTATGGCGGTGCATTGGATGCGGCAGTGTTGTATCAGGCGTCGGCTAAGGAGGCGGGTATCAATATCAATGTCGTCCGCGAACCAAATGACGGCTATTGGTCAGATGTTTGGATGGCGAAACCATGGTGCGCCAGCTATTGGGGTGGATATTCCACGGAAGATACAATGTTCACCACTGGCTTTGCCGCAGGTGCCGCATGGAACGACACGCAGTGGGACAACGCGCATTTCAACGACCTGATGTTGTCGGCGCGTGCCGAGTTGGACCAAAACCTGCGTGCTGAGATGTACCGCGAAATGCAGATCATCCTACGTGATGAAGGCGGGCATATCGTTCCGATGTTTGCGAACGAAGTTCATGCGCGAAATGAAAAGATCGGCCATGGCGATCTGTCCTGGACCCGCGGGTTCGACGGCCGCCGCATTCTTGAGCGGTGGTGGATGGTGTGATCTTCTCCCAGCACACCCAAGCCTTTCGCATCCACGTGGATGCGAAAGGCCCATTTAAAGCGTTTCGCAATAAACCTGAGGCATGAGATTTTTGGGAAACGCAGCAACATCAATGCGTTGGCGGGACGAATTTCGCCAAACCTGAAACTGGTTTAACGAAAACCGCTTTAGTGAAATCAGATAGTTAAAGAACAGTGTATGATTAACAGACAGACGCTTTATTTCAATGGGACAATCCTTTCGATGGAGGATACGTGCCCAACTGTAGAGGCGGTACTGACTGAAGGTGAACGGATCATCGACGTAGGTTCTGAATCCCGGCTGCGAGAGCAATTGGAACCTGACGCTGAAAAAATTGATCTGCAGGGAAAAACCATGCTTCCCGCGTTCATAGACCCCCATGGGCATTTCCCGGATCCAGGTTTTATCAAGCTTTTCCGAGTTGATCTTTCTGCGCCACCGCGCGGTACTTGCATAGATATGGCGGCCGCGCTTTCGCGGTTGAAGGATAAGGCGGCTGAGACACCAAAGGGCGAATGGGTTATGGGGGTTCTTTTTGACAACACCTCAATTGCCGAACGTCGTATGCCCACACGCGATGAACTGGACAGCGTTTCAGTTGAGCATCCCGTCTGGGTCATTCATGCATCTGGTCACAATGGTGTGGCGAATTCCACAGCCCTGAGGGTTCAAGGAATTGATGACGAAACTCAGGACCCAGCGGGCGGGCGTTTTGGCAGATGTCCCGAAACAGGTGTATTGTCCGGTCTGATCGAAGGTATTTCGGCAATGGGGCCGATGGGTGATACCGATTTTTTGATTGATCGAAACAGGTTTTTGGAAGGCTTCCAGGCTTGTCGCGACGAATATCTTTCGCATGGGGTCACGTTCGCCCAAAATGCCTGGGCTCCGCGAGAGTTGTTGGAACATTTTGCGAGTATTGCTGAAGAAGCCGATCCCGGCATTGATGTGATGCTATTGCCGACTGGTGAAGATGAGCCCGCGTTGTCACAGGGGCCCGATGCATTGGATTGGCGTGAGAACCCCTACTTTCACCTTGGGCCGCGCAAACTGTTTACGGACGGAGCATTCCAGTTACAGACGGCCCTGTTGAGTGTTCCTTATTATGAAGTTTCAAATCCTGATGCTCCGTCCGGCATGACCTATCTGGATAGGGATCAGATTGCCGCAGAAGTAAGCAAGCTACATCAAATGGGCTTTCAAATTCATTGTCACTGCAATGGTGATGGTGGGTCAGACATGTTTCTTGATGCTGTTGAGGCCGCACTTGATGAATTCCCGCGCGATGATCACCGGCACACGATCATTCATGGGCAGGTTTTGCGCGATGACCAGATTGCCCGGATCAAAAGGCTGGGCGTGACGATCAGTTTCTTCTCGGCCCACATTCATTTCTGGGGTGACCGGCACTATGATACGTTTTTGGGCCCGGAAAGAGCATCGCGCATTTCGCCTGCAGCGACGGCTGAAAAAAACGGCATTCGGTACACGATCCATAATGACGCCTCAGTGACACCTACGCGGCCGATCCATCTGGCACATTGTGCCGTAAACCGGCGTACAGCCGGTGGCCGTACGTTGGGTGAGGCGGAAAAGGTGTCTGTTCATTCTGCGTTTAAGGCCCAGACGATTGATGCGGCCTGGCAGGTTTTTCAGGAAGGTGAGCGAGGGTCGATCGCGCCCGGAAAGCTGGCTGATTTTGCAGTGTTGAACCTTAATCCATTGGGTGATGCTGAACTTTTGGAAAGCTGCAAGGTGGTGAGGACGGTACGGCGGGGTAAAACTGTTTTCAGTCTTTAGGTTGACGTCCAGAACGTTCGAGGCTTTGGGCTAGGCCAAAATCAACGATTGTGCTTTTGCATCTGCACGATCCGCATTTGATACATCTCCAAGTCCTTTGAATGCCCGCGATACAGCCCGCCAGTTTTGCGCTGAGGTTGGTTTCAGCGCGGTACGTTCGTTGGCCAATGCAAGAGCAAGATCAAATCGTTTGGCCCGCAATGCGGCTTCGAGCAAGGTCCAGCCGATAATATCGCGCTGTGCATAGCTGCCACCCAGACGGTGGGTCATATAGCGCACGGGCAAAAGGCGATCTACGCAGTCAGCGTAACTCTCTGCCTTGAAATCCCGCATCGCCAGGCAGAAGGGCATGCCGATTTCGCGGCTCATAGCGACGTTGGCGTCAGAGGCTGATTCAAGGTATCGCTCATTGGCTGACAATAGCTTTTCCTGGGCTTCGGTGCGACCATCAGACACAAAGGTCAACATCGCGTGCACGTCGTTGAAAGCATAGAGGGTGTCTTGTGCCGCAGGCTCCCATTTATCGGCGAGATGTGTCCACCGATCCCCCGATTCCTGTCCAACCAGATTGATACGCCATAGCAGGGCTGCCGCATCGAGTTCTTCGTATTTGTTGCCGTCTTTGCGGCGTGAATCGAGGTGGTTGTCAAAAATCTCGTATACCCGGTCATACTGTTCCAGATCGAGATGGTAGAGTGCCGTGTGCCACCACAGATGGTTGGCGAAATTCGAGGTGCCCCAGGCGCTTTCGCGTTCCGACATGAACCGCACACCACCCAGTTGGCGCCCTCGCATTTCCATGACATGACTGACAGCATGAACGGCGTAGGGGTGATCGGGGCGGATTGCCAGCGCCTGACGGGCGAGTTCTTCGGCGTGAGAAAAATCGCGGTTTTCTTCCAAGCCGAAAGCATAGAATCCAAGCACAAATTCGTAACCGGGCACGCTTTCATCCCAAAGGTTAGAGACGCGGGCAACAACGTCCCGTTGTCCCGCGATATCGCCCAAAAGCACATCGGTGTAATGGACCAGTTCCATAGCGAACAAGTCCATGGGATACTTGACCAAGACGGCTTCCCATTTTTGGACAGCGCCAAAGAAATCGCCGTTTACCCAAGCTCTTACAGCTTCATAGTGCCCGACTTCGCGGTCATTGGCCTGTTTTAATCGTTTCTCCGCTTCCGATAACGAGGCAACCATCAGATCGTAAATGCGGGTTTCCATGGATTGCGTCAGCCATGCGGCTTTGAACAACCAACCCATAATGAAATCGGGATGTTCCTTGAGTACTGTGTTGATTTCGGCAATTGCGTCACCTCGAAACGACAGAGACATTTCAATTGCGCGTTCAAGCCCTTCTATGGCGCTGGTACTGGGATATGAAATCGGAACGCCGCGAATGTCCGTGTGGTTTTTTGTTTTTGTAACAGTTTCAGAGGCGGCCATTGATGGCATTCCTTCCAGCATTCGATGTGATCAGGGTAGGTATTCCTTGTTCAAACACATCAGGTGCTGTGTTCAAAATCAAAATTTCGTATGCGCGACATAGCCGTCGCGTGTCTGAGGTGTTTTCATGTCCAACACTTTCCCGGCCACCAGGTTGCGCAGCATCTGCGCAGTGCCGCCGCCAATGGTAAACATACGCGCGTCGCGCAGCATGCGTTCGACCGCACAATTTCGCGAGTATCCTTTCGCACCGTGAAGTTGCAGGGCGTCGTTGGTGACTTTCACAGCCATTTCGGAAGCGAAGATTTTTGCCTGTGCTGCAAGCATCGGATCGGGAAAACCCGAAGGCTGAGTTTGCGCGCTTAGTGCCGCGCGCCAGATCATGAGCCGTGCCGCATCGATCTGAATGGCCATATCGGCAATCATCCATTGAAGGCCCTGAAATTCGGCAATAGGCCGGCCAAATTGTTCGCGCGTTTTGACAAAATCCCGTGCAGCCTCGTAAGCGCCCCGCGCGATGCCCAGAGCAACAGCCGCCGCGCCAACCCGCTGGGAATTGTAGGCATTCATGAAATCGGAAAAGCCGCGCCTTTTTTCATCGGGCCGTGTGACCAATCGATCCAGTGGAAGCCGCAGGTTTTCAAAGATCACCTCTGTTTCCGGGATGCCCCGCAACCCAAGCGCGGGTTCGCGCGCACCTATGGTCAGGCCGGGTTCGCCCAGAAAGGCGAGAAAGCCGCTGATCCCTTTTTCCTGACCATCTTCGATCACGCGTGCAAAAATAAGGTGCAGCTTTGAGACACCGCCACCTGTGATCCAGTGTTTCTTGCCATTCAGAACCCAAACATCGCCTTCGCGTATGGCGGTTGTTGTCATTTCTGTTGCCGCACTTCCGGCGTCTGGTTCGGTGATGCATATCGCGGGTTTGTCCCCGCCAAGAACATGACGCGCGGCTGTTTCGCGCTGATCTGGCGTGCCATAGGCAAGGATGGCCCCCACCGCGCCCATATTCCCCTCAACGGCAATGCGCCCCGAAACCCCGCAACGTGCGGCCAGTTCTTCAACAACCAGCGCAACGTCGAAATAACTATGACCAAGGCCGCCCAGATCGGTTGGAACGGTCATACCCATAAGGCCGGCGTTGGTCATCGCCTCGACAACTGCAACGGGATATTGCTCTGTCCGGTCCGTTTCTGCTGCGCGTGGCCCGGCAACAGTCTCGGCGATGTCACGCGCCTTTTCTTGCAGCGCGAATTGGACTGGCGACAGATCCAATGTAGGGGCGAAAGGGGTGGACGAGGAAAATTGCGAATTTTCGAGCATGTTTGAGACACTTTCATCTGTTGCCTCAGTGTATCAACATTAATACTGTAAACGCTAATTTTATTAGCTTGATTTTAACTTGAGAAAAATTAAACAAAATTAGTTTTGCTGCAATGCACCCAGGAACGCATCAATTACCAAATCCGCCCGCCCGGCAGTGTTGGTAAACGCCCCGATTTCACGACTATAGGGCGGGTTCCCGAACGAAATGCTGCGAATGCGCTGCGAAAACGGTCGCTTGCACTTGCAGATTGGTACGATGGATACGCCCAAACCTTCGCTCACTAAGTTGGTAATCGCCTCTAGTGAATCGATTTCCATAAAGGCACTTACAGAAATTTTCAGGCGGGCGAGCTCGTCTTCGATCCCCTGACCGGCCCAGGTTTTGCGATTGAACCAAATGAAAGGATGATTTTGCAGTAACTCTTGAAAATCACCCCCTTGAACATGGGCTGGGGCAATCACCACAAACGGCTCTGTTGCGACGTGGTGCCATTCAAGCCCGGGAACAGGATTGATTGGTTTGGTGCAGATTGCGACATCCAGATCACCATTAGACAGAGCATCAGCCAGCCCCGCAGAACCGCCATTTCGGACATCCACGGCCAGATCAGGAAACTGAAGTTGTAGCCTTTTCAAACTTGCAGGCAAAAAGCTTGCCAAGGCGGTGGGTACAGCTCCGATTGTTATCTTGGTGCGAACCATCTCGCCCTTGGCAACCGACGCTGACGCATCAAACAGGGCCAGTGTTTTTTCGGCGTGTTCCGCTAGTGCCCGCCCGCGCGCAGTTGGTACTGGTGGGCGTTTGATGCGATCAAAAAGCTGTACACCCAGTTCTTCTTCCATAGCTTTTATTTGCAGGCTCACAGCAGAGTGGGACAGGCCGAGCTTGTCACCCGCAGCGGCGAAAGATTTGCTGTCTACAACGGTCAAAAGTGTTTTGAGCTGTTTGATATTCATTGCAAGCATCAGAGCATGGAGATTGCGAATTGGCCAGTGTGCGCGATGAAATACACTTATGACAAGTGGCTGCGACCTGGGAATCTCAGTTCTGAGCAAAAAGCGCTGAAAAACCTGTAAGTATAGGAAATTATAGTATTAAATTGAATTTTAGGCCGTAGGTCTTTTTGGAATTGGCTGGCCTGATCTCTAAAACAACCACGGTAATGAACCGGAATTGTCTAAAATGCGCCTTATTTCACCTTCACATTTCCTTCGAGCTGAAAGGGCAAATGCCCGTAAACAGCACTGGAGGAACTGTGATGAAATATTTTCGTCTGATCGCCGCGATTGCGTTGGGTCTGGCCGTGTCGGCCTGTGGTACAGTTGATACTGCAACCCGGAACGTATCGCTGGAAGAACCGAACCTTGCACCGGCACAGGTGTCATTTGATGTTCAGTATGTACGTGTAAGCGTACCGGAAACGCTGAAAGTATCAGAGGCTAACCGTTTTTTGCCCGGTGGTGACATCGTTTGGCGCGAAGATGCGCCCGGTAATCGCCACGCGCAGGTAAAGACCATCGTCGAAGCGGGCATTCTTCAGGGAATTCGCGAAATGGAAGCCGCTGGAATTCCGGTCATCCTTGATATTGAAGTGACACGCTTTCATGCTCTGACGGAAAAGGCCCGTTATACTGTCGGCGGTGTACACGCGATCCAGTTCAACATGCAACTTCGGAATGTTGAAACGGGTCAGCCCTATGGCGAACCTCAGTTTGTTAAGGCGGACTTTAAGGCGCTGGGTGGCAAAGCTGCAATTCATGCCGAGAGCAAAGGCATGACGCAGAAGTATCGCATTACGCAGCAACTCGCCTGGGTCATACAGAAACAGCTGACTGATCCGGAAGGGTATCAGGCGGCCAACCTTGGGATCATCGGTGCGTTAAACCAAATCTGATCTTTCCCAAACATTCGAAACACCTTAAGGGGACGGCATGACGCCGTCCTCTTTTCCTGTGATCCGCCTCAAACCCAAAAGCAACCCCCGGCACATTCGCCACGGGTTTCCGTGGGTATATGACAATGAACTTGTCACAGACCGCCGGACAAAGGCGATTGCCCCGGGGACGGTCGCGGTTTTGGAAGACGCAGGACGTGAACCTTTGGCTCTGGTGGCTATAAATCCCGGTTCGCGGATCATGGCCCGGGTTCTGGATCACGATACGAATGCGGTGATTGACCAAAACTGGTTTGAAACCCGTATTGCTCGTGCCCTGGCACATCGTGCGCGGCTTTATGATCAGCCCTATTACCGCCTGATCCACGCCGAAGCCGATGGCATGCCCGGTGTGGTGATCGACCGCTTTGGCGATGTTGTCGTAATACAGCCCAATGCTGCCTGGGCTGAGGAACGCCTGGATTTGCTTACGGATGTTCTTGTTTCGCAGGCAGACGTGACCACAGTACTCAAAAACGCGTCCGGGCGTGCGCGCGGCCTCGAAGGGCTGGATGATGTGAATGCAGTTCTGTGTGGGACGGCCCCACCATCGCCATTGCCCGTTCCGATGAATGGTGCAACCTACATGGCGGATCTTGCAGACGGTCAAAAGACCGGACTGTTCTTTGACCAGCGCCCAAATCATGCCTTTGCTGCGGGCCTTGCGAAGGGCGCACGCGTGCTTGACGTATTTTCTCATGTTGGGGGTTTCGCACTGGCCGCACTTGCGAATGGTGCAGCTGAGGCGCTGGCGGTGGATGGATCTGAACCGGCGCTGTCGCTGGCCCGGCAGGGGGCGACGCAAATGGGCGTTGAAGATCAGTTCGACACCCAAAAGGGCGATGCATTTGATGTGCTTGGCAAGTTGAATGTAGAAGGTGCGAAATTTGAGCTGGTTATTTGCGATCCGCCCGCATTTGCACCCTCAAAGAAGGCACTCGATGCGGGATTGCGGGCCTATGAGCGCATTGCACGACTGGCTGCAGGCGTTGTTGAGCCGGGTGGCTATCTTGGCCTGTGTTCCTGTTCACATGCGGCTGATATCGCCAAGTTCCGAGCCGCGTGCATTCGTGGGATCGGACGTGCGGGCCGTGTGGGGCAATTGATACATACCGGCTATGCGGGTCCGGACCATCCGATCCATCCGCAGCTACCTGAATCTGGTTACCTAAAGGCTTTGTTCTTTCGGCTATGAGGCTGTTGCTTGATACCTGCGTGATTTATCCTACCGTCATGCGCCAAATGTTGTTGGGGGCAGCAAAGCAAGGCTTTTTCACCCCGCTGTGGTCGGCGCGCATCATTGAAGAATGGCAGCGAGCTGCGGAGAAGCTGGGCCCTGAGGGTTTTGTGCAGGCTCAGGCAGAGGCGGTTCTTCTTGCCGCTGATTGGCCGGTGGCAGAGGTGAGTTGGGTGCCGTCGCTCGAAGCCCGTCTTTGGCTGCCCGACCCGGCGGATATACATGTGCTGGCCGCGGCGATTGCCGGATCGGCGGATCAGATCGTGACATTGAACCGCAAGGATTTCCCCCGCAATATTCTGGCCGAAGAGGGCGTGGGTCGGGTGGACCCGGATGCATTGCTATATGGATTTTGGCAGGCCCAGCCCGGAGTGATTGCCGAGATCGCGAACACGATTATGCACAATGCGCGCCGTTTGTCGGGGCGTGACTGGGAGCTTCGCGCGTTGCTGAAGAAAGCCAGGTTGCCACGGCTCGCCAAGGGGTTGGGTTAAAGCTGGGAAGGGGTCCGCTTCAAACACTAGAGCGGTTCACTTCATGATCGAAAGAAGGTTGGCGAAATCGTCGGTCCAAACCCGGCCACCATCACTGTGGAGCATCTGCCAGCGAACATCACCGTTCAGATCGCCCAAGGCAGCGGTTCCGCGTGACAAAGTCACGACAAGCGAGGCTGAATCGCTGGGATCATGAGCGGTATTGCCGTTGTAGTGTTGGATCCGAGCTTCCAGTCCAAGCGCCTGTGCAGAGCGCGACAGGGGTTTTTCAATCTCGTAATACCGGTTGGAAATATGAAAAACGAGGACACCGCCCGGCGCAAGACGATCCATATATAGTGCAATTGCTTCGTTCGTGGTCAGGTGGATCGGCACCGAATCTGAACTGTAGGCGTCGATCACCAGTATGTCGTAGGTCATGCTTTCCTGCGATTCCAGAACAACCCGTGCATCGCCCAGATAAGTTGGGGCCTCGGGAGTACAGGTGCTGACAAAGCGAAAATGTTCTGCATTTCTGGCGATTGCATCCACCATTGGGTCGATCTCGTAGAAATGCCAGTCCTGCGATGGCAGGCGGTAACAGGCAAGCGATCCTACCCCCAGCCCGACGACGCCGATCGTTTGGGCGCGTTTGCCGCGCTCAGAGGTCAGCACTTGTGCCATTGGCCCATTGGGGTGGTAATAATAGAGTGGTTTGGGCCAGGCGCTGTGATCATCACGCAGCCGCTGGGCACCGTGGATTGTAGTGCCGTTGCTGTAAAGGCGCAGTTCTTGAGACTCGGTTATTACATGGGTGCCGAAAAAGCTGCGGTCGCGCAGCACGGCTTCATCAGGATGATACAACCACCCCACTGTCAGAAACACCATGGCCGCGCCGTAACAGGCCGCAATGTTGCTGCGCAGACGGACGGCCGCGATCACCGCCCCGGTCAGCAACCACATCAGAACCACCTGCCAAGGCCCGGCCAGAAACGCGCTGCCGACCAGAAGCGCCGGAAGCGCAAGCAACAGGCCGATTATGACCCCCCGGCCCATCGACGGAATTTGCGCCGAAAGCATCTTTCCCGGTGTCAGCAACATCAGTCCGGCTAACAAGACCGTTGCCAGAGTTTCATATAAACCAGCAAAAAGCATGGGACCGATGATTGAATTGAAAAGTCCGCCCAGAGCACCGCCCACAGACATAGTGAGGTAGAATGTGGTTAGATGGCTGCTGTCGGGCCGCGCGTCATAAAGTTTGCGATGCGCCACAATTGCAATCACAAAGAAACAAAAAATCAGGAGTGCCGCCTCTTTCCAGCTCAGGTAGTCGCCACGAAACCCCAGCTGATTCAGCAAAAGAACCAGCAGCGCTGCGCCGGCCAGCAGTCGCGACAGCGGCTCGCTCAGTTTGAACCGACCGGAGAACGACACTACAAAGCTCAGCAGATAGAGCGCGAGCGGGATCACCCAGATCAGTGGGAACGACCCGATATCGACACTGATTTTAGTAGTCAGCGACAGCATAAGCGAAGACGGAACAAAAGCCAGAAAGCCCCACCAGATCAGTTGGGCCATGCCGATGCGCCCAGTTTGCGCCGCCGGTCGGTGAGTTGTTACTGTCGTATTACGGGCCGACAGGCCGCTCATCAGCAAGAAAACCCCGAGCGCCATAAAACCTATAGTCCAGCCGAGCCCTATATTCGTGGCTCCGAACAACGGCTCGGCGACAAGCGGAAATCCCAGCAATGCGGCCAGCGATCCCAGGTTGGAAGCGCCATAAAGGAAATAGGGGTCTTCCGCCGATGGTCCGCCGCTCTGCCCGTACCAGGACTGGATCAGAGGGGCATTGGCGGACAGTGCGAAGAACGGCAGGCCTACACCAAGCGCAAACAGACAAAGTGTCTGCCACGCGGCCGGGCCAGAGGGGTCAAACTGCCAGGCGACCGGAATGCTTAGGGGTACAAAAAGCAAGGCAAACGCCCATAGCGCCAGATGAATTCTGAGTTGTGTGCGAGGGGTAAAACGACTGGTCAGGAGATGGGCGTAGAGATAGCCGCCGATCAGCATTGTTTGAAAAAACAGCATCGCGGTTGTCCAGACCGCAGGGGAACCGCCAATTTCCGGAAGCACCATTTTCGCAAACAACGGTTGCACAAAAAACAGCAAAGCGGCGCTGAGGAAGATCGTCGCAATGAAGACGACCGGAATCAGGACCGGAGAGCGTTGATGTGTTGCAGTGAGCTGCATCGTTGGGTTTGCCTGTGCCTTTTTTCACGGTTAATCACAAAAACAGGGAAAAAATGCGGCAGGCAGGTAGGTAAATTGCGGCAGTGGCGTTCGGGCCTCAGCTCCACTTCGCCTCGAGTTTTTCGATGGCGGCAATGCGTTCGGTGGTTTTGGGGTGGCTCATCAGCCAAGCGGGCGCGGCACCCGCGCGGGATTGTGTTAAGGCCTCAAGTTTGCCAAAGAGCGTTTTCTGGGGCTCTGTCCCGATCCCTGCTTTGGTGAGCAGAGCAGCAGCATACTCGTCCGCCTCGTATTCATCTTTGCGCGACAAACGGGCGGCAACCAGCGTGGTCAGAAAATTGGCGATCCATCCGCCGACCCAGGGAATGAACCGGGACAAGACCATTGCAAGAGCCGTACGCAGAGCGTTCTGTCCGGAAAAATCAATCATCCGCCGCCGGGAATGCCCAAGAGCCACATGCCCAAGCTCATGCGCAATTACGCTGGCCAGCTCTTCTGCGGTGATCTCGCCATTTTGAAACTTTCGATAAAATCCCCGCGTGATGAAAATCCGCCCGTCCGGGGCCGCCAATCCGTTTACCGGGTCAATTTCGTAAATGTGAACGCGAACACGTGGAACGTCGAGCGCACGCGCCATCCGGTCTGTCATGGATTTCAGCGTAGGATCGGCGAGTTCGGTCGACTTCTCATCCAACTCTTTGCGAGTGCGCCACGCTGAAAAGCGATAGAGCACAAACCCATAAAGAACAGCCAGAAGGATCGGTGTGAAGCGGAGCATAGCAGATATATGGGCTGCGATGTGCCCGGAGGCAAGCTGGGTTGTCATGCAAAATGCTAAGCCTCGCAAATTTGAAACCTAATGACCTCGAGACCACTGCCGGGTATTTAGATTGCCGTTGTTGTCGCGTGGACGCTTTGCCAGCTTCGCGGTAGGTTTTAGGAAACTGGGTAGAGGAACACATGATTGAGCAGTACACCGGAGGCTGCGTTTGCGGCAAAGTACGGTTGGTGGCAACAGGGCGCCCTTACCGGGTGGGTATTTGCCATTGTCTGGATTGCCGCAAGCATCACGGAGCGCTTTTCTATGCGGCGGCTGTGTTTCCTATGGACGCGGTTAAAGTAGCGGGTGAAACGCGGGATTACGATGGCCGCAACTTCTGCCCTATATGTGGTTCTTCTGTGTTCGCGCGTAGCGACGATGAGGTCGAAGTGCATCTGGGTTCGCTGGACGCACCAGACTTTCTGAAACCAACCTATGAAGGTTGGACTATCCGGCGCGAATCCTGGTTGCCGGAATTTCCGAATGTCAAAAGCTACGATCGAAATCGCGACGATACGGAGCGAACAGAAGACTAAAGCGGTTTTCATTAAACCTGACTCAGGTATGGCGAAAAACGTCCCGCCAACGCATTGATGTTGCACCGTTTCCCAAAATTCTAATGCCACAGGTTTGTTGCGAAACTGGGCTTTAACGTGACAGGCCACCATGAAGGGTTGGTACATCCAGCGCCGCAAAGCCGTAGTGGCGTAGCCAGCGCAGGTCGGAATCGAAAAACGCGCGCAAATCAGGAATGCCGTATTTCAACATGGCCAGACGGTCGATGCCAAGTCCGAAGGCAAAGCCCTGCCACTGGGTGGAATCAATACCGCTGGCTTCGAGCACTTTGGGGTGGACCATGCCGGACCCGCCCGCCTCTAACCAATCGTCGCCTTCGCCGAGTTTAAGAGTTCCACCTTCCCATGAGCAGCGAAAATCAATCTCTGCCGAGGGTTCTGTGAAGGGGAAGTGCGAGGCGCGAAAGCGGACCTCGATATGATCTACTTCGAAAAAAGCCGCTGCGAATTCTTCGAGGCACCATTTTAGGTTGGCCATCGAGATGTCTTTGTCAATCGCCAGCCCCTCGATCTGATGGAACATCGGGGTATGGGTCTGGTCGTAATCGGCGCGGTAGACTCGGCCCGGTGCGATAATCCGGCAGGGCGCGCCATGCGCCTCCAGATGTCGAATTTGCACCGGAGACGTATGGGTGCGCAAAACATGCGGTGGGCGGTCATCGCTATCGGCACGGTGGGTATAGAACGTGTCCATTTCCGCCCGCGCAGGATGGTGAGATGGGATGTTCAAGGCGTCGAAATTGTACCAGTCGCTTTCGATCTGCGGCCCTTCGGCCACGGAGAAGCCCATATCGGCAAAGATCGCGGTGACCTCTTCAGTCACCTGAGAAATCGGGTGGATCGTCCCCTGGCGCCGGGGGCGAGAGGGAAGTGTCACATCGAGCCATTCTGTCCGCAGACGCTCATCAAGCGCAGCATCAGCAAGAGCAGCTTTCTTGGCGGCGAGGGCTGAGTTGATCTCGTCCTTAAGGGCATTGAGTTTCGGTCCGGCGACCTGACGTTCTTCGGCGGTCATTTTACCAAGCTCGCGCATCTGCAGGCTGATCTCGCCCTTTTTACCAACGGCCTGAACACGCAACTCTTCGAGTGCGTTCTCATCGGTGGCATTGGCAATCAAAGTCAGATATTTGTCGCGCAGATTATCCATCGCTGGCATTCCCGGGTTTAAAGGTCTTGGCGCTCTGCTATCCGTGTGAACACATGAATGCAAGACGCTGGCGGGAAATGGCGCTATGCAGCCAAATCCATGAGTTGACAATGATCGAGCGGGTTTGGCGAAGGACCTTATGGGGAGAAGGACGATACAGTATTTTCTGGATTACCTGAAGCAGACCGATCATCGGCGCGTTACAAAATGGATGCATTATTTTGAGGTCTATCAACGCGAGTTGGGCCATATGCAGGGCAAGGACATCTCGTTTCTCGAGATCGGCGTTTATCAGGGTGGGTCGATCCCTATGTGGGCGGGGTATTTCGGGCAAGGATCACGGTTGGCGTTTGTGGATATTGACCCGGATTGTATGCGTCACGCCGAACCCGGAACGAGTATCGAGATCGGGGATCAGGCCGATCCCAGTTTTCTGGAAAAATTGGCCGCGGATCATGGGCCGTTTGATGTGATTGTCGACGATGGCGGGCATCTCATGCATCAGCAGATCACCAGTTTTGAGTATTTGTGGCCGCATTTGAACGACCGGGGGCGGTACATTGTAGAGGATACACACACCAGCTACTGGCCGGGGTATGGTGGCGGGTACCGGGAAGAAGCGAGCTTTATCGAATACGCCAAGCGATTGGTCGATAAAATGCACAGCTGGTACACCGATCAGGACAAGATTTTTCCGTTTGATGAGATTGCAAAGCAGATGAACGGCGTGCGGTTTTACGATTCCGTTGTGGTTGTTGAAAAGCAGCTGAAGAAAGAACCGCCATTGTTGGTGGGGTCGAAGAACGGAGAGGTCAGCGGTTCGCGCAAAGCGTTGAACGTCCGTGGCCGCAGGTCTGTGTTTCAGGGGCGGGATGGCATATGAACTCGTTCTGACAAGCAGCTAAACATTTAACCGAATTCTTCGAAAACCATCGTAAACCTTCACTCTTCTGCCCCGTTTTGAACACCGGTCCGGCACACGGTGCGATCAGGTTATTCCTGTCGCCGGTGCGGTTCCGGCTGGTTGTTCCAAGGAGGAGTAAAGATGAAAAAGATTGTTGCTGTGGCCGCGCTGGCGGCTGTTTCAGGGTTCGCGTTAAGTGGCCACGCGCATGCGGCGGGATTGTTTGGGTTCAAGTCTCAACTGAAAAATCCGCCACCGCCTGTGAACTACCAGGGTCAATGGTACACGACACCGGATGGTTGTTCTTATTCGCGGGCCAAGGCTCCGGGGTATGCACCGACATGGCATCTGATCATCAACCCGCATCACATTGGGCAGCCCAATGCCAGGAAAAGTTGCCCGGCTATGTTGTCATCCTGATGAAGGGAGCTGGCTCATTGTCCTGACGTACTCTGCCGTAAAGGCAGTGTAGCCGGGGGATGTAACCTGCAGATGGGCCTGCATCGTTTGATGCAGGTCCGGGAGTTTGTGAAAGGGAACGTTGGGCAGCGTATGATGTTCAACATGATAGGGCATGTTCCAGGCCAGAAACCGGATGATGCGGTTGGTATAGGTCGTGCGGGTATTTTCGAACATGTTGGCGACGAAGGCACAGCGACCATGCTCTGCCAACAAGTAGAGCCGTAGGAATGGCTGCCCTAATAAAAGTGGTAGCAGCCACACCCAGAACAATAGTGGCGAAAAGAACAGGCTGATCCCGGAAGCGGTATAAATCAGCAATAGCCACTTTGCCTCTGTTCTGACCCGGGCGCGTGCGCGCGCCGGTACAAAAGCCCCGGGATCACGGCCAAAGGCACTGCCGATTATGCGGTCAATCATATCGACCCAATAGGGCAGGCCGCTGACATGGCGAATGTAATCACCCCATGTTTCGGGTTTAGCCCCTGCGATTAGTTCGGGATCTTTGTCCGGGATATTGGTAAAGCGATGATGCGCCAGGTGGAAATACCGAAACCACTCAAATGGCAAGAAGATCAATACGCCACAAAGCCGCCCTGTCCATTCATTGACCCAAGATGTGCGAAATGGCGTTTTATGCGTGGTTTCATGTTCCAGCGTGAAGAGGAAACACAGACAGATACCCTGCGCAATCAGGGCCAGTTGCCAGAGTGGCCAACCCGCACCGATCCAGATACCAAGTCCGAGGATTAGACCCAGATGCCCGGCCAAGTGGCGCAATCCTGCGTTGTCGTTGGTTTCATTCAGCTGGGACAGCATTTCCGCTGAAAGCGAAGATATGAAGGATTTGTGATCTGTCATGAGAACGCAATTTCCATCGCTCACTTGTGAAGTCAAGGTTTATGAAAAAAGTAACGCTTCCCCGGTTGCTATTGTAAGGTGAAACTGAAGCAGGTTTGAGGATGGCACATGACAACACAGGTACAAAAGGCAAACAGTTTTACGGCGCTGCATGTCAAAGGCAGCCCGATCATTCTGTTCAACATCTGGGACGCAGGAAGTGCAGGCGTAGTGGCCAATGCGGGCGCGATGGCCATCGCCACGGGCAGCGCGCCGGTAGCGATGGCGCATGGGTTTTCTGATGGCGAAAAGATGCCGTTTGAGCAGGCCCTGACAAACGCGGCGCGGATCGTGGCCTCGGTGGAGTTGCCGGTGAGCATGGATTTGGAAGGGGCATATGCAGTTGATCCTTCGGGGGTCGCGGCCAATGCGACACGTGCGTTGGAGACTGGTGTTGTTGGATTCAATTTCGAAGATCAAATTGTTGGCAGCTCCGATTTGTACGATGTGACTACTCAGGCAGGTCGCATTGCCGCTTTGCGGTCGGCGGCAGAGATTGCTGGTGTGAATGCATTTATCAATGCGCGCACGGACATCTTTCTAAAATCCGCGCCTGAAACCCATTCTGAAACGATGTTGGACGCTGCGATCGAGCGAGCAGCGGTTTACGCAGGCGCCGGTGCCAGCGGATTCTTTGCACCCGGTCTGAAAGACGAAGCCATGATAGAACGACTTTGTGCGGAGGTTGATCTACCGGTCAACATCATTGCGCTACCGGGAACCCCATCCAATGTTCGTTTGGCAGAATTGGGAGTTGCCAGGATTAGCTATGGCCCGGTTCCCTACAAGCGCATGACCACTTGGCTGGCGGATGCAGCGCAGGAAGCTTTGGGCAGTCTAACGTGATTGGGTGATGTAAGTTGTTGCAAGGTCTAAATTGCGCGTTACGCAGAAAAATCATCAATCAGCGGGTTTGGTTTGGCGAATGCGGTTAGCCGTTTTGGGTCTGTTATAATGACGCGTTGGCCCTGTACCGTCACACCGTGTTCCTGCAATCCTTTGAAAGCCCGACTCAAGTTTTCCGGTGTCATTCCCAAAAATGAAGCGAGCCTTCTTTTCTCCGTGGGCAACTCGAATTGGGCCGCACCATCGGCATGCTTTTGTTGTCTCAGCAGATAGTTCGCCAGTCTTTCCAAAGATGTTCTGAGTTTGAGGTCTTTGGTGTTCTTAATCACGGACCGGTAGCACTGCGCCAGCTCTGTCACGATTGATCTCGCAAAATTGGTATCGACATCAAAAACGGACCGAACGTCTTTGCTGGGCAGTAAAACGATCCGGCTTTTTTCAAGTGTGCGCGCTGACATTAGATAGGGCGCATCTTTGATAGTTGCGGCCAAAATGAAGGTTGATACGGGCCGCACGCGTGCCAAGCTGGTTTCCCGACCGTTCCATTTTGAAAACAGATCGAGCTGTCGAATTTCAGGGAACTCCGACTCAGGCGTTTCTAGGGTCACGCTGGATTCTCCTATTTGGGAATACAGTCTTATAATTGATAAATATCAATACGCCAATTGCAAAGCGCATTTCTGTTAATTGATGCAGGGACAGGCGCACCGTGACAAATTTCTATAAAGCCCTAATTTTCAAAGGTTTTTTTGATTTCATGACCTAAATCAAATCGGTGTTGAACGCGCTCCTCTTTAACTCCAGTCAAATCGGCATCTTGCCGTTTAAACCCAAAGACTCGGAGAAACAGCATGCATACCCTGGATGGCGTCTCGCGCCCGGATCAGTATCGGGCCCTGGGACTTAGCACTTTCGCCTTTACAGTCTGCTTTGCAGTATGGACGATCTTCTCGATCATCGGTGTCAAAATCAAACAAGAGCTGGGGCTGAGTGATACTCAGTTCGGGCTTTTGGTGGCGACGCCGGTTCTTACCGGTTCTGTCAGCCGAATTTTTCTTGGCGTATGGACGGAACAGTTCGGTGGGCGGATAATGTTTCCGCTGCAGATGCTGATTACATCCGTCTGTGTCTGGCTGCTGACTTCTGTTCAAACTTACGAAGTATTCCTGATCGCCGCGCTTGGTCTGGGCCTTGCAGGCGGATCCTTTATCGTTGGTGTTGCCTATACGTCTCGTTGGTTTGAAAAAGAACGTCAGGGTACAGCACTTGGTATCTTTGGTGCAGGTAACGTTGGCGCTGCGGTCACAAACTTTGCAGCGCCTTTCCTGGTTGTCGCTATCGGTTGGGAAGACACAGCGCGCGTATATGCAGTTGTACTTGCGATTACTGCGGTCCTGTTTTTCCTGCTGGCCAAGACCGACCCGGTTCAGAAACAACGGAAAGTCACCGGCGAAGGCCCTGTTTCTGCAGGCTCTCAGCTTGAGCCACTGAAAGACATTCAGGTCTGGCGTTTCGCCACATATTACTTCTTTGTATTTGGCGCCTTTGTCGCATTGGCCAGTTTCCTGCCGCGCTACTACGTCGGAGCCTATGGTCTTGAACTGACAACGGCAGGGGTTTTTGCCGGGCTCTATTCGCTTCCCGGTTCGATCTTTCGCGCGCTTGGCGGATGGATGTCCGACAGATGGGGCGCGCGGTGGGTGATGTACCTCACTTTCATCGTTTCGCTGGTTGTTCTCTTTATCATGAGCTACCCGCAAACCAGCTATATCGTTTCCGGTATCAGTGGGCCGATTCAATTCAATTTCGGTCTGAGTGTCGGGTTCTTTGTCGCGCTGACGGTTGTTCTTGGGTTCGTGATGAGCCTTGGTAAGGCTGCAGTCTACAAGCATATTCCAGTGTACTACCCGCACCATGTGGGGTCTGTCGGTGGTCTGGTTGGAATGATCGGCGGTCTTGGCGGGTTCTTCCTGCCTATCTCATTTGGTATGTTGCTCGACTACACCGGCGTGTGGACCGCACCGTTCATGCTGCTCTTTGTGATTGTCGCCGTATCAACGGTTTGGATGCATGTAGCCATCCGCCGTATGGAACGCGCGCGTCACCCTGCACTGGCAGATGAAAAATACCTCTCAGACGTGCCCGAAGCGCCGCTTGCTGCGCCCGTATCTTCGTCAGTTGGCGAAGCGCCGGCCACGGTTCGCCCAGCACAATAACGCGATGGGCGGGCAATGGTTGCCCGTCCTGAAACGCCTTTCAAAACGGAGATCTACCCTTGGGACAAGACCTAAGAAATTACGCACCGGACGATGCGGCCTATTGGGCCAGCACCGGTAAAGGGGTGGCTAACCGCAACCTCTGGATATCCATTCCCAGCCTTCTTTGCGGCTTTGCCGTCTGGCTGTACTGGGGCATTATCACCGTTCAGATGCTGAACCTCGGGTTCGCTTTTGAAAAATCAGAGTTGTTCACACTGGCAGCGATAGCCGGTCTAACGGGTGCAACGCTGCGGATTCCATCAACCTTCTTCATCCGGATTGCCGGCGGGCGGAATACGATCTTTTTCACAACGGCTCTGCTGATGATCCCGGCCATCGGGACGGGTTACTACCTGCAGGATCCGAATACGCCCCTGTGGAAATTCCAGATGCTGGCGTTCCTGAGCGGCATCGGTGGCGGTAACTTTGCCAGTTCAATGTCCAACATCAGCTTTTTCTTCCCCAAGAAAATTCAAGGCTATGCGTTGGGCATGAATGCTGGTCTGGGTAATTTCGGGGTGACAACAATGCAGATTGTTATCCCGCTAGTCATGACATTCGGACTGTTCGGCGGCGAACCGATGATCCTGGAAAACACATCCGGCACGTTGATCGGCAAAATCCCTGCGGGTACACCGACCTATATTCACAATGCTGGCTATGTCTGGTTGTTGGCGCTGGTGCCGCTTGCGGTCGCAGGATGGTTCGGAATGAACAACATCCGTGATGAGCATGTCAGCCCTGACATTCCGAACCCTTTGGGCGCGTTTGGGATCATTTCCTTTATGCTCATCGTCGGTTTCATCTGCGCGGCGTTTGGTCTGTGGTTGATGCTGCCGGAAAATGTGGGTGGATCAGGTTTTGCTGTCTCCAAGTGGATTGTGCTGCCGATTGTAATCTCATTGACGGTCGGGCTGCTAAAGCTGATCCCCGGTCAGGTCGGTCAGAACCTGACCAGACAATACCGCATCTTTGGCAACCGCCACACCTGGGCGATGACCGTGATCTACACAATGACCTTTGGTTCATTCATCGGCTATGCGGCAACCTTTGCGCTGGCGATCAAGGTTGTCTTTGGCTTTCAGCATATCGAAGTTGATGGCGTTATGACCCACAATCTGGCCAACCCCAACGGGCCATCGGCGTTAATGTATGCATGGATGGGACCGTTCATCGGTGCGCTGATCCGTCCGATTGGTGGAATGATGGCGGACAAGTTGGGTGGTGCCCGTGTCACGCAATGGATATCGATCATTATGGTCGCCTCCGCCCTAGGCGTCGCATACTTCCTGAAACAGGCTTATGTCTCGGCCACGCCCGAAGAATTATTCCTGCCCTTCATGATCCTGTTCCTGATCTTGTTTGCTGCTACTGGTATCGGCAATGGCTCGACCTTCCGGACCATTGCTGTGGTGTTCGATAAGGAGCAGGCCGGGCCGGTTCTGGGTTGGACATCGGCAGTTGCCGCCTATGGCGCATTTATCATCCCCAAGGTTTTTGGCGAACAGATCAAGGCCGCCACGCCAGAATATGCGCTCTATGGGTTCGCGATTTTCTACGGGGTCTGCATCCTGATCAACTGGTGGTTCTACCTGCGCCCCGGCGCCTACGTGAAAAACCCCTGATCAACTGACCTGTCCGCTGCCCGGCGCATTCTTCCGGGCAGAGCAAAGCCACTCAAAGGAGAAAGCCAAATGAGCCATCTGCTCGATCGCCTGAACTTCTTCCAGCCCAAGGAACTGGAGCAGTTCTCAAATGGACATGGTCAGGTCACCCGCGAAAACCGTGACTGGGAGGACACCTATAGAAACCGCTGGCGGCATGACAAGATCGTCCGTTCAACCCATGGGGTGAACTGCACCGGTTCTTGTTCATGGAAGATTTATGTGAAGTCGGGGATTGTGACGTGGGAAACCCAGCAAACGGATTACCCGCGCACGCGCCCCGATCTGCCCAATCACGAACCGCGCGGCTGTGCCCGTGGGGCGAGTTACAGCTGGTATCTCTATTCTGCCAACCGGGTGAAAAATCCATTGGTGCGCGGGCGGCTGATGAAAGTCTGGCGCAAGATGCGTGAGACCATGAGCCCGATTGAGGCGTGGACTAAGCTGCAGTATGACCCAATCCTGCGCGCCTCTTACGTCGAAACCCGTGGCAAGGGTGGTTTTGTGCGGGCCAGCTGGGACGAGGCGACCGAGATTACCGCTGCCGCGAACGCCTATACGGCGAAAACTTACGGGCCCGACAGGGTGTTCGGCTTCTCGCCAATCCCGGCGATGTCGATGGTCAGTTATGCTGCTGGGTCGCGGTACCTAAGCCTGTTGGGCGGGGTTTGCATGTCATTTTATGACTGGTACTGTGATTTGCCGCCGGCCAGCCCGATGACGTGGGGCGAACAGACCGACGTGCCTGAAAGTGCCGATTGGTACAACGCCGGCTACCTGTTGCTTTGGGGGTCGAACGTTCCCCAGACCCGCACGCCGGATGCGCATTTCTATACCGAGGCACGGTATCGTGGAACCAAGTCCGCGGTGATCTGCCCCGACTATTCAGAAGCTGCGAAGTTTGGTGATGTCTGGTTAAATGCCAAGCAAGGCACCGATGCCGCGCTGGCGATGGCCTTTGGCCACGTGATCCTACGGGAATTCCACCTCGACCGTCAGGCAGAGTATTTTGAGGAATACTGCCGCAAATACTCAGACTTCCCGATGTTGGTCCAGCTTGAGAAAGATGGAGACAAGCTGGTTCCAGGGCGTTTCCTGCGTGCGGACGATCTGGCGGACAAGCTGGGAGAGGCCAACAATCCCGAATGGAAAACCGTAGCATTTGATGAGATTTCTGACGGTCTGGTCGCTCCAAACGGTGCGATTGGCTACCGCTGGGGCGAAGACGGTGAATGGAATCTTGAAGAGCGTGCATCTGATGCCGAGACACGCCTTAAGATGTCTCTCATCCTGGAAGAAGACCATGACACGGTTGTCGGAGTGGATTTCCCATATTTCGGAGGTGTGGCAACCAAACAATTTGCAACCGATGCCAACCACCCGGACATTCTGACGCGCAACATCCCGGTTAAGAAAATCAAAACCGTGGACGGTGAAGCACTGGTTTCAACCGTGTTTGACCTCTTTTGCGCCAACTACGGATTAGACCGGGGTCTGGGGGGTGAATGGGCCACCAGTGACTACAGCTCTGATATGCCGGGCACACCGGCATGGGCGGAAAAGATCACCGGTGTATCTGCTGACAAGATCATCCACGTGGCCCGAGAGTTTGCGCAGAATGCCGAAACCACCAAAGGCAAATCGATGGTGATCATCGGGGCCGCGATGAACCACTGGTACCACATGGATATGAATTATCGCGGCGTCATCAACATGCTGGTGATGTGCGGCTGTGTTGGGCAATCGGGCGGTGGTTGGGCCCACTATGTGGGGCAGGAAAAACTGCGCCCGCAAACCGGTTGGCAGCCCCTTGCCTTTGGTCTGGACTGGTCGCGCCCACCGCGGCACATGAATTCTACATCGTGCTGGTATGCCCATACCAATCAATGGCGCTACGAGACGTTGGAGGCAGATGAAATTCTGTCACCCACAGCACCGGAAGGTGATTGGGATATCAGCCTGATTGACTATAATATCCGGGCTGAACGGATGGGCTGGTTGCCATCGGCACCGCAGCTGAAGACCAATCCGCTGGAGGTTGCGAAGGCCGCTAAAGAGGCCGGCAAAGAAATCCCGGCTTATGTGGCGGAGCAGCTGAAATCCGGCGATCTGGAAATGTCCTGCGAAGATCCGGATGCACCGCAAAACTGGCCGCGAAACCTTTTTGTGTGGCGGTCTAATCTGCTGGGTTCATCCGGCAAGGGACATGAGTATTTCCTCAAGCACTTGCTGGGCACTGATCATGGTGTGATGGGCAAGGATCTGGGCGAGGAAGGTAAGCAATTGCCCAAGGAAGCCAAGTGGCACAAGGATGCACCGCGTGGCAAGCTGGATCTGCTGGTGACCATCGATTTCCGGATGAGCACCACAGCGGTATACTCTGACATCGTTTTGCCGACGGCCAGTTGGTACGAAAAGAACGATATGAACACGTCCGATATGCACCCGTTCATCCACCCGCTGCAGGCGGCCGTGGACCCGGCCTATGAAAGCAAATCGGACTGGGACATCTTCAAGACTATCGCCAGGAAGTTCTCGGAAGTGGCGCCTGAAATTCTGGGTACCGAGACGGATATAGTTCAACTACCGCTGCTCCACGACATGCCTGCCGAGATTGCGCAGGATCAGGTACGCGACTGGAAGAAGGACGAATGCGATCTGATTCCGGGCAAGACCGCTCCGGCCTATATCGCGGTCGAGCGGGACTATCCCAATCTCTACAAAAAATTCACCTCGGTTGGGCCGCTGCTGGATAAGCTTGGCAATGGGGGCAAGGGTATAAATGTCGATGCTAAAACCGAGGTGCAGCATCTGCGCGACCTGAATGGTGTGGTGTTGGACGAAGGTGTTTCCCAAGGCATGCCCAAGCTGGAAACGGCCATCGATGCCTGCGAAATGATCCTGATGCTGGCCCCGGAAACCAATGGCGAAGTTGCTGTAAAGGCCTGGGAAACCCTATCCAAGGCGACGGGTCGCGACCATGTGCATCTGGCCGAGGGTGCGCATCACACCAAGATCCGCTTTCATGATATCGCCGCGCAGCCGCGTAAGATCATCAGTTCTCCGACATGGTCGGGCATTGAGAGTGAGGAGGTGTGTTACAACGCTGGTTACACCAACGTGCACGAACTGATCCCCTGGCGAACGCTGACCGGTCGACAGCAGCTGTATCAGGATCATCTGTGGATGCGCGCCTTTGGCGAAGGTTTTATGTCGTACCGTCCACCGGTCGACCTGAAGACTATCACCAAAGACGTGCAGGATGATGGCGACAATCTGGTGCTGAACTTCATCACGCCGCACCAGAAATGGGGCATCCATTCAACCTATTCCGATAACCTGCTGATGCTGACGCTAAACCGTGGCGGACCGGTGATCTGGATTTCGGAAAACGACGCCAGAAAAGGCGGCATCGTCGATAACGACTGGGTTGAGCTGTACAATACCAATGGTGCGCTGACCGCGCGGGCGGTGGTCAGCCAGCGGATCAAGGACGGCACTACGTTCATGTATCACGCACAGGAAAAGATCGTGAATACGCCAGGGTCGGAAAAGACCGGACACCGTGGTGGCATTCACAACTCGGTCACCCGCGCGGTGCTGAAACCCACGCATATGATCGGCGGCTATGCCCAGCAGTCCTACGGCTTCAACTACTACGGCACCGTGGGCTGTAACCGGGACGAATTCGTCGTCGTCAGGAAGATGAAAAAGGTTGACTGGCTTGATGCCGAAAAGACCTGGGAAGCGACCGCAAAGGAGGCCACGGAATGAGAGTACGTGCTCAAATCGGAATGGTGCTGAACCTTGATAAATGCATCGGGTGTCACACTTGCTCTGTCACTTGCAAGAACGTCTGGACCAGCCGTGAAGGTGTCGAATACGCCTGGTTCAATAACGTCGAAACCAAACCCGGCACTGGCTATCCCACTGACTGGGAAAATCAGGCGCGGTGGAATGGTGGGTGGGAGCGCACCAAGCGTGGAAAGCTTCAACCCAAGCAGGGGTCTAAATGGCGAATCCTGGCGAACATTTTTGCCAACCCTGATCTGCCAGAAATTGACGATTACTATGAGCCGTTTGATTTCGACCATGACCACCTGAAATCTGCACCGGAAATGGAGGCATTTCCAACCGCGCGCCCGTATTCAAAAATCACAGGTGACCGGATCGAGAAGATTGAGAAAGGTCCAAACTGGGAAGAAATTCTGGGTGGTGAATTCTCGAAACGCTCTGAGGATTACAACTTTGAGGGCGTTCAGAAAGAGATTTACGGCGAGTACGAGAATACATTTATGATGTATCTACCCCGTCTCTGTGAACACTGTCTTAATCCGGCTTGTGCTGCATCATGTCCATCGGGGGCGATCTACAAACGAGAAGAAGACGGGATCGTTCTGATCGATCAGGAAAAATGCCGGGGCTGGCGTATGTGTGTCTCGGGCTGTCCCTACAAGAAGATCTATTACAACTGGTCAACTGGTAAATCTGAGAAATGTACGCTGTGCTATCCGCGCATTGAATCGGGCAATCCTACGGTTTGCTCGGAAACATGTGTGGGGCGCATCCGCTATCTGGGCGTGATGCTTTATGATGCGGACAAGATCGAAGAGGCGGCAAACGTGGAACAAAAGACCGATCTTTACGATGCGCAGTTAGATGTTTTCCTTGACCCCTTCGATCCGGTTGTCATCGAAACCGCCCGTGCCGATGGCATTCCCGAGGATTGGATCAAAGGTGCACAGGAAAGTCCGGTCTGGAAAATGGCAATGGAGTGGAAAGTAGCCTTTCCCCTGCACCCAGAATACCGGACTTTACCGATGGTATGGTACATTCCGCCGCTTAGTCCGATCCAGAATGCGGCAGAGGCGGGTGCGATTGGCATGGATGGTGCGATGCCGGATGTCCGCAACCTGCGTATCCCGGTCCGGTATCTTGCCAACATGTTAACCGCCGGGGACGAAGAGCCGGTTGTACAAGCGCTTGAGCGAATGTTGGCGATGCGTTCCTACATGCGGTCAAAAACCGTTGAGGGCGTGACGGATGAGGCCATTGCCGCGCGGGTTGGTTTGTCCGGTCGCGTTATCGAAGACATGTATAAGATCATGGCGCTGGCCGACTACGAAGATCGTTTCGTTATTCCAACCACGCACCGTGAACATGTCGAAGAGGCCTTTGATTTGCGGGGCGGTTGTGGGTTCACCGATGGGAATGGGTGTTCATCCGGCATCAGCAAAGGATCGCTATTTGGCGGTTCAAAGAAACCCCTCAAAATGCCATCGGAGGTGAAGTGATATGGACCGTACTCTTAAATCGATTTCGCTGATCCTAAGTTACCCGACGCGTGATTTGCAAAAGGTCATGTCCGAAATCGGAGGTATCCTCGCTTCGGACCCCCGTTTGACCGCAGCGGCCCGTCGGGCGTTGCGCCCGTTGGTGGAGGAGCTTGGCGGGCGCGACATCTATGAACTGGAAGAGCAGTTTGTCATGCTGTTCGACCGGTCGCGCACCCTGTCTCTTAACCTGTTTGAACATGTTCACGGCGAGAGCCGGGACAGGGGTGGTGCCATGGTTTCTTTGTTGGAAACCTACCGTGAGGGTGGTTTTGAACCAGCAACATCGGAGTTACCAGATCATCTGCCGGTGTTGTTGGAGTTCTTGTCGACACGCCCGTTTGCAGAAGCTCAGGAGATCCTGGCGGATGCGGCGCACATCTTTGAGGCCCTGGCCGCGCGATTTGAGCGGCGAGAAAGCCCCTATGCCGCGGTGTTTGCTGCCTTGATTCAGCTTTCCGGGGTCAAAGCGGATCAGGCCGCGGTCGCTGAGCTGCTGGATCAACCAGAACACGACCCGAATGACCTAGAGGCACTGGATGAGGTCTGGGAGGAAAGTGAAGTGCTTTTCGGTCCCGACCCGACTGCCGGATGCCCACAAGTGCGCGACATGCTGGCGCGTATGGATACCCCAATTACCCCCGCGCCGGATGCCCGGCATGCGGCTGAGTAGCGGAGGCACAGATGCACAATTTTGTTTTTGGAATATACCCTTACATCGCATTGTCGGTGATGATCATCGGCACAATTGCGCGATATGAACGCGATCCGTTTACGTGGAAAACCTCTTCCAGTCAGCTATTGCGCCGCAAACAGCTGGTGGTGGGATCAATCCTGTTTCACGTTGGGATTCTGGTGATCTTCTTCGGTCATCTGATTGGGTTGCTGACGCCGATTCAGATATTTGATGCGTTGGGTATCAGCCATGGGTTCAAACAAACCCTTGCTGTGGTCGCGGGTGGTATTGCCGGAGTAGTGGCGCTCATAGGGGGCGGAATGTTGTTTCACCGTCGCTGGACCGATCCGCGTATCCGCAAAACCTCTAGCTTTGCCGACATCGGCATTCTGGCGTTATTGCTGGTGCAACTGGTGTTGGGACTTGGGACAATAGTGGTCTCGCTACAGCATCTGGACGGCCACGAAATGACCAAGTTCATGTCGTGGGCGCTAGGCATCTTTACCTTTGATGGGCAAGCCGCCGGTTACATCGAAGATGTGGCTTGGGTCTTCAAACTACACCTGTTTTTGGGTCTGACAATCTTTCTGCTGTTTCCCTTCACCCGCTTGGTTCACATGTTGTCGGCTCCGGTCAGATATCTGGCAAGACCCGGCTATCAAGTCGTGCGATCACGCCGCTCTGAGCCTTTGCCGAAGCGAAACGGAACCACGGCAGCACCGCAAACCTCGCGCGCTGCAGCTCAGCCAGCTGCAAAACCAGCGGAGTAAAGCAGATGACCACTGCACTATTTCCCGATTTAGTCATCAATGGGGAAGTGATCCCTCATTGCGCGGTAGCAGCTGAGGCGCAGAACCACTCTGCGCCTCGGGGCAAACCGGGTCTTGCCTGGCGTGCTGCTGCAAACGCATTGGCCATGCGTGCACTGTTGTTGCAGGAAGCCCGGCGAAGAGAGCTTGTGGCGGATCCTCGGCAGTTTGGTCCGGGCAGGTTTGAGGTCGAAGAAGAGGCATTGATCCGGCAATTACTGGAGGCTGCCATCGAAGTTTCTTCGCCCAATGAACAGGAGATTTGGGCAGAGTGGGAGAAAGACCCGGATCGCTACCGCTCGCCACCTTTGTGGGAAGTTTCGCACATTTTGTGTGCTTGTGATCCGCTAAACGAAGTGGAGCGTGTAAGTGCTCTGACGCGGGCGAAATCGCTGACAAGTATGGCCCTCGCATCACCAAAAGGATTTGCCGCACTGGCCACGCGGGAAAGCGATTGCGGGTCAAAATCGTCTGGCGGCGCGTTGGGCCAACTTGGACCCGGTGACACGGATCCTGAATTTGAAGTTGCTCTGCGACAACTCGACGAAGGGCAGATCACTCCAGAGCCGGTTTTGACACGTCATGGGTATCATGTCATCCGGTTAGATGCGGTCGCAGAAGGGGAGAGGTTACCTTACCCGGCGGTTCGGCAAAAAATTTCGGATGCCATGGAAAAATCGAACTGGGTCCGAAGATCCCGGGACTTTGTCGATCAGCTGATTGCAGAGGCAGACATATCTGGTGCTGAGTTGAAACCTGCCTGATCAGCTAAACCCTTCCAATCCAACCAGTTGCTGGAATTTAAAGGAGGCTGCGGAGTGGCTATTTCTTATGTGTTGGCACCCGGAAGCGGTGATACGGATCTGTTGCTGGCCCGGCTTGCGCAACACTTGTTGCAGCGCGGAATACGGGTCTGTGGCACGGTTCAGGTGAACACCGAAAATCCGAACGCGGGGCGTTGTGATATGGACGTTCAGGTGTTGCCGGATGGTCCGGTGGTACGCATTTCGCAATCCCTTGGGCGCAGCTCGCGGGGATGTCGTTTGGATTCTGCGGCGCTTGAGGCAGCTGTGGGATATGTGAAAGCAAGGCTCAACCGAGGGTCACAAATGTTGATCGTAAACAAGTTCGGCAAACAAGAGGCCAGCGGCGGCGGATTTCGCGAAGTCATTGCAGACGCTGTTGCCTCCGGAATCCCGGTTATTGTGGGGTTGAATAGATTGAACAAACCGGAGTTCGAAGGATTTGTCGGCGATATGGCCGTGCAGGTGCCAGCAACAGATACCGGATTGCGAAACTGGGCAATGTCTGCCTTGAAACAGCCACTCATCGCGGCGTAGCAACTAACACGAAGTAGTCAGAAGACTGCAAACAATTGTTGTTCCGAGGCGGAATTCTGCCGGGAATTTTGAATGTACTTGCCAGGCAGCGTCGTCTTGCCCATCAATCCCCGGGTGGATAGCGAATTGGAAGTTAGGTGATGTTTCTGCGACTTGGAGCCCTGATCATTTGCCTGACGATTGCAGCTTGTTCCGGATCAGATAACCGGCCCGACCCGACTGAGCCGCCACTATATCCCGGTGAGACCGCAGAAATCCGTTTGTTGGTTAATCAGTACGCCGATCTGTACGAGGTTCCCCGCCCGCTCTTGCACCGGGTAATTCAGCGCGAGAGCGATTATCGTCCACGTGCACGGAACGGGCCTTATTACGGGATGATGCAGATATTGCCCGAAACGGCTGGCATCATGGGGTTTCGGGGCAAACCTTCGGATCTTTTGGATGCGGAAACCAATTTGCGTTGGGCGGTGAAATATCTGCGCGGTGCTTGGATCGTATCAGATGGGAACATGGCTGACGCGGTGATGTGGTATGCACGCGGATATTACTACGAAGCGCGGGATCGGTGCCAGCTGGTTGAAACAGGATTGCTGGATAGGGAAATTCCAAAGCATTGCCGAAAGTAATCTCGTGAATCATAACCCGAATTTAGACCGCCAGGCTTCTCTTCGAAAAACTGTGCAGTTCAGATCGTTTAAATTCTGATCATCTAAGAATGTGTCTGGGAAGCCGGGATTTCAGAAGGAAAACCGCAACACAAAATGTGATCGCCTCTGAAATGGGCAAGGCATAAAATGCTCCCATAAACCCGTACTGCTTCCAGAATAGCAAAATCAGCGCAACCGGAAGAACAAGCGAACGCAATATTGCAATTGTGGCCGATTGTCTGGCGCATTGCATGCCGGTAAAATACGCCGAAACGGCGATGTTCGCCCCATTGAACAGAAACATTGGCCATATGATCGCGATGATCGAAACGGCAAGTGCGATGATGTCAGACTCATCGTCCTTCAAGAACATCGAGATCATATTGACCGGCCAGAGAAATAGACAGGCAATCACCACAATTCCTGTGAGTACGTTTAGACCGGCGGCAAGCAGGACAAACCGCACGATCCGATCTGGCTTGCGGCCTCCGAAGTTAACACTGATCAGCGGCACCAGCCCTTCGGAAACCCCGTAGAAAACCAGAATTCCAAAATAGATCACATAGTCCACGATTGTGAACGCGGCGACGCCCAAGGCGCCAATCTGCGTCATCAGAATCCAGTTGAACATCAGCAAGATTAACCCGCTTGATGCCTCATTCACGAACTCGGAAAACCCGTTGTAACTGGAGCGCAAGACGTCCATCCAAGGACCATAGGGCCTGATGAGCTTCAGATCTGCCTGAGGCTGGCGATAGAATGCCAGAAGATACAAAGCTGCGCTTAGAAATGAAAGCCCGGTGGCCAGTGCCGCCCCCGTCAGTCCCCATTCCAGCCAGGCAATCAGAGTGTAGTCGAAGATAATATTGGTAAGGGTCATGACGAGTAGACCAAGAAAAGACAAAACCGGTCGCCCGTCTGCGCGCGTAAACTGACTTAACCAGACTGCATAGCCAAAAGCAGGAAAGAACCACGCGATGACCCATACATACTCTGCACTTAGGGCAATTGTTTCGCCCATTGCGCCAAGCGCGCTCACGATTTTTGCCGGCATGCAAAGCACAACGACAGAGAGCAAAATCATAACAATTGTTAAGGTGATGCAGGTTTTGGTGTAGGTGTTTGAGGCATCGTCGTAATTGTTCTCGCCGAGGAATTTTCCCGCCGCAACGGCCCCACCGAGAGAGATCATCAAAATTACGCCGAAGACTAGCGCCAGCAAAGGCGTGGTCAGGTTTACGGATGCAAGCGCAATTGACCCGACAAAGTTTCCAACAAAAATTGCGTCGATAACGCCGGCAGATGACACTGCCAATAGTCCAAACACCGAAGGAAACACGAAGCGTGCAAACTGAGTCGTTACATTTCCTGAAAGCGCTGAAGCTTCTTCTACATGTGCCATTTGATGGTTTAGGCTTTGAAAGCCGCCTCAATAGTTTACTTTCGTAGCCAGACGATAGTCAGGCTTCCCAATGAAAAGCGCCGCCGGAAACCGGCGGCGCTTTCATCTGTCCCCCAGATGCGACTGGCTTATTGTGCCAGGGCGCCTTTGGCCTGTTCGACGATCGCGCCGAACGCAGCCGGCTCATGCACGGCCAGATCGGCCAGCACTTTGCGGTCCACTTCAACGCCGGCAAGTGCCAGACCGTTGATAAAGCGGGAATAAGTCAGAGCCTCATCATGCGCACGAACTGCCGCGTTGATCCGTTGGATCCACAATGCGCGGAAATTCCGCTTGCGGTTACGACGGTCGCGGGTTGCGTATTGATTGGCTTTGTCGACGGCCTGACGCGCCACCTTGAAGGTGTTCTTGCGGCGGCCATAATAGCCTTTTGCGGCCTTGACGACTTTCTTGTGACGGGCGTGGGTAACGGTCCCACCTTTAACACGTGACATATCTTAGTCCTCCTTAGCGCGCGTAGGGCATCATAGGCTTGATGATACCTTCATCAGCCTTGGATAGCGTGGTGGTCCCGCGGGCATTGCGGAGGAATTTGTTTGTGCGTTTAATCATGCCGTGGCGCTTGCCTGCTTGCGCAGTCTTGATGCGGCCATTGGCGGTGACTTTGAACCGCTTTTTGCAGCTCGACTTGGTCTTCATCTTGGGCATTTCCGGCTCCTTATGGTCGGTCGTTGCCGCGCGACTCGGCATGCCACTTCGGCCGGACGCGCGGATAGAGAGGCGACTATACGCCGGGGGCGGAGATAAAGCAAGGGGATTCGCCTAATCTAGGGTGTCATCTGACCAGGTTAACAGAAACCAGTAAGGAGACGATTTTTGGGGCCTATATGATCAGTACTTTTAAAGCAGAAACTGCGCTCGATTCTGTCCAGATTGGATGTTCAGGTCAAATACCGGGCGACCACCCGAACGAACGTGTCGGGGATTTCCTTGAAACTGTATCCGTCTGGATTTTCCTTTATCGCCCAAACCACCAATGCACCTGCAATGACAATGGTGATCGCAGCTACACGTGGCGCACGACCTTCAGAAAAAGCGGACAAGATGGACGGGACGGAGAACACTGCGAGAATAAGCCCGATTATGAACAACAGATCAGGATCCATGGTATTCTCCGACTACCTGGGCCTGTAAAGTTGGCCCTGGGTTCAGCTTAGCCCGGGTCTGTCGAATAAATCAAACTTTCCTGACAAGGTGCGACACGCAGAATGTTGGTGGTACCGGGCACATTGAACGGAACACCGGCAGTGACCACAATCTGATCAAGGGCGTTGGCGTAACCTTCATTACGGGCAGCGCGGGCTGCGGCAATGACGGCCAACTTGAACCGGTCGAGTGTTTCGGTCATCACACAGTTTACACCCCATGTCAGCGCTAGCCGCCCGGCCGTTCCGCGCAGATTGGTCATCGCAATGATGGGCACACGTGGACGTTCGCGGGCAGTTAGCAATGCAGTTGTGCCGGATTGAGAAAAGCAGCAAATTGCTTTGATGTCTGTCGCTTCAGCTATTTCGCGCGCCGCGGCAACTATACCATCGGCAACACTGGTTCTGACCACCACACGCGAGGCCTCGATCACCTGGCGGTAGGTAGGATCACTTTCCACTTCGCGCGCGACGTTATCCATCGTAGTGACGGCTTCCATCGGATAAGAACCCGCAGCAGATTCCGCCGAAAGCATGATCGCGTCAGAGCCCTCGTAAATCGCCGTTGCCACGTCGCTGACCTCTGCGCGGGTGGGCATCGGGCTCTCTATCATCGATTCGAGCATTTGGGTTGCAACAATCACCGGCTTGGCCGCCGCGCGGCACTTTCGCACCAATCGTTTTTGTATTGGCGGAACGTTCTGAACAGGTAATTCCACACCAAGGTCACCGCGTGCCACCATGATACCGTCGGATGCCGCGAGAATGTTGTCGAACCACTCCACAGCGGAGGGCTTTTCAATCTTGCTGAGAATTGCAGCACGTCCCTTAGCCAGTTTTCGGGCTTCTTCAACGTCTGTGGCGCGCTGAACAAAGCTAAGTGCGAGCCAGTCAACACCAAGTTCGCAAACGAATTCGAGGTCTTTTCGGTCTTTGTCGGACAGTGCAGCCAGCGGAAGCACAACGTCCGGCACGTTGACACCTTTGCGGTTTGAGATCGTGCCGCCGATAATCACTTCGGTATCGGCAAAATCTGCGCCGCATTCTGTCACCTGCAGCCGGATCTTGCCGTCGTTTACAAGCAGGGTGGCGCCGGGCTGAAGAGCCGCAAAAATTTCAGGATGGGGCAGGCAAACACGAGCTACATCGCCTTCGGCCGGGTCCAAATCCATTCGAAATGTGGCACCTTCCTCCAGCTCTTCTTCGCCATTTGCAAAGACACCGACGCGCAGTTTAGGGCCCTGCAAATCAGCCAAGATACCGATGGGGCTGTCCATGTCATCTTCGATCTTGCGAATGATCTTATGCTTTTCACGAATAGAATCGTGGCTTCCGTGGCTCATATTCAGTCGAAAGACATCGGCACCGGCTTCGTGCAGCGCGCGAATGGTGTCGTAATCCTCAGAGGCAGGCCCGAGAGTGGCTACGATTTTGACATTGCGATGGCGTCTCATCAGTCTGGTCTTTCCCTGGTTGCCTATGATCCGGTCTCGTCCCTGCATGTGCTTCTGTCAATGGTGCTGTCGGGAACGGGATGGGTCATTTCGGTTTTACGTTAACGCTAACGTTCAGATTCGACTAATTACCCATCTCGCATCGCATTGCAACTGTTGTGGTACGCGATTGGTTTTTTGTTAGTTTCTGGTTCCCACTTTCCGGTTTGCGCTTTAGAGGATGGGGAAAGGACGCGACAATCCGATGACATACGAACCTTTCTATATCGAAGGGGCAGGCCGCCCCGGGCGCTGGCTTGTGACTTGCGATCATGCTGCCAATACAGTGCCGGAGTTTGTGAACGGTGGCAGCCTTGGATTGGCAGAGGAAGACATGAACCGGCACATTGCATTTGATGTCGGTGCATCGGGTGTATCCAAGGCATTGGCCAAAGCGCTGGACGCCCCGGTGATCTGTTCAAATTTTTCAAGGCTGGTGATTGATCCGAACCGGGGCGAGGATGATCCAACTCTTTTGATGAAGCTTTATGACGGCACTGTAATTCCCGGTAACCGTCACGCGGGTGAAGAGGAGCTCGAGAATCGCCTAAACAAATGTTATCGGCCCTACCACAGTGCCTTGGCATCGTTGGCGGCTCGGCGGAACGATACTGTCATTGTCTCTGTTCACAGCTTTACCCGACAGTTTGAGGGCCGTCAGCCACGACCGTGGCAAGTGGGATTGCTCTATGCTGCAGATACACGGCTGGCGCGGCCATTATTGCACCTGCTTCGACAGGAACAGGACCTGTGCATTGGCGATAATGAACCCTATAGCGGCCACTTGGCCGGAGATGCTATTGCCCGGCATGCCATCGCTTATCAGCGACCCAATATCCTGATCGAACTGCGCAATGATCTGATTGAGGCAGAGGAAGACCAACTGGCATGGGCTGCTCGGCTGGCACCAATTTTGAAAGAAGCGGCAGAATCTGCTGGGGTTTAGGCCCAAAGCACATTTTCTTTGCTTAGGTTCACAATTGGGGGTTTATTGACCAGTGGGGAACAAAGCCGATGCCACATATCGTAATCGAGCATTCCAAGGAGTTGGAACATAGCCATGACCTTCAGGGCTTATGTGACACCCTGTGGAATAGCTTCGCGGGCCATCCAGCCGTCAACGGCCCGAAAACGGTTCGTGTGAGAACCATCGCGGCAACCGCATCTCGTATAGGTGTAGAGCCACAAAGCTTTGCCCACGCGACCCTGCTCTTGCTGCCAGGGCGAAGCGACAAGGTGCGCCAGGAACTGGCAGAGCTGATTCTAGATGCGCTGACCGAGTCTTTGCCGGACGTGGGTAGCCTGACAGTGCGGCTAACGGATTTGCATCAACCGTATCTGAAACGGATGTCGTAAGTAGCTCTTTCGGCACTGCGACACATTCCCGCTAGGTCTTGCGAGGGGTGCATTCCATTCCAATCTATTCATTAGTCTATTTGGTAGGAGACTTTGTCATGACACTTGAAAATCTGACTTCATTGTTTGGCTGGATGGCACTTTTGAATATCACCATTCTGTTGATTGGATCATTAGCGATAATCGCAATCCGGGATTTCGCCACAGACATTCATGCACGCCTTTTCCGCCTTGAAGCCTCCACAGTGCGCGAGGCGATGTATGTCTGGCTTGGCAATTATAAAGTGGCGACATTTGTCTTTTCGATTGTACCGTATTTGGCGCTGCGGGTGATGCAGGCTTAGGGCGTTTACACGGGTCACGATTGAAAGCTACTTGGGGGCCTGCTAGATCAGGGGTGATAAGCGTTACAACTTGTTTGAAAGCGAGTGACCCATGGACGATCAGACCCGGATCGAGCTTGAAGCGGCGGCGTTTCGCGCCCTGCGCGAACACCTGATGGAAAAACGCACCGACGTGCAGAATATCGACATGATGAACCTTGCAGGGTTTTGTCGCAACTGCCTGTCCCGCTGGTATCAGGAGGCCGCCAACGCCCGTGATATTGAAATGGACAAGGCGCAGGCACGCGAGATTTTCTACGGGATGACGATGGATGAATGGAAAGCCAACTTTCAGACTGAGGCAAGCCCGGAAAAACAAGTGGCGTTTGAAAAATCCTTTGCCGAAAATGTCGGTTCAAACAAAAGCTGATGTGCCCAATTGAGTGATCATCATATCAATCTGCTGGGCTGGATTTTGTTCGTAGTTTCTGCGATTGGCTTCATTGTCGCCAGTTGGGGCGATTTCTGGTCTATGTTCGGTAGCATCTTCTTTTTGGTCGCCTGTCTGGTCTTTTTGATTCCGTTTTTTCGCCGGCGCTAGGCCTGAGACCAATATGAGACGCAGAAACTCAGATCGCCGCGTTCATGCTTTCTTCAAGATAGATTTCTCGCAGACGCCGAGACACAGATCCGGGTGTGCCAGCGCCGACTGAGACTCCATCGATTTCAACCACCGGCATGACAAAAGTCGAGGCAGAGGTGATGAAAGCTTCGTCGGCCTCTTTCGCCTCGTCGATGGTGAAACTCCGCTCTTCCACCTCCATCTGTGCTTCACGTGCAAAGCGCAGAACAGCGGCGCGCGTAATGCCGTGCAGAATGTCATTAGACAACGCGCGGGTGATGATCTTGTTGCCTTTGACGATGTAGGCATTGTTAGAAGTGCCCTCGGTTACAAAACCATCCTCGACCAGCCACGCATCATCGCAATTGGCAGCTTTAGCCATCATCTTGCCCATTGATGGGAAAAGCAGCTGAACGGTTTTGATATCGCGCCGGCCCCAACGAATGTCGTCGATTGAGATGACTTTTAGCCCCTTATCCGCTGCTGGCGACTTGGCAAGTCCCGGCTTGGATTGGGTAAACAGCACAACGGTTGGGCGGGTGGTTTCCGGGTCGGGAAAAACAAAATCACGGTCGGCGGCGGCCCCACGTGTCACCTGAAGATAGATCATCCCATCCACCAGATCATTGGCGCGTACCAATTCGCGGTGAATATCCAACAGGTCGCCCATTTCTGGGGGATGCTGCATATCAAGCTCGCCAAGCGAACGTTCCAGACGCTTAATATGACCATCAAAATCAATCAGCTTTCCGCCCAGAACACTGGTCACTTCATAAACACCGTCGGCCATCAGAAAAGCACGGTCGAAAATGGAAACCGTGGCTTGGGTTTCGGGCAGGTATTCGCCGTTCACGTATACGGTGCGCATGTCTGTTATCCCCAAAGTGCGGCCTTAGGCGGATGAACGCCGGCCTCGTCAAATTTCAAAGGTACGCTGCGGTCTTCGGCCAGAAGCAACGGACCGTCAAGGTCTGTTACCATTGCACCTTGCGCCACCAGTGTCGCAGGGGCCATAGCCAATGACGACCCAACCATGCAGCCGACCATCACCTTGTACCCCTCTGCAAGCGCCGCCTCGCGCAGTTTCAGCGCTTCGGTCAAACCGCCGGTCTTGTCCAGCTTGATGTTCACCACGTCGTATTTGCCCTTCAGGCTGGGCAGGCTTGTGCGGTCATGGCAACTTTCGTCGGCACAGACGGGCACGGGTCGATCCATTCCAATCAGTGCATCATCGTCGGCAGCAGGCAAGGGCTGTTCAACGAGGGCCACTCCAAGCCTCACAAGATGCGGTGCAAGATCTGCATAGATTTCTGCTGACCAGCCCTCATTGGCATCCACGATGATTGTTGATTTTGGTGCACCTGCACGAACGGCTTCAAGCCGGGGCATGTCATCGGGCGTTCCAAGTTTGATCTTCAGCAACGGGCGAAATGCGTTTTCAGCGGCCTGCGCTCGCATCTTTTCCGGTGTATCCAGCGACAACGTATAGGCTGTAATTTCAGGGCCCGGAGCGGGTATGTCTGCCAATTCCCAAACCCGTTTCCCAGCACGTTTGGCCTCAAGATCCCACAATGCGCAATCCAGCGCATTGCGGGCTGCACCAGCAGGCAGGGTGTAGAGGCCGGATCGATCTACTGGCGCGTGGACACCTTCAATAAGTTCGGTAACATTCTCTAACGTTTCGCCATAACGGGCATAGGGCACGCATTCACCCCACCCTTCATGCTCCCCATCCCTGATCCGCACGGTTAATACCTCGGCCTCGGTTCTGGAACCGCGTGAAATGGTGAAAACCTGTGCCAGTTTAAACACATCGGGAATGACCGAAATTTCCACTAAATCGATTCCTTCATTTAGCCAAAGATACTACCGCCAGATGCGTCGCGCTAACGCTCCGGCGGTAGTGTAAAATCACATAGCAGCCAGCGCATCCACAAGCTTGCCCGAACCAAAGCGGTAAGGGTCAGTCGCAGGCAGGTCCATGTCAGTTTCGACTTGAGATAGGTAGGCTCTGGCGTCTTCTTCGCTCATGTGCTGGGTGTTCACTGACACCCCCACAACTTCGCAGGCAGGATTGCTGATACGGGCGAGTGGCAGCGCGGTGTCACGCAAGGTTTTCAGCGACGGCTGCGTATATTCGGGCAGGCCGCGCATATGTTCGCGTGTGGGTTCGTGGCACAGGATCAAAGCATCTGGCTGCCCACCGTGAATTAGCGCCATCGTTACACCCGAATATGACACGTGGAACAGGGATCCCTGGCCTTCGATCAGGTCCCAATGGTCGTCCTCATTGTTAGGTGTCAGATATTCAACCGACCCGGCCATGAAATCGGCAATAACGGCATCAAGCGGTACACCGTGCCCCGTAATCAGGATGCCGGTTTGCCCGGTGGCCCGAAAAGTGGCCTTCATCCCGCGTTCAGCCATGTCACGTTCCATCGCCATGGCCGTGTACATTTTACCGACCGAACAATCCGTACCAACTGCGAGACATCGTTTACCTGTGCGTTTTTTGCCATTCGCGATTGGGTAGCCAACAGTTGGCACGCGAACGTCATGCAACGTCCCGCCATGTGTTTGGGCTGCGGCAACCAGATCGCCCTCATCGCGAAGCAGGTTGTGCAGACCAGACGCCAGGTCAAAGCCCATTTCCAGCGCTGCGATCAGCACCTCTTTCCAGGCCGCAGAAATGACGCCACCACGGTTGGCAACGCCGATTACCAAGGTCTTGGCGCCCGCTTCCTTCGCTTCGGCCAAAGTCAGATCCGCAAGCCCTAAATCAGCCCCACAACCCTCTAATCGAATTTGTCCCACAGCATGTTCAGGCCTCCAATCGCGAATGCCAATCGCAACTTTGGCTGCCAGCATGTCGGGCGCATCGCCCAGGAAAAGCAGATATGGCGTGTCAATCATGTTAGTCCCCCAGGTGGAATCAGCGTTACGGCAGTTTCATACAAAAAACCTGCGAAATTATATTGAAATATCGGGAAATCAATAAAAATGCCGAATAATCTTCGGGGGTAGCTCTAATTGTTGGAATTTTCTCTCTCAGCAGCCTGATCATTGCCATAATCTTCATCACTCGCCAGCACCTCTGCCTGCAACATGCCAGGCTGGGCAAAGCCCAAGATCCCGGCGGGCAACACTTCACCGGTGTCTTCGGGTGCTTCACGACGGACGCGTCTGGCCACAGCGATCAGCGCCACACCTATACTCAGGCCGACTAGCATGATCTGCAAACCTCGCCCATCTGCGGTTTGGATCAGGTTCGGCCCAATAAGGATTCCGCCGATCTGTCCAACCTGCAGCAAGAACACCATTGTCCCGCTGGCAGGAACAATTTGCGCCGGGCTGAGCTGATCATTCGCGTGGGCGGCAAGGATCGAATAGACAGGTAGGGTTGTGGCAGAAATCACTGCAAACCCGATAACGATTCTTGATGGAGAGGTATCAACAGCCATCCAAGTGGCCGCCAGGGCAGAGAGGACGCATAGTGCAATCACCACATAGCGGCGGTCAGTATTGTCCGAAGCCCATCCAATTGGATACTGCACGACTGCGGCAGCGATCATTGCGACCACAAGCGCACCCGAGGCCTGAACCTCGGAAAACCCCTGATGCAAGGCATAAAGCGGTAGGCTGATGAACCACGCTGCAACACTCGCGCTCATCAAGACAGTCCCAAGAACAGCCATTGGCGAAATCTGATACAGGCGGGTCACCGTCATACGTTCTGGCGCGGAATAGTCTGGTGCCCGGATGCCCGACAAAAGCAAAGGTACGATGGATAATGAAATCAGTATCGAAACGATGCCAAACAATAGGTTGCCTGTTGGATCCGGAAATCCCACCATTGCGGTGCCGATGGCAGGACCAAGTGTCTGGATTACAAAATAGACCGAAAGAACTTGCGCCCGAATCCGGTTTTCGGATTTAGCGTTCAGCCAGCTTTCAGTAATCACATAGAGACCGGGAAAGCAGAAACCCGCAAGGAACCGCATGCCGCTCCAGCTATAGGGATCGCCAGTCAAAAGGTGGATGATCGCCGCGATTGAAACCAGCGATGCCAGCGCGGAAAATACCCGTATATGGCCTACATTCTCGACCAGGCGCGGAACCGCCATCGTTCCCAATAGAGCACCCGCAGGGTAACAGGCTTGCATGATAGAAATGGTCAAACCGGAAAATCCAAGACCACTGCCCCGGATCGACAACAGCGTCACCAAAAGACCGTTGGCTACCATCAGCATAAGCATGCCAAGGAACAAGGCCCAATTGTCGATTAATGCACGTCTCATACAGAGGCCTTTCTTGTTATGGTGACTGCTGCGTTAATTTAATTTGGCCTGACATCTACTGAAACAGTCCAATGGCGCACCAACACATCAAGAGGCGAAAATCCCGCGATGCCCGCTTTGGACTTTGTCTCTACAATCTGCCATTGCAGAGAATTTTTTTGCTGGCGCTCCTGTTTCCGACATCGGCGTCGCGGGTAGAATATTGCCTGCCTGCCAACGCGGATTGCTGCATCTGCAAAAGAGACCTTGCAGGTAGTCGCGCAATTTTATACCGATTGGCCGAATATTTGCGACATATCCTTACCAAAGAGGTCCACGTCCTATGAGCTTCCGCCTTCAACCCCCCGCCCCAGCCCGTCCTAACCGTTGTCAACTATTTGGCCCGGGTTCAAATACAAAGCTCTTCGAAAAAATGGCGGGTTCTGCGGCAGATGTGATCAATATCGACCTCGAAGATTCTGTGGCCCCCACGGACAAAGACACAGCCCGTGCAAATACGATTGAGGCCATCAATGACGTAGATTGGGGCAACAAGTATTTGTCGGTGCGTATCAATGGTCTCGATTCTACATTTTGGTATCGCGACGTGGTTGATCTGTTGGAACAGGCTGGTGACCGGTTGGACCAGATCATGATCCCCAAGGCGGGATGCGCCGCGGATATTTATGCGGTCGATGCTTTGGTCACGTCTATCGAAGCTGCAAAAGGGCGCCAAAAGCGGATCAGCTTTGAGGCCATCATCGAAACTTCTGCCGGGATTTCCCACGTGGAAGAAATCGCTGCCGCCTCTCCTCGTATGCAGGCTCTCAGCCTTGGGGCCGCTGATTTTGCGGCGTCGATGGGTATGGCTACGACTGGGATCGGAGGAACCCAGGAAAACTATTACATGGTTCGTGAGGGCCAGAGCTACTGGCCGGATCCCTGGCATTGGGCGACCGCAAACATTGTAGCAGCATGCCGGACCCACGGGCTGTTGCCAGTAGACGGACCCTTTGGCGATTTCTCTGACGAAGACGGGTTTCGCGCTCAAGCACGCCGGGCAGCAACACTGGGGATGGTCGGCAAATGGGCCATTCACCCCAAACAGATAGCGCTTGCCAACGAGGTATTCACGCCTTCTGATGAAGCGGTACAGGAAGCGCGTGAAATTCTTGCCGCAATGGAGAATGCAAAAGCCCGCGGAGAGGGTGCAACCACCTACAAAGGCCGACTGGTGGATATCGCCAGCATTAAACAGGCCGAGGTCATCGTTACTCAGGCCGAAATGATTGAAAATGGCTGACCTCTTTGAGCGTGTAAAGGCAACTTGACCTATTCGTGTCTGGACTTTGAAAAGGGTGTCCATGCTAACCGTTGATTTCAAATCGCTGTATCTGAAGAAACGCTTTCCTCTGCGGATCAGCCGCGGTGTGTACGAGGGTTCGGATAATCTTTTTGTATCGGTTTCGGATGGCACTCACACCGGCTGGGGTGAGATGGCACCGGGCTCAACAGAGGGCGCAGATACTGTCGAAAAAGGCGCGGATATGCTGCGATCGTTTTGCGAAACTGGCCTTGATGAAAGCTCGATCCACCAAACCTGGGCTAACGCCCATGCCGCGGGGGTCGCGGCCTGTGCTCTTGCTGCGCTTGATATGGCTCTCTGGGACCTTCGCGCCAAACAGGCAGGGCTGCCGCTCTACCGTTTGTTGGGCCTGTCTCGCCGCGGGGTTGTCAGTTCTGTCACCGTCGGCATCAACCCACCCGAGGTGGTGCGCCAACGCGTGCCGTTCCTGCTGGATCAGGGGGCCAAGGCTCTTAAAATCAAACTCGGCACTCCGGATGGGGTCGATGCGGACAAAGAGATGTATGCCGCGGTACTTGCCGCCACTGAAAACCGCTCTGACGTTGTGCTTCGGGTTGATGCGAATGGCGGTTGGTCGCTCGGGGATGCCAGGCACATGATGGCTTGGCTGGCCGAGCGCCGCTGTGAATATGTGGAACAACCCCTGGTGCAGGGAGCAGAGGATCAATTGCCCGATCTTTTCCAAAACCGCCCACTTCCCATTTATCTCGATGAAAGCTGCCGAATGTCATCTGACATTCCCGGATTTGCGCATTGCGTGGATGGGGTGAACCTGAAGCTGATGAAATGTGGTGGCATTACAGAAGCCCTGCGCATTGTTGCCACAGCACGCGCCTTTGGCCTCGGTACGATGATCGGCTGTATGGGAGAAAGCTCAATCTCTATTGCAGCTGGTGCGTCTTTGGGTGAGCTGTTCGACTATATCGACCTCGACTCTCACCTTAATCTTGACCCCGATCCTGCGGATGGTGCGCCATTCGCGAATGGTGTTACCTTACCCGAAAATCGACCTGGCCATGGAGGGCAATTGAAAGATGCTCGATCCTAAACAGAAAGTCGCAATCTATGCCGAGGCCAACATGGGCCTGATCAACGCCAAAACAGCCGAAGGCTTCATCCGCTATGGCCGCAATCCAATCGCTTGCGTTATCGACAGCCAAGCCGTTGGAAAATCGATGTTAGAGCTGTGTAAGGTCGATGCAGACATTCCCGTCGTAGCCACGCTCGGTGAGGCTGTTGAGCTTGGGGCTGAAGTTTTAGTGCTGGGCACCACACCGCCGGGCGGCCGGGTTCCGCCTGACTGGATCAATGTACTGCAAAATGCCGTTGATGTTGGACTATCAATCGTTAATGGGCTGCATGACCGGCTCAATGATGTGTTCGGCGACCGCGTGAAGCCGGGATGCTGGATCTGGGACATTCGTACGCCAGTTAGTGACATGCCACCCATCGCCTCTGCTCAGGCTGCGGGACTTTCGAACACGCGCGTTCTGATGGTCGGTACGGATATGGCCGTTGGCAAGAAGACCTCAGGACTCGAAATATATGCCGCACTCAGAAAGGCAGGCCATGACGCAGCGTTTCTTGCCACTGGCCAAAGCGGCGTTGCCATCACCGGCACGGGTATTCCGCTTGATGCATTTCGCGTAGATCACGCCGCAGGTGCGGTCGAACGTATGGTGATGGAAAACGCCGAGCATGATATTCTGATCGTCGAAGGTCAAGGATCGCTTCTACATTCCGGCAGTACCGCCACATTGCCCCTCATGCGGGGCAGCTGTTGCAACGCGATGATCCTGGTTCACCGTCCGGGGATGGACAAAGTCGATACACCTGGCGGCGCTTCGATCCCTCCACTTAGGGATGTCATCGCGCTGAATGAAATGACCGCCTCTGCCAATGGCGCGCTGACCAAGGCAAAAGTCATCGGCATCGCGCTCAATACGCGCGATCTATCGCCAACAGAGGCAGACGCGGCCATTGCTGCAACCCAACAAGAAACTGGTCTGCCAGTGACTGATCCAGTGCGATATGGCGGCGACGTCCTGGCCAATGCTGTGCTTGGTTTTCGGCCCTGAAGGTGCCAACCAACACAGTTATCCCGGGAATACAGGGGTGATGCTGTCAGACAAATTCGTACCAGCCTCAGTTTGTCGGGGAAAGCGTGAACCTATGCGGAACAAAGCTGCCGCCACTCGACGAGAGTGGTGGTTTTTATATGTTTAAAGTTTTCCCTTCGTAGAAATGACGTTCCTGGTTGAAGTGAATTTGTACTGAAGGATGGATGGCTTTGAAATTTTAAAAACTTCACATTTGGTGAAAATGCCGCAGCCAGAGCTCGTTCTCGTCGTCGAAACGGGGGACGTTTTTTATTCAGCAAGTCAATACAATTGTCCTAACTTGCCTCAAGCCGGTTTGATCTGAAAGTGCTCCTTCACTAGAACAGCTTTTTCAACTTCTCAGTATAGTAGCGGATGGCGTCCTGCATGGCCTTCTGAGCCGCGTCACCATCTTTGATTTTGAATGCTTCTATGATCGCGTCGATTTCTGTGATCAGCGCAGTGGCCAGTTCGGCATGAGCATCTTTCTCGGGAATGCTTTGCCAGACTCGCACCGAGACATTGTAGAGAAGCTCAGACAGTTCAAACAGAGTTTTGTTGCTGGCGGCTGAATCCAGCACTGTGCGATACTCACGTGAGATTGCGTTGAGATCATCCTGAGTTCCCGTGTCCACAAAACCCTCACATTTGCGCTTGATTGCTTCGAGCGCTTCGATGTGCCCATTGGTCGCCCGCAATGCAGCGCGCCGGCCCAGTTCGCCTTCCAGAACAAACCGAACCTGATACGCTTCTTTAACCGCGTTGAGTTCGGCCGGTGCAACCATGGCGCCCGCCCGCGGTATAATGGTGACTAGCTTTTCCCATTCGAGCCGGGCAAGCGTTTCTCGGATTGGTGTGCGGCTGACTTTCAGCTCTTCCGCCAGAGCCTGTTCGTTGATGAACTCGCCCGTGTTGTAATCGCCCGACAGGATACGATCCTTGATGATGGCGTATACTTCTTTAGCCATGTAGCCCCCTCAAACCGTCAAGTCAGTTGGGTATTTTATGGTTGCCCTGATGGCAACCGGAAAGGCAGTCACAATCCTCACCAAAGCGGAGTTGTACATGGAATCGGAAATGGCGCGCCAAAGCGAACCGTGTTGATCAGCGGCAGTCCGAATGTGCTGCAGTCCAGCCTGAACACATCGCCATCTTTGATCACTTCACCCTGTGCAGTACTCATCACAGCATTACCATAGTAAAGCACGTGGACATCGCCGGGGATGTACCACTGGCTGTACTTGAAATAATGCGCCTCAATGTTACCGATTGAGTGCAGCATGTTCGCTTCGCCCGTGCGGAAATTGGCCTGCCATTGCACGTCATCGCCCCTCAGCAAGGTGATGCGCGCGGGTATGTCGTCTGGCAGGTTGCCGACCAGCACCTCAGGGCCCAATGACACATGGCGTTTTTTGGACTGCGCCAGGTGGTAAACATTCTTAAAGAACATTTGTTCATCAGAAAACTCATTGCCTAGCGTGTAACCAATGCAGAACGGCGTTTTATCCGGGCCGATTATGTAGATACCAGCAAGCTCTGCCTCTTCGCCCGGCCCGTCCCCGAAAAACGGATGTTCTACGGCTCCACCGGGTGGTACGAGGACATCACCATTGCCTTTCAGGAACCACTCAGGTTGAGCGCCCCATTCACCCTTCGCTGGCTTACCTCCGTGCAGTCCCAGCATCAGAGTCTTGTAGTGATCGGGCCATGCATTTTCATCCTCACCGCGATCCGGTTCGAGATCGACCCATGCCTTGTGTGACAAACCTGAGCCGCCCACTATGAGATGCGCCGGATCGGGATGATCTATCGGGCACAGAATGCGCCCGTCCTCAAGCGCTGCGGCAAGGTTGATGATCTCATCTGTCATGCGGTCGTTGATCAGCGTTGGCAGGCTGCAATGCGCCTCAATCGCCTGTAATGCGAGCGCCCGGATGCCCGGCGTATCTGCCAGTTTGCGGCTGATGCCGTCGTCATCCGTGGCGCAAACAAATTTCTTACCATGATTGTCCAGAACCTGTGACAGCCTCATATCGGCCTCCTGTTACTCATCTTTGACAAGGATCGCTTCAACCTCGATCCGCTGGCCAGGTTGCGACAACGCATCGAGTGGCAGACCCACGGATCCCGGTCCGGGCTTTACAAAGCAATCGCTTCTGACTTGAAGGTTGGAGTTAAATTCACCAACTGTGCTCAGCACGTAGTAGGAGTTGGTTTTGTGCACGTCCTGCAGCCGCTCGCCCAGCTCGCTCATCAGTGTCCCAATTCGTGCCATACTGTCCTTTGTTTGTGCGATATGGTCGCCCGCAGCCCCAACTGACCCGTCTGCCTGCACTGTCGACACCCCACCGGCAAAGACCATATCCCCGCAAGCAACAGCATGACACCACAGGGTCGGGCCGGGTTGTGCGGTAGCTTGATCAAGCCCTGCATGTTGCTTTGGAAGGGGCTTTCCATTCTCACCGCGCATTGCCCAGGCACTGAGCATCATCTGCTTGCCCGCCGGAAAGAGCCTCGGCAACGGAATGGCCGTCAGGCTGGGCGCGGCATCGCCAAAACGCGTTTTGAGCTGTGCGAGGCAAGCGTTCCAGTCGGCCTCGGATACCGAGACATCGTAAAATATGTTGAGGCGGACAACGTCCGCCAGATCGGCACCCAGATCATCCAGGATTGTTTGCAACTGATCCAGCAGCAGATCGCATTGTCCGGTGATATTGCCGGGTTGCATGACCGTGCCATCCGCATCGCGCGCGGTCTGTTCGCCGACATAGATCACATCCCGGCATTTCACCCCCTGCGACAGCGGCGCACCGGGGTGGTATAGGCCTCCCGGACCAGACGTGGTTTTGGCAAACACCTCGCCTTTTTGTCCGCGCATGGCATAGGTGCAGATCTCTACCAGCAATTCCGGTAAAACCAAACGGTCAAACGGCACCATTTCCAAAGTGGCACCCTGCAGATCGGGCATCTGGCCAAGAATACTCTGACGATACGCATCTTCGTCCACATCGCCAGTGTTGACATAAGAAACACGCAAATTAGTGATATCGCTCACGGTACATTCAATATCCGCCAAGAGTTTACGGATATGGTTGAGGCTTACCGTGGTCTGTGTCGCCAGGTCATCCGGATGATCCAGATCCAGCTGCGGGTTCAGAACCACCATATCGTTGGTGTGAATGGCCATCGTCCACGGGTGATCCACATCCAGTTCAAAGTTCTTCGGGTTGAAGTTTTTTCGGGGCATTGAGACCTCTGGTCTGGTGACGTCAGGATGGTTTGTTTTGCAGTTGTCCATTGAGGTAGTGCAAGGCACTGGTGACATGCAGCTCGACACCAATGGCCAACCCATCCTCATCAATGTCAAAACTCGGGTGGTGGTGCGGAAAATCGGTTTTCTTATCTTTGTTGGCGACACCGACAAAGTAGAATGTGCCAGGCACTTCCTGTGAAAATCGACAGAAATCCTCTCCGATCATTGTGACATAAGGCACGATTTTCTGCTCTGTTCCGGCGATCACATCCGCGGCGGCATCACGCACCACCGCACTGACCATGGGGTCATTCACAACGGCAGGGTCATGAAAGGTCCACTCGAGCTCATAGCTGACGCGGTGCGCCGCACAGACATGCGAAACGATCCGTTCGAACCGGTCCAGCACATTCTCGCCGGGTTCATCACGGGAATTGAACAGACAGCGTAATGTGCCCTGAAGCTCCACCTTTTCGGGGATGATGTTGGCGACCGTTCCGGCATGGATAGAACCGAACACGATTGCCACGGCCTTGTGTGGACTCAACTCGCGGGTCTGAATGGCCTGAACTTGCTGGATGACACTGGCAGCGGTCAGTATCGGGTCGACCGAGTCCTCGGGCACAGCGGTGTGCCCGCCAAGCCCCCGAAGGGTCAGCCGAAACACATTGGCCTCGGCCATCACCGGGCCGTCATCCGCAGAAATTGTTCCTATGGGCAATCCGGTCATCAGGTGCGTGCCTATCACGGCATCAACAGTAGGGTTCTGCATGACTCCCTCTTGCACCATTTCCAGCGCACAGCCATTTTCTTCGTTCGGTTGGAAAACGAACTTGATATCGCCTTTCAAAACCTCCTTTTGCTCACTCAGGATTTTCGCGGCGATCATCATCATCGACGTATGGCCATCGTGCCCGCAGGCATGCATCACACCCGGGGTTTTTGACTTGAACTCCAACCCCGTCGCTTCCTCAATCGGCAATGCATCCATATCGGCGCGCAACATCAGGGTTTTCCCGGGTTGCCCGCCCCTTAGCAACCCGATCACCCCTGTCCCGCACACGCGCGAAACTTCCAGTCCAAGATCATTCAAATACGCTTCGACAATTCCTGCAGTACGGTGTTCTTCCATTCCCAGTTCAGGATACATGTGGAAATCACGGCGAAGCGCGATCAACTCGCTTTCCAGTTCTTTCACGCGGGTCCGGATCTCAAAACTCATTTGCATAGCCCTTCTATTGCCAGCTTGATCCGGGCAATCGCCTCCTTCAGTTCATCATCTTCCACTGCAAAAGACAGGCGCAGATAACCTTCGCCATGAGCGCCAAAGATCAGCCCGGGGATGGTAATCACCTGCTGATCTTTCAAAATATGTTCGGCGAGTTCCCATGAAGGCAATCCAACATCCTTGATGTTGGGAAAGGCATAGAATGTGGATTCCGGCATAATGCAGGATACGCCTTCAATGGCGTTCAGACCTTCATAGACTATATGTCTCCGCCGCTCATAGGCGGCCGTCATTTCAGCCACACATTCCTGTGGGCCGGAAATGGCAGCCATGGCTGCACGTTGCGAAACAGCCGTGACACCCGAGACAAGATGCTCCATCAGCTTTTCCATTTCGGCAATCACGGTTGCCGTGCCAACGGCATATCCCACGCGCCAACCGGTCATGGCATAACTCTTGGACAGGGTGAACGCGGTGATCGTTCGCTCTTTCATACCGTCCAATGCCGCGATGCTGACATGCTTGCGACCATCGAACATCAGATCCTCATAAGGCTCGTCAGAAAAAACATAGAGATCGTGAGCAATTGCGATATCGGCAATTTCTTGCATCAGTGCGCGGTCAAATACTGCTCCTGTGGGGTTGGAAGGCGAATTGACCACGATCATCCGGGTTTTGCTGGTCAACGCTGATTTCAGATCATCCGGAATCAGCCTGAATCCGTTTCGTTCGTGCAACGGTACGGTCACCGGAACACCACCAAACAAACGAATTTGCGAGAAATAATCATAGCCCGGATCCATCACTATAACTTCGTCGCCGGGCTCGATGAAGTTCAGCATTGTATTGAAGACAACCTGCATCGCACCGACGGTGACCATGATTTCGGTTTCTGGGTCGGCGCAAATTCCGTTCTGTGCTTGCAGTTTTTTGGCAATGGCCTGCCGCACATCCAAAAATCCCTGCGCAGGCGGATAGCGCGTGTATCCCTCGTCAAGTGCAGATTTTGCAGCGGCGATGATATGATCTGGCGTGTCAAAATCAGGCTGACCAATGCCAAGGTTGATGACATTGTCTAGTCCGGCCGCCTTGGCGTGCATATTACGAATACCCGACCAGTCGACTCGAGCAATACGCTTCGTCATTCCAAAGTTTTGGATCAAATTTAACATCCCCTTTTGTCGTGACACGCCCTCGGCAAGCTGGGTGCACTGCTGAATAGTATAATTATATTAATAATAAAATACAAAGCTAACAAATTATATTATTGACGTCAGAAATGCTGCTAGTGAATCCGTTTTGATTAAAATCTCAATCTGCGACAAACAATGGCTTGGCCCTATCTGCTGGTTTTCGGTACAAGTGCAGCAACCTCCGCTTTGGGAGTTTTCACGGCCGTTCTCCGGATTCGTACATTCAAAAAAGTATGGATTCTCGTCAACGTTGGGATGGCGTTGCGGCGGAGCATGCTGAACCAGAGGAGCCACCATGCAAATCCCAAACCAATCGGTCATTCAAGCCTGCCGCCCTGCTTGTGACAATGACGTATCGCCTGTTAAACAAGGCCTTAGTTGCCGAAACACGTATGTGCCTGGCTACGGCGCCGCCCGATATTGATCACTTACAATTGCTCGATGACCGGCGATAATGTGCTTTCCAAATTTTCAGCGTTGTTATGTGGGCTATCGCATCTGGTTGCCGGGCTGCTGGCCCGTAAAATCGTGGCCACGACCGAAGACTATGCACACCGAAACTGGTTTTGCCGGCTGTTCAGGAAAAAGCTGGAATTTATTGACGTGCCGGTGCCAAATTGGCCGCAAAAAATCTCTCCGTATCGATCACCAGTCAAGCCCTACAAAATAGGTTTTGTCGGACGCATCGCACCGGAAAAGTCGCTTGAAGTTCTTTTGCAGGCACTGGACCCCCTCAAAGCAAAGCTGGGGCCGGATTTTACCCTTGAATTCGTCGGGCCGATTGAAAGTGGAATGTACGATCTGGTCTCAAAGTATTCAGATGAGCGGGTGATCTTTCGAGGGCGTGTCAGCGATGAGGAACTTGATCAATTCTACCACGACATTGATGTTTTGGTTCTGCCATCAAACAATCGAATAGAGGCATTTGGCCTGGTTCAGGTCGAGGCGATGTTGAGAGGAACACCATGCGTGACATCCGATCGGCCCGGTATGCGCCAGCCTGTTTCGCGTACTGGATTCGGGTATTTGTTTGAGCCCGGAAATTCTGAGGCGCTGGCAGGTGCAATTTTTAAAACACTCTCAGACGGCCCGGAAACTATCCCCTCCCGCTCACAATTGGCAAGCACCTTCAGTTCTGACAAAATCTGTGAGAGCTATGAGCGGTTGTATCTAGACATTACAGGTGGGTAGCACCTTGAATTCGCAGCGGCTGCATGAAGCGCTCTACGGTCATTTGTGTTCGTTGCAGCATCTGGAACATTAGGGCTCTTTGAAGACTTAAGCTGCTGAACACACAGGGGCAAAGAGAGCTTTCGTTGGGCTCGCTCCGATGGCTGGTTTCCAAGGGTAGCAGACTTCAACTAAAAACTTGGCTTCGTTTGCTTTGAGGTTGAAACTTAAAACTACGTATTTCATTGTTTGAGAGGTTAAGGTTCCGATATGTGTTTCGACAATTCCTTTCTCATTAAATCTAAAAAAGCACCTGAGACTTTGGAGACTGGTTTGTCTTGGGGTGTCAAAACGCCAATTTGATATTGAATTGAGGGTTTAAAAGGTATCCTGATCAGGCCGCTATCTAGATTTTGACTGTTAATCGGGTCTACAAGGGCAACTGCGTTTCCTGATTTTACAAATTCAATCAACGAAGCAAAATACTGAGCTTCCAGAACTACGTTCCATTTCGCATTTGCGTCTGAAAAGGCCCGTGCGATCTGATAGGTCGTCATATGATCGCGAAACAGTGCAATAAACGGAACATCATCTAATTCCTGTGGCGTGAGCACTTCTTGCTTCGCTAGCGGATGATCTTTCGCAACGATGCAATGGCAATGATAGGTGAATTGTTCAGCATCGACGCCGACGAACTGCGATGGTTTCTCGGCCACCGCAATATCAAACATCTGGCTGGGAAGTTGCTCTATGACGATGTGAGAGCTTCTCGACAACAGGCGAACTTTCACGTTCTGCCGTGTTTTCAAAAATCGGCTGATAATTTCGGGCAGAAACTTGATCGATACACCCGGAAAGGCGGAAATTGTGAGATGCCCAGTCTCTCCCTGCCGTAACCGTGTTGCGGCCTCATTGGCCCGCACGACCGCTTCTAACAATCTTTGAGCATCATCGTAAAAGATCAACGCTTCTGGTGTTGGCTGCAGACGACCAGACTTGCGCAAAAACAGCTTGAAGCCGAGCCGGTGCTCTAGTGTTGCAATCGTATTGCTTACTGCAGGTTGTGAGATCCCCAACATCTGTGATGCCCGGGTCATGGTTCCGGCGGTCATAATCGCCTGAAAGCATTCAATTTCTCGGATCTGCATGTGTATATCTATAATAATTAATTATAATTAATTCAACTAAAATTATTAGATTTGATTGACTGAGCCACGTAATTTGCCTGCGTATCTAGACCAAACTCGTGGGAGGAAAATATGAAGAAATTTTTGGCTACAGCATCATTCGCGGGCCTGGTGTCACTTGGTGTAACTGCACCGGCGCAGGCGGAAACTAAGTTTATCACCATCGGAACAGGTGGTCCGACCGGTGTTTATTTCGTGGCGGGGAATGCGATTTGCCGCATGATCCACAAAGAAGCCGCCGAAGGGCGTAAAGAAGGCCGCAAGCACGGTTTCCGTTGTGCGGCCCCGTCGAGCAACGGTTCAACTTACAACCTTGCGCAAATTTCGCAGGGCGAGTTTGAATTCGGCGTTTCGCAGTCCGATTGGCAATACTACGCGGTCAACGGAACATCCGATAAAGTTGTCAACGACGAAGGATTCCGAGCGGTGTTCTCTGTGCATCCAGAGCCGTTTCAGCTGGTTGTTGCCGCCGATTCAGGCATCAATTCCTGGATGGATCTTGAAGGTAAAAAGTTAAACATTGGCAATCCTGGTTCGGGCCAGCGCGGTACAACCGAATTGCTGATGGAACGGTATGGAACCGACCGGGACTACTTTGGCCTGGTGACGGAAATGACCTCTTCTGAGCATTCAAATGCCTTGTGTGACGGCAATATCGACGCCTTTACTTACGTGGTCGGTGTCCCCAACTCGGGTGTGGCCGTGGCCACCGAGGGCTGTGGCGCGCAGATCGTCAGCCTCAACACAGAAGTTGAACAAGCCTTGATTGACGAGCGCCCTTTCTATGCGGCCACAAGTATTCCAGCCAGCGTGTATTCGTCACAGCAACAGGATGTGACGACATTCGGCGGCTATGCAACGATCGTGTCACACGAAAGCGTCGACGCGGATGTCGTCTATGAAGTAGTGCGCGCGGTTTTCGAAAATCTGGATGATTTTCGGGCTCTGCATCCTGCGTTCACCAATCTCGACCCTGAGAGCATGATCAACAACGGAAATTCTGCTCCGCTTCACGAAGGTGCCGCACGGTACTATCGCGAAAAAGGTTGGATCGAGTAACCTGTTTCTCCCGCTCGATCCAAAACAGGTCTCCGCCGCAATGGTGGAGACCGATCTTACAGAAAATCGGGAATTGATATGTCTGAGAAATCATTGCAACAAGAAGCTGTCGATGAAGCGCTGAAAGTTGAGCGAAGCGATTATTTTGGTGCCTGGCCCAAAACCTTTATCGCCTTTGGGGCGCTTTGGTCTTTGTACCAATTGTGGATAGCGTCACCGTTACCGTTTTCGCTTGGTTGGGGCATTTTTGTCGATTTACCCGCACGCGGTGTTCATCTGGCGTTTGGGTTGTTCCTGTGTTTTCTGCTGTTTCCCGCAAAATTTGAAGAAAAACGTGAGGGCAAAGCCTGGTTAAGTCTGGTTCTGGCCAGCATCGCGGCGTTGAGCGCACTGTATGTCTATTTCGGATATGACGGAATTGTGCTGCGGGCTGGCATTCTGCTCAATCTCGATATCCTGGGTTTCAGCGTTCCCGTTGAGGTTCTGATATCTGCAGTTGGAATGCTTTTGTTACTGGAAGCCACCCGCCGCGGTGTCGGTTTGCCACTTGTTATCGTGTGCGGCGTTTTCATGATCTATTCGCTGTTCGGCCCTTATATGCCCGAGATTATCGCGCATAAGGGTGTCTCGATCTCGCGCATGGTTGGATACAACTGGCTGACAAGCGAGGCGATTTTCGGTATCCCGATTGCGGTGTCGCTCAGCTATGTGTTTCTATTTGTTCTGTTCGGCGCCTTTATGGATACCGCTGGTGCCGGAAAGTTCTTTCTCGATATGTCCTTTGCCGCGGTCGGAAAATATCGGGGCGGGCCGGCAAAGGCCGCGATCCTGGCATCTGGCCTGACGGGCATGATTTCGGGGTCATCAATTGCGAATACGGTCACGACCGGTGCCTTTACCATACCGGTGATGAAGAAAACCGGTTTTCCGGGGGACAAGGCGGGCGCGATTGAAGTTTCTGCCTCGATTAACGGTCAGCTTATGCCGCCGATCATGGGGGCCTCGGCCTTTATCATCGCGGAATTTATCGGGATTTCGTATTATGATGTGATTGTACACGCGATGATCCCAGCCTTTATCGCCTATATCTCGCTCTTTTACATCTCGCATCTGGAAAGCCTGAAAATGGGCCTTGTCGGGCTGCCGAAGGCAGACTTGCCCGCGATGGCCAAAACGTTCAAGGAAGGCGCCTATTTCCTCATCCCGATTGGAATGCTGGTCTATCTGCTTCTGGTGAAACGCTGGAGCCCGGGCAGTGCCGTGTTCTGGTCTATCATGATGATGGCCGGGATCATTGTGATACAACAAGTCATGCTGGCGCGTGAACATGGCTTGCCTTTGCGTAAAGGCGTCCGGTCAGGGATCATCATTATCTTTTATTCATTGGTCGCAGGCGCCAAATCAATGACGGCCGTGACCGCGGCGGTTGGTGCGGCTGGGATTATCGTTGGCATTGTGTCTTCGACGGGTCTGAACAACGCCATGCTCGGCATTGTCGAAGCGTTGTCCCAAGGGAATATCTATATTCTGCTATTTCTGGTTGCTGTGGTCTCTATCGTACTTGGGATGGGGTTGCCGACGACGGCGAACTATATTGTTGTCGCATCGCTGATGGCGGGGGTGATGGTTGAACTTGGCAATGCCTCGGGGCTGGTGCTGCCGCTGATTGCCGTGCATCTTTACGTGTTCTACTTTGGGCTTATGGCGGATGCGACACCACCGGTTTGTCTGGCGGCCTTTGCGGCATCTGCCATCTCTGGTGCGGATCCGATGAAGACGGGTGTTCAGTCCTTCAAATATGCAATCCGGACGGCAATTTTGCCGGTTGTGTTTATCTTTAATCCTGAGCTTTTGCTGGTGGGCGTCGAGAGTGTCTGGCATGGGATCATGATCTTTGTTGTGGCCCTTATGGCAATCTTTGCGTTTTCGTCTCTGACGCTTCAGTGGATGTTCGTGCGTCTTAAACTGTTCGAAGCTGTCCTGTTGATATTTGTTGTCGTCAGCCTGTTCCGTCCGGATTTTGTACTGGATCGCTTCAGCCCTGCATTCAGCGATGTTCCATTGGCTCAGGTTGCGGCAAATGAAACGTCGGTGGAAGCGGGCCAAAAGGTGCGCATCTATGTCACGCGTGAAACCGAATATGGGGATCGGTTCAAGCTGTTTACTGTGACAGTACCAGAGGCATCGGAGAACCTGCTGGAGGCGGCCGGTATTTCGATTGATACCGAAAGTGACGGTCGAGCAAGTGTGTCGGATATTGCCTTTAATGGGCCCGCCGAACAGCTTGGTATCACCTGGGGGGACTATGTGACGTCAGCTGGTCTTGAACAATCCGGCCGCATGCCAAAGGAAGTCATCTATATCTTCGGCATCCTTGCATATGCAGCGGTTATCATGATGCAACGTCGCAGATTGAAGAAGGCCGAACAATCAGACCGGATGGAAGCGTCACAATGAAAGCGAGTATTGCTGAACCAAACTTGCGCAAAAAGATATGTCTTTGGATTAATGACAATCGCGATCAGGTCGTTGATCTGACGCTTCGTCTGGTAAAAATCAAAAGCCAGCAGCCCGAAGGAGATATTCGGGCAATGGCTAACGAGATCGAAGTCATAGCTGCGGAGATCCCTGGAGTTGAAGTGGAGCGTTATATTTCGCAAGAGCCGGTGCACAATCTGGTCATTCGTCTCCGGGGCAATCGCCCGGGGCGTCGGCTCGTCTTCAACGGCCACATGGATACGTTTCCCGCCGGAGATTTATCCGGTTGGACGCGCAACCCCGAAGGCGAAGTGGACGGCGACAAAGCCTATGGGCTGGGAATTTCCGACATGAAAGGCGGTATCGCCGCCAGTCTGCTGGCGATAAAATGTCTTTCGGAGTGCGGCGCGGACTTTCCGGGAGAAATTGTCGGCACATTTGTGGGCGACGAGGAAACCATGGGCATACTCGGCACCCAATACCTGCTCGACAATGTGCCGCATGCGAAGGGAGATGCGATGATCAGTGGTGATGTGGGGTCTCCGCACGTCCTGCGTTTTGGCGAAAAAGGTATGATCTGGGCAAAGGTCACGGCGAAAGGCAGATCGACACATGCGGCGCATGTCCACAGAGGAGACAGCGCGATTGAAAAGCTGGTCGCTGTGATGGAAAGTTTTAAATCCTTGCGATCCTTTCCTGTAGACACCACCGGCAACAATGTTGTGTCGATGATCGACCACTGGTCAGAGAAGTCAGAAAACCTGTCCGGGGACGGCGAAACGACCGTGTTGAAAAACGTCACTGTCACCTTTGGCACTATCGACGGAGGAAGGTTGTCAAATCTCGTCGCGGATCGGGCGGAGTTTACCTGCGATATTCGACTGCCGGTTGGTGTTTCGGTCGCGCAGGTTGAAAATGAGCTAACACGCATCTGCGATACCACCGACGACATCGAACTTGAAATCACGCGCCGTTACGAGCCCAGCTGGACACCGCCGGACCACCCGGTGATTGAGGCGGTACGACAGAACAGCGCTGCTGTATTTGGGGAAGAGCCAGCAGTAACCATGCGCGTCGGGGCATCCGATGCAAGGCTATATCGCTATGCGGGTGTGCCATCGGTCGTCTGTGGCCTGATGGCTTACAATCTTGGTGCGCCAGACGAATATATCATGCTCAATGAGCTTTACTCTCTGGTCGATATCTTCGCTTTATCAGCACATGACTATCTGGTGAGTAATGCTTGATGTTGTCATTATTTCAATTGCCGCATTTTTTGCCGGGGTCTTAAACGCAATCGCCGGCGGTGGTAGTTTTCTTACGTTTCCGGCGCTCGTTTTCATCGGTGTACCGCCCATACCGGCGAATGCGACCAGCGCTGTCGCGGTGTTTCCGGGGTATCTGAGTGGTGCGGCTGGGTTCCTCTCGGAAATCCGCGCCTTTGATCGGCGTGAATTGTACATCCTTTTGGGATTGTCGATCTTGGGGGGAGTACTGGGCGCCGTTCTATTGCTGGTAACGCCCTCTGAAGTGTTTAGTTTTATCGTTCCGTGGCTTTTGCTTTTTGCTACGTTTCTGTTCGCATTCGACAAGCAGATCCGCAATTGGACAAAAAGTGATAGTGGTGCAAGCCCTGTTGGCAAAACGGCCGCCACTTTGGTGGTTACGACCTATGGGGGATACTTCAATGGTGGGTTGGGGATCGTACTGCTAGCGTTGTTTTCGGGGTTGGGATTTCGCGATATCAACCTGATGAACGGCCTTAAAAATGTGCTGTCTTTCATCTTGTCCGGGGCGTCGGTCGTGACATTCCTGATTGCGGGCATCGTCTATATGAAAGAGGCGGCCATCATGATGCTTGCCGCAACAGTCGGTGGCTACTTAGGCGCAAGACTGGCCAGGAGATTGCCTGTGTCAGTGATCCGATCCGTAGTGATCGTCGTTGGCATCGGCATGACTGTAGTATTTTTGATGAGGACATAAGCAGGCACTATCGCACAGATCAAATTGAGAGAGGCGGTTTCACTTTGATATCAGTTTTTCCGAAAGTTTGCCGTCGGTTAGCTGTATTTCCATCAATCAACATATAAGGCCAACGGCAGTTTTACCTGTTGTTTCGTCTATTTGAGCGCCGTGCAGTGTCCGCTAATTTGAGCTCAATGCGGTCTTCGGAGACGGCGCATCATTTCCCATTGGTCGATGGATTGACCGTTGAGGACGGTGTTGAGCATGCGTAATTAGGTTGGCCCTGATCTGAGGTTGAGCTTTCGATAGGGTCACAGGAAGGCTATGAACAAGGGAACCTGCTGATGGAATATTTTGCGGGGCTGGATGTGTCGCTGCGGTCGTGCGCATTTTGAATCTTTGGTAGCAGGGCAGGTGATGCTTGAGCGTGATCTGCTGTGCGAAGTTGACGACATTGCGGCCGCTTGACGGAATTGGCTTAGGTGTTGAGCCTCTGAACCATCTGGTTGGTTTGATTGTGCGGCGGACTTTCTGTGAAGCAAGAGTCGCGTTTCGATGATCTTCCGTTTGATCTTTTCTCGTTGTTTCAGAACGGCTTGACCTCGGCCGAAGTAGACATCGGCCGACGTGAGGTTTTGCAGGCTCTCATGATAGCGCTGATGGTTGTAGTGTTCGACGAAGGCATCAATCTGATGCCTTAGGCCCCCAGACAGATAGTAGTTTTCCAGCAGGATGCGGTTCTTGAGCATCTGGTGCCATCGCTCAATCTTGCCTTGGGCTTGCGGATGATATGGTGCGCCTCTCCATAGATATTCACAAAAACCTGGTCCAGGTGCCATTGCCCGTTTGAGTACTCCCGAAGCTGCAAGACCCTCCGTCTCCGGATTTCGGACGCGAACAACGGATCAAATTTGTTCCACCAGAATCGAACCGTTTCATGACTCACATCAATGCTGCGTTCGTGAAGAAGATCTTCAGCATTCCGAAGTGAAAGCGGGAAACTGACGAACATCATCACCGCAAGTAGGATGACCTTAGGACTAGCTTTGAATTATTTAAACGGGTCACGTTTTTCACTAGGCGAAGCTACGTAACTGCAACGCCGGTCTCAAGCTGGTTTCCTCTGATAACGCCCGATAAGGTGATCTGCATCAACAACACAGAAGCAGTCGGAGAGCGTTTATGAATGGTATGAAACGGCGCCAGTTCAATCTTTGCCTTTTGGGGTCTGCCGCAGCTATGTCTGCGCCACGCGCAGCTTGGTCCGATGTAGCACACACACTCACGGCCAACGAAGGGTTGGCTCAAATAGCTCCACGTGATTACCAAGAAACAGCAGTTTGGGCGTTCAATGATAGCGTTCCTGGTCCAACCATCCACGTCCTGCAGGGCGATCGCGTCATCCGGCGGTTTGTCAACGCGCTGCCACAAGCGTCCACCGTTCATTGGCACGGCATTCGTATCGACAATGCCATGGATGGTGTCGCCGGTGTGACCCAGGATGCCGTCGCATCCGGTGACGCATTCCACTACGATTTCACGGTGCCTGACGCGGGAACGTATTGGTATCACCCTCACAACAGAACATGGGAACAAATGGCGCGTGGCCTTTCTGGTGCATTGATTGTCGAAGAGATTGAAGGCGCCCCCGCGGTTGATCACGACGAAGCGCTGCTATTGGACGACTGGCGGTTAAACGACGATGCACAAATTGCCGAAGACTTCGGCAACATGCATGATTGGTCACATGCTGGACGGATTGGCAATTGGATCACGGTCAACGGACAGGGAGCGTGGAGCCGGAACGTCGGGCGTTTCACTCGTATGCGGCTGCGACTGGTCAACACCGCAAACGCGAGGGTATTCATTGTAGAGCCGCGTGGGTTGGACGGCTGGGTGGTCGCGCTTGATGGTATGCCACTTGACGCACCGCTACGTTTGGAAAACTTCACACTGGCACCTGCGCAGCGCGCTGACCTTATTGTCGATGTTGTTGCCGAAGAAGGGAAAAAGGCGTTCCTTCTGAGTATCGAACGCGATGGTGGTTATGCGCTCGCGACTTTCAACATAGGCGGAGCTTCCCGTGAGCAAGTACTGCCCGCTCCGGCGGCTTTGCCTCCCAATCCGGTTGCGTCACTCGAGGCGCTCTCAGAAGCACACAAAGTCGACCTGCTGATGGAAGGCGGCGCAATGGGTCGAATGCGTGGCGCGATGCTAGATAGTCAGATGACCGGAACACGCGAGCTGGCCGCCAGCGGCAAGGCCTGGGCGTTCAATGGAATGGCAGATATGGACGACATGCCGCTTGTTGAAGCATCGCTAGGTGAAACCATTCGCATCGCAATGACAAACGACACCGCGTGGCCGCATGCAATGCACCTTCATGGGCATCATTTCCGTGTCATTTCAATTGATGGCAACACAGGGCCGCTTCGTGATACGGCGCTTGTCGATCGGGGAAAGACATTGGAAATCGCCTTTGTCGCGGACAACCCAGGCGATTGGCTTTTACATTGCCACATGCTCGAGCATTCTGCCAGCGGAATGATGACGTGGCTCCGCGTGACTTAACTCAATTAGCGGCGAGACACGGGAACGCAGACAACTCTTCGTTGCAATACTCAGCCTAGTTGTTCTCAGACAACAGCTTGCGCGCCGACGAGGCATTCTGGGGTATATTGGCGGCCCATGTAGATTGGCGCAGGCGGATGTTCAAGTGGTGCAAAGCCAGACAATCCTTCATCGCATGCCACGTTTAGCAGATTGTGGGTTGGACAATCAGTCTATGTATACGCCGGTGCAGTCAATCCGATGGCGTTCGGGGATGCATCGATCACACGATGATACTCACCGTCGAGAGGTACTTCCAACCCGGGATCAATCAATACGCTGAGTAGTTCGTTTATTGCTGTGGGAAAGGATTTGTCTGATACGTTCCGTACTGCTGCGGTGTGGTCAGAGGCGTCATTCGTGTGATCCGCATTGGGTATCCGACCTGTTGACCGACATGCGGGTCGTGACCTTGTTGGGGTTAGTCGTCAGTTGATTTCAGCTGCGCGACACAACTGACGAAATTGCACAGGGACATATCCGGCAGTTTCGGCAGTTATACAAGCCTGCGTGCGTTGATAGCTGGACAATTTGTCCTGAACCTCTTCAACACCCTCAATTTGGGTTTAAGCTCAGATTTGCTTGTGATTGGGTGCACGAAGTGGCTTTCAGGAGATGAGGAGCTGATCACGCCATGACGGATATTTGGGAAGGTCTTGTGCATGCGTTTCGCCTACTGGTCGCGCTTGATCCGGACCTTTCTGAAATAACGCTGCTATCTCTCAGGGTGACGTTAACGGCAGTGGTGATTGCATCCGCCCTCGCATTGCCGCTGGCAGCGTTACTGGTTGTGCGGCGCTTCCGCTACAGGCGGACGATAATCGCTGTCCTGAACGCGCTGATGGGGCTACCGCCTGTTGTTGTGGGTCTGATTGTTTACCTATTGCTGTCACGCTCAGGCCCTTTCGGGGTTTTTGATCTGCTATTTACGCCGACAGCAATGATCATTGCACAGGTGATCATTATCCTACCATTGATCGCCTCTATCGCGCATCAGTCTCTGCGCGAACTTTGGTCAGATTATCATGATCTACTGATTTCACTGAACACCACACAACCACAGCGGATTGGCACGCTGATATGGGATGGTCGACGCGCGCTGCTGACAGCCGCGCTTGCAGGGTTTGGTCGGGCGATTGGCGAAGTCGGGGCAATTATGATTGTGGGCGGCAACATCGATCACGCAACCAGAGTGCTGACCACAGCTATTGCCCTTGAAACCGGCAAGGGAGATTTTGCGCTGGCTCTTGCACTTGGCTTTGTTCTTATCGCGCTGGCGATCACAGTGAACATCGCCATCCATTGGTTGACCCGGACCGAAACCGAGGGGCGTTGGTGATGGGATTGTTACCTTTGATCGCAAGCGGCGCGGTGGTGCGCCGGCGGGAAAATCTTTTGATCGGTCCGGTTGATCTGCGGCTGGACGGCACCGGAATTACAATCGTGATCGGGCCAAACGGGTCGGGGAAAACCAGCCTTTTGTCCATGTTACACGGGGTTTTGAGGCTCAGTGGCGGGGATATAATCTGGGCCTGTCCACTGGCAGAGGCGCGCAGAAAGCAGGGTTTTGTGTTCCAGAGTCCCATCCTGCTGCGCCGCTCTGTGCGGGAGAATCTCACCTATCCACTAAGCCTACTCAAAACTCCTAGGAACGAGGCTCGCGCCAAAGCTGTAGATTGGGCCGCGCGTGTGGGGCTAGGAGATGCGCTGATGCATCCGGCAAGGGTGCTTTCGGGAGGAGAACGCCAGAAGCTGGCGCTTGCGCGCGCACTGATACGCGATCCGGAAGTTCTGTTCCTGGATGAGCCCTGTTCGTCGCTTGATGGACGGGCCACACGGGAGATTGAGGAAATCCTGACCGGGGCCGCACATTCAGGCACACGTATCATCATGTCGACCCATGATATGGGTCAGGCGCGGCGGCTTGGGGACGAAGTTGTTTTCATGCTGGGCGGAAAACTGCTTGAATTCTGCCCTGCGACTGCGTTTTTCGACGCGCCAGAGACCGAACAGTCCCGGGCGTTTCTGAGGGGGGATATTGTGGAATGACGACTTTCCTGGGTGGCCTTGCAGCACTGGTTTATGCGACAGCCGCATGGGCTGAAGAGGTGAAGCTTGCAGTGACCACGTCGTTTCACAACTCGGGCCTCTCCGATAATCTACTACCCGCGATTGAAGCCGATACCGGCATCGATGTTCAGCTGCTTGTGCTGGGCACCGGTCAGGCCATCCCGCTCGGATGGGCGGGAGATGTCGATGCGATACTTGTCAATTCCCGCGAGGCTGAAGAGGCGTTTCTTAGCAGTGGTTACGGCACCCACCGCCGAGAGATCATATATAATATTTCGTTTTTCTGAGCCCCGATTCTGACCCTGCAGGCATTGAAAATTCAGTGAATGTAACGGCCGTGTTGCAACAGGTCGCGCTCGCCTAAGCGCCCTATGTTAGCTGTGGCGATGACAGCGGCACGCACGAAAAAGAGCTGAGCTTTTGGCGCTCTGCCACACTCGATCCGGAGAGCTTTGGCAGCTGTTACCGTGCGGTGGGCGCGGGTATGGGCTCGGCGCTGAACACTGCCAGCGGTATGAATGCCTATATCATGTCCGACAGGGCCAGCTGGCTTAATTTTGGCGACAAGGGCGATCTTGCGCTGCTCTTCTCAGGTAATCCAGTGCTCTTTAACCAATATGCCTATCTGCCTGTGAACCCGGATAAACATGCACAGGTGAAGCATGGACAAGCACAACAGCTGGAAAACTGGCTGATTTCGGATCGGGCGAAGGAACTAATCAATTCCAATCGAATTGAGGGCGAGCCGCTGTTTGTGTTCAATGCCATGTAGGAATAAAGTCTCTTAGACCTACTCGTCCAACGCCCCATGAATTGCAAATTGATCTAGATCCGCATCCTGCGGCTGGATGACCCTGTAGGCCTCTCGTACGCCTGTGTCTGTCAACTCTCTTGAGACCGTGAGCAGGGTGTTGGCCTCATGTTCGTCGCACAGTTCGGCCATCTGGCCGATTTCCTCGGCGGCCACGGGGTGTGCCACTTCGGCGTCAGGAGCGCCGTAATAGGTCACGAAGTGGAGGGCCAGCATGTCCGTCAATGTGTCAAGCTCGGCCTGCTCTATCTGGGTAACCGCGACAAAGGTCACACGTCCGGCTGTTTCCAGCCCGAGCCATCCATTTGCAAAAGCCTGTCTTGCTTTGCCAGACAGATCGGCCTTGGCCCAGTTAGAGAATTCGAACCCACCCGAGATACACCACTCGCCTGTGCGGGCCGGGGAGTGATAGACCCGTTGATCGCTCTCATCGAAATGTATTGCGCGCGCGAGCTTCATTACATCTCCTCCAAAAGACTGCTTAGCGGAATGAGGTGGGTGGCCTTTTCATCCCTAAGAAGCATTCCGAAATATTCATCGACACCAAGATAAGTGCCTTTTAGCCCACCTTGTGCCACGTCTTCACCCACCCCGTGCGCCAGTCCGCGCCACTCATTGTTTACAGGTTTCGGCCCGTCTTCTTCCCACCGGGTAATCCAGTTGAGCGTATGGCGTGCCCAGGCCTCTAGCAGGGCAGGAGCAGCGACGTCCGAACAGCCTTCAGCATAAAGCGCTGTTTGATCCGGCGTATGGCCAGGGTCATCTCCTTCGGGCCAAAGCGGCAGTTCAAACCCAACAACCAACCAGTCAGGAATCTCATCCGTTCCGGTCGTGTTGGCCCCGGTTCGGAACCTACCGCATTTGGCCCCGTTGACCAAAATGCCACCGTTCCATTCCAAATGCACCGCCACCTCTGGCGGAGCCAGCGCGCCAAGCGCGTTCTGAAATCCAATGCCACAGACGGGCAGCATTGTCATAGCCTGTTTCAGCTCAACTTCGGGTGCGAACACAAGTGCTGCTCGCAAGCTCTGCGCGGCCAGATTGTAAACGACTAGCCCTGCATCACATCCCATCGCCGCCCGTCCACAAGCCACCAGAAACGGGTCATCCGAATCCACCACCTCATGGCCCGACATAAGCGGAGGAAAGACTGGTTGGTTCATGCAATTCCCTGTTCGACAAGGGTTGTAGCGATCCGGGCAAAGGCCTGAGCCTGCGGCCCATCGGGTTGCGATACCACAATCGGCGCACCACCATCGGCGGCAATCCTGATATCAAGATGCAGCGGAACTTCTGCCAGCAACGGTACGCCCAGCTTTGCCGCCTCTGTCGCGACACCACCGTGACCAAAGACATGCTCTTCATGCCCGCAACTGGAACAGATATGCGTCGACATATTCTCGATCATACCTGTGATTGGCACATTGAGCTGATTGAACATGTCAATGCCCTTGCGCGCATCAAGCAGTGCCACATCCTGTGGTGTTGAGACAATTATGGCACCGTCCACATGTGCCTTCTGGGCCAGGGTCATCTGCACATCACCGGTGCCCGGCGGCAGATCAACCAGCAGTACGTCTAGCGCACCCCACTGAACCTGCATCATCATCTGCTGCAAAGCGCCCATCAGCATCGGGCCGCGCCAGACAACCGCCTGGTCATCATTGGTCATCAGACCGATGGACATCATTGTCACGCCGTGGTTGCGCATTGGCAGGATGGTCTTGCCATCCGGGCTTGACGGACGCCCCGAAACGCCCAGCATTCGGGGCTGCGAGGGGCCGTAGACATCAGCGTCTAACAGGCCTACGCGACGACCCTGTTGTGCTAATGCACAGGCCAGATTTGCCGCTACAGTAGATTTTCCGACCCCGCCCTTACCCGACGCAATGGCGATCAGCTTGCTGACTCCGGGGATCTTTTCCGGCCCTTTCGGCTCTGACTTCCGGGTCGGATTCAGGTTGGGCGGTGCGGCAGAGGAATGTGCGGTCAACACAACCGAGACCGATTCCACACCGGCAAGCGCCTTTACTTTGATCTCTGCATCGGCCCGCACCGGTTCATAGGCGTCGACATGCTTTGGGTCGATCTCAAGTACAAAGCGTACAGCGCCGTCCTCAACATTAAGCGCACGCGCGATTCCGGCGGTAACAATATCTCCACCACCTACGGGGTCTATTATGGCCTTAAGTGCCTCTAGGACGGCTTCCCGTGATGCTTCCAATTCAATCCTGCCCCTTGATCGTGCCGGTGACCACATGTTCCATCTCGAGCCCTTCGATGGTGATAACTGCTCGTGCTGTGAACTCCTTACCACCTGTATCGGTTCCCCGCATCGCCTGTTCTATAGCTTGTTGCGAGGTGACGCCGACCTGCTTGAGGAACTTCCGCATCGACATGTTGAATTCATCGCTCATTTTTGTATCCTTCGGATTTGCATTGACCGAATGGCAGGTGTGTTTCTACCATTCCATATGTTTTTACGCACTGTTCTACCCATAATTTGTTGCACGCTGATGATTGCCTTTCCCGCGCGTGCCGAGGACCGGCTGGTGCGACTGGCTGCTCCGCCAGAGCTGGTGGAGAGCGGTTTCCTGAAATATGCGCTGCCGCGGTTCTCGCTCAAGACCCAAGTGAAGGTTTCGCTGGTGGAGGCCGGACAAGAGAACGATTTGACTTTCCAAGCCGGGCCGCCGGGCGTGCCGGTTTTTTTTGGGTTGAATCAGGTCTGGTATGCAGAGAGTGCGAATACGGACCATCCGGGGACGCAAAAGCTTATGACCTGGCTGCGCTCTGAGGTCGGAGAGCGCACAATTGCCAGTTTTCAAATTGACGGGACTCATCCGTTCTCCCCGCCGCAGATTGCGGAGGCCGCTGTGGCCGATACGATCACTTCGGGTGATGCGATAAAAGGCAAGGCGCTGTCGCTGACCCACTGCGGGCGCTGTCATGTGGTGGCTCCGGAAAATCGGATGAACGCCATCGGCTCGACGCCCTCGTTTAACGCACTGCGTACACTTGCGGACTGGGAGGGGCGTTTCCAGTCCTTCTTCGCACTCAATCCACATCCATCGTTTACCCAGATCGCCGACGTGACAGAGCCATTTCCCGAAGATCGACCATCGCCCATTGTACCATTGGAGCTGACGCTTGATGATCTTGACGCCATTCTCGCCTATGTTGCCGCGATCGAGCCGGCCGATCTGGGTAGTGTGCTTGAGCATCAGTGATCGCGCCGTTTGCTGAGATAGTCATCGGTTGTGCGCGGTCGGGGGCGTTCTCCACCTGAAAACGGATTGTTTTCTGAATGATACTGGGCGTTTATGCGGCAGTTATCGCACATCTGGATCATTTTGATTGCGTCCGCGTTCTGATACATCGAATGGTTTCCGGCCAGTTTTTCGATGACCTTTTCGACTGTTGACTTCACGCCAAAGAGCGCACCGCATTCAACACAGGCAAAGGGCTCTTCCTCATGCAGTACAACCTGATTGAGCGCGTTGTCGGTGAGATTGAGGCGTGGCTCATATGAAATGGCGCTTTCCGGACAGATATTTGAACACAGCCCGCATTGCAGGCACGCATCTTCCTGAAACCGGAGTTGTGGCTGATCCGGGTTATCACCAAGAGCACCGGAGGGGCAAAGCGACACGCAGGACAGACAGAGCGTACAGCTATCGGTATCAACAACAACAGCGCCATAGGGCGCATCTGCAGGCAGCGGCAGAATCTCAGCCTCTGGGGCCAGTGCGCGCGCGGCTTGTCGGGTTATCTGCCGTCGTGTGCCCATCGGACGAACCGGGCTAGCACAGGGGGCGGGTGGCTCTGCGCCGTAAAGTGCTGCCGACATCAAATCAGGATCTTGCTCGTCCAGAAGGGTGATCACATCGCCGCCAATCGCACCCGCCAGCGTGGCCTCGCGTTCCAACGCGGTTCGGTCGGTTTTCGGGGAAAGCAGGATGGTAACATCTGCAAAACCTGCAGCCAGTGCCGCCACCATTTCAGCATGACCAAAAGCGCTGAGCGCCTCTAACTCAAGCGGCAGCACATCGGCGGGCAGGCCTCGACCGTACCTGGCGCTAAGCGCTATCATCTCGCGCCCGTGGCCGTCATGTACCAAAAGTCGCGGCGCGGCACCGTCCGCATCGCGGTAGGCTGTGGCCAGCACCTGTGTCCGGCGCATAGTCAGGTCCACCGGTGGTGCATCATAGCTGATCGCGCCAGAGGGGCAGAGCGATGAGCAGGCTCCGCAACCCGCACAGATCATCGGATCAACACTCACATGTTCACCTTTTGAGGTGATTGCACCGGTGGGACAGATTTCGAGGCAGTTGGTGCATCCGGTTTGCTCTGCCCGGCTATGGGCACATAAAAGAGGCTCCATCTTGATATACAGAGGCTTCTCAAAAACACCTGTCATGTGGGAGGCTTGCATGACCTGCTGGGCCACATCCACGGCCTGTGCGGGATCGGCGCGCAGATATCCTTCACGCTTTTCGTGCGCGGGGAACAGCGCTTCACCGCCGGTGAGATCGAGAATGACATCGCACTCAGATCGCGCGCCTGGGCGTGGCTCGGTCAGAGCGAATTTGCCGTGCCCTGACGGGATGACCTGTTGCAGCGTATCAATGGTCACTGTGAATCCCCCAAGCGCGCCGGTCGCCATGCGCAGCCGCCCGTGCACCACGTCAAAATCCCGTGTCGCAGGCAGGTCGCTGCCATCCGTAAGCAGGACAGTCACATTCAGAAAATCCGACAGTTGTTCGGCTGCATTGAGCGCAACTTCGCCCGCGCCGATGATCAGGCAGAGCCCCTCGGACGCCACCTCTATTGTCTTTTCCGGCGCATCCGGCAGGGTTGCTTCGGCCACCAACGCGGCCATTTTGGGTAGTTTTGACGCGTCATCCGCGCTCCATCCAGCCCGGTCTCGCAGGTCCAGACAGGGCGGTGCTCCTGCATGCAGTTCTCCTGCCAGCTCCTCAAAAAACCGTGTTTCCTGAGCACAGCAAAAAACTGCGCCGCCTTCGGCAATTGCCTCTGCCGCGGCCTCTGTCTGGGTTGTACAAAGGCCGGTATGTAGTCTTGAACACCTCAGTCCTGTTGCCTGCTCAAGACCCTCCTTATCGATGGTTTGAGTGCCGGAACAATCACACAATATCAATGTCTTGGACATATTTTCCCGTGCTTTCGGATTATGCGGTTTAGCCCCGGATCTGCGCCGGAACCGATTAAGATTAGGCATGGATTCGGACACTCGACAACCGGTTTTTGTGCAACGTACCGCACTCCACACGGTTCCAAATCACCCAGTGATTCGTCCAAAAGAAGCCTGTATCAATTTCCTACTAAAACTGTCGTATTAGACATTTCGTCCACTGTGTCCCTCTGCGTTGGGTGGCCCTGCCCAAATTGTCCAGACCATGAAATGATCTGCGATCTGTTCCAGAAATACCTTTGCCGCTTTGGTTTGCTGGGTCAAATTTGACCATACAGTCAACACAGGACACAGGGAAAACGTGATCCATAATCCAAGCATGTACCAGAGGATGCCCCTTGGGGTGGTTTTACGCCGCGCTCCGGGTGTTACCCGTTGGGCTACATGGTCATGGACTGTGTCCGCCGTATTGCCCGGTGCGGCAGAGGCGGATTGGCGCATCTTGCGGGAAGAGAATGGCGCCACCGAATACCATGCCGCGACCCTGCAACTGGAACTGCACGGAGCAGAGACCGATGCCTATCTGCACGGACTTAGCACAGAAGTGCCCAGCATCTATGTGGTCTTGCGTGACAGCGATCATGATGACGCCCGTGCACCGCTTGAGGTGACACTGGTCACAGCCTCGCCCTATGAGGCGCAGGATTACACCGACAGCGGCGAAGATATCGTTGAGAAAGTGCCGATGCCACATAGCTTGGTGGCATGGGTTCGCGATTTTGTCGGAGAATATCACAAAGAGGAAATCTTCAAGAAACGCCGCCGCGACAAGACCGATATCGGCAAGTCCGAGGACGGGATCGGCGATCCGCGTATTATCCAAGTCACGGATGTCTACCGCTCTCCGGCACTTGCCCGCAAAGGACGCCTGCAATGACCGCCACTGATTTCTGGTCGCGCCGTAAGGCGGGCGTAGAGGCTGAGCAGGAAGCTGAAGCGCTTGCCGTGGCAGAAACCGAAGTAGCCAGGCATGAAGCAGAACTTGCTGCGCGCAGTGATGAGGAAATTCTCGAAGAGTTAAACCTGCCTGATCCGGATACGCTGAACGAGGGCGATGATTTCAAGGCTTTCATGTCCAAAGCCGTGCCATCGCGCCTTCGGACCCGTGCTCTGCGGCGGCTGTGGCGAGTCAACCCCGTCCTCGCCAATATTGATGGGTTGGTCGATTATGGCGAAGATTTTACAGACGCATCCAATGTGATCGAAAATTTGCAAACCACCTATCAGGTGGGCAAGGGCATGCTCGCCCATGTCGAAGAATTGGCACGCCAACAGGAGGCCCGCGAAGAGACGTTGGAAGAGGAAGCGAAAGAGCCTGAAGTAGAGGTCGAAGAACCGCCGATGGACCAGGGCCCGCAAACCGAAGATGCACCTCTGGTTATGGCGCAGGCGCCGGTCCAGGAAGCCGAAACACAGGAAGAGCTCGCTTTTATCCCACAGCGGCGGATGCGTTTTGCCTTTGATGAGGCAGAGACGCAAACATGACAAAAGAGGTCCCGATGACAGCAACCGCAGAAGATCGCCAAGTCCCGGAAGAAGACCAGCTGCGCGCCGATCTTTACAATTTCCTTGGACTGATCTTATCCGGCCCACCGGATCAGCTGTTGCTTGAACAGACTGTGGGGCTGAACGGAGATGACAGTGATATCGGACAGGCCTTCAACGCCCTTTCGAAAATTGCAAAGCTGTCGAAGCCCAAGAGCATTGAAAGCGAATTTAACCGGCTCTTTATCGGTCTGGGCCGGGGGGAGCTGCTGCCTTATGCAAGCTATTATCTCACCGGATTTCTCAACGAAAAGCCGCTGGCCACGCTACGCAGGGATATGACGGTACGTGGCCTGAAGCGGGCAGATAACGTCTATGAGCCCGAAGACAACATCGCCTCACTGATGGAAATGATGGGCGCAATGATCGTGGGGCGTTTTGGTGAGCCTTCGTCGATGACGGATCAGAAAACCTTTTTCAATCGTCACATCGCCCCATGGGCGGGGCATTTCTATTCGGATTTGGAAGCTGCGAAAAACTCGGTCTTCTATGCGCCGGTTGGTCAGGTTGGCCGACTGTTCATGGATATCGAGCGTGAAAGCTTTCGAATGAGCGCGGAGTAATCCGCATCAACCGGCGGGCAACCGCCATCAACCAGGGAGGACAACTCTCATGACCAGGAAAACCGACGAAGGCAAGACTATCAGTACGGGCCGACGCGATTTTCTGAAACTGGCCGGCACCTCGGCACCGCTTGCTGCGGTGGCGATTGCGACCAGCACGGGCGAGGCCCAGGCGGCTGAACCTGACCTGTCATCGGACAAGATGCAGGATACTGCGCATACCCGCGCCTATCTCGACAGCGCCCGGTTTTAGCGAAACCGGACGAGGTCACTTGCCTGAGGCGACTGGTTGCGTGACGCCCGACTGCCAAAGGTTCAATCTGCTCCGCTCGCAGCAAATGTGGGCATAAGGGAGGTACTATAATGCTTAGGAAAAAGACCAACGGGGTTGCGAGACGCCCCCAGCGGACAAGTATCCTGTCTCAGGTCGCCGAGAAATCGGTAGACCGCCGCGCGTTTCTGCGTGGCAGCGGTCTGGCCATTGGTGGTCTGGCCGCAATCAGCGCTACCGGAGGAACGGTGACGCAGGCAAACGCGCAATCCGCAGCAGCGGGTGCGGTTGAGACCGTGAAATCGGTTTGTACACACTGCTCTGTCGGCTGCACCGTTCTGGCTGAAGTGCAAAATGGCGTGTGGGTAGGGCAAGAACCCGGCTGGGACAGCCCCTTTAACCTTGGTGCGCATTGCGCCAAAGGGGCTTCGGTCCGCGAACACGCACATGGCGAACGCCGACTCAAATACCCGATGAAGAAAGAGGGTGGCGAGTGGAAACGCATCAGTTGGGAACAGGCGATCAACGAGATCGGCGACGGCATGATGCAAATCCGGGACGAAAGCGGCCCTGACAGCGTTTACTGGCTCGGTTCGGCCAAGCACAGCAATGAACAGGCCTATCTGTTCCGCAAATTCGCGGCCTACTGGGGCACGAATAACGTGGATCACCAGGCCCGTATCTGTCACTCGACTACTGTGGCCGGCGTTGCGAATACATGGGGCTACGGCGCCATGACCAATTCGTATAACGACATCCACAATTCCAAAGCCATTTTCATCATTGGCGGCAATCCAGCTGAGGCGCACCCTGTCTCGCTGTTGCATGTTCTGCGCGCGAAAGAACAGAACAACGCTCCGCTGATTGTGTGCGACCCGCGGTTCACCCGCACGGCAGCGCATGCTGATGAATATGTCCGCTTCCGCCCCGGCTCTGACGTTGCGCTGATCTGGGGTATCCTGTGGCACATCTTCGAGAACGGCTGGGAGGACAAAGAGTTCATCCGCACTCGTGTCTGGGGAATGGACCAGATTCAGGAAGAAGTGCGCAAGTGGAACCCTGAAGAGGTCGAACGTGTCACCGGTACACCCGGTTCACAATTGCGCCGTGTGGCTCGGACCATGGCCAACAACCGCCCCGGCACCGTGATTTGGTGCATGGGTGGCACCCAGCACACCAATGGCAACAACAACACGCGTGCCTATTGTGTGCTTCAACTGGCGCTCGGCAATATGGGCACCTCGGGTGGCGGCACAAATATCTTCCGCGGCCACGACAACGTGCAGGGAGCGACCGACCTTGGCGTTCTGTCACACACACTGCCCGGCTATTACGGCCTCAAGCCCGGTTCATGGGCCCATTGGGGACGTGTCTGGGAAGAGGATATGGACTGGCTCAAAGGGCAGTTTGCCACCGAAGGTGACAAGAACCTGATGAACCTGACAGGTATCCCGGTCAGCCGCTGGATTGATGGTATCCTAGAAGACAAGGACAACATAGATCAGTCGGACAATGTCCGTGCAATGGTTTTGTGGGGCCACGCGCCCAACTCGCAGACCAGGGGCGCAGAGATGAAAACGGCGATGGAAAAGCTTGACATGCTTGTCGTGGTGGATCCCTATCCAACCGTTTCTGCCGTGCTGCATGACCGTACCGATGGCGTTTATCTGCTGCCAGCGTGTACGCAGTTTGAAACCCGTGGTTCTGTAACAGCCTCCAACCGGTCGTTCCAGTGGCGCGACAAGGTGGTTGATCCATTGTTCGAAAGCTTGCCGGATCATGTGATCATGGCCAAGTTTGCGAACAAGTTCGGCTGGGCAGATCGTTTCTTCCGCAATATTGAGATGGAAGATGAAGAGACGCCCAATGTCGAAAGCGTGACGCGTGAGTTTAATCGCGGCATGTGGACCATCGGATATACCGGCCAGGATCCCGATCGGATCAAGCTTCATATGGCCAACCAGCACACCTTTGACCGCACAACGTTGCAGGCGATTGGTGGACCGGCAGATGGCGAATATTACGGTCTGCCATGGCCATGTTGGGGAACGGCGGAAATGGGACATCCCGGCACGCCGAACCTGTATGACATGTCCAAGGCTGTGTCTGAAGGTGGCCTGACGTTCCGCGCCCGTTTTGGTGTGGAACGCGATGGCGACAACCTTCTGGCCGAAGGGGTCTATTCAGCGAATTCGGAAATTCAGGATGGATATCCTGAGTTTACGATGCAGATGCTGATGGATCTTGGCTGGGACGGCGATCTCACTGATGACGAACGCACAGCTATCGATGCTATCGCAGGGGTCAAGACCAACTGGAAAACCGACCTTTCAGGTGGGATCCAGCGGGTTGCGATCGACCATGAGTGTGCGCCCTTTGGCAACGCCAAGGCGCGTGCGGTTGTCTGGACCTTCCCTGATCCGGTGCCTTTACACCGCGAGCCGCTATATACAAACCGGCGCGATCTGGTCGAGGATTATCCAACCTACGAGGACCGCAAGTTCTATCGGTTGCCGACAATGTATGCCTCTATCCAGAAGCAGGATTTCAGCAAGGATTACCCCATGATCCTCACATCCGGCCGTTTGGTCGAATATGAGGGTGGTGGCGAAGAATCCCGCTCGAATCCGTGGCTGGCAGAGCTGCAACAGGACATGTTTGTCGAGATTAATCCACGCGATGCCAACAACCTTGGTATCCGGGATGGCAAACAGGTTTGGGTCGAAGGCGCCGAAGGGGCCAAGGTCAAAGTGATGGCGATGATCACCGAGAGGGTGGGCGAAGGCGTGGCCTTTATGCCGTTCCATTTCGGTGGACATTTCCAGGGCGAGGATCTGAGGTCGAAATATCCAGACGGGGCAGACCCTTATGTCCTGGGTGAATCGTCCAACACGGCCCAGACCTATGGTTATGACTCAGTAACCCAGATGCAGGAGACCAAAGCGACTCTCTGCAAAATCTGGACAGCGTAAGGAGGAGAATGAGATATGGCACGAGCTAAGTTTCTCTGTGACGCCGAGCGCTGCATCGAGTGTAATGCCTGCGTAACGGCCTGTAAGAACGAACATGAAGTCCCTTGGGGGATCAATCGTCGGAGGGTGGTGACCATTCAGGACGGAAAACCGGGCGAGCGCTCGATTTCCGTGGCTTGTATGCACTGCTCTGATGCGCCATGCATGGCGGTCTGTCCGGTGGATTGTTTCTACCAGAATGAAGAGGGTGTTGTTCTTCACTCCAAGGATCTTTGCATCGGCTGCGGCTATTGCTTCTATGCGTGTCCGTTTGGCGCGCCGCAATATCCGCAGGCAGGTAACTTCGGCAGCCGCGGTAAGATGGACAAATGTACCTTCTGCGCCGGCGGTCCTGAAGAAAACCACTCGACTGCAGAGTTTGCAAAGTACGGGCGCAACCGGATTGCAGAGGGCAAATTGCCAATCTGCGCCGAAATGTGTTCGACCAAGGCGCTTCTAGCGGGCGATGGCGATATTGTATCGACAATCTACCGTGAACGCGTCGTGGCGCGCGGCTTTGGATCTGGTGCGTGGGGCTGGGGTACGGCCTACGATCAGAAAGACGGCTGACGGAATGCTGAGTTACCATCCACTCTACGATGCAATGCGTAGGGTGGGTGAGACTCACCTTCCCTATCCTAGAGACCAATCGGTCGGGCGGTCTTGAATGACTGCCCCTCCGAAACGTCTGTCAACAGACATTCAGGAAAACAACATGGCACGCATTCTGTTCTCGCTCATCCTATCGCTGTTTCTCGCCGCGCCGCTGTTGGCGCAGGAAGCTGAAAACATCGATCGTTCAATCACCGGTGGCGCTCAGACGTTGGAGGATATTCTTGCGCGTCAGAAAGGTACTGTTGTTGATGATGAATTCAGGCGAGATGCCACGGGTGATCCGGATAGTGCCGCTGGCATTGCAGCACAGCTGGGCACGTTGGGTGGTGCGTCCGACCCTGAGCTTTGGCGCGCCATGCGCTATGGGTCTGTCGATATTGCCGTTTCATCCGGTGGTGATGCTGCGCGTGTTTTGATGCAGGACAGCGGCATGAAGTGGCTTGCATTCCGCGAAGGTCCGCTTGCCAGCAAAGGCGCTTATCTGCTGATTGGTACTTTGGTGGCATTGATGTTGTTTTACATGATGCGCGGCAGGATCAGCATCGATGGCGAAAAGTCCGGGCGTACGGTGACCCGGTTCAAATCAATTGAACGTTTCGCGCATTGGCTGATGGCGGGTTCTTTCATTTTGTTGGGCCTGACCGGGCTGATAAGCCTTTTTGGCCGAAAGGTGTTGATCCCAGCCTTCGGGCACGAGGCATTCTCAACGCTGGCCATTGCTTCAAAATGGATTCACAACAACATCTCCTGGGCCTTCATGATTGGCTTGGCGATGGTGTTTTTCATGTGGGTTCTTCACAATCTGCCCAGCCGAACCGACCTGAAATGGATTGCGCAGGGCGGTGGCATTCTGTCCGATGGCAAACATCCTCCTGCCAAAAAATTCAATGCCGGTCAGAAGGTGATCTTCTGGTCGGTCATCCTCCTCGGCTCTTCGATTTCGCTCTCTGGACTGTCGCTGCTCTTTCCGTTTGAGCTGCCGATGTTTGCCAAAACCTTTGCCATCCTGAACCAGACCGGGTTACCGCAATTGCTGGGCTATGGTGAGCTATCCACCGTGCTTTCCCCACATGAGGAAATGCAGTTTGCGCAGATGTGGCATGCCGTCGTGGCCTTTGTGCTGATGGCGATCATCCTTGCCCATATCTATATCGGTTCGATTGGTATGGAAGGTGCATATGACGCCATGAGCACGGGTGAGGTGGACGAGGCTTGGGCGCATCAACATCACAGGCTCTGGCTGGATGATATCCGCAAGGCCGAAGGCTCTGACGCCGAGGGCCATGGCACCCCTGCTGAGTAAATGTGGCGCTTTCCCGCGGCACTTCTGATGTGGTGTGTCGCCGCCGGGGCGGCTCCGGCGGAGGATTTTACCACGCTCAAAGGACATGGAGGACCGGTGATGGGTATTGCCGTTTCCCCTGCCGGGCAGGTGGCCACCGCCAGTTTCGACAATTCCGTGGGTCTCTGGACCGGGCGGGCACCGCAATGGCTTGAAGGGCACGATGCGGCTGTCACCAGCATCAGCTTTCCCGAAGAGGACACAATCCTTACAGGTAGCGATGATTTCAGCGTCCGCCTGTGGGAGGACGCCAAAATGCGCATTCTCGGAAGTCACCAGGGCAAGGTCACAGATGTGGTGCTATCGCCCGATGGTCAGATTGTCTTCTCTGCCAGCTGGGACGGGAAAATCGGGCTGTGGGACCGCAACGGCGCCGGTCATCGGCTGCTCCGGGGGCAGGGCGGAGTCAATGACATCGCGTTCTCAGCTGATGGGGAAGAGGTTTTTGCTGCCACCATGACCGGCCGGATTACCGCCTATCGTGTGGACGGCGAAAGGGATGACTTCCGGCCCGTGATCAATCACGGCTTTGGGATCAACCGGCTGATTTCCGATGATGGCTGGCTTGCCTATGGTGCAGTTGATGGGGTGACACGCATTGTTGACCCGGAAAGTGGGCAATCAATCGCGGACTTTTCCCTTGACCGCCGCCCGATACTGGCGCTGGCATATCATGCACCGTCCGGTCAGCTCGCCGTGGGGGACGGGCATGGCTATATCATGATCATCGATACGGAAAGCTGGCAAATTGCACGTGATTTTCGCGCGATGCGCAACGGCCCGGTCTGGGCTTTGGGGTTTTCGTCCGATGGTACAATGATCTTCGCGGGCGGCATCGAAGATGTGGTTTATGGTTGGCCGATTGCTCTGCTTAATGAATTTGAACCTGCGGGCGAAGACACCAGAAGCTTTCTGCAATCTGAGGAAGCCATGCCTAATGGCGAACGGCAATTCATGCGCAAATGCTCAATCTGTCACGCACTGACCAACGAGCCTTCACGCAAGGCGGGACCTACGCTTTATGGTGTCTTTGGCCGTCGGGCGGGGGCATTGCCAGATTATCTTTATTCGCAAACTCTCGACGACTCCGCTATTATCTGGGCTGAGGACACGATTGATGCGCTCTTTGACCTTGGACCAGACCAATATATCCCCGGCTCAAAGATGCCGATGCAGCGCATTACCAAGAGCACGGATAGACAGGATCTGATAGACTTCCTGAAATCCGCAACCAAAACAAGGAAGTAAAACGATGAAACCTATGTTTGCAGCCTTTGTGGCCATGGCCATCATATCGGTCGCTGCCGACGCTGTTCTTGATGGAGCTGGCTATTCCTCTGATGTGCAAAATGCGGGCTCTGCCGTCCGGTTGGACAACGGCAGCTGATGGTCAGAACGACCCAGGACGAGTATGGGGAAAACCTGTCAGGTGCCTCGATCCTCGTGGTTGATGACGAGCCCGGAATGCGCAATTTTCTGACTAAAATCCTGAGTCCACGCTGCAAACGCGTGGAACAAGCGGGGTCTCCGGTGGAGGCGACTGCCATTTTGGACACTTCGCATTTTGATCTGGTCATTCTCGACAATATCATGCCGGGCAAAACCGGGTTGCAATGGGTCAGCGAACAACGGCGTGTGGGGTTCTTTGCCGATACTATTCTGATCACCGCTTATGCCGATCTTGAAACCGCCATTCAGGCGCTACGCACCGGCGTGGCCGATTTTGTGCTCAAACCCTTTCGTGCCAATCAAATTCTCAATGCCGTCGCACGCTCTCTGGACCGCAAATATCTCAGACGTGAAAACTACCTTCTAAAACACGAGCTTTCCTCCGAAGGCGGCATCGCACGCGGACGATTGATTGGCTCCTCTCCCGCCGTTCGCGGGGTACGCGAAATGCTCAACAGGCTTGCCCCCCTGCCAACACCTGTTCTCTTCACCGGCGAAAGCGGAACCGGCAAGGAAATCGCCGCTCGCACCTTGCATTCGCACTCAGACCGTGCCGAAAACCCGTTTGTCGTCGTCAACTGTGCTGCAATATCACCGGACCGGATCGCACAAGAGCTCTTTGGCCTGATTGATGAACAACAACGCCGACAGGACGGCCTGTTTCTGCATGCCGATGGCGGAACGCTGTTTCTTGATGAAGTGGCGCAGATGCCGGATCAGGTGCAGGCGGCCCTGCTGCGCGTGCTCGAGGATCAGCGCATCCGACCCGTCGGGGCGGAACGGGAAATCCCACTCAACCTGAGGTTCCTGTTCGCCACAAATGCCGATCTGGAAAAAGCGGTATCCGAGGGACGGTTCCGCGCCGATCTCTACCACCGTATCAATGTCGTGTCGGTCCACATGCCGCTTCTCAGCGATCGGTCTGAGGATATTGTGGAGCTTGCGGCGGCGTTTATGGAGCAGTTTTCCCTTTCACTTGGGATGCCCGCACTGGAGTTGAACGAGGAAACCCTGCTCAAGTTCAGCCGATATGACTGGCCTGGCAATGTGCGCGAATTACGCAATTTGGTTGAGCGTTCTGTCATCCTTGGCGATTTCCCCGATGAGTTTTCCGGCAGTGGCCAGATCACCGGCACTCCGGCGATGGAGTCGCTCGAATTGGTGACCCAACGCCACATTATGCATGTGCTGGATGCCTGCGGCGGTAACCGCGCAGAGGCGTCCCGTCGTCTGGGGGTTTCACGCAAGACCATTGACCGAAAATGTGCGTCCTGGGGGTTCTGAAAATTCTTGCCTCTCTGCAATGCGCCATCGAGTTGACCGAATCCAGATAGATCGGAAAAGCTTTAATTGCTCTGATCCCCGGGTAGCCAGATGGTGAATTCTGCACCGCCCTCCGGGTTGTTTCGGGCTGTAATCAGCCCCTTCGCTCGTTGCACAAGCGTCTGGCTGATCGACAGGCCAAGGCCTGTACCTTCCCCCAGCTTGGTTGTGTAGAAGGGGTCGAAGACGCTCTGCAGCACTTCCTCGGGTATGCCCGGTCCGGTATCGCTCACGCATACATACGCCCCGTTTCGATCTTTGCGCATTTCGGAGCCTAGGCCGATTTTGAGCGTTCCTGAATCACCCATTGCCTGAATCGCGTTGACGATCAGATTGATAATGATCTGCTGAAGCTCACCGGGATTGATCCTCACCAAGGGTGCATCTCCAATCTCGGTTTCTACGCGAATCTTTGTCTTGGAATGGACGTGTGCAACCAGAACCAGACAATCGCGTACCAGAGGCGCGATATCGACACTTTCCTCAAAGGTGCCGAATTCCGTAGGGCGGGCGAATTGTAGCAACTTGCCTACAATCGCATCGATTCTCGCCACCTGACGGTCAATCAGATCAAGCTCGGTCTTGACGATGGCTGTCTTCTGACCAAGCGACTGGCGCATTACGTCCACATTGCCCTGAATAACGGCCACCGGATTGTTGATTTCATGGGCAACACCTGCTGTGATCTCACCGATTGAGGCCAGCTTTTCCGACATCACCAGCTGTTCAAAGGTTTCCTCCAGCTTCTGATTGGCGGCCTTGAGCTCCTGCGTGCGCTGATCAACCCGTTCGTTGAGTACATCGGCCCATGACCGCAACGCACGGTCGCGCTCTTGTACCTGATCCAAAAGTTTGTCCAGATGCGAAGCAACTTTCCCTATTTCATCTTTGGAACCGATATCACCGATCCGCGCGTCCAGATCATCCTGCTCCACCCGTGTCATGGTCTTAGTCATTTGCTCAAGAGGTGCAAAAATTCCTTTTGCCATGCGCAAAAACAGTGGAACCGTGAGGAACAAAACAGCGGCAAATGCCCCAAGCATTGCCAGATAGGCATCGCGCTTCGCAGTGTTGAATGGGGCCTCAAGGAACCCGACATAAAGCATGCCAACCCGTTCTTCAAAACTGTCGGTCAACGGTAGATATCCAGAAATATACCAGTCATTCACCACGAACGCGCGGTTCAGCCACGTCAACCCGTCACCAAGCACCGCCTGCCGCACTTCGGCAGAGACTCGCGTGCCCAAGGCACGGACATCTTCAAACAGGCGCACATTGGTGGATACACGGACATCTTCCAGAAACAGTGTGGCAGTACCTTGTCTATCACCTCCGGTGGCGGCGTTGAGGTAAACCAACGCGTTGATTGTATCGATGAACTGAAGGTTGCGGTTCAGCAGGATACCACCAACCAACACTCCTTCATGCCCTTCGACCATCACCGGCGACGCACTATGCACCACCATGCCCCGATCTTCGACCGTGCGGGTGGTGGGCACCGCCGCTTCCGTTTCGATCAGCGGAAACAGTGCTCGTTCCGCCAGGTCGGGCGAAATACCGGCTAGCTGTTGAGTGGTGAAAATGTCAATCTCGGTCGTCAGTTCCCCACCAAGCGCTCGGCGTATCACCGGCCAAGTTTCTGTCACCTGCGATTTTTCACCGCGGGGCAGGTAATACAAGAAATCAAGCGCGAGTTCGCTTTGTCTGCCCTTCAGAAACCCAGTCAGTGCAACTTTGTCTGCATTGATCACCGAGAGGAACTCGGTCGATTGTGACACACTACGCAGATTGGTGCCTGTCGATGTCATTATCTGGCCCAGATACTGTTCAGCAATCCGCAAATCACTCTCCACATTTGCGATAAGCACATCATCATAATCTGCGGTCCAACGTGTCATACCCAGAATAAGCAGAAGCGGCATCAGCACCACGAATGGAAGCAGCGCGAGGATGAGAAGCCTGAGCCGGACCGATTTCACGGCAGTTCTCCCCAAGAAAAGGCTTGTAAGGTGATCAGATTGAACTATCGGACAAATACTGCACATCCGCAACATGCACACACGGGTATTTCTGATGCTTTCAGAGGAAGTCGAACCAGCCTGAGCTTGCCGCCGAAACGGAAGGTGTGAATTCTCAACACGATTGTTCAGCCAGCGCCCTGTGATTTGCCGTCGAGAACTGCTGTTTACCTTCGTTGCGGCGCCGTAAGACTTCAGCCGGTCCGTGAAGACAGCATCAGGTTGGCCGTAGCGTTTTATTGATTTTCACGAAAACCTCGTCGAGATGCCATTACCAATTCGAGTGTGACTGGTGAATTGCAACCCGCCTTCGATAAATGTTCGCAGCGAATATCGGGCCAAATCGGCTCCACCAAAACCGGATGGTTTCACGGCTGACATCGATTCGACGCTCATGCAGCATGTCTTCGACATTGCGAAGAGAGAGCGGGAACCTGACGTACATCATCACCGCAAGTCTGATGATCTCGGGGCTGGTTTTGAAGTAACGGAATGGAGAGCGTTTTGTCATTCAGTGACGCTACAAAATCGAATGACCAGCCTCAAGCTGGTTTAATCCGACACTGCCATCCCACGCACAGGGTGATTCTGCGGCACAAATCTTCGATTGAGAACTCATAAAACAGCGCGCCTAGCGCAACTTGTCCTGGCCCCGTCACCGCAATGCCCTCCGCTCTCAAAAAAGTGAATCAGCACATCGACGACCAATCAACAGCCTTTTTTCAACAATATCCGGACCAAGCTGCCTTTCATTGCCCAACACAAATGTCTGCTGTTGTACGCTTTCTGATAATTGAGTGCATTCGTGCCCCAATAGACGAGGCTGAATCGGCCGCCCCTCAAGAATTGGTTATATTCCTTGTCCAATTTTTGCTGTACTTGAGAAATTGTACCACTTAGAACTTAGAAACCGGGTGGTGCTTGCACCATAAAATACTGCGACTTTTGCATTTTGCGTTCGGAAAGCCCGATACCGAAAACAGAATGAGTACTACCACTAGCGTGGTTTTGCTCAGTTTCTGTTGAAATCGTTTAAAAAAAATAATGGGAGGAAATATGTCAAAATCACTGAATCGAAGGAAGTTCCTGCGCGGCTCGGCCCTTGTGGGCGCGGGTGCTCTTGCGGCACCTGCCGTTCATGCCAGCGAAGGCGTCACGCTGAAAATGCAGGCGGCCTGGGGCGGCGGTATCTTTTTGGAAAACGCCCAATCCTACGTCAACCGTGTCAACGAAATGTCAGGCGGCGCCCTGACGATCGATCTGTTGCCGGTGAACTCGGTCGTTAAGACAAGCCAGATGCAGGATGCGGTTCACCGTGGCGTTCTGGACGCGGCTCACTATGTGCCGGCCTATTGGTATTCCAAATCTAAAGCGGCCTCGCTGTTTGGCACCGGTCCCTGTTTTGGCTGGTCCAGCCAAGAAGTACTGGGTTGGGTCCACTATGGAGGCGGACAGGAGTTATTTGACGAGTTGATGGCGACTCTCGAGCTGAACGTTGTCTCGTTCTTCAACTCGCCAATGCCTGCTCAGCCAATGGGCTGGTTCAAGGAGGAGATTAAGGATGCCAGCCAGATGTCGGGCCTCAAATACCGGACCGTTGGTCTGGCGGCCGACGTACTACTGGAAATGGGCATGTCGGTTGTGCAACTGCCCGGCGGCGAAATTCAACCTGCCATGAAGTCAGGTCTGATTGATGCGGCAGAGTTCAACAATCCAACCTCGGATCGCGACTTTGGTATGCAGGATGTGTCCAAGCATTATCACTTGGCTTCTTTCCACCAGAGTCAGGAATTCTTTGAGTGCACGTTCAACAAGGACAAGTACAACGCGCTGCCAGATGAGCTTCAGGCGATCCTGAAGTATGCATCAGAGGCTGAGAATTCGAATTTCTACTGGCATAATACCAAGCGCTATGCTGATGACTTGACCACATTGCGAGATGAGCAGGGCGTCAACGTTTATCGCACTCCAGACAGTGTGATGGCAGAGCAATTGAAAGCCTGGGATATCGTGATCAACCGGATTTCCGGAGAGGATGAGTTCTTTGCGAAAGTGGTGGATAGCCAGAAAGCTTACGCTAAGAACGTCATGAACTATCTGAACCTGAACCAGCCTGACTACAAGTTGGCTTACAACCATTACTTTGGTTAATCAGGCACAAGGATTGTGAATTAACCGGGGATCGCAAAGGGCGGACCCCGGTTTAGTACGGCGCGATCTTGGGGAGGATCTAGTGTGGTCAAACTAATCCACGCAATCGAAGGATTGAGCCAATGGGTAGGTAAGGCCTTTGGGTGGTGTATCCTTATATTAACCTTGTCAGTTAGTTACGAAGTCTTCGTGCGTTACGTTTTGAATGCACCCACTGTCTGGGCTTTCGACATGATGGTGCAGATGTATGGCGCACTTTTCCTGATGGCTGGACCTTATGCATTGGCACAGGACGCTCACGTGCGCGGTGATGTGCTCTATCGCCTGTTTTCGGTGCGCTGGCAGGCACGCTTGGATTTTGTGCTTTACGTACTCTTCTTTTTCCCCGGCATGTTAGCGCTGTTTTGGTATGGATGGGAAATTGCCTCAGACAGTTGGCGATACAAGGAAGTCAGCTGGAATAGCCCCGCCCGGATCCAGATTTATTTCTTCAAGACATTGATTCCCGTTGCTGGATTCCTGCTGATGTTGCAGGGCTTGGCAGAGATGATGCGCTGCTGGTTGGCGATGCGTTCAGGTCAATGGCTGGAACGGTTGGATGATGTGCGCGAGACCGAAGACATGCTGATGCATATGGAGGCCGCTGACATCCCCGGCCTTATTTCGAAAAATGACAAGTAAGTCGGCGAGACCCGAACTTGATACCATGATGAGGCCACGCTGATGACCGATCCACAAGTTGCAATCCTGATGCTCAGCCTATTTATCGTGCTGGTTTTGCTGGGCTTTCCAATTGCATTCACCCTGCTCGCCATGGGCGTGGGTTTCGGCTACTACGCATATTATCAGGGTATGCCCGACAGTTTCTCGGGCATCTTTGACAACAATATCTTCTACCTATTAAACCAGAACACCTATTCGGTGATGGAGAATGACACGCTGGTCGCCATCCCGCTGTTCTTGTTCATGGGATATGTGGTCGAGCGGGCCAATATTGTGGACCGGCTGTTTTTTTCGCTCTATATGGCGGCGCGTAACCTGCCGGGGTCGCTAGCTATTGCAGCGCTTCTAACCTGTGCGGTTTTCTCAACCGCGTCGGGCATTGTAGGCGCTGTTGTAACGCTGATGGGCTTGCTCGCTTATCCAGCGATGGCGCAAGCAAACTACAACAAATCCTTTGCCTCGGGTGTGATCTGTGCGGGCGGCACGTTGGGCATTCTGATCCCACCTTCGATAATGCTGATTGTCTATGCCGCCATCGCGGAATTGTCTCCGCTACGCCTTTATGCGGCAGCCGTATTTCCCGGGCTTTTGTTGGCCGGATTGTACATCGTTTACGTGATGATCAGGGTTTGGATCAGCCCTTCAATTGCACCTAAACCAAAAGAGGAAGATGTACCCCCGCCTGGTAAAATTTATCTTGATCTTCTGGTTAGCTTTGTTCCGCTGACATTGCTGATCATGCTGGTGCTAGGTTCAATCCTTGGCGGGCTTGCAACACCCGCCGAAGCCGCAGCTATGGGCGCGCTAGGCGGCCTCTTTCTGGCATCGCTTTATCTCAGCCCGACATCAGAGGTGTTCAAAGCCAACCTTTCGATGCGCGATCCAACAATCGTAATTTTTGCGGCCGCCGCGTTTGCACTGATCTACTTTTTCGGCGCTGAACACTCTACATTCCAACTGATTGTTATTCCGATCCTCGGGGGCATCGCCGGACTTTGGTTTGCGGCCTTGCGGCATTCTTATGCCGATGTATGGGGCAAACTTCTGGAAAGCGTTTTCCTGACGGCTAAAGCGACCGCTATGGTTTGTTGGTTGTTTGTAGGTTCCTGGACATTCGCGTCGGTGTTCAGTTTCCTGGGCGGACATGATGTGATCGAGCACTGGTTCCTGGCGATGAATCTGCAGCCATGGCAGTTTCTGATCATGGCACAGCTGATTATTTTCCTTCTGGGTTGGCCATTAGAATGGTCTGAAATCCTAATTATCTTCGTGCCGATCTTCCTGCCAATGCTCGATACTTTTGGTGTGAACCCGTATTTCTTTGCGATGCTCGTGGCGCTGAACCTGCAAACCTCGTTCCTGACGCCACCTATGGCAATGTCGGCCTACTATCTGAAAGGCGTATTAAAAAATAAGATCGAGCTTATGGAAATTTTCCGCGGTCTGATGCCGTATCTTGGCATCGTGATTCTGTGTATGGTTCTGATGTACCAATTCCCGGGTATAGCGCTTTGGTTCCCCGATTATCTGTTTGGCGTGTACATCCCTTGATGCGCGGCGACTTGCATAAACTGAGCGCGGTTGACGCTGCGCAGGCGATCCGTGATGGGAGGCTCACGTCAGAGGCGTTAGTGCAGGCCTGTCTTGACCAGATTGCAGCAACTGACAAAACGATTAAGGCGTGGGCGTATCTCGACCCCGAGCTGGCATTGGTGCAGGCGCGAGAAATGGACCGTATCCGTAAAGCCGGTCGTGCGACTGGCGTGTTGCATGGCGTACCCGTAGGCCTGAAAGATATCATCGACACCCGCTTTATGCCGACAGAATGCGGAACGCCGATCTTTTCCGGACGTAAACCCGACACCGATGCGACCATCGTCAACCGCTTGCGCGAGGCCGGAACGGTCATCATGGGGAAAACCAAATCCACAGAGTTTGCCTATTTGCACCCTACCGATACGACCAATCCTCATAATGCCAATCACACACCGGGCGGGTCATCAAGTGGATCGGCTGCTGCGGTGGCCGCACATCATGTGCCGTTAGCCGTGGGCACGCAAACCGGCGGATCGGTGATCCGACCAGCCTCGTTTTGCGGCACGTTTGGTTTTAAGCCCACTCGTGGGGTAATCTCGCGCACAGGCTTGTTCCGGACATCGCAATCACTGGATCAGGTTGGGGTCTTTGGAAAAACTTTGGCTGACACCGCATTACTGACCGATGTATTGGGGTGTTTTGATCCGGCAGATCCTGCTAGCTTTGGCCGACCCCGCCCTGCCATGCTGGACGGCACAAATGCCAAACCACCGGTCGAACCGGATATCGCTTGGTTTGACTTATCTTTCCATGACCGATTGAGGCCTGACGCAGCCGAAGGTCTGGAGGTCGTGATCGAAGTCTTGGGGCCGAGGATTGAGCGTTTTCCCGCAGCACCGCAACTGACGGAACTCGTGCAAGTCCACAAAATGATTTACGATTATGAAATCGCGCGGCAAATGTCACCGATCGCAGCGGCAAACGACGATCGTCTGAGTACCTGTATGCGCCAAACAATCGCTCGCGGCCTGGCAATCAGCGATGGGCAATATGAAGATGCGCTCGGCGTTAAAACCTCAGCGAATGAGTTCTTTACCAGTCATTTTAACGATTTTGATGCTATCATGGCACCCGCAGCCAGTGGAGAGGCGTTGCCACTGGCTGAGGGCTCCACTGGAGATGCCATTTATTGTACGATCTGGACACTGGCCGGCTTGCCCTGTGTAACCTTACCTCTGCTTATTGGGGCCAATGACTTGCCAATCGGGGTTCAGCTGATCGGGGCTGCAGAGGAAGATGACAGGTTGATGCGCACCGCCGCGTGGGTTCAACGCGCAATGACCCAAGAGGAGTAGAAAGGAACATCCATGTCCCGCCTTGTCACGATCATAGTCGCCACAATCGGTACTGGTTTGATGATGATATTTATCATCGGACTTTCACATTCAATCTCGACTGGATTCGCCGGATTTACCGGCGGATTGCCCTTTATGATCATTGCGATTCTGGTGATCTGCATGGCGCTTTATGATTTCTGGGCTGAAGCGGTCAGAAAGGACAAATAGATGGCCCGCCCTGTCATCTGGATACCAAGGCGCCTGTCCGACGCCACGCTGAAGCGGGCCGAAGCCAGCTATGAATGCATCATCAACTGGGAGGACGGGCTGAGCACCGCCGACGAGATCGTCGCAATGAGCGCCGTGGTCGATGGCATCATTCCCTGTCATTCGGAACTGTTCACTGCTGATGTCGCCGCCCGCCTTGATCCGCGTCTGAAGATCATCGCCAATCATTCCGTCGGTGTTGACCATTGCGATCTGTCCGCCCTGGCGGCGCGTGGGATTGCGGTTACCAACACCCCCGACGTTCTGTCAGACGCCACAGCCGAGATCGCCATGCTGTTGATGCTGGGCGCTGCCCGCCGCGCGATTGAGGGCGATCATCTGGTTCGTACCGGGGCCTGGAATGTCTGGTCGCCCAGCTTCATGGTTGGCAAACAGGTCACCGGAGCCAGATTGGGGATCATCGGGATGGGCCGCGTTGGGCGGGCGTTTGCGGCCAAGGCCCGTGGGTTTGGAATGGATATCCATTACTTCAACCGCACACGGCTGAGCGCCGATCTGGAACAGGGCGCAACCTTCCATAGCGATATCGAAAATCTGCTAAACGTGTCCGACTTTCTTTCACTGCACTGCCCGGCAACCCCGGACACGACCGGCCTGATGAATGCCGAAAGCTTTGGCATGCTGCCGGATGGGGCGGTTGTCGTGAACACCGCGCGCGGCGCACTGATTGACGAACCCGCTTTGCTGGCTGCACTCCACAATGGCAAGCTCTCTGCCGCAGGTTTGGATTGTTTCAGCTCCGAACCCGGGGGAAACCCTGAGTTTGCTGCACACCAAAGCATCTTCATGTTGCCGCATATCGGCAGCGCCACCGTTCAGACACGCGACGCAATGGGGTTTCGGGCGCTGGACAATCTGGATGCTTATTTCGCCGGCAAAACACCAGGTGACCTGCTGTAGTGAATATCGATAATGCAATGAGAAATCTTGCTCTTGGGGTCTTGGTGTAACGGCCGAACCGATGGCGTGACATCTGTCCGCCGCAGGCCACACGATCGCGTCGACAAAAGAACCACATTCAGGCTAAAGCGAGAGCCGCGTGACCTGCTGGAGCATTAGATACAAGTTTTGCCAAGATCGCAAACGACCAATTGCCGATTATGTGTGGTGGCAATCAATGCGACTCTGACCGGGCCGAACCTAGCATGAATATCTAGGCCAAACTATATCGCAGTGTCAGAGGAAGTGATGCTGAGAAAATGAACGAGATGTGTAATCAAAATTTACTATTGCGGGTTTGGAGCAAGACTTACCAGAAGCTCTTCATATTGCGCACAAAACAGAGTTGGATGACAAAGTCGTTGTCGAAGTTTCAAGTCAAGGCGATGCCGGCAGTTGGCGGATGTCCAAGCACCAAAAGATTATGCTTGAAGTACATTTTTGATGCGGCCAGACAGGTCAATCTAGTCTCGGTTGGCCACCAAATTCAGGAACCTGGGTGGAACAAAATTGCCGCCAACCAACAAGAGTGGCAGTCCGGCTCAATTTGAAGTTTTCTTGTGAATAGAGGTGACGTTCCTGATTGAAGTGGTTGTGGAATTAAGAATGGCTGGCGGTGAATTTTTGTAGTTATCGCATTTGCCGTTCCCGTCGTCGAAACAGAAGATGCGAATTCTCGACCCGATTGTTCTGCTATGGTCCTGCCACCTGCCGCCGAGAACTACCAATAACCTTCATTGCAGCGCCATTTGAACGCAGCTTGGCCGCGACAATTATCTCTGGTTTGCCGTATCGCTTTATTGATTTTCTGTGGAAATTCGATGCTGCTTTGGGATCACGCCACTTGGTGACAAAGCCTTTCAGCAGTTCACCATCATGATCGATTGCCTGCTACAGATAGTTGGTTTCGCCGTTGACTTTTACGACATCCTCATTCCGATGCTGCGACGCAGCCCGTCAATCCAGACCCCGATTGATCGCGCAGCAATTTTGACACTGCAATGACCGCAGAGCAGAACAAAGCGGCCGGTCGCTGCGAATGTACGAATAGTTGCAACTTTCGCCATTTCGGCGCTGGGGAATGTGTGTTTGCGTCAAATACATCTTCAAGAACTACGGCCCAGGCTAATGCATAGACAAAACCTTGAATTTGCAAACTGAGCAGGCGGTATCTCCTTGTAATGTTGGTTTCAATGGAAGCGAGCTTACCCGCTGTGTTGACCGGGCATACTGATGACCGTTAACGTTACAAAATGTGAATGGCTATTTGCTATCTTAGCCCAACTGTTTATTCACCATGCCAACGGCGCCAACGACTTCTTGTTCGGTTTCTCGGTGGAACAGGCATGAAGACTCAATGCGAGAGGCTCAGAACGTCGCTTTGCGACATACCACAGACAACAAACTTTCTATGAGTTAGTTTTAAGCACTCGCAGCAAGGAGCGGACGATAAATAAATGTGGTTTTAGTGATACGTCCCTCAGCCGGCTGTGCTCGTGAGACATCAAGATCACCTGCATCGAGCTGTATGTCGCCTACTATTACACATGATACTAGGGTCAGGACCTATTAATTTCTTGCATCGATGTTGCGTGTGTGAATCAGTACTCTCCAAAATCAGGAGAGCAGAATGTCAGGTCAGTTTTGGCTCAGTGAAGATCAGCTTGTGCGGATTGAGCCGTTTTTCCCATTGTCACATGGCGTGCCTCGTGTGGATGATCGGAAGGTTGTGAGCAGCATCATTCATGTGATCCGCAATGGATTGCGCTGGCGGGATGCACCAGATGTCTATGGGCCACATAAAACCTTATATAACAGGTTCATACGGTGGTCGCGCATGGGTGTATTCGACCAGATATTTACCAAACTATCCTCTGCCGGTGGCCCGCCGGATCGCTTAATGATCGACGCCACCCACCTGAAAGCACATCGCACGGCTTCCAGCCTGCTAAAAGGGGGGATGTTCCCCGCGCTATTGGCCGCACAAAGGGCGGGTTGAACTCGAAACTGCATGCCGTTTGCGATGGCCAGGGGCGTCCGGTGCGCCTGCTTTTGAGCGAAGGCCAGCAAAGTGACCACAAGGGGGCCGCGACCCTGTTGCCGGATTTGCCCGCTGCGTCCGAACTGATTGGTGACAAAGGGTATGACAGTGACGCCTTTCGGGAGGCCTTGATTGAGCGAAAAATCACACCTTGCATTCCTCCACGATCAAACCGGAAAAACCCGGCAACCTATTGCAAGGTCTTATACAAACAGCGTCACAAGGTCGAAAATCTCTTTGCCAAACTCAAAGACTGGCGGCGCATCGCGATGCGTTACGGCCGGTGTGCCCACACGTTCAAATCCGCAATCAACCTGGCCGCTACAATCATCTTCTGGATCAATCAATGAGTCCTGAGACTAGTTTACACGTATTCCGACGACTGCCACACAATCGCCCGCCTTGATAAGCCCTGGAAAGTGACGGCTGATCAAGAGGCCCGATATTTTGGCGCGATATTCAATTGGATCAACACCGGTCCGATCCACAGGCCAGACACGAGCTACCACATCTCCTTTGCTGACCTTTCCTCCAAGATCAACCATGGGTTCATAAAGCCCGTCATTGTCTGAGAATACGAAGCAGTCGCCGTCTGGCATACCCAGCTGGATTGTCAGGCCTATCTGCATTTCACCCTGCAAGATTCCAACGTGGATCAGCACATTGCGCAGGCCCTTCTTGGCAATCACGATTGATTTGGCTGTGGCAGAACCACCGCCACCCAATTCGGTCGAAACCAAGACCTTGCCCATGTCTTCGACGGCCGTGTCGTACATGCCCACATTGTCGATCTCTAGCAGCTGCACGGAATAGGGTGCATTGAATGCCGCCATCGCGGCGAAGCAGGCCGCTTCATTAGCTTTGTCATCTAGAATATGGGCGGCTGCGAAGGGCACAAAATCAAGCGTCTTGCCCCCCGAATGAAAATCCACTGCAACATCGGCCATCGGCAATAGAACACGCTGAAAATAATCAGCGATCTTTTCTGTTGGCGTTCCATCCGGTCGGCCCGGAAACGCACGATTCATGTTGCCGTTGTCGATGGGTGAGGTGCGTAATCCGGCCCTATAGGCGGGATAGTTGAAAGCTGGAACTATGATAACCCGCCCGGTTATGTCTTTGGGTTTCAGCGAGACTGTCAACTCCTGCAGGGCGACTGGGCCTTCATATTCGTCCCCGTGATTGGCCCCAGTCAGAAGCGCGGTCGGACCTTCACCGTTTTTAATCACAGTCAACGGAATCATGATTGAACCCCATGCGCTGTCATCACGGCTGTAGGGCAGCCGCAAGAAGCCATGGTGAACGCCGTCTTGATCCAGCGGAATAGTCGGCGAAATCGGATTGGGTTTCATGGGCTTTAATCTTTCACGACCATTTTGCGCGGTACATTGGCGAGGCATTCGGGGCCTGTTTTGCCGATGCGGATGCTTTCGGTAATCTCAAAGCCCCAGTCCTCCATCCAGAGGCCGGTCATAAAATGCAGGGTCATGTTTTCCTGCAGAACCGTTTTGTCGCCGGACCGTAAAGACATGGTACGTTCGCCCCAATCCGGGGGATAGGACAGGCCAATCGGATAGCCCGTGCGACTGTCTTTCTCGATACCGTATGTCCTGAGCACGCCAAAGAACGCATTGGCGATATCCTCGCACAGGTTTCCCTCTTTCGCGACTTCCAGCCCGGCCTCCATCCCTTCGAGAACGGCCTTTTCCGCATCGAGGAAGGTTTGCGTCGGCTTGCCCAGAAACACAGTGCGTGACAGCGGGCAGTGATAGCGGTGATAGACACCGGCGATTTCGAAAAACGTGCCTTCGCCTGATTTCATCGGCGTGTCATCCCAGGTCAGATGGGGTGCCGCCGCATCCGGGCCAGAGGGCAGCAACGGCACGATGGCCGGATAATCACCGCCCGCACCGATTTCAGGATCATAGCGCAGGCCGGCATCGTAAATTTCCGCTGCCAGATCGCATTTGCGCAGACCGGGCTCAACCTTGTCGAAAACCCGTTCATGCATGCGCCCGACGATGCGGCCCGCGATGCGCATGTAATCCAGTTCGGTTTCCGATTTTATTGCACGCTGCCAGTTTACCAGCGCGTTCGCATCCACCATATGGGCATTTGGAAGATGCCACATGAGCGAGGCATAAGCCGCCGCAGTGAACCAGTAATTGTCCATCTCGACGCCAATCGTGCCCTTGTCCAGCTTGCGATCGACCAACTGGGCCGACAGATAGTCCATCGGGTGGCGCTCGGTTGATTGCACGTAGTGATCGGGGTAGCCGATGATGTTGGCCGGATCCATGAAACAGGTTCTGAGCGCGCCCTTCGCATCCTGACCGCGCCCGAACCAGATCGGTTCCCCGTCCAGAGTCAGCACCACGCACTGATGCACGTAAAATGACCACCCGTCATAGCCGGTCAGCCAGTTCATGTTGGACGGATCCGAGATGATCAACAGATCAATGCCGCGCGCCTGCATGGCTGTTCGGGTTTTGGCGATGCGTTGTGCATATTCATCACGCGTAAAGTATAGTTTTGGTTCCGGCATGATTTTACCCGATTTAGCTTGTGAAAGTGGCGCCTTTGCCAGCAACTTCGGCACGCTGTCTGGCAAGGGTTGCAATGGCGGTGTCCTGCACGCCCGTGCCGGTCAGGTCAGCGATCACGATGTCACCGTCTGACCGGCGCCCGGGGGCTTTGCCGGATGTGATGTCTCCCAGCTCGGAAAACGTCTGGTCATCGGGAAACAACCCGGCCTCCAGAGCGCTGCGCAGCTCGCCTTTTACGGCGCATTGCGACTGGCTGTCAGGCACGTAAAGCGTTGCTTTGCTCAGGCAATCGGGCTCCAGTTCTACCTTGTGCTCCTGGTCCGATCCCATCGCGATGATCAGCTGCCCGGGTCTGAGCCAGTCGCTTTGGACCAGTGGCGAAGACGAAGGCGTGGTTGTCACGACAATGTCGGCGGAAGAAACGGCTTGGGTCACGTCGCTGCTGGCGGTCACGTCCAGCCCCAGCTCGGCACGCAGATCGGCTGCGGTGGCCTCAGCCTTGCTTATATCCCTTGCCCAGATCACTGCGGTCCTGATCTCACGTACAAGCATCAGCGCCTTGAGCTGAAGCTTGGCCTGCACACCCGCGCCGATGATGCACACGCGGCTGGCATCTTGCCGCGCCAGATGGCGCGCAGAAACCGCGCCCGCTGCGGCTGTGCGCACGTCGGTCAGATATCCATTGTCCAACAGCAGCGCCTCCAACATGCCCGTCTTGCTGGCAAACAACACCATCAGGCCAGATGAGCTGGGCAGGCCGAGCTTGGGATTGTCAAAGAACCCGGGGCTCATCTTCATCGCAAAACTGTCGACGCCGGGGACATAGGCCGACTTCACACACACCTCACCGTTATGATCGGGCACCATCAATGTCATGATCGGCGGCATGACAACATTGCCCCCCGCCAGCGTCGTGAACCCCTGTTCAACACAGTTCACCGCGTCGGTATCCAGCGGCACCAGATCCCGCAGCTCAGATTCGGTCAGTATCTTGATATCAGGCATCTATTCCTCCGCTGTTACATCCACATCTTCGCCGGAGATGATCCGGTGATGCACACCCATATCGATGTTCTGACCCGTCGTTAGTGCAATACATCGCCCCGGATCTTTGATTTTGCCCGCCAACAGGGCAGCAATGCCAACGCTGCCAGACCCTTCGATGACCTGCCGTTCTTGCCAATAAGCATGGCGGATGGCGGCAGCGATCTCAGCCTCGGTAACCAAAACCAATTCATCAACCAGGTCGCGCGTCATGGCAAAAGTGTGCCGGTTGTCCAATCCGATGCCACCACCAAGCGAGTCCGCCAGCGTCGGTAGCTCATGCACGATGACCGGTTGGCCTTTCTTTTGGCTTTCGTACATGGCCGCCCCGCGTTCCATCGAGATGCCAATCACGCGGATCGACGGATTAACTGTCTTCATCACCATCCCAATGCCTGAAATCAATCCGCCACCTGACAACGGGACCAGAACGGTCTCAAGATCAGGGGATTGCTCCAGCATCTCCAGCGCCACGGTGCTTTGACCTGCGATGATGTCACGATGATCAAACGGGGGAAGCATCGTCATCCCATCTGCAACCAGTTTATTGACTTCAACCTGCGCATCATCCTGGGACTGCCCGACAATGCGCACCTCGGCGCCCTGCGCCTTGATCCCGTCCACCTTGTTTTGCGGCACCAACTCTGACATGCAGATGACGCACCGTACCCCGGCCTGTTTCGCGGCATAGGCCAACCCACGCCCGTGATTGCCCGTAGATACGCCGACCACGCCATGCGCATGTTGTGCTTGGGTCAGTGACAATACCGCATTTGTTGCCCCGCGCAGTTTGAAGCTGCCGGTAATTTGTGTGTGTTCCAGCTTCAACCTGATGTTCCCACCTGTCACCTCGCTTAAGCTGGGTGAGGCAACTATCGGCGTCACACGAACCCGTCGTAAAAGGCGTTCTCGCGCAGAAAAACTGTTCTGAAGAGTGATTTCAGAGCTCATTCTAGTATCCTGATCAAGTCTTAATTCTTAAAAAGCGATCCACCATTTGGAACGCGAGAAGTCATCCCTAGATGTCGCATACACCGCCAAACCATCGCCTGGTTAGACGTGACGACAGGCTTGCCCAACCGTGCCTCCAACTGCTCGATACATACCGCGGCCCGCACAGCAGTACAGGAAATGAATAGCGCATCCGCATCAGGGTCACACGCGGCGACCCCTCCTTCAACAATGCTTTCCAAGGATATACGCGCCATTTCGCGATCGTCAGACAATCCGAAGCAGCATGCGTTTATCACACGCGGGCCGTGCTGTGAAAAGTATGAGGTCAGGGAATCCGTCACGTCCTGCGTATAGGGGGTCAAAACACTCACTCTTTTTGCCCCCAATGCATCGAAAGCATCAAAAGCCGCCGAACTGGGTGTGACACAAGGCGTGTTCGGCTTTGCACAACTCATATGCTCGGCCACTTTGTCGTTCCCCAACACAACCGAAGCAGCGGTGCATCCATAGACCAGCACATCCAATGGCTCATCCGGCAGAATATCAGCCGCAGCATCGTTCAGACGAGCACCGGTGCGAAGAAGGCTTTCATGAGTGGTTGGGTTTTCAAACCCGATACGGTTCACATAAACGCCGACATCCTGACCATGCAGCATGCGCGCAAAGTCGGTTTCAGTCGTATGATCCGTTGCCAGCGCGACCAATCCGATACGCTTTGCAACCGGGCGAAAATCCAGCTGTGCATTTACAGCCGAGATCGAAGATTGAACATCCAATGCCATCGTCGTCCTCACACTACCAGAACCGGGCATTCAGACAGGCTCGTCACTTTGTGAGAAACACTCCCCAGCAGGTATCCCTCTATCGATCCCAACCCCCTGCTGCCCAAGACGATCAAGTCATTCCCATGCTCTTGAGAAAAGCTGATGATTGTCCGTGCTGTAGGTCCACCTTTGACAAAGGCCCGGATGTTTTCACATCCGATCTTTCTGGCTATTGATGCACCATACTCTGCCACGTCTTTGGCATGATTGCGCATGATTTCATCAATGTTGTCGGGTTGCTCCGCATTTGTAACAAACATTGAACCTTCCAGTACGGAATGGTGGCGATGCAGTGTTAATACCGTCAGTTCAGCACCGCACAGGATAGCCAGATCAGCACTTTTACGAAGGGCAGCTTCTGACTTCTCGGAGCCATCGAAGGCAGCCAGTATCGACTTGAACATTCTTCTGCTCCTTTTATTTGTTGAAGGCGATGTCGCGCAGGAACAGCGCAATCTGCGGAAAAAAGATCATCAGGACAGAAACGCTTAGGAGCATAATCACGAACGGCGGTGTGCCCCTGATCACGTCCAGATAGGGACGTTTGAACACAGCAACCGCAGTGAAAATATCACATCCGAAAGGTGGCGTGGCCGAGCCGATAGCGGCCTGCAATGTGATCAAAGTTCCAACAAGGATCGGGTCAAGTCCCGTTGCTTCAACCACTGGTGCAAAAATCGGCACGAAGATCAGGATCACCACGATCGGATCGACAAACATGCAACCGATGAAGAAAGCAATGGCGATGGTAAACAGCACGCCGATCTGCCCCATTTCGTCGATGCCAAGTGCCCCGAGAATCTGTTGCGGGATCTGCGCGAAAGACAGAACCCATGCAAAGGCAGCACCGGCACCGACCAGGATGAAGACAACCGCCGTAACCATGCCAGTCGACAGAGCCACCTGATACAAATCGGTAATCTTCATGGTTCGGAAAATGATAACTTCCAGAAATATCGCATAGGCGACACTGATGGCCGCAGCCTCAGTCGGGCTGAAAATTCCAAAGAAAATGCCGCCGATGATGAGAAGCGGAAAACCCAACGGCCATAAGGCCCGCTTAACGGCTGTCGCGCGTTCACACCATGTTGCAGCGGGTTCAGTTGGGACATCATTTATTTTGGCGTAGATCATGCTGTAGATCGAAAACATCACCAGGATCAGCAACCCGGGCCCGAGGCCAGCGATGAAAAGCTCCGGGATCGAAGCCTTTGCCACTACACCATAAATGATCATGCCGATGCTGGGTGGGATCAGGAATGCGATATCGCTTGAGTTGACGATCAGCGCCAGAACAAAGGAATCTTTGTAACCCCCTTTCAGCATTCGGGGTCTGAGTGGCGTGCCAACCGCCACTACCGTGGCTTGTGTGGACCCGGATACGGCGCCGAACAATGCACAGGCTGAAGCCGTGCTGACCGCCAATCCGCCACGCACATGGCGAACGAACGCCATCACCATATCAATCAGTCGACCGGCCGACTGACCTCGCGTCATGATGTCCGCTGCCAAAATAAACATCGGAACAGCGATCAATGAAGACGGCCGAATACCCCCCAGCATCTGTTGAATCATGAACTCGGTTTTGTCGATTGTTCCAAACAGCTCTACAACGCCAATAAACGCGCCGGCGATCAACGGCACCATCATTGGGAACCCGAGCAGCAGAAGGACAACCATCGCAGAAAACATCAAGAGTGCCATCACTAAAGCTCCAATTCCAGTTCCTGTGAATCTGCTTCCCGCAGATCGGTGGACAGATAGATTTCGCGTTCCTGCAGGTTTTTGATGAAGGTCAATGCGTATTGAACACCTGTTACAAACAGCCCGATAGGCACCCACAGATAGCTCATGTAAACTGGTATCCCGAGAGCCGGATAGACGCGGCCTTTTGCCTGCAAGCTGATGATGTATTGAATGGCGTACCATGCCAGGATCAACAGCAACGCCGCTGTAACTGCGGTGATCACGATCATCAGGATTTTTCTGGCGCGCTCAGGTAGCGCATCTGAAATCGCCGACATCCGAATGTGGCGGCCATGGCGCGCTGCATATCCGATACCGGCGAATGTCACCAATAAAATGAAAATGCTGTTCAGTTCTTCGGCGAAAATCAAAGAATGATTGAACACAAACCGGCTTATGACATTTGCTATGGTATTGATCGCCATCAGGATAACCCCTGTGGCCATGATTACCCGCTCCAGCATCGCGATGGACCTGTCGATGCCATCTATAATCCTGGTTAGCCACCGGCTTTCCTGCGGTGTATCGCTCATGATCCATCCCTCAAGCAATTTAAATTTGGCTGGTCGCCGCGGACGTGCAGGCCCGGATTTTTAGACAGAGCCTGCACAATATGTCAGTTCGTGCAGTCACATCACGAGAGCGGTGACCATCCGAAAAGAATTGTTACTGCCGAGCTGCCTCCAGGTCTTTCTTCATCTGCTCAAGGATCGCGGCACCACGATCGCCTGCTCTCTCGACAAACGCCGCCTCGACCGCTTTTGCACGTTCTTTGAACGGGGCACGCTCTTCTTCGGTCAGCCGGTTGATCGTATAGTCTGGATTGGTTTCTTGAATTTTTGCCAGACCGGTTGCGTCAAGTTCAACGGCAACATCAAGAATGTAGTCAAGCGCAACCTGTGAAGCGTTCTGAACAAGCTCTTTGTCCTCGTCGCTCAGGCTATCGTAAAATTCGGCATTCGCCATTACCGCTGTCGTGTACTGGCCGTGGCCGGTATAGGTCATCACCTTGGTCAGGTTATCCAGATCATAGGCCTCGATCCAGATTGCCGGGTTTTCCTGTCCGTCTACCATGTTAGTTTTCAGAGCTCCGATAAGCTCACCCCAAGACATGGCGATCGGCGATGCACCAAATGCAGTGTAGGTTTCGAGCAACAATGGCGAGGTCATGGTGCGGATTTTCATGCCTTCTAGATCAGCCGGAGTTCTGAATTCTTCCATCGTGGTGACCACCATCTCACCTTCGGGGAACACCGACAGCAGCTCCAGACCCTGTTCACGGTAGATTTCATGGAACATTTCGTTCACAGCTACTCCTTCCTTGAAGAAGGTGCGTACCTCTTGTGGGTCGGTCGGCTGCACGTATGGAACCAGAAATGCCTCGGCTTCTGGAATCAACGCTCCGGTAAAGCCGGGTGACTGGTCGATAAACTGAAGCAATCCAGCTTGGGCTTGCTCCATTGCATCCGCTGATTCCCCAAGCGAACCCACTGGGTAAATCTGTACTGTATGATCAGAGTTAGCTTCGATTTCTTCTTTGAATCTTGTGGCGTACAGACCTTGTGGATCTGTCAGCCCTTCTTCCATTGCATAACGCCAGTTGTCAGCGTTCGCCGCACCCGCAACCAGCAGGGCCGCTGTCAGAGGTGCGCATATGCTCAGAGAAAAACATTTAGTGTAGGTCATCATATCCTCCCAGATATCACCATGTGTTGGTGTGAATGACCTACCAAATCCTAAAAATTGTAGTGCATGTCAATTTTTTTATTGTTGCGCTACAATATTAATAAGCGAATTGCGGTAGTGGCTCTCGGGGGCGTCGCATCAATCCTGCTAACAATCCAAGACCCTGACGAAAGCGATTTGCGTCGCGAATGCTGCCCACTGATACGCGCACCGCGTTTTGGGGCGGGGCCTTAGGCGATAGGAACGGATTTTCAGGCGATACAGCCACATTGAGTTCGCGCGCATGGGCAACGAAACTGCTGGAATCCCAGTCCCCATCGAGTCTTAACCAAAGGTGCAAACTTGCTGGATGTCCTGTCCAATCATGACCTTCTAGTTCTTGAATCGAAATCTCGTAACGATTGCGAATTTCCCGGCGCTGCCATTCAGCCAATGATTTCGCAGTGCCATCTTCAACCCAACGCGAGGCCAATTCGCAGATGAGTGGGGTGGCCATCCATCCAAAAACGATCAAACGCGCCGTCATCGCAGGCATAAGATGGTCCGGCACCACCGCATATCCGGCACGCAAACCGCTGACTGTGCATTTTGTGAACGTCGTCAGGTAAACAGCCAGTTCTGGCACCAACGAGGAGATCGGCAATTGCCGGTCAGAGGCGACCGGGCCGAACGCATCATTTTCTATGATGTACAGCCCATATTTCCGAGCAATATCTGCAATTTGATTGCGCCGGGATTCGGGCATCATATGTACAATCGGATTGGCGAGAGAAGGAAGTATATACAATACCTTAGGTGCTTTCTCAACACAGGCTTTCTCTAGCGCGTCAGGCCGAATTCCGTATTTATCAGTTTCAAGACCAACATGTCGGTATCCGAAATACGAAGCGCTGGAAGCCATCAGATGATGTGTCACCATATCTGACAAAACGACATCCCCTGGGCGCATGATTGCAGATAATGCAGCCGATAAACCGTGAGTGACGCCGTTAGTCATGATAACCGAATCAATCACGGTCTGCAGACCACAATATGACAGCCATTTAACGCCGGCTTTTCGATGAGACTCATGTCCCAAGTTCGGCCGCGTTGACAAATAGAGCGCGGGATCGAGCTTCGCTTGCATATCATTAAGTGTTGAATGCATAGCGTCCACATGCTGACTGTTAAACAATGGGCGAGAGATCGACATATCGAACAAGTTTTCGGGTTCTGATTCGAAATTGAATGGCTGATCACCAGTCCCACTTGCTTCGATGACATAGCTGCCACGTCCAATCTGCCCGTCAATCAGGTTTTGACGGCGCAGAAGATCATAGGCTTTGCTGACAGTGTTGACACTCAACCCCAATTCATCGGCCAAGTTGCGGTGGGTGGGCAATTGCTCACCTGGCGGCAACCTGCCATCTTCAATCGCATTCGCGATCATCGTGGCGAGGCTGACGTGCAGCGGTGAATTCAGCGATTCTCGGGATGGCATCCAATTTGTCATGCGACAATATTAGCCGTTTCGCACCGTTGAACAAGCAAATCAAATACACTGATGTTTCGAGTGCGGATACGGGGGCACGCGATTGATACTTTATTTAGATCCGTGGGATGACATGTTCGCAGCACAGCGATATGGAATTTCCACATTCTGGGAATCCTTCTGTGCCTTAGTCTCATCATAACGTAGTAAGTAAGCTCTGTGCCTTTTTTAAGATTCTCACACCTGATGCATCAGACCGTAAAACGGGCGAAAATCCGTCATGCGATGGTCGAAAACGAAAGCCTGTTTCTGTTTCAACCGAAATTCGGCTCCCAGCGTTGCAATCCCACCGATGCTGTCAGACAAATTCGAACCAGTCTCAGTTTTCCGGGTATAGCGTGAACCTATGCGGAACAAAGCTGCCGCCACTCGGAGAGAGCGGCGGTTCGGTTCAATTTGAAATTTTCTCGCGAATAGAGGTGGCGTTCTTGGTTGAAGTGATTGTGGATTGAAGAGTGGATGGCGGTGAATTTCTGCAAGGTTTGTAGTCGCCGAAAACGCAACATTGCCCGTTCTCGTCGTCGAAACGGTAGGTGTGAATTCTCGGCCCGATTGTTCAGCCAGCGACCTGTTAATTGCCGTCGAGAATTACCGATGGTCTTCATAGCAGCGCTATATGACCTGAGCCGATCTGTTACGATAATTTCAGGCTGCCCGTATCGCTTCATTGATTTCCTGAGGAATTTCAAAGCTGCAATGCGATCATGGCGCTTGGTGACAAAGCTTTCCAGCACTTCGCCCTCATGATCGACGGCTAGCCAAAGGTAATGTGTCTCGCCGTTGATTTTGACGAAAACTTCGTCCAAGTGCCATTGCCAGTTTGAATATGCACGCATCCGATTGATCCGACGCTTACGGATCTCGGCTGAGAAAATCGGACCAAATCTGTTCCACCAAAAGCGGATTGTTTCATGCGAAATCTCGATGCCTCGTTCGTGGAGGAGATCCTCAACATTGCGAAGCGAAAGCGGAAACCTGACATACATCATCACGGCTAGTCGGATGATCTCGGGGCTGGTTTTGAAGTAGCGAAATGGGGAGCGTTTTGTCATCCGGCGACGCTACGAAACGATGCTATCGACCTCAAGTCGGTTTCCTCTGACAGCACCGATGAATATCTTCAACCTGCGCTTTCCGGGCGGCAGCGCCTGCAAGCAGAAACAGTTTACAAATCCGAATGAATTAGTTGCGGACTGGCTCCGATGTCGTCGAGCATTTGCATGACACTACCGATCCAGCCCGACTTGATCCGAAGGGCCAGCTGAGATGGTGGGCGATGAAGTGGAGTCAGAATTGCGTAGTCATAAAGAATTGGCGTCATGAGCGGGATGAAGACCACGCGCGATGCTGTCGTGTTCATTTCGCGTTCGGTGGTGGCCGTCAGCGGGTCGACAATTGCAAGACATTGCCCGACGCTGATGAATTGCAACAGGGGCAGAAATATCTGACTGTCGATCATTTGATTGAAGCGGACACCGTTCAAGCGAAACGCGTCGGAAGTCCGATAGTGAATCGGATGATTGCTTTGCAAAACACCCATTGGCAGGTTGTCGAGATCCTCGATCGATACAGCCTCCTTTTGTGCAAGTGGATGATCCCGATGCAACGCGCAAAAGCAATTGGCGCAGATAACGTCAGATTTGTACTGTTGTGGCTTGTTTGCAGGCGGGTCGAAGTCTGCAAAACCGAAGTCGATGCTTTGTGTACCCGCAAGCTCCTGAATTTGCTGGGAACTCCTTGATGACAATGAAATGCGCACCTCTGGATTGTCGCCGACTGCGTCGCTAATGTAACGCGGAAAGAGGTATGCGGAGGGTCCAGGCATCGCCGCGATATTCAAGCTGCCCGACTGCGCGTTTTTCAGGCTCTTCATCGTTCCGGAAACCGTCGACAACCGATCAAGAATATCGGTTGCCTCCGCCATAAGATAGCGCGCCTCGGGCACTGGGATCAGCTGATGCCCGCGCCGCTCAAACAGCTTCAGCTCCAAGCTCTGTTCCAGGTTCTTCAATGAAAGGCTGATCGCAGGCTGGGTGCGGCCAAGCTTTTTGGCGGTCTGCGAGATCGACCCGGACTCCATAACTTCGCGAAAAACATTCAACTGCGTCAGATTCATTCACTCAGTATAAGCAAAACTTTCATTTTGCGAAATATATCAAATTTGAGTTTATGGAATTTCCCCCTAGGATGGAGCGATCAGGAATTCGAAGCAATCGAATCAACGTTCAACAACTGGGAGACACTCATGAAACTTCTCAAAAGCCTTGCGGGGATCGCTGTGATGGCGGCGCTTGCAACGCCAGCATTCGCACAAAACCCGACCTTTTTCCGTATCGGAACTGGCGGTGCCGGGGGCACTTACTTTCCCATCGGCGGCACGATCGCCAATGGTATTTCTGCCCCTCCCGGCGCGCGCGCATGTGACCAGGGTGGCCAGTGCGGCGTACCCGGTCTGATTGCAATTGCGCAATCGACCACTGCATCGGTTTTTAACAACGCCGCTGTTCAGAATGGCGAGCTTGAAGCAGGCCTCGCCGCCGCCGACGTAACCCGTTCGATGTATCTGGGCGAAGGTAAATTCGACGGCAAGCCACACCCGAACCTGCGCATCGTCGCCAATCTGTTCCCTGAGGATTTGCATCTGGTGATGCCTGCGGGGGCGACGATTGGGGATCTGGGTGATCTGGAGGACAAACGCGTTGGTATCGCGCAGGCTGGATCCGGCACGCAAGTGGCAGTTCTGCAGATGCTGGAAGCCTGGGGTGTCACACGCGACAACATGGACGAGGCTGAGTTGAATAACAGCCAGTCTGCCGAGCGCCTGGCAGACGGTCAGCTGGATGCCTATTTTTATGCAGCCGGTTGGCCCGTTGCCGCGATGGTGCAGCTAGCCTCGACCAAAGGTATGTCGCTGCATTCGTTCAGCGAGGCCGATTTGGCCAAGATCAATGAGGTGATCCCGGCCTACATCCCATCCAGCATCCCTGGCGGTGTCTATGAAGGTATCGATACTGACACTTTGACCCCTGCGGTCAGCGCCATGTTGGTTGTGTCGTCGGAGCTGTCGGATGATTTGGTCTATGGCATCACCGCTGCCTTATGGAACGACAACACCCGCAAACTGCTGGATAACGGTCATGCCAAGGGCAAACTGATCACGGCTGACACAGCCCTGGCCGGTGTCGAAGCACTGGGTGTGCCACTGCACCCTGGGGCCGAGCGGTTCTATCGTGAAGCCGGATTGCTGAAGTAATACGCGGCATTCCATCCATTTTGTGACATGGGCGGCGCCCTGATTGGGCGCCGCTTCTCTCTGGGCTTTTGCCATCGCGAAAGGGGCACGAGATGAGCGACAACACCCAATCAGACCAGCACGAACTTACGGCAGAAGAACTTGCCGCTATCGAAGAGAAATATGACGAAGGTGCAGCCACGCGCGCGGTTTCGCCATCTGTTGGACTGGTGTTGCGCGCCATAGCGCTGCTTTTTGCGACCTATCACTACCTGACCGCCGGATTCGCCTTGCCTGCCGATCACTGGCACATGGGCTGGCATCTGTCGGGTCTGTTCATCCTGACTTATGCGCTGTTCCCGATCGTCAAATCCCGCAGTCTTTTCGCGATGAAAGTCAGCAGCCTGCGGGTCGGGAACATCCCGCTATACGATTTGGTGTTCATGGCTCTGGGTGTGGCCTCGGCCTTATATGTCGGCTTTGCCTGGCGCGGAATTCCAATGCTGGGGATCGAAGAACAGACGTTCCGTATGGGCAATCCGAACCACTATGATGTGGTGTTCGGGGTTATCATCATCCTGCTGGTACTTGATATTGCACGGCGCACATTGGGCTGGGTTCTGCCGTCCATCATTTGTGTGTTCATCTCTTATGCCCTCCTCGGGCCTTATTTCCCGGGTTTGCTGCAACATCCCGGTGTGAACTTTAAAACCTTCGTCTCGTCCATGTATTTCCCGCAAGAAGGCATCTTTGGCGTGACGTTGTGGGTCGTTTCGACCATCGTGTTCCACTTTGTCCTGTTTGGCGTTATCGCGCAGCGCACAGGGCTGGGGCAGCTTTTCATCGATAATGCGACAATCCTAGCGGGCCGTTATACCGGCGGACCGGCAAAGGTTTCCGTGGTGTCTTCGGCTTTTTTTGGCACTATCTCTGGCTCGTCGGTGGCCAATACGGTCTCTACCGGTGCGCTGACCATCCCCAACATGAAACGACTGGGCTATCCCGGCCATTTCGCAGGTGGGGTCGAGGCCGCGTCATCCGCTGGCGGCCAGATTACGCCGCCGATCATGGGCGCGGCAGCCTTCATCATGGCCGAGTTTCTAGAGGTGCCCTACACCACTATCGTGGTTGCCGCGATCTTTCCGGCGCTCTTACACTATGTCGGTGTGTTCACCGTCGTGCACCTGATGGCGCGCAAGCTGGACCTTAAGGGTCTAACCAAGGAACAACTACCCAAACTCGCCGCTGTCTGGCGTGACGGCTGGGCCAACATCGTACCGCTGATTGGCCTGCTGGTGGTGCTGTTTTCTGGATATACGCCATTCATGTCGGCTTTTTGCGGCATCTCTCTGGCGATCGTCGCCGGTATGTCGCGCCTGAAAGAGCCGCGGACACTGATCTATTCAGCTGCGTTCATCACCTTTGTTTTATGGAAGTTCACGGGCGGCGGATTTGATCTGACCATGACGGCCATCCTGTGTGCGGGCGCTGCAATCGCCACCCTGAACCCGCAGGAACGTATTCGCATCCCCGAAATGTCCGCTGCGATGGAACTCGGCGTGAAATACGCGCTGGCCGTGGGGGCTGCGTCGGCGGCGGTCGGTATCGTCGTCGGTGTAATCAATACGACCGGCATCGGGTTCCGCATCGGTTTCATGGTCACGCAAGGTGCGGGCAACATGGCGACCGACCTCTACGGGCTGTTCTCGCTTGGCGGTGCGTTCGAGTTGTTTGCGGTCGAGGATCTTCAGCTTTTTATCTCGCTCGTCTTCATCGCCATCGCCTGTATCCTGATGGGTGCCGGCATCCCGACAACGGCGCTTTATATCATGCTGGTCTCGGTCGCTCAGCCTGCTTTGGCGCAACTGGGCGTGCCGCCGATCGCAAGCCATATGTTCGTGCTCTACTATGGTGTGGTGTCAGAAATTACGCCACCGGTCTGCACATCCGCATATGCCGCGGCAGCGATTGCGAATTCCAACCCGTTCCGAACCGGCATCTCGGCCTTCTCGCTTGGGCTGGGCAAGGTCGTTGCACCGATGGCCTTTGTCTATGCGCCGGTTTTGCTGTTCGTATCCTCTACAGGGTTCGACTTGTGGGAGTTCACATACACGGCTGCCAGTTGCATTGCCGGTGTGGTCGCGCTGTCGACGGCTGTAGTTGGCTATTGGCTTGCACCGATGGGAACTGTGTGGCGCATTGTGATCGCGTTTGCCGGACTGATCTTTGTGGCTCCATCGCTGACAGCAGATCTGATCGCACTGATAATTGCGTCGCCGGTGATCGCCTCGCAACTGCTGGCGCGGCGCAAGGCGGCGGCCTCGGCCTAATCAAAGATGTCCGAAGACTCCGTCACTATAATTGGGGCCGGCATCGTTGGCATCTGCTGTGCGTTGTCCCTGCAGGAACGGGGCATCCATGTGCGCTTGGTAGATCGGGGCGAACCGGGCCAAGAAACCTCGTTTGGCAATGCTGGTGTTATTTCGCCTTGGTCGGTTATTCCGCAGGCGATGCCCGGTATTTGGAAAAACATCCCCCGCATGCTGCTAAGCCGCACGGGGCCATTAACCGTGCATCCCACATTCTGGCCGAAAATGGTGCCTTGGGGGCTGCGTTTTCTCAGGCAATCCAGCGAAGCCAAGGCCCGCGAAATCTCGGATGCGATGGATTTGCTTTGTCGGCCATCTGTGGATCTGTACCGCAGGCATCTACAGGGCACTGGGCACGAAGGGCTGGTCGTAGACAGTTTTTATGTTCATGCTTTCAGACACGCAGATCGCCCGACACTGGACAGTCTGGATTACAAAATGCGCCGCGAGAAAGGCGCCGAGCTGGAAGTGATCGGCGCAGAAGCGTTGCGCGCCATGGAACCGGCGTTATCACACGATTTCAGGGCCGCCGTTGTGATCAAGGGGCAGGCCCGCGCAGTCTCTCCGGGCAAAATCGGCCAGGTCCTGGCCGAAAAAGCCATCATGCGCGGGGCCGAGTTCATCAAGGCCGAAGTGACCGGCCTAAGCCGTAGTGCCAACGGTGGCTGGGAAATCCGGACCACTAACGAAATCTTGCAAGCCGAACGAATTGTCCTTGCCGCTGGTGTGTGGTCGGCAGTATTGCTACGCCCGCTGGGCCTTTCAGTTCCGCTTGCGGCCGAGCGTGGCTACCATGTCGAATTTCCAAAAGCCGGGGTGACGCTGAAAAACTCGGTGATGGATGTGGACGCCAAGATCGTGGCCAGTTCAATGGCTGACGGCGTGCGTGTCGCCGGCTCGTCTGAATTCGCCGATGCGGACGCCCCAGCGGACCCGCGCAAAAAAGCGCTGCTGACCCAACAGGCCAGAGCGATGCTACCAGACCTTGATCCCGGCGAGGTGAATTTCTGGATGGGCCGACGGCCCTCCTTCCCAGACAGCTTGCCGAGCATAGGGCCAATCCCGGCCCAGCACGGATTGTTTTCCGCCTTCGGTCACTCACATTATGGACTGATGATGGCGCCTAAGACGGGCGAAATGGTCGCTGACCTGCTGGCGAACCGCACATCGAACGTCTCCTTGGAAGCATTCATGGCAGATCGCTTCTAAAACGAAGCAGACATACATCGAAAGTCGGCGTTGAAAATGCGTCAGCGGTCGAATATTAGGCCACGGCCCACAGGCATTGTCCTCCCTGCCATTCAAGACTTTGTGGAGAACTCCTCAACAATGAATGATGCCAACGTCACATCGCCTGAAAGTGCTGAAAGCGGCTGTTCCAGTGTACTATTTCTGTGGCGGCGAAGTCCGCGCTGCGTGAATTTGCCCTCTGAGAATTTCTGCGCAATCGATGAATGGCCGATCTCCTCGCTGCCCTGCGGCGCTGAAATCTGAGCGCCTGCGGCATTTTTCGCGCTGCGAGCGCGCGCAGCACGAAAATCCAATTCACGGGTAGGGCTCTTCGCTACCATCGGATGCGGCGCAGCATCGGTTCAAGATCGACGTCGACGACCGCCAGGGACGGCCCATACCGGCCATTCAGCTCGCCTCAAAATCTACTTGCCCGCTTCCCGGAAGCCGCCGTTCATGCATCTTGCAGCATTTCTAGCTCGACGAACGGGCAAACTGCGGACAAAGTACCATTTCGCTGCACGGTCACCTAAGGCAGCTTTCTACGAAGCTTGCGGCGAAAAGCAGGCCGTTAGGGAAGCACGTAAAAACAGACAAACAGGGGATCAACTAGACGTGCTTGTCCTGCAACGGCATGGCCCAGAAGGAGGTACATCACGGTCTTCACGATAGCGACGAACGCCACGTCCCTTGTCACAGCACGTAGGCGCTCCTAGAGTTGTCGGTAGGCTCAGCTACCAGGGGAGTATCAGCTGAGATAAGTTCAAGATTGAAGTCAGGCTTTTTATTACTTTCCGGGGGACTCAGTAACGATGTTTAATTTCTTACGTCGAATTACGATTCCATTTTTAGTTGGCCTTGTATTTGCCAGCCCGGCGGCGGCGATAAGCCAGGAGGAGATCGAGCGCCAATACGCTGTTGCAGAACGCAAGCTCAAAGAGATCTGCGAAAAACAGGACGCGTTGAGAGACGAACTCATCCTTCAACAATCCGAACAAAAGCGTCTCAAGAAAAAGGTCAAGCAGCTAGAAAGAAAAGCCGGACAGGAAATTTACACACTCGCCAGACGAATGTTTAGGGAACAAGGCCATTTTTCCGACGTCGCTGCCGACCTTGCTGACAGCCTTGCCCGAGGAGAATTGGGGCCCGAGGATTTCAATACGCCGCAGGCAAGTGCGCTGGCAACTCGAAGGAATGCGATCTTCGACAAGATCAAAGCCTTTGAAGGTGGCGAGGTCGCATCCCAGGCTTCATACACCAAGGATCTCACCGAAGACCTGAAGAAATTGACAGATAGAAAGATCGCTGCGGCGGCCACACTTATCGATATTGAACTGAAGAATTCCAAAAAAGGCACTATTGAGGACCCTGACAAGGAAGATGCAGAGCGTGAGGAGGCCGACGCTGAATTCGCAAAAATTATGGCTGAGTTAGCGGAAATAAATCGGGAGCTTGACAACATCACCGCCCCTAAAATTCCCTTCAGCAGAGCGGACGTCCACGAAATCGATCGAGAATTGGACGCTTTGGAAACTGACGCGACGCGCGTGTATGAGGCCGAAATTGGTTCGCCAGAATTTCCTATGGAGGCCGAGCCAGAAGAGTTGGATATCTCTGCCGGAGACCCCAATTATCAGGAGGCAAAACCAAACCCCCGCTGGTTTATCAACATCGGCATAAACCGCGGGGTGGACCCAACCTTTACCGGCTTTGGTCAGCGACCTGTGGTCGACGGCGGTTTCAGCGTCGCAGTTGGTGTTGATATTCCTTTGTTGACCTTTCGTGGCTCGAACACCGGCTGGCACGACTATCTAACCTTTGAGCTGCAGCATGCCCAAGATAGCTACAACAGCTTTACCAATCTGGCGACCGGGGTACGTGGACTAGCCTCTGGCGATATCAATTCCACCTACTTTGGTTTTGGATACCGGGTCGAACGCGATGTGGCCCAAAATTGGCGGCTTGGCGGTATGGTGGGCATCGGAGCGCTCAACTACAATATTAACGGTCCATTTAGTGCTTCAGGCACAGTTCCAGCAGCTAAACTGGCTGCTTACGGATTATACAAAGTGACCGACACTATTCTTGTTGGGCCGGGCATTGAAATAACCGAACCGCTTAAAGACATTAGTGGTTTCGGCGGCGCGACCCCCAGCAATGTCTCACTTGGTACAGACTGGCGGCTGAACTTCGGCGTCACGGTGCATTACTAAGACCGCGCGCGACAGTCTTTTTAGTCCCCGCAAGCGGCGCAATGATGTGTCATCCGCGCCACTGCCCGATTATTCAGCCTCTAAATATCCGCTGCTCAAAGCCACCTAAAAAAATGTGAGTAGAATTGTGTTTAACAGACAATACGATCATTTCTAGAAAGCCACCATACGCGGCGCTGCAGAAAATCAGTAAAAAGGGCTCTTCGCCGCCATCGGATGCAACGCAGCATCAGACGAAAGTTCGGGTTGCATGATTGTTGTGGACGGCCCATTCCCGACCTTCGACATCCGGTTATGATGCTGCGGGAACAGCCCGCTTACCTGCCATTCGCTGCGATAGAAAAATCTCGAGGTCTACAAATGGGAAATCTGCGGACTTAGGGTGAATTCGCTGCAAATGCCCCAATGTCTGGTCCAGTGACGATCTCCCGGTCTTGGACGAGCAGCCAACTCAAAAATGGGCTTTTCTTGCTGTCTCCAAATCAAATCGTAAGTTTGACTTGGACAACTGGCCACCAATCACGGTGGCCAGCCGCTTCACAGTTAGAAGTTAATCGTTGATTTCCTGCACCTTCATAACCAGGTCACCCCAGTTGCGCTGATTTTCGATGTCGTGTTCCAGGCCTTGTTCGTCAGCGATGGTAAAGCGTTTAATCGCCGGGGTTTTGCTGGTGGCCTGATAGAGCCAGTACGCTTCAGCTTTCAGCGCTTCATCAATCGGTTTGTCGATGGATTCATACACCATTTGCTTACAGGCATTGATGGAGTCGGCGGGGAATTGGGCGATGCGATGGGCCAACGCGTCAACAGACCAAGCTATGGGGAACGGCAGGCGCATGGTATGGCGATTAACGCCGGTGAGAGCCGCATCGGCGCTGGCAGTCTCTCGTGCAATGCATGCCATCAAACGTCCACCATACCGCAGGAACTGCCGCATGCCGCACCTCGTCTCGGTATGGATTGGCAACTTGCGCCCGTTGAATTCCAATGGATTGACCGAACCAGCACCGAGATTTGCCAACAGATGCGCGACCCCGAGCGAAACGGCGGCCGGGATGCAGCCGGTCTGGTGGAGCACATTGTGCATGACGCAGAGCTGTTCGGCTTCATTAGCTGGGGCTTTGATCCCGGCCCCGGACGGGAACCCGCTCCAGGCAGCCTTCAGACCCATCTTGAGGATATGGCTATTTGGACCGCTGCGGGCATGCCCTGTCCGCGTGACGAATGAGGGCGTGACTGAACGTCTATCCGATCAAGGTCGGCAAACCGTCAGTTAAGACCCGAACATTGGCCCAAGCCACACGCCTCATTTTAACTAAGGTCGGCCCTGGTTCGCGAAATCGGCAGCAACGTCCTTTCGGAACAAGAGGCCCAGAGCGACAAGCTGGAACGTCATGAACAGGCCTATGCCACCATAAACCGCTGCGGCGGACGCCATTTCGACCGGCATTGGGTGGAAAAACTGCGTCACGAGCCCGTTCGCATAGTCAAACGCGCCAAGAGCGTTGTAGACCAACAAAGCACCCCAAACGCGCATCCCACTCCGTGTCCAGAAAATGAACACCATGACCGGAACCAAGAATCCCAAGATTGAGTCGCTGAACCACGGTCCAAACCACGCGTTTGGGGCGGGTCCGCCGAAGACTTCGACTTTGGGCAAGAACATTACGGTTTGCGCTCGGAAAATGGTCGCGGCCATCAAGACCGAAATGATCCATTTGATGTGTTTTGGCATGTGGAAACGGTCCTTAGTTGTTTCGAAAGGGCGCCTGCAACTAGGTTGACGGCTCATTTTGAGGTTCGAAGGAGTGCTGAAAGGCACTCATTGCCTTGAGGGCAAAAAACGGGATCCCGAAGGCCAGAACGACGCGGGGAACGTTCCAGAGAAGCCAGCCCCTGCGTGCGCTTGCCGCTTCGTTCGAGGTGAGTTCCGCTGCGCGTAGGGCGAAATTGAGTGGAAGGTGGTAGAACATCGTGATTGCGCTGGTCGCGATGTAAAGGCCGATCGCGATAAGCCATAGCCGTTTGACTGGCGCGTTGGCCCAGTCCAGACGCGCCGAGAGGATCAGGCCAATGAGCGTCAGCGTGAACAACGGCATGATGGTAAACGTAAACCGGGTGAATTGACCCCAAAACCCGTTCATGAAATCCAGCGGGTCCATATTCATCCAAATCGCACCCATAGACAGGCCTATGAACAGGTTGCCTCCGGCAAAGGCAGCTGCTGCGATCACGGTGAGGGCGTTGATGTTGCGACGGTAAGCTGTGGTCATGTTCGTATCCTTCGATGGGTCAAGATGCTGTTTACGCTAATGAAATTCCGTTTTCGCGAATTGCCGGAACAGGAAGGTTGGTGCCAAACGGCTCATAAACTTGATCTGTTTGCTTTGACCAAGGAGGATTTCTGGTGATCCGGCTTTCATGCCCTGAATGATCTGGCGGACAAGATCATCCGGTTGCATTAGCTTGAAGTTGCCCGATTTGAGAGACTTGGCCATATCCGTTGCTACAACGGGCGGCAGCGCCTCAAAGACTGAGATACCCAGAGGGGCAAACTGATGTCGCAGCGTCTGGGCACAATGATGGATCAGCGCTTTGGTCCCGGAATAGACCGGGGTGCCTGCGCTGGCCACGTAGGCGACCCCTGAACTGACAAAAAGCACAGCAGGTTGGTTGCTTTGCCGCAAGAGTGGTAGCGCCCTGTAGGTCAGTGTGAGCGGAGCCTTCGCATTGATCTCGATCTCCCGTTCAATGCGGTCCAACGTGTTCGGATCACTTGCAAAATCATATGCCTCAAGCACACCGGCATTGTTGATCAGTATGTCAAGGCGGCCATGTTCTGACGCTATGGTTGAAATAATTTTTTGCTGGTCTGTTACGGAGGTGACATCGCCCGTGACTGCGTGCAAACCATGCACCTCAGCTGCAGTGTCCAGTTTCGCTGCGTTTCGACCGCAAATATAGACAGTGTTTCCTGCACCTGCGAGTTGGCGGGCAAATTCAAGGCCAATGCCTGACCCGCCGCCTGTCACCAAAATAACTTTTCCAGAGAAGTCCATCGTGCACCTGCGTCAATCTAAAAAGCTGTGGGGATGATGATTGGCAGATCGGGCTTTGACGATATGCAGATCGTTCCAATGTCTTGCAGATCAGATCAATCCAGTTGCTGTGGTTGATACACAAGAGCTATGCTGCAAGCATCAACGATCCGAAGGAGCCCATCATGGCAGAAGGCACTGGGCAACCCGTCTATACGTCGTCAGTCTTGTCAGGCCCAATTGCCAAGATGCTGGGTCTAGACTGGATCGAAGTCATGACCGCCGCCGAGATATCTCCCACGTCAAAGGGCGATCATGGATTTCTTGTCACTGGCCCGGAATACATCCTGCTGTGGAACACGATGATGCGGCTGTCACCACAAGCCAACGTCTCGCGGCAATTGGGCGAACGCATGGCCAGCGGCCCCGCCATCCCGGTCCTATTCGCGATGTCTAGCGCTCCGAACTTCGGGACGGGTCTGGCACGTTTAGCCAAACACAAGCATCTCTTTGGGCCCATGCGTTTTGCAGTGAATACAGACGCCAACTGGTGCACGATGAACATTGTGTCGGATTCCCCTGATTTTGATCTGCCGCCAACTTTCAGCAGCCCGCAGATCGTCTATCTTCACGCAGTGACAACCGCTCTTGCAACACGTCATCTGAAACCGACTGCCGTTCGATTGCCGCTACCAAAGGCAGAACTGGCTGCAATGGAGGATTTGTTTTCCTGCGTGCCTGATAGGGGTGCCCCTATGCTCAGCTACAGGACGAGCGACACGCAAGTTCCGTTCATTTCTGACAACCCAAAGCTTTGGCGGGCGACGGAAAATGACTTGGAAACCATGTCGTCGATAATGGCGAAAGATGTCGCCTTGTCCGAACGCGTGCGGGCCAGTTTGCTCGAAGCATTCGCCGTCACCGATCCCACCTTGGCCCATATCAGTTCCCGCTTATGCATGAGCAGAAGCAGTCTCATCCGGGGTCTCGCGCAAGAAAACACAACCTTCCAGAAGGTTCTTGATCGAACCCGAAAGACGCTTGCGGTACGCTATTTGAGGGATAGCGAGCTCACCAACCAGCAGATTGCACATCTTGTTGGTTACCGCGACACCAATGCATTTCAGCGCGCATTTCGGAAGTGGACTGGACAGACACCCAAGAGATTGAGGCTTAGTTTGGAATAGGGCGATACCAGAATGTCGGCTCGAAAGCCGACATTCGTAGAACCTGCAGCATTGGTAGAAACGGGCTCACTCCCGCCGTCGCATGCGCCGCAGCATCGACGCGATCTAAGCCGCCTGGCACGGTAAAGCGGCCCTTACCGGCCATTCAGCTCACCTCAAAATCTACTTGCTCGCCTCCCGGAACCCGACATTGGTTGACGGCGCAGCATTTTGGGTTCGTGAGCGACCGCAACGCGGGACTTTGCCGCCTTTTGCTCACGCGGCTACTGCTGATGCAGCATTGCTTCGCGAGAGCGGCGCCCTTGCTGCCGTGTTGCAAGCAAGGTCTCCATAGCGGTCATTCAAGTCCCTACTGAGCCAAAAATTTTTAGACTGTTTCGCCATCTCAGTTGCGGTCGCACCTACGATTTAAGATTGTCTCTGCAAGGTCAGCTTACCTGTAGCGTGCCGACATCCGGGGGCTGAGTGATCACATAAGGACGAAGCTGACTACAACCAGCAAGAGAAAGATCCCGAAACACCTTTCCAGCATTCCTTCGTCAAGACGATGCGCCATACGTGCGCCGAGCGGAGCGACCAACATGGAAAACGGTGCGACAAACAATATTGCCAGCAAGTTGAGATATCCCAGCGACATTGGTGGCAAAGTTTGCTGGCCCCACCCCGCATACACATAACCGATGGCACCCGGAATCGCGATCAAAACACCCAGACCAGCCGACGTCGCGACGGCCTGATGCATCGACTGACCGAACACGGTCATGAACAGGTTGTTCAGATTGCCGCCACCGATACCCATGAAGGTGGATAGAAACCCAATACCAAATCCGAAACCTCGATTGGGCAAGGGGCCCGGAAGATCGCTGGAAACAGTCCAGTTGATCCGTTTGAACAGCATCTTCACAGCAATCAGTGTTGCGACGATGGCAAAAACATATCTCAGGAGAACACCGGACACATATGGCACAATCAAAGACGTTATGACGACGCCCAGAGGCACCCATAAGATCCAAAGTTTCAGCAGTTCTTGGTTGCCCGCCCCCAATTTTCGGTGTGACAAGAACGAGCGGATTGCGGTTGGGATGATGATCCCCAGTGACGTTCCGACCGCCATATGGCTCACGTGGACAGGATCAACGCCTTGAACGGCGAACACCGCCGCCAAGAGCGGAACAAGGATGACCCCGCCTCCTATTCCAAACAGTCCGGACATGAACCCTGCAAAGCACCCTGCAAGGGCCATCCCGAAGGCTCCGAGTAAGATCTCCATCGCTATGCCCCGCGCCTGGCAAAAAGGTCCGCTCGTTGGATCATGGGCGTGCGATGAAAACCGAACAGGTTGCGTGCCGGGCAATGCGCGCAGCCTTGGGGCCCAGGTGGTAGTCTTTCAATTCTTCTCCATAAGCACCGACGATGATCAGGTCTGCGCTCACTTTGCTGGCCAGATCCAGAATTTCAACATGCACATTTCCGGCGAGTTGATGGAGCATGATTTTTCCTTTGTACCCGTCTAATGAGGTTTTCATCGTGGTGAGCTTTTCTTTGACTTCCTCACGGTGCTTGTCCTCGAACCCAGACGGCACGAATTGCGACAAAGGCCCCAGAGCGTCTGTTTTCGGAACGACATGGGCGATGTGTATTGTCGCGTCGAGGTCAATGAAGGGCTGGAATGACTGTCGGACCATAGACCAGGAATCTGCATCATAGGCATCGACTGCAAGGATGATATTGTTAAGCATTTAATTAGTTCCTTGCGGTCAGGACTTCCGGCAGCCACAGGGCGAGGCTAGGAAACAACGTTAGAAGAATGACGCCCACTACCATCAGCAGGAACATCGGAAAGGCGGAACGGGCAATGAATCCGAGATCTCGACCAGTCATGCTTTGTACGAGGAACAGGTTGAAGCCGACCGGTGGGGTGATCATTGCCATTTCAGCGACCAATACTACAAAGATGCCAAACCAAATCATATCAATGCCAGCACCGCGCACGAGGGGTTCGACCACCGCCATGGTCAGCACGATGGACGAGATCCCGTCGAGGAAAAACCCAAGGACCACATAGAACACCGTCAGCGCCGCGATCAGCATCCAAGGCTCTAAGTTCATGCCACCTATCCAGTCTGCAAGCGCGCGCGGCAGGCCCGTGAAACCCATCGCCAACGTGAGGAAAGCGGAGCCTGCAACCAACAGCATGATCATCGACGTTGTCTTGGTTGCTCCCATCAAACCCTGAAAGAACGCGTCTCGGGTCATGGACCCTTCGAGAATGGACAACCCAAGCGCACCAATGACCCCTAGAACGGCGGCCTCTGTCGGAGAAGCCAAGCCAGAGTAGATCGACCCGATGACGACCAGAATGAGACCGCCCACTGGGGCGAGGCGAACCAGTCCCTCCCATTTCTCGCGACCGGTTGCCCGCTCTTCTCTCAGTCCTCGGCCGGTCTCTGTAAAGCGCCCCCAAAGCACGATGTACCCAACAAAAAGCGCCGCAAGCATCAATCCGGGCAGCACGCCCGCCATGAAGAGCCGCGTTATCGAAACCTGTGCAGTGACACCATAGACAATCATGATGATCGATGGTGGGATCAGCAGCCCTAACGTTGAAGCACCAGCGAGCGTCCCGTAGGACATGTTGTCGGGATAGCCGCGCTTTTTCAACTCGGGCACTGTGATCTTGCCGATTGTTGCAAGGGTGGCCGCAGACGACCCAGAGATCGCAGCAAAGGTTGCACAGCCCACGATGTTCACGTGGATCAAGCCGCCTGGCATCCGCCGCATCAGCGGGGCAAGCCCGCTAAACAGCCCTTCGGATAAACGACTTCGAAACAGTATTTCGCCCATCCAGATAAAGAGGGGCAACGAGGCCAGCCCCCAAAGCGCACTGTGCGACCAGACGGTTGTGGCCAGCGCGTCACCTACCGGGCGCGACGTAAAGAGTGCCATGGCGATAAAGCCGACACCCATCAATGCTAAGCCAATCCAAAGGCCAAGCGCCAACAGCCCCAGAAGGGCGACGACCATTACGATTGCAAGAGTTGTTTCTGCCATGATCTATTCCCAGCTCTCGGCTTGTTTGGTTGCTGCCAACCCTTCCAAATCGCCGCGCAGCGCAGCGCGGAGCACAGCCATAACGAGAACGATCGCAAAGAGAGTGAATCCCAATGCAAACGGTGTTTGCGGAATCCAAATCAGGATTTCATCTGACCCGTCGCTGCGATCTTGAAAATCGTAGGAGGTCAGTGTCATTTTTATCAAGAAATAGCTGAGATAGCTGACCATGAATGCTGCCACGACCAGCATGGCAAGTTCCAGAATGTATCTGGTCTTGCCACTTAAATTGTCGACCAGCATTTCGACCCGAATGTGCCCGTGTTCGCCAAACGTGTACGTCATGCCAAGCGCACCAGCCCAAGCCAAACAATAGGCGGCGTAATCCGTCAGACCCGGAACATAGACACCGATTGCGCGGGAACAGATGCTCGTGATGACCAACCCAGCAAGGATGACGAGAACCAAAGCCGCCAAGAAGCCGCACAAACGGCAGATTAATTTGATAGATTGATCGAGCAGTTCCACCATGTCGGGGTCTCCCAATGAAGTGCCCAAAGCCCTGTCAGGCTTTGGGCTTTACGCCTCTGGTCAGTTTGACGCCTGGAAAGCATCCAGCGCAGCCGCGCCAGCATCGCCCGCATTTTCGGCCCATTCGGTGGACATCGTTGTGCCAATCTCACGGAATGAAGCGGCCAGATCATCTGTGGGTGCCTGCACTGTCATGCCGTTCTCGGCCATAGTGGCATTGTATTCCTCAGTAATTGACTTCGCATTTTCCCATACTGCGGCCTCTGCCTTAGCGGCCTCTTCCAGGACGATAGTCTGCGTAGCCTCATCGAGGCTGTCCCATGCGTCTGCGTTTACAATCACAGCGCTTTTGGGCATCCAGGCGTTCACGGTATAGAAATAGTCTACGTTGTCCCACATCTTCTGGAACACGCCAATGGCGCCTGAACCCATCATGCTGTCGGCCACACCGGTGGAGAAGGCTTGGCTGATTTCAGTGGCTTCAGTCTTGGTTGGCGTTGCCCCCATCAGGACCGCTAATCGGGAGGTGTTCGCGTCCGCTGCACGGAATTTCGCGCCATCCATGTCAGCCATCGAATTGACTTCGTTCTTGGAAAACAGGCCCTGCGGTGGCCACACCGGCATGTACAAGAGCTTGAGGCCACGCTCTTCCAATGCAGCTTCAATGGCCGGTTTAGACGCTTGATAAAGTGCCCATGCCTCGTCGAAATCAGTGGCGAGGAAGGGGACGACATCCATGCCAAAGATTGGGTCTTCCTTGGCGTGCGCGCCCATGTAGCGGCCACCAATCGGCACTTGCCCTGTCCGCACAGCCCGTAAAATCTCGGAGCCTTTGTAGAGCGAGCCAGCGGGGTGAACGACGATCTCCAATGCGCCATCGGAATTCGCGGAAACCGCCTCAGCAAAGCTCGCGTAAGACTTCGAGATGAAGTTGCCAGCAGAATAGGCCGCTGGCATATCCCATTTCTCTTGTGCGTTCGCGACGGATGCAAAAACAGCGAGTGCAGCGGCCGCACTCGCAGCTAAGAGTTTTGATTTTCCAGTTCTGTACATGTTTCTCTCCTGTCTGGTTATTTTTAGTCAACGACCACAAGGTCGCGCGGATATTGTGTGAGAACTTCACAACCCGTGGCGGTCACCCGCACAGAGTCGCTGATTGCCATGCCGAACCCTGGTCGGAACATGGTCGGAATGATGTGGAAGGTCATGTTTTCGCGGATGACCATCGGATCGTCGGGGCGAATGGCGTAGATGTGACCTTCGGCCCAGTTCGGGGGAAATGCGATGCCAATGCCATAGGCGAGGCGGCTCTTGTAGAACTTGTCGAGACCAAGCTTTTTGATCCCTGCGCGACAACGACGGTCGATTTCACCTGCTGTTTCACCGGGTTTGATGGTTTCAATTGCGGTTTCAAGGATGCCTATGAGTGCGTCGGCCGTCGCTTTTTGCTCATCGCTTGGGCGGCCGACAACGGCCGAGCGCGACATCATCACGTGATAACGGTCGATGCAGGCGCCGCCCTCGAGTAAAACCACGTCACCGGTCTGAATTTGGCGTCTCTTCCAAAGGGCGAAACACAGCTCGCTGCGCGGACCGCTAACCACCATAGGCGGGTGGCCGATGTATTCACTGCCTGCGGCAATAGAGCCCTGATACAGGGCGGCGGCAACATCATTGTCCGTCCGTCCGGGGGCAATTGCCTTGAGCGCCTGGTCCATACCCGCTTCGACCGCGCGGGCCGCATGACGCATTGCGTCGATTTGCGCAGGCGTTTTGATGATGCGTTCGGCTTCGATGACACCGTCCCAATCCTCGAAAGCTATGCCTGTCGCAACTAACTTGCGGTAGTCCATCACGTTCAGATGCCGTGACACGGTGTTCAACCCAACAGGTCTATCCGGTTGCGCGCTGAGGAACGCGATAAGCAGTTCGCAGTGATCTTGGGTATCTTGCACCGCCACAACATCCCCGATCGTTGGAAGAGCGAGTGCCATGTTCCGGTTCACGATCCGGGTGATAACAGTCGGCAGCCTGTCGGTGTGAATATACATCGCCTGAAAGGTAAAGTAGCCGATGGTTTGAAACCCAGTGAGCCAGTACATGTTCTCTGGATCAAAGATCAGAGCACCGCTTAGACCACGCCGCTTTAGGTCTGCCTGAATAAGTTCGATACGCTCCTGAAAGTCTTCCGCAGGAAATCCAAGTTCATCCGGCCATAACTTCCGGTCTTCCCCGACCGGTACAGCCGCCAGCTCTTCCAACACCGTGATGTCCCCCGGAATCAATTTCCTTTCGCAATAGTCTCGGATGGTTTAAGTATAACTTCAAATCGCGAATTGTTGCTCCAGCCAAAAGAAAAGTTATGAACATTCGTCAGATCGAAATTTTCCGAGCCGTGATGCAGCAGGGTTCAGTGACCCGGGCGGCTAAGGCACTTAACATAAGCCAGCCCGCGGTCAGCAGGCATCTCAAGCTCATGGAACATGACGTCGGGTTCACGCTATTTTCCCGAAATGGAAACCACTTGGAACCGACCGAAGAAGCCCAAGCGTTCTATGACCAAGTGGAGCAAGTCTATGCAGGCATGGAGTCTCTCTCCCGCTTTGCACAGGACATCCGAGACAACCAGATCGGGGCGTTGACAGTCGCCTCTATGCCCCTTTTGTCGCACCAGTGGTTGCCGCGCGTGCTTGGAACTTATGCGAAGGACCATCCCAATTTATCATTGTCCATTCCTGTCCGAAGTACCGATTGGATCATCAACGCTGTTGCGTCCGGACGGGCCAATATTGGGCTGACTTTGGCAAGAGGGCGGACTGCCGGGGTTTATACGGAACCGCTGTTGCGGTTGCCCTTGGTTGCTGCGTTTGAGGCGACGCATCGTTTTGCCAAATGTGACAAGATTGATCTGGAAGACCTGCTTGGTGAGAACCTTATCACACTCAGCAACTTTGATCGTTGGCCAATCGAACTGAACGACGCTTTGACGGTCCGAGGTATCCTACCCGACAGGGTGCTAGAGGTTTTTACAACGCGCGTCGCATGTGAATTCGCCCTGCAAGGTGCAGGCGTGGCCATCGTGGATATTCTTTCAGCGCGCGACTTTGAGGACCGGGGACTTCGCTTTGCCGAATTGAGCACTGACATTGATTTCGCAATCGAGTTGATCAGACCCAAACATCGGCGCGAGACTCGGCTGGCCAAAGAAGTTCGTCAAATGCTTTTAACCGCCGCAGAACAGACCAACACAGATCTTGGTCAAAGCACCAAGATAGCCTCAATAACCAATGAGTGACCTCGTATGAAAACCGACAGCTTCACAACGCGTCCTGACATCCAAGGCAGCTTTGGCGTTGCCAGCTCGACCCACTGGTTGGCCAGCCAAACCGCGATGCGCATGCTGGAGTTGGGCGGCAACGCCTTTGACGCCGCCGTAGCGGCGGGTTTTGTTCTGCAAATCGCAGAACCCCATCTCAACGGCCCGATGGGCGAGGTCCCGATTATCATTCATCATGCCCAGAGCAAACAAACCCGTGTTGTTTGTGGTCAAGGCACCGCACCAAAGGCCGCGACACGAGATCTGTTCCTAGATCGCTCGCTAAAGCAGATCCCCGGAACAGGCTTGCTTGCGGCTGCGATACCAGGCGCATTTGATGCGTGGATGCTGATGTTGCGTGACTATGGATCCCTCCCGCTTAACACCGTATTGGCACCGGCAATTGACTACGCGCAGACGGGGATTCCTCTTATTCCGAAACTACAGAACTCGATTCGTCGTCTTGCGGATTGGTTCAACGAAGCCTGGCCCGAAAATGCAGCGATCTACCTAGTTGATGGACGCCCTCCGGATCCGGACTCGCTTTTGCGTAATCCAGCTTTGGCACAAATGTACCTGCGGATTGTCAAAGAGGCTGAGGCGTCTTGCGAGGACCGCGTTGGCCAGATTGATGCTGCCCGTGCGGTCTGGAGTAGCGGGTTTGTTGCGGAAGCAATTGACCGGTTTTGCAGGACTGAATCCTTTCTCGACATTACGGGGCAGAAAAACGGTGGGCTTCTGACGAAACAAGACCTAGCCGATTGGCGCGCCCATTATGAAGACCCGTGTCAACTGACATACCAAGGCAAAACAATTTGCAAAACAGGTCCATGGGGCCAAGGACCTGTCCTGTTGCAAGGGCTCGCGCTGGCGGAGGCGGTAGGCATTGCAGATGTGCAGCCTGACAGCGCCGAGTTTTATCATTTGCTGATCGAAGTGATGAAACTGACCTATGCAGACAGGGAAACATACTTCGGCGAACCCAATTTCACCAATATTCCAATGGATCAGCTATTGGCGTCTGACTATGTCCGCGACCGTGCCAAGTTAATTTCCGGCCATGCGGACGTGAGCTGGCGTCCCGGCGACATCCCCGGATTTGGATACGCTGTCGACTATGAAGCCGCTTGCAACATGGAAATTGACCAAGCTGCATTGAACGCGGCCGGGATTGGCGAACCAACCTCGACCAACCAGAACCCCGACGCAGTAGCAGGGTTAGTCAATGGCGACACGTGCCACGTTAATGTGATTGACCGATGGGGTAACGTTGTCTCGGCAACGCCGTCGGGTGGCTGGATGGAATCCTCACCGGTCATTCCCGAACTGGGCGTGTGCCTTGGCACGCGGCTGCAAATGATGAGCCTTGATTCCAAGGACCCGAACGGGCTTGCACCAGGCAAACGACCACGCACAACACTGACACCCACGCTGGTTCTCAACGCGGATGGTAGCCCCTACATGGCCTGCGGCACACCAGGCGGAGACAAGCAAGACCAATGGCAATTGGCGTTCTTGATCCGCCACCTCATTTTTGGTCAGAGCTTACAGTCTGCAATCGATGCGCCAGGTTTCAGCACGACGCATTGGCCAAACTCGTTCTTTCCACGCCAAGCGGAGCCAGGTCATATATCCATTGAAAGACGTGTTGGTGCGGAAGTGATAACAGAACTGCGCGCGCGTGGTCATATCGTAACAGAGGCTGGTCCATGGTCAGAGGGATGGATCTGCGCCTCAGGCATCAAACCAAACGCAAGTCTCACCGCAGCCGCAAGCCCGCGTGGAAGCCAAGCCTATGCTGTCGGTCGTTAGGCTTTCAGTGATGTTCCATCGATAAGAATTTACTTATGGTAACTTCGGCTGCGATTGTCGCGATCCATATTGACAAGACTTCGACGCCAATAGAGCTAAGTGCACGAAGAAATCGCAACACGTCTGAATTCGTTCCAGTTCGCAGACACCGCGCAGAACCTCAGTACGCTCGCAAGACTAGTTCCAACGGAGTGAAAGGAGAGCTGCCGGCAATCGAGACCTCTTCCAGCAGGCGCATAAATGGCGAGTTTCTCCGCATGATCTCTGTGACCTTCACATGTGACGCCCGATCCATGCTGCAATCTACATGAACGGCCGCTTCTCTTGCTGCAAAGCGGTACATGGATTTTCGCTCATGCCGCATTTTTTGTGCTGCGAGCGCACGCAGCGAAAAAAGACAAGGAGCACTTTGGGCTCTCTGCCGCCGTTAGGTCGATCCCAGCATGTTCGTTTGGTGGATCATACTGCCGTAGCAGGGACGGCCCAAAGCGGTCTCTCGACGAGGGATCGAATTGCTGCGATCGCTGCCCGCAATGCCGACATTCGCGGCAAGCGCGAGATCGAAGCCGAGCTGGCCTCACACTCTGCGGACTTAGCGGTAACTCGTTTCGCCCATTCAAATGACCGCTTTGTGGTATCACTTGTCGGCGAGTGCCAAAGTCGCCCGAAGTATTGTCTTCAGTCGTGACTTTAGTTCGGCAACGTCCTTTACGCCGTATTTGGCGTTCTTGCTGGTAGAATAGAAAAACCGCGCAAGCTCTTCGGGAGATACAACACTTTTTTCGGGTGCCTCGGCCTCAAAGACCTTTTTTAGCTCTGCCACCCAATTTCTTTCCAATGCGTCAAGTTCGTTCGAAGAAGCCTTGTGCATTCCGTCCATCAGCTCGCCCCAATCCGGCGCGGTGATCATCACTTCATACCAGGCTTGAGGACCAAATATTTGGAACGCGGCGAGTTTTTCTTCCAGAGTTTCGAGCTTGGTCCATTCCTCGATTACCGTCGCAAGTGACTCTTCACCCGCATGGCGAACGACAGCGCGCAAGATGTCTTCTTTGCTTGCAAAGGCGTTGTAAAGCGTCTGCCGCGATACCCCGGCTTCATTCGCGATATCGGACATGGTCGTCTTGGCGAACCCGTAGCGGGCGAACATCGCCCATCCGGCCTTCAGCATTTCAATCGACTTTTTTTCCATCATACCCAATTGACTCAACGTGCGGCGCCTGTCAAATGTACAAATAGCTATTTTTTGTACAATTTGTCAAAGTCCAACCAATAGTATCGACAGGAGGTCTCGCATGAAATTCACGGTCAATGGCGAAGCGCGCGAGGTGGACGTCGAAGATGACATGCCGCTTTTGTGGGTTCTGCGAGATGAACTGGGTCTGACGGGCACGAAATTCGGCTGCGGGATCGCGCAATGCGGAGCCTGTACGGTACATATGGACGGTTTGGCAGTGCGGAGTTGCCAGGTTGCCGCGGCGACCGCCGATGGCAGTGAGGTGACCACGATCGAGGGGCTTGGCACTCCAGCGGCGCTTCATGCCGTGCAAGAGGCATGGATCGAACATCAGGTAGCGCAGTGCGGCTATTGCCAGTCTGGCCAGATCATGCAGGCCGCGTCTTTTCTGGACCTAAACCCCGAACCCACAAATGCCGATATCGATATCGTCATGAGCGGTAATCTTTGCCGCTGTGGCACCTATCCACGCATTCGAGCCGCCGTGAAAACCGCCGCTAAAAAACTGAAGGAGGTTTGATCGATGGGACGCATGAGAACAATTGCGCGACGGACCTTCCTTGTTGGCTCGGTCGCTATTGTGGGCGGCGTGGCCTTTGGCACCTACCTGATGCAGCGACGTCTGCCCAATCCCCTGGAAAATGATTTGGCCAAGGGCGAAGCCACGTTTAACCCCTGGGTACTGATCGACAGCGAAAAGGTAACACTGATTACCACGCACGGCGACAAGGGCCAGGGCGTTATGTCGGCGCAAGCCGCTTTGATCGCTGAAGAACTGGACATTGAATTTGGTCAGTTCGAAACAAGTTTTGGTCGACCCTCGCCTGCCTATTGGAACCACGCTTTCGCTGATGAAGGTGTGCCGTTCAAGGCGACGGATGACGGAATTGTCGCGGAATCAATGCGCAGTTTCGTGCGCGGGATTACCAAGATAATTGCGATGCAGGGCACGGGCGGGTCAACCTCGATGCCCGACAGTTTCGTGAAACTTCGCGAAGCGGGAGCCGTGGCGCGGGAGACGTTGAAAATGGCGGCCTCCCAGAAATCCGGCGTTCCCGTGGCGGAGTTGGGAACGGCGAAGGGCGCGGTGCAGCTGCCTGATGGGTCGGAACTAAAATACACCGAACTGGCCGAGATCGCCGCCGGGATCGATCCCGTTCGAAAGGTCACCTTGCGCGACCCCAGCGAATGGCGGCTGATCGGCAAGCCGATGCAGCGGTTGGACATTATTGGCAAATCGACAGGCACGCTGGATTATGGCATCGACGTTTCGGTCGAAGGCATGGTGCATGCCGCCGTCCGAGTGAACCCGCGCCAGGGTGGCAGCATGACGGGGTTCGAAGCGACGGAAGCCAAGTCAATGCGCGGCGTCAAGGATGTGGTCGATATCACCGGCGGCATTGCCGTGATCGCCGACAATAGCTGGCGCGCGATGAAGGCGGCCAACGCGGTCGACATCACCTGGGGCGACGCGCCCTATCCGCCCGAGCAGGCCGCGCACTGGACGGCCTTGGCGGACAGTTTCGGCGAAGACCAGTTGGACAGCATGTGGCGCGACGACGGCGACGTCGACACGGCCCTTGATGCCGCCGAGGTCGTTACGGCGGAATATCGGTCGCCTTACGTTGCGCACGCGCCATTGGAGCCGTTGAACGCGATTGTGCGTGTCACGGATGATCAGGTCGAGGTCTGGACCGGCCATCAGGTACCGATCATGTTGACCCAGGTTGTCGCCGGTGTAACGGGCCACGAGCCCGAACAGGTCACATTCCACAATCAGTTCATGGGCGGCAGTTTCGGCCACCGCCTAGAATTCGAGCACCTGAAACAAGCCGTTGAGATCGCAGATAAAATGCGTGGCACCCCGGTCAAACTTACCTATTCCCGGGAAGAGGATTTCGCGCATGACTTTCCTCGTCACATCGCCATGGGTCGCTGTCGCGGCAAGGTCGAAGATGGCGGGATCACAGCGATTGACGTTCAGATCGCCGCACCGTCGGTGATCACCTCGCAAATGGGACGCGTGGGTTTCAGCATCCCCGGACCCGATGCTCAGATCGCGGCGGGTGCCTGGAACAACCCTTACAAAATAGAGAACTATCGCATGTGTGCGTTCCGCGCGCCGGAGCTTGCGCCGGTGTCATCCTGGCGCTCGGTCGGGGCACCTGGTGCAGGGTTCATCTTTGATACCTTCGTGGACGAGCTGTGCCATGCCGCCGGTGCCGATCCAATGGCGGAGCGCTTGCGCCTGATCGACCACGATCCGTCCCGGAAGGTGCTGGAGGCCGTGGCCGAGATGTCGGATTGGGGTAGCGATCTAGGCGAGGGTCGTGGGCGCGGAGTGGCCTTTGTCGAAAGCTTTGGTGTGCCAACAGCTGAGGTGATTGAGGTCTCCAACACGGATCGCGGGATCAAGATCGACCGGGTTTTCGTGGCCTGCGATGTGGGCACGATTGTTGATCCGATAAATTTCGAGAACCTGGTGCAAGGCGGTGTCGTTTATGGGCTGGGCCATGCAATCAATTGCGAGATCACCTATCGCGACGGCATGGCAGAGCAAACAAACTACCACGCTCACGAAGCGATGCGCATGTACCAGTGCCCCGAGATATTCGTGAGAGGCTTGGAAAACGGCAGCAAAATCCGTGGCATTGGCGAGCCTCCTGTGCCACCTGCAGGGCCTGCACTTGGCAACGCGATATTCGCGGCGACAGGCCAGCATATCCGCGAAATGCCATTCATCAAATCCATTGATTTTGTTTGAGGAGCGGACCGTGCGCACATTGACCTTAGTCCTGTACTTGATGGCGGCCTCGTTTGGCCAAAACACAGCGGCCGCGGCGGAAACCGTCGAAATAAATCCGCCTGCGGAAGGCTCGATAAGCCGCGAGGAGGGCCTGGCCGCCTGGGCTCGGATTTACGAGGTTACCTCTCATCCGCGCTGCTCGAACTGTCACGTAGGTGCGGACAACCTGCCAATGTGGTCCGGCCCGTCCTATGGTCGTACGCGAGCGCACGGCATGAATATCAATGCGGGAGAAAGCCGGATCGGCGCGGAATTCGTGCCTTGTTCGACCTGTCACGCGATACGCGGAGCCTTGAATGAGACGCCCCACGCCGCACCACAAGTGGCGATGAGCTGGCAACTCGCTCCTGTCGAAGCCGAATGGTTTGGCAAGAGTTCGGCTGAGATATGCAACCAACTGCGAGACCCCGAACGCAACGGTGGTCGAGATCACTTGGAACTTGCCAGTCACTTGGATCACGATCTGATCCTGCATTGGGCCTGGAACCCGGGCGGTGGGCGCGAACCAGCACCTTACGATTTGCAGTCCCATGTGAACGATGTGTTGGCTTGGGGTGTGGCAGGATTTCCTTGTGAAGACGATTGACTGAAAAATCTACCTTCACCTCAAACACTGCATAGATAGCAGAGCCGACATTCGGAAGTCCGCAACTTGTGGTAGGTTTGGACTCTTCGGGAACCTTCGTCGCGTGATCCGCGAACGACAGGTCTGGGGTGGATCACCTTTCGCTGCACCGCGGCTGAACTTGTGAACTGCGGGATGGGGTGGATGGCTCCTGCTCCATCGGCGTCGCAATGCGCCATAGTGCAGTTGTCATGAACTGCTAGGAGAGGAGCCACCCAATGCAGGTTACAACAGTCGGCCTCGATTTGGCCAAGAACGTTTTCCATATTCACGGTGTCATGGAGGATGGATCTGTAGGGTTCAGCCGGTCTTTGCGGCGCAGTCAGATGTTTGCATTTTTCGAACGTCTGGAGCCATGTCTGATCGGCATGGAAGCGTGCGGTGCGAGCCACTACTGGGCGCGGGAACTGACCAGGCTGGGTCATGAAGTCAGGTTGATAGCACCTGTCTATGTGAAGCCCTATGTCAAGCGCGGCAAGTCCGATGCGGCTGACGCAGAGGCGATCTGCGAGGCTGTCACCCGCCCGACCATGCGGTTCGTTGAGGTAAAGTCGCCTGAACAGCAGGCCATTCTTTCATTGCACCGAGCGCGTAGCCTAGTCGTTCGACAGAGAACCCAGACGATCAACATGCTGCGTGGTCTGTTGGCGGAGTTCGGCATCGTCTTTGCTCAGGGCGTCGGTCACGCCGTCCGGTTTGCAAAGCGTACCACCCAAGAGCAGGCTCTGGACCTACCGCCCGTTGCGCTGGACACCATCATCGACCTTAGCGAACAGATATTGGCCCTGCATGGGCGGGTGCTCTGGTATGGCCGCAAGCTGACACAAGCTGCGAAATCCGAGCCCCGGATCGACTTGCTTCAGACAATCCCCGGCATTGGGCCGATCACGGCGTCGGCCATTGTCGCGACGGTTGGCAGTGCCGCACAGTTTAAGTGCGGCAGAGACTTCTCGGCCTGGTTGGGGCTGACGCCGATCAACCGGTCGACCGGAGGCAAAGAGAGGCTGGGCCGCATATCGAAGATGGGCGACCGCTACATACGCCACCTGATGGTCGTCGGCATGACCTCCCGCATGAAACAGATCAAAAGCGCACCTGAGCGATTTGATCCCTGGTTTGCGGACCTGCTGGAGCGCAAACCCGCAAAGCTCGCGGCAGTGGCCATGGCGAACAAGACAGCGCGGATAATCTGGGCGGTGCTCACACGAAATGAGCCCTACAGGATCAGGACCGTCTGATACCGGAAAGGAATGAAACAGAGACAGCAAGACCAAAGAAGTGATGGCAATGAGTCAGCCGCAATCTCAAGACACCCCGGGCTTTGTCCAGGACGACATCTGTCCGCTTGCGAGGATGGGGACTTGGGTCGCGGAAACCATCAGGGCCAGCGGTCAAGTGCACCGCGCAAACAGGCCGAACACAAGACCGCTTCTGACAAAATGTCGATCACCTCAAAAATGTCTTGCTTTGCAGGAGCCATCCACACAGGACAAAGCCGCCGTCGGACGAATGCCTAATACAGCTAGTTTTCCTCATGACCGCAGTCAGGGACTTCTGCGTAGCTTTGACTGAAGATTGTGTCGTGCTAGGTTCCCCGCGAGCACCTTGGGAGGAGTGAGTTCTATGTCTGAATTTTCTGAATTCGGCTCTCGTGAGCATGACGGTTGGGCTGACGGTGGAATAGTCGACGCCTACGTGAAGCATTTCGTACCCATTACCGATGAAGTCGGCGGCCATATTATCAAAAAGCACATTTCGACTGGTAATAGCGTTCTGGATTTGTGTTGTGGACAAGGAACAATGACGGCAGCCATTTTGAATGTTGCTGGTGATGTGACCGGCCTAGATTTCTCGCCGGAAATGATAGCCAAGGCGATTATTGCCGTGCCCGACGCGCAGATTGTTGAAGGCGATGCCATGGACATGCCATTCGATAATGCACATTTCGACAAGGTCATTTGCAATTTCGGTATGATGCACATTCCGGATCAACCGAAGGCGCTCTCTGAAATCCGGCGCGTGTTGAAGCCAGGGGGGGAGTTCACCATGGCAACTTGGATAGGACCACCTACGTCTCCGGCATTTTCGGCGGTATTCGGGGCACTAAAAGCACACGCCGATTTCTCCGCAGCACCTCCCCAGCCCGACTTGTTTGCCTTTGCGGTTCCCGAGCAAGCCAAGGCAATGATGGCGTCGGCAGGTCTTGAAGTGGTGGAACACAGCACGGTCATGGCTGAATGGGTGCTCGAAAAACCAACCGAGTTGTTTGAAATTTTTCTGACCGCGACCGTGGGTGCCGGTATGCTGATCAGAAGCCAGACAAACGAAACGGTTGAAAAAATTGCCGGGGCGATAACAAAATACGTCGCCGATAAATGCCTTGAAGGTTCAAGGTACAGCGTACCAGTTCCGGTCGCCGTGATTACAGCACGAGCAGCCTAGAGTGGAATCCGCTATGAACACAGAGCAAACATTGCCCGGAGATGGTGAATTTTACCACCGGGCCGTTGTCTGCAAGTCTGGGTTTGCTGAATTCGCAGCCTGTTGAGGGAAGGAGATTGCGATGAACCTAACCAATGCAGTAGCCTTAGTCACTGGCGGTAGCGGAGGTCTCGGCGCGAGGATATGCCATTTGCTGGCCGCGGAAGGGGTGGACATCGCGGTCGGTTATCTTGGCGGTGACGAAAGAGCCGACGAGACCAAGAAGGCAATCGAGATTCTGGGGCGAAGGGCCATCACTGTTAAAATCGACCAAACGAAACCGGCGTCGGTGGAAGATGCGGTTGAAAAGGTCGGTTCCGATCTTGGCGGATTGGATATTCTGGTCAACAATGCGGCAATCGCAATGGGCGGGCACAACATCCCATTGGGCGATCTCGAAGCGTTCACCCCCGAAATTTGGGATGAAATGATGGCGGTCAACGTGCGTGGGCCCTATCTTGTAGCTCGCGCTGCGGCTCCTCATCTAAGGGCATCGAAATGGGGGCGCATTGTCAACATTGGCTCTACGCTCGGTCACGGCGATTGGTATGCTGACAGACCTTTCGCCCCTAGTAAGGCGGCAGTTGTTCCATTGACCCGGTTTCTCGCCGCAAATCTGGCCCCGGACGTGACAGTGAACTGTGTGGCCCCTGGCCTCATGGAGGGCACCGCCCTCGGCAGTGGTGGGCCCCAACACCTCTATGACGGATGGAGAAACCGCGCGGCGCTCGGGGTTACCACCTCAATTGAGGATGTTGCTGGCCAGGTCGTTTACCTGTGCAAGACCTCTTCGATCACCGGTCAAAGCATTGTCGTCGATGGCGGGATCAACTTCCATTGACTATTGAGAACGCTTACTCACAAGCGTCTGCTCTGGGCTCTTCGCCGCCATCGGAGCTCGTGCAGCATTTTGCCTAGCCGCTCACGATCTGACCGATGAGGACGGCCCAATCCGGACATTGGTCGCAACTTTCGCCGCTGCAGTGCAGCTTTCGCATTGCTGCCATTCATCGATAGCGCAGCATTTGCGATTCTCAGATGACGGCAGTGCGTGACAAAATGAGTTTTCGCTGCAAGCGCCCCAAGGGCAGTTATCCGTGTAATGCGGCGATACAAAATTATCAGATGTTGAAGAGACGAGTGCCTTGGCTTGATCGCGCCCATCGGCTCTGTTTGAAGCAATCGCCAAACCTTATAGCGGAAGCTCGACCTCCAGCGTTGCGCGCAACGCCTCATCGCCTGTGCCAGAGGTGGTCGCATTAAGACGGCCACCATTATCAGGACCGCCAAATAGTGCCGACAGCGGCAGACTAAGCTGGCCGCCAACGCTCCACGAATTGCGGCCAGCCGGAAGATCGGTATACCCAGCGGTCAGCCCGAGGGTGCCGTTGCTGTCCGGGGCGGCAACCGGCATCGACATCGCCCAGTTCACCGACCACGGATCGCCGCCGTTCGACGCGCCGAACTGGACAGAGCCGTCTATCGAGGTGCTCAGCCCGTTGGTGAACAGGAAATCGAGCCCGCCAGAAAGGGTCACATCGGTGAAGGCCTCTGGCACATTCGATGTGGCCGAGGGCACCCCACCCGGGGGCTGTTCAAAGAAATAGGTGCCGCCAAGCCCAAATGTGGCAGTGACAGAGGACAGCCCGCTGTCGCGCCCCACCGGATAGAACGGCCGCGCGACAGAAGCGCCATAGCTGATCACACCAACCTCAAAGGTTTCAGCTGCAAAGAACGTCCTGGCACTGTTGGTGTAGGCGTGGCGTGTGGTTGTGCCCCAGTTCACTCCCAGTTTCGGAGTGATAGCCCAGTTGCTGCCAAGGTCAAAGCTCTGCGACACATCAGCACCAAGGATGAAGCTGTCGAAATCGAACGTTCCGCTGTTACCAGCCGAGGTGACATCGTTTTCACCATGCTCAACAGCAGCAATGAAATTGAAGGTCAGCCCGCTAGGCTGTTTCACGGTGGCAAAACCGGCAAGCCCGAAGAGATCGGTGCCGATGCTGGTACCTGTGGCGGTGGTGCTGGTGTCCTTGCGCTGATAGCGCAGGGCAAAACCGGCGGAGACGGTTTTAGAGATTTTGTAACTGGCCCCGAAATTGAGGTTGGCCACTTGTCCGTTTCGCCCGTTGGGCAGACGCCCACCGGAGGTTTCAGAATAGGTGACACTGGACCAGACAGTGATGTCCGGCGCACCAGTGCCGGTGGGGCCACTGCGGGTGCTGATCAGCGGGGAAAAGGCGAGGCGTCCTACCTCTTCTTCCTTTTCAATAGCATCTAGTATCGCGTCCTCTTCGTCGAGTATTTCCAGATGCTCATCGAGTTCTTTCTTCTCTTCATCCGTCGCATCTTTTCTAGGGCCTAAATCTTTTACAAAATCCAACACCCTACACGCTTCTTCGAATTTTTTCTTGAGCGCGGCGCGTTCTTTTTCAAGATGGTTCAGGTCGCCCAGGCGCGGGTCCGCTTTTAACTGCCTGAGCTCTTGCAGTTGGCGATTAATTTCAACCTTGTCCTTTTTTGCCTGCTCGATCTTGGCTCTGGCCTTTTGAATCAATTTCCTGTTGTCGTCATTCAGGCTTTCATTAACTGTTCGCTTAACTGGTGAAAGCAGGGTGTCGAGAAGAGAGTTTTCTTCTCCCTCCCGCGCTTTGATATCTGCCTGGTTCTCTCGTATCCACTTCTCCTGGCGTTCAATGTGTTCATCCTGAAATCTCAGATCGCGTTCCAGATCAGGCTGCTCTGCCTCTAGGTCGAATATACGCTGCCGTAGCGGCGCGAGTTTAACCTTCAACGCCCGGATTTCTTTCGCTTTGGTGCGCCATTTTACTTCTGCGTTTTTCTTTCGCCTTTTTAGCTTTATCAGCGTTTCAAGGCGCTTTTTCATCACAGGCGAGAGCGGCGGCACGGCTGCCGTTGCCTGCAAGATGCCGTAATTGTCCCAGATGTTCAGCACTGCGTCCGTGGTCGTATCGCTTATATTGCTGGTCACATCGGTTCCCTCGGTGCTGCCGGTCGGAACCGCGGGGCCGGTCGTTGAGCAATCCACAAAAAAAGAGTCCGGGACCGGGCCATTGGTGAAAGGCACACCGACTTGCTGACCCGGAGCAAGGGCGATGCCGAATAAACCTGGCTCGCCACCCAGGCCAATAATGTCGAGACTCACCGGCTGGCCTGACAGATTTTCGACAACGATCACCACATCCTCGTTCGGGCCAACTGGAAACCGGCCCGTAGGGCAAGGGCCAATGGTGACCGGGATGGTGCGCGTCACTGCCTGGGCATATAGCGGCTGGGTCTGGGTCAGGCTGGCTGGGACCGAAAGGCAGGCCATACAGGCCGCAGAAAGGCAGACGCGTGCGATGTCAGATCTCTGCCCGGGCCTGCGGGCCTGACGGTGTTGCATGGCTGCTGCGGTTCGCGCTTTCCCAATTCTGCGATGCATAATGGAATCCCCTGTTCCAGTTCCGAACGCCGGTTTCCGGGCCGCGCACTGGCCCAAATCCGGTTTTCATTCATTCAATGAAAGCAAATGGACGTGGGTCCCGGTACCCGTAACCTTACCGGGGTGGGGGTAGTTTTTTCGTTGTTTTCGGGGGTTTTGGCCTATTGATCAGACCGGATGCCGACAGCGATGGCAAATTTCGCGATGTCGGCAATGCGTCTGAGGCCGGTCTTTTCGGCGATGTTGCGGCGGTGGTAATCCACCGTGCGGCCGCTGATGGACAGATGGTCGGCAATCTCTGTCGCGGTCCAGCCGCTGGCGACAAGCGAAACGATCTCTCGCTCGCGGGAAGAGAGTTTATCCAGCAGAGCGATTTCATCACTCATCTCACGGCCCCGGGACAGGATCATCGGGCTTTTGAACGTCGCGCCCGCCGCGACCCTGCGGATGCCATCTGCAAGCACTTCGAAAGGTTCATGCTTGACTGCATAGCCATTGCCCCCGGCGTCGAACGTCCGCTTCATGATGGCCTCGTTCAGGTGCATGGTCAGAAACAGGATGGGCGTTTCAACCGACTGTTGCCGCAGTTTACGGGTGGTTTCGATCCCGTCATCATCTGGCAAGCCAACATCCATGATCACGATATCGGCTTGCAGGGTTCCGATACGGTCCAAAAGCTCTTCACCGGTGCTGTAATCCGCGATAACCTCAAAATCATTCTGTGCGGTTAGGGTATCGCACATCATATGGCGCACGATGGTGTGATCATCGACAAGAACAATCCGTATCATGGGCCTCTGAACTCCAGTCTCACGGTGCATCCCCTGCCCGGGACGCTTGTGATGTTCAGCCTGGCCCGGATCAGCCTGGCCCGTTCGGTCATACTGCGAAGACCAATTCCGGAGGGGACAGCGTCTGTGTTAAATCCCCTGCCATCATCGCGGATGGTAACGATCCCCACCCCTGATTTCAGATCGGCGGTGACGACGATCAATGCGGCTTTGCCGTGCCGGATCGCGTTGTGCAGCGCTTCCTGACAAATGCGCAAGGCCTGAACCTGCGTTTCAGGGTCCGGGCGCATATCTCCTGACAGGCTCAGTGACAGACGGGCACCGGCAATGCCCTGCCAACGCTCTACACTACTGGTCAGAGCTTCGCCAAAGGTCATAGCGTTCAGGGATGCCGGATCAAGCCCCTCGACCATGGCCGAAACGCTCAGACTGGTTTCCCGGAGCTCTTCAATCGGTGAGGCTATATCGTCCTTGCCGATGGGCTTGCCCGAAAGGGCAAGCGCTTCAAGCCGTAACCGGGTGGCGGCAATACGCTGACTAAGCTCGTCATGCAGGTCACGGGCGATCCGTTCACGCTCGGTATCCTGCGCCACAAGCAGGGCGCCGGTGGCTTTTGTCAGCGCGCGTCGGTCGGCTCGGTGATGGTCTGCAAGGGACATCAGAAGACAAAAGACAAGCACGATGATGCCTATGCTAAAGGGATCCATCACAGCCGGAAGTGAGGCCCCCAGCAGACCATGGCCAGCGATCATAGCTACAATCACACCGACCGCGATATAGTTCCATTTCGAAACAACCCGCCCTGACCAGAAAGCACGCCAAAGCCTGAAGAAAACAATCAGCGCACTCAGGCCGGGCAAGGCATAGAGCGCGAAAGACCAGAAAATGAACTGGCTGACGTCAGGGTTTACCACCCAAATTGCAATGAGGATCCCGTAGTAGCCAATCATGAGACCAGGCAGAACCCGGCCGAACGGGATGCCCAGAACGCTCAGAAAATGCAGAAGGCCAAATGCGAGATAAGGCAGACATTCCCCCAACCAGACCAGTGCGCTGGTAGACAGCCCCGCATAATACCCCGTGATGGTATACGGAACGCTTGCCACAAGGAGTGAGCCCAGAAACCACGGCAGCCATCTGTGCCGCCTGTCACTCCCGGCCCCATAGGCGATGATTGCACCGAGGGCCGTACCAATCGCAAGTGCTGTGAGCATAAAACTGTCTCGCAGCCACAGCCCGATATCAGAACGACGCGCCAGGGCCGACACCTGATGGGCATCCCCGATCAGAACAGGGCCTGAAAGTTCCGGCGCGCCTTCAAGAGCTTGAACACGGAGAGCCAGAACCAGGTCTTGCTCGGCTTGCGGCAGCAGGTAAGCCCTTGTGATCAGGCCCGTTGCCGTTCCGGCATAATCTCGGGCTGATGTGACGAATGTCCCGGTAGAGCCGATCAACTGCCCGTTAACATATGTCTGATCCGCATTCTGGATGCGTCCCAGAAACAGCATTGGTCGTTTATAACGCTGCACCACTTCTGCAGGAATCCGGACCCGGAACCACGCAAATCCAGCTTTATCTGCAGCAACGCCCGATGAAAGCTGTTCGGTCAATCGTACAGCCGACCACCGAGAATCGTCAAATCGAGAGTCTGACCACTCCAGATCATCCCCACCCTGATAACGCCACTCCAACGTCCTGAGACTGAAAGGAGGCTGGAAAGGGTCTGCTGCAAGCGCGGATAACGAACCAGCAATTAATACAGTGACCATGGCCAATACCCGACCAAATCCCGCGCTGCCTCGCGCGCCTGTCCTCTTTATCAAACTCATGTGTCATAACCTACATGAGCCTCATTCCCTTTTGACCCCGCAATATTACCTGCAGAGAGGTCTATTCTCGGTGTGGTCGACTGCCAGGTTTAAAATCGGCGACAAACATCCGAATAATCGGACTTCGGAGGGATGAGTTATGTCCGCATTCTGCGCACAGTGATCTTTCGGACGATACGCAGCATTCCACAGATTGGGCTCTCACGGTCATCGGGGTTTGTGCAGCATTGCTCCAGCGGTCGATGATCTTGCCGTTGAGCACGGCCCATTGCAGCCATTCGACATCTTTCAAATTTCCCCTGCCGGTTTCCCGAAAGCCGCCTTTCGTGCATCCTGCAGCAATTCGGTTCGGACCAACTCACACAACGCGGGACTAAGCAGGCTTTCGCCGCGATCACCCCATGGGCTGCTTTCGGCACTTCGCTACAGTGAAAATATACACCCGAGGCATAGACCAAACTGTTGCAGCGTTTGTACCGGCAGGCCTATTACTTGGGTCAAAAGCTGACACTCGGCTTTTGACCCAAGTAAAACCTGCCGCGTTGTGGGGGCCCTGATGAGACGCTTATTCTTAGTGCGTTGTCATTCGGCAAACTGCCAGAGCAGGCGACCGCTGACATTCACGCCATCGACCAGCGTTCCATCCAGCGTTCGCCGTCAAGGTCCCAGTTCGACGCCATCACGTCGGGGAGAGCGATCTTGTCGGAAACACCAAATACCCAATCGGCGAACATCGGAATGACCGCTCCGCCTTCATTGGCGACGATATCCTGCATTTCCCAGTACATCTGTCGCCGCTTGTCCTGATCGAGTTCGGCGCGTGCAGACACCAGCAATTCCTGAAAACGATCATGGCACCAGAAGGTATCATTCCAGTCTCCGCCACATGCATATGTCGTCGTGAACATCTGGTCTTCGACTGAACGACCCGACCAGTAGACGGCAGAGAAAGGTTTCTTCATCCACACATCCGACCAATAGCCGTCATTTGGTTCCCGAATCGGTTTAAGATCGATCCCTGCAGCTTTGGCAGAGGCCTGATAAAGCGTGGCCGCATCAACCGCACCGCCATATGCCGCATCTGATGCCGACAGGCTGACCGAGAGGGTGTCCAGGCCCGCTTGTTTCAGATACCACTTGGCCTGGTCGGGATCATAGGCCTTTTGCTCCAACTCAGAGTTGAAGAACCGCTGACCCTTGCCAATTGGATGGTCGTTGCCAATGGAGCCATAGCCGAACAGGATTTTTTCAACCAATTCTTCGCGGTTAACCCCGTATTTGAGGGCTTGGCGAATATTGTTGTCCGTATAAGGGTCCTGATTGGTCGACATGGCAAAGGTATAATGCAGCATGCCCGAGATCGATTGCAGCGAAATGCCGGGCTTGCGCGCCAACAGCCCAGCGGTTTTGAGGTCAACCCGATCAACGGCATCAACATCCCCGGAAACCAGGGCGGTTGTACGCGCGTTTTGATCAACCAATGCCAGCATTTCGATGGTATCGAAGAAAGCAACGTCGTCACGCCAATGGTTTTCATGTCGCTCAAACGTGGCATTCACACCCGGGTTGAAGCTTTTGAGTACATAGCTGCCGCAACCATCGCCGGATTGCCAATCAATGGTGTCATCCTTGGCCGGGCAGATGCTGAAATGGTATTCCGACAGGAAGAACGGAAAATCAGCATTGCCGCCCGACAATTTGAAAACAACCGTGTCTTGGCCATCCGCCTGCAGATCCACGACATCAGCGACGAGTGTCCCAACGGCCGACGTGGAATCGGGACCGCGGTGGAAGTTGATCGAGTTGATCACATCATGAACATCAAGTTCCTTGCCTGAGTGGAAATTTACACCCTGGCGGATTTTGAACCGCCATTCAGTTGCATCATCGGACGCTTCCCAGCTTTCGGCCAGTTCGGGAATAAGCGAGCCGTCTGGGGCAACTTCGGTCAGGCGTCCGTGCTGCCCATGGCAAAGAGCCGTCGTAAATCCGTTTTCATAGGTGGCAGGGTTGAGCGTGTCTGTTGTCTGGCCATGGGCTTTGCCCATGCGGATATTCCCGCCGCGTTTGGGGGCTGCCTTGGCCGCGCTTAGCGGCAGTGATGCAGCAAGCGCCGTGGCCGCAGTTGTTTTCATAAAACCCCGGCGATCCAGAATACCTGAGTTAATTTTTGACATAAGACTTCTCCCGTTTCACGGTGTTTTTTCCGGTCGAGCACATGCTACGACATCCACCTGCGCTGACGGTTCGTGAGTATTGTGTTTGTATCCGTTCCGATACCAATACCACCTCAGGCGCTGTCACCAGAATAAGTGGATAGCGGCGTGCGACAAACAGGTATTGGACATTTAGAGGCTAGAATATGGACTCGGCCCAGGCCCGCCTCTGGGCGAGGATACAGATTTAGCGCGCAGCTGGCTGGCTATTCTGGCAAAGTGAGACCAACGCGAATTCCGACATCTATCGTCCGGGCGTCCGATGCAAAAACATGGCGATTGGCAGAGCGCGCAAATGCGCCGCTGTAATGCGAGGTTCCGCCACGAACGACCCGGTCGCAGGTCTCGGAATCTGCTTCATTGGCGTCCGGGTAATGCCGGAAACGTGCATAGGCCGCCGGGTCGTAACAGTCCTGCACCCATTCGCTTGCGTTGCCATGAATATCAAACAGCCCAAATGCATTTGCGGGATATTGACCAACGGGCCGGGCCCACCGCTTGCGGAATGGATCAGGGGTCGGTGCGTCAGGTGACAAAGGATACGGCCGTGCCTTGTCGAAATTCGCATCCGTTCCGGTCAGCGTTTCCCCATTATGGAAGGGTGTTGTCGTGCCTGCACGAGCGACATATTCCCATTCGGCCTCGGTCAACAGGCGATAAGGTTTACCGGTTTCTGCGGAAAGCCATTGAACAAATTGCTGCGCATCATACCAACTGACATGCAGCACCGGGTCTTGCTTGTGCCGCCCTCCCACTTTGCTGGGTTGATGGGTGCAAGCACCAGATCCGGTGCAGACATTCCATTGTTCAACCGTGACTTCGTACATCGCCACGGCAAACCGATGGGGAATGGTCACTTCCCGTATCGGACCTTCGTCTTCGCTTCGCTCTGATTCCTGCGGAGGTGACCCCATCAAGAAATTGCCCGCGGGAATTTCGACCATCTGAGGGCACATCTCGCAATCCTGGAAGCGCTGCTGTGCCTTGGCGGAAGCGGCGGGCAAGACCCCCATCATGCACAAGCCGAATCCAGCAATCAGGTATTTAAGTGAGAGCACTAAATCCTCGTCAGTTTGAGAAATACATGTTTCGCACTAACCTTCACATCCTATCGAGGGCAACCAGAGTCACGTTTTGTTGTATGCCGGAGGTGGCGATCAGAGGGTCGTAAACTACGGGTTCTCGGTGATGTTGGCGAATTTATATTGTTTTCATGGCGAAAATATATTCATCAAAATATCAATATTGGCCGAGGGTTGAGTTAACGGCAACGCATGCTGATTATCGTAACATCAGAAGGAACATCCCGTGGGTGATCGCAATTCGGGCCGCTTGGCGGTTGATATCGGTGGCACATTTACCGATGTGGCACTGGATTTGAACGGGCAACTGGTCACGACAAAAACCCTTACCACCCCGTCACGCCCCATCGAGGGAGTTTTGAACGGCATTCGCGCTGTCACCCAGATGGCCGAGATTAATCCGGACCAGATCGGCACGATCATCCACGGCACGACACTGGCGTCCAATGCGCTGATCGAACGTAAGGGGGCGAAAACCGGTTTCATCACCACCGAAGGTTTCCGCGATATTCTCGAAATCGCGTATGAGCGGCGATACGACCAATACGACCTGATGATCGACAAGCCCGAAATGTTGGTTGGCAGGGATCATTGCTGGACAGTTGATGAACGGATGGATGCGTCTGGCGAGGTGATTACACCGTTAGATGGAAGCAGCCTTGCACCGGCTATTGCCCAGATTATTGAGCAGGGTATCGAAAGCGTCGCGGTTTGTTTGCTTCACTCGTACCTGAATAACGCACACGAACGCCGGTTGCGTGACCTTCTGGTCGCGGCCTGTCCCGGCGTGTCGGTAACCTTGTCTTCTGACGTCTGCCCGGAAATCCGCGAATACGACCGCGCCTGCACAACCATCGGCAACGCGTACATCAAACCCCTGATGGGATCGTATCTGGAAGACCTTTCCGGTGCCTTAACTGCCGAGGGCTTGGCAGCGTCTTTGTTTATCATGACCTCGGGCGGCGGCATGACGACACTGGATACCGCCATCAAGGCACCTATCCGTCTGGTCGAATCAGGTCCGTCAGGCGGGGCTATCCTGGCGTGTCAGGTGGCCGAACAATGTGACGTGGACAAAGTCGTGGCCTTCGATATGGGCGGCACCACTGCAAAGCTCTGCCTGATCGAGGAATTCAAACCCCACAGATCACGACAATTCGAGATCGCCCGAGCCGCACGTTTTATCAAGGGGTCCGGCCTTCCGGTGCGCATTCCGGTCATTGAGATGATCGAGATCGGTGCAGGGGGCGGATCAATCGCCAGAATAGATTCCCTGAACCGCATCGCTGTTGGGCCTGACAGCGCAAGTTCAGACCCCGGGCCGGTGTGCTATGGCAAAGGTGGGACACTGCCGACCGTTACCGACAGCGATCTGGTGTTGGGATATCTGGATCCGGACAACTTTGCCGAAGGCCGTTTCCAGCTGGACCGCGACGCTGCCGTGAAGGCCGTGCACGACCAGATCGGGACACCGCTGGGATTCGATGCAACAATTGCCGCATATGGTATTTCCCAACTGGTTGACGAAAGCATGGCCAATGCGGCCCGGGTCCACGCCGCCGAGTGGGGACAGGAAGTGGCTGGCGGCACACTTGTTGCCACCGGCGGTAACGGGCCGCTGCACGCGACCCGCATCGCCAACAAAACCGACATTGACCGCATCATTGTCCCGCGTTCTCCGGGCGTTGGATCTGCCATTGGATTTCTCGGCGCGCCAATATCTTATGAGATCATTCGCTCACTTTATTGCCGTCTCAGCAGTTTTGACGCCAAAGCCGTTGCCAACCTGATCGGTGAAATGGAAAGCGACGCCTGCGCCATTGTTCGGGCAGGTGCACAGGATGGAGACCTTGTTGAAAAGCGGGTTGCCTTCATGCGCTATGATGGTCAGGGGCATGAATTGGAAGTGACAGTTCCGGCCGGGGCGATAACAAGAGAAACCGGCGAGATACTGAAGCAAAACTTCGAAGCAATGTATCTGGAATTGTTCGGCCGCCTCGTCCCCGGTGTTGATATTGAGATCATCAACTGGGCTTTCGTCGCAGCCACCAAAACACCGCCACCGGAATCAGCTGTCATCCCCGATACACAGCGTGATGTTACGGCCTCAACGGAAACGTCGATTTATTCTCGTCAGGATGAAAAGATGATTTCGGTCAGCACGTTTGCCCGTTCTGATCTTGAGATCGGAGACCGCGTTGAGGGGCCGGCATTGATCACAGAGCTGCAAACAACAACGCTCGTTGAAAGCGGCTTTCAGGCAGTGATCGACAGCGCCGAAAACATCATCATGACACGCATTGCCCGAGGAGAATAATTCATGGCCCATTCAAAAACCTCCTCTGCGTCCGACATTGAGCTTCAGGTCATGTGGAACCGCCTTCAGTCGGTGGTGGATGAGCAGGCACAGGCTCTGATGCACACGGCGTTCAGCCCCATTGTTCGCGAGAGCGGAGACATTTCTGCAGGCGTCTTTGACGTTAAGGGCCGCATGATGGCCCAGGCCGTCACCGGCACGCCGGGGCACATCAATACAATGGCGGAATCGGTCAAATACTTCACCGAGTATTTTCCACCCGACACCATGCGCCCGGGCGATACCTACCTGACCAATGATCCCTGGCTGGGCTCGGGTCATTTGAATGACTTTGTGTTGGTCCAACCATCCTTTCTGGATGACAAACTGGTCGGCATGGTTTCCTGCACCTCGCATCTGGTCGATCTGGGCGGGCTTGGCATGGGCCCGGATGGGTCGGACGTCTATGACGAAGGCCTGCTGATACCGCCGATCAAACTGGTTGACGCCGGACAGATGAACGACACGTTGTTGACGTTGATAAAGTCGAACTCTCGTGCGCCATTTCAGAATGAAGGCGATGTTTATGCATTGATTGCGTGTTGCGATGTTGCCTCAGCGCGGCTGACGTCGATGATGCGCGAGTTGCAAATCACTTCGCTTGACCGAGTTGGCGCCTATATCTTCGATACGTCACGCAGGATCACCGAAGCCGCGATTGCTGAGGTTCCCGACGGCACCTACCAGCATACTATGCGCGTCGACGGGTATGATTTTGAAATCGACATGGTCGCCACAATGAAGATTGAAGGCTCGAAATTGAGTGTCGATTTCGCTGGCTCGTCACCCTGTTCGCGCTACGGCATCAATGTTCCGCTGAACTACTCAACTGCCTATAGTGTCTTTGGCCTGCGCTGCATCTTTGCGCCCGAAGTGCCAAACAACGCTGGTTCGCTTGGCTGTTTCGAAGTCACCGCACCGGAAGAAGGCTGTATCCTGAATGCGCCCCGGCCTGCGCCGGTGGCGCAACGGCACATCCTGGGACAGATCATGCCGGACCTGATGTATGGCTGCCTTCACCAGGCCATACCTGATCGCATACCGGCTGAAGGTTCGTCCTGCATGTATGATCTGCCCCTGCGCGGCGGTTTTGAGATGAACAAGGGCCAGGGCGCCACCAAATACGCGGTTGAGGTCACCCATAATGGCGGCACAGGCGCTCGCCCTGGTAAAGATGGGCTATCTGTCGCGGCCTTTCCCAGCGGGGTTTACGGCGCGCAGGTGGAAATAACCGAAAGCGTCGCCCCCCTGCTGTTTCGCCGTCGCGAGTTACGCACAGATTCCGGAGGGGCTGGGAAGTATCGCGGGGGTCTGGGGCAAAACATTGAGCTTGAAAGCCGCGAAAATCAGCCCATCACGTTGTTTGCTACGGTCGATCGCGTGAAGCATCCGGCGCTCGGACGTGATGGCGGCTTGCCCGGGGCTCCGGGTGTATTGCGATTGATGCATTCCGACCGGATGCTGAACAGCAAGGGCAAGCAGGAAATACCCGCGGGCGAGATCTTTGATTTTCGCACCCCGGGTGGAGGTGGATTGGGTGATCCCCATGAACGCCCTACAGGGCTTGTCGCCGCAGACGTCCGTTTGGGAATTGTCAGCCCTGAAGCAGCAAAGCGAGATTACGGTGTGGTCTTGATGCCCGATGGAAATGTCGACGCCGCCAAAACCGCTAGATTACGGGAGAGAATTGTAGAAAGCTGAGATCATTCTGCCGCGATGTTGAGGTCCACGCAGAACGCCTTACAGATCAGCTAACCAAGTGGATTTCTAACAATGTCATTGCTGACCAAAGAAACAGAATCCTTCGGTTTCCTGCTCTTGCCTGGGCATCCGATGCTACCCGTTTCAGCAGCGATCGATGTTCTGGCGCTGGCAAACTACGTTGGACGTAAACCCTTTTATTCCTGGTGTACGCTGGGACAAGGGGACCGAACCGTAACATCCATGAACGGCTTGAGCATACAAACCGATCAATTATTCGACACCGCCCCCCATTTGTCGAACCTAGTAGTCTGCGCTGGTGTCGACGGCCATGAACAAGCCAATCCTGAAATCCTCGCGTGGCTGCGCCGGATCAAAACTGAAGGAACCAGTATCGGGGCCGTCTCGACAGGTAGTTGGGTTCTGGCACAGGCTGGGCTGCTGGACGGCAAACGGTGCACGATTCACTGGGAAGACCGTGGCGCGTTTCGCGAAACCTACCCTCATCTCGATGTTTCTGAGGCGATATTTGAAACTGATGGCCCGATCTTTACCTGCTCGGGTGGCACTGCGGTTGTCGACTTGGCGCTGACATTTGTTGCGGCTGGCCACGGTATTGATCTGGCTAACAAAGTAGCAGAGCAGCTCCTTCATAGTGAAATTAGATCACCCCTCGGCATGCAAACGATAAACCGAAGCCGCCGACTGGGTATCGCAAATGCGCATGTTCGAACTGCTGTCCAAATAATGGAACGGAATCTCGAAGACCCGGTGCAACTGCCGAAAATTGCGCGGCAGGTCGGCCTGTCGCAACGGCATCTAGACAGATTGTTTCGGTCGCATCTGGGGCGCAGCCCCAAACGGTACTACCTGGAGTGCCGTCTCCGGCTTGCGCGGTCGTTGGTTCGGCAAACCGATCTGCCAATCTATGAAATAGCGTTGGCATGTGGGTTTTCGTCATCTTCCTATCTGGCAAAGTGGTACGCGCAACAATTCGGCTGCGTGCCCCTGGAAGAACGTCAAAGTTTTGTCCAAACGACACTGAAGCGTGAACCGACAAAGGAGCACTGACGATGCCCATTTCCATAAATACCACCGATGGTGCCCCGTCAGGCGCGGGACCATACTCACAAGCGGTACGCGCCGGTGATTTTCTGTTTCTCTCTGGCATTGGCTCTTTGGATGTCGAAAGTCACGAAATCCTGGGCGATACGGCGGTTGAGCAGTTCAGGATCACGATGAGACATATTCAGACCATTCTTGGTGCTCACAATTTGACACTTAACGATGTCGTAAAGATGGGTCTCTACCTGCAAGACTCCGATGACTACGAAGAGGTCAATGCGGCTTATGCGGAGTATTTTTCTGAACCGTACCCTGCACGTCTTAGCGTCGGGGCAGGACAGGTATGGGACATGAAAGTGAAACTGGATTGCATCGCCTACATGGGCGACTAGAGCAAATCTCACAGATTAGAGATGTAACTCACTTTGCGGTTCTCAGTGGGTATGTAGTTGATTGCGAGAATGGCTGAAATGCAATATCCGATTTGCCGCACGAGCTCGGCTGATCAATTGCAGAAACGAACCACCTTTGCCACGGTCAATGTCTGTCTCGTGCAGTTCGTGATCATTCATACGTTTCGCAGCATTGGTCAATATGGGCTCTCACCGGTCATCGGAGCAGGTGCAGTATCTGCATTGCAGGAAACCGAGACCACCATCGTGGACGGCCCTTACCCGACATTCGAGACACCAGAAATTCGACCAACTGATGTAGCCAAACCGGACATTCATGCATCGTGCAACATTTTATTCGATACAAGGACTGCAACGCGGGACTTTTCAGACTTTCGCTGCAACTGTGCCAACGACTGCTTTTTGAAAAAAATGACCATTGGATATCCGCATTTCCGTCAGTTTCTTCAAAGGCTACGTAGTTCAGATGTTACCTCTCCTGCGCAGAACGTCATGGCTATTGAAACAGCCACAAGGGAGTGCGGCGCAGATTGCTCTATGTCGCCATCAAGGATGACAACATCTGCTGCCAATCCTGCCCTCAAACTTCCGGTGTGGTTCTCTTTGAATGCCATCCAGGCATTTGTGGCGGTATAGGCCCTCAGCCCATTCGACAGCGATTGGCTTTGGTCAAGCCAGCCCTCGCCTAGATCGCGCGGAGTAACGGCGCATTGAATGTTCGCCAGCACATCAATTGGAACCACCGGCCAGTCAGTGGAAAAGGCCAGAGGGATTGCTGCCCGTCGAAGTGTTTCCCATGGATAAGCACGGGCACATTCATCAACAAAGAACACAGTGTCGGGTTCAGGCGGTTCAAAAAAACCGGCAAAGGCGGCGTGTCGGGGCTGCATAGATGCGACCGCATCAAGCTGTTTCATCCGTGTTATGTCTGCTTCAGTGATCAATTCAATATGCTCCACACGGTGGCGCGCATCACGTTTGCCATTGACCGTTTGGGCATATTCGTAACCATCCAGCACACGTTGTACGGCCATGTCCCCCACGGCATGGACGCTTATCTGCAGGCCCATAGCATCAATCTGGCGGCAAGCTTCGTTGAAATGGGATGGCTCAAATACAGCCTCGCCATGATTGTCAGGATCGTCCGGATAGGCGCGGGTTTTCAAACCGGTTCTGCTTTCCAGAACGCCGTCCATGAACATCTTGACCCGGCCAGACCAGACCATATCGCCTTGATAATGGCGGTGCATTTCTGCGGCTTCTTCAAGTCGCTCGATCGGGTCGAAATTCTTGAGATGGAAAGGAACCTGTACCCGTGCTTTCAGGCGGCCGTCGGCTTCAAGTTCACTAAGGAGTTCGAGCTGATAGAAATTTCCATCCATGTTATGGAGCGTGGTGATTCCATGCGCGGCAACGTGATCAAGACCTTTCAGCAACATCGCCTTGTCGGCCTCGCGCTCGGCCAGTGTTGCGGGTGGGTCGGGATCGTCCCCAGTGACATAGCCCAGCATATCCCTGCCGCCGGTCCTCGACAATGCCAGAACCGGTCCAAAAGCGCCGGTTTCATGCAACGTGCCCGTGGCAAAGCCATCATCGCCCATAACAACGGTACTGCCCTCAGGCATGTCCGCCCCATAAAGCATTCCGGCTTGTTTCAAAGCGGCGGTATTGGCCCAGACAGTGTGCAGATCGGCGGCCAACAGGGCAAAGGGGCGGTCCGAGATGATATCGTCCAGCATCAGCCGGGGCGCTTGGGAGGCCGAGGAAAACAGGTCGTAAAATGCGCCGACCCCTTGAATCAAAGGTTCGTCCGGGCGGACATTGGCAAAGTCCAGCGCTTTCGGGCGCACCTGCTCAAGCTGCGTTAGCCCACCGACTGGCAGGAAATCCAATTCGGCCGAGCCTTGAAACAGGTGGACATGGCTGTCGATAAATCCCGGCAAAACGCTGCGCCCGCCTGCGTCAATCACGCGGGTCTGGGGAGTGGCAAGCACGCGGATGTCGGCATCCGAGCCAATCGCCAGGATCTTTCCATTCGCTATCGCCAGGGCCGACGCCCGTGGCACCTCTGGCACCATGGTCAAAACCCGCCCGTTCAGGATGATAGTTTCGGCGGTGGTCATGAGTCAGCTTTCGTCTCCTGCCGGTCATGGCTTACTTTTCGCCAAGCGTTACTTGCCAGATGAACCAACCCTTTGGGCATGACGACAACAAAGATGATCAAGGCGAGACCCAGAACCAAATTGCGGGCGTCTCCCATTTCTTTGGAAAATTCAACCACGATCATCATGATGCCTGTGCCGATAAGCGGCCCCCAGGTGGACCCAAGCCCACCAACGACCACCATGGCGAGGATGAACATCAGGGTGGAAAACTCAAACAGGCTGGGACCGGCAAACCGGTAATGTGCGGCATAGACCCCGCCAGCCAGACCTGTCAGCAAGGCCGATAATGCAAAAGCCACAACCTGATATTTCTTGCGGTCAATACCGCGGCTGCTGGCATAGCCGACATTGTCGCGGATCGCGCGAAAGGCAAGGCCAAGGCGACCGTGAATGATAACGATCACGCCAAAGATCGTCAGACCAAACGCAGCAAGGACGGTATAATAATTTCCCAAGACCCAATGCTTTTTCAACACAGGCCGAAACCCGAAGTCGTCGAAGCGGGAAAACCCGGTGGAGCCACCAAAAAGCTGCTGGCAGTTGTTGCGCACCAGTGTGAAGCATTCGGTATCTGTGATGATCAGCACGTGGATCATCTCGGCGATGGCATAGGTCAAAAGCGCCACATACGCCCCCGTCAGGCGCAGGCACGCCACACCGATGATCAAGGCAAGTATGGCCGAGGAAACCGCTGCAACCGGAATTGCCACCCAAACGGACATGCTGGTGAATGTGACCCCCATGGCCATTCCGTAGGCTCCGACAGCAAAGAACAGCATCTGAGCCAACGAAAACACGCCTGCATGGCCCATCAACAGGTTCCAGTTCATCGCCACCATCGCCCAGATGAAAAAGACGATCACCTCGCCCAGCAAATATCGCTGAGTGATGAATACAGGCAAGACAGCAAAGGTTGCGATCACCAGTACACCAATCAGAAGGTGGCGTGTCAGATCATCCAGTTGGGTCACAGGCGCACCACCTTTTCGCTGCCAAACAGCCCCTGAGGGCGCCAAATCAGCACGAGGATCACCAGAATCAACATGGCAGGGAATCCAAATCGGACGCCGATGTAGAACCCTATTGCGGCTTCCAGCAGTGCCAGACCAAAGGCACACAGACCGGCCCCCCAGACATTGCCCAATCCCGCCACAACGCAGATGACGAACGCCTTGAGCAGCGGATCACCTCCCATCTGTGGCGACAGGGTGGCCTGCGTTGAAATCATCAGCCCCGCCACCCCTGCCAGCATGCCTGCAAGCGCCATGACCTGCAGAAATACGGTATCGGCCTTCACCCCCATCAGCATCGCGGCCTCGCGGTTCAGGGCTGTGGCACGGATCGCCCGACCAAACCGGGTTTTCAGCAACAACCACGCCACGCCCAGGATCAGGATCAGTGCAACCGCAAAGATGATCACCGCCTGATAGGTCACAGTAACCCTTCCGATCCGCGTGAATCCTTCGACGGCCAGAGGTTGCGGATAAGGATAGCCGCCATAAACCTTCAGCAGCAGATCCTCGATCAAAATGCCCAGGCCAGCGGTGGCAACCAGAACATTGGTGCCGAAATCGGCGGTCCCCAACATGAACCGGACCATGACAAGATGGGTGACAATGCCGATCAGCGCTCCGGCTGCCATAGCGACGACAATGCCAAGAACCAATGGAATGCCAAACGCCACCGCGACCGAATAGGCCACGTATGCCCCCAGCGTCATGAACAAGCCGTGAGCCATATTGAACATGCCCAACGTTCCGTAAATCAGCGACAACCCCACCGAAGCCAGCGCATACATTGATCCCAGCGTCAGCCCGGTAATTACTATCTGGATAGCTACATCCATTTCTTACTGCCCTCCCAGATAGGTCTTGAGGATATCGCCGGAGCTTTTCGCCTCTTCCGCAGTGCCGCGCCAGACGATGTGACCGGCATCCATCAGGCACAGACTGTCAGCAAAGCTGAGCAGGCGGCTTGGGTTTTCTTCGACCACCAAAAACGCCATCCCGCTTTGCCGAAGGTGGCCCAAAGCCTCGTAGATCTGTTCGATTACCAAAGGGGCCAACCCTAACGAAGGCTCGTCCAGCATCAAAAGCTTGGCGTCTGCCATCAGGCCGCGCCCGATCCCGACCATCCTGCGCTCACCTCCTGACAATCCCGAAGCCATCTGGTTGCGACGGTCTTTAAGTTTGGGGAACAAGGCGAACACCTCGTTCAGTCGGTTTGAAACCTCGGCCCCGTCGACGCACAGGTAGGCACCCATCAACAGGTTTTCTTCGACGGTCATTTCGGTGAACAACTGATCGCCTTGTGGCACATGGATCAGACCAGACTCGACACGGGCGTGTACCGACGCGCGGTTCATGTCAGTCCCGTTGAGGGACATGTGCCCATCACGCAGCGTCAAAAATCCCGACAGCGTACGTAGTAGCGTGGTTTTGCCGTGCCCGTTTGGGCCGATCAGGGCCATAACACCTTGCTGCGGGATGTCGAGCGACACGCCATGCAACACAGGCCGGTTCAGATAGCCCGAAACCAGACCGCTACAAGACAGAACAGCGCTCACGCTGCATCTCCCAAACCGGAACTTCCCAGGTACACCTCGGACACGGTTTTGTCCGATGCCAGTCCGTCTGGCGCGCCATCGTAGATAACTTTGCCCTGATGCATCATCACGGCCCGATCGGCCACAGTGGTCAGGAACCGCATCACGTGTTCGATAAAAACAAGGGTCATGCCACGAGACTTCAATGAGAGCATGAGATCGATGAATTCGTCGATCTCCGGTGGGGTCAGTCCACCAACAGGTTCATCCAACAACAAAATTTCAGGCTCGTTCATCAAGGCTGTCGCGACCATCAGTTTCTTGCGGGCAAGGATCGGGATCCCCGCGACTTTTTCGGCGGCAATGTCGTCCAGCCCGATCTCGGACAGCAATGCCCTTGCCATTTCCTTGTCCTGCCGCTTGGTCAGAACCAAGCCACCAGAACTGCGGCGGCCAAATGCGCGGGCTACCAGCACGTTCTCGAAAACGCTCATATGATCAAACCCAGAATTTAACTGGAATGTCCGTGCCATCCCCAAATGGCATAACTTGTGCGGAGCGGTGCCGGTAATGTCTTCGCCAAGAAGCTTGATGGCCCCTTCGGTGGTTGGGGTCAGCCCGCTTATCAGATCAAAAAAAGTGGTCTTGCCGGCCCCGTTCGGGCCGCCAACACCAACAACTTCACCGCGCTGGACAGTGAAATCAACGCCATCCACGGCGGCCAGCGCGCCGAAGCGTTTCACAACACCCCGGCACTCCAGAATTGTAGTGGTGTCAGTAACCACCAGACCCTCAGCTCTTCATCCAGGGCGGCAGTTGGAAATTGCTACGCTCATAGGGCGACGGCGCGATGAGAACACCGTCTTTTGCCTTGTCGTGAACCTGACTGAAGATATGCGGCATACCCAGCGATGGATCGTTGGTTTCCGTCGGATAGCTGTAGGCCGACAATGTGTCGGGCCGGATTCGCATGGTTCCCATCGGGCCGCGGTAGATCAGCGATTTCAGCCGATCTGCGACCACGCGATTCTGATCTTCTTCATAAGGCGCACCGGCCCCCCCTGCCAAAGCAGCGGCCAGAGCATAGGCATGAAGCGCCTGATATGTCTGACCGCCACCATTGGGAGAGGCATTGTCGCCGAAACGACCCTTGTAGGCATCCGCAAAACCGGTGCCAATCTCATCTTGCAACGCACCGATAACGGTGGCGTAGATCGAACCGACTGAATTATCGCCAGCAATGTCGCGGAACGCCGCCAGAGACGCACCATATTGCAGATAGACAAGACTGTCGGTCGGATCTGTCATGAATTGATTCATGAACTGCGCCTGATCTTGCGTGTAGAAATGCGTAATCGCGATGATCGCAGGCGGGTCAGCCCGTAGTTTGGCCAGCGTAGGCCCCCAATCAGTGACCGGTACTTTCACCGTCTCAAAGAGCGACACTTCGTAGCCGAAGGCAGCGGCCCCGTCGTTCATCGCATTGGCAATATTGATGGAATAGGTGCCTGGCCCGGTCACAATCGCAATCTTGTTGTTCGGGCGCTTGAATTCACCGTTATCTTCAAGATCTTTGATGAATTTGAGAAAGCCTTCGCCATACATTGTTTCAGGCGGATCATACTGGATCGTGCCCCAAAACCTGTCCGGATCGGATTTTACCAATTCGTCATGAACGGCGACAGTGTTCGAGTGCATCGCAATCACTCCTGCATCCGCGACCACATCATGCAAAGCCGTGCCCGTCTCAAGGTTGTAGCCCGTGATGATCGCACTGGCGTTATCCTTGTCGATCAGGCGTTGTGCGGCCTGTATGACCACATCATCACCCTTGCTTTCCGTATCGACCGTGACAACCTCAATCGGGCGGCCCAGAATGCCCCCCATCTCGTTGATCTCATCGCGCGCCATTTCCAGACCGCGTTGAAACTCGATCCCGTCAGCGGCGACAATGCCGGTCAGCGGTGCCGGGCATCCGATCACGACCGGATCCGATGATTGCGCCTGGGCACTTTGGTTGAGACCGGATAACATCGCGGCGGATCCGGCAGTGACGCCAGCACCTTTTAGAAAACCGCGCCGTGTTTGACTATTTTTCGAATGATTACTCATTCCATCCTCCCTGGATTTGTTATCTTGGAAAATACGCTTTGTGCGCTTGCTCGATCGCAGCGGCCTGATCGTTGCTCAATGCCTGGCCGCCATAGTTTTCGACAAAGTCCTGAAACGGGTCTTCAAATTGGTTGGACGCCCCGGAAAGCTCTTCAACAACCGCTAGTCCGCAATACGGAACATAGGTTGCGGAATACCCGCCCTCGTGCGTCGCTACGATACGGCCCGAACAGTGTTTGTCAGCAACAGCCATGACTTGCCGTGTCATCCACCTGAAATCCTCAGATGCCAGCATCTGAATGCCAAGCGGATCCAGTGCCGACGCGTCAAAACCGCAGGGTATAACGATCAGCTCAGGCTCAAAGTTTTCAAGAGCGGGGATGACAACTCGTTCAAACGCTTCCCGATACGCGCCCGAACCTGACCCCGGCGGGAGAGGAATATTTAGGTTTGAATTGCCCGCACCTTTCACGTCGGTCCCGCCTGAGTCTGGCGGGAACAGGTTGGTCTGATGTAGTGAAATCGTCAGAACCGATGGATCATCCAGAAATATCGCCTCGGTTCCGTTACCGTGATGCACATCCCAATCCACCGTAGCCACGCGAGTGACACCATGTTGTTTCTGTGCATGTCTGATACCAATGGCCGCGTTGGCAAAAAGGCAAAACCCCATGGCAAGCTCCGGCAATGCATGGTGCCCCGGCGGGCGACACAAAACATAAGCGTTGTCCACATCCCCGGCCATAACAGCATCAACCGCCACAATCACACCACCCACCGCCATTCGCGCGATATCTAGGCTGGCGGGCCCTGCCGGGGTCAGCGCACCGGTGTCTCCACCACCACTTGCGCAAACCGCAGTCAGATGGTCGATATGCGATTGAGGATGAACAAAGCCAATCACGTCATTACTTGCTGCGTCGGGGGCCATCAATTGCAGGTGATCCCATAACCCCATTGCCTGTAGCAGGTTCTGCATCCTGCGCTTGGTTTCAGGATTTTCAAAATGTTCGCCCGGCTGCAATGTCATCGTCGGTTCGAAGAAACCGCACCAATTCATCGTGTCATGCCAGAAGTAAAGTTCCGATGCGACAAGTCCTGTTGTTCTCTTGCAAGTCGAGTTTTTGTGAATCATGGCCCCTCCGAGAGCGAGTGTTCGATTTTTGGAAAACCTTGACAATACCACCAGCGTGGTATCGTTTTCTCAATAACCCGATTTATGTTATTAGTGATATGGCAAAGAATGAGAGTGACAACGCGGAGTATGATTTTCTGAGCGCGGTTGCGATTTCAGCGAATGTGGAAGCCTACGAACAGGCCGTTGTCCCCTACTGTAGCGCTACTTTTTCAGCACAAAGTGTTGTAGCAATGCTGTTTTTTCGCAATTCAGGACCAACAGTGCTGTTTCGTTGGATCCCCGATGACCAGCTTCGCAATATCTTTGACCGGCGCTATGATTTGCTGGGTTACCTGCTAGATCCCTTTTTTCAAATTTCCATGAGCACAAACGATTGGGCGGCCTACCCATTGCGGGATATTGCGCCGGATCGATTTGAGACCAGCGAGTATTTTTCCAACTATTATGGATCAACAAAAATGGTGGATGAAATTGGGTTCGTCGCAAAAATAGACGACAATTCTTCGGTCCACCTGTCCTTAGGGCGCAATGCCGGACAGCGGCGTTACAGGTCGGGAGAAATCACAAAGTTCAAGCAGCTATCGCGGGTGCTGGCACCAAAGCTGAAATCTGTCTTACTGCCTCAAACTCCGTCATTTTCAACGGATGCGTTGTCTCTGGAGCACAGATTCTGCGCCGTATCCAAGCACCATGGAAATGAAATATCACTACGAGAGGCCGAGGTTGCAGCCCTGATCGTACAGGGGCATTCCAGCCGGGCGATTGGCCTGAATCTTGGAATTTCAATACATACGGTGAAGGTTCACCGGCGCTCGTTGTACAAGAAACTAAATATAACTTCGCAAAATGAATTGTTTCGGCTTTTGACCACTTATGCAGAAAATGAGAATGGACAGCAGATGGTTCCGGCAGTTGCTGTTTCCACCTCCCTGGCCACTTAGCTTGAGTGATAATACTCACTTCATGGTTATAGAACTGACCAAGCTTAGCAGCAGTTTGTTGTGACCTGACGGAGATACGATATTTGACTAGAGAATTAACCGGCGTCCGTTTCCCGCACTATTCCGCCATTCAGGCAGTTTGCAGCATCCGGCAAAATGGGCTCATCACGGCCATCCGAGGCAATGCAACATCTGCCGTAGCATGCGGTTGTACCGCTTTCGAGGACGGCCCATTCCGGACCTTGGCGAGGTAGTCAAGCGCCGCACTGCAGTTCACCAGACCGGACTTTCGCTGCAGGTGCATGGTCTAGGTACATTCTAACTCACAGTCTGCGGGACTTTGCCGCCTTTTGCTAACGCCGCTATTGCTCACGCAGAAACCGTTCGCGTTTGCAGCGAAACTTTTTCGATGATGCGGTGGATTTCACCAAAGCAGCCGTTCAGCCATATCGATCCCGCCGAATTTCAAACCGCCCTTTCGCTGCGGGCGGCTTCGAAAAGCGAGACATGGGACAATGCCGCCTTTTGCAGGCACGGCTATTGCTGAGGCAGAAAAGCGCGCGTCTACGGCACGCCATTTGTTGCATCGCAGCGTATCATGCCGATTGCGGTCATTCTCACGAGCAAAATCCGGCAAGATCCAATCCGCCACTTCGCAATGGCCTGTTTCGACCATCGAGGGGCGAGCCGAGGTGGCCTAATCGTGACGCAGCAATCCTGCTGACTCGATAAGCGGACCGTGAACCCGGGCGATGTCCGTGCGCACGCACTGCACTCCGCCGAAATCGGACAGAGGGAGGAAGCAGTATTCGGTGCGTCCGGCTGAATGGCAGTATGTACTAAAGAATGTAGAGGATACATCGTGATTCGTTTTGCGAATACGCACATCAGAGCCAGTCATCCTGCTTTGTAAAATTTTGAAACTATTTTGGTTTACACATTCGTAACGTTTGCTACCAAACGTTGGCACAGCTTGCCTAAAAACGCCGAAAGTAGCGTCAATTTATAAGCTTATCTTTTTCTGACAGCGCTGAAATGTTAATCAATGGCCCCTGTTGAGACACCTGCCAACCCGCAAGTCAAAACAGTCAGACATGCGAACCAGACGGGAATCCGTTTCGACGCGTTTTGAAACATCACTGTCCAGACCGCATTTGGAAAGGGGAGCCAACGTGCAGAGACTGCGCCATGACAGATTTCCGTCAACGACCATTGCGCGGTCGGGCCGGAGGTCAGTTGGGTCTGCCGGAGGTTGGAGCGTTGGGGAGATTGTCCCAAATCAGGCTGACATCGTTTCGCATACGCGCGTGCACGTCGCTCAAGATCTGATCCCGCAGATCATCGCACAATCGGGCCAGTTCTTCTTGCGTGCGAACAAACGCAGCAGGGCTTGGATCATTGACCGCGTCATTGGCTGCTTGCGCAAGGGCACTTTTGGGACCGGCTTTCTTCGAGCTGACCTCCGCCAGCGCGGAAAAGAATGTCTTGGTGGCGTCCTCTTTCTCCATTTGGCGATCCCACTGAATGTACGGCTTCGGCTGCCTCTAAATGTCATAGAGGATTGTTAAATGTCCGGTCAATCCGACGGTGTCCCCAAATTGTTTGAGAACCGGATGCAGGTGATCAACGCGATTGCAAAAGAAAACTCAGAAATGTTGCGCCTTTTGCAGCGGCTCAGCGGGCAAGATGTCCTGATAATGAAAGATCCGGAGTCACAGAAAACGACAGACGACCACGGTGCGACCGAAGCTGAGGTGGCTGAGTGTAAGACACGGATAGACGAGCTGGAATCGAAGCTGACCCGGATCGATGAACAAATCGAAGCGGCAGCGAAGGAAGAGGAATAACATGGCCGAGAATAGTGCATCAGGGCTTTCTTTGTTTGATTTGCTGGCGCGTTACTGGGAGGCCGATGCGGGTGTTGCCGAGGCCGTGTTCAACCATGACGATACTGCCGTTATCTTCAGGCTGGTTACGGGGCGGTTACTGTTGGCCTCGACCAAAGATGCCGAAAGCCCAAAAATTCGAACGCGCATGGATATCGAAAGCGGGAGAACCACAATCCGCCCCCGGGAAAACCCGGTAACCCCTCTTCTGACACCGCATGTAACCGCAAGGAGTGATCTTTCTGTGGCGCGGTTTGGCCCTCAAGGCTTCGCGATTGTCGATCTGAATGGCGCGGTACAGCAAGTCACGGCCGGGGGAAATGTTGTGGACCGGCTCAAGCCGGAAGGCGTAGATGTGACATCGGTTTGCAGCAGCCGAGCCGGTGACATCCTGGCCATGGCGTGGCAAAACCGGATAACACTCTTTGACCCGAGCGACATGCGCGTTGTGTCATCTCTGGAGTTGGAGCATTCCGTCACCTGCCAGGCAATTTCATCGGATGGGTGGCCTGGCACCATTGGGATATGACCCACATCCAGACAAGATGCGCCGCGAACTTGTGGTCAACGAGAAAGAGGCGGCGACGGTGCGTGCCCTCTTTCACCTCTATCTCCAAGAGGGCTGTCTGAATGCAACCGCCGAGGCTGCCAAAGAAGAAGGGCTGCTCTCCAAGCGTCGGATCTTCGCCAGCGGCCGAGTACAAGGTGGAACACCCTTCAGCCGCGGCCAACTTCATGCCTTACTCACCAACCCCACCTACCGGGGCCTAATGCGGCACAAACAAAAAACCTGGCCCGGCCTGCATCCCGCCATCATCGATGATGAGCTTTGGCGCGACGTCCAGGCCAAGTTGCAGATGGCGAGCGCCAAACGCCGGGGCGTGACCAAGGTCGACATGCGTTCGGCTTCGGCGCCACTCCTTGGCAAGTTCCGAGATGAGGAAGGAGACCGTCTCACGCCAACCCATACCCAGCGTCATGGGCGTCGTATACGGTATTATGTCTCGAACGGATTTGTCTCCGGCAAACCCCGCAAAGAGGGTTGGCGCCTTCCGGCAGAGCCATTTGAGAGGGCTGTAACTGAGGCCATCGCGGTGCATCTTACACACCATGCCAAGTCACTCTCCGTATTGCAGAGCGGGTCCGCCAGGGAAATGGAAGCGGCGAGCAACGCGGCTCTTTCCTTCTTGGAAGCAATACGTGTCAAAGGCATCGCCTTCATTGCGCCTGTGATTTCCGGTGGCAGCATCCGCACCGGCCATCTCTGTCTGAACCTGGATGCGGAAACGATGGCCACTCATCTTGGCGTTTGCGCGAACGGAATCGCCCCGGACTTTCTGACACTGAGCACCGCCTTCACCTGTCGTCGTCGCGGCATGGAGACCAAAATCATCGCGGGCAATCAAAATCCCGATCCCGATCAGACCCTGGTCCGCGCGTTGCGCAACGCTCATCGCTGGGCTGAGGCGCTCAAATCTGGAACGCCGATCAAACAGATCGCTGCCGATAATGACTGTTCGGACAGCTATGCCCGCCGTGTCATTCCGCTCGCAACGCTCTCTCCCAAACTGCAGGAGGCCATTCTGTCTGGCTCACAACCAGATAATCTGACGCTGGAAACGCTCATTCGCACGCGTATCCCGCTGGACTGGGTGACCCAGGAAACCCGCTTCGGCCTGACAAAATAGCCCTTCACTGATAGCTCCAAACCAATCCCTGATTTTCGGATTTGTTTCCCTGTTCTTTCTTGAAAGTTCCCTGTTACGCGATCTAGGGAAATACCCCCATAACCTGCTGTAATTGCGCATAAAATTTTGCGAAATTACAGCCGAAATCACGCGTTTTTACTAAATTTCCCTGTAAAATGGCCCTTAACAGGGAAAATTCCCAAAACCGCACCGACACAATCGGCCTACTGAGACTATGGCAGAGTTTGCGGGTATGTTGTACCTCCCGGTGCGTCTCTCTGGGATCACCCAACGGGAAAGCGTTTGAAATTGCGCGTGAATTCAAACCCAAACACGTGAGACAGATTTCCCGGGAATTCAGTGGTGAGCCCTACAGGATTCGAACCTGTGACCCACTGATTAAAAGTCAGTTGCTCTACCAACTGAGCTAAGGGCCCACTAGGCGGCCTATCTAGAAACTGCGCCAGTTAGGGTCAACCCCGAATCTGCGTGAATTTCGCGCGAGTGCTGGATTCATCTCACCCCCGGGTTTATATGCGCCCACATGAGCGCGCGAGATCATATCGGATTGCCCTACATGAAGATGCATGGGCTGGGAAACGACTTTGTCGTCGTCGATGGGCGTGCGCGCGATCCGGGCATCACACCGGCTTTGGCGCGCGCCATCGGCGACCGGCGCCGGGGTATTGGATTTGACCAGCTTGCTGTGATCGAAAACGGGGCAGGGGATGCGCATCTGGTGTTCTGGAATGCCGATGGCTCATTTTCCGGCGCCTGCGGCAACGCCACCCGCTGCATCGCCCGGCATCTGATGGACCAGACTGGGCGTACAGAGCTGCACCTGACCACTGCACGGGGTGATCTTTATGCGACGGATGCAGGGAATGGGCTGACTTCGGTCAATATGGGCGCACCACAGCTCGACTGGCAGGATATACCATTGGCCGAGATTATGGATACGCTTGAACTCCCTATCGAGGGGCAGCCTACAGCCACCGGCATGGGCAACCCACACTGCACTTTTTTTGTAGAGGATGCAGAGGCAGTGCCGCTTGAAACCTTCGGCCCCCGTTATGAGTATCATCCGCTTTATCCTGAGCGCACCAATGTCCAGGTGGCCCAGATTATCGGAGATAATCACATTCGCATGCGGGTATGGGAGCGCGGCGTGGGTGTTACGCTTGCCTCAGGTTCCTCCAGTTGTGCAACGGCCGTGGCGGCCGCTCGCCGGGGCTTGACAAGTCGGAAGGTGCGAATCGATCTTGACGGCGGCACGCTCGATATTGACTGGCGTAATGACGGGGTCTGGATGACCGGACCAACGACCCATGTCAGTGACGGAACCATCACGCCCGCGTTTCTTGAGGCCCACAGATGACCCGCCCGCCGGTTTTTGCCACGCTTGGCTGTCGGCTCAACGCCTATGAAACTGAGGCGATGAAAGCTCTGTCAGTTGATGCCGGCCTCGACAACGCTGTTGTCGTCAACACCTGCGCGGTGACAGCAGAGGCCGTGCGCAAGGCCCGACAGGACATTCGCCGCCTGCGCCGTGAAAACCCGGCTGCCCGATTGATCGTCACCGGCTGCGCCGCCCAGACAGAGCCTGAAACCTTTACCGCGATGGAAGAGGTTGATGCGGTCATCGGCAATCACGAGAAAATGCAGGCCGAGACGTGGGTGGGCCTCGCCGCAGATTTTATCGGCGAGACGGAGAAGCTACAGGTCGATGACATTATGTCCGTCACCGAAACCGCTGGTCACCTGATTGATGGCTTTGGCACACGGTCCCGCGCTTATGTGCAGGTTCAAAACGGTTGCGATCACCGCTGCACCTTCTGCATCATCCCGTATGGTCGTGGAAATTCCCGTTCGGTTCCCGCGGGTGTAGTTGTTGATCAGATTAAGCGGCTGGTGGACAAAGGTTACAACGAAGTGGTGCTCACTGGCGTGGATCTCACCTCATGGGGTGCTGATCTGCCGGCGGAACCCAAACTTGGCGATCTGGTGATGCGCATCCTCAGGCTGGTGCCCGATTTGCCTCGATTGCGGATTTCTTCGATTGATTCGATCGAAGTGGATGAAAACCTTATGCATGCCATCGCGACGGAACCGCGCCTGATGCCACATCTGCACCTGTCGCTTCAGCATGGCGATGACTTAATCCTCAAACGGATGAAACGGCGGCATCTGCGCGATGATGCCATCCGTTTTGCCGAAGAGGCTCGCAAACTTCGCCCCGATATGACCTTTGGCGCTGACATCATCGCTGGATTCCCGACAGAGACAGAGGCGCATTTCGAAAACTCGCTGAAACTGGTTGAGGAATGCCACCTGACCTGGTTGCATGTCTTCCCCTATTCTAAGCGCTCGGGCACACCTGCCGCGAGAATTCCCAATCAGGTGCCCGGTGATGTTATCAAATCCCGTGCCGCCCGCTTACGCGCGGCTGGTGAGGCGCGCGTGGCAAGCCATCTCACGGCGCAGATCGGGCAACAGCATCGCATTTTGATGGAAAATCCACGTATGGGCCGGACCGAGCAGTTTACCGAGGTTGATTTCACTGCCGATCAGCCCGAAGGTCAGATCGTGCCTGCGACCATCCTGAACCAGAATGGCCAGCGTCTCGTCGCGTGATCTCATGACCCAGCCCATCCTCTGGTCCTTCCGCCGCTGCCCCTATGCCATCCGTGCCCGTCTGGCCATTGCCGCGTCAAAGCAACGGGTAGAGCTGCATGAGGTGTTGCTGCGTGCAAAGCCCGAGGCTTTTTTGTCCACTTCGCCCTCTGCCACAGTGCCTTGCCTCGACACAGGCACACAGGTGATCGACGAAAGCCTCGACATCATGCTCTGGGCATTGGCGCAGAACGACCCTGAAGGCTGGCTTGATATGCCAGATGAAGGGCACTCGCTGATCGCCCGATGTGACGGGCCTTTCAAAACAGCGCTCGATCTCTACAAATATGCCCCGCGGCATCCGGAACAGGACGCATTGGCCCAAAGAACTCTCGCTTCCGAATTCCTACAGGACCTTGACGCTCGCCTTCATGACACAAGCTTCCTTTTCGGCACCTCTCCCCGCCTCTCGGATATGGCAATCCTGCCCTTCGTCAGGCAATTTGCTCATACCGACCAGGCATGGTTCAGCGAACAGCCCTGGCCGCATCTCATCCGTTGGCTCGATGCATTCAAAACATCGTGCCGTTTCCAGGCGGTCTTCCAAAAATACCCCGCATGGCAACCGGGCGACCCAGAAACGCTGTTTCCCTGACCCTTGCTTCTTTCTTGCTGAAAATACCCAAATTCCGTCACTGGCAACGGGCACTGCGTGCGGTGCAAGGCGAATTGCGCCTTCGCTGGCTTTGCTCTACCGATTGCAACAGAGTGATCTCAGGAGCCTGCTTATGCATCCCAATCCCGCATTCCGCGATCCCCCGCGCGAAACCAACATTGCATTTGCCCGGCAACACAGTTTTGGGGTGCTTGCCGTCAATACCGACACGGCCCCGCTGATTAGCCACATCCCCTTCCTTCTGTCCGAGGATGGCACGTTGGCAGAATTTCATCTGGTCCGCTCAAATCCTATTGCACGGATGGGGTCTGCACCAATGCAGGCACGGCTCGCAGTACAGGGGCCAAATTCATACATTTCGCCGGATTGGTACTGGGTTGAGGATCAGGTCCCGACATGGAACTATGTGGCTGTGCATATTGTCGGAGAAGTCGAAACGCGCCCGGCCGATGAACTGCTCGACCTGATCGACCGGCAATCCGCCCATCACGAATCACAGTTGCGGCCCAAATCCCCCTGGACCTCCGGAAAAATGACGCCGGACATTCTGGAAAGAATGATGCGACAGATTGTGCCATGCCGAATGCGGGTTGATGAAATCCACGGTACGTGGAAACTAAACCAGAACAAACCTGACGAGGTGCGCCTGCGCGCGGCAGGGCATGTGGAAAGATCCGGGATGGGGCAGGAAATCAGACAGCTCGCTGACCTGATGCGCAATCCGCCGGAGTAAATATTGGACAGGTGAACTGGGCAAACCTAGCTTGCCAATCATAGATAAAACGGAGAATTCAACCGATGAAACTAATCTCTGCCGTACCTTCCCCTTTTGGCCGCAAGGTCAAGGTGCTGTTGCATGAAACCGGCCAGACCGACGATGTGGAAATTTCTATCGTAGCGACAACGCCGGTTTCGACCGATGCTGAAGTGGCCGCTGCCAATCCGGTGGGAAAAATTCCTGCGCTGATCCGCGATGATGGTCCGGCATTGTATGACAGCCGGGTGATCTGCCGCTATCTTGATGACCGGGCCGGGGGTGCAATGTACCCCGCCGCACGGCTGTGGGAGACGCTGATACTGGAGGCCACCGCAGATGGTATTCTCGATGCTGCCATCCTGATGGTCTACGAAACCCGCGTACGGCCCGAGGAAAAGCGATTTGAAACATGGGTCGAAGGACAATGGTCCAAGGTATCGCGCTCTGTTGCCGCACTCAATGATCGCTGGATGAGCCACCTGCACGGCCCGCTGGATATGAGTCACATCGCCGTAGGCTGTGCATTGGGTTATCTCGATTTCCGCCACCCGGATCGCGATTGGCGTACCGGTAATGGCGCTCTGGCGGATTGGTATGAAGCGTTTGCAGAACGTGAGAGCATGAAGGCTACAGTTCCAGAGTAAAAGTTCCGGATAAAACCGAACTAATAAATAAATAAAGGCCGGAGAAAATTGTTTCTCCGGCCTTGTTTTGTCTCGTCTTATCCGTTCCTATCAGAACGGACCGGATCAGAAATTGAAACTCAGACCAAAGTTTACCGCATGGGTAACGATTTGGGTGTTGATGCGGCCATCGGTCTGTCCAGCAACCGCCGGATCGGCGTCAATGGTAATGTCATTATCCGACCAGGTGACCTGATACTCAGTAAACAGCGCCCATCTGTCACTCAGCTCGAATTTCATACCGGCCAGCCCACGCAGCGCGGGGCCTGTGGTCTCAAAATCATATGTGCGGTTTGTTGCGCCGATAATCTGTACGTCTACATGTGGAACCGCGATCCCAATACCGGCACCTGCATAGGGCGTCCAACGTGCGTGGTTGGCAAAGGCACCAGGCCAGCGTTTCATGATATTCGCAGTGAAAATATTGTGCCCGTTTGATAATTCAAACCGGCTGGCACCAATTGCGGCCAGATCGGCGGCAGAGGCATAGGCCTTAGCGTCGGTGCCTTCGACACCGAATCCCAGATTGCTGTCGGTCCACCAGATGGCGCGGCCGCCATAGTAAAGCGGTGCATCAAACGGGCGCCCTTCCCAGTCAAACTTGCGCGATGCGGCTGCGCCACCCGGTAGCGTACCACTGCCGGTGCTCTCCTGAACACTCTGCGCGCCCAGATAGAGGCTAAGCTCCAGCTCAGCCGCCGCCGGGGCAGCCATCAGCAACAGGGCCGCGACAGCGGATTTGACATGCTTAATCATGATAATAGCACCTTCGGATTGATAATGCCTGTTTCGCCCTGCTTACACCCGCAAAAGCGCCCCGACAAGCGCGACAGATGCGCACCTTGGTCAATTCCGCGGCATTGTGCACTGGACGGGGTTGAAAACCACCGCTAAACATCAGTCGGACAGGCTGCGGATTCCGCTTCGCGGCCCGGAAACGCGCATGAGGCCGGCTAGCGGCTTGGAGAATGGAGAATACCTCGTGTCCCACGCAGAAGATCACGAAGGCACCCGTAGGGATTTCATCTACTACGCCACCGCTGGTGTAGGTGCCGTCACCACAGGGGCCGCTGTGTGGCCTCTGGTCAATCAGATGAACCCGTCTGCTGACGTACAGGCGCTCAGTTCGATCCGTGTTGATATTTCAGGCATCGAACCAGGCACGCAGCTGACGGTCAAATGGCTCGGCAAACCGGTTTTCATCCGGCGCCGCACACAGCCCGAGATTGACGAAGCCATTGCTGTATCTCTGGACGAGCTTCCCGACCCGGATGCCCGCAACGCCAATATCGAAGATGGTGCTCCGGCGACAGACCCCAACCGTGGATTGCTGCCTCCTGGTGCCGAAGAGGGCTCTGAAAGCGAATGGCTCGTGATGATGGGCGTCTGCACCCACCTTGGGTGTGTTCCGCTTGGCGACGCTGGTGATTTCGGCGGTTGGTTCTGCCCTTGCCACGGCTCGCATTACGATACGGCCGGACGTATCCGCAAAGGCCCTGCACCAGAGAACCTTCCGGTGCCGGTCGCGGAATTCGTCGACGAAACAACGATCAAACTGGGATAAGGAAGCACACTCATGTCCGGAATTCCGCACGATCATTACGAACCAAAATCAGGCATCGAAAAGTGGCTGCATTCACGCCTGCCCATCGTGGGCCTGATGTATGACACCCTTATGATCCCCACACCCAAAAACCTGAACTGGATGTGGATCTTTGGTATCGTCCTCACCTTCTGCCTTGTCATGCAGATTGTCACCGGCATCGTTCTGGTGATGCATTACACACCGCATGTCGATCTGGCCTTTGCGTCGATCGAACACATCATGCGTAACGTGAATGGCGGTCATATGATCCGCTATCTGCATATGAACGGCGCATCGCTCTTCTTCTTTGCCGTTTACGTCCACATTTTTCGCGGTCTCTACTACGGCTCTTACAAGGCGCCCCGCGAAATCACATGGATCGTCGGCATGCTGATCTATCTGATGATGATGGGCACCGCATTCATGGGCTACGTTCTTCCTTGGGGGCAAATGTCCTTCTGGGGTGCAACGGTGATCACCGGCCTCTTCGGCGCGATCCCGTTCATCGGAGAACCCATTCAGACATGGCTTCTGGGCGGACCAGCGGTGGACAACGCCACGCTGAACCGCTTCTTCTCACTGCATTACCTGTTGCCTTTCGTAATTGCCGCGCTCGTTGCAGTTCACATCTGGGCCTTCCATACAACGGGCAACAACAACCCAACCGGTGTTGATGTGCGCCGTGGTTCCAAAGCAGAAGCTGAGAAAGACACACTGCCCTTCTGGCCTTACTTCGTGATCAAGGACCTGTTCGCACTGGCCGTAATCCTCGTGGTGTTTTTCGCCATCGTCGGCTTTATGCCGAACTATCTTGGCCACCCAGACAACTACATCGAGGCGAACCCGCTGGTCACACCTGCACACATCGTGCCTGAATGGTACTTCCTGCCATTCTACGCGATCCTGCGGGCCTTCACTTCGGATGTTTGGGTTGTGATGTTCGCAAGCTGGATCACCGGCGGCATCGTGGATGCGAAATTCTTCGGTGTGTTGGCGATGTTCGGCGCGATCGCCGTTATGGCTCTGACACCCTGGCTGGACACATCTTCGGTCCGCTCAGGCCGGTACCGACCGATGTTCAAATGGTGGTTCTGGCTACTGGCACTGGATTTCGTTGTGCTGATGTGGTGCGGGGCGCAACCTGCGGAACCACCCTATTCGACGATCTCTCTCATCGGATCCGCCTACTGGTTCATGTACTTCCTGATCATCCTGCCGATCCTCGGCGTGATTGAGAAACCACTGGCCCAGCCGGAAACCATCGAGGCCGATTTCGAAGCGCATTACGGCAAATCCGAAACGCCGGCTGAATAAGAAAGGACAAGGGACAATGATCAAGACTTTTGCCATTGCCGCAGTTGCCGCCCTGACCCTTTCAGGGACAAACGCTTATGCCGCCGGAGCCGCGGGCGAGATCCACGATGTGGACTTCTCGTTCGAGGGCCCGTTCGGCAAGTTTGACCAGAACCAGCTGCAACGCGGGCTGCAGGTTTACACGGAAGTCTGTGCATCCTGCCACGGCCTGCAATATGTGCCGCTCCGCACCCTCGGTGACGAGGGCGGCCCGCATTTGCCAGCCGATCAGGTACGTGCATATGCGGAGCAAAACTTTGAAGTGTTCGATGCAGAGCTGGACGACACTCGCCCCGCAAAGCCATCTGACAACTTCCCGGCCAATACCGGCGCAGGCGCACCTGACTTGTCAATGATGGCCAAGGCGCGCGCGGGGTTCCATGGGCCTTACGGCACCGGGATGGCGCAGTTGTTCAAAGGTATGGGCGGACCGGAATATATCGTTGCGATTTTGGACGGGTACACCGGTGAGGAAAAAGAAGAAGCAGGGACATACTTCTATGAAAACACCGCTTTCCCGGGCGGCTGGATCTCAATGGCGCCTCCGCTGTCGGATGAGCAGGTTGAATATGCTGATGGGCACGACAACTCTGTGCATCACATGGCAGAAGATGTCTCGGCCTTCCTGATGTGGGCGGCAGAGCCAAAGATGATGGCCCGTAAACAGGCCGGTCTGACCGGTGTTATCATCCTGACCATCATGTCAGTCCTGCTTTACCTGACCAACAAACGCCTCTGGGCGCGGGTCAAGGGCAAGAAATCCGCCTGATCCGGGTCACAAAGACTGAAATCCAATACCCCCGCCAACCGGCGGGGGTTTTTCTTTGAGTAAGGCCTTGCACTCAATTTAACTACCTACTAGATGGTAGGATATGGATACCAAAACCGCCCTGCTTGATTCTGCTGAACGGTTCGCCCGGACCCGGGGGTTTAACGCGTTCAGCTATGCCGACCTGTCCGACGCCATTGGCATTCGCAAAGCATCCATTCACTATCACTTTGCCACCAAGGCAGATTTGGCCGAAGCGTTGATCGCGCGATACAGTGATGGCTTCGCCGCCCGGTTAAACGCCATCGACACACGCCATGAAACGGCCGCTGCCAGATTGGAGGCTTATTTGGACTTGTACCGTGATGCGCTGGATCAGGGCGCACAGGTCTGCCTCTGCGTCGCCTTTAGTGCTGCCCGTGACAGTTTTAATCCGGCCACCCTAAACCGCCTCAACCAGTTTCACGAGAACAGCCAGACCTGGCTGACCCTGGTGTTTTCCCTTGGCTCCCAGGACGGTACACTCACCAACAGCCCCGCCTCTGCCGAGGCTGATGCACTCGCCTGCCTTGCCTTGGTCGAAGGTGCACAGCTTATCGCCCGCGCTGCCACCGATACCTCCCGTTTTGACCTGTGTATTCAGCCACTTCTGGGCCGAATAACCAGCCCCACCACACCCCACTGAAAGGACAATGCCATGCGCATCAACGCAGATTTTTCCCAACGGGTGGTGGTCCGCCCGGAAGATTACGACTGGGTGAAATCGCCCGCCGCCGGTGTCGAGCGCATGATGCTCGACCGTATCGGGGACGAAGTTGCCCGCGCCACATCCATTGTTCGATTTGCACCGGACTCCTACTTCGATGCACACACCCATGGCGGTGGCGAAGAATTTTTTGTGCTCGACGGCGTGTTTTCCGATGAAACAGGCGATTATCCGGCCGGCACCTACGTGCGCAACCCCATTGGTACCAGCCACAAACCCCACACGGTTGAGGGCTGTACCATCCTTGTCAAACTGCATCAGTTCGACAAAGAAGATACAGCGCATTTCTATATCGACACAAACACCGCCCCTTTGCGCCCCGGTGTAGCGGACGGTCTCTCTGTTCTGCCTCTGCACAACGCAGCCTCAGAAAACGTGGCTCTTGTCCGCTGGGCTCCGGGCACGCGTTTTAGCGCCCATACCCATTGGGGAGGTGAAGAGATATTTGTCCTCGACGGCACATTCCAGGATGAGCACGGGTCTTATCCAAAAGGCACCTGGCTCCGCAGCCCGCATTTGTCACAGCACAATCCTTGGTCAGACGAAGGATGCCTGATTTACGTCAAAACCGGACATTTGCCCGTTGTAGCCGGGGCTTGACGGTAAGAAACGCACACTATTCAGGTGATCGTAAATCTATCGGGATTAACTTCCGTTGTGATCGCGTAGGGATGCCGCCACGGATTTGCGTCCAGCATGTGAAATGTGCGCACTTCGAAACGTTTCCCGCCCAAAACAGTGTCATCTTCGTATCGAATTGCCCGCCCCGGACGCAGGGCATTCACCCACCGCGTTACATCCTCCAGCCGCTGCGCCAGTGAATTTGTTGCGGGGAATGTCAGATACCAACCGTCGGACCGCTCGGCATTGATCTTGTCATCATCTCTGTGAAACAGTGCATGCATGCTGAATGGTTCGGTATGATCGGCGGAACCTCCGCGTCTTTTGTTAGGTGGAACAAGGCGTATAGCGGCGGTACCAAATCGCAGGCGATAAGGGTTCATTCCATTGTCAACCACATAGGTATACCCCATCGCTGCTGCTTGCGTCACAGCGGCGATGGCATCACCATCAAAACAGGTTGGAACAATTGTTTCAGACAAATCGAAGCGATTAAAATCAGGGGGTTCCGGCGTGTAGGGCGGTAAATCGGTGACTGTTTGAATTTCCTTATGAGGTTCTTGCAGGCGAACACGGTGACCCTCTGATCCGTTCACGAAAAACAGATGGGCATCAACAAATTGCACATCACCACGCGATCCAAAGCATTTATGCAAAACGGTGCCATCTGCCTCGCGCACCTCGAATTCGGTTGTGTTAGCGTCAGCGTATGTTGAAAAAATTGACCTGCCACTGACCAGATCGCGGTCTACTTCGTTCCAACCATCTTCGTAAGATTTTGGCAAATCCGCGTTGGGCAGGTCGTCTGGTATCGTTGATCCCTGCGTTTGCGTGATCCATGCGGGATTAAACCCGTCACCTTCGATACGTTCTACATCGTAGTTGCTGCCGCTGCGAAACCACAGGTTACGCACGTCGAAATACTGCCCGTCCAACACGCGGTCCTGCCAGGACCTCGTGCCGTTTTCGGAGCCTGTGTCGCGCAAAGGGCCATTCTGAAGCAGGGCGTTAACGATCCGCTCTAAATGTCCGTGATCTGCGTCATGAAACCAAAAAGCCAACCCTCGGTCGACGACCCCATGAGATAACCTAAATGCCTGTCCAAGCCGAACATCAAGAACGATACAGGGTGATTCAGGATCAACCGTCATTCGGCGATCAAAATCCGCGGGCTCAAGCGAGCCGTTTCGGGCGGAGTAGATATAGAGCTGATCATCCAAAACCCAATCCAGCCCACCACCACGCGCCCGCTCAATCGCAGCCGCACTATCGCCCTGAAACGGGTACTCATCCAACGAAAGGGTCTTCATGATCTCTCCGGACTTGGGTTCAATGCCTTGTTGTAGGGTTTCCAGTCGGTGATCTCCGGATAATACATCTTCCGCCAGCGCCGTACCCGCGGGTTCATCACCCGCCGCCAGACCGGGGGCACCATCGCCGCCATCGTCATGATCGGATAGCCATAGGGCAGCTGCGGCGCCTCTGCCTCGGTATAGTTCTGCAACAGAGGAAACCGGCGATCCGGTTTGTAATGGTGATCTGAATGGCGCTGCAGGTTGATCAGCAACCAGTTAGAGGCCTTATGCGCCGCGTTCCAGCTATGCTGCGGTTTTACGTGTTCATACTTCCCATCGCCCAGATGTTTCCGGGTCAGGCCGTAATGTTCAATGTAGTTCACCAGCTCCAGCTGCCAAACCGCAATAAATGCCTGCCACAAAAACAACAGCAACCCGATCCAACCACCAATCAGTACCGCCAGCAACACCATAGCCCCCTGCATCGCCCAGTAGCGCCAGAACGGGTTCGCCAGACCGCTCCAACCCTTGCCCTTTCTAGATAACATCGCCGCCTCAGCCCGAAACGATGATAGTAATGACCCTTTCACCACCCTCGGAAAAAATCGGTGAAATCCTTCGTTATAGCGCGCCGTCACCGGATCGCGCGGCGTGCCCACATGGCGGTGATGTACCAACAGATGCTCAGATCGGAAATGCGAATAAAGCACCATGGACAGCAGAACATCGCCCAACAGACGCTCCCCCCTGTCTTTCTGATGCATGAGTTCGTGACTATAATTGATCCCTACTGTTCCGGTGATCACCCCAATGCCGAAAAACAGCAGGATGGTTTCCAGCGCCGACAAATGCGCATTCCCCGGTCCGGTCACATACCAGATCATACCAAACAACAAACAAAACTGCACCGGCGTCCAGATCAGCGTAATCGCCCTGTACCAGCTTAACTGACCCTCGCTCGTCTCCAGATCGGCGTTCTCCAGGTTAAGACCCAGAAACGCATCAAGAATGGAAAAGAAATACCAGGTTACAATTGGCAGCAGTAAAACAGTCCAACCGCCCTGCGCGGCACCTGTAATCGCGACCGGGACCAACAACAGGGTCATCCAAAACGGGACCGCATTGCGGAAGCTGGCAACCTGGTCGGGGGCAATCATGTGGGTCTCTCCTGACGGGGTGAATTGTTTCTGTGTAGCTTAGGTTAATTCTTTAAACTCTAAATGCGCCAGATCATAAACCTTGCGCATAACGGTGGGTAATTCTGCGGGCCGAAATCGATCTGCGGTGATAAATTCGCCGCAATCTGCTGTGACCCCGATGGCAACCTGGGTCACCTCTATCTTCAGGCGCAGATGGAAATGCGTGAATGTGTGCCGTGCCTCTTCGTTTAGGCGCTCCCAGGCACCGGCGAGGGGCGGTGCCGGTTTGGGGGCCGTGTCCCACGCACTTCCGGGCCAGCCCAACATGCCGCCCAGCAATCCCCGGTCAGGACGCCGCTCCAGCAACCAGGCGCCATCACTGCGCCGCGCCACATAGGCAATGCCAAACCGCGTGGGTTTGGGCTTTTTCGGCGTTTTGAGAGGCAACTCTGCTGCATCCCCTGCCCGCCGGGCCACACATCCCTGCTGCCAGGGGCAGAGCCCGCAGGCGGGATTTTTCGGGGTGCAGACCGTGGCCCCCAGATCCATCACCGCCTGTGCATAATCCCCTGGCCGTTCTTTTGGAGTCAGCTTTGCTGCGGCTTCCTGAATTTCTGGCTTCGCCGCTGGCAGCGGTGTCCGAATCCCAAACTGCCTTGCCATCACCCGTTCGACATTGCCATCAACCACCACCTCTGGTGCATCAAACGCAATCGCCGAAAGCGCGGCCGCCGTGTAGGGGCCAATCCCCGGCAGTGCCAACAGCGCCTCTCGTGTTCGGGGGAACACGCCACCGTGTTCTGCCACTATCACCCGCGCGCATTTCAACAGGTTTCGGGACCGCGCGTAATAACCCAACCCGGCCCATTCCCCCATAACATCCGCATCATCTGCCGCCGCGAGGTCAGCCACCGTCGGCCACCTTGTGATGAAACGGTTAAAATAGTCCTTCACTGCGGCAACGGTGGTCTGTTGCAGCATCACCTCTGACAACCACACAGCATATGGGTCCGGGCGCACGCCTGCACGGCGATCAACAGGGCCGACCCGCCATGGCATTACCCGCGCATGTCGGTCATACCAGTCCAGCAATTCTGCGGTCTTTTCACGCATGTGTTACCTATCGCTTCTTCGTATTGGGCTGGTATCGCCCGTCAGATCGCCTAAGTTAGATCACAATATCGGGAGGTCATCCATGCCCCGCCGCGAAGGCACAACCAAAGGCTTCAAACAAAGCGCTGCTTTGCTTGGCGGGCAAATCCGCCACGCCTCTGAAAGCCGTGGATTCGCGGTCTCGCGCGTGCTGACCCATTGGGCAGAGATTGCCGGAGCGGGCATTGCAAACATCGCCAAACCGGTAAAGATCTCATACGGGCACACTGGTTTTGGCGCGACCCTCACCGTTCTGACCACGGGCGCACAGGCGCCAATGCTTGAAATGCAAAAGGAAAAACTGCGCGAACGTGTAAATGCCGCCTATGGCTATAACGCGATATCAAAGATTCTTATTACCCAAACATCGCCCACCGGCTTTGCCGAAGGTCAGACAGATTTCGCTCACAAACCACAAACGCCCAAACCACCGCGTACAGACGGACCAGCGGCGCGTGCCGCTGCCTGCCTCAGCGCGCCGGTAACCGATGACAGCCTGCGTCAAGCGCTTGAGGTGTTGGGCCGTAACGTTCTATCCAAATCAGAAAACAACAGGTGATTCTTATGTCTCAGAAACTAGCAATTGGGGGGATTGCCCTCGCCCTTGTGGCCGGAGGTGCCTGGTGGTTGTCCTCTTCAATGCATGCACCTGACCCTGTGGAACAGCTGACGCCACTGGGTGCAGCCAACGCTCAGGAAACAACGGATGTCGAGATTGACACATCCACCATTGTCGAAATGACAATGGGGCCTGCCGATGCCGCAGTTACAGTGACGGAATATGCTTCTTTCACCTGCCCCCACTGCGCCCGGTTCCACTCGGATCAGTTCAAAAGGCTGAAAGCAGACTATATAGACACAGGCAAAGTTCACTTCGTCTACCGCGATGTCTATTTTGACCGTTATGGCCTGTGGGCAGCGATGGTGGCCCGTTGTGATGGTCAAAATCGGTTCTTTGGCATCGCGGACATGCTTTACCAACAACAGGGCGACTGGGTGGTGAGAGAAGACCCGATCGCGACCGCTGACAATCTGCGCAAACTTGGCCGGGTCGCCGGGTTGGAAGAGGATACGCTAGAAGCGTGCCTGGCCGATAACGCCAAAGCAAAGACATTGGTCAAATGGTATCAGGACCATTCAAATGCGGATGGGGTAAGCTCAACACCCACCCTGCTGGTCAATGGCGAAAAATACGGCAACATGCGGTATTCAGAACTCAAAGGAGTTATTGACGGCCTGCTCGCCGAATAAGTCCCGCGAATAGATACCAGATGCGATTCTGGCCGGCCATTAGGGCCGGTCCTTATCGTTTCCTCCACCTGGGCAACGGACCAGAATGATCCATGTAAATGCACATGCTTCTTTCTTGCTAAAAATACCCAAACCTGACAGCACAAACGGCGCGTAGTCCTAAATTGTGTACATCACGCACACAAACTTCGCTGAACAGCCCGAACTTTGTACAAAACGCATGTACAAATTGTACAAATGTTACAAAATTTTCAGGACCGGCCGACCCGGTCAAGCGCCGCATCAATCTGATCCCAACCGTTTAATTCCAACCGCACCGGAAGTGTCAGAACCTTTTGCCGGAACCCGGATGGTAAACGCACAGCATCTTTCTCGGTGGTCACCATTTGCGCTCCGAGTAAAAGCGCTTCATTTTCCAACCGGGCCATAAGAGATGGAGTCAAAGGCTGATGATCATCCAGTGCCTCAGACTTTACAAGATCGGCACCAAGAGACTGTAAAGTATAAAAGAATTTCTCTGGGTGGCCGATGCCTGCAAAGGCAAGAAACCGTGTTCCCGACCAATCCATGCCGGTTTCCAGAGGCGCTAAGACCCCCCGAAGGTGGGGGATAGTGATCACTGATTTCCATGTTTTCTCAAAGGCATTTTGAGCTTTATCCGGGCCAATCGACACCAAAAAATCCGCCCGCTCAAACCCCGCCTGCACCGGTTCTCGCAGTGGCCCAGCCGGGATACATTTGCCATTTCCAAAACCTTTCACTGCATCAACTATGACGATAGAAATATCTTTTGATATCAATGGGTTTTGATGCCCATCATCCATGATGATCACATCCGCCCCGGCCTTTTCCGCGGCTTTCGCCGCCGCTGCACGATCTTTACCTATCCAAATTCTGGTGAAGGCGGATATCAGTAGCGGTTCATCTCCAACTTTCTGATATGTATGGGATTTTTCGCTAACTTCTACCGGTCCTTCCAGTGATCCGCCATACCCCCGCGATACGACAAACGGGCTCATTCCACGTTGCTGCAAATGCTGAACCAATGCGATCACGGCAGGGGTTTTGCCGGTCCCGCCAGCGTTGATGTTTCCGACGCAAATTACAGGAATACCAAGATGATAACTGGATTCTTGCCTCACCCTTTTTGCGGTCGCGCGAGCGTAAATTGCCCCCAATGGCGCTAGAAAACGTGCCCGAATGCCGGGTGCATCCGGTGGTGTGTACCAGAACTCAGGTGCTCGCATTACTTGGCATCCTTTTTATCAAGCGTATCCAACACCAACTCCACCAACCCATCCATCGCTTCAGCACTTTGTGTTGCCACATCCCATGCCGCATGCGCCATAGCTGCAGATTGATCTGCAGGAATAAGGCGCTGAATTGCCGTGGCCAATGTATCTGCATCCCGAACAATCCATGCACCTCCGGCTTCGGCGAGACGCGAATAACAGTTTAGATACAGTCGGATATGCGGTCCGTAAAGGATTGCAGATCCATGTGCTGCGGGCTCATTTGGATCAGATCCATTGCTGTTCGGTAAAAGCGAGTTGCCCATGAAACTGATCGGCGCCAACCGGTACCAAAGTCCCAATTCGCCTTCCGTATCAGCGAGAATTACTTGGGTGGTTTCCTCGGGATTTGCCCCGTCAGACCAAGTAAGGCTACGCCATTCGCTCTCTTCCAATGCATGGTGAAATGCGTCAATTGTTTCGTTCTCGTCTGGTACAATCACCAGCAGTGCGCGGTGCGCAAGACGACTGACGGACCGGTGCGCATCCAGCACTGCCGCAAGCTCGGACTGGCGCAGATTTACAGCCAACCAAATCGGACGGCCGCGTAAAATTTCCGACAGTGTTTCAAGATCATTATGGTTGTAATTCAGGGACTTAGTTTCTTCGATCAAGGGCCCCGTCACCTGAATTTCTCTTTCAGCCGCACCGTACCGTTTCAGATACCTTTCGGTACTGCTTGCGCGTGCCATGAAGCCGGTGAACTGCCCGATCAGTGACCGGGGAAGGTCAGGGAACCAACGCCAGCTGGGGCGAGAAATCTGGGCTTCGTCTGCATCTACCAAATACAAAGGAGTACCCTTTTTGTTGGTGCAGCTCAGGAAGGCAGGCATCAGATGTCCACAGGTCCAAAGACAGAGATCCGGCTGCCAGTGATCTAAAAAAGCATCCGCCCCTGAGACAGTATCATCTGGCATGCGCTGCCAGAGCGCATGCTCGGGAAGGGTTCGTTGTGGTTCAAAATTATCCTTTGTTGTCAGCAGTATGCATACATCGGGACGATGCGTCAAAATTCGATCAATAACCTGCACCAGCACATTCAGATGCTGCTGATCAGTAGCATGTCCCCAAACAATATTTCCCGCAGGCCGGGGCAGGGTTGGGGTGGGCGCGGTTTGCGGTGCACCGCGGGCATAGGCCAGATATGCGGCAAGGCTGAGCGAGCGGGCCATTACCTGTCACTCCAATTCTTCAATTTCAAGCCGTTGCACATGCAATACTAATCGCATCCGCTGTTTGGGCCAGCCCTTGCATTCCCCGATCAATGACACGCTTCAGGCTGTACGCCATGAAATCGGTCCCCACTCTCGTTACAGACACCGCGCAGGGTATTGATCTCATGCGTGGGGTCAACCGATGGGGGGTAATGCGGTTGAAGAACGTGCATAGAGCCTATGGTCGAGCGGTAAACTGTTTGTTAAATTGATGCGCGGTTGAAACACGCGCGGCCCGTCACGTTATCTGAGGACAAGAATCATGCCCAAACCCTTCCTGATTCTACAGTTGCGTCCGGAGACTGAGGCGGCGGATGATGAGTTTGCAGCGATCTTACGCAAGGGTGGATTGGAAGCAGAACAAACCCACCGTATTCGGCTGGATCAGGAACGGCTTTCAGGCACACTTTCGCTGGATGATTACGCTGGCGTCATCGTCGGCGGAGGGCCGGGATGTGTAAGCGATGCACCCGAGGACAAATCTGATGTGGAAGCGCAGATCGAGGCGTCTGTTCTGTCTCTGATGCCAGAGATTACAGAACGGGATTTTCCATTTCTGGGCTGTTGTTATGGTATCGGAATTCTGGGGAAACATCTGGATGGCGATGTCAGCAAACGTGCCTATTCAGAACCCGTCGGAACGTCGGCCTGTGAGGTGACATCTGATGGGAAATCCGATCCGCTGCTAGATGGGGTGCCGACCGCCTTTGATGCCTTTGTAGGGCACAAGGAAGCGTTGCAAACCCTGCCAGAGGGATGTCGCCACCTGGTGCGGTCAGGGGCGTGCCCGTTTCAAATGTTCAAGCATGGCGAGAATGTCTATGCCACACAGTTTCACCCGGAGGCTGATGCAAATGGTTTTGAGAAAAGAATCAATATTTACAAGCACAAAGGTTATTTTCCGCCGGAAACTGCGGAGACATTGATTGCAATGTGCCGAGCGGCAGATGTGTTCGCGCCGGAAATGGTTCTGCGGAACTTTGTCGCCCGTTATGGCGACTAGATTGCTGGTCGTTTTATAGTAACTCACTCCAATAACTAGATTTCCCACTGGATTTTGAAACCTAGAAACCTGCCCGTCATCCATATTCTGATGCGCTGTGTTTCGCCGGTTTGCGCAAGATCAAAGACGCGAACAGGGAGAGCATGCACGGCTGTGGTATGATTGAATTGGGGGAGAAGATCATGCTGGAAATCAGTACCCACAAGATCGCCCAGGTGATCCTGATGTCGCGGGAGCTGGACCGTGCGGAACGAGAGCTGCGCGGATTTATCGACAGGCTGACCGAAGAAGAACAGATCAGTCTGGTCGCTGTCATGTGGATCGGGCGGGGCAGTTTTGCCGCTGAAGAGATACAAGAGGCAAAGCAAATCGCAACCGACGAGGCGACGACACCAACCGCGGATTATTTGCTCGGCTCGCCGCACCTGTCGGACCATCTGGAGAATGGGCTGGACGAACTGGGGATTTCGGTCACCGAAGAGGAAGATGACCTGGTGCGCGGTGGCTGAACCCGCAAGAATGGTTGCAATCTGATTTATAGTGCGCACCGGGGGATTCATATCTTCAAATCCCGCCAAAAGAGGGGGGTGAAATCCGTACACCCCCTGTGCACCCGCCGTACACCGCGTGTGCACTGCATTGGCGAGCGGCAAAAGTTAACCATTGCCGGGGGCAGGGCCTCGGAAAAATTGTTTTAAATTTCTGAAATCGAATTTTTTGAACATTTACGCCTAAATTCGCCCCTTAAACCTGAAACCGGTCGGATATGGTTTTGCGCGGCTTGAGTAAAAGCGTTCAATGTCCGGAAAAAGCCAATACCTTAGATTTAATGGACAAAGCATTTGAGTGGGCAATTCCTGATTGGCCTAATCTCTCCTCAACCGGCGCATTTTCGACCTAAGATTTTTCCAAGGATTGACCTTTGGCATCCGTCCTACAATCGTGATGCTCATGGATGTCAGTGATGAAAGCCTTGCCCTTGCGGCGGCAGAAGGGGATGCAGATGCCTTTTCTGTGCTATTGGAACGGCATTATGACGGGCTGTACCGCCTGTGTTTCCGCCTGACCGGGCAAAAGGCCGAAGCCGAAGATCTGACACAGGATATCTGTGCGGCGCTGCCTGCCAAGATGGGCGGTTACCGGGCCGAGGCACGGTTTACCACCTGGCTGTGGCGGGTGGCAGTGAATGCGGCCCATGATCGCCGCAGGCGCGCCACTACACGCGCCCGGCACGCCACAGGCTGGGGCGACTGGGAAAGCGGGCGCCGTGCTGCGGATCAGGAAACGGCGCAGGCTGTGGATTGGTTGACCGAAGCGATGCGGGCCCTGCCCGAAGAGCTGCGCGATACGCTGGCGCTGGTGCTGGATGAGGTGACCCATGCCGAGGCCGCCGACATTCTGGGCATTTCCCCCGGCACGGTGAGCTGGCGGATATCTGAGGCCAAGAAACATTTGCGCGATCTGCGCGCGAGAGAGGATCAGATATGAGTGATGATCTCGACGACCTCAAAGCAGCGATGAATGCTGCCACGCCTGCGCCGGATGCTGGCAAGAAAGCCGAACATCTGGCGCTGGCCCGAAAAAATTTCGCCGATCTCCAAGAAAGCCGCGATGGCGTGCGTCAAACCTCTGATCGCCCGGAAAAGGGCCTATTCAGAGGAGTGGCAAAGATGTTTTCGATGATGAGCAGACGCGGGGCGCTGACGGCCTCGACCGCATTGGTGGCTTTGGGGTTGGTGGCGGTTGTGCCGAATTGGCAGAAGGGGCCTGTGACTTTCATCCCGGTTGAAACACAAGTTGAATTTGATGACGTGGTGATAGTCGAAGAACGGGCACGTGAAGACGCACGCAAAGAGCTTGCTGCGGCGACCGAGTTGGCGCAGGGCCAAGAGGAAGCCCTGGTGCTTGAGGCCGAACCGCAAGTGTTTGCGGCTCCCTCGGCAGATATGGCAGCACCTGAGACCGGCCTGTTGGGATATGCGGACGGCGAAGTTCAGGCGTTGTCACGGATCGTGACAGAGCCGGGTTTTGTACCGGAATCGAATACTGAATCGTTCCCGGAGGCTGAAGAAAGCTCTTTAAAGATCACGTCAGAGGAACCTGTTTCGACCTTTTCGATTGATGTCGATACTGCTTCGTATTCTGTAGTTCGGTCCTCTTTGATGCGGGGTTGGCTGCCGGAATACGGAACAGTTCGGGTCGAAGAAATGATCAACTATTTCCCCTATGACTACCCCGCCCCGCAGCTGGGTGAGGCACCATTCCGGCCGACGGTGAGTGTATCGGATACGCCGTGGAATCCAGGCACCAAGCTGGTGCATATCGCTATTCAGGGTGAAAAACCGGCTGTCGAAGACCGGCCATCGCTGAATCTGGTGTTCCTGATTGATACATCGGGGTCGATGGATGCGCCTGACAAGCTGCCGCTGTTAAAACAGTCTCTGGGATTGATGTTGCCGGAGCTGTCAGAGCGCGATCAGGTGTCGATTGTGACCTATGCCGGCAGTGCCGGGCAGGTGCTGGAGCCGACACCGGCGACGGAACGGGCCACGATTATGGCGGCGCTGGATAAGCTGGATGCAGGCGGATCAACCGCAGGGCAGGCCGGTTTGCAGCAAGCCTATGCCGTGGCCGAAGGGATGGCCGAAGAGGGCGAGGTGACCCGCGTGATTCTGGCGACTGACGGGGATTTCAACGTTGGAATTTATGATCCTGCTGAGCTGGAAACCTTTATCGCCGACAAGCGCGACAGCGGCACCTATCTGTCTGTCATGGGGTTTGGACGTGGGAACCTTGATGAATCGACGATGCAGGCGCTGGCGCAGAATGGCAACGGGCAGGCCTCGTTCATCGATACGCTGTCAGAGGCGCAAAAAGTGCTTGTGGACCAATTCACCGGTGCTTTGTTCCCGATTGCCAATGACGTCAAAATTCAGGTCGAGTTTAACCCGTCCCAAATCGCGGAATACCGCCTGATCGGGTATGAGACGCGTATGCTGGAGCGCGAGGATTTCAACAATGACAAAGTGGATGCAGGAGACATCGGAGCAGGCCATTCGGTGACCGCGATTTACGAGGTGACGCCGGTTGGATCACCCGCCCGGTTGAGCGATCCGCTGCGTTATGGAGAGGTTGAAGCGGCATCGACATCGCAGAGCGATGAATTGGGGTTTCTCAAGCTGCGCTACAAGGAACCTGGGCAGGAGGTCAGCCAGCTGATCGAAACACCAATTGTGGAGGGTGGTGAGGTGAGCGAAGACATGCGCTTTGCCACCGCGATTGCCGGTTTCGGCCTGTTGCTGAATGACAGCGTCTACATCCATGAATGGGGATTTGTAGAGCTGATTGATCTGGCAAACAGTGCACGAGGTGACGACCCGTTTGGCTATCGGGTTGAAGCGATCCGCCTGATGCGTCTGGCGCAGAATTTGCAGTGGTGACTGGTCAGCGCCGCTTAAAAGGAAAACCCCGGAGCAGGAATGCTCCGGGGTGTTTTTTGGACGAGGCCCCGGATCAAGTCCGGGGCGGGTTCGTTTTAGTTCACAGTTTTGGCGTCAACCACATCTTTGTTGACCGTCGCACCACTGGTGATCGCGATGCGCCGGGGTTTCAGAGCTTCCGGGACTTCGCGGACTAGATCAATGTGCAGCATGCCATCTGCATGCGCCGCGCCGGATACGCGGACGTGATCGGCCAGTTGGAATTTGCGTTCAAAGGCACGGGTGGCAATGCCGCGATGCAGGAAGGTGCGTTCACCTTCTTCTTCGGCTTTACGAGCAGAGACGATGAGCGAGCCTTCTTTTACGTCGACCGATAAATCGGCCTCAGCAAAGCCAGCGACGGCGACCGAGATGCGATAGGCATCATCGGCAGTTTTTTCGATGTTGTATGGGGGGTAGGTCGGTTGAGTTAGATCGTTAGACAAAACGCGGTCCATCATGTCCGCGATCTGATCAAAGCCTACAGTTGCACGGTAAAGTGGTGCGAGATCAAAGTTACGCATGGGTTATCCTCCGTTGAGCGATACCTGATGTGATGCCTTCCCAAAGGAACAGGCGGGATTACAACCGGCCCGCTATGCGGCGCCGGACACATCTAATTTGGGAAGTGTCGTGACGGGTTTCAAGACCCGCTGGGTTTGGCAAATTTGGCACCGATTTCACGGCGCTCTTTGCTGGAGGACAGCTTTGGTGCAGCTGGCTGAAAAACGCCGTGCCCTGCGGCAAGAGCGGCGCGCAGTTCTGCAATTGGTTCCTGCAGCTGCGTGCCGAGCGAGACTTTTTGCCCATGCACTTCCGCCATTGCTGAGACAACAGAGACGACACGCGGCTCTCCGGTCTGGAAAGAAAAAACTGGCGCACCGGATGATCCGTAATCAACATCACAGGACATGACGAGCACGCCCTGCTGACGCGCCATGACATCGCAGACCTCTTGTAACGAGGGCGCATCGGAGCGGTGGCGGGCGTAGCTGACAACGCCGATCTCTTCGCCTTTCAGCGGACGTTGATCGGTTTTGAATGGAACGATCCTGGCATTGCGGATCGGGTGGTGCAGTTCCAGCAGGGCCACGTCATTACGCACCCTTTCGGCGGCAACTTCGGCCTCAAAGATATATCCGGGATGGGTCACGGCGCGGCGCACAGAACGATAGGCCGAAGCGCTGCCATTGCGCCAGCCTGCCAGAAACTCGATCCGGCTGTGATCAACGCGCAGGCCGGTGTTTTTGTCATACAGGCAATGTGCAGCAGTCAGCACGAGGTCGTACGCAATCAAGGTGCCGGTGCAAAATCCACGTCCGTCGATATCAAGTCTGCCAACGGCTTCCCAACCGCGGCTGTCATCGCCGGTGTCAAGCCGGGTCAATGCGGTTTGGGCACTGGCGGCGCCTACGCCCAATGTCAGGCAGATCACGGTTAACAGATTGCGCAGCATGGCCCCTCCGCGGGTTGTTTCCCGCAAAAGGTACCAACGCATCTGGGCGAAATTAGGGCATGCCGCGCAGGTTGGGCACGCCCGGTGCGCCCGTATGATCACGCGTCAGAGCCGGAGGGACCGGGCCGCCGGTGGCCCAGTCCAGCAATTCGACGGTATGGACAATCGGGATGTTCGTGCCGGAGCCAATTTGCATCATGCAGCCAATGTTGCCGGCAGCAATGATATCCGGCTCTTTTGCTTCAAGTGTGCGAACCTTGCGTGTCTTGAGCTGTTTGGAAATCTCCGGCTGCATCAGGTTGTAGGTGCCTGCGCTGCCACAGCACAGATGGCTGTCTGCGGGTTCAACCACCTCGAAACCGGCTTGTCTCAGCAAATCCTTTGGTGCGGTTTTGATTTGTTGTCCATGTTGCAATGAACAGGCCGCGTGATAGGCCACGCGCAGATCTTTGGCCGTTCCCACAGGCGGGCCGAGTTTCTGTAAAAGCTCTGAGACGTCCATCGCGATGTCCGATACTCTTGCCGCATCCGTGGCTTGGGCGCTGTTGCGGAACATATATCCGTAATCCTTGACCGTGGTGCCGCAGCCGGAGGTGTTGATCACAATGGCATCAAGGCCCGCGCTGTCCATCTCGGCCGTCCAGGCCCGGATATTCCGGGCAGCGGTGCGATGGCTTTCATCCGTTTTGCCCATGTGATGGGTCAGTGCGCCGCAGCATCCGGCCCCCTTTGCCACTACGACCTCGCACCCCAAACGGGTCAGCAGGCGGATGGTGGCATCGTTTATGTCTGTGTTAAGCGCTTTTTGTGCGCACCCTGTCATCAGAGCGACGCGCATCTTTGCCTCTCCCTTCGCCGCAAAGCTTTGTGGGTCGTCATTTCGGCTGACGGGAGGGATTGTTTTGGGGGCCATCTCTAACATTGCCCGAAGGCGGGCATCGGGCATGAGAAGTGCAAACGGACGCCCCATTTTTGCGCCCAGCAGGGCGAGACGGAACCGTGTCGGGTGCGGTAGTATTCGCGCCAATGTCCAGCGCAGGAACCGTTCAAACATGGGTCGTTTGTAGCGCGCCTCGATGTAGTCGCGGGCGTGATCGACCAGATGCATATAGTGCACACCTGACGGGCAGGTGGTCATGCAGGCCAGACAGGACAGGCACCGATCGATATGCTTGACGGTTTTTGCATCCGGATCACGACCCTTTTCCAGCATATCCTTGATCAGGTAAATTCGGCCCCTTGGACTGTCGAGCTCATCGCCGAGCACCTGATATGTGGGGCAGGTTGCAGTGCAGAAACCGCAATGAACACAGGCGCGCAAAATTTCATTGCTGCGTGCATTTGCGGGGTCACGGAGTTGTTCTGTGGTGAATTCTGTTCGCATCAGCCTAGCACCATTTCTGCTGTGTAGAGCCCGAACCAGGGCAGGGTGGTGGCCATCGTTCCGATTGCGAATGCAGCTCTGTCCAGACCATAGGGAATTGCCCTTGGCCGGATGGCCAGCAGGCACAGAGCGAGAACGACGATCCATGCAAGCCACAGTGCAAGAAGGGTGGCCAGTCCCATATACGCACTTTCGTCCGGGTGGGTTGCCAACACTCGCCAAGAGACGATTGCAGCACCAGAAAAAGTTACGAATAAGCTCCACAAAACAATGCGATAGGGATGCGAGACCGGGCGTTGAACCAAGAGCCTGAACAGGGCAGGGCCGACGATAAAGGTGACGAGAAATGCAAATGCCAGTGTCATGCTGCCTGCCCCATCAGGCCAGGGTTGAACAACCCGCGCGGGTCGAATTTGCTACGCAGTCCTTCCTGTAACGCGGCGACGGTAGGGGAAAGCGGTTGAAACATCGGCTCGTCCCCGTGCCCCCTGATCCGGGTCGCATGTCCGCCGCATTGGGCAATGCCGCCCCGGACCGAACCGGGTGCAAGCCCCTTTGGCGCCAATAGCCAGATCAAGCCGCCGCTCCAGTCATAAACAGCTTCGACGCCGTATAGCGCGGCCACAACACCCGGGGCATCGGTTGGTTTAACCGAAATGCGCCAGACCGTACCTTCACGGTTATGAAAGGGTTCTACGTCGCGAATGTATTTCCATCCTTTGCGGGTGCGGTCGGGATCAGTTTCCAGTGTCCAGTCGCCAAAACTTTTCAAAACCTTACGCAATTCGTCAGCGCGATAAGCGACGGAGTTTTCCGTACCCTCTATCCGGATCATCGTAACCGGTGCACCATCCAACCCTTTCTGCAGTTGGGCCGCGCCCGTCACCTCGAAAGGAGAGGCCATCGCGGCGCAATGTGCACGGATGGCTGCAGCGTCATCAAGGCCTTCCAATAGCAAGACCCCGGTGGTTTGCGGTGTCGGCAGGGTCTTGAACGCTACTTCGGTGATGACGCCAAGCGTGCCAAAGCTGCCAGACATCAGCTTAACCAGATCATAGCCGGTAACATTCTTCATCACGCGCCCACCGTTTGAGATCATGCGTCCACGGCCATCTACAAACCGGACACCCAGCAGAAAATCCCTTGCTGCACCAGTCTGTATGCGGCGCGGGCCTGAGACATTTGCCGCAAACACCGAACCAATGGTGGGTGTTCCGGCAATGCCAAGCAGGCCGCGATGGTCCATGGGTTCAAACGCAAGGCGCTGACCTTCGGCGGCAAGGGCGGCTTCAACCTCGGCAAGGGGTGTTCCGGCCTTTGCCACCATCGTCAGCGCGCCGGGTTCATAGAGCTCAATACCAGTGAGATTGCGGGTACTGAGTACAGTCCCTGATCCCGGATTGTCCTGCATCCGTGTGCCGCCGCCTTGAACTCGAAAGGGCTCTGATGCGTTGGCAATCAGTTCAGAAAGCTCTGTTTCAGTTTTAGGATCCAGTTTTCTCATCTTCCCTGAAAAACTCATTGGGGTTGAGGCATTTGGCCGAAGGGGCAGAGCCCCCTATTCCGCCGGCATCCTCCGGGTTTCGCTTACAGCCAAAGGAAATACCTTAGCAGGGTTAAGCAGCCATTGCGGATCGAACACATCCTTGACCGCCATTTGAATTTCCAGGTCATCCGGCGCGTATTGATGGGTCATCAGATCGCGCTTTTCCACGCCGACGCCGTGTTCGCCGGTCAGGCAGCCGCCCACCTCGACACAGAGTTTGAGGATTTCTGCGCCAAAAGCCTCGCAGGTTTCAAGGTCACCGGGTTTATTGGCGTCAAACAGGATGAGTGGATGCATGTTTCCGTCACCGGCATGAAACACGTTGCCGACATCCAGTCCGAATTCCCGGCTCATTTCGCCGATTCGACGCAGGACATAAGGCAGCTGAGAGACTGGGATTGTTCCATCAAGGCAGATGTAGTCATTCAGCTGCCCCATCGCGCCAAAGGCAGATTTGCGCCCCAGCCAGATACGGGCGCTTTCCTCGGCAGAGCCACTTTGGCGGAGTTCAACAGGTTGATGTTGTCGGGCAATTTCCACTATGGTTTCAAGCTGTTCGTTAATTTCCGCTTCTGAGCCTTCCACTTCGACAATCAGCAGTGCTTCGCAATCGGGGTAACCTGCGCCTGCAAACGCCTCGGTCGCGCGGATACAGGGGCGGTCCATGAATTCGATGGCGACCGGAAGCACGCCCGCGCGGATAATGTCGGACACACATGCCCCTGCCACTTCGTTGCTGTCAAAGCCGATAAGAACCGGTCGGGCGCCTTCGGGTTTGGGCAGGATGCGAAGCGTGGCTTCGGTTACGACACCCAACTGACCCTCTGATCCACAAATCAAGCCAAGAAGATCAAGACCTTCGGCATCGAGATGGGCACCGCCGATTTGTGTCACCGTGCCGTCCATCAATACCATCGTAACACCCAACAGATTGTTAGTCGTCACACCGTATTTCAGGCAATGCGCCCCGCCGGAATTCATCGCGATGTTTCCGGCAATGGCACAGGCCAGCTGGCTGGACGGATCTGGGGCGTAGAAGAACCCTTCCTCCTCGACCGCGCCGGTCACGGACAGGTTTGTGCGTCCGGACTGTACGCGGATAAAGCGGTTTTCGTAATCTGTTTCAAGCACTTGGTTAAGACGTGCAACGCCAAGGACAACGCTGTCTTCGGTTGGAAGGGCGCCGCCCGCCAAGGAGGTTCCGGAGCCGCGGGGCACGACGGGAACAGACATTTCACTGCAGATTTTCAACACCGCCGAGACTTCTTCGGTGCTGCCCGGCAGGACAACGGCCAGCGGTGGACAGCGATAAGCGGTAAGGGCATCGCATTCATAGGCCCGGGTTTCGAACGTGTCGGAAATTACCGCACCCGAGGCGACAACACCTTGGAGTCGCTTAATAAGTTCTGCCTTTTGGGCGATTATCCTGGGATTTGGAGATGGCAGCTCCATCATACGTCCTTTCATATTGGTAAATAAATATAACCAATTAGTGGAAATCACAAGCCAATGCGAAAATCGCTTCTTTCAGAAGAGGGCACACATAGAAGTGACTGCACAAGCGACGTTTCAGGAGATATAGTAAGGCTTATGAAGAATCTCATTACTTCTCTGAGTGTTATCGTGTGCCTCTCCTCGGCCCCTGTTTTGGCGGAAGAGCCGGAGATCACCAATGTGTCCGTTAACAAGCTGGGTATGTTCTGGAGCGTTCATGTGACCATCAAACATCCGGATTTCGGCTGGGATCATTATGCCGACGGGTGGGAAGTGTTGGATTCCGATGGCAATGTTCTGGGTTATCGGGAACTTATGCACCCGCATGTAAATGAACAGCCTTTTACACGGGCATTAAATAATCTGGTGATCCCAGATGGCACCAGAGAGATTTTTATACGCGCGCGATGCAACGAAGATGGGTGGGTTAGCGAGACCTTTCGCGTGGCGCTAAACCCCTGAGAATTTGCAATGTTGTTCAGTTCACATGACGCGGTGTGTTCCCGTGCTGTCGTGCATGGGTATTTGTAGCAAGAAAGAAACCGGGCTGTGCATCAGGTTTGCTTTGGTCAATCGGGTGCAAATCGTTTCAGAGACAAGGTGACGGCATAGGGTGTGGGGGTCCATACGCCGAATGGCTGGCCGCTGGCCCGGATCATGCGTGAAATCCATGTGTTGCAGGTTCTGAAGATGTGGAACCGGCCTTTGGCTGCGAAGAAACGGTCGGTGCCTGAGAGAGACGCAGCGGCGAAAGGTTGCAGGTCGCCCGATTGATCGCGTGCAAAGTTGTCCTGAATGGCCCTGAGCAGGCGGGAATATTTTGACCCGGTTAGCGGGAACCGGGTCGCAGGCAGGTCGTGGCGCAAGCCCCCCACCACATCGACGCGCAGGACAGATGCATCACCAGTCAGCGCCCGCCACACTGCCCGGGGGCGGATATCGGTGTAGCTGCCGGTGGAGGTATAAAAATCCTGTGCGCCCCAACCGATAACCAACCATTTGGCATTTGGGTGATCGACCGGCACATCAAAAGCGGCCAGCTGGGCGAAGGCAGAGCGGGTTTCGCCGTTCAGGGGCAGCAGGAAGTCATAGTGGATCGGGCCGGAGATCAGCAGCACCTCGACCGAGGTGTGGTCCTCTATCGTGTCAGGTGCTGCAGTTTCACCGGGAATCATAGCCCCGGCCAGAGCCGCCAGCAGGTAAAGCGCGACGATCAGGACGCTTGTTGCAACACCGCGCCTGATCAGGCGTAGCAGGTTTAAACCTTGCCTTCGAAATCCAAGAGCACGGGGCGGACGTCGCAATAAGGGCATTCGTCGCGCTCCTGTCCGGACTTGTCAGCCCGTCAGCTTCATCCACAGCGCTGCCAGCCACAGGATGCCTGGCAAAAAGGCTGACAGTAGCACCGCGAGTGAGCCAAAGTCCTTGGCAATGCGCGACAATTCGTGACGTTCCGGGCCGATTCTGTCGACCACAGCCTCGATGGCGCTGTTGAGCACTTCAACAATCAGCACCAGAAGAACCGAGACGATCAGCAAAGCACTGTGAAAGATAGTTTCGCCCAGCCAGAAGGCTGCCGGAATACAGAAGATGAAAGTGATGGCTTCGAGTCTAAAGGCCTCTTCGCTGCGCCAGATGTCGCGTAGACCGGCCATCGAATTGGAATAGGCTGCGCGCAGCCGTGCGATGCCTTTCAGCGGCTGGTTTGCCATTCCTGCCCTCCGGTTTCAGTCCATGCGGATGCAGGTTCAGGACATATCATGGTCAACCGCATGCTTGCTACAGGGGTTCAGACCTTGCCCTCGAAATCCTTGTGCACGAGGCGGGCATCGCAATAGGGGCATTCGACCACACCAACCTGTGGCGGAATCTGAAGCCAGACGCGGGGATGTCCAAGCGCGCCTTCTCCGCCGTCACAGGAGATGCGGTATGTGTCGACAATCCGGGTTTCCGGGGCCTGGGTCACCATCTGGGCGTTTCCTTTTGCCATCAATTCCTCTAGGGCGAATATGAGCGATCTGGAAGGCAGGGGCAAGAGCGGCAATGGGTGGGAACGCCATCGAAATCAGGGGGCTGACCAAGACCTATGCCAGCAGCAGGGGTGAGCCGGAAAAACAGGCCCTGAAAAGCATCGATCTGGACATTCCCACCGGATCGGTTTTTGGCCTGCTTGGCCCCAATGGCGCGGGCAAATCGACATTAATCAATATTCTGGCCGGTCTGGTGATAAAATCCGCGGGCAAGGTGACGATCTGGGGGTTTGATCAGGATGTGAACCCGCGGCAAAGCCGGGCCTCGATCGGGGTGATGCCGCAAGAGCTGAACCTTGATCCGTTTTTTGCCCCGCGTGCGGCGCTGGAGGTTCAGGCGGGCCTATACGGAGTGCCAAAGGCGCAGCGGCGAAGTGATGAGATATTGGCGTTGGTCGGACTGGAAGACAAAGCCGAAGCCTATGCCCGGACCCTGAGCGGGGGCATGCGGCGCAGGCTGTTGCTGGCCAAGGCACTGGTGCACCATCCCCGCATTCTGGTTCTGGATGAGCCTACGGCTGGGGTGGATATTGAACTGCGCCAGATGCTTTGGGCAAACATTCGCAAACTGAATGCCGAGGGGATGACGATTGTGCTGACCACGCATTACCTGGAAGAAGCCGAGGAGATGTGTGACGAGATTGCAATCATCAACCAGGGTGATCTGGTGGCCCGGGACAGTACCAGTCAGCTGCTGGGCCGGTTGGATGCTAAGACATTGGTGATTACGCCCGAAGTCTGCAATGGGGCCATCCCAAAAGGCGAGGGGCTGGACGTTTTGATGCGCGACGATGGAACCATTGCGATCTCCTATCCATCGTCACGCATTCCGGCGGAGGCGGTTTTGGAGGCCGTGCGCGCGGCCGGCATCCGGATTGCAGATGTGCGGACCGAACAGGCGCATCTGGAAGATGTGTTTCTGGAGCTGACGCGCGGGCGTTAGAGCGTTTGCGACAGGCTTCACCTGTTGTTTCACGCAGGGGATTTGCACGGATGCCAACAAAAGCCCATTGGTGATCATTGAAATTCATCCTAGGCGCCCGGCCGGATCCTGATCTGAACCGGGCGGCGGATTGGGCCGCCTTCTTTGTACAGGCAGGACGCATTGATACATGTGGTCTTGCCAAATTTGCGCGTGCCGCCATTGGCGTGGACATGGCCGAAGCAGTGAATTTTCGGCGCAATCTCTGCAATACGCTCTGCCAAATGCACACAGCCCAGATCCTGCCCGCGGCTGGACCGGTCGAGAATACCGAATGGGGGTGTGTGGGTGATCAGAACATCCGTGTCTGATGGGATCTGTGACCATTTTTCCCGCAACACACGCTCTCCTGCATAGAACGCATGGCTGTTCAGGAAAGGCACCCAGGGTGTTCCGTAAAATCGAAGATCCTTATACTCAAACGCTTCATCCTCGAGGTAGGTTGCATTCCGGAACATCGGACCTTCACGGTTCCGGCGATTTTGGATCGGGAAGTCGTGGTTGCCGCCGATGCAGAGGATGCGGTCGAATTTCTGTCGGGCATACCATGCGTCCATGCGCTCAAAATCATCGTCGTTGCGTTCAAACAAGCTGAACATGTCGCCCACATGGATCAGGACATCACCGCTTAATGTTCCCAACTCCTCGTGGCGCAGATGGGTATCGCCGATGATGGTCAGTTTGATGGAGTTGCGGGAAAAGTTCAGCATGGCTTAAATTTGAAACTATTTTCTGGATAAGCATAAATGTGTTTTATGTTTTTGTGTTAGCGGTTCTTTTAGCAAACAACGCAAGCCTAATTTTGGGTAGGTTTCAGAAGTACTCCTGCCGACATGCGCTCTAATAAGTTTCGGGCGAATCCGGCAATCGCTCGCTCTAACTTGATCTTACCGTTTCTTAATCCACCATTGCTCATCGCGAGCTCACCGTAAGCCGACCAAGCCATCAGTTCACAAAACAGAGTAGTCATAAACTCTTGCTCTTGCAGATTCTTAAATGACTTTGCTGATGGTACTTTGTGAATCAGGCTGTCTGGTGATCCTGGGATGTACTCGACCCATTCCACCTGCTCGCCGATCCCGTCGAAAATCAGATCAACACCGGGGTTTTCTTCTTTTATCCTGTCGATCTTGTTACTGTGCATTATTGACATGCCACCGGGCCGCGAGAACACAATCGAGGTTTCATAATGTTGCATTAGATATGCATCGTCTGCATGCATGGCAGTCGGAACAAATACGACTTTGATCTCAGGGTTGGTTGTGCGGATTGTGGGTGCGGCAAACGGCGGTCCATGTTTTTGGTAGTCCATCCAAAACTCAAGCCCATCACCGGTTTTATAGGTGGGCTTACCTACAGGAGGCGCTAGCCGTTTCATGATGACAGTCCTTTTTTCGTGGGTTGATTTGTTCGAGTAGACATTCTCTGGAGATGTTATGACCTTTGTAAATCGGTATTAGAATGGGCGAATTAATTGTTTGCATAGCCCCAACAATTGAAAAATTTTACGATGAACTCTCGATCGTCGACGCAAGGCGCACGGGAAGATTTGTCTTAACAAGCCTGAGAGATTCACAAATCGGTTTCCGGCAACCCAGTGTTGTTTGACCGCCTCCCATGAACCTGATGTGTCAGGTTGACAACGTAGTACTAATATCAACCGCTCGCTACGGGCTCGAATTCTCAAAGCAGACTGTTGTCCGACGTTTCTAGATCTGGCATGCTTTCGGGGTCAGGTGTGAGTGTTTCACCGCGTCTGAGTGCACGGCGTTCGCGAGAGGTCATTTCGCCCCGGATATCCCGCAAAAGCTGGCGATGATCGGGGGAGGCGGCTGCAAAGTCTTCGCAGCGTGCCCTATGGCTCATGACGTAGTCCCACCACTTTTCCTCATCCAGAGCAAAGGCTGCGGCGAGGTCGTTTTTGGCGTAACCCATCTCGTATACCCGCTTGCCCATCAAAACAGCCTTGTACGTCTGATGAGAGAAAAGCGTCGCGGTGGGCATGTCGTGATAACTGGGAAGGGTGTGACGCCACAGTTCGATATTCTCTGCAAGACTGTCAGGCACTTCCAGCTCTTCCCGCGCGTCGGTCCAGTATTGTGAATCTGTCCGGTTGCCGAGGGCATAGTGCAGGCAGATGAAATCCCTCACTTCGTCGTAAAGCCTCTCAAGCCTTTTGTTGTATCGCTTGCGCAATGGTTCTTGAATCGTCTTGTCGGGAAAGAGCCGCATCAGGTGGCGAATGGACATGTCAATCATGTGGATCGCGGTGGATTCCAAAGGTTCGATAAACCCGCCGGACAGCCCCACCGATATGCAATTCTTGACCCAAGCCTCGCGGTTGCGTCCGACGCGCATTGGAATAACCCTTGGTTCCAAACCTTCCGCCGCCGAGCCAAGAAACGACATGAACTCATCTCGCGCCTGCTCGTCCGTGCGATGCGCGCTGGAAAAGACGTAACCGGTGCCAATGCGATTGAACAGCGGCACGCGCCAGCTCCATCCCGCGCCGAGGGCGGTTGATCTGGTGGCCGGCTCAAGCTGGTTGGATTGATGCGGGATTTGCACTGCCATCGCCCGATCATTGGCAAGGCAGTTCGAATAACTCAGAAATTCGCCGCCGAGTGCCTCGTTTATGATGAGACCGCGAAACCCGGTGCAATCGAGGACGAGCTCAACTTCGTGCCGCCCGCGTTCTTGCAGGTGCAATGCTGCGACATAGCCTTTTTCATCCAGCTCGACATCCTTGAGGTTGTCCAGGATGTGCGTGACACCGCGAGATATGCAAATTTCACGCAACATCCCGGCAAATTTACCTGCATCCAGATGATACGCAAAATTTGCATCGTGTGAAAATTCCTGTGCGCTCAGCTGTCTGGGCCCGCGCTTTTCACGTATAAGATCGAGATGCGGCGTGCTGAGTTCGGAGTAATCAAGATCGCCGGCGCCGAAGCGCTGCAAATAAGCGGCCATATCCAGCCCGTCGATGCCGGGGGGTTCACCAAAGGAATTGAGATAGCAGATTGGGTTGCCATCCGCGTCGACATTCCAATTGTCGAACAATACGCCCAGCTTGAAGGAACAATTACAGGTCCGAAAGAACTGAAACTCAGAGATACCGCAATCAATCAATGTTCGGGGCATGTTGGGGACTGTCGCTTCGCCAACCCCAACCGTTGGAATGTCGGGCGATTCAATAAGTGTGACCTGCAGGGCGTGATCCGGATCGTCTCGGGCAAGGCTGGAATTGAGCATCAACGCGGACAACCATCCTGCCGTTCCACCGCCAACAATTGTTACAGACCGAACTGGTTCAGACATGTTTCCGCCCCCCAATATGTAGACAGCTTACCCGTCCGGAACCGTATTTCAAGAATGTGTTCCGTGTCTGAATAGTTTGCGGAATATGAATCTTGATCGCAAGTTGGTCGACCCGGAAGAGCTCAAAGAAACGCTTGTGCGTCGTGTCTCGGACCGCGTAGCACCCTGATCGACGTGAAAGCGGTGGTCATAACCACATGACTTTCGGGCGTTAAACCTGTTTCGATCCTCTCGTCATTATCAAAGCTTTCCAAACCTCTGAAACTCATGTATGGCCCGCGCATCTGAGACGTGATGCCTTTGACTCCGGGCACATGAGAAGGATTGGAGTCGGCGGCAATGGGGCCGCCATTGAAATGGGAGACCCGACAGGGGTCGGGAGTGCTCCCTTACAGGAAACGATACATGTTTAACGAAACGAAAAAATCGATCCAGTGGGGCGAAGAGACGCTGACACTGGAAACGGGCAAGGTTGCCCGCCAGGCCGATGGCTCTGTCATCGCCACATTGGGCGAAACATCTGTGATGGCCAACGTCACATTCGCCAAATCACAAAAGCCGGGTCAGGACTTTTTCCCTCTGACTGTGCATTACAACGAAAAATACTATGCCGCCGGTAAAATCCCCGGTGGGTTCTTTAAACGCGAGGCGCGTCCGACCGAAAAAGAGACGCTGACAAGCCGTCTGATCGACCGCCCAATTCGCCCGCTGTTTGTGCCCGGTTTCAAAAACGAAGTTCTGGTGATCTGTACTGTGCTGAGCCATGATCTGGTGAATGACCCGGATATGGTTGCGATGATCGCGGCCTCGGCGGCCCTGACCATTTCGGGTGCACCGTTCATGGGCCCAATCGGCGCCTGCCGTGTTGGATTCAGCGATGGCGAATACATCCTGAACCCTGAAATCGACGATATGCACAAGCTGCGGGAAAACCCCGAGCAGCGTCTGGACCTGGTTGTTGCCGGAACCAAAGACGCAGTGATGATGGTCGAATCCGAAGCTTATGAGCTGACCGAGGCAGAGATGCTGGGTGCGGTGAAATTTGCCCATGATCAAATCCAGCCAGTGATCGACCTGATCATTGATCTGGCCGAAGATTGCGCCAATGAACCGTTTGATTTTGCACCTGTCGATTACAGCGATCTGTATGAAGCAGTCAAAGCAGCCGGCGAAGACAAGGTTCGCGCCGCTTTCGCGATCACTGACAAGCAAGAGCGGACAACGGCCATCGCCGAAGCGCGCGCTGCTATCAGTGAGACCCTGAGCGAAGAGCAGCTGGAAGATGAAAACCTCGGCTCAGCGTTCAAGAAGCTGGAAAGCTCGGTTCTGCGCGGCGACGTTGTTAAAACCGGCAAGCGGATTGATGGCCGTGATCTATCGACCATCCGCCCGATTGTTTCGGAAACCGGTATTCTGCCCCGGACACACGGGTCGGCCCTGTTCACCCGTGGCGAAACCCAAGGGTTGGTTGTGACCACTCTGGGCACCGGCGACGACGAACAGATGATCGACGCGCTGAACGGCACCTACAAATCCAACTTCCTGCTGCACTATAACTTCCCACCCTATTCGGTTGGTGAAGTGGGCCGCTTTGGATTTACCGGGCGCCGCGAAATCGGTCACGGCAAACTGGCGTGGCGTGCGTTGCAGGCGGTTCTGCCTGCTGCAACTGATTTCCCTTACACCGTTCGCGTTGTATCAGAGATCACTGAATCCAACGGGTCATCTTCGATGGCGTCCGTCTGTGGCGGCTCATTGTCGATGATGGACGCGGGCGTGCCGCTCAAATCAGCGGTTGCCGGTGTGGCCATGGGTTTGATCCTGGAAGATGACGGAAGCTATGCAATCCTGTCGGATATTCTGGGTGACGAAGACCACCTTGGCGACATGGATTTCAAAGTGGCCGGGACCGCAGAGGGCATCACCAGCCTGCAGATGGATATCAAGGTTGCGGGCATCACGCCTGAAATCATGGAGAAAGCTTTGGCTCAGGCCAAAGAGGGCCGTCTGCACATCCTGGGCGAAATGGCCAATGCCCTGACCGAAGCCGGGGATTTCTCTGTCCACGCGCCGCGGATCGAGACCATGAACATCCCAACCGACAAGATCCGTGAAGTGATCGGTTCAGGCGGTAAGGTAATTCGCGAGATCGTCGAGGTTTCGGGTGCCAAGGTCGACATCAACGACGAAGGTGTGATCAAGATCGCATCGCCCAACGGTGAATCGATCAAGACAGCTTATGACATGATCCACGCCATCGTGGCAGAGCCGGAAGAGGGCCACATCTACAAAGGAACCGTTGTCAAAATCGTAGATTTTGGCGCCTTTGTGAACTTCTTTGGCAAGCGCGACGGGCTGGTCCATGTCAGCCAGATCGAAAACCGCCGCCTGAACCACCCTTCGGATGTTCTGAAGGAAGGTCAGGAAGTTTGGGTCAAACTCTTGGGCTTTGACGACCGCGGCAAGGTGCGCCTGTCGATGAAAGTGGTCGATCAGGACACCGGCGAAGAAGCCAAGAAAGAAGAAAAAGCAGACTGATACGTCTGAATTTTTCTGGAATTGTGGCCCCGGTGGAAACGCCGGGGCCTTTTTCGTCAATGATATTTGCCCGCCTCGGGAGCGGACGAATCAGGCACTGCTCACCCACGAGCCGAGCGAGTTTAAACGTGTTTGATATCAGCCATATACCCGGCCTTTTCAAATTACCTTGTTGAAACAATGCTGTTGCTCTTAACCTGTTGGACGCCTGCGATATTGGGTAACACAGGTAATTTGGAGAGATATTCGATGTTGATAAGAATGATTTACTTGTGCAGCGCGGCAATTTTCTTGGGCGTTGGGTCGGCATCGGCCCAAAGCTGCCCGGCGGAGGACAGGTTAAATGAATTACAAGGGAGTAGTCTTGAATTCGACCAAGCGCGAAGCCAGGCGGTACACCACAGTGCCGGTTTTCCACGCACCTGCCAAGGATATCAGAGTCAATTGGACTCCACATTTTCCTACTGGTTTTTGCAGCAATGTAACGATTTCGCTAAGGAACACGCGCTTTATCATGGCAATATGAATGACCGCCAAGACGCCTGGAATCATTGTCTGGCCTTGTCAAAGACAGTGAATGAGGCGGGCTTTGACAAAGTTCGAAAGTGCCGGAAGGATTACGCCGAAGCTCGCGAAAAGCTGGAGGAGAAATTTCTCAACGGTGACGCCAGTGAAGAAGAAACGGAGGCCTATTTGGAGGACGAGGGTTGGCAGCCTATTCGCGATTGTTTTTACAACGTGCACAGTTCCTGATGCACTCAGGAGCTGATGATTGTAGCTATTCGCCCAGAGCTCGCGGCATCGATTGAAAGGCAACAGGGGGTCGTGGCGCATCCTGCAGGATCATGTCGGCGGCTTTCTCCGCAATCATAATCGTGGGTGAATTGGTGTTGCCGCTGGTGATTGTTGGCATCACGCTGGCATCGACCACCCGCAATGCCTCTATCCCGCGTAACCGCAGCTGCGGATCAAGTGGTGCAGCGTCATCTGGCCCCATATGAACGGTACAGGTAGGGTGAAAAATCGTTGTGCCAATGTCGCCCGCTGCATGAGCCAGATCTGCGTCGGACTGCGCCGTTAAGCCGGGTTTCAACTCTTCGGGGCTGTACCGCTGCATCGGCGCTTGTTCCATGATCGCCCGGGTCAACCGAATGGCCCGTGCCGCTGTCAGCCTGTCACCCTCTGTCGAAAGATAGTTTGGCGCAATCACCGGCGCGTCACCGGGCTGGGCCGAGGCCAAAGTCACCGAACCCCGGCTTTCCGGTCGCAGGTTGCAGACGCTGGCGGTCAGACCGGGAAAGTCATGCAGCGGCTGCCCAAACGCATCAAGCGACAGTGGCTGCACATGATATTGCAGATCCGGCGTTGCCAGATCAGGCCGCGACCGGGTGAATGCCCCCAACTGGCTGGGTGCCATCGCCATCGGCCCGCGCCGCCGAAGCGCATAATCAAGCCCGAACTTCAACTTTCCAAACACTGAATTCACCATTGTATTCAGCGTCTTCGCCCCGCTCAGTCGCCAGATGCAACGCAGTTGCAGATGATCCTGCAGGTTCTGCCCAATCGCGGACACATCCCGCAGCACGTCGATCCCGTGACTGCGCAAATCCGCCGCTGGCCCAATGCCCGACAACATCAGGATCTGCGGAGAGCCAATCGCCCCGGCGGACAAGATCACCTCGCCCGACGTCCGCGCAACCCGGGTTTCATTGTTCTGCAAATACTCAATTCCAACGGCGCGGCCTGCCTCGACCATCACCCGGGTGATATGTGCCCTGGTTTCCACCCGCAAATTCGGGCCGGTTGCTGCCTTCAGAAACGCCCGCGCTGTGTTCAATCGCCAGCCGCCACGTTGGTTGACTTTGAAATATCCAACGCCTTCGTTGTTACCGGTGTTGAAGTCGTCTGTCAGCGGCAGTCCCGCAGCCATGGCCGCATCGCACCAGTGATCCAGCAGATCCCAATGCAGGCGCATGTTCTCCACCCGCCATTCGCCGCCGGTGCTGTGATGTTCAGACGGGCCATCGACGTAATCCTCGGACCGTTTGAAATAGGGCAGAACATCATCCCAGCCCCAGCCGGTATTTCCCATCTGCCGCCAGCGGTCATAGTCTGCTGCCTGACCGCGCATATAGATCATCCCGTTGATCGAACTGCACCCGCCCAACAATTTTCCCCTGGGATAAAGCAGCGACCGGCCATTTAGCCCCGGTTCTTTGACAGTGTGAAAACACCAATCTGTCCGCGGATTACCGATGCAGTAAAGATAGCCAACAGGAATATGCACCCAGTGATAATTGTCGCGCCCGCCTGCCTCGAACAGTAGCACCTTATGGCCCGCGCGGCTTAGACGGTTTGCCAGAACACAGCCCGCACTACCCGCGCCTACGATGATGTAATCCCATTCCATTGGGTCAGAGTGATCCAAGGGGTGTGTGATGGCAAGATGCGCTCAGACAGGCAACGCCGTGGTGTTTGATACGGTCCGCAGGGTAAAGCTTGACTGCATCTTGGCCACCCCCGGCAGGCGGGTCAGGTATTGCCGGTGGATACGGGCGAAATCATCGGTGCTTTCGGCAACAACTTTCAGAATGTAATCCGCCGCTCCCGCGGTCAGATGGCATTCAAGAACGTCGGGGATACGCTTCACAGCTTTCTCAAACGCCTCCAGCACTTCGTCTGCCTGAGTGGACAATGTGATCTCGACAAATATCGTGGCCGACACGTTCAGCTTTCGCGCATCAAGCAGCGCGACATAGCCGCGAATATAGCCGTCCATTTCAAGTCGTTGCACCCGCCTGTGGCACGCGCTGGCCGAGAGATTTACCGCCTCTGCCAGATCGGCGTTCGATATTCTGCCGCGTCGCTGCAGCACTGTCAAAAGGCGGCGGTCTGTCGTGTCTAAAGCCATCTCAGCAAGACTCTTCGAAGTGTTTTAAATTACTTCGAATATTATTCACAACCTACACCAAATTACGAGGGAATTATCAAGCCGATTTCAATTTATCTGCGACATTCTGGCGCAAATTCAGACTCAGGAGTATGTCATGAAGATCGGATGCCCGACCGAAATCAAACCACAGGAATTCCGGGTTGGTATGACCCCGAATGCCGCACAGGAAGCAGTGGCGCGTGGCCACGATGTTATCATTCAGGCTGGCGCAGGTGCAGGCGCGGGATTTACCGATGACGACTATGTTGCCGCCGGTGCCGCAATCATCGACACCGCCGAAGAAATCTTTGCCACCGCCGACATGATCGTAAAGGTCAAAGAACCACAGGCGGTCGAGCGTAAGATGCTGCGCGAAGGTCAGCTGCTGTTCACTTATCTGCATCTGGCACCCGATCCTGACCAGACCCATGACCTGTTGGAATCCGGTTGCACCGCGATTGCCTATGAAACCGTAACTGACGACCGTGGTGGTCTGCCGCTTCTGGCGCCGATGTCCGAAGTTGCCGGGCGTCTGGCGCCACAGGTTGGTGCCTGGACCCTGCAAAAGGCCAATGGCGGTCGCGGCGTTCTGATGGGTGGTGTACCCGGTGTGGCCCCGGCCAAAGTTGTAGTCATCGGCGGCGGTGTTGTGGGAACGCATGCGGCAAAAATCGCCTCGGGCATGGGCGCGGATGTCACCATCCTCGACCGCTCTCTGCCGCGCCTCAAATATCTCGACGATGTATTCGGCCGCCAGTTCAAGAACCAGTATTCCACCGCCGGCGCGACCGCCGAGTTGGTGCAACAGGCCGACATGGTGATCGGTGCGGTTCTGATTCCGGGTGCTGCTGCGCCCAAACTGGTCTCGCGCGCGCAGCTTGGCGAAATGAAACCGGGTGCCGTGCTCGTGGATGTTGCCATCGATCAGGGCGGTTGCTTCGAAACCTCCAAAGCCACCACCCATGCCGACCCGATTTATGAAGTCGACGGTGTCATGCATTATTGTGTGGCCAACATGCCCGGTGCTGTTGCGCGCACGTCGACCATCGCCTTGGGCAACGCCACCATGCCGTTCATGTTGTCGCTGGCCAACAAGGGTTGGAAACAAGCCTGTGCCGATGATGCGCATCTGCTTAATGGCTTGAACGTGCATGCGGGCAAGGTGACCTACTACGCCGTGGGCGAAGCACTTGGCCTTGACGTGATCTCGCCCCAGCTGGCGATCAAGTAAACAGGCATCGATCTGTTTGTGAAAGCCCCGGAGCAAATCCGGGGCGTTTTTGTGCGATTGGCAGAGGGGCGCGTGCAAATTTGAAGAGTTACAACGTCACCCCTAATACTCAAAATCTCCGGATGACAAATAGTTTCGAACCACCGGATCAAGCTTCACGCTCTTTTCGGGATAGACCCCGCAGGTTTCGAAAAGCTCTCGCACCGATCTGAAGTTGTCGAATTTTTTCCAAACCACTTTGGATGCATAAGGTGTTCTGCGCGGCAACGAGGCCAGAAAACACATGGTGCCAAACAGGTATTGCCTCTTTTGTCTGGGTGGGGGCGAAAGCACATACATGCTGAGTGCGCTTTCGTCGCGCCTTTCTGTATCCACGACAAACACGCGGCCATCCTGAAACGCCGCTTTGCCATCGCAGCGCGTCCAGCGGCGACCCGTAACAGATCCACCTTTGAGCGCCTCGATCAGACGGCTGTAAACAACCCCGTTGCGTTCATCGAGAAAGACGGTGTTCACCACGATACTGTCAGTAGCAACCGGGGCGTGGAAAAACACCTGATACGCCCCCAGAAATGGGCGCAGCTTTGTAAGGTCACCAGGAAACACTCCGGACAGTGGGTCCGCGCGCCGCGTTTCTAAAGTGGCTCGGTTGGTTCGATAGGTGCGAACCAGTTGCGCATGGGGTGCGTTCAGATCCTCATCTTCAAGCCCAAAATATTGCGCGATACGTCGCAGATTATGGGCAGAGGGTTTAGACCGGCCCGTAAGATATTTGCTGAACTGTTGGTGATTGATTCCAATGTCCCGACAGATGGCCGCGACCGAAGGTTTCTCGGCGCATAGAAATTTGAGGTTCTGCGATAATTCTGTGGTCATAAACCAAAGCTTTCATCCTGATAATGCCAATATAGCATAAACTCGCTTAGGCAGGCTTAAGAACGCGCAATTGTTCTTATTGCAAGATCGCACAGTCTTACTGGCAGATTCTAAAGACAGATGCGTGTGGGAGGACACTCAATGAACAAACAAGATTACGTTCAGCAGCTTGAACTGAAACTGATATCGCGCCAAATTGATCGCCGCAGCTTTATGCGCGGCGCAATGGCAACGGGTATGGCCTTGGGCATGGCCGGTATGCTGGCCAACCGGGCGCAGGCCGCGGCACCACAGAAGGGCGGCACACTGACCGCCGGTCTGGGCCACGGTGCCACGACCGATACACTGGATCCGGGCCTGTTTGCGGCCGGTTTCCTGATCCCCATGGGTTTGGGCATGCACGGATACCTGACCGAGATTGATGCCAACAGCAATATCGTACCATCTCTGACTGAAAGCTGGGAGGCATCTGCCGACGCGACAGTCTGGACCTTCAAACTGCGCAAGGGTGTTGAGTTCCACAACGGCAAAACAATGACGGCTGAGGATGTCGTGGCTTCGATCAATCACCACCGTGGTGAGGGTAATGCCTCTGCCGCGGCACCGCTGGTTGCCGGTGTCACGGATATTCGCGTGGATGGATCGGATACGGTTGTATTTGAACTGTCATCGGGTAACGCAGATTTCCCGGCAGCGCTAAGCGATTATCACATCGCCATTCTGCCATCGGCGGATGGCACAATGGATTGGCAATCCGGCGTTGGTTGCGGCACTTACCGTCTTGATGCATTTGACCCGGGCGTATCGGCCAAGCTTAGCCGTCATGGCAATCACTGGTCTGATGATGTCGGGCATGTGGACGAATGGAATCTTGTATCGTTGATCGACACCAATGCCAGAACCACAGCCGCCCTGACCGGAGATGCGGACCTAATCGACAAGGTCGATGTTAAAACCGCCGGGCGTCTTGCAGGCAATCCAAACCTGACGGTGCATTCGGTGGCAGGCACACAGCATTACAGCTTTCCCATGCTGACCAATCAGGCACCGTTTGACGACAACAACGTGCGTCAGGCGCTCAAATGGGGTATCAATCGCGAAGAGCTGGTCGAGAAGATCCTCTTTGGCTACGGTGCGGTGGGCAACGACCATCCGATTGGTTCGCGGCAGAAATACTTTAACACCGAACTGGAACAGAAAAGCTTCGACCCGGACAAGGCAAAATTCTTCCTCAAGGAAGCCGGGCTTAGCTCTCTTGATGTCGAGCTGTCGTCGTCGGACGCCGCGTTCTCGGGCGCGATTGATGCCGCACTTCTGATCCAGAACTCTGCCACCGAATGTGGGATCAACGTGACCGTAAAACGTGAACCAAATGACGGATACTGGTCCGATGTCTGGATGAAAAAAGGGTGGAGCGCGAGTTATTGGGCTGGTCGTCCGGTTGAGGATCTGATGTTCTCGCTGGCGTTCAAATCCGGTGTTTCGTGGAACGAATCCTACTGGTCCAACGAACGCTTTGATGCGCTGCTTGTCGAAGCACGTGCAGAGCTGGATGAAACGAAGCGTCGCGATATGTATTGGGAAATGCAGGATCTCGTGGCCAACAAGGGTGGAGTCGCGATCCCGATGTTTGCCTCTTATGTGTTCGCAACACGCCCCTCGGTCGGCACGCCAGAGGTCATGGGATCAAACCTTGATCTGGACGGATCAAGCTTCATGCAGCGTTGGTGGAAAGCGGGCTGACTTCTCCCTGCCGGGCAGTGACACTAATCACTGTCCGTGCCAAAGTGGCTGCGCTGCAAGTTATCCGCAGCGCAGCCACGCATGATTTGAACAGGCCCCGGAGTGGCCACAGCGAGACGTGACCATGCAGCTTTTCATGGCAACCCTTTCGACCGAGACCAATACATTTTCGCCTATGCCCACGGCGATGTCGGGGTTTGAGGCCTATTTCCTGCGTCATGGCACGGCGACGCAAGAGCCGCCTAATCTGATGACAGAAGCCCTGCATCTGTGGCGTGCACGGGCCGAAGAGCTTGGGTGGAACGTGGTGGAAAGCCTTGCCGCCATTGCCGAACCAGCGGGCAGAACAACGACAGACTGTTACGAGGAGCTGGTGCAAGAGATCCTGCGTGATCTTGAAGCTGCATCAGGGGCGGATGTAATCCTTTTACAGCTGCACGGGGCGATGGTGGCCGAAGGTGTTGATGATTGCGAAGGTGATTTACTGGCGCGCGTTCGCTCGATCTGTCCCGATGCGACGATTGGCGTTTCACTGGATCCGCATTGTCATCTGACGCAGCAGATTTTGGATACCAGCGATGTGGTCATTTGTTTCAAGGAATACCCGCATGACGACGCGACGGAACGTGCGGAAGAGGTGTTTAATCTGGCCAGACGCACCCATTCCGGTGAAATCTCTCCGGTGATGCGGATGTATGATTGTCGAATGGTCAATCTGTACCTGACAAAAGCCGGGGCGATGCGACAGTTCGTGGATCACATGTCTTCGTTGGAGCAGAAACCGGGAATTCTGTCAGTTTCCCTGGCACATGGATTTCCTTGGGGCGATGTCGGGGATGTTGGGGCGCGGACACTGGTTGTCACGGATAGTGACGCCGCTCTTGCGGACAGAACCGCCAGGCAGCTCGGACAGGAATTTTTTGAACTGCGGAACGACGTGATCAGCAATCTAATGCCAATGGATGCGGCCTTGGAACAGGCCTCGCACGCGGCTGACGGCCTGGTCGTACTGGCGGATATGGGCGATAACTCCGGCGGCGGCGCTCCGGGCGATTCAACATATCTGTTGCGCGCGATGCTGGAGCGTGGATTCACCAATTTCGCTACAGGCATCTATTGGGATCCGATGGTTGTGAACCTGTGTCAGGATGCTGGCGCAGGCGCTACGTTACAACTTCGGATTGGCGGGAAAACCGGTGTCGACTCGGGCGACCCGGTGGATATGAAACTGCGCGTGATGTGCATCGAATCCGGCCTTGGCCAGCATCTTGGCAAGGGGCTGGAGCCCCTGGGTACTTTGGTTTGGCTGAGGGCAGAGGGTGAGATTGATATCCTGGTGAACGATTTGCGCACGCAGGTCTATCACCCCGAAGCGTTCGAACAGATGGGGATCGAGTTGAGCAAGAAATCAATCGTGACCGTGAAATCGCTGTTCCATTTCTATGGCCCGTTTGAGACCATCGCGTCGCAAATTCTTCAGGTCGCGACGCCCGGCGGAACATCGCCACGGTTTGACAACCTGCCTTTTTCCAAGTGTTTCAACTACTGGCCAAAGAGTGCGGACCCTTTCGAAAGTCAGAAGTTGGCGCAAGAGAACGCGTAGCGTCCAGGTCTAAAGAGCATCGTGTTTTCAGTCATTTGGGCAAAGCTTGCGCGTGGCCCAGCTCTAAAGCACACGATTTTGGTTACCACCCAATCACCGTTCCATTTCAAGCTATCGAAAATCCGCCTTAAAACCGTTCTACCCACGGCCGCAGGGTCAGTTCATCAGACCAAGCCGACCGATCCTGACGGATCAGATCCAGATAGGCCCGGGCAATCGCGTCCGGATCTAACAGGCTGTCCGGAGCATCCTTCGGCATCGGCCGTCTCTCGCTGTGAATACCCCCGTCGATATTGACCCACGCGACATGAATTCCCTTTGGATGCAATTCCCGCGCCATGCTTTGTGCCAGCCCGCGTTGGGCAAACTTCCCCATCGCAAAGGGTGCAGATTTTGGAAAGCCTTTGACACCTGCCGATGCTCCGGTGAACAGGATTGTACCCCGCACGCCGTTTTCATCAGGGTCCGCTGCCAGCATCCGTTTTGCCGCCGCCTGACCGGTCAGAAACGCCCCGTAGGCGGTGATGTCCATCGCCTTTTTTACCGCCAGTGGATCAAGATCGGCCACCGGCCCCATAACCCGCGCAGACGGGTTGTAGACTACCACGCGTGGCACCGGGCCTACCCCATCGAACAGCGTTGCCACCGCTTCGGCATCCACAGCGTTCAACGCCACAGCGACTGCATCGGTTTCGGCCACCAACGGCGCCAGCTTCTCGACATTGCGCGCTGCAAGCATCAGGTCATAGCCTTCAGCGGCAAGACACCGCGCGATAGAGGCAGAGACCCCATCACCAACACCCACTATAACTGCCAGTGGCTCTGACATTGCCTAATCCTCCATCATTTCCGCCGACGGGATCACGTGAAAGAATGCCCCCCCGGACCATACCCCAAACCAACCATCTTCGTGCGCTCCAACCTCGACCAGCCGGTAAAAACTTTTGCGGTCGATCAATGCCTCGAGATTGCTCCGCACCCGCACATAAGGCGACGGCTCTCCGGTCGCTGGCGCACGTTCTACCCGGATCGGGTTGTCCGGGCCTGCAACCATCCGGTCGCCCACATTGGTTTCAAATATCAAATCCTGTTCACATCCCGAGCCTTCGGCCTCAAAATCCACGGCAACAAAAGGCGCGTCATCGACCGTGATTCTGACCTTTTCCACCGGGGTCACCAGGAAATAATCGTCGCCATCGCGGCGCAGAATGGTCGAAAACAGCTTCACCAGCTCAAGCCGTGTAAAAGGCGATCCCAGATAGTACCACGTGCCGTCCCGCGCGATACGGATGTCGAGATCACCACAAAACTCAGGATTCCACTGATGAACCGGCGGCAAACCCTTGCCCTGAACAGCGCGCGCTGCATCGGCAAGGCTTTCTGCTGACGGGCTCGTGATCGTTTCTTTGCTCATACCTTTTGCCATTTCCATCCCGCGCGATACACTCTTATAAAACGTTATAGCGAATACAGGAGTTTTGCCATGTCCGATGATGCCGAGCTGCTCAGCGGCATAGAGGCGCTTGAGGAAAAACTGATTAGTGCACGTAGCTCGATCACCCGCCGTTTTATTGGCCAGGAGCGGGTAGTCGACCTCGCGCTCTCGGCCCTGTTATGCGGGGGGCACGGGCTGTTGATCGGGCTTCCCGGGCTGGGCAAGACCCGGCTGGTTGAAACCCTGTCCACGGTCATGGGCCTCAAGTCCAGCCGCATTCAGTTCACGCCCGACCTGATGCCCGCCGATATACTGGGGTCCGAGGTTCTGGAAACAGGGGCGGACGGATCGAGGGCTTTCAAATTTATCCCCGGCCCGGTCTTCTGCCAGCTGCTGATGGCGGACGAGATCAACCGCGCCAGTCCGCGAACCCAATCTGCGTTGCTGCAGGCGATGCAGGAAAGACAGGTGAGTGTTGCGGGGGAAACCCGTCCGCTGTCACCGCCCTTTCACGTGCTGGCCACCCAGAACCCGATTGAACAGGAAGGCACCTATCCCCTGCCAGAGGCCCAGCTTGATCGGTTTCTTGTTCAGATTGACGTGCCTCATCCGGACCGCAGTACAGAACGCGAAATATTACTCGCCACTACCGGTGCCACCGAACTTGATGCCCATCAGGTCTTTACAGCCGATGATCTGATCGCGGCACAGGATCTGTTACGGCGTATGCCCGTGGGCGAAAATGTGGTCGAGAAAATTCTCGATCTGGTCCGCGCCTGTCGGCCAGAAGATGCCACCGCCTCGGACAAGGTGCGCAGCACCGTAGCTTGGGGCCCGGGGCCGCGCGCGGCACAGGCGTTGATGCTGACTGTGCGGGCACGCGCGATGTTGCAGGGACGGCTGGTGCCGGACGCAGATGACGTTGCCGCGATGGCCCAATCGGTGCTGGTGCACCGCATGGCGCTGAATTTTGCCGCCCGGGCCAGCGGGGAAAGCCTTGATGATCTGATTGCGGACACCGTAGCACAGGTAACGCAGGTCGAGGCCGCCGCGTGAGCCCAGCCCATCCTCTCCGCGCCCGTGCCGAGGCAGAGGCCGCGCGCCTGCCGCCTCTTCTGGCGCGTGCCGAACATCTGGCCGGGGCCGTCCTTTTGGGCGAACACGGTCGGCGTCGGTCGGGGATGGGGGATGATTTCTGGCAATACCGGCCAGTGCAGGCCGGGGACGAGCGTCGGCATGTCGACTGGCGCCGGTCCGCCCGTTCCGACACTCAATTTGTGCGCCAACGGGAATGGCAGATTGCGCAAAGCGTGATGATCTGGGTGGATGCGGCGGCATCAATGCGGTTTTCGTCCGATGACGCATTGCCCGACAAATCAGACCGTTCCCGTGTATTGGCGCTGGCTGTGTCGATCCTGTTGAACCGGGCGGGTGAGCGCGTCGGGCTGACCGGCACGTCATTGCCGCCACGACGTGGGCAGGCCCAGATCGCCCGATTGGCCGAGGCACTGACGCAGGAGAGTGACGAAGATTACGGAAGCCCCGACACTTCTGGCATTGTGGCCCATGGCCGGGCGCTGTTTCTGTCGGACTTTCTGGGCGACATCGGTGGTGTGCGCGACGCGCTGACTTCTGCCGCTGACCGCGGCGTTCAGGGCGTGCTGCTACAGGTGCTTGATCCGGCGGAAGAGGCGTTTCCCTATCGTGGACGCACCATTTTCGAAAGCGTGGGCGGCACCCTTGCACATGAAACTCTCAAGGCGTCCGAATTACGCGACCGCTATCTTGAGCGGCTCGCCAAGCGAAAGGCAGAACTTGCATCACTCGCCGATCTCACCGGCTGGCAATACCAGTGCCACCATACATCGGATAGCGCGCAATCTGCATTGCTCTGGCTCTACAGTGCGTTCGATGCAGGGGGAATGCGGCGATGATCATCGGACCTGTAGGCTTCACCTTGCCCTGGCTGCTGATCGCATTGGCCGCCCTTCCCATCCTCTGGCTGATCCTGCGTGCCGTCCCACCTGCGCCGATCCGGCGGCGATTCCCCGGCGTGGCACTGTTGTTGGGGCTGCGTGACGATGACAGCGTTACCGACCGCACCCCTTGGTGGTTGCTGCTGTTGCGTATGCTGGCCGTAGCGGCGATCATTATTGGCCTTGCCGGCCCCGTGCTCAATCCACGGGCCGAGGGCGAAAAGGTGCAGACCGGCCCACTTTTAATCCTGCTCGATGCCTCTTGGGCCAGCGCCCGTGACTGGCCCGCACGTTTGTCCCTGCTGGAGGCGACATTGGCTGAAGCCGGGCGCGCCGCCCGACCTGTGGCCCTGATCCAGCTCAGCGATCCGGAACCGCCCGTATTTCGCGCTGCCGAAGACTGGCGCAGCCGGCTTTCCGGGCTGACCCCCGCTGCATGGGAAGCGCATCGTGGTGATCTGGACGATGTATCGGCCTTGCTCGCCGGCTCTGATCCTTATGAAATCCGCTGGTTTTCCGACGGGCTTGCCCGGGACGGGCGCGCAAGCCTGTTGGCCGTGCTGGAAAACCATGGCCCGGTCACCATCATCGAAAGTCCCGCGCCGGTCATCGCCATGACCCCGCCTGCCATCGAAGATGGTGGTGTGCGCCTGACTGCGCGACGTTCATCTGCCGGGATCGCGCGTGAGATCGAGGTCGAGGCGCATGGCCTTGACCCCTCCGGCACTCCGCGACTGTTGGCCACCTTGCCATTGCGGTTTGAAGAGGGCGAAACAGAGGCCACCGGCACACTGCTGCTTCCTGCAGAACTGCGTGCACGACTGTCCCGCTTTCGCATCGCCGGTCAAAACCATGCCGGTTCGGTGACCCTGACAGACGACAGCCTCAGCCGCCGCGAGGTGGCGCTGATCGCCGCGCGGGATGATCGTGAGGGATTACAGCTTCTCTCTCCTCTGCACTATCTCGAACAGGCGCTTGTGCCGTCGGCTGATATGCTGGACGGAACGCTGACAGATATCCTGCCTGCCAACCCGGATGTGATCGCGCTTGCCGATGTGGCCACCTTGGCCGGGGCAGAACAAGCGGCGCTGCTGGAATGGGTAGAGGCGGGCGGCATGCTCTTGCGCTTTGCCGGTCCTCGCCTTGCGGCCAGCGACATCTCCCGCACCGAGGAATCGCCTCTCATGCCGGTACGGCTGCGTGCCGGGGGCCGCACGGTTGGTGGCGCGATGAGCTGGGGAGAGCCCAAAACCCTGGCGCCCTTCCCGGAAAACAGCCCCTTCTTTGGCCTGCCCGTCCCGGACGAGGTGACAGTCTCGGCCCAGGTCATGGCCCAGCCGGACCCGACATTGGCCGAACGCGTGATCGCCCAGCTTTCCGATGGCACGCCGCTGGTGACACGCAAGCGCATCGGATCAGGTCAGGTCATCTTGTTCCACGTCACTGCAAATGCCGAATGGTCCTCTTTGCCGCTCTCTGGTCTGTTTGTGCAAATGCTTGAACGGCTGGCGGTGTCGTCGGCCAAGGCGCTGCCCGATCTGGCAGAGCTTACCGGTACTACCTGGCAACCCGCACAGGTGCTCGATGGATTCGGAACATTGCGCGATGCTGGAACCCTGCCTGGAGTCGCGGGCGAGCGGTTGATCACCGATCCGCTTGGCGACGATCTGCAACCGGGTCTTTATGACGGGGCCGATCGCCGCTTTGCACTGAACGTCGTTGGAGCAAAACGGGTACTTGAGCCGGTAACTTGGCCCTCAGATGTGCCGGTTGTCGGATTGGCCCGTCCGGCAGAGGCCCCGCTGGGTGGCTGGCTGCTGGCCGTCTCGATGCTATTGCTGATGGCCGATATTATTGCGTCGCTCGGCCTGTCTGGGCGGCTTTTGCCCGCGCGTGCGGCACTGATTGTTTCTCTTGCCCTGCTATTGCCTGCAGATCCCGGTTTGGCACAGCAGGATGACAAGGCACAGCTTGCTACCTCCGAAGTGGTTCTGGCCCATGTCCTGACCGGTGACTCAACGCTCGACAATACCGCCCGCGCCGGACTGCGCGGCCTGGGGCAAACGCTTTATTTCCGCACCTCTGTAGAACCGGCAGACCCAATCGGTGTGAACCTTGAGACCGACGAGCTTGCCGTCTATCCATTCCTCTACTGGCCCATCACGCCGGACCAGCCGATCCCTTCGGACGAGGCCTATGCCCGGCTCAATGACTATCTTCGCACCGGTGGAATGATCCTGTTTGACACCCGCGATGCGAACGTTTCCGGGTTTGGTGCATCTTCGCCCAATGGACAAAAACTACAACGGTTGGCGGCACCGCTGGATATTCCGCCGCTTGAACCGGTGCCGGGTGATCACGTGCTGACGCGCACATTCTACCTGCTACAGGATTTTCCGGGCCGTCACAGCGGCCGCAAAGTCTGGGTCGAATCCGCGCCCCCCGATGCCGAAATGATTGAAGGCATGCCGTTCCGCAATCTCAATGACAATGTGACCCCGGTGGTGATCGGCGGCAATGACTGGGCGTCTGCCTGGGCCGTTGACGAGCGCGGTGTGCCGCTTTTCCCGGTGGGCCGTGGCTATACCGGCGAACGCCAGCGCGAGATGGCATTTCGCTTTGGGGTCAATCTGGTGATGCATGTGCTGACCGGCAATTACAAATCTGATCAGGTTCATGTGCCTGCGCTGCTCGACAGGCTGGGCCAATGACCGCGTCTGTCGTGTTTGACCCACTGGTGCCATGGGCACTGATCGTCACGCTGGCCGGTATGCTCAGCGCCGGAATAGCACTTGCGCTCTGGCGGGGTCTGTCCGGCTGGGCCTTGCGGGCATTGGCGGGGCTGGTTCTATTGGCGGCTCTGGCCGGGCCGGTGTTTCAGCAAGAAGAGCGTGAACCACTCAGTGACATTGTCCTGCTTGTCGAAGACCAAAGCGCAAGCCAGACACTGGGCGATCGCACCGCGCTTACATCCGATGCGGCCGAAATCCTTGCCAGCCGGATCGAGGCGCGCCCAAATACGGAAATACGCCGGATCGCTGTCCCGGATGGGCCCGATAATACCGGCACCCGCCTGATGACCGCCCTGTCCGAAGCATTGGCCGAAGAACCCCGTGGCCGTATCGCCGGGGCGATACTGCTCTCGGATGGTCGCCTGCACGATATTGACCGCGCACCTGGCCTGCCTGCACCGCTTCACTTATTGCATACCGGGCGTGCAACGGATTGGGATCGCCGATTGGTGATCGACAACGCACCTGCCTTTGGCATCCTTGGCGAAAAAATCACCATGACGCTGAGCATCACTGATGTCGGCGCCGCCCCCGAAAGCGCGGCCACGGTCCCGGTTGATGTCTCGATTGACGGGGATGTGCCACAACGGTTTCAGGTGCCCCTGGGCGAAGAAATTGTTTTGCCGGTAATGCTGCCCCATGGCGGTCGCAACGTGCTGGAATTCACAACGCCCATGGTCGAAGGCGAACTCACCGACCGTAACAACACGGCGCTTATCCAGATCAACGGCGTACGTGACAGGCTAAGCGTGCTGCTGGTGTCGGGCGAGCCGCATCCCGGCGGGCGCACATGGCGCAACCTGCTGAAATCCGACAGCGCGGTTGATCTGGTGCATTTTACTATCCTGCGCCCGCCTGAGAAACAGGATGGCGTACCGGTGCGGGAACTATCACTGATTGCTTTTCCCACGAGAGAGTTGTTCCTCGAAAAGATTGAAGATTTCGACCTTATCATTTTTGACCGCTACAAACGTCGCGGTATCCTGCCGTCGATCTATCTGGACAATGTGCGCGCCTATGTCGAAGGCGGCGGTGCGGTTCTGATCGCGGCAGGCCCTGACTTTGCCAGCGCCGAAAGTCTGTACCGCACTCCGTTAGAAGCGATCGTGCCAGCCCGCCCAACTGCCCGTGTGATCGAAGAGCGTTTCCGCCCCGAAATTACTGAGCTGGGGGATCGCCACCCCGTCACCTCTGGTCTGACCCACGGCTCTGATGCTGAATGGGGCCGTTGGCTGCGCCAGATCGAGGTCGAAGAAATGTCGGGCGACGTGGTGATGACCGGGGCCGATGACAACCCGCTGCTCGTGCTGGACCGCGTCGGCGAGGGGCGCATTGCCCTGCTGGCGTCAGACCATGCCTGGCTCTGGCATCGCGGCTACGAAGGCGGCGGGCCGCAGCTGGAGTTGCTGCGTCGGCTGGCCCACTGGATGATGAAAGAACCCGAGCTTGAGGAAGAAGCGCTTTGGGCCGAAGCCACCGGCCAGCAAATGCGCATCATCCGTCAATCTCTATCGGAAACGGTGGGACCGGTGGTGATCACCACCCCGTCAGGCGAGGTCTATGAAATGGACCTTGAAGAGGCCTCACCGGGGCGTTTTGAGGCTTTGTTCGACGGCCCGGACATTGGGCTCTACCGGCTAGAGAATGGTGAGCAGGTGGCGGTAATCGGCCTCGGCCCGGCAGCACCTGTCGAATTCGAAGAAACCATTGCCTCAGCCGAAATCCTGCAGCCGGTGCTCGATGCAACCACAGGCGGGGCAATGGCGCTTGAAAACGGTGTGCCACTTATCCGCTCTGTCCGGCCCGGTCGTGCCGCCGTTGGCCGTGGCTGGATCGGCATCACACCACGCGGCGCGTATGAGACCAATGCAGTCACGCAATTGCCGCTATTGCCCGCTTGGCTGGTCCTGTTACTTGCTTCGGTCTTGATCCTTGCTGGATGGATCCGCGAAGGACGCCAGTGATCGGTCCGGAAGTAAGAATACCAATATTCGCAAACCTCTGAGGCTCGCGCCTCCAAATTTGAACAGAGCGCACTGGCCCCCGTCTCCTTGGCGTGGCATTAATCGCTCAATACGACAAACAATGGGGACGAGGCGTATGAGTTTCGGCAAAGGTCATCACCTGCATCTGATCGACGGATCGGCCTTCATCTTTCGGGCCTATCACGCCCTGCCCCCGCTGACCCGTAAATCTGATGGCCTGCCGATTGGGGCTGTCAGCGGGTTCTGTAACATGCTGCAACGCTATATCTCGGACAACACCGGCCCGGATGCGCCCACCCATGTGGCCGTTATCTTTGACAAGGGTTCCCACACCTTCCGCAATGATCTCTACTCTGAATACAAAGCCAACCGCGAGGCGATGCCAGAGGATCTGCGCCCGCAAATGCCCCTTACGCGCGAGGCGACCCGCGCCTTCAACATCGCCTGCGAAGAAATCGAGGGCTACGAGGCCGATGACATCATCGCCACCCTGTCCGTTCAGGCCCGCGAGGCCGGTGGGCGTGTCACGATCATTTCGTCCGACAAAGACCTGATGCAGTTGGTCGGCGGCGGTGTCGAAATGTTCGACGCCATGAAGAACCGCCGCATCGATACCGAAGGGGTCGAGGAAAAATTCGGCGTCGGTCCAAACCGTGTGATCGATGTTCAGGCATTAGCAGGCGATAGCGTTGACAACGTCCCCGGCGCGCCCGGCATCGGAATCAAAACGGCTGCGTTGCTGATCAACGAATATGGCGATCTGGAAACATTGCTCGACCGCGCCGGTGAGATCAAACAACCCAAACGCCGCGAAACTCTGATCGAAAAACGCGAACAAATCGAGCTGTCGAAAAAACTGGTTACGTTGGACACCGACACACCGCTCGATTTCACGCTCGACGATCTCGAAGTGAAAGAACCCGAGCCTGACACTCTCCTCGGATTTCTCGCTGAAATGGAGTTCCGAACCCTCACCAAACGCATCGCCGAGGCACTGGGAACTGAGGCGCCGGTGATTGCCGAACCAACTCCGACCGAGTCGGAAGCAGCCGCACCGGAATGGCCCGCCATCGATCCAGAGAAATACGAACATGTCTCAGACATGGCCGCCCTCGACCGCTGGATTGCCCTGATCCGGGCTCAGGGCTATGTGGCTTTTGATACCGAAACCACCTCGCTCAACGAAATGCAGGCTGACCTGGTCGGCATCTCGCTGGCCGCCTTCCCCGGTGAGGCATGCTACATCCCGCTTGCCCACCGCGAAAGTGCGACCGATGATCTCTTTGGTGGGGACGCGCTGGCCAAGGGGCAACTGGGGCTGGAGGAAGTGCTCGCCGCCCTTAAGCCCGTGCTTGAGGATGATTCAATCCTCAAGATTGGCCAGAATATGAAATACGACGCTAAGATCCTCGCACGTCACGGTGTCGCGGTGGCACCTATCGACGATACCATGTTGCTGTCTTATGCACTGCATGCGGGGCTGCATGGCCACGGTATGGACACGCTGTCGGAACGACACTTGGGCCACACACCGATCCCGATAAAATCCCTGCTTGGCACCGGCAAATCCGCCATCACATTTGACCGGGTTCCGGTGGATGATGCGGTGAAATACGCCGCGGAAGATGCCGATATCACCTTGCGCCTCTGGCACACATTCAAACCCCAACTGCATCAGACCCGCGTCACCACCGTTTACGAAACTCTCGAACGACCGCTCGTTCCGGTTCTGGCCCGGATGGAACGCCACGGCATTCTGGTCGACCGCGAAGCCCTGTCACGCATGTCCAACGCCTTCGCCCAGAAAATAGCTGGGCTTGAGGCGGAAATTCACGAACTCGCGGGGCGGAGCTTTAATGTCGGTTCCCCCAAACAGCTCGGCGAAATCCTGTTTGACGAAATGGGCATCGAAGGCGGCAAAAAGGGCAAAACCGGCGCCTATGCCACTGGCGCCGATGTGCTTGAAGAACTGGCCACCGTACATGACCTGCCGGCCCGTGTTCTCGACTGGCGTCAGCTGTCCAAGCTTAAGTCGACCTACACCGATGCCCTGCAAGATCATATCGACCCCGACACCGGCCGCGTCCACACGTCCTATGCTCAGGCCGGGGCCAGCACTGGGCGGCTCGCCTCGACCGACCCCAACCTGCAAAACATTCCCGTGCGCACCGAAGAAGGACGGCGCATTCGCGAAGCATTTATCGCCGCCCCCGGCAATACGTTGATCTCGCTCGACTACAGCCAGATCGAGCTGCGCATTCTCGCCCATATCGCCCGGATCGATGCGCTGAAACAGGCGTTCCGCGACGGGCTCGACATTCATGCCATGACCGCATCAGAGATGTTTGACGTGCCATTGGATGAAATGACACCGGATATCCGCCGCCGTGCCAAGGCGATCAACTTCGGAGTGATTTACGGCATTTCCGGCTTTGGCCTTGCCCGCAACCTGCGCATCCCGCGGTCAGAGGCTCAGGCCTTTATCGACCGTTATTTCGAACGCTTCCCGGGCATCCGCACCTATATGGATGACACCGTGGCCTTTGCCAAAGAACACGGCTTTGTCCAAACCCTGTTTGGCCGCAAAATCAACACGCCCGAAATTGCCTCCAAAGGGCCTCGCGCCGGTTTCGCATGGCGCGCCGCCATCAACGCACCGATTCAGGGCACTGCGGCGGACGTCATTCGCCGAGCCATGATCCGCATGCCCGCCGCTATCGCCGATCTGCCCTGCAAAATGCTGCTGCAAGTCCATGATGAATTGCTGTTCGAAGTGGCCGAAGATGCCGTGGATGACGTTATCGCTGCCGCCCGCACCGTGATGGAAAGCGCAGCCAGCCCGGCCATCCATCTGGACGTGCCGTTGGTCGTCGATGCCGGGCAGGGCGCAAACTGGGCAGAGGCTCATTGACGTAGAGTGGGTGTCAACCCATCTCTTTGTCGAACCACATGGGGCCGGCGGGTTGACACCCTCCCTGCGCCCGCTCGAAAGGACACCGTAATGAAACCTCTTATCCACCTCGCAATTTGCGCGACTCTCTTGACCTTGCCACAAACCGCCCTGGCGGACTTCGTCTCCAGCGACGGCGACCGATACACAGCCGAGGCCAACCATAACGGTGTTGTCCTGACCAGCGTTTACCCAAAAGCACGGTTTATCGAGGACGGGACGACTTCCTCAATTCTTGAAGGGGTAGAAGTGCTTTTTCTCGGCTCCTCCTGCGATGCCTATTCAAAGGCATTTGGAGATGGAAACTGGGGTTGGGGTAACGGCGGATTTGTCATCGACTTCGACGGTGGCAAGCGGCTCGCCTTCCCGCGACAGGCACCCCCGGATGGGGCAGAAATCGATTGTGGCTACTGATCTGAAAACTTGTCGCCTCGTTGGGTGGGTACCAGCCTACAATTTTCGACCTTGAAGTTATCGAAAACATAGCCCGGGCATTGCCCTCGATTCCGCGCGTAGTTTCCGGCCGTTGGTTTAGATATGCATCTGATGATCCTTTTCCGTTGATTGGGCAACTCTCGCCCAAACTGGTTAATGACCTCCTGATCCACCATGTAGCGGTGATTTGTGAGGATGATGCAGACACGTCCCGCAAAATCCGCCGATCTTTGTACAAATTCAGCGGCCAATCCAACGCAGACCATCCTGCGTCCGGCCTGCTGGATGATATTCACCGCTCACAACTCCTGTATAACCCTCATGATCCAGCTGTCTGAAGAACACTGGATAGTTGATCTCTCCCCCATCAGGCTCATTCCGTCCGGGCACGCCTGCTATCTGGATATGCGCCGCTAAATGACGAAATTTATTCCAACAATTCAGCGTACTACCGGTGATGCGCTGAGCGTGATATGCGTCGAATTGCAACTTCAGGTTTGGCGCGCCGATGGTTTTAATCACCGCTTCTGCCTGTTCAAAATTGTTCAGAAAATAGCCCGGAATATCATGCGAATTGATCGGTTCGATGGTCAAAACTTGAGTTGTCACCTGATCGGTCGCCCAGATCAGGTTGTTAAGAAACACCTCATGCGCCGAACGCCCCTCTGCAATGCCTGCCATCACGTGAATGAACCGGGTGTTCAGTAGGCAGGCTGCGTCCAAAGCACGTTGAAAATCCTCCCGAAACCGGCTCTCAGCCCCCGGCACGGCTGCACATCCCCGATCTCCGGCCGCCCAGTCTGTTACCGGGGTGTTAATCAACAGAATTTTGCAATCCGCATCTTCTGCCGCGCTGGCCAGAGCATTGATGTTATGGTCATATGGGAACAACATCTCAACGGCTTCAAACCCTGCACTACGCGCAGCGTAAAACCGATCTAAGATCGGAAGCTCCTGAAACAAAAGGGAAATATTGGCGGCAAAGCGTGGCATATCCCGTCATAACCACATTCTGTTCAGTGTACCAGCATGTCAAAAGCGACGCCATGTCGGGAACAAGACAGACCTGTCCGGCGATTCGGTTGAGCCTGTGCTGCGGTTATCGCGGGAACACATGACGCAAGCCATTGAAACCAAAGAGACAAACTTACTCACTGGCAACCTTCTCGGGGTTGGCGCCATGGTGCTGTGGGCCTCCGGTTTCCCCATCGCTGAAGTTCTTCTTGAAAGTTGGTCAGCCCTGACCCTTACGGCTGCCCGGGCATCGCTGGCTGGTGTTTTTCTGTTATTTTTGTGGATGTTAACCGAAGGCGCCGACGCCGTCTTTGCCGCCCGATGGTCACGGGGCGCATGGGTTGGCGGCATCGGTTTCGGGATAGGCACTTGGCTTTTACTGGTGGGTCAGCAGATGACGGACCCTGTGACGGTGGCTATATTCGCGTCTACTTTACCAATCTCCGCTACACTATTGGAAATAATCCTGGATAAACGCAGACTTAGCCGGGGTTTTGTGCTGGGCCTTTCGGCCTCGGTTGTTGGCGGCATCGTCGCCACAGGCGGCGGCAGCGTCGACATCGGCCTCGGCGCTTTGGTGACCCTACTCTCAGTCCTCCTGTTCAGCTGGAGCAGCCGCGGCGCTGTCCGCGAGTTTCCTGAACTTTCCCCGCTGGGCCGCACGACAATCACCATGTCTGGCGGCATCATCGTCACCTTGACCCTTCTTGGCCTTTCTGTGCTGTTCGGAATAGCCCCGGTTCCGCGCCTCCCCAGTGGCGCTAATGAGTTGATGTTGATTACTTATTTCGCCTTGGGCTCCTATGCTTTGTCGCAGCTTTTTTGGATCGCTTGCGTGGGAAATCTCGGGGTTGCCTTGGCTGCATTTCACTCCAACATTGCGCCATTTTACGTAATGCTTTTCATGCTGAGCCTCGGCGCCGGATGGAGCTGGCCACAGGTGATAGGCGCCGCTATCGTCGGCTTTGGCGTCGTGCTCGCGCAACGATGACCAACAAAACAGGAGAGACCATGAAACACACCGATCTTTCTAAATGCGAACTTCCGGTTGAACAGGCCGAATGCCTTCCGCCCGTCTGTTATACAGATGCAGACATCACGGCATCAGAAGAAACGGAATTGTTTCGTCATGGTTGGATTGGGATAGGCCGTGCAGACCAAGTTGCCAAAAATGGTGATTTCACGACACTGGATTTCGCCGGGCAGACCGCAATATTGCTGCGGGATCAAAGTGGTACACTCCGCGCATTTGCCAACACGTGCCGCCACCGTGCCGCCCGGCTGGTCGAAGGATCGGGAAATTGCCGAGGTTTGCGTTGTCCTTTTCATTCGTGGTTTTATGGATTGGACGGGCGCCTCGTTTCAGCCCCGGGAATGGAGGCGGCAACCGGCTTTGACAAAGGCCAAAACGGCCTGATTTCTTACCGGGCTGAAGAACGCCATGGCTTTGCCTTTCTGTGTTTGGACCCCAATGCGCCGTCCATCGATGAACACCTTGGCGACTTCGCTGACTTTCATGCGCCTTGGCCTCTGGAAACGCTGGTGACGGCCCGTCGGCGCACCACCGAAGTTGCATGCAACTGGAAGGCTTTCCTTGAGGTTTTCAACGAGTACTACCACCTGCCCTTTGTGCACCCCGATACGGTCGACAGCTTATACGCGGCACCTGATCCGGCAGATAGGGTGACCGGATCTTTTGCTACGCAATTCGGACAGACCGAGGGCACAGGTGGCCTGCTCGAAGACACGCAAGAATTTGCATTGCCACAAATGCCGGGCCTGACTGGTCGCGCAGAACAAGGTGCCCGCTATACTTGGGTATTTCCCAACATGACTTTTGCGGCCAACACAGATGCGTTGTGGATATACGAGTCCTACCCGCTTGGCCCGGATCGTTGCCATGTTGTTCAGACTTTGTGTGTGCCACCTGAAACCGCGGCAGCCGATGGATATGCGGAAAAAGTGGCCGCGTATTTTGATAGGCTTGATGCTGCTTTGGCCGAAGATGTGCCCGCACTGGAAAACCAGCAGCTTGGCTTTGCCTGCCCGGATGCTGTAGCAGGCCGCTTCCACCCTGATCTAGAGCCGAATGTGGCCGCTTTTGCACGCTGGTATGCCACTAAAATGCAAGGGAAATCTTGTTAGAGTTTGCCTGATCGCAGGTCCTTAACCTTGCTCAATCATCCGGCCAAGTGGTCGCCCGCCTAGGATGTGCAGATGATAGTGCGGAACCTCCTGAACACCATGAGATCCGGCATTTGAAATGGTCCGGAACCCACTGCCGCCATCACCCAGTGAGACCCCTTTGAGGCGGCAAACCTCGGCCGTAGCGCGCATGAAATCGGCGATCTCTGCTTCTGAAGCTTCGACTGCAAAGTGATCGTGGCTGACATATGGGCCCTTTGGGATGACCAGAACATGCACCGGCGCCTGGGGCTGAATATCGTTGAACGCCAGACTATGATCCGTTTCTAGTACAGTATCATTCGGGATTTCGCCGCGCAGGATTTTGGCAAAGATATTCTGGTCATCATAGGAATAGGGCATTTGTGCTCTCAATCAGAAAACAGGTGATCGGATTTAGCAACTTCTAGTGCTTTTTTGTACGAGATATCAAGAAACTGCACGATGCGTTCGGCATTTTCTGAGGGTTTGTCACTTTGTCTGACAACGAAATGGTTTTCGAATTCCGCATCGCGGATTTGATCGCTTTCATGTGTCATGTCCCCGCGGATAGTGGGCAGCAGTCGCTCAAGCGTTTCCTCTGGTGTTTGCTCACCAGCCAAACCGACACGCTTGGCATGGCCCGTCAGATACTCATCTGTGAATTCGCATTTCACTTCGAGCAGCTTGGTTGTCGATCTGTCGCCACAAAAATCTTGCAACAGATCCAAATTCCCTGGGTCGAAGCAGACGATCAAACGGTCCGTTTCAAAATAATCGAACAACATCCTCATGAGCGCCCGCCGGTGTCGGGTTCTTTTTTCCAGGGTGGATTGAATACCCCCCAGATCAGGTAGCGCCGTACCTTCTTCGTTAAAAAGATATTCGATTGCCGGAACGTCAGTAACTTCTCGCAATCTTTCCATAAGCCGTTTGGCGACATGCCATTTCTTGCAGATGACTATCAGCAGTTCCCGCTGGCGTCCCAAAGTACTTTCTGTTTCCCAAAAGCGGGTGGCAAAACGCCGGCCCATCCGACCGCGCCCCGTCAAAAATTTGTATAGGCTACGCCCCTCATCCGATATCTTGAATTCCGCGGAACTGTCAGCGAACAGCGCCCCAAGGCGCTTTTTCAATTCATGAGCATCCTGGCTGATCTTGCGGGCGAACAGGGCGTTCTGGGATAGCAAAAGGTCATAGTGATCGTTGTAGAATGTCACCGGCATGCCGTAGTCGGTGAACATCAAAAAGGTAAGGGTGCGGGTGCGGATTTCATTCGCGGGCACCAAATGGCGCACAAGGGTCTGAAAGAAGGTTTCGTCCGGGATCCATGTGGTTCGAAAAAACCGCATAACGTCACGGCGTTTGCGAGTGAGGTTCAGGATCCACTCGATCGTCCTGCGACGCAGGCACCACCACTGGCTTCCGATTTGTATCTGGATGTCTTTTGGTATCTCTCGGCTGAGGCCGAGTTTTTTCTGAATGTTGAAGGACGTATAAAACAACCACTTGTTGTTTCGCTCATTAAAGAAATGGCGATAAATCAGGCGCTCTTCCTTGAACCCGGTTTTTATCCAATCGCTTTCGAAAAAGTCAAAACTTTCGATGTAATCCACATCGTCAGCATCAAGAAATTCATGCGCATAGGCGGCGGATTTGATGGCCATACAATCGCCGGACAGCATGTAAAAATGCGTCGCCCGCGGAAACCGGTCAACCGCAGATTCTACCGCATAGAGCGTTGCCTGAACCAGTGACCATTCTCCCCAGCCACACTTAATCCGCTTGCGGGCGAAGGCGACATTGGGATTATCTGCGAGCGCCTCTGAAATCTGTTGAAAATATTCGGGCTTAGCGCTGGCATCGAAATGGATAGCCATATAATCGCCCGCCGCGGTCAGCATCTGGGCCTGTTTAATAATCGCGTCCGGATCTTTGTGACACAACAATATGAACGCAATTTTTGCCATTACAGAAACAATCTATCGGGTTTGGCTTTGATTGTTTTCATTGTTAATCGTGAATGATGGCTGAATAAACAGGGTTTCTTTGCTTTTTTTAACGGGTTACAACTAATTCGACCCGAAAAAAGCGGGCATCGGCAGAGTGAGGGCAGCAAAATGGGGTTTCCGGGCACTTGGATGACCGAAAGCGAGAGCGTGGTCTATCGCGTGGTACCAAAATGCGCCTGTTCGACAATCGGACAGATACTTTACTATTCTGATCACGGCGCGTTCTTTGACGGCGACATACATGACGCCAAAAATGGCCTGCATAAATGGGCCCGGGATGACAGCCAGCCGTTGATCGAGAAAAACGTATTGGCGCACAAATCCTACGCGTTCACCTGTGTACGCAATCCGTACACCCGTATCCTTTCCAGCTTTTTTGACAAGATTTGCGGCATTCAACGCAATGGCCGGCGTTACCGTGGCAAGCTTGTTCCATTGCTTGTCCAGAAGTACGGAATCGAAGTGGGCGGTGAAGACGGCAAACAAGAGTTTGACCAGATCAAAAGCTTTCGCAGGTTCTTACTTTTTGCACGCGACACGATCCGTTGGCGTCGCCCGATGGATCCGGACATCCATTGGTCTGCGGTCTCGGGCCATGTGTCGACCTTTATCGCGAATGGAGGGCGCTACGACAAAATCTTCTGGACCGAAGCTTTTAACGACGGCATGGAGCAAGTCCTAAAGGACATAAAAACGCCGAAGAAGGTAAACATAAAGAAAATCCCGCGCTTCAACGAAAGCGAGGGACACGGGCCTAAAAGAGCGCATCCGGTCGAAGATTACTTTGACGACCTTTCCATGCACTTGGTTTATGAAATCTACAAGCGTGATTTTGAACTGTTCAAGTATGACTTTGAAGATCCATCGAACAAAATGCCAATCGGTGAGATTGATCTTGATGAGGTTCATATAAAGTTGGGCGATTAAGTTGCCGCATCCCCGCGCCATACGGTCTGTGGCAAACTGAGAAGGTGATCACGTAGCCACTGCCCCGCAGGTCCAAGCGCATGCAGCCTGGTCCAAACCACATCAAGCCCCTTTAGGACATCGCTTTGATGGTTTGCGTAACGCAGGCGAACAACTTCGCCTGATTTGATGAATGACCGAACCACTGGCAATGGCAATTCCGACCAGCCGAAACCAGCCTTTACCATGTCTACGACTAAGTCAGAATTTTCTGCGTGCCAAACCGTGGGACTAATACGTTCGCCGAGGTGGCCGACCTTGATCAACGAACGACTGCGCAAAATAATCTGCCGGTACTGCCGCAGGTCTCGATGGGTTACCAGATCTATTTGTGCAAGCGGGTGTTCCCGGTTGCACACAGCTACCTGTAATGTATGCCCGACCCCCCGGAATTGAAACTCCGTAGGGTAATCCTCCTGTTCGGTCATTAGTCCAAGGTCCGCGCGGCCTTCATCCAACAAAGAGCCTACATCGTTTGGCCCGGGGCTCAGAAATTCCAGTGAAACATGGGGGAAAAGTGTGTTGAATTTCTCCAACGCCTGAAGGACAGGTCGTTTTTCGATACCTTGCTCAATGGCGAGGCACAGATTCTTCTCGACCCGATCGCCCATAGAACTTGCTTTGGCCATCATTTCTTTGTGGCCCAGCAGGATGCCACGCGCATGCGGTAACAGTTCACGACCCTCGTCCGTCAGGGTGGGCGCGCGCGATGAGCGGTCAAACAAAGTGGTTCCGGTATCAATTTCCAGATTGCCGATGGCGGTTGATACAGCAGACTGTGCCTTACGCATATACCGCGCGGCTGCCGAAAAAGAACCAAGTTCGGCGGATAGGACAAAGGCGCGAAGATTTTCAGTGGCGAACATTTAAAGTATCTAAATTTCAGATAGGTTCTGACTATAATTATCCAAATAAAGTGATAGATCAATGGCAAATTTGGAGCACTAAAATGTCGAACAATACCACTATCAGATCTGGCAAAGATCGCCTGCGCTATACCTTGATTTTTGAAGGCCTGTTGATACTCGTGACAGTACCTGCAGGCGCGCTGTTTTATGACAAACCCCTCGCAAGCATTGGGTTGCTCGGTGTCATTCTGGCTGTGAAGGCGATGGTTATTAACCTGATTTACAACTGGGTGTTTGACCGTTTTGACGCGCGCCGTGGGCGGATGTCGACCGAACGATCACACCTTGGCCGCCTGGCTCATGCTTTCGGATTCGAGGCGACGTTGTTGTCAACTTCTTTACCACTTTACACATGGTGGCTTGGCATTGGGGTGTTTGAGGCCCTTGCGGTGGATCTTGTTGTGACAAGTTTTGTCGTGGTCTACACCTATGGATTTACACTAATGTACGACCGGGTATTTCCACTTTCGAAGCCCGATGCAAGAATATGTACATAACGGAATTTGCGGCAGGAACTTCCTGCCGCATTTTGTTTAAACCAATCCTGCTTTGCGAAACAGTTGCTGAACATCTTGCTCTGGCCGAGCGCCATAATGGGCGATCACTTCGGCCGCGGCGATACAGCCCATTCGGCCTGAAACTTCAAGCGATTGACCTGTTGCAAGGCCGTAAAGGAAGCCGGCTGCGAACTGGTCGCCAGCGCCGGTCGTGTCGACGGGGCTAATCTCATCTACGGGAACGCGAACAGTGGTATCACTTTCGACGATAATCACATCCTCGCCCGACCGTGTACACACAATCAGCCCGCTTTCAGATGCAGCCTGTTCCAATGCAGCACCCAGATCTTCGGTTTGATAAAGCGAGAGCCATTCGTGATCATTGCCGATAACATAGTTCAACTCTTTGACCAAAATGCGAAAATCGCCGCGATGCCGGTCGACGCAGAAGGGATCGGAAAGAGAAATGCCAGCAATTCCGCCACCCGCGCGGCATGCACGTGCTGCGGCAAGAAACGCCTCTTTGCCTTTGGGTTTGTCGTAGAGATACCCTTCAAGCACCAACAACCCGGCCTGACCTGCAACATCATCTGAGACATCTTCGGAACTCAGCTCGGTGGATATTCCAAGATATGTATTCATCGACCGCTCACCATCGGGTGAGACAAATATCATCGAGCGGGACGTTGGAAGTTCTCCGCTGGCCACTGGGGCGTTGACGAAATCCGTACCTGCGTTAGCCATGCCCTGAGCATAATAGCGGCCCAGTTCGTCATCGCATACACGCCCGATGAAGCCTGTACTCAGGCCGAGTGCGCCCATTCCGGCAATCGTGTTGGCCACAGATCCACCTGGCATTTGTTTGCGGTTTTCCATGGCGTCATACAGAACCTCACCGCGGTCCTGTTCGATCAGTTGCATGATGCCTTTTTCGATTCCCATGCGGGAAAGAAAGCTGTCATCGCTTTGGCAAATCACGTCGACAACAGCGTTTCCGATGCCGACGGCCTGGTATTTACTCATAAGTTTTTGTCCTCAAATTCGCATAAATCGCGGATGATACAGGTGGCGCATAGCGGTTTACGTGCTTTGCAGTGATAGCGGCCATGCAGAATCATCCAGTGATGCGCATGGTGTTGAAAATCAACGGGAATATGGTCTTCGATAGCACGTTCAACGGCAACGACATCCTTGCCCGGGCAAACGCCTGAGCGGTTGCCGAAGCGGAAAATATGGGTGTCGACGGCTTGGAACGGATGGCCCCACCACATGTTGAGAACGACGTTGGCAGTTTTGCGGCCTACTCCGGGCAGGCTTTCAAGGGCGGCGCGGGAATTGGGGACCTCACCGCCGTAATCCTCGACCAGAATTTTTGACAGCTTCATGACGTTCTTAGCCTTGTTCCGATAAAGGCCAATCGTCTTGATGTGCTCGATCAGTTTCTCTTCGCTAAGATCAAGCATTTTTTGTGGACTATCAGCCACTTGGAACAGTTTTCGGGTGGCTTTATTCACGCCCACATCTGTCGCCTGAGCCGATAGGGCCACAGCTACAACTAGCGTATAGACATTCACATGCTCCAGCTCGCCTTTTGGCTCAGCTTCAGCGGCCTGGAAGCGGGTGAAAATCTCGCGGATTGTGTGATAATCGAGCTGTTTGGCCATTAATCTGCGTCATTCGGGCAATGTTTCCCGAAACGCAATAGAGCGCCGCGGTCATAAGATCAACGTTGCTGTGTTCAGATGTGTTAACGCAGCAAAATGCCATAAATCAGGGGGGTGATATCCGTACACCATCCGTACACCCCCTGTGCACCGCCGCAGCGCAGCGCAATCGCGGTGCCAAAAAGTTAACGCCGGACGAACTATGCGCAAGATTCGGTTCGCGCTGAGGTGGTCATCGGCTTAGATTGAGCGGGAGCCAAGGAGACCACCATGCCCAATGATCACAGTCCCGAAACAGGATATCATTTCCAGGTCATGCGCCGGGCCATCGATTTGATCGATGAAGGTGGTGCCGCGCTTTCGCTGAACCAGCTGGCAGAAGAAATGAACATGAGCCCGTCCCATTTTCAGCGGCTGTTCACATCTTGGGTTGGCGTATCTCCGAAACGATACCAGCAATATCTGGCCCTGGGTCATGCAAAAGACCTGTTGACCCAGCGGTTCACCACGCTGGAAACCGCGCATGAGCTGGGTCTGTCGGGATCGGGCCGGTTGCACGATCTGTTCCTGCGCTGGGAGGCGATGAGCCCTGGTGAATACGCGCGCAAGGGCGAAGGATTGAAGATTTACTGGGGATGGTTTGACAGCCCCTTTGGCCTGAGCCTTGTGATGGGGACAGAGAAAGGGATTTGCGGCATCGGTTTTGCGAGCGAGACCGGCGAAGAGGCCGCGATGGTGGATTTGGTGTCGCGCTGGCCGCAGGCAGAATTCATCGAAGATCCAATGATGCTGCGCCGGTGGGTGTTGAACGCCTACGGGGCGGATGGGCAGCTGACGGAGAAAACACCGCTCTATCTGATTGGTGCGCCGTTGCAGCTGAAGGTTTGGGAAGCGCTGCTTAAAATTCCATCGGGCCATGTGACAACCTATTCCGAGATTGCCCAATCCATCGGGAAGCCCCGCGCGGTCCGCGCTGTGGGCACGGCGGTGGGGCGTAATCCGATCAGCTATCTGATCCCCTGTCACCGCGCCTTGCGCAAATCCGGGGGGCTGGGGGGCTATCATTGGGGTCTGCCGGTCAAGCGGGCCATTCTGGCTTGGGAAGGTGCACGCGCCGACGCGCCGGTTGGTTAGGTTGAGCCACCGGGCGTGCGGGAACAAGCATGCAAACGTTGGCGTCGGAAAAAGTTGTTCTTTGGAAAATCAGGCCAGAAGGCTATATTGCAGGGGCTTCGGAACACGATAGGTAGGATTAGATACTCAGAATACCGTTCTGAACTCAATGAAATTTGAGTATTGGAGTTCGATATGTCGATTAAGCAGGTGCTTCTTCTTTTTGGTATCTGTATGGTAATGGGGTTTCAGCCGAGTAAGACTACCTTTGCCAGTCACGGTAGTCTGTCAGATACATGTGTTACGCCGGAAGGTGAAAACGTACCCTGTTCGCATCCTGAAACAAGTTATCCTGCTCCTCCCTCTCCCACGCCAACCACGACTTACAATGAGGGCGTTGGCTGCGCCGGTCCTGTAGTTGAAAGCGCACCGCCACCGGCCAGTTATCCGAATGTAAGGAGAACCGAGGGTGGTACATACCTCCCCGATCCCGGATACATTTTGGTTAATCCAGGCGTTGCAGGAGATTACCGGGTAAGGCCAATCACCAGTGGCACAACCGGCTCTGACAGTGATTACACTTTAAGGCCAGTTACCGATGGCTCAACAGCGATTAGGTCGAGGGTTACAAGTTCCGTCGGAGCCAGCTGCAGCGAAGCCGGCTTTGGTCTTGTTGGGGATATAGACACCTGCTTCACGACAGAAATTGGGCAGACAAAATGCATAAAACATGCGAGGTCCAAATATGTGGCTTCGATTGCTCACCAACAAGGCGGATGCTTCAACACCTGCGGCAAAATTCTTTATGACTGCATTGGTAGTGCGCGACCTGCCAATAATCCGGCTAATACGCGAGGCTGTTTAAAAGGTTCACAAGAAATCACTTGTAGTCAGAATTAACTGGAAAGTAGCCAATTCACGGTTGGAGGTTTGTATCCATATGGTGAAACTTAAAGAAGTCGAAAGGTCACTGCAACAATTGGCCTATAGCATGTGTAATTGGGCTGACCCTGATCTGAGGTTGAGCTCCCGGTAGGATCACAGGATAGCTGTGAACAAGGGAGACTGATGATGGAATATTTTGCCGGACTGGATGTGTCGCTGCGGTCGTGCGCGCTTTGCATCGTTGATAGCAAGGGCAAGGTGATGCTTGAGCGCGATCTGCTGTGCGAGGTTGGCGACATTGCGGAGTGCTTGACGGATTTTGCTTATCCGATTGAGCGAGTTGGCTTCGAGGCGGGCACGATGAGCCAGCACCTTTTCTTTGGCTTGACCAATGAGGGCTTCGACGTCGTGTGCATGGAAGCGCGTCAGGTGAATGCGGCGCTGTCTGCGATGCGCAACAAGACCGACAAGAATGACGCCCGAGGAATTGCGCAGATCCTGCGCACCGGATGGTTCAGCCCTGTGCACATGAAGAGCCGGAAGGCCCATGGCTATCGTGCATTGCTCAGCACCCGTAAAGCCCTACTTAACAAAACGATTGATCTGGCCAATGAAGTTCGCGGGTTGCTGAAAATCTTCGGCATCCGCCTGCCCAAGACCGTGAAGCATGGCAGCTTTGACGGTGTTGTCCGCCCGATGATCGAGATGGATGATGTTCTGGCACATGCTATGCTTCCGCTGCTAGATGCACGCCTTGTTCTGTATCAGCACTTCCTGGAACTGGACCGGCGCGTCAAACGCGCTGCAAGTCACGATGAGGTCTGCATGCGGATGATGACTGTGCCGGGTGTCGGGCCGATCGCAGCGCTGACCTTCAAGGCGGCTGTCGATGATCCTGACCGCTTCAAGCGATCCCGCACGGTGGCCGCACATTTTGGGCTGACACCGCGCCGTTTCCAGTCGGGTGAACATGACAATCCCGGCCGAATATCAAAGGCGGGTGACAGAGACGTTCGCGCAACTTTATACGCGGCGGCAAATGCACTGCTCATGCGCACGATGGCCGGGTCACAGATCAAAACCTGGGGGACGCGCCTGATGCGGACCAAAGGCAGACGTCGCGCTGTCGTCGCCGTCGCACGTAAACTGGCTGTTTTGCTACACCGCATGTGGGCAGATGGCACTGAATTCCGTCCGGAAATGGTGGAGGGTACGGCATGATCTGAACCACCCACCACCAAACCGAGCGGGGTCGTCCCTCACCGGACGAGGTTCGTGGATGAAGCCGAAAATGACTGCTGCGCCACGTGAAGCGCGTCTCTTAGCGGGGCTCTCCACAACCGATCCGACATATGCGTGCAGCGGTGCCACCTGAGCATCAATCAGACTGCGAAGAGAAGCGTGACCCGGATGAGCGACAAAACCCAAAACTAAAAAGGAAAATGAGCTTGACCCAAACACCCAATTAGAGAAGCTGACATTCGAGCAAAACCTCGCGCGGAATCGAAGGGCGAAGCTCCGCCGCGCATTGCCTGCGCGCCCCAACGCGCTGGCGATTTGGTGAAGTCAGGACTTCGCTCTGATCTTTTTCGGATGTGGCGGGATAAAGTGCTTCTGCACATTGGTTGAGGTCGCCACCGCGCGCAGGCAATGCGCGGCTCTGTGCGATGTGTCGGAGTTTACCAAAGGCAATGTTGCAGAATATGGAACGGGTTTTGGGCACCATTGGTTCTAACGGGCCCAGGACGACGAATTGGAAAAGCCAAGCATACGGCCGCAGCAGCCATACTCTTACGAGGCAAATCAGCCTGGTTATGTATCTAAACAGGCACGGCCAACCCGGTTTTGGTGCGTTCCATCACGACTGAGGTGCGGAACCGTTTCACGTTGGCATCATCGAAGAACAGCCGCTGGATGAGCTTTTGGTAGTCGTCCATATCCTCGGCCAGCACAAACAGGGCGAAATCCGCGTCTCCTGTGATGTAGTAACATTGCTGCACGTGCGGCTCGTTGCGGATCTTGCGTTTGAAATTATCAAGTTGATGCAGCGCCTCGCGCTCCAGTTCGACGAGGATCAGGAAACTCATTCCGAGCCCGACATCACCCGGCTCGATCAGGGCAGTCTCAGCCCGGATCGTTCCAGTGGCGCGGAGGTGCTTCAGACGCCGCTGAATCGTGGCGACCGAAGCACCGGCCTCACTGGCGATATCCTCGAGCCGGGTTTTCGAGTCGGTCTGGATCATCCGCAGGATCGTGCGGTCAACGTTGCTTAGGTTTGACATGTATGCTTCAGATCAATTATAGGAAAAATTTGACATAAAAAGCTCAATAAATCAATAAAAATGACTGAATAAGCCGGATATTAGCCGATAAAGTGACCTGAAAACTTAATTTGACTGACGCCAGGACACGGAAGGAAATAAAATGACGCCAGGGCTCGAAACCGAAATCATCAGCGCCGATGCGTACGCACGCAACGTGGCGCGCCTGCAGGAACGCGGGCTTGTGCTGCCGAATATCTCGGACCTGAGCGATCCGCCTGCACGGTTGGCCGGACAGGTCGGGGACATGGCCGATGTGGACCCAGATGCCGCCGACCCGCGCAATTTGTTCCGGGTACACTGGCACAATGGGGATGATCGCCGCAGTTTGACGGATGTACCTTCACATGTGGTGCTTCCCAAAGCTCTGACCGGCGTCGACGCCAAGATTGTCGTGGCTCTGGGTAACCGGTTTCCCATGATCCACACCCACAAGGTGCTGGCCGCCTATGGCTGCCTGATCCCGCGTCTGATGTCGGGTAGTTTCGACGCCACGGCGCATCGCGCCGTCTGGCCCTCGACCGGCAACTACTGCCGCGGCGGCGTCGCGATTGCCACGCTGCTCGGTTGCCGCTCGGTCGCGGTGCTGCCCGAGGGCATGAGCCAGGAACGCTTTGACTGGCTGAACCGTTGGCTGGCCGACCCCAATGACATTTACCGGACTCCGGGTACCGAGAGCAACGTCAAAGAGATTTACGACGCCTGTCATGATCTTGCCAAAGATGAGGAGAATCTGATCCTCAACCAGTTTGCGGAATACGGAAATTATATCATCCACCGGGCCGTGACCGGACCGGCGCTGGAACGCGTGTTCAACCACGTCAATGCCGACGGCAATCTGAAGGCGCGTGCCTTTGTCGCGGCCACCGGTTCCGCCGGCACCTTTGCCGCTGGGGATCACCTGAAGGAGTCGCTCGGCATTGATCTGGGCGCCATCGAGGCGCTGGAATGCCCGACCATGCTGTATAACGGTTATGGCGAACACAATATTCAGGGTATCGGGGACAAGCATATCCCACTGATCCACAATGTCATGAATACTGACTATGTGATCGGAGTCTCTGACCGTTCCTGCGACGGGCTGAACCTGGTATTCAACTCGACCGCCGGACGCGCTTTTTTGTCCGCGCATCTGGAGCTGGGTCAGCAGGACATCGCCAGTTTTGGTAACTTCGGTCTGTCATCGATCGCCAACATCCTCGGCGCGATCAAATATGCGAAGTACATGGATCTGGGCGCCGACGACGTGGTGCTGACCGTCGCCACCGACGGGGCGGATATGTATCACACCGAGCAGGGCATCGCCGAGAAGAAGTATTATGGTGGCAGTTTCGACCAGATCGCGGCGGCAGAGACTTATGGCCGGGCGCTCTTGGGTATTGCTACGGATCACATGATCGAATTGGATCGCGCCGGACGCGAACGTGTCTTTAACCTCGGCTACTATACCTGGGTCGAGCAGCAAGGCACGACTCTATCCGACTTTGACAGACGCAGGGACCAGAGTTTCTGGGACGGGCTGATGGATCTGGTCCCGGTATGGGATCAGATGATCACCAAGTTCAACGAAGGCGGCTGATAACAATGGCGGTCCGTGTCTGCGGCCCGCCAAACACCTTTTCAGCAAAAGCGGTCGTTTGAAAATTTTTGTGGCATCAGGTGTTCGGGCCTACAGCCACCATCCCGCTCACCCTTTCCGATCCGGGTTTTCCGAAATTGCGCGGAATGCCGCTTATTTCCCCGTTAAACGGGGTTGGGGAATGGCGGCGGGTTGCCTATTATCTGTTCAGACCCGGTTAATCGGGCGAGCAAAATGAGGCCACGACAGATGATCCGCACACGCAACCCTATTCTTATACTGACCAGTGTATCGCTTTTGGCGGTGACGGCCTGTACCAGCCCGGAGCATCTGGATGGGGCCGACCGGCCCTATGACAAGACCGGGCAGGGGGCATTGCTGGGCGGCATCATTGGCGCCGGGCTTGGCGCGTTGGTCAGTGACAAAAAGGGCAAGGGCGCGATTATCGGCGGTGCTGTCGGGGCGGCCAGTGGGGCGGCAATTGGCAATATTCTGGATAAGCAGGAGGCTGAGCTGCGCGATCAGCTGGGCAATGACAACATTGAGATCACCAACACCGGTGATCGCCTGATCGTGACCATGCCGCAGGATATTCTGTTCGATATTGACAGCACCACGGTTTACGCTGGCCTGCGCAGTGATCTGATGACCGTTGCGCGGAGCCTGCAGGACTACCCGAATTCGACGGTTCAAGTGATTGGACATACCGATAATACCGGCAGTGCGGAATATAATCAGGACCTGTCTGAACGCCGTGCCAATGCGGTGGCGGATGTTCTGATGGATGGCGGTGTTGCATTCAGTCGGATTGATACGTTTGGCCGGGGTGAGGATCAGCCAATTGCGTCAAATCTGACAGAAGATGGCAGAGCCGAGAACCGGCGCGTTGAGATCGTGATTTTGCCGAACGCTTAGGTTGGTTAAAGCGGACAATCGAATAATTTCCCTGTGCGAAACAGCGGCCAAAGGCCGGTTTTTGCCAAAGATGCAGCTTGGATTCTGCTAACCGCGTGGTTTGGTCAGTTGCCATTCGAGATTGGCGCGCACGGTGGGCCATTCACCCGGTATAATCGAATAGACCGCAGTGTCGCGCAGCGTGCCGTTTTCCATGGTCATGTGATTGCGCAGCACACCGTCCAGCTTGGCGCCGAGGCGTTCGATGGCACGGCGGGACTGGTGGTTGATAAAGTGCGTGCGGAACTCAACGGCGATACAGTCGAGTGTGTCAAACGCGTGGGAGAGCAGGAGCAGCTTTGCCTCTGTGTTCAGTCCCGTGCGCTGAGCCGAGCGGGCATACCAGGTCGATCCGATTTCAACCCGGCGGTGCGCGGCATCGATGTTCATATAGGTGGTCATGCCGACGGCTTGGCCAGATGCGTCAAGCACCGCGAAGGGCAGCATTGAACCGGAGGGCTGAAGCGCGAGGCGGCGGTCGATTTCTTCCGTAACACCTTCGGGCGTGGGGATCATGGTGTACCACAACCCCTGAAGACCAGTTGCAGCCTCTTTCAGACCATCCGCATGGTCATGGGACAGCGGTTCCAGCGTCACATGGGTGCCGCTAAGCGTTATGGGGGCGGGCCACATGGGTTTGATCCGGGCACGGTGGGGTGAAACCCCAACCTACGGTGGCGTGCAGGGTGGGGTTTGATCTGTTAGCCAAAGACCTTAGTCAGGGCGTTGTCTGTGGCGGTGACGATCTGGTCGATGTCATCCTTTGTCGCGATCAGCGCCGGGCTGTAGCACAGCGTGTTGTTGAAGCCCGGAATAGACCGGTTGGTCACACCGATGATCACGCCCTGGGCGTTACAATCGCCGACAACCGCCTGGGCCTGCTTTTCTGCAACGGGTTCTTTGGTGCTGCGATCTGACACAAGTTCCAGACCCAGGAACAGGCCCTTGCCGCGGGCCTGACCGATGACGGCATGCTTGTCGCTCAGCGCATTCAGCTGATCCAGCATATAGTCACCCATCGCGATGGTGTTATCGAGAAGACCTTCTTCTTCGATAATGGCCATGTTTTCCAGAGCCGCCGCCGGACCGGCGGTACAGCCACCAAATGTGGAAATATCACGGAAATAGTTCATCGGATCGGTCGCGTCGTCCCGGAACATTTCAAAGACTTTTTCGTTGGTGACACAGCAGGCGATGGCGGCATAGCCGGAGGCAACGCCTTTGGCCATGGTTACGAAATCAGGTTCGATTCCATAATGCTGGTAACCGAACCAAGTGCCGGTACGGCCTACGCCACAGACGACTTCGTCGATATGCAGCAGGATATCGTATTTTCGGCAAATTTCCTGAACACGGGGCCAGTAGCCTTCGGGTGGAGTGATGACGCCACCGCCGGCGGTGATAGGCTCAAGGCAGAGCGCCCCTACGGTATCGGGTCCTTCGGCAAGGATCACTTCTTCGATCGCGTTTGCGGCGGCAATTCCGTATTCCTCGCCCGAAAGATCCCACTGGGCGCGGTATTCGAGGCAATGAGGCACGCGTACAAAGCCCGGAGTGTAAGGCCCGTATTGTGCGCCACGTTCGTCCTGACCACCTGCCGACAGAGTGGCGATGGTGGTGCCGTGATAGTCGCGGTCACGGTACAGGATTTTGTGCTTTTTGCCGCCATAGCGTTTATGTGCAATCTGGCGGACCATTTTGAACGCTTTCTCGTTCGCCTCTGATCCGGAGTTTGTGTAATACACGCGGGACATGCCCGGCATTTTCGAGATCAGTTTTTCCGAATAAAGCGCACCCGGGATAGAGCCCGTGGATCCTGCGAAATAGGGCAGCTTGATCAGCTGGTCACGCACGGCGTTGGCGATGCGTTCACGGCCATAGCCCACATTCACCGTCCAGACACCACCGGAAACGGCGTCGAGGTGTTCTTTGCCTCTTTGATCCCAGACCCGCATTCCGCGGCCTTCGACAATGATTCGCGGATCAGCCTTTGGATCCGGGCCGGTAAAGGGTTCATGCTGGATCAGGTGGTGCCAGACATGAGCGCGGTCAGCTTCTACGACCTTGCTGATATCATTGTCTAAAATCTTGCCGTCCATTTTGGTGCTCCATCAGGTTAACCGGCCTGGCAGCCGGAAATTGGCGAATAGCCAGAAAACAGAATTACGTTATTATAACAGCCTGAGAAAGCGTGAGTCTGTTAGGGCCAGAGAATTTGATCATATAAGGCCAGATTCAGGTGAATTCGTCCTTGGGCAAAACCGTAGGGAAATAGGATGTGATGACTTACGACCTTTTGTCCGCGCTTGTTGCTTTTGCGTTTGTGACATCCCTCACGCCGGGCCCGAACAACCTGATGCTTGTGGCATCGGGTGCAAATTTCGGGTTTCGTCGTACAGTGCCGCATATGTTGGGCATCGCACTTGGATTTCCGTCGATGATTGTTCTGGTCGGGGTCGGTGCGATGGAGATATTTGATCGCTGGTCGGCAAGCTACTCGATCCTGAAGGTTCTGAGTGTTGTCTACCTGCTTTATCTCGCGTGGATAATCGCCAATGCGGCACCGCCAAAAGAGGCGCAAGCCAAGGGGAAGCCGCTGACCTTTGTCCAGTCGGCAGCGTTTCAATGGGTCAATCCGAAAGCATGGAGCATGGCCCTTTCAGCGATCACGTTATACGCGGCGAGCCGCGACCTTGTAGCAGTTTTGTGGGTGGCCGGTGTCTATATGTCGGCGACATTTGTCAGCACGACAAGCTGGACAATATTGGGACAACAGATGCGTCGTTTCCTTGGTAACGCGGCGCGGCTTAGGGTGTTTAATCTGGTTATGGCAGTTTTGCTGTTAGCAACGCTGATCCCCGTGCTATGGCCGGTGGAAAGCTGAACCTGCCGGATCCTGGAATGCTATGACCCTCACGCTGCTGCATACTGCCGAAAGCCATTGCGCAAAGTTTGCAAGCATACTGGAACAGATCGACCCTGAGGCGCGTATGACGCAGCTGGTGCGCGAAGATTTGTTGGCCAGAGCCACGCAAGGCATTTCCCCTGAACTGACAGCCGACATATCCGGCACTGTTCAGGCCTTGGACGGCCCTGTGATCTGTACATGCAGCACGATTGGCTCGGTGGCCGAGCAAGCCGGCGCCATTCGCGTGGATTGGCCGATGATGCAGAGGGCCGCAGAGATCGGCGGGCCGGTTCTGATGATTTACTGTCTAGAGAGCACGAGGGAGCCCAGCCTGACCCTGTTACACCGCGCATTTACGGAGAATGGCGAGGCGGCAGAGGTTACGCTGTTGCCTCTGACACAGCATTGGGCGTTGTTTGAAAATGGAGAAACTGAACGCTTTGCTGAAGCACTTGCCCGAGATGTGCGCGGGGCCTGCCAGCAGGTTCAACCGCGGTGCGTTGTCCTTGCCCAAGCCTCGATGAGTGATGCAGCGGCGCTGCTTTGCGATCTTGGAATTCCCATACTGTCATCGCCCGAATTGGCGCTTCGGTCTGTGTTGGACGGGATTTGATTGCAAATCCCAATCTGTAAGGCCATATAATTCATCGATCTATCAGGAGTGTTTGAATGACCAACTACCTCGACTTCGAAAAGCCTTTGGCCGAGATTGAAGGCAAAGCGGAAGAGCTTCGTGCGATGGCGCGGGCGAACGAGGAAATGGATGTCGACGCAGAGGCTGGCGCGCTTGATAAAAAGGCGGCGGACCTGCTGAAGGAGCTGTACAAGAACCTGACACCCTGGAGAAAATGCCAGGTGGCGCGTCACCCGGAGCGCCCGCATTGCCAGGATTATATCGAAGCGTTGTTCAATGAATACACGCCCTTGGCCGGTGACAGGAATTTTGCCGACGATCAGGCCGTGATGGGCGGCATTGCGCGGCTGGGTGAACGACCGGTTATGGTAATCGGTCATGAAAAGGGCAATGACACCAAAAGCCGGATCGAACGCAATTTCGGCATGGCCCGGCCCGAAGGCTACCGCAAGGCCATTCGGCTGATGGAGCTGGCGGATAAATTTGGTTTGCCAGTGATCACCTTGGTTGACACCCCCGGTGCATATCCGGGCAAGGGCGCCGAAGAGCGCGGTCAGTCAGAAGCGATTGCGCGGTCGACCGAGAAATGCCTGCAAATCGGCGTGCCGCTGGTGAGCGTGATCGTCGGCGAAGGTGGATCGGGTGGGGCGGTTGCCTTTGCCAGTGCGAACCGTGTCGCGATGTTGGAGCATTCTGTTTATTCGGTGATCAGCCCCGAAGGCTGTGCATCGATCCTGTGGAAAGATTCCGAAAAGATGCGCGAGGCTGCAGAGGCGCTGCGGTTGACGGCGCAGGACCTGACCAAGCTGGGTGTTGCGGACCGGATCATTCCGGAACCGATGGGCGGTGCACATCGTGACCGTGCGACAACGATTGCCAATGTGGGCAAGGCGCTGGAAGACATGCTGGCAGAGATGGATGGCAAGGACGCCAAAAAGCTGATCCAGGACCGACGCGAGAAGTTCCTGTCGATGGGGAGCACAGGTCTGGCGGCTTGATGCTACAGTCCCAAGCAGCGCATCGTAATTCAGCCTTAGCCCGTTAACATCCGCAAACCTTGTGTCACATCAGATCGCACAGCGATGCGTAGTCCGGGCTCGTCCCCGGCCTTGAGCGCTGCGATGATCAGGCGGTGATGGTGAGGCGAATTTTTCTGCTTGAGGCGGCCGTAAAGCGTCCGCATGGTCGGCCCGAGCTGGAGCCAGACGGTTTCGGCCATGGCAAGCATCGCCGGCGCCTGAGCCCGAAGATAAAGAGCACGGTGAAATTCAAGATTTCGGCGGATGTAACCCACTGCATCCTGCCGGGCAATTTGCTCTGAAATCAGCCCGTTGATGGCCTGAAGCCGGTCGATCAGCGCCATATGGGCGCGGGGCAGGGCGCGGCTGGCAAGCTCTACCTCGATCAAAGCGCGCAATGCGGCCAGTTCTTCCAGGCGCTCATGGTTCAGTTCCGGGGCTGACAGGCGACCGGAGCTGGAAACCGTCAGGGCCCCTTCGGCGGAAAGCCGGCGCACCGCTTCGCGTGCCGGGGTCATGGAGACGTTGAATTCAGCGGCAAGGCCGCGCAATGTCATGGGCTGTGCCGGTGCAACCTCTCCATACATGATGCGGCTGCGCAGGCCGCGATACACGCGATCATGGGCAGAACTTGGATGCGGGTCCGGGCGTGCAGAAATAAGCATGCGTCATTTGTGATCACAAAATGGATCAATCGTCAAATCGGTAGCGATGCAGACCTGACCCATTGTCACGCAACCAGCGGCGAGGTTCCTCATAGGCAGGCTTAAGCCGTGCCACCACGGACCAGAAGGCCGGGGAGTGGTTCATCTCCAGAAGATGCGTAACCTCGTGTGCTGCAACGTAGTCGAGCACATCAGGAGGCGCCAGAATCAGCCGCCAGGAATACATCAGCCCGCCCTTGTGCGAGCATGATCCCCAGCGTGACCTGGTGTCGCGCAAGGTCAGGCGTGAATAGCTGGCCCCCAGTTGCGCGGCATAATGATCCGAGGCTGCCGCAAGATGGTCGCGGGCACGGGTTCTGAGCCATGACCGAAGCCGGCTTGCCGTGTCAGCAGAATCAGGGACGAAAAGCGTCTCATCCGTCAGGATCACCCGCCGTCCGGAACCAATCGCGATTCGTCGGATCTGTCCCTCGACCGGTATATCTGCACCCGGCTGCACCGCGACGTCATCGGGCCGATTATCCAGCTGCGCACGCAGCCAATCGCCTTTCGTATGGGCGAAATTCAACGCTTCGCGCTCAGCCACACCATGGGGCAAAGTCAGTGTCACACGCCCGTCAAGCCCCGAAACCCGAAGTGATATCCGCCGCGCCCGGGGGGACCGGCGCAGGGTTACTTCGACAGGGGGGTTGCCGGGAATGATATGCTGGCCCATATGGCCTCCTGTTGGCAGAAATGCGTAGTGCTTTGTAAAGGCTTTGACACCTGCCGTTACTTATGGCAGGTGGCGCGGATCGTCGACAAGACCTGAGAATTCGAAAGGGATTTTTCATGCCCAAGGAAGAATGGGGTGTAAAGCGTGTTTGCCCAACCACCGGCAAGCGTTTTTACGACCTGAACAAAGATCCGATCGTCAGCCCCTACACGGGCGAAGCGGTTGAGCCTGAAACCGGTAAGAGCCGGTCAATCACCGCAGATGCAGAAGATGCGGAAACCAAGAAAATGAAGGCGGCCGATACGGATTCCGATTCGGACGTGCTGGATGAGGATGACGTCGATGTTGATGTCGATCTGGGCGATGACGTTCTCGAAGATGATGATGACGACAACGTATCGTTGGACGAAATTGCGGATGTCGCACAGGAAGAAGACGACAGTTGATCGTCAGCAAGGCGGGATTTTCCACTTGATCCCGCCTGCCGCTTTGCCTAAAGCGTTTCGCAAGAAACCTGAGATAACAGGTTTTTGGGAAACGTCACGACACTAATGCATTGACGGGACGTTTTTCGCCAAACCTGATTCAGGTTTTCCGAAAACCGCTTTAGATAGCGGCGAACGGTTTAAGGGGCCTTAGCTCAGCTGGGAGAGCGCTTGCATGGCATGCAAGAGGTCAGGGGTTCGATCCCCCTAGGCTCCACCAATCAAACATTCCCTACCTTCAAGCCCTGTTAACGCTTTGAACGGAAACGCTATTTCCGGGGTTCTAGCGCCCTCAAATCGATCATACTGGATGCGGTCTGCGAAGGCCAGTTTGAGGACCAATTGGCGCAAGGTTATGTTACCTGTTTCCCAGAGTATCCAAGGGTTTGTGAGGAACGTGAGGACGGGTTCTTGTTTTCCTTCGAAGCTCGCTTTTGGTTTGGTCTGATTGGCTATCTTTTCTGCCAGCTTGGCTTTTTCTAGCTCCAGCATGTCGATGTTTTATTCGCAGCGTTGGATGACACAGTCCTAGGAGTCGTCCACCCCCTGAAATTGGGCTTTTCCGATGCGGTACCATTGAGATGATGTACACTCCGCGCAAACTATGAAAATTCACGTAGTCTTAGCAACGGTAGTAATCTTTGCCGGCATGTCTGGAATCTTGATTATCCCGATTCCATTGTCGTCATTCTTGACCTCCCAGTTCCTGTACGGCATGTGATGAGCCGGGCGAAATGTATACGTGTAATTGCCATACCGTTCCGTTTGGCTTGTATGAACGGCCGCAGTATGACCACGGCTGCATTGGTTGATCGCTTCAGTTAAGGAAGGTTTCCTGAGATGTGCCCTGCCCCTGTAGATTCAGACAACCTTCGTGGGTTTATAATCCCAATCGGCGGCGGTGAAGATCGCGTTAAGGAAATGCAGATCCATCGGAAATTTGTTGAGCTTTCGGGCGGTGCAGAGGCTGATATTGTGGTCATTCCAACCGCCTCAATGCTCGAAGAAACGGGTCCCGACTATAATCGCATTTTTTCGGAACTCGGCGCTGGTAAGGTTGAATTTCTTCCTATTTCCCGTCGGGCGGATTGCGATAATCCCGAATTTGCCAGCATGCTGGACGGCGCCACAGGTATCTTTATGACCGGTGGCAATCAGCTGCGCTTGTCGGCAATTCTGGGCGGGACATTGGTTGCGCAGAAGATTCGCCGCCGGAATGCCGCGGGGGTTCCTGTCGCAGGAACCTCGGCCGGGGCCTCGATTATGTCCGAGCATATGGTGGCCGGCGGCATCGGCAATTCTGCCCCGGCCGAAGGCAATATCACCCTGGCCCCCGGCATGGGACTGACCAACGCGGTTATCATTGACCAGCATTTCACCCAGAGAAATCGCCTTGGCCGACTGCTAACCGCTTCTTCATTCAACCCATTTTTGATCGGATTGGGCATTGACGAAGACACCGCCGCCTTCATCGGTCCTGACAACGTGTTCGAGGTCGTCGGCAGTGGATCGGTTACCGTCGTTGATGCCAGTCAGCTCACGCATTCTTCAATGTGGGATGCAAGACCGGGCGAAGCACTCAGCCTTTTGGGACTACGGCTTGACGTTCTCGGTGAAGGATGCCGTTATGATCTGACGGCTCGTCAGGCGTTTCCACCCGATGAGCATCTGGCGTTTTGCACTCTACCGGACCTATCCGGTGACAAGGCCGCCACGGGGGGCAACAAGAATTAACCAACGGGGAATCTCATGAAAATACTCTCGACTAATGTTTTTGTCGGTCCAAATGTCTGGGCAAGCTTTCCGGTCATTCGACATGTCATTGATCTGGGAGTGCTTGAGGATTGGCCTTCTGCCCGGATTGGCCCCGAATTCATCGATGCACTGATTGCGGCACTTCCAGGTCTTGAGGAGCATGGGTGTTCCTACCGCGAACCCGGCGGGTTCATTCGGCGCCTGCGCGAGGATGAGGGCACTTGGCTTGGTCACGTGCTCGAGCATTGTGCCATCGAGGTTCAGAACGTGGCTGGCACCGATGTCACCTTTGGCCGTACCCGTGGCACAGGTGAGCCGCGCCACTACAACATGGTCTACGAATATCGCCAGCGCGATGTCGGCTTGGCTGCCGGTCAACTGGCCCTGCGTCTTTTGATGCACTTGCTGCCCGATGAATTAAAAACCAAGGTCGACTACGAATTTGACGAAGAGTTTGATTGGGACGAAGAATTGCGAACCTTTGTCCTTCGTGCCCAACGCAAAGAATTCGGCCCCTCCACAGGTTCGCTGGTAAAAGCGGCGGAGGAGCGTGAGATTCCGTGGATTCGCCTGAACCAAGGTTCCTTGGTGCAGTTTGGCCATGGTAAGTTTCAAAAGCGAATTCAGGCGACAATTACCTCGGAAACCAAACACATCGCAGTGGAGATATCCTGTGATAAGGAAGACACCCACAACCTGCTGAATGACCTCGGCCTGCCGGTGCCACAGCAGCGTATGGTATATTCAGCACGCGAAGCTGTGCGAGCAGCCGATCGGATTGGCCATCCGGTCGTAATCAAACCCCTGGATGCCAATCACGGGCGTGGCGTGTCGATCAACCTGAACACGGATGAGGATGTCGAGGCAGGCTTTGCTGAGGCCAAGGAACATTCACGCAGTCGCGCCATTCTGGTCGAAAGCTTCATCACCGGATTTGATCACCGGATGTTGGTCGTCAACAACAAGCTTGTCGCTGTGGCCAAGCGGGTGCCCGGCCATATAGTCGGCGATGGCAAGCACACGATTTCCGAACTTGTCGACATCGTGAATCAGGATCCCCGCCGGGGAATTGGCCATGAAAAGGTTCTGACCATGTTGGAACTGGACAATCAGGCCAAGCGTCTGATGGAAAATGCCGGCGTATCTGATGACAGCGTACTACCGGCCGGAGAGGTCTTTTACCTGCGTTCTACGGCCAATTTATCCACCGGCGGCACAGCAATTGACCTGACAGATGTGGTGCATCCCGACAATCGCGATATGGCCGAGCGTGCGATCATGGCCGTGGGTCTGGATGTGGGTGGTGTCGATTTCCTGATCGATGACATCACTAAATCCTACAAGGACATTGGTGGTGCGATTGTCGAAGTTAATGCGGCCCCCGGATTCCGGATGCATGTAGCCCCGTCCGAAGGCCAGCCGCGCGATGTTTCCGGCCGGGTTATCGACATGCTGTTTCCAGCGGGCGAACAAACCCGCATTCCGATTGCCGCCATCACCGGTACCAACGGCAAAACCACAACCTCGAGGATGCTGGGCCATATCATGAAAACCAGCGGTAAGGTCGTCGGTATGACATCAACCGATGGCGTCTATGTCGATGGCAAGCTCAGCGTAAAGGGTGATATGACAGGCCCGAAATCTGCGCAGATCGTGCTGCGTGACCCGATGGTAGATTTCGCGGTGATGGAAACCGCGCGCGGCGGTCTGGTGCGTTCGGGACTGGGATACCAGCGTTCCAATGTTTCGGCCTGTCTAAACGTCTCTGCCGATCATCTGGGCCTTGGCGGTATCAACACGGTCGAGGAACTGGCCGTGGTCAAACGGGTGGTGGTTGAAAGTGCCACCGACACGGCCGTGCTGAACGCCGATGATATCAATTGCCTGAAGATGGCAGATTATGCCGACGCCGATCAAATTTTCTATGTCACGACCAATCCCAGCCACAGCCTGGTCAAGGAACATATCGTGGCGGGCGGCAAAGCAATCGTTCTGGAAAACGGCATGAATGGTGACATGCTCACGATCTATGACAATGGTCTGCATATTCCGGTCCTGTGGTCGCACCTGATCCCGGCAACGCTGGAAGGCAAAGCGATCTTCAATGTCCAAAATGCAATGTTCGCGGCGGCAATGGCGTATAGTTTCGGGGTTGACCTCGACAATATCCGCCACGGACTGCGCACCTTTGATACCAGCTACTTCCAGGCTCCGGGCCGGATGAATGTCTTTGACGAACATCCGTTCAAGGTCATCCTCGACTACGGCCATAACCCTGCAGCGATGCAAGCCATGGCTGGTCTGTCCGACAGGATGGACGTCAAGGGACGCAGAATATGCGTCGTCTCGATGCCCGGCGACAGGCGGGACGAAGACGTCGCCGACGCCGGTGCGGCCCTTGCCGGCCATTTCGATCACTTCATTTGCAAGGCCGATGATCGCCGCCGCGGGCGCGGCCGCGATGAGATCCCGCAACTGATACGACAGGCGCTAATTGCCAATGGCGTGGATGACGCGGCGATCACAATTATCCCAGATGAGGTTGAAGCCGTCGATGCAGGTCTGGAGTTGTCCGCGCCCGGCGACCTGTTGGTGATTTTCGGGGATGACACAGCCAGGTGTTGGAAGCAGATCATTTATTTTAACGCTGGCGATGACATTCCAGCTGCCACGACACCCTCTGTTACTAGTCCCGCAGACACCTCGTTCGAGGACATGTTCGACACTGACCAATCCCTGATCCGGGACGCGCGTGGTGTGCGGCTTGCGCGCGAAGAAAGCGAAGACTCGGATTGAGCGGGGCACTGGCATGGACCGGATTGAAGAACTTGAATCAGCACTGACCATCCCCTGTGCAACTGCGGAGACGATCAGGGTTGATGATGCCAGGCGGCTGACGGGCCCAGGCCTTTTATGGGATCGTGCCGGCGCGATCATTGATGTGTTTTTTGATGATTTCGATCCGGAACGTGTTACCGCGCTTTGGAATCAACATGCCCGCCGGGTGCTGGACGCATTGGATTGGAAGGACCAAGGGGTGATCCACCGTGTCTTTGATAGCGGTGCCAACCTCGCCATTTCGGCCCCTATGGATCAACTTTATTCTGCGATTTTCGCAGCACAGACCGCCTGGCATTTCTGTGCCGCTGATCTGCTGGATGCAGAGCCGGGCAATTTCGATGCCATGATCGCAGACCTCAGGGCTGTCATGGCGAAGGAAGCAAACCCTGCTCTTGTCGCGTTGATCAATGCGGCCCACACGCATGGGGTTGATATACTGTGCGACGATGACGAAGTTTCAATTGGCCACGGTGTTGGTAGCCAGACCTGGCCGGTCGATGCGCTTCCCATGCCTGATCAAGTTGACTGGGATCATTTGCATAACATCCCCATTGCCTTCATCACAGGTACCAATGGTAAAACCACAACCACCCGCCTGTGCGAGGCTATCGCCCGCGCCTCTGGAAAAGTTGCGGGGCTGACATCAACCGAATTTGTGCGTGTAGGCGATGCTATTCTCGATCGCGGTGACTATTCCGGCCCGGGTGGCGGCCGGATGCTTTTGCGAGACACCCGGCTGGAAATCGCCTGCCTGGAGGTGGCCCGCGGCGGCATATTGCGACGCGGATTGCCGACCCGTTCGGCGACTGCGGCAGCGGTGACAAACGTTGCCAATGATCATCTGGGGCAATACGGCGTAAACACCGTGTCTGACCTCGCCCAAGCAAAATTTGCCGTTCATCGAACTTTGGCCGAAGGCGGCGTGCTGGCCCTGAATGCTGACGATGCCTATGTCAGGGCCGAGGCGGCAAACACACAGGCCAATATTTGGTGGTTCTCGCTGGATCCAAAAAATGATCTGATCCAAGACGTCCAACGATCCGGAAAATGCTGTGCTTATCTGTCAGAAGGTGCACTGATCTTCTTTGACGGTGCTGCGGAACGGACAATCGTTACTGTGGCTGATGTGCCAATCACGATGGGAGGAGCGGCGAAATATAATATCCTCAATGCTCTGACTGCTATGTGCTTGTGTCTTGCCATGGCGGTCCCCGAAGACGCCATCCGCGATGGGCTCACCGGCTTCAAACCGGACGCCAGAGACAATCCCGGCCGTTGTAATGAGTTCAAACATAATGGCGCACGGCTTTTCGTAGATTTTGCACACAACCCGCATTCCATCGCCGCGGTGTGCGATGCTTTGTCTCAACTTCCGGCAAAGAGGCGCTTCATCTTGCTCAGCCATGCAGGTGACCGGTCAGATCATGATATTATCAGTGTCACCGAGACTGCATTGAACTTCAATCCGGATATCGTTGTCGCGGCAGAGTTAGAAGGCTATCTCCGCGGCCGCGCGCCCGGTGAAATCCCGAACTTGATCGAACAAGCAGCAAAGGAACAGGGCCTGTCGGCCAATCGGGTCTGGAGGGCAAATTCACCCGTCCATGCAGTTCAGATGGTGCTTGAGGAAATTGAATCCGGAGATCTTGCGTTGTTACTCGTGTTGTCAGAACGAGATCAGGTGTTGGAATTGTTGCAATAAACGAATTTTGAAAGCCACCACCTCATTATTGTGTCAGTTGACAAGTTGGTGAAGTCCCTTTGCATATTGTTTGTTATGCACCAAATCTTGGGCCAGATGGGTGATCACTAGTGGAAGGAGTGCCACATATGAAGTATGAGCGCAGTGAAGAGGCAATTGGCCGGCTTACACCGGAGCAATACCGCGTTACGCAGCAATCAGGCACAGAGCCGCCCTTTACCGGTGAATTTGATGGCCACAAAGAGCCGGGTATCTATGTGGATATAGTATCGGGTGAGCCATTGTTTGCCTCATCCGACAAATTCAATTCCGGCTGTGGCTGGCCCAGTTTCACCAAGCCAATCGTTCCTGCCCATGTCACAGAACATCGGGACGGTACGCATGGGATGATCCGCACCGAGGTGCGTTCAAAGCATGGGGACAGTCATCTGGGCCATGTCTTTCCAGATGGTCCGCAGGACCGGGGCGGGCTACGGTATTGTATAAACTCCGCATCGCTAAGATTCGTCCACCGCGATGATATGGTGGCTGAAGGGTACGGAGATTTTTTTAATCAGGTGGAGGATATCTGATGGCACAAGAGCGCGCAGTACTGGCAGGCGGGTGTTTCTGGGGCATGCAGGATTTGATCCGCAAGTTACCCGGGGTGGCGACGACACGGGTCGGATATACCGGCGGCGATGTTCCAAATGCGACCTATCGCAACCACGGCACCCATGCCGAAGGGATCGAGATACTTTATGATCCTGAAAGGATAAGCTATCGGCAATTGCTGGAGTTTTTCTTTCAGATCCATGATCCGACCACACCGAACCGGCAGGGCAATGATCGGGGCATGTCGTACCGGTCAGCGATCTATTATGTAGACGACACGCAAATGGCCGTGGCCGAAGATACCATCGCCGACGTCAACGCCTGCGGTATCTGGCCCGGCAAGGTGGTGACAGAGATTGAGCCGGTGGGCGATTTCTGGGAAGCGGAGCCAGAACATCAGGATTACCTGCAGCGTCTTCCCAATGGATACACTTGCCATTTTGTGCGCCCGAACTGGGTTCTGCCCCGGCGGGACGCGGCGGAGTAAGTGACCACAACGATCGGTTTTGGAGGCGGTTGCCACTGGTGCACAGAGGCGGTGTTTGCATCGCTCAAAGGAGTTCAGGAGGTGGGTCAGGGGTTTATTCGCTCTGACCCGCCGGATGACAGTTATTCCGAGGCGGTGACCGTTGCGTTCGAGCCGGATATCATTCGGCAGGATATTCTGATCGAGATTCACCTGCGCACCCATGCAAGCACCTCTGCCCACAAAATGCGGGGCAAGTATCGCAGTGCGATCTATGTGCATTCAGATACGCAAGTTGCTGAAGTTTGCAACACACTTGCCGCGTTGAGGCCGGAATTTAAATTGCCCGTCGTTACCCGGGTTTTGCCATTCCGGGGGTTTCGCGAGTCAGATCAGCGGTTTCAGCGGTATTTTGAAAAACAGGCAGATGGCCCGTTTTGCACCCGATATATTGACCCGAAGCTCGACCATCTGCGCAAAAACTATGCGAAATTTCTGAACCCCGCGTGAAGTTGCCAGGCTTGCGGCACTTTCCGGTTGGCAGGCAGATCGGGCGCTCTATGCTTATGCGCATAACAAAACTGTCTTTCAGGGAGGAGACACAATGCGCAAAGCATTTGGCGTGGGCCTGACAACGGCCCTTTCATTGGCATTCGCGGGTGAGGCTATTGCTCTGGAGTGGGACGTATCACTCTGGGGTAAACGCCGGGCCTTTACCGAACATGTTGAGAAGCTGGCGGAATTGCTGGACGAAAAAACCAATGGCGATTTCACTTTGAACATCAGCTATGGGGGGCTGTCCAAGAACAAGGAAAATTTGGATGGGATTTCCATTGGCGCGTTTCAAATGGCGCAGTTCTGTGCGGGCTATCACCGGGACAAGAACCGTACGATTACGGTGCTGGAACTACCATTCCTTGGCGTTGCCAATCTGGATGAAGAGGTGGCCGTGGCCCATGCGGTTTATGGCCATGCTGCCGTTCAGGAAGAAATGGCGCAGTGGAATGCGCGTCTGTTGATGACCTCACCCATGCCGCAATACAACATCGTTGGTACGGGTGAACCGCGCGATGAGCTTTCTGAGTTTGAGGGCATGCGGGTTCGGGCCACTGGCGGCATCGGCAAAGCCTTTGAAGCGGTGGGTGCAGTGCCAACATCGGTCACCGCAACCGAGGCGTATCAAGCCATGGAATCGGGTGTGGTGGACACGGTCGCCTTTGCCCAGCATGCGCATCTGTCCTTTGGTACGATCAATCAGGCCGAGTGGTGGACCGCAAACCTGAACCCCGGCACGGTGAATTGCCCGGTCGTGGTGAACATCGATTCGTATGAGAGCCTTTCGGATGAGCACCGGGCCGCGCTCGACAGTTCTGTCGAGGAGGCGATTGATCACTATCTGGCTAACTATGCCGCACTTTTGGAACGCTGGGACGGTGTTCTGGCTGAAAAAGGTGTGACCAAGGTTGAACTGTCCGACGACACCATCGCCGCGTTCCGCGCCACCGCCGCTGATCCGATCCGGGAAGCGTGGATTGCTGATATGGAGGCGCAGGGCCTGCCAGGTCAGGAATTGTATGATCTGGTGATGAGCACGCTGGAAGACGTGCGCGCCTCTAACTAATCTTTTTGGGCCGCCCGGTACTCACCCGGGCGGTTCTGCTATTGGGGAGAGGACATGGCCGGGGCAACCACCGTACTGCAAGACAGCAGCCTGCTGAGTACGTTTGATCGTATTTTGCTACGGCTTGAAAAGTTGCTTGCACTGGTCAGCGGGCTTGCCGTGTTTTCGCTGATGTTTCTGGCGGCCTATTCGGTGGGTGGCCGGGAAATGTTTGAATCCCCCCTGCCGGGCTATGTCGACTGGATAGAGGTGCTGATGCCGTTGATGGCGTTTATGGGGATCGCCTATGTGCAGCGGGATGGTGGGCATATCCGGATGGATATCTTCATCGGGCGTCTGCAGGGCCGTGTATTGTGGGCGGTCGAGCTTTTATCTGTGCTTCTGATCCTAGGTCTGATGATCGCACTGGTGTGGGGCAGCTGGTCTCATTTTGACCGCAGCTTTGATATGACGAGGCCATTGTGGAGCCGGGACAGCACCATTGATATTGGCCTGCCAATCTGGCCTTCGAAACTGTTGGTGCCGATTGCGTTTTCGGTTCTTTGTCTGCGCCTGTGCCTTCAGGTCTGGGGTTATGCCCGGGCGCTGTTTCTTGGGCTGGAGACGCCCCCGGCGGTGCCGTTGATCCAGTCGGTTGCGCAACAGGCACGTTCTGAGGCGGAACAGCTTGAAGGGCGCGACTGAATGGACCCGATTACCATAGGGCTGTGGGTGACGGGCGGCATGCTGGTGCTTGTCGTGCTGGGTATGCGGGTGGCCTTTGCCGCAGCAATGGCGGGGTTTGTCGGGCTGGTTTGGTTGCGGTGGAACGGATTTGATTATGCGCCGGAACGCTTTGGCAAGGCGCTGGAGATCAGCGTCAAAGTAGCCGGGCAGGTGCCGCATTCCAAAGTGTCCGCCCACGCGCTTAGCCTGATCCCGACCTTTATCCTGATTGGATATCTTGCCTATTACGCGGGTCTGACCCGTGCGTTGTTCGAGGCGGCGAAGCGTTGGATCGCGTGGGTTCCCGGGGGCCTTGCGGTTTCGACTGTTTTTGCGACGGCGGGCTTTGCTGCGGTCTCTGGAGCATCGGTGGCAACAGCCGCGGTCTTCGCGCGGATTGCCATCCCGGAGATGCTGAAGGTCGGGTATAACAAGCAATTTGCAGCCGGGGTGGTGGCGGCAGGCGGCACGTTGGCAAGCCTTATTCCACCGTCTGCGATCCTCGTGATCTATGCCATAATAGTTGAGCAGGACGTTGGAAAATTGCTTTTGGCCGGGTTCATTCCGGGCGCATTTTCTGCGGTCATTTATGGCCTCTTGATCGTGACCATTGCCGTCGTGTTCAAAAACGTAGGTCCCCCGGTCTCGGGATTCACCTGGAAAGAACGTCTGGTGTCCCTTCCGCCCGCATTGCCGATTGTAGCGGTGGTAGTGATCATCATCTTCTTTGTCTACAATCCGTTTGGCGATGCCTGGGGCACGCCGACAGAAGGCGGCGCAGTTGGCGCATTCATAGTATTTCTGATGGCGCTCTACCGCGGGATGCGGTGGTCAGAGCTGAAGTCAGCCCTGATCGAAACCGCGAAGCTAACCGTGATGATCTTTACCATCATCTGGGGAGTATTGATTTACGTACGGTTCCTGGGCTTCGCTGATCTGCCCGGCGCGTTTTCGGACTGGATCACTTCGCTGACGGTAGCGCCGATGCTGATCCTGATCTGCATTCTGCTGGCCTATGCGGTGCTGGGCATGTTCATGGATGCGATTGGCATGCTGTTGCTGACATTGCCGGTGGTTTACCCGGCGGTGATGGCGCTGAATGGGGGTGAGTTTGTAAGTGCAGCTGACAGCACTTTTGGAATGTCTGGTCCGATGTGTGCGATCTGGTTCGGAATATTGGTGGTGAAGATGGCCGAGTTCTGCCTGATCACGCCGCCCATCGGGTTGAATTGCTTTGTAGTGGCCGGGGTGCGTGATGATCTGAGTGTACAGGATGTATTTCGGGGCGTGACTCCGTTCTTCATCGCAGACGCCATTACAATTGCGCTGTTGGTGGCCTTTCCAATAATCGTTTTGTGGTTGCCTGGACTGGCGTGACAGAAGCCGGTTTCAATTGTGTTCGCTTGAAAATCAGTGCCTGTAGGAGCCGTCCACACATGACCGTGCGCTTCGCGAAGCGCTTTAGTGGTTAGTGGTCAAACCAACCCTGCACAGCCCTTTTCGTGGCTTTCACGACGGGGAAACCATCTATGGGGCCAGAAATATCTGCGCGCCAAACAAACTCTTCGCCGCTCTCCTCGATCGCCCGGAATTCAAGAACGGTGGCTGTTACGCAATCAAATTTATTGCAACCAGGAGCGCGGTGTACCCCGTATTCAGTCACTGAAAGTTCAGTTAAATCGCATGCTTCAGCAGTGTCTTCAAAAAATGGATCGATGGATATGTAGTTGTAACTCGCAATGATACTGGCAAGCGATAAAATATTATCGAATTTCGGTTTGCTGTTTAAAATTCCGAACAACAAAGTCGAAGTGGACTTCCCAGTGACAGGATATTTGACCGCTACGTTAAGAAAACAGGAGCCTGCATTAACGAATGCGTTGGAGTTTCTTTGACCATTATCGTAACCAAAGTGCCGCCATGCGTTTGCAGGATGTCGCAGCGCATCCACCGCGACGAACAACACAAGGCCCAAGATCAACGAAACCAGTCTGATAGTCATGATGTATCCTTCCCATTACACAGCTATTGACCTCTTTGACCCGGCGATTTTTTTCCGTGCTTTCCTCAGTACAGTCTTAAAGGCCCTTTCATTTTGGCACGAACAGGCGCCGATGGCCATTGCCTGCGCGCAAGACAAGCACGCCTCTCGGGCGGATCAAAACCGCTTGTTTATCGATCCACCGGTTTGAGCCCTCAGCAGACTCGCTGATCTTTACCGCTGCGATTGACTATGTTCGTCGCGGTCTCGGGAAATGACTGGATTTTCTGAATCGCACCCGAGCTGGCGGAGAGCTTCGAGGCAAGCGCCGACGCGAAGACCAGGGTGTTCAAGTAGCGCAAGGACGTTGAGTTCCACAATGGCAAGTCACTAACACCGGAGGATGTGATCCATTCAGTCAACCGCCACCGGGGCGAAAACAGCACATCGGCGGTGAGATCGCTGTTTGATGCCGTAACCGATATCCGCAAGGACGGTGATGATACGGTGGTGATGGAACTGGAGGGTGGGAATGCAGACTTCCCGTTTGTGCTGAGTGATTATCGCCTGGTAATCATGGCTTCGGACTCTTCCGGCGCAGTCGACACCGAGAGCGGCAACGGCACCGGTCCATATTCGCTTGACAAGTTTGAACCTGGTGTACGCGCCAAGTTCACGCGCAATCCCAATTACTTCAAATCTGACCGAGCGCATTTTGACGAAGTTGAGTCGCTATACCTGATTGACCCGGCGGCGCGCCAAGCAACGCTTACAACGGGCGAAGTTGATGTGGTTGATAACGTCGATCCGAAGACGGCCAATTTGCTGAACAACGTCCCCGGTGTGAGTGTTCTGGAGATCACCGGGCTGCAAAGCCGCAATATGGTCATGCGACTGGACACGCCGCCGTTTGAAAATCTGGATCTGCGCCTTGCGCTGAAATACGCAGTGAAACGGCAGGAATTGGTCGACAAGGTCGAAGGCGGTCACGGGGTGGTCGGCAACGATCATCAAATCTCTCCTGCTCAGCAATACTACAATTCCGAGTTGCCGCAGCGTGAATACGATGCCGATAAAGCCAAGTATCACCTCAAGAAGTCAGGCATGGAAGGCGCGACGCTTGAATTGATCGCCTCACCCGCTGCGTTGGACGGCGCTGTAGATGCCGCGGTTCTGCTACAGGAATCGGCACGGCACATCGGATTGAATATCGAAGTAAAACGAACACCGTCGGATGGGTTCTGGTCAGATGTCTGGAACCAGACCGGTGTCGGTTTTGCCACCTCCTATTGGGGCGGGCGACCAACGAATGACTGGATGTTCACGACGTGCTGCGCGGCCACTTCCAACTGGTACGATACGGCCTGGCAGGGAACTCCGGCTGCGGACCGGTTCAACGAACTTCTTATCGCCGCGAGATCGGAAGTAGACGACGCCAAGCGCAAGGACATGTATTGGGAATGCCAGCGCCTGTTGCATGAAGATGGTGGTTCGATCGTCTGGGGCTTTACCAACTACCTTCACGGATTGCGGGACAATGTTCGCCATCCGGGCAAAGTGGGCGGCAACTGGACCCTTGACGGTGCCAAAAGTGCCGAACGGTGGTGGTTCGCGTAAACGCGGGCTTGACCGACAAAACGTGATTTGGCGGCGCCTTGGGCGCCGCCACTTCTTTTTCGGAGGATTGCGTAACATCCGCAGTCGCGGGAGAAATCCTCTGGTCGCACGGGTTTTGACATGAAGAAAAAGCCGATACGGGCAAAAGTTTTGAACCCTGGCGCCGCCCGGGGTGACCAGCTGGTGCTGGACGAGCCACTCAGCTTTTGGGGCGGGTTTGATCCACGCGATGGCCGCATTCTCGAACCCGATCACCCACAGCGCGGACAATCGGTGCGCGGACGTATTCTATGGCTCCATCATTTGGGGCGTGCTTCCCGGCCAACCGGGCGTGTCCTGGGAGGCCCATCTTTTCGGTGCCCTCGCAGGGGCCATGGCGGCTCTCCTAATTCGCACGAATGTTCATGCTCCTCTTATCCTCAAAATTGAGTCGCGATGATCAACTTCGAAACGGCCCAATGCGGTCTTTGGCCAGCTATCCGGCATGCTGCGGCGCGGCCCACCAAACCATTCATTCGCGGCTACTGCAAAATCCGAGCCTCAATGAGCAACCGCAACGCGAGATAATTCGTACGCCCAATATTCACTTAGCTACGATAGCTTTGATTGGGTCTTACACGCTTGGAGCAGCAAATACTCTCAACTGAACGCTATGAAGTTCACTATCTTGATGCGGCTCGTCGTGACAAGTACTGGCCTTTCTCCGGAACATCCTTCCAGGTGGCTGCATCCAATAGAGGTTCAACCTGCTCAAGAATCACGGGCCAAAATTGCGCCAGCTCCGCATTTATCGCCAGCCAGCCACCCAGCCCAGGTTCCGTGTCGGGCCTGATGGCATCTTCAGGGCATTCCGGTTCGCAAACGCCGCAATCTATGCACTCATCCGGGTGGATGACCAGCATGTTCTCCCCCTCATAAAAACAATCGACCGGGCAGACAGCAACACAATCTGTGTGTTTGCAATTGATGCATCCTTCGACAACAACATAGGTCATTTGGCGTGTTCCCTACCCAACAAATGCTTTTTCAAGGACGTACTCAGCGGGTCTGTTGTTGGCACCTTCAGTCAATCCAAATTCATTCAGCTGGCACTTGAGGTCAGTGTTCAACCCCATTGAGCCGCAGATCATTGCACGGTCAGTTTTTGGATCAATTGGCGCAACACAAAGATCGGTGAACAGCGCCCCAGAGCTTAGTCGATCAGTAATTCGCCCGCGCCGAGGATGGGTCTCTTGAGTCACGGTGGTGTAGTGAACAAGCTTTTCCGAAGCTTCTGCACCAATCAGCGGGTCATGTTTCAAATCAACTACCAAAGCCTCTCCATAGGCCAGTTCCGCCGCGTCTCGGCAGGTATGGGTTAGGATTACGTCTTCGAACTTTTCGTAAGTCTCGGGATCGCGGATCAACGAGGCAAACGGCGCGATGCCTGTACCGGTTGCAAACATGTAAAGCCGCTTGCCGGGAAGCAGTGCATCAAGAACTAGCGTGCCAGTGGGTTTGGGCCGCAGAATCACGCGGTCACCTGGCTGAATCAGTTGTAGCTTTGAGGTCAGCGGGCCGTCTGGCACTTTAATCGAATAGAATTCCAGCTCTTCGTCCCAGGATGGGCTGGCCACTGAATAGGCGCGCAGCAGCGGCTTGCCATTGTCGCCTTCGAGCCCGATCATCACGAATTCGCCTGAGCGAAATCGAAAACTTTGCGGCCTTTCGATGCGAAAAGAGAATAGACGGTCGGTCCAATGGGTTACAGATGTGACTCGCTCACCAGCCGCTGATTCGGTCAATTTTGTTGGGTTTGTGTGCGTATCCAGCATGGAATTATTCCTCATAAGTAAATATTCACTTACAAATTTAGCTATTTAGGTCAAGTCTTATTTTTTGTTGACAGCTCGCTTGATGTAAGTAAATATTTGATTACTAACGAGATTGGAACACGCTGTGGCAAAAGATTTGTCCTCACCGAAAACGATTACCGTGAATGGTGATACGCACCAGATGGATGCAGATGGAAAAACTCTACTGGATGTTTTGCGAGAAGACCTCCGCCTGACCGGCACCAAGAAGGCGTGCGACAACGGAGAATGCGGCAGCTGTATCGTTATGATGAACGGCAAGCCAACAAAGTCATGTCTGTTGGGGGCAGAACGCGCCACGGGGCGCGATGTGGTTACGATAGAAGGGCTCGCACCCGAAGCAAAGGGCATCCAACCCGGCGAAGATATCTCGGTACTGCATCCGATCCAGCAGGCATTTTTGGAAAAAGGTGCAACCCAATGCGGTTTCTGCATCCCCGGCATGATCATGAAAACAGCGACCCTGTTGCAGAACAAACCAAAGCCGACGCGGGACGAAATCGTGAAAGGTTTGTCCAAGAACCTTTGCCGCTGCACCGGTTACACCAAAATCCTTGAAGCCGTTGAATATGCGGCTGAGTTAATCAATAACGATCGCGATGGAGTCACTCAGGGTGTTGTCGATGGCGCAGCGGTTGGTGGCAATGTTGCACGGCTGGACAGCCCCGCCACCGTCACAGGTGACGCGATCTATGCGGCTGACATGCAGAAGGAAGGGATGCTGCATGCCAGACTACTCCGTTCTACCCAGCACCACGCGCGGATCATTTCGATCGACACGTCAGAGGCCGAGGCGATGGAAGGCGTGGAATGTGTTGTCACCGCCGATGACATTCCCGGAACGCCATTCCTGCCCAATTGTCAGCCGCAGGTCTACGTCTTTCCCAAGGACCGCATTCGGTTCAAGGGCGAAGCGCTGGCAGGTGTTGCCGCCCAAACTGAAGCTATCGCGGAAGAGGCATTGAAGCGTATCAAGATGGTGGTCGAAGAGCTGCCCCATGCGATTGAAGTCGTCGATGCCGCCCATCCTGACGCAACCCCTATGTATAATCACTCGCCACGCGTCTCTCCGCCCGAGGAAGTCTCATGCGGAGACATAGAAGCAGGTTTTGCCAAGGCAGATGTGATTATTCAGAACGATTACAGCGTCCCTGTACGCGAACATGCGGCGATGGAACCTGAATCTGCGCTTGTCTACATGAAAGAGAGCCAGCTGGTTTGTGTGACCGGGCTGTACCATGCGTTTGTGCAGGGCACGGAATCTATCGCTAACAACATGGCGATGAAGAAAGAGGATGTGCGGATCGTATGCCCGGCAATGGGCGGCAATTTCGGCACGCGTGGCGACACATTGATCGCGGTCACCTGCGGAATGATGGCGAAGAAGACAGGCAAGCCAGTGCGCATGGTGTTTTCGCGCGAAGAGAGCATTCTAGGGTCTTGCAAGGCACCTTCGGTCGATATCCGCTACAAGACCGGTGCCACGAAAGATGGGCGCATAGTTGCTGTGGACGTCGAGGTGATGCACGGTGCTGGCGGCTGGGCTCCGTTCCTGATCGACAAGACTACCCAAGGGGTTGAGCTCTGCTATTACGAAACATTGGGGGCACTTCTGTCCCATGCAACCGGCCCTTACGAAATTGAAAACGTGCGCGCCCGTGCTTGGGATGTGTTGACCAACGGACCGCGCTATGTGCCGTTGCGTGGGACGAATGCTAATTATCTGCCGCTGGCTTACGAATCTCAGGTTGACCTGATTGCAGAGGCTTTGGGCCTTGATCCGATTGACGTGCGCCTGAAAAACGCCATCAGGCTGGGGTCGAAAACCCATTTCGGCCAGACGCTGAAAGAGCATGTCTCGATGGTCAAAGAGCTGGAGTTGCTCAAACCCCATTACGATGCGGCAAAAGCCCGACTCGAACAGCGTCGCGCCACGGTCGACGGGCCATGGCAACCCGGACTTGGTATGGGATCAGGATGGCGCAACATTGGATATCTGAAGACTTCTATCACTGCGGGGGCCGAACTGACCGAGGATGGCAAGGTTCATGTGATGGCCGGAACCGTCGAACAGGGTCAGGGACCAACAACGCAGTTCGCCCAGATCGCCGCGGACCAGATTGGGGTGTCGATGTCAGAGATGCGCGTGACGCTGGGCGATACAGACGCAGCACCTTATCCCGTGCCGACGTTCAGTTCTATTTCGACCGTGGGCACCGGCAAAGCGGTACAGATGGCGGCTGAAAAGCTCGCCGAAAAAATCCACAGAGCTGCAGCCGAAATGCTGCAATCTTCACCTGACAACCTGGTAATCAAAAGGGATCGCGTCTTTTTGGCCAAAACTCCTGATGTTGGTGTGACTCTGGCCGAGATTGCGCAGCATTTCACCGACACCAAACAATCCAGCCTGTCAGAAAGCGAAATCCCTTGGAGCGGCGAAGCCCCGACAATCCTGTATGGCTTCAATACGGGTCTGATGGAGTTGGACGTGAATACCGAAACCGGCGCCGTGCGGCTGCTGAACCACGTCAATGTCTGTGATCCCGGCACGCGAATCAATCCGCAAGCCGTCGATGGTCAGATTGACGGCGCGATTGCATTTGGCGTGGGGTTTGCCCTGTCCGAACGGTTCCACCCCGACAATCCGGCCACGTTGGAAGGGTACGGTTTGCCGTCAACCAAAAGTGTTCCGCCAAACGTCACCCGACTATATGTCGAAGACCCGTTAGAGCGCGGACCTTTCGGGGCAAAAAGCATGGCCGAGCATCCGGGCATATCGCCCATACCTGCCATCATCAACGCCATCGCCAATGCGACCGGTGCACGTGTCAAGGATATCCCTGCCACACCGGACCGGGTGTTGCGGGCGTTGAACAAGATGGCCGCTGAATAACAATTTGCCGAAGCCCGCAAAGGGACAAATCCAAACCAGGGAGAAAAAGATGACGAATACAAAAAAACCAATGGGCCTCACGCGCCGCAAAATGCTATCGACAACTGCTGGTGCGGTTGCCGCGTCAAGTTTGTTAGCCGCGCCCCTTTATGGTGCTGGCAAGCACAAGCTGCGTTATATAGCCTTCATCAATCGCAATACGGTCTGGGGCAAACCCTATGATTTTCTCGCGGAAGAGGTTGCACGACTTTCCAATGGCGAGCTTGAGATTGAATATGCCGGTGGTTCAGACGTGATCGGAGGTTTCGACGCGCCCGAGGCGATCGCTAACGGCGTTTTCGATATGAGCCATTCGGCCAATTCCTATTTCGCGGGTGCAGTACCTGCCTCAATTTCGCTGGCCAGCGGCAACGCTTCACCCAAAGCGCTGCATTCAGCTGGGGTGCTTGATGCTTATTCGGACATTGTGATGCAACAGCGCGGAGTCAAAGTGCTGGGAATGCCGCTTACCGGAGTTGGCTATGTTTTTCAGGTCAGTGGCAACCCTGGTGAATTGTCTTACTTCAAGGGCAAAAAAATCCGCTCGATTCCACTCTACGATCCAATCCTTGAATCCCTGGGCGCGACACCGGTCACAACGTCCCCGGCCGAAGCCTACACCGCGCTTGAACGCGGTACTGTACACGGCTTGGGTTGGCCGGATATCGGACTGCTGGACTTTAAATTCTATGAGCAGGCCAAGTTTGTCATGCTGCCCGATTTCTATCAATTACGCACCGTGACTCTGATCAACCCCAACTCGTTTAACGGGTTGCCCGAAGAGCTGCAGAATGTTCTGACAGAGGCCTCTGCTTCTGCTGACGCCATTGGCAACGCATGGGCTAAAGAAAAGCGGGCCGCGGAGCACGCTGAGATGGAAGGCGAAGGCGTTGAATTTATCTCGCTCAGCGACGATGAGGGCGCCCAATTCCGCGCATTGACGGAAGAGAAGCTGTGGGACAAGGTGGCATCATTGGCACCAGATGATGCCGCGCGCCTAAAACCACTATTCGATGCGGCAGCCGCGTCCTGATCTGGGCGAATAACAAAGGGTGATCCTGCTCGTAGTGAGCAGGCTTACCGAACAATGCGTCGATTCAGGAAGGTGAGGGTATGTTGAACACAATTACAGTCGTGTTTGAACGCATCACCCTCTGGATGGCTATCGCCGCCGCCGGGCTAACTCTGGCGATGAGTTGCTGGATCACCTACGATGTCCTGACGCGCTATTTCCTGGATTGGGCCTCTCCCTGGGCTTTTGATCTTTCGGAATATGCGCTGATCTGGATCACCTTCCTGGGCGCACCCTGGGTTCTGTTGCAGGACCGTCATGTTCGAATCGAACTGCTGGTTGACGTGTTGCCGCGCCCCATACAACGGACACTAGGTATCATTGTCAGCATCATCGCAGTCTGTGCTTGCCTGGTGCTGGCCTGGAAAACCGGCGTCGCTGCGGTTCAATACTATGAAAACAACATCATGATGCCGCGCATCTGGCGTATCCCGCGGATATTGCCCTATTGCGTCATCCCCATTGGCAGCGTGTTCATGGCACTGGCTTTCGTTGTTCGCCTGCGTGTCTATCTGACAGATCCGGATCCAGAGGCCGCCCTGTCGGCACGCGCATCTGCCGGGCAGGAAACCGGGCTTGCAGATGATAACGGAGCGGCCAGCTGATGGATTGGGTTGCTGATCTTGCCCTGTTCTTCGGGTTGCTTGTGGCAATGATGCTTAGCGGGATGCCGGTGGCATTTGGATTCATCACGCTCAACATTATCGGGCTGTATTTTTATCTTGGCATAGGGTCTCTCTCGCTTTTGGCCACCAGCACGTTTTCCTCAATCGGTCAGTTTGCCCTGATACCAATCCCGCTTTTCATTCTTATGGGGGAGCTTTTGCTACGCACCGGGCTTGCTGGCAAAACGGTTGAAGCAGTGGATCAATGGATCGGCCGCCTGCCAGGGCGACTGTCACTTTCTTCCGTCGGGGGTGGTACACTGTTCGGAGCACTCAGCGGGGCCAGCATGGCCTCAGTCGCAATGCTCGGCTCAACGCTAGTGCCAGAAATGGCCAAACGCGGGTATAAACCCGAAATGTCGGTCAGCTCGATCCTCGCTGGCGGAGGTCTCGCGGTGTTGATCCCACCCAGTGCATTGGGCGTTTTGCTGGGCGCGCTGGCAAAGGTTTCGATAGCCGAGCTGCTCTTGGCGGGCATTTTACCGGGGATATTATTGGCCAGCCTCTATTTCATCTATTTTGCCACTCGCGCGAAACTGCAACCTCATCTGGCACCACCCTACGAGGCGCCTCATACAACCATCGGTCACAAGCTTTACACGCTGTTGACCGTTACACCGTTGTTAGGGTTGATTATCGTCGTCACCGGTTTTATTTTCCTTGGAATCGCCACGCCATCTGAATCCGCCGCCATGGGTGTGATTGCCACGCTGATCGTGGCCGCGCTTTATCGTCGGCTGACATGGGACGCGCTGAAAAAGGCGCTGATGTCGACGATGACAACCTCTGCGATGATGCTGTTGGTGATTGTCGGCTCAACCGCCTTCGGACAACTGCTCGCCGCCAGCGGGGCCACGTCATCTCTCGTCACCTGGGTTGGCGCGCTGGTGATCGCTCCCATTTTGCTGGTTATCGTAATGCAGGGGATCGTTCTGCTTCTGGGCTGTTTCATCGACACCATTTCGATCATGCTTATCTCGATCCCGGTCTTTATGCCGATCATCCTGCAATTGGGAATCGACCCAATCTGGTTCTGCATTCTGATACTGGTACAGCTGGAACTGGCGGGGATTACCCCACCCTTCGGTGTGCTCTTGTTTGTCATGAAGGGTGTGCAGCAACATCTAAAAGTGTCCGAGATCTATCGCGCCGCAATTCCAATCGTGCTGATTCAGATCCTTTTGGTCGTGATCTTGATGATCTTCCCACAGATCGTTACCACCTTGCCCGAGCTGATAAGAAACTGACCCCAATGGTATGAGAATGAACTCGAAGGATGAAAAACCAATTATTCGCCGCGATGCGGCCGCCACCAAGGCGCGTATTCTCAAGGCGGGATTGGCTGAATTCGGGTCCAAGGGCTACGGTGGTGCACGAACAGAGGGCATCGCCAAACGGGCAAAATGCAACATCCGCATGCTCTATCACTATTTTGGCGGCAAGCAGGGATTATACCTTGCCTGTCTGGAGAAGGTCTATTTCCACATCCGCGAGGAAGAGCAAAAGCTGAACCTTTCCGATCTGCCGCCGCGTGCCGCATTGGAAAGGCTGGTGCATTTCACCTTTGACCACATGCGCAAAAACCCTGACTTCGTGCATATGGCCGTGGCCGAAAACACCATGCGTGGGAAGTTTGTTAGAAAACTACCATTGGTGGCCAAGGCCGCAGAAAACCTGATCAATGCGATCCAGGATATTCTGATCCGGGGGCAAAAGGAATGTGGCTTTCGTGCAGACGTTGATGCGCTGCAGCTTTACGTATCGGTCCTGTCGATGTCTTACCTGCACCTGTCAAACAAGCACACATTGTCAATCACCTATGGCCTCGACATGAATGATGCCAATTGGCTTGATGACCGGCGTCAGCATGTAACGGATATGATCCTTTCCTATTGTGGCGCAAGGAGCTGACAATGGCGCGCGACCTGAACTACGGAATTCATGCCCCTGAAATTCCGAAATTGATTGCTCAAGTAAACCAGTATCTACGCTCATCTAGGTTGGAAATCGGCTTGCAACATCTGGTTTTGTTGCGCGTCTCGCAAATCAATGGATGTGCCTATTGTGTCGACCTGCATTCACACGAGGCCTTGCGCGACGGCGAAGACATTCAGCGCGTTAATTGTCTGACTGTTTGGCACGAATGTGATTTCTATGCAGACAACGAAAAGGCCGCATTAGGCTGGGCAGAAGCGTTGACAAAGTTAGTAGACCAACATGTGCTGGATGAACGGTACGAAGCCGTTTCCAGTTACTTTAGCGAAAAGCAAATCAGTGACCTGTCTTTTCTGATTGCCACAATGAATGCCTGGAACCGCATGGGAATAGGACATAGCCGCAGTCCCAAAATACGCAAATAGATTTGCTTAGAGCTTATCTTGAGTAAATTCATGAACGACCTTCACATCGACCATTTTTCGAATTTCAGCAGCGACGTTGAAAATTTCAACTTGCATGGAGCTGCCACTCGAACGCATTGCAGCATTGATCAAATTGGGGTTCACCGTTGCCTTGAGGCGGCGTAGCAAAATACTCACAGATTGAAACAGTTTGAATGTCCACTTCTGTTAACAGCGACTATTCATTTCACGCACGCAGCGAATGACCGGTTTCCGCTGATTCTGTTGAAAAACAACGTGTTGCTGGCGCAGAAAGCGGCGTCGTGAAGTCGGCGCAAGCGCCTTTCCTGTCAGGCTTTGCGTGTTTGCTGCGGTGCAGGAAAGATCTTAACCAATTTGCGGAGATTTTGGGCAGTTGCGGCGAGCAGGAATTCGTCGTTTGCGCCGCACGGTCCACGTAATCGGAGCCGCCCCAGCCCCAGAATGCGTTTGAGATGGGCGAAGAGCATCTCGACCTTCTTCCGCAGCTTCATCGAGATGTCATATTGGCGGGTCTTGGCGATATCGCGGGCGAATTGTCGGGCATCTTCGTGTTCTTCACGGGTGATCTTGCGCGCATCGGCGTTGGGGCAGCATTTTGCTTTGGATGGGCAGACCTGGCAGATCAGCTTAAGCGCGCGATATCGAGCCACGCCTTTGCCCGTCGGTCCGCGGTTAGGATCTGAGTAATTCCGCCGGAACTGTTTCAATGCATGACCTTCCGGGCAGATGTATTGATTGTTCTCAGCATCCCATTCGAAGTCGGCTCTGGACCACGTGCCATCGGATCGGCCAGCCTTGTCGAAGACCGGGATGTGCGGTGCAATCTTGCGCTCAACCAACCAACCCAACATTGGGCCAGTGCCGTAGGCCGTATCAGCGATTATGCGTTCAGGCTGCAGATCGAACTTCTCTCTGACCCGCTTCAGCATGGTCTTCGTTGATCCAACCTCCGCCTGCCGGATCGAACGCGTCGCCTCGACATCGATGATCACCCCATGATCTGTGTCGATGAGGTAGTTATCCGAATAGCTAAAGAATGCAGGGCCTTTGCGGGCTGCGGTCCATTGGCTGGCAGGATCGGAATGCGAGGTGAACTTGGGCTGGACCTCGCTGGCCGCGCCAAATGCCGCTTCATCGAGGGTTTCGAGATACTCGCGCACGGCGCGGGGCGCAGCCGCTGGATCGACGGTGGACGCATCCCAATCGTCCTTCGATGTCGAGTTCTGCTTGTTGGCATCTGCTTCGATCAGGCTTGCATCAATCGCCATGCGCTGCCCGCTCACGAGGCCCTCTGTGATGCACCGGGCCACGGTTGTCTCGAACAAATGACGAAGTAGCTCGCTTTCGCGGAAGCGACCATGGCGGTTCTTCGAAAAGGTCGAATGGTCCGGCACATGGTCGTTCAAATCGAGACGACAAAACCACCTGTAAGCCAGATTCAGATGCACCTCTTCGCAGAGGCGGCGTTCAGACCGAATGCCAAAGCAATAACCGACCAGCAGCATGCGGATAAGCAGCTCCGGATCGACAGACGGACGACCGGTGTGGCTATAGAAATCGGCCAAATACTGACGGATGTCGCTCAGATCAACGAACCGATCAATCGAGCGCAGCAGGTGATCTTGGGGAACGTGATCCTCCAGCGAGAATTCATAGAACAACGCCGCCTGCGCTTCCTGCTTCGGTCCCATCATCGGTAATTCCTCCCGCTCGTTGGAAGAATTGAATCAGCAACCTACCACTCGATCAAGGAAGACTTTTTCAACAAAATACGCCCCTCATTTACGAGGCTTCCTGACATTAATCGCCGCTGCATCTAAGTTGTTCTTAAGGTGCACAGCATAGTGCTTCTCAATCATCTCAACGCTTGTTCGGCAATTTTTGGCAATCTGGTAAATATCGGCGCCTTCAAGCAAACGAAATGAGATGTAGCTATGCCGTAGGGAGTAGTGGGTGCGCCGATTGCCTTGCCGGTCGAACTTTAGATATTGCTCTTCCAAAATTCGGTTGAATTGCTTCTTGTGATCCACCGGGAAAAGACGGTCGGTCGATTCCGGTTGATTTCGTTCAACCATCCGCTCAAAAGGCCTGACAGCACCGGTGGTGCTTTTGCAAAAACCAACTCCGCGTTTACCGCGCACTTCGATTTCGAGGATCGTCTCGCCGGTGGCATCATCTTCGACGATCTCGACATCCCGGTATTCAAGCCAGTTGGCTTCATCGGGGCGAATACCGGTATTGGCCATGAATAGAACCTTGTCGTGCAGCTGCTCGGCAATGAATCGGTGTTTGCTGTTATTCATGGATTTCACGTTTGCCCGTGTCGCAGTATAGAGATTTTTATATTCCTCAGGTGAAAACTAGGCTCTGTGAGAGACCTTTGTCGAGCCTCGATAAGGTGCCGTCATATCAGGCATGTGACTCAGCCACCCATGTCTTACAGCAGATTTCAATGTCATTCGAAGAGTAACGATTTCTTTTTGGATCGTGGCTAACGCTGGGGGTTTGCTACGATAGATCGATTTCATCCTCGCTAGGCGATATTCTTGGATTTTCGTCGTCGTGATTTCTGAAAGGCCCATTCTTCCGAAGAATGGATTTAGGTGCAATCGCACATGGTTCTGGTGGTTCTTAAGACATTTTGGATTTCGTTGCCCGAATGTATCTGCCTCGAACTCCTTCAGGAATTTCTCTGTCGCGAAAGTGAATGCCCGGTCGTTTGGTAACTCTCCCTGCGCAGATTTCCCTCTCAGTGTAAGGTACCAGTCTTCCGCGAACTCCTTGGCGAGTTTGAGGCTCTCCTCCTTGGTTGAAGTTCTACGGTTCTTCCCATTCATGAACGATGAACATTGCCAGAATCTACTGTTTTCGCGCCGGTAAATGTGAACTTTGCCGCCAAGAATCGTGTGTTTTGTCTCTGACATCCAGAAACCACCGAGAAATGTGAAAGTGTGTAAGGTATGTGTAATGCTAATTTCAAGATATGAGTCAGTCAACTAAAGACATATCTAATTGATATATATATTAATTTGGCGACCCCGGCAGGATTCGAACCTGCAACCTGCCCCTTAGGAGGGGGCTGCTCTATCCAGTTGAGCCACGGGGCCGTGGGAGTCGATTTCTAAACCGACTTGGCAGGAATGTCATGAGGGCCTGATTGTTTTTTTCGGTGCCTCTGCGAGCATTAGGAATTTACCCAACTTTGAGGTAAGATGTGAAACTGTCAGACCGGTCTGTGCGACACGGTCTCAAAATTTGGGAGGCTGTATCTGTGACCAGTGCCCAAACTATTATAAAACACCTCAGCCTGGTTTTGTTCTCCGGACTGATTTGCAGCTTTGGCGCCAACTTCGCAGACGCCCAAGGTTACAACTGTTTTCATTACCTGACCGGAGAACCTGTTTCCTGCGAAGATGACCCGATTCAATCGCCCCAGGTTGACCCGCAACAACAAACATTTACCTATCAGACACCCCCGCCTACACCAACGCAACCACCTGATCCTGAACCAGTGTTGACGGAGCGTGACCTTCGGGAAGAAGAGAAAATCACGATCTGGCACCGCGCAAACGATCGATATGGAATCGGAGACTATGTCGGTGCGCTTTCCGGTTACAAAAAAGCGTTAGAGCTATGTGAAGTATGGTCGCTTAGGCAATGCAACGATCTTCGAAGCAACATCAAGATGGTCCAAAACCGCTTGCACAAAGAAGTGCAGCGGCAGGCCGTATTGTCGGACATATATGCCGCACGAGAGATTGAGAGGAACGGTGACACGGGCGCAGCTCTAGATGCTTGGCTGAGCGCCTATGCCAGATGTACGGGGGTCGGTTTTGACTGTGAGATTTTGCTGTCAGAGGTTAAACGAGTTTCCGTGAAACTGCATATGGAAGTGGTGTGGAGCACCAATGACCCGGTGCAGGGATTTGCACATCTTGACGCAGCTTTTGCGCATGCATTCGCATTGTATCTGGATTGCGATAGCGGAAAACCAGAACTGTGCGATGCATTTCTGGACATCCAGACTGTCCTGTTGCTTGCGATTCAGCGGAAGGAAATTGATCTGCGCGATCAATTGAAAGAAACGGCCGATGCACGAATGGGCAGTCTGAAGATTGATGAATATGTTTATTCATCATCTGGGTCCGCGCGTGCCAAAACCGCAACAGCGCGGCTCTACCTTGAACTGATGCGGTTGCCTGATGATTCTGACCTTGATGTTTTGCAGCTTGCCTATGAGGCGGGCAACGGGGACGTAGTGCGAAACATCGAAATCTTGCAGAGCCCGACAACCCAGGTGGCAGATGGATTGATCGAATCCATCAAAGGATTGTTCCGCGACGGATGGTGGGGTCGTTCTTCTGCATCTACAATTTTGGGTGGGGCGACCGATAATGCAACACACTGGTATCCCGACAGCAACGAAGAGACGGAGTTGAATCCGATTGACCGGCTGGATGTCTCTCTTATCGAGGCAGACGCCTTGGTTTTTACTGCGGATGCATCTGTGGCAGGTGTGCAGCCGACAAAAGTCGATCTGATGCTGGCGGCGATGCATCAGGCAAATCTCATGGAACGTGAACTGAAAGAACAGGGCCTCTCTGTAACCGAAGATCAGAAATGGCAGGCCGCCGAAACCTTTCTCCGAGTTGTGTTTCTGGAAAACACCTATGACGACACTGCGATGGACGCACATTTTGAACTGTCCCGCATACGCAAGCTGGCCGCTATGCGATAGTGGATCTGGTTCGTAGCTAATCAAACCGTGCCTTGCCCATTTTCAATGCTTGAACAGGCCGCAGTGTTTGCGCTAGCGTTTTAAAAACAAAACTGGATCCCGTTGTGAACCTAGAATCCAAGCGGCCCCTGACCCTGAGAGATGTATCCGAGGCGTCAGGTGTATCCGAAATGACTGTGAGCCGGGTACTGCGCAATCGCGGCGACGTATCCGACGCGACGCGCGAGCGGGTTCTTGAGACCGCAAAGCGGCTTGGTTACGTGCCGAACAAAATTGCCGGTGCATTGGCCAGTCAGCGCGTCAATTTGGTGGCTGTGATTATCCCGTCTATGTCGAACATGGTTTTCCCGGAGGTTATGACCGGGATCAGCGAGACATTGGACCAGACCGATCTGCAGCCGGTTGTCGGGATCACCGGATACAGCCCGGACAAGGAAGAAAAGGTTCTTTACGAAATGCTGTCCTGGCGTCCCTCGGGAGTGATCATCGCCGGGCTTGAACATTCGGATGCATCCCGTGCCATGCTCAAAGCATCGGGTATCCCGGTGGTAGAGATTATGGATGTGGATGGCACGCCGGTGGATTCTGTTGTTGGCATTTCCCACCGCCGGGCCGGGCGGCAGATGGCAGAGGCGATCATCCGCGGCGGGTACGAACATATTGCCTTTCTCGGAACGAAAATGATGCTGGACCACCGTGCTCGCAAACGGTTTGAAGGCTTCACCGAAACGCTGGCCAAGGCTGGAATCGAGATTGAAGACCGCGAATTTTATTCCGGCGGCTCCGCGCTCGCCAAAGGCCGCGAGATGACACAGACTGTTCTGGAACGCTCTCCGGATCTGGATTTTCTGTACTATTCGAATGACCTGATCGGTGCTGGTGGCCTGTTGCATCTGCGCGAACAGGGCGTCGATATCCCTAACGATATTGGCCTGGCCGGATTCAACGGGGTTCACCTTCTCAAAGGATTGCCAAGCGAGCTTGCCACTATGGATGCCTGCCGGCATGAGATCGGCAGTAAAGCAGCGGAGATCATCGCCAACCGGGTTGGGCAGTCAGATGACGGCGGGTCTGTACGCGTGGCGCTGGAGCCGACGATCAGCTATGGCGACACGTTGCGTAGGCGCTAGGTCGACAGTAACGAGCCTTTTTGAAGCCATTATCTGTTAACCAAAAACTCCATACTTCTTTGACCTGTAGCCTGCCCTGTGGCTGACTCTGGTCGGGTTATTGCGAGTATTTTGGGACATGATGTTATTGGCTAGTCTTATGGGGATGCTTGTCATTGGGGCGACTGCCTTTTGGGGTGTCGACTCGATGTCCGAGGACCGGAACGATGATGAAAGGCAGGCGCAGGGCGACGATTCAGAAGATTTGGCCGACGCCGATGGCATGTCGATAACTGACATCGCTACAGAACCAGAGCCCGACAGTGATCCGAACTGGACCGCTGGCACAGGAACGCACATGCCTGACACGATTGTGGGCACTCCAGGGCAGGATATGCTCATCGGTTATGAAGGTGATGATCTGATCAGTGGCGATGAAGGCAACGATCAGATTGACGGCGAAGTCGGGAACGACAGCCTGGAGGGCGGGGCAGGGAACGACTGGTTGTTTGGCCGGGCAGGTGATGACAGCCTTGAAGGCGGTACAGGTGCGGATCTCCTTTTGGGTGATATAGGTGATGACACGATGGCAGGTGGGGAAGGCGATGACACCTTAAAGGGTGGCGCCGGACAAGACAGCCTGTCTGGTAACGCCGGTGATGACGCGTTGCATGGATATCTGGGCAATGACACGCTGGATGGTGGGCCGGGTCAGGACAGCTTGTTTGGTGGAACTGGGAATGATTTGCTGACAGGTCTCTCAGATGAAGCGAACCCCGGGGAAGACCGGGATTATCTGAATGGCGGGCATGGCGATGATACGATCATCGCAGGAAACAGCGACAACATAAACGGCGGTCGCGGCGCCGATACATTCCAGCTTGGCGATTGGCTGGCCGCTGACCATCAGCCAAAGATTGAAGATTTTGAAACCGGGATTGATAGCCTGATGATCTTGTATGATGCCAATGATGGCGCCGAACCCGAAGTGAGTGTCGAAGATGATCAGAAACAAAGTGGCCTGCATCATGTTGTACTGAACGGTGTGCGGATTGCCATGGTTCACAGCAATGGCGGGCTTGGCATTGACGACATAACCCTAATGCCGCAAAGCGGGGTGTAAGCGGGTCGACCGTTTCACCGGGTATTTCCTCTTTTCATTCTGAAGTATATCACCTATATCCGCGCATCCGCCGGATTCCCGGCGTATCTCTATAGGACCCTGCTGGACGACATCCCGGCTTGTGCCCTCCACCCTTTGACCTAAAGGAGACCCCGATGTCGATTACTGCTGAAGAAAAAGCCCGCGTAATGAAAGAATTCGCAACCAAAGAAGGCGACACCGGTTCGCCCGAAGTTCAGGTTGCGATCCTCACTTCGCGTATTGTCACGCTGACAGAGCATTTCAAAACCCATAAGAAAGACAACCACGGTCGCCGTGGCCTTTTGAAAATGGTTGCGCTGCGTCGTAAGCTGCTGGACTATCTCAAAGGCAAGGAAGAGGCCCGTTACCAGAACCTCATCAAACGCCTCGGCATCCGCCGCTAAGATTTGCACCAGAGACGTTCAGACGCCCGCCCATTTGGCGGGCGTTTTGCGTTTAGGGTGATGGTGTATTTCACTGACCTTTACTCTGGAAGGCCGATGCAGCCCAATGGCTTGTGAGGCCGATAGATACGGGTAACGGCTTAGCGCGTTGCCTTGTCTGAGAGCTGTACAATGCTCGGGTCGGTTTCCGGGGCCAGTTCTTCGAAATCGAAATTGTCGAGACGGCGGGCTCGGCGCCCTGCTTTGTCGGCAGAGATTTTGATATCAGAAATATCCTTGGCGGCTTGCGAGAAATGCCGGTCGAGGTTTTCGACACGGGTGCCGAGCCTTTCGACATCCCCAAACAAAAGCCCCAGTTCGCGCCGGATCGCCCCGGCCTGCTCACGCATGCGGGCGTCTTTGAGGATGGCGCGCATGGTGTTCAGTGTGGCCATGCAGGTGGTCGGAGACACGATCCAGACGCGTTTATCAAACCCGTCACGTACAAGTTCGGGAAAGTTGGCGTGCAGTTCTGCATAAACCGCTTCTGACGGCAGGAACATCAATGCACCATCGGCAGTTTCTCCATTGATGATGTATTTTTCGGAAATGTCGCCGATGTGCTTTTTGACCGAACTACGCAGGAACCGAGCCGCCTCTGTCAGGTCGCGTTCGGTCTGGGCATTGCGCAGGGCCTCATAGGCCTCCAGCGGAAATTTACTGTCAATGCAGATCGGGCCCGGCGGGTTGGGCAAGTGGATCAGGCAATCGGCGCGTTTACCGTTCGACAGAGTGTGTTGCAGCGTGTAGCTGTCTGATGGCAACGCTTTGGATACGATGTCATGCAGCTGGATTTCACCAAATGCCCCGCGCGTTTGTTTGTTGCTCAGAATATCCTGCAGGGTCAGAACGTCGCCGGACAATCGAGTGATGTTTTCCTGTGCCTTGTCGATGGTCGTCAGGCGCTGTTGCAGCTCTCCCAATGAATGCGCGGTACGCCGGGCAGAACCCTGCAGATTTTCGGTCATCTGTTCCTGAACCTGCGCCAGGCGGCGCTCCATCAGTTGCAGCATGCTGGCCTGCTGCGCGGCCTGCGCCTCTGAAACATGGGCAAGGCCCCCGGCCAGCTGCTGCTGGCCATCGCTAAGGCCCTGCACACGAGAGCCGAGATCGCCCATCTGGCGTGCCAAAGGTTCCGTCATACGGGCAGAGCGGCCTGTAGCGCGTACTGACATGATCAAAAGGATCAAAATTAACAGCAAAATCGCTGCGCCTGCCATCAGAGCAAGGGCCATAGGGTCGTCAAAGCTGAGAGTGATTTCGCCGATTTGTATCATGTGCGTCCAAACAGCCGTTCAATGTCAGAAAGCTGCAACTCTACATATGTGGGGCGCCCGTGATTGCATTGACCCGAAAGCGGTGTCGCCTCCATCTCGCGCAGCAGTGCGTTCATTTCTTCGGCGCTCATCCGGCGGCCCGAGCGGATCGAGCCATGACAGGCGACGCGGGACAGAATGGAATCGATACGGGCCTCAATTGTTTGACTTGTACCGCTTTCGGTGAGTTCGTCGAGGATATCGCGCAAGAGCGCGCTGGCATCGCAGGGGCCGAGTATGGCCGGAGTTTCGCGTACTGCAATTGCACCGGGGCCGAAAGCTTCGATAGCGAGGCCCATGTCAGAAAGGGCTTCGGTGGTTTCCAACAATGCGGCAGTTTCGGTCTCTGAAAGCTCTACAATTTCAGGAATAAGCAACGCCTGCCGTGCGACAACGTTTTCGGTACGTTGCCGCTTGAGCTTTTCATAAACCAGACGTTCATGTGCGGCATGTTGGTCAACGATGACCATTCCGGTTGCCGTCTGGGCAATGATGTAATTTTCATGCACTTGTGCACGTGCGGCCCCTAGGGGGAGCGTTTGTGGGGTCTCATCCGTTTCTTGCGTGGTGGCCTTGGTCGGATGGTGTTCGACGCGACCGCTGTAATCGGTGGCCATTTCGGCAAAGCCCGGTGCCTGCGCCGCATAAGCAGCCGCGCGCGCCGCTGGTCCGGGGCGGTCCATCTGGTAGGCACGGCCGGGTGTAGCGGTGGGTTGCATGGCCCCCAGTATGCCATCTGCCACGGTTGACGATGCGCGGTGCCCGGCCTCGGCCAAGGCATGCCGGAGACCCGAAATGATCAGGCCGCGCGCAAGTCCGGGGTCACGAAATCGCACCTCCGATTTGGCTGGATGGACGTTCACATCAACAAGCTGCGGATCACAGTTCAGAAACAGTGCCGCTGCCGGGTGCCGGTCTCGGGACAGGACGTCCGAATAGGCGGCACGCAGGGCACCATAGAGCATCCGGTCGCGCACCGGACGGCCATTCACGAACAGAAATTGCGCCACCGCAGCGCCACGCGAATAGGTCGGCAACGCCGCATAACCGGTCATGGTCAACCCTTCGCGGGTGGCGTTGATTGCCAGAGCGTTTTCGGCAAACTCACGCCCCAGAATGCGGGCCAGCCGACCGTGCAGGGCATCAAACAGATCACCGGATTCCGGCTCCGCCCGGAAGGTAACGCGCCCCTCGCCACCGCCCGAGACATCACGCAGGGTGAAGCCCACAAAAGGTTCGGCCATGGCCAGCCGCTTTAGTGTATCTGTTATTGCCTGCGCTTCTGCGCGGTCAGTGCGCATAAACTTCAGCCGGGCTGGTGTGGCGTAGAATAAGTCGCGAAGGGTGACAATTGTTCCTTGATTTAACGCTGCCGGTTTGGCGGAGCTGACAGAGCCGCCGGCTACAGAAATCTCGGAACCTTCAAACCCCTCGGCACGGGATTGGATGGTAAGTCGCCCGACTGCTCCCAACGATGGCAATGCCTCGCCCCGAAATCCGAATGTATGGATGTTGAGCAGATCTGATCCGTCGATTTTCGAAGTCGCGTGACGGCAAAGCGCCAGCGGAAGATCTTCTGGTGTCATCCCGCAGCCGTCATCGCGCACCCGGATCAATGTCTTGCCGCCATCCGCATAGTCGACGGTGATCCGTCGCGCCCCGGCATCGAGTGCGTTCTCGACCAACTCCCGTACCGCCGCCGCTGGCCGTTCAACTACCTCACCCGCCGCAATACGGTTAATCGCGGCCTCATCCAGTTGCCGGATTTGCGGGCGATTGTGGCTTATCTGGGGGGTAAGCGTGTCCATGCCACAAAACTTAGCATGCGTTTGCGCGATTCGGCCACCGGAATGCTGTGATTTTGGAGTTCGAACTGTTGCGGCAATCTGTACAAGTCACCCGCGCAGGTTCGAGGGGTACTGCTCTGCCTTGGAGGTGCGTCCAAGACCAAAGCCGCCGGCTTCTCGGTTTCCAAACCGAAACATTGGATTGCAGCGTCAAATTGCTGAAAAAATCTACAAAATCGAATGCCAATACCGTCGAATTTCCGACGCCGGGGGTCTACTTTCAACAAATGGCACGATAGTATGGCGCAAAGTTAGAGACCCGGGCAGGGCGAGCATGGTACAATCAGGTCGAAAAAGACCCCGGCTGGTGGCCGATAAACGCACCCGCAAGCCGAAGAAGGCAGCGGGGAAACCGCGTGCGACCAAAACCAGGAGAAGGCGCAAGGCGCCCGCGCGCAAACGCAATCCTATCGCCGCGTTTTTTCTGGGCATTTTCCGTTGGGTATTCCGACTGGTCTGGGGGATCAGCTGGCGCATCGGAGCGGTGGTTGGGCTGATCGTCGGGCTGGCGGTGGCTTATACCTATACGACTCTGCCCGATGTCAAACAGCTGTTGGACGGGCGGGCGCAAGGGTCTGTCACGATGCTTGACCGCGAAGGAGAAGTGTTTGCATGGCGCGGTGATCAGTTCGGTGGGATTGTGACTGCTGACACCGTAAGTGTGCACCTTAAAAACGCTGTTGTGGCGACGGAGGACAAACGGTTTTACCGTCATTTCGGCATTTCACCGCGTGGCGTGGCGAGCGCTGTGCGGATTAACCTGAGCGAGGGGCGTGGGCCGCTTTCTGGTCATGGCGGCTCTACCATCACGCAGCAAACCGCCAAGTTGCTGTGCCTTGGTGTTGTCTATGAAAAGGACAGTTGGGAAAGCGAGGCCGCATATGTGCGCGATTGTCGAAGAACCTCGATGTGGCGCAAAGTCAAAGAGGCGGTTTATTCGCTGGCGATGGAGGCCAAGTATTCCAAGAACGAAATTCTGTCGATCTACCTGAACCGTGCCTATATGGGCGCCGGTGCCTACGGGGCCGAAGCCGCGTCGCTCCGGTATTTTGGTAAACATGCCGCCGAGGTGAATGCGCAAGAGGCTGCGATGCTTGCCGGTTTGTTGACAGCTCCCACACGGCTTGCACCCACGTCGAATCTAAAACGCTCACAGGACCGCGCGGCGACCATTCTGCGACTGATGGCAGAGCAGGAGTATCTTACTTTCGCGGAGTCCCGTGCGGCGCAGGCCGACCCGGCCATATTGTCAGAGGCCGCCGCGGCACAGGCCGGTGGCTATTTTGCTGACTGGATCATGGATTCAGGACCCGAGTTCTTTACCCGCGACACAACAGAGGATGTGATCATCCGGACGACACTGGACCAACGTATCCAGCAAGCTGCCGAAGAGGCGATGCAGTTCGTGTTTGAAAGCAAGGTCAAGGAAGGGTCCAAGGCCCAGGCGGCGATCGTGGTCATGTCCGCAGATGGCGCGGTGCGCGCGATGGTGGGCGGGCGCGAAACCAAGGTGGTTGGCGCCTTTAACCGGGCCACCCATGCGCGACGGCAAACCGGTTCCGCGTTCAAACCCTTTGTCTATGCAACCGCGCTGGAACTGGGTTACAGCGCAAATTCAACGATTGTGGATGAACCCTATTGCATGAACATTCCCGGCTCTGGCCGGTGGTGCCCCGAAAACTACGACAAGAAGTATCGCGGACGAGTGACGCTGACGGATGCGTTGCGGCTTTCCATGAACGTTCCAGCCGTCAGGATCGCAGAAAGCGTTGGCCTTGATCTGGTGCGTAAAGTGGCAACTGATTTTGGGATCGAGAGTGATCTGGCAGATGGTCCGGCACTTGCCTTGGGGGCTTCGGAAAGTACGCTGATCGAAATGGCAGGGGCCTATGCCGGTATCCTGAATGGTGGTTCGTCTGTGACGCCTTATGGGTTGAGCGAACTGCGGTTGCTGGGCGATGATGCTCCGATGATTGAAACCGAAAGCGGGATTGGCGAGCGTGTTATCCGCGAAGGGGCTGCGCGTGAGTTGATCTGGATGATGGAGAAGGTGGTCAATGGGGGAACCGGTGGTCGCGCGAAACTGCCGGGTCGGCAAGCTGCGGGTAAGACCGGCACAACCCAAGGCACCCGGGATGCGTGGTTTGTGGGCTTCACGGCTGATTATGTAACGGCGGTCTGGATGGGCAACGATGATAACTCCCCCCTGACCCATGTAACAGGCGGTGGTCTGCCATCAGATATCTGGCGCGAGACGATGATCCGTGTGCACGAAGGTCTACCAGCACGGGCCCTACCGATGACTGCACCCAAACCCGTCGAAAAGCCCAAAGAGCAACCTCGCAAAACCCCGCGCCGCAAACGAACCAATCCGATCGAAGATATTTTACGCGGAATATTGGGCAGCCCATAAATGCTGTCGCCCACAGCGAACAGTGCCTTTGGCGACAGCATTTTAAGCAGGAAGTAGAAAGCGCATATTGCCAGGCTAACCTGCCTTTTTGACATCCTTGATCAGCGCGTCGATATCGCCTTTGCGCTTGTCCAGCATGGCGCCGATTTCGGTGCGCTCGCTGATCAACAGGCTGATGCCTTCGATCTTCATGTCAAAGAATAAATCCTTGCCGGACCGGTCGGACACAAGAAATCGTACTTCAAACGGTGCTTCGCCGCGCAAATGTGCGGTCGAAATGACCTCGTGATACCATTTCACCTTGCGGACAGAATTAACTTCGATCCGGCCGCCAATGAATTCCCGGAACCGCTTGCCGTATTTGCGAGCAATATAGCCCCGGAATGCGTTTGTGTAACTCTTCAACTGACCACTGCTGGCACGGCGGGCATCTGCACCGAGGGTTGAACGGGCAATTGTGTTAACATCGGCATATTTGCGAAAGATCTTCTCGAAATCTTTGATCATCGCATTCTGGGATTTACCCGAGGCGATGACCTTGTTGATTTCACCAACGATGCTATCCACCAAGCTGCGCGCGCCTGCGTCGCTCAACGCAAGGGCCGCGGAAGGTATCATTCCGACAACTGCGGTTGCGGAAAGGCCAGTGGAAACAAACCTGCGCCGTGAAACACTATTCATCATTCAACCCCCCATAGAGATCACCATAGACGTCTTCGTTCGGATCAACATAGGTATCACCCGACCCAATTCCCAGTTCAAATCGGCGATTTTGTATGTACAGAGATTGGGCCTGAGCGTAACTATCTGCGCTTTCATAAAGAATTGAATCAACTGTTTCAGAATATCGCCCGCGATCACTTAGTCGTGATGAAACGGAAGCAACGGTTCCAATATAGTTTTCGGGGTTTGGCAGCACATAGGTGAGTGGGTTGGTAAATAGGTCTACAAACTTGCCAAGAGTATCACGTTCTGTCGATGGCCCGAGGAATGGTAGCTCCATATAGGCCCCTTCGCCCACACCCCAGGTGTGCAGCGTCTGGCCAAAATCAGCATCCGTGGCTGCAGGCATCCCAAGTTCCGTCGCGGGGTCAAACACACCGCCCAGCCCGACAGTGGTGTTCACCAAAAGCCGAAACGTATCTTCGGTGGCGCCGACCATATTGCCCTGCAGGATATTGTTTACGATGGCACTGGGGATCGAAAGGTTGAAAGCAAATCGACCAATGGCCGATTCAATGTCATCGGGCAGAAAGTCGCTATACCCTTTGCCCGCGGGCCGGATCAATGCGCGGTCTACCGACCGGTTGAACTCATGCATCCTGCGATTTTCAGACTCATAAGGATCAAATGCCTGCCCGGGGATTCGGGGCGCTGTTGGGCGCGCGCAACCCGCTACAACCCCGGCAAGGGCAAGCACCAATAACAGTTTAATTAGGCCGCGGGGGCGAAGATAATTGATCATGTTCAAGATGCGCGCCAGTCAAGTTAGAGAAACGTTAAATAAACTATGAGTTTGTATTGCCAAGTGGTTTGAACAGAAAAGAGTAACATGTCGCCGATCGGCGACAGTATCTCTAAGGCAGAAAACATAGCTTTTTCAACCCCATCAAGCAGGTCTGCCACAGGATGTGAAAGGGTGGCTGCGCTATGAAATCCGGCCTCAGAGTGCTCTGAATAGAGTGTGGCGCAAGGGGAGAGCCGTTATTTATACTGGTTTGCGGGTGTTTTCAGCTTTTTCGTAAATCTACTGCTGCTGACCGGGCCAATCTAAATGCTGCAGGTTTACGACCGTGTGTTGGGCAATAGGGCTGTAGAAGCCCTGGTCGCTTTATCAGTATTGGTTTTGTTTCTCTATGGCTTGATGGGGTTGCCGGGCTGTGCCCGCGGTCGAATCATTACGCGTGTGGCTGCAGGGTTCCAAGCCTAACTGGTCAAGCCATCATCAGATTATTTCGCCATGGCATGCATGGGATAGAGGCAGGCAAAGGACGGAATATTCAGTCCCCGGGCGTCTTTTCGGTTTTCCTTAGATCGCAGAAACTATAGCGTCCGTGCGACACACGATTCCGGGAGAATATTGGAATGGGACAATTTGAAAGCAAACTTGCCGAGCTCGGCGTGACCCTGCCAGAGGCACCGGCACCCGCTGCCAATTATGTACCTTACGTACAGGTGGGCGATACGCTTTATGTATCCGGGCAGATTTCCAAAGATGACGGCGGCCTGATCGTCGGCAAGCTTGGTGATGATATGGACACCCCCGCCGGCGCCGAAGCAGCAAAGGTTTGTGCGATCTCACTTCTGGCACAGGTCAAGGCGGCCTGCGGTGGCGATCTGGACCGTCTGGTTCGGGTGATCAAGTTGACCGGATTTGTGAATTCGACTGTCGATTACGTGGATCAGCCCGCGGTCGTAAACGGTGCTTCTGACTTCATGGGTGAAGCTCTGGGTGACGCTGGCAAACACTCACGTTCAGCCGTTTCTGCCGCCTCGCTGCCCTTTGGCGTTGCGGTTGAGATCGAAGGCATTTTTCAAATCAGATGACGGCTCTGGCTGCGTCTTTTTTCCGCGCGCCCTTTGCCCATCGCGGCCTGCATGATGTTGCTGCGGGCCGCCCTGAAAACTCGCTTGAAGCCTTTGCCGCGGCAATCGAGGCAGGTTATGGGATCGAGCTTGACCTGCAACTGTCACAGGACGGGCAGGCCATAGTGTTTCATGACTATGACCTTGGCCGCCTGACAGGCGTATCTGGCCCTATCCAACAGCGCCACGCGGCAGAGCTTGGTCAGCTTAATTTGATCGGTGGCTCCACAGGTATTCCAACCCTGCCACAAGTGCTTGATCAGATTAATGGCCGTGTTCCCATCCTTATTGAGCTGAAGGACCAGCATGGGCAAATGGGAGAGACTGATGGCCGTCTGGAGCAGGCGGTTGCCGAGGCTTTGTCAGGATGTGCCGGGCCGATGGCGGTGATGTCGTTCAATCCGAATATGGTTTCAAAGCTGGCGAAATTGGCGCCAGACGTGCCACGCGGACTGGTGACAGAGGATTATCCGCCAGAAGGTCTGCCATTTCTGCACGAAGAGGTTCGCGACCGGCTGCGCGCGATCCCTGACTATGATCGGGTCGGGGCCTCATTTATCAGCCACCGGGTCAGCGACCTTGATCGTGATCGCGTGGCAGAGCTCAAATCCGCAGGCGCTGCGGTCTTTTGCTGGACCGTGCGCTCAGAAGAAGTTGAGACACAGGCCCGCAAAGTAGCACAAAACGTGACATTTGAGGGATATCTGGCGGACATTCCCGCTTGATCCTGCGGCTAACCACGACAAGTTAGATCGCGTGTCAGAAAGATACGAGGCAATGGCCGGACAGGAAATCACTGTCACTCTGCATAGCAATCTCGCCGATATCGGTGCAGAGGTATGGGACAGCTGTGCCTGCCCGGAGGCCACAACAGATGGCCGGCCCGAAGATCCCTTTACCAGTTTCCGGTTCCTTCATGCACTTGAAGAAAGCGGATCAGTAGGGCCGGGTACGGGCTGGCAACCACAGTATCTTCTGGCCGAACAGGATGGGGTTCCGATTGCCTGTGCGCCGCTTTATGCAAAATCACATAGCCAGGGCGAATATATCTTTGATCACAATTGGGCTCACGCCTATGAACGCGCCGGAGGGCGTTATTATCCCAAGCTGCAGATGGCGGTACCTTTCACGCCGGTGACCGGCCGTCGGTTGCTGGCTAAACCAGGGTGCGAAGCCGCTGGACAGGCTGCACTGGTGCAGGGCGCGATTGAGGTGGCGGGGCGCTACGGTCTTTCCTCGCTCCACATCACATTCTGCACGACGGATGAAATGCGGGCGGGTGAGCAAATGGGTTTGCTTAGGCGCGCCTCGCAACAGTTTCACTGGCTTAACCACGACTATGCGGATTTCGAGACCTTTCTTACATCGCTTTCCTCGCGTAAGCGCAAAGCGATCCGTAAGGAACGCGCACAGGCCCAGGCGTTTGGCGGTGAAATTCGGGCACTGACAGGTGATCAGATTGAGCCACACCACTGGGATGCTGTCTGGACCTTTTATCAGGATACCGGTACGCGCAAATGGGGCAGCCCTTATTTGAACCGGCGTTTCTTCGAGATAGCTCATGAAACAATGCGCGATGATATCCTGCTGATTCTGGCAGAACGGGACGGGCAGCCTGTTGCAGGTGCGCTGAACTTTATCGGTCGCTCGGCGCTCTATGGCCGGTATTGGGGGTGTACCGAACATCATCCGTGCCTGCATTTTGAACTGTGCTACTATCAGGCAATTGATTTTGCCATCTCCCACAGCCTCTCACGGATCGAGGCCGGTGCGCAGGGTGAACACAAACTTGCACGAGGTTATCTGCCTGTTGAAACCTGCTCGCTGCATTGGATTGGCGATCCGGGGCTGTCAGAGGCAGTGGCACAGTATCTGGAGGCCGAGCGTGGCGCGATTGAGGATGATATCGAAATCCTCACCCGTTATGGCCCGTTCAAAAAAGACCAAAGAGAGGATCACCAGTGACCGAACATCTTAGCGACACGGCCCGCCAGACCACGCTCACCCCTTTGCTTGAATCCGGTTGGGAAGTGGTCGAAGACCGCGATGCGATCCGCAAAAGTTACAAGTTCAGCAATTTTATTGAGGCATTCGGGTTCATGACCCGCGCGGCGATCTGGGCCGAGAAATGGAACCACCATCCGGAGTGGTCAAATGTTTACAACCGGGTCGATGTGGTGCTGACCACCCATGATGTTGGTGGGTTAAGCGCGCTGGATGTGAAACTCGCGCGGAAGATGGATGTGCTGGTGGGGCAGGCTGGCTAGCGCCAATGCGCATTTCGAAGACCAGTAATATTGGACGTTCCTTAACATTCACATAGTTCACCACGCTCGTCAGCAAAGCGCGGTTCGGTGTCTTGGTGTCTAATGTTCTTTCACTGGACTGCTTTAGAATGTCTGGTCGTACTCACCAACAGCCTCTTCCGTTCGGATCACCGCATCGATATCGGCGAAGATTGCGCGCAGCTCAGCCTCGCTCTCGCTGCTTTCGCAAACCACCACCAAATTGGGTGTGTTAGAGCTCGCCCGAACCAGGCCCCAGCTGCCATTGTCCAGGATCACACGGGCGCCGTTTACCGTCACCACCTCGCTGATCGCACGGCCACCCAGTGGTTGACCGGATGCGTGCCGCTCAACCAGTTTTACCACCAGCCGTTCAAGCACATCATATTTCTCGGTATCCGCACACCAGGGTGACATCGTTGGCGTGGCCCAGGTCTTGGGCAGGGCCTTGCGCAGGTCTGACATTTTCAGATCGGGATTACGGTCCATCAATTTACAGATTTCCACCGCGACCCGCATCCCGCAGTCATAGCCACGCCCAATTGGGCCGGCGAGGAAATAGTGGCCTGATTTTTCAAACCCGGCCAATGCGCCCAGCTCATGCACCCGACGTTTCATATAGGAATGCCCGGTTTTCCAGTAGTCAGCCTTGGCCCCGTTGGCCTGCAGTTCCGGATCAGACGCAAACAGCCCGGTTGATTTTACATCCGCTACAAATGTCGATCCCGGGTAAATCTTGGACAGATCACGGGCCATGATCACGCCAACCTTGTCGGCGAAAATCTCTTCTCCCTCATCATCTACCACACCGCACCGGTCGCCATCGCCGTCAAAGCCAAGCGCCATATCGGCCCCGCTTTCGCGCACCGTGGCGGCCATGTCATGCAGCATTTCCATCGCTTCAGGGTTGGGATTGTAATGCGGGAAGGTATAGTCGAGTTCGTTATGCGAGGGCACAACCTCGACCCCGATGCGCTCAAACAGCTCGGGGGCAAAGGCAGCGGCCGTGCCATTGCCCGTTGCACAGACCACTTTCAGCGGGCGGGTCATACGAAAATCACCGACGAGGTCATCCAGATAGGCCTCTTTCACCCCATCGACAAACTCATATGCGCCACCAGTACGTGCCTGACCCTGGCCATTCAGCACAATGTCACGCAACTCTGCCATTTCGACCGGCCCGTGGGTCAGTGGGCGCTCAAACCCCATTTTCACTCCGGTCCAGCCGTTCGGATTGTGGCTGGCCGTGACCATTGCAACGGCGGGCACATCCAGATGGAACTGGCTGAAATAGGCCATCGGCGATACTGCGGGGCCGATGTCTTTGACCCGTATCCCGGCCTGCATCAATCCGATGATCAACGCGTTTTTGATTGCCAGAGAGTAATCCCGGTAGTCATTAGCCACCGCAATCACCGGCTCAATCCCGCGTTGCTGGATCTGGGTGCCAAGGCCAAGGCCAAGTGCGGTCATCCCGGGCAGGTTGATCTCGTCCGGATATTTCCACCGCGCATCATACTCACGAAACCCGGTCGGCGCGATCATAGCATCGCGCAGAAAGGACCATGTGTTCGGGGTAACTTCGGCAATTGGTTTGCTCACTGGGAAATCTCTTCTTTACCTATAGGGCCAGAGGGTTCGCCTTGGCCAGCCTGTCAAATTGCATCATCAAATCAATCAGCTCCGGCATGGTTTCCAGTCGGATCATGTTGGGCCCGTCACAGGGGGCATTATCAGGGTCCTGATGGGTTTCGGTGAACACCGCCGCCACACCTACGGCCACTGCCGCCCGGGCCAGGACGGGTGCGAATTCCCGCTGTCCGCCAGAGGCCCCGCCAAGGCCCCCTGGCTGGGCAACCGCATGGGTGGCATCCATCACAATCGGATACCCGGTCTTGGCCATTTCAGGCAGGGACTGCATATCCACAACCAGACGGTTGTAGCCAAAACTGGCCCCACGCTCCGTCACCAAAATATTGGAATTTCCTGTGCTTTCGATTTTGGCCACTACATTGGGCATATCCCAAGGCGCCAGAAACTGACCCTTCTTGACGTTGATCACCGCCCCGGTCTCCCCTGCGGTCAAAAGCAACGAAGTCTGCCGACACAAGAACGCTGGTATTTGCAGAACATCGCATACCTCAGCAACGGGTGCGCATTGCTCTTTTTCATGGATGTCTGTCAGAACCGGCACGCCAATTTTGTCACGCACCGATTGCAGCACTTTCAGACCATCCTCCAGTCCCAAACCGGGGGCCGCATTGATAGATGTGCGGTTGGCTTTGTCAAAAGAGCCCTTGAAGATAAATTGTGCACCTGCCGCGTCACAGGCCTCTTTCAAGGTGCCCGCGATCATCTGCGCATGATCGGCAGATTCAAGTTGGCAAGGTCCGGCAATCAGGGTCAGCGGCTGGTCATTCCCAATCCGCAGGCCCGCACATTCCACTTGTTTCATGTTAAGACGAGACCTGTTCTCTCAGAATGGACGCGGTAAGTGACAACATCACGTAAATACCCGCGAAGATCAGGAAGGCAAGCACCGTATTCTCAAATGAACGCGGATAGGACGGATCCTGCGACGCCACAGGTTTCACACTAACCGTAAGATAGCGCACCTGCTTATTCGCTTCGATCTCGCTTTGGCGCTTGGTTTCCAGCGCGGCCTGCAGGACAAGATCAGCAGTGGCAAGATCGGCCTGCGCCATTTGGATCGCAGCGGTTTGAGAGGCCAAAGAACTGGAGCCTTCGGTTGCCTGGGTCAAGCGGCTGTTCTGATAATCCCGTTCAGCCGCAAGCACCTCAATTTCGCTGCGAAGCGCGGCAACCTTTGATTGGTTCGGGCGGGTATTGTTGAGCTGGATATTCAACGCCAGTTGTTTTTCCTGCAATTGTAATTCAACGTTTGCTATCAGCTGCTGGATGCTGGCGATTTTCCCCGTGGGATCGAGGATTGTAATCTCCTGCAAAGTAACAAGCTCCTGCTGGGCACCACGACGGTCATTCTTGGCATCTTCCAGGCTTTCCGTTGCTATTTTCACCGCATCCTGACGTTTTTCCTGGCTCAGCTGGTCAACACGTTCTTCTGCATAGACAATCAACCTTTCGGAAAACCGTGCGCTGATCTCGGGATCAGCAGTAGACAGCTCCATCCGGATCACGCCTTCGGTCGGATCAAAGCCGATCTTGACGTATTTCTTGTATAGCTTGTACGCGGCTTCATTGCTGGCATCAGGGTCAAGACGCTGGATCGGATCAATCCATTCCTGGCTGAAATGTGCCCTGAATCCAAGGTCATCATCCAGACGCAGCATCGCGTCTTTGGATTGCAAATAGGACTGCGTGGCAATCGAATCCTGCCCGGTTGCAAATGCCGTTCCACTAAAAAGGCCTGCACCGGGGCCAGACCCTGAACCATCAGCTGTCAGGATCAGGAACTCCGACTTGGTGGCATACATCGGCGTCGCGATTGCGTAATAGTAATAACCCGCCAGAACCGTCGGCAAAAAGACAAAGGCCATCAGCCGTGAAAACAGCAGGGCCAGCTTTCGACGGCGGCGTTTGCCAATGTCTTTCTGGATCTGCATGATCTCAGCCGCACGGCGATCCGCCGGGCTGACTTCTGTTGAGGGCAGGGCGATCCGCTCGACCGGCACGGTCTGTGGCAATTGTACTTTGGTTTGCACCGGAGGCTGTGCATCTGACACGGCTTGGGCAGCTGGCTTTTGATTGCCGTTCTCATCCATCACCAGCTCAAGAATGTTCGACCGCTGGAACGGGTCCACGCCACGGGCGCGCAACAAGCGCACCGCATCAAAGTCCGATGTGGGGGCCAGCCCGTGTTTCTGTGCCATCCGCCGCGCCATGCGCAACTGTCGCCCGGTCAGGCCTTCTTTGCGAATCTCGTCAATATCGTTTGCTGCCGTCAATTCGCGGGAGCTGCTAACCTGCCCCTGACGGGGTGGCTCCACAGGAGTTTCAGGTTGCGGCTGAGGCTGTGCCTGCGCTTGTGGCTGTTGTGCGGCTTCGGGAGCCGCAGATTTTGGTGCCTCTGCTGATTGACCAGCCGGAGACCCCACCGTGCGGCGGATACGAAATTTTCTAGCCTTGGGTTTCATAGTCATAAAGCTGCTTTGCCTCTTCCAAGGTATCGAACATATGAAGTTTGCCATCCATCAGTACGGCGGCGGAACTCGCGAATTTTTCAAGCGTCTCGGGTTGATGCGAAACGATCACAACGGTAGTGGTGCGCAATCTTTCGCGCAGAATATCTCCGGCTTTGCGATTGAACTCTACATCGGTCGAGCTCGGCATGCCTTCGTCTATCAGGTACATATCAAAATCCAGCGCCAGCATCAGTGCAAAAGTGAACCGCGCTTTCATACCGGATGAATAGGTGCCAAGCGGCTGATCAAAATATTCCCCCAAATTGCAAAGCCAACGGCAATATGCTTCGACATAATCGGGGTCCAAACCATAAAGCCGGGCAATGTAGCGCGCATTTTCCATGGCAGAGATTTTGCTGATCACACCCCCCATGAAACCCAATGGAAAGCTGATCCGGCAGCCACGTCTGATTTCCCCTTCATCAGGCTTTTCCAGACCGGCCATCATCTTGATCAACGTAGTTTTGCCTGTACCATTAGGGGCCAGAATGCCAAGGCTACGCCCCAGTTCCACGCGAAACGAAACGCGGTCAAGGATCACCTTGCGCTGAGTGCCTGTCCAGAAGGACTTGCTCACATTTTCGAACTCGAGCATCCAATGGCTCCGGTGCTGCTCTGGCACGCCCTCTTATTAGTGGGGCTTTGTTAAGGCTGTATTAGCCACGTTACGTGGACAGTATGTCCGATTTGTTGGGGTTATTTCAACAAATCAGGGCAAATTTATGCCCCCAGCGGGAAAAATATCGCATTCCGTGCTGGTTTTAACCGGATAATCTTTGAGCGAGATAAAAAATGGGCCGGAATACGATGCATATTCCGGCCCAAATTGGATTTCAAAGCTAGTGTTCTTGTTTCGGTACCCTGAACAATTTGCCCGCGATGATTGACAGACCTGCCGCGCCAAAGCTGAACAAGGCACCCATCTTGGCGGCATCCTGCACAGGTCCCGCATCAAATGCGACCGAGGCCACAAACAGAGATACGGTAAATCCAATCGCGGCAACGAACCCGATCACCACCAGATCGATGATCCGCATCCCCTGTGGAATGCCCAGCTTCAACGGCACCGCTGCGAACCAGCCGAACAGCAGAATACCTACCGGCTTACCAATGATCAGACCGGCCAGAACCAGCCAGGTCGCATCACCAATCGCTTCGAATTTTACACCGGCATTCATCAGCCCGAACAGGAACAGTACGATCTCAACCGGGTGCTTCAGAGCATGCTCCAGAATGTTCAGCAGATCGTGCAGATGTTTCTCTGCCTCCGAGAAAATGCCAAAGGCACGGTCGGCATGCGGAATGGTCGCCACGATCGGCAGCAGGCCAAGTGCCGGATGCAGGCCTGAGCGCATGAAGCCATACCAGCTCACGCAGCCGGCGATGATATAGGGCAACCCGCCGAGTGATTTGCGCATACGTGTCGAATTCGGCCTGTGCTGTTTGCCCCGATCCAGATAGCGCGGGAACCAGTTAAACAGGATGTACACCGCCAGAGCCGCGCCAAATGACAGCAGAAGCCATTCGGGTGCCAGCTCTCCGCTTGGGTAGAAAATGGCCAGAATAATCAATCCGGCCGCGTCATCTGCAATGGCGAGCAAGAGCAGGAACCGAACTGCCGGATGCGCCGCACCAAAAACCAGCCGACCGACCAGATAGCTGAACGCAATGTCTGTCGCTGTCGGGATCGCCCAACCATTTGCCACCGCATTATAAGTGTCCGAGCCCATAAGCATCGCCAGACCAAGGTAAACACCGATTGGGCCAAACATGCCGCCCGCCGTCGCGAACAGCGGTGTTGCCGCCTTTTTCCCGCGCAGCGACCCGTTCTTGAGAATGACTGCTTCCCAAACCTCTTTGGCGGCAATGGCAAAAAACAAAGCCATCAGAATGTCATTGACCAGGTAATGCAGGGTCAGCGTGCGATGGCCGTCATGCAGGTGACCAATCGGGGCATGATCCCAAATCACAAACTCTACAAAGTGGTGATAACTGCCGTAATCAATATTGGCCCAGATAAGAGCAATGATCGCGCCAAATATCAGCAGCAATGAATATTCGGTTACAAAATTCCAGACGCGATACATGCGTGTCATCTCCCTGTTCTTATAGTTGATTGGCGTTTAGGGCATTTCAGTGCTCAGAACAACAGATTGTCGCTTTCAGCGCAAGTCACCCCCCTTTGGGGTGCCAAGCAGAAACATAGACAAGGCTTGACCATGGGCTGGGAAGTGGGATGTTAAATTCAAACAACCCGGAGATTTCACCATGACCACCATTACCCGCCTCGGCACCAAACAACGCATGAGTTCGATCGTGATTCACAACGGTACCATCTATCTGGCCGGTCAGGTTGGAAACCGGGGTGACAGTGTCGCCGATCAGACCCGCAGCTGCCTTGAAAAGATTGAGGCGCTGCTGGCCGAGGCCGGATCAGATAACACGCGCATCCTGCAAACCACGATATGGCTCGCCGATATGGCAGACTTTGTAGAGATGAACGCGGTTTGGGATGCCTGGGTGCCCGAAGGCCACGCCCCGGCGCGTGCCTGCGGCGAGGCGAAACTGGCACATCCCGAGCTGAAGGTGGAACTTCTCGTGACGGCGGCCAAGGCATGATGTTGGTGACGATGGCATGAGTGGCCCGATTTCATACAACGTGGATGATGAATTCACCCGTCTGCAACATGTCGTGATGGGCACCGGTGAAGGATACCACCGCGATCCGGTGCAGGTCGAGGTCGTTAATGGCAAACAGGCCCGCACAATCGCCGAGACTGGCCATCCAAACGAGGCGTGGATCACCCGAGAATTCATCAGCTTTCGCGCGGCTCTAGATGCGGCAGGGATCACCGTTCACCAGCCCGTTCTCGCCCCCGCATCAGTACAGGATCAAACCTGTCCGCGAGATATCGGCTTTGTCATCGGAAACACCTTTGTCACCGCAGGCATGCGCAATGTATCGCGGGTAGAGGAAATCGCCGGTATCGAACACATCCTGTCGCAATGCACTGGCCCGCGCATATCCGTGCCGGATGGTGTCGCATTGGAAGGGGGCGATGTGATCGTGCATGGCGATATTGTATTTGTTGGTTATGGCCAGCGCAGCGATGCGGCGGGCACAGAATTTTTGCAGGCACAGTTTGGCCAAAGCCACCAGATTGTCCCTCTGCCCACGACACCCGTGGCCGAAGGAGAAGATATTCTTCATTTGGATTGTACCTTCAACCCACTGGGCTTGGGTCATGCGCTGATCTATCCCGAAGGGCTGGCAAAGGTGCCGGAAGTTGTCAGCAATGGCTTTGACTGGATCGAAGTGTCAAAGGAAGAAGCCGATGAGCTGGCCACCAATGTGTTTTCAGTCGCGCCTGACCGGATCATCGCCCGCAGCGCGCCATCCTGCCGCCGTGTGAACGCAGAATTGCGACGCGCGGGTTATCAAGTGGAAGAGGTTGATTTTGACGCCGTTCCCGGCACAGGCGGTTCATTTCGCTGCGCCACATTGCCCCTTTACCGGGGCTGATATCGACATAGAGCAAAGGCCAATGGACGCCCCCAGCTGGTTGCGCTATCAGGCAGGCAGACAAGATTCACGAAAGGCGCGCCCATGTCCGGCCACGGCACCCCGATCCCGATGTCATCGCACAAATCCACGGGCCTGTCCGGCGTTGCAGATGTACCCGGCGACAAATCCATTTCGCATCGCTCCCTGATCCTTGGTGCAATGTCAGTTGGTGAAACCCGCATTACCGGGCTGCTTGAAGGCGAAGATGTGCTCGACACTGCAAAGGCGATGCAGGCCTTCGGGGCTGAGGTCACGCGTAATGATGATGGCACTTGGCATGTGCATGGCGTTGGTGTTGGCGGCTTTGCAGAACCGGATCACGTGATAGATTGCGGCAATTCCGGCACTGGTGTGCGGCTAATTATGGGGGCAATGGCCACATCACCGATCACTGTCACCTTCACTGGTGACGCCAGCCTGAACAAACGTCCGATGGCCCGGGTGACTGATCCTCTGGCCCTGTTCGGGGCTCAGACGGTGGGGCGCTCCAGTGGGCGGCTGCCAATGACCATCGTTGGCGCGCGCGACCCGCTTCCGGTTCGCTACGACGTACCGGTTCCTTCAGCTCAGGTGAAATCGGCCGTGTTACTGGCCGGTCTTAACGCGCCGGGCGAAACCGTGGTGATCGAACAAGAGGCCACCCGCGACCACACCGAACGCATGCTGGCGGGATTTGGCGCCCAGATTGCCACCGAAGTAACGAACGAGGCCCGGGTCATCACCCTGAAGGGCCAGCCTGAACTCAATCCACAGACAATAACTGTACCGCGCGATCCCAGCTCTGCCGCCTTCCCGGTCTGTGCAGCTTTGATCACCGAAGGCTCTGATGTGCTGGTGCCCAATATCGGCCTCAACCCCACCCGCGCGGGCCTGTTCACAACCTTGCGTGAAATGGGCGCAGACCTGACTTATGAAAACGCTCGCGAAGAGGGGGGTGAGCCGGTGGCGAACCTGCGCGCGCGCTTCTCTCACGATCTCAAAGGGATCGAAGTACCCCCGGACCGCGCGGCCAGCATGATCGATGAATACCCGGTCCTGTCCGTTGTTGCAGCTTTTGCGACGGGCAAAACAGTCATGCGCGGGGTCAAGGAGCTGCGCGTTAAAGAATCAGACCGGATCGATGCAATGGCCACCGGCCTGCGCGCGGCTGGTGTGAGCGTGGAAGAGGGCGAAGACTGGTGGACCATCGACGGGCGTGGATTTGGCAACGTACCGGGTGGGGCCACATGCGCCAGCCATCTGGATCACCGCATCGCCATGGCCTTTATGGTCATGGGACTGGCCACGGAACAACCGATCACAGTCGATGATGGCGGCCCGATTGCAACCTCTTTTCCGATATTCGAGACTTTGATGGGTGGCTTGGGCGCTGATATCAGGCGCGGATAGGTATTGAGCCGCACAACACCCTTTATTCCGCATAAAGGACTTGCTCTACACGTTTTCAGATATCCACCGCGCATAAACCTTCTGCACACTGGGCCGCTTCATAACCGCATCCGCGATCCGTTTCACATTCGGAAATTCGCCTGCCCGGGGTTGCCCTCTTTCAGAACGCAACCACGTGGTCAGCATGAACAAATAGATGTCCGCCGCGCTGAACTGATCACCCAAGATCCATTGTTTGTCACCGATCTGATCGTCGATCACCTGCCATGTCTCGCGCAAGCGTCTGTGCCCCCGGCGCTGCGCACTGGGTTCATCGTCTGGCGTGTCGGCGAACCGATCCGGATAATAATCCAGCTGAAAGGCGTTTTGCACTGAGTTCGAGAAATAGACCAACGTCTGCAAAAATGTCCCGCGTTCGGGCGAATCAACTGCGGGGGCTAGCCCGGCCTCGGGGTGGCGGTCGCACAGGAAGATGGTGATGGCGGCGCATTCATACATCGCACCCTCGTCCCAGTTCAGTACCGGAACCCAGCCATTCGGATTGATTGCCAATTGCTCTGCCGGGCGCGGTACACTTCTGTCCATCGCCGATTGCAACAACTCATAGGGTGCACCGATCTCTTCCAGCAAAACCCGCACACCCATCGCCGCACTTCCAATGGCGTAAAACAGTTTGTAGCTCATCTCATTCCTATAACTCAGCAGGTCCAGTTCTCGGTGTAGGGTCGCAGATCAACTTCATTGCTCCAGGCGGATCGCGGCTGCAAATGGGTCAGCCAATAGGCCTCTGCCACATCTGCCGGATTGGCGAGTTTCTCAGGGTCATAACTTTCCCCGTATAGCTCCTTCATGACCGGAACATCCAGATCACAGTCAAGCCGCACATGCACAAAATGCACCCCATCACGCGCATAGGCCTTGGTCAGGCTTTGCGACAACGCCCTCAGCCCGAACTTGCCAATGGCATAAAGCGGATGCATGGCCGAGCCGCGAAACGCGGCTGTGGCGCTTGAGAAAAACACACTGCCCTGACCTTTCTCACGCATCGCGGGCAATACCGCTTTGGCCGCGGCAAAGGCGCCAATCACCTCGGTTCTGTAGATGTCTTCCAGCGCCTCATAGGTCATCTCCAATGGATCGCACCGGGTAAACTCTCCCCGGACATTGTAGATCAGAACCTCGGGCGCCCCCATCTCCTGGGCGACTGATCCAAGGGCCTGTTCAATGGTTTCAGGCGCCATGGCATCCGCAGCAATGAACCGGGCTTCGGTTCCGGGACGTGCTTGTTTGGCCGCAGTCGCTGCCGCCATGCTCCCGGCTTCGGTGCGAGAGATCAGCGCAAGATCAAATCCGCCGCGCGCAAATCGCGCCGCCAGTGCCTGACCCAATCCCTCACCGGCGCCTACAATTGCACAGACTGGTTTCATGGTGCCTCCCTGTTTTGAGGTGCGTTACTTCGGTTCAATAGTTTGAAGCGGTTTTCATAAAACCCGACACAGGTCTGGCGAAAAAAGTCCCGCCAACGCATTGATGTTACAGCGCTTCCCAAAAAACCAGATGGCTCAGGTTTATTGCGAAACGTTTTAGTTTAGCGGGATCGTGGCGCTCAGTGACAACCCATAGCTGTTCTGGCCTTTCTCAAAGCTGGTCACGCTGCCGGAAAAGTTGAAACTGGTACCAGCATCGGTTTGGACACTGACCCCTGCCGTGGCGGTCGCGCCGAAAGTGCCCGCGCCGGACCGGGTACCGTTGGGGAGCAGAAACGAGTCTGTGTCGGTCAGGTTGGCAAAGAGAGTGAGGCCGAAATTGGGGGTGATCGTCTGGCCGTCGGCCTCATCCCGGATGGTTTTGGTAAAGGTTGCACCGCCCAGCAGGGACAGCCGGTCCGATACGTTGCCAGGCGCCAGAGTGCCGTCGGACAGCGTGAATGCGTGCTGGTTTACATGGGTGTAAGAGGCGCCAAAGCTGGGGGTGATGGTGAAATTATCCGTCTCGACCCGCCCCGAAATCTTGGCCTGCGCGGCGAAAGATGTAATTTCCGGGCTGCCGGTGGTGGTGCCGCCCGGCTGGATAAAGACTGAGCTTATGTCGCTGTGGGTATAAGATCCGACCAGATCAAGAAAGAGATTTTCTGACAGCCGGTTCTGGACAAATGCGCCGATTGAGTAGGTGTCTGCCACTGTACTGCCGGAAGAGCCACTCAGATCAGAATGGCCATAGCGTGCGACCAGACCAACATTGGTGTCGGGGTTGAGCAGCCAGCTAACCCCGCCCGCCAGAGCGTAGGTTTCGCCATCCTGGCCCACACCGGTGCGATCATCATCATTGAAGGTGAGAGAGCCTTTGAGAAACAGGTTCAATCGCGGATCGAGGCCGGTGTCGGTTCCACGGGTACTGATCGAGAAGGACAGCTCTCCGCCATTGGCAGCGGTTTGGGTGGCGGCGACGGCGATGGGAGGTTCTTCGGATTGCGAGGGCTGGAATGCGCTGGATTGTTCACCTTCGCAGAGGATTTTGAGCAGAGTGATCTGATCTTCCAGGTCAGTGATTCTGCTATTGGTTTCATCCAGAGCTGTTCCGAATTGTGCGATAGCGCGTCTCTTGGCGTCTTCAACGGCGATTTGAAAGCGCTCGAAATCAATCTGTTTCTTTAGCTTTTCAAGTGGTTGATTTACAGCGTCAAATTTGACCTGTTCCTCCTGCTTCTTTTTTTCAGCCTTGTTCAGGTCAGCTTTGGCAAGTTTCTGTTCGTCTCCAAGTGATTGTATGTCGATTTGAAGAACATCAAAGCCCGGCGCATCGTCGGGAAGTCTGTCCAACTCGAATTTTAATTCAGCGATCCTTTGCTTTCTGTCCTCCATACTTTGCTTAATACTTGCGACATTGTTTTCCGCAGCGGTGAGCGCGTTCTCTAGCGGTTCGCTCTTTTCGCCAAGCTCTTTGAATTCCTGAGCCGCGCCGCCGTCGATATTGTTGAGCGCGTTCAACACCGCCTGAACGGCAAGCTGATCAAAGCCGGGAATGACCAGAGGGCCCTGATTTGCGGCCTCGAGAAAATTCTTTGCCGTGGCGCGTAAATCTTCAATCGTATCAATGCCGATATCCTGCGATATCGCAGTCTGACCTTGCGCGACGATGCGGGCGCGCCGCGCCTCTACTGCCGCAAGCTGCGCCTGCAGGTCTGCGAGTTCTTCTTTGTCGCAGGGTTTTTTCTCGCCACCGATTGCCCCGATTTGGATGTTCCCCTGTTGCTGGTCATTGTTCTCAATAAGTTGAGGAAACGCGCCATCAACCGGTTCGGCACCGGGAAATAAGGGAATGCCGAACACATCGGTCAGATCGGCGTTGCCATTGAGGCCAGGTAGGAAATTTTCTGCGGCAGCCCTGGTCTGATCTGTGGCGGCCTGACCGTTTGTGCCGGTGGGTGGCATTGGGGTTGGTGGTGGAGTCGCTGTGTTTGGGGTGCCGGATTCGATCCGGCTGACCTCCATACCGCCAGTGTTGAAGAAAATGACCACCTGAAATCCGGCGGGCCCATTTTCGATGCTTGTTGTCTCACCCGGCGCAGCAAATGTCGCTATGACCGATGCCGGGGGATCACCCGCTGCGGCATTTGCGAGCGTTGCACCCTGTCCCCAATACAAAGCCGTTGCTGCAAGTGTGCATTTCAATAAAGCGGTAATACGCATGAGTTTCGCCCCAACATCCCCCTGACTACAGCCAAGCCTATCCGGCTAAAAGGGTGAGGCAAGGAAAATCACCGTGATCAACACGCAGTTGAATAGTGGTTGTTGTCGAACATTTTTTGATTTCATAAGTTGAATCAGGCAGTCACGTGGTTCTAATGGCCGGCATGTTTTTCCGCGCCGGAAGGCATTTTTTCCAGTAGAGTGGGTCACTTCACAGTTTTAATGAAAACCAGCGAATTTTAAGAAGTGGCGATACTGGCGTATCTTAAAGCGTTTCTTGGATTTAGAGAGGCTTTGCCAGGTTTGAACCCCTTTGGGTGGGTGCCTGCCCACCATCCCGGCCTTCCTTTCAAACCTCTTCCAAAATCCCGTCCAGCACCTCAAGGATCATATCCACCCCTTCCTCATCAATCGTCAGCGGTGGCCGGATTTTCAGAATATTGTCTTTCGGCCCCTCGCTGCCTAACAATATCCGATGTGCCCTCATCCGGTTTTTGACATAGGCGGCAATTTCTGTGCCTTCGGCGTGGGTTTGCGCGTCCCGGATCAGCTCAACCCCGATAAAAAGCCCCATGCCGCGCACATCGCCAACGACTTCGTACTTCGCCTCCAGCGCGCGCAGCCCGGCCAATAACCGATCTCCCATGACCTGCGCATTTGCCTGCAACCCTTCATCATCGACGATGTCCAGAACCTCCTTGCCGATTCGGCAGGACAGGGTTGAACCGCCAAAGGTGGAAAAGAATTCAGGCCCCTGCGCAAAGCTGTCGGCAATTTCGCGCGTTGTGACCAGCACGCCCAGCGGATGGCCATTGCCAATGGGTTTGCCCAGCACAACGATATCCGGGCTGGCCTCCTGATGCTCAAAGCCAAAGTAAAATTCTCCCAACCGGCCCAGTCCGGTCTGGACCTCGTCGGCAATACACACACCTCCTGCGGTGCGGATTTTTTCGTACACTGCAGCCAGATACCCTTTGGGCGGAATGATTTGCCCACCCACCGACGGAAAGGTTTCCGCGATAAATCCGGCCAGCCCATGGCCCTTTTCTGCCAACCGCGTGATCGCCCCATCGACCAGCCCGGCAAACTTCTCCGCCCGATCCGGATCATCCCTTCCAAACCGGCCACGATAGTCATCAGCCACATCCACCAGCTCAACCCAGTCTTCCTGGCCCTTGCCACCGGCGGCGTTGAACTTGTAGGCCGAGATATCAATCACCCCGGTGGTGTTGCCGTGATAGCCGTGATCCGGCGTCACCATCCCCTTGGCACCGGTATGTGCGCGGGCCAGCCGCAGGGCCAGCTCATTGGCTTCGGTCCCGGAATTGACAAAGAAACAAACCTCCATATGCGCCGGCATCTTTGACAGTATTTTCTGCGCAAATTCCGTCTGGGCCGGATGCAGGTACCGGGTGTTGGAATTCATCCGTTTGAGCTGATCCGCCGCTACGGCCTGAATCCGCGGATGGGCATGACCCACATGTGGGACGTTGTTATAGGCGTCCAGATAGGGGCGGCCCCATTCGTCGAAGAGATGATGCTGCCATCCCCGCACCAGCATCACAGGATCATCGTAGGTCAGCTTCAGATTGCTGCCAAAATGCGCCTTCCGATCCTGCAGCACGCGGGCCTTGTCCTTCGGGGTATAGAGCACCTTTTCGTCTGTCAGGTTGAGCAACGCCGCAGGGTTCGGGCAAAACCCCCGCCACATATACATCTCATCCGGGTCGCCGACTCCGGGCCAGTCGGCTCCGATCCCCTCCACGCTCAAAGCCAGCTGAAAATGCACATGCGGCGACCATCCGCCATTTTGATACATGTCCCCAAGACGGCAAAACGCCTCTCCCTTGACGACCCGGTCTCCGGGGGTCAACCGACCACAACATTCGGGATCAAGATGCCCGTAGAGGGTGAAAAACGCATCCCCCTCGGGCGTCTCATGGCGCAAAATCACCACCCCGCCATAGTCCAGATGATAGGGCCGGTCTTCAACAACATGCACAGTGGCATCTAGTGGCGCGTGCAAAGCCGTGCCCGCCGGGGCAAAGGCATCCACCGCCAGATGCACAGTGCGCCGGTCTGATGCTTTCCACGGCCCCTTGCGAAAACCGGGTTCGGCATAGATCAGCCGGGGTTCGTGATAATGTCCCAGCCAGATCCGGCCTTCATCCTCAAACTCCTCTCCCACTCGGCCTGCTTCCTCAAGCGCCATGTGAAACGGGTTCTGCGGCCATGTCGATGTCTCAACCGAAAGCGACCCCATCGGCGCATTTGTCAGATCCTCACCCATAAGGGCCGCAAAATTTCCCCTTTCTCGTTCAAGATAGGCATGAATACGTGGCGCGCCTTCACTCACCGGCAAACCGCATGCCGCCCGCAACCGCGCGCGCAACAGGGCAGGGTGCTCCATCTCGCGGACCAGAAATCGCCAGGCGGGGGCTTGTGAAATGGTGATGTACGGATCATCTGGATTATCTGCCGCCATCAGCGTTGAGTTGACAACGCTGACCGCCAGCCGCATGCGCAGCAATGGCCAGAGCAGGTCTAGTTCTTGTCCGGCCAGCGGGTTGGCAGCGTGATATCCCGAAACAAGGGCCACCAACGCAGCTTCTGGCTGGGGATGATCCAGCACGACATAAGCCGCCGCAATCGCCAGATCACAGATGCGCGGCGCCGCACACATGTCGCCCAGATCAATTAGTCCCGATATGCGGCGCGGTTCATTCAGATGGCCGGTCACCAGAATATTGTAATCATTCACATCGTTATGAATGGCTTGCCGGGGCATGGCGTCCAACACGGGCTTGATCGCCTCAAAGTCAGACAATATCGCGTGCAGGACGGTTTGCCGTTCCGGGTCCGAAACAACGGGCAGTTCGGCCCCGATCCAGTCGCCTCTGCACAGGTCCCACTTGAAATCCCGGTGCAGCCCGGAATGCTCAAACCCTTCCAGTGCCTTATCCCCGTCGCCCAACACCCGGCCCAGTTCCGCAATCAGATCGGGCGTCTTAGGGGCCGCCTCGGCATAACAGCGCCCGGGCAACCGTTCGAGCATCCAGCACAGCCTGTCGCGCCCTTCAGCATCCGGTATCACCTTGGACAGAGCGCCATCCGCTGTGGCGATCACTTCCGGAAACGGCAGATCGGCATCATGCCCTGCAATATGTTCCAGCGCCGCAATCTGCATCTCTACCAACTCAGGCCCACAGCCCGGGCGCATAACCTTGAACACCCCGCCCGGCCCGGCGTCGGTTTCAACCAGAATGTTCTGGTCATATTCCCCGGCCAGCATGGTCAGCCTGGCCTCAAGACCCCAATGCTCTGACAGCACCTGTTCCCAGTGTTGCATGGCTAGTCCCCCAACTGCCGTTTGAAGCGATCAACGAATCTCTGCCGCGCATCCGGCAGCGGTTTATGTCCCAGTTCGGGTGCCAACCGATGCATCAGGAAATGCCCGGTCAGGTCAAAACCCTGCGCAATTTCGGCATCCGGTGCAGGGCCTTCTCCGCGCAGACACGGTGGCAATGGCAACAACCGGTCGGCCCAATCTCCGGCACCCCGGCGCGACACGGCTCGCCCTGTGCGGGGCGAGACATAGCTCAGATCATTTGCCTGCTCCCCCAGCACGGCACAACTGGACAGATCAAGTCCAAAGCCCAGATCGTCCAGCAAGGCCATCTCCCACCGTAAATATGCCAGCGGCCAGACTTCAGTTTGATTCAACAGATCAAAAAGTTGTTCGGTCTGTTCATACAGTCTTTGATGCGCCTCGCGCTCGGGCAGACAGAACAACAACAAAGAGGTCACGGCATTCAACCCCGCCAGCATCAGCCGATCCCCCATCGCCCCGGCCCTTGACCGGATGGGTTCGGCGGTAAAGGTGCCGATATGATCCTCCAGCCGTGCCCGCCACGTCAGGTCAAGCTGTGCACCGGGTTGTAGAATAGGGGCCATCTTGCGCGACGCCCCCCCACGCACCACGCCGGCATGGCGGCCATGGTGGGGGGTAAACACATCAATGATCGCAGAGGTTTCGCCATGCGTCCGGCTGGACAGCAAAATCCCCTGATCGCGCCACTCCACCATTGATCGGTCCCTGCCTGTTCGGACGGCATAGGACACCAGAATTGGGGGATTGCCAAGGCGGGAGGTGGGTTAACAAATCGTTACCAAATCGCATGGTGCTGACCTTTAGAGGCCAATCGAGCAACGCACCTGCGCGAAACAGCGGGCAAAGCCCGCCGCGCATTGCCGACGCGCCCCAACGCGGCGGCGATTTGGTTGGGGTTGGTACGATGCTCTGATCTTCTTCGGATATGGCTGAGATAAATTACGCCGCTCAAATGTCATATCGCCACCGCACGCGTCGGCAATGCGCGGCTCAGCGTAAAGTTGGGTAATGTCGCAGCAAGATCAATTGCCCAAACACTCTGATGCGAACAAATAACAGGCTTTACACCGGTATCGTTATCATCCCTTCTTCGATCAGCGATGCCATTCCACCGTCCACGAAAGAAACGTTTTCAAATCCCATGGATGTCAGCACATTCGCTGCCGCAGCACCGCGAAAACTGGGCGCTCCGCCACAGGTGGTGAATATGCGCTGCGTCCGGTCCTGCAATGCTCCATCCCTGTACGCGCTTTCCAGATCGGCCATCCAGGCCACCGCCCGACCCGGGGCCTGTATCGCCCCCGAGCCAATGCCCGTTGCGGCCATTTCGGCGGTATCCCTCACGTCAACCAAAAGTATCTTAGGATCCGCCGAAAGCGCGGCCATCGCATCGGCTGCAGAGATCGGGTTTGCGCTCGAAATTTCGTGCTCTTCCATTTGTGCGAATGTTACGGCCATGTGTTTCCCCCGGATTGTTCGCAGCCACAATAGCACGTAGCCGCTTCGGCGAAAACTGCAGGGCGTCGCCAACGATGCAGCTCTCCTAGTCCCGCTCCCTCAAAAAGGTAAGGATACCCATAAGTGACAGCGCCCCCCTGTTTATGGTTCACTGCTAAAAATTCAGCACCGAACCTACAAGGGGCCCAACATGTCCGTTCTCCGCACTCACACCGCCGCCGCCGTCCTCGCCCTTGGCCTCGGCGCCACCCAGACCACCGCCGGCGAAAACGTCATGGTCGTCTTTGACGGCTCCAACTCCATGTGGGGCCAGATCGACGGCAAGGCCAAGATCGAGATTGCCCGCGGCGTGATGTCGAACCTGCTGGGTGAATGGACCGAAGATCGAGAGGTTGGCCTGATGGCCTATGGCCACCGCACCCGGGGGGACTGTACCGATATCGAAACCCTCGTGGCGCCCGGTTCAGGCACCCGCGGTGACATCCTAGCCCGGATCAACGCCATTACTCCCACCGGGAAAACCCCGCTCACCGATGCCGTTCAGCGTGCCGCGGAAGAGCTTGCCTACACCGATCAGCCCGCCACCGTGGTGCTGATCTCGGACGGTCTTGAAAGCTGTGATCGCGATCCCTGTGCCCTGGCTGAAGCGCTGGAAAAAGGCGGCGTTGGGTTCACTGCACATGTGGTGGGCTTTGGCCTTGCCGGGGACGCCGATGCCGCCTCGCTCTCCTGCATCGCCGAAGAAACCGGGGGTCAGTATATCTCGGCCAGCAACGCGCAAGAACTGGGCAATGCCCTGAGCGCGGTCAGCACAGCCGTTGCCGAACCGATTGAGACCATCACCCCGACAGAGCCGGAGCCAGAGCCGCCCACGTTCCCCGTAACAGTGCTTGGCCCGAAAACGGCCGTTGGCGGGTCCGAAATCACGGTTTCCTGGGGTCCTACCTTTAACGAAGGAGACTACATCACCATCGTTCCACTTGGCGCGGACAAAGATACGTTCGGGCCTTATCTGACCGTGGGCAAAGTCACCGAAAAACCGATTGTCATCCCCGGCGGCGAAGGCATTTATGAAATCCGCTATGTGGCCAATGACAACGGCTACAAGGTGCTTGGCACGACCGAGCTTGAAATCACCAAACCTCAGGTCATCCTGACCGCGGCCGATACCCTGCCGGCGGGCGCCGAGACCGATATCGCATGGGATCCAACGATCTATTCCGGTGATTACATCACCATCGTGCCTGCAGGATCTGATCCCGCTACCTATGGGCCATACGCCACCACTGGCCAGAGCACAGACACCACGCTCAACGCCCCCGGCACACCCGGCCTGTATGAGGTCCGCTATGTGCTGCGTGTGGATGAACGCACCGTGGCCAGCCGCATGCTGGAGCTGACCAAACCGGATGTGACCCTCGTGGTGCCACAATCCGCACCTGCCGGGTCGGCAGTACCGATCAGCTGGGGGCCAACCATCAACCGTGCCGACTATATCACCATCGTGGCCGCAGGCGCGGATGAGGGAACCTTTGGCACTTACTTTTCAGTCTACGACAATTCAAGGGGCGAAATTAACGCCCCCGCCACCCCGGGTATTTACGAAGTGCGCTATGTCCTGAATTCCCAGTCCAAAACCGCCGCCTCTGCGATCATCGAGGTGACAGAGGCACAGGTCGGCCTCACCATTCCCGAGCGTGTTGATGCGGGCGCGGAATTTGCCGTCAGTTGGGACCGCACGATCAATTATCAGGACTATATCAACATCGTGCCTGCCGGTGCGGATGAGGGAAAGTTCGGCAATTATTTCACGGTCTATGACAAGGTGAAGGGCAAACTGGCCGCCCCTGCCGAACCCGGTATTTACGAGGTGCGCTATGTCCTTAACGAAGGCTACAAAACCGCAGGTTCGGCCACAATCGAAGTGACCGAACCACAGATCAACGTGACCGCACCTGACGCAGTGGTCACCGGGTCGGATTTCCCGGTCAGCTGGGACCGGGTGATCAACAGTAGCGACTACATCAACATCGTACCCGCCGTTGCCGACGAAGGCACCTTCGGAAATTATGTCACCGTCCGCGACAAGCTGAAGGGCAAACTGACCGCCCCCGCCGACCCCGGCCTGTACGAAGTGCGCTATGTTCTGAACCAGGGCTACAAAACAGCTGGTTCCGTGACGATTGAAGTGACCTTGCCAGAGGTCACGATCAGCGCGCCCGAAACGGTCACAATGGGGTCCAAATTCATGGTGTCATGGACTGGAACGGTCAATGTCGACGACTATGTCACCGTCGTTCCCATGGGTACGGAAGAGGGCGAATATGGCAACTATGCCGTAGTCCGTGACAAGGGCGAAAGCACCCTGAACGCCCCCGCCACGCCCGGCATGTACGAAGTGCGCTACGTCCTGCGTCAGGGGGTGAAAACCATGGCCCGCACCATGGTCGAGGTGGTCGAACCGTCGATCACGCTGACCGCGCCTGAGACGGCACTTGCCGGATCCAAAGTCACCATCAACTGGTCAGCACCGGTCAATCCCAATGACTATATCACCGTTGTGCCGGTCGGTACTGATGAGGGCGAGTATGGCAACTATGTTGTTGTCCGCGCCGAAACCAGCAAAGAGCTGCAAATGCCGTCAGAGACGGGGATGTACGAAATCCGCTACGTGCTGCGCGAAGGCGTGCAGACCATGGCCCGCAGCATGATCGAGATCACAGCACCTGAGATCACTGTGACAGCCCCCGATGAGGCCATCGCCGGGTCTAAAATTCCGGTCAGCTGGACCGGCACAGTGTCGCTTTCGGACTATATCACCATCGTTCCGGTCGGTACTGATGAGGGCGAATACGGAACCTATTTTCAGGTCCGCGATAAAACAGAAAAAGACCTGCGTGCCCCGGCCGATACCGGCATGTACGAAATCCGTTATGTCCTGCGCGAAGGGGCGCGCACCATGACCAGTACACTGATAGAAATCACCGAACCGCAGGTCACGCTGGCCACCGTAGACGCGGTGCGCGCAGGCGATGACTTTGTGGTCAGCTGGACCAATGCTGTCGATGACAGCGACTATATCACCATCGTTCCCGTGGGCACGCCTGACGGTAAATATGGCGACTATGTTCAGGCGCGCGGCAAATCTGAAAAATCCCTGACCGCCCCGGATGAAACCGGCCTGTATGAAGTCCGTTATGTCCTGCGCGAAGGCCCGCGCGTTCTGGTCCGCCATCCGATCGAGGTGCTGGCAAAAGATGCCGCACTTGATACCGGAGCCAGCATCACCGCGCCGGAAAGCGCCGCACCGGGTTCCGTGATCACTGTCACCTGGTCCGTGACCAGCGACAGCAAAGATCAGCGTATTACCCTTGCCCGCCCGGATCAGGCGATCTTTACCTGGATCGCGGCGGTCAAGATCAAGGATACGACATCAGCCGAGATTGAACTGCCCGCGGACAGCGGTGTCTACGAGCTGCGCTTTCTTGATGTCAGCAATCAGGAGGTGCTGTCGCGCAAGGTGATCAGGGTGCAGTGACGGTAAGTCAATTGAGTGCCTGCGGCACGCTTTGAAAATGGATTGAATGAGGGGCTCTGCCCCTCAAACTCCCCGGGGTATTTGCAGGCAAGAAAGAAGCATGAGGTCTGAGTTCGGCGCGTTGTGTGCATGATGCAGACAAAACCGGTTCAAACCCCGGATCTTTGTACAATCGGGATGTACAAATTGTACAAACTGTACAAATTCCGGGGCTTACTCTGACAGGCCAGCCTCGTCCAGCAGGTGACGGCCGTCGCGGTCTTCGATCTCGATCACCCAGAGGTCGGGATCAAACTCTTTCTGGCGGTTAATGGCGGCATCAACGCCGGCCTCTTCACCCTCTGACAGAACCACCCAGGCGCGGTTTCCGGTCATCAGATCGAAACTGCGTTGATAGGCACAGGCCTGTCCGTCCAGCGTGTTCAGTTTGACCAGAACCGCACCACCGGTGTCATCGCCATGCTGGGTCACAAACCCCGGAATGTCCGCCAGCCGCAACCGCGCCAGATAGGCATGCACCCAGAATTGCGCGGTCAGCCTGCTCACGTATTGCCGTCCTTGAAATCAAGACCCATTTCCGAATAACGCTCGGCCTCGTCCAACCAGTTGGGGCGAACTTTCACCTGCAAAAACAAATGGATGCGTCTGCCGGTGAACTCTTCCAGCTCGGCGCGGGCGGCCTGGCTGACGGCCTTGATGGTCTCGCCCTTCTTGCCCAGAATAATGCCTTTGTGCCCGTCGCGGGTGACATAGATCACCTGATCAATCCGGGCCGACCCGTCCTTGCGCTCGTCCCAGCTTTCGGTCTCAACGGTCAGCTGGTAGGGCAGTTCCTGATGCAGTCGCAGGGTCAGCTTTTCACGGGTGATCTCGGCGGCGATGTTCCGCATCGGCAGATCGGCGATCTGATCTTCGGGGTAAAGCCACGGGCCCTCGGGCAATTGTTCTGCCAACCAGCTGCGCAGCGTATCAACTCCGTGACCCTTTTCGGCAGAGATCATAAAAGTCTGGGCAAATTCATACCGGTCGTTCAGTGCCTGTGTCAGACCCAGCAACGCCTCGGCCTGCACGCGATCTATCTTGTTGATTGCAAGCGCAATTCTCCGGCCCTTCGGCATTTCTGACAGCCCCTCAAGGATCCGCTCAACACCTTCCGTGATGCCGCGATGGGCCTCGACCAGCAGCACAACAACGTCCGCATCCGCCGCCCCACCCCAGGCCGCCGCCACCATCGCCCGGTCCAGCCTGCGGCGCGGACGAAACAGGCCCGGCGTGTCGACAAATACCAGTTGAGCCTCACCTTCGATCGCAACGCCGCGAATACGAGCGCGGGTTGTTTGCACCTTATGGGTGACAATCGACACCTTTGCCCCGACCATGCGGTTAAGCAGGGTGGATTTGCCCGCATTGGGCTCTCCTATCAGGGCGATGAAACCGGCGCGTATGGTCATGTGACTGGTCCTGTGTAACGAACGGCACAGCCCTATCCGATCCCGCGGGGCAATGCCAGATGGCTCTTTGATCGGTCTGTGGTTGGGGTATGGTGCCGTTGATATTTGGAACACGGCCTGATCGGAGCGATGACATGACCCCCTATAAACCCGGTGATGACGTTGGTGTCTTGCAGGACTGGCCGTTTGACAACCCGGCAAGCGCTTACGTTATCAAACAGGGTGCACCCCGCGCCTCCGGACGGATCGATGCCGGTGGTCCGGGGCATGACACGCGTTTCGGCATTTGGAAATGCACAAAAGGCGTATTTGAGTGTACAGAGCAAGGGGATGAGTTGATGACCATCCTGTCAGGGTGCTGCCGGATCACCAATCATGCCGACGGGCGGGTCAGCACGTTACACCCCGGTGACAGCGTGTTCATGCGCGATGGCAGTCGTGTGACCTGGGACATTGTTGAGGATGTGGTGAAAGTGTTCTTCGGACAGAAAAACGGCGGGTATTGATCGGTGACAGCGGTTTCGGGTCAGGCTTTCCGTCCTGGCCCTATGATCAGACGAATGATCAGGGCGATGAAAACCCCAAACACTATGAATATCATTGTGCGTTGTCCCAGCACCCACCAGCCATAAGCGGTTAGAATCCCATCGACTGATTGTATAGCGTCACCACCGCCTAGCTGTGAGTAGGAATTGGGGTTCATGAATTGAATTAAACCCAAAAGGCGCCCTATCGCTACACTTACCAAAGCAATTAGTGCGGACACAACGATCCCCCAGCCTATTGCCCGCAACCAAGTTACCGGCTTGCGCATAACGCGTTCGAGTGCTGGAGCAACGATAAGCCAGCAGATCAGAAAAGCGATCGGCAAACCAAAACCTGCCGCCCAGGGGATTATGGCGAATCCAGAACCCAGAACGAATGGTGCTGAAACAACCGCCCAACCAACGAGGGCAGAGAGATTTACGGCCCAATGCCAATCTTTGCGCGTATAAAATTCGTTATCTTTCATGGAGCTTCAATCGAACCGTTCGCCTCTGGTTGAGGTAACGCTACGCTGCTTTCACCTTTTCAAGCAACGCCTGCGCTGCCGCCTGTTCCGCCTGCCGTTTTGACCCAGCGGTGGCTACTTCTGCCTCGCCGGTTGACAGGCGTGCCTCAATGGTGAACTCCGGTGCATGATCGGGCCCGGTACGTGCGGTTTCCACATAGGCAGGCGGTGGCAGCTTGCGCGCCTGCGCCCATTCCTGCAGCGCGGTTTTGGGGTCACGAGCATCGGCCTCGACGGTTTGAACACGCGCACCCCAAAGCCGCAGCACCAGATTGCGGGCCACATCAAACCCGGCATCGCGGTACACGGCTGCAATCACCGCTTCCATCGCGTCGCCCAGCAGGGCCTGTTTGCGTCGTCCGCCTGACAGCATTTCGGACCGGCCCAGTTTCAGAACTGCCCCCAAATCAATCTCGCGTGCAACATCGGCACAGGCTTCTTTGCGGACCAGCGCATTGAAACGCGGGGCCAGCTGCCCTTCGGTGGCGCCTCGATCCTGATCCAGCAAAGCTTCGGCCATCACCAACCCCAGCACCCGGTCACCCAGAAATTCCAGCCGCTGGTTGTCATCCCGGTTGGCCGACGCCATCGATGAATGCGTAACAGCCCGAACCAACAGTTCGGGCTGTGAAAAGTCATGCCCCAGCCGCGTCTGAAACGCTTTCAGATCGGCCGAGAGTTTCATTCAAGCTTCTCAAAGAAACGGTCGCCCCGCCATGTCCAGAAGGCAAACATCGAACGGCCCGCAGACGAGAACACAACCCGGTCCGCCCGGCCAATCAGGTTTTCAAACGGTACAAACCCAACACCATTGGCAATCAGCGGAACGCGCGAGTCGGTGGAATTGTCGCGGTTGTCACCCATAAAGAAATAGTGACCCGCAGGAACGGTATAGACACCGGTATTGTCCGTGCTTTGCCGGCCAATATTCAGAATGCTGTGCGATACGCCATTGGGCAGTGTCTCGATCTGGCGCGATTTGCGGCACACGCCACCAATGCCGACAGGCCGGTTTTCACATTGCGGGGTGGAACGGATCGGACCTTGTTGTTCTTTGATCTCTTCGAACACGCCGTTATCTTCCAGCTTGACCGCCTCGTCATTGATATGCAGCACACCGTCTTTCATCTGTAACCGGTCACCGGGCAAGCCGGTCACGCGCTTGATGAAATCGGTGCCATTCACAGGGTGGCGGAATACGATGATATCACCACGTTCCGGCTCGTCGCCCCAGATCCGCGTGTTGTCCCCATCCATAAAGCCACAGATCGACTGCGCATCCAGGTTAAGGCCGATCCGGTCGATCTTGATGTTCGGGCAAGAGGCATAGGAATAGCCATAGGCCAGCTTATTAACGAACAGGAAATCCCCGACCAATAGCGTATCTTTCATTGATCCCGACGGGATCCAGAACGGCTGAAAAAACAGTGTGCGGAATATGCCCGCGATCACCAGCGCCCAAAACACCGTTTTGAATATCTCAACGATGCCACCGCTCTTTTTGGCTTCCGTGGCCATGCCTGCTCTCCGCTCTCAAGGTCTCAGGCGCTACATGCGGTCACGACGACGGGGAGTCAAGGCATGCAGGGGTCATGGTGCTGTAGGGAAAAGAAACTTGATCACTCTGGCAAAGTGAAAACATTGAATGAATATCCGCGGCTCGCCAAACTCAGGCGCTGGCAAATTGCGCTTCGGAATGCAGTAGGGGCTTGTTGTTCTTGAGATGTCTGCTGATCAGTTGTTTTTGTTGCTTGCCCGGGGGGATCAGGCGCGCGGGGACTGGCTCGTAATTTAATTCAGCGATTTCGGGAAAGAGTGTCAGGATTTCGATCCGCTGCTCATGTCCCAGCGCGTTGAGCGCTTCTGGCCCAGTATACAGGCTCTCCGTTGGGGCCGCTTCCGCATAGACGATCTCGTGCCGGTCGAACAGCAGATGAAAATACTCAACCTCTGTCGCGGAGTCATCAATGAATATTCCCGGCAGCTCCGTCAGCTTGATCGATGGGATCAGAACGTCAGCACAGCCAAACATACGTTGGGTGATTTTTGAGCTGACAAACATCCTGTGCTGCCGGGATACCAGCAAATCCTGCACCGGCAATCCATTCCCTAGTGCTCCGGCCATGATGCGGATTGGGCGCAGCTTTGGTGCATCGTTCAATTCTTCGTCACCGAGCCGGCGAGAGGCGATCCAGCGAACGGGACACAGTCCATTGTCGCGGGTCTGCACCATATCCCCGACCTTCAGATCCTCAATCTTGGTCTCACCATGTGCCGTCTGAATTCGGGTGCCGCGTACGAAACAGGGGATTCCTGTACCGCTCTCGAATTGGGAATACGTGTAGATGTTCCCACTGGGCAGCTCGAACGAACCGCTGGACAGGCTATAGCTTCCGCCATCGGTAACAGTGAACGTACCATGGGTGGAATCGGTAACAATCGTGCCGGCGGGCAGGTTAAGAGAATCTGTGCCGCCACCGCCCTGAAAAGCCACGGTCGTTGTCGTGCCGAGAATTTCCAGTGAATCATTGCCTCCACCGAGATTGATATTGCCAACATCCGACCCGGTGATGACAACGGTATCGCTGCCTGCTCCGGCATTGATTATGCCGCCAACGGTACTGTCTGTGATATTGACGTCATCATTGCCGTTCCCTGCCCGGATGTCGCCAGAGATTGTGCTGTCGCTGACAGAAATCGTGTCGTCACCACGGCGCGCACGAATGTTGTTGATCGGGGAACCTTCGGGCGAACCATTTAGTGTACCGTTGTCATTGCTGACATCGATATTGTCATTGCCGTTTGTTCCGCGAATATTGGGCATGTCCGGAGGCTTGCTTAGTCATAAACTAGGTTTGGCCACCGGCTTGGTGACCAAAACACCAGCGCAGACTATCTCCGGAAGATTTGCGCGGCTCTGATAGCCGACGCTGCCAACACTCCGTATCTTTTCGGTCGAAAAACTGCTGACCAGTGATCGGGCCTGCGATCATTATTTGTCATTTTCACCACCTCAATTGCGCCCGCGTTTGAACCCGCGTGACTTTATTACGGGTTTTATACACCAGATCGGTCAATTTGGCCATCTTGGATGCAACCAAACGATGTATTCGAGGTGGATTACGGATTGGTCTCAATGCCTGTATGACGCGCTCAGGCTTGATTTTGCCGGTTGCAGCCTGCCGCAGGACGCGCGAAACACTATTGTCTGTCTGAAATTGACCTTTGGCCAAAGGGACTCCGTTCATGAGCACCGATCCTCTTGTTGTTTTTACGCCATCCGGCAAACGCGGTCGTTTTCCGGTGGGTACTCCGGTACTAACCGCTGCACGTCAGTTGGGGGTCGATCTCGACTCTGTTTGCGGGGGGCGTGGCATCTGTTCGAAATGCCAGATCACACCATCATACGGTGAATTTCCCAAACACGGCGTCACGGTTGCCGATGATGCTCTGTCCGAATGGAACAAGGTCGAACAGCGCTATGATGACAAGCGCGGCCTGACTCCGGGTCGCCGTCTTGGCTGTCAGGCGCAGGTCATGGGCGACATCGTGATTGACGTGCCACCGGAAAGCCAAGTGCACAAACAGGTGGTCCGCAAACGGGCCGAGGCGCGCGATATCGTGATGAACCCGTCAACCCGGCTTTACTATGTTGAGGTGGAAGAGCCGGACATGCATGAACCCTCCGGCGATCTGGAGCGTCTGGTCAAAGCGCTGGAACATCAATGGGACATCAAGGGTGTCGAGGCCGACCTCAATATTCTGCACGTGATGCAGCCGGTGCTGCGCAAAGGCGGCTGGAAAGTCACCGTGGCCGTGCATGGCGGTAACGCCAGCCAATCGCCAAAGATCATGCATATCTGGCCGGGATATTACGAAGGCAAAATTTACGGCCTGGCGGTCGACCTCGGTTCAACCACCATCGCCGCGCACCTGTGCGATCTGGCAGATGGAGAGGTAATTGCGTCCTCCGGCATCATGAATCCGCAAATCCGGTTTGGCGAGGATCTGATGAGCCGGGTCAGCTATTCGATGATGAATGCCGACGGTGCCAACGAAATGACCCGCGCCGTGCGCGAAGGTATGAACGCGCTGTTTGATCAGATCGCCGAACAGGCGGAAATCGAAAAGACTCTGATCGTTGACGCGGTCTTTGTCTGCAATCCTGTGATGCACCACCTGTTTCTTGGCATCGACCCTTTCGAGCTGGGACAGGCGCCGTTTGCTTTGGGCACGTCTTCATCGCTGAACCTGCGCGCGGCAGAGCTCGACCTGAAAATCCACCCCAGTGCGCGGGTCTATATCCTGCCTTGCATCGCCGGCCACGTTGGCGCCGATGCTGCCGCTGTCGCCTTGTCAGAGGCGCCGGATAAATCCGAAGACCTCGTTCTGGTCGTGGATGTCGGCACCAATGCTGAAATCCTGCTGGGGAACAAGGATAAGGTTCTGGCCTGCTCCTCGCCCACCGGTCCTGCCTTTGAAGGTGCACAGATCAGCTCGGGCCAGCGCGCCGCCCCGGGGGCCATCGAACGGGTCGAGATCGATCCGGTCACCAAGGTGGCCCGGTTCCGGGTGATCGGTTGTGACCTTTGGTCAGATGACGATGGCTTTGCTGAAGCAACAGCCACCACCGGGATCACCGGCATCTGCGGATCGGGCATCATCGAAATGGTGGCTGAGATGCGGATCAATGGCATCGTTGACGGCCCCGGCCTGATCGGCGCGCCGGAACAAACAGGCAGCGACAAATGCTTTCTCGACGGGCGCACCTATTCCTACATGGTCTGGGATGGCAGCGCCGATGGCGGCCCGACCATCACCGTCACCAACCGTGACATTCGTGAAATCCAGATGGCCAAGGCCGCTCTTTATTCCGGTGCCCGCCTGCTGATGGACAAGTTTGGGGTCGATAACGTGGACCGCGTTGTGCTGGCGGGCGCGTTCGGCGCGCATATCAGCCCGAAACACGCAATGGTGCTGGGAATGATCCCTGACGCCCCGCTGGACAAGGTCACCAGCGCCGGCAACGCCGCCGGAACCGGCGCGCGTATCGCTCTGTTGAACACCGAAGCACGGGGTGAGATTGAACAAACGGTTCAGAACATCCACAAGATCGAAACGGCGATTGAACCACGCTTCCAAGAGCATTTCGTAAATGCCTCCAACATCCCCAACTCGGTCGAACCCTTCCCGATCCTGCAAACGGTGGTCACCCTACCGGATGTGAATTTCAACACCGGCGGTGGAGATGGTGGCGGCGACGATGGCGGGCGTCGCAGACGCAGACGCCGGGCCTGACCGGTCAGAGCGATCCGTCCGCATCATGCACCTCTTGCCCCGTCAAAGCGGGAACAAAGGTACAGATCATGCGGGCGCGCTCGTTGATTGTAATCCGATGTCGGTCATGATCGTTCATGGCATATAGCGTGCCGGGCCGGATCGGATGGCGCTCGCCTGTGTCCAGCACCTCGACCATTCCTGCTCCTTCCAGGCAATAGCAGGCTTCGAGATGGTTCTTTTGCCATAGTTCCATCTCAAAACCAGCCTCAAGAATACTGTCGGTCAGGGTCACCCCCATACCATCCTCGGCATGCAACAAACGCAGGCTATGCCATTTAGGTCCATGCGCCTCTCCCTTGGTGCCAAGGATTTGGTCCAGCGTTTTGACAAGCATGCGCAGCTTCTCCTTATCTCATACTTCGACTGTCTTGATCAGAGTTTCGAGATAAGAGTTGGTTTCAGCGTCCCAATCATCCGGGTTTTCATCATGGGCAATCCGGGCGTGGTGCCCCATCATTGTCCACAACTCTTCTTTGGTCGCTGCAACGATGCTGGCAGGACAGGCTTCCATCCCTTCGCAATCACGGCAGGCATATGAATAGGCTTTGGTCATCACTCTCTCCTGTTGTTTTGGATTTAAGGAAATTTGGCATAGTTCCGCAGGCTTTCGTCATAGGGCTGCCACGGCTGGCGGTGATCCAGATAGACGTTGGATGCGGGCGTAACCGCGGATGGATCATTCAAAGACGAGGCCGTGATCCCGATTTCATCCCACCCTTCTCCGTGAAAGGTAAGCGAAGTACCACACCGGCCACAAAAGCCGCGCTTAATGCCGGGGGAGGTCTCGCAATACGTGATCTCTCCTTTGGAAACATCGAATTGTTCCGGCTTTGCGCCAAACCAAGTAACAACTCCTGCCCCGATTGCGCGCTGGCAATCACGACAATGGCAGTTTCCGGAATAGGTTGGCGCACCTGTCACCTGGTATTCGACGGCGCCACAAAAGCATCCTCCGGCAAGCGTCGCATTGGTATTTCCCATAGTTGATCCCCTGTTAGGTTATCTTCGAATTTCATATCGATTTCTTGCTGCGTTAACGCCAAAGTTCCCTGATTTTTATAAAACTGTTGCTCAAAATCGAATAATTTGCGAATGAATAATAATAACTAAATATTAGAAAATCTAACAAGTGGACTGGTTGAACCTCCCTTCTCTGAACGCGTTAAAAGCCTTTGCCGTGCTGGCCGAGGCCCGATCCTACACACGCGCAGGAGAGGCGCTAAACGTCACCCACGCGGCAGTGATGCAGCAGGTTCGGGCATTGGAAAACCATCTGTCGGTCGAACTGGTATCGCGGTCCGGGCGTGGTGTGGCGCTCACTGCCGAAGGGGAAAAGCTCGCCGGCGATCTTCTGGCCGGCTTCATCCGCCTGCATCGCGGGGTGGCCCGGGCCAATGCCGCTGGCCACTCAAGGCCCGTACAGGTGACCACATCTCCTGCATTCGCAACCAAATGGCTGATGCCTCGTCTTGAGGAATTCCATCATAAGCATCCGGAAATCACGATGATGCTGAACCCGACTGGTCAGATCGTCGACCTCAAATCGGCAGAGATTGATCTGGCGATTCGCTATGGTTTCTATTCGGATCTGCCCGAAGGAGCCGACATTCTGCTGGAAGTCGACCTTGTGGTCGTCGGCGCTCCGGGGTTGGTGGTAACCGCTAAAACCGACACGCCCGCCGATCTCATCCATCTGCCATGGCTCCAGGAGTTGGGAACAAATGAAGTGGGCGATTGGCTGGCCCGACAGAACGTCACGATTGACCGCCCTTTGATGATTTCCCACATGCCCGGAAACCTGATCATGGATGCCGTCGTTCGTGGCGGCGGGCTGACCTATACGGTAAGGGAATGGGTCCGGAAAGAACTCGAATCCGGTGAACTGGTGGAATTGTTTGCTGAAAACAAATGCGGTGCGTTCTATCTGGTCGCCGCTGGTGCGCACCCACGAGTACCAGTCGAACGATTTACAACCTGGCTTATAACACTCGCTCGCGACCAGCCGGATTGATTAGGGCGGGTCATTGCCCGCCCTAATCAAACTCGATCCTAAACAAGTACAATGTCACTCGCTGCTAACGTCTTCCGCAGCCTCCGTGCCATCCTCAACCTCGGCCTCAATTTCCTCCTCAACCTCTTCAGGTTCAGGGCTGAACGTTGCCAGATAGGCAATCACATCGCGCCGTTGATCTTCCTTCTTCAGGCGAAAGGTCATCTTTGCCTTGGCCTTGGGATCGTTGAGGTATTCTTTTAAGAACCCGCGGGGGTCGGCGATGTATTCAAACAGGTTGTCTTCGTCCCAGACTAGGCCCGCTTCACCGGCGGCCACAATCGACTTGCCGTATTTGTACCCTTCATACGTACCCGCGACACGCCCGACCACCTCTGTCAGCACCGGACCCGTTCGGTTTTTTGCACCGTCCCCAATCATGTGGCAACTGGTGCATCGCTTGAATAGTTTCTCACCCTTCTCAGCATCCTGCGCTTGGGCAAATGGCGCCGCCAACATCATCGTCGCACAGGCAATCGCGGTCATTCTGGTCATCATCAAACACTCCTGAATTTGACACGAACATGGGGAGGCGCACCCATTTTAGTCAAATCAGATTTCCTCAAGAATCCAACACAACCGGGTGACCGATCTGAAACATCACGGCGTTCTCACGCGGGTGTGTTTGAGTGTGTGAAATTGAATTGCTCTTGACCGTTCTGCGCCGAACTCTTACCTAAACCGCCTGAGATGCGGGTATGGTGAAAAGGTATCACGGCAGCTTCCCAAGCATAGCAATACACTACCGGCTTCTTGCAATACCTCCCAAAGCGGTTGATTTCATTGCACAAATGACCGCAACGTCGTCCCGACGTGTTATACCGCGTTGCAATGCGCTGCCTACAAATTCACTGCAAAATGGGACGACGAAGATGCCAACCGAACGCTTGAAGCTCACTGACGCCGCCTGCAAAAACGCTCCTCCGAACGCGAAACTCTGGGACACCGAGATCAAGGGCTTCGGCCTGTTCACGGGCAAGTCGAGGAAGACCTTTTACTACCAGAAGGACGTGCACGGCAAAACGACGCGCACGAAGTTGGGCACCTACCCTGAGACGCGCCTCGCTGACGCCCGCACGGAAGCTGCGAACCTCGCGCTTGAATACGCATCGGGCGCGGTCGCCAAGCGCCAGCGTGCGAGCCGCATACCGACGCTCGAACAGGCGACCGCCACCTACCTCGCTCGCCCCAAGTTGCGCTCGGAACATAACAAGAACCAAGTGCGGAGTCAGATTCACAACCACCTGACGGCTTGGCTATCGAAACCCCTCGACGAGATCACGAAAGCAGACTGCGACGCCGCTCACGCCCGCATCGCCAAGTCAGGTGAGCGCGGAGCTAACCACGTCCTCAAGTCGTTTCGCTCGGTCTACAACCACGCGCGACGCATCCACGACCTGCCCGAATGTCCGACCATCGCCATCGAGTGGTTTCCCGAGGAGCCGTCGCAGCGCATCATCACCGATCTGCCCGAGTGGAAGAAGGTCGTCGATGCACTAGAGAACCCTATCCACACGGCGTTTTTCCGGCTGCTGCTGACAACGGGCTTGCGCAAGACCGAGGCACTGTCGCTGCGCTGGGATCAAGTTCGCGACGATCACTTGCACCTGCCCGAGACAAAGAACGGTCGCGCGTTCGACCTGCCGTTGATGCCCGAACACCACGCGATCCTCGCTGAGATGCCCCCGATACGGTCAGACTATGTGTTCCCCGGCAAGCGCGACGCCCTGCACATGAAAGAACCTGTCCGCATCCCGTGGACAGCGCATGACCATCGCCGCACGTTCGCGACCTTCGCGACGACCGAAGCGGGGTTGCTTGAGGAGACGGTCGGGCGGCTGCTGAACCACACCCCTCAATCTGTCACCGGGTCGCGATACATCGTGGTTGACCATCAGAAATTGCGCGAGCCAATGGAACAGATCATCTCAGCGTTTAAACGCAAAGACCTGATTTAAATCAGAAATAGGTTCTTTTCATAACTCGGTTATGTTGCAATTCGGTCGAACAGCCCCTATGTTCGACCTCGTGAAGATTAGCCGACGACCCACCCCCTACTGATCAACGTGTGAGGGTCTGAAAGCTCCGGTCGCCCGAGAGGGCGAGTACCTGTGACCCGCAATGATGCGGGGGGCAGCGGGATAGGCCCCGACACTGTGGGCCGTTGACACCGTTACAACAGGACGCGCGGTAGCAGGCACCTATCCCCGCTGGGGAGAAAGGTGCATTGTTATGCCCGCCCAAAACGACAACCCGTATCTCGATACGGCAAACGCTGCTCACTACATCGGTTATTCCACAAGCACCCTCGAATGGTGGCGCACTTGCTCGCCGCGTCGTGGCCCGCGCTACTACAAGATGGCTGGCCGCGTCCGCTATCGGCAGTCCGACCTCGACGCTTGGATGCAAAACGGCCTCGTTGAGACGCGGGGCTAATCGAGATGGAGTGTCTGAAACAGTGGCGAAACGTCGCCAATCAAGACGGCCATTCCGTGCGCGAATGGAATTCAAAAGAGCAGAAATGGTGGTATCGCCCGATCAACGAGCCGCTCACGGACGAGTTGATACGAGAACACCTGACGCGCGGCGATGACTGCCGCGCGATCTGGCTAAACGTCGGCACAGAGGCCAAGCCTGACAAACTCGACCACACCCGTTTCATGATCTTCGACTTTGATGATCACAATGAGCGGCTGACCACGGATGAAATCCAAGACCACGTCGCGCGGGTCGCAAATGTATTGACCGAGTCCGAAGTGCCTCACCGGATGTTCTTGTCCGGTGGGGGGCATGGGATGCACATCTGGGTCACGTTCGACGCGCCCAAGCGCATTGACGTGATGAAAGACCTTGCCGATCACATCCTCAGAAAAGCAGTTCTCGAACGGAAAGCGGGCGGCGAACTCGCTGATGGCTTTGTCGAGGTGCTGCCCAAAGGTGTCGGTCAGCAGGTTTGCGCGCTTCCAATGGGGCGCGCGTCGGTCAGAATGACCGTGAGCGACGATGGCGTGATCCGCGAGACTGCCCCGCAAGATACCATTGTCGAGCACTACGTGGGCAAGAAGCGCGGTCGCAAATCGACGACCGAAACAGCCGAGATAAATCGGGACGCCGCCTTTGAGTGTTTCATCCAGAAGTATGATCCTGACAATCGCGATGATTGGGGTGCGGCAGGCATCTGCCTTCAAGAGGCGTTCGGGCGCGAGGACGAATGGGCGCGCGACCGCTGGGTCGCTTGGTCGAAAACGTCGCCTGCCTACAAGCCAGGTGATGACAAAGAATGGGACAAGCTCTCAGGCGCTCAGAAATACACGCCCCTGTCGTTTTGGCGGTTCGCCCAACAGCATGGCTATGGCGGAAAGCTACCTTTCACTGCTGCCGAAAAACGCAAGCTGCTCGCGCTCGACTTTCTGACGGACGTTCGCATCATCCGCGACCAATCAGATGTGGCGTATGCCGAATTGAAAGAGCGTGACTGGGTTCGTATCGACACCAATGACTTCAAGAATGCCTGCGCCCTCGGGATGCTTCGTGCCTATCAGAAGATGCCCGCTGAGCAGGACGTGAAGTCAGCCCAGATGATTGCCCTCGCAGAAGCCGCCGAGGCAGCACCCGCTCATGTCGATCTGCGTTTCGCGCGTGTCGGCGGCAAGCGGTACGTCTTCTTGGCCGATCCTGACCGCAACATCCTCGAAATCGACGCGGACGGATGGCGCATCAACAATGACGCGCCCGTTCACTTCCGCAAAGGTGTTGGCCTGCCAATGTCGATCCCCGAGGATGGCGACCTGTCCGACCTGATCGAGTTCCTCAATGTGGATGGTGACTCGATGGTGTTCCTGCTCGCATGGATGGTGACAGCGATCATCAATCCCGGCAAGCAATGCCCTATCGCGATCCTTGACGGCTCTGCGGGATCGGCAAAGTCGTCAACGCTCACCACCCTGATCGAAATGCTCGACCCAAAGGTCGGCGCACAGGCGGGCGAACCCAGCGGCGAGGATGACCTTGTCGTCTCCGCGTATCAGTCGGCTGTCATGTCGTTTGACAACGTGGACACACTTGCGCGGCTCTCTGACGCGCTCTGTCGCTTGTCCACGGGCGGCGGCTTGTCGAAGCGAAAGCTTTATTCTGATGGCGACGTGTTTGCGGTCGATGCGATGCGCCCGCTGCTGATCGCTGGCCTCGATCCGACATTCTACAAGCAAGACCTGATTGAGCGGATCATACGCATCACTTTGACTCGACCCGCTCACTACATGGATGAGGAGGAGTTTGCCGCGTACCGCAAAGAGAACATGCCGCGTTGGCGAGGTGCGCTCTACAGCCTCGTTGCGGCGGTTCTGCGTGATGTCCACACGGTCAAGCAAACGAGTTCGCGGTTCGGCGTTTTCGCCCGTGTGGGCGAGTGCGTCGCGCGGCTGCTCGGTCGCGAAGACGGGTGGTTCACCGATGAGTATGCGAAGGTGCGTCTCGAAATGGCGCTTGAGGCCGGGACAGCGGATAGCGTCTACCTCTTCCTTACCGACTTCCTGATGGGGATCGACAAAGGCGTCGGGTCGAAGTGGGTTTGCACATCCACCGAGTTGTTCATCCAAATGAAGGATGCGTTCGCGGACCTGAGCCAGCTTGTTGCCGTCAAAGACTTTCCGGGCAATGCGCGGGCGATCTCGCCGCGGATCGTGCAGGCGAGCGGATTGATCGAGAAGGCGCATGGTTGGCGAGTGACACGCGGCCCACGGCGGGAGTTCATCTTCGAGAAGGTCAACGACGTTGAGGCGTCTGCCGATGCTGTGCTTGAGATGTTCAAGGAATACCAAAGCAGGGCGGCGGACGAGGCTGGCTACTGAGGTTGCACGCAAATTCGCAAACGGCGGGCGTTCTTGGATCTCATACATCAATTAAATGGATGGATGGTTCGTATCGTCCATCCATCCATTTATTTCGCGCAAGGGAAATGAAATCCGAGTGAGTTTACGAATTTGCGTGCACGACGGCATTCCTCGCCATCCTCACTCGGGGCGGCGTCTCCGCAGTATGTCAACATGGCTGACGTAGTTTGATCGGCGTCGAAAACCCGTCGCCTACAAGCCACCTACAAACTAACAGCTAACCGCTTGAAATCATGGGCAGCACATAAGTTGTCTATGCGTATGTTGAGCGTGTCCGCACACATAGGCACAATAACCGTGGGCATCCGTGCAAAAATCCGCAGACCCCGCAAAGGGAACCCCCTGTCTCTGATCCACGACCCCCGCCCCACGCTCAGACAGAATTTTTCCACCAATCTACAAACCTTCCCATCGCCCGAACGCAGTCGAACATTCTGCACCACAACCCCGGTCGGAGTTCGACCGCACGCCGTCCATATTCGTGATGCGCGGCTCGGCTCATCTGAACGGCCATCCTCGCGCGCCGATCCTTTCGGATGGCCGTTCGCCCACAACTGAAAGCGATACCCCCATGCGCATCACACTCACCAAGCAAGGCGACGACGCCTGCACGCTCCACCAAACCACCATGTCGTCCACAACGGCATTCTCGATCCCCATCAGCAAGGTCGCGCTGCAATCGGCGCTTCGTGAGATGCTCCTCACCCCTGAGAAGCACGAAGTCATGGTCGATGCCGTCATGATCGACCGCTACCGTGAAGGCCTTCGCGTTCACGCAGGCAGCGGGCGGTTCGAACTGCCATTCGTGAACCTGTTCCCTCTCGTGCTTGAGGCCGCAGAATGACCCGCCCCCGCTGGGATCGACTGCAAGCGCAGTATCACCTCATTCGCGACTGTCTCGACGGCGAGGATGCCGTGAAGGATCAAGGGCAACTGTATGTCCCGAAGCCGGACGGCATGAGCACGACCAACTACAACCACTATCTCGACCGCGCCTGCTTCTACGGCGCACCTGACATGACCCTTCGCGCCCTTGTCGGCCTCGCCCTGCGCAAAGCCCCTGTCGTCAAGCTGCCCGCGCGCCTCGAACCGATGCGTTTAAACGCGACCTATGAGAACGCGCCGATGGATGTGTTGATCGAGGAAATGGTGCGCGAGGTCGCGTCGATGGGTCGTTTCGGCATCCTGCTCGACTTCCCCATTGAAGGCGCAACGACGAACACCACGCCGCACATCTCGACCTTCCGCGCCGAGACTATCGAAGACTTCGAAACCGCCTATGTCGGCGGTCGCAAGGTGCTGACGCGCGTGCACCTGTCGTCGGATGAGACCCACGAAGGCGCTGCCGTCACCTACGAATTGATCCTTGAGGCAGGCGTCTATCAGTTCCGTCGCTTCGTGCGGGATCAGCACAAGAACCGGGTCGATGTGGGCGAAAACCATATCCCCCTCGTGAACGGCCAGCCGCTCGACTTCATCCCCTTCGTGATGGTCAGCCATGAGGGGTTGCGCCCCGAAGACGTGACGCCCCCATTTCTGTCGCTCTGTAAAGTCGCGATCTCGCACTTCAAGAACAGCGCAGACCGCGAACATGCCATCTTCCTGACGGCCAGCCCGACGCCTTGGGTCGCCGGGTCGCTGACAGCCGACAAAGTGCCGATGCAGATCGGTGCAGGCGCGGTGTGGGTGCTGCCTGAGGGTGCGGAAGTCGGGATGCTCGAATTTCAGGGCGCAGGCGTCGCTGCCATGAAGGAGATCATGGAGGAAAAATCCGAAACGATGATCTCCCTCGGCGCAAGGATGCTGTCCTCGACGGTCAACCGCAATGAGACAATCGACACAGCGACGCAGCGCACGCGGTCAGAGCTTGCGCTCCTGCACGGCGTGGTGGCGTCGGTCGAAGCTGGCTTGAACCGCCTGCTGCGCCTTGCTGCTGAATGGGTCGGTGACAATCCCGACGAGGCCTCCGTCACGTTGTCGCGCGACTTCATCGAGTCGTCGATGGAACCCAAGATGATCGAGCAGCAGATGAAGCTTTATCTGTCGGGCATCATCAGCCGCGCCACGCTGCACGAGAACCTGCAAAAGGGCGAGATCGTCCGCGCGGATCGCTCGTGGGAAGATGAGAAGGATATGATCGAGGAGGATGGGGGCGACATTTCCCTGATCATCGGCACACGGGACGAATAAGCGTGCTGCTCGATCCTGACTTCGGCGTTCACGCCTCGCGCCCTGACGGGCCACAATCCCTCTACCGCGCGGTCGTCGCTCGCGCGGTCCTCGATCTGTTTGGCAAGGTGATACCGGGTTCCGAGGGCGAAGACGCCCAACTTTCGCGGCGAGAGGCGCTGTATTTCTTAGTGCGCGAACGTGGAGCGTGGGCAGAATCTCGCCGCGACCTGTGCGGAGCGTGCGGCATCGACCCCGACGCCTTGCGCAAGCACGTTCTGCGCATTCTCAACGGCGGCGAGATCACCGGCGCAGATGCTCGCAACGTCTTCGGCGGCATCGAGATCGCTCGCAGCCTATGGGAGCAAGAACAGGCGCCCCCGCCGCGCCCGAAAAAGCCCAAAAGGCGCGATGCGCCCCCGCGTGGGGTATCACCGAGTTATAGCGTCGTCCGTTCGGCCATCCTGCCGCTTTTGTCGGAGCCTCACCAATTCAAGGAATTGATCATCGCAACGGATGGGGAATTTGGCGATTCCATCATCCGCAAAGTCCTCGCCAACGCCATTCAGAAAGGTGAAGTCGAGCACGACGACGAGAACCACACCTACGTTCTGGCAGCTTAGGGAACAGTGGTAAACGCTCTGGTCGCAAACCGCCCCGCAGCTACCGCATATTGTCAATGCAGACAGGGCGTCAGGCATCTTCACGTTCATTGAAGGGCAGGCTCCCGAGCCTGCCTTTCTTTTTGTGCGAACGTGAAGGAGATGCACAATGCCTGACGATACCAACGACCGCCTGATGGAGCAGTTCATCGAGAAGGCGTCACCCAAGCTGCTGGAAGCCCTCTCGGAACATGTGTCGAAGCAAATCGAGGACTCAATCGGCGGTTTGAAGAACCACGCTGAACGACTTCTCGACGAGGTCAAAGACGCGAAACGTGAACGCGAGGCCCGCGAGAAACAGCAGGCCGAAGAAATCGGCCAGCTCAAGACGCTGCTCGAACGCGGTGACACGCCCAAGGACATTCATCGCAATCTGTCGCCCGAGCCGATCCGGCTGACCCGCGTTCAGGCGCGTGACGCGCAGCTTTACCGCAAGGCCAAAGCGCAGGCCGAGAAGGCCGGGACCACGCTGGAGATCGTGTCCGATGACTGATCTCAAAAGCGCCGCCGACTCCACCGCCCGCGAGTATCTGGCGGGCGTCTATCGCAATGTGCGGGAGTTCGACGTGACGCTCGCTCGCAACGCCATTCTCGACTGCTTGTTTTCGGCGGATGAACCCGACTTCATCCGCGACGTGTCACAACACCGTTTCTACGCATCGGACGCTCGCCGCGTCATTGGCCGGATGGCACCGCACATGGTCGAGTTGGCGGGTCGCACCCTGACAAAGGCCGCAGCATGAGCATTCGCATGGATCGCGTTCTGCGGGTGTTGCCCAAGGAGGAAGGCATGGGCCGTCGCGGCGTGATCCGCAATCGGCCCGACGTGGGCGAGATCGTCTGTGATCTCGTCCTCGCCCGCCGTCCTCAGAGCGAGATCGCCAAACGCGCGGGGGTCGATCTGACGACGGTGCAGCGGTTCAAGCAGAAGTTCATCACGGACGACGTGCGGAAGGTGGTCATGGCCGAGGCCAGCGTCGCGGAACAGCATGACCTCGACGACAAGATCAACTCAGGCCAGGACGACGTGCAGCAGGGTCTTCGCGCGATCATCAAAGAGCAGAAAGACATTTACGGCCTGATGAAGGACAAGATCGGAGACGGCCGGGACGTGGAAGACCTCGCCCCTGCCCTCGGCCAGCTTCTGCGCGATCAGGGGCAGTCGTTCGAACGGCTGCTGAAATCCTACACCGCGTTGAAGGAGCGCACGACGGTCGTTCTTTCGATCAACGAGTCGCCCGAATGGAGCAAGTTGCAGGAGGTTCTTTTCGTGGTGTTCGAGCAGCACCCGGATGCCTTCGACATGTTCCGCTCGCTCGTCCAAGAGCGGAGGCTGCGGCTTGAATGATCTCTCCCTCTACCTACGCACGCTCGAGGAGCGCCTTGACCCGACCGCGCTTTTCGAGCGTGTCGTAGGTGGACCCTGTGACCCGTGGCAGCGGCAACTCCTGACGACGAGCAGCCCCTTCGCGATGTGCCTCGCCTCGCGGCGTATCGGCAAGTCGCAGACGACGGGCGTGCTTGCGGCTCAGACGGTCGCCGCGCCCGGTCGCACTGTCCTGATCCTGTCGCCCACGCTGTCGCAGTCCCAACTTCTATTTAAGAAGGTCTTGCAGGCGTGGCACGCGATGGCGTTGCCGATCCAGAAAACGCGCCTCACGCAGCAGGTGATGGAACTCGACAACGGGTCCGCCGTCGTCTGCGTGCCTGCGGGGCAAGACGGTGAATCTGCTCGTGGGTGGGGCGTGAAAAATGGCGGAATCCTTATTTATGAGGAAGGAAGTTTTATCCCCGATGCCGTGTTCGATGCGACATTGCCGATCCGTGAAGACGGCGGGCGCATCCTGCTCATAACTACGCCCGGTCGCAAAGGCGGGTTTGCCCACGAACTTTGGATGGAAAACGACGAAGTCGAAAAGATCACCGCCCGTTCGACGGAGATCGACCGCATGGCCGAAAAGGTCGCCTTCGACCGCCGCTACATGCCGCCGCTGCAATTCGCTGTGGAACATGAACTGCGCTGGGTTGGTGGCGGCGTTCCGTTCTTCGCGCCTGAGACCATCGAGAACGCTTTCACCGATACCCCCGAATTGAAATTGGGAGATTTCCTCCATGCCTGAACTTGTGCAACGCGGCGAAGACCTGATCTTGCCTTGCTCCGATCCTGCGGTGACGGTGACGCCCGGATACCGCCGTTACCTCGTGGGCTTGGACATAGCGCAAAGTGTGGACGCCAATGCCTTCGCGATCATCCTCGACGAGCGCGTGCCGCAGTGGACGACCTACGCCCAAGAACTCGGGCCGCGCCGTCGCGAGATCGTGCGAGCGGAGCGCATTCCGCAAATGGCCTACACGGAACTTGCGCAGGTGGTCCGCAACCTGATGATGCAGGAGCCTTTGGCGACCACGGGATACCTCGTCGTCGATGCAGGCGGGCCGGGTCGCGCCTTCGCGGACCTGCTGGACGCGCGTTCGGTTCAGAACACGCGGATGCAGATCGTCGGCGGTGACAACGAGAGCGAGACCAAGGAACGCGGGCGCACTTTCAACAACGTCGGAAAGAATATGCTCCTCGGTTCCCTCAACTCGGCGCTGCACACCAAGGATTTGCGCATCGGCAACTTCCCCTTGAGGGCCGAGTTGCAGCACGAGTTGGAATCCTTCGAGGCTTCCATCGGCGCATCTGGGCGGATGAAGATCGAAGGCGGCACGAAGGCAGGCCACGCGGACATCGCAATGGCCGCTGCGATGGCATACTGGCTGAGCGATCATCGCAGTGTCGGGGCGCATATCGGCGCGATGCCGCTGCGGGGGTATTGGTAACAAAACCCGCGCTCTCGCGTCGCTCGTGAGAATCGCGTGGGTCAATACACCAACAGCACCATCAGAGACCCCCGATTTTTCGCGCGCTGACGGGCGACTCGGTCGTTTCCCCCATCACGGTGGGGCGAAACCGATGACCGCCTTCGCTGACGCGCTGCTACGAGCGGCAATGTCCTCCAACCCATTGCAATGTTCCAACAGCGAAGTTTGGTGCCGCAATTCGTATCTTCTTCTCACGAGCCAAGAGAAGAAAGGAACTCGTATGAAAGTACTAAATCCCGCCGCTCTCACGCGGTGCGATCTCGACCGCCTCGGCAAGTATCTCGCGGCGAACGGCGTAAAAGAAATCTCGCTTGTTCGCAACGACGGCCTGCAAACGGTGAAACGCCTCGCTGGTGGATGGAAAGTGACTAAGGTGGAGGTGGCGTGATGTATGCTGTGCGGAAGGGACTGAAAGAAGACCTCAACGCGAGTCTGGAAATCGACGCCTTCAACGGGTTTCCAGTTCAGCGGTTAGCTGTCCAACTCGCTTCGATTTTGGTCGGCGAACCACGCCTCAGAGCGGATCGGTTAACCGAAGTGATCGAAATCGCAGATGAGTTGTCACGGCGCTTATCGGCACCGAAGAAAGTATGAACGAAAACGGCTCGCCACTCGGCGGGCCGTTTTCTTTTCCCATGAGCGGCACTCGCATTGGACCGCCTCTCTGACCCGCTGCTGAGGGCAGCAACAAATTGCAACGCGCTGGAGCGAACAGTGAGCGACGATAGCTCGGCGGGTATGGAACTTTGGCTGTGGGTAACAGCCGACGAAAGGACCCCCACAGATGAATGGAAACACGAAAGCGTATCTCGACTGTATGATCATCGCCGCAGAAGTCAGTGATCCCCACGAGGCATACCTCGCGATCACTCAGGACGGTCGATTGCAGATCGAAAACAAGATTTTCGATCAAGAGCAGTCGCGCTATCTAATCGAGAATTCTGAATTCCTTCGCAACGATCTGCGTTTCAGATACGGCGGCGCGCTGAATCTGCTTGCTGCATGAAACGACAACGGGCGGCCCCATGGCCGCCCGTTTTCATTTGCGCTGTGACATGCCCGTATGCGCTCAGAGACCCCCGAAAAATCGCCCGCTGATGGGCTTCCCCATGTTTCGGGCATTGCCCCATGCCCGCCAACCCACCAACCGCGTCACGCGGGCGCTGCTGGCCGCCCGTCCACTGGTTCACTTGCAGGCGGCGACGAGGGCGTCGGCGCGGGTGGTGTCGGCGTCGTGGGCAGGGATGCGCTTCACACCCTTGGGCATCAGCAGGTAGTATTTGCCCGCCTTCCGCTCGACGCCGAGCCCGAGCGCGCCCATGTCAACGCGAAACGCGCTGGACACCGTGTCCTTGGTCCATCCGAGCGTTTCCATCAGTTCTTCGATGGTCGCACCTTTAGCCAGCGCCTCAGCCATCAGGTGCCGCTTACTGCCCGCCTTCGTGGCTTTCACGTCCTCGGGCTTGCCGGGTTCGACCATCACGCGGTCTGGCAGTTCGCGGGGCTTGCGGGCTTTGGGTGCGGCCTTCGCCTCGACGCCTTCGGCCATCAGGTCGAACGCCACGCGGATGCCGTTGTCAGCTAGAACCTGCTGCACTGGCCCTTCGCCGTTGACGCCTTCGTCCGTGATCACCAGCAGCGCCTTATTCGAGAGGGATGCGATCACGCCTTGCACCTGCTTCTGCGTCAAGCCCGTGCGCTGCGCGATCTCGGGCACGTCGCCCCAAGTCATGTTGTCGGCCAGCATACCGTCCACCGTGTCAGCCCCGTTCGCGTCGATCCCTGCGTCCAGATAGGCGACGAGGACGCGCTTTTCCATTGCGGTCAGCTTCGGCGGCTGCGCCTCGATCATCGCGACGAGGTCGGCCTTGGCTGTCTTCTTGAGCGCGGAAGCGGTCAGCGGCTTCGCCAGCATGTCGTTGAGGGCGGGCTTGGTCAGGTTGTTGAGGTCGGTCATGTTTGTCTCTGTTGATGTGTTCCCGGAATGTTCCGGGCATAACTCGCTTATCGGACCCGATCCCGGCTCCGCTCAACCGGAGATTGAGGCTCTTTCTGTTGTTTGTTTGAGACACCAGACTCGGTAATCGACTCCCGAGAAGGCACGCAGTAGTGTTCCCCAAAACGAATTGTTGAGGGGTTACAGGCGGATGGCACTACTGCATGACAAGGTGGCGCAACTACGAGCCAAGCGAGGGCCAATGCCCGATGCGCTGCAAGGCGTGACGAAAGAGCGGATTCGGGCGGTCCTGCAATACCTCGACCTTGGGTCGAACGCCGACCTAGTCGATTGCACCTTCGCAATGCTCGACGACGAGACGGACAGTTGGTTCACCAAGGCACCTGCCGGGGCGAAGGTCGCTGACGGCGCATCGACGGCACACCTCGCCTGCCATATCGGCATCCTGCAACGTGGCAGCGGCAAGCTGGATCGGGAGGGGCGCGACTACTGGATCAAGCCGCTTCGCGAGTTGGGTGGGTTCGAGGCGATCACACTTGAGAAGGGCGAGTTCATCCCCGGACACGTCAAGGCGAAGTCGCCCAACTCCTGCTACCGCCTCGACGAGGCGCTGAAGGCTGTCCTGAAGGCCCCTGACGACGCATGGCGGGATATGCTGGCACAATGGGCGCGGGACGACGTGTCGCGCGAGCGCCGCGCCTTCCAAGCTGAGATGGCCGAGGCCGCACGCAAACTGATCGACTCAGGCCACGCCCACCTGATTAAGGCGAGCGTCGAGAATTACGCGCCGCGCTTTCTACCTGGCTACCAACTGCTCTACGTCGATGATGCCGACGGCGACCGCGTATCGGATGCGGAGCGCGCGAAGATGGCAGAAGCCGGGGTTGCCCTGACTTTGGAGGACGCGATGCCCGACGCGCTGCTCTGGAACCCGGATACTGACCATCTGTGGGTGATCGAGGCGGTGACGAGCGACGGCGAGGTGGACGCGCACAAGGTCGCGCAGATGAACAGGCTGGCCGAACGCTGCGGCAAGTCAGGCATCGGATTCACAACGACCTACCGGACGTGGAAGGAGGCGGCTGCGCGCCAAGGCAAGCACCAGAACATCGCCTACGACACGTTCATCTGGATTCAGGGCGACCCGGCGAAGCAGTTCAAGGTGACTGGCTAGAGCAGGTCGTCCATCGTCGTGTCGCCGCGCCCCAGCGCCTCAAGCTGGTCGCGGCTCGGGTAGTGCAAGTTGCGCAGGTCAGTCGCGTTGACCTGCGTGTGCCCCGAGAAAATACGGAAATACTGATCCACGGCGTGCGAGTTCAGGAAGGCCGCAAGCCCCTTGGCAAGGTCGAGCGGCAGGCCTTCACCGTTCTCGTGGAAGTAGTTCAGGTGGTTCTCGAACCCGGCGCGCTCGCCGTCGTAGATCGTCGCGACAAGGCGGCGCTTCTCTTCCTTGGCCGTGAACCGTTTCGTCAGGACGAAGATACCCGCAGGGGTGATCAGCTTCGCCGTGTCGTCGTTGTCGGCCAGCGCGTTGTGCTTGCGGAAGTTGGGGATCGGCCATTGGATGCCCCCATCGTGGAAGTGCTGGGGGTAGATCAGCGGCACGGTATCGGCACCCGGTTCCTTACGCAGGTTTTCCCGCGTTCGGAAATCGACGACGCGCCCGGTCGATACCTTGATACCGAGTTCCGCAAGGACGCAGGGAAGCGCCTGAACGCTGTCGGCAAGGTCGTTGCCTGACACAGGCAGGCGGATGAAGGCATGGCGATCAGAGGGGCGCACAATGTCCGAGAAGGGCACGTTGCGCGCCTCGCTCTCGTCCGTCGATAGGGCAACGTCACCTTGTTCAGCGCCCTTGCGCACGCGGAAGATCATGTTCTCCTGCAACACGTCGTCGTCCTTGAACGAGGATCGCCGGGACTCGAAGACGTGCAGGTTCGTGATTGCCGACGCGCCCAGCAGTATGCGGCGGAACGGCTCGTAGTAGGACCCATTGCAGAAGGAGCGCGGTGTGATGGCGACGATCTCGCCGCCGTTTTCCAACTGGCCGAGCGCGACGGCGACGAAGGCGGTGTAGAGGTTCACCGTTTCGATCCCAAGGGAGCGCAGGCCCAGTCGCCATTCCGAGGTCTGGTTGATCTTACCATAGGGCGGGTTGAGGATGGCGCAGTTGTAGGCGCGCTGCTCGCGTAGCAGCGGCTCTGCGGATTGCAGGATATAGTCGTCGCGGATGACCCGGCTCGTGAAGGTGACGCCTGCGCCCGCGCATTGATCCGCGCACGCGGCGAGTGTGCCGTCGAGAATGGAGGCAAGCTGCTCGTCCACCTCGTAGCAAGTCACATCTATCGACGCAGGGCGCACGTCTCGCGCGAGCGCCTCCGCGACGAAGGCGGCTGTCAGCGCCCCCATGCCTGCACCTGCATCGAGTAGGCGAACGTCAGGCGGCAGTGCATCGAACATTCCAGCCATGAAGGACGCGATGCGACCGGGCGTCATGAACTGGCCAAGTTTCGACCGACGCTTAGGGTCGAGGGTCGGCGATACTTCGAGGCGGGTCTGGTCGATGGATTCGAGGAGCAACTGTTCTTCCTTTGTTTTCGCCCATCATCGCATCATTGCGCGAAGCTGCCAACCAGTGGTATTCGATTGCCTTGCAGGCACGAAATCAGCTTGAAGACACCCAACCGAAAAGGTAACTAGGATTGCGTCGCGGGTGTAGCTCAATGGTAGAGCAGTAGCTTCCCAAGCTAACGACGAGGGTTCGATTCCCTTCACCCGCTCCAATTCGTAGGCAACTATTTTTCGCCTACAAACTGCCTACAAAACGCAACAGACGCACCCACTAACCGCTTGATTGAAGGCGGCAAACAACCAATAGCGGTTAAGCTTCCCAAGCTTTAGTTACGGGTTCAATTCCCGTTACCCGCTCCATCTTTTCAGGAACTCGAATTTTGGGCACCTTGTGAGAGCTTTGCCAATCCAATAGGCATGCAAAACACAGTTTAGAGGCGGATATGGCATTCACAGTGGCAATCGATGGTCCGGCAGCGGCGGGCAAGGGAACAATCTCTCGCGCGGTGGCCACGCATTTCGGTTTTGCACATCTGGACACTGGCCTGCTTTATCGCGCTACCGGACGCAAAACTCTCGACGGAACCGAGCCCGTTGCCGCCGCTCTGGGGCTTGAGGCCAGTGATCTCGAAGCCGACAATTTGCGCAGCCCAGATGTGGCCCAGGCTGCCAGCCGCGTCGCAGCCATTCCAGAGGTGCGGGCGGCATTGCTGGACTTCCAACGGGCCTTCGCGCGGCGCGATGGCGGTGCGGTGCTAGACGGTCGCGATATCGGCACCGTGATCTGCCCCGAGGCTGAGGTGAAGCTGTTTGTCACCGCAACGGATGACGTCCGGGCTATGCGCCGGTTTCGAGAGCTCGAGGGAAAAGGGTTTGAGACCAGCTTTGACGAGGTTCTGGCAGATCTGCGCGCCCGCGATGCCCGCGACAGCGCCCGTTCAGCTGCTCCTTTGAAACCGGCTGATGAGGCTGTTTTGTTGGACACCTCGGAAATGGGCATAGACGACGCCGTCGCCGCGGCTATCGCACAGGTAACGGGCCGGTTTTAAGAAACGCAGGATGCATTGATCTGAGAGGTTCCCCTGGGCGTGCCAGCAATGCATGGCTTGATGCCTAAGGTGTGATTGTCCGCAGATGCCGAAATTTGCATTCGTTAACCTTTTATCACGACAAACTAAGATGCATCGCCCGGTGTACAGAGGGTGCACAGGGGGTGTACGGATGTCACCCCCCTGTTTTGGCACCGTACGGTGCCATTAACCTTTTGGGTTTTTCTGCGCGCGAGCCTGAGTTTTCCCGTCTCCCCAACAGTCAGTTATCATTGGCAGATAGGCGCGCCAACCGGCAGGGATGCTCGGATCAATCCCCGCGCGCACCTGCCATTTGGACAATGTTTTTACGGCGCCACTCGTTTGTTCGGGCGCCAGACACGCATCACTCCAATCCAGCCCCAACCTGTTCAGAACAGGCGTAAGAACGTCTTGGGGTGATTGCACCAGCAGTTCGAGATTAATGTCGGTCCAATGGTTCGGATCACGTATTTTCCATGCGTTCGTCAGGTCAATGTGCGTATCGTATTGAGACTTTAAGCTATTGAAATCATATGAATATTCATGACCACTTCCAAAATCATTGCGAAAGCAGGACCAGCAAACCGCCAGCCGTTCGCGTCGCATGTGAATGATCAGCGCATCGGGAAACAGCATTGGAATTGCCCAGGCCAGCCAATAATTTTCCGGCATCTTGTCGACCAGTATCTGGTCCAACAGCTCCTGAGGAATGCCTTCCAAATAGATCTTTCGTGCAGAATGCAGCGCTGATTCATCCAATAATCTCATGAAGTTATGCAGCCGGACACGTTGCCCTTTTAACGTGGTCAACGCCGGTCCCAGGGTCTCGCGCTCGCCCAAACTGGCAATCCCAGGATGCGCCGCCAGCATTTGTGCCATCAACGTTGTCCCCGATCTCGGCATCCCCAGCACAAACACCATTCGGGGGCGTTCCGGCTTCAATGAAAGCCGCGGAGTACTGCCCAGTGATTTGATAAGTTGTTGTGAATAAGCCTTTTTCCCCTCGGCATCAAAGCTCACTGGTTTGAGCGTATTTGCCTTGCAGAACGCTTCAAACGCCTCTTCATGTCGCCCCAAGTCATCCAACGCCTTGCCGCGCATGAACTGTAATTGGCTTTCCGTCTCGGCAGGTAAATCCGTCCTTTTACAATAGGTTTCTATTCGGGCAAACACCGGATCACCACTTTCCACCCGCCCGGCAGATATGTAAACGTGCAGTGCAGCCAACCGACCGGGATCATTGCTGAAAATCTGGTTACAGACCTCCCGCGCCTCCTCAAACCGGCCAAGGTTCACTGCTTCGCGGGCCCGCTCTGTCAAATTGATCAAGGGGTCTGATGTGATGCTCATTCATAGCGTTCCGGCTGCTGCAGACCCTTCATCATCAAATTGCCGGGTGTTGTCAAAAACAAGCTGAAATTCCGTTTCGCCACATTTTCGCCTCCTTTGTTGGAAACAATGGCGCCAGTACCCGTGTCATTGTTTCAAAACCGAGGTTGCCCGCGCAAGACGGGATGAGCAGGAAGTCATTAATGACATCACTCACTTTTTATGCCAGAGGCGACAGTTCCTCGGCAAATAACGGGGCGTTGAACGCTGAGAATACAAATACGACTCCGACCACAACACTGGAATTCCAGAGTGGTGCAACCGGTGATGTTATCCTAGACTATGCAGGTGGGGGATTTGACCCCAACACCACTGTTCTTGTTGATGGGGTGGAACGGTTTTTTACCGTAGAATTTTCTGGCACGTTGCCGCAATCCAACAAGCTGTCGAACGTGAATGGTGAAGACCTGCGGGGCGAAGAGATCGTAATCATTACAACGGATGACGGTCAAAGATATTTCTTCTTGGCAGACGGCTCTGCTACATCCGCTACGATGGATGATTTCCCCAACGGCGCACATTCGATTGAAAATATTGATAATACCACCGACGTTCTGATTTGTTTTGGACGGGGCACACTTATCAGGACGCCCGATGGAGATGTCCCGGTTGAAAAGATGGAATGTGGGGATTGGGTTTTGGCGGCAGATGGGTGCCCCATGCAGGTGCTTTGGATTTCCAGCAGGAAACTCAGCGCTGAGGAGTTGCAGGAAAACACTGCACATCAACCACTTTGCATTCCGGCGGATAGTTTCGGGCAGGGTCACCCGTATGCAGATATGTGCGTTTCGCCTCAGCACAGGATTGGCCTGGCTGGTTATTGGGCAGAGCTTTTGTTTGGTTCGTCAGAGGTGCTGACAGCAGCTAAGCATTTGTCAGGCTTGGTGCGCCGGAATTGTTGCGAAGACGGCGTAGAGTATTTTCATATCCTTCTGGACCGGCATGCTGTGCTGGTTGCAAATGGACTACCAGCAGAAAGCTTTTTCCCGGGCGATACTGCAATCCAAGGTCTTTCTGCGCAGTCGCACAGGTCCATCCATGATGCGCTGCAAAAGGTGGGCAAGACCAGCCGGTCGTATGGTCCTACTGCGTGCAGAGTACTTTCATCTGAAGAGGCTGAACTTTTGCTTGCATCATCCGGGGCCAATGAGTTGTCAGCGATGCCGTGTGTGCCTGAACCCGCATTTCTGCGCGTGGCCTAGAGGTCAGCCCCGGTAGAGCGCGCTTTGGGCCCCCAAATATCCGTTCCATGCAAACCAATAGGCGATATGTCCTGCCACACGTGGTAGGCTACGGCCATCGGTGGTTACCAGCGCATCCTCTGTAATCAGCCAGATGGTGCCGTCTTTGGATTTAACAGCGGTCGCACTTCCGCTGAAGGTTTCATTTCCACGTTCATATGCCCGTACGGTGCGCGTGGCTGCATCGCCGATAAGAACCAGTGGTTTACCCTGCATCTTGTCATTGATCACCTTCTTCTTACGGAAAGACTTCAACGGCCAAGCCTTTGCGCCACCAAACTCCCGGATACCAAAGACGAAATCCTTCTGACGATGACGTCGCTGATCCACTGCCGTGGGAAACATCAGATCGTCAGAGGCGAAATAGTCATTATAAACAACGCCCGAGCCATAATCACGCCGATGTCCGGTTCTGAGTGACAGAATGCGAGTATCGGGATTGTCGCGCTGCCAGTTTGCCCAGCTTGTGATCACAACCGGACGTTGCTGCAACTCAATCCCGCTATTCACCAATTTACCTGACACTGGTTTGCCTGTGAACTGGTTCCAGAGTGAATGAGTGGCCCGGTCAAACATAAGCTTGTTGGAACGGTAGAGAAATCCTGATGATCCAAAGACCAGCGGCTTTCTCCGCCTCTTGATCTTTGTTTCGAACAGAATGCCCGATCCGCAGAGCGTGCAATAGGCCAACGCCACCGGCACCCCGCCGATCACCTCATTGAACATCTCATGCCACCCCATGATCCGAAGTGGATAAGCGCGGGTATCGCCATTAATCGATACCCCAAAGACCAGATCGTCATCGCGCATGTAATCGGCCTTTGCCGCACGTATCAGTTTGGGATTGTCGAGTGATGGAATTCCGTCTTTGCGCACACCACCCCAGGTGACTTCTTCCAGCCGAATTTTTATCCGGTCGCGGTTCAGATGTTCTGGATTGAGGAATACTCTGAAATTCGGATCGATCCGCAGGTAAATATCCCGCTTTAACGCGATGAGCGAAGACTGATGCGGAACGATTTGAGGATTGTTCTCCTGCCAGACCATCCAGTCAAACCAAGTGCTACCAGCTTTCGCACCGGTGATAGCCGCAAGAGTTTCGGCAAAATAGTTCTCTGGTAGCCGCGAATACCGCATCGCCATTATCAGACCAGAGGCAAGGTCTGGTTTGCCACGTTCTCGAATCGCAGTGAGAGCGGCAAAGGCGTGATCGGGCTGACCTGAAACGGCTGCAAGCAGAAGATCAAACTCGCTCTCAACTCCGGATTGGGCCAATACACAGGAAGGGGCAAGTCCCACCCCGGCAAGGGCGGCAGTAAACTGACGTCTGGTCAGGCTCATGTGTATTCTCCACAACGGGTTTGTGAGGGATTATGGAGACGGAGCCCTTCACATACATCAAACGAGTTAGTGACAGATCGCACAAACCTGCGTGATCGTAAGGCAGGGCTTGCAATTTCAGCTTAATGCAGCTAGTGCCAGCGCGTCGACAAGGCGGAAACCGCCGCACAACATTGAGAAGAGCAGGGTCGGGGCAACCGGCCCTCTTTGTTTTGCGAATCGTATGACGGGCCGTCTGACCAATGAAACCCCAAGACCGGCGGAGACAACCGCACGGCCGGAAACATCGAAACGTTAGGATTGAAACGCCACATGGCTAACACAACGATGGAGGAATTCGAAGCCCTCCTGAACGAAAGCTTCGAAATGGACACACCCGAAGAAGGGTCTGTTGTCAAAGGCAAAGTCATCGCAATCGAAGCGGGACAGGCCATCATCGACGTCGGCTATAAAATGGAAGGCCGCGTTGAGCTCAAAGAATTCGCAAACCCCGGTGAAGCCCCTGAAATCGCTGTTGGCGATGAGGTCGAGGTTTATCTGCGCGCAGCGGAAAACGCCCGTGGCGAGGCTGTAATCAGCCGAGACATGGCCCGCCGCGAAGAAGCCTGGGATCGTCTGGAAAAAGCCTATGCTGACGAAGAGCGCGTTGAAGGCGCGATCATCGGTCGTGTCAAAGGCGGCTTTACCGTTGACCTTGGCGGCGCTGTGGCCTTCCTGCCCGGCTCTCAGGTTGACGTGCGCCCCGTGCGCGACGCCGGCCCTCTGATGCATCTCAAGCAGCCTTTCCAGGTTCTGAAAATGGACCGCCGCCGTGGCAACATCGTTGTCTCGCGCCGCGCCATTCTGGAAGAAAGCCGTGCCGAACAGCGCGCAGAAGTCATCGGCAAACTGGCCGAAGGCGACAGCGTTGATGGTGTGGTCAAGAACATCACCGAATACGGTGCGTTCGTTGATCTGGGCGGTGTTGACGGGTTGCTACACGTCACCGACATGGCTTGGCGCCGGGTTAACCACCCATCCGAGATTCTGAGCATTGGCGAAACGGTCAAAGTTCAGGTCATTAAGATCAACAAAGAGACCCACCGCATCAGCCTTGGCATGAAGCAGCTTCAGGACGATCCATGGGATCTGGTTGCTGCTAAGTATCCGCTGGAAAGCACTCATACAGGCCGCGTCACCAACATCACCGATTACGGTGCGTTTGTTGAGCTGGAGCCTGGTGTTGAAGGTCTGGTTCACGTCTCTGAAATGTCCTGGACCAAAAAGAACGTGCACCCCGGCAAGATCGTTTCGACCTCTCAGGAAGTCGAAGTTATGGTTCTGGAAATCGACGGAACCAAACGCCGTGTTTCCCTTGGCCTCAAGCAGACAATGCGCAACCCATGGGAAGTGTTCGCCGAGAACAACCCTGAGGGCACAGAGGTCGAAGGCGAAGTCAAGAACATCACCGAATTCGGTTTGTTCATTGGCCTTGAAGGAGAGATCGACGGGATGGTTCACCTCTCGGATATCTCGTGGGACGAACGTGGCGAAGACGCCATTCAGAACTACAAAAAGGGCGAACTGGTCTCGGCCGTTGTATCCGAAGTGGATGTGGAAAAAGAGCGTATCTCGCTGTCGATCAAAGCGCTTGGCGGCGACAAGTTTGCCGAAGCAACAGGCGGCGTAAAGCGCGGCTCGATCATCACGGTTGGCGTCACGTCAATCGAAGATGGTGGCATCGAAGTGGAATACGAAGGCATGAAGTCCTTCATCCGCCGCTCTGATCTGTCGCGTGACCGCGCTGAGCAACGTCCTGAGCGGTTCTCTGTTGGCGACAAGGTTGATGTTCGCGTTACCAACGTTGACATGAAGTCGCGCCGTCTGGGTCTGTCGATCAAGGCACGTGAGATTGCAGAAGAGAAAGAAGCCGTCGAACAGTATGGCAGCTCGGACTCTGGCTCATCACTTGGCGATATCCTCGGCGCTGCTCTGAAGGGCGACGAAGAGTAAAGAAATGTCCGGTTGGACTGGAGCGGCCCTGTTGGTTTCCAATGGGGCCGTTTGCTTTTGTGAGATCGATGTTTCAGAAAATGGTTCAACATTCGAGACGACTCAATTCTCAGCACAAGAATAACTGTTTCGCCTGACGCCTACAGTGCATGAATTCGACAACCAGCAGGCAGAAAAGTGCCATTTCACACGATAGCTTTCATCGCAAATCGCACTTATTTCGGATTTTATTCTTTATGCGAATCAATGGCTTTGATGCGATGAGATTTTTACATTTAGAGCCAGCCAGCCGATCCTAGAGGGTGCAAAAGGCCGGTTATTTTCCGCGGCTGGGCCGATAAATCGTTAAATTCGTGCTTCACCGGCGTCTCTGGCTATTTCGATTTTCTGGCTTTCTATCTATAGTTTTTCAAACGCTCATAAAAAAACCGGGGAGAGAACCGATGATCCGATCGGAATTGATTCAGAAGATTGCCGATGAGAACCCACATCTCTATCAGCGCGATGTTGAGCGCATCGTGAATACAGTCTTCAATGAAATCACCGATGCCATGGCTGGCGGGAGCCGGGTAGAGCTGCGCGGTTTTGGAGCGTTCTCTGTGAAAAAGCGGGATGCCCGCACTGGTCGCAATCCACGTACAGGTGAATCCGTCGAGGTTGAGGAAAAACATGTACCGTTTTTCAAGACCGGTAAACTGCTCCGTGATCGCCTGAACGGAAAGTAAACTATGCGCTACATTCGCTATGCCTCTATCGCCATCTTTGCGGTGGCGTTGATCTTGGTCGCGCTTGCCAATCGCGGGATGGTAACGGTTCGTGTCTTACCTGATGAGGTTGCTCATCTGGCAGCACTGAACCCTTCCTATGATGTGCCGCTGTTCATCGTGATATTTGGTGGTGTGTTGTCCGGGCTGGTCACCGGGTTTATTTGGGAATGGATTCGCGAACACCAGGAACGTGCCGCTGCCGCACGGCAGACCCGAGAAATGAATCGTCTGCGGGGCGAGCTTCGCCGTCTCAAAGGGGAAAAACATCAGGGCAAGGATGAGGTGCTGGCGCTTCTGGATGAAGCCAGCTAAACCCTGCGTCCATGATATCCGATGTTCGTGTTAAGATTTGCGGCCTTTCGACAGGGGCCAGCGTAGACGCAGCCGTTGCGGCGGGTGCCGCCTATGTCGGGTTTGTTTTCTTCCCAAAGTCACCACGCAATGTCGACTTGGAAACCGCTGCCGCTTTGGCTTTGCGTGTTCCTGAAGGTGTGGCCAAAGTTGCGCTGACGGTAAATGCTGGCGATTCATTTCTCGATGATCTGTCTACACAAGTTCCCATTGATATGTTGCAACTGCACGGGTCTGAATCTGTTGATCGGGTGGCGCAGGTGCGCAAACGTTATGGCCTGCCAGTGATGAAGGCATTGGGCGTTGCTGAGCCCTCAGATCTACCAGCCCTTGATGCATATTCTGCAGTCGCCGACCAACTCCTCGTCGATGCTAAACCTCCCAAAGGTGCGACACGCCCGGGCGGAAACGCGCTGACATTTGACTGGAACTTAATCGCCGGGCGACGTTGGACGGTTCCATGGATGCTGGCCGGAGGGTTAACACCGGAAAGCGTGGCGCTGGCGATTTCACAGACCGGTGCAAAACAGGTGGATGTATCCTCGGGAGTGGAATCTGCGCCGGGCGAGAAGGACTTGGATCTCATTCGGGCCTTTTTAGCTGCAACACGCGCATGATCCGGTTTCGGCAGGCCCAACATGAGGATGTTGGCCCAGTTTTTGGTTTGTTGAAGGACGATACCCTTGGCCAAACCCGTGAGATGGACGACATCGCGCTTTATTATGCTGCCTTTGACCGAATGCTTGCCGAAGGCAACAATCATTTGATTGTTGGCGAGGATGAAAACGGCTGCGTGGTTGCCACCTATCAGATCACCTTCATCAGTGGATTGTCACTTTCGGCTGCGCGTCGTGCACAGGTCGAAAGCGTTCGGGTGGCCAGCCATTTGCGCAGTCAGGGTCTTGGACACGAGATGTTTGACGATGTTCGCGCGCGTGCAATTGCAGCAGGGTGCAGTTTGATCCAATTGACGATGAACCAAAGTCGGAAAGATGCTGAACGGTTCTACACAGGCCTTGGTTTTGTTCCGTCACATACAGGGTTCAAACTGTATCTGGACGGATAAGATGGTCTTGCGTTGACAGCCGAGAGTTCGGCATCAACACTGTGGATCGAAAAGTTACGAGGTCTCGACCATGAAACACAGTGACGATCTTGAGGATGTCTATGGTGCGAAAACGCCCGAAGCGTCCCGCGCGATCTATGATAAATGGTCGGGAAACTATGACGCTGACAACCTGTCCAAAGGATTTCGGTTGCCCGCACTGGGTGCAGCGCTTTTGGCCAGATATTTAGGACAAACACAAGGACCAATCCTTGACGCGGGTTGTGGCACGGGGTTGGTGGGCGAGACGCTCTCATTGTTGGGATATGATGACATCACAGGTGCGGACCTGTCTGCCGAAATGATGACGATTGCAGCCAGAACCGGTGCGTATTCCGGATTTCATCAGGCTGATATGGGAAATGACCTGCCGTTCGATGATGGTCAATTCGCCGGTTTTGTTTGTGTGGGATCTTTTGGGCCGGGTCATGCGCCACCTTCAACGCTAACGCATTTGGCACGTGTCACGCGACCCGGTGGATATGGTGTATTTAACTTGATCGAAGAAACCTATGCGGAGCAGGGCTTTCCAGCGGTTATGGATCAATTGACCGAAGATGGTGCTTGGGAAGTCGTAAACATCACGCCTGCATTTTTGCCGTTCCTGTTGGATGAGCCTGATCTTTGGTCACGGGCCTATATCGTCCGCATCCTTTAAGTATTTGGTTCTTTAATCTAAGAATCTTGCGGTTTCTTTGAGTGCGCCATTAAGCGATTTTGCTGGAAACTCCTGACGTGGTCCCATATTCAACGGACACATTCGCAATCCCAAGGCACAACACGATGAATGATCTTTTCAACTCTTTCATGACCGGCCCCGATGAAAAGGGCCGTTTCGGTGATTTTGGCGGCCGTTTTGTCTCTGAGACACTTATGCCGCTGATCCTAGAGCTTGAGGCGCAATACGAAAACGCCAAAACAGATCAAAGCTTCTGGGACGAGATGAACCACCTCTGGACCCACTATGTGGGCCGCCCCTCGCCACTGTATTTTGCTGAGGGGCTGACCGAGCATCTTGGTGGGGCGAAGGTTTATCTCAAGCGCGACGAGCTCAATCACACCGGTGCGCATAAGATCAACAATGTGCTGGGGCAGATCCTGCTCGCACGGCGTATGGGCAAAACCCGGATTATCGCCGAAACCGGGGCGGGACAACACGGTGTGGCGACTGCCACAGTCTGTGCGAAGTTTGGGTTGAAATGCGTGGTCTATATGGGTGCCCACGATGTTGAGCGTCAAAAACCCAATGTATTCCGCATGCGCTTGCTGGGTGCCGAGGTTGTGCCTGTAACATCTGGTCGTGGCACGCTCAAGGACGCTATGAACGACGCCCTGCGCGATTGGGTCACGAATGTGCGCGACACATTCTATTGCATCGGTACCGTTGCCGGGCCGCACCCGTATCCCGCCATGGTCCGAGATTTTCAGTGCATCATTGGCAAGGAAGCCAAGGAACAAATGATGCAGGCCGAAGGTCGCCTGCCTGACACGATCATCGCCGCGATCGGCGGCGGATCAAATGCGATGGGCCTGTTTTTCCCGTTTCTCGATGACAAGGACGTTCGGATCATCGGCGTTGAGGCTGGCGGTAAGGGCGTGAACGAAAAGATGGAGCATTGCGCCTCTCTGACCGGTGGCCGGCCTGGTGTGCTGCATGGAAACCGCACGTATCTGTTGCAGGATCCGGATGGCCAGATCCTCGAAGGCTATTCTATTTCCGCAGGTCTTGATTATCCCGGTATCGGACCAGAGCATTCCTGGCTGCATGAAACGGGTCGGGCTGAATATGTTTCAATCACCGACAAAGAAGCGTTGGAAGCATTTCAGCTGTCTTGCGAATGCGAGGGGATCATCCCTGCATTGGAACCCTGTCACGCACTTGCCCATGTGATGACGATCGCGCCTGAATTGCCTGCTGATCACATCATATGCATGAACATGTGCGGCCGGGGCGACAAAGACATCTTTACCGTGGCAAAACATCTTGGTTTTGAGATGGCCGAAGCGGACTAAAGTAAGTCTGGCGGGGTTCACCCCGCCTTTCTTTTCCGATCTGTCAAATTTTATTCCAAATTGAGCCATCAATTATGTCTCCTTGGGACGCGGCGACACCTAAGTTGTTTCCATTTATTACTCAACTCCGCGATATTGTTGCGCTTTGATCACGAGCGTTTTTGACGGGTAATTCCCGTATTGAGTGACTCGTTTTGTTAGCGGTATCACCCAGTTCCCGATCAAACGTATCGGACTCTAGCGGGCAGAGATTTTCTCTCCCGGTGCGGGCGGCCCTGCCAGCCCCGTATGCCAGGGCCGGGATGTCGACGGGAAAGCGATGTAGCTCAGCGGTAGAGCATCAGATGGCAAATCTGACGGACGGGGGTTCGTTTCCCTCCTTGGCACTCACAAATGTGGCGGAACAGGTTTACGCACATCGTTTTGGGCGATGCAGCCGAAAGGCTTTGCAGGTTCGAATCCTGCCATTTGAGACAAAGCTGTTAAATCAGCGCCGGCCTCCAATGCCGGTCCGCGAAAGCGGTCCAAATCCGGGTTCCGGGGTTGCCTCAGCAAGGGCGGCCCGGCGTCTTCCTCTGCTTTCGGGCAGAAAGGACAATAGCCCGCCGTTGCTCTGGTCTTGTGCCGGAGCAGGGGATGAAGGTTTCGCCGTTCTTCGGTCCGCTTGGGGTGCCTTGCCGCATCCTGCGCATCGTTGCAACTGTGGGCCCTCTCACCTCTCTCCCGCGCGGGATCATGGCGCGGGGCGGCCCCGGCGCCCACCTCAACGCCTCTGGGAAGAGGCATCACACCTGACAGTCATCCTGACTGCAACCCACTTGAAACCAAAAGGAGATCGCAAATTGCGACGACGATAAGACGAGACGAAAAGGAGATAATGAAATGCGAATGATTCAACATATCATCGACCGGCTGACCGGCCATACCCGTGTCACCGTTCTGGAAACCGAACGTATGCTTGTGCTCCACAAAGGGCGGATCAACGCCATATTGGGCCCGGGCGAACACCGTATCCCGATGCGGGATACTCTGCGTGAGGTTTACAGCCTGGAAAATCTCCGTTTCGTGTCGCCTTATGACCGGGCGTTGTTCCGTGAACGTCCCGATCTGGCGGCTGCGCATCTGACTGAGGTGCGCGCTGAGGTTGGTGAAGTCTGCGTTGTATTGCGTGATGGCCGCCCATGCGAGGTTGTACTGCCTGAATCGCGTGTGGTTTACTTTGCCGATGCAGGTCCGTTCGAAATCGAGCGGCATGCATTGGATGAAACGCTTATGGTTGACCCTGCACTTGCCCGTCGGTTGGTGCGTTTGGGCCTGACCACTGCATTCAGCGCAACGGAGGTGGCCGAAGGTCACGTTGGATTGCTGAGCGTTGACGGTGTGTTTCTGCGTCAGCTGGCCCCCGGGACGCATGCGTTCTACCGGGTGGGCCGTCATGTTGCGGTCAAGCAGGTCGATCTGCGGATGCGGACCCACGAGGTCACCGGTCAGGAAATTCTGACCAAGGACCGGGTTACCATCCGGGTCAACCTGACCGCCGGTTACCGGGTCACAGACCCGGAGCGTGCGGTCACAGCGGTAAAGGACTTCGAAGAAGCCCTGCACCGTGCGCTGCAACTGGCGTTCCGTAAAACGCTTGGCGCGATGACACTGGACCGGCTTTTGGCCGAGAAGGTGAGCGTTGATGCCGAGGCCGCGAAGGCGGTACGCGCAGAGATGGCCGGGATCGGCATCGAAGTGGGTGAGATCGCATTGAAAGACGTGATCCTGCCCGGTGAGATGCGCGACATCCTCACCTCGGTCGTTGCAGCCGAAAAAGAGGCAGAGGCCAACGTTATCCGTCGGCGTGAAGAAACGAACGCAACCCGTTCACTTTTGAACACGGCCAAAGTGATGGCGGAAAATCCGGTGATGCTGCGGCTCAAGGAGCTTGAGGCGCTGGAAATCATCGCTGGCAAGGTCGAGCGGTTGACGGTCCACAACGGAACCGAAGGCCTGATGACCGACATCGTGCGCCTGCGGGACTAAAGCCAACACCCGGCCCGGGGAAACCCGGGCCGGGTACCGCTTTGATACCTTCGGATATAGCAGATTGATTTACCGCCGAGTGGTCGATACCATTCTTCCAAATGTTGATGCACTGCTCATAACCAAAAGCCGTTCGAAATCCGGTATGACCGCTGCCCAGAGGGCAGCTATTCGTCACGACCGATTTCTGTATTCATACATTTTCTGAAAGTTTCCCAATGTCCCATGAATTTTGGCGTCATAGCGCCAGTAAACTCGTCAGCGCACTTCGAAATAGAGAAATTTCCAGCCGCGAGCTGCTTGAGAGTCATCTGAGCAGGATAGAAACGGTTAATAGTAAAGTTAACGCAATCACGACAGTTCTGCATGATGAAGCTCTGAGATCAGCAGACGTGGCAGACGCCACTATTGCGCAAGGTGAAGAGCTTGGTCCGCTGCATGGTCTCCCCATCACGATCAAGGAAAACATTGACGTTGCCGGGTCGGCGACAACCAACGGATTGGTCAGTCGAAAGGAAGCGTTGGCCGAAAAGGATGCACCGGTTGTTGCCCACCTCAAGGCCGCAGGCGCCATCATTCTGGGCCGCACAAACATGCCCGATTTTGGTTTGCGCTGGCATACAGACAACGACCTGCATGGAGCGACGATCAACCCCTGGAATCCGGCGCGAACACCAGGTGGATCAAGTGGTGGTGAGGCCGTCGCCCTTGCTACCGGGATGAGCCCGCTTGGCATCGGAAATGATATGGGCGGCTCTACCCGCCAACCTGCGGTCAACTGCGGCGTGGTGGGGCTGCGCCCGACTACAGGCCGGGTGTCACGAGTTATGTCGCGGCTCTATGGATACGCACCAATGTACTATGAACAGATCGCTGCGGTGAACGGGCCTATGGCCCGGTCCGTTTCAGATCTGCGTCTTGCTTTGGGTGTAATGAGCCAGTGCGATCCGACCGATCCGATCTGGACGCCCGCTATCGCGCCACCCGGGCCGCAATCAGGCGCAAACCGTATTGGCCTGATAGCAGATCCCTCTGGTGAGGGTGTTGAACCTGGTGTGGAACGGGCGCTCCGCTCAGCAGTGCAAGCACTCGAAGCTGTTGATTATGTAGTTGAAGAAGTTGATCCACCATTCATTGATCGCGCGGATCAGATCATCGATGACCTTGCGGCAACTGGTATCTCGGACATTGAAGAAACAATTGCATTCATGTCGGCGGATGCGGGCAAAGTGCTGCAGGCTGTGACCAGCGGACTAACGCCTTCCACAGAAGCTTTTAGCAACGCTATTGCAGAGCGGCACCAAATTTCTCAGGCATGGTGCACGTTGATGGAGCAGTACCCGTTGATCCTGGGCCCGGTTTCTACGATTGAACCATTCGAGGTTGGGTATGATACCGGTGGAACGGCGGTTATGCGGCGATTGATCCGGTCGTTCAGGTTAACCGAGCTTTGCAATCTTCTGGGCCTTCCCAGCGTTGCGTTGCCTGCTCTGGTGGATAATGGAATGCCACAGGGGGTTCAGATCATCGGCCGGCGCTTTGATGAGTTCCGCTGTTTCGACGCGGCAGAGGTCGTGGAACGGGCGGCCAGAATAGCTGTTCCGTTGGATCCGGTTTTAGCGGTTGAAAGCTGAAACGGCTTAATGATCGGCGAAGTAACTATACATCGGCTGCACAGCGATTGACTATTGCGGTTCGTGCTGTCGCAGCACGTCCAAAGGCACGATATCCAATGCCCGTACATGGGTGGCTTCTAATCGCACCTGTGGTGCACACCCCTCGTCATGAGCCTGTAAGAACCGTGCCGCGCAAAGGCACCACTGATCACCCGGCGCCAATCCGACAAATCCGAATTCGGGTCGGGGTGTGCTGAGGTCATTACCGACATATTTGGAATAGGCTAGGAATTCAGCGGTCATCAGCGCACAAACAGTGTGACTGCCGTGATCTTCGCTACAGGTGTTGCAATGCCCGTCCCGAAAAAAGCCGGTCACAGGGTCGTTTGAACAAAGCTCCAGCGCGCCGCCCAGAACGTTTATAGATGGGTTCTTGTCAATCACAATGTTTCCTCGCCCCGTACTTCCCCGGCTAACCATAGAGCAATTTGGACATGCTTGGAAATGTTCACAGCGATGCCGCGATCGCCCTGAACATTGCGATGTTTTCGTCGTTCACTCCGCGTTCTCGAAATCTTCGATCTGCGCTGGTTGCCACGATCACGACGTCACTTAGCCGATCAATGTAAATGTATTGCCCATAGATGCCCCTTGCATAGAATTCTCCTGTGTTGTCGCCCTTTGGAATCCACCACTGGTAACCATATCCGGTGCTGCCGGGTTTGGTTGGTGCGGTCGCTTGTGTTGATATATCCAGCCAGCTTTTCGGTGCAATCTGCGTGGGACCATAACGCCCCATCTGTTCAGCCATCATGCCAAAGCGCGCATAGTCCCTTGTAGTCAGGTTCAGGCCGCCCAATGCAAAGGCCACCCCGTTACCATCGGCAAGATAGTAGGGGCTTTGTTCAAAGCCTAATGGAATGATCACCTTTTCAGACAATAGCGTTGGCAGATCGCGACCTGTCGCGCCGCGGATCACCATGCCCAGCACATGGGTATCAATTGATACATAGTGCCAACGCGCACCGGGCTCGGCATCACGATGGGTTAAGCTGGCAGCGAAACCATCCATCGTGCCGCCAAGAGCCAACACCCGGCCCATTCGATTTATGTCTGAATTATAATCGAGATAATCCTCGTCAAAAGACACCCCGCTGGTCATTTGCAACACGTTCAGGATGCTGGAGCCGTCATAGGCGCTATGCTTTAGCTGCGGGGCATATTGGGTGACCTGATCATCAAGTGCGCCAATCTTGCCCTCTTCCAGCAAAATCCCGAACAACACCGATAACAGGCTTTTGGCCATGGACCAGCCTATTCTGCGGTCTTCTGCTTGGGTGCCCAGAAAATAGCTTTCATGAACAATTTCGCCACCTTTGAGAACCAGTAGTGAGGTTGCCGCACGCCTGTCGATCCAGCCATTCAACCCTTCGGGCATCATGGCATCGGGCCCGCGTGGCAAATCCGATACCGGGCCATCGCCCCTTGGCACCTCTACCGTTAGAAATGCACGCTCCATGTTTGAGAAATTTGCAACGATCCGGTCTTCTGCAAACAGGTTGTTAACGGCCCACAGCCTGGTAATTTCTTCGCGTTTCCAAAACCCTATAACCACAACGGCCAGGATCAGTGTTGCAATTGCCCGAAGTGCCCATTTTAAAACTGCACGCATCACCAAACGCCCGCCGTCAGGTCAGCTGTTCGCAGTGGTTTTGGAAAAAGGGACACCTTAGCGGAAACGGTCCATCAGCTTTTGTAACGCAGATCGATCATCTTCGGCGTTCTCTGATGGTTCGGGTTGCTTCTCATTCGGTTCTTTGGGATTTGAGTTCGACTTAGATGATCGGGGCGGAGCTGTTCGCAAGGCTACAGCATTCTGGAAACGGCTGACATCGCCCTCGGCCAGATGTGGTGCGCCATCAGAAATACCGCGCAGCAGATCATCGAGCCAATCCTGATCGGACTTGGCGAAATCCTGTAGCACCCAATGGCTGACCAAATCCTTGCGGCCAGGGTGCCCGATACCCAGCCGAACGCGTTGATAGGCTTCACCGATATGTTGATGCATTGAACGCAGGCCGTTGTGGCCTGCATGGCCGCCTGCCATTTTGACACGCAATTTTCCGGGGGCGAGGTCCAGTTCGTCATGGAACACAGTTACATCCTCGGGGGAAAGTTTATAGAACCGCATCGCCTCCCCGACAGATTGTCCGCTGAGGTTCATAAATGTTTTTGGCTTGAGCAACAGAACCTTTTCACGACCAAGTTTGCCTTCGGAAATGTCACCCTGAAACTTACTGCGCCATGGTGCAAAGCCGTGATCGTCGGCGACCCTCTCCAGCGCCATGAAGCCGATGTTATGGCGGTTTCCCGAATACTTTGTGCCGGGATTGCCCAGACCCACAAATAGAAGCATTGCTAACGTTCCGATCCTTTGGTGGCAGGTCTATGATGTGGATCGTTTAAATTCAACAAAAACGCAAAAGACTCCGGCAAGTTCAGGTTATCGACCCGGGGATCTCAAAGGAAATTTGCTCCATTTTGCACACAAAAAAACGCGGAGAGGAATGCTCTCCGCGTTTTGTAATTTCTGCGAATTCAGCGATTGACGGGCGTTTACTCTTCGCCGCCTTCTGCTGCGTCGCCCGCTTCTTCGTCGCCAACTGTTGGCACGTCAGCGGCCTCTGTCTCATCAGCATCTTCATCATCTTCGGATTTAAGAGCCGAAGGTGCCGATACGTTGCAGATCACAAAGTCACGGTCAATTGTCGGTTTGGTCCCGGCAGGCAGATCCACCATCGAAATTGTCACCGTGTCGTTGATGTCGAGATCGGAAATGTCGATTGTCACCTGCTCAGGAATATCACCCGCAGTCACGATCAACTCAATCTCGTTCCGGACAACGGTCAGAACGCCGCCCTTGCGAATGCCGGGGGAGTCTTCTTCGTTGACGAATTCTACTGGCACAAACAGGTTCACCTTTGTGGTCCGGCGCAGGCGCATCAGGTCCAGGTGGGTTGGCAAGTCTTTGACAACATCGCGCTGTACGTCGCGGCAGATCACCCGCACGTCGTCATGACCGTCAACTTTGAGGTTGAAAAGCGTCGACTTAAACCGGCCTGCTTTGAGTTTCTTCAGCAGCTCGTTGAACGGAATGCTGATTGGAAGCGGGTCATTGTCACCACCAAAAACGATCCCCGGAACCTTGCCTTCGCGGCGTGCTGCACGAGCGGCGCCCTTGCCCGTCCCCGTGCGTTCCTGGGCGTGAAGATCAGGAATTTCTCCAGCCATTGTATTCTCCATATATTATGCGGGCTCCTCCAAGGCTGTAGTCCCGCGTGAAGAGGCGCGTATAGACCGGATTTCCCTTGCTGAAAAGAGTGAAAACACCCCTTTTGGCGTTATTCTTGCCAGTGTCCGGTGAAATCTTTTGGCACCAGTAGAATATCACGATCGACAGTTTTCACATCACGTCGGCCACACAGTGCCATCGAAACATCCAGCTCTTTGTGAATCACCTCAAGAGCCTTGGTCACGCCTGCCTCACCCATAGCGCCCAGACCATAGACAAAAGCGCGGCCAATATAAGTGGCGTCTGCCCCCATTGCCAGTGCCTTGAGAACGTCCTGACCAGAGCGGATGCCGCTGTCGAGATGTACTTCGATTTTGCCACCAACAGCATCCATGATCGCCGGCAGGGCGCGGATTGCGCTGAGTGCGCCGTCAAGTTGGCGGCCGCCATGGTTGGACACGATGATGGCGTCGGCCCCAACATTCAGCGCCTCTTTGGCATCGCGGGGGTCCATGATGCCCTTGATGATAAGGGGGCCGTCCCACATTTTGCGAAACTCACGAATTCGGTTCCAGTCAAGAGCGTCATCAAATGCTTCTGCTGTCCAGGAGCTAAGCGAGGATGGATCGGTGACACCCGCCGCGTGGCCCACAATATTGCCGAAAAACCTGCGCTTTGTGCCCAGCATTCCAAGGCCCCAACGGACCTTGGTCATCATGTTGGCAACTGATTTAGCAGTCAGTTTCGGCGGGGCGGAGAGGCCATTTTTTAGGTCCTTGTGGCGTTGTCCGATAACCTGAAGGTCCACCGTTATTATTGCGGCAGAGCATTTTGCGGCTTTGGCGCGGTCGAACAGGCGGCGCATAAAATCGTTATCTTTCAAGGTGTAAACCTGAAACCAGAAGGGTTTTGTTGTGTGTTCGGCGACATCCTCAATTGAGCAGATCGACATGGTCGACAGGGTAAAGGGCACGCCGAATCTTTCAGCAGCGCGGGCGGCCTTGATCTCACCATCGGCACATTGCATTCCGGTTAAACCAACAGGCGCAAGAGCCACTGGCATCGCCACTTCCTGGCCCACCATTCGGGCCGAGGTGTTGCGGTCACTCATGTCGACCGCAACTCGTTGCCTAAGACGTATCTCTTTGAAATCAGACGTATTTTCCTGAAAAGTCTGCTGGGTCCAGCTGCCTGTTTCCGCATAATCGTAGAACATTCGCGGGACGCGGCGTTCGTATAGGCGACGCAGATCTTCGATGCATGTGATAACGGGCATAAGACTTCCGCTTGTTGTATTTGGTAATATTATTTTACCAATATCTCGATTTGGGCGGGTTGTCTATGCGACGCAATGGCCCTTGGTCGTCAAAGGTTAACGCGCTCAAGAACCGAAAAACAGGGGGGTGATATCCGTACACCACCCGTGCACCCCGTGTACACCGCCGCATTGCAGCAATTTTTCGGAACAGAAAGTTTACCCGCGACGAACAGCACGGCGCATGCCCATCAAGTGACGCCATATCCGACGTCAGGTGAACTTTCGAAAAAGCTTGGTCTGGTCGAACATATCTTCCAGCTCTTCCATCCGTTCCTTGATGTCACCCCAGTTCAGGTTCTGAACAGACGAGATCATCGTTTCGACCAGAAGCAATGTGGTGACGGCAGAATCCCAAGCGGACGGAACCACGATGCGATTGCTGAGACTGATTTCGGCCAGCTGATGAACTGGCGAGCGCCATTGATCGGTGAACAAAATCAACCGCGCGCCCTTTGCATGGGCAATTTCGGCCAGTTTCAGGGTGTTGTTTTCGTAGCGGCGCATGTCGAAAATTACAAAAATGTCGTTCTTGTTCACGTTCAGCAGGTAATGCGGCCAAGTGTTTGACGTTGATTGGATGTGCGTGATTTTTGGCCGGATGGCCTGCATGTGCAAATACAGATATTCGGCCAGTGTGTGGGTGATACGCCCGCCAACGATGTAAAGATGGCTGTCTGTGTCAGCCACCATTTCGCAAGCCTTGTCGAATGCCTGTGGTTCAATCTGGCCAAGCGTGTGTTTGATGTTGTCGATAACCGCATCTGTGAACCGGTTGAGCATATGTTCGGAAGGCGCGCCTTCTGCCCAGGTGTCATGCTTTGCAATCGGGTTTTTGACCTTTGCCCGCAGTTCTTCGCGCAGTTCGGCCTGAAATTCCGGGTAGCCCTTGAAACCGAGCTTTTGAACCATGCGAGCGACCGTGGGCACAGACACCTTGGCATCTTTGGCAAGTGACGACAGTGGCCCAAGACCCGAGGCGGGGTAGTTTTCCAGAATTGAATGCGCCAACTGCCGTTCTGCACGGGTCAGATTGTCCAGCTCCTGCTGAATTCGGTCCGAGATTGTGAGTGCTGTTGCAGACATGGCTTACCCCTGTTGATAAAAAATATAACAGATCAAATCGAAATGTAAAAAATTTTTCAGAAATTTGTTGACAGAACTCGCGACTTGCAACCAATTATTATGGGCGGGGGGAAAATGACACGAGTCGGCACAAGTATTTTGGAAAACAGTTTTCAGACGATTAATCCGTCTGGGGCATCTTCTGTTGTGCTGGTCTGTGAGCATGCCGCACATTTTATTCCGGCGCAATTTGACAATCTGGGACTTCCGTCGGAGGTGCGCAAAAGCCACGTTGCCTGGGATCCCGGAGCGATGGAAGTGGCGCGGCGTTTGTCAGAGAAACTTGATGCCGCGTTGGTCGCGGGAACAGTTTCCAGGCTGGTTTATGATTGCAACCGCCCGCCCAGTTCACCGGCGGCAATGCCGGAGCGGAGCGAAATCATTGATATTCCGGGGAACCAGGGATTGAACGCATCGGCGCGCCAAGAACGGGTTGAGATGTATTATGAGCCATTTCGCGCGGCATTGTCTGACAGGATCAAGCAGACCGAAAATCCGGTTATGGTCACGATCCATAGTTTTACCCCCATCTATCATGGTGCACGCCGGAGTGTTGAAATCGGTGTTCTGCATGATACTGACAGCCGGCTGGCCGACGCGATGCTACAGTCGGCCGCAGCGCATACCCAAGCCAATGTTCAGCGCAATCAACCCTATGGGGTCAACGATGGCGTGACCCATACGTTGCAAGAACATGCAATTCCGGGCGGGCACGCCAATGTCATGCTGGAGATACGTAACGACATAATCGAGACCCGCGACCAGCAGCGCGCGATGGGTGACATGTTGGCCGGGTGGCTGGCCGACGCATTCTCCCAAACCGGTGTGAAAGGGAATGTTCAATGCGTGGCCTGATGCGTGGATATGTTCGCACTGTGGATGCTGTTAACCACCGTGTGGGGCGTATCGTGATGTACGGCATTTTTGCATTAATGGGGATTTTGCTTTGGTCGTCGATCAGCAAAACCTTCTTCATTCCGTCTTTGTGGACTTTGGAAATGGCTCAGTTCGTAATGGTCGCCTATTACATTCTTGGCGGGCCGTATTCGATTCAGTTGGGGTCTAATGTGAGGATGGATTTGCTGTATGGCGGATGGTCTGCACGCAAAAAAGCGTGGTTTGATCTGCTCACTGTTCTGTTCCTGATATTCTATCTTTGTGTTCTTCTTTATGGCGCTGTCAGCTCGACCGCATATTCGCTTGGGTATTGGGGAACCGAGCCTTTCTCATTCTTTGGAGGCCTTCTGACAGGCTCGGAGGAAATCGGCAGAATGGAGCGTTCTTCTACAGCCTGGCGCCCCTATATCTGGCCCGTCAAGGCCGTGATGGTCCTTGGAATGTTCCTGATGTTGCTGCAGTGCGTTTCGGAATTTCTGAAAGACGTTCTGCGCCTCAAAGGCGAGGCGATCTGATGTCTTATGAATTGATCGCCACTCTGATGTTCTCAACGATGATGCTGATGCTTTTAACCGGGCAGCGGGTGTTTGGCGCGATTGGATTTATTGCTGTCGTAGCAGCGCTGTTGCTTTGGGGGGACAGGGGCGGCTTTGATATCGGGTTTGCGGCGGCGATGAAGCTGATGAAATGGTATCCGTTGCTGACGCTGCCAATGTTTATTTTCATGGGTTATGTGCTGTCTGAATCCAAGATAGCCGATGATCTCTATAAAATGTTTCACGTCTGGATGGGCGGCCTCAGGGGAGGTTTGGCAATTGGGACGATAGGCCTGATGGTTTTGATTTCAGCGATGAACGGACTGTCGGTTGCCGGGATGGCGATTGGGTCTACCATTGCACTGCCCGAACTGCTCAGGCGGGGCTATGACAAGCGCATGGTTACCGGTGTAATCCAGGCGGGATCCAGTCTAGGCATTCTTGTACCGCCTTCTGTGGTTCTGGTTCTATATGCCATGATCGCACGTCAGCCCGTCGGGCAGCTTTGGCTGGCAGGGGTCATTCCGGGATTGATGATGGCTTCGATGTTTGTGGCCTACATAGTCATCCGGTGTTGGGCAAATCCAGTTCTTGGCCCGGTATTGCCCAAGGAAGAGCGCGATATTCCGAAAGCCGAAAAACTGCGGCTGTTGCGGGCCGGTCTTTTGCCGCTTGTCATATTCGCGGCGATGATGGTGCCGTTTGTGAATGGTTGGACATCGCTGGTTGAAAGCTCTGCCATTGGTGCGATGTCTGCCTTTTTGGCGGCGGTTCTGAAAGGTCGGATGACCCGGGAAGTTTTTGAAAACTCGGTCCGCAACACGCTTGGAATTACCTGCATGTTTATGTGGATTATCCTTGCCGCACTTGCGTTTGGTGCAGTGTTTGACGGGCTTGGAGCCGTGAAAGCAATTGAAAGCGTTTTTACAGAAAAGCTAAACCTGAGCCCTTGGATGATCCTGATTCTGATGCAGCTCAGCTTTATCCTGATGGGGACGTTTCTGGATGACACGGCGATGCTGGTCATCGTGGCGCCGCTTTATGTGCCGTTGGTTGGCGAGCTGGGCTTTGATCTGATCTGGTACGGTATCTTGTATACGATCACGACGCAGATCGCCTATATGACGCCGCCCTTCGGATACAACCTGTTTCTCATGCGCGCGATGGCGCCACCCGAGGTCACATTACGCGACATTTATTCGTCGATCACACCATTTGTAATGGTCATGGTGATGGCTTTGATTTTGGTGATGGTATTTCCAGGCATCGCCACGTGGCTACCGGATTATGTTTACAACAAACCATAATGAGAACCGAAAGATAATCGGTCGAACCTATTAACCAGAGGAGAAAGACATGACAACAAGACGTAAGTTTATCCAAGGTGCCGCTGTAGCAGCGCCAGCAGCCGCATTGGCCGCGCCAGCGGTTGCACAAAGCACGATCAAGTGGCGGATGCAGACTTATGCGGGTGCGGCTTTGGCTGCCGAAGTGATTGTGCCTGCCATCGAAATGTTCAACAAAATTGCGGGTGACCGCATGCAGATAGAGCTTTTCTTTGCGGACCAGTTGGTTCCAACGGGCGAGCTGTTTCAGGCGATGCAGCGCGGCACAATTGATGCTGTTCAGTCGGATGATGACTCTATGGCGTCGCCGACTGATGTAACTGTTTTTGGGGGATATTTCCCGTTCGCATCCCGCTATTCACTGGATGTGCCGGTTCTGTTTAACCAATATGGATTGAACGAAATCTGGGATGAAGAATATTCCAAGGTTGGCGTGAAACATATCAGTGCGGGATCGTGGGATCCTTGCCATTTTGCCACGAAAGATCCGATCCATAGCCTTGAGGACCTGAAGGGTAAGCGTGTCTTTACCTTCCCAACGGCTGGCCGGTTCCTGAGTCAGTTCGGTGTGGTTCCTGTGAACCTGCCGTGGGAGGATATTGAGGTCGCTGTGCAAACAGGTGAGCTGGACGGTATCGCCTGGTCAGGGATCACTGAAGACTACACAGTTGGCTGGGCCGATGTGACAAACTACTTCCTGACCAATAACATTTCGGGTGCATGGGCGGGATCGTTCTTTGCCAATATGGATCGCTGGAATGAATTGCCGGAAGATTTGCAGACGTTGTTCCGTGTGTGCTGTGACCAGTCGCATTATTATCGCCAGTGGTGGTATTGGGGCGGTGAAGCCAACCTTCGGGTCAACGGGACCAAGATGGAATTGACATCTATCCCGGACGAGGAATGGGCGACGGTTGAGAGCGCTGCGCTGGAATTCTGGGAAGAGATCGCGGCTGAATCAGAGACCAAACGCCGTGTCGTCGACATCTTCAAGAAATACAACGCTGACATGGTTAAGGCCGGCCGTCCTTATCGGTACGGCTAAGTCACATCATTGATCAATCTGGCCTCTGCAAAGCGGGGGCCAGAATACGGCTGAAACCTAATGAAACGGATTGCGGGAATGGCTTTGAGTTTCGAAGATTTAAAAGCGCAGGTCGCCTCGGGTGCGGTGGATACGGTTCTGGTGTGTCTGGTCGACATGCAGGGCCGCCTGATGGGTAAACGGTTTCACGCTGTGAACTTTGTGGAAACTTCCTACGAGGAAACCCATTGCTGTAACTACTTGCTGGCAACTGATCTGGAGATGGCCACCCCTGATGGCTATGCATCGACCAGCTGGCAGGCTGGCTATGGTGACTATGTGATGAAGCCGGATCTGGCTACGATCCGCGTGGTTCCCTGGTTGGAAGGTACTGCGATGGTGCTGTGTGATGTACTGGATCACCACACGCACGAGCCTGTTTCCCATTCCCCCAGAGCTGTTTTGAAAAAACAAATCGCGCGGCTGGACGCGTTGGGCTTTGATGCCATGATGGCAACGGAGCTGGAGTTTTTTCTGTTTGAACACAGCTTTGATGACATTCGCAAATCCGGTTTTCGCGATATGCAGCCGATCAGCGGATACAACGAAGATTATCACATCCTTCAGACCACCAAAGAAGAGGGCGTGATGCGCCCGATCCGCAATCATCTGTTTGCGGCGGGTATTCCGATTGAGAATTCCAAAGGTGAGGCAGAGACCGGTCAGGAAGAGCTGAACATCCGTTATGCTGCGGCACTTGATTGTGCAGATCACCACACGATCGCCAAGCATGCCATTAAGGAAATCGCCTGGCAGAATGGCCGTGCCGCGACGTTCCTGCCCAAGTGGCACCATGACAAAGTCGGCAGTTCTTCGCATGTGCATCAGTCGCTGTGGAAAGACGGAGTACCGGTCTTCTTTGACAAGTCTGACAAGTTGGGAATGTCTGATTTGATGCGCAACTACATGGCGGGCCTGATCACTTATTCACCTGATTACACCTATTTCCTGGCGCCATATGTGAACAGCTACAAGCGGTTTGCCAAAGGAACGTTCGCGCCTACGAAAACGGTTTGGTCGGTAGACAATCGTACCGCTGGTTTCCGCCTGTGCGGGGATGGGACCAAAGGTGTCCGGGTTGAATGCCGGATCGGTGGCTCTGATCTGAACCCTTATTTGGCGCAGGCCGCAATGCTGGCCGCAGGGATTAAAGGCATCGAAGACAAGATGGAATTGGCCCCGGCGACGACGGGCGATGTCTATGAGGATGGAAAGGCCGCTGACATCCCGCAAACATTGCGCGTTGCGACCGAGAAACTACGCGGATCGACATTTCTGCGGGATGCATTGGGTGACGATGTGGTCAATCACTACACACGTGCTGCCGAATGGGAGCAGGAAGAATTTGACCGTGTCGTGACGGATTGGGAAATCGCGCGCGGATTTGAGAAAGCTTAATCAGATGACTATCCAATGTATATCTCCTATCGACGGGTCCGTTTATGCCGAACGCGAGACGTTAGCCCAGCCCGAGGCCGAAGCGGCAGTTGCCCGTGCCAAGACAGCACAGGTTGAATGGGCGGCACTTCCACTGGACGACAGAATTGCACGGGTTCAGGCCGGCGTTGCGGCTGTTGGTGCGATGAATGACGACATCGTGCCAGAGATCGCCTGGCAGATGGGGCGCCCGGTACGTTATGGCGGCGAGTTTGGCGGTTTCAACGAACGCGCGACCTATATGGCCGAGATTGCGCAAGAGGCGCTCGCACCTATTGAAATCGAAAACAGTGATGCGTTCCGCAGAGTGATCAAACGGGTGCCGCATGGTGTTGTACTGGTCGTAGCCCCGTGGAACTATCCCTATATGACCGCGATCAACACAGTCGCGCCTGCATTGATTTCCGGCAATGCCGTGATGTTGAAGCATGCTTCGCAAACACCCCTTGTCGGGGAACGGATGGTGGAGGCATTCCACAATGCGGGCGTGCCCGAGGATGTGTTTCAGAATGTGTTTCTGGATCACCAGACAACATCGGCTCTGATCGCGGCACGGTCGTTTGGATTTGTGAATTTTACCGGCTCTGTCGGCGGGGGCAGGGCAATGGAAACGGCTGCGGCCGGAACATTCACCGGCATTGGCCTTGAACTGGGTGGCAAGGATCCCGGTTATGTCATGGATGACGCGGATATTGATGCCGCTGTCGATACCTTGATTGATGGTGCGATGTTCAACTCTGGTCAGTGCTGCTGCGGAATTGAGCGCATATACGTGGCCGAGAACCTGTTGGACCAGTTTGTTGAAAAGGCAGTAGCGGTTGTGAACGGTTACAAGCTGGGCAATCCGCTGGAGCCTGAAACGACCCTAGGGCCGATGGCGCATGTCCGGTTTGCCGAAGAGGTGCGCGCCCAGACGCGAGAGGCGATAGTCGAGGGTGCAGTTGCCCATATCGACCCGGCCCTGTTCCCTGAGGATGGGGGTGCATATCTGATGCCCCAGATCCTGACCAATGTGACACATGATATGCGTGTCATGCGTGAAGAAAGCTTTGGCCCGGTTGTGGGGATCATGCCCGTCAAAGACGACGCAGAGGCAATTGGGTTGATGAATGACAGTGATTTCGGTCTGACCGCGTCTCTTTGGACGCAAGATGTTGAGCGCGCCGAGGCGATCGCAGATCAGATTGAAACCGGTACTGCATTCATGAACCGCGCCGATTACCTGGATCCCGGTCTGTGCTGGACCGGTTGCAAAGACACCGGTCGCGGTGGTGGATTGTCCATCATCGGCTATCACAATCTGACACGACCCAAATCCTACCATCTAAAGAAGGCCTGAGCCCATGTCCCTAACTGCAAACTGGTCATACCCCACAGCAATAAGATTTGGCGCTGGCCGGATCTCTGAAATAGCGGATGCCTGTGCTGTTGCCGGTATCAAAAAACCTCTGTTGATCACCGATCGTGGTCTTGCCGATATGGATATTACCAGCAAGACGCTTGATCTGCTGGAGGCGGCAGGCCTTGGCCGGGCGATTTTTGCCGATGTTGATCCCAACCCGAATGAGAAAAACGCCGAGGCAGGTGTAAAGGCGTTCAAGGAAGGTGGCCATGACGGGGTGGTCGCCTTTGGCGGCGGTTCGGGCCTCGACCTGGGCAAGCTGGTGGCGTTTTTGGCCGGGCAGACACGCCCGTTGTGGGATTTTGAAGATATCGGGGATTGGTGGACCCGCGCGGATTCAGATGCAATTGCACCAATCGTTGCTGTGCCGACAACGGCGGGCACGGGATCAGAAGTTGGGCGCGCTTCGGTCATTACCAATTCGGTGACGGAAGAGAAGAAGATTATTTTTCACCCGAAGTTCCTGCCATCGGTGGTGATCTGCGATCCGGAGCTCACGGTAGGCATGCCCAAGTTTATCACGGCGGGCACGGGCCTTGATGCTTTTGCCCATTGCGTGGAAGCGTTTTGTTCGCCGCATTATCATCCGATGTCACAGGGCATGGCGCTTGAGGGGATGCGGTTGGTTAAGGAGTATTTGCCGCGTGCCTATACAGATGGAGCGGACCTGGAGGCGCGGGCGCATATGATGTCTGCCGCTGCGATGGGGGCGACGGCGTTTCAGAAAGGGCTTGGTGCGATCCACGCATTGTCGCACCCGATTGGTGCGATTTATCACACGCATCACGGCACGACCAACGCGGTATGCATGCCGGCGGTTCTGCAGTTCAACAAACCGGCCATTGAAGGCGTGTTGGGGCATGCGGCAAACTACCTCGGGATTGACGGAGGGTTTGGCGGGTTTTGTGCCTATGTTGATGAGCTGAACGCGTCTTTGGGAATTCCAAAGTCGCTCGGTGGGCTGGGTATTGAAAACCCGGATGTCGATCGCATCGTCTCGGGCGCCCTGATTGATCCGAGCACCGGCGGGAACCCGATTGAGATGACCGAGGAAAACACCCGAAGGTTGCTATTGAATATCCTATGATGGTCAGGCGCTGGTAGAGTTCGGTGTCACAACCCAAGGTCGTTGCCACGGAGTGAATTAGAGGGATAGTCTGGGCGTGGTTACACCGGGATCAGACCTATGCTGAAATTCATGCTGTTCTTCACACTGGTGCTCGCAATGATTGCGGGTGCGCCTAAACAGATGTCAGCAGAGGAGTTTCGGATTATTGCACTTGGGGATTTACCCTATGGCGCGCCGGAACTGGTTTATCCGCCCTATGAGGCGCTTATCGGTAAGATCAATGAACAGTCGCCGGATCTGGTTATTCATGTCGGTGACACCAAAGGCGGCGGTGCGTGCACGGATCAGATTCTGTTGGACCAGCTGAACTTTATGAACAGCTTTGAGGCGCCAGTGCTTTATACACCCGGGGATAACGAGTGGACTGATTGTTTTAGTTTTTCAGGTGGCATAGATGATCCGCTGGACCGGTTGGCCTTTATCCGCCGCACCTATTTTTCAGCACCTGAATTGAGCCTTGGACAAAGCGCGATTGCGCTGGAGCATCAGGATAGCGAAGGTTACCCGGAAAATGCACGTTTCAGATCAGGTGACATAGGTTTCCTCACGGCGCATATCGTGGGGTCGAATAACAATTTCGAGACCCGCAATCTGAAAGCGGTGGAAGAGTATTTTGCGCGCAGCAAGACGACGACGACATGGCTGCAGGACAGTTTTACGGCCTACGATGACGCAAAAATCATCGTTGTGGCTATTCACGCGGACATGTTCGAATTCGACTTCAACATGTTTGAGCGCGAACGCTGGTTGCGCCATTCTGGGTTTGGAGAGTTTGGTGAAGCATTGAAAACGGCGGCGCAGACCTTTGAAAAACCCGTGCTTTTGCTATTCGGTGACAGCCATAAGCACAGGGTGTTTCAGCCGTTTCCGAAATACGCCCCAAACATCACCGGTGTTGAGGTTTATGGGTATCCGGACATGCATGCGGTTGAGGTGACAGTGAGGCCCGATGCCCAAGAGCCGTTCAGTGTGGCGCCGGTTTGGAACCCGGGTGCGGGTGAGTAAAGTTTAGCAGATTGGTCTGGTGCTACCGTGGGCGGCCTATGGCTGCGATTTCACGCAAGAAACGGGTCGCATGAAATCCGGACCCGTGGGAAAAGCCGGTATGAAACCTGCACAAACCCCCGCGATTAATCTGACCTCCGGCCTGTTGCTGCTTGGCCTTGCAACGGTATGGGGTGGGTCGTTCTTCTTTGCCGAGATTGCACTTCGAGAAGTGCCACCACTCACCATAACGCTCCATCGCGTTTTCTGGGCGGTTCCGGTTCTGTTTATTGTTGTTTTAGCCAAGGGCCTCAAAATCCCCCGCTCGGCGCAGGCATGGGCTTGCTATCTGATGATGGGAGCATTGAACAATGCGATCCCGTTTTCGCTGATTTTCTGGGGTCAGACGAATATCGGGAGTGGCCTTGCGTCTATCCTGAATGGGACAACTGCAGTATTTGGTGCAGTCGTTGCAGGCATGTTTCTTGTTGATGAGCCGCTGACGGGGCGAAAGATTGTGGGAGCTCTGTTTGGCGTTCTTGGTGTTGCCGTGATCATGGGTCTTGATGCGCTGGCCAATTTTGACCCCCGCAACCTTGGCCAGCTTGCCATTCTGGGGGCGGCATTGTCTTACGCATTCGCTGGTGTTTGGGGGAAGAAATATTTGTCAGGTTATTCGCCAATCATGAATGCCTTTGGCATGCTGGTGGGGGCGACCATGTTGATGATACCGGTTGCACTATATGTGGACGGAGTTCCGTCAGTCGCGTTGTCCGTGGATATCTGGGCCTGTTTGCTGGCGGTGGCGGTTCTGTCCACCGCGGTTGCCTATTTGTTGTACTTCGAAATCCTCGTGAGGGCAGGATCGGCGAACCTTATGTTGGTCACGCTTTTGATCCCGCCGATAGCAGTTGGTTTGAGCTATACTTTTCTGAGTGAGCGTCTGGGGGCAGAAGCGGGGTACGGCTTTGCGCTGATCGCCGTTGGTCTTGCGATTACGGATGGCCGGTTGTTGAATCGGTTGCGGGGAAAGAAGAATGGCGGCGTTTGAAGCGTTGTCGAATTAGTTTGCTACATTGGCCTTGTGCGGCTCTGCGACATTTTCCGGATTGCGGCTGAGTTCAAAGCTCAATTATGAACTTGGCCCGGTTTTCGCAAGGAATGATTAGGAGCGTATAGGGTGCGGAACCAAGGGCGCCGCGTGCACTTCCGATATCGTCGCCTTATTAAGCGGTTGCGCGTTCGACGCCGACCTCGATGGCCTGCCGGAGCTTCTTCTCCAATGACTTCCGTTTGCTTTCCGAATGAAATTTCAGGCCGAACATGTCTTTGACGTAGAAGGTATCGACAACCTGTTCCCCGTAGGTCGCGATGACGGCCGAATTAATATAAACATTGCTGTTGGCCAGCGTGCGCGTGAGATCATAAAGCAGGCCCGGGCGGTCGCGGGTATCAACCTCGATGATCGTGTAAATCTCAGACCCTTCGTTATCAAAGGTGATATGCGTGGGTACGCGAAAAGCCCTCTCACGTTTCTTAATCTTGTCGCGGCTTTGCATGGCGTCGCTGGCGACAACTTCGCCCTTTAATGTCTTCCGGATCATCTGGGTCAGACGGGGCAGGCGGGACGCTTCGTACGGGTGGCCATCGGCATCCTGTATCCAGAAAGCGGCGGTGGCGAAACCATCTTTGGATGTATAGGTTCGGGCGTCCACGACATTGGCCCCAACCAGAGCCAATGCGCCCGCCAGCCGCGAGAAAATACCAGGGTGGTCAGCCAGTGCAAAACAGGCGCGGGTTGCGTCGCGGTCTTCGTCAATTGCCACATCGACCGCAATCTCATCTTCGCCCAGATCGCGAAGCAGAGTGGCAAATATCGCATGTGCGGTGACATGCAGCCCCTGCCAGTAAGGCGGGTAGTGGCGGGCGGTTTCGGTCTTCAGGTATTTTGGGTTCCAACCAACCAGTGCCTCGCGCAGATTACGCTTGGCGTCCGAGCCGCGTTGTTCGCGGTTGAGTGCCTCCAGCCCGCCTTCCATAGCGCGCCGGGTCTGGCGATAAAGCGCGCGGATCAGCGATGCCTTCCAATTGTTCCAGGTGGTTGGGCCGACGCCGCGGATGTCACAGACTGTCAGCACGCAGAGAAGGTCAAGCCGTTCGCGCGTGGTCACCGCCTTGGCGAAATCGCGCACGGTGCGTGGGTCGGCGATGTCACGCTTCTGGGCCATATCGGACATCAGCAGATGGTACCGGACCAGCCATTCAACGGTTTCCACTTCTTTGGGTTTCAACCCCAGCCGCGGCGCAACTTTGCGCACGATCTTGGCCCCGAGGATTGAATGATCCTCATCCCGGCCTTTGCCGATATCATGCAACAGCAGGGCGACATAGATGATCTTGCGGTCGATGCCTTCTTCCAAAATAGAAGAGGCCACAGGCAGTTCCTCGATCAGTTCGCGCCGCTCAATCTGGGCCAACTGCGAGATGCACTGAATGGTATGCTCGTCCACGGTATAGCTGTGATACATGTTGAACTGCATCATGGCGCGGATCGGTTCCAACTCAGGAACAAAGGCGGAGAGCACCCCAAGCTCGTTCATCCGGCGCAGGGCACGTTCTGGGTTGCCGTGTTTGAGCAGGAGATCGAGAAAGAGTTTCTGCGCCTGTGCGTCGTTGCGCATGGTGTCGTCAATCAGGTCCAGATTGGCGGTGACAAGGCGCATGGCGTCGGGGTGGATCAGCAGCCCGGTGCGCAGCCCCTCTTCGAAGAGGTGCAAAAGGTTGAGCCTGTTTTTGAGAAAGTTCTTTTCGTTGGCAATCGCCAGCCGACCGTGCACTTCTTTGTACCCGGGTTTCAGCTTGCGCTTGCGGCCAAAAAACCGCTGGAAGATTGGTTCGGATTTAACATGCATCGCCTCGAGTTTCGTGAGGAAGATGCGGGTGAGCTCTCCGACGGCAGTGGCGTGGCGGAAATAATCCTGCATGAACAACTCTACCGCGCGTCGCCCTGCGGTGTCAGAGTAGCCAAGCCGCGAGGCGACTTCGACCTGCAGGTCGAAGGTCAGTTGATCATTCGATCGCCGGGTCAGCAGGTGCAGGTGACAGCGTACCGCCCAAAGAAAGTTTTCGGCCTTTGTGAACAGGTCGAATTCTTCGGGTGTGAACATCCCAAGCTCGACAAGCTCGGACACGTTGCCAACGCGGTGGATGTATTTTGCAATCCAGAAGAGTGATTGCAGATCACGCAGGCCGCCCTTGGCCTCTTTGACATTGGGTTCGACCATGTAACGCTGGCCACCTTGCTTGGTATGGCGCGTATCACGTTCGGCAAGCTTAGCCTCGGTGAACTCCTTGGCAGACCCACTGAACAGATCGCGCCATAGTTTGTGGTTCAACTCGGCTGCAAGCCGTTCATCCCCAACCAGAAACCGGTTTTCCAGCAGAGCGGTACGAATGGTGAAATCTTCACCGCCCAACCGCAGGCAATCGCGGATCGTCCGGCTGGCATGGCCAACCTTCAGGCCCAAATCCCAAAGGATGTAGAGCGTGCTTTCGATGACGCTTTCGGCCCAAGGGGTGATTTTGTACGGTGTGACGAACAACAGATCGACATCTGATTGGGGCGCCATTTCACCGCGCCCGTATCCACCTACCGCGAACACTGCAATATGTTCTCCGCTGGTGGGAGAAGGCAGTGGGTGCAAGTGTCTAGTGGCAATGTCGAGTGCGGTTGTGACTATGCAATCCGTTAACCAGCAGTAAGAACGGATCGCCTGCCGCGCCGCGAATGGTTTGTTGATCAGCGCCTCAGCAATCAAAGTGCGCCCTTTGTTCATTTCTGCCACAAGCAGCTCTACCGTGCGTTTGCGCAATACCCCGGGCTTATTGCCCGCCTCTTTCGCGGCGGCATCAATGTTGCTTGTTATGGCCTCAGCACAAAAGATTGCCTCTGGTGGGCAGATCAGAGTGTCCGGGTCGGGCGGGCGGATTGTCATGGCACGCTCCGATGCGTGTATCAGAAACCGGCCCCGCCGAAACTGCTTGGTGCCGGGCTGATGACGACCACCTGTTTTTCCTGGATGGTGGCAACGGCAAGGCCGCGTTCGTTCGTGCCATCCGGGCGCAGACGAAACACGCCCATCACACCCTGAAATCCGGCAGGTTGGGTGAGGGCATCACGTGTCAGCGCGTCACGCTGCCCGCTTCGGGCTAATGCGCCAACGGCCGCAATACCGTCATAGGCCAGACCGCTCAATGCATGCGGCGTGTTGCCATAGGCAGCCTGAAAGCGGCTTCGGAATTGCGCACTGCGCTGCGGGTCGGGCAGGGCGAACCAGCCGCCTTGGACGCCAGGAAGCTCAAGCGTTTGTGGCGGTGTGTCCCAACGGGACAGGCCAATGAATTGGGTTGTTTCAGGTTTAACCCCCGCCTCTGGTAGCATCTGCGTGAAAAGCGGCAAAGCACCTGCGGTGTTTGCTGTAAAAAAGATCGCATCAGCCCCATTGCTGGAGGCTGCCGTACGGATCGGAGAGATTGCTGCAATGACGCCTTTCTGCGAAAACTCGTAGCTGACTGCCCCCGCAGATGTGACTCCATTTGCGGCGATCGCCCTTTCAATGGCCTGTTTGCCCAGCTGACCGGCGAGATTGGCCGAATGAACTGTCAGAACACGAGATTTCCCCTGACCTGCCGCAAATCTGATCAGCCGATCAGCGGTGTTTTCAAAGGTCTGGCCCAGAACAAAGAGATTGCCGCCCGCGACAGAAGCATTGTTGGAGAACGCCAGCACATTGACGTTTCTGCCCGCCACCGCCACCGCAACAGCGTTGGCAGATTCGGCATGCAAAGGCCCGATTATGATTTTGGCGCCATCTGAAATGGCTTTAAGCGCCATCTGTTGCGCACGTTCCGCATTTCCTGCCGTGCCATAGACACGCAGATCGATCTTTACCCCATCGAGATCGGCAACTGCCATGCGGGCCGCATTCTCAAGATCCTGTGCCAGCTGTTGCTCATTTGCGCCGGCTGCGCCATGAGGAACCAGAAGTGCGACCGGAATGGGAGCTGACGGGTTGATTGAAGGACCTTGTCCGCCGGGTAAGGTGGTCTGACATGCGGCCAGCCAGAGGACCGTCAGTATCAGGACAAATGGGTTGAAAACCTTGTGGAGCAGGTTGAAAATGGCGAACATGAATACTGTTTCACTCCCTCGTGGATGGCGGATGAATATCTGCCATGTGTTTGGAGTTGATCATAAACGTCATACAGGGCGGGTCCAGTGGTGAATCCGGACAATCAGAAACTTCGGCCGGGTCTGTACCTGATTGCGACGCCGATAGGTACGGCACGGGATATCACATTGCGTGCGCTTGATATTCTGACCAGTGCGGATGTGATTGCAGCAGAGGATACGCGCAGCCTTCGAAAATTGATGGATATTCATGGGATTGCCCTGCGGGAAAGGCCGCTTTGGGCGTATCACGATCATAACGGGGATAGAGTGCGCCCGCGGATCATGGCAGCGCTGGAAGATGGGAAATCAGTGGTTTATGCGTCAGAGGCCGGGACGCCGCTGATCGCTGATCCGGGGTTTGACCTGGCACGCGACGTGGACCGGGCAGGGCATACGCTGATCTCGGCCCCGGGACCGTCGGCGGTAATCACCGCGCTGACTCTGTCGGGTTTGCCAACAGATCAGTTTCATTTTGCGGGTTTTTTACCAAATGCCGCGGCCAAGCGGAAATCCGCGCTGGCGGCGATAAGTGCGGTACCCGGGACGCTGGTTTTTTACGAATCGCCCAAGCGGGTTGCGGCGATGCTGACGGCGGCGGCAGAGGTGTTGGGCGCTGAGCGGCCTGCCGTAGTGTGTCGTGAACTGACCAAGAAGTTCGAAGAAGTTCTGAGAGGATCGCTAAGGGAGTTGGCAGAGATATGTGCAGATCGCACTTTGAAGGGGGAAATTGTCGTTCTGATCGGTCGTGGTGAAAGGCTGCAAATCAGAGATGAAGAACTTGATGTCGCGCTGGCAGCATCCCTTAAAACGCATTCAGTAAGGGATGCTGCGGACATCGTGTCGGCGGAGTATGGGCTTGCCCGACGGGTGGTTTACCAAAAAGCGCTGAAGATGGTGCAGAGCGGTTAGGTATTTGTTAGGTTTGGGTGCTTATCATCTGATGGAATTGTTGGAAGAAAGTGAACAATGGGTGCACAATTACAATTCGATTTTGATGGAGCTGAGAAGCCGGTTCAGCGGGTACCATCTGATCCACGTCGATTGCGTGGCAGGCACGCCTATTTGTCTGGTGTGTCTGCTGAAGACCGGGTTGCCCGGGAATGCACCCGGCGGGGTTGGCGGCACCTCGAATCCCGCTGGCGTGGAGTGGGCGGCGAAATTGATCTGATTTTTCAGGACGAGGATGTTTTTGTCTTTTGTGAGGTCAAGAAGGCGCGTAGTTTCGATGAAGCGGTTAGCCGTCTTCGGCCCGCGCAAATACGTCGCATTTGTGCGGCTGCTGAAGAGTACCTGGGGAATTGTCCGAATGGTTTGCTGTCAGAGGTCAGGTTCGATCTGGCGGTGATGAATGAAACGGGTCAGGTCGACATCATCGAAAACGCGTTCGGTCATTTCTGATTTGCACCCCGGCCTGTCATACCCCATGTAAGGGGCAGACAAACTGTGCCGGGGGCTGAACATGAAAATTGCCATTCAAATGGATCCGATCGGTCCGGTTGATATAGATGCGGACAGCACATTTCGGCTCGCCGAAGAAGCGCAGGCGCGCGGTTATGAACTGTTCTACTACACACCCGATAAACTGGCGTATAATCAGGGCCGGGTGACGGCTCGGGGGTGGTCGCTGCAGGTACAACGGGTTAAGGGCGATCACTTTCGTTTAGGTGAAGAAACACTTGTTGATCTGTCTGAGTACGACGTGGTGTGGCTACGTCAGGATCCGCCATTTGACATGTTCTATATCACCACAACGCATTTGCTTGACCGTTTGAGCCCGGGCACATTGGTGGTGAATGATCCTTTTTGGGTGCGGAATTACCCGGAAAAGCTTCTCATTTTGGATTTCCCCGACCTTATGCCACCCACTGCAATTGCCCGGGATCTGGACACAATTAAATCCTTTCGCGCAGAGCATGGCGATATCATCCTAAAGCCGCTTTACGGCAATGGTGGCGCCGGGGTCTTTCTGTTGCCCGAAAGCGACCGCAATCTTAGTTCTTTACATGAGATGTTTACCGGGTTCAGCCGTGAGCCGTTGATTGTGCAGAAATATCTGCCCGAGATCAAAGACGGGGACAAGCGTGTCATTCTGGTGGATGGAGAAGCAGCCGGCGCGATCAACCGTATGCCTGCGGAGGGTGAAACCAGGTCAAACATGCATGTTGGCGGGCGGCCCGAAAAAGTTGACCTGAGCGAACGGGATCTGGAAATCTGTGCCCGTATCGGGCCGCTGTTGCGGGAGAAAGGGCAGGTTTTTGTGGGAATTGATGTCATCGGCAACTATCTGACCGAAATTAATGTGACCTCTCCGACAGGCATTCAGGAGTTGGAGCGGTTTGATAACGTCAACATCGCCGCCCGGATTTGGGAGGCGATTGAGGCTAAGCGCAAATGAGCCTGCGGTTGCAGATCACCGGCGCGCTGATGCGCCCGGTGGTGCGTGCGGTTATGCGACGAATGGACGAACCAAGCCGCGCACGCCGGCATTTGGAGAGGTCGGCGCGGTATATGTTTCGTGCTCCACCCTCGGCGCTCTACTCTGAGACCCGCTACACGGCCGGACGCGCATTATGGGTCTCCTCCGGCCCGGTACGTGAGAACCGGCTTTTGTTCTATATACATGGCGGCGGGTATCTTGCGGGTAGTCCGGACACTCACAAGAAGATGGTTGCCCGCCTTTGTCGCCTGACAGGGATGCGTGCGTTTTTGCCAGGTTACAGGTTGGCACCAGAGCATACGGTGCCTGCGGCACTTGAAGATATACGCCAGGCCTGGACGCATCTGATGGGCATGGGATATGCGTCGGATCAGATAGTAATTGGTGGGGACAGCGCGGGCGGGGGACTTGCGATGGCTCTTCTGTCAGAACTTTGCCTGAAGGATGAGGCCCCCGCGGGTGTCTTTGTCTGGTCTCCCTTTTTGGATCAGACCTTTTCCGGCGCATCTGTCGTCGAGAATGGCAAGCGGGATCATTTCTTTCCAAGTGACCGGGTGCATGATTTGGCGGAAATGGTGCTGGGAGAGACGGCGGCGGATGATCCGCGTGCGTCGCCCTTGTTTGCAGATTTCCCTGATTGCCCACCGGTTCTGATTCAAACTTCGCATACGGAGATTTTGCGGGATGACGCGATCCGGATGGAGGCAAAACTCCGCGAGGGTGGCGCAGAAGTGCGGTTGGAGATGTGGGAGGATGCGCCGCATGTCTGGCAGATTTTTGATGGCTGGTTTCCTGAGGCGCGGGAAGCCATTGGCAATACGGCGAGATGGATCAGCTCTCTTTCATCGCCGAAAGGCGAAAGCTGACGGCTTCAGCCACGTGAGGCCGGCGCACATCGGCGGCCCCTTCCAGATCAGCAATGGTGCGCGCCACGCGCAGGACACGGTGATAGCCGCGCGCGGTGAGGCCAAAACGCTCAGCCACTTTGTTGAGTAACTCGCGGCCTTCGGGGTCAGGCGTTGCGATATCTTCCAGAGCCTCGCCTTCGGCATCGGCATTCAGGCGCATGTCTGGCCGGTCGGCAAAGCGGGCCTGTTGCACCGCCCGTGCCGCTGACACGCGGGCGGCGATGGTGGCAGAACTGTCACCGGAGGTTGGAAGGTCTAGATCGGTGAAGGTCACGGGGGGCACCTCGATCCGAAGGTCAAACCGATCCATGAGCGGGCCACTGATCCGACCCATGTAATCCTGCCCACATAAGGGAACGCGGGCGCATGCACGGGCCGGATCGGAGAGGAAGCCGCATTTGCAGGGGTTGGCTGCAGCGACCAGCATAAAGCGGCATGGGTATTTCACGTGTGCGTTGGCGCGGGCAACAACGACCTGACCGGTTTCGATGGGCTGGCGCAGGGTTTCAAGAACGGTTCGTGGAAATTCAGGGAACTCATCCATGAACAGGATACCGTTATGGGCCAGGCTGATTTCCCCCGGAGAGGCGCGGCGGCCTCCCCCAACAATCGCGGCCATCGAGGCCGTATGATGTGGTTCGCGAAAGGGCCGCGTGCGATTGATCCCTCCTTCGTCCAGCAAACCGGCCAGTGAATGGATCATCGAGGTTTCCAAAGCTTCCGGCGCTGTGAGTGGCGGAAGGATACCGGGCAGACGGGCCGCAAGCATGGATTTGCCAGAACCTGGTGCGCCAACCATCATAACATGATGGCGCCCGGCGGCCGCAATTTCGAGCGCGCGTTTGGCCCGTTCCTGTCCTTTTACATCCAGCAGGTCACGGGCAGTGGAACCAGAGACAACCTCACCCGGTTCCGCTGGGGCCAGGGGAGATTGACCGGTATAATGACGCACTACATCTGCCAGCGAGGCAGCACCGATTACTTGCGCTGCGCCGACCCATGCCGCTTCTGCTCCCGACCCGTGGGGACAGAGCAGCATACGGTCCTCTTCTGCGGCCGACATAGCGGCGGGCAGGGCGCCGATGACGGGGATAAGTGAGCCGTCGAGTGACAGCTCGCCCAGTGACGTGGTGCCCTCGACAGCATCCTTGGGAATGATTTCAAGTGCAGCAAGCAGGGAGAGTGCTATTGGCAGGTCGAAATGGCTGCCTTCTTTAGGTAAATCGGCAGGTGAGAGGTTTATCGTGATGCGTTTGGCCGGCAGCGCGATGGCCATCGAACTGAGCGCGATGCGCACCCGGTCGCGCGCTTCGCTGACCGCTTTGTCGGGCAGCCCGACAAGGGAAAAGGCCGGAACGCCGGGAGTTACAGCGCATTGTACTTCTACCGGTCTGGCCTCCACCCCTTCGAACGCCACCGTGTAGGCCCGCGCCACCATCAAAAACCCCTCGCGTCATGCTTTGTTAACGAATAACGCAAAGGGTGTTTAAGTTTGGTTAATGGCGGGGGAGCTACGTCCTACTGCGAAGCGCAGTAAAAGCGGGCCATGCCTCTGGGTCCGCCACGGTTTTGTTCCGGCAAAAGGCGTTGCAGAATCCGAAGATCCGGCCATCCAATTCCATCAAATGTGTTGACGGTTTTTCTGAATAGGGACATCGGCTGTTTTCGGGCGTCCCGGTCTCGACCGATTTTGCGGGTGCTGGTGTGGGCCCCGGCCATGGGCCAGTGTCGTAGCTTTGGGCATAGCGGTTGAGCGTTTCCCCATGAACCAAACCCATTGCGCGCCACCGGCGAAACGCCGGATCGGCAAGGTGGGCGGCAACATAGTTTTGGGCAGCGTCGGATACCGGTAGGCCGAAACCGGCGATCCGGGCGGCTACCGGGGCATAGAATGCGTCGACAATCCCGTAGTCTCCGCATAGCCACGGGCCATCTGACGGGCAGGCTTCGCGCGCATGAGCCCAGATGGACTCGATCCGGCGCAGGTCGCCCGATACCTCATCCGAAGACGTGACGCCGGTAAAACCCTGACGCAGGCTCATCGGGCATTCGGAACGCAGCGCCAAAAACCCCGAGTGCATTTCTGTTGCCAGTGCACGGGCGGTTGCCCGGGCCTTGGGATCGTTGGGCCAGAAGGGGTGTTCCGGGTGCCGACTGGCCAGTTCTTCGGCAATGGCCAGAGATTCCCCGATGATCGCACCCTCTGGCGTACGCACGGCTGGTACAGTTTTCGCAGGCGCCCAACCGGGCATCTGGTCCGGGACGGAACCGGCTTTGAATGTTACCAGCTGGGTGTTTCGCGGCAGGTTGAACTTTTCAAACAAAAGCCAGATGCGCAAAGACCAGGAAGAATAGGCGTAGTCGCCGAGGATCAAATCATATGTCATGCGGGCAACTTATCCTCTGGCGACCTGCCAAAAAAACGATGATTTGTGGGCATGGGCATCACGGCAAGTGATTGATTGTGGCAGCGCGCCAGCGCCCTTCTTGCAGATGGAGTTCTGTTACTGACAGATTTTCAATCCGGTGCGCAAATGCTTCATACGCTGAAACTCCAAGCGCCCGTTGCAACTGTGTCAGGATCGCTCCGAAATGGGCGACGGCGATAATGTCATGCTTTGGATAGGATTTAAGCAGGCGTTCTATCGCACGGTTCACGCGGGCCGTTACACCGTTCCAGCTTTCACCATTTGGTGGTCTGATGTCGCCGGGATTGTCCCAGAATTCACGCAGATGTTGCTGATCGGAAACGGCGTCAAATGCCTGAAGCTCCCATTCACCAAAGTGGATTTCACGCAAATCAGGGTCGTGCGGTAGCCGGGTGCGGGTTCCGGCAATGGCATCAGCCGTTGAAACTGCGCGTGAGAGATCAGAGGAAATGACGACGGCATCTTGTGGCAGGTGGTCTGACAGCCGCGAAAGGCTCTGGCTGTCGCTCAGATCAGCTGGAACATCGGACCATCCCACCATGGTGCGTGCATGGGTAGGACCGTGCCGCACCCAAAAGATGCGTGTCATGGAAGCGTGCCCTTGAGCACCATGGGTAATCCGGCCACGACATTCACCACCAGACCAGCCTTTGAGGCGAGCCTTTGATTGAGTCGACCCTGTGCATCGCGAAATTTACGGGCGAGCACATTGTCGGGAACAACCGACAATCCAACCTCATTTGAAACGATCACAACAGGTGCCGCACATAGCGCCAAACCCGCCATCAACCCGGCCTCTGCTTCGTCCAGATCATTCTCGGCCAGCATATGATTACTAAGCCACATGGTTGCACAATCCAGCAGAACAGCCTGATCACCGCTAATGGTGGCAAGGCTGCGCCCGACATCAAAGGGTTCTTCGATGGTGCGCCATCCGTGTCCCCGTTTTTCCTGATGGTTGCGGACTTTACCGCGCATCTCGCCATCGTGAATTTGCGCGGTCGCAAGGTAGGTTCGCCCCCGCCCGGTGCCCGTAACCAACCCTTCTGCGAACGCCGATTTGCCGGACGCTGCGCCACCTAAAACCAATGTCAACCCTGGCAACATCCCGTCTGTGCACCCATATTTGATCTAGTTTGATTGGCTCTGCGTATCACTTGATGCGAAATTGAAAAAGAGCTGATCAGCTGTTTGGTCTGACCTGGGGAGGTCGATATGCCACTGGATACGAAATATAGTACCGATATGTCCCGCACCGCGATGAAGGCAGAGATTTTGGATGCGGAAACTGAATTCAGGCTCGCCTACGCGTGGCGGGATCAACGGGATGAAGAGGCGCTGCACCGGTTGATCAGAGCCTATATGCGCCTCGCGATCTCCATGGCATCACGCTATCGCCGCTATGGCGCGCCGATGAATGATCTTATTCAGGAGGCGGGATTGGGCCTGATGAAGGCGGCGGACAAGTTTGACCCTGATCGCGGTGTTCGGTTTTCGACATATGCGGTCTGGTGGATCAAAGCGTCGATACAGGATTACGTAATGCGGAACTGGTCGATGGTTCGGACCGGATCAACAAGCAGCCAGAAATCCCTGTTCTTCAACATGCGCCGGGTTCAGGCGCAGGTGGAGCGCGAAGCGATGGCACGCGGGGAAGAGCTGGATGGACACCAACGCCGCGAATTGATTGCGCAAGAGGTGGGAGTCCCGCTGCGTGATGTGGAGATGATGGAAGGACGTCTGTCGGGCACAGATTTTTCGTTGAACGCAACGCAAAGTGCCGAAGACGAAGGGCGCGAATGGATTGACACACTGGAGGATGATGCTCCGCGTGGCGACGAAATGGTCGAGCAAAGGCATGATCTGAGCGCGTTGCGAGGATGGCTGATTCAGGCCATGAAAGTGCTGAGCACCCGAGAGCAGCATATTGTGCGTGAACGCAAGCTGCGGGATGAGCCAAGGACGCTGCAAAGCCTTGGTCAGGAACTGAATCTTAGCAAAGAGCGGGTCAGACAGCTGGAAGCTGCTGCCTTTAAGAAAATGCGAAAACATCTTGAAAATCACGGGGCGGAAGCTGCAACACTATTGAAATGAGGGTTATTGCATTTCTGCTGTGTTGGCCGGGCGTGATCTGGGCGCAGGACATTGTTGTCATTGGTGAAATTCACGACAATCCGCATCATCATGAAATGCAGGCAGAAAAGGTGCAGGCTCTGAAACCCGCCGCGTTGGTGTTTGAGATGCTGACGGCGGAACAGGTGGCATTGATAACCCTTGAGAATCGTGGTGACAAAGATCGTTTGGCGCATGTGCTTGGGTGGGATGAAAGTGGTTGGCCTGATTTTGATTACTACTTTCCAATTATGGAGGCCGCACCTGTTGCCAGGATTTTTGGCGCCGGATTAACGCGCGATCAGGCACAGGCGACGCTTTCGCAGTCGCCAGAGCATGTATTTGGTGAGAGATATGATCGGTTCGGTTTGAAGTCGGCTTTACCGGCAGATCAACAATCAGCACGTGAGGCGCATCAGATGGCTGCGCATTGTGACGCGTTACCAGAGGAAATGCTTGGCACGATGGTGACAATACAACGGCTGCGTGACACGATGATTGCGCGGGCTGCAATTGAGGCGTTGGAGCAAACAGGCGGTCCCGTCGCGGTGATCACGGGGAACGGTCATGCCCGCAAGGATTGGGGTATGCCTGCCGTTTTAAGGTATGTTGCGCCGGAACTGTCGGTGTTTGTGGTTGGTCAGACAGAGGACGATTTGCAGATTGAGGGTGAGTTTGATGAAATCCTGTCCTCGCCTGCGCCCGTGCGGGAAGATCCCTGTGCCGCATTCAAATAGCTAAAAAGCTCGCCTCTTGTTTCCCTCCGCTGCAACGCCTACTCTCTCCTCGTTTAAGCGGGAATGGCGCAAATGCTGGCAACAAAACGCATTTTACTGATCATCGGCGGCGGGATCGCTGCCTATAAGGCGCTCGATCTGATCCGCCGGTTGCGCGAACGCGGTGCCTCTGTGACACCAGTTCTAACCCGGGCGGGCGCAGAATTTGTCACGCCGCTTTCGGTCTCTGCTTTGGCGGGTGAAAAGGTTTTTGGCGATCTCTTTGATCTCACCGATGAGGCAGAGATGGGCCATATCGAACTGAGCCGCAGTGCCGATCTGATCGTGGTGGCGCCTGCCACTGCGGATCTGATGGCGAAAATGGCTGGGGGGCAGGCGGATGATCTGGCCTCTACCTTGTTGTTGGCCACAGATACACCGGTTCTGGTGGCGCCTGCGATGAATGTGCGGATGTGGCAGCACGCGGCCACCCAACGTAACATCGCGACTTTGAATGCGGATGGCATTGGGTTTGTCGGTCCGAATGAGGGAGACATGGCCTGCGGTGAATTTGGCCCCGGCCGGATGGCAGAGCCGTTAGAGATTGTGGCCGCGGCTGAGGCCGCATTGTCCGGCGGGCCGCTCGTTGGTAAGCGTGTATTGGTGACATCCGGCCCTACGCATGAGCCGATTGATCCCGTACGCTATATCGCCAATCGATCTTCGGGTGCGCAGGGGACAGCCATTGCCCGTGCACTGGCCGCGTTGGGGGCCGAGGTGGTGTTCGTCACTGGCCCTGCGGATGTTGAACCACCTGAGGGTGTGGAGGTGATCCGGGTTCAGTCCGCCCGCGATATGATGGAAGCGGTTAAGGCCGCCTTGCCTGCCGATGCGGCCGTGTTCGCGGCCGCAGTTGCAGATTGGCGGATAAAATCGGCCTCTGACAGTAAGTTAAAGAAAACCAAACATGGGCTTCCCGCGTTGGAGTTTGAAGAGAACCCGGACATACTGGCGACTGTGAGTCTCTTGCAGGATGGTCGTCCTGGTCTGGTTGTGGGGTTTGCAGCTGAAACTGATGATGTCATCGTGAATGCAACGGCCAAGCGGGACCGCAAAGCGTGTGATTGGATTGTCGCCAATGATGTAAGTCCGGCGACAGGAATTATGGGCGGCTCTGAAAATGATGTCACATTGATTACTGATGCAGGTGCAGAAGACTGGCCGCGGATGTCGAAGGCTGAGGTTGCCGCCAAGTTGTCCGCTCGCATCGCAAAGGCACTTGCCTGACAGATCAATGCTGTGAATTTGAGTATTTCCGGAACAATGAAAGATCAGGCGATGATTAAGGTTCAGTTTGTCTGGGACGAGGGCGCCGATCAGGGGTTGGGCCTGCCATCTTATGAAACTGCAGGGGCTGCAGGGGCGGATTTGCGAGCGAATTTTCCAAAAGATATGCGGGATGGTGTGGTGTTGAACCCTGGTGAACGAAGCTTGGTTCCGACCGGGCTGCGTTTGGCTGTGCCGGACGGATATGAGGTGCAGATCAGGCCGCGTTCGGGTCTGGCGCTGAAGCACGGAATAACCCTGCCTAACAGCCCCGGCACAATTGACAGCGATTATCGTGGTCCCTTGGGGGTTATCGTGATGAACGCCGGGTCAGAGCCGTTTCACGTCACCCATGGTGCGCGCATTGCTCAGATGGTGGTGGCGCCGGTCATGCAGGCCGATTTTGAGCTTTGCACAACGTTGGATGGAACAGACCGGGGCACGGGTGGCTTTGGATCGACCGGGATCAGCTGATGTTACTGGTGTTGGTCATTGCAGGCGCGCTCTGGGGGATTGGGGTCTTTACAGGTGCGCCACGGCGGATCCGGTGGGCCATGGTCGGGGTGCTGTGGCTGGGGGTAGTGGCCTTGCACTTGTTGTTGCCTGCGGGGCATTCGCTGCGGATGGCGACGGGTGAAAGTGCGGCATTGTGGTTTTTGGTGGCGGGGGCGGTGGCGATTGTGCTGGTCTATCGTGCGGGTTTGCGGATTTTGCGAGCCAAGGCCGCTGCGAAAGAGGTGCAGGTGCCGGAAAAGGGGTTGTTTGCGACAGCAGAGCTGGAGCGGTACGCGCGCCATATCGTATTGCGGGAGATCGGCGGGCCGGGTCAGAAAAAACTAAAGGAATCAAGTGTTTTAGTGATTGGCGCCGGTGGTTTGGGTTCCCCTGCGTTGCTCTATATGGCAGCGGGTGGCGTGGGAACGATCGGGGTAATTGACGATGATGTTGTCGATAACTCAAACCTGCAAAGACAAGTGATCCATACCGATACCAGAATTGGCATGCCCAAGGTGCAATCTGCGGCACAGGCAGTGAAAGACCTGAACCCATATGTCGTATTTCGTCCATATAACAGGCGGTTAGACGAAGCAGAGGCGGCCGCGTTGTTTGCGAATTATGACGTCATTCTGGACGGGACTGACAATTTCGACACCCGCTATCTGGCCAACCGCATAGCCTGTGAACAAAGTAAGCCGCTGATTTCAGGGGCGTTGTCGCAATGGGAGGGGCAGATCAGTGTGTTTGATCCAATCAATGGAACCCCTTGTTATCAATGCGTTTTCCCAGAGGCGCCTGCACCGGGATTGGCCCCCAGCTGCTCCGAGGCTGGCGTGCTGGGGCCACTTCCCGGCGTGGTGGGGTCAATGATGGCGTCAGAGGCGATCAAGGTGATCAGCGGAGCAGGTTCACCGCTGCGGGGAGAGATGCTGATCTATGATGCTCTCTATGGAGAGACGCGGAAATTCACGCTCCAAAAGCGCGCAGATTGCCCGGTGTGTGGGGGTAACGCACGTGCCGTTAACAACTAGCTATGCACTCAAATCAGAGGGGTGACATCCGTACACCCCCTGTGCACCCCCCGTACACCGGATGATGCACAAATCGATTCCTTGAAAATAGTTAACGCAGACAGGAAGACCGGTGACCGACAGTGACACGGCTGTGTTTAGGCCTCCAATCCCCGAAGTCAGGCCACTGGTTCGGCGGCAGCCCGCACGCCCAAACTCTCGCGTAGTTTGAACTTCTGGATTTTGCCTGACGCGGTCATTGGGAAACTGTCGACGGCATGCCAGACGCTTGGAGTCTTCTGCGGTGACATGTGTTTTCGGCAGAATGCTTTGAGGTCTGCGGGATCGAGCGTTTTGCCGGGTTTCAATCTGACAAAAGCGGCAACGATCTCTCCCCACCGGTCATCGGGCAGACCAACAATCGCGACCTCGGCCACAGATGGATGATCGTTCAGCACATTTTCGATTTCGACGGGATAGAGGTTTTCTCCACCCCGGATGATCATTTCCTTGAGCCGTCCGGTGACAACCAAATAGCCATCATTGTTCATTCGCCCCAGATCTCCGGTGTGAAGCCAGTTATCGGGGTCAATCGTCGCGGCTGTGGCCTGTGGGTTATTGTGATAGCCAAGCATCGTACAGGGCCCCCGAGCACAAATTTCACCAATCTCATCTATAGCGCAGACCGAATTGTCGGCCGCCCGCCGAACTGAGATTTCGGTCTGCGGCATGGCGGGCCCAACGGTGGATGAGACCACCTCCGGGCTATCGTCCAACCGGTGCATGTTGGTCATCGGGCTGTGTTCCGTCTGACCATAGATCACGGCGAATGTCGCGCCGAACTGTTCCTTTACCGCACGCACCATTGCCGGAGAGACCATCGCCCCGCCGGCAACCACATGGCGCAGATGTTCGGTGTCAAACGGCACTTCGCGATGCGATTCCAGAAGGGCGAGAACCATCGTCGGGACAGCGACGAAGTTGGTTGCCTGCTCCTGCTCGATAACGCGACCGATCAGTTTCGGATCGAAATGCGGAATCAGCACCATGCGACACCCAACCTGCAACGACCCCAATGTCACGACGGCACAGCCTCCGGTGTGAAACAGGGGCAGGATGTTGATATGGACGCTGTCACGGGTGAGCCCTGCGCGGGTGCCGGTGTATCGGGCATTGTTGACCAGACTCCGGTGGGCCAGCATCGCGCCTTTGGGAAATCCGGTTGTGCCCGAGGTGTACTGAATTTGCGCCGCAGCCAGCGGCGAAACATCCGGCAGGTCTGCATCGCCTTTGAATAGAGCAGCCGGGTCGCTCAGCAGGGTGATTTCACGGATCACAGCGTTTCCCTGTGCCGCGGCGTTTGCCGTGTCGATCATCGGCGTTCCGCGGTTGTCCGCGCTGATGAACAACCCCGCAGCGCCGGATTGTTCCAGCACGTAACGCAGTTCAGCCGCCTGGAAGGTTGGGTTAGCCGTTACCAGCGTCAGTCCGGACAAGGCGGCGGCGTATTCAAGCAGGATCCATTCGGGCCGGTTTGGGGACCAGACGGCAATCCTTTCACCTTTGGCGAAACGGCTGGCCAGCGCCCGGGCGAGGCGCTCTGAATCCTCAAGCAACTGCGTATAGGTCCAACGCCGTCCAACCGCCCAATCCGGCAGAATTTCGGTCAGGGCCTCAGCCGGGCCGTGTATCTTTGCCTGTTGGCGCAGCAGGGCACCGACGCTGAGGTCAACGACATCCATTTCCTGCGAGGCAGGGACATAAGCCCGGGTCAGTTTTGGCAGTGTCATTGCTGTTTCCCTTTCGCTTTGATTGTTCGTCCGGCTGGAGCGGCTGGCAAAACGTCTCTGCCCTCCGAAATCCGGTGGTTCATGGGCACGTACGAGAGCCGCATCGGGTATCTTTTGTTACCTCGTGTTCGAGGTGGGCTCATCTCTTGGCGCTATCCCATAGCGCAGCAGCGATGAGAATTCGGTTACGATTCTGTCGATATCTTTGCCGTTGTCCCAGTCCGACACACGCTCGCCCATGAGCGTGAAAATACCGATCATCATCCAGGCGCGCACTTCGGCATCTCCCTGGCTTAGTTCCTCGCGATCTGCGGCGGCTTGCAGGTGCGGCACGTAGCGGTCAAAGACGGTCTGGTAGAATTCACGCCAGGTCGTGCGGTCAACGACCGCACATTGTTGTACAATCCGGTAGACTGATGGTCGTCGCACGACAAAGCGCAAATAGGTTTCGAGTCCACGAATTTCGGCATCGATGCGGTCTGTTGCATCTTCAATGGCGCGGCTGGACTCGCGCCTGATCTGACGCCCAAGGTCGAGCATGACTTCGCGGAAGATCTCATCTTTGCTGTCAAAATAGAGGTAGAGCGTGCCCTGCGCGGTGCCGGCCCGTCTGGTGATGTCTGCGATGGAAGCGGCGGTAAAGCCCATTTCCGAGAAGACGTCCTCGGCCGCGGCGAGAATTTGCGCCCGCCGTTCGCGGCCGCGTTTGGTCTTTGGTTGTGGTTTTGCGATCATGTTCATAAAACATGAATACTGATTCATGTTTTATATGTCAACAAACATGAATATACAGTCAGGTTTGAGGTGCAACAATATCTGCGCGCCAAATCTGTTCCAACCTGCGATTGGTCACCTTTCTCAGAGCATTTCGCAATAAACCTGGACCATCAGATTTTTGGGAAACGGTACAACTTCAATGCATTGGCGGGGCGTTTTACGCCAAACCTGATTCAGGTTTACGATAACCGCTTTAGAGTGCTGCGATCAGTTTAGCTTCGTGTTTTTTGAGTGATCTGCGTGCGGCCTGGTATGCTTTGAGGCCTTCAGTGTTGCGCAGTTCGGGGAAGAGGTCGAAGATTTCGTCCCGTTGTGCGTCACCCATTCCGTCGAGGATCTGGTCGCCGGGCTGGAAGCTTTCGCTCCAGGATCCGTTGGACAGAACCACTTCGTGCTGGTCGAACATGATGTGGATATAGCTCACATCGCTCGCCTCGACACTGTCGACCCCGTCAAAGCCGGTCAGGTGTTTGGCTGCCGCCAGCACTTCACGGTCCTCAAAATAGAGCGCCGTTTCGCTGTTGTTGATCAGCATCCGGTGTTGCGGGCTGACCAGCATGTCGCGCAACGGCAGGCCCTGACCCAGAGATCCGGCACGGATCAGAACGGGCCGCAGATGCGGTGCCCTGATCAGTTCGGGACCCTTGAGGTCGCGGCGGCCGATCCAGCGGATTTCCTGCAGCCCGTTGTCGCGGGTGATCACCCGGTCACCAACCTGCAGATCCTCGACCAGACGTTCGCCACTGCGGGTCGCGATCACCGTACCCGGCGTAAAGCAGGGGATCAGGTTCTCGATCTCGCGGAACTCCATCGAGCCCACAACCGGACCACCGATACCGTCGAGGAACTCAACCGTACCAGAGGTACTGTCGCCATCCGCATCGGTCGTCTCATTGACAATCCGGAGCGGCCCGAGACCGGTGAGATCCAGCGTGTCAACGTCGCCTTCGCCGGTATCACCGGTGCCGCCGTCGACCGTGTCGCCATAGGCATCCTCGCGGTCATTGATGATGAACTCATCCCGGTCGGCACGGCCCTGCAGGTCATCGACGCCTTCACCACCTTCGATGATGTCGTTGCCGTTGCCACCCAGGACAGTGTCGTCACCCTGGCCGCCGATCAGAACGTCATCGCCGTCCTGGCCGCGGATCGAGTCGTCGTCGATGCCGCCATCCACGGTGTCATTGCCTTCACCGGCGGTGATGACATCGTCGTCATCCTCACCAAAGATCAGGTCATTGCCTTCGCCACCGTCGATCGTGTCCATCCCGTTGGTCGGGTCCGGATCCGGGCCAAACGGGCCGGAGCCGTCATCGGGGATATTGGCCCCATCCGGAACACTGGGTCCGAGACCACCATAGATGGTATCGTCTCCATCCTGGCCGGCCAGAAGGTCAGAGCCTTCGCCACCGATGATCAGGTCGTCATCATCGCCCGCACGCACCGTGTCATCATCGAGACCCGCATCGATCACATCGTTGCCGTCGCCGCCGCGGATAAAGTCATCATCGTCGCCGGTGATGATCGTGTCGTTGCCGGCACCGCCGTCAACCGTATCACGGTCATCGTTGGGATCGGCATCCATCGGGATCGCAGGCACCGGACCATAGCCGTCAAAGCCACGGTCTGGCAGCGGAATGCCACCGGCAGATGTGTCGATGAAGTCATCGCCATCATCCCCGTCAACGGTATCGCTGCCGCCACCGGTGCTGACATTCTCGTCGCCGTCAGAGCCTTCGACCGTGTCGTCGCCATCGCCAAGGATGATGTTCTCGATCTCTTCGAACTCTGTTGTGTCGGTGCCGTCGTCGATCGTGCCCTCTTCGGGATCGGTGAAGATCACTTCCAGATCGTCATCGATATCCGAGGTGTCGATCGTGTCGCCCTCATCCTCGCCGGTCTCGCCGCCGATGATCACATCATTGTCGATGCCGTCGCCTTCTTCGTTGATCTCAAAGACATCGTCGCCGCTGCCACCATCAACCGTGTCGTCGCCAACACCGCTGTCGATCGTGTCATTCCCGTCATTGCCAAAGATCGTGTCATCATCGCCGTCAGAGCCGTCGATCATGTCACCCTGAAGGTCGGTGTAGCCGGGATCCATGTCCTCGCCACTGTCCAGACCATCAACCGGGCCGACAACATCTGCCACCTCGATGGTCACATCCGCCGTATCGGTCAGACCATTGCCGTCACTGATCGTGTAGGTGACAACCGCCGTGCCGACAAAGGCCGGGGCGGGCGTGAAGGTCACCGTGCCGTCATTGTTGTTGACAACTGTACCCTGGCTCACAGGAACCGTGGCCGAGATCACCTCGATCGGATCACCGTCAGGATCGCTGTCATTGGCGATCACGTCGACGGTTACAGGTGTGCCCTGATCGGTGTTGCCGGTGTCGTCATTGGCAATCGGTGCATCGTTGACCGCACCCACACTGACCACAGCCTCGCCGGTATCGCTGCCGCCATTGCCGTCGGTCACCGTGTAGGTGATCGTCGCAGGACCATTGAAGTCCGGCGCAGGCGTAAAGGTCACCGTGCCGTCCCCATTGTCCACAACCGAGCCTTCAGCCGGGTCAACATCCAGCGAAGAAATCGCCAGAGGATCCCCATCCGGATCAACATCATTGCCCAGCAGATCAACAACAACCGGAACATCCTCATCCGTCGTCTCAATGTCATCAACCGCAATCGGTGCATCGTTGACCGGATCAACCGTAACCGTGACATCCGCACTGTCGGTGCCGCCATTGCCATCAGAAATGGTGTAGCTGAGCGTCGCTGTGCCGTTGAAGTCCGCCGCCGGTGTAAAGACCAGCTCATTGCCGACAATTGCAACCGTGCCTTCGGCCGGATCAGCCATCGCACCAACAATGGTCAGCGGATCGCCATCGGGATCGCTGTCATTGGCCAGCACATCAATCGTAACCGGCGTATCCTCATCCGTCGTCACCGCATCATCATTGGCAACCGGCGCATCCTGCGCCGCACCAACACTGACCAGAGCCTCGCCGGTGTCAGAGCCGCCATTGCCGTCGGTAATGCTGTAAGTGATCGTCGCAGGCCCGTTGAAGTTCGGCGCAGGGGTAAACGTCGCTGTCCCGTCACCATTATCAACAACTGTGCCCTCAGCCGGATCGACACTCACAGAGGTCACCGTCAGCGGGTCACCATCCGGATCAGTATCATTGCCCGTCAGATCAACAACAACCGGTACATCTTCATCCGTCGACGCAATGTCATCATTCGCAGTCGGCGCATCGTTGATGTTGTTTACCATCACCTCGACCTCGGCAACGTCTGTGCCGCCATTCCCATCGGAAATGCTGTAGGAAATCGTGGCCGTACCGGTGAAATCGGTCGCAGGGGTGTAAACAAGCTCGTCCGAGACAATCGAAACCGTACCCTGCGCCGCAGGAACCGAGGCCCCCGTGATCGTCAGAACATCTCCATCAACATCCGTGTCATTCGCCAATACATCAATCGTAACAGGCGTCTCTTCATTAGTAGAAGCGACATCATCCATTGCATCGGGGGCGTCGTTGACACCGTTGATGGTGACGTTGACAGTGGCGGTGCTTTGTCCGCCGTCGCCGTCAGTGATGGTGTAGGAGAAGCTGTCATTGGCAGTCTCGCCATCCGCCAACGCTTCGAACTGGCCGTTGGGATCATATTCGACTGTGTCATTGTCCGGATTGATTGTCACCGAGCCTGTGGTGCCCGTTGTATCAATCGATGTGATCTCAAGATCATCCAACGCATCCGGGTCGGTGTCGTTGTTTGTCAGATCAATCGTTGTCGACGTCGCGTCATCTTCGCCTACTATGGCGTTGTCGTCCACCGCATCGGGCTCTGCGTTGTCGCGCAAAATCGTCTCGATCTCGGCAAACGACAATGACCCGTCGATCCCCCCAGCACTGTTCAGGAAATTGATCGTTCCGCTGGTGGAGTCGCCATCCGCATCAGTGGTCTGGCCGACAATCTCGGTCGGGCCCAGCCCGGTCAGATCGAGTGTATCGACATCGCCTTCGCCGGTATCCCCGGTGCCGCCATCTATGACATCGCCAAAGCCATGCGCGCGCTCATCAATCACAAAGCTGTCTCGGTCATCACCGCCCGACATCGTATCCGCGCCCTGGCCTCCGACCAGATCATCATTTCCCTGCTCACCCGAGAGCATGTCATCGTCGATGCCGCCATCTATCGTATCATCACCATAACCACCGGTGATGACATCATCGTCATCCTCACCAAAGATCAGATCGCGGCCTGCACCTCCGTCAATCGTGTCCATCCCGTTGGTCGGATCCGGGTCCGGCCCGAAGAGGCCGCTGTCCGGTGCATCCGGAATGCTGAGCGCATCCGGCGCACTTGGGCCGAGGCCACCAAAGATAGTGTCATTGCCGCTCTGGCCTGACAGATCGTCAGAGCCTTCGCCGCCGATGATCAGGTCCTCATCATCATTGCCACGCACCGTGTCATCATCAGGCCCGGCGTCGATGACATCCTCACCTTCACCACCAGAGATGATGTCCGCATCGTCGCCGGTGGTAATAGTGTCATTGCCGTCACCGCCGTGGGCCGTATCGCGGTCATCATTGGGGTCGGCATCGGCCGGGATCGCCGAGAACGGCCCGTATTCGCCGAAACCACGGTCGGGCAGCGGATCCGTGCCGCCGCCGGAGGTGTCGATCAGGTCGTTGCCCTCATCACCTCTGATACTGTCATTGCCGTTGCCGCCGATCAGGGTGTCATTGTCTTCGTCGCCATCCAGCGTGTCATCACCGTCACCACCATTGATGAAGTCATTGCCATCGCCGCTGTCGATACTGTCATCGCCGTCGGATCCGGTGACTGTGTCATTACCACCGCCCAGCTTGATTATTTCGATCTCTTTGAACACTGTTGTGTCCACACCATCGGTCAGTGTTCCTTCCTCGGGGGCCGACATGGTCAGCTCAAGATCATCGTTGATGCCCCGCGTCGTTAGTATGTCGCCATCGGTTTCGCTGGTTTCGCCACCGAACACGATGTCATTGTCGATGCCGTCGCCTTCGTCTCTGATTTCAAAGAAATCATCACCCCCGCCGCCATCAACCGTGTCATTGCCCGCACCGCCGTCAATTGAGTCGTCACCGCCATTGCCAAAGATCGTGTCGTCATCACCATCTGAGCCGTCAATCTGGTCGCCCTGCAGGTCGGTGTAACCGGGCTCCATAAGTTCGCCTGAATCCAAACCATCGACCGGGCCCGCGGCAGCGGCGTTCACTTCGACCGACACAGTTGCAGTATCGCTTCCGCCGCTTCCGTCGTTGATCGTGTAGGAAAACGTGTCAGGGCCGTTGAAATCGGGGTCGGGCGTGTAGGTGACGGTGCCGTCGCCGTTGTCGGTTACGGTACCGTTAGCAGGCTGGGTGAAGCTGTCGATTTCCAGCGTATCACCGTCGACGTCGCTGTCATTGTCCAGAAGCCGGATGATGACCGGCGTGTCTTCGTCGGTCGTGGGCGTATCGTCTTCGGCCACTGGCGCGTCGTTCACCGGTGCCACGTTGAAGGTGACAATCGCGGTGTCCATGCCGCCCGCGCCATCGGTGGCGGTGTAGGTGACATCATCCAATCCGTTGAAACCCGGGTCCGGCGTATAGTCGAATGTGCCATCACCGTTATCTGTGACCGTGCCGTTGGCGGGGTCACTGATCGTGAGAACCTCTAGCGGGTCGCCATCCGGATCGGCGTCGTTCAGCGTGGGATCGAAGACCACCAGCGTGTCTTCGTCGGTTGGCACAGTGTCATCATTGGCCACTGGGTCGTCATTGACACCGGTGACGTTGACAATGACCCTGGCTGTGCTTTGTCCACCATTGCCGTCGGTGACCGTATAGGTGAACGAGTCCCCGGACGCCTCACCCCCTGCCAGGAACTCGAACTGGCCGTTGGGATCGTAAAGCAGCGTGTCATCCGCCGTATCGCCCGGTGTACCGTTGTCATCAACGGTGACCGTTCCGGTTACTCCTGTGTCGTCGACGCTCAGGATGCCCAACGCATCATTCATGTCCACGTCAGTGTCGTTGCTCAGCACGTTGATGGTGGTCGCTGCTGCGTCCTCGTTCACCGTCGCGACGTCATCCATGGCAAAGGGTTCGTCATTGGCACCGTTGACTGTAACGGTGACGGTCGCGGTGTCCTGCCCGCCCGCGCCATCAGTGACGGTGTAGGTGAAGGTATCAGTGGCAGTTTCAGCCGCACCCACGTCATCGAACCGAAAGTCCGGATTGTACTCCACCGTATCATTGTCCGGGTTCAGCGTCACAATGCCGAGCGTGCCGGTGGTGTCGATGCTCAGGATTTCAAGGTCATCGGTTGCGTCCGGGTCTGCATCGTTACCGGTCAGGTCGATGGTGGTCGGGGTCGGGTCATTTTCCCCCACCGTGGCGCTGTCATCCATCGCATCGGGGTCGTCATTGACACCGGTGACGTTGACAATGACCCTGGCTGTGCTTTGTCCACCATTGCCGTCGGTGACCGTATAGGTGAACGAGTCTCCGGACGCTTCACCCTCTGCCAGGAACTCGAACTGGCCGTTGGGATCGTAAAGCAGCGTGTCATCCGCCGTATCGCCCGGTGTTCCGTTGTCATCAACGGTGACTGTTCCGGTTACTCCTGTGTCGTCGACGCTCAGGATGCCCAACGCATCATTCATGTCCACGTCAGTGTCGTTGCTCAGCACGTTGATGGTGGTCGCTGCTGCGTCCTCGTTCACCGTCGCGACGTCATCCATGGCAAAGGGTTCGTCATTGGCACCGTTGACTGTAACGGTGACGGTCGCGGTGTCCTGCCCGCCCGCGCCATCAGTGACGGTGTAGGTGAAGGTATCAGTGGCAGTTTCAGCCGCACCCACGTCATCGAACCGAAAGTCCGGATTGTACTCCACCGTATCATTGTCCGGGTTCAGCGTCACAATGCCGAGCGTGCCGGTGGTGTCGATGCTCAGGATTTCAAGGTCATCGGTTGCGTCCGGGTCTGCATCGTTACCGGTCAGGTCGATGGTGGTCGGGGTCGGGTCATTTTCCCCCACCGTGGCGCTGTCATCCATCGCATCGGGGTCGTCATTGACACCGGTGACGTTGACAATGACCCTGGCTGTGCTTTGTCCACCATTGCCGTCGGTGACCGTATAGGTGAACGAGTCTCCGGACGCTTCACCCTCTGCCAGGAACTCGAACTGGCCGTTGGGATCGTAAAGCAGCGTGTCATCCGCCGCATCGCCCGGTGTTCCGTTGTCATCAACGGTGACTGTTCCGGTTACTCCTGTGTCGTCGACGCTCAGGATGCCCAACGCATCATTCATGTCCACGTCAGTGTCGTTGCTCAGCACGTTGATGGTGGTCGCTGCTGCGTCCTCGTTCACCGTCGCGACGTCATCCATGGCAAAGGGTTCGTCATTGGCACCGTTGACTGTAACGGTGACGGTCGCGGTGTCCTGCCCGCCCGCGCCATCAGTGACGGTGTAGGTGAAGGTATCAGTGGCAGTTTCAGCCGCACCCACGTCATCGAACCGAAAGTCCGGATTGTACTCCACCGTATCATTGTCCGGGTTCAGCGTCACAATGCCGAGCGTGCCGGTGGTGTCGATGCTCAGGATTTCAAGGTCATCGGTTGCGTCCGGGTCTGCATCGTTACCGGTCAGGTCGATGGTGGTCGGGGTCGGGTCATTTTCCCCCACCGTGGCGCTGTCATCCATCGCATCGGGGTCGTCATTGACACCGGTGATCGTGACGTTCACGGTCGCCGTCTCACGTCCCCCAAAATCATCAGTCACGATGTACATGAAAGAATCTGCGGCCGTTTCGCCGTCCGCCAGGTATTCGAACTGGCCATTGGCATTGTAGCTAACGTCCGTGACACCACTGGTGGTCGCAAAACCTATCGTGTCGGGTTTTATGACATCCGGCACTTCGAGCGTGTCCGTCAGGTCGGGATCGTTGGCAGCGCTGCCAATGATCGGTATGATGTTGGTGCTCATATTGTCTTCGCCAACGCTGATGCTGACATCGGAGGCAACGGGTGCGTCATTCTCGCCCATGATCGTAACGGTGACAGTGGCCGTGCCCGTGCCTCCATTGCTGTCTGTAACGGTGTAACTGAACATATCCGTCGCAGTGTCACCTTCGCCAAGGCTTTCGAACTGGCCGTTGGGATCGTAGTTCAGAAGGTCGTCGGTCGGATCACCCGGCGTTCCGTTGTCGTGGAGCGTGACCGTACCGCCAGCTGTACCAGTGGTATCAAAGCTCTGGATGGAAAGCGTATCAGCGGGGTTTGGATCGGCGTCATTGTCCAACACATCTATGGCGGTCGCGACCGCGTCCTCGCTGATATCGGCCGTGTCATCCATCGCATCGGGGTCGCTGTTCATCGGTGCCGCCACTGAGAACTCAATAAGTTCGAAATTCTCAAAGGATATGCCGCCGATCTGACCGCTTTCGTCGCCCGCGGTCACGGAGTAAAAGCCGACGGGTCCAATTGCGGGCAAAACCCCGCCCGGTGAGGTGCCAGAAAGTATATGAGAAAGTTGATAGGCCTCTGTAGGGCCAAATGCGGTTGGTGGCGTAGCGGGTGGTCCAAATGATCCGACGGCGTCGTCAGAAAGACCCTGAATCGACGTTCCTACTTCATCCGCCAGGACAGGACGAAAGCCGATGGCATCATCCTCTGACGCATCCTCACCGGCAACGTAGTTCTGGATACTTGTTAAACTGTCACTCCCGATGGAATTGGTGCCCGAAAACTTGCTGACCACGCCAGCCTCGCCGACTCTCGTGCTCACCGTGACACTGGACAAACCGCTTGTGTCATAGGTGTTGGAATCCGCGCCGCCATCAATTGTGTCGTTGCCTGATGAGGCAATGATCGTATCGTCCCCCTCATCCCCGTTGATCTCATCACTCTCTGTTCCGCCGTCCAGAATGTCCGCGCCAGAACCACCGTCGATGGAGTCGGCTCCGGCCCCGCCATCCACCGTGTCGGCGCCATCCCCGCCATCAATTGTGTCGTTGCCACCATTGCCAAGAATACTGTCGGCACCAGCGGTGATCTGATCACCCTGCGCGTCGGTAAAGCCGGGTTCCATCAGTTCACTGGTACTATTCCCGTCAACAGTGCCGTTTGTTTCCGGACTGACACTGAACTCTATAAGCTCGAAATTCTCAAAGGATATGCCACCGACCTGACCGCTTTCGTCACCCGCGGTCACCGAGATTTGGCCGACGGGGCCAATTGCGGGCAAAACTCCGTCAGGGGATGAACCGGTAAGTATATGAGAAAGTTGATAGGTCTCGGTTGGGCCAAATCGGATTGAGGGCGCGCCGGGCGGTCCAAATATTCCGACAGCATCGTCAGAGAGCCCCTGAACTGACGTTCCTACTTCGTCCGCCAGGATAGTAGGAAGGCCGATGGCATCATCTTCTGACGCATCCTCACCAGCAACGTAATTTTGGATACTTGTCAACGTGTCACTCGCGACGAAACTGGTACCTGAAAACTTGCTGACCCGGCCAGACTCGTCGGCTCTCGCACTCACCGTAACACTGGAAAAACTGCCTGAATCATACGTGTTGGAATCCGCGCCGCCATCAATTGTGTCGCTACCTGTGGAGGCGACAATTGTGTCGTTGCCCGGGCCTCCGCTCAGGTTGTCATTGCCGCCGCCGCCATCAATGACGTCGGGCAGTGATCCGCCGATAATGGTTTCATTGTCTGCGTCTCCGGTGATCACCGTCTTGTCGCCGGGATTGATAAAGCCACCAAATGTGACTCCCGACAGATCCAGTGTGGTCTCACCCCCCATTTCAAAGGCGTAGGTGTGGCTAAAAGGCGTTGCATCCGATGCCCCGGACGTCTGATGCAGCGCCGAAGTGTAGGAGGTGAAATTGGCGTTTGCCTGCGCGGCGGTTAGTTCGATGGTCAGATCGCTGGTAAAGTTCGTCTGAATAGCCAGTGATTCAACATTAGAGATATTTGCGCCGGTCAGATCCACGACACCGGTCGGCACATCAACCCGGATGGAGATCGCATCGTCATCTGCGCCACCATCAAATTCTGCCAGATCTGCGGCCTCGCTCACCCTCAGGAACAGTCGGTCATTCCCGCCACCCCCAGACACAGTATCAGCGCCGCCTGCGCCGTCTATTATATCATTGCCGCCATTGCCAAGGATGCTGTCCGCGCCGGTCGTGATCTGATCGCCCTGGGCATCGGTGTATCCCAAAGCCATCGTCTCAGTGGCATCAAGACCGTTCACAACACCATCTGGCGATGCTCTGACCGAGAAGACGATGTTTTCAAAGTTTTCAAATGAAATGTTGCCGATCTGGCCGCTTTCGTCGCCCGCAGTCACGTTATATCTGCCGACGGGGCCAATTGCGGGTAAGATTCCGTCCGGCGACGTGCCTGCCAGAATATCGGAAAGATCATAATCCTCGGCAGGCCCGAAGGCTGTCCCTGTGTCACCAGATACAAAAACCCCCGCAGCGGTATCATCCAACCCTTGGATTGCCGTCGCGACATCCGCCTGGTCAATCGCGTCGCTTAGGGCAATTCGATCACTTTCGCTTGAGTCCTCACCCGCGATATAAGTTTCCACGCTTGAAATGCTGTCGTTGCCTGGCGCGCCGGAGCTGAATAATTTAGAGAGCCCACCATCTCCGTCGTTGTTCACCGATAGTCGCATCGTGGCAATGGCGCTGCCATCATAGGTGTCGGTATCCGCACCGCCGTCAATCGCATCGCCACCTGTCGACCCGATGATCGTGTCATCCCCTATACCACCATCAAGATCGTCACTACCGGCACCGCCATCCACCAGATCGTTGCCGGCACCGCCTTCAATTGTGTCGTTGCCGCCGTCGCCGTCAATCGTGTCGTTGCCACCATTGCCGAGGACGCTGTCGGCACCTGCGGTGATCTGATCGCCCTGCGCGTCGGTATAGCCCGACTCCATCAGCTCGTCAGTATCAAGACCGTCGACAACACCATCGGTTAGGTCTTCGACTTCGAATTCAATCGTTTCGAAATTCTCGAAACTTATATTGCCGATCTGACCGCTTTCTTCGCCTGAGGACACCCGGTAAAAGCCGACCGGGCCAACCGCCGGAGAGGCACCGTCCGGCGATGTGCCGCTCAGGATATGCGAAAGCTGGTAGGTTTGCGTGGGGCCGAATGATGTCGGCACACCGCTTTCAGACAAGAATGCCCCGGCAGCGGCATCAGAAAGTCCCTGAATTGATGTGCTGATCGCGGTAGCTGGAATAACGGTGGTTAGCGCAATTGAATCGTCTGAACTCGCTGATTCAGGGGCAATAAAATGTTCGATGCCCGAGACCGTATCATCGCCTGTAGGGCCCGTTGCAAAAGATGTGAAAACGCGGCCATTTCCGTCGTCGCTTGTGATAACCAGCGTCCGTTCAATTCCGCTGCCGTCATAGGTGTCTTTATCCGCGCCACCATCAATTACATTGTCACCGGCTGAGGCAATGAACGTGTCATCCCCTTCGCTGCCATTGACCGTGTCGTTACCATCGCCACCATCGATCGTATCGTTCCCACTTCTCCCATCAATCGTATCGTTGCCGCCGTTACCAAGAATACTGTCGTCGCCGGTGGTGATTTGGTCACCCTGTGGATCGAAGTAACCAACCCCCATGTTCTCACCAGTCTCGCGACCGTCGACAACGCCGGGCTGAGATGCCTCAACAGTGAACCTGATTTCTTCGAAATTTTCGTAAGCAATGTTGCCAATCTGGCCGTTCTCATCCCCGGACGTAATCCGGTAAGAACCAACCGGGCCAATCACCGCGGCGCCGCCACCCGGCGATGTCCCTTCCAGAATGTTGGAAATCTGATAGGTCTCGCCTGGCCCGAATGCTATTGCGGTACCGCCAAGAGGGGTGAACTCACCAACCGCAGTGTCAGAAATACCCTGTACCTGCGTTCCGACATCTTCCGCCGCAATGCGGGAGGATGTGAAAAACTGGTCGTTTGCCCCCAATCGTTCTCCCGCTGAAAATCTCTCAACACCGGTAATGGTGTCAAAGGTCAACGTACCGGTAAGGAAATTCAGCCTTGCCTGAGCGTCCTCAGCACGATTCACATCAAGCCGCGTCTGCGTCGCATTGCCAGAATTATATGTGTCCGTATCCGCGCCGCCATCTATGGTGTCATCGCCAATTGACGCGATGATCGTATCGTCACCCTCATCGCCGTTGATCTCATCATTCTCTGTTCCGCCGTCGAGAAGATCCGCACCGAACCCACCGTTCAGGGTGTCATTTCCGCCGCCGCCAAGGATCGTATCGCTGCCGCCATGGCCGGTCAGGCTGTCATCGCCGCCAGCGCCGGAGATCGAATCAGCAACGAATGTACCGGATATGGTTTCTGCATCGCCGTCACCGAACACCCTGAACGCATCACCGGCGCGAAAGTTGCTTACGCCCAGCCCGAACAGATCAAGCGTGGTCTGATCACCCATCGATATATCGATGGTGCGGGTATTGGTTTCAAATCCGCTCAGAAAAACCGCGTTCAGATCATCCGCCTGTGACGCCAGCAATTCGACGGTGAAATTCGTTGTGTCACGATCAATGCTCAGAAACTCAAAGTTCTGAAACGTGACACCGGTAAGAGAGGCAGAGCTGACCCCACCCGGAGCGATTTCGAACTGATCCGAACCTGTGCCGCCGTCAATCAGGATGTTGCCTGCAACATCCGCCGCAGATTCGGTGACCATGTCGTTGCCACCGCCTGCGCGGATCTCATCCGCACCGGCACCGCTAAAGATAAAGTCGCGTTCGTCACCGCCGTCGATGATATCCGCCATATCACCGCCAAAGATGGTATCTTCGCCGCCATCCCCGTTCAGGATGTTGTTGCCGGTTCCGCCGTGAATGGAATCATTGCCCATACCGCCCAGAACGGAGTCGTCCCCAGCCCCGGCAAAAATGGTGTCATTGCCGCCCTCACCGGTGATGGTGTCATTTGGTGTTGTGGCATCATTGTCGGCCCCGGTATTGGACCCGGAGATGAACCCACCATCGGCAATGGTGCCGCCAAAGATGATGTCATCCTCTGCCGTGCCGGTGATCATCCCGTCATCGGCGGCATCCGCAGGTGCAGGCGTCTCATCCGGCCTGTCATCAAAGATTGCATTGCTGGAATAGCTGATCGGGCCAATACCGATTTCCTGAGACGTTGGGTCACCGATCACATCGGGCCCGGCGGTAAAGATGATATCGATCTTTCCAATTTCGGCGGCAATGGACACGCTGACATTGCCGCTCAGATCAGAGGGTGCGGCCGTAGCATTTCCGTTGGCCGAGTCACCGCTGATGGCGACGGTTGGGGGTGCAGTCAGAGTAACCACGTTTGATGGCAGGACATTTCCCGCCGGATCATAGGCTATGATCCGGACCTGATCGTCAAACGTGTCCTGATCAACATCCAGAATGTCGAATGACACATTCGTGACGCCGGTATTGGGAAAGGGCGTGTCAAATTCGATCGTTTGAACGATGCCTTGACCTGCCGTCGCTGCGTCGATCTGCAGCTCAAGAAATCCGGTTGTGTTGCCGAGGGTGTTTGTTCCGTCTACTGCGACTGATTGGCTTGTCGGAGCACCGCCTGCTGCAGCTGAGGTTGAGAATTTGATGTCCACAGGGCCAAATGATGTATTGGAAGGCGAACTTCCGCCGCCAAATATCCCAAGCCAGTCAAAGATAAAATTCGGCACGTAACCCTCTTTCCTGTTGGCAGTCCGACCATGCCCTTTGGGTGGGGCAAATCCGACAGCGAAAGGTTGGTCCGTAACATATGTCGCGATACAACGGATCGGCCAGGATTGGCGATCGCGTGCGATACTGCAGAACAATTGGGGTTAGTAGAGACCGCAAATCAAACGTGATGTTGTGCCTCTAATCCTGTCAGCGCGGAGCAGATTTCGCGCGATCAGGGCAACCCCCAAACAACCAATTTAATGCAGGTTAATGTCTAAGGGGCTGACCTGAATACAAAAATCGCTCTGAAGGTGGTTATTGGCGTCCAATGATGGACAACCATCGCTATAACGTCAGATTGTTGCCGAAAATGAACAGAAGAATTTTCAGATTCTGGTTTGTTATCGTCAAAAATTCTGTGACGTGTGTTTTAGCATAAAACGATTCGACGCCCAAGGTACATTAAGATCAGGTGTATCTCTGCATGATGAAACAACCTTTGGCAAAGCTATGAATTTTTCTTTGCTTTCAAAGGTGTCAGAGCACCCTTGCCAGATCTGCGATCAGGTCATCCGCATCCTCCAGCCCGACCGAAAAGCGAAATACTCCGTCTCCGGCATAGGCGCGGTAGCTTTCAAGCTGTTGGCCTTCGAGGTGAAAGGAGGTTTCCATTAATCCATCTGTGCCCATCCAGAAGATCAAAGACCGGTGATGACCGAGCGAGACCGCATGATGAATCACTTCCAGCTCTGCGGCCATACGTGTGGTCAATGCAGTGCCTTGTTCGGCGCTGCCCACCTGAAACGCGATCATGCCGCCGGGATTAGTCATCTGGCGCTGCGACAGTTCATACTGCGGATGCGAAGGCAGGCCGGGATAGATCACCTTGGTGACCGAAGGCTGATCTTCGAGCCATCTCGCAACGGCCATCGCACCCTCGTAATGGGCGCGCATGCGGAGTGGCAACAGTGAAAGGCCGCGCGCTATGAGCCATGCATTGAAAGGGGAAAGAACGCCGCCATGATGAATGGCCGCTTCGGCGCGGAGTTGACCGATCAGATCCCGGCGCCCACAGATCGCGCCGCCCACGGCATCGCCGTGACCGCCGATGTATTTGGTGATCGAATGCATGATCAGGTCGACGCCAAGAGCCACGCAATCCTGCCCCAAGGGCGAGGCAAAGGTTGCATCACAGCTTAGCAATGCACCAGCGTCATGGGCGAGCTTCGCCACCGCTACCAGATCTGTCAGGCGGCAGATCGGGTTCACCGGCGTCTCGCAATGCACAAGCTTGGTATTGTCGCGAAGGGCTGCGGCAAGATTTGCCGGGTCGGACATGTCGACATAGCTGACTTCGATACCCATGCGTGGCAGGGTTTCGCGGGCCAGTTCGGCCACGCCTGCGTAAGACACATCCGAAACAATTGCGTGATCACCTGCCGACAGAAACGTAAAGAACATAGCCGATGCTGCGGCCATACCGCTGGCCAGACAAAGGCAAGCCTCGGCCCCTTCGACAGCGGCGATTTTTTGTTCAAGCATTGCCACAGTGGGATTGCCCCAGCGGGAATAAAGAAAGCCGCTGTTGTCATCGAGATCATGGGCGGAAAAACCTGCGGCCTCTTCCACAACAAAAGTCGAGGACATGTGCAGCGCCGGGGCCGAAGCTCCTGTCGTAGGATCGGGGCCTTCGCCTGCATGAATGGCGGTCGTTTGCGGGCCCATTGGTTGGTTGGTTTTAGTCATGTCCTATCCCTTGGTAAGCCGGTGCTGAGTTGGGCAAATTTGCAGGGGCTTGGCAAGCCTGTTTCGGTTTTCTTGTCCGAGCGGGGTAAGCCCGTTGCGCCATCAACGTGCCCTAGAATTGATAAGCTATTTTACCTCGTTTGTTTTCGCACTAGCTTGGCCCCAAAGGAGATATGCGCATGACTAATCCGCTTTTGACCAGTTGGGACACTCGATTTGAGATGGCCCCCTTTGATTTGATCAAAGATGAACATTTTGCACCCGCCTTTGAGACGGCGCTGGTGCAGGCGAAAGAGGATATTGCAAAGATCGCCGAAAACCCCGATCCACCGACATTTGTCAACACGGTCGAGGCGCTGGAAACCGAAGGTAAGGCGCTGGACAAGGTGCTGGCGGCGTTCTTCACGGTGGCAGGGGCGGACAGCAATCCCAAAAGGCAGGAACTGCAACGGGAATTCGGCCCGAAACTGGCTGCGCACGCCTCGGAGGTTTACGGCAACAAGGCGCTGTTCGCGCGCATTTGTGCACTTTGGGACAAGCATAAGACCCTGGACCTGACAGACGAACAGTCGCGGGTTTTGATGCTGACACATCGCGCGTTCCGGCGGGCCGGTGCGGCGCTGACCGGAAAGGAAGAGACCCGGATGCGCGCCATCATGTCAAGACTGGCGGAATTGGGCACAGCGTTTATGCAAATCCTTCTGGCCGACGAGGCCGGTTGGCATATGGCGCTGGAAGACTCTGATCTGGAGGGATTGCCAGGGTTTGTCGTGGATGCCGCACATGAGGCCGGGCGGGAACTCAAATTGGATGGGCCAGCTATTACTCTGTCACGGTCTTTGATTGTGCCTTTTTTGCAGTTCTCTCCCCGCCGCGATTTGCGAGAGAGCGCCTTTGCCGCATGGGTTTCACGCGGCGCTAACGGGGGTGACACTGACAACCGCGACATCGCAAGGGAAACGCTGGCGTTACGGAAAGAGCGGGCACAATTGTTGGGGTATGAAAGCTTTGCCGATTTCAAGCTGGAAACCGAGATGGCCAAAACACCCGAAGCAGTGCGCGAGCTACTGATGAAGGTTTGGGAGCCTGCCAAGGCACGGGCCAATGCGGACGCGGATATTTTGGCAACGATGATGCATGCGGATGGCGTAAACGGCACGCTGGAGCCTTGGGACTGGCGATACTATGCGGAAAAGCGGCGCAAGGCAGAGCATGATCTGGATGAGGCTGAGCTGAAACCTTTTCTGCAGTTGGACCGGATGATCGAGGCCGGGTTTGCCTGTGCGAACCGCCTGTTCGGGTTAGAGTTTGAGTCAATTGATGTGCCGCTTTACCATGCCGATTGCCGGGCTTGGGAAGTGACACGCGGTGGCGAGCATATTGCGATTTTCATTGGCGATTATTTCGCGCGACCGTCCAAGCGGTCAGGGGCGTGGTGCAGTGCCATGCGTGGGCAGGCAAAGTTTCCAAAGGTGCAGGGGCCGGTTGTGATCAACGTCTGCAATTTTGCCAAGGCAACACCTGCATTGCTGAGTTACGATGACGCCCGCACAGTGTTTCATGAGTTTGGCCACGCGCTGCATCAGATGCTGTCAGATGTGACATATGAATCCGTTTCAGGCACCAATGTTGCAAGGGACTTTGTTGAACTGCCCAGCCAGTTGTTTGAACATTGGCTGGAGGTGCCCGAGGTGCTGGCGGAGTTTGCAACACATGCGAACACCGGAGAGCCGATGCCCACGGAAATGCTGGAAAAGGTTCTGGGCGCTGCAACATTCGACATGGGATTCCAAACGGTGGAATATGTCGCATCGGCCCTGGTTGATCTGGCATTTCACGAGGGGGCCGTGCCGGATGACGTGATGGAGCGGCAGGCTGAGATATTGAAAGAACTTGGTCTTCCCAATGCGATCACCATGCGTCATGCCAGCCCGCATTTTGCTCATGTATTTGCGGGCGATGGATATTCCAGTGGTTATTATAGTTACATGTGGTCCGAGGTGATGGATGCAGATGCATTCTCTGCCTTCGAAGAGGCTGATGGAGCCTTTGATGAAGACCGGGCCAAGGCCCTGGAAAATAACATTTTATCGACCGGTGGGTCACGTGATGCCGAAGAGTTGTATCTTGCATTCAGAGGCCGTTTGCCGGGGGTTGAGGCCTTGCTAAAAGGGCGCGGTCTGGCCGCGTAAGGGTTGAACTCTGAGCCGAAGCTGCGCATGTTTGCCAGGTATCAGGAGGGCAGGTATGACACCGGAAGAGATTGAGAGGCTGCCCTATCGGCCTTGTGTCGGTGTGATGTTGGTCAATCGTGATGGCGATGTTTTTGTGGGCCAGCGCATCGACAGCGATGTGCCTGCCTGGCAAATGCCGCAGGGTGGTGTGGACCCGGGGGAAGAGCCCCGGACAGCGGCGTTACGAGAGCTTTGGGAAGAGACCGGAGTGGCCGGGCACTTGGTACGGGTAGAAGCGGAAAGCGCCGATTGGATCCCCTATGAATTGCCGCATGAAATTGTGCCGCGGATCTGGAAGGGACGGTTTCGCGGGCAAGAGCAAAAGTGGTTCCTTTTGCGGTTTCAGGGGAAAGACGACGATGTGAACATTGCCACCAAACATCCGGAGTTTTCTGAGTGGCGTTGGCTGCCTGCGGATCAGTTGGTGGCAAATATTGTTCCATTCAAACGCGAGGTCTATGCGCGCGTTCTGGAAGAATTTGGAGAGATGTTATGAGATTGATTTCGAAGGCCTATTTTGGTGTCATGATGTTATTCGCAGCGCAACCGGCACTGGCGCTAAGCTGCGTGCTTTCGGATCCGATCCGGACCTTCCAGCACGCGTCGGAAGCGGAAGAGGCCTATATGGTGGTTCATGGCAAATTGGTCTTTGACGAGGCAAAGCTGCCGCAGACCGATTGGGAGCATCAGGAAGCGACCCCGGAAAACACAGATATTCCCGCGCGTATCACAGGTAAATCCCTGACATTGAAGGGATTCAAAGCAAAGTTTGACCGAAAAATCACATTGAATGCACAGTGTTACGGTCCCTGGTGTGGCAGTGCGGCGACGGGTGTCGAGTACCTTGCATTTCTGGAAAAGACCGCCACAGGGTATATCCTGTCGGTCAATCCATGTGGCGGGTTCGGGTTTGCGAATCCGACGGAAAAAACGCTAAAGGCCGTGGTGGAATGCGTACAGGGGAAACCTTGTGAAGCTGAGCCTTATTAAGGGTTTAGCGACAAATTCCACGGGTTTCGGCGCCGTCCCAAGGTAGGATTACATCTTTGGGAACGCTCAGGCGGCTGAGCGGCATTGCCTCTTTCAGCATGGATTCAAGCCGTTTGGTGCGGGGGGCATTTGGGTCCAAAGCAGCGCAGCAGACGTATTCCTCGACGATGCTGGCCTGTTGTTCGTAAGCGTAATCGAGATACCGGGTTTTTGTATTGATATCAAAAAGATAGGGATCACGCCCGCCGCCATGTTCATTGGCGGCGCGCAGCGGAGTGTAGCCGGTCCTGTCGCGGTTCTGCCATTGCCAGACGTGGGTGATCTCATGGGCGAATAACATGGCGTGAATCAGGCTCATCCGTTTGGGAAATTGTGGAAGGAAATCAACCTCATACCACTCTTTTGCAAAGAACACTTTATCATGCAGGACAAAGGCGGCGGGGCCTACGGTGACGAGGTCAGATGTGGGTTCAGGGAAGATGCGCTCGCGACAGGCGACACGGGGTCTTTTCTGCCGCGCATAGGTGACTTTTCCGATCAGGGCGCCATTGACCAGACGGATGCGGGACACATCGATACTGGAGCCATGCATTTGATTTGCAAAGGATTTTTCCGCGACCGTCAGGGGCCTGCCACAGGAAGTGAGAAACAATAAAGACAGGAAGACCAAAACACGCATACGGAAAGGTTAAAGCGTTTTGGCTAAATGTTGAAACACAATATTCACCCAAAACACGCCCTATTTACAAATGAGGTATGCGCCGCGCGGGGGATTGCCGCAGCTGCGAGAGGGTTCTTCAAAAAAGGGGGGTGATATCCGTACACAACCCGTGCACCCCCTGTACACCGCTGCAGTGCAGCGAAAAACACGACCAGCCGGCAATAACGGGCGGTTTTAGCTCTTGTAAAATGTGTCCAGAGTGCCGCCGCCGATCAGATGATCCAGCAACGCCTCGCGCACATATTGATCATGCGAATTCAGCGCGCGCATCTCATCAACGGTCAGATCGCGGCGGACAAATCCCTGCTTGGCGAGGCATTTGTCAGCGCCGCGCGCTTCGGCATTTGTGCGGATCTTGTTGTGCTTGGTGGCGACAATGATCGGCCCGACCACCACACCGCCCAGAACGGCGCTGGCGGCATAGCTGCCGATGATGGTGCCGTTGCCGGTTTTGGTCGCGGCGGGAACGCAGGATTGCACAGCGGTCCGGGCGGCAGAGAGGTTTTTGCCCGGTTGATAGGGGACAGACGGGCCGGGAGGTGGGCCACAGGCGGCCAGAACACCGGCGGCAAGAAAGGGGAGGAATTTGGCGGCGGATCTGATCCGGATAGCGGTTGGTTTTTTGGTGTTGTCGCTCAACGGTTCATCCCCTGCGTGTGGCCCCCATATCATTAGGTCTCAGGTCGGGGGTGGGGAGTCAAGACAGGTGTTGGGCGACGCGGTGGCTGTGTGTTGCCAAACAGCGCTTGCGAAGTAAAAAGACAGATGCAATTTCTCGCAATTGCGCGAAGCCGGGCTATTTTCTTACAATAATGCGTTTCGCTTTCATTTCTTCGTAAAGCACTGTCACCTCACCTGCATCAAGCAATTGCCCAGCACTGTCAGGATAGTTTTTGACATAGTTGTTGCGCAGATCGAGACAGACCGCCCCGCCATTTTCAAGTGTGCGGAGAAAGAGAGGTACATACTCGTCAATCGGGTAGTGAAATCCACAGGAATACAGGCTGGTCACAAGATCTGCTTTAAGATTGTTGAGGCGTTCAGGTTCCTTTCTGGGGTTGATCGCGACTGTGTTTACATCATCTACTCCATTGTCGCGCAGCATGGCAGTCGCGCTGGCGAGGCTGGCATAACCGCTGCCCTCGTTCGCCCAGGAGTGATATTGATTAGGTGTTTCTTCGATATCCACCAGAGTGAAATGCGGGTTGTAATCGCGATGCAGGAAAAGATCGTTCAATGCCTGACCGCAGCCTATGTCAACTATGGTATTGGGGCGGATTTGATACGCACGCAAGTGATCGCGCAGCGGAAGATATTCCTGATAGATATCAAGCAGGGCACCATCGAAGATATTGCGCCGTCGGGCGGCGGCTTCGGCGTTAAGCGGTCCGGGATCACCGTCCATCCAGGACAGCCGTGATTTGCGGGAGATATGTTTGGTGCGCTGGAAGCCCAGCAACATGACCGCTTTGTGCGAGAGAGCGGCATCCGAGAAATTCATTTCCGAGATGTCCTCGGACGTGGCGAGGGTGTCGACTGTCAATCTGTCTAGCATAGGGGTGCCTGTATGTTTTTTACTGCTTTTTCGACCTGCCTAGCACATTCAGACGTGCTTGTGAATCACGTTGCGTGGTTGTCTGCGGGGTGGGGGAGCGCTGGTTGGCAACCCACCAACGATTGCGCATGAGTTAGATCTGGCCGTGGCGGGGTGAAACCCCGTCCTAAGGTAAGGGTCAGGCCATTTCGCTTTGTGATGTTTCAAAGACGGGTAGGTGTTTCCGTAGGCCGGGGTTCACCCCGGCATTTTTGTGAAGCGAATGGATGTGACCCGGCCCAAGCCAGACCGCGGGGTGGCGACCACGATTTGAGCAGGGCATTTTATCGTGGTCATATCCGAAAGAGATCAGAGCGGGACGCTTGCGTTGGCCAATTGCCAGCCCGGGGGGCGGTCACCCTCTCGGCGATTGCAAGCAATCACCTGTCGGTCAGCGGGCGATCACGCGGCGGCGCGCAAAGCGCGCCTTGATTCCGCGCGTGGCAGAGCGGGATGTAGGGTGGGATTTATCCCACCGACAATGGTGCAGGGATTTAGATCGTGGAGTGGCGGGGTGAACCCAGCCCTACGGAGTTTGGTGGGCGGGCCAAGCCAATTCGCCCTTGGGGCGGTGCGAAATGGTGCGTTCGAGCATGAATCCTACTCACCAGGTTTTGGCAGGCTTTTTGGTTTTTCTTCTGCGGCGATCTGTTCGTAGCCATGAACGTGCCGCTCAGTTTTTGTTCTAGCTTTTTCGACAGCTTCTGCGAGCGGTTTTGCATCATTGCCGATTACTCGCAATAGGCGGCCTGCTTCATAGGCAGCTGCCAAAAACGCTTGAAAACCAACATGTTCTTTAAACAATTCATTCTCTGCCAAACTTACTTTGTGCAGAAAACTTCTACGTACTGGATCGGTCAAAAAACCTGCAGACGCTGCCAGGTTTTTTGCTTTCTGCAAGTATGATCTGATTTCTTCCCTGGCTTCTGAGGGAATTGATGCTTTGTCGAACTCCTCCACAAGGGCTTCGTCAATGAAGTGACTATCAATCTCAAGTGTGGCTATTCCTTCAATAACGGATTGGAACTTGGCTCTGACACCGATGAAACCCAGGTTTTCGTTAATCTCAAGGTTCTCAAGTGATATTCCACGAACTGTTTCGTCTTCTAGTCTTAGAGCCACTTTCCGGGCGATAGACAGAGTAACCACCAATTCGTCGTACTTGAGTTTTTCCTTTGCCCTTAGATCATTCAGGTTTCCGCCCGTAGCTGGAACGATTTCGAGAGCTTTGGAAACTAGTTGTAACAGAGCTTCCGATGGAACTTTTGGGAGAGACTTGATGTCAATCATGGCTTATCTCTTACGTAAGAATTTGTGACGATTCAAACATCCAACTCCTCCACGAACCGTGCATTCTCCTGAATATACTGGAACCGCAGTTCGGGTTTTTTGCCCATCAGGCGCTCGACCAGATCGCCGGTTTCGCCCGGTTCATCCTCGTCTATGGTCACGCGGATCAGTTTGCGGGTGGCGGGGTTCATGGTGGTGTCTTTGAGGTCCTTGGCGTCCATTTCCCCCAGCCCCTTGAACCGGGAGACGTCGATCTTGCCTTTGCCGCCGAGGCCTTTTTCAAGCCAGCCATCACGCTCTGCCTCATCAAGGCAATAGACCCGTTTTGAGCCTTGGGTCAGCCGGTAGAGCGGCGGGCAGGCGAGGTAGAGGTGGCCTGCGTCAATCATCGGCCGCATCTGGGTGAAAAAGAACGTCATCAGCAGGGCGGCGATATGGGCGCCGTCGACATCGGCGTCGGTCATGATGATGATCTTGTCATAGCGCAGATCGTCGAGGTTGAACCGGGTGCCGAGCCCCACGCCGAGCGCCTGTGTCAGATCGCTGATTTCGGCGTTTGTGCCAAGCTTGGACGAGGCCGCGCCGAGCACATTGAGGATTTTACCGCGCAGCGGCAGGAGCGCCTGATTGACCCGGTTGCGGGCCATTTTGGCAGAGCCGCCCGCGCTGTCGCCTTCGACGATGAAAAGCTCTGTTCCGTCGCGGACGTTAGACGAGCAATCGACCAGCTTGCCGGGCAGGCGCAGTTTCTTGGTGGCTGATTTACGCTGGGTTTCTTTTTCCTGACGGCGGCGCAGCCGTTCTTCGGACCGCAGCACGAGGAAATCGAGGATGGCCCCGGCAGATTTGGTGTCATTCGCGAGCCAGTTGTCGAAATGGTCGCGCACGGCGTTTTCAACGAGGCGCTGCGCCTCGGTCGTGGCCAGCCGGTCCTTGGTCTGGCCGACAAACTCAGGTTCACGGATGAAACACGAGACCAGCGCACAGCCGCCGGTGATCAGGTCCTCGCGGGTGATCTGCGCCGCTTTGCGGTTGTTAACCAGCTCGCCATAGGCCTTGATCCCTTTGAGGATCGCCGCCCAGAACCCCGCGACATGGGTGCCGCCCTCAGGCGTGGGGACAGTGTTACAGTAGGATTGCAGGAACCCGTCGCGCGAGGGCGTCCAGTTGATCGCCCATTCGACCTTGCCCACGGTCTGGAACCGTTCCTGAAAATCGACGGTCCCGGCGAAGGGTTGTTCGGCATAGGTGGAGGAGCCATTCATCGATTCCCTGAGGTAATCCGACAGGCCACCGGGGAAGTGGAATGTGGCCTCTTGTGGCGTGTCGCCATCGGCGATGGCGGATTTCCAGCGGATTTCGACGCCGGAGAAGAGATAGGCCTTGGACCGGATGGATTTGAACAGGCGTGCGGGTTTGAAGCGGTGGTGGCCGAAGATGGTTTCATCGGCGTGAAAGGTAACTGTGGTGCCGCGGCGGTTGGGGGCGGCGCCGATTTCCCTGATCGGACCAAGCGGCAGGCCGCGGGAAAAGCGTTGTTCGTAGAGTTTGCGGTCGCGGGCGACCTGAACCACCATGCTGTCGGAGAGGGCGTTGACCACCGAGGCGCCGACCCCGTGCAGACCGCCCGAGGTCTGATACGCCTTGCCGGAGAATTTGCCGCCAGCGTGCAGGGTGCAGAGGATCACCTCAAGTGCAGATTTGTCGGGGAATTTGGGGTGCGGGTCGATCGGGATGCCGCGGCCGTTGTCGCGGATGGTCATGGCATAATCGTCGTGCAGCTCAACCTCGATCCGGGTGGCGTGACCGGCGACGGCCTCGTCCATCGAATTGTCGAGCACTTCGGCCACGAGGTGATGCAGCGCCCGCTCATCCGTGCCGCCGATATACATGCCGGGGCGTTTGCGCACAGGCTCCAGCCCTTCTAGCACCTCGATGCTGTCGGCATTATAGTCTGTGGTGTCCGGCGTGGCGGTCAGGAGGTCGTCGTCCATTGTCTGCTGCTCTTTTTGTATTGATTAGACGCATTATGGCAGAGCGATGCAGTTGGGGAAAGTGGAGGCGGCAGAGAAGTTTGCCTGTCAGGTCAGAGGGTTGTCAAAAAACAATTGGAGCATCAGGCAACCCGCCATATTTTGGCCATTTTATCTGCCTAAGGTTGTAATTGTTACGGTGGGGTCTCGCGGTAACGATTTGATGCCCCACGCATTCAAGGGGCAAACAAATTGAGCAATGTACTAAAATATGACTCCCCGCAGGATACCTGGATCGAGGTTCCGTCGGGATACAAATCAAACAGACACTGGGCGCCGCAGATCGGGGACATCTTTCCTAATATCAGTGCCGAAACAACAAACGGCCTGATCCAGTTTCACAACTGGGCCGAGGGGCGGTGGGTTTACTTCTTTAGCCTCCCGGCACCCTTTACGCCGATCTGCACGACCGAGCTCGCCTCGCTTGCAGAGATGGCCGATGATTTCGAAGAGTCGCGCATCGCTATACTTGGGCTTTCGGTCGGGCAGGTTGATGATATCAACATCTGGGTTGAGGAAATTCAGGCGATGTTCGGGGTGACGATTGAATTCCCGATTGTTGCGGACCCGGAGGGTGTTCTGGCCAAGCAAATGTCGCTGATCCATCCCAAGGAAGATGATCACATGACGATCCGCAAAAGTTTTGTTCTGGATCCGGCGATGCGGGTCAGGATCATGTTCGATTACCCGGGTATGATTGGCCGGTCGAGCGAGGAAGTGCTGCGCTCCGCCAATGCACTACAGGCGACGGATTTCACGGGCCTTGCGGTGCCTGCAGACTGGAAACCCGGCGATTGCCTGCTGGCGCGCCCGTTTGACAATAATGATGCGGAACTTCGGCGAAGATTTGGTAATCAATGGACCAAGCTGAGCAGTTATCTGAAGGTGATCGAAGCGAAATCGGCCTACGGGTGAGTGGCTGACAGAAACGGGGTATGATGGGTGTAACCCGGTGGGATTAACCTGTTCTGCCCCGTAACCACATTGCCATCTCTTCCTCATCAATCAGCCCCTGCGCGAGACGAATAATCATGTTGCCAGCATCTTCGGTGTCGTGGTTGATAACTACGCTGTTGAGTTTCAGGCAGACAATCATTGCCCTGTAGGCCGTGCGTTTATTGGCGTCATTGAAGCAATGGCCTGTGGCAACAGCTGCTGCATAGGCCGCTGAGAGGTCGAATATGTCGTTGATCATGCCATACATCAGGCGGTTATCAACGCGCGCTAGCGCGCCTTCGAGCGATTTATCTCTGGCCCGCCCGGGCAATTCACCCGGATTGAGAACCAGATCATGCAAAGCATTGACCTGATCCGCCGACAAAAGCAGGAAACTCATTTATCTTTGAGAAAATCGAGAACCGGTTGAGTCTGTGCCCGGGTTTCTTCCACGGCTGCGAGAACCTCTTCCATCGTAGCATAGCGCGGTTCGCCCTGAAGGGTTGCTTCTTCCGGGACAAGGTAGCCTACGCATTGAGAGTTTTTCATGATTGCCACAGGTTTGCCGCCTGCCTGATCAAGCACTTTTTGAGGCTCGCGCAGCTCGGTCATGGTGCAGATCTGATTGGCGTGTAGGCGCTTCATCGCGATGTCCTTTATAATATATATTCAGATATATACTAAAATATGCATTACTTCAACATCTGTTGCAGGCAGCGCACACAGCCACGTAAAGCCGCCATATCATCCTTTATCAGAAGTATCGGGATGTCCTGCATGATTTCTGTGTACGGCCCTTTGGCTGTGAAGTGATCCAGAAAACCCATCCCGGACAAGAACGGCGCGACAGCGCGTGCGGTGCTGCCGATGAGGTAGATCCCACCCATGGGTAAATGCGCCAGGGCCAGATTTCCGGTGACGGCGCCGAAAAGCTGGCAAAACATCCTAAGGGTTTCAGTGGCCCTTGCGTCGCCATCAACGGCTGCGGATGTGATTGCCGGGGCGGGTAGCCGGGTGCCGGTCAGCCAGTGGTGGATATTGGACAACCCGGGACCGGAAATGGCGCATTCAAGGGGAAGGTGATGATGATCCCGGGCCAGATAGTCCAGCAGCTCACCCAGCTGGCCGGTTGCATGGGGCAGAGTGGAATGTCCGGATTCAGCAGGTGGCACCAACAGACCCTGCGTGATTTGATGCACGACGGCGACATTACAGCCGGTGCCTAACCCGTAGACGAGGCGCGTGGCTTGTGGACCTGCAGTGGCGCCGGGGAACAGGGTTGTGATGCTTTCATTGGGGATGTCATCCAGCGCATATCCCTGTGCCTGCAGGTCATTCATGAGGTGAGTGGTGGTGGCACCTGTGGCCTCTTGCAAATCAGTACAGTCTATAAACCAGCTGTGATTGGTCAGTTGGACCGTGCCGTTTCGCACCGGGCCTGCGACACCGGCGCAAAGGGCAGTAACTGGACCGGGATTGGTTGCAGAGAGGTAGGCTGTCAGCAACGGCGCGAGACCGGAGAATTCAGCGTTGCGATACGGCTTTGCGGTTTCGGGAAAAAACACCCCATCCTCGGCCAGACCAACACGTGTGTTGGTTCCGCCCAGATCAGCAAGAAGCCAGCGTTCACCCATCGCGCCAACGGGCCATGGTTTCACGTGCTGCTTTGGCGAAGATCACGACGTCGATGCCCACGGCCAGAAACTGTGCGCCCCATTCCCGGTATTTCAGGGCGGTTTCGTGATCGGTGGCCAGGATGCCCGCTGCTTTGTCTGACGCTGCTATTTTTGCAATCGCGTCGCGAATGACATCCTGCACCGGACCGTCCTGTTTCTTGCCCAGATAGCCCATATCGGCGGCAAGATCGGAAGGGCCGATAAAGACGCCATCGACGCCATCGACCGCCAGGATGTCATCCAGTGCTTCAATTCCAGCAACCGTTTCGACCTGGATCAGAAGACACATCTGACCATTGGCGGTTAGCGAATAGTCTGGGATGCCGGAAAACTGTGATGCCCGGGCCAGCGCCGCACCCGAGCCGCGGATCCCTTCGGGTGGGTATCGCATGGCACGTACCAATGCGCGGGCCTCCTCTGCGCTTTCCACCAAAGGGATCAGCAGGGTCTGGGCGCCTGCGTCCAATACCTGTTTGATCAACCACGCCTCACCCATCGGCAGGCGCACGACAGGGGCGCTGTGTTTGCCGTCGAGCACCTGAAGCTGGGCCACGATTGAGCGCAGGTCATTGGGGGCGTGCTCACCATCGATCACCAGCCAGTCAAACCCGGCGGTGGCCAGAATTTCAATGCCGTATGCATCGGCAAACCCAGCCCAGCAGCCATATTGCATTTCGCCCCTGGCAAGGGCCGATTTGAAGCGGTTTTCCGGTGCGGGCATGGCGTGCCTTTCGTCTTAGGGCTTGGCACGGAGTAAAGCCTGTTGTTGAGTGAGGGTCCAGCCAAGAACGCGGGAGAGCACGCATGAAACTGACATTGCATCACATCAACCTGTCGACCGAGAAAGTGGGAGAGATGGATCGTTTCTATCGAGAGGTTCTGATGCTGGAGGAAGCAGATGATGATTTGCCTGCGCTGCGCGGGGACAAGGATGTTTACGATGGCGATGTGGCCTTCTTAGGCGACGGGCATATGCATCTGCATGTTGCGCGCAAGGATGTCGATGCGGGGTTTCGGACGGGGCATATTGTGAACCCGGTTGCGCACGGGCATGTGGCGTACAGGACCGATGATATAGAGGCCTTCAAGGCGCATCTGGAGGCAAAGGGGATTGCCTATTCCGATTGGGGGACCTCTGCCGTGGCGGGGTGGCATCAGGTTTACTTCTATGATCCCGATGGCAACGTGATTGAGGTGCATCAAGCCGTGAGGTGAGCGCCCGCTTAACTGCGGTGGCGGGATTTGAGTATTTTCAGAACATTGAAAGACCGGGGCGTTAGCCGGGCGTGTGCAGGAAAAACACCTGTGCGAGGATTACAGCGAAAAGCAGGATCGTGAGCGCAATCAAGCGGCGGCGGTGGGGCCGGGTTTTGTCGGATGTGAAAAACTCGGCATAGCTGGAGACGGAATGCCCGGCCCAGGTGAAATAGCCGCCACCGGTTTCGTTAAGTTTTTCGTCAGCGCGGCGGGAGATGCGGAACAGCATGCGGAACATTTCGAACGCCCAGACGAGGAAGACGAGAGACATAAGGATGAGGATAATGGCGTGGAGGGGCGTCATGGTTTTTTCCTTACCGGGTTTGAACGATAGACAGCCTAGGGTTGATATGGTTTTGTCCGGCCATGATACATGACAGGCGATTTCCCTACATTGTAACGGCGTTGATCACGCTGGTCACCCTTGCGATTCTGTTGTCGATGGGACGGGTGCCCTGGTGTGACTGTGGCGTGGACCTTTGGGGCACGGTGGGCACCAGCGAGGGATCGCAACAGCCGTTTGATTGGTATACGCCCAGCCATCTGCTGCACGGGTTTATCTTCTATGCGGTATTGTGGCTGGTAGCCCGGCGGATGGTGGTAGGCTGGCGTCTGGTGATTGCAACGCTGGTGGAATGCGCGTGGGAGATTGCCGAGAATACCGATGCCGTGATCGAGCGTTATCGTGAGGTGACGATATCGCTGGATTACTTCGGTGACAGCGTTCTGAATTCGGCCTTTGACATCGCGGCGATGTTTGCCGGGTTCTGGTTGGCTGGGCGGTTGCCGGTCTGGGTGAGCTTTGCCGTGGTAATCGGGTTTGAAGTGCTGACCATGTGGATAATCCGTGACGGGCTGGCGTTGAACGTGATTATGTTGCTGTCGCCGATGGAGGCGATCCGGGTTTGGCAGGCCGGGGGGTAGCCTTAGGGTACTTCGTCGAGCGGTATCACCATCCCGTCTTCTCCGATCAGAATGTGCCCGTCGAAATGGGGCGTAACGGCCGCGTGCCAGGTCGCAGAGGTGATCCCGGGCTCCTCTGACGGGACAAGGTGGTTCAGCGCGAGCCTGTGCACTCCTGCTCGTGCGGCAATTTTGGCAGCCTCATGCGCGGGTGTGTGGCTTCTGATGATATGATCGTAAAGCCGGTCATCGCTATAATCGATGCGGTCGCAAAGGGTGCGGATTGCGTCGGTCAGCATCGCCTCGTGCACCAATAGATCAGAGCCTATTGCAAAGGCGACCATCTCTTCTATCGGGGCGGTGTCGCCGGATAAGGTGACTGAGTGGTGAGGGGACTCCAGTCTGAGGGCATAGCTTTCTACGACCGGCGGATGATGGTTGCGCAGCGCCGTAACTGTAATATCGCCGATGCCGAGACGCGTTTCTTCGTCCAAAAGATGTATCGGGAAGAGGCTGGCAAAATCGGGCCTGCCCTCATCAGCTGTGCGGGTATCAATGTCATAGGCCATCGACGCCATAAACCCCTGCCAGTAGGCGCCTAACCCGGAAGGTCCATAGACCGGCAGGGGGCGTTTCAGTCCGGCTGTCCAGGCGGTATGGAGGAGAGGCCCAAGCTCCAGATAGTGATCGGAATGCAGGTGGGTAACTAACACCGCGTCCAGATCGGTCAAAGCGTCCCCGGCCTTGCAAATCGCCGAGGCACAGCCAAGCCCCGCATCGACCAGAACGGTTTTGCCCGCCATCTGCACAAGGATTGATGTGGGCATAGACGATCCCGGGCGAATCGCCGGTCCACCCTTTACACCGAGAAGGACAACTTGATTAACGTCAGGGTTCATGTCCAGTTCATCCATTCATCTTGCTGCAAACACTCAATTATCCGTCGGATGATCCCAGAACTGGGGCCAAAGTACGGCCCAACATCGAACGAGAAACAGGATTAACAAACCCGTAGCAGAGGGAGCGAATGTCGAACATAGCAGGGATGATACCTGCGCAATTCCGGCGCCGCAATTCAGCGGTCGGAAGGGTCAGACCAGCGGTAGAATTTCTTTGCGAGAAGTTTGGCCCGAAACTCTCGCTTTACTTTTGTGCGTTTTCGCCTGAGAGCTTGGCACATGACTGATCATCTTAAAGGTTTGATTTTTACGACACTTGGCGTGCTGTTCATCGTGCCGGATTCTTTGTTTGTACGGCTGATTCAGGCCGAGCCGCTTACCACGGCGTTTTGGCGTGGAATGAGCTCTGGCGTGTTGATCCTGGTTGCGCTGCTGCTGGTCTCAGGATTTGCTGGTTTTCGGTCGTTGCACAAAACCGGATGGCCCGGCGTAATTTACATCCTCTTGATCGGCTCGACGGCGCCGGGGTTTGTTCTGGCAGTCACCTTGACCAGCGTTGCAAACGTAGTTTTCATTTTCGCATCGATGCCGATTTTTGCGGCCGTTTTCGGACGCGTTTTTCTGGGCGAACCCATCAGGCGGCGTATGGTGTTGACGATGCTTGTGGTGATGTTCGGACTTGGCATCATCGCCTATGGGTCGGGCGAGAGCGGGATTGCAAACTGGCGTGGCGATCTTATCGCCCTTTATATTTCTGCGGCATATGCTGCGGCTCTTACGGCGGTGCGGCAGGTCAAGGGGATTTCGATGATTCCGGCAATACCAATCGCCTATATCGGGGCCGGGCTGATCCTTTTGCCATTCGCCGCACCGGTAGAACCCGTTGCAACACAGTGGCATCTGTTGCTTGGTCATGGCGTTTTCATTGCGGCCGGAACCTGTTTCCTGACGCTTGGGCCGCGTTACATCAGTTCTGCCGAAGTTTCGCTATTAATCCTGCTGGAATCAGTTCTGGCGCCATTGCTGGTTTGGATGGTGATTGGTGAAGACCCGGGTAAATGGGCGCTTATGGGCGGAGCGATTGTCATCGGCGCGCTGGTTGTGTCCAATCTGGTGGTGCTGTTGCGTCGCAGGCCGGCCAGTGTCAGCGAAGGCATCTGACCTGATGCAGGCCCCCAGAAACATCCACGCTGCAATGATGGTGCTGGGGACAATGGCGACCATCAGCCTGGTGGACAATCTTGTGATTGAAATGTCGCGCAGCCATGGTCTGTGGCAGTTTCATGTTATGCGCTCTTGTTTTGCGATTCCGGCCTTGATCATCATGGCAATGGTGATGAAACAGAGCCTGAGACCCAAGCGGCCCGTGAAACTGATGTTACGGTGCAGTGCGATGGCGGCCGGGTTGATGATCTATTTTTCCGCACTGGGTGTTTTGCCCGTCGCCCAGGCGGGCGCAGGCCTGTTCAGTGCACCGATCTGGGTGCTGGTTTTGTCAGCGGTGCTGTTCAGATACCGGATCACCATTTGGCAGGTCGTGGCCATTCTGGGTGGCTTTGCTGGTGTCGTGCTGTTGTTGCAGCTTGATCTGGGCAATCTGACGGTGTTGTCGCTTTTGCCGCTTGTCGCCGGACTTAGTTATGGCCTTGGGGCGCTTCTGACCCGATACTGGTGCGCGGATGAGTCACCGATGGTTCTTGCCATCGGTGTGTTTGCGGCTTTGGGGTTAATGGCGGCTGTCCCGCTGTACTGGATGACGGCTTGGCCTGTCACGGATGCGCCCGGTTTCCTGACCTGGGGCTGGATGCCGCTGACGGAGTTCTTTCTCTGGATTGCGATCGTCCAATCCGTGGCGGCGGTCATTGGAATGCCTTTATTGGCGCAGGCCTACCGCATTGGGACACCGGCATATGTGGCGGTGTTCGAATACTCATTCCTTGTATTTGCCGGGCTTTGGGCACTGATGCTTTGGGGCCAGGGCGTTGGAATTCAAGGATGGATTGGCATTGCGGCAATCACGGCTTCGGGTCTGGTGATGTCATTGCTGCAAAAGCGCGATGCATGATGTGCTGAGGTGAAAGATCAGAAATCCACCTCAACCCCGGGCAGGTTCAGAGCCTTTATCAGGTCGCGCAGTTCCTGACGGGCGGCGACGTTTGAGATGTTCAGCCCTTTGACGCCGATATCCTTGAGGTCCAGCAGGGTCAGGCCCCGGGGGAATAGTTCGCGAAAGATCACCCGTTCGTTAAAACCCGGTGCAGTGCGAAAGCCGATACGTTTGGCCAGATTGTCCAGCGCATCACCCATTTTTTGTTTGTTGACCATATTTTGTGCGCCCAGACGGTTGCGCACAACAATCCAGTCGATCGGCTGAAGCCCGGCTTGGGCGCGCAGCTGACGGGCGTTCCAGACCATTTCGGAATAAACCGAGGGGCCGAGAATTTTTTGACCGTCGGTATCAATATGCGCCAGCAGATCGAAGTCGACAAAGCTGTCGTTGAGTGGCGTGACCAATGTGTCGGCAAGGCTATGGGCGACCTGAGACAGACGGGTATGTGAGCCGGGACAGTCGATGATGATAAAGTCGCTGTCCGGCTCCAGTTCTGCCACCGCTGCCGAAAGACGGCGATCATAGATGTTTTCGCCTGGTTTGAGACGGGACTGTTCAATTTCAGGCAGATCGCGATAACGCGGCCCGGGCAGGTCAAGGCCCGACTTTTCCATGAACTTGGCACGGTTGGCGGCGTAGCGCCCAAAGGTTTTCTGACGCAGATCGAGGTCAAGCGCACTGATCCTGTGGCCCATACGGGCGAGAGCCGTTGCCACATGCATCGAAACGGTTGATTTGCCCGCGCCGCCTTTTTCATTCCCGACGACGATAATATGCGCCATGTCCTGTACCCTTGTTACTCACGCTTGATCGTGATTGTTGCGCCACACTATCTTTTGCGATTGCAATTGGGAAGGGCGGGATGTGGTATTGTCCTGTTACGCTGTGACGATTTTGTCGAGCGAGTTTGGTTGCATTGTCCTGCGTCGCCGTGTCGCTTGCCGGGGGAATGCCGGGTCGATAGGGCAGCTCAGGTTCTGACGGGATTGCAGCAGAATCGATAGGTGGCGGACAACAAGGGGTTTCGCATGAAAGTTGTGGTGATGGGCGCGGGTGTCATCGGAGTGACAACCGCCTGGTATCTGGCCAAGCAAGGCGCAGAGGTTATCGTTCTGGACCGGCAGGCTGGTGCGGGACTTGAGACCAGCTATGCCAATGCCGGAGAGCTTTCCTATGGCATGACCTCACCCTGGGCGGCGCCGGGTGTGCCGGTGAAAGCCATCAAGTGGTTGTTCATGAAACGCCGCCCGCTGTTCATCTGGCCGCTGATCAGCCCGACCATGTGGAAATGGTCGGTGCAGATGATCCGCAACTGCAATGCTGACAGTTACAAGGTCAACAAATCGCGCATGGTTCGGGTGTCGAATTATAGCCGTGATGTGATGCCAGATCTGATTGAAGAGACGGGCATTGAATTTGATGCGAGGGCGCAGGGCACGTTGCAATTGTTCCGGACGCAGAAGCAACTGAAAGGATCGCGCGCGGATCAGGAGATTCTGGCCGAGTTTGACAGCCCCTATGAAGTGCTGGACCAGGACGGCTGTATCGCTGTTGAGCCTGCACTGGCCCATGTGAAGGAAAAATTTGTGGGCGGTCTGCGCCTTACCGCGGACAAGACCGGTGACTGCCGGTTGTTCACCATCGCGCTGGCTGAGAAAGCGGCCGAGCTGGGCGTTCAGTTCATGTATGGCCAGTCGATCCGCGGTATTGCAGTGGAAAACGGCCGGATTGCGGGGGTCGACACAGAAGTGGCCGGGCGCATCACCGGTGACAAATATGTCTGTGCTTTGGGCAGCTATGCACCACGTCTGCTCAAACCTATTGGGATCAAACTGCCGGTCTATCCGGTCAAAGGCTATTCTGTAACCTTGCCGGTGACAGAGGATATGATGGCGCCGCAATCGACCCTGATGGATGAGACGCACAAGGTGGCCATCACCCGACTGGGATCACGAATTCGTGTGGCCGGAACAGCGGAAATTGCGGGCTACAGCAATCGTCTGGGTCCGCATGCGACGGATACGGTCAAATATGTGATCAACGATCTGTTCCCTAAAGGCGGCGACCTGAGCCAGGCCGAAGGCTGGACCGGCTTGCGCCCGATGACGCCGGATGGAACGCCGGTTCTGGGAGAGACGCCGTACGACAACCTGTTTCTCAATACCGGCCATGGCACGTTGGGCTGGACCATGGCGTGCGGATCAAGCCGAGCGGTTGCGGATGTGGTTCTGGGGAGCGCCCCGGAGATTTCCTTTGATGGGCTGACGGCTGCACGGTACAGCTGACGGTTGTTTCGTTTGAATTGCTGGCACCAAAGCCTGCTTCATTGGGCTGAAATGTCATTCGAGCCACGCGCCTGCGCGGCTTGGTGACAAAGGGTGCAATGTCTGCTTCTCTAATTGGGTGTTTGGGTCAAGCTCATTTTCCTTTTTAGTTTTGGGTTTTGTCGCTCATCCGGGTCACGCTTCTCTTCGCAGTCTGATTGATGCTCAGGTGGCACCGCTGCACGCATATGTCGGATCGGTTGTGGAGAGCCCCGCTAAGAGACGCGCTTCACGTGGCGCAGCAGTCATTTTCGGCTTCATCCACGAACCTCGTCCGGTGAGGGACGACCCCGCTCGGTTTGGTGGTGGGTGGTTCAGATCATGCCGTACCCTCCACCATTTCCGGACGGAATTCAGTGCCATCTGCCCACATGCGGTGTAGCAAAACAGCCAGTTTACGTGCGACGGCGACGACAGCGCGACGTCTGCCTTTGGTCCGCATCAGGCGCGTCCCCCAGGTTTTGATCTGTGACCCGGCCATCGTGCGCATGAGCAGTGCATTTGCCGCCGCGTATAAAGTTGCGCGAACGTCTCTGTCACCCGCCTTTGATATTCGGCCGGGATTGTCATGTTCACCCGACTGGAAACGGCGCGGTGTCAGCCCAAAATGTGCGGCCACCGTGCGGGATCGCTTGAAGCGGTCAGGATCATCGACAGCCGCCTTGAAGGTCAGCGCTGCGATCGGCCCGACACCCGGCACAGTCATCATCCGCATGCAGACCTCATCGTGACTTGCAGCGCGTTTGACGCGCCGGTCCAGTTCCAGGAAGTGCTGATACAGAACAAGGCGTGCATCTAGCAGCGGAAGCATAGCATGTGCCAGAACATCATCCATCTCGATCATCGGGCGGACAACACCGTCAAAGCTGCCATGCTTCACGGTCTTGGGCAGGCGGATGCCGAAGATTTTCAGCAACCCGCGAACTTCATTGGCCAGATCAATCGTTTTGTTAAGTAGGGCTTTACGGGTGCTGAGCAATGCACGATAGCCATGGGCCTTCCGGCTCTTCATGTGCACAGGGCTGAACCATCCGGTGCGCAGGATCTGCGCAATTCCTCGGGCGTCATTCTTGTCGGTCTTGTTGCGCATCGCAGACAGCGCCGCATTCACCTGACGCGCTTCCATGCACACGACGTCGAAGCCCTCATTGGTCAAGCCAAAGAAAAGGTGCTGGCTCATCGTGCCCGCCTCGAAGCCAACTCGCTCAATCGGATAAGCAAAATCCGTCAAGCACTCCGCAATGTCGCCAACCTCGCACAGCAGATCGCGCTCAAGCATCACCTTGCCCTTGCTATCAACGATGCAAAGCGCGCACGACCGCAGCGACACATCCAGTCCGGCAAAATATTCCATCATCAGTCTCCCTTGTTCACAGCTATCCTGTGATCCTACCGGGAGCTCAACCTCAGATCAGGGTCAGCCCAATTACACATGCTCAAGGCCATTTGCCGAGCCAAGGCAGATTTTCATGGCAATGTCTAAGTACGCCTGAACAAACAAAAAACCCCGCCATTCCGGCGGGGTTTGGTTATTCTCAACTGCGGTCCTATTCGGAAGCTCAGAAGCCCAGGCCGGCGTATTTGTTCTTGAACTTGGAGACGCGGCCGCCTGCGTCCATCAGGCGTGTGCCGCCACCGGTCCAGGCCGGGTGGGCCGACGGGTCGATATCAAGTGCCAGCGTGTCGCCTTCTTTGCCGTAGGTCGAGCGCATCTGAACAATGGTTCCATCGGTCATTTTGACGTCGATGAAGTGATAGTCGGGGTGGATGTCTTTTTTCATCAAACCGGTCCTTATGCCGAAGCGCCAGATTTGGGCTTGTAATGGGTGTCTTCTGCGATCCGGGCCGATTTGCCGCGGCGGGCGCGCAGATAGTACAGTTTGGCGCGGCGGACACGGCCACGGCGCACAACGGTGATGCTGTCAATATTGGTCGAGTGCAGCGGGAAAACACGTTCCACACCTTCGCCAAACGAAATTTTGCGGACAGTGAAGGAACCGGCAATACCTGCTCCGTTCTTACGGCTAATGCAGACGCCTTCGAAGTTCTGAATACGCGACCGGGTGCCTTCGGTCACTTTAAAGCCTACGCGAACAGTGTCGCCGGCTTTGAAATCGGGAATTTCCTTCCCGAGAGAGGCGACTTGTTCCGCCTCGATCTGCGCGATAATATCCATCGCGGTTACTCCTATATGCTTGCGGTTTGGTCCGCAAAGATGTCTCGCGCCCTCAGAGCTCTTGGTCTTCGTCCGGGTCCGCAATTGCGCCCGCCAGAGAACAGGTCGTCATTTCTGTCGTGTCGCCTGTGGTTCGGTCGTACATCCGGAAGGCAGAAGAAAACCCGGGAACACCGCATGACACAAAAACACAAGCGCCCGAGTCGGCAAGCCGACCGGGTTGCGCGGTGTCTAGGAGAATTGATGCAGCTTGGCAAGGGGCAAGATAGAGGTTTGACGATCGTGTTTCTGGTGTAGGGTTTGCGCCAATACCCAGATCAACAGGAGTGCAAATGCGCAATGCTCTAACGCCGAAAGCTCTTTATCGCAAGGTCAACACCACGGCCCGGGGTGTGTGGCACCGGCATGGTGCTGATGCCCGCGACGAACGTAACACCAAAGCGGCAAAAAAGAGCGCAGGCAGTCGTGGCAGTATGCATGGCAAAAAGCAGCGAGGGCTGGATTATACGCCGCTCTTTCGTTTCTTGCTGTCAAAGGTGGGGCAGGATTGGGACAAGGTGCACAGCGAGGCGGTGTCACGCCTTGACCGGGAAGACCCGATTTTCCACATGGTCGCTCTGCGGGAAGATGAACGGGCAGCCTATTTTTGTGGTCACGATAACAGCTATTTCAGCGGGCTCTACGTGGATGACGACAACCGTCTGGCGTTGGTGGACCCTTATCTAACTGTGGATGATCTAAAGCCCACTTGCGGGTGCTGTACGCATACGTTCAACGGAGAGCGGTTTACGCGGGCTTACGGCTTCTGAGGTTTGTCGCTTGAAGCATTCCAAAGGTCCGGTCGCCGTTCCCTTGTGATGTCTTCGCTCATTTTGCGGCGCCATTTCGCGATTTCGCCATGGTGACCGGACATCAATACATCGGGAATTGACAGACCGCGCCATTCGGCGGGGCGGGTGTATTGCGGGTGTTCGAGCAGACCTTCGGAAAAGCTTTCCTCTTCGGTTGATGCCGCATTGCCAAGCACATCGGGCAAGAGTCGCACAGTGGCGTCGATCAGCGCCTGAGCCGCAATTTCGCCGCCGGTCATCACGAAATCCCCGAGCGAGACTTCTTCAATTCCGTAGTGTTTGATCACCCGTTCATCAAGACCTTCGAACCGGCCACAGATCAGCGTGACGCCGGGGCATTGTGACAATCTTTTGGCCATTGCCTGATCCAAGGGTTTGCCCCGTGGACTGAGATAGATCAGGGGTGCGCCGGGTGGGGCAGCGGCGCGGGCGTGATCTATCGCGCGGCCCATCACATCGGCGCGCAGCACCATGCCAGCACCGCCACCGGCAGGTGTGTCATCGACATTGCGGTGGCGCCCCTCGCCAAATGGGCGCAGGTCAATCGGGTTTATTTGCCAAAGCCCGTCCTTGAGCGCCTTGCCGGTCAGGCTTTCCCCCAGAATGCCGGGAAAGGCCTGGGGCAAAAGAGTGATAACCTGCGCCATCCACACGCCTGCCAAACGGGGGTTCGGATCCATCAGGTCCTGCGGCTTTAGCGTGACGCTGATGGACTTGCGGCCATGGGATTTGTTCGGAGGCTGGGACATGCGGGCGCTATTTTGATCAGTGGACTGGGTCTATTGGCCATCAGGCACAGCTGTGGTCAAGCGTTATCGGATCTGGCGGGCATTGATCTGCTTTCAGAACAACCCGTCGGGCGGGTCGGCGATCACGCGGCCGGATGACAGATCAATGGTCGGAACAGCGGCCTGGGTGAATGGCAGGAGCACAGTTGATTTCAGGCCCGGCCCGTGGATTTCCAGCAAGTCGGTTGCACCGTGATTGAGCACGGCCTTAACCCGGCCCAGAGATGTGCCACCGGTGTCAAACACCTCAAGCCCGATCAGGTCGGCGTGGTAGAACTCATCATCCGGCAATGATGGCAGTCGGTCGCGATCCACAAACAGTTGCACGCCGCGCAGGGCGTCGGCCTGCTCTTTATTGGAGATCCCGGTCAAACGAGCTGACAGGCCATTTTTGATCTGGCCGGTAATCTTAACGTCAAAGGATCGTTTGCCGTCTTTGGTCGAAAGCGGGCCATAGGTCGCCACATCCTCGGGCGAGGCTGTGAAGCTTTTAAGGCGCACCTCTCCGCGAACTCCGAAGGATCCAGCGATTGCGGCTATGCAGATTTTGTCGCTCATCCTGTGGCACCTCTGCAGATTTGATCACTCAGAACTCCGCCTGCCTCAATACACGCATTTGCATGCGCCTGATCCTGAAACTGTGTTCCTGTGATGAAGGCTGCGATGCACATAAACGCGGTTATGGAATTGCGATACATCCTATCGTTCCTCAACCGGTAGTGCCATGCGGCGGGATTCCCAACCAGCGCGTTCAAGTTCGGGCGTGTCGCTTTCCTGTTCCGGCCAACCGACGCAGAGATAGGCGACCAACCTCCAGTTTTCTGCGATCTCCAGTTCTTGTGAAAGCTGAACAGGATCGAGGATTGATACCCAACCGACCCCGAGCCCGCGGGCATGGGCGGTGAGCCAGAAATGGGTGATTGCACTGACCACGGAATAGCGGCGCATTTCCGGCATCGAGTTTGCCCCAAGACCTGAGCCCTTTTCGGTCTCTTCATCGCAGAACACCGCAAGCTGAACCGGTGCTTCGGTCATGCCGGTTAGTTTGAGTTGGCTATAGGCTTGCGCCTTTTCGCCGTCATACCCGGCGAGGGCTGTGGCATTGGCAGCCCGGAAATTGTTCAGCGCAGCGGTTCGCGCCGGTGCGCTTTGAACCCGGACAACACGCCAGGGTTCGCTGAGCCCCACGGAAGGAGCCAACAGAAAGGTGTCGAGGCAGTCCTGCAAGACTGCCTCGTCCACCGGATCGGTACGAAAGCGGCGCACATCACGCCGCCAGCGCATCAGATCAAGCAGGCCGGTCTGGAAGTCTGGGGTGAATCGGGACATTCCAGGGGCTTTGTCTGCTTATTCTTCTTCTGCTGCTTCTTCGACAACAGGCTCTTCTGCGGGCGCTTCTTCAGCAGCAGCGGCTTTGGCGGCTTTTTCTTCAGCTCGTTCTTGGGCTTTCTTGCCGGGCGCACCCTTGTTGGGGTTGTTGCGCTCTGTTTTCTCAGAGATGCCTGCGGCTTCGAGGAAACGGGCGATCCGGTCGGTGGGCTGTGCACCCTGATCGATCCAGTGCTGAACACGCTCAACATTCATTTTAACGCGCTCTTCACTGTCTTTTGGCAGCAGTGGGTTGTATGTGCCCAGTTTCTCGATGAAACGGCCATCACGTGGCATGCGGCTGTCTGCGGCCACGATGCGGTAGAAGGGGCGTTTTTTGCTGCCGCCGCGGGCAAGCCGGATTTTCATAGCCATGGTGAGTTACTCCTTTGAATGGCGTTCGGTTGGTGTGTTGGCACCAACCCTATGTTTGATGTTTCTTATGATGATGGATGACTTCGCCGATGATGAAGTTCAGGAACTTCCTGGCAAATTCCGGGTCGAGATCGGCCTCCAGCGCCATGCGTTGGAGCCGCTCGATCTGCTGGCTTTCGCGCAGCGGATCGGAGGGCGGGAGGTCGTTTTCAGCTTTGAGCTTTCCAACGGCCTGGGTGTGTTTGAACCGCTCTGCCAGTGTATAGATCAGAACGGCATCAAGCCGGTCGATCGAGGTACGATGCTCTTTCAGCAGCAGTGCGGCGATTTCGGAATGTTCGGTCATCGTGCCTTCCCTTCGGATGAAACGGTGTTCGGAGCGGGGTGTCGCCAGATATGCATCGGACCATGGGATTCATGCTCGAATGAATAATCAAACGTGGCGCCCAGGCGGGTTGCAACGGCCTGGCTGGCCTTGTTTTCCGGGGCGATCAGGCTGATGGCTGTGTCCCAGCCCAAAACGTCATAGGCATAGTCGCGCGCGGCTAACGCAGCTTCGGTGGCGTAACCTTTTCCTGTCGCGGCAGGCATCAGCGTCCAGCCAACTTCCTTTTCCGGCCAGTCGTAAGGGAACCACAGCCCGACACGGCCCAAATAGATGCGGGTTTCTTTAGCTTCGAGCGCCCAAAAGCCGAAACCGCGCATCACCCAATGTCCGATCATGCTGGCAAGGGTGCGCCAGGCTTGGCCAGCGCTCATTGGGCCGCCAACAAAATGGGAGTGTTCGGAGCTGTAAAATTCTGCTTCAGCTTCAAAATCATCATTTTGCGGCGCGCGCATGATCAGGCGCGGCGTTTCCAGACGAGGTATGTCGAGGGTGAGGGCCATGATTACTTCTTTTTCCCAAAGCCTGAAAGACCAGGGGGCAGGCCCATGCCACCACCGCCAAGTCCGGGCAAACCTTTGCCGCCGCCCAACTGTTTGGCAGCTTGCTCCAATGCCTTGGGGTCCATGCCTGCGGCCATTTCTTCAGGAGATGGACCGCCTTTGCCGAACATGCCCTTCATGGCCTGTTTGAGCATTCCGCCTTTGCCCATCTTGCCCATCTTTTTCATCATGTCGCCCATCTGACGCTGCATCTTAAGCAGTTTGTTGAGCTCTGACACTTCGAGACCGGCACCTTTGGCGATCCGCTTTTTGCGGCTGGCCTGAAGGACTTTGGGGTTGGCACGCTCCTTTTTGGTCATGGAATTGACCAAAGCGATCTGGCGGGCGATAATCTTGTCATCAATGCCTGCCGCTTCCATCTGTTTGGCAGCTTTGCCCATACCGGGCATCATCCCCATCACGCCTTCCATGCCGCCCATTTTCTGCATTTGCTCCAGCTGCATCTTGAGGTCGTTCATATTGAACTGACCTTTCTGGAAACGGCGCATCATGCGTTCGGCTTGTTCGGCCTCGATGGTTTCCTGGGCTTTTTCCACAAGGCTGACGATGTCGCCCATGCCAAGGATGCGGCCGGCTATGCGTTCGGGTTCGAACGTTTCGATCGCGTCCATCTTTTCGCCAAGGCCAACAAACTTGATCGGTTTGCCGGTGACTGCGCGCATCGATAACGCCGCACCACCGCGACCGTCCCCGTCCATCCGGGTAAGGACCACGCCGGTGACACCGATCTTGTCGTCAAATTCTTCGGCGACATTCACCGCGTCCTGACCCGTCAGACCATCGACCACCAACAGGGTTTCACGGGGGTTTGCAATGTCGCGCACATCGGCAGCCTGCTGGATCAGCTCTGCATCAATATGCAAGCGTCCCGCAGTGTCGAGCATGTAGACATCGTAGCCACCAAGGGCGGCCTGGGTTTTGGCGCGTTTGGCGATGGCGCGAGGGTCTTCGCCTTTGACGATCGGCAGGGTGTCAACGCCAATCTGCCGTCCGAGGATTTGCAACTGCTCCATCGCGGCAGGGCGGTTGACGTCAAGCGAGGCCATCAGAATGCGTTTGCCGTCGCGCTCTTTCAAACGCTTGGCGAGCTTGGCGGTCGTGGTGGTTTTACCAGACCCCTGAAGGCCGACCATCAGGATCGGAGCCGGCGGGTTGTCAACTTTCAGTGCGCCGGGTTCGCCTTCACCGGTAAGGGTGTCGACAAGGGCGTCGTGGACGATTTTGACAACCTGCTGGCCCGGCGTGATTGATTTGGTCACCGCCTGGCCGGTGGCCTGTTCCTGCACCCGTTTGACAAAATCACGCGCTACAGGCAGCGAGACGTCAGCCTCTAACAAAGCCACACGCACTTCGCGCAGAGCAGTTTTCACATCGTCTTCGGACAGTGCGCCCTGTTTGGTCAGCCGGTCAAAGACGCCAGAGAGGCGTTCGGATAGATTTTCAAACATGCCTCGGCCTCCTTCGCCGGTTGCTGGTATGCCTCTCCAGAGATAGGAGGGACGGTTCAAATCACAAATGCCCCCACGGGCGATACTCGCTGGTGGGGGGCGATCCCGGGACTGGCCCAAGGGACCGGAAGCTAGACGGACTTCCGGAATGTTGGGCTGCGTTTACTGTTGGGCCGGTTGGGAGTCAAGTGTGGCACGCGTGTCGACCTGCCCGGGCTTGCAGGATTGGCAGAAAAATTCCAGAAAGCAGGCGGAAAAGGAAAATCGGAGGCGATAATGGTCGATGCATCCTCAGCGCATCAGGACAGTTTGCCGGTCAGCTCGGATGCGCTTTTGGCACAGCTGAGGCAGGCGAATGTTCAGTTTGACTATTATGAGCATATCCCGCTGCGCACGGTTGAGGACGCAAAGACCGTGCAGGGCCCGATTGTTCCGGATGGGCCGGGTGCTGTGAACCTTAAAAACTTCTATCTCCGTGACCGAAAGAAACGGAATTATCTTGTGGTTCTGGAACAGGACAGGGTTGTGGATCTAAAGGCACTTGGGGCAGCAATCGGGGCGCCGGGTGTGTCATTCGGATCGGCTGACAGGTTGATGGAATATCTTGGGGTACGGCCGGGCGCTGTGAGCCCGCTGGCCATGGTAAACGGTGCCGAAACAGGTGTGCGTTTGTTTTTGGATGAGGCCCTGCACAATGCCGACGTGGTACATGTTCATCCGCTGGTCAATGACCGGACGGTTGGGTTGGCGCCCGATGTGTTGGTAGGTGTTTTGGAAGGTTGGGGTGTAGAGGTGAATTGGTTCGCGCCTTAGCTGGCCCTTTCAGCTTGGTTCGCGATGTTGTTCCAGCCATTCATTCACCGCGCGGACCAATATCGCAGCGCCGCCACCGCTGGAAAATACGTCTGTGATGGGTTGCAGAACTTCGCCCTCTCCAGTTCCGTCATCCAGGACAAGCGAGGGGCGGTGGAGTTGACGGCGACGGTGCGTGTCGGTGTTGCTGCTGCCGCTGAGTGTCGCCTCACCCGATGCGCGTCTGATATCCTCCAGCGGGATCACAACCTCGTCGCGCTGGAAAATCGTAAGCCTGCGCAGGTGCGCCTTACCGGTGTTCGCGTCGAGTCGAAGCTGAAGCCGTTCAACAAAAACACTCATCCCGCCAAGGCCAAGTCCGCCACCTACAATGGCAAAGATCAGGCCTGCCCAGACACCTTCGAACAGCAAAAACACTCCGATAGCGACAAAACACATGGTGAAGAAAAACAGCATGATGGCGATGAACCACGGGATTTCTTCAACCAGCAAAAGCTGTGGCGTGTTGCGTTTGACTTTCATAGGCTATCCCCGGTGGTTTCGCCGCAAGATAGCGGAAAATGACACCGGGAACAGCCTGAAATTGAGATCACTTGCCTTAGGTGGATCAGGCTGCGCGGCCCAGTTCTTCGATTTGTTGCAGGGCTTTAGCAACGCTGGCGCTTGCATCCCCGTTTGTACCCTCGGCAGCAACAACAGTGACATCAGTGATCCCGACAAAGCCCAGCACGTGACGAAGATATGGTGTTGCGAAATCCACTGGCGAATCCAGCGGCACGCCGCCAGAGGCGAATGTAATGATGGCCCGTTTGCCCGCGAGCAGCCCCTTTGGACCCTCTGACGTATATTGGAACGTACGACCGACGCGGGCGATCTGGTCAATCCATGCCTTCAGGGACGCCGGGAGGCTGAAGTTATAGACCGACAATCCGATCAAGATCGTATCGGCGGCGGCCAGCTCGTCCACGAGCAGATCTGAAAGCGCGAGTTCCTGTTTTTGTGTATCCGTGCGATCCTCTGCCGGGGTGAAATTTGCGGCGACCCAGTTTTCCGTGATTTGCGGGATAGGCGCTTCGGCCAGATCGCGGGTAATGACTCGGGCCTGTGGCCGGTCGGCGAGGATACGGGCCGTAAGATCGCGTGTGACAGAGCCCTGATGGCGGGCAGATGAGTTGATGTGAAGGATTGTCTCGGCCATTTTCTTGAACTCCTGTAAATCGGGGTTGTGTTGTGATTACAGATGGACTTGTGCTTTGGTGAACGCAACTGTAGAAAACAAACATATGATGTTTGATTTTGCACATATGAGGCTGAATGGCTCTGCCCTCAAGTCACGCCCGGCACGAAATCCCGTAGGTGCGGTGGAAAACAACCAAGTAGACTACTAACACTGCACGTCGCGTTCGATGATTATGAGCTGTAAAGGCCCCGAAGTGGGGGAAGCGAAAGAGATGGACCTGAGCTGATGGACAACTGGGATGAAATCCGGACCGCTTATCACGTGGCCCGTAATGGCACTGTGAGTGGGGCGGCAGAGGATCTTGGCGTGCATCATGCCACGGTGATCCGCCATATCGACGCGCTTGAGGAACGGTTAGGCGTGAAGCTGTTTCAACGCCATGCTCGAGGCTACACCGCGACAGAAGCGGGTGAGGACTTGTTGCGCGTGGCGCAGACCACCGATGATCAGTTTAGTCAGTTAGAGGGCCGAATACGTGGTCGGGGCAACGAGGTTTCCGGCGATCTGGTGGTGACCTCTCTGGGCAGTATGGGGCAGTTGCTAATTCCCATCCTGAAGGATTTTCAGGAAACCTATCCAGATGTGATCGTGCGCTATCTGACTGGGGAGCGCCTGTTCCGGCTGGAATATGGCGAGGCTCATGTTGCAATTCGTGCAGGCAGTGTACCGGATCAGCCGGACAATGTTGTGCAGCCGTTTTTCAAGCAAAAGATCGCGCTTTATGCAAGCGATGAATATGTCGCGGAGTTTGGTTTGCCAAAAGATACATCCGAATTTGGCAAACACCGTTTTGTTGGAGCAGATGATCCGACACAGCGCGCGCCCTTCAACAAGTGGCTGTTCGATAATGTGCCGGCAGATTGCATCACGTTCCGCAGCAGTGATGTGCACGCAATGCGGCATGCCGTTAAACAAGGTGCTGGCATTGGTTTCATTTCCAATCTGCAGGCCGACGATATGGGCGGATTGGTGAAGCTTACTAACTGCGGAGAGGATTGGGATTCACCACTTTGGCTTGTCACCCATATGGATCTGCACCGGTCTGTTAAGGTGCAGACCTTTCTGGCGTTTTTAAAAGAACGCGCCAAGGCTTGGGGATGACATGACCGACCGTTTAAAAGGCCATTTGGCGATGCTTTGCTTTTCGGCACTTATCGCCGGATCATTCGCGCTTGGGTCAATGGCTTCCCCGCATATCGCGCCAACCGCGCTAAATGCCGTGCGCTTTGTGATTGCCGCGGTCGTTGTTGGCGTGGCCGCCATGGCGACTGTCGGTTTGCCGCGCGCCGCATTGGCGTCGCCCTGGCGGTACCTGATTCTTGGCGGGTCGATGGGGCTGTACTTCGTTTTGATGTTCGAAGGGCTTAAAACAGCACCACCTGTGAGTGCCGCGGCGGTGTTTACGCTGACCCCGTTGATGTCCGGGGTGTTTGGCTATTTCTTACTGCGCCAGATCACGACTTTGCGCATGGCCCTGGCATTGTCAGTTGGTGCAATTGGGGCGTTGTGGGTGATATTCCGGGCGGATTGGGGTGCTTTCACCGCCTTCGAGATTGGTCATGGCGAGATGATCTATTTCTGGGGCTGTATTGCCCATGCGTTTTATACGCCCCTCGTGCGCAAGCTGAACCGCGGGGAGGCGCCCATTGTGTTCTCCTTTTATGCACTGGTTGCCGCCGCGGTCTTGATCGCGGTGGCGGGATGGTCGGATATCGTCGCAACAGATTGGGCCGCGCTGCCGCCCATCGTTTGGATTACCATCCTTTACACAGCGCTGTTCGCAACGGCGGCAACGTTCGTTCTGTTGCAATTTGCAACGCTGCGCCTGCCAAGCGCCAAGGTGATGGCCTATACTTATCTTACCCCGACCTGGGTGATTTGTTGGGAGGCGGCACTGGGCCACGGCGTGCCGGCGGGCCTTATCCTTGTGGGAGTGGTGTTGACCATTGCGGCACTGGTGATGTTGTTGAAGGATGAACATCCGGTGTAGCGAAGGATTGGGTATGGCGTTCAGTTCAATCCTGCGCTGCGCAGATCGGCCTGCAATTTGTGGAAATCAATCGGCTGGCAGGCGCTATCGTCTGGCTTTTGCCCAATTGGCAGAGGGACCAGGGGATTGGTGGTTGTCAGCTCAACGTCGGCACAGCTTTCAATCTGGTTGGCAAGCGCATCAAATACCTCTTGTCGCCAGCGGCGCTGGATCAAGCCCACCTGTGTGCCCGGTTGCATCACAAAAGGTGCCAAGTGAAACGGAGAGCCGTCCGGGCCGACGATTTTACGCGCAGCCATGTAGCGTTGGCATTGCTCAACGAGCGTATGCTTTTGCGGGTGAAAAACTGTGTACCCTGCGTCTTTCATCATCCGCTCGATGCGTTTTTCCTGATCAATCATCTGATCCTCGCGCTTGAGCTTGGAGCGCGAAACATAAAGTCGCTCTGGTCCGTCGGGTGAGATGCCAGTGGTCAGCCGGTTCCGGATAAAAGCTCGAAACTCAGGGGTGGCCGTTGTCCATTTCAGATGGCCGATGCCGGGTGTGGGCAGGATCAGCTCTTCGACCGCTGTGGCGTTCTCAACCACATAAATTGGCGTGTCGTTGGTCAGAATGTTCAGAAAAGGGCCAAAACGCCTGCGAATGACGGCACCGAAATCGGTTCCGTGTTTGGCGATGAAGACGACACCATCGACATTGTGCTGCTCTAGCGCCCAGAGACGCGGCAAGCTTTCCAACAGAAAATGACCAAAATGGTGTCGACCTATTCCGGCAAAGATATGTCGGCCTTTGAGTATATTGGTTGGGGTCAGAAATTTGGGCGTGGCGCTGAACCGATTATGGGCGAATTTGGCCCGCGACATTTCACAGAACTGCCTGTCGGGACGAAAGACACCGCACGCTTGTGAATGGTCAGCCGCCATAGGTATGACAGTCGCATTTTGAATAACCTCCACGGTTGCCGGGGGCAGCTCGGACAGGGGGTTAAAGGGCGTTTGCGACCCCGGTTCAATCGTCATCAGACAATTCCGTTTCAAGGAAACGTTCAAACGCATCCAGATTTACCGCCTCAAATTGTCCAAAGCTTTGCATCCAGATGCTTGCATCGCGCATCGCGTCGGGTTCCAGCTTGCACCATTTGACCCGCCCGCGCCGTTCCTGGCTGATCAGGCCCGCGCGGGTCAGAATGCCGAGATGTTTTGAAATAGCTGCCAGTGACATTTCAAATGGTGCCGCCACATCCGTAACGGCCATATCATCCTCCAGGAGCATGGTCAGGATGGACCGCCGGGTTGGGTCTGCAAGTGCCTGAAAAGTTGTATCGAGCTGGTTGGACATGGCCGCCATTAAGCCCGGCCTAAAACAATCGTCAACCATTTGGTTGAATATAACCTGAAAGTTGAAATTGTTCATTCTAGATGGATTTTTGGCCTCGTTGTTTTTTTAAACATAGCAATTTCAATAACTTAAACTGGTTTCTCTAACTTGACTCATCCCCGCCCCCCGCATAGCAATGGCGCAACTGTTCTGAAGGGGCATAAGTGTGACCGATCCCGATACAGCTGAGCGCCTTGCGCAGCTTGAAGCGCGGATTGAAAAGCTGAAAAGCAAGGACGCGCCCAAACCTCATCAGGACGAACATTATTCTCAGGCGCAACAGGCCTGGCGGATGGTGATAGAGCTTGTTGTCGGTCTGTTGATCGGCTTTGGCATAGGGTACGGGTTGGATTACCTGTTGGGTACGATACCCATTTTCCTTGTGCTGTTCACATTGCTGGGTCTGGCCGCGGGCATCAAAACAATGATGCGGAGCGCACAGGAAATCCAGCGCGGAAACGAAAACGCGCCAACGGGCGCAGAAGAGAGGACAGAACATGGCAACTGACTCGCAAGGTGAAGAAACCGTTGCACACGGTGCCGAGGCGGCAGAACACGCAAGCGAAGGCGGTGGTCTGGTCTTTCACCCGATGGATCAGTTCATTGTAAAGCCACTCTTTGGTGACGGCGCTGTTGGTATGTTCACGGTGACCAACGTGACGTTCTGGATGGCACTGACGGTTCTAGCCATCATCGGACTTTTGGTCCTGGGCACCTCACGTCGGGCGACGATACCCAGCCGCATACAGTCAATTGCTGAACTCGCCTATGGCTTTATCCGCAAGATGGTTGAAGATGTGGCAGGCAAAGATGCGCTGCCATATTTTCCCTATATTATGACGCTCTTTATCTTCATCGTATTTTCGAATTTCCTGGGATTGCTACCGGGTGCGTTCACCACAACAAGCCACATCGCTGTTACTGCTGTGCTGGCAATGCTGGTGTTCCTGACCGTCACTTTGATGGGTTTTTTCAAACACGGATTGGGCTTTCTCGGTGTGTTTTGGATCAGCGCGGCGCCCTTGCCGCTGCGGCCCATTCTGGCGCTGATTGAAGTGATTTCCTACTTCGTTCGCCCGGTCAGCCACTCTATCCGTCTTGCCGGTAACATGATGGCCGGTCACGCGGTGATCAAAGTGTTTGCAGCGTTTGCGCCGATGGTGACAATTTCGGTTGGCGTCGGCCTGTTGGTGACGCCGCTGTCGATCATCGCAATTACTGCAATCTACGCGCTTGAGGTGCTGGTGGCGTTTATTCAGGCCTATGTCTTTACCATCCTGACATGCGTTTATCTGAAGGATGCTCTGCATCCGCACCATTAAAGGATTGGTGGGTTAACACCCACCCTACGAAACAACACGGCGGGTTCGCCCGTCATACGAACAAACTGAAACAACTCAATTCCATCGTAAGGAGAAATCAAATGGAAGGTGACGTCGTACAAATGGGTGCTTACATCGGTGCTGGTCTGGCTTGTACAGGCATGGGCGGTGCTGCTGTAGGTGTGGGCCACGTTGTTGGTAACTTCCTGTCGGGTGCCCTGCGCAACCCATCGGCCGCTGGTGGCCAGACAGCAACCATGTTCATCGGTATCGCGTTCTCGGAAGCCCTGGGGATCTTCTCGTTCCTCGTTGCGCTTCTGCTGATGTTTGCCGTCTAAACCTTACGGAATCTGATCCTTACGCACGATTGAAGGGCGCATGCCCTTCAATCGCAGCAATCGGAAAGTTCCTTAAGGGAGGACGTCATGGCAAGCGAAACGCATGAAACTGTAAGTGCCTGCGTCGATTCACACGGCGGTGCGGTGGGTATGCCGCAGCTGTGCAGCGAATGGATGGGCAACCAGATTTTCTGGCTTGTGGTCACGCTGGTTGTGATCTTCTTTATCCTGTCGCGTATTGCCCTGCCGCGGATTGCCGCTGTGCTGGCGGAGCGTCAGGGGGCCATTACCAATGATCTGGCCACAGCTGAAGATCTGAAGGCCAAGGCTGTTGAGGCCGAAGAAGCCTATAACAAAGCGCTCGCAGATGCGCGTGTTGAGGCACAGAATATTATCGCCGCGACCAAGGCTGAGATCAAAGCTGAGCTGGATGAGGCCACGGCCAAGGCGGATGCCGAGATTGCCGCCAAGGCAGCCGAAGGTGAAAAAGTCATCGCCGAAATTCGCGCTAACGCCTTGGAAAGCATCAAAGAAGTGGCCAAGGACACCACCAAAGAGCTGGTGGCGGCCATGGGTGTCAAGGCAGATGCACGCAGCGTAACGGCGGCTGTAAACGCACGGCTGAAAGGGTGAGTGTCATGAGAACCATTGCTACACTGATCGCTCTTGTCGCCTCGGGACCTGCATTTGCAGCGTCGGGACCCTTTATTTCATTGGGGAATACGAACTTTGTTGTTCTGATCTCGTTCCTGCTGTTTGTCGGCATTCTGCTGTATCTCAAAGTGCCCTCGCTGCTGGGTGGCATGCTGGACAAGCGGGCCGAAGGCATCAAATCCGAACTGGACGAAGCACGGGCCGTGCGCGAAGAAGCGCAGAGCCTGCTGGCCGGATTTGAGCGCAAGCAAAAGGAAGTTCAGGAACAGGCGGACCGGATTGTCGCCCATGCCAAGCAGGAAGCTGCGGAAGCAGCGGAACAGGCAAAAGCCGATTTAAAACAATCGATTGCACGTCGCCTGAGAGCGGCGGAAGATCAGATTGCTTCGGCAGAAGCCGGTGCTGTGAAGGAAGTGCGGGACACAGCGATTGCAGTTGCGGTTGCAACGGCAAAGGAAGTTGTGGCCAAGCAGATGACAGCGGCAGACGGGGCCAAACTGATCGATGGTGCCATCGCGGATGTCGAATCCAAACTGCACTGAACGACGCAAAAAACACATCGAAACAGGCCCGGATTTTCCGGGCCTTTTTTGTGCCCGGACGCGGGCCGGGATATGTGTAAACTGTGTGAATTGTGTACACGCTTTGTGCAAACTCCGGGGGGGGTTTCAGTGGTTCTGCGTGCAGGATGCACATAAATCGCCCGAGTCCGGGCAGATGATGCCGGACCAAAATTTCGCCCGGACAGCATAACCGAACGGTCCTGTTAGATTTTGTTAACCGGCCCGGGGGTATACCGGTTGCATGACACACGCCCTCCGCCGAAGCCGCCCACCGAACGCAGTTCTCGATACTGTACGCATCCGATGTTATGTCAATTTTCTCAGATTGAGTTTAGAGAGGTTGCCACGGCGACTTACGCTCCCTAAGTGTTTTTAGGACCCAAAAAATGTGGTAGCTCAGAAAAGTGACCAAAGCGAGTTTCTAAGAATGTGTGTGCCCACTATGTGATTTCAAACGATTTGCGGCGGCTCTAATGCGCGCTCTTTGAGCGGCGTCATCTAGCTCACCCATGTCTCGAACCGCATCTAAGAATTTTCTTAAGGCTGAATTCGGAACGCGGTTTGTTATCCGTAAGCCAAACAATGTGGGCGTTAAGTTTTGTTCTTGGTTACCACCAGATGCCGCTGCTTGATCTAATAGCAGGTGGTTGATCAGAAACTGTGGATGCATCACGATATCTGCTGGAAGTCCTCGTCTACCCAATTCGCGAACTACTTTCGCTTCTTCGGTCATCCACCATGTGTTGTAACCGTAAAGGTCGGTTGTTACGCGTTCGCCTCTTTCAGAGCGCTCTGCTGTAATTAAGAGCGCCATTTGCGCATCATTTAATGCGAGTTTTGCGTATCCCGACGTGGAGCCCCGGTCTCTCGAGCTTAAGATTTCGTTCGCTATTTCTTGCGCTAAATTGGTATCAATCTTGGATGTCACACCCTCCAACTCAACGAACTCAAATCCGTATTTTTCAATCAAAAACGAGCCGAATTCGTCAACATTTCGATTTGGTTCTGAAAACCAGGACGCACTGCCAAATTGGTTTAAAAAATCGCTCCAGTCTCTTGGTTGGCGTGTGTGCCCCATCGGCTCAAAAAATGCATAACCGAATGCTCTGATCAGAATTCGATCACTTTGCATAAGATCAAGAAGCGTGCCATTGCGATACCAACTCTCAAAATCATTTCGAAATGCCACATAGGTCGTATGTAAGTGGCTATACACTTCTTCTAGTGTACGTCTAGTTATTCGAAGCGTAACACCACCACCCTGTATCCTCTTCAAGGCATTGGTCATTCCTCGACTCTTCTCTTTAACAAACGTTTCAGAGAGACATCGAACAATGATGTCTGTTCCAAGGTAGACCCGAAGTCGCTTCGACATTTCAGTAAAGTATTGTGAAACCACTGCGTCACCATGCATAACAAACTGAACGGTGTAGTACTTCATAAGTGTTTCGAGAAACGCGCGTTCGCTATCGTCGGAAGAGTAGCATGCCTTCCGAAACACCAACGCCGCCAACCCCTGGGCCAGTTCAACCTCGTCGGAATCGAAATCCAACTCAGCGGAAAGCGCCTCAATAATTGAAAAGACCTCGATGTTTGCATCGTCATTTGATGTCGAGAATGAATTCGCAAAATTCATTGCCTGCTGTCGAAATGTCTCATGCAAAGAATCGCGAACCAAGTTTAGAATTTTCCCATGTAATGATACGTCTATTTCTGGCGCTCGATCGCGGATGCGCGAGCTTAAGCTTGCCAGAAACATGTCTTCCTGATTTTGAATGGAAAGATTAAATTCACCGAACTGGCTTCGTACCTCATATGGAAGTGCAAATCTGTCACCGGGATGTTTTCGCAGACGCGGAGTGTTTTGCTTTGACGACAGAAATTCAAGTCTACCTTCAAGTTGAACGGGTGCTTTGGCCAGAAGCTGCGGGTGGGACTCTTCCAATTCGTTTTTGATTTCAGCAAAGGTTTTGAATTTTTCTTCTAAAGGGTCAGTACCTTGAAGTGCCGTATACACCACCGAATCCAGGCAAATGCTTTGGAAATCCTCGGAACTAGGAAGTGACCTAGCTTGAGCTTCAAGATATGTCACGATGCTGAGCCGATCTTGTTTTCCGATTTGTTGACGCACAGATGTTGCTCGGTTCAGCTCATCCAAAAGGCTTCGCACACTTCCATAGAGCTCATCCTTTAAGCTCTCGTCGAGGCTGGCCCTCACCAAAAGCCAACTCCTGTCATGGATACGTAGCCGCAGGTCAAATTCATTTCCCCACTTTGCTTCGAGCAGATCGCGATTTTGCTCAACTTGACTAGTTACGAAGGTGAGCTGATTGAGATTTCTATTTTTCCGGATGTGCTCGATTGTTTCTCTGACTTTCGTTCGCGTGTCTTCTTGTTTCGTGATTTGAATGTAGTGCGTTGGTTGTGCGTCTACCTCACGGATGAATCCGTCTTGGCCACCGTCATGGATACCACCAGTCGGCGCGAAGTCTATTCCTTCGGTTTTGGTAAGCACTTTTTGCGCCCAAAGTTCGAAATCTGTTTTCGAAATATTATCAATAGCTAATGATATGAGCTGGTCTGACAATCTGAAAATACCTCTAATAGGCCTCTTCTGTATTGTGAGGCTTAGAGTTTACTGTACAAGGGCTTCGTACAATTTTGAAGGGTGTGTATCAGGCGACCTATCTGGCATGCTGCACTGTTCCGGTCGGTTCTTCGAGTTTCGACCTTAAAATATGAATTAGGTTGGTGTTTTGGTCTTTAGCAATCATTCGAGCAACACCCCCGCGCGGATTCGAGGGGCGCAGCCCCGCCGCGCATCGCCTGCGCGCCCCCAAGCGCTGGCGATTTGGGGGCGTCAGGGCTTTGTTCTGATCTTTTTCGGATGTTGTGAGATAAAGCTCTGTTGCCCGACCGTCGGGATCGCCACCGCGCGCGCAGGCGAAGCGCGGCTTTGTGCGCTGGGGATTTGGGGGCGCAAGGGCTTTGTTCTGATCTTTTTCGGGTTTGTGGGATAAAGCTCTGCTGTCCGACGGTCGGGACCGCCACCGCGCGCGCAGGCCATGCGCGGCTATGCGCGATATGCTGGCGGGTCGTAGCGGGCCGGTTATGCGACTGGCCGGTGATGCGCGCTCCACTGCGCCTTGGTAACAGGTCAGATCGGTGCCATCGCCCTTGCCCTGATCTGTTTCGGATGTTGCCCGGATAAAGTGCTGCTGGCCAACGGTTGGGACCGCCACCGCGCGCGCAGGCCATGCGCGGCTATGCGCGATATGCTGGTGGGTCGTAGCGGGCCGGTTATGCGACTGGCCGGTGATGCGCGCGTCACAGCGCCTTGGTAACAGGTCAGGTCGGTGCCATCGCCCTTGCCCTGATCTGTTTCGGGTGTTGCCCGGACAAAGCTCTGCTGTCCGACGGTCGGGACCGCCACCGCGCGCGCAGGCCATACGCGGCAGAACTGGCAAAGCCCATTCACCTGCCGGGCCGTGGATGCGCGGCCTCGTTCGATATGCTGGCGCGCGGTATCGGGCGGTTCCGTCCTCTGACCCTCATTCCCCGGAGTCAGCGCTTTCTACTCGGGTATCCCGGCCATGCGCAAACCGTCAATATACGGGGCAAGCCCCTCTGGATCGCGTGTCTTGTAGGTCTTTGTGAGGATGCCAAGAGTCAGGGTGGGGCTCTCTGCGATGGCTTTGGCGGCTGCGGTTTTCGCTTCTTCAACCTGTCCGAGCTGTGCAAGCACGGATGCATGAACAGAATGCGGCCAGTATCCGGCTGCCTGGGGGTGCTGCAACGTTTTTTGGGTCCACGACAGGGCAGAGTCGTAATCCCGCTCCAGCAGGTATGTCAGCGCCTGCACAATAAGAGAGGCCCAGATGATCGGATCGCGCGGGCTGAGCCGTTCGCACATTTCGCTGGCCTGGTGCGAGCGTTCAAATTCACCCGATAGTGCCAGAACCATGCCGAGACCATGATGGGCCTGGGCAAAGCTAGGATTGATGAGGATGGCGTTTTGCAGAGCAGCGATTGAATCGTCAAGATTTCCCAGCATCATGTGGATGCGGCCGATGGCGAAATAGGCGGTGGCATCCTTCTGATCGCATTTAAGTGCCCTGCGGGCTGCGATCATCCCGGCTTCGAGGCTGGTATCGATGTCATCTGTCCAGTTCATCACCACGGACTGGTAATGCGTGTATGATCTGTAGGCATGGGCCGGGGCGAATTCCGGATCCAGTTCGCTTGCCTTTTCCAGGTATTCCAGCGCCTTTTCATGGTGTTCCGCGCTGTAGGTCCACATGTGCCAGACCCCGCGCTGGAAACTTTCCCAGGCATCAAGCGTTCCGGGCGGGGCTGAGACAACTCTCTGGCGCTCGGTTTCGGAAATCTCTGGCTCTACCGCGCCGACGATGGTCTGCGTCATCTCGTCCTGCAGGTCGAAGATATCGTCAAGCGTTCTGTCATAGCGTTCGGCCCAGACATGGTTGCCGGTTTCCGCATCAATGAGCTGCGCTGTGATCCGCACGCGGCCGCCGGCCTTGCGCACGCTGCCCTCAAGCACGTAGCGCACCCCCAGTTCCCGGGCGACCTTGGTGACATCGACCGCCTGTCCCTTGTAGGTGAAGGTCGAGTTGCGGGCAATGACAAAGAACCAGCGGACTTTCGACAAGCCGGTGATCAGATCCTCAGTAATCCCGTCCGCGAAATATTCCTGCTCGGGGTCGCCGGACATGTTGTCGAACGGCAGTACCGCGATCGAAGGCTGCTCGGATTTCTTGAGTTTCTGGCCGGCAGGTGAAAGCGCGGCCGCAGCCACCAAACCTGGCTTAATGCGGTACACATTCACCGGCTCTGCAATGTTTTTCAGTTGCTGCGCGCCAAGCTCTTCGAATTCGAAATCCGTCTTGCCCCTGGCCTGGCGATAGACATCCTGCGAAACGGATATTCCGCCGGGTTCAGCAATCGACTCGAGCCTGGCGGCCACGTTGACCCCGTCTCCGAAAACATCATCCTCTTTGAGGATGACGTCCCCGAGATTCACTCCGATCCGGAAACGGATATCTCCGGAAATGTTGCTGACCTGCGTTTGCCAGCTGACGGCGCAATTCACAGCTTCGACGACACTGTCAAAAAGGGCCAGAACACCGTCGCCCATCAGTTTTACAATTCTTCCGCCGTGCTTTTCGACGGTCGGTTTGACACAAGTTTCCAGGACGTCTGATACAGCGTTGAGGGTAATCTCTTCGTTGGCATGCATTAATTTTGAATAGGCTACGATATCTGCAGCCAAAATTGCGACTAAACGTCGTTCCATGAAGCTCTCCCCTCGGAAAAGCTTAGATGACCGCGGAACAAATATCTACAGGTTTGGGTTGAGGGCCGCGTAATTGGCCGAAGGTCTGCTTGGACAGAGTCGAAAGCCAATATTTCGGGTTACTTTATGTCCGCATTGGGCCGATTCCGCAGATTAAAACCTTCGTCACAGGGCCGTCCCACCGATTTCCCCCGATTGCTTCCCAGAGCGTCATCCTGAAATCCTGAATCAGGTCGACGCTTTGGTTTTGAGCTGTCCTTCGAGAAATACCCCCGCGCGGAATCAAGGGGCGCAGCCCCACCGCGCATCGCCTGCGCGCGCTGGCCCCTCTCGGTAGAATTGGCAAAGCCAATTCACCTGCCGGGCAGTGAATACGCGGCTATGCTCGATATGCTCGCGGGCCGTAGCTGGCCGGTGATGTCTGACACATGGGCTGCGGTTTTATGTGTCCCGCTCTCGCCGGGTATACGCGCACCGTGCCCGCACCGCAGCGCCTCAGTAATAGGTGATATCCTCTTCGGGGCCCTTGGTCGGGGGTGCATAGACGTCGATGAAGATCACCTTTTCGTCGCCCAGAATCTCGCCACCATGGATCATATCCGGCGGCGCGAACCACATATCGCCGGGGCCGACCTCGCGCACTTCCTCTCCCACTGTCAGGCGCATACGGCCCTGAACCACAATGCTCACCTGTTCGTAAGGGTGGGAATGCATCGGGTATGTGCTGTGTGGTTCGAACTTGACCCAGCACAGTTCCTGATGCGTGCCGGTGGCGAGCCTGCCGTTCCACCAGACCTGCATGTCGGGAAAAAAGGTTGCGGCGGCGTCGGCCTCTGCAAGGGTAATGATGTTGGACATGGGCGGGCCTGTTGGGGTTGGGGTGTGGTTCTGATCCTTCCTTGTGGCGGGGGTATTTGCAACGGTCTCTTTGATTTGCTTTCACGCATCCTCGCCCGTTGAGACCGCGCCGAGGCCGGTCTCGCCCATCTGTCGCCCGATCTGGTCGATCAGGGCGGTGCGGGCGGCGGTGGCAAAAGCGGCGGGAAGGGGCCCGAGTTCCTTATCGCGGGCCACCGCGGTGATCCGGCGGGAGAGGCCGGCGACAGGCAGGGGGCGGATGTTCATCGGCATGCCTTCGACAAAGCCGTCGATCAGCAGCGTGGGGGTGAGCAGGGTGAACCCCATGCCGCGGGCGACGCAGGCGGTGACCATGCTGGAGCGGTCGGCCTGTATCACGCGGGGCACGTCGAGTTTGAGGCGGCGCAGGTGTTGTTCGGTCCGGCGGCCGACATTGGTGGTGTCGGCAAAGCGGACCAGCGGCAGGCGCGAGAGGATGGTGCCGAGATTGTCCGATGGCCCATCATAGGAGGCGGGCAGCACAAGCAGGAAGGATTCGGTCAGCACGGGGTGCCGTTCCAGCCCGTCCATGTCGTAGAACGGATTTGAGCTGATCACGATATCGGCCTCTTTGGTACGCAGCAGGGTTTCGTGATCACCGCTTTGACCCGCGCGCAGGGTCATGTCCTGTACTTGGTATTGGTCACGCGCAAGCTGAACCAGCGGCACCGACAGGGTGGTGGCAGTTGAGGCGAGCATACCGACGCGCAGGCGGCTGATAGGGTGTGGCCCCTTGTGGCGCAGATCGGTGGCCAGATCGGCGACAGAGTTGAGGATGCGGGTGGCGTGGCGGTACATCAACTCACCCGTCTGCGTGGGTTTGACGGGGCGCGTGGAGCGGTCGATCAGCTGGGCGTCATAGCTGCGTTCGAGGTTGGCGATGTGCTGGGAGGCGGCGGACTGGGTCATGCCGACCAGCCTGGCCGCCGCTGTCATCTGGCCGGTTTCGACGATGGCGACGAAGACTTCCATCGCTTTGAACAGGTTGCTGTCGGTTGAGATGCGGGCGGGCATAGGGGCTCCGGGTTTGATTTGACATCATTAGAGATTCTAATGAAGCGTGGAGTCAATTGATTGCTGCGGGCAGAGCGCGCTAACTGCCGGGCAGGGAGGATTGCCGCAAGATGGCTGAGACCGTGCAACGCAAACGTCGGGGCCGTGGGGCCGTACGCAAAGGGGTGGAGCAGGCCCGTGTGCCGTATATCACGCGGCGGATCGGGCCGATGCCGGTGCTGAGTGAAGAGGGTCTGTGCCTGATTGAAGAGAACGCTGACCGGATCCTGCAGGAGACGGGGATGGAGTTTCACGACGATCCCGAAATCCTGCAAATCTTCCAAGAGGCCGGGTGCGATGTACAGGATACACGGGTTCGGTTTGAACCGGGCCAGTGCCGCGGGATCATTCAGGCCACGGCACCTGCGGAATATCATCAGCACGCCCGCAATCCGGCCAATACGGTGCGGGTGGGCGGCGATACATCGGTGCTTTGCCCGTCGTGGGGGCCGCCGTTTGTGCATGATCTGGACCGGGGGCGGCGTTATGCCAGCTATGATGACTTTATCACGCTGGTGAAGCTGCATCAGACCATTCCGTGGCTGCATCACTCAGGCGGCGTGGTGTGTGAGCCGGTGGATTTGCCGGCGACGACACGGCATCTGGATATGCTTTATGCCCATCTGCGCTGGTCCGACAGGCCGCTGTTCGGGGCGTTGATCGGCGAAGAACGCGCGCGGCAGTCGATTGAGATGGCGCAGATCGTTTTTGGGGCGGATTTTGTGGAGCAGAACCCCGTTCTCTATGCCGTTTCGAACACCAATGCGCCGCTGGTGATGGATGGCAAGATGTCCGGGGCGTTGAAAACCTATGCCCGGGCTGGTCAGCCGGTGGCAACAACGCCCTGGGTTCTGACCGGTGCGATGAGCCCCTGTACAGTTGCCGGGACGTTGGCCCAGGTGCTGGCCGAGGCGCTGGCCTGTCTGACATTGGTGCAGCTGGTTAAACCCGGCGTGCCCTGTCTGATGGGATCGTTTGCATCGACCATGTCGATGCAGTCCGGGGCTCCGACCTTTGGTACGCCTGAGGCTGGGCAGATGGTTCTGGCCGCCGGGCAGCTGGCCCGCAGGCTGGGCGTGCCGCTGCATACGGTGGGGACATTAAGCGCGTCGAAAATTCCCGATGCGCAAAGCCAGCAAGAGGCGACCTGGGGCCTGATGATGGCGATGTTTGCCGGGGCAAATCACATCAACCATGCGACCGGCTGGCTGGAAGGCGGGCTGGTTACAGGGTTTGAGAAGACAATGATTGATGCCGATCTGTGTGGAAAGATGGCACGGTTTTTTGACGGAATTGACCTGAGCGAAAATGCACAGGCGATGGGGGCGATTGCCGCAACCGGGCCGGGGCAGCATTTTCTGGGGTCGGAGCATACGCAGGCGAATTTCCTGACGGCTCTGTTCCGGCCTGAGACACCTGACAACAATTCCTATGAGCAATGGGAGGCGGCAGGCAGTCTGGACACCGCACAGCGCGCCAATGCACTGTGGAAAGCGCATCTGGAGGCCTACGAAGACCCCGGATTGGACCCGGCAATTGATGAAGAGCTGCAGGATTACGTGGCGCGGTGCAAGGCTGAGATGCCTGAGAAGGATTATTTCTGATGGGTGTGGCTGGGTACATAGCCGTGCGATTGGCTGACCGCGGGCTGGCGATCCTGCGTTTGCACTGGGCGCTTTATGGTTGCCAAATCCGCGAAAGATCAATGCGATGTGCTAGCTTTGATAAATCGCCAGACCACCGGGGCGGTCAGACGATCGCGCGGCGCCCTTCGGGCTTGATTCCGCGCGATGGGATTGCCGAAAAGTGGCTTTTTGTCCGTTTAAGAGGATGGGCCGCATGACCCGAACCGTGATCATCGGCGGCGGCGCAATCGGGCTGAGCCTTGCCTATCATCTGGCGGCACGTGGCGCACAGGACGTGCTGTTGTTGGAGCGCAACCAGCTGACCAGCGGCACCAGCTGGCATGCGGCGGGCATCGTCGGCCCATTAAGGGCGACGCCAAATATGACCCGGCTGGCGATGTACGCGCTGGAGCTGTTTCCAAAGCTGGAGCAGGACACCGGGATGAGCACCGGGTATCGGCGCACCGGGGGCTATTGGCTGGCCCGCAGGCCGGAGCGGATGGATGAGCTGCACCGGATCGCCTCTTTGGGCAGCCACTTTGGTTTGACCCCACAGATCATCGGCCCGGAGGAGGTGAATGTTCCGGGGTTGAACCGTGAGGGGCTGGTGGGTGCGCTGAGCGTGGCCGAGGATGGCAATGTCAATCCAGTAGATCTGTGCATGGCCTATGCGAAAGCTGCCCGGCAGGGCGGGGTGCGCATCCGCGAAGGTGCGGAAGTGGTGGATATTCTCAAGCGCGGCGGTGCGGTATCCGGCGTGCGGCTGGCGGATGGTGAGATTATCGGGGCGGATCAGGTGGCACTGTGTGGGGGCGCATGGGCAAAGCCGCTGGCGGATGCGCTGGGTGTGGCGCTGCCCTTGCAGGCGGTTGAGCATATGTATGTGGTCACTGAACCCGTGCCGGACCTTCCCGTCCCGTTCCCGGTGATCCGTGATCTGGAGGGTGGCACCTATATCAAGGGGGATGCCGGAAAGCTGGTCATTGGCGGGTTTGAGCCGGATGCAAAATGCTGGAACGCCTTTGGGCCAGAGGGCGACCGGCCTTTTCTGGAGATGGCAGAGGATTGGGATCAGTTCATGCCGTTCATGGAGGCGGCACTGACCCTGATGCCGGGGCTGGAACATGTGGGTATTCAGCATTTCATGAACGGGCCGGAGAGTTTTACCAATGACACCCGCCCCCTGATCGGGGCGGCGCCGTTTGTGGATGGGTTGTATGTCGCGGCCGGGATGAATTCGGTGGGCATCATGTCATCCGCGGGTGTGGGCCGGGTGTTGGCCGACTGGATGGTGGACGAGGCGGCGCCAATGGATTTGTGGGAGGTGGATGTTGCGCGTGCCGATCCGGCGGCGGCATCGGCCGGGCATCTGGCCGAACGGATGCAGGAGGCGGTGGGCGATCAGTTTGCAATGCACTGGCCGTTCAAACAGCCCAAGGCGGGCCGGGGGCTGCGCAAATCAGCATTGCATGAATTGTGGGCTGCTGAGGGCGCGCAGTTTGGTCTGACCGCCGGGTGGGAGCGTGGCCTTTGGTATGCACATAGCGATGCAGAATGTGATCTGCCCTACGCGGTCGGGAATCAGCCGTGGTGGCCGATTGCGGCACGCGAGGCGGCGGTGATGGAACAGGGTACCGCGCTGCTGGACCTGACACCGTTTGGCAAGTTTGATGTAACCGGTCCGGATGCGTTGACGTTTCTGGAGGGGCTGTGCACGGCGCGGATTGGTCGTGCGGTTGGGCGGGCGGTTTACACGCTGATCCTGAATGCGCGGGGTGGGATCGAGATGGATGTGACCGTCACGCGATTTGGGCCGGATCAGTTCCGCATCACCTCGGGTGCTGCGACGCGATGGCGGGACTTGGGGCTGCTCTACGCCCGGTCGCGGGGGCTGGACGTGTCTATTGCCGATGTGACCGAGACCGAGGCTGTTATTGGCGTGATGGGGGCCGGGGCGCGGGATCATCTGGCCACGCTTTCGGGGGATGACTGGCAGGGCTTCCCGTTTTCCGCCTGTCGCGATGTGAATGTGGCCGGAATTGGTTGTCGCGCGACAAGGATGAGCTTTGTTGGGGAGCTGGGCTGGGAATTGTCCATCGCCGCCGGGCAGGCAGGTCACGTTTTTGAAGCGCTGATCGGTGCTGGTGCGCACCCGATGGGGCATTATGCACTGGATGGATGCAGGGTCGAGAAAGGGTTCAAACATTGGGGTCATGATCTTGGCCCTGAGATTAGCCCGTTAGAGGCCGGGTTGGGATTTGCCGTGGACTGGTCGAAAGAATTTGTCGGCAAGGCTGTATTGGAGCAGCAAAAGGTAGAAGGCCTGACGCAGAAGCTGTGCCTGTTGGAAGTGAGTGGTGGACCACTGATCCTGCATGATGAGCCGATATGGGAGGCAGGCCGGGTTGTGGGTCTGACCACATCCGGCGCGCGGGGGCCACGGACCGGGCTGACGCTGGCCTTTGGGCTGATCGAGGTCTCCGCAGCCGCAGAGCGTGTTTTTGAAATTGAGGTGGCGGGCGGGATGTATCCGGCGAAACTGTTGCCAGAGCCGCCGTTTGACCCCAAAGGCGAAAGGATGCGCGGATGATCCGGGCGCAGGTTGTCATCATTGGCGGGGGTGCGATGGGTGTGTCGCTGCTGTATCATCTGGTCAAGGCCGGGTGGTCCGACGTGGTGCTGGTCGAAAAGAACGATCTGACCCATGGATCGACCTGGCATGCGGCGGGGCTGTGCACGCATTTTGCCCATAACCCTACGATTCAGGAGTTGAGGGCAACTTCGGTCCGCCTGTACCGGGATATCCTGCCTGAAGAGACGGGGCAATCTTGTGGCTTTCACCGCTCAGGGGCGATGCGGATCACGCGGAACCCGGACCGGATGGATGAGTTTGCCCATGTGGCAGGTCTGAGCGATTTTACCGGCTATCCGCTGGAGGTGTTGACGCCTGAACGCATTGCCGAGCTGCATCCGCTGGCCGAACTGGACGGGCTTTTGGGCGGGATTTATGAGCCGGATGACGGGCATGTGGATCCGACGTTGGCAACCAATGCGATGGCGCAGGTGGCGGTGCGCGGCGGGGGTGTGATCAAGCGCTACAACCCTGTGCACGGAATCCGGCGTGAGGGCGATTGCTGGATCGTTGAGACCGCAAGGGAGGTCTATCAGGCCACGCATGTTGTGAATGCTGCCGGAACCTGGGGGTTTGAGATTGGCCGGATGATGGGTGTCAACGTGCCTTCGGTTCCTGTTCTGCATCAGTATCTGGTGACAGATACGGTGCCGGAGGTGGCCGCGCGGATTGACGCGGGCCTGCCTGAGCTGCCGATGATCCGTGATCCCGAGGAAAGCTGGTATATCCGGCAGGAACGCGACGGGTTGATCCTGGGGCCGTATGAAAAGGATGCACAGGTTTGGTCCGTTGACGGTGTGCCGCCGGAATTTGGTGCCGATCTGATGCCGCCCGATCTGGACCGGGTGGAGCATATTATCGAAGCCGCGATGGCGCGGGTGCCGGCGGTGGCAAACGGAGGTGTGAAATCGGTCATCAACGGACCAATCACCTTTACCCCCGACGCCAATCCGCTGATCGGTCCGGCGCATGGTGTTGAGAATGCGTGGCTGTTGACCGGATCGAGCATGGGCGTGATGGAAGGCGGCGGCGCGGGCTGGTTTCTGGCCCATTGGATGACCCATGGCGCGCCGCCGATGGATGCTTTGGCAGTGGACAGCCGACGGTTTGGTCAATGGGCGGACCGGGACTATCGCGTTGCCAAGGCCGTGGAGTGTTTTGGCCTGCAATTTGGTGTGCACTATCCGCACGAGGAGCGTCCGGCGGGCCGGGGCCTGCGGCTGTCGCCCCTGCATGATCTGATGGTGGCGCGCGGGGCAGTTATGGGAGCGGCCTATGGCTGGGAGCGGCCGAACTGGTTTACGGATGTGCCGGGTGCGGTGGCGGATGAGACGTTCCGGCGGGCCAACTGGTTTGAGCCGGTTGGCCGGGAATGTCAGGCTGTGGCAGAGCGCGCGGCGCTGGCCGATCTGTCGGTTTTTGCGAAATTTGAGGTGACGGGGCCGGGCGCGCGGGCGTTTGTTGACAGTCTTGGGGCCAATCGCGCGCCGGGTGTGGGGCGCGTGGGGTTGACCCATATACTGACCCCTGCGGGCGGGGTGACATCGGAATTCACCGTGGCGATGTTGAGCGAGACACATGCCTACCTTACCTCCGCGGCGGCGGCAGAAGAGCGGGACTGGGATGTGCTGCGTGCTCATGCGGCTGGCTTTGACGTGGAGATTGCCAATCATTGCGAGGCGCTGGCCGTGATCGGCCTGATGGGGCCGAAATCGCGGGACATATTGGGTAGCCTTGCGGAGGATGACCTTGGGAGCTGGTTGAGCGTTCGCGAGATCGCCATCGCCGGTATCCCGGTGCGGGCCATGCGTGTGTCTTATGTGGGCGAGCTGGGCTGGGAGCTGCATGTGGCAGCGGAACATGCTGTCGCGCTGTTCCTGGCGCTTGAAGAGGCTGGGGCGCCCCATGGTGTGGGGCTTTATGGGGCTTATGCCGCAAATTCTATGAGGCTTGAAAAAGGCTATCGCGGCTGGGGCAGCGATCTGACCACGGAACGCAGCCCCGAGGAATCCGGTGTTGGCTATCTGGTTCGACCGGAAGGCCGCGATTTCACCGGGCGCGATGCGATGCTGGCACGGCGGGGCGCGGATGCCTGGGATATGGTGTTGCTGGAGATTGAGCCCGGTGAGGTTGATCCGTTTTATGCCCATCCTGTCTATCAGGGCGACGGTGTGGTCGGCGTGGTCACATCCGGCGCCTATGGCCACCGGACCGGCAAGGTTCTGGCGCTGGCCTATCTGCGCGAGCGGGATGCGCGTGACGGGTTGAGCCTGCGCATTCTGGGGCGAAAACGCTCCGCCGAGATACTGGATAAACCGCCCTATGACCCGGGCAATGAAAAGCTGAAATCCTGATGTGAGGGACACCACCATGACACTGACAACGGACTGGTCCATCGAAGCAACCGCCGCGCGGCGGAACAAGTATTACGCAGCGAGCCAAAGCAAGTTTGTGCCCTTTGCCGAGCCGATGGTGTTTAAGCGCGGGTCGATGCAATACCTGTGGGATGCAGAGGATCGAAAGTACATTGATCTGCTGGGGATGAATGTTTGTATTTCAGTGGGCCATTCCCATCCCAAGGTGGTTGCCGCCGCGATAGAGCAGGCGCAGGAACTGACCCATTGCACGACGATGTTCTATCACCCCACGCCCGCACATCTGGCCGAAGAGCTGGCCGAGACGATGCCCGCAGGGCCGGACTGGGTGGTGCATTTCACCAATTCAGGGTCTGAAGCGATTGATCTGGCGATGACCATGGCGCGGACCTACACCGGCAATCTTGACCTGCTGGCGCTGCGCACGGCCTATCATGGGCCGACGGCTTCGGCCCAATCGGCCACGGGGATCAGCGGATGGCGGCATCCTGGCATGCCAGGCAACGTGGCCTTTGTGGCCGAACCTAACCAGTATCGCGGGATATTTGGCGAGAATGCGGGGGCTGCGCCCTATCTGGACGAGATTGAGGCCACGATCCGCTCGGCCACCACGGGCAGCATCGCCGGAATGCTGGTGGAATCGGTGCAGGGCTATGGCGGGATCATCGAGATGCCATCCGGCTACATGTCAGGTGCGGCAGAACGGGTGCGTGCCGCGGGCGGGCTGTATATCGCGGATGAGGTGCAATCAGGCTTTGGCCGGACTGGCGACAATATGTGGGGGTTCGAGGCCGATGGCGTGATCCCTGATATCGTGGTGATGGCAAAGGGGATCGGCAACGGGTTTCCGTTGGGTGCGGTGGTGGCACGCAAAGAGATAGCAGCACCGATGGCCGAGAAGTTCATGTTCCATACTTACGGCGCCAACCCGACAAGCTGTGCCGCCGGGCGCGCGGTGTTGCAGGTGATCCGTGAGGACAAGGTGCAGGAAAACGCGCGCGTTGTGGGCGGTGCTTTGCTGGAGCGTTTGCAGGGGTTGAAAGCGAAGCACGGGGCGATTGGTGACGTGCGGGGCAGGGGCCTGATGCTGGCGATTGAAATGGTCAAGGACCGGGGCACAAAAGAGCCAGATAAGGAGACCACATCGGCAGTTTTCGAACAGACGCGGGAGTTTGGTCTGATCCTGTCAAAATCCGGCCCGTTCCAATCCTGTCTGCGGATGGTGCCGCCGATGTGTCTGTCGCTGGAGGATGTTGACCGGGTGGCGGAAGGATTGGATAGGGCGTTTTCGGCGTTGTGAGGCGGGGGTTGATGCCCTCCTTGGTACAAAGCCTTCGCGCGAAACAGCGGGCGAAGCCCGCCGCGCATTGCCGACGCGCACCAACGCGGCGGCGATTTGGTTGCGGTTGGTGGAACGCTCTGATGTTTTTCGGATTTGGCTAAAATAAAGCGCTCTGCCCAATAGTCGGGATCGCCACCGCGCGCGTCGGCAATGCGCGGCTTGGGTTGAGGTTAGGGGATCCTGCGGACTCTGATCTCAACCTTTAACAAACCTGTCGATGTTTTCGATCATCCTGAGGAAATCGGTTTCGGATTCAAAAAGCATATGGTTGGGGCTGTTCAGTTGAACAAATGACGAGCCCTTGATCTGTGACGCGAGCAGTTTGCCCTCGGACAGGGGTGCTACTGAATCCCGGTCACTGTGGAGAACCAAGGTGGGTGTTGTGAGCTGTGGCAACAGCCGGGTGACGTTCATGTCGTCAAAGAGGGCGCGGAACCGGGCGATGTTTTCTGCGGGGCCGCACAGCTTTTGAAAGTCGTTGAACCATTGCATCTGCTCCTGCGAGGCCTCTGGCATGAACAGGGTTGTCAGGATTTGCCGGATAGCCGGGTTTTCGTTGCCCCAGCTGTGGCGGATGAGGCTGACCAGTGCTTCGCTTTCTGCTTGATCGGCCTCGTTCCCGCGCTGTTTGCGGCCTCGTGCGTAGCCACCGTTCAGGACAAGATGCGAGACGCGCTCTGGCCGGCGCAGGGCATAAGCGATGGCGACTGATGCGCCTTGGGACATGCCGAGAATTGCGAGCTTTTCATGGCCGTAGGTTTCAACGACGGCCTCCATATCGTCAACCAGGCGCTCAAAGTTAAGTTCGACTTCGGACCATTGGGACAGACCATTGCCGCGCTGGTCATATCGGATCACCTGAAACCGTTCGGACAGGTGTCTGATGTAATCGCCATAGGCCGGGCTTTGCCAGTCCATCTCCAGATGGGTCATCCAGCTTCCGGCGAACAGCAAAGGGTATCCCTGGCCCGAAACAGCATGTGCGATCGAGGTTCCGTCCTGTGATGCGCAGAACCTGACGACGGGCAGGTGTACGGGTTGATGGCCACCGGCTGTGATTTGAGGTGTCCGATCCTGCCGTATCGAGATTGGCCCGATGACCCGAAACCCTCTGCGGCCAACGGTTTCTATGTATTTGGGTTGTGAGGCGCTGTCGCCGAGCGCTTTGCGTATCTCAAAGACATATTCGCGCACCAGATCGGGGCTGACATGCAGACCCTGCCAAACATCAGTCAGAATTTCATTGCGAGAGACGACTGCCCCTTCATTCCTGATCAGGCACGCCAAAACCTCGGCGGCTTTGGGCGTCAGTTTGGTTTGGTCCGGGCCTGACGACACTGTGCCGTCCTCCAAATCCAGCACCCATTGTTTCATGAAGCTCTCCAACGATTGCAGCCAAACTCAACGATACAGCAACGATATGTCAACGGCGGCCTTGTCTGCCCTTGTCTACGATGGCTTCAGAAACAGGACAGGAGCCGTACAAATGCCGCAGATTTCAGCAAACAGGATTGGCCCGATCCGATCACAAAGCATGGGCTCTTTTGCCGCCGAAGCGACGCGCATTCTGGACACGCTGTCACAAGATCTGGACCGGGAAATCTGTAGGGCGCTGGCCGAGGACAATAATGCGTTGGCCGAGCGTCTGATCTTTCCTTTCACGCGGGCGAAAAAGCTGGCGCGACACATGCGGCAATATTCAGGTCAGTGATTTTTCAAATCAAATTTTTCAGCCAAAGGAGATAAGGCATGCAAGACATTCAGAACACACTCGACAGTTATCTTTCGACCCGGGTGGCAGGCGACGCGGATGCGTGGTTGTCAATATGGGATGAGGGCGGGGTGCAACTGTTTCCCGGTGCCCGTGCGAACAGCAAGGATACCCTTCGCGAAGTTACACACGCACGTTTTGCAGCTGTGCCTGTCAATTCATCAGAGATTGAAACCGACGATATTACCGTGGTGGGCGAATACGCATTCGCGCACGGGCATTTCAAGATCGAGCGGGTTGTTGACGGTGCACCAGTGTTGTTTGACGGCAAGTTCCTGACCGTCCTCAGGCAACAGGCGGATGGGTCTTGGAAGATCTTTCGCGATTGTTCCAACTCGAACGAGCATTAAGCGGGCGTATCGCGCTGTTGCAAAAGAAAGGGGGCCGTTGAACCGGCCCCTCATTCGTTCCTGCCTGTGTGTTGGAAATTCAGATTTCGGGTATGAAAAGTGTCTGGCCAATCTCGATCCGGCCAGTCCCGGCCAAAAGATCGCGGTTGGCGTTGTAAATGTCGATATGGTGATCGGTGCGCCCATAGAACTGGTACGAAATCGACGCGAGGCTGTCGCCCGGGGCGACTGTGTACATGATCCCGGACTCGGCCAAGGATGTCACGCTGGTTAATACCTCTACCCCGACACCATCGCGGCTGACTTCAATGGGTTGGAGGGTATGTTCAGGCGGCTGCATCAGCAACAGGGCGATGGTCACGGCCGTAAAGGCGGAGGCGAATAATACGGCGCGGATCATGGATATACCGATCCGGACCTGCCGGTGCCTTTGTGCCTGTTTGCCGTATGTGTCACGGCCTGCCCCCTAAATCCGCCTGCGCATTGTCTGGTTTTGTCGCAGAAGGTTCAATTTCTCAAGATATAGGCGAATCAGTGCGAATCGGTCAACATAAAGTGATTCGTTTTTGTGTTTTTGGGTGATTCGGTTCTGGGTGGCCGACCGCAAACGAGATGTTTGCCTAATACTTGAAATCTAAAACATCTCCACCAAAACATGCGCAGTTAGTTTTTTTGCTACTCTCCGAGTGAAGCGCTCTCGCGCGGATTCGAGGGGCGCGGCTCACTAAGATATGGCGAGGCCATTCCCCATCAATCAAGTGGAAAGACCCCACCCTGTTGGCGGTTATCACGCACATATTGCGCGATCCGATCCATTGCCGCCTTCCCGGTGGCAGGCGGCCTGAACTCTGCAAGCAGGTTTTTCCAGATTGCCGTAGCGCGCTCGGTTGAGCTGAGCGCGCCGCTTTCTGTCCAGTTGCCAAAGTTCTGCAGGTCCGCGACGATGGGTTTGTAGAACGCATCCTTGTACCGCGCCATTGTGTGGTCGGTGCCAAAGAAATGCCCGCCGGGTTCAACTTCGCGCAGGGCGTCAAAGCCGATCTCGGCCTTGTTGGCGGAAGAGGCCTGACACAGCTCTGCCAGCGACTGCAGAATTTCCAGATCGTTGATGAATTTTTCGTACCCGAAACAAAGCCCACCTTCGAGCCAGCCCGCCGCGTGAACGCATAACGTGGCGTTTGACATCATGGCACCCCATAGCCCCATCGAATTTTCGCCGGCGGACTGCATGTCGGCGACGTTTGAGGCAGAGCCAGCAGCCGACCGCCAGGGCAGGCCGATATGCCGGGCCAGCTGACCAGAGCCGAGCTGCATTTGTACATGTTCCGGTGTGCCAAAGGCGGGTGCGCCTGATTTCATATCGACGTTGGAGCCAAAGCCGCCATAGCTGACCGGGGCGCCGGGGCGGGCCAGTTGTGCCAATGCGATACCGGCCAGAGCCTCGGCATGTTGCAGGGTCAGGGCACCGGCGACGGTGATCGGGGCCATCGCACCTGCAAGGCAAAACGGCGTGATGATCGAAAGCTGCCCGGCCCGGGCAAAGTCTATGATCCCCTGCGCCATGGGGCGGTCGATCATCCGGGGAGAGTTGGTGTTGATCACCGTTGTGCACCAGATGTTATCGCGGAATTGAGCATCGTTTAGCCCGAGACCCATCTGGATTATCTCGAAGGACTGTTCGACCTGGCCGCGACCGCGGGCGTAGACAAACATCGGCTTGTCACCGAATTCGAGCTGCGCGCGCATCATGTCGTAATGGCGAAACTGGATTGGCACGTCCTGTGGTTCGGCGCAGGGGCTGAAGCCGTGAATGATGTCAACGCTTTGGCAAAGCTTGAGGGTTTCCTCAAAATCGCGAAGCGATCCGGGCCTGCGCCCCCGTTCGCGGTCATAGGCGTTGGGGCAACCGGCCCCTGCCTTGAAAATCAGCGCGCCGGGTTCATAGCGCAGGGACCGCTCTGGATTTGCGGCATTTACGACAAAGCTGGACGGTGCAGCTTCGAGTGCAGAGGCGATAATCTCGGGCCCGATGTGAACCATTTCATCCTTTACAACGGCGCCGGCCACAGAAAAGAGATCGCGCGCCTCTGGCAGCAGGATCTTGATCCCGAGTTCCTGCAACACGCGCAGGGCGGTTGCGTGGATATTGGCAACTTCGTCGTCTGAAAATATCCCTTGCGGCGAAAACGGATGGCGCAGATGGCCATACCGTTGGGACATGTCGCGGCCCTTGGGCGCGTCCTTGGATCGACGCCCTTTGCGCTGCCGTTTTCCGGTTTGTTTCATAGCAGCACCTCTGGACCAACCGGACCAAGCTTAACTGAATTTATGGAACATCCCAGCGTTTCGTAACCGTTGCCTCGGTGAAATCGCTTGAGACCGGCGCATGGCCCGGCTAGATCAGACAGGCAAAGGAGCCTTGCACATGAGCCTCAACACCTATGGACATCTCTTTCGGGTTACCACCTGGGGCGAAAGCCACGGGCCCGCGCTTGGCGCGACGGTGGATGGGTGCCCCCCGGGTATTGCGGTGGACGAGGCGTTTTTGCAGCAATGGCTGGACAAGCGGCGACCCGGGCAGAACAAAAACACCACGCAGCGCAATGAACCTGATGCGGTGAAAATCCTGTCTGGCATGTATGAGGGGCAGACCACGGGCACGCCGATCCAGCTGCTGATTGAAAACACGGATCAGCGGTCCAAGGATTATGGCGAGATCGTCAAAACCTTTCGCCCCGGTCACGCCGATATCACCTATCACCTGAAATACGGCCTGCGTGATCCACGCGGGGGTGGGCGCAGCTCTGCCCGGGAAACTGCGGCGCGGGTGGCGGCAGGCGGGATTGCGCGCGCGGCGCTGAATGCTTTGGTGCCGGGTATCGAAATCAAAGGCTACATGACCCGTATGGGCGAGATGGAAATAGATCGTTCGCGGTTTGACTGGGATGCCATTGAAGGCAATGATTTCTGGATTCCGGATGCGGAGGCTGCCCCGGAGTGGGAGACCTATCTGCAATCGATCCGCAAGGGGCAAAACTCTGTTGGTGCCGAGATTGAGGTGGTCGCGCGGGGTGTGCCAGCCGGACTGGGCGCACCGGTCTATGCCAAGCTCGACACTGATCTGGCGGCGGCGATGATGTCGATCAATGCGGTCAAGGGTGTCGAAATTGGTGAGGGCATGGCCGCGGCACGGCTGACGGGTACCGAAAATGCCGATGAAATTTTCATGGGCGATGATGGCCCTGAATATTCGTCGAACCATTCGGGCGGCATTCTGGGTGGCATTTCGTCAGGTCAGGACGTTGTGGTGCGGTTCGCCGTGAAACCCACATCATCCATCCTGACCCCGCGCCGGTCGATCCGTCTGGACGGGAGCGCGACCGAGGTTGTCACCAAGGGGCGTCATGATCCTTGTGTGGGTATTCGCGCCGTGCCGGTCGGAGAGGCGATGATGGCCTGTGTCCTGCTGGATCATTTGCTGTTGCATCGCGGTCAGGTCGGGGATGGTCCGCGCGGGACGATTGGGTAAAAGTACGGTCCCACAGTCTCTTGAACATTCTGCCCGAGGCTCGCTGCATGATTGCAGCCTGATCGTATCGCTGAGAAACGAGCCGCATGGGCCGGGGAAAACAGACTTATTCTAAGGAACGTTGGTAGCGGAGGAGGGACTTGAACCCCCGACACGCGGATTATGATTCCGCTGCTCTAACCACCTGAGCTACTCCGCCAAACCGTGCGGCTAGGTAAGACAGGGGGCGGCGAGCGTCAAGAGCAAAAACAGGACAATCGACCGCTTGCGAAGTCCTCGTTTGTCACGCAATCTCCGGTCATGAACAATACCTCAAATTCCGACCTTATCGAAACGCTGACCAGAATTCTTGGTCCAAACTATGTTCTCACTGACGAGGGCATGGAACCCTGGAGACAGGATTGGAGCGGGATGGTGCAATGGGTGCCACATGTCGTTGTACGCCCAGCCAATACCGAAGAAGTTTCAGCTGTTGTGCAACTGGCAAATCAGTTTGCCGTGCCGATTGTACCGATCTCGGGCAATACCGGATTGGTAAAAGGGGGCTGCGCTGACGGGGCGATCATGTTGTCGCTGGACCGGTTGACAGCAATACGGGAAATTCGGCCAGAAGCGCGGGTGGCGGTGGTCGAGGCGGGGGTGATCCTGTCCAATCTGCATGACGCGGCAGAGGTGCATGACCTGATCTTTCCGTTGATGTTTGGCGCACGTGGCTCGGCCCGGATCGGCGGTTGCCTGTCGACCAACGCCGGCGGATCTAATGTGGTTCGGTATGGCAGCACGCGCCATCTGTGCCTGGGGATCGAAGCCGTAATGCCCAATGGTGAAGTGATGGACCTGATGGGTGCTTTGCATAAGGATAATTCAGGCTATGACCTGCGTGATCTGATGATCGGGGCCGAGGGAACCCTGGGCATCATTACCGCGGCGACGCTGAAGCTGTTCCCAAAACCCAAGGCCTATGCCACGGCGATGGTTGCGGCACAAAGCGTGGATCAGGCGCTTGATCTGCTGAACATCCTGCAATCCGAGACCGGTGGTTCTGTTGAGGCGTTCGAATACATGCCCGGCAGGTATATCGAGGCGCATATGGCCCGTTTTCCAGAGGCACGCGCGCCTTTTGACGAGCCTCATGATGTTAATATTCTGGTGGAAGTGGGGGCCGTGTCGGCACGGGATGCGACACCTGGGCCGGATGGGGATGTGCCGATTGTGACCCATCTGGAAAATGTTCTGATGCGTTTGTTCGAAACCGGAGCGGTGTTGGACGCGGTGGTGGCGAAATCGGATGCACAGCGTGCAGAGATGTGGGCCCGGCGCGAAGCAGCGGCAGAGGTGTCGCGCCTGCGTGATCCAATTGTTGACAATGACATCGCCGTACCTGTGGACCGGATGCAGACCCTGATCGAGCGGATCGAGATGCGGGCCAAGGCCCTTGATCCGGACATCTTCATCATGTCGGTGGCGCATCTGGGGGATGGCAATCTGCATTTCTCAGGCTGGCCCGAGGTGGATGATCCAAACGTGCACCGTGCCATTCAGGAGGCGGTGGAAGAAGAAACCATAGCGCTTGGCGGATCGTTTTCCGCCGAGCATGGCGTTGGGTTGTCAAAACTGCCTGCGATGGCGCGGTTCAAAGATCCGGTGGCGCTGGACGTTATGCGGTCGATCAAAAAAGCATTGGACCCGAACGGGATTATGAATCCGGGGAAGGTTTTACCTTAAGCTATTGCCGCCAATCAAAAAATCCGGTTCCGGCACGGTCCAGTAGTGCTTGGGCCATGTCCCGGCCCAACTCTGCTGCATCTTCGGCACTGGCGGTTTGGTCGTCCTGTAAGGATTGACTGCCATCGGGGCGCAGAATTTCACCACGCAGGCGAATTGAATTGCCATCAAGCTCTGCCAGCCCGGCAATCGGGGTTTCGCATGACCCATCGAGGGCGGTGAGAAATGCGCGTTCGGCGGAAAGCTGAAGGCCGGTATCTTGATGGTGAAGCGGGGCAAGTATTTCGGCCATCCGGGAATCATCTGCACGACGTTCGATACCAATGGCGCCCTGGGCGACTGCAGGGAGCATTGTGGCCGGGTCAATTGCGGTACGGGCGATTTCAGCCTGATCCAAACGGTTCAGCCCGGCCATGGCGAGGAAGGTGCAGGCAGCAACGCCGTCGTCCAGTTTTTTCAATCTTGTCTGCACGTTACCGCGGAATTCAACGACCTCCAGCTGTGGGTAAGCAACAAGTACCTGCGCTTTGCGTCGCAATGACGAGGTGCCGACCTTTGTGCCGGCGGGAAGGTCAGAAAGGGAGGCATAATGCGGGGACACAAAAGCATCGCGCACATCTTCGCGGGGCAGATAGGTGTCCAGCACAAGCCCATCCGGTTGCAGGACGGGCATGTCTTTCATCGAATGCACGGCGATGTCGATTGTGCCGGACAATAGCGTCTCTTCAATCTCGCGGGTGAAAAGCCCCTTGCCGCCAATCTCTTTCAACGGGCGATCGGTGATCCGGTCTCCGGTCGTTTTTATCACTACAATTTCAAAGGCTTCCTGTGGAAGATCAAAGGCGGCCATCAACCGGTCGCGGGTCTCATACGCTTGGGCCAGAGCCAGCGGAGAACCACGGGTGCCGATGTTCAGAGGCTGTAACGGATCGGGTAATTTCAGTTTCATAACGGTGATTTAGACCCAGCACAGAAAAGTGACAAGCGGCGATGCTTGACATCCTTGTGCAGGAAGGTGACGAGGGGGCCGGTACGGAGGATCACATGGCAGCGGACAAGACCATTTTGAAGGCCCTCAAAGGTGAGGTGCAGGATGTGCCGCCGATCTGGATGATGCGGCAGGCCGGGCGCTACCTGCCGGAATACAAGGCGACGCGGGCAAAGGCCGGAGACTTTCTTTCCCTGTGCTATAACAGCGACTTAGCCACCGAGGTCACGCTGCAGCCGATCCGCAGATATGGGTTTGATGCCGCGATATTGTTTGCTGATATCTTGCTGGTGCCACAGGCGCTGGGGGCGGATTTGTGGTTTGTGACCGGAGAAGGGCCGCGGTTATCGACGATCACCACGCAAAATGAGCTGGATCAGCTCAGGCCCGTGACGGATATCCACGAAACCCTGAACCCGATTTACCAGACCGTACGCAACCTGTCGGGCGCCTTGCCAAGTGACGTAACGCTGATCGGATTCGCGGGCGCGCCGTGGACCGTGGCCACCTATATGATTGCCGGGCGCGGCACGCCGGATCAGGGGCCTGCGCATCGGCTGAAGGAAGTAAACAGGGTGGTTTTCGATAGGTTGATGGACCGGATCACGGAGGCCACAATTGAATATCTGTCGGCTCAAATCGTGGCCGGGGCTGAAGTAGTCAAACTGTTCGACAGCTGGGCCGGGTCATTGAAAGGTGAAGATTTCGACACCTATGCGACCGCACCGGCCAAACGGATCATCGCGGCGCTGAAAGAGCGGCACCCGGATATTCCGATTATCGCATTCCCCCGTGAGGCGGGGGATAAGTATATAGGATTTCACGAAGAAACCGGGGCCGATTGCGTGGCCGTCGACGATTCTGTAAGCGCTGAATGGGTGGCAGAGCACGTCCAAACAGCGGGCTGTGTGCAGGGAAATCTCAAGTCGTCTCATATGGTTACGGGCGGAGCAGCACTGGAGTCAGAAACCCGGAGGATCGTGCACGCGCTGAACAAGGGCCCGCATATCTTTAACCTTGGGCATGGGATCACACCGGATGCGGATCCCGACAATGTACAGCGGATGATAGACGCGGTACGGGGCTGATCACTGTCCAAAGATCGGGAGTGTTCCTGAAATTTGCGGGCCTGATGTACACAAATAAGAATTGCGCGCCCAATTGAGCGGCTGGGATTTGGGTATTTTTTAGCAAGAGAGAAGCAACTGGAGTGACTTCAGATATGCACGGGACCGTTGCCCCGGGGCCGAAGTGTCCGAGGATGTAGGCAGCGGCGGTCCTCAATCTGCCGTCCGGTGCATCTACACGGTTTCAAAACCGAGGTTCTGTTCCAGTAGCGGCCCGTTCCGGAGCGTGGAATTTTGGGACATTTAATGCCGGGCAAAATTGCAGGGGTATTGGGAGGTGTGCTAGTCGAATTTACCTGAAGGTGCCAAAACGGTGGCTTCGCCGATCAGAACCTTTTTGCCGTTCACCATGCAGCGGCAGTCAAGCTGAACCCGGCGCTTGCCGTGGTCAATGCCGATGACCTCGACCTCTGCCAGCACCTGATCACCGGGGCGGACCGGGGCGAGGAATTTCAGTGTCTGTCCCATGTAAACCGTGCCATGGCCCGGAAGCTGTTCGCCAATCACCGCAGAGATCAGCCCGGCGGTGAGCATGCCATGGGCGATCCGGCCTTCGAAAATCGTATCCTGGGCATAATCGTCATCCATATGCACCGGGTTATGGTCGGTCGATACCTCGGCGAACATCCGGATATCTTCGTCGGTCACAACCTTACGGAGGCTACGGGTCATGCCCATCTCGATCTCTTCGATGGTGATGGTTCCGCGTGGCAAGTTGTCCAACATTCGACCCTCCGTTTTGGCTTGGGTGAGCAATATTCGGACGCTATCGCGCCCAATGTTGGAACTTTATTACTTTGCAGGTGCAGAAAATCAAGTGTTTTCTTTAGCTACCTCAGACGGCCAATCGTATAGGTTGGCGTCATCATTTCCTTTTCAAGATAGGCACTTAGGGCATCCGGATCGGGGTGGTCGGTGGTTTTTGTTTCTGCAGCGGCGAGGCCGCCGGAGATAAAGAGAGAATCGATATCTTCTCCGACAGCACCGCGAATGTCGGTGTGGATGCCATCACCGATGGCCAGAACGCGCGAATCCGGAACGTTTTGGCCCAAAGCGGTGAGCCTGCGCCGGGCGAGATCGTAGATCGGGGGGTGCGGTTTGCCAAAATACAGGCTTTCCCCGCGCATTTCGGTGTAAAGTCGCGCCAGTGCACCGGCGCACCATTCCCGCACCTCGCCACGATCTACAACGATGTCCGGATTGGCGCAGAGCAGTTTCATCCCCATCTGCTTGGCATAGAGAAAATCGGCGCGGTTCACGTCCGGGTCGGCCATTGGGTCAAACGGGCCGCAGCACACGATGCCATTGGCCTCTTGCAGGGGGACCATCTGAATATTGGTCGGGTTTTCGATCAGGTGCAGAGGTTCAAAGAATCCTTCGTCGCGCTTCCATTCCCCCATGAACCAGACCTTTTCCCCAACCATGCCGCGGAACATCGCAGAGCGGGCGGAATCGCCGGAAGTAGCAATGGTGTCATAGGCATCTTCGGGAACGCCGAACTGAATGAGCTGTGATGCGACGCCTGCCCGGGGTTTGGGGGAATTGGTCACCAGTACAACAATGCCGCCCTTGCGGCGATAATCCTGCATGGCCGCGACGGCCGGGGGAAAGGCATTTACCCCGTTGTGCAGGCAGCCCCAGAGATCGACAAACAATGCATCATAGCGTTCGGAGACTTCGGACAGGGCAGAGATAATACGGGTCACGTTTGGCGGCCTTTGGTCTGGGTCTGTTCAGTGGCAGATATGGCAGGCCACCGCGCAATTGGCCAGTGTCTGTTGTCCGCTGGCAAAGGTGTTAGTGCACCGTCACCGGTGTCATGTCGTTTTGCCGGGCCAGAACAAATGCCATCGAGCGGTCCCGGACCAGTGCCAAACGCTCACCATCCGCAGAATGCACCGCGTAAACCGTTTCAGACCTCATCGCCTGTTCACGCATATCTTCGGGCAGTTCATCAACTTTAACCGCACGGACATAGACGATGGGCCGTTCGGCGTCAGAGACAAATTGATATTTGGTGTCCATGGTTTATCCCTTTCTGATCGAAATCTTTTGAACCACTGTTTCGGGCAAGGCGCGTGTGAGGTCGACATGCAGCAGGCCGTTCTCCATGATCGCTTCGCCCACTTCGACGCCGTCAGCCAGCACGAAAGAGCGCTGGAACTGCCGCGCGGCAATACCGCGATGCAGATACATCCGATGATCGACATCGTCGCGCTGGCGGCCACGGATCACCAGTTGGCGGTCTTCGACAGTGATTGACAGATCTTCCTCGGCGAATCCGGCCACGGCCAGTGTGATCCGGTAAGAATTATCCGAGGTCTGTTCGATATTGAATGGTGGGTAGCCTTCGTTGCCGGATTTGGCAGAACGTTCCAGCATGCGTTCAAGCTGTTCAAAGCCCAGCATATAGGGGTGCGACCCAAGAGACAGTTTTGTCATCGGCGCGTCCTTTTCATAAGCGACAGTCCGTTTCGTGCTTGGCCCCGTTGCGGCAGCCTGCACCGGAAATATGGGCACTTGGCGCGCCGGACGCAAGGCGCTTTGCGAATTTGGCTTAATTCAGTATCTTAGGGGCCTGCCAGACAGGAGAATCGCTTTACATGAACGCCGTTGATGATCTTTCGATGAAATCAGAAGACGTGTTGCGCTATGAGCTGGAAGAGTTCAAGCGCCAGCACCGTGATCTGGATGCGGCGATTTCCGCTCTGGAAGAAAAAGGCACAAGCGATAACCTGACGATCAAGCGTCTGAAACAGCAGAAACTGCGGCTGAAAGACAAGATCGCCTATATCGAGGACCGTCTGTATCCGGATATTATTGCGTAACGCGGCGCGATGGGTATAGTGCGCGCTCATTTATCAGGGGCGTCATATGGCAGAGATACGTGTCGGCATCATTATGGGGAGCCAGTCAGACTGGTCCACAATGAAAGAAGCCGCGGACATTCTGGATGAACTTGGCGTCGCCTATGAGGCCAAAATCGTTTCCGCCCATCGCACGCCGGACCGGCTGTGGGAGTATGGCCGCACGGCTGTGGACCGCGGTTTGAAAGTAATTATTGCCGGTGCGGGCGGGGCCGCACATCTGCCGGGCATGATGGCGTCAAAGACTCGCGTGCCAGTGATCGGTGTCCCAGTGCAGACAAAGGCGTTGTCGGGTGTCGACAGCCTGTATTCCATTGTGCAGATGCCCAAAGGGTATCCCGTGGCCACCATGGCGATCGGCGCGGCCGGTGCCGCTAATGCGGGATTGATGGCGGCGGGAATTCTGGCCAATGAGGATGTAGCACTGGCCGAGCGGCTGGACCAGTGGCGTGCTGCATTGTCGGCCTCTATCCCGCAAGAGCCGCAAGATGACTGAGGCTTTGCCGCAGGGCGCGGTGATCGGGATTCTGGGTGGTGGCCAGCTGGGCCGGATGTTGTCCGTAGCGGCGAGCCGTCTGGGTCTGAAATCCCATATCTTTGAACCGGGCGCAAATCCACCTGCCGGTCAGGTGGCGGATCAGGTAACAACCGCCCAGTATGAAGATAAGGCCGCACTTCGCGCGTTTGCCGCGTCGGTTGATGTGATCACCTATGAGTTTGAAAATATCCCCACCTCCGCGCTCGACCTTCTTGAATCGTTGCGCCCGGTGCGACCGGGGCGCGAGGCGCTGCGGGTCAGCCAGGACCGGTTGACGGAGAAGGATTATCTGAGCGCTCTGGGCTTGAAAACTGCCCCCTATGCGGTGGTGGATGATGCGGACAGCCTTGAAGCGGCGATTGCATCCGTTGGGATTTCGTCAATCCTGAAAACCCGGCGGTTCGGGTATGACGGCAAGGGGCAGGCACGGATTATGTCGCCGGATGATGCCAGTGCTGCGCTGGCCGATATGGCCGGTGCGCCGGCGTTGTTGGAGGGGTTTGTCGACTTCTCTCACGAGGTTTCGGTCATCGGCGCACGGGGGACAGCGGGCGATGTCGCCTGTTTTGACCCCGGTGAAAACGTGCACCGTGATGGCATTCTGCGCACCACGACGGTGCCTGCGCGATTGAGTGCAGGGCAACGGGCGGATGCGGTTTTGCTGACCGGGCAAATCCTGAATGCGTTGGATTATGTAGGCGTGATGGGGGTCGAGCTTTTTGTGACCTCCGGCGGGCTGGTGGTGAATGAGATTGCACCGCGCGTGCATAATTCGGGCCATTGGACGCAGCAGGGTTGTGCGGTGGATCAGTTTGAACAGCACATTCGCGCCGTGGCCGGCTGGCCCTTGGGGGACGGCAGCCGCTATGCGGACGTGGTGATGGAGAACCTGATCGGCGATGATATGGACCGGGTGCCCGTGATTGCGGGCGAAGCGGGAGCCAGCCTGCATCTGTATGGCAAGGCCGAAGTTAAGCCGGGACGCAAGATGGGGCACGTGAACCGGGTTGGTAATCCGGCGTAGGGTGGGTTTACAACCCACCTTTGCGGGAAGTTTGTTATCTTGGGATGGTGGGGTGAAACCCCACCCTACATCAACAACTGATGCGCCACCTCTCCGCGCATGAAGCTCACTCTTCCACCGGTGATGGTGGCACATACGTCGCGGGTTTGCGCATCCAAAACCACCAAATCGGCACGTCGGCCGGGGGTCAGGGAACCGCGATCAGTTAGTCCCAGAATCTCCGCTGGTCCCGAGGATATGAGCGACCATGCTGTGGTCAGGTCGCAAACTCCCGTATCTGCAAGGAAGAATGCTGCATGGCGCAGGGAGGGGTAGTGATAGTCCGACGCCATAGCATCACACCGCCCCGTCCTGATCATATCCGCCGCGCTCACATTCCCGTTGTGCGATCCGCCACGCACCACGTTCGGTGCACCAAGGATCACCGGATCACCGGCGTTTTTTGCCGCTATTACAGCCTCTTCTGATTCCGGAAACTCTGCGATGTGCACGCCCATTTCGTGCCAGTTCCGGCGTTGCTTTGTGGTGCGGTCATCGTGGCTGCCCATGAGGACGCCGCGCGGGGCCAGTGCTTTTGTGAGGGCCGACAAAGCTGCCGGAACTTCGCCCATCCGATCATGAAGGGCCTGAATGGCCTTCAGGTGGTTTTCCGGGCTGCGCCCGATCCGCAGGGCCTGACCTGTCAGGCGCGGTGGGCGGTTGCCCTTGACTAATGCATCATGCGGCAGGTGGTCGTTGAAGACGAGGTAGGGGATGTCAAACTTTTCAACCAAATGTTCGACTGACTGGTACTCCTCGATCATCGAAATCTCGAACCGAAGCTGGGTGCGTAGATCGGTGATCAGGCAGGGTTGGGTCGTGGTCAATGCGGTGAAAAAGCGGGCGGCGAACTCTGCGCCACGCATGCCGCCCTCCCAGCTGTAGAACTGGGCGAGGGTTGCTGTGGTGATGCCATTCGTGGCGATCTCGGCCTCGGCAGCAACAATCCCCTGATCCAGATCTTTCATCACACCGCGCCGTGGGGCGAGGTGTCTTTCGAAACCATCGCCGTGAATGTCGACGATGCCGGGAAGGATGAGAAATCCCTTAAGATCAACCTCGTGCCGGGCAGGGCTGTCATCTGTGATGAGGCCGTGGGAGAGGCGCAACGGAGTGCTGGCCAACCCATCCGTTTGCAGTACCTGAGCGTTTGTCAGACGCAGGTCTGAAATCATCAGTCAGACTCCAGAAACAGGTCGGCCAATGTCATATCCGGATCGAATCTTCCGTGCGTCAGAAACTCGCGGACCTGTGCGATGACCAGTGGGTTGTTCATCATGAAGGTATGGCTTACCGGCAGCTCTATATGGTCGGCCATCCCGTCAACGCGGGTTGAGGCGACCGAGACCTTGCCATCGTCGGCACCCTTGATAAGTGTTGAAAAATAGGGGTTTAGTGACCGTGTGCCGGCGATCACACCAAGTGGGAAATCCACGGCTGGTAAGCCGGCAGGCAGGCCGTTGGCGCCGGTTTCCAATTGAACGCCAGCGGGGCCGTTGATCCACTTGAACCATTCCATCCCACCAAGTTCATCAACAATCTCAGAGCCACCATTGGGGGGCGCGAGCATGACCATGTGGCCCAGATTGACGGGCCGGTTTTCACCCAGCCAGTGGCGCAGCAGGATGCCGCCCATGGAATGGGTGACAAAGTGGATCTGGTCCGCTTCGCAGTCTGCAACTGCGTTGGGAAGCGTGACATGCGCCAGGGTCTCTACATCGTGTTCCGTCGAGGCATAGCCGGGGCTGATGGTTGTGTATCCGTCTGCCGTAAGTGTCTCTTCTAAAATCAGAAAAGAGGATTCGGATCGTGCAAGCCCATGCAGCAGGATGACGCAATCGGCGTGGGCCGCGGCGGGCAGGAGGAGGAGCAAAGAGATCAGTAAAGTCTTCATGATGCTTGAGATAGGTGTATTTGGCCCGATAAAACAGTCCAAACGTTACGTCATTGGATCATTCCTGTCGTGCTGGTTTCGCATCCGGGCGGAGATGCAGTATGATCCGTTGGAGGGTATTATCCGGCCATGAACAAGGCATTTACCAAAGAAGATGATGGCGGCGGGCCGGAGCGGTTGCCCGATCTGCCGCTTAGTCCGCATCCCAATCATGTGACACCCCGTGGGTTGCAGCAGCTGAAAGCGCGCCAGTCGGAGCTTGAGACGGAAGTATCTAAGCTGCGGGAAGGAAAAGATTTTCTGGATGACCTGCACCCGCTTTCCGTGGCTGAACGTGACCTGCGATATGCCGAGGCGAGGCTGGCCAGTGCGATCCTGGTCGAGCTGCCGGAGGGTGTGCCGGAGCGGGTGTTGTTTGGCACCAGCGTGACCGTGGCGGATGAGGAAGGGCGTGAGGCAACCTATACGATTGTGGGCGAGGATGAGGCAGCACCCGAGGCCGGATTAATCACTCATGTATCCCCGCTGGCGCGGGCTTTGCTGGAGGCAGAGGTGGGGGATGTCGTGGAATGGGTGAAGCCCGCGGGCACGGTTGAGTTGGAAGTGATCGGCATCGCGAACCCCAAAAGTTAACGCGCCGTAAATGCCCGAAACAGGGGGGTGACATCCGTACACCCCCTGTGCACCACCCGTACACCGCCGCGATGCGGCGAAGATGTTGCGCGAAGCGGTTAACGCACCGTGCGATTGCTCTGCAATTCGAGGATTTCCTTCGCGCGGAATCAAGGGCGAAGCCCGCCGCGCGATCGTCAGGCCGCCCCCCGGACTGGCGATTGGCTGAAGTCTGTGCAACGCATTGAGGTTATGCGGGTTTGGCTGATATAAAGCGCGCCGCTCCTGAGGATGGTCGCCACTCTGCGACCTGGCGATCGCGTGGCTAGGTTTCACGGCAGACCTTGTGAAATGACAGCTGTTCCGAATTTTCAGATCTATTCCAAAGCCAGCTCTTCCAGCCTTGCTGCGGCTTGCTGCAGTGCGGACAGATGGGTCAACAACCCGTTGACATCGTGCCGCTGGACCGGGGCATGAATTGAAAGAGTAGTCAGCAACCTGCCCCGGTCATCACAGATTGGAACCGCTACGGCGGCCATACCGTCCATGAATTCTTCATCGTCAACGGAATACCCCTGCTGTTGCGTTTTCAACAGTTCGTCCCGAAGCGATTGGGCATTGGTCAGTGTATGGGCGGTGCGGCGTTCCAGCGTGACCGTTGACAACAGGCGATCAAGCTTGTCCGGGCGCAGAGAGCAGAGATACATTTTGCCGCTGGCGGTACTGTGAAACGGCACCTGCGTTCCAACCGGCAACTGGATACGCAGTGGCCAATGGGTTTCCACCCGGTCGATATAGACCATGCCGTCACGGCCCGGCGCGGCGAGGTTGCAGGTCTCGCCGACCGTTTCGGCCAGATCCTTCATGATGCGCAGGCGTTCAGTTCGCACGCGCTGAGAGGACAGCGTGTTGATCGACAGTCGCCGCATACGCCGCCCCGGTCCGTAAGACCGCCCATCGACATCGCGTTGCAGGAACCCTTCGGTCTCTGCTGTGTGAAGCAACCGGTGGACGGTCGGTTTTGGCAAGCCCAGAGCATCACAGAGCGAGGTGGGTGTGACCGGCGCGCCAGCGCGGGCCACTTCTTCTAGAAGAATAAGCAGTCTTAGGTTGGTCGGGATCTGACTGTCTTTGTCAGGCATGAGATCTTTAGCCATTCCCTCTCTCATCAGGTTGGTAGCAGGAACAGCGCCAATTCAGGTACCAGAGCGACCAAAATCCAGATTGCAAGCAATGCGAACAAGTACATGGTCGAATACCGCAACAATCGGAAATATGGAACACCCGTCACACCAGAGGCCACATAAAGGTTCAGGCCATAGGGTGGTGTGATAAAGCCGATAGAGGCGCCAACCAGGAAGATCACGGAGAAGTGGATCGGATCCACGCCCACCGAAGCGGCAATTGGGGCCAGAATCGGTGCCAGGATGATTGTCACGGGCAATGATTCAAGAATCATCCCTGCCACGAACACCATGGCCATAGCGGTGAACAGAACCGGGTAATACCCGCCCATGCCAGTCACAAAGTCGCCAATCACCTGCTGTGCGCCTAAGAGCGAAAGGATCTGCTGCATCACCACCGACACAGCGATCAGCGGTGCCAGGATGCCGGAGATCTGGGCAGACCGAACAACGATCGAAGGGATTTCGCTGAGCGTGAACCCTTCTACAACCAGTTGCGAGGCGAAAGTTTTTTCCTCAACCGGGGTATCAGCATTATCGCCCATGACCTTGTTCGCAAGATAGCTCAGCATGCCGACGATGATACAGAAGCCCACGGTTACCCCCGCAGCTTCAGTAGGTGAGAATTTTCCGGTATAGATTCCCCAAAGCACAAGTCCGATAGCAAAAAAGCCAAGCCAAGCGCCAATACCAGTAAGGACAACACGTCTAAAAGACAACTTGATCAGATAACCCCAACCGTTGATTGAACACACGATAAAACAGGCGATCATCATCGCCAAAACCATCAGCGTGCCTGGGATGATCCCGGCGATAAACAGGTCCGAAATCGGAAGGTTCATAAGGAAGCCGTAGACGATGAAGATGATCGAAGGCGGGATGATAATCCCTACACAACCACCCGCCGCTGCCGTGGCAGCCGAGAAGCGCTCGTCATAGCCACCCTTGACCATTTCAGGGTGCAACATCGACCCGATGGTTGCGGTTGTCGCGGAGTTAGATCCGGAAATAGCCGCGAAGAGACCACAGGCCCCCAAAGACGCCATCGCAAGACCGCCACGCAGCCAGCCCAGGCAGGCATAGGCGAAATCCGAAAGTCGTTTTGCGATCCCTGATTTGTTGATCAAATCCCCGGTTAGGATGAACAACGGCATCGCCATCAGCGCAAAGCCGTCTTTAAACACGTTCAAAAGCTCCGCGCCTGTGTTGTCGAGTGTTAAGTCCAGCACAAAGCTGCAGCCAACGACCCAATAAAAGATGATCAGAAGTACCGGGGTGCCCATCATGAAGAGGAAGGTCACCGCCAAAGAGATGATTGTGATCCATGTACCATCAGTCATTTATGTGTCCCCCCCAATTACGGCTTGTTCGATCATTGGATCGCCATTCCGGAACTTTCCGAAATCCTCCAAAACGTTCTCTATGGCTCGCGTGGCCAACAGAATGAAACACAAAGGCATCGTGAACATGAACCACCAACGCATCACGTTGTCAGTGCCCAGAACGATGGCAAAGTTGTCATAGGTATTTACAGTGGCGCGCGCTGTCGTCGTGACAACAATAACGCAGAAAACCAGCCACAGAAAATTGTCAAATGTGAGCCAGAAAAGCTGCCCACGGCGGCCCAACTTGGTGCGGAATTCAGAGAAGCTCAAATGCGTTCGCAGTCGGATATTTAGCGTTGCTCCGTACCATGCCATAACCATGAAAAGCAGTGGCGGAATTGTAGTCGACCAAGGGACTTGTGCGTTAAAGCCGAACCGCTGGATTACCCCGATAAAGATGATCGCCGCCATCACAATATAGGAATAGACCACGATGGTTCGTTCCGGAGTGCGCTCAAGCAGAATCAAAAGAATAGGGACCCCGATGAGTATCAGGCGGTGATTGTCGCCGGTGATCGATTTGAGAAGATCCGCGAATTGATCCCAGAATGCAGCGGTCAAAGCCAGCGCCAGGAAAATAGCAATGAGCGGATGCGTATATTTTGTCGTCGCCTTTCCGAGACGGCCCTCAAACCGTATGGCAAGCTTTTCGCGATAGTAAAATACAATCGCACCAAAAAGTGTAAGTGGCCCAAATACGAACCATGCTCCGTCGGACCGATAAGCCTTAACTACTTTGAAATTGATATCACCACTCAATGTCGCCGAAACGATCGTGGTCATGTCAGACCAGATTGACATCTGGTGCCCCTCCCTATGATTCGTGTTTGTCAAATATGTCGCATTTCAGCGATTATGGACAAATAAACCGGCCCCGATATACGGAGCCGGTTCAGATAGCCTATGCGGGTGTTACGCTTTCCACCAGCGGCGTGGCTCAACATTTTCAGGCAGCGTATCTGCTGGGATTGTACGCACTTCGTCGTAGATTTCCTGATATGTGTCGATACCACCGGCCCAGCCGTTGATCCGCTCGCGCCATTGTTCCCACAGTTGTGGTTGGAATTCAGGCGAGCACATCTCTTCGGCCTTCTTGATTTCTGCATCTGACAAGAACGCGTTGCGAACGTTGTTTTGAGCAAAGATAGTGTTTGGCAATTGTGGGTCAGACAAACCGACCGTTTTGACCAGTGCCGCTTCGTTGGCTGCCTGTACATGGGTTTGCGCCCAATATGCGGATTCCATGACAGCATCCTGCAATTCGCCGCCCAGAACGTCAAAGACTTCTGCCGACATTGCAGTGTGCTCTGTACCACAGAAGAAGTTCAGATGAACCGACTGGGACACAACAGGCGACATGTTGGCATAGGCTACAGCAGAGGCCCATGTTTCCGCGCCATCGATCAGGCCCTGCTTCAGACCATCAAGCGTTTCTTCCCAGGCAACCGGGACCGGGTTGAGGTTCAGGGCGGTCATGGCGATACGGCCAAGCTGTGTGCCCGTCACACGGTTTTTGGTGCCGAACAATTGTTCGATAGACGTTACGGTGGGCTTGTCTTCCCAGGACAGACCCAACTGGATCCCACGAAGTTCAGCGTGGCTGAACAGGAATTTCAGGCCGTGGCGTTTTTCATAGGGTTCACGCAGAAGAGCCTGAGATTTTGGTGAGTAAAGGAAATGATACTGATCCGCACGATTACGGAACATGTAGGCATAGTCCAGAACGTTTAGATAAGGCGCGCCACCGGCAGAGTTCTGGGTGGACGCAGCATAGATGTCGACGATACCCTGCTGTGTTTTTTCAACACAGGAGACCTGACCACAGATTTGGTTGTTGCCGATGAATTCAACGCGAATTTCACCGTCTGTGCGGCTTTCCAGATCGCGTGCAAATTCCAATGCACCCGCCCGTTCGATCAGCAGGTTTTGTGGATTAAAGCCCGCAGCGCCGAATTTGAGCGTGTGCTTTGCTTCTTTTGCAAAGCGCTTGTCATAGGTTGATTCGGCCGCCTTGGCGAGATTTCCCAGCGACATAGCACCGCCGAACGTTCCTGCGGCGAGCAGAGTCGAACTAAGACCGTAAGTCCCTGCTACTCTGAATAAATCCCGGCGCGAAATGCGGCCCAGTTTGTTTGACAATCCCATTATTTCCTCCCATATGGTTAATTATTGAGACGTTTTGTTTCAAAAAACACTAGAATATCTTTTCCGTTTTGCATAGTGTTTTTTGCAAGTGAGGAGTTAAAAGCGCATGGAATCAGATTTCGTCATCATCGGAGCAGGCTCTGCGGGATGTGTTCTTGCCAACAGGTTGAGTGCAGATCCAAGCAACCATGTTGTCTTGCTGGAGGCTGGTGGAAGAGATCTTAATCCGTGGATTCACATCCCGGTTGGATACTTCAAAACAATGCATAATCCATCGGTTGACTGGTGCTACAGAACCGAACCTGACCCCGGGTTGAACGGGCGGTCTATCGATTGGCCACGTGGAAAGGTTCTGGGTGGATCATCTTCTTTGAACGGTCTGCTATATGTGCGTGGGCAGAAAGCGGATTACGATCGCTGGCGGCAGATGGGCAATGCCGGCTGGGGCTGGGATGATGTGCTGCCGCTGTTCAAAAAGGCGGAAACCAACGAGCGTGGCGCAGATGAGTATCACGGTGGCGATGGGCCGCTGTCTGTATCCAACATGCGCATTCAGCGCCCGATCTGTGATGCATGGGTCGCAGCGGCCCAGGCCGCGGGTTATCCGTTTAACCCCGATTACAACGGCGAAACACAGGAAGGGGTGTCCTATTTCCAACTGACAACCCGAAGTGGCCGTCGGTGCAGTGCGGCGGTTGCATATCTGAACCCGGTGAAATCCCGCAGCAATTTACAGATCATCACACATGCGCAGGTTCAGCAGATCGAGATGGAAGGCAAATGTGCAACCGGTGTGCAATACATTGACCGCAGCGGAAAGACACAAACGATCAAAGCGCGAAAAGAGATTATCCTGTCTGCCGGGGCCGTCGGGTCACCGCAAATCCTGATGTTATCCGGCATCGGTGCGCCGGATCATCTGGCTGACGCAGGAATTGAGGTGAAACATGCTCTGGACGGGGTCGGGAAGAACCTTCAGGACCACCTGCAGGCGCGGCTGGTTTACAAATGTAATGAGCCAACCTTGAACGACGAGGTGCGCAGCCTGCCGAACAAGATGCGGATTGCGTTGAAGTATGCGTTGTTCAGGTCGGGACCGATGACCATGGCGGCGTCGCTGGCCACGGGTTTCTTCAAAACCAATTCAGATGTCGCGACGCCGGATATTCAGTTCCACGTTCAACCCTGGTCCGCCGACAGCCCCGGAGAGGGGGTGCACCCGTTCTCTGCCTTTACCATGTCGGTATGTCAGCTGCGCCCTGAAAGCCGTGGCGAAATACGCCTGACAAGCCCCGATCCGCGCGCCTATCCCAAAATTGTGCCGCGTTACCTGTCGACCGAGACCGACTGCCGAACCATCGTTGAAGGGGTGAACATCGCCAGAAAAATCGCCAAACATGCGCCGCTGGTTTCAAAGATTTCCGAAGAGTTCCGACCGGATGCCGAGCTGAGCATGGAAGATTACGAAGGCACGTTGGATTGGGCCCGCAACAACAGTGTGTCGATCTATCATCCGACCGGAACCTGCAAAATGGGGTCGGGACCCGGCGCAGTTGTGGATGCGGACCTGAAAGTGCATGGCATCAACGGCCTGAGGGTCGCCGATTGCGCGATCATGCCAGAGATCGTGTCGGGCAACACAAACGCCCCGGCGATTATGATTGGTGAGAAAGCATCGGAGCTAATTTTACGAAGGTTTTAGGGGCTTTCTGCTGTGCTGCCCAGGCCTTGTTTGCCGAGAATTACCCATGCGAATGTCGGTAATGTGCGGACATTACCACATCCACCTTGGACGACGCCATCTTTCAAAATTTCAGGGCTCCCATCACCGGTTCGGACGACCGCCGGCTGCATCTTTGTATCAACCAACGGCTTGGGGCGCAAAAACGACGGATACAGGGGGTTTCTGTTCGCATTATGTTGTTTCGCAAAGGAAACAAATGGCTAATATCCGCGGGATTCAGATTCTTTACCCGAATGGACCAGCCCGTGACAGATTATACAGCACAACGTACCGCCTCTCTCGAAGCCACTCGCAACGGCCCTCCGGCCCGCACGATCAACCCGTTCTTTGGCGTCGGACCGATTACCGATGTCGTCAAAGACGAAGTTGAAGGGCGCTCAAATCGCTATGACTTTGACCGCTGGTTAGAGGCCACGTACCGAAAGCTGGATGACAAGGGCAATGATCTGGGCCCGTTCACAACCGCAGAGATCGGGCGTTCGATGCACCGGGGATATCCGGCCGACGCGATCCTGTTGGATATGATGCACAACATTCACCGCTATTTCGGCTTTCCCAAGGCCAATCCGATGGCCGTGGGCCTGGGTGGCGGTCACAGCGGATTTACCGTTGCGATCATGCATTTGATGAACCCGAACCTTGCGGGTCAGAAGATTTTTGTCGACACACCTGCGCCGGAATCGGACGCGGCCAAGGCCGGTGGGTTTTTCCGTCAGAGCTGGGGCACGCAAATTGTTGAGCTGCAGCGCCATGCGGCGAACGGGAGTGACGACAAGGTTGTTTTTGCCGGTGACGAAGGCACGATCCCGTCTGCAGATGATTTGGAGGCGTTGGGCATCTCCTTGTTTGTTGGTGTCGGACACGAGACCACGGGGGCCACGACCTATACCGAGGACGAAGTTAATTCACTGCTTGAATGGCTGGGCCGCGATCCCGAGAACCGCCATGCCATGATTGATGCGACTTCCATGCTGGGCGCGATGCCGTGGAGCCAGTCGGTTGTCGAAGCCTTCATGGAAAAATGTTGTATCTTCACGCCGTTTCAAAAGGCGATTGGCGGTGTTTCGGGATATTTTCTGGCGTCATTTACGCCTGCGGCGATCAAGCTGATCGAAGACAATCAGAAAGATCCGGCCTGGGCGATTGCGCGCCAGCTAAAACTGGTTGTGCCGACCGATCCCAAGAAGCCGCTGACCGGCGAGAAATCTGTTGTGCTGGGTCCGTTCTACGATGCGGCGGCCAACAAGATGACCGGTGGGGTTATCAACACATTCTCGTCCCTCGCATTTGCAGAGACAACCTTTTGCCTGCTTCGTGTGGAAAAGATGATCGGCTCGGTTCAGGTGATGAACAAGCGGTCGGCCCATAACCGGCAGTTGCTGAATGACTGGCTGGGGGGTCAGGATCTGTTGGTTGCCGGTGTGGATACCGCCGATAAACGCGGTGCTGCGGTGACGTTGCTGGCGGTGAATGATTCCGCCATTACCGATCCGGATATCCATGCCCGCATAATTGCGCGTTCCAAGCAGTTGCTGGGATACGAGGGCCTGACCCATCCGAACGGTGAATATGAAACGGCTTTGGATGCGGCACGCTATGTCAATGCCTTCCCCGGAACGCCGGGGGATTACCGGGCGTGGATTGGTGGCATTCGCGAGCCAGAGGATATCGTGGCGCTGCTGGAAAACATCTCTTATGCCTATCACCGTGCCAAGATCGTGGTTCTGGAAGAAGAGCTGGCCGCCGCTGGCACGACGTTCGAGGCCGCGGCCTCTGCCGGGGCGAATGCCCGCAAGGATGATCCGAACCGTGCCTATCGCGTTTTGATTGCCGATCTGGTTGGATTGAAATTCGGTGCAGATGGCGAGCCGGATCCATCCGACGTAAAGGCCCATATCGAGGCGCAGGGCGGCACGTTTACCATGGGTGGCTGGGATGGCTCTGACCTGTCTGCTGGTCAGCATTTCTACTACCAGCCGGACCTGTCGACACATGAAGAACTGACCGAGGCGTGCTGTGGCAATCAGTATGACGCGGTGATCGCAGCCGCGACGTTCTTTCCTGAAAATGCAACCTTTCCCGAGGGCGGCGTGCGTATTGGGGCAGGGACCGGCAACATGGCCTGTGCCTGTTGGGGTGGCGGTGATGGGGCCGGGGGTGGTGCACCTTTGATGAACACCCCAAGCTTTAACAGCCGGGCCACGGCACAGACCGCGATGAAAGCATTGCTGCGGGTTCTGCCGGACCTGAATGTTGGTGAAATGCATGACCGTGTGGTCAAAGGCGATTTCGACACCGGCAAACATCTGCGCGACTATCCGACCGAAAAGCTGGAAGGCAAACGGATGGGTGTGATCGGCTATGGCAACATTGGTCGTGAGGTTGCGAAACTGGGCAAGGCATTTGGCATGACCGTGGCGATCTATGCCCGCGAGCCGCATCGCAAATGGATCGAATCCGAAGGGTTCATTTATGCCGCCACACCGGAAGAGGCAGCAGCCGGGGCGGATGTTCTTTCCCCTCATACCGGTCTGGGGGCAAAGGGTGCCGATGGCAATTTTGCCAATGCCGGACTGGTCGGCGCGTCGGTTCTGAATGCGCTGAATGACGGTGCTGTTCTGGTCAACTATGACCGCGGAGAGGTGGTGGATGCCGATGCGCTGCACGCGGCGATGGCCAGTGGCAAGGTTCGATTTGCTGCGATCGATGCCGATCTGTTTGTTGCAGATGATGGTAGTCTGTTTGGACCGATGGTTCCCTACCGTCCGTTGATCGAGGCCTTCCCGGGTCGTCTGGAGCTGTTACCGCATGCGGCGGCGGATACGGAACATACCTCACGTGTCGAAGGCGCCAAACAGGCGGTTGATCAGATCCTTTCGGCGATCCGGTATCGTGCGGTGATCAACTGCAAAGGCGATATTCCGGAAGGGTATACTTCTGGCGGGCCACAGACCGTGCCGGGCGTTGGCAAAGTGTCCCAGGCGGTCGTTGCAGGCGCTGCGGCGGATACGGATGCTCTGGCCAGAATTCGTGACGCGTCCGAGACGCTGGCCGCGATCTGGGGTGCGATTGAATCCACCCGTGATCCGGCACGCCGGGCCGAGCTGATCGCGCGTCATGGCGAGGCGCTGACTCTCGCGTCGAACACGCTGCGGACTGAGTTCGATGCTTGTGGTCTGAACGGGGGCTACGCCTGATACTGTAGCCACTCGGCATGCATCGTGTTTGGTGCTGATGTAGAAACAACCCACCCGTCCCGCCTTGATCGTTGGGGCGGGTGGTTCTTTTTTAACTGAAAAATTGAAGAGCGGCGTTTAAGCGTTACACATGCGCGAAACAGCGGCCAAAGGCCGCCGCGCATCGCCTGCGCGCCCCTACGCACTGGCGATTTGGTGATGCTTGGATATCGCTCTCATCTTTTTCGGATGCTGTTGGATTAAGCGCTGTTGCCCAAAGGTTGGGTTCGCCACCGCGCGCGCAGGCAATGCGCGGCGCGGTACTAAACCGGCTATTTGGTCGTGCGCTGCACAACCGATACCGCCACGCCGCCCAGCACCAGTGAGGATGCAAGGGCAAACTGCCAGGTCAGGCTTTCACCCAGGAATATCATGCCACCGACCAGAGCAATCACCGGCACGGTCAACTGTGCGACCGCGGCAACAGAGGCGGCAATGCGCGGCAGGATCGAGTACCACAAGGCATATCCCATGCCAGAGGTCACCGCACCGGAAAGAACGGCCAGCAGAATACCAGTGTTGTTGATTGCAATCGCCTCTGCCGGGGCTGGCAGGGCGAATCCGATCAATACGCCAAGTGGGGCCGCAAAGATGAAGTTTGCCGCTGTAGCCTGCAAAGCATCACCTGATTTACGCCCCACCAGTGAATAAATTCCCCAGCCGACACCTGCCGCCGCCATGGAAAGCCCGTGCCACAGGCTGACCGCGGCACCGCTTCCGGGCCAGAGAAGCCAGGCAAGCCCTGCGAAGGCCAGCGCTGCGCCGATCCAGCGGCGGGGCGGCATTGGTTCTTTCAGGATCAGCGCGCCGACAAACATGGTGATCTGCACCACGCCAAAAAGGATGAGCGCGCCCAACCCGGCATCCAGATCGTAATAGGCCAGCGAAAACCCGTACATGTAAAGCACCAGTGTGAGCGTTCCCACCACACGACCCGGCCCGCCAAGACGCAGACCGCCGCGCAGGATCAGGCAAAGACCGGCCAGCGCTACGGCTCCCGCCAGAATGCGGATGGTGCCAAAGCTGGTCGCATCAATATGACCGCCCGCAATGGCCATTCGGTTGAGTACCGAATTGGCGGCAAGCGGGATCATGGTGAAAGCGGTCAGAACAAACAGGCGCATGGCTGACAGGTATCCGGCTTTGCTGATGGGGGGAACCGAAACTTACGTGATCGGCCCGACCTTCAGTTCGGAGCGCTGGCCCGTTTTCCCAACCATGCTTCGCGCCAGGCCAACAGCCCGGCACCGCCCAGAATGATCACCGCGCCAATCACCGATACGGCATCGGGCAGGACGCCGAACACAGCCGCATCATAAAACGCGGCAAACACCAGTGCCGCGTAGAAGAAAGGCGCCACAAAGCTTGCATCTGCCCGGGCCAGCGCATTGACAAAACAGCCCTGCGCCATCGCCATGAGCACGCCAATCCCGGCAAGTGTTGCCCATTGCGTGGGCGTTGGTGCAATCCAGACAAAGCTTGCCGCGATTGAGGCGATGACGATGCCAATTCCGTTATTGACCAGCAGGATCTGAAGCGGCCCCTCGCGGCCTGAAAGTTGCTTGATCAGGATGAGTTCCGCACCCAGTAGCAAGGCAGAGCCAAGTGCAATGATGGCGCCGATTTCCAATGCGCCGCTGCCGGGACGGGTCAGGATCGCCGCGCCGATCAATGCAATGACAGCCGCCGACCAACGCACCCGGCCCACCTTTTCCCCCAGCAGGGGAATGGCCAGCATCATGCCGAAGACCGGGTTGAGAAAGCTGATCGCGGTGGCATCGGACAGTGGGATAAAGGCTGCAGCGGCGAACATCAGCGTGACACCACCCCAGCCAAGACCGGACCTTGCAACATGTCGCGGGACATCGGGCCGGGTAAACCGGGGCCGCATGACCAGCGCCACACACCCGATGGCCATAAGCGCGAACAAAAACCGCCCCTGAGAGATCTGCAGCGCATGCATCTCGGGCCCCAAGGCGCCTGTGCCCAATGCCTTGGCCAGCAGGGTGGTACCGGCGGCAAAGGCCGAAGCCGCGAGGGTCAACAGGGCGGCAAGGGCCGGGTTCTGGGCGCGCGGTGTGAACATGTGCGCCTCTTGCGCCGAAAGCGTGCGGGCTGCAAGCTTTGAATCCGGTGTTGATTGGATAGACATTGCGATGTACCGCTGGGGCCTGAATTCAGCGACGTTTGAGGTCCGCAATGATCCCCGCAGAAGTCCTTATGGCGTTTTCCCTGGCGGCTGTGCTTTTGGCACTGGCGCCGGGGCCGGACAATATCTTTGTGCTGACCCAATCGGCCATATCGGGCCGGATTGCCGGGATATGGGTGGTGCTGGGTCTGTGTACCGGATTGGTCGTGCACACCGCTGCCGTGGCACTGGGGGTTGCGGCGATCATCAAGGCGAGTGCTGTTGCCTTCACTGTACTGAAACTCGCCGGGGCAGGGTATCTGATTTACCTCGCGTGGGGGGCATTTCGGGCAAAGGCACAGGATATGTCGGGGGATGTGCCTGCGTTTACAGCGCTTCAGCTCTATCGCCGGGGGCTGATCATGAATGTGACCAATCCCAAGGTGGCGATTTTCTTTCTGGCGTTCTTTCCGCAATTCACCGATCCCGCACGCGGATCGATGGTGGGTCAGATCGCGGTGCTGGGGCTGGTGTTCATGGTTGTGACCTTCGTCGTGTTCAGTGCCGTTGCCTTGCTTTCGGGCGGATTGCGCAACTGGCTGACCGGATCACCGCGCGCGCAGGTGATGATCAACCGCGTGGCCGGAGCGGTGTTTGTCGGGCTGGCGCTGAAAATCGTGACGAGCGAACGGTGAGCGGGCCAGGTTGGGGTGGGTTCGCTTGTGTTGAATTGAAAGATGCGCCGTTAGAGCTATCTGATCACCCTCGCTGATCGAGATTTAGTTTCATCCGCAGCACTTTTATATTTCTATATTTCTCGAAATATGCAAACGTTCTGCAAACGCTGAACAGGACGGATGCTGATGAAAAGTGGCTTTTCAAACGAATTCTTTGCCCATGCATGGCGCGCGCGCCAACTCTTTGCCGCCGTGCCACTGTTTGCGATCAGCACCGGCGCCCTCTACCCTCTGATCGCACTGGAATTGTCTTCCCGCGGTTATGGGAACACCGTGATCGGTGCATTGACGTCAGCCTGGTATTTGGGTGCATTCCTTGGAACCCTGCTGGGAGGCAAAGTGATTGCCCGTCTCGGTTATCACAAAGCTTTCACCGCGACTGCCGTGCTGGCGGCATTATCCGTTTGGGGATTAACAGTCGTTGAACTGCCGGCATTTTGGATATTGCTTCGGTTTTTCGGTGGGTTTGGACTTGGTGCCTATTACCTGTTGATGGAGAGTTGGGTGAGCGGCCTTGCAACGCCAAACACAAGGGGGCGCATGATTGCCGTTTACGAATCGGTGCGCATCGGCGCGGTCGCTCTTGGGCCCATTCTGCTGATCATTGTGTCAACCCACGCAGCGTTTACGCTGATTGGGTGTCTGTTCCTTTTGGCGCTGATCCCGATGGCAACGGCAACACCGCCGGAAGGCTCGTTCAGAGCGACCAACTGGCGGCAAGCGATTGATGTCTTCACATGCTCGCCATGTTCCGTCGCTCTTACGTTTATTGCGGGTCTCCTGAGCAGTTCTTTTTACGGATTGGGGGCGATTTATGCACAGAACATGGGATTCTCTACAGCAGAAATAGCACTGTTCGTGTCTGCAACCTTATTAGCGCCCGCGATCAGCCAATTTCCAATCGGAGCTATGGCCGATCTATATGGTCGCGCCAGAACAAGCGTCATTGCATTGTTCATAGCCGTTTTGGGGGCGTCATTTCTGGCGCTGCAACTGCCAAGCTCATTCATCTCAATCGCGATCGTGGCGGCGATTGTCACCGGCCTCAGCAATCCGCAATACGCTCTGGCGCATGGGCGTCTTGTCGATGGGGGGCACGAATTGATCGCGGCGACGACGGCCGGGCTGATTGGTTATAATATCGGTACGTTCCTGGGGCCGCTTGGTGCTGCGATGGCGATCAACTTTGGTGGCTCTTCCGGTCTGTATCTGTGGGTGTGCATTTGCCTGATCGGCGGCATGTGTGCAGCCATTTTCGCCATGCTACAGCCGCGAACGAGGTGCTGCGCGCTGTAGATGCTGATTTGAAGTGAATACTCGTTCTTTTTCAATTCAAATCTTCGGGTTTCACGGTGCCAACAGTAACGAAGTCCGGAATGGTCTCTTTCACAGTTGGCGACACCAAACACCCAACGCCTGCATTTTTCCTCTTCACGCGCGGTTAAGATGCGCGTAAGAGCCAACCATGATCAAACGTGCCACATATACCCAGAACCGACGCCGACGCATCCGCGCCTGACGTCCCGCCCGTTTGTTCCCCGGTGCCCGATAAGCACCATTCCTTTCCAAGATAATTGACCTTGCCCTGTTGCTGATGCATTCAAGGGGCTTCTGTTTAAGAGGATGACCAAGATGATCCCGTCTGTTTTGCCGACTTATAACCGCGCGCCGCTTACCTTTGTGAAGGGCGAAGGCAGCTGGCTGATCGAAGAAGACGGGCGTCGATTTCTCGACCTGGCGGCGGGGATTGCGGTGAATGCACTGGGCCATGCCCATCCCGCGCTGGTTGCGGCGCTGACCGAGCAGGCAGGGCAGCTGTGGCACACCTCGAACCTGTACCACATTCCGCAACAACAGCGGCTGGCGGATAAACTGGTTGAAAACACCTTTGCCGATACGGCGTTTTTCACCAATTCCGGGACCGAGGCCTGCGAACTGGCGGTCAAGATGGCGCGCAAATACTGGCACGAAAAGGGCCAGCATGAACGGGTTGATATCATTGCTTTTGAGGGTTCGTTCCATGGCCGGTCCTCTGCCGGGATCGCAGCGGCGGGGTCCGAGAAAATGACTAACGGGTTTGGTCCGCTTCTGCCCGGTTTCACCCATCTGCCCTTTGGTGATCATGAGGCTGTTGCAGCAGCGATCAGCGACACCACCGCCGCCATCCTGCTTGAACCGGTTCAGGGTGAAGGCGGCATCAGGCCATTGCCTGATGCCTGCCTCAAAGGATTGCGCGATCTGTGCGATGAGCACGGGATCCTGCTGATCCTGGACGAGGTGCAATGCGGCATGGGCCGGACTGGCAAGCTGTTCGCACATGAATGGGCCGGTGTTGATCCTGACATCATGATGGTGGCCAAGGGCATTGGCGGCGGTTTCCCTCTGGGTGCCGTTCTTGCCACCGAGGCGGCAGCGGTGGGCATGACCGCCGGTACGCATGGGTCGACCTATGGTGGCAACCCGCTGGCCTGTGCGGTTGGATGCGCTGTGATGGATCATGTGGCCGATGCGGAATTCCTGAGTGAGGTGAACCGCAAGGCCGGACTGCTTCGGCAAAAGCTGGAAGGACTGGTTGCGGCGCATCCGGATGTGTTTGACAGCGTGCGCGGATCGGGTCTGATGCTGGGGCTGAAATGCAGGGCGGTGAATGGCGATGTGGTGGCCGCTGGCTATGACGCGCTGATCGCGACGGTCCCTGCGGCCGATAATGTCGTGCGCCTTCTGCCAGCGCTCACTATCACCGATGACGAGATTGCCGAGGCGGTAGCGCGGCTTGAGACTGCGGCGTCGCGGCTTGAACGCTGACCTGATGCTTCATCTTGCCTGAAATACTTCAGGGGTGTCACCCAGCGGGCGACAGGGCCAGCGCTCCAAACCCCATCTGACAGAAAGACCGGACCATGACACATTTTCTGGATATCCATAAAACGGACACAACCAGTTTGCGGGCCATCATCGACAATGCCCGGCAGATGAAATCTGCGCGACACGGGCGCCCGAAAGGCGCCAAAGATGACGATCTGCCACTGGATGGCCAGATGGTGGCGCTGATTTTTGAAAAACCGTCAACGCGGACCCGTGTCAGCTTTGACGTAGGCGTGCGCCAGATGGGCGGACAGACCATGCTGCTCTCTGGTGCCGAAATGCAGCTGGGTCATGGCGAAACGATTGCGGCTACCGCCCGTGTGCTCAGCCGCTATGTCGATCTGATCATGATCCGGACGTTTGACGAATCTGTGCTACTGGAGATGGCGGAATATTCGGATGTGCCGGTGATCAACGGGCTGACCGACCGCACCCATCCGTGTCAGATTATGGCTGATGTGATGACGTTCGAAGAACATCGCGGCCCGATTGCCGGGAAAAAAGTGGTGTGGTCAGGGGACGGCAACAATGTCTGTTCCTCCTTTATCCATGCCGCGGGGCAGTTCGGGTTCGACCTGACCTTTACCGGGCCTGCACAGCTTGACCCGGAAGATGAATTCGTGGGGCTTGCGCGCAAGGCCGGTAGCAAGATCACAGTGGAGCGCGACCCGGCCAGGGCCGTTGAGGGCGCCGATATGGTGGTCACAGATACCTGGGTGTCGATGCATGACAGCCAGTCCACCAAGGAACGCCGCCACAACATGCTGCGCGGCTATCAGGTGAACGAAGAGCTGATGGCACATGCCAAACCGGACGCCCTGTTCATGCATTGCCTTCCCGCACATCGCGAGGAAGAGGCGACAAGCGCTGTGATGGATGGCCCCAATTCGGTGATCTTTGACGAGGCCGAAAACCGCCTGCATGCGCAAAAGGCAATCATGCGCTGGTGTCTGGGGGTTTAGGGCAGAGCCGGTGCTCGCGATGTTCGGGTCAGTGGCTAATGTCTTCAAAGAGCCCAAACGCACAAATGCTGCAGTTTGTATGAATCAGAGCTAATTGCACAAACCGACCATTGGCATGCCATCTTTTGGGGCTTTACCGGCTCAAAATTTAAGAATGGCTTAATGTTTTCCCTATCTTGTGCTGCTCCATGACCGGATATTTACCTGCCACGCCTATGGTCCCGCCTTCGTTTGGATAATCGGTATAGCCGTCAGCGCCGTTTGTATAAAACTTATCGCGGTCATAAACATTGAGAGGAGACCCCTGCCGGATGCGTTCAGGCAGATCCGGATTTGACAGAAACCATCTACCAAACGCAATGAGATCATAATGACCCTCTTCAATTGCGCGCGCCGCAGTTTGCGGTGTAAAGCCACCGGCTGCAATGAGTGTCCCTTTGTAAATTTTTCGAAAACGGACACTGGATAATGGCTCAGAATGCGCGGGATCATTTTCAGCTGGCGCCGAAAGCCCCGACGCACGCGGTTCGGTCAGCAGCAAATATGCAAGTGGGAAGTCATTGAGGCCCTCTATTGCTGTGGAATAGAGGGCCTCAGGGTTGGAATCCGACACTCCGAAATACCGGATATGTTCTTTGAAGGTGGGGGATAACCTCACCGCAATCCGGTCCAGGCCGACGGTATCTACCAGCTTGGCCACCAGTTCGAACAGAAACCGGCATCTGTTTGCAATTGAACCGCCATATTCATCTGTGCGCTTATTCACGGAATCACAGAGAAACTGATTGACCAGATACCCGTGCCCTGCATGGATTTCGACAAAATCATACCCAGCCTTGATGGCGTTGCGGGCCGCATGGGCGTAATCCTCGTAAACCCGGGCAATCTCAGAGACGTCCAGCGCACGCGGTGGAGCGCTTGGCTGGTCCCAATTATACTGATTGCCCTCTTCGTCAGTAACGGCGATTGGCACAGCGGAAGATGAAACTGGCCCGATTGGAAGACGACTACCCTTTACCAGCGGGTGGTCTTTAATATCGTCCTGCGCCACGCGACCACAATGCTGAAGCTGGCAAGATGCATAGGCGCCCTTTGCATGAATGGCATCAACAACAGCACGAAAGGCATCCGTCTGATCGTCGGTCCAAATGCCTGGTGCTTCGCCGCCGCCCTCACGGATAGCTTCATAAATGTTCCAGACCGGTGTCCCTTCAGGGTTAATATGGGTTGCTTCCGTAATGACGAGACCGCCCTTGGATGCGCGCTGACTGTAATAGTCGGCAGTCAAGGTATCAGGGGCCATCTGTTTGGTACAGCGGTATCGGGACATAGGGGCGAGAACAATTCGATGATCCAAAGCCATTTGGCCTGCTTTCAGGGGGTTGAACAATGCGGTCATTTCAAAAGACTACCTTCTATGTTTCATCATTGTACACGCGCGTGCATGCTGTAGGCACGAACCATCACTTTGTAAAACACTGCGACAGTCTATAATCCGGGGTTATTCTGTAAATGATGCCTCCGGTAAGGTGATGCGCCAAGAGCCGTCGCTGGCATACCTACCGAGAATGCCAACATTGTCCCGCACAACTGACATCCAGCCCCGGCCTCGATGAGTGTCCTTTCAAATACCGCGCAAGTCATGGCAGGCAGTGCAGGCGGGGCACGCCGTGGCCATACGCTGGTGTTCGGTGGTGTGAGGCGGTGGACTTACCGGGTTCATCCACCTCGGGCGTAGTCTGGGGCCTCGAACCAAGGGTGTGGAGGGATTCCAATTCCGTCCGGGTTGCACTAAATCATGTTTAAAAGGAGGCCAGCATGACAAACCGAGATTGCTATTTCATCAGTGGAAGCCCGCCATGCTGGAGCGTCATGCTGGCACTTGCGGTGAAGAACCTGCCCTATGACGCTCGCCGCCTGAACAACACAAAAGGTGATCAGAAAAGTGAGAGTTTTCTGGCCATTAACCCAAGGGGCAATGTTCCGGTGCTGGTGGACGGTGACGTTACCGTGCGCGAAACGAATGCCATCCTGGCCTATCTTGATGCGGCCTATCCCGATCCGCCTTTGTTTGGCGCGGGTCCGGCACAAACAGCACAGATCTGGCAGATGGTATGCGAGGCGGGTGATCGTTTGAGAACGCCGATTGGCAATATCGTCAGGCCGATCTTCCGGGGGCGGGGGGCAGAAATGGCAAACGAAATCAAGGAAGCGATGCCACCGGTTCATCAGGAGCTGGCCGCGCTGGAAATGTCCCTGTCTGATCGGGCTTACCTGTGCGGCGCAGCTCTCTCCGCTGCCGACATAGCTGTCTATCCGGCAGTGATGCAGCTGTTGCGTGGTGCGACCCGCGACGGGGCTGAAAAGCTCGGACTACAAGTGTTCCCGTTGGATGACCATTATCCCAATCTTGCCGGCTGGGCCCGGCGTATCGAGGCCATTCCAGGTTATGACAACGCCTATCCACCGCACTGGATATAGCGGCGAGTTTTGCAGGCGCGCTGGCAATTGACGCGTATTTGCGCCGCATCAGTCAAGCCGCCTTGCAAATCCTGCACCAATTCGTAGCTTGTCTGAAACAAAGCAAATCTTAGGGGTTCCATGACCACAGCAAATATCGGCGTTTACGGGCTGGGGACAATGGGGAGTGCGCTGGCCCTGAACATGGCCGAGCATGGGTTCGATGTTGCGGTTACCAACAGGGAAACGGAGTGGATCTCCTCCTTTGTGGCCGAGGCAGGAGAGCTGAAAGGCCGCCTGCATCCGCATGACAAGCTGGACGATTTTGTTGCGGGGCTGAAAACCCCGCGCGTGATCCTGTTCATGATCCCGTCGGGCAAGCCGATGGATATGATGATAGAGGCCGTCACGCCGTTGCTGGAGCCGGGCGATACGATCATTGATGGTGGCAACGCTAATTTTCATGACACACGTCGCCGGTCGGCGGTGTTGTCGGAACAGGATATCCATTTTGTAGGCATGGGGGTTTCGGGGGGCGAGCATGGCGCGCGGCACGGGCCGTCGATGATGGTGGGGGGGACCGCACATAGCTGGCAACAGTTGCAGCGGATCCTGACCGCGATTGCCGCCCGGTTCGAAGGCGCCTCTTGTGTGGATCACCTTGGGCCGGATGGCGCCGGGCATTTCATCAAGACAGTTCATAACGGCATCGAATATGCCGATATGCAGATCATTGCAGAGATTTACGGCCTGCTGCGAAACGGTGCGGCCTGGTCACCGGTGGAAATTGGCCAGCTGTTTGCAGAATGGGACAAGGGCCCGCTGCGGTCTTATCTGGTTGAGATCACTGGCAAGGTTTTGCAGTATCATGATCCGGCCACCGGCCATCCGGTTGTGGATGTCATCAAGGACGCTGCCGGTCAAAAGGGCACCGGTCGCTGGACTGTGGTCGAGGCCGTGCGCATGGGACAGGCGGCAAACGTGATCGAGGCCGCCGTTGGTGCGCGCAGCTGGTCGTCGGAAAAAGACACCCGTGTTGCGGTGCAAAACATCCTTGGTGGCGGACGCACGGCGATCGACATAGATGCGGTTGCATTGGCGGATGCGTTCATGGCGGCGCGCCTCTTGTGCCATGCGCAGGGGTTTCGGATTTTAGCCTCTGCATCGGACACCTATGACTGGGAACTGGATTTTGCTCGGATCGCAGAAATCTGGCGGGCCGGATGCATTATCCGCTCCGCGTTGCTGGACGATATAGCCGAGGCGTTCCGGGGCGATCTGCCCCAGGGTGAACTGATCCTTGCACCGGCCTTTACGGCTGTGCTGAGCCAAACCCTGCCAGCGCTGCGTCAGGTGGTTGGCGCGGCGGTCTCCGGCGGGCATGCCATCCCGGCGCTGTCATCTGCACTGCAATGGTATGACACGATGCGGCAAGGCTATGGCACCGCCAATATCATTCAGGCCCAGCGTGATTTCTTTGGCCATCACGGATTTGAACGGCTGGGAGAAGAGGGCAAACACCACGGGCCGTGGTGGGATTGACGTAGGTACTCGTACCCAACTCAATTTTCCTTTTGCTGGTGAGCATGGCCTGCAATGCAATTCTGAATTGTTTTTCCAATCGAACCGCTTACAATTCCGCGAATACATAACCTGTAGCAAGGAATTGAGTTTTCAATTTTGAAAAAAGGAAACACCAATTATGTCCTCAATACTGGATCAGGTCGTTGCCGGAACATTTACTTCAAACGTTGCCGACGATGCCGAAACGACAACCGTCATGTTTTACAACTACCTTTATCTGCCGCTGAGCATCTATCACCTCAACGGTCCAGGAAAGCGCAAATTCGTTTGTCATGCGGACCCGGTTACCAACCCTGACGGGTCTGCAACGACCAGCGAGCTGGGGGAGTATGCTATTGGCGATGCGTTTTTGGTTACGGCGCGCTATTCCGGAGCGATAATTTTCGCCAGCAGATTGAGCGAAAATTACCCTGACCAAATCGATGCTGTGGTTACCGAGATAACCGTACCCAACAAGGTTGGTCAGATACCACTTTCGACTGCCGATGTGCCGGTGCCTGCGAACACCCCGTCGGTTCTGGTGGCGCTCGGCAAGATCAAGGGTGAGTTCGGCCCCTTCCCAAGCTATTTACCGGCACCGGATAACAAGACTGAATATCTCATTCTGCAACGCGAACAGCATTGGCGGCTGCAGGGGGAAAGCACCTCGCTGGCCCCCGGCGAATCCCGCGAAGTGAACTATACGGTCACCACGGGCATGGAGCAGAGCAGCTCTGCCCAGGCGGATGTTGCGGCTTCGCTGGGTCTGTCTGCCAATATCGGCTGGGGCCCGATTGGGGCCAGTTTCAATGCCAGTCTCAATGCGGATATGTCGGTGTCTCAGCAAACCACGCTGAGCGAACAGACGTCCGTATACGTGGCCGAACGCATGCGCAACAAGGGTGAGAAGTCGATGATCGTTAATCGCTGGCAACTGGTCGATACCATCAACGTTTACCCCTATTTCAATTTCACCGAGGACTCAGCAGAAAATATGGCGCATCCGCCGCTGATTACGATTTCAAGCGGGCTTTCCCCGATTGTGACAATCAGCGAAACAACCTGATGACACTGGAAGATACGTTTTGGTCCTTGATCAATAATCCGCGCAGCTTTCTGTCGAAGAATCTGATTAAGCCATCTGGAAAAAGAGACACTGGCGAAGTGACGGGGTATTTCTCAAAAGCGGAAGGATTCAATAACAAGTACCGGATCAGTGAGAAACCGCCAACGGGGACAACATGTATCGCTATCAAATATTTTTGGGTGAAGATGGAAGACTACTTGCCAGGTGCAAAATATTACGACGATATGCTTGGCGTCGCCATCCACAACCCGCCCCCCGGTGCCGACTTTGATGCGCACGCGTATGTTGCCGTAACCGGGGAATTGTCAGGGTGTTCCATCGTTTACAATGACAGCAAACCCAGCAATCCCACATTTTTTCATTTGCACCCGCAAAAGGGTTTGTCAAAGGTGAAGGACGGCGATGGGGTGGAGTTGGAAAGGCAACTCAAGGCGCGTGCACTGGGTTTCCAAGGCCGGGCGAAGGGCGCGCGAGTCTATGGCAGGGAAGATTACAAGGTTGCAAACGCTTATTTCTGGATCGTCTACACCAGTGGCAAGTGGCGCATTTTCACCCAACGCGTCGCGAAAGAGGTGCCGCCATTTCAGGTTTCAGAAAAAAAATGAATTGATTAACCTATCGTAGGATTTGGCTGGATAAAGTGCTGAAACACAAAAGTCAGGATCGCCACCGCGCAGGCAATGCACGGCGTTGAGGCTCTCTTCTAAGACAGCACCGCATCGACAAATCCCGTTACGATCGGATGGCGCTGGCCATCAAGGGCTGCGCGCTCTGGCTGAAACGCGGTGCCAACAAAAAACGGGTGACCCTCCAGCGCCATGGCCCGGATCGCCCCGTCAGGATCGCGGGCGGCAACCTGCATCTGGGAGCCTTCAAACAGATGGGCCAGTTCGGGGTTGATGCCAAAGCTACAATGGTAGGTTTCTGACAATGGCTCTGATCCGGCCAGCCGGTCGATGATCCCACCCGGTTCCGGCAGGATCGGGTCGGATTGTTCGATCAGCGCGCAGGTCAGCGCTGACACCACCGGCATGGGACAGTACGGGTCCACCTCGGAAATTCCCGCCTGCGGGTGGCCCAGCACGTTGCGGGCGTATTCCACCAGCGCATGCTGGTAACCTCCGCAGGTGCCAAGGAAGGGTCTGCCGTCTTCGCGAAGATCGCGGATTACAGACAGAACATTGTCCATATTCGCATAAGGACTGGCCGGAACCGCCCAGCCCGCATCAAACCCGGCCAGCGCATCCTTCCCGGAAAGATCAGAGGAATGGCACCACGTGAACTCTATTTCTATGTCACGCGCACGCGCTTCATGTTCCAGTGACAAGGGGATCGCACGATGTGCAATCACGTCCTCGCCATAGTCGCCGATCAATGCGATCTTCATACCGTTCCCCCAACAAGCAGGCACTAACCCATCTGATAGCCCGGCGTGGATTGGGAAATTCCGGATTCTTCGTCATCCATATCTTCGGGAATATCCTCGAACAAAGGCGTGGTCAGGTAGCGTTCTCCGGTGTCGGGCAAAATGCACAGGATAACCGAACCGGGTTCGGCGCCCGCCGCGACCTGCATCCCCACCGCAAGGGTCGATCCTCCAGATACGCCGGTGAAAATGCCTTCGCCCGCCGCCAGTTTCCGGGCCCAGCTAATGCCGTCAGGGCCGGGAACCGGGATCAGGTTGTCGTAATATCCGTTATCAATGGCTTCCTGCAGGACCAGCGGTATGAAATCCGGGGTCCAGCCCTGAATCGGATGCGGCTCAAACGCCGGGTGGCTGACCGCGGGGGCGCCATCGTCCAGACGTTCCTGGCCATGACCGCTGCTGATCAGGGCTGCATTGGCGGGCTCAGACAGGATGATCTTGGTGTCTGGCCGCTCTTTGCGCAGCACGCGGCCCAGACCGCTGACCGTACCGCCGGTGCCATAGCCGGTGACCACATAGTCGAGCCGTTCACCCGCGAAATCGGCCATGATTTCCCGTGCCGTAGTGGACTCGTGGATATCCGCGTTATCAGCGGTCTCAAACTGATGGGCGAGAAACCAGCCATGTGCTTCTGCCAGCTCAACCGCCTTTTTATACATGCCAAACCCTTTTTCGGCACGCGGGGTCAGGATCACCTTGGCCCCAAGCATCCGCATCAGGCGGCGGCGTTCGATGGAAAAGCTGTCGGCCATGGTGACCACCAGCGGATAACCCTTTGCAGCACAGACCATGGCGAGGCCGATACCCGTGTTGCCGGATGTGGCCTCTACCACGGTTTGCCCGGGGCTCAGGCGCCCATCGCGTTCGGCGGCTTCGATGATGTTCACCGCCAGCCGGTCCTTGACCGATGCGGCGGGGTTGAATGCCTCTGCTTTGACGTAAACCCGCACATTGTCAGGGGCGATATTATTCAGGCGGATCGCCGGGGTGTCGCCGATTGTATCCAATACGCTGTCGAATAGCCGGCCGCGGCCGGTGGTTTTGCGAATATCACCTGATGACATGGGGGTTCCTCCGGTTTTGATCACTCAGGCGGCAAGCCTAGGACAGTTTCGAACCACTTGTCGATGGGGCAGCAATAGGCGGACAGGTCAGGGTCGGGCCGTCCAGGCGCGAAAGCTGATGATGCAGGGCCTTTAGAAATGCCTGAACCAGTTTGCGTGCATGCCCGGTGGCGCACCCGGAATGCAATGACAACGCGGGCAAATCCCCATCCAGCGGTACCGCACGTAGCCGATCGCCCCCATATGAAAGATCGGTCCGGGGCCGCATATTGAGAATGGCAAGGCCAAGGCCCGCACCGACCAAGCTGCGTACCATTTCTGTGCTATTGGCATGGGCGGCGATGCGGGGGTCAAGCCCGCGATCTGCGAATAATGCATCGACATAAGGCCGGGCAAAGGGTCGGTTGAGCTGGATCAGCGGGTGCTGTGCGACTTTGGCAAGGTTGGTGGATTTGTATTGCGCCACCGGTTGATCCGCAGCGGCCAGGACATAGGGCGGCAAATCCAGCAATTCACGGGTTTCAATCCCGCTGCGCGGCTCGTGGCCGACAAACAGGATGACATCAAGCTGCCCCGCCAACAGCGCATCCTGAGCGCTGTCATTGTCATATTCCCGCAGATCAAGCCGCAGCGCCGGGTTTTCACGCATCATCGGTGACAGGATACGGGGCAGGAACGCCGGAGCGACGGGCGCATAATACCCGATCCGCAGCGTACCGGTCAGGGTCTGGGCAATGTCCTGGCCCGCGGCCATGACGGTGTGATAGTCTTCCAGCAAATTGCGAAACCGCGCAGCCATCTCGCGCCCTTCCGGCGTAGGTGCGATGCCACGCGCACGTGTGCGGATCAGCAGGCTCGCGCCAAACTCTGCTTCGACCTGATCCAATGCGGCGGCAATCGCGGACGGCGCGATATTCAGCGCCCGCGCCGCCGCCGTAATCGAGCCGGTTTCAACCACAGTTGCAAAGGCACGTAAGGCGCGCAGAGAGACGCGGATTTCGGGAAGCATGTGTTTGATCGCCTTAATGTCTGATTTTCAGATATCAAACCACATTTAATTCAGTTTTTCCAATGAAAGCCTTTGTGCGAAACTGCTCATGAATTCATTCAGGAGCACGACAATGGCTGACACCCCTGATCCGTCAAAGGCAGCCTTGCCGGGTTGGAACCATGTTCCGGACGTGCCGGTGCAGGTTTCACCCTTTTTCAGCTGGCCACCGGACCCGCGGCGCATGGTGCGCTGGATCACAGTGCGCTGGTTTCAGCTGGCCGAAAACACCATCATTGCCGGGATCGCACTGGTCTGCTGGATGTGGTTCCAGCCGTCTTTAGAGACGGCCAAAATCTTGTCCATCGACTGGATCGCGGCCATTTGGCTGCGCAACATGGTACTGATTTCCGTCGTGGCGGGTGGTCTGCACTGGTTCTTTTACGCCGCAAAGCGGCAGGGGGATCAGCTTAAATTTGATCCCCGCGACCTGATGCGCAAGGGGCGACAGTTCACACTCGGCGGGCAGGTGCGCGACAATATGTTCTGGACGTTGACCAGTGGCGTGGCCACCTGGACAGGGTTCGAGGTGCTGATGTTCTGGGGGATGGCAAACGGCTGGTTCCCGGTGTTGCCCTGGGCCGCAAACCCGGTCTGGTTCATTGCAATTTTCCTGCTGACGCCGGTGTGGATTTCGTTTCATTTCTACTGGGTGCACCGCGCGTTGCACTGGGGGCCGCTGTATAAGCTGGCTCATGCGCTGCACCACCGCAACATCAACGTCGGGCCGTGGTCTGGCCTGTCAATGCACCCGGTCGAGCATGTGATCTTTTTCAGCTCGATCCTTGTGCATTGTATTGTTGCTGCCCATCCGCTGCACATATTGTTTCATATGCAGCATCAGGCTCTGACGGCAGCGACGTCCCATACCGGGTTTGAAAACATGCTGGTGAAGGACAAAAAACAGCTGGCATTGGGCACGTTTCACCACCAGATGCATCACCGGTATTTTGAGGTGAATTACGGCAATCTGGAAGTGCCGTGGGATAAATGGTTTGGCACATTCCACGATGGCACGGCGGATACTCACGAGCGGCTCAAAGACCGGCGGCAGCGGCGGGTGTAATTTCAAAGACTATCCCACCGTTCAAGACAGTCCCTTGCGCGAAACAGCGGGCAAAGCCCGCCGCGCATCCACTGCCCGGCAGGTGAATTGGCTTTGCCAATTCTGCCGAGAGGGGCTGACGCGCCCCAACGCGGCGGCGATTTTGTTGCCGTTAGTGCAGCGTTCTGATCTTTTTCGGATCTGGCAAAGATAAACTTCTTCGCTCAAATGTCTGATCGCCACCGCGCGCGTCAGCGATGCGCGGCTTGGTGACGGACCCACCCACAACGCTTTAAACCAAAATCAACTCACGCCGCACATTGCACAACCGCTCGCCGCCATTGGCCCCAACAACAAATGGCTCTGATATCGCCGCCCCGTATTCCTCCAGCCAGACGCCGGATTGAAAGTGGAAACACATGCCTTCCTGCAGAACCGTCATATCGCCATCGCGGATCGATGCCGTGCGCTCTCCCCAGTCGGGCGGATAGGACAGGCCGATGGAATACCCCACGCGGCTGTTTTTCACATAGCCGTGTTTCTTCAGGATCGACTGCCAAAGCTGATTCACCTCGTGGCAGGTCACACCGGGCTTCGCCAGCTCCAGCGCACGATCACCGCCTTCCACAATCACTTCGGCCAGTTTGGCCATTTCATCAGGTGGTGCGCCGATATGTGCTGTACGTGTCAGTGGTACGTTATAGTGCCGCCGCGCCGCGGCCAGCTCCATTACAACCAGCCCGCTGTCCGGCAGGGGCTCCTCGGTCCATGTCAGATGCGGGGTGCTGGTACCTTCGCCCACCTGAATAAGCGGGCAGAGGCCGGTATAGTCACCGAATTTTCCGTCGATCCCCACGATCTGGTCCCGGTACACATCGGCCATCACTTCGTATTGCCGGACGCCCGGCGCCAGTTTGGCCAGCGCGTTTTCCATAACCTGCGTGGCCATTTGCCCGCCTTCACGCATATAGGCGATTTCAACAGGTGATTTAATCAACCGCGCCCAGTTCACCAGCTCCTGATTGTCGACGATAGTCGCGTCGGGCAATCCGGTGGTCATGTGGTGATGCGCGCGCGCTGTATAGTAATGCGCATCGAAATCCACACCGATGCGGGCGCTGCCCCATTTGCGGGCTTTGATCAGCTCACCCAATTCGTCAAACGGGTGTCGGGTCTGGTGATGCACCAGGGGTTCGGAAAACGCGATGATGTTGTGGGCAGGCAGATCGGTGGTGATATGGGCAGATTTCGCATCCTGTTCGCGTCCGAACCAGACCGGCCATTCCTCATTCAGATGCACAAGAACGGCCTGTGGCGTGTAAAAGGACCAGCCGTCAAACCCGGTCAGATACCCCATATTCGCCGGGTCCTGACACATCAGCAGATCAATGCCTGCGGCCTCCATCCGGGATTTTACATCCGCAACGCGGCGTTGAAATTCAGCTATGTCAAAGGCTTTGGTGAACGCCATTTTACTTTTCTCCCAAAGATGATGATGCGATCCGACTGCGCGTCACTGAGACAGCTTTCGCGCAATTTTTTCCATAAAGTCCACGCCCTGCGCGATCTCTGCCAGCTCGATATATTCGTCCGGCGCATGGGCCCGCATGATCGTGCCGGGCCCGCAAACCACGGTGGAATAATTCTCGTCACTGAAATAGCCGGCATCGGTCCCGAATGAGACAACGCCGCGACTGTTTCGCCCTGTCACCTCGGCCACGAAATTCGCGGCCCGTTCAGCAATCCGGTCATCCAGCGCGGGAACGGACACTTCGGTGATCACGTTGATTTCTGTTTTTTCGTTTATAGCTTTCATTTCGGGCAACAGCACCTGTGCCGCATAATCCCGTATTTCCTGAATGACCGGTGCGGGGTCTTCGCCCGGCATGGGGCGGAATTCCCAATCGAAATTGCACCAGCCCGCCGTGGCATTGCGTGCTGCGCCCCCTTCGATAATGCCGATATTGAAGGTGGCATAGGGCGGATGAAACGGAGAACCTGCAATAGGTTTGGCCGCGATACGCGCGCCGATTTCTTCAATCTTTGTGATCAGCCGAACGGCGGCGGAAACAGCACTTGCGCCACGCGTGGGATCACAGGAATGCGCCTCGTGTCCGATGATTTCGGTGCGCATCTCATCGCCGCCTTTGTGGCCGGTCACAATGTTCATTTCGGTCGGTTCACCCACGATCACAACATCGGGGCGATAGGCGTTGCCCGACATCTGTTCCAGCAGAACAGGCATGCCCAACCCGCCGATTTCCTCGTCATAAGTAAATGCAATATGAATGGGTCGCGTCAGGTTCGCCGCCTTGAATGTCGGAACCGCCGCCATCACACAGGCCAGAAACCCCTTCATGTCAACCGACCCGCGGCCGTAAAACCGGTCTCCCTTGCGGGTCAGCGTGAATGGGTCTGTCGCCCAGGTCTGGCCTTCGACCGGAACAACATCGGTGTGACCGTTCAGAACAACACCGCCGTCAATCTGTGGACCAATCGTGGCAAACACATTGGCGCGCTCTTTGTCCGCGTCGTAAGACAGCGACACTTCAAGCCCGTGACTTTCAAGATAGTCTTTGATGTAGCCCACGATCTGATGCGTGGGCTGTCCCGAGACACTGTTGATGCCAACCAAACGTTCAAGGATTGAAACTGCATTTTCTAACATGGGGGTGGTGCCTCTGATCGGGTAACAAAAGAAATGTATATCCAAGTCATTCGATTCGCCAATTGGAAAATCGGCGCGTTTGGGTGATTTTGCGCGTGAAGCCTGAAATTCCCTTTAAAACATACGAAATATACGTTCTCTGTGGCGTGTTTTCAGTTTCGCGACGCTCTGGTGAAATTTTAGTTGTATATTTCTCTGTTCCCCGACTACAGTTTCCCCGACGTGAGTCGCGGCGGAACCTAAAATTGTCAGATACTTTCGAAAGCAATCACACCATTGAACCCCTTGTTGCCGAAACGGATGAAAGCCCGTGGCGCCAAAGGTTTGGCAATATCTACAAAGTCCTGCGCCAGCGCATCGTTCTGCTCGATTATCCCCCCGGCATGCGGCTCGACATCGACGCCTTGGCCGAAGAGTTTGACGTCAGCCGCACACCGGTCCGGTCGGTTATCCAGCGGCTTGAGGATGAGGGCCTTGCCCTGACCCGCCACGGCGTCGGCACCACTGTGACCGATATCGACACTCGCAACATCCGGGATGCATTGTTGTTCAGGATGCACCTGGCAGAGCTGATCGGCCGGCTGAACCCCAAACCCGCCCGGGTGGCAGTGGTCGAACAGCTTGGCAAACTGCATGATGAATGCCTGGCGCTGGATCTTCCGGCAGATCTGCGCGCCTTCGCACATATCGACGTGAAGCTGCACGCCTTCAAATGTAACCTGATCGGCAACGCCCTGCTGCGGCGCACTTATGATGAAATGTACCACCGGTCTGTCCGCGCATGGTTTCACGTGCTGCCCGATATGGATTTCGAGGCCGAAAAGATTGCGCTGCTGAATGACATGTCCCAGACCCGCAACGCGATCCTGCGCGGCGACGTGGCGGCAGTCGGCTACATCACCCGCAATGCCCTGTCCGATGGCCTCTACCGGCTTGAGGAACTGGCAAAAGAGGACGGAACCCCCTGATGTGCGCTGTCCCTTCTGACCAGTACGAGATTGTGGTGATCGGCGGCGGCATCGCCGGGGCCAGCGTGGCCTATCATCTGTGCAAACTGGGCAAAACCGATATCGCAATCCTGGAACGGCACCAATTGACCAGCGGCACAACCTGGCATGCCGCCGGATTGATCATGCAATTGCGCTCGACCCACGCCATGACCGAGCTGGCGAAATACAATGTTGAGCTTTACGCGTCGCTGGAGGCCGAAACCGGACAGGCCACCGGGTTCAAGCAAAACGGCACATTGGGGGTGTGCCGCACACCGGACCGGCTGTTCGAGACGCGAAAATCCGCCTCGATCGCCAACAGTTTCGGGATCGAGGCGCATATGCTGTCCCCGTCCGAGGCGCGCGATATTTACCCGGCCATTGATCCCGCGGTGATCGAAGGTGCGATTTACATCCCCAAAGACGGACAGACCAACCCGGTTGATACCTGTATGTCGCTGATCACCGGCGCCCGCCAGCAGGGTGCACAAGTTTTTGAAAACACAGAGGTTCATGGCGTCGAACGGCTGCCCGGCGGCGACTACCGGATCAAAACGGCGGATCGCGAAATCCGCTGCCAGACGCTGGTGTTGGCCTGCGGGTTGTGGACCCGTGATCTGGCCGCGCAGCTGGGCGCGCGGGTGCCGCTATATGCGGCGGAACATTTCTATGTGGTGACCGAACCGATGCAGGCGATCACCCCAAATCTGCCGGTCCTGCGTGACACCGATGGTCATGTCTATGTCAAAGAGGATGCTGGCAAATGGCTGGTCGGTGCGTTCGAACCCTGGGGCAAACCCCTGCGGATGGACCAGTTGCCCACCAACACGCCCTTCATTGAACTGCCCGAGGATTGGGACCATTTTGAGCTGCCTATGTCCAAAGCGATGGAACTCCTGCCAGATCTGCAAAACGCGGGCATTGCCAAGTTTTTCAACGGGCCTGAAAGTTTTACGCCGGATCTGTTGTTCTTGCTGGGCGAGGTGCCGGACCTGCCGGGCTGTTTCATCTCGGCGGGCTATAATTCAGAAGGCATCGAATATAACGCCGGCGCTGGCCGCGCGCTGGCCGAATGGATCGTCGAGGGCCGCCCGACAATGGATCTAAGCCATGTCGATATTGCCCGCTTTCACCCGTTCCAGAACAACCGCCGCTATCTGCACGACCGCACCGCCGAAATCCTCGGCCTGCACTACAAACCGCACTGGCCGCATTACCAGATGGAAACCGGGCGCGGTGTCCGCAAAAGCCCCCTGCATGACCGCTGGGCCGCATTAGGGGCCAGCTTTGGTGAAGGCATGGGATGGGAACGCCCGATGTGGTTCGCACCCGAAGGGGAAGCCACAGACAACATCTATTCACATACCCGGCCCAATTGGTTTGAACACACCTCAATGGAATGCAAGGCAGCGCGAGAGGCGGCGATCCTGCTGGACCAAAGCAGTTTCGGCAAACATCTGGTACAGGGGCGCGATGCCTGTGCCGTGCTGCAAAACATGTGTGCGGGAAATATCGACGTGCCGGTGGGTAAACTGGTTTATACCCATATGCTCAACCCCGCAGGTGGGATCGAAACCGATATCACCGTGAACCGGCTGGCCCATGATAAGTTCCTGATCATTTCCTCGGCAACAGTGCACCTGCGTGACAAGGCATGGATCGAACGGCACTTGGGCGATGGCCATGTCACCCTGACCGATGTGACCTCGGGATATGCGGTGCTGTCGCTTCAGGGACCGAAATCGCGCGATATCCTGTCGATGGTGTCAGATGCGGATTTCAGCAATACGGCCTTTCCCTTTGCCACCTCTCAGGAAATCGACCTTGGCTATGCCCGGGTGATCGCCAACCGCCTGACTTACGTGGGCGAACTGGGGTGGGAGCTGCACATCCCATCAGAATTTGCCCAGCATGTGTTTGACCTGCTGTGGCAGGCCGGTGCGGATCATGGGCTGAAACCCGCAGGTTATCACGCGCTTGAACATTTGCGCTCGGAACGGGCCTACCGCGAATACGAACTTGACCTGACCCCCGAAGATACCCCGCTGGAGGCCGGACTTGGCTTTACAATCGACTGGGACAAACCCGGCGGATTCATCGGGCGTGACGCGCTGTTGCAGCAAAAAGAATCCGGCCCGCTGACGAAACGTCTGGTGATGTTCAAAATGAACGACCCTGAACCGGTCCTGTTTCATGAAGAACCGATACGAATGAATGGCGATATCGTCGGTTATATCAGTTCCGGCGCCTATGGGTTCACCCTAGGGGCCTCGGTCGGAATGGGATATGTGAACCACCCGGACGGGGTGACGGCCGACCTGCTGTCGTCGAATGATTGGGAGATTGAAATCGCCTGTGAAAGATACCTCGCCCAGGCCTCATTCCGCGCCTTTTACGATCCCTCAGGCAGCCGGGTGAAAGGATAACACGATGGCCCGTATCGACATCACTGACATCGAAATGGCCCGGTCCCGCATCGCGGGTCGCGTGTTGCGCACACCGTTGGTGCCTGCGGGGCCTCTGTCGCGGGAACTGGGGGTCGAGGTGGCATTGAAACCAGAGTTTTTGCAGGAAACCGGATCATTCAAACTGCGCGGCGCCACGAATGCGATGCTGTCGCTTGATGCCGCTACCCGCGCCCGTGGTGTGGTCACCGCCTCCAGTGGCAATCATGGCCCGGCGCTGGCCTGCGCTGCGAACCGCCTTGGGGTGTCTTCGACCATCTGCCTGTCAGAGATGGTACCAGAGAATAAGATTGCCAATGTCCGTGCCAATGGTGGCACCCCGCGCGTCGAAGGGCGTGATTATGCCGAGTCGCTTGATATCTGCATGGGGCTGGTCAGGGATCAGGGCATGCATCTGGTGCATCCGTTTGATGATCCTATGGTGGCTTCCGGCGCAGGGACGATCGGGCTGGAACTGGCAGAAGACGGGGAGGGTCTCGACTGTGTTCTCGTGCCTTTGTCCGGCGGCGGGTTGCTGGCTGGCATTGCCACGGCGGTAAAGGCACGGGCATCCGGCATCCGGGTGATTGGGGTTTCCATGGAACGTGGCGCTTCTATGCTGGCCTCGCTTCAGGCGGGCAAACCGGTTGACGTACAGGAACTGGAAACCGTCGCCGATGCTCTGGGTGGCAATATCGGGCTTGATAATCAATGGACTTTTGAAACCGTGCGCGATCTGGTCGACGATTGTGTCAGCGTCAGCGAGGATCAGATTATGGACGCCATGCGCCTGTTGTTCCGCGCACAGGGTTTGATGGTCGAAGGGGCAGGGGCCGTGGGTATCGCGGCGCTGATGTCGGGTGCGGTGCAGACCAAAGGCCGGGCAGCTTGCGTACTCAGCGGGCGCAACATCGCACCAGAAACATTCCTCGACATATTGTCAACTCAGGAGGGGTCCGCGTGACAGATACATTTGCGGCTACACCGGTCAGCGTGCAGTTTACGCCCGATGGAGGCCCCGGAAAGCACCGGATCGGATTGGTGGTTCTGTCCAACGACTACGCCATAGAGCGTGATTTCATGAATGTGCGCGCGGGCGATGACGTTGCCCTGTTTTCTGCGCGGATCGCGAACACGCCCGATTGCACCGTGGAAACATTGCAGATGATGGCATCGCACATCACCGACACGGCGGCACTGATTGTGCCGGAGGGGCGGCTTGATGTGGTGGCCTATGCCTGCACCTCGGGCACGGTTGTCATGGGATATGAGAAAATCTGCGATCTGGTCCATGCCGCCCGTCCGGGTGTGCCGGTGGTTACACCAATCACCGCCTCTCTGGCGGCACTTGACCGGTTCGGGGCAACGCGGTTGGCGGTACTGACACCCTATGTGGATGACGTGAACGCGCTCATCGCCGCGCATTTGAACGCTCAGGGCAAAGAGGTGTGCGCCTTTTCCACCTTTAACATCGAAGACAACGAAGTGATGGCCGCCCTTCCGCCCGAGGCAATCTATCAGGCGGCACTTGAGGCCGACCGGCCCGAGGCTGAGGCGCTGTTCATTTCCTGCACAGCCATCCGCGCCATGGACGTGGTGGACCGGATCGAACAGGCCATTGGCAAACCGGTGGTCACCGCCAATCAGGCGGTGATCTGGCAATGCCTCCGCTGGTCAGGTTTTGACCGGAAGATCGACGGCTACGGCCAGCTTTTGAAACTGCAAGACTGACGCATCTCAGGAGGACACCCCATGCGACCAAATGATGTACTCTCCCACCCGGCACGTGTTCTGGAACAGGAAGAACGGGAATTTTTCTTTGATCAGGGCTATGTGGTCAAAAAGGAAATCATTTCCAAAGACTGGATCGCCAAGCTGAATGACGGCGTTGCCCGGCTGGTGGAAAAATCCCGTGCACTGACCGCCTCGGACGGCATTTTCGATCTCGAGCCGGATCACACCGCTGACGATCCCCGCCTGCGCCGCATCGCCTATATGGACGAGCTGGACGAGGTGTTCTGGGATTTTGCCCAGAACTCCAACCTGCCCGATCTGGCAGCGGACCTGATGGGCCCCGACGTCTGCTTTCGCGAGGTGATGCTCAACATCAAATGGCAGGGCGGCGGGCAAGAGGTGAAATGGCATCAGGACATCCCGTTCTACCCGATGACCAACTTTTCCGTGGCACAGTTCCTGGTCTGCCTTGACGATGTGGACCCCGAACAGGGGCCGCTGATGGTTGTGCCCGAAAGCCACAAGAGCACGCTTTACGACCACTACGATGATGATGACAACTGGCTGGGTTTCATCCCCGATGACCGGCTGGGCGAAGCCAAACTCGACAGCGCGGTTGAACTGACAGGCCCGGCAGGCACGGTAACCGTGCACCATTGCAAGGCACTGCATGCCAGCCGTGCGAATCTCAGCGAACGCAGCCGCCCGGTGCTGATCATCGGCTATGCAGCGGCGGACAACCGGCCCTACGTGGCCCCGGCCTACCGATCCAAAAATTACGACAGGGTTGTGCGCGGTACTGACGCGCGGTTTGCCCATCATGAACCGGGCGATATGCGCATTCCACCGGATTGGTCCGGCGGCTATACTTCGATCTTCGACCATCAGGAAAAAGTTGAATCAGGCGGGATGATGTGAGCCACGTAACCATTGACCAGATCGAGGCGGCGCAGACACGCATCGCTTCCACCATCCACCCCACACCGATGGTGCAATCCGCAACACTCACCGAACTCTGCGGCGTACCCGTGCACCTAAAGCTGGAGCATCAGCAACGCACCGGCAGCTTTAAACTGCGCGGAGCCACCAATGCCGTGCTCAGCCTGAGCGAACAGGAGCGCGCCCGCGGCGTTGTTGGTGTCTCAACCGGCAACCATGGCCGCGGGCTGGCCTATGCCGCGCGTCAGAACGGGGTGCGTTGCATCGTGGCAATGTCCAATCTTGTGCCCCAGAACAAGATTGACGGCATCCGCGCCCAGGGCGCCGAGGTGCGGATCGTCGGTCAAAGCCAGGATGACGCCCAGATCGAGGTGGATCGTCTGGTGGCAGATGAAGGCATGACAATGATCCCCCCTTTCGACCACCCGGATATCATTGCAGGGCAGGGTACGTTGGGACTGGAAATCGCCGAGGCATTGCCTGAGGCCGAAACCGCATTGATCCAGCTTTCGGGCGGTGGCCTGATCTCGGGCGTCGCGGCGGCGCTCAAGGCGCGCAATCCCAATATTCGCATCATCGGCGTATCGATGGAACGGGGGGCGGCCATGTATCTGTGCCAACAGGCCGGCAAACCCATTCATGTCCCAGAAGAGACCACTCTGGCGGATTCGCTTGGCGGCGGCATCGGCCTCGACAATTCCTATACCTTTGCCATGACCCGTGATCTGGTGGACGATATCGTGCTGGTGTCAGAGGTCGAAATCGCCAAGGCCATCCGCCACGGTTATTGGAAAGAAAACCAGATTGTCGAAGGGTCCGGATCGGTCACCATGGCCGCGCTTTTGTCCGGCAAAGCCAAACCACAAGGGGTCACGGTCGCGTTGGTGAGCGGTTGCAACATTGATATGGCGTTGCACCACCGGATCATCTCTGGCGAAGATGTCGATGTCACGCAAAAAGGATAGGTGAGGTCAGAGCTGTGTTCCAAAGTCCTGATGCGCGCATACAAGCGATCAGCAGCTGACATACTAATCGACAGCACCAAGCCGCGCGAGCGTCAGGCCGCGGGGTGGCGACCATCCTTTGGTGCGGGGCACTTTATCATAACCAAATCCGCAAAACCTTAATGCGTTGCGCTAAGTTCAGCCAATCGCCAGACCGGGGGGCGGCCTGGCGATCGCGCGGCGCCCTGCGGGCTTGATTCCGCGCGTTGGGAAAATCTTCGAATGTTGTTTGAGGACGGTGTTGCACATTATTTTTTCAACATGTCAAATCTCTTAGACACCTCACTCTCCCCAAATTCAACCTGTCAGAGCCTACAGTTTGGAAATGCCATGATGAGTGTTAGCATCGCGGGATGGACAATGAATTTGATTTCATCATCATCGGTGCAGGCTCTGCCGGTTGTGTCATCGCGGCCCGGCTTACCGAGAATGCAGATGTTTCGGTCCTGCTGCTCGAAGCAGGCGGAACAGATGATGACCCCCGGATTCAGACCCCGGCGAAATTTGGCGCGCTAAGCAACACCAAATTCGACTGGGGGTTCAGAACCGCACCGCAGGCAGAGCTTCACAACCGGCAGATCGCATTTCCCCGGGGGCGTGTCCTCGGCGGTACCGGATCCATCAACTACATGATCTACCTCCGGGGCCACCCATCAGATTACGATCATTGGCGTCAACTTGGATGCACCGGCTGGTCGTGGCAGGATGTCCTGCCCTATTTCAAGCGATCAGAGCGGAACCGCATTCACGACGGGCCACTACACGGCACAGACGGCCCGATCGCCGTCAACGAACAGTCCGAACGCTATCAGTTAACCGAGATTTTCCTGCAGGCCTGTCAGGAAAAAGGCATCCCTTTCAATTCTGATCTTAACGGCCTCAGCAACGATGGCTGCGGTTATTTCCCGGCCACGATCGATCAAAATGAACGTTGCGGATCTGCCCGCGCATATCTTCACCCGGCGCAGGGCCGCCCTAACCTGACTGTTGTCACCGGGGCAACAACCACAGGTCTCGTTTTGGGTGGAACGAAAGTCATGGGTGTCGACTTTCTGGTGCGGGGGCAAAGCTACCGCGCACAGGCCACGCGAGAGGTTGTTCTATGCGCGGGCGCTATCGGAACTCCGCATTTGCTTCAGATTTCGGGAATTGGACCAGCGGACAGGCTCCGCGCCGTGGGTGTCGATGTGGTCCATGATTTGCCGGGCGTTGGCGAAAACCTGCAGGATCACGTGCATTATCGTTCGCGGTGGGAACTGACCCAGCCGTTGTCGCCCTATGGGCGCAGTGCAGAAATGACAAAGGCCATACAGGAACAGTATGACACAGGACGGTCCGGGCCTTTGACTACCAATCATTTTGAATCGGGCGCGTTTTTGTCATCCAGGGCGGACGTAGCAGCACCAGATATCGAACTGCTGATGATCCCCTATTTCATCAGCCTTGATGCGCCGGAATACCGCCCACCCGACCGACACGGATTCACGATTTCGGGTTTCCCCACGCGTTCGCTTAGCCGCGGAACTGTGACGATCAGCTCAAGTGACCCGCTGGACCGGCCCATCATCGATCCGCGTTATTTCAGCGAACCCGAAGACATGCGGCTGATGGTAGAGATTGTAAAACGCGCCAGAGAGATTGTAGCGATGCCCGCCTTCGATGCCGTGCGCGGGGCGGAAATTTCTCCGGGGCCAGAGGTCCGGTCTGATCAGGATATCGTCGCAGCCATCAGGGCAATTTCGTCAACATCCTTTCACCCCGTTGGCACCTGCAAAATGGGGGTGGACGATATGGCCGTTGTTGATCCCGAATTAAAAGTTTGCGGATTGCAGGGGCTGCGTATCGCCGATGCGTCCGTGATGCCGGTGATGAACACCGGCCACCCCAATGCGCCGGTGATCATGATTGCCGAGAAGGCGGCTGATTTGCTGCTGGCGGGTTGAGCTGAATTGCGCGGCGTCGGTGGCTCTACCGGTTGAGACATTTTGCGGTGACCAAATCCTCTGAATTCTGCCGTTGTGTACCTGATGCACACAGGTTTCAGCAGACCAGGTGAAATTTACTCAATTCGGTGGAAAGTTTACACAATGTACACATTCGCTGACCCCGGCTGCAGGAGCAGCCCTTTTCAGCACACCGAGACATCACCCCTTGATGTCAATCGTGGTTCATCCACAACTTATTGCGGTTATCCACAACAAATTGCTTTACAGGTTCCGGCAAAGCCGCCACCATACCTTGTAAGGGTAGCGGGAATAGCCCCTACCCATTGAGCAGGCACCTAGCGCTTGGGGCGCTGCCAGTCCCACGCTACAACCATAAAAGAGGTGGCGGCATGGCATTATCCGAACAGTTTATGCAGGAAGATCTTCATCCCATTGATATTGTTGAGCATCTGGCTGAACACCACGACTGGGATTTCGACCGTATCGCCGAAGATCAGATCGCAATGGCTGTCGAAGGCCAGTGGAGAACCTATTCAATCACCCTTGCCTGGTCCGCTTATGATGAGACCTTGCGCATGGTTTGCACCTTCGAAATGGAGCCGCCGGAACACAAATTACCTGCGCTTTATCAAATGCTTAACGATGTGAACGACCAATGTTGGGCGGGCTGTTTTACCTATTGGGGTGAACAGAAACTGATGGTCTATCGCTATGGTCTGGTGATGACCGGCGCCCAGGGTGTATGCCCCGAACAGGTGGACACTCTGATCAATGCCGCTGTTTTGAGCGCAGAGCGATATTACCCGGCATTTCAATTGGTTATATGGGGCGACCGCACCCCCGAACAGGCCCTTCAGGCCGCCATCGCCGAAGCTTACGGCCGCGCCTGATCCGCAAAACACCGCTGATGCTGCCCGTCTTTCCTGACAGGCAGCATTGCGATTACCAACCTCTCTGCGTAACACTGTAAAATGAGCGATTGTTCGCGGGAAATGCGGAGAGAAACGTCATGATCATGGATGATGTGGCAAAGGATGGTCTTGTCCTTTTGGGGTGCGGAAAAATGGGGTCGGCGATGCTGCGCGGCTGGCTGGATGGCGGTCTGCCGCCTTCTTCTGTTTGGGTCTTGGACCCAAGACCCACGGACTGGCTGAAATCGACGGGTGTTCAGATAAATTCAGAGCTGCCGAAATCGCCGGCGATCGTGCTGATTGCGGTAAAGCCCCAGATGATGGGGGATGCATTGCCATCTATCGCGGCAATGGGAAATGGCAAAACATTATTTGTTTCCGTCGCCGCCGGGACCAGTATCGCTTCCTTTGAGGCGGTTTTGGGCGCAAAAAGTCCGATTGTCAGATGCATGCCGAATACACCGGCAGCAGTGGCACAGGGGATCACGGCGATGATGGGGAATGAACATACCTCTGCTGCTGATCTTGACCTGGCTGCGACGCTGCTTTCGGCCGTGGGACAGGTTGTCCGGCTCGACGGTGAAGAGCAGATGGATGCCGTCACGGGATTATCGGGGTCAGGACCCGCATATGTCTTTCATATGATCGAATGCATGGCCGCCGCTGGTGAGGCACAAGGATTGCCCGCTGACCTGTCAATGACCCTCGCGAAAGCGACGGTTGCAGGTGCAGGGGCGTTGGCAATGTCAGCCGAGGAAAGCCCCTCTCAATTACGCGTTAATGTCACCAGCCCCAATGGCACAACACAAGCCGGGCTAGAAGTATTGATGGACGCAGGCAACGGCCTGCCTCCTCTGATCAAACAAACTGTCGCCGCAGCCAGCGACAGATCAAGGGAGTTAAGGGATGACTGATCCGATTACATTCGATGACTTTCTCAAAGTTGATATCCGCGTTGGAAAAGTGATCCGTGCCGAACCTTTTCCAGAAGCACGCAAACCAGCAATCAAGATGTGGATCGATTTCGGGCCTGAAATTGGCGAAAAAAAAAGCTCGGCCCAAGTTACCGTTCACTACACGCCAGAAACACTGATTGGTCAGCAGGTGATGGGTGTGGTCAACTTCCCGGCCCGTCAAATTGGTCCATTCATGTCTGAGTGCCTGATCCTGGGTTTGCCTGATGAAAATGGCGATATCGTGCTGTTAGCCCCCGGCCTTGAGGTGCCTGTAGGAGGGCGGATGCATTGAAGCGGGTTTACCTGACAAGACCCCTTCCGGATGCGGTAGTCGCCCGCGCACGTGAGTTTTTCGAGGTTGAGATGCGCGACGAAACTGTGCCGCTGAAGATCGGCCAGATGCGCGCGGCGTTAACGTTGTTTGACGGTGTTCTGCCCACGCTCGGCGATGGGTTTTCTGCCGAAGTTTTCCGCGATGCGGAAAGCCCGCGCTGCAAAATTCTTGCCAATTTCGGTGTCGGTTATAACCATATTGATGCGGTTGCGGCACGATCTGCCGGAGTTATGGTTACCAATACCCCCGGTGCCGTGACCGACGCGACCGCCGATATTGCCATGACGCTAATCCTGATGAGCGCACGCCGAGCGGGCGAAGGCGAAAGGCTGGTCCGGTCTGGCAACTGGCAGGGCTGGAACCCGACGCAGATGTTGGGCCTGCATGTGTCCGGCAAAACTGTGGGCATCATCGGCATGGGCCGGATCGGGCAGGCGGTTGCGCGTCGCTGTCTGAATGGGTTTGGGATGAAGGTCGCCTATTATACCCGAACACCCAAAGAGCTTGAATTTGTGGCAACACCAATCCGGTCGTTGGAAGAGCTGGCTCAAAGATCAGACATCATCGTCCTGGCAGTGCCCGGTGGTCCGGAAACGCGCCATTTGATCAAGGCTCCGTTCTTTGCGGCTATGCAATCACATGCCCATTTCATAAACGTGTCACGGGGCGATGTAGTGGCTGAACGCGATTTGGTCTCAGCCTTGAAACGCGGAGAAATCGCAGGTGCAGGGCTTGATGTTTATGAGCATGAGCCAAAGGTGCCTGATGCGTTGAAAGTAATGGAGAATGTAACACTTCTCCCACATTTGGGTACAGCAGCCCTGGAAGTGCGCGAGGCTATGGGCTTTATGGCCGTAGAGAACCTCCGCGCAGCGCTGGCTGGGGAAGAGCCGCCGAATTTGGTGAATTGAACCCCAACCTGCGGGCGCAACCGACATCTGCTGAGTCTGACTGGTTGTACAAAGCCGTTGCACTTGACCTTTCGTTGATGATCGGCTGATCTTGCTGAACCCCCACGGGAGAGACAGCATGCACATACCTGCGATCACCGGCACTGGCGTTTTTACACCAGAGCAGGTTATCACCAATGAAGAGCTGGTTGTGGCGTTCAATGCTTATGCCGACCGTTTCAATGACGCACATGCGGAGGCGATTACGGCGGGGGAGATTGCACCCAAAGAGCACTCGTCGCCGGAATTTATATTGAACGCATCAGGTATCGAGCAGCGTTATGTGCTTGACAAATCCGGTGTGCTGGACCCTGACGTGATGCATCCAAATCTGCGTATGCGTGGTGATGACGAGCCGGGGATTATGGCCGAAATGGCTATGGATGCCTGTCGCAAGGCACTGGCACAGTCAGGACGTAACCCTGAACAGGTTGATTTGGTGATCTGCGCCGCATCCAACCACGAGCGCCCTTATCCAGCAGTAGCGATTGAAATTCAGAAGCTGTTGGGTGCAGGCGGGTTCGCATTTGATATGAATGTTGCCTGCTCATCAGCCACGTTCGGGATACAGGCGGCAGCTGACATGATACGGTCAGGGTCTGTTCGCTGCGCGCTGGTGGTCAGCCCCGAGATTTGTTCCGGGCATCTGGAATGGCGTGACCGGGATTGCCATTTCATCTTTGGTGATGTGTGCACGGCCTTGGTGTTAGAACGCGCAGAGGATGCGGAAGATGGGCTTTTTTTGATCCAATCCACGCGTTGTGCGACGCAGTTTTCCAATAATATTCGTAACAACAACGGCTATCTCCGACGCACCCGGGCGGGGCATATGACCGATCGACGTGACATGCTGTTCATGCAGGAGGGGCGCAAAGTGTTTAAGGAGGTGCTGCCGTTGGTCTCTGACCATATTCGGCAGCATCTGGAAGATGAGGGCATCAATCCGGACGGGCTTAAACGCCTTTGGCTGCATCAGGCGAACAAAACTATGAATGACTTCATTGGACGAAAGGTGATGGGCCGCGTTCCGGAGGCGCAAGAACAGCCGAATATTTTGCAGGATTACGCCAACACGTCTTCCGCCGGATCGATCATAGCGTTTTCTAAATTCTCAGACGATCTGGTGCGGGGCGATACCGGGCTTATTTGTTCATTTGGAGCAGGGTATTCGGTGGGGTCTGTGCTGGTTGAGCGCGCATAGCAGGTCACAGTTCAGTTCGAGTTGAGCGACCGTTGTCCGTTGCCTCTTTCCAATGTCGTCTGCAAAGGCTCACATAGGTTTCATTCCCGCCAATCTGAACCTGATCACCATCAGTGACAAAATTACCTTCCGTATCGCGGCGAGCCACCATCGTGGCCTTTTTCCCGCAATGGCAAATTGTGCGCACTTCTCTCATTTCGTCGGCCAGTGCCAAAAGTGCGGCAGAACCCGGGAACAACGCACCCCGGAAATCAACACGCAAGCCATAGCACATAACCGGTACGTTCAGATCGTCCACCACTTGGGTCAGCTGCCAGACCTGTTCCGGTGACAAAAATTGTGCCTCATCAACAAAGGCGCATGCGATATTGCCCTGTTCCAAGCGCTTTGCCATTTTGATGTACAGATCGTCATCTGGACCAAAGGTATCTGCTTGCTGCCCGATCCCGATGCGCGAGGCAATTCGGGCCGGACCTGAGCGGTTGTCGCTTCGGGAAGTCAGCAGGTAGGTGCGCATGCCGCCTTCCTGATAGTTATACGCGGCCTGCAACAGCAGTGTCGATTTACCTGCGTTCATTGTTGAGTAGTGAAAATAGAGCTTTGCCATGCTTTGTCTTATGCCGGGCTGTATCGGTGTTGCAAAGTCAATTTGGGGAAAAGGTTGGGGTGAGACCTGATCTTTGGGCCGGGCCCAAAACGGGAAGCACGCTTCCGGGGATGGAACGCTAGGGCACCGTGTTGACCAAAGATCAAGCGGCAGAAATTATACATCTGCATCGCCCCGATCTCACCCCGCTTACCGGTGCTGGGGGCACCGGAGACAGGTTCCCGTTTTAAACAGCGGGATTGCTTTACAATCCGCATTTCGGGATAACGTGTCTAATGGGAAAACAAATTGTGGTTTCCCCGGAATTTCGGCGTGACTTGTTGGGAAAGAGTGAATGTCAAAAGTAGGAAGCTACCTGAAAAAACATACCGAGGCGCTGGTAAAGGATGTGGGGATCGAACCTGCGTGTGAACTTACGAGCAAATCCAAAGCAACTCTTGGACGGTACTATTCCGATCATGAAGAACACGCAGACCGATTTATGCCGATTGATGCGGTTGCAGCGCTGGAAGAAGCGGCCTCTTACCCCCACGTTACAGGCGCTTTGTCTGAGTTGAAGGGTATCAGCCTGTCGTTCGAAAAGAGCCGCAGAAATACCGAAGATAAAGGTGGTGTGAACAGCGATGTGATCGCGCTTAGCCAGCGGTTTGCCATGCTCATGGCGGAATATCAGCAATCCATCGAAGATGGCATAATCACGGTGAACGAAGCAAAGCGCCTGTTAAAAGAAACATCCGCATTGCAGCAGGTGTTGATCGATATGAAGCTGCACCTCGAAGACGAGACGGTTTAGTCAACTCAGGCGATTCGCGCTTTATCACGGTGTTTTTATCGCGCTCGCTGTTGCCGTGAAAGCTGTACGGCCAGAATTCCAGCCATAACTATCAATACCCCGATCAAATCCCACATGCCTAAGGATTCGCTTAGAATCAATGCAGCAATTGCGACCCCCAGGAACGGATTGAGGAAATGAAACGTTGCGGCGCGGATGGCGCCGATACGATTTACCAGCTGAAACCAGACGAGTGTGGCAGCCAGCCCAGGAATGAGTGTTGTATAAGCAAACGCAGCGACGAGCTGCCAGCTCCAGCTGATCACCAGCGTTTCAGTTGCCGCAGCAACCGCACCCAGTACAGCACTTCCGACAAGCATTTGCAGCCCAACGATCATAAGGAAATTTCCGCCTGAAATCGCACCGCGAACCGCCAGCGTGGCGAATGTTAGTGCAATGACGCCTGCGACACAGAGTGTCAGCCCATAAAGGTCGACACCACCTTGCAGGCGTGAGCCCATAATGATCGCAACACCTACAATACCTGCGATGAGGCCGGAAAACCCGACAATGCCGATGCGTTCCCGAAAGATGATCCAACTTGCCAGCCCCACCAGAAGCGGCATGGTAGAGGCAATAATCGCGGCCAGTGAGGCCTCGATTGTCTGCATCGCGACAAAGTTGAGGCCGAGATAAAGAGCATTCTGGCAAACTCCAAATATGATAGTGGCCCGCCATTGTGCTGGTGTTAAGCGCCAGCTTTGACCCAGCATCCAGGCGATCAGAACACCCAACAATCCGGAGATCAGAAACCGCAATGCTAATGCGCTGACCGGCGGCGCCGACGCGACAATGATCCGGGCCGAAGTAAAAGCACTGGACCACATGACGGCAAATGCCAGGCCCATCAATATTGCCCGAATGTCCACACCCAACCTCCGCAACTGAAAAGGGCCGCCCCTTGTGGGCGACCCTTTCCGAAACTCGTGGTGATTACAAGATCAGCCGTTAACGCTGTCTTTCAGTGCCTTGGCGATCGACATTTTGACAACCTTGTCGGCGTCTTTGTGGATCTGCTCACCTGTGGCAGGATTGCGTACCATACGTGCCGGACGCTCGCGGCAGTAAATTTTGCCGACACCTGGAAGGGTCACAGCACCGCCGCCTGAAACTTCGCGTGTGATGATCGAAATAACGGCATCCAGTGCACCGCCGGCTGTCTTTTTATCGCTGCCCATTTCCTCGGCCAGGGCCGCAACAAGCTGGGTTTTGGTCATAGGTTTTGCCATTTCATGGTCTCCTCAACTGCCCATTTATTGGGCCTCATGGACGTAATCTAACTGTATCTTGTGGGCAAACACAATGAATAGTGTAAGAAAATAAGTGATATTCGTACTTTTTACGCAGATTTTTGAATGTCAGAGGAACGCCGTTTCGTCAAAACTGCGTAATTTTCGGCTGTGAATGCGTTCAAGCGGCATTTTCCGCAGGGATTCCATCGCTCGTATGCCAATCATCAGGTGACGGGACACCTGTGTTTTGTAAAAATCGCTGGCCATACCGGGAAGCTTCAACTCGCCATGGAGCGGTTTGTCACTTACGCATAACAGCGTGCCATAAGGTACGCGAAACCGAAATCCATTTGCGGCGATTGTGGCGCTTTCCATATCAAGAGCAATGGCTCGGCTTTGGCTGAGCCGCTGAACCGGGCCGGACTGATCACGCAGTTCCCAATTTCGGTTATCGAAACTGGCGACGGTACCGGTGCGCATGATTTGCTTGAGGTCATAGCCTTGCAAGCGGGTTTCAACAGCAACGGCCTCCTGCAGCGCGATCTGGATTTCTGCAAGTGCCGGGATCGGAACCCAAGCGGGAAGGTCATCGTCAAGCACCCCATCCTCTCGCAGATATGCATGGGCCAGCACGAAATCACCAAGAGATTGCGAGTTTCGCAGCCCCGCACAATGACCCACCATGATCCAAGCATGGGGGCGTAAGACAGCGATATGATCGGTTGCAGTCTTAGCATTGGACGGCCCGACGCCGATGTTCACGAGGCTGATTCCGGAACCATCCTCACGCTTTAGGTGATAGGTCGGCATTTGCGGCATCTTAGAGAGCGGCGGAATTTCAGATTTAGAATCAAATATTTCCACATTTCCGGTGCTGACAAACGAACTATACCCGCTGTCAGAATCTGCAAGCATTTTGCGGGCGTAAGCTTCGAACTCAGCGACATAAAACTGATAATTAGTAAAGAGCACATGGTTCTGAAAATGGGTAGGGTCGGTATCGGTATAATGGGTCAGCCGGGCGAGGGAATAGTCCACGCGTTGTGCTGTAAAGGGGGCGAGGGCGCCGGGGTCTTCGGCGGCGGGTTTGAAAGTGCCATTAACGATGTCGTCATTGGTGGTGCTGAGTTCAGGCACGTCAAAGAAATCGCGTAGAGTAAATTCGGCTGCACCCTCTTGCGGGACTGAGGTGGTGGCATCGTTAGCCACGGCAAAATGTACTGGCATGGGGGTGTCAGAAGGTTGGATGCAGACCTCTACATCATGGTTTTTCGTAATGATTTCAATCTGCTGGCGTAAGTAATTCTGAAACAGACGCGGCCGTGTGACCGTGGCGGCATAGGTGCCAGGTTCGGCCAAGTGGCCAAAACTGAGGCGGCTGTCTACCTGGGCAAAGCTGGTCGTTGTGATGCGAATCTCGGGATAAAAGGCGCGGATGCGTTGATCCGGTGCGCCCTGCGCAAGTGCCTGGTTGAATTCGCGGCACAGGAATTGAGACGCGTCATCATAAAGTGTGATCAGATGATCAACCGCCCCAGAGGCATCACTAAACATCTGAGGATCAAGCGTTTTAGGCATCTTGATCTTTGTGGGAGGAGAGGCGCGATGCATTGATTTATTTGCTCTTTTTCTTGTTTCGACCACGTTGACACGTCTGGGGAAGGGGATCAAGCTGGGGGTGAAACGGGGGATGTAAATTGGATTTTGAAACAGTCGAAGCCGACGAGTTCGGAGCCTCTTTAAAAGGAATGGGACTGAACATTCTGGTGCGGGATGTAAAGGCGCAGGTGGCGTTTCTGAAAAACGTGTTTGGAATGAAAGCCCACCAGGTCACACAAGATTTTGCAATTGTAACCTATCACAACCACATCATGCAGGTGCACGCCGATCATACCTATCACAGCCATCCTTTGCTGGGATTGCTGCCAGAATCCGGGCCAAGAGGCCCGGGGGCGCAGATGCACCTGTTCCACACTGATCCTGATGCGGCCGCAGAAAAGGCAGAAGAGTCAGGGGCTTATGTATTGCAGCCTCCGGCCGATAAACCGCATGGGATACGCGAAACATTCATTGTTTGTGAAAACGGCTATGTCTGGGTTGCATCGCTACCCCTGAAGTAATCAATAAATCCAACAGGTTATCCGCGCTATGGGCAAAACACTTCTTTCATTTGGGCATGGATACTCGGCCCGTGCATTGGCGCGGCGGTTGGTTCCGCAGGGCTGGACGATTTACGGAACGACGAGAAAAGAAAGCAAGTTCAAAGAGTTGGAGGGGGATGGCGTCATTCCTGAGCTGTGGCCGGACGGTGATTTGTCAGAGGCGCTTGATCGGGCAAGTCATGTGTTGATTTCCGCCAGCCCGGATGCGGATGGTGATCCGGTACTGTTGAAATACGGAAGTAAAATCAACGAAGTGGCGCCAAGATTGGAATGGGTTGGTTATTTGTCCACCACGGGGGTTTACGGGGATCATCAGGGGAGATGGGTGGATGAAAATACTGCACTTACCCCGGCAACAAAGCGTGGTCAGATGCGTGTCGCGGCGGAAAATGACTGGAAATCAGTACCCTCCCTTCCTTTGCATATCTTCAGACTAGCTGGAATTTATGGACCCGGGAGGGGACCATTCGAAAAAGTACTGCAAGGAACGGCGCGCAGGATAATCAAAGAAAACCAAGTGTTTAGCAGAATTCATGTAGAGGATATCGCGCAAGTTCTGGAGGCATCCATTGCACGGCCTGATCCTGGAGCGATTTACAATCTGTGCGATGATGATCCGGCTCCGCCGCAGGATGTCATTGGCTTTGCAGCAGAACTGCTGGAGGTGCCGCTTCCACCCGAAATACCCTTTGAAAAAGCAGACTTAACGCCTATGGCACGCAGCTTTTACGCGGAGTCGAAACGTGTTCGCAATGCCCGGATCAAATCGGATTTGGGGGTGGAATTGATTTACCCGAATTACCGCGATGGATTGCGCGCGTTATTGAAGTCTGAGCAGGGCTGAATTTTGTACAAAGATCGGGGCGTGCTTCGGGATTTTTGCGCATGATGCGCACAAAAAGAGTTTTTCAGGCTTGGGAGTTGGTGGGGTGAAACCCCACCCTACGGCGGGTGGGCGCTCCATCGGAGCCAGCATCGTCAGTAAGAATATCACCCGTTCTCGCGCAGGATCGTCCCAGCCAGATAGAGCGAGCCGCAGATCAAGATGCGGGCGCGGGGTTCGGTTTCAGCGATTTGGCGAACAGCGGCCAGTGCGTTGGGGGCGACCGCGGCGGTCATCCCAACTGCCGTGGCTGCAGCAGCGGTGTCCTCGGCAGGCAATGTGCTGGCTTCGCCGGGGATGGAAATTGCGGTGAGGCTGTCCGAGTGGGCCGCCAATGGGGTGAGATAGCCCGAGATATCTTTGGTGTTCAGCATGCCGCAAATCAGATGCGTGGGTCTGGATGGCAAGCTGGCAAGATGTCGGCCAAGCGCCTGACCTGCAGCCGAGTTATGACCGCCGTCGAGCCAAAGCTCTGCCTCGGGAGCGGCGTCGACCAAGGGTCCGGTTGCAAGCCGCTGCATCCGGGCGGGCCATTGGGCGGAGGAGACTGCGGCCTCATATGCCGCATCGCCCATCTGCAAATGACGTAGGGCGGCGAGGGCGGTGCCCGCATTTTCAATCTGATGCGCGCCCGGCAGGTTGGGCAGGGGGAGATCGCGCAGGCCGGTTTCATCCTGAAAGACCAGACGACCGCGTTCTTCCATAACATGCCAGTGCTGGCCGTGGGCCAACAGTGGCGCGCCTAGTCGGGCAGCCTGTTTTTCAATGACTTCAAGCGCTTCTTCCGGCTGGGGGGCGACGACGCAAGGGACGCGGCGTTTCAGAATTCCGGCCTTTTCAAAGGCGATCTTGGCAAGGGTGTCGCCAAGGAACTGTTCATGGTCGATGGATACGGGCGTGATGATGGTCAGTTCCGGCTGGGCGACAACATTAGTTGCATCCAGTCGCCCGCCAAGCCCGACCTCAAGCAAGGTGAAATCGGCCTGAACCCGAGACATGGCCAGAATCGCCGCGCAGGTGGTGATTTCGAAATAGGTGATCTGCTCACCGTGATTGGCGGCGTAGCATTCATCCAGCACTGCGGTGAGGTCATCCTCGGAAATCAAATCCCCCGCCAGCCGGATACGTTCGTGGAACCGGGCCAGATGCGGCGAGGTATAGGCGTGAACGCGGTGGCCTGCGGCTTCGAGCCCCGCGCGGATCATCGCCTGGGTCGAGCCTTTGCCGTTGGTGCCTGCGATGTGGATCACGGGGGGCAGGTCGTTCTGGGGGTTCCCGAGCGCGTCAAGCAGGTGCCAGACTCGATCGAGGACGAGATCCATGATCTTTGGGTGCAGGGACATCATCCGCTCAAGGATGACGTCGGATGTGGGGCCGGTCATTTCTTTGCCTTGGCCTCGGGCTCTGCCGTTTTGTCGGCGGGTTTTTCCGTCGGGATTGCTTTTTCATTTGCATCCGGAGCAGGCAGGTCGCCCGCGATTGCCCGGGGCAGTCCAAGCAGCATGCGGGTGATTGTTATCAGCTCTTCGCGCATCTTCGTGCGCGATGTCACCCGATCAAGCATGCCGTGATCAAGCAAGTATTCGGCGCGCTGGAACCCTTCGGGCAGTTTTTCGCGAATGGTCTGTTCAATGACACGTGGCCCGGCGAAACAGATCAGGGCGTTGGGTTCGGCGATCTGCACATCGCCCAGCATTGCGTAAGACGCGGTTACGCCACCGGTCGTGGGGTGGGTGAGGACAACGATATAGGGCAGCCCGGCCTCTTTCAGCAGCTGCAGTGCGACCGTGGTGCGGGGCATTTGCATGAGCGAAAGAATCCCCTCTTGCATCCGGGCGCCACCAGCGGCGGAAAACAGGATGAGAGGGCGCTTTAGCTTTGTCGCTTCTTCGGCGGCGGCGATGATGGCGTTGCCCACATACATGCCCATGGATCCGGCCATGAACGAGAAATCCTGCGCCGCGGCCACGATCGGAGTGCGGCCAATTTCGCCAGCGACGACAAGCATCGCTTCTTTTTCACCGGTGGATTTTTGGGCGGATTTCATCCGGTCGGGATATTTTTTCTGGTCACGGAAATGCAACGGGTCGGTGGTGGGGGCCGGGACATTCACTTCTGCAAAGACGCCGCCATCAAACAGCGCCTCGAATCGGGCGCGGGGTGTGATGCCCATATGGTGGTCGCAGCTGGTGCAGACATTCAGGTTATCCGAAAGCTCACGGTGGAACAGCATTGTGCCGCAGCCTTCGCATTTGGACCAAAGGTTTTCCGGGACCTCGCGGCGCGAAAAGATAGAGTTAATCCGCGGGCGAACGTAGTTGGTGATCCAGTTCATCGGTGGCTTTCCAAAATTATCCTTGAAGGTCTGAAATAAAGGTGCGACGCGCGAATTGCAATCAGCGGCGTAGTTTAAGACGCAGGATGAGCCAGACACAGAGGACCAGCAGCATCTCAGCGGCAAATACGTGCCAAGGCAGATCCGGATCATCCAGTGCCATCGGGAAGGTGTAGAGGGCAAGCCCGTCGAAATCGTTTTGCGGTGAGGTGATCAGAAATGCGAATATGTTGTTGATAAAGTGCAGGGCCAGTGCGGGGCCAAGTGTGCCCGCACGGGCAGTGAGATCCGCAGCAGCGAGGCCGAAAAGCCCCGCCCAGGCGGCCAGCATCCATGCGTTTTCACCTGCGACCGTGGGATCATAGTGGATCAGGCCAAACAGGGCCGAGGGCAGGCCGATCCAGATCAGGGGATGGGAAAACCGGGCAGCAAGCTGGCTTTGTAGATATCCTCGGAATATCAACTCTTCGGCGCTGATCTGGATAAGAAGCGCGGGCAGGGCCAGAGGTAGCCATAGAAGCCATGTGGCCAGAGGAAGATGCGCTGAAAGTTCAGTTCCTTCGGAAGAGGGCAGCAGAGTGATGAACGCGTAAAATGGTAGCAGGGCGAGGCAACAGGTGCGAAATTGCTGTAGGGCCAGGTCGGTTGTTCCTATCAGGCCCATCAGGCGGCGTTTGTGTATGATCTGAAGCGTAAATGCCAAAGCTGTCGTCAGACAGACAAAGCCAGAAAGAGACAGGACAATGCCAAGGGGACTGTTGTTGTCGGCAATTGTGCCAAACAGCCCCGTGACAAATCCGTTGTAAAAGCCGGCAAGTGCAAGAAAAGCCGCAATGATCAGCACGATCCCGGCCACCAGCCGGAGCGGGTTTGCCGAAGCCCGCGCCGGAGCAGTCAACGCCTCGTGCGGGTCATACTGCATCGTGGTTCAGGCGCCAGCGGTGGCTTTGATTGGGAAGGAATGCCTCGATCGCGGCGGTGGCGATCACGAGCACCTCTTTAGTGTCGGGATTGGTGACATTCTGTCCGCCCTGCACTGCACTGACGGTCGCGCGCCCACGTGGCAGAACCGCTGCAAGAGCAGCGGTATCAAGTCTATCTGGCTCCTGCACACCCACCGTGACCTGCACCCGCATTTCAGTGTGGTCGATGCCCGTGGCCTGAAAGATCGGCAGGGTGGAATGGCGAAAGGCATCCTCGATAGCGCGGGTGGCGGCCTTTTGGTAGTCCATCCCGTGCAGATCGTTGCCCATGCCCATTTCGATGATAAAACGCTGATCAGTCATTGGCGCGCTCCATGTCAAAGCTGACCGAGATGGCGGCATTGGCGATTACAGTGGGATTGCCGGTTGGACGGGGAATGTCGAGCCCGCCATGGGTGGCGGATACGCTGATCTGGCCGTAGGGAAAGATCGATTTCAGCGCATTACAGTCCACCCGATCGGGTTGCTGGACCGCGATTTCAACGTCGATCAGCATCGCCTCTTTTTCGAAACCGAAGAGTTCCGCCATGTTGATGGAATTATGCCAAAGCGCATCTTTGAGCGCGCGGCGGGCGGCCTCGGTATAATCCTGGCGGCGCAGGGAAGACCCCATGCCAAATTCGGTCAGGACGCGGTGTTTGGGCATGGCTTTATCCTTGGCGGGTTCACGTTTTTGATCCGTTGGGAATTGAGTATTTGCGGAACACTGAAAGTGCAAGGGAAGGGATCAGTGATGAGGGGCTGGCCAGTTGTTTCGAGCAGTGTGGTTTCCATCAATTAACGGGTAGTGCAGGGCCGAAATTCGACGCTTGGCGCAAAATTTGGTAGGATTCATTGATCCGGGGGATAGATCAATGACGAAACTAACATTGTTTGTGTTGGTGTTTATAGTGAATTTGTTACCTTTGATTGCCAGAGCACAGCCGGCCGAGCTGATGATCGCGGCGCGTGGTGGTGATGCCGAAAAGGTTCAGGCGCTTTTGGCCAGCGGGGCAGAGGTTGACCCGCCGGGGATCGCAACGCCCCTCTATTTTGCTGCGCAATCCGGGCATCTGGAGATATCCAAGATGTTGCTGGAAGCCGGAGCCGATCCGAGCGCTTTGTCGCAATGGGGCACACCGCTGCATATCGCGGCCCGTAGGGGCCATGTTGAGATTGTCAGGGCTTTGCTGGATCAGGGTTCTGATTCAAATGCCAAGGGCGGGGATTATCTTAACACGCCGATGCAGGACGCTGCCATAAAGGGTGATGTTGAGGTTGGAAAACTGCTGCTGAAATTCGGCGCGGATGTGAATGCGCGGAACCGGTGGTTTCAGCCGCCTATCCATTTTGCGGCTAAGAAAAACAGGGCCGAGTTTGTTGAATTCCTGAAAGAAGCGGGGGCCGCGCCGGTGCAGGTGGGGTTGATTTCGGAATTTCTGGGCGACGCTGATATTGAAAAGGGCAGGATCAGGGCGCTGGAATGCGGTAATTGCCATCTGGTTGATCGAGATGCGTTACGGGCGGGCGACATACCGCAGGTCGCCGGTCCGTTGCTGTGGGGCGTGCTCGGGCGCCCGATTGCATCGCTGGAGGGGTTTCCCTATTCAGATGCGATGCGGGCACAAGAGGGCACATGGTCCTTTGAGCGGCTGAACGGGTTTCTGGCTGATCCGGCTGGAACTGTGCCCGGGACGGCGATGCTGGCAGGTCACGTGCCCGATGAGGCCGAACGCATAGCGTTGATCGCATATCTGAGAACGATGAGTGACGATCCAGTGCCGTTGCCCTGACCCAACAGGGTGCTGCAGGGCAGGTTTAAGCTAACTGGATATTCCCAATCCGCGCATGTTGAAATTGCCGTTGCCGAAAATTGCCCATGTTTGCGGGAAAGTAAAAATCTCTAGACGTGTTATGCGGCGATATTCAAACTGCCCCTGGTTGTTAGGGAGATCAATATGCGGTGCTACTTTGTATTTTTTGCTCTAATTTTTCCGATGCTTTCCGGTGCGGTACCAGTAGTTGCGCAAACTGTCAGCAGGGGCACCGAGAATTTGCAACTCTCCTGCAGCGGGAGCAAAATCTTTTTTGACGGCGCGTGCCGCGGCTATCGTTTTTTCCGCAACCTGGTCCCGCACCGTGCCGAATTGCTTGAAGTGACCGGCTGTCAGATCAGATCGGCTGACCCGAAAATATGTGGCGGGTCTGCAGTTCTGACGGAGAAGGCGCAGATCGGCCGCATTCGGACATTGACGATACTGATCCCAGAAGCATGGGCCAAAGGCAATTCCGGGCGCGAGGCACCGCTCAACCTGACCCAAGGAACACCGTCGCGCGGAGAGTATCCGGTAGCCCTGCGGTCAGTTGTCAGCATAACACCCAAGTCCAATGGCCGCCTTGTCTATGAACAGGTGACAGAGGGGTTTGCACCCGGCCAGCTGCCGCAATTGCTGGTCGAGCAAACGCTGGAATTCGAGCGATCAGAGAGCCAGATCCGGAACCCGACCTTTGATGTGTCAGGTGAGATTTGTGTTGGCAATCCGCACGATTTTACGTCCGGGTCCGGGGATCGCGGGAACTGCACATGTATTGACGAGGGTATTTGCGGGTTGGGTGTGATTGAAAACGGGTCATCGCTCAGCTGTGTCGGCGAGACCTGTCGTATGTGTGCCCAATCGTCGGCCTATTCCGCCAATGAGACCGGTGTTGTTAAGACGGAAATCGAGCTGCTGCTGACCCGTGCCGGTGCGCGCGTGCCGGGGCTGTCGCGAAGTTTGCAACCGGTGGTCGCGGTGCCTGGTTCCAATTGCTGGCGTGCGGAAGGTCACAGCTTCGCAGGTTTGCTTGCGACAACCAGCGAGGGCGCATCAGGATTTTCGTCGAGTTGCGGGCCGGATGTGCAATCCGGGGTTCAAACGGCGAACGCGCTATGCCGGACCGCCGCGATTCACCAGAGGCTGCCGGGTGAAATGTCCCGTCTGTTTGAATACACCGGCGGTATCACCGTAGGCGAGCAGGTTTCTATGACAAATCCCTTTGGCATAAGCGGGAGTGGGAATATAGGCGTTGTCGGCATTGACGGTCAGGGATTGAGCCAGGCGAATTTGGAGTCTGTTCAGGCCGAGCTGACCAGCCAATTGGACGCGCCGGGTGGGGTGGCGGATCAGGCCTGTGGGCATATGAGTTCGGGCATCGCATCGGTCGAGTATATGGCCTATTTCTGCGAGGACGGTATTGGCAACTCAACTTGTGACGGCACCCATTCGAATGTGCCGGTGACGGTTACCGCCGAGAATGGTGCGAAGTGTAACGCGGTTGCAGAGCTTGAATGTGTCGGGGCCACAGAAAGTACAACGTTGCTTTCGCCAGAGTGCAACTGTGTGATGTTGAATGCGCAGGTCGATGAGTCAAGCTGTCGCTGAGGCGGGATCAGCCCGCCTTTTCGGGTAAGCCTGAGCAACGTGATCAGCTGGCGCGGCATTGGAGGCGCCTTACCCGGGGGTATTTGGGGCAAGAAAGAAACGTGACTGGTGAGGTCAATAAATGGGTCAGTGCAATGTTGCGAGTGATATTGCACCTACGGCAATCAGGCTGAGAGCCCAGACGAGATCGAGGTTGAACCAGCCCTTCGAGAGGAACTTCAGCCCCAGCCAATGATAGACGCCCACCGCAAGCGCCCCGCCTGACAGCATCATGGCGGCAGTGTGGGTCAGTGCCACGAGGGCGGCGCTGATCGCGGAATTGCCCATCAGCGCATAGGCGGCCTGGTGTCCTGCCTCTTGCTGAGCCAGATTGCAGATGCCCAGATAGATCGGGACAAGCATCAATCCCGCGCCGTGGGCCATCGCCGCCAGAAACGACCAGAGCGCCAGACGCGAGGGCGGTACGCGCGCCAGAAAGCGGGGATGGCGGCGGTTGATCAGCAGATAGATGCCAAGCGCTATAACCAGAACCGCCGCGCCGATCTGAATTTCGCGCTGCCACTGGACCAGAACCAACAGGGCCGAGAAGGGAAAAAGGATCGCCGACATAGCCAGCAGGTGCCCCAAAGCGAGAGCCGCCAGTGCCTTGTAGAGGTTGCCGTAATCTCGCTCCATCAGCGCGGCAGACACGGCCAGCGGCCAGCCCATGCCGGGATTGATCCCGTGATAGATGCCCGAGGCAATGACGGCCCACCAAAGGGCCGTCATTGTCGTTATGTCAGCCACGTCCTAGACGGAGGGGTAGCAGAAGCTGTCAGTCGAGCAATCGCCGCCTTCGAGCCTGATCTGGTGGCTGCGATAGCCTTCGGGGAATTCCACCCAGAAGTTTTCATCCAGCGTCAGCCCGCCATTTTCACCGACATTGGCCATCACCATGGCTGCGCCGCCTTCGCCCGGGTAGAACTGATCATCCCATGTCGAATAGAGCGAGTTGGTCCAGTAGACGCGCTTGCCGTCGCGGCTGATTTCAACCATCTGCGGGCCATAGCCAAAGGTCTTGCCATTGGGGTGCGGTGTCTTTTTGACGATGCCGCCGATTTCGACCTTGCCGGCCAGAACCGGGTTCATCGGGTCACTGACATCATATTGATGCATCTCGCCCTGACCCCAGCAGGCCACGTAGAGGTATTTGTCATCAAGGCTGAGGTCGATATCTGTCACCAAAGGCGGGACGGCAGAGAAGCCCTGAAGCAATGGCGGCAGGTCTGCCGGATCGGCCGGGTGTGGGTCGATGGTGACTGTTTTCTTGGCCTCGAACGTTCCGTCCTCGTTGCGCCACCAGGTAAAGATCGCACCTTGCAGGTTGGTCGTATCGACCACAACGCCGCAGAAGCCATATTCTTTGGCCGGGTCATGCGCAGGGCGGATTTCCAGTGCCATCTGGTGATTTTCGCCGAGGTCGATTGACTGGACGTTCTTGCGCGCGCGCAGATCCCAGAAATGGATCGTGTGACCGTATTTGTTTGACAGAAGGTCTTCGGCAACGATGCCATTTTCGAACTGTGGCGGCAGACCCCATTCCGAGCTGACCATGTAGTCGCGCGGCAGGTTCCACCAGAAATCATAGTGCTTGTCCTGAATGCCGCGGTCCATCTCGTAGCGGCCAAGGATCTCGAAGGTTTCGCAATCCATGATGAAGATGCCCGGAGGGCCATCAGTGCCATCCTCGCCGCCACCGCCAAGGGTGGAAACATAGATACCTTCAGGACCACAATGGATGGTGTGGGGACGCGAATAGCCGGTTTTGGCGAACACCTCTTCGGGTTCGATAATCTTGTGGATTTTCGCCTTGAGCGGTTCCTTTACGTCGATGACATAGATGCGCGACGAGCGGATACCGGGGATAATCAGATAGCGGCGTTCCAGAAATGCGTGCCCGGTGAGCGGTGATAAAGCCGATGAACAGGCGTTCCATCCGAAATGGTGAAATTCGTCGCCAGTGTTGGGCATGATCACCTGATGTACGATCTGGCCGTATTTTTTCGACGTGGGATCGACGTCAACAATCGCCAGCCCATCGGGTTGCGAGCCATCCGGGCTGAGCATCAGTGTGAAGGCGAGCGATTCGGCGGGTGCCTCCATCGCCAGCTTGGGTGTCGCGTGAAAAGTTGGATCAGGCCTTAGATTCATTGAGTTTTCCTCCCTTTGCGGCGCGTTCTCGGGGCTGTTTTCCGGAAACGCCTTGGGGGAATGCTGGCACGAACTCAAATGTCAGACAATTGAAATTTTTTCCATCCGCGGAGAAACATTGAGGTTGATGTTCCGGATGCGGCGCGAATATTGGGGAAATGTTCCGGTTATGCCGGATACGGGCAGATGACTTCGATGAGAGAGGGGCCACCCTGTTGCAGCCCACCCTGCAGAGCGCGGTTGAAGCTTTCCATGTCCGCCGTACGAGTGGCCGGAAGCCCGTGACCTTTGGCCAGCGCCACCCAGTCGAGTGTTGGGTTTTCGACGTCGAACATGACCTGGGCGTTGCGGCCGTAGCTTTCAACGCCGACATTGGCCAGTTCATCACGCAGGATCTGGTATCCGCGGTTGGCGAAGACGACCACCGTAATGTCGAGGTTATCCCGCGCCATCGTCCACAGTGATTGCAGAGTGTACATGGCCGACCCGTCGCCGGTCAGGGCAATGACCTTTCTGTCCGGACAGGCGGTGGCGGCACCCGTGGCGCAGGGCAGGCAGAGACCGATGGCCCCACCCGTTCCGGCAAGCAGGTCATGCGGGCGAGCCGTGGCGGTTGGGGGGATGACATGGAAGCCGGATGTCACGGATTCGTTGCACAGGATTGCGTTTTCCGGGATCAGGGCAGCCAATGCCTGCCCGACCTTTTCCAGTGTGAGATCCCCGGTGGGAAGTGCGGGCAGATCGAGGGGAAAGGTATCTGGTTGGGTGGCAGTGGTGACGCCAGCTGCTTCTGCCAACGCCTCAAGTGTCCATGCGATATCGTCGGTAGAGGCGCAAAGCTCAGCCATGACACAATCCGCAGGTTCGGGCAGGCTGGGTTTTCCGGGATAAGAGAAAAAAGCGACCGGGCGGTCTGTGCCGATCAGGGTGATGGATGATGTGCCCTGAAGCTGTTCTATTTTCGGAGTGATTGGATAGACAAGTTGTTCCAGTCGGGCGGCGCCTGCGCCTTTGGAGATGCGGGGGATCAGCGTGTCGGCCATCAGGCGGCATCCGGTTTTGGCCGCAATTTTCCCGGCCAATTCGCGCAGTGGCCCAAATAGCGCCGGCCCGCCGATCAGCAAAACGGCCCCTTTGGTGGTCAGCCTATGTGCTGCGGCCTCAATATCGGCCATTGCTGGACGGTGCAGTGCCGGGGATGGTGCACTAAGGGCGGGGCCATCTGCGGGATCCCAGGCCGTATTGGCCGGAAGGACAAGGGTTGCGATCTGGCCATTGTTTGCGCGGGCGGCTCGTATGGCGGCAGCACCATCTTCGGCCACGGCGTTCGCATCCGAGGAAACGCGGGTCCAGTGGCTGACCGCCTGGCTGACCCCGGTGATGTCGCCCTTGAGCGGGCTTTCATAGCGCAGGTGATGGGTGGCGTGATCGCCGACGACATTCAGGATGCCGGAGCCGGATTTGCGGGCATTGTGCAGGTTGGCGAAAGCATTGCCAAAGCCGGGGGCGAGATGCAGGAGCGTGCCCGCAACATCACGTTTCATCCGGTAGTAGCCATCCGCCGCGCCGGTTGTGCCGCCTTCGAACAGGCACAGCACACAGTTCATTTCAGGATGATCATCAAGCGCGGCGACAAAATGCATCTCTGAGGTGCCGGGATTGGCGAATACGGTGTCCACGCCGTTTTGCAGAAGCGTTTTGACGAGGGAGGTGGCGCCGTTCATGGGGGTTTTCCTGTGATAAGATTCAAGAAGAGATTAGGGTACGATCCGCCGGGCCGTAAGTGGAATTTTACATGAACTCCCAGAGTGTTTTCTCATCACCCGAAGACATTCCTAACGTGGACTTGCACCTTGCAGAGGTGTCATGGGAAAGCGTTAAAAGGCCTTAGTCAGCACAACCAATCAAAGTTTGCATAATACGTGGCGGGAATTTTCGCAGTTGCTTTGGCAATCAGCGTGCTATCCTGCCAGACTGGAGTATTTTCCGGAGGTGGTTGAAGAGCGGCTTGTTGTTTTAATTTGCGATTGACGGCACCGAATCCGCTCACTATTAGAGCGCGAGATTCAGTCTGAAATCTCTCCTAAAGGGAGTGGTTCGTTAATTCCCCGGAGGTCCGATGTTTCCATACCGCTTACCCGCAGTTGTACTTGGTTTTCTTATCTTGGCTGGTTGTGACACGCCATCGGAGCAAGTAACGCAAAAACCGGATGCCACGGAAGCAACTGCGACGCTTCAGGCTGAAACCAAGCAAACCACGGAACCGAAGGCAGAAAAGAGCGACAAGGTTACGGTATCGTCGCTATCTGCTGCGCCCAAAGGGAAGGCACGTTTGGTTGTTTATCGAAGCTCTTTATGGGGGCTCGCGCTCCAGCCAAAGGTATTTGTCGATGGGAGAGAAACCGGTCGTTGCGTTCCGGGTTCAGCATTCGTTGTCGACCTGGCGCCGGGTGAACACAATATATCAGCCACCACCGAAGAAGAGAAAAATACGATTGTGAATCTTTCGGAGGGTTCGGTTGTATATGTCAGCTGTTCGATTGGTACAGGAATTTTGATTGGTAGACCCGTATTTGAACGCATGCCAGCGCAGACAGCGATAAAGAAATCCAGCCATATGGGCGTCAAAGGTTTCTATTGAGCTGGACTTTCCACACCGGAAAATAAATCTGTGAAGTCCTTTGGTTTGAGGGTCGTCTTGTGCGAATTCAAGCCCCCAAGCCCGAATACTGGTTAGTCAGATCAAACGAGTTTTGCTGCAGCCCATCGTCGAGAGCCTGCTGAGCAGACTTAAATTATGCAAGCAATAAAGGTGGCATTAATTAATTAAAACTCCACCCCGATCTGCGCCTTGACCCCCGACCGGAAGGGATGTTTGACCAGTTCCATTTCAGTCACCAGATCGGCGATTTCGATCAGGTCGTCCTTGGCGTTGCGCCCCGTCAGGACCACGTGGGTCATATCCGGCTTTTCCTCGACCAGGAACTGTACCACCTCGTCGATATCCAGATAGTCGTAGCGCAGGGCGATGTTAATCTCATCCAAGAGCACCATCTTGTTGCTTTCATCGCGGATCAGTTCCTTGGCTTTTTCCCAAGCGGCCTGCGCCATTTCGGTGTCGCGGTCGCGGTCCTGGGTCTCCCAGGTGAAGCCTTCGCCCATGGTGTGAAAGGCGCAGGCGTCGGAGAATTTGCCGAGGATCAGATCGCGCTCACCCGTCGACATCCCGCCCTTGATAAACTGCACCACGGCGCATTTCATGTCATGGGCGATGCAGCGGAATATCATGCCGAAAGCGGCAGAGGATTTGCCCTTGCCCTTGCCGGTATGGACGATGATCAGGCCCTTTTTATCGGTCTTGGTCGCCATGATCTTGTCCCGGGCGGCCTTTTTCTTGGCCATCTTCATCGCGTGGCGTTCGGCGTCTACGGTCATTGTATTCTCCTGCGGTCTTCGAAGCAGAGAGTGGGCAAGCGGCGCAGGGGATGCAAGCGTTTTCGCGCGGCTTTCGAGGGTTTGTTTGCCTTGGAGCGGCAGGTATCCCTTTGGATTGCCGAAACTGATCCAGAGCGGGAAAACAGCGGGGGAACATTCAGCTAATTCCGATATTTTCCTTCGAAATTATGCAATTAACATAACCAGCGAAAATCTGGCAGACATCGCGGATGCGCAAAACCGTTGTTGCACAGCACATCGGTTGCAGGCTGATTTAGTGCTTTTGAATTGGGCGGATTTGATGCCGTGCAGAATTATCTTTGCTCAACAGGAGACATTATGAAAAGCTTTGAAGAAACGAAAACCATTGCGATTATCGGGAACGGTCTGATGGGGCAGGGCATTGCGCAGGTGTTTTCCCGCGGGTAAGTCCGTGCATCTGATTGGGCGTCGCGAGGAAAGCCTTGGGCGTGCCATGCAAACTGTTGAGGCTAATTTTACGGCCTTTGTTGAGCGCGAACTATGCTCCCCGGAAGACGCCGCATCAGCGATAGCACGGATCACCCCCACTACGGAATATGACGCCGCGGGCGAGGCGGATTTTGTTATCGAGGCGGTGCCGGCTGTTCGTGAGACACAGATCGAGGTTTTTGGACGTTTGGACCGTGTTTGCGCGCCCGATGTCGTACTTGGTTCTACGGCGGGTCAACCGATCAGCCTGATGGTGGGCAACTTGCGCCACCCTGAACGCGCGATTGCAGCGCATTTTGTTTATCCCGCACAGCTGATGCCGCTGGTAGAGGTGTGCGGCGGAGAAAAGACATCACGTGAAGTGATCGACTGGACCTGTGGTTTTTTAAAATCGGTGGGTCAGACACCTGCGCTGATGGAAAAGGAAGTGGATGGGTTTATCGTCAATCGACTTCAATTCGCGCTGATCCGTGAAGCGTGGTCGATGTGGGCAAACGGGATCGCGTCTGCAGAAGCGATTGACGCCTCGATGCGGTTGACCCTCGGACGGCGATACTCCGATACGGGGCCGATTGAATCGGCCGAGGCTGGGGGACTGGACATTATCCATACGTTTGCGGAATTTCTGTTCCCGTCGCTGGACAATATCACTGAATCGCCTGAGGCGGTGACTGAGTTGGTCAAGGCGGGGCATTTTGGCCTGAAAACGGGAAAAGGCATTTACGACTGGTCTGAAAGGGATGGTCAGGCGCTTTTGAAGAAGCGTGCGGACAGGTTATTTCAGTTTATTGCCGAGGATGCGGAATAGGATTTGCTTGTTTCGTTGTGCAGCTTGCTAAGACGCCAGTGTCAGCCATGGCGGCGAGCAATTTTGAGAGGTTGCATTAACGTAACGGTCCCCGGCTCGCCTTTGCGAGGTATGGGTGCACCAAAGCCGAGCCGGGCAAAGGTTTCGTGAAGCTCGGGGAAAGCGTTGCCGGTATCAAGGGTCAGAGCCTCGTAGCGGGCCTGTCGTGCTTCAACGGCGGCGGTTTCTACCAACATGCGTGCCAACCCTCTGCCGCGCGCTGCAACAGCCACGGCCAGCTTGCCTAGAGCGTTTCGCAATAAACCTGAGGCATCAGGTTTTTGAGAAACGGTGCAACATCAATGCGTTGGCGGGACGTTTTTCGCCAGACCTGATTCAGGTTTAACGAAAACCGCTTTAGGTAGTATGCGGTGGGGTGGTCGCGAGACGGGCGCGTAAAGAGGCAGGCCAACAGCCTAGCCTGATCGGAAATGATCCAACACGTTCCCTGCCTTGCTTCGTCGGCGAGATCAGAGGCCGTAGATTGTGCGGCGCGAGACGGATGGCCAAGCCTTGGTTCCATATATGCGAAAGATGCCACGAGCAGCTGTCTGACCGCCTCCCAGTTGGTACCGTCTCCTGCCCGGGCCGGGGTCACAAAAGCGCCTCGATCCGTGCGCGAGCCGAATTGGAACGTGGGGTCCAAAGACCGCGGTCGATAGCCTCTTGCAGCCGTTCAGCAATCTCTCGCAGAGCTGGGGCATTGTGGTCTTCGATAAAGTCGCGGGTGTCATCATCTTCGAGAAACGCTGCCTCGACCAGATCGAAATGATGTCCCTGAACCGCACCTGTGGTGGCGGAAAAGGCAAACAGGTAGTCTACAGTTGCCGCGATTTCAAAGGCACCTTTATAGCCGTGTCGCTTTATCCCGTCGATCCATTTGGGGTTTACGACGCGGGAGCGGACAACGCGCCCGATCTCATCATCCAGCGTGCGGATGACCGGGCGTTCGGGACGGGAGTGATCGTTGTGATAGATCGGGCGATCCTGCCCCTGCAATGTGCTGACCGCGGCGGCAGCACCGCCTTCGAACTGGTAGTAGTCGTCGGAATCCAGAATGTCGTGTTCGCGGTTGTCCTGATTTTGGACAATCGCCTCTGTCTGTTTCAGGCGGGTCTCAAACCCGGCGCGGTCCGGAGTACCTTCGTCCTTTGCGCCATAGGCGTAGGAGCCCCAGGTGAGATATGCCTCTGCCAGATCGGATTTGTCCGCCCAAAGCCGCTCGTCGATCATCGCCTGAAGGCCGGCACCGTAGGCCCCGGGTTTTGAGCCATAAACCCGCGCTTTTGCCCCTTCGGTGCGGGCACGCGCGGCAGCGGGATTAAGATCGTCGGATTCATCGAGCGCCATGACAGCACGGGCGGCGGAATCCACCAGTGCGATGAGCTGGGGGAAGGCATCGCGAAAAAAGCCGGAGATACGCAGGGTGACGTCAACGCGGGGTCGGCTCAGTACGCCTTGCGGCAGAACCTCGAACCCGGTCACGCGGCGGTTGGCAGCATCCCATTTCGGTTTGACGCCCATCAGCGCCAGAGCCTGGGCGATGTCGTCACCGCCTGTGCGCATATTGGCAGTGCCCCAGGCGGTGAGCAGCATGGTGCGGGGCCAGTCACCATGGGTCTGAAGGTGCTTTTCGATCAACAGGTTGGCAGATTTCCATCCAAGAGCCCAAGCCGTGGGAGTAGGCACTGCGCGGCTGTCGACGGAAAAGAAATTGCGCCCGGTGGGCAGGGTATCCAGGCGTCCACGGGTGGGCGCGCCGGAGGGCGCCGGGGCGACGAACTGCCCCGAGAGGGCGGTGAGGAGGCCCGCACCTTCGTCCGGGCCGCAGGCGGCAATAGCGGGGCGGATACGGGTGTCTATTTCATTCAGGACGGCGGTCGCTCGTTCCAGATTTGGCAGGGCCAAATCCGCCACATCGCCCCTCCCGCCGTCCCGCAACAGGCGTTGTGCCAACAGCTCGAGACGTTCGATTGTATCGCCGTTCGAACGCCAGGAATCGCTTGTGAGCTGAGCAAGCGCGTCGGGTTTTTCTGCGGCGGTGGCGGCCATATCACAGTCGAGCGGGTCGAGAGACAGGTTCAGATCCTGCGCCAAAGCGCGGATAAGTGAAGCATCCCCACCCTTACCTTCGCCGCGTGGCACGCGCGCAAGTGCGATCGCCAGATCGCGTTCTTGCTCGCCCTCAGGGGACCGTCCAAAGATATGCAGCCCATCGCGGATCTGGGCCTCTTTCAATTCACACAGATATGCGTCGAGCTTGGCAAGGTCGGTGTCTTCATCTGTCCCGCTCATCCCGACATCCTTGTCCAGGCCGGTGGCGGATGTGAGTGTCAGAATTTCGCGGCGTAAATGGTCGATGCGGCGTGGGTCAACGCCCGCGGCTTCGTAATATTCATCAACCAGTGCTTCAAGATCGCGCAACGGCCCATAGGTTTCGGCGCGGGTGAGGGGCGGCGTCAGATGGTCAATGATCACTGCCTGTGCGCGGCGTTTGGCCTGGGTGCCCTCGCCCGGGTCGTTCACGATGAAGGGGTAAACATGGCAGGCGGGGCCGAGCACAACCTCTGGCCAACATGTATGCGACAATGCCAGCGCTTTGCCCGGAAGCCATTCCAGATTGCCGTGTTTGCCCATATGCACAATGGCATGCGCGCCGAACTGGTGCCGGAGCCAGAAATAGAAGGCGAGATAGTTATGCGGCGGGACAAGGTCTGGGGAATGGTAGGTGTCTGTGGGGTCGATGTTATAGCCGCGCGCGGGCTGGAGGCCGACAACAGCGTTGCCATAGGTCAGGATTGAGAGTTTGAACCCGCCTGCGGCGGGCGCCTCCGGCGGGGATATTTGGGGCAAGAAGAAAGGATCATCTTCTGGCTTGCCCCAGCGGGAGGTCATTTGTTCTTTCAGCTCCCATGGCAGAGCGTTGAAATACTGAAGGTAGATATCAAGCGGGAGAGTTTCACCACCATCTTTGTCTGCCCGGTCAGTCAGCCAGTTCGTGGGTCCGTCCATGATGGATTGCATCAGGGCGTCGATGTCTGCCGGAGCGCCGGTTACGGCGTATCCAGATTCGGACAGCAGATTGAGCGCGTGTACAGTCGCGGCAGGTGTGTCGAGGCCCACGCCGTTGGCAAGGCGACCATCTTTGTTGGGGTAATTGGCCAGTATCAGGGCGACCTTGCGATCTGCCTCAGGGGTGCGGCGCAGCCGGGACCAGTTTTGTGCCAGTTGGGCCACAAATTCCACCCGATCGCCCTGGGCGCGGTAAGTGGCGATGGGGCATTGGGTCGCTTCGTCAAAAAATGCCTCACCCTTGAAGCTGATCGCGCGCGACAGAATGCGCCCGTCAACCTCTGGCAGGGCGACGTTCATAGCGATGTCACGGGCTGAGAGACCGGTCAGACCCTCTGACCATGCTTCTTCGGATGAGCCAGCGAGCACGACCTGAAACACTGGGGCGGCATTTGCCGACGCCATAGTGAGCGGGTTGCCGGGACTTTCGTCGCCGGTATGAGAAGAACCTACGGCAAAAGAGGTGCAGTTGAGGATGACGGAAGGGGCTGCGGTGGTGAAAAGGTGATCCAGCGTGGCGACCGAAACGGGATCTTTTAGCGAGGCAACAAAGGCCGGCAACGGGTTAAGGCCCGCACGCAGGAGCGCCCGCACCATCCGGTTGATGGGGTTGAGACCTGCGCCCTGAACCAGAGCGCGGTAGAAGATCAGCGGTACGACCGGTTGACCATCGGTCCATGCCGATTGCGCGGCGCTGAGATCAGCAACACCGGCGCCGGGCCAGTAGACACCGGCGCGCAGGAGCGGGCTGGCGGCGGCAGGTTTTTCCGTATTGTCGAGCATGGCGCGTGCGTAGCTGAGGAAGTTGGCGGCATTTTCCGGCCCGCCTTCGACCAGATAGGCCCAAAGCGCATCATAGTCCGCATCAGACACGGTTGAGAGACCGCGCAGTTCGGCATCAGGTTTGTCATCGCCGGGAAGGAGGGCCAGCGGCACGCCCGCTTCGTGACAGCGAGCGGCGTATTGTTCGGCGCCGTATTTCCAATAGCCAACCCCACCCAGTACACGTGCAACCACGAGGCGCGATCCCGTGGCACAATTATCTAAATGCAGGTCTGCCGACATCGGATGCTGTAAATGTGTCAGGTTTGCCAGCCGCAGGGTGGGCGGGTTGTCCATTTCTGCCCGTGCTTCACTTAGCCCCGCAAGCTCTGTATCGGCGGCGGAAATGAACACCAGATCGGCCGGTGTCTGGCCAGGATCAACCGGTTCGTTTCCGTCATCAATGGCGCCGGGAGTGGCTGCGAGGAGGTGCATCGGGATCAGGTCTTTCGACGATGGCGGATGTGACGCCGTTGAGTATTTTCAGAACAATGAAAGTGCAAGGGTCTCTCAGGTGATCGGCTTTTCCATGAACACGCTGAGCGGCGCCGGCTGATATGTACCAAATGGGCCGCAACGAACATAGCCATGGCGTTCGTAAAGGCGAATGGCGGAGGCGAGTTCATTGCCGGTTTCAAGTTTCACTGATGTCAGTCCAAGGCTGCATGCCTGATCTTCGATCTGGCGCAGCAGGGCCGCAGCGACACCTTTGCCCCGGGCCTCGGGCGCGGTGAACATGGATTTCAGCTCTCCATAGCCGTCTTTGGCGACAAGTGCGGCTGTGCCGAGCGTCGTTTCCCCGTCACGCGCGACAAAGAAGTGGATGTCGGGCGCGCAAAGGTCATCAACATCGAGGGCGAAATTGTCCTCGGGCGGATAAAGCGCCTGCATCAGCGCATGGCTGGATTCCAGCAGGGCACGCGGGCCCGGCGATCTTGGGTCTGCGGTTTCGACGATCAGCATGCAGCGTTCAGTGCGGTTTCGATGGCGACACGATCAAGACCGGCCTGACCGATCACAACAAGCCGGGTTTCACGGGGTTGAGTGCCAAAGGGCTGATCGAAATAGGTGTCCACACGTGGTCCGACCGCCTGAATTGTCAGGCGCATCGGCTTGCCTTTAACCGCAACAAATCCCTTGAGGCGCAGGATATCATGGGCGCGGATCACGTCGGCGACGTGGTTGGCAAAGGCATTCGCGTCGTCAACTTCTGCACGGTTGATGACAAAGCTGTCGAACTCATCATGGTCGTGATGGTGGTGGTCATGGTCGTCTTCATGGTGATCTTCGTCGTCATGATCGTGGTGGTGGTGATGCACCTCGTGCCTGGCGTCGAGGTCATGCTCGGCCCCTACCCCCTGACCCAGAAGCACATCCACAGGCAGCGCGCCCATTGAGGACTTAACCACCTGCACGCCATCGCGGCTTTCGTTGCGCAGTTGAGTGACCAGAGTGTCAGCCTCATCCCCCGCCAGCAGGTCGGATTTGTTGACTACGATCATATCGGCGCAGGCAACCTGATCTTCGAACAGCTCTGACAAGGGTGTTTCGTGATCAAGGTTTTCGTCCTGTTTGCGCTGTGCATCCACAGCAGCGATGTCATGGGCAAAGCGGCCTTCGGTTACGGCCTTGCCATCGACCACGGTGACCACTCCGTCGACGGTTACGCGGGTGGAAATTTCCGGCCAGTTGAAGGCGCGGACCAATGGCTGGGGCAGGGCGAGGCCGGAGGTTTCGATCACGATGTGATCAGGCTTGTCTTCGCGGTCGAGCAGTTTTTGCATGGTTGGCACGAAATCCTCTGCCACGGTGCAGCAGATGCAGCCGTTGGAAAGTTCCATAATGTCATCCTCGGTGCAAGTTTCATCGCCGCAGCCTTTGAGGATATCTCCATCGACGCCAAGATCGCCGAATTCGTTGATAATGAGGGCAATGCGGCGCCCGTTGGAATGTTCCAGCATATGGCGGATCAGCGTGGTTTTTCCGGCGCCGAGAAAGCCGGTGACAACGGTGGCGGGTATTTTTGCAGGCATCAGGAGGTCTCCTTGGCAGGCTTGCACGTATGCAGCGCTTGAATTAGGGGCTTTCGCGAAAGGGAGTTGGCAATGGCGCATCGGATCGTGGTCTGCACCACATGCGAAGGTACGGATGGCGTGGATTTTGCCGCGCGGCTGCGGGTGGAAATTGCTGCGCATGCGCTGGATTTCGAGGTGCAGGAACACGAATGTATGTCGAACTGTTCGCGACCCCAAAGTGTTGCGTTTTCAGCCGCTGACAAGGCGACATATCTGTTTGGTGATGTCGATCCGGCACAGGATCTGGACGATACGCTGGCGTTTGCAAAGATGTATGCCGAAAGCCCCGATGGCTGGATCGAAGACGCCCGCGGTGCGGGTCGCCTGAGATTTTGCCTGATCGGGCGGGTTCCGGCCTGAAGGATCATTCGATGGTCACTTTTGTGACGGCTTCAATTGCTTTGCCGTCCACTGCCAAATGGCTGTGATCATTGGCGTTGAGGGTCACGCGGATTTCATGCTCTCCGGCGGACAGGTCAGAGAGGTGGAACCACGACCCATAAATGCGGGCCAGTTTTACTCCGTTGACATAGATATGTGCGTGTCCTTCACCGGGCATATTGGCGCCATTAACATTATCCGGGCTGAAGCGGAAATTTGACACGTTGATCTGCAGGTTGCGGCTGGACGCGCCATCAGGGTGCAGGGTTATTGACAGCTCCGGCGCCGGGCCTTTGATCTCGGTCAGTTTGCTGTGATCCATCCCGTCGTGGTCTGCGTCGTGATCGCCGGTGGTGCCGCCATGTTGCGTGGGATCGCTGTGATCATGCGCTTCCATCTGCACGCCGGTCGAGGCGGCCACTAAAACGCCGCCGCCAAAGCCGAAAAACAGGCCGATGATGAGAAACATGAATGTTTTGGGCATGTCGGATTTCCCAGAAATTGCGATCCCGGCGGCATAGCACCGCCGGGGATGATTGGAAAGTTCAGGCCTCAGCGCTTTCCTTTTGCCAGAAATATCCGGCAAGCAGCCCAAGAACGGACCACACCGCAAGGCCGACGCCCAATGCGCGCGACGCGAAGAGCGAGGCGATTTCTGGCGGGACCGATCCGGCCAGAGTGTCCGGGTGTGGTGCGCCGATCACGTGTGGGGTAAGCAACAAAACCACGGCTGCAACCCACGCAATGGGCGACTTGCCGAAGGCAATGAGAGCCAGCGCTATTGCGGTTGCGGCAACCGTGCCCCACCACCAGAGCTGACGTTCACCGACATCAGCGGCGGCAACACCCGGTACTTCTGGCGGCAGTGAAAATCCCGGTGCGAAATGAAAGGCGATGAACCCGCCCAGACCCCATAGCAGGCCGGTGCGCGCATTGATGTCTGCGCCGCGTTCAGCGGCCATACCCATGGCAGCGACAAGTATAAAGGCATAACCCACGTAGATCAGTGCCGAGAACAGAATGCTCAGCCCGTCCCGCAAAAGGTCAAATCCCGGCAATTCGGGGTGGGCGCTGACAGCGTCGGCACCGAAATGCACAAGATCTCCGCCTTCATACAGTTCCGCATGCAGTAGTACGGGCTGTACAAACATAAACTGCAGCGCGGCCGCGATCAGCCCCGCGCAGAATCCAGCGAACAACGCGCTGGTCAGAATTTTCTGGAACATGGCTTAGTGGCAGGGAAAGCCGGTTGCGTGGCGCACATCATGGGCGGCATCGTGCAGAGCGCCAGCCTGAACGTGGCCGGCCAGTGTGACGATGCCAAAGCCAAGGATAATGGCGGCAGCAAATGGAAGAACGGTGGATTTTGCGGCGGTTTGAACCAGTGCAGTCATAGTTTTTCTCCTTCTACACCTCTCACCCGAGGTGCTGATGATATCCATGTAAAGGCTGGTCTCCTGGCTCGCGGGTCGCAGCCTGATCTGCCGCCTTCCCGGAATATCCGGTGGCATGTGGCAGGGGCTCTCCGCTTACAGTCGCGGGGGCGGCTGACGATTAAGCGCCCGACATGGGTCCACCGTCACGTCATTCCCAAATTATCCCTTGGATGCTTTGCACCCTGTTAGGGACCCTTACATGAACCGGTATGCAGGCAGGTTCGAGTTCCGTCAAGGAGGATTCCGACCTGGTATATGCCGTCTGCGCCAAAGAGGTATCGCTATGTTTTCGCAATTTCTACCGCCCGCGCGGCTTGAGGTGATCGCTCAACAGCTGCAATGAGGCCATTCGTCGATTGGTTCCAGATTGCCGGAGCTGAATCTTAAACAGTGCACCTGATTGGATTCATTGTCAGCAGGACTTAAGTTTCCAGCCATAGCCGCTATCTTCGGGCGCTTCGGCTGCGCAGCTGTTTACGCCAGAGTATTTGACTTGTATCCAATATCCCCAATTGCACTTTTTCAAAGTCGTGGCAGAAATTTGTTCGTTCGGGCCGATGTTAGCATCATCCAATTCTGAAACTTCGTCGTTGGTAAGTTTCTGTGGGCGAGGAGCGTTATCGTTGTCTGACCTGTTTATCCTTATGATTGCTAAATGCGGGCTGTTCAGAAACATTTGCGGGTTATGAGATCGGTGGGCGTTTTTAATTCGAAAAATATCGAAATATGGCTTGTGCTAATCGAATTACTTCTATACTTCTCGAAATATGAAACAAACCGATATCACTGACGCCGACCTGGCTGTAACGGCCTCTACCTTTGCTGCATTGGGCAGTGAGCAGCGCCTTGCGGTGCTGCGCAGTCTGGTAAGAGCGGGCCCCGAAGGGCTGAGCATCGGATCCTTGGGAGATCGGACCGGCGTGACCGGGTCGACCCTGACCCATCACATGAAAATTCTGACACAGGCCGGATTGGTCCGGCAGGAAAAGCAGGGCCGCAGCATCATCTGCGCTGCGGTGGCCTATGACGAGCTGCGCAGCCTTTCCGAATTTTTGTTGCGCGAATGCTGTGCGGACAGTGCCACACACCATGAGGATCACACCCATGACTGATATTTCATTCCCTCAGGTGCCGCGCAGCTGGCGGCAGGTTGACAAGGCGTGGCTGGCGTTGGTGGTGATATTGGTGTTGGTGGCGGTATTTGATCTGCCACAGCTATGGCCGACAGTCGAGTTTGGCGCGGGCGCGCTGTGGCACACAGCCCCGTTTATCGCGTTTGCAGTGCTGGCGGTGGCCTATATGAAGGCGTCCGGCGCTGAATCATTGCTGGCCAAAGCCTTTGAGGGGCGGCAGACGCGGATGATTGTGCTGGCGGCACTACTGGGTGGATTGTCGCCGTTTTGCAGCTGTGAAGTTATTCCCTTTATCGCTGCGATGCTGGCACTTGGTGCGCCGCTGGCAGCTGTGATGGCATTCTGGTTGGCGTCGCCATTGATGGATCCGGCGATGTTTCTGATTACCTCGGGCACATTGGGCTGGGACTTTGCGGTGGCCAAAACCATATCTGCTGTTGGCATTGGCCTGTTCGGCGGGTTTGCCACGATGTTGGCGGCGCGGTCAGTGGTGTTCGCAAACCCACTGCGCGACGCAAAGCAGGGATGCGGCGGGTGCTGTAGCAGTGACAAACCGTTTGAGGGTAAACCGGTGTGGCGGTTCTGGGCACAAGCCCCGCGTCGAGAGGCGTTTCGCAAGTCAGCTGTCGACAACGCCATGTTCCTGTTGAAGTGGCTTGCGCTGGCCTATGTGATCGAGGCGCTGATGCTGGAATACATACCGGCAGATGTGGTGGCGCGTGTCCTGGGTGGCGAGGGACTGTGGCCGATCATTTTAGGGGCCTTTGTCGGAGCACCTGCCTACCTCAACGGTTACGCGGCAGTACCGCTGGTGGACGCGCTATTGGCGCAGGGGATGAGCCAGGGTGCAGCGATGAGTTTCGTCATTGCAGGCGGTGTAAGCTGTATTCCGGCGGCGATCGCGGTCTGGGCTCTGGTCAAGCCGCGGGTGTTTGCGGCCTATCTGGGCTTTGCCGTGATTGGCGCGGTGCTGGCTGGGGTGGCATGGCAGGCGGTGGCGTGAGCAAGTCGGACGCACTGTTTTGTGCCGGAGTTCTGCTTCGACAGAAGACCAGCCATTGTCCCTGTTCAGGTTTTCGGGACGGTGCTTAAAGAAGTTTGTATCCGCGTGGGAACATTGCTGGTCAATGTTTGCAGCACTGGTGCGGGAGGGTTCAGCATCTGGGCAAAGACCTGTTTTTCACGGGCTGCGGCGCGGACGATGTCAGGGGTTTCGCGTTCTTCCGGAGTGACCATCAAAGCACTGTTGCCGAGGTTAAGGCCGCTAAGTGCGGACAGCGGCACGGCGCCGAGAAGGCTAACCATAATCGGCATCATCCAAAGCGATACAATGCCCAGAACCATACCGGCGAGCAAAAGCGTACCGAGCAAGGTTTCAATAGTGTGAAATTTGACCAGCGTCCCAAATGGATAGCACCCGCCGGTGCGGCGTTGAGGGTTCCAGGCGGCGCGAATTCCCAACAGGCTGCGCGCGACGGAAATGGTTTGCTGAACCATCAGGATCGGGGCCACCAGAACCGATGTTGCCAGCTCTGTTAAGAAAGACAGGACAAATCGGAATGCCCCACCGAAGCGGGTGATGGCTCCGGGCGTGATGGCAATAGTGAACACGCCCATTAACTTGGGGGTGAGCAGCATCGAGTACATGAACAAAAGAAGGTAGAATGAGTTCACCATGCTTTGTTCCGGCCAGAGCGGATAAAGCGGGTTTTGCGCGCTGAAATAAGAGATCAGGTTGGCGTCTTCGCCCCGGCCCATGAGTGTCCAGATCACCAGCAGCGAAAACCAGACCGGGGAAAGCAGGTAGCCCATCGCCCCGTGCAACATGTGAAAGCGAGATACCCAGTGCAGGCCACGTGCCCACATCACGCGCAGATGCTGCATATTGCCCGCACACCAGCGGCGGTCGCGCAGGGAAAAGTCGATCAGTGTCTGAGGGGCTTCTTCATAGCTGCCCTGTATTTCCGGCAGGAAGCGAACGGACCAACCGGCCCGGCGCAGGAGACCCGCCTCGACGATATCGTGTGACATGATCAGCGTCTGGCGGCTGCGCAGTCCGCGGATTTTGGGCAGGGCGGCAGATTGTGCAAACGCGTGGGTTCGCATGATCGCATTATGTCCCCAGAAATTCCCTTCACGCCCGGTCCAGAGTGCTAGGCCACGCGACAGAAGGAAACCATAGGTAACCCCGGCAAATTGCTGCATCCGGGAAAACGGCGACCGGGCAGCGTAAAGCCGTGGCTGTGACTGGATCAGGCCAGCCTCCGGGTCCGCAGAAAGGGCATCGGTAAGCGCTATCATTGAATGGGCCGACATCAGGCTGTCGGCATCCAGGACCAGCATCGCATCGTGGCGTGCGCCCCAGCGGCTAAGCCAGTCAGCGATGTTGCCGCTTTTCTTATCAACGTTTTTGGGTCTGCGGCGATACCATGCTTCAACCCCGTTGGGCAGGCTGGCGCGCAGCAATTCAAAGGCCAATAGCTCTTGTTCTGCCACGACAGGGTCCTGGGTGTCGGACAGGATATAGAAATCAAACCTGTGTTCGGTCTGTGATTGCGCAAGATCATGGGCCATTGCGGTGGCATTGCCAAAGACCGTGACGGGATCTTCTGAATAAATCGGGACAAGGATTGCAACGTTCAGGGATGCCTGTGGGGCCAGCGGAACCGGTGCGCGGCTCAGCAGTCGAAAATGCGACAGAAACCCAAGGGTGGCTGCGCTGACATAAAGCGAGATCCAGACAAAGGTCAGCCCGACCAGTGAGATCAGCAACAGCTCCATTTCGGTCAGGCCGCCGCCGGACATCCAGTCGACGAAGGCCGACAAAAGCAGTGCGGTTGTGACCAGTGCCGGTATAAATACAATTGCACGGCAAAATGCTGTGCGCCAACGGGTTGGCCGCACCGTTGGTGGTGTGTGTGTCCGCAGATCCTGCACAGGCATGTCAAGCGGTGCGGGCGCCGGCATATGCGGCTCTATGGTGACAAGTCGGTTCATGTGGCCGCGGTCCAACGGTAAAGCCAGACTTCGCTAACCATCTTTTTATTGTACCGAAGCTGGGCGCGCATTTCGACGGCGCTGGCATCCTCGGGGTCAAAGGTAAAGGCCAGCCGTGGCCCGCCTGTTTCGGGATTGCGCTGCAGAATGCCATCCGAATGGGTGCCACGGTTGCTGGCAAGGTGGATGGTTAGGTCCTCCAGATCTTCCGGCAGCACCGCATTCGGGGCGAAGTCAATTGCGGCGATATAGCCGCCGCGGAACCGCTTGCCGATGCGGGTGTTGAGCACCTGTGCTACGGGCAACGGATCGGGCGCATCCTTGCCCCAGCTCATGTTGTAGCCGAACTGATATTCCTCGCCTGCCTTGAGCCCGTTACGGGGCCGCCAGTAGGCGACGATATTGTCGTAGATTTCGCGGTCGGCGGGTATTTCAACCAGCGTGACCGATCCGCGGCCCCAGTCGCCCTTGGGAGTTATCCAGAGGCCCGGACGTTTGTGGTAAAGTGCTTCAAGGTCGGCGAAATCGGAAAACTTGTCGGCCCGTTGCATCAGACCAAAGCCGGCCGGGTTATTGTCAACAAAGCTGGACACCTGAAGGCGAGTGGGGTTTGCCAGTGGACGCCACAGGGTTTCGCCGTTGCCATTACGAATTTGCAACCCGTCATTGTCATGTACTGCCGGGCGGAAATCGTCGAACCGGTTGCGGTTGGTTTCGTCGAACAGGAACATTGACGTCAGGGGTGCAATGCCAACGTGATTAATATCGGCGCGGGGTATCACATGGGCCATAACATCGATATCGGTGTCTGTGCCGGGCTTTACCAGAAAGCTGTAAACCCCGGTGGTCGATGGGCTGTCTAGCAAGGCGTGCACAGTGATATCAGTTTCGCCAGGTTCGGGTCGTTCGATCCAGAATTCAGTAAAGTCGGGAAATTCCTCGCCTGCGCCATCGGCGGTGTTGATCGCCAGCCCCCGAGCTGACAATCCATAGACGTGATCGCGGCCGATCGCGCGGAAATAGCTGGCGCCCTGCATGACAAAGAATTCATGGAACTGTCCGGGCTTGCGCAGTTCAGTGCGCAGGCGAAAGCCAGAGAATCCCAGAGCACCACCAGACGGCAGGTCTGGAACGATCTCACCCATTTCGAAAAGATTGAGGTCGAATTCTACCCGCTGGGCCATGTCCCCCTCAACCACGTTGATCTGAACCGCGTGGGGGAAATAGAGGCCGGGGTGAAAGAAATCCATCCGGTAGGGCGTGTTAGTCCCGGTCCACAGCGCCGAGGTTTTGGTTTTGAACCGGATGGCGCGATACTGATCATAATCCAGTTCCTGCCAAGCAACAGGTACTTCAAAGCGGGCTTGGTAGGGTTGTTTGGCCAGATCACGCGCGTGAGCCAGCAACGCGTCATGCGAAAATGGCTGCGCTTCCGAGAGGCGAGGTGCCGTGTAAGCCCCTGATGCCTGCGCAGGTAGCGCAGAAGGCACCACCGCAGCAGCTGCAACGCCGGTGAGATATTTCAGAATCTCACGCCGCAGCATTTTGGCCCGCCTTCAGAACAAGATGGATATGAATGTAAGGCATCTGATCTAACCCCGCCTTGCACGCCAGGGCTGGGATTTGAACCAGCCAGCGCCATAGGCAACCGCGATTAACGCCGCAAAGCCGATGAAATTGCCGATAACAACGGTCGTCGTGTCCCGACCGATATTGTCGTAGGTGAAGCCGATGAGGCGGGCAAACCACATGGAAAAAACGAATACTGCCAGGGATTGCTGACCAACTTTCACAATCAGCGTGAGCAAAATTCGCCATATTTGGGCCAACAGGTTTGTACCGCGCGCCACGAGGTTTGCGCCTTTTTCGCCCGCCACGTACCAGCCGAGATAGGCCAGCGACAGGAAGTGTACATAGCGCAGGATGCCGAAGTCGGATTTGTTGATCAGCCCGCGATTTGCGATGCGCCAGTCACGCGCCCAATCAAAGCCGAATTCCCGCATGCCGATATTTGAGAAGGGAATGTTGGCGATAACAATCACACCGGCGATTGTGGCGACAATCCAATGCACAGGCGGCTTTGGCAACCAGCCTCGCATGAATGCAAATCCGGTGAAGAACACCAATTGCCAGCCGAACGGGTTGAAGAACCATTTACGTTCCGACCACGGCTCTGCCCCAAATCCAAGATGCCAGTCTATCAGCCCAAGCGGTTCCAGAATGCTGCGCTGTGCGAACACCCAAACCACGGCCATGAACATAAACACAAGGCCCAGATGCACCCGGCTGAGGCCAACAACGATGGGCATCATCGCGAGGATCACCAGATACATAGGCAGGATGTCGAAATAGTTCGGTACGTAGCTCAGAGTCATCAGGCCAATAAGCTGATCCTGGGTGTTCTTGAAAAACGGCCAGAGATTAAGCGACCCGATATAGCTTTTGTCAAAAAGCTCGGTGCTGTCGATTGCAGCCATTGTCATCGCGACAGCGAAGAACAGGCCGATATGCGCCCAGTAGACCTGCCAGACCCGGAACGCGACGCGCGCGGTTCCCAGAAACCAGCTGCGTTCGGCATAGACTTTGCCAAAAGCGATGGCCGAGGCCATGCCAGAGCAAAACACGAAAATTTCCGTGGCGTCCGAAAATCCCCATCGCGCGGGAATCCACGAGGTAAAGAAATTGCGTGGCGTATGGGCCGCCAGAATAATGAACATCGCGAGCCCACGATAAAAATCAAGCCGCGGGTCCCGAACGGTCGGGACCACGCCAGCAACAGCCACAGATGGGCTGGCTTGGGGTTGGGGGCTATTAGTCGTCACGGTCGTCATTATGTGCCAGTCTCCGGGCAATCGTCCATTTTGTTGTTGCAGGCTGTTCCTGATCCTATTCAGCGGGCAGACGCAAGCCCTCGGGCGTATGATGATGGTTGTCGGCGATTATCTGGTAGCGGGCGGCGGCATATCCATCTTCGTTTCCGCCACGCCGTGACTTGCGGTCATCCAGAATAGCCTTGGCGTCGTCAAGGAACCCGGCGCGAATTCCGGCATCGATGGTCAGGCGTTCGAATACGTCGCGTTGCGCGTGGCTGCCGCCGACATTGGGCATGACATGGCGTGCGTGCGCGAGGTTTAGGAAGGCCGATCTGTAATCGCCTTCGCCAAATGCCTCGAGGCCTGCGGCAGCGGCCACACCGGGGTTGGCAAAGCGGGTCTCGTGATCGGTCTTGCTGCGCTGCGCGTCGGAATGGATACGCGAAATCATGGTTTTCAGCGCAGTTTCACGGCGCCCACCCATCAACGCCAGCAGGTAATGCAGATCGGCAAAAATCAGGCTGCCATCTTCGGCCCGGTCTGAACTGATTGAGGCCATCTCTTCCCAACGTTCACCGACATCGACGCCATCAAGCTCCAGCCGCATAAGCAGCGAGGTGCCGTTGGAAATATCGCGGTAATCGTCCGTCTGATCCTTTCTGATCTCGGCATCGTAAAGTGCGAGCACTTCGTCGTGCTGGCCCAGATCAAGATGCATCAAAGCCTTGTGCCACCAGACGTGGTAACGGAAGTTGTTGCAATGCGACCAAGCGGCTTCACGACCGTTGAGCCATTCGATTCCAGCGGCAGAATTTGCTGTCATGTCATAAACATGAGCAACCGCGTGAAGCCCCCAGGCATCGTCTGGTGTATGCGCTACTGCCTGACGGCCCGCGGTTTCGGCGCGGGCATATTCACCGGTTTCTTCAAGTGAGAATGAATGACAGCCGCGAACATAGCCCCACGCTGGGTGGCTGGGATCGTACGCGGGTAAAACGGATTCAATTGAGGAGCGCATGCCAGTGGCATCGCCGAGAATGAAACGGATGGCATGACTGATCTTGAGCGCAAGGCTATCCTGCGGGTGAAGTTTTAAAACATGCTCCATCTTGGCGATGGCACCGGTCAGGCTTCCCCTAAGGTATTCGGTCAGCGCCTCCACATAAAGCCGCTCTCGCGCGGTGGCCTGACCCGAAGCCAGTGCTGCCTGTGCCGAAACAAGCGCTTCAGATGCGGCTTTGGTCATTTCCGCCCGACCGAGCATCTGGCAAAAAATACCCTTGATCGCGTGTCCCATTGCAAAACCTGGTTCTGCCTGAAGCACAGCCCCCAGATGCGTGGGCGTTGCCGCACTATGGGCGAGAAACGCCATCTGCATGTCGTTCCAGGCCTTCACAGAATTAGCAGAGGTCAACGAGACATCACCACCAAACAAGTCACTATGCATTCGGTCATCCTTATTCGACACGCGGTTGTTGGTATAAAGGATAACGACTGCGGCGCCTGACAACACCGGCGGCGGGCAGAAGTAACGGCGTTTTTACCTGTCGCGAGAATGAGGGGATCAATTGCACAACAAAGTCAGCAATTGTTTTCGCAATAGCTCATATTTGAGGGTAAAGCCGCTCATATTCCCCTTTTGCCCGGCAGAATACTGCCTGCCGAAGGTCTGGTATCAGTCTGATATTTCGTGATTTTGGCCAAACTACCGCGAAATGTTTCAATCTATTTCGGGCAGTTTGGGTGAAATATTTCAGTTTCCCGGTGTTGTCGCGGCATCCGCTGGAAGAGATTCGAACCAATCGAGGGCCATATCCGGCCAGCCATGGGGCAGGACATGCCCGCCGGGGTGCATAGCAAACTCTAGCGCGGAATCAGGCGCGCAATGGGTCCACTTGCGCACCCAGTAGTCGCCGCCTGTACGGCGCTCATCGGCACGCATCTGATCACAAGAATTGGCGTCACGCCAGATTTGAAGGGTTTGGAAGATGTCGCCCTGCAGGTATTTCCCCCCCGCCAATGGGCGTCCCTCCAGCGGCACCGTGCCATCAGACCAGCCATGGGTTTGAAACAGTTTTACCGGCCCTGCGCAGGTTTCCGGATGTGGCCGCCAGAAGCCTCCGGCAAGCGGGGCGTAGGCCGAAAATGCATCCGGCGCGCGGCAAGCAAGATAGGTGGTCATAAAAGCACCTTCAGAAAAACCGGCCAACAGCACACGGTTGCGGTCGATCCCCATCTTGGTGGCGTCATCCAGTACAGCGTTGATAAATACCAACTCGTCGCGGCGCTGTTCCTGATCGGGGTGAAACACCCAGCTTGATCCGCGCCCGTTGCGTCGGGGTAGCCCGCTTGGGGCAATCATTGCATAACCGCGGTCAAGAATAGGCTGCACCAGCTTGCGGTTGCCAATGGTGTTGCCACCGTGGCTACCGTATCCATGCAGAAAAACCACAACTGGTAACGGCTCATCTGCGGCACCTTCGGGTAGTTCGATGTGATACACACCAGAAGGGATTTCACATGGATCTGGTGCATCCAGACAACCTGCATTGGCTTCGGAAGCCGTAAGAGTCAGACTGAGTGCGGCAAAGGCGGCTGCCGTAAAATTGGACCGGATCACCTCAGCTACCTTTCGTAACCGGCAGGCCACGTTCTAGCCAGCCCGGCCCGGCGGAAGACCCGAGCATCCCCTCGGGAATATCAATAATATTGGTAAAACCTGCTTCGGTCAGTCGCGCGCTTAGCCTGTCGGACCGCACGCCCCGTGCGCAAATAAGCGCAATTGGGCTGTCTTTGTCTGCATCCACAAGCGCATCCAACGCCGCAACAAAATCGTCCCGGCGCATATCAATCGGGTGACCACCGGCGGGCACGCCGGTTTTGTCCCATTCATCGGGGCGGCGGATGTCGATAAGTGTGATCTCACCCGACTGTGCTAATTCAGCGGCCTGCGGAGGTGTCAGCACAGCCCCTTCAAACCGGTCGCGGCGGATATAAGCAAATGTTGCGCCACCGGTAGCCACCGCCGCCACCGAGGCGGCAATTAGAAATGTACGACGTTTCATCTGAATAATCCTTCCTCAGAAGGGAATGGTTTTGCAAAACCTAAATTGAGCGACCCTAAAAGACAAACCGGGCAGGCCGATATGATCATCACAATCGCTTGAGATATTGGTGGTTGCGCTCCCCCGAATTGGTGAAATGATGGAATGAGAGAGTGCCGCGAACGCGCCGGAAGATTCTAATTTGATGACAAGGAAGGTTCTGTATGGAACACGCCAATCGTAATCTGCGTGCAGCTGATGTACTGGCGCTGCGTTTGTATGAGGCCGGTTGCCGGCATGCGTTCGGAATGCCGGGTGGGGAAGTTCTGACCGTGCTGGATGCGCTGGAACGCGCCGGGATCAAATTCACCCTGGTCAAACACGAAAATGCCGCTGGTTTTATGGCCGAGGCGATCTGGCATCATACCGGTGCACCGGGAATTGTGGTCGCTACAATCGGACCCGGAGCAATGAACGCAGTGAACACCATTGCCAATGCGCATCAGGACCGGGTGCCGCTGATCATGCTGACCGGGTGCGTCGATGCGGATGACGCGCTTTGCTACACGCATCAGGTGCTGGACCACCAAAAGGTGTTTGAACCGGTGACCAAAGCCACGTTTCGTCTGTCCGCGGAAAGTGCTGATGTAGCGACAGACAAAGCGGTTGGTATCGCACTGGAAGGACGACCTGGTCCGGTTCTGATTGATGTACCGGTTGGAGTTGCTGACGCGTTGGTCGCGGACACGCCATATCAACGTCGTGTCAAAGCCAGCGCGGTTGCCCCTGCTGGCCCTGATCTTGAGCGGGCACGCGGTTGGCTGGCATCGGCCAAACGCCCGGTGGTGATCGCGGGAGTGGATGTGCTGAATGAAAGGGCAGGTGCGGAGTTATGCGCCTTTGCTGAAACGTACGGCATCCCAGTTATCACGTCCTATAAGGCCAAGGGGGTGATGCCGGAAACCCATCCACAATGCCTTGGCGGAGCGGGGCTTTCGCCTTTGGCGGACAAGGTTCTGGTTCCTTTTGTTCAGTCGGCGGATCTGATCATTTGTGCCGGTTACGATCCCATAGAAATGCGCCCCGGCTGGCAACAAATCTGGGATCCGGCACGGGTCAACGTGATCGACATTTCTGCGGAACCCAACACGCATTACATGCATCAGGCAACGTTGAATTTTGTGTGTCAGACAGGCCCTGCATTAAAGGCATTGTCGGAAGGTTTGACCGGGCGTGAAACCTGGGCCAGCAGTGAAGTTGAGGCGGCGCGGGCAGCGTTGCAAAAGGCCTTTCCTGCTGATGATGACTGGGGCCCGGGGGCGGTGTTTGATGAATGTCAGAAACATCTGCCCGAGGATGCGATCGTGTCAGCCGATAGCGGTGCACACCGGATTCTAATGTCGCAAATGTGGACCTGTCACGCGCCGGCCACGCTGATGCAATCCGCGGCATTGTGTACAATGGGATGTGCCATGCCGCTGGCGATGGGGGCCTCAATAGCGGCACCAGACCGAGTGTCGGTTTCCGTTTGCGGTGACGCGGGATTTTTGATGACCACAGGGGAATTGGCGACGGCGAAAGAGTTGGGTCTCAGGACCATTTTTGTGGTGCTTGTTGATTGCTCTCTGGCGCTGATTGAGCTTAAACAACGTCAACGCCAGATGAAAAATCGTGGGGTGGATTTTGACAGCCATGATTACGCCGCGATCGGACGTAGTTTTGGCGGTGAGGGACATACTGTTTCCAACCGCGAGGAGCTGGCGGCGGCGCTTTCAGCTGCGATGACAGCAGAGTGTTTTACAGTGATTGCAGCGGTGATTGACCGAGGCAGCTATGATGGGAGAATTTGATGGCTGGTGCGCTTGATGGGCTGGTTGTGCTTGATCTGACGCGGATCTTGGCGGGACCGACGGCAACGCAGATGCTTGGCGATCTGGGGGCGACGGTCTGGAAGATCGAAAACCCCCTGACCAATGGCGACGATACGCGCAGCTGGGGCCCACCCTTTGTGGCCGGGGTGGATGGTGCCCCCACAGATCTGAGCGCTTACTTTATGAGCACAAACCGCAATAAACAGTCAGTCGCCGTTGATCTGGCTTCTGACGAAGGCCAGGAGACGATCCGGCAATTGGCCGCACGCGCTGATGTTGTGATCGAGAATTTCAAACCGGGGGGTCTGGCCAAATACGGGCTGGATCATGCCAGTCTGCGCGCGGCGCATCCGGGACTTATTTACTGCTCTGTTTCAGGGTTCGGCCAGACCGGACCAAATAGAGAGAAACCCGGTTATGACCTTATGGCACAGGGGTTTGGCGGCATCATGAGCCTGACCGGAGAGGCAGATGGCGCACCGATGAAGGTGGGCGTCGGGATCTCGGATGTTGTGTGTGGGATGTATGCAACGATTGGGATCTTGGCAGCGCTCAGGCATCGGGATCAGACGGGGGAAGGACAGTATGTGGAGGTGGCGCTGGTAGATACGCAGCTGGCGTGGCTGATCAATGAGGGGGTGAATTTTCTGACTTCAGGCGATCTGCCGGTACGGCGTGGGAACGGGCACCCGAATATCGTGCCATACGAGGTTTTCGCGGTGAATGATGGGCACGTGATCATCGCCGTGGGAAATGATGCTCAGTTCAGGCGTTTTTGCGATTTCATCGCCCGGCCCGATTTGGCCGAGAATGCTGATTATGCTACTAATCCTGCAAGGCTGGCCAACCGTGAGGTATTAATTCCCGTTGTTTCAGAGGAGCTAAGCAAGCGCACTCTGGACGAAGTCATCGCCGGGCTTGAGGCGGTGAAGGTGCCGGTGGGGCCGGTGAACACATTGGATCGGGCGCTTGAATCTGATCAGGCAGAAGCGCGGGAAATGGTGTTGGAGATGGCGCGGGAAGATGTCGCTGGTGGCACTGTCAAACTGCTGGGCAACCCTTTGAAGTTTTCCGCAACTCCCGTTGATTATCGCCGCCCGCCGCCACGGTTTGGTGAGCATACCGAAGAGGTTTTGGGACAGTTGAACGGGCCCGAGGACGGCTGAAAGGTGGTCTTTGAAATTTGTACAATTCGTACAAATTGTACATGCGTTTTTTCGAACTGTGTGTGCATGATGTACACAACCCAGAATCCTGCGCCGATCTGACCGGTTAGGATTTGGGTATTTTTAGCAAGAAAGAAGCAGCTGGGTTTGCAGTCCCGGTGCCTAATTGCCCGGGCTGAAGGGCGGGTCGATGCCGAGTTTGTCCATGTAGGCATCTAGCGGCGGAAAATATTTCAGAACTCTGGCGGGCGGATTATCCAAGGAATTCTCAAATTCGGCCATGTACTTGTCACTTAGTGGTCCCATGTCCGGAATGCCGGGGATCATATCAGCTGTAAATCCGAGTCTGAATGAAGTCGTGTAGTTGGATGCGCTGACCAGCACATTGACGCTCAGCCGGGCGCCGGTGGAGGTTTTTTCAATTTTGCCATCCACTTCGTAATAACCTTCTGCCTCAAGAAATGTGGAACGCGGCATGGTCAGGATCAGGCTGCCATCAGGGTCTATGGACATTTCCGCCTCTTCCAAAAATTTCTCAACTCCGATCTCCTTGTCCGGCAGGGCAATCGTAATTTCACCTTCCTCAGGTTCGTTGATTTGCATGCCATAGTCGATACCCATAAAGAGCTTGTCGATGACCAATAATCCCCCATAGGCGGTACCGGCCGCGATGGCAGTGGCGATGCCGTCGAGCATGCCTTCGACCGCGATTGCCGGGATCTCGAGAAGGTGCAATTCATCCTTTTCTTTGGCCTCGCGCACCTTTCTTTCCTGTTCGACCATATTCGCGAGCATGGGTTTCATTTGGTCAACCCAGCCCTGGAGGCAGGGGTCGAGCGCGCTGCATTTGAAATCGATATTGAAATCATATTCTGCAATGCGCAGCTCCAGATTTGTGGCTTTGAACAGACCCGTCCAATCGCCGAACATGGCGACCCCGGATATTGGCCGGAAAAAAACGAGAGGACCAGCCCGGAGGGGGATTTGGTCTTGAGCACAAAAAATGCGCGTGCTGCGGATAACAGCTATGGCTGTGGCGGGACATGGACAAATCATTACGACTACGAAGTCACAACCTTTGATCTGTTCCTGCAGCCGGTTTCCACCCGCAACGTGAAATATTCGTCAGAGTATTATGGCGGGGCGTGTTTTTCGATTACGCTGACTGAGATCCCGAACTAATGCGGTTCGCAAAATACCTAAGACATCAGGTTTAGGGAAACGGAGCAACATTAATTTCTTAGCGGGACGTTTTTACAACGGTCAAATAACGATCCTCCAATAATTACGCCCAAGATTACGACGATTATCGAAAACTGTCTTTCCATAAATCGGATATGCCTTTCGCCAATATTAGGGAATTATATACTAAAGTCACATTTTAAGCTTGCCCTGACTGCGAAGGTGGTTTATATTAAAGTCACAACGGAGGGCAAGATATGGCGCATAAGGCACCCGGCAAGTCAGATCGTGAAGGCATAAGCCTGATCCAACTTCTTCGCATGTTCCCAGATGACGCAGCTGCCAAAAAGTGGTTTGCGGGCAAAATATGGCCGGACGGCCCCTATTGTCCCCATTGCGGGTCTTTTGAAGTGCAATCAAACATCAAGCACAAGACGATGACCCATCGCTGCCGTGATTGCCCTGACCGCCCGATGTTCAGCCTCAAAACGGGCAATGTGATGCAAGGGACGAAACTTGGCTATCAGACTTGGGCAATCGCCATCTACCTTGTGACAACCAATCTCAAGGGTGTGTCCAGCATGAAGCTGCATCGCGACCTTGAGATCACCCAGAAAAGCGCTTGGCACTTGGCCCATCGCCTTAGAGAAGCGCACAGGGCGGGAAAGCCTTTGTTCAACGGCCCTGTTGAGGCCGATGAAACCTACATAGGCGGCAAGGAAAAGAACAAGCACAACAAGAAGAAGCTAAAAGCGGGTCGTGGCGCTGTAGGGAAAACTGCTGTGGCCGGAACAAAAGACCGCGAGACTAACCATGTTGTCGCCAAGGTTGTCCATAAGACGGACGCAGAAACGCTTCAAGGCTTTGTCACCGATCACACCGCCGAAGGGGCACAAGTCTACACGGACGAAGCCAGCGCCTACAAAGGGATCGACAGACCGCACGAGGCGGTCAAGCATTCGGTGGGCGAATATGTCCGCGACATGGCGCACACCAACGGCATGGAAAGTTTCTGGTCCGGTCTGAAACGTGGTCATGATGGTGTGTACCACAAGATGTCACCAAAGCACCTTGACCGCTATGTGATTGAATTCTCCGGGCGTCACAACATCCGGTCCAAAGATACCGCTGACCAGATGGGCCGAATGGCTGCGGGTATGGTTGGCAAGCGTCTTCGGTATAGCGACTTAATTGCGCATACAGGATTAGCCAGCGGCGCGAAACCAGCGACATGACTGCGAACTTCGCCAGCGGCACAATCTGGACCGGCGACAATCTGGCCGTCCTGCGCGGCATGAACGACGCCTGCGTGGACCTGATCTACCTTGATCCGCCGTTCAACTCCAACCGTACCTATGAGGCCCCGATAGGCTCAAAAGCGGCCGGCGCTGCGTTCAAGGATACATGGACACTGGATGACGTTGATGTGTACGAACACGGCGAGATGGCTGACCGCAACCCGGCAGCCTACGCTGTCATTGAGGCGGCGCGTCAGGCCCAAGGCAAATCGATGCAATCCTACCTGATCTTCATGGCCGTGCGGCTTCTGGAAATGCGGCGGGTGTTGAAGCCCACTGGCAGCGTTTATCTGCATTGTGACGATACTGCTGCGCATTGGCTGCGTGTGCTTATGGATGGGCTATTCAGCAAAAGTGCGTTTCGTAATCACCTGATCTGGAAACGGATTGGCAATCACAACGATGGTGGGCGTTTCGGGCGAACGGCGGACCATCTTCTGTTTTACGGGCAGGACATTCACCGAAACGCCGTGCGGATACCGCTCAGCGATCAGAATGTCGCTTCAAAGTACCGCCACAGTGACGAAAGAGGAGCATATAGCAGCGACGACCTCACCGGTCCTGGCGTCAGCGACGGCGAGGCCGGAACCGCGTGGCAGGGCTGGAACCCAACCGATATCGGGCGGCACTGGAGTGTACCGCGCACCGGTGATTACGCCCGCTGGATTGATGGTAGTCTCATCCACGGGTATCTGAAGGAAGACGGTATTCTGAAGCGGCTGGACTTGCTTCACGAGGCGGGGCTGATCCTGTTTACATCAAAGGGTACGCCCCGCCTGAAGCGATATCTCGAAGCAAACCCCGGTCAGGTGCCTCCCGATGTTTGGGTCGATATCCCGCCGGTCAATTCTCAAGCCCGCGAACGCACGGGCTATCCCACACAGAAGCCGCTGGCTTTGCTGCAACGGATCATCAAGGCCAGTTCAGACGAAGGCGATCTGGTGCTCGATCCATTCTGCGGTTGCGCAACTACGCTGGTTGCCGCCGACCGGTTGCAGCGCCAATGGGCGGGGATTGACCTCTCCCCGCTTGCCATCAAACTGGTGGATGAGCGAATTGCTGAGGAACGCGGTCTGTGGGGCGGTGCAACGGCTTTGACGGAGCCGCCGAAACGCACCGATCTTGGCGAACTTCCCAACTACCGGACCCATCGGCATAGGCTCTACGGGGAACAGGAAGGGGTCTGCGTCGGATGCAAAACACACTTCCCGTTCCGCGTCATGGAAGTTGATCACATTCTTCCGCGTGTAAAAGGCGGCACGGACCATCCCGATAACCTGCAACTGCTCTGCTCTGGCTGCAATCGAAGCAAGGGTGGACGCACCATGGCCGAATGGAGAGCAACGCAATGACCGATAAACCGGAAATCCGACTGCGACCAAATACTTATCAACCTGGTAAGAAGGAAATGCTTGAAGACGTAAGAATCGATGCAACGCCTGACGAACTCGCAGATTCTGTTCTCAAGCCTGTCAAGTTGATTCGGGATGACGCAAGAAAACCGAATTGACGTGCGTTTAGGGGTCTCCAAGGCCATCATGCTTGTTGGAAGCAATGATCTGTCCCGCTTAGGCATCTGCGTTTCCAAAGGGAGCGGACGAAGGGAATCGAACCCTCGGCATGTCAGATTTGGAGTCCGATGCCAGACTAACCGCTTGGGAGAGGCCGGGAAAATCCCGGCCTCTCCGACCGTTACTAACCAGAACGCAGGGGAGTTACATTAGGGCGGTCTTCTTCCTGCGGCGCAAACTCTTTCACGTAATACCGCCCTCTTACAAAAGCCAAAGCACCGTCGCTCTTCAATCGCGAGAGCACTGACCGCACGGTGTCTTTTGCGACTTCGGGGATCGCCCGCTCAACCGCATCGCGCATTTCTTCGGTCGTAACGCCATCTCCACTGGCTTCGAACGCAAAATTCAGGACAGCCGATTTGACGCCTAATACTAAGCGCGAGAAATACTGACCGATCAAGGATGAGCCCATTCCCTCATTCCGATTGATTTGATTGTCTTGGGTTTTTCGATCGGCGCGTTCCATGCGTCGCAGGCTGCCTCGACGATGGCGTTGTAATCGTTGAAGATGCGGTTTGAGAGATAGTTTGAACGCAGATATTGCCAGATGTTCTCAACCGGGTTGAGTTCGGGTGATTTTGACGGCAGCAGGATGATTGTCAGGTTCTTCGGCAGGATTAACTTGCTGGTGCTGTGCCATCCGGCCCGATCCATCAGAACAACGGCGTGAGCTTTGTGAGCAACATATTTGCTGATCTCGTCGAGATGCAATTGCATCGCCTCAGTGTTAGCTTTGGGAAGAACGAGGGCTGCACCCGTTCCACGTTTCGGGCAGATAGCCCCGAACAGATAGGTGTTGTCATAGCGCTGATCGGCAGGCAGGCGTGGCCGGGTTCCTTGTTTCGCCCAGATGCGCACCTGACCGTTCTTTTGGCCAATCCTTGCCTCATCCTGAAACCATATTTCGACAGGTGTTCCTTCAGGCAGGTCGGCTACGTGTGCTGCGAGCGTATCGGTGAAGTTTTTTTGAAAGCCTCAATCACACGGGCATCCTGCTTGGGGTGCCGGGGACGACCGGAGATATTGGAGAAGCCCAGTTCGGCCAGATAATCCGACATGGATCGCTCAGAACATTCAACGCCAAACCGTTCGGCGATGACCCGAACCAGGTCAATACACCGCCAGCGAACCACGCCATCCGTGTGTGGGTTAGGCCCGGTTTCGACAATTTGAGCCAGTATCAGCATTTGCTCGGCATTGAGCGAACGAGGGCGACCAGCCCCTTTGGCGTTGGTCAGACCATCGGGTCCGTATGTATTGAACTGATGAACCCAGTCGCGCAACGTCTGCCGATCCATCCCACCAACCCGCGCTGCTTCGGTACGGTTCATCCCATCATAAACCGCTGCCAGCGCAAGCAACCGCCGTATCTGTCTATTGCCGCGGCACCGACGCGCCAACCGACGCAACTCAACCGCTGTATAATCACATCGAAGTGGAACTGCTGATCCCATGACAAATCTCCTTTGCCAGACTGAATCAGATCAAACACAGATTGGGAATCCTAAAAGAGTCAGAAATTCTCGCGCTTGGTATAATGCACGATTTGTGGGCTTCTTCTTCGCGCTGTCGTCTCCCATACGACGAAGCATTTTCGCAAGCAACGCTTCCTCGATTTTCAACTCTGCTATTTGCCTCCGAACGCGCTCTAATTCATCATTCAGCATTTTTAAATGCTCCCGAGCATTAGCCATTTCCTTTCCCTTCGGTAAACAATGATCATCGTACCCGCAGCCGGATTCGAACCGGCACGTCCCGCTTAGGACTTCGGCTTACAAGGCCGCTGCGTCTACCAATTCCGCACTATGAATGCACTGTCAATCGATATGTGACTTTGGTATATAATTCCCTTATTTTTCGGGGTCATGCCCTGGGAGATCTGGCTCTGGCCGTGCTGGCGCTGGAACGTTATCGCGACACATCGGATTGAACCACTTCGGGAGGCTTCGTGGAACCGCCGCACGACCAGCAATCTTGTTTCAAAGGCGACTGGAGTCAAATGAAGCGGACATTCGAATTCGAACTAGGAGAGGCAGCTAAGTCCCGCGAACCGGCCATTTACATTGCTGTGAGAGATGACAGATCTTGCCCGCGGTTCCAGTGCTTAAGCTCCGGCTATGTTGCGTATTATACAAACAGCGGCTTCGGCGGCACGCATTGCGAATTATAGATAGAGTGTTAGACGACAAAATCGGACCGCTTCAATAGGTCGAATCTTTTGTGTATTGCTTTCAGTTGAAGCCTCTTCCTGTGCAACCCGAGCCGCTGCTTCGCCCAGAGGCGAACCGACGCCAAGCAATCCCAAGTTTAGAAGCTGATGTCCAACGCCAGAGACCGCAAACCGGAGAATATTCGCTGTACTAAACCTTTGGAAGTAAGTCTGGTCTGCGAAACAATCTTACACTTCGGGTGCCCATCGGTGAGGTTCGGAATTTACTGCCAGCACGCAAATGCCAGAGCGCATCTGCGCTGGGTATTTCCCGTAGATTGACGAGTGGCTCAGGGCTCGGCCCTAGATAAATCGATGAATCGGCGTGTGATAGGGTGACAGTACAATTTAGCGATGCAAGCTGAATGATGAAATTTGATTGAGTTAGAGCTCCTTTGTTTCTGGCTTTGGAAATTGAGTCGTGTATCGTGTAGGTGTGCCTTGCAACATTTGCTCAGTTTTTTGAGCCGGGTCTTTACAAGACACCTCATCCAATCCGCCGGGCTTAGAATCTTTACCACTTCAAAGCCCTTTCGTTGCCAGGCGCACTCCCGCACCTCCGCCGTTTTCTTGGATGAACACAACACCAGCTGCTTCAAAAGTTGACTGGATAGCAACTATGGTTCCACGTCGTCCGCCCAACGGGCCATCTTCTTTTTCCAATCGAGCAATCGTTGGATAGGAAACCCCAGATGCGTTTGCGAGGTCATGCTGCGACCATGCAAGCAGCGCTCTTGCTGCTTTAACTTGTCGAATTGATAGATTTTCTATTGACAAAAGGTGCCCCTGTATTTGATAGTTATTCTATCATAACATATCGGGAGACTCTGACAATGACTAAAGACCGCGCTTGCGCGAACACATCCGTTTCGCCGTACCTCGTCGCCCTTGCACCGATGGCTGCGGTTTGTGATGCCTCGCCGAGCAATTCCAAGGCATCGCTCCCAGCGCTGAAAGGCAAAAGCAAAGACGTCAAATCTGCAGCTGAACGGTTGGGTGAGTTCGCGGAGATAACCAAAACGAAACTTCCGCCCCTCGAGCTCGATGCAAAGGGGAAAGTTGAATTGACAGAAGAATTGTACGACTACATGACCCATGAGGGAGCATCTTTCGATTGGATTTTTCGCGGTGATCTAAGTGCGATGGTACTCTCTCCAAAAACAATTTCGCAAGTCGCCGATACTCGCTCTATTTGAGCAACATCAGGAACTTCGAGCATGGATAAACAGTCTACCGAACCATCTGGCTGATGATGATTTGGAAACACATCTCGAAAGATTGACCATCCTCAAAATGGAAATGATGTCGCTACGCTCTGAAACCGCCGCAGATTTTGCCGCTAAGGCAATTGTGGAGGTTTGTGAAACTGACATGCTCTTCACTTGGCATACGAACGACATGTGGGCCGAGGCTCGCATGTTGGTAGACAACAATCTCTGACGACGGGTCGAACATTACGCTTGTTGAGCGTGGGGGAACCGCCAGAGGAATGTAAGGTTAAGAAATGCGATGAAGGGTAAGTGAAACGAAGAAAGGTTCGGGAATGACCCAGAAATCGACTTGCCGTGACGAAAATTTATTGACCCCTGGCGATGTCGCTTCGCGTCTTCGCGTTTCGCAGCGTCAAATCTACAACCTTGTTTCAACGAACGGATTCCCATCTCCGATGAAAGTTGGGCGCCAGAATAGATGGCGCGAAATTGACGTTGCCAACTATTTAGCTCAGCTTGCGGAAGCGGCTAACCCAAACGTCGATCCTGAGGCTGCGTGATAGGGGGATGCCAATGCCTCTCTTCGCGGGGGCAAACAAAGCGGCAAAGCTGCTGGATTTGAAACCAGATGAGTTTCGCCAGCTGGTGAGTGAAGGCATTCTACCTCCTCCATGCCACTTGGGCGATTTCGAGCGATGGGACATGGAGCAGATCAAAGCGATCGCAAGCGGGGAGGCAGCAGACGCTGCCGGAAGTATCGAATGGTGAATAAGCCTTACATCTGGCAACACACAAGTGGCCGCTGGTACTTCCGCCGCAACCAGGATGGTAGGCTGCGCTATGTCCGTATTAAGGCTGAGCCGGGCACAGCAGAGTTCGATCGTTTGTATTGGGAAATTCGTTCAGGCAAACGAGCTGAAGCCAAACGATCCTGGTCCGCGATCATCGGACATTTTCGCCAAAGTGACCGCTGGGCGGGCTTCTCGCCACGGTACCGTCGCGACCTAGAGCCAGTCTTTGAATACCTTGAGGACAAGATCGGGAAGAAGGATGTTTCCCGCTTAAGCCAACCCGACATATATGATGCGATGGAAAAGAACCGACACCGTGTGAGATTCGCAAACTACATCCCCACCGCGGTTTCCATGTTATCGAAATTAGCGATTCGGAAGCGCTGGAGGCTCGACAACCCAGCGATTGACATCGAGAAGATGAAAGTTCCCAAGGACCGGGAAAAACCCCACATGCCCTGGCCAGATTGGGCTGTCGAGAAGATGCGGGCCGATGGGAGTCACGAGGCGCGGCTGATCTTTGAGATTGGTGTAGGCAGCGTTCAACGTCCAGGCGACTGGGTCGGTTTTACTTGGGGTGATTACGATGGTCTATGCCTCAGGCTGCGCCAGAACAAGACAGACGTGCCTCTAGAGCTCCCCTGTACGAAGACTTTAAAAGCCGCTTTGGATGGCGAGCGTGCGCGGCTGTTGGTTTCTCCGCACCCATCCCGGCACATCCTCTCGAAGTCCGATGGGAGCGCAATGGGGTACCACGACATGGCCAGGATAATGCTGGCCGAGCGCAAGCGATTGGGGCTGACTGCCTTTGATCAACATGCGTTGCGATACCGTGGCGTGATGGAATTGGCCTGGGCTGAATGCACTGACGATGAGATCGCTAGCTATAGTGGCCATACGACAAAGGCAATGATTGTGAAGTATGCGGGAGAGGCGCGTCAGAAGATGAGAGCCCAACAAGCTGCAGAAAAGCGGCGGTGAACAGAACACGACCAAAAACGAAACCTGATACCTGAGGTGATACCCCATGAGAGAACAGATTTGTAACCCATTGAAAAGATTGGAGGCGAGTACCGGAATCGAACCGGTGTACACGGATTTGCAATCCGCTGCGTCACCACTCCGCCAACTCGCCGCCGTTGTGGTTGCATCGCATTATCTGATCCCCAAAATCAGCGCAAGGGTGCTGGTGCGGGTTTTCGCATCCCGATGGGCATTGTTCGGACATCGCATCTGTGTCAAAACAGGCAAACAGATTTATGAACACATGAGTTTAGCCGATGACTGACTACACCGCCCGCCGTACCATGATGGTCGACACCCAAATCCGGCCATCTGATGTGACGAAATTCCCGATCATCGACACGATGCTTTCGGTCCCGCGTGAAGCCTTTGTGCCGCGTCATTTGCGGGAAGCCGCCTATATCGGGGAAAACGTGGATCTGGGCAGTGGCCGTGTCATTCTTGAGCCACGTACGTTGGCTAAAATGCTCGACGCATTGGATATACGCGGTGATGAGCTTGTGCTGGATATCGGCAGTGCTCTTGGATATTCGGCAGCGGTCATGGCGCGGATGGCCGAGGCTGTGGTGGCTGTTGAAGACAGTGCTGAAATGGTTGCCGAAGCGCAGGGAATTCTGAATGAGACCGGCGCGGACAACGTGATTATGCACGAAGGCCCGTTGACGGACGGCGCATCTGAACATGGCCCTTATGACGTTATTGTAGTGCAAGGAGCGGTCGAGCACCTTCCTGATGCCATCACCGAGCAACTTAAAGAAGGTGGCCGGATCGCCTGCTTGTTTATGGAAGGCGCGCTTGGTGTTGTGCGCATCGGTTACAAGATTGATGGATCATTGAACTGGCGCTTTTCGTTTAACGCTGGTGCGCCGGTTCTACCTGGTTTCGAACGTCACGCGGCATTTGTGCTTTGACGTTTCGTCAGCTGAGAGGGGTTTAAATGGTTTCGGCCTTTGGGAAAGTTTTTCGTATTGGTGCGGTGGCGTTAATTTGTTCAGTTATAACAACGGATGGGTCCCGCGCGGACACGCTCGCCGCTGCGCTGACAAGTGCCTATAATCACAGCGGATTGATAGAACAGAACCGTGCATTGCTGCGTGCTGCAGATGAAGATGTGGCGCTGATCGCATCAGAGCTGCGTCCGATCCTGAATTGGTCCGCTGATGTGACCCGGACATTTGGCAAATCCAAGACGTCAGGGGTAATTAGGCCTATCAGATCGACCGACGCCAGTATTGGCCTTTCGCTTGACCTGCTGCTGTTTGATTTCGGCCGGACTGGATACCGCAAGGAAGCAGCAAAAGAGGCGGTTCTGTCGACCCGGGAAGTGTTGCGCAGTGTCGAACAGCAAGTTTTGTTTCGGGCAGTGCAAGCCTATATGAATGTGCGCCGCAATGGGGAATTTGTGGCCCTTCGTGAAAATAACCTTCGGCTGTTGCGACAGGAATTGCGTGCAGCCCGGGACCGGTTCGAAGTCGGCGAAGTTACACGTACCGATGTTGCTCAGGCTGAGGCGCGTTTGGCCTCTGCGCGAAGCGGATTGGCTGCGGCGCAGGGTGATCTGACCCAAGCAATCGAGGAATTTCGTGCGGCCGTCGGCCGAAAGCCCGGCCAGCTTCAGGCGCCCGGGCGTTTGCCAAAGCTTTCGGGCGATATTGAGGGGGCCAAGGTGATTGCGGTCCGGGGTCACCCTGACATGCTTCGCGTGCAGCATGACGTGGCCTCGGCTGATCTGACCGTTCTTGCAGCAGAGGCGGCCATGAAACCGTCTGTAAATTTACGTAGCCGGGTTGCTGTGGGTGAGGAAATTAACGGCAGTGACCTCACACAATCAGGCAGCATTGGTATCGAACTGAGTGGTCCGATTTATCAGGGCGGGCTTTTGAGTTCTGCCAAGCGTCAGGCCATGGCGCGACGCGATGCCCAGCGGGGCAACCTGCATGTTGTTCGGCATCAGGTTTTGCAGGATGTGGGCAATGCCTATGCCATTCTTTTGGCGGCGAATGCCAGCCGGCAGGCCAGCCAACAGGAAGTGCGCGCCGCGCGCGTGGCATTCCGGGGTGTGCGGGAAGAAGCAAAGCTCGGTGCGCGGACAACGCTGGACGTGCTGGATGCAGAACAGGAACTGCTTAACGCTCAGGCAAATCTGATCTCTGCCGATGCGGATGTTTATATCGCGGCCTATCTGGTGTTGTCGTCTATTGGCCAACTTACAGCGAAAGATTTGCGTCTGAACGTGCAGACATATGACCCGAATGCCTATTATGATCTGGTCAAAGACGCGCCTGTTCCGATTAGCCCGCAGGGCAAAAAACTAGAAAAAGTGTTGCGCGCTTTGGAAAAAGATTAAAAATCCGCTGAAAATGTTGTGTGAAAAAGCGCTCAGAGGTACACTGTGCCGAGGCAAGAGTGGTAAAATAACATGTCCGATCCGGTTACGAATGTTGAAATAGAGGACGTTTTATCGTCCATAAGGCGCTTGGTCTCTGCGGAAGAACGAAGCACGAAAGAACCCGAAGAAAAGCCTGTTGAAGAGGCTGATAAGCTGGTTCTGACGCCGTCGCAGCGCATTGATGAAGCCCCTGCCGACGAGGTGGAAAGCTTTGACGATGGATCGGCGGAACAAGAAGCGACATCCGAAAGTTATGTCGAAACAGACACACAGGATGATCAGGACGATTCGGATTGGTCACCAGATGAGATACGTCAGGAACATTTTGACGGGCGCTCAGATTCTGAGGGCGATTCGGGTTCTGATCATTCAGAACAAACGGAATCTGAAACGGTTGATGATAGCGATTCCGATCAGCCGGATGAGGCCGAATGGCAGCATTCGAATGACGAAGACAGCAATTCTTCGGACGAAGAAGACTGGGCTCAGGATGCCGGCGATGAATCGACAGAAGCCAATTTGAGAGCGGCGCTTGACGACGAACCGGTGCTTGATGCGCGCGTTGCCGGGTTTGAAGAAGTAGTCGCCGCCACGGATGATCAATGGGAACCGGACGGCACAACTGATGAAGAATATTCCGGAAGTGTGGTGTCACCCCTTCCCTGGGATGAAGACGCGGTAGAGCCTGACTTTCAAGGTGATATTGTGGACGTTGTGGCCGAAGAGGTGACGATAGAGCCTGAGCCAGAGTCAGAGCGGGCCGAGAAAGATCTTACTCCAGATTACGATCAGGAGGATTTAAGTGAAGCAGCCGAAAGCTCCGATGAAACAAGCGCCGAAACTGCTGATGAAGATGAACAATGGTTTGGTGAAGATGCTGTTCTGGACGAAGAAGTATTGCGTGACCTGGTGAGCGAGATCGTCCGCCAAGAACTGCAAGGGGCGTTGGGAGAGCGTATTACCCGGAACGTACGTAAACTTGTGCGCCGTGAAATTCATAGAGCGTTGATGAGCCAAAACATCGATTGATTTTCAAATCGTTGTTGCGCCGAGGCTCTGAAATTCAGCCCACTTGCGTCTGCAAAGCCGGTTTTTGAGCAAGCTCAAGTATCAGATCAAGATCCAAGTGTTGCTCCAGATGCTGCGCAAGAGCATTGAGTGTGTCATCGACATTCTTGGAGTAATCCAAGTTGGAAGAGGCGCCCAACTCTTTCAAAAATGAGCTGCGAAACCGGTCAGATGAGAAAAGGCCGTGCAGGTAGCATCCTCTAATCCGACCATCAGCAGAAGCAGCACCCTCATTCCGATCCCCCAGGTCCAACCACGCACGGGTGCAATCCGAGCCAGTCGTTTTACCTAGGTGGATTTCATACCCTTCGACATTGTCCCCCGTGGCGCTGTAGGTTGCTTGTGTAAGCGACAGGCGCTTTTCTGGTTTCATGACCGTGACGATATCCAGATGGCCCAGTCCGCGCACTTTCCCCGGGGCACCTTCTATCCCGTCGGGGTCATCAATTTCCTGCCCAAGCATTTGATATCCGCCGCAAATGCCCAATACATGCCCGCCACGGCGGATATGGGCGTGCAGGTCGATATCCCAGCCTTGGGCACGGAAATGCGCGAGATCGGCAATGGTTGCTTTGCTTCCGGGTATGATGACGAGATCTGCGTCCCCGGGAAGTGGCTTACCCGGTTTAACGATTTCAACCGAAACACCGGGTTCAGATGTCAGCGGGTCAAGATCATCAAAATTTGCGATCCGGCCCAGCTGTGGCACGGCGATGCGCAATCCACCCTTATCATTGCCTTTTATATCCATGATATCTTCGGCTGGCAGCTGCCACGCCTGTTCAAACCATGGCAAAACCCCGACTGATGGCCAACTGGTTCGGCTTGAAATCTCTCGCAGCCCTTCTTCGAACAGGGATACATCACCACGAAACTTGTTAACTGCGAAGGCCTTTATACGGTTGGCGTCATCTGACGGCAAAATGCATTGTGTTCCGACGATTTGTGCGATGACCCCACCGCGATCAATATCACCAACCAAAATGACAGGTACGTCTGCGGCTTCGGCAAAGCCCATATTGGCAATATCACCAGCCCGCAGATTGATTTCTGCGGGACTACCCGCACCTTCGATCAGAACTAGATCAACCGCGCTGCACAAACGCTCAAAACTTTCCAAAGTTGGAGCAAGCAGCTGTGGCTTGGCTTTGGCGTAATCGCGGGCGCGCAGTGTTGCAAAGCGCTGCCCCTGTACGATGACCTGTGCACCAGTATCCGATTCGGGTTTGAGAAGAACGGGGTTCATATCCGTGTGCGCAGGTTTGCGGGCAGCGAGGGCCTGTAAAGCCTGTGCGCGGCCAATCTCGCCACCATCAATTGTTACGGCGGCGTTGTTGGACATGTTCTGTGGTTTAAAGGGGGCGACGTTCAGGCCACGATTGGTGAACGCCCGCGCAAGGCCTGCTACGACCATGGATTTGCCGACATTGGAACCGGCGCCCTGTATCATGATTGCCCGAGTCATGGCGCACCCCCACCTTGCAACACTGGTGATACGTCGAGTCGTAGATTAGGGAAAGACATGAATAGGCGGCCCGAACCAAAGTTGCGCACATAGTAAGCGCGCAAAGAAAAAGCCCCGCAGCGATGGCGGGGCTAATGCTTTACGAAATTCGGGTTGCTTCAGGCGGCTTCGGCCTGCGCCGCGGCATTCCGGCGTTCGCTTTCTTCGCGTGAGAGAGCAACCGATGTGCGCACGCCTTTGGAAACAAAATCCATCAATCCTGTGACGACCCGTTCGTTAGGGTCGATACCTGCACAGCTCAGCACTTCGCGACCATCGCGAGAGCGCGCCCAGCGGGCAATTTGTTCCGGGCCATTGCCATATTTCTTGTCGTCAGAAATGGCATCATCCAGCGCAGCGAGTACAACCGCTGCGAATAGTTTACGGGCACGATTGCCCTGTTCGGCATTGAAAGCCGTGCCGTCAACGAAATCCTTCATGGGTTCGTCCTTAATTCTTATTGCTCTTGCGTTTCTGGCGTGAAGCTTCTTATGACGAAGTTTCACCGATTCGGATAGGCCTTAGATGCATGTCTCCTATGCAAATATTGCATAGCATTCTGCAGGTGCAGCACGAGATATCGTTGTCTTGCCAGGGAACACATCCCCAGATATAGGGTTCATCAAATTTCAATCAACCTTTTGCCATGGTTTAGACACAATGCCAAAGATCAATGGAAATGAAATCAGACCAGGGAATGTTCTGGAGCATAATGAAGGTCTGTGGAGTGCGGTTAAGGTCGATCATGTGAAGCCCGGCAAGGGTGGCGCTTTCGCCCAGGTAGAACTGCGCAACCTGCGTAATGGCTCCAAACTGAACGAGCGTTTCCGTAGTGCGGACAAGGTTGAGCGGGTGAGGCTGGAACAGAAAGACCAGCAATTTCTGTATGAAAATGATGGAATGCTGGTGTTTATGGATGCCGAAACCTATGAACAAATCGAACTGCCTGCCGAATTGTTGGGTGAGCGCCGTCCGTTTTTGCAGGATGGCATGACCATCGTCGTTGAGTTTTATGAAAACGAGGCGCTGAATGCCACGGTGCCGCAAAAAGTGACCTGTCGCATTGTCGAAACAGAGCCCGTGGTCAAAGGTCAGACAGCCGCCAACAGCTTTAAGCCAGCAATCCTTGATAATGGCGTAAAGGTTATGGTCCCGCCGTTCGTGGGTCAGGACGAAGATATTATCGTCAACACCGAAACGATGGAATATTCTGAACGGGCTTAACGCGGGTTTTAGCTGGCGGTCTACGGGAGCTGGAGTGTGGCATCCCCTGCCCGCATGGTTCCTTTGGCGCGATCAAAGCGTAAATATGCGATTGCGCTGCCACCCGACTGGGTAAATAAAGTGCCGGCCGCTTTTCCGTTGTTTTGTATTTCGGAGCCAACCGGTGCTGTTCCTGTGATCTCAACCACTGCCAACCCTTTGCGTAGCTCGGTCTTGTGCTTCATCCGGGCAGTAACTTCCTGACCAACATAGCATCCCTTCCGGAAATCCACACCATTCAGCCTCTCGAACCCCGCTTCGAGTATGAAACTATCCGGGGTAAGCTCTATTCCCGTTTCCGGCACACAATGAGTGACGCGGATCGCGTCGAAATCGGTTCCGTCTGTCCCTTCTTCGGCACTGTATAGCCGCCAACCAAGGTCTGGGTGTCTTGGATCAGCCAAAGCACCTTCAGGTCGGGCTGAGGTGCCGCACAGAACCTTAATAGGACTCTCCTCAATAGTCACATCTGCGCGCAGGCGATACATTGAAAGCCGTTGAAACAGGCTATCGGAGATATCAGACTTTACATCCAGCAGGATTACATCAGCCCGGCGCAGGAGGAAAAAATCAGCAATATACTTGCCCTGAGGCGTCAGAAGCGCCGCGTAAACCAACCCTTGATCAATGCGATCCACATCATTGGTGATCAAACCCTGCAAAAAGCTGTTGGCATCACTGCCGGAGATTTCCCAGATCGTGCGTGTCATCCGCTGTCCCACTGTTGCTGTGCATGTAATATAGGTCTCGAAAGCAGGTGCAACAGGGGTGTAGAGATGCGCGCGAAACTTTCGGTGGTGATCCCGACGCTGAACGCAGCGCGCGCATTGGAGCGTTCTTTGCCGGCGCTTACCGAAGGGGTGGAGTGTGGTCTGATCCGCGAACTGGTGATTTCAGATGGGGGATCGCAGGACGAAACCCTTTTGATTGCTGACGCAGCCGGTGCGAAACTGGTATCGGGTCCGCCATCGCGCGGTGGTCAGTTGCGTCGGGGTGGGGAGGTGGCACAGGGAGAGTGGATTTTGTTTCTGCATGCAGATTGCGTTTTGCCAACTGGTTGGTCTGGCTGCGTTAAATCACACCTTCCCTGTGGTCGGCCTGGATTCTTCAAATTGAGTTTCGACAAAGCTGGATTAGCCCCGCGATTTGTCTCTATGTGGGCGAATTTCCGATCTCGATACCTTGGCCTTCCCTATGGTGATCAGGCGCTTTTGATCCGACGCAAAGAATATGACCAAATTGGCGGATATCCTGACATTGTGCTCATGGAGGATGTGGCGATCGTTCGTTCGCTAAAAAAACGTCTTAGTGTTTTGCCAGCGACGATTTCAACCAGTGCTGAAAAATATGAAGGAGAAGGCTGGTTTCGTCGTGGATTTCGAAACTTGTCTTTACTTTCCAAATACTTCCTGGGTGCAGACCCCGACGATCTTTCGCGGCGGTACTAGAACCAGGGCTTGTGGGTTGCCTCAAAGCTTTTCTGCGCTTCCATATTGTCGTATTCCGTATCGATCCAGTCTTCGAAAGAAATGGGGCTCTCATCATTGCGCGCCTCGTAAAGGTCGAGGATATGGCCAAGCACGCCTGTTTTGCTCCATTTCAGATGAATGTATTTGATATTCAGCATCTTACGTGCCTCAGAAAGAGGTCGCCCCTCGATCACAAGCAAATAAAGTACAGAGGCAAATCCAGCCCGGTCGGCCCCAGATTTACAATGCATGACAAAGGGCTTTTCAATTTCACGAAAGGCGCGAATGACGGCCTGAATATCCTCTTTGGGCGCCGCAAAGCGGGCGTGAAGCGTGACGTTGACCAAGGTCAGGCCAAGTTCCTGACAGCTTTCCTGCTCGACCAGAAAATGCGCAGCACCAGCCGCCCCACGCAGGTTGAGAACGGTTTTGAACCCTTTTTCCTTTAGTTTGACAAAGCGTTCATGCGTTGGCTGGTTTGAACGGTAAACACCGGGTGCCACCTCGTAAAAATTGGTCCAGAATTTACGTAGAACCGCGTGATCGAACCAGAGATTGTAAATATGCGCTTTACGGCGGTTTTCTGGCGTGGAGAGATCCACGTTATAGGACGCGCGCAGATTACGTTCCCAATCGGTAATCCGTTTGAAAAGCTTCATTTTTTGGTTCTGCGCTCCGTTTGAACCGCCAGTAATGCGGTATCGCACCCATGTAGGGGGATGCGTGACCCGTGGCAAGCCGGAGATGAGGAATTGACGGCACGGGCCACGGGCGTAGAGTTTGGGCCAACTAATCGGGAAAGGCTGCGATATGACTCTTTCTACAGGGCGTCCCTATTTGGCCATTCCTGGCCCGTCAGTGATGCCCGATGCCGTGTTGCAGGCGATGCATCGGGCCGCTCCGAACATCTATGAGGGGGAACTGCTTGAGCTTACTCAGGGGCTGATACCCGATCTGGCGCGTGTGGCACGAACTAATGGCCAGGTCGCCATCTATATTTGTAACGGCCATGGTGCGTGGGAGGCGTCACTCTCAAACGTATTGAAGTCTGGAGACAAGGTTCTGGTACCGTCCACCGGTTGGTTTGGTCATGGTTGGGCGACCATGGCACGCGGGCTAGGCATCGAAGTTGAACTTATGGATTTCGGCAAAAGCAGTCCTGTTGATGCAGAGCGTGTTGCGGCCACATTGAAAGCTGACAAATCCCATGAAATCAAAGCGATATTGACCACTCATGTAGACACGTCAAGTTCGATACGCAACGATATCCCGGCACTCAGGGACGCATTGGATACAACCGGGCACCCGGCGCTTTTGATGGTAGATTGCATCGCATCGATGGGATGTGACCGCTTCGAGATGGACAACTGGGGCGTTGATGTCGCTGTTGCAGCCAGTCAGAAGGGATTTATGGTGCCGCCGGGGCTGGGATTTGTTTTTTTCAATGGCAAAGCCGCTGCGAAGCGAAGCAAACTTGAACGGGTAAGTGCCTATTGGGACTGGAACCCAAGAACCAATCCAGAGAGGTTTGTTCAGTATTTTGGAGGAACCGCCCCGACGCACCATCTCTATGGTCTTCGCACCGCGCTGGATATGATTCATGACGAAGGGGTCGAAGTCGTCTGGGCGCGGCATGAACAGCTCGCAAGCGCGATATGGGCAGCTTGCGAAAAATGGGGACAGGGGGGTGCGCTGCGTCTTAACGTGGATGATCCCTATTATCGCAGCCGTGCCGTGACTTCGCTCAGCCTGTCGTCGCCAGATGGGACGAGACTTCGGTCATGGCTGGAGCAGAATACGGGTGTGACGCTTGGAATTGGCTTGGGCATGGCGAATAGAACAGATCCCGAAGGCGATGGTTTCTTCCGGTTTGGACATATGGGGCATGTGAATGCTCATATGGTTTTGGGGATGCTTGCATCAGTGCAGGCCGGGTTAACTGCGTTGGAAATACCACATGGAACCAGTGCGCTAGAGGTAGCGGCGGCAGTGGTAGCAGAGGGTTGAGTCGTCAGGCGCGGGCGCCAATCCGGGTGATCAAAAGGTTGAGAAGATAGCTCAGACCCAGCACGACCGGCAGTCCGAACAATGCCCACAAAGTCATGAAAATCCATAGTAAATTCACCAACCCCATGACCAGAGCGGCGTTGGTGTAGTTGGGTGCTTTGGGTAGGTTGCCTCGCTTCATAAGACGAATGTAGCGCAGACGGCTGCGCTGTCAGCTCTCATTTTGGCGAGCCCTAATTTCGGCGGGCTTCTGCCAGTGCCTCGGGAAGGGATTGGGCAAGGATATCAAGATCTTGAGGGCGGCTACAGCTGATGCGAATGCAGCGATCCTGGGGCGCGACGAATGGCATCCTGACAAACAAACCGCGCGCGACCAAAACGGCAAGGACAAAGCGTGCAAAATCACCATCTTCGCCACAATCAACGGCAACAAAGTTGGTTGCTGATGGCAATGGTGTCAGCCCGTTTTCAACAGCAATAGCGGCAATTCGATCGCGCGATTGAGAGACCTCTTCAAGGGTTTTATTTAGCCATTTCAAATCGCTAAGAGCTTCCAAAGCACCAGCCTGCGAAGCACGGTTCATCCCGAAATGGTTACGGATTTTATCGAAACTCAGGATCAGGTCAGGTGCGCCAACAGCATAACCAACGCGCGCGCCGGCCATGCCATATGCCTTTGAAAAGGTGCGCATTCTGATCAGTCGAGGGTCATTTACATCTACCTCTGCAGCGGTGCCTTTGGGCGCGAATTCGACATATGCCTCGTCCAAAAGCAGCAGACAGCCCGGTGGCAGCTGGTCCAGCATTGCGGAAACAATCGAGCCTTTGTGCCAGGTTCCCATCGGATTGTCGGGATTCGCGATGTAGATCAGCTTGGCACCGACCTCTTTCGCTTTGGTTAACAATGCGGCAGGGTCTTCGTGGTCAAGGAGATAGGGTACCTTGTGGATTTCCCCGCCAAAGCCAGCCACGTGATAGTTGAATGTCGGATAGGCCCCGTCGGATGTCACCACCGCGTCGCCGGGCCCGATCAACAGCCGGGCGAGATAACCCAAAAGCCCGTCAATCCCTTCACCTACAACGATATTTTCGGTCGATATACCCATTTGTGCGGCCAGAGCTTGTTTGAGATCGTGGCTGGTGGGGTCGCCGTATTTCCAGATATTCACGGTCTCGGCCTGCATGGCCGCGATCGCCTTGGGGGAGGGGCCAAAGATGTTTTCATTGGCACCTAAGCGCGCAGCGAATTCTGCGCCCCGGGCGCGTTCCTGCTGCTCAGGGCCAACAAATGGCACACTGGCGGGCAGGGATTGGACGAGTTTTGTGTAGCGGGGACCGGTCATGAGGGCGACTAAATGCGATTACCTCAGATTTCGCAAGATGGTGCTGCGCGTGCGAAGGTTAACCATGGAAATCGGGGGTGACATCCGTACATCCCCTGTGCACCCCCCGTACACCGCCACGGTGCAGCATCAAATGTTGCGTGAATTGGTTAACGCGGCGTGCGGTGGGGGGATGTCGGGCGTGGTGGGGTGAAACCCCACCCTACGGTTTGTGTTGGGGTCAGCCGAGAGCGTTCAACCGGTCGAGGGCGGCGCGTAGTTTGCCCTCTTCCTCTTCGCGTAGCCCCAGGTTTTCGCGGGCCTCGTTCACCACCTCTTCGGGCGCGGAGGCCACGAATTTGGGGTTGTTGAGGCGCCCACGTAAACCACCGAGTTCCTTTTCCAGCTTGCCGATGGTTTTTTCGAGCCGCGCCTTTTCTTCGGCCACGTCGATCACGTCGGCCACGGGGATGCCAAAACTGCCACCCTCAACGGCGACGGTGATACAGCCCTTGGGCAGGGCATCGGCATCGCTGAGGCCGTCAATGCGGGCGAGGCGGGAGATCATCGTCTCGTTCCGGTCCCATGCGGCGCGACCCGCATCGTTCAGCTGGGTTGCGATCAGGGGCAGGTATTTACCCGCAGGCACATGCACCTGTTGGCGGGCAGAGCGGATCGCCTCGATCAGGGAAATCGCCCAGTTCATTTCGCGGTCGGCTTCGGCATCAATCAGGTCTTCGCCATATGTGGGCCAATCGGCATGAACCAGCATTTTGCTGCGTTCTCCGAGGGTTCCCCAGAGTTCTTCAGTCACAAATGGCATGATCGGATGCAGCAGGATCAGGCATTGGTCGATCACCCAGGCCATTGTTTCCTGTGTTTCGGCCTTTGTCGCCTCATCCGCGTCCATCAGGAGCGGCTTGGAGAACTCGACATACCAGTCGCAAACCTTGCCCCAGACAAAGGCATATAGCGTGTTGGCGGCGTCATTAAAACGGTACTGGGCCAGTGACGAATCGACGGCGGCCCGTGCCTTGGCTGTTTCGCCAAGAATCCAGCGGTTTACGGTGGCTTTCGGTTGTGGCGTATCGCCGGTGTGGCCAACCGCACCATTCATTTCGGCGAAACGGGCGGCGTTCCATAGCTTAGTTCCGAAATTGCGATACCCTGCAATGCGTTGGGTGGAGAGCTTCAGGTCTCGTCCCATTGCCGCCATTGCCGTCAATGTGAAGCGTACCGCGTCGGCGCCGTATTCATCGATCAGTTCAAGAGGGTCGAGTACATTGCCGAGACTCTTGGACATTTTCTTGCCCTTCTCATCACGGACAAGGGCATGCACATAGACGTCAGAGAACGGTTTTTCGCCAACCACGGCGTATTGCATCATCATCATCCGGGCGACCCAGAAGAAGATGATGTCAAAGCCGGTGATCAAGACACTGGTGGGGAAGTATTTTTTGAGTTCATCGGTATCCTCGGGCCAGCCAAGCGTGCCGATGGGCCAAAGGCCGGAAGAAAACCAGGTGTCCAGGACGTCGGGGTCGCGCCAAATCGGAAAAAATTCTATTTCTCCGACGCTGGACGCAGCTTCGAAAGCCTCTTTTTGTGTGTCAAAGGTCCGCACCTTTGCCCCATAGAACTTCTCAGCTAAATCAATTGCTTCAACTTCGTTCGAGCCGCAGAATTGCTCTGTAGCGTATGAGATATCAAGCTCAAAATCGTCTCCAGACAACTTAACTATTTTTGGCCCATACCAAACCGGAATCTGGTGCCCCCACCACAATTGCCGAGAAATGCACCATGGCTCGATATTCTCAAGCCAATGGAAATAAACCTTGCGATCCGCCTCTGGCATGATCCGGGTTTCGCCGGATTTGACCGCCTCAATAGCCGGGCCTACGATTTTATCGGTGTAGACGAACCATTGATCGGTCAGCATCGGCTCGATCACCACTTTTGAGCGGTCCCCAAACGGCTGCATGATTGGCTTGTTATCCACAAGTGGAACCCATTTGGTTGCAGATTCCGAACCATCGTCGGAGTTATCCACATCTTCGTCCGGAACCTCGACCATCACCGCCAAACCTTCACTGGTGATCTGGTCAATAACCCGTTTGCGCGCCTCAAACCGGTCGAGTCCGCGCAGGTCATCGGGGACAAGGTTGATGGTGTCGGCTTCGGCCTCCGAAAGCTCGCGCTCACCCTTGGCAACGGCCATGGCGATCTCGGCCATTTCGGCATAAGGCGCACCATCGGCCCGCATGGCCCCTTTGGTGTCCATCAGCCGGTACATCGGGATGCCGCCGCGCGCGGCGACAGCGTAGTCATTGAAGTCATGCGCGCCGGTGATCTTGACCGCGCCCGAGCCGAAATGTGGATCGGGGTAGTCATCGGTGACGATCGGGATCAGGCGGCGGTGCTCTTTTGGACCCACCGGGATTTCGCAGAGTTTCCCGACGATTGGCGCATACCGTTCATCCGACGGATGAACCGCCACCGCGCCATCGCCAAGCATTGTTTCGGGCCGGGTGGTGGCGATGGAGATATAATCGCGCTCCTCCTCAAGGATGACATTCCCGTCCTCATCCTTTTCAACATAGGTATAGGTTGCACCACCCGCGAGCGGATATTTGAAGTGCCACATATGCCCCGGCACCTCGGTATTCTCGACCTCAAGATCGGAAATTGCGGTTTCAAAATGCGGGTCCCAGTTGACCAGTCGCTTGCCGCGATAGATCAGCCCCTTGTTGTACATATCAACAAAGACCTTGATCACGGCGTCGTGGAAATTGCCCTCTTCGCCCTCTGGCGCAGAGGGGGCACCGGACATGGTAAAGGCCTCGCGCGACCAGTCGCAGGAGGCGCCGAGGCGTTTCAACTGGCCGATGATGGTACCGCGGGATTTGATTTTCTGCTGCCAGACGCGTTTCTCGAACGCTTCGCGGCCCATCTCGGTGCGTGTGGGTTCGCCGTTGTCGGCCATATCGCGCTCTGTCACCATCTGGGTGGCGATACCGGCGTGGTCTGTGCCGGGTTGCCAGAGCGTGTCGAACCCGCGCATGCGGTGCCAGCGGATCAGGATATCCTGCAATGTGTTGTTGAAGGCATGACCCATATGCAGCGAGCCGGTCACATTGGGGGGCGGGATCATGATCGAGAAAGGCTTTGCGCCCTCGCGCGCATTGGCCCCGGCGGCAAAGCTGCCCGAATTTTCCCATGCCTCGTAAATCCGGCCCTCGGCCGCGGCTGCATCGAATGTCTTGTCCATCGCCATCTTTTTGCGATCCTTGTGCGTAAGTCCCGTGCTGTTGCGCCCCGAATAACGAATGTGCGGGCCAAGGTGAAGCGGTTAGCGACAGGGGCTTGTCTTTGGGGGGCGGATTGGACCAGTCTGGGGTGTATGACATTGACCATTCCGCGCCATCCGGTTTCGTTTTTTCGCCTGTTCTGGAAGATGGGCGGGTGGATTGTGATCATTCTGACGGTGCTGATGCTGATCGCGACGCTGATTTCGCAGCTGAGCCTGAACCTTGCCAAACGGTTCGAGACCGAAGGGCGGGAGGCGACGGCGGTTGTGGTGGAGAAATACTTTACCGAGAGCACGGATTCCGATGGGGATCGGACGGTGACCTATTGGCTGGGGCTGGAGTTCACGACGCAGGTTGGTGAGGCGATTTCGGTCAAGCGCACGGCCGGATCGTCTGAGTATAACCGGGCTGAAGTTGGCGGTGAGTTTGACCTGCTTTATCTGGAATCCGAACCGGAGACGACCGAACTGACGGAGGGCAGCCACCGGACCGGTGCGAAGGTGGGGCAGATTATCGCGCTTGTGTTTGGTTTGATCTGGCTGGGCCTGCTGTGGCTGATCGGGGGATGGGCTGTGGCGGCGGTGCGTGCGCGGCGGTTTGGAGTGCGCGAAGAGGCCACGGTAACAGAGGTGCGGCGGATGCGCGTCCGAGTGAACAATCGCCCGCGTTACCGCCTGATCTGGACCGATAGCCGAGGCCGCGAAGGTAAAAGCCTGATGCGCAAGGGGCGTGATCTGGACGGGTATAGGGCAGGCGACACGGTTGAAATTTACCAGGGCGTGAAACGCGCCTGGTGGGTGGGCGATGTGGGCGAGCGGCCGGAATTCAGCCAATAAGCCTGTGCCTGCTGCTGATGTCGGGAATTGGGTATTTTCAGCAAGAAAGAAGCCGCAAGATTTTGTTAACCAGAATCAGCACACTCTGAATGCGCGGTACAGGCTGGGGAGCCGATGACCGCGCAAGGAAGAAGCTGCCCTGGCGGACGTCCTTAATCAGGTGTTCAGTCAGGGTGCTTCGGCCTTGTTTCTTTCTTGCCGGAAATACCCAAAATGGATGGGATGCAGCCAGGTGGGGCGTCAGAGTTTGTCGAGCGCCTCTTGCAGTTTGGCCATCTCGCCGTCGTGCATGGAGACTGACTGCGGCCCATAGGGGAAGTTTCTGGCAGTGACTTCGGTTTGGAATTCCTTCAGCGCCTCGACCCGCTCCTGATACATTTGTTTGTGAAGCCGCCCGAGATCGCGGAAGACATGGGCGTGTTTTGGCGGGGTGTCACCGCTTTCACCACAGATGTCAGCCATGAAGAGGAAAATCACGTCGCCTGCATTGCCGGAGCCGAGTGAGATGGTGACGATCGAGGTTTTGGAGTTCAGCAGGTTGAGCGTATCTTCAGCAACGCATTCGATTTCGCAGGCAAAGGCGCCGGCGTCTTCATAGCGTTTGAACATGCGGTAAAGTTCTGTCGCTTCTTCAGCGGTGCGGCCATAGGCCTTTAATCCACCGCGCCAGTGGCTGAAAGTGGGGACAAGGCCCATATGGACCTGCACGGGGATGCCTTCACGCGCCAGCATTTCAACAACCGGCAAAGAGCGGTTGGTAAAGTACATGTCTGCACCCGCCTCCATCTGGCCCATTGCGTGGCGCAGGATTTCGTCATGGGTGATGAACTGGCCCCAACCCATCGCAGAGCCCATAAAGTGAGTTGGCGCAAGTTCGCGCGCCATGTCGAGGTCGCGGTCCCAGACGGTCAGTGTGTCAATTCCGGCATCTACGCAGGCACGGATTTCCACCTCATTTGCCGGGTTGCACATTGTCAGACGCTGGCCGGTGGTCTTCAGTTCCTGCAGATCTTTGACAGTGAAGTTACGGGTGCCGGGGCGGCGTCCGAAGGTGTAGATGTTTTTCATGTGTGACTTACTCCTTTGACCAGATTTTACGGCGGCGTTCCTTGATCTGTTCATTTCCATCCGCCGTTCCGTCGTGGAATGTGTTGAACCATTTGTCCCAAGGCGTTTCCCAGGTGCCATAGTTGCAATCGAAAAACTTGTGGTGCAACTGATGGAAGAAATCCCCAAGGCCGAATTTGGCGGCTTTGCTGAGTTTGATATTCTCAAAGCCCGCATGCGAGGTGGGCGCGCCGATTACGTGGTGGAAAATCAAAAACAGTACGTGAACCGGATGTGCGGCCAGCAGGAAAAAGATCATCGTGTCGAAGAACAGCAAAAAGCTTTCGACCGGGTGCATGGCGAGGCCGGACCACGGGCCGGTATTTATGTTCTTGTGGTGCCAGGAATGCACCCATGTATAAAGCTTGCCCACATGCAAAAGCCGGTGCAGCCAGTAGAAATGAAAGCCTGCCCAGATCGGGATCAGCACGATCAGCCCAACAAACCAGACCGGATTGCTGCCAAATGTGATCATCGAGGCCCAGCCATTGGCATAGGCGTACCATATCAGGGCCTCCCAGAAGGTGGCGAATGCCAGTGCCGGTCCAAGGGTCCATGCCATGTTGTCCCAGACCTGATTCTTGAAATAGAAAATCTTGGCCCCTTTGGCCATAGGACGCATGTCGTAACGGTATTCGTCTGCCTGGGTCCGGAACTTCCAGAGGGCCAAATGCAATCCCCCCGCCACCACCAGCAGGATCACCAGATTGCGCAGCCATATTTCAAATATCCAGCCAATGCTGATCGTCTGCGCGCGTGCCAGATCCGGGGTGAACCAGGTCCAGACCACAATTGCCGTCACGAGAAATAAAAACCGTTGAGCGACCGGATTCCAGCTGCGCAGCAGGTACAGCAGTGAGGCCAGAGGGCGCATGGGCCAATCCCAGTAGGGGGCCATCTGGATCGGGAGGTTCGGGGTGAAGTTCCAAATCTTTCGTGCGGTTTGCTTAGGACGAGCGGGAGTGTTCACGGACGTATCCATGTTGCAGTTCCTTCAGGTTTTCAGTTTCTTTACCGGGTTGCGGCGACAGCCGGATCAAACAGAGGTTCGCGTGCACCGGGGCGGATCACCGCAGGGTCATAGGGATTTCGGGCGAACACCTCTTCGACCATGGGCGCAAAAAACTTGAGCGGCAGATCCTCGTACGCCGGATCAAAGCTGGCCTGGTCCCAACGCTCGCAGAATTCTGCATTGTCGTCGAAATATTGATGCCCGGCGTGGCGGTCACGTTTGTTTTTATCAAATCCGTCCAGGTGGTGTCCGTAATAAACCATCTGAAAGTCGCCGTGCGTCTGGACGACCCAAGCGCATTGTTCGCGTACAAACGGGCGCAGAATGGTGGCTGCATATTCATCGTGATTGTAGGGCGCGTAGATGTCACCGATATCGTGCAACAAAGCGGACACAACCCAATCTGTGTCGGCCCCGTCGCGCCATGCTCGGGTTGCTGATTGCACAGAATGGCCCAGGCGGGTGATTTGATAGCCGGAAAGCCCTTCGTCCAGTTCCACCAATGCCTTGAGCAGGCGTTTGGCGGTATGTTTGGTATGGTCGATTTCATGCTCCATCAGGAATTCGTAATCTTCCTTGGTGCCGTCTTTCATCTGGGTGAAATTTACCTTGTCCATCCGTGATGTCCTTTACTGAACCGGGTTTTTCTCTGCTGCATAAAGGGCGACGTCTTGTTTTGCGCCTTTTGTCAGTGCCTTAAGCTGTTCTTTGCGGATCGTATCATAAAGTTTCAGCGCTCGGGGGTCAAAATTCTGCGTCGGCGGCATGTAATGAAGGAAATTGCCGGACATGTCGGCGCCGCGCGCCATCATGGCAAAATCACGTTCGGCCACTTCCTGTTGCGCATTGGGATTGAGGTAGCGAATTGCAATGCCAATGCGGCGGTCGTCCGAGCTGTTGGGGCCGGAGCCATGTATAGTCAGCCCATGGTGCAGGGACATTTGACCCGGGGCCAGTTCAATATGGGTTTTGTCACTGTCTGCGACATCAACGGCGATTTCCTGTCCGCGCGATAAAAGGTTGTTTTCAGAGAAAGTATCGTCGTGCGGCAGGATGGGATTTTTGTGGCTGCCTGCAACGAAATCCATACAGCCAGACGCCACCGTTGCGGGTGATAAGGCGATCCACGCTGTGACCTGATCAGATGTTGCCCCCAAGCCCCAATAGGTGAGGTCCTGATGCATGCCAACAATATGGGCGGTGTGTGGTTCTTTGATGAAGAACTCAGCCGACCAGATCATCAGGTCCGGGCCAAGCACACCTTCGACAGCATCAAGCACCCGTGAATCGAGCGCCAGCCGGGCAGCGAGAGGAATGACACAATGGGCATTGGTGCGTTTGTAAGTGTTGAGCGGATGCGGCAGATCTGCCGTCAGCCAGTCGCGTTCGATTTCCTCGAGCTCTGCACGGTAGGTGGCGGCCTCGTCAGGATTAAATATCTGAATCGGATGTAAAAAACCGTCATTCCAGTACTTTTGCGATAAGCTGGATGAGAGTTTGCCGTGTTCTAGGGGCAGCGCGTTGGACATGGAAGCCTCGGGCCAGGTTGGTTGCGTTGACAAAAACTAGCGCAGTTTGAGAGCATTTCACACATGTAACGCTGGACGCTAAGGCTAAGTATTACTTAGTCTGAATGTATGAGTTCCCGAATCCCATCCCTGAACTGGCTGCGCGTTTTTGAAGCGGCTGCACGGCACGAAAGTTTTGCGCAGGCCGCAGGGCAGCTGAACATGTCGGCCGCGGCTGTGAGCCAGCAAATTCGTGCGTTGGAAGAACGGCTGGAGGCGCCGTTGTTTGAGCGGCACGCCCATGCGGTGACGTTGACCGATTTGGGCCGGGCATATCTGCCATCGGTGCAGCAGGCGCTGTTGACGCTGGAGAATGCCACCGGAGGGTTGTTTGGCAAGGTGCGGGAACAGCCGCTTTTTGTGCAATCAGTGCTGTTGTTTGCGCATGGGTTTTTGACCAAAGGTTATGGTGCTTTTACGGAGGCCCACCCTGACATCGCTCTCAACCTGACCACTGCGAATATGGGGTATGAATTTAGTCAGGGTTTCAATGATTTGCAGATCGTTTTTGGCAATCCGCAAGTATATGGCGCGGAAAGTGATTGGTTGATCGGAGAGGAACTTTATCCGGTGGCCCGGCCTGAGATCGCCAATGAAATTCATGCTCCGAAGGATTTGCTGGAGCATCGGCTGATAGAGGTTCTGACCCACAGGGCAGGTTGGCCAAATGTTTTTGAGCATCTTGATCTGTTGCCCGGGTCCGCGCGCTATGTCTATGCCGACAGCACGATCATGGCGTTGGCTATGGCGAGCGAAGGGGTGGGCATCGCCCTGGCACGCGCACCGGCCAGTGACAAGGCAATGGATGATGCCGGTCTGGTGCCATGCCTGAATGGGCTGCGTGTTGACGGAAGAGAAGGGTATTACCTGACTTACGCGGACCGAAGCGCGCTGCGACCTCCGGCGCGCCTCTTCCGGGAGTGGCTGCTCGAAAGATGTGCAAAATTAGACAGTTACAGGCCAGATTAGGCCAATATTTACATCGCTGCTGCGGTGAAACGCCCAATAGCGCCTGCTTTCCACCCAAATTGCTCCGCATTTTGCATGTATCGCGCGTGAGGAAGAAGAGCGTAGTACGAGCAGCAAGGCAAGTTATATGCCGACAACATTTGACGCGGTTTATCTGGGCGTTTTGCCGGATCTCGATACCGTAGAGGGAAACACTGATGCAGAAAATGCATCGGTGCTTTTGGGCATGACATTTGGCGGGTTAGGTGATCCGCTGGTCAATGATTTCGTGTCAATTTCGCCTGTTGGAGACCCCGGCAACAACTACAATCTTGATAACAACCCTGACGAATTTTTTGCTGTTGATGGCGGTGCTGGACAGACTTTTGACGGATCAGCGGCCTATGATGCGACGGTCACGTATGTCGATGGGACGACATCAAACATCTCAGCGGTTATTTTTCAGGATGTGGCTGGCAACACGTACTGGGCACCGGAGTTTTCACCAAACGCGGATCAGACAGCAATTGAAGCGGGTGCCATTCGATCGATCACGCTGAATTCTGTAGTCGTCGCAGAAAACTCAGGTCTCAGGACGGACAGGGAAACCTGGGATTTTGTGACTTGTTTTGTGAGGGGCACGGAAATTGAGGCCGAACGGGGATTGGTCAAAGTTGAGAACCTGCAGATTGGCGATCTGGTTCTAACAGCGGACAGTGGATTACAGCCGTTGCGCTGGATTGGGAGACGGCAGGTTCCCGCAAGAGGGAGTATGGCACCGATACGCATTCAGTCAGGAGCGCTTGGAAATGATAAAGACATCCTTGTATCCGGAGAACACCGCGTCCTGATAACGGATTGGCGTACGCAGCTTCTGTTGGGGATGGACGAAGTGCTTATCGCGGCGAAACACCTGATAAATGGCGACACCGTGCACCGGGTGCGTGGTGGTAAAGTTGAGTATTTCCACATTATGTTCGATAAACATGAACTGGTTCAATCTGCGGGAATTTGGACCGAAAGCTTTAATCCTACAGAGCGGGTGCTGAATTCGATTGAGCAAGCCGTGAAGGATGAAATTCTCACATTCTTCCCGGAACTGAACGAATTTGGGCCGGGTGCCTTTGGACCGACCGCTAGAACAATTGCACGCGGGTATGAAGCGCGGCTGATTTCAAACAAACTAAGAAGGTTTTATCATCCCACGAACCCGCCCTTGTAAGGTCTGCGCAGGCGGCGTATACGCGCGATCTGAAAGAACGGAGCGTGGGCCATGCTGGGCAGTGCAAATCTCAACATCATGATCAAAGCGGCGCGCAAGGCGGGCCGGTCGCTGGTCAAGGATTTTCGCGAAGTCGAGAATTTGCAGGTCTCGATGAAAGGCGCGGGTGATTTTGTCAGCCGGGCTGATCTGGCCGCCGAAGCGATCCTCAAAGAAGAGCTGATGGGTGCACGCCCGACCTATGGCTGGCTGGCCGAAGAAGGGGGCGGTGAAGATGGGCAGGACCCGACACGCCGCTGGATTGTTGATCCGCTGGATGGCACCACCAATTTCCTGCATGGCCTGCCGCATTGGGCAATCTCTATCGCTTTGGAGCATAAGGGGAATGTCGTCGCGGGCGTGGTGTTTGACGCCGCCAAGGACGAGATGTTTTTCGCTGAAAAGGGCGAAGGCGCTTGGCTGAATGATGGCCGCTTGCGGGTATCCGGCCGCAGCAAGATGATCGAATCCATCTTTGCAACCGGTGTACCATTTGGTGGACGAGCCGACCTGCCTGAAACCCTGCAGGATCTGGCGCGATTGATGCCGGCCTGTGCAGGTGTGCGTCGGTGGGGGTCTGCGGCGCTCGACATGGCGTATGTGGCAGCAGGTCGCTACGAGGGGTTTTGGGAGCGTGGGCTGAACGCCTGGGACCTGGCCGCGGGCGTGATCATCGTGCGCGAAGCAGGTGGATTGGTTGCGCCGCTGCGCGAGGGTCGTGATATCTTGAGCGATGGCGAGGTGGTCTGCGCCAATGAGGCGATTTTCGACAAGTTTGTGAGTGTTATTCGCAAGGGATAAATAAGAATATCCTGGCGAATATCCGTGAAAATGGTCGGTTGTTGAGATTTGGCACACTTGCGGCAGGCTGCGCATCGCGAGACCGCGAGATGATGGTCTGATGCTAGTTCAGTAGCACTTTATTTCAGCCACATGCATCTAAGATCAATTCGATGCACCGAGCTTCATCAAATCGCCGGCTCTTCGGACGGTCTGGAGATGTACGGCGGGTAACGCCTTTGAATCTGCACAGGGGATATTGTCAAAGACCCACAACAAACCATTCGCAGATCTGATGTAGATCACCCCGGAACATTTTAGCTGCCAGGCCGCCAGTCGCTGATAGGGGTCGCCTCTTCTTCCGGGCGGGCCAGATAAATCTGTGCGTGAAAGTAGCCTTCGCTTTCGTATCCGTCGGTGTCATGGCCGCGTGCCTGTGCGTTGACAATTGCGCGGGCCTGTTCATCCGCTTCGGCAAATCGACGGTGCCGGAACGGTTGGGCATCGTAAACCTCAACCCTGTAGTCAAACCGCTTTAAAAGATCGAAGGCCTCGGCTGAATCGTTGCCTCGTATTGGAGATGTTGCAACCCATGGTCGGCGCCCGGTTGCATCCAGAAGACGATCAAACGCCCTTGGCAGCATATGCGCAACGCTGCCGCACTCCACCACCAGATCACAATCATTGAGTACTGTCTTTAATCCGGCACTGGGCGGATCATCCTGCAGGTTGTCAGCAAAAAAAGTATCGAAAATACCCGTGGCACCACCATAGGCCAGCGCCTGATCCGCGATATCGACACCGCAATAGGTATCGGTGTCGCCAGCACGCCGGAACCCTGACAGCCAGTCCTTGTCAGCGGCGATAACGGCCTCTGTTGCCGCATCATCGAACCATGGGTCAACATAACGACCAAGCACGTCATCCAGTGACACGTCATGACGCATCAGGGCTGCGGCAATACCGTAGCCGCTCGCAAAATCCACAACCGAGACCGCGTTCAGGCCACGCAGGCGCTTGAGCTCAGTCAGAATGGTTCGAAATCCCGTGGTCGCATAGTGTGCTGTTCGGAAACCGGCATGAGACATCGCACGATAATAGGACCGGCAATCCGGAAGGTTATAGATGTCATCAAAGATCGTGACGATCTTTTGACCTGGTTTGCCTTGGTTTTCGATCATGCGTTGCTCCGCGTTTCGTGGTCGCTGCCCAATATGGGTTCATTCGCGTTCAGATCGTGCAGATTCAAGTACAAAAGCAAAAAGAAACAACCGATGATGCCAATCATGTGAACCAGTCGACGGATAAGTTACAGTATTTTGTTGTTCGCGCGCGGGTGAAAGCACCTTTTAGCGCATCCAAAACCCTTCTCGTTTGATCTTGTTGCGAATGACTCTTTCCTTGCGGGGCAGGTTGTCGCGATCAAACAGGGCGCGCACCTTGTAGCCGCGGCCCTGATAAATCGTGCGTTTGATCGGGTCATAGTTTTTGAGCACTTTTTTAATCTTGTTAGGGCTGGTGATTTCCTCAAGCAAGGCTACGACCTGATCCGCCTCACGCGCATAAAGCAGGGGGAAGACGCGGTAGTGGCAGGTCACCGATCCATCCAGCAGGCCCGGCGGGACGGTATTGCGACCACCTCCAAGGGCGTGAATGACCAGTGGCAGGGCCACCTGGTCAAGCCAGGGGTCAAGCGACTGGCATACAAGCTCGGCTGGTGGGTCGTCGCGGATCTCCAACGCATATTCGAGAAATCTCTGCCCGAAAAGGCGCGGGCATTTGTAAAAGAAAAAGCCCGCGTTGAAATAGAGGTAGCGCTTCCAGTATTCGTCCGGCCAATCGGTATCGAGCGAGCTTTCGAAATCCAGTCCAAAGCGATCGTAGAGCGATTTCCAGATTGCCGAATAGCCGGGGCCGTACAGTTCCAGTTCCGGCCATGTAGCTTCTCGTTTGAGCGAGGCTGTAGGGCGCTCAAAATCGAACGGCACTTTGTTGAGATCGTCGAGGATGAGCGTGTCAGTGTCGAAAAAGACAAATGGCTCGCCCTCTGGCAGGGCCATCAGCGCCTCGATCTTGTTGCCGTGGGTGTAGGAGGCGCCAAAGTGTTTGCTTTCGAATGGGATGATTTCGGCACCAAGTTCCTCCAGAAGCGGGCGGGTTTCACTGCCGCGGATGGATGGATCAGACGGCCAAAGCGCCCCGGGCTGGGGTTCGGCCACGAAAAGCCTGCCCGCGAAATCCGGCGAAGACGCCCTCAGAGACGCCGCAAAAATCAGGGCTTCGTACTGAAGCCTGCCCCCTTGCCCAACAATCATGACATTGAAGGGTTGGATTTCTGTTGCCTTCGCGGCCATACTCGTACCGGTCCTGCCTTGCTGCCTGAAAGTAGTATATGCCGGATCGGCTGTTCACAGAAGGGGGCAGTTAGGAGGAATTTTCCGAAAGGGGGTCAGCAATGATCGACTGGATTTTGGTGGGCGTTGGATTGGCGTTAAGCAGCGGCGGTGACAGCTCTTCGTCATCAATGGGCACCTCCGAGCAGGCAGTGCCGGATGCACAGAGTTTTGCCGCCGATGGTCAGACACCGACGGGTAAATTTACCACCGCTGGCGAAATCAGGATGATTATGGATGCGACCAAGGCAAACTGGGTCGCCGTGCGCGAATATGACGGGCAGGACTTGGTATATGTCACCCATCTGCTCAGCTGGCGCTGCGGAATGCATCAGATCCGCTATGCGATCAATGAGGGTGAAATGCAGGACTGGCCAATGCCGCCTTGCCTGATTGACACCGCTCAACCCAATGCCATTCGGACCGAAGATGGCCTACCGTATCAGGCTTTTGCACTGGGCAGTGTAGAGAGTGTCAGCATCGAAATTCTGTATGATGATCTGAGCACGGATAGTGCCCGATTTGAGCGCAATGCAATATTAATGCCCTGAGCTGTGCAGAACGGGGAAAAACGCGCATGTGTTGCGCAATTTTGACCGATTACGCTTAAATCCGGGTGAAAAACCCATATATAGATAGCAACAGAATTTTGTCGGAGGGACACGCGAATGGCGGATTTGGAGGCACAGGTCAGGAAATCACAAGCCGAAGTGGAAGAGGCGCAATCGAAGATTTCAGAGCTGACCAGCCGGATTGAAACGGCACGCACAAAAATCAAGGGCGGAGAGGATGCCGTTCTCAATATCGAAAACGCCTCGCTCGAGGATGTGCACGCCCATACCGAAGTGATGAATGCCAACATCGCCGAGCTGATTATGGGGCTTGATGATATCACCTCCGCGTTCTCCAAAGATTTCGATGAAATGCGGAACAAAACCGGCTGGGAAAGCTTTGTCGGAATTTTCAGCAATGCGAAATCTGATTCGATGCGGCAGGACCGGGTGCGGACCGCCAATATTGATGACAAGCTGCAGGATCTGATTTCCAAATCCGATGTGATCGTGCAGCTGCTCGAAGGTCAGCTGACCATGCTGGAAGAACAGAAGGTCAAGGTCGAGGTCAATCTGACCGAAACGCTGGATGAGCGGGAGTTGACCGTGGGAGAGCTGGAAAGCCTGCGCACGGAAATTCAGGCGATGGATCCGAAGATCATTGCGTTGGAGAACAAGATTGCCGATGAAACCGATGCGGCGGCGCGAACCAAGCTGGAAACAGAGCTGGCCGATCTAAACACGCAGTACAATGAGATGGTGCAGCAGGAACAGGTAAAGCTGGCCAAATCACAGACGCTGGAACGGTATATCGAGAAGGGTAAAACCTGGGTGGACAGCCTGCAGAATCAGGCGGCAACCCAGATGGTTCTGATCAACAAACTGCAGACCGACACCAAACAACGGGTGGTTCTCTATGACGCGCTGACCAAATCGCTGAAAACCGCGCAGCAACAGGATGTGGCGCACCGGATCAACGAAATTGGCGTGCAGACAGATCAGGAAGCGCAACAGGCGATGGCCGGAATTGGCGCCGCAACCAACAAGCGGATGGCCGAAATGATGGAAGCGCACGAGGATCACATGGTCTTTGCCCGCGACGTGCTGGAGGCCAAGGCCAAGGCGGACGAACGCTTTGCCCGCCGGTTCCAGGACATCATCGAGAAGCACGACAAGAACCTGTATGGGGCATAAAGTTCTCTTAAAGCTGGCGGGTTTTGGCGTGGCGTCGCTGTTTGCAGGGTTTGTAGCCGTGCAGGTGCTGATCGGCGGGGTCGTGACGGACCAGCGGATACACGAAGGACAATACCAGCATCTGATGCGGGACGGTGACGGTGTATGGGTCGACACCAATCAGCTTTTCTATGTTGTAGAAGCCTACAAACATCAGCTGCTTTTGTTTTTCGTGCTGGTTTTCGTGGTCTCCATCGCTGTGCGTCAGATGAGGCGGAGGTGATGGAGACAACTCAACACCGTTCACAACTTACCGGGTAGAGGCTCGGTTCCGTAATGTTGTCGCTGCTGGAGGTGCAAGGAACGTGGGGCGAAGCAATGATTGATATTCCAACAGGCGGACCGGGCGCATACCGCGAAATCCCGTCGCAAAATTTGCAACTCAAAGCTGACGAGGTCTTGACCCGCGACCACACCGGCCTGACCGACCTCTTCGCCTCGCGCCGGTATTTTGCCAAGTTCGAGCGCATTACCGGACATCTGGGCCGGGTTGCGGCGGTGATGCAGGCCGATGGACGTTTGAACAAGGAAGAGGTAGAGGTTCTGGCCTCTTACCTGCAGGGTATCGCCTATACATTCCGGGCACTTTCCATGAAGTACCTGTTGGTCGGGCGCGAAACCAGTCTGTCACTTGGCGCGCTGAAAATGGATGCGCGTGAAAGCGGCTTTCCGGTGTTCAATGAACTCTTGGTCATGGCCAACGATGCGCAACAGGCCGGGCGGCATCTGGCCAATATGCCGGGGCCTGAGCGGCTCAAAACCCAGATGGTTGAGGAAATCATCGGCGCGCGTAAAATCCCCTCGCGGCTGCAATTCGCGATGTCGCAGCGGCTTTATTATGAAGAGCTGGAAAAGGGGCATCTTTTTTGGGCGCGCAATGATCCCCAGATTATCTGGCTTGAGGGGTTAGAGGACCGGCGCCGCTATCTGGTGCATTGGGCGGTGTATGACAGCCAGGTCAATTTGCCGACGATCTATCTGATGGAGGTCGAAGACACCGCCAACACCCCGCTGGCCCGGGATGCCCAAAGTTGGCCCGAGGTGCAGGCACATCTGATGGGGCAATCCCTCGGTGGGCTGAAACTGCTGACCATCGCCAAGGGGTTTGACGAGGCATTTGATGAGCTGCACCCCAAGCGATTGCGCCGGTTGCATGTGGGGCCGATGTATTCCCACGCCTTCACCCGCCAGACCGGTCCGATCCGCGATGTTCTGGCCGAGGCGATGGCACCGGCGGGGCAGGATTGGGCACTGGCATGGACCGATGAGCTGTTGGAAAGTGAACGGGTTATTCAGGAACGCTCTGGCTGGTTTGGCACGGTAGAACGCGAGGTGTTTGCGCTTGATCCGTTCTCGGGGCGCGGGGCCGATTCAGGGGCCACGCGGATGGAGCGGAGCATCATCCTGCCTGAACGTCCCTATCAGGTGCTGGCCGAAATGAACCCGCCGGGGTTTTCGGCGGTGACGAAATATGTGGTGAACGCCAGTGGGCGGGTGTTGAGATATTGAAAGACAGGTGGGGTGAAACCCCACCCTACATTTGATGGGTAGGGTGGGATTCCATCCCACCAAGCGGAGGAAAACATGAGCCTGACAGCCGACATGATGGAATTGCGGGAAGAGGATATCGCTAAGCATTACGCGGCGGCCGTGGCGATGCTGGACGGGTTTGATCACACCCCCCGGATCGCGAAAGCGCCAGAGGCGCCAAAGCAGGAGCGTTCATCCGGCATCGGATCGCGGCGGCGGTTCCGGACGACGACGCCGGGTCTGGTGACACGTTCCACTGCGCGGCCCGAGGGCGTGCATCTGATTGACCGGATTGGAGCGGCGGATGGGGATGATCCGCTGACCTCGCCCATGCAGGCGCAGGTGATGCACGGGCTGCGCCGGGCGCTGGCGATTGCGCTGGCGGTGGGTGAGAATTTTTCCGAGGCAACCGGGCTCTCCGATCTGCGGCGTGCTAATCTGGCGGGGTCTTTGCCCGGAGATCGCAAGACCGAGTTTTCAGAGCTGCTGAGCGCAGAGGCGCTGGCGGTGGCCCATGTATTCGCCAACGCGACGGCGTTTCTGCTGGCGCCCCATGGCAGCGAGGTGTCGGTCGAGGTGGGCGAGGTCGAAGAAGTCCTTACCGACAATGCCCAGCTGGCCCTGCACGGCGCGTTGTGGGAGCTGGATCAGGACATCGCCGCCCATGCGGGCGATGACGCGCGGCTGGTGGCGACGGTCACGGCCTTTGCCGAACAACTGATGGAAAAGGTGGCCCTACGGGCGCAGAATGCGGGACGGCTGGGGGCCTTTACCGGTGCCAGCTGGCGGGTTGAGGCGGATGACTTCACCATTCGCGGGTTCGAAGCGGCGAGCAAGGCCAAATCCACCACCCTGACAATGACGTTCAAAAAACCGCACGAGGTGGTCGGCAACCATATCGCCAAATATCAGGCGCTGAAGCTGTCCAAGATGCTGATGGCCTATGATTTCGACCGGCGGCTCAATCCGTTTGCGGAGCTGGGCGGGTTTATCTTTACCTTCATGGGCGATGGCAAGCCGGGGACGGGGAAAACCACGCTGATCCAGATGATGGCGGGGCTGGTGAATGATTACTGCCAGAATGCGGGCTATCCGTTCCGCTATCAGAACCTGTCGACCGACAGCATCGACAGTTATCAGGGGAAATCGGCCCAGAATGCCAAGGCGTTTGTCAACAATGTGATTGACCCCACCGTGATCGGCTTTGGCACGATTGACGATATTGACCAGCTGGCAGGCAAACGCGGCGACCGGCAATCCTCGGCCGGGCAGCTGGAGATCACTGCCGTTCTGATGGAGAGCTTTGCCGGGGCAAACACGGTTGTGCGCGGCAATTGCACGTTCGGCATGTTCTCCAACTATCCCGAAAATGTCGACGATGCCCTGCGTCAGCGCGCGGGCGCGCGGTTTCTGGTCGACGGGCCGATCACGCGGGACGATTATATCGACATCCTGTCGCTGCTGATGGGCAAGAACCACGACATTCCGCTGGGCGATCATACGGTGTTTGCCGCGCAGGAGATTAAAAAGGCGGTTGCGGCCTCGTTTGAGAGTCATGCGCGCCCACATGAAGAGGGGTTGTTGCGGGTGTTTGAGAAGGTGGATCAGGAGATTGGCAAGCTCGATACGATTGCCAAGCTGGGCACGTACCTCAAGGGCATCCAACAGGCGGATGACCGGTTTACGGGCCGGGCGATCAAGAACATCACCGATGCGGTCAAGGTACGGGCGATGGATTTTGAACTACCCGATGAGTGGATGGAGAAACCCGATCTGTTCCTGTTCAAGGGGTATGATGAGAAGAAAGCGATGATCGAAGAGCTGCGCCAGCCGATCACGGTGGAGATGGTGATACAGGAGATCAACCGCTACGCCGATTCAGAATTCCGCTATGCCGACAAATCCGACGAGGTGGCGATTGAGAATGCCGTGCGGGATATGGGGCGGATGGAAGAGGCGAAACGGCGGTATTTGGAGGGGAAGGAGTGAGTACACAAAATGGTTGTAGATATCCGATGGCTAAAATCCAAATCAAAAAAAACAAAACGCCTTTTCTACTTCACGGGCCACACTCACGTATTGGAAATTTTGCTCGAAAAGAAGCTGAAGATTAGCGATTTTAGGAAGTGTAATGACCTATTTGAGTTATCAGCTTTTGAGCTTGGTTATGATGGAATTCGACGAAAACATAAGGAGTGGGTCGAAGAGATGGCGGCCCGTTTCGGGCTAATATGCTTTTCTGAAGATTGGAAAGAACCATTGATGTGGGCTCACTACGCGAACAACGGCACCGGTCTATGTTTGGTTTTAGATGTCATCAACAGTGACAACTTACGTAAAGTAACTTACTCAAATCAGCGAGCTAGCGTTGAAGAAAAGTTTCGATTTCCCACAGTGCGGAACGGTTTGTCTCAGTTCCACGACTTTTGCTCCCAAAAAGCGAGTGGTTGGCGTTACGAGAGAGAGTGGAGATTGTTTGTAGATCTAAAAAGGGCATCTGCCAAGTCTACAAAAAACGGGATGAATTTTCTCGATTTCGGGTCTGCGCTCGAGCTGGTAGGAGTTATAAATGGACCTCGACCTTACTACGGACAAGACATTATCAAGTCAGCAGTTAAAAACTATTCTAGCGATTTAAACTATCTTCAGTCTCGCCTTGCATACAAAAAATTCGAAATAGTTTCGCAGCAAAACAAAGATCTTTGGAAATCATGATAAGTTCAGCGCCAAGAGTAATCTCACTTCGCGCCAAAACCTTTGTGTGGATTGGGGAGTGACCTTAGCATGAAACGCCTCATCAAATCCGGCCTGATGTTCGGCAATCTGGTGCATGTGGCCAGCCCTGCACTGGTCGAGCGGTACAACCGTGCGCTCAAGCATCTGACCGGCAAAGAGACCGCGCTCACCGATTTCTATATCGACATTTCCGGCTATTCCCCCGAGGTCGGGCATGAGCTGGGTGATCCGCTTTACCTAAACCACGCGGGCGTGAACCGGCAGTTTATCCTGTTGAGCGCCGAGCAGAAGAATGCGCCGCTGTTGGAGGCGAAATTTTCCACCTCGTGGGGCATTCTGCATAAGTTTATCGAGGAGAATGAAGCCGCCCTCTTTGCCCTGACCACCCGCGACGCGGTGGCCGGAGAGCTGGTGAACTCAGTTTATGACATGTCTTCGCCCCAACGCCTGTTCGACATCCGCCGCATCACGGTTGAGGCGGACACCACCAATGGCGCCATCCGGCAGGCGCAGGTTCTGGATGAAAAGGTTGACCGGTTCCTGAGCGAGGAAGATGCCTGGTTTGACGATGTGCTGATCGCCGAGATGATCAATCTGGCCGGCGAGACCGGGGATATTGTGCGCAATCCTGTCACGCTCAAACACATGAGCTTTGAGCAGCAGAATTTCTGGACTGCGCATTTTGGCGGCACCTATCTGTTTCAGGGGATGGATCACCCGGCACTGATCACCGCCGGGGACAAGGGCGATCTGGGCGAGCTGCCGATCAAATATGTGTTCGATGTGTCCGAACGGAACCGGATCGCCAAGTTTCTGGAATACAACGATCTGGCCGAACCGATTGTTAAGGCGCGCGGCATCGATGCCTCTGCCATCCTGCGGCAAAAGATGGATTTCATTCTGGTCGATGCGCTGGCGGGCGAAGGCGTGGCGCTGTCCGGCCGGTCACGGGCAGATATGCGGCGGCTGGCACGGGCACATTCCGATCAGTTGCCAGACGAGTTTCACACATTGGGCAAGCTGGTCAGATGGGCCGAGGATGGCGGCGAATGGCCGCGCATCGCATCGGACGATCCGGCCTATTTTTATACGCTGCGCGCGGCGGCGCATCCGGATGCGGATCTGGTCAACATGCTGCTGTCAGAGCTGGCGCCCAAGGATATCCGACAGCTGTTCATCTGCCACAAAGAGCTGTTTTATGACCGCTACCGCACCTGGTCAGAGGCCAAGAAGGAATATGTGGTCGATTTCCTGTTGCGCGAATATCAGGTGGACAAGCTGGGGGCGCGCAAGGCACTGTTTGGCCGCGATGCGCCGATGGAGACGGAAAAACCGGATTTGGACGAAATGGTCGCGCGTGTCGGCCCCTGGGGTCCGGTAAGGAGGTAAGGGATGTTTGCACTGGCACGGCTGTTGCTGATCGGGCTGGTTGTTCTGACGGTGATCTATGTGATCCTGTCGATCTGGTCGCGCCGTGTCCGGCGTGGCAAGCTGAACGCCCAATGGGACGAAGAAGGCCGCGAGGGCGACCGCGATGCCTTTGTTGAACATGGGCTTGATGAGTATGACGGATCACTGCGGCGCAAGCTGATCCTGGGGGTGTATGTTGTGCCGTTGTGCATTGTCGTGGCAATCATTTACCTGACGAACTTCCACTAAGGGGAACGGCAATGGTCTATGCAAAATGGGTATTCTGGGTGCTGTTCTGGGCGCTTGTGGCGGCGATTTTCCACTACACCCTGCCACAGACCGATATTGTGCGGGTGACCGATACCTATGAAAAGCGGATAGATTTCGGAGAGAACTCGATCTTTTGGGCCAGCCCTGATGCCGGCAATGATCACGTCAGCGCAAACAGAGATGTGTTTTTCATCCAGACTGTGCGCGCCAGCGGGCGGGTGATGGTCTACCGCAACGAAGATACCGGCTGGGGCTGGCCGCCCTATTTCAAATTTGACACCTCCAATCTTCAGGCCGAGGCTGCCGATCTGAAATCCGCCCCCGAAGACGCAAAATGGGCCGCCATCCGGCACTATGGCTGGCGCAATCAATTCCTGTCGATCTACCCAATGCTGTGGGGATCTGGCCGGTCAGCGAGCCGGATGCCAGCAAGGGGGTGCCCTGGCTTAACATCCTGATCCTGATTGTGTTTGCCGCGATTGTGCTGGGCCTCTGGCGGCTGTGGCGTCGGTTCCGGCAAAACCGGATTGATCCGGTGGTCGAAGATATTCAGGACAGCATTGATGCCGCCGGAGATGCCGTTGCCGACCGCCGGTCGCGCCTTCGCCGGTGGCTGGACACATGGCGCGCCAAGAAATAGGCGCGCGTGCCCATTACACAACCGCTTGATCTGTTTGAAATATTGCTACAGGCAATGACTGCAACGTGAAAAGTCGTTGACGGCAAAGACCTTGCCAGCCTCACGCGAAATAGCCGATAAACCGAGGGAACGTATTGCCAGAGGTTTGTCATGAGCAACGCATCAACAACGGAAACAGCTGCTGCGCCGTCAAAGGTTTTGATGGGGGCCGGTTTGGTTTGGGCCGCGGTGATTATCTATGCCTCGTCAAACTCCATTGTCTCACTGCTGGCTGAAATTGGCCGCGAATACCCGGTGATGGGGCGTAACGCGATTTCTCTGTGCAATCTTTTGTTTCTGGGTTCTTTGATCTCTCTGGTGCCGATGGTGTTCATGTTCCACAAAGACTGGAACCGGGCAAATCTGGTGAAACTGACACGCAAGGATTGGGGGGTTCTGACGCTTTCAGCGGTTCTGTCATCGGCGGTCACACCGGCACTGTTTTTCATTGCGCTTGACTATACGACCGTCACCAACGTGGTGTTGATCGGGCGGATCGAGCCGCCGATCTTCCTATTGGCGGCGTTCTTTGTGCTCAAGGAAAAGCTGGATCTATGGGCCTTTGCCGCCGGATTGATTGCGCTCGTAGGTGCCGTTGTAATGATCTTAATGAATGGTGAAGCTGCGTTTTCCTTTGGTAAGGGAGAGATTGCAACGGTCTTTGCCACGCTGTCCTTTATCGCCGGGACAATCGTGACTCGTCTGGGTCTTAAAGGTATTCCGCTTGGCATTTTCTCGATCTACCGGACGGTGCTGGGCACGGTTATCTATTATTTCCTGGCTCTGTATCTCTACGGCCCGAACCATTTTCAGGATGTGTTTGAACCGGTTGTCCTGAAATGGGTTTGGGTCTATGCGATCATAGTCATCATCATCGGCCAGTTTTCCTGGAACCTCGGTCTGAAACACGCCCGTTCCGGAGATGTGTCACTCGCCACGTCTTTTTCGCCGCTCGCCGCATTGGTCATCGCGATGCTTCTTCTGGGGGAAGACCCCGGTCCGGGGCTCATTCCCGGTGGGTTGATCATCCTATCTGCGATCGGTGTCGGTCAGTACGGCCGGCTGCGTCAGAAAGCCAAAGAAAAGCTAGTTGCCGAGGCGGAAGAAGAAGAACTGCAGACCGATGATGCGCTGGAACACGAAAGCCGCGTGAACTTTAAAGGTGCTTAAGGTTGGTGGTCCTCTCGACTGGATGATCTCGCATGTACATTCAAGACGCGGGCTTTTGTCAGCTGAATCGCTTGCGCAGTGCCCCATTGATCAGCTCTGACAACAACACCAGAACAATGATCGCCAAAGTCACGGTCGCCGCCTTTTCATACTGAAAAGACCGCACATAGGTCTGTATATAAAGGCCGATACCACCTGCCCCGACAATGCCGAGGATCAGGCTTTCGCGCAGGTTCAGTTCAAAGCGAAACACCGTGTCGCGCAACACCACCGGCGCCATCTGCGGCCAGATCGCCCACCGCAGGCGCTGCACCGTATTGGCCCCTGCACTTTCAAGCGCTGCAACCGGAGCAGAGGCCACGTTGTCGATGGCTTCCGCGTAAAATTTAGCAAGCATTCCAGTGGCATGGAAAGTTACCGCCAGAATTCCGGGCAGAGGGCCAAGGCCCACGGCGCCGACCATAAGCATCGCCACAAGGATCAATGGAATGGCCCTGATCACAGCCAAAACCGCCCGCACCGGGCGCCATATTGCCGGTGGCATAAGGTTTTCAGAGGCCAGCACCGCCAGCCCGCTGGACAGGATCACAGAGAACAAAGTGCCGAGGATTGCAATGCGCAAAGTCTCGGCAAGGCCATTCAGCACTTCCGGCCAGATTGACAGATCGGGGGGCAGCATCCGGCCTAGAAAATCAGCAAGCCTGACGCCGGCCCCCGGAAGCTTACCCAACCCGATATCCGCAGTGGTCAAAGACCACAGAATTGCCACAGCAAGCGAAACCCAGATAACAATCCGTGACATCAGCTTACAACACGCAACCCACCGCCGGGTGTATCGCCATAATATAGCTGTTTTATATGGTCCTGAGTGATCTGCCCGGCCGGGGAATCAAACAGGATTTCACCCTGTCTCAGCCCCACAATCCGGTCCGCAAACCGCTGTGAAAGCTCTGGTTGGTGTGAGCTGAAAATCACCCCGATCCCGCGTTTGCGGGCTTGCCCCGTGATCAATGCGAGGATCTTTTCGGCATGCGCCGGATCCAGATTACTCACCGGTTCATCGGCCAGTATCAGCTTTGGCTCCTGCGCCAGGCAACGCGCGATGGCGACGCGCTGACGCTGACCGCCGGAAATCTGATCCGTGCGGCGGCGCGCCAGATCGGCCAGCCCGGTATCGCGAAGGGCCGCAGAAACCGCCATGTGGTCGCGCTCATCGAACCGACCCCAAAGAGATTGCCAAACCCGCATATGCCCCAAACGCCCGTTCATCACGTTCTGATAGACGCTCAGCCGGTCAACAAGCGCGAATTCTTGAAAGATAAAGCCAACTTCGGTCCGCTTCTGCCGCGTTGGTGCCGTACCTTCGGATAATTTGCTGCCCAGAACTTCGGCTTGTCCCTGCCACTCATCCAACCGGCCATCCAGCAATGAAAGGAGTGTAGACTTGCCTGCCCCTGACGCGCCCAGAAGAACAACGATTTCCCCGGGTTTGACGGTCAGAGAGACATCCTGAAGCGCGGCAATGCCATCAAACTGATGCGAGATGTTGGACAGGGCGACAGTGGCGCTCATTTCAAGTACCCATAACGCCGCGCTGTTGCGCGCACGCCCTCATAAACAGCCGGATCCGTCGCGACGTAACCGTCTGGTCCGTACAAATAGGCCAGTAAATGGCGGTTTTCCGCGTCGTTCAGGCGAAGCATGGCAAGTGTGAACCGGGATTGCAGATCGGCATCTATTCCCGGACGAGCAATGATAGCGTGGCTCGGAATTTGTTCAGATTCCGCAAGCACTACCACCTCTGCTTGCTGTTCAGGAGTAAGCAAAAGATCAGCGTATTGGCTTGCCCCTGCGGCATCCACAAGGCCATTGGCCATCGCCTGCATGGCCTGCTGATATCCACCGGCAAAAAATTTCTGACCAAAAAAATTATCTGCGTCAGGTGCGTCTGCAATTAACCCGTCGCGAACGAACAGATCCAGTGGATATAGATAACCGGATTCAGAAACAGGATCGGCAAATGCAATATCAAGCCCCTTTAGGTCGGCAAGCGTTTTGATCCCGCTATCGCGCCGTACAAAGACACGGCCCGCATAACTGGGTTGGCCACGATACACCTCGGACAAGAGCGGGATCGCGCCAATCTGGTCTTCGGCCAGCACAAAAGGCAGGGCACCCATAAAAGAGATGTCAGCATCGCCATTGCGCAGCGCCTCGACGGCCGCAGCATGGTCAAAGGTAACAAAACCTGTGACGGGCACCCCCAGTTGTTCCGTTAGCCAGCCGGTTACGATCTTGATGTCCCCAAGCAATTTTTCCGGATTTTCCTGGGGAATAAATGCAAGTTTCAGCCCTTGTGCGGCGAAACCAGAAGAGGGCAATGCCAAGGTGGCACAGGCTGCAGCCATAAACAGACGCCGGTTCAGCATCAGAACATCCTCTCGTCAATTTCGGCCTGGCGAATTTTAAATGCATTCCATTGACGGTTGGCTTCATGCCAGTCACCAGCCGCACTGGCAACGCCTACCGCACGCAGGATAGCCGCAAACTCATACACATCTGGTTTTGCGGCCTGATTTGTCATGGCAGAGGCGTCTGCAGCCAGATCAGGGGCAACAGTTGCAACCAGCAGAGCGATATTCTCGGCATCTTGGGCTGGCAACAATGTATCGAGTGTCGACGCAAATGTTGTCAGCTCTTCCCAGGACAGGCGGAACACGCTGTCTGTGCCTTCAAAGTGCTGATACGGCTCCTCTCCATCACCGACCGCGAGTATGTAAGCGGTCAGGTCAGCGCGTTGATCCGCGTTCAACCCCAGGTTTTTGGTGGAATCAAACCAATCCACCACGCTTGCGAGTGTTGGTAACGAACCGTCATGCATGTAGGGGGCGGTAAAGTTGACGTTGCGCAGGGTAGGGGTTTCAAAGGCCGTAGGCGTTCCACCGGGGAATGGAGGCTCTGCTGTGCCAATGTCATAAGTTTTTCCATCCCTGAAATGGCGGGACGGCGTATGACAGCTGGCACAGGATTTATCATCAAGCCCGGCGAATTTGGTGTTGAACAACACCTCTCCTCGCTTGGCTGCATCAGACGCGAGGTCAGTTAGCAGGCCTGCCCGGTCAATTTTGGGGTTTGGCAAGAAGTCGAACTGTCGGATGTAGGCGACCATAGCGTCTAGCTGAAACGGTGTTGGCTCTTTACCTGCAAATTCAGTGACGATTACATTGCGCACAAAACGGCGCAAGCTCGGCTCGCGCCCGTCGCGACCATAGGGCGCCGTAAACCGGATGCCGCGCATCGAAGGGGTATCAAGATGATCATCGGTTCTGTCGTTGAACATCGGATTGAAAAATGCGCTGTCGACATCCATGCCACCGGGCCTGTGGCTAAGACCCGGAATAAAGAAATCACGGTTCACGTCAGAGCGGTTGTGGCAGGTGGAGCAGGTGATGCCTAACTCCTGTGCTGGCCCGCCAAAAATTTCGGGACTGTCAAACAGCATGTCGCCATAGGCCACCAGTGGCAAGTTGGCCTCATCCTCGCCAGCCTCTTCAAATTGAAGCACAAGGCGGGGGAACTCTCGCTGGTCTGCAATATCGCTGCCCGGTGGCAAAGTGGCAGGAAGGTCGACCTGAACACCACTCACAAAGATGGATTCTGGGATCGGGGTCAGCTTGGACCGAGGCGTAAATTCAGCGAGAAGGTAGTTTTGTTCGACATAATCAGAGATCGTCGATTTGGCTTCCGCAAAGGCGATGGTGTTTGGGTCCTCAATGCCATTTCCGAGAAGACCCGCACTTCCAACTGAAGAATTCAGGACCAGCCAGGCCCGACCGATTTCTTTTGCTGCACTGGCGTCGGCTGCTGCTATTCCATCTTCGAACGCACGAAACAGCGCTTCTGCTATGGCTATCTCTGGTTCTGCGCCTGAAGATGTGCCAAGTGCAGTTTCTGCGGCATCAAGATGGCGTAGTATGCCACCAGAAATCGCTGTCGTAGACGCCTCGAACAACGCCTGCCGGTCCTTGGTGCGGAGTGCCTCTCTTATATCTGCAGATTCGACTTCAGTCACACGCGACAATGCTGAAACCGGCAAGGCGCTACCGGGAACAGGCGCGGTCCAGCTTGATTCCAGTTTGTCCCAAGGGGTTGGGTTGAGATTGCCCAGGAACAAGGTCAGCCTGTAGGCCGCTGCCCGCGGCTCCCACGGGGCTTGTTCAATTGCTGTGGCATTCACGGCAATTGGGAACAGGCAGAGGATCAGACTGAAAAAAAGGTGTTTCATAGGCTTGTCTATAAATATTAGCACAGGCTAACTTTTGTAGCTACAGCTAATAAGTTGTCAAGACCAGAAAAGCACGGCATACAAGATTGATAATCTTTTTACGAACTTGTGAACTCTTGATGACTGAACAATTTTCAAAGAAGCCGGTTCGTACGGTGGATGCGCAGGCCAGTGGGTTTGAAGCTGTGCGTACAGCGCATCAAAGTGAAATTGTTGAAGATTATATCGAATTGATTGCGGAATTGATTGATCTCAGCGGGTCAGCTCGCCCAGTTGAAATTGCTGAACGGCTGGGCGTTGCACAACCGACGGTCAGCAAAAATTTAGTGCGCTTGAAGCGTGAAGGATTGATTCTGCACGAACCCTATCGCGCCATTCAGTTGACGGACGCTGGCCAACACCTTGCTGAGGCTTGCCGAAAACGACACCGGATCGTGGTGGATTTATTGATCACTCTAGGTGTGCCACGAGAGATAGCGGAGCATGATGCGGAAGGGATCGAGCATCATGTGAGCGACGAGACGTTGGAAAAATTCCTCGAATTTACTGACAAGGCCTCAAAGTCCTAAAGAACAATGTAACTTCGTGTTCCTCAATACATCGCTGAGTTTCACTGAAAACACTGCGACCTCCAGGACTGCAAAGATCTATGCAACGCCTTTGAGCATACCATCGATAGAGTGGAAACGGCCGTCTTCAAACTCCGCAACCGGCCGGAGCCAAATTGTGCCTGCCTCATCGTCGTAGATCACCATACCCGTTCGATCAGATTCCAGTGTGCCTTTACCCAAAACACGGTAAAGGCCACCCTTTCGATGCTGGTGTGTGGGAGCCCACCCGCCACCCGCAGAAGACAGGGCATTGGATTCGTCCAACTGCAATGCGTCCTCGTCTTTGGAGCGTTGCTTTTCTGCATTTCGTGCAAGGCTGCCAAAATAGCGACGAACCCATCCAACGTTTGTATTCTGCCTCATGTCGACAGGACCGACCCGGTTACAGCATTAGGGCGATAGGTAGTGCATCCCTTGCAGCCGGATTCATATGCCATTTTGTAGACATTGCTGAAGGTGTCGAAAGGAATATCCTCGGGGCAGTTCACGGTTTTCGAAATGCCGCTGTCGACCCACCTTTGCGCTGCGGCCTGCATTCGCACATGATCCTCAGGCCGCAGATCCTGTGCCGTAACAAACGCGTCCGTCAAAGGCATCTTTGATCCAAACATCTGACGGTATAGCCAGACTGCGTAATCTTCCACCACCTCCTCGGACTTAGTGCCGTCTGGATTGGTAATCTTGCGCTTGTAAGACGTTGCGAATACGGGCTCAATTCCTGACGATACATTGCCGCCATACATGGATGTCGTACCCGTGGGTGCGATTGTTGTCAGGACGCCATTACGCAGACCATGTTTGGCAATCGCCATTCGCACATGCGGGTCAAGCGCCTGTATCGCGGGTTGTTTTTGGTGTTCGCGGCGGTCAAAAGCCGGAAAACAACCACGAACTGCTGCAAGATGGGCCGATGCAAGATACGCCGCGTTCTGAAGCGCCTGCATCCACGACTCGAACAGGCGCTCGCCCTCGGACGAGCCGTAGCGCACGCCAAGCATTATGAGAGCATCCGCGACACCTGTCACACCAACGCCGATCCGTCTTTTGGACTGTGTTTCGTGCTTCTGCTCCTCTACCGCGAACTGAGACAGGTCGATTGTATTGTCCAACATCCGTACCGCCACACCTGTCAGTCTGCGCAATTCTCCAAGATCAAGTTTTGCGTTCTGTCCAAACGGTTCAGCAACCAGTTTTGCAAGATTGATAGAGGCCAGCGCGCATGTTCCATTAGGTGGCAATGGTTGCTCTGCACATGAGTTTGTGGCCGAAAGCTCTTCCAGATAGTTTAGAGGGTTTGCTGCATTGATGCGGTCGATGAACAGCACCCCAGGCTCGGCAGAATCATAGTTTTGCTGCATGATCCTGTTCCACAAAGCGCGCGCCCGAATTCGCCGGATAACAGAGCCGTTCCATACCAGCCCCCAATCCAAATTCTTCTCTACGGCGTTCATGAAGCGGTCTGTGATCAGAACAGACATGTTGAAATTTCTCAAACGCGAGGGATCTGACTTGGCCGAAATGAACTCCTCGATGTCTGGATGATCGCACCGCATGGTGGCCATCATCGCCCCGCGCCCCATTCCGGTGACGAGCATTTTACAGACCGCATCACAGATATCCATCGCGGCAAGGGGACCTGCCGCGGGGCAGTCGAGGCCGCGAACCAGGGTTCCCTTGGGGCGCAGCGTAGAAAAGTCGAAGCCCAGCCCACCGCCCATTTTCATGGTCAAAGCAGCATCTTTGATCGTATCCATTATGCCTTCGACAGAGTCAGGTATCGTGCGCATGACAAAGGTGTTGCAAAGGGTCACGTTGCGTTTGGTCCCGCAGCCGGCGAGAATACGACCTGCAGGTAAAAGTTTGAACCCTTGCATGGCTTCATAGAATTGCTGAGAGACATCGTTTCGGTCCCTGTTGCATTCGCGGTGTGACAGGTTGTTCGCTACGCGCAACCACGTGTCGCTGACCGTTTGATCAACTATGTTACCTTCAGTTTTGTACTGGTACTTTGACTGCCAAATCTGCTCCGAAATTGGCTGATCAAACATCGCCGGCAACAGACCGACTTCAGAATAATCCAACATAAAACCCACCGACCTTTCCCGCATCTGATGGGCAGTGCCTTAGATGCGAACTGTTTGTTAATCCTCCGTTAACCAAGGGAAAATAAGGGGTGGCCGTTAAAATTTAGTTAAACGTTTAGCGATTCTCGCCAACCAGAAATCTCTGAATTTCTGGTTGGAAAATTTCGGCGAAATTTGCAGGAAAGCTGGAGCGGCGAACAAGCGGACGGTCACGATTTTAGGCCAGTCCCGTAATGTGTGTGGAGTTCGGCACAAGACTGCGAAAATTTTAGGTTCAAAGTTTGGCCAGATTAGTAGGGGCTTCAATTTTGCCAGCTAATCAGGAGCCTCTGTAAACGAGTGAGAGGGTCTCTTGTGATTAAACTTTATGCGTGCCTTGGTTCGGGCAATTGTTTCAAGCCGTGGTTGGTGATGCATCAGCTTGGACAGCCATTCGAGCTTAATCTGATTGATGTGTTGAAAGGTGAACAGAAGTCGCCTGGCTATTTGGAAATCAATCCGCTTGGCGTGGTGCCCTATCTGGAGACTGAAACCGGACTGGGGATCGGAGAAAGCAATGCGATGCTTTGGTATCTTGCGGAGGGTAGCCATTTGATACCTGAAGACCGAACGGAACGCGCTGAGGCGATGCAATGGATGTTTTTTGAACAGGCGAAACTTGAGCCATTCATTTCTCCGGCGCGGTTTTTCACAACCATTTTGCCGGAACAGAAACAGGCAAGGGCGAGTGACATCGCTATCTGGCAGGACGCCGCGGAAAGTGGACTGTTCCGACTGGAGGCACATTTGGCTGATCGTGACTACATGCTGTTCAGCGGATATTCGATCGCGGATATTGCTTTTTTCGGTTACGTACATGTTTTGGAAGAAGCAGGGCTATCAATGATCGATTACCCGGCAATTCACCGTTGGGTGGATGCGGTAAGCGAAACAAAGGGGTTTCGGCCTCTGAAGGAGCTTGGGCAATCGGAAAAGAAAGCGGCGTAACCAATCATTAGCCGCGATGATTGGATTCACACACTTGTTTTGGGCAGGCGCCTAGCCGCTGACCGATGAGACTGGCGCTCCTATCAGATCCCAATCGGGCTCGACCCCAAGCCCGGGTTTGTCAGAGGCAATCATGAACCCATCTTTGATGACGGGTCCGCCAGACGCGATTGAATGCGTGGCATATTCGTGAAAAGCCGACGACTGGAAATGAAAATCTGCAGGTGTTGAATGAGCAAGATGTGCAATTGCGGCGTCTGCAATTTCACCACCCCAAGTGTCTTCAATTGTCATTACGATGCCAAGCGATACACAGACATCCCGGATCAGGCGGGATTTAGTGAGGCCCCCCATACGACTGATTTTGAGGTTGATGACATCCATTGCCCGTTCCTGATGACCACGCAGGACCGCTTGCAAACTGTCCATACATTCATCCAGAATCATAGGATGCGGTGAATGATCACGCACAACCCGGCATTCCTCATAGGTTTCGCAGGGCTGTTCAATGTAGAGTGCCATGTCAGAGACAGCCGACACGATCCGCACCGCATCGTGTTGTCGCCAGCCGCAATTGGCATCCGCGCCCAGCTTGTTCCCTTGTTTTAGCTGGGCTGCCACCAAACGGATGCGCTGTATGTCAACATCGGGATCTGAGCCGACTTTCATCTGGAACTGTTGAAACCCCTGTTCCTGATACATGACGAGCCTTTCGGCCATCTTTTCGGGCTCGTCGCGGGACACTACCTTGAACAATCGAACCGCATCTTGCAGCCGTCCGCCAAGAAGATTGCAAACTGGTTGTCCCGCCGCTTTGCCGAAAATGTCATAACAGGCGATGTCGATTGCTGATTTGATGTAAGGATGACCCTTTAACAGCCTGTCCATCAGAATATTGATGTTTCCAATCTGGCACGGGTCATGGCCGATCAAACCCTTGGAAATCTTTGCAATGCCTGTGCGTGCGCCTTCCGCAAATGCGGGCAAGTAAGCGGGACCAAGCGGGCAAATTTCACCAACGCCGCTGATGCCTTCATCTGTTTCGATGTGAACAACTGTGCTGTCAAATGCCTCAAAGCTTTGATTAGACCACGAATATGACCCTTCTTTCATCGGAAGGCTCACCTGATGCACACTGATATTTGAGATTTTCATGTGGTGCCCTTCTCTAAAATGAAACGCTGTTTTCGACAGGCTCTAAAGTGCACACTGTAGCTGAATTCGACGGGGGCAAGTATGGGATTTATCCAACCGGTTTTGTTTGCGATTGGAATGCCAAGATCACCGATGTTGATATTGAAGTACGTGAGTCAGAACACCCAATAAAAACGTCACTCAGGTTGGCAAACCAGCCACGCGCTCATTTTGGGCTGGACAATTTTACTTCATCCTTCAGAACATCGCCAATCTGGGTTTAAGCTTGGAATTAAATGTGATCACGATGATGAAGCGGGTTTCGATGGATGGGGACCGGGTCAAGTTATGACTGATATATGGGAAGGTCTGCTGCATGCGTTCCGCATGCTTTTAGCGCTTGATCCTGATCTTGTTGAAATCACATTCTTGTCCTTCAGAGTGACACTAACCGCCGTCGTGATCGCCTCTGTGATTGCGTTGCCTTTGGCTGCTTTGCTGGTTGTGCGGCGATTTCGGGCCAGGCGCGCCGTCATCGCAATTCTGAATGCTTTGATGGGGTTGCCACCGGTTGTTGTTGGCCTGATCGTATACATATTGTTATCGCGCTCTGGTCCGTTTGGCGTGATGGGATTGCTCTTTACGCCAACAGCGATGATCATTGCGCAGGTTATCATCATATTACCGTTGATCGCGTCGATCGCGCACCAGTCGCTGCGAGAGCTTTGGTCGGATTATCATGATCTTTTGATTTCTTTGAACACAACACAACGGCAGCGGATCGTGACATTGATCTGGGATGGTCGCCGCGCGCTTCTGACTGCTGCACTTGCCGGTTTTGGGCGGGCAATTGGCGAAGTTGGTGCGATTATGATCGTGGGTGGCAATATTGATCACGCTACAAGAGTGTTGACGACGGCCATCGCTTTGGAAACCGGCAAAGGCGATTTCGCACTGGCGCTCGCACTCGGCTTTGTACTGATCGCGTTGGCGATCATGGTGAACATAGCAATTCACTGGCTGACCAGAACCGAGACTGAGGGGCGTTGGTGATGGGATTGTTACCTTTAGTCGCCGAAGGCGCGATGGTGCGCCGCAGAGGTAAGCACCTGATCGGGCCGGTTGACCTGAAACTGGAAGGGGCCGGGGTTACGATGGTTGTCGGCCCAAATGGGTCCGGTAAGACGAGCCTGTTATCTGTTTTGCACGGAACTTTGCGACTTAGCGGTGGCGATGTCCGGTGGGCCTGCCCCTTGGATGAGGCGCGGAAAAAGCAGGGGTTTGTATTTCAAACCCCTAAGCTGCTGCGCCGATCAGTTCGGGATAACTTAACCTATCCGTTGATTTTGTTGGGAGTTGCAAAGAGCGAAGCCCGCGAAAAAGCAGCGGAATGGGCTGAGCGTGTTGGAATTGAACATGCATTTATGCAACCGGCCAGGATCTTGTCGGGGGGCGAAAGGCAAAAGCTTGCCCTGGCACGCGCTTTGATAAGAGAGCCCGAAGTCTTGTTCCTTGACGAACCCTGTTCGTCACTCGATGGGCGTGCAACACGTGAGATCGAGGAAATCCTGATTAGTGCATCGAATGCTGGCACGCGTATTATGATGTCTACGCATAATATGGGGCAGGCGAAGCGCCTGGGTGACGAGGTGATTTTTGTGCTTGATGGAAAACTTCTTGAGTTTCGCGCGGCCGGCGCGTTTTTCGAAGCGCCGGAGACTGCACAGGCGCGCGCCTTTTTGCGGGGGGACATTGTAGAATGAGAATTCTGTTAGGTGCATTGTTTACATTACTTTTTATGGTGAATGCGTGGGCGCAGGATATGAAGCTTGCTGTGACCACTTCCTTTCACAACTCTGGCCTCGCAGACATTCTATTGCCAGCGATTGAGGCTGATACCGGAATTCGCGTTCAGTTGCTGGTAGTTGGAACTGGGCAGGCAATACGCCTTGGGCAAGCCGGTGACGTAGATGCGATATTGGTGCATTCGCGTACGGCAGAGAATGCCTTCGTTGAGGACGGTTCTGGCACTCATCGACGCGAAATAATGTATAATGACTTTGTCCTTTTGGGCCCTCAATCTGATCCGGCAGGCATCGCAAATTCACAGAGTGCAGTCTGTGCGTTTCAGGTTATTGCAGGGAAAAAGGCAACCTTCGTTAGCCGTGGTGATGAAAGCGGAACCCACAAAAAGGAGCTAAATATCTGGGCCTTAACAGGCTACAATCCGGCGGATTTTGAGTCCTGGTATCGCGCGGTAGGTGCGGGGATGGGTGGGGCTTTGAACATCGCCAGTGCAATGAATGCCTACATCTTATCCGACAGGGCAAGCTGGCTGAACTTCAAAAACAAGGGTGAATTGGCGCTGCTCTTTTCAGGTGATCAGATGCTGTTTAACCAATATTCTTATCTGCCTGTGAGCCCGGATAAACATTCGCATGTAAATCACAATTTGGCGGTTCAGCTGGAGGAATGGTTGGTCTCTGACCGGGCAAAGCAATTGATTAACGATTACCAGATTGAAGGCGAGGCATTGTTTGTTTTCAATGCCGTGCCGGAATAACCTTCGTTCGGTTTACCCGGTCTGGGGTATTTGTACACTCTGCAAATTTGGTGCGGGTTTTTCAATTCTCCATCGGACCGAGTTTATCGTCAAAACCCCAATGAAATTGCAGGAAATTGCACTTTACTTCCCTTCAATGTCGCAACTCCATCACTTTCTGTTGGACAAAGTTTATTTGAGCGCTTAAGCAAATTGAACGGAAACAGAGACCAAGAATGCCAAATATGAATTATCAATCAGACGCCCCCAATGACTGGGATAGGAGCGGTTTGCCCGCGTGGAGTTTTTTCAGCGAAGAAATGCTGGAGGCAGAAAAGGATTTCCTGTTTCGACGACATTGGCAATTGGTATGCCACGTAAATGACATCCCCAATTCGGGCGATTTCATCACTCTGGATGTTGTTGGTGAGCGGGCGCTGGTGCTGCGCGGGCAGGATGGCGAAGTTCGCGCTTTTCACAATCTGTGCCGGCATCGCGGATCGCGGGTTGTGGCCGAAAGTCATGGAAATTGTAAGGCATCCATTATTTGCCCGTTTCATGGCTGGGTTTATAATCTGGATGGAACATTGCGTGGTGCGGCACAGCCCAAAAGTTTCCCGCCATTGGACGCGAATGAATTCGGGCTTAAATCGATTGATATGGATATCTGGCAGGGGTTCGTTTTTGTCCGCTTTTTGCCGGGGCCACAGCCATCCATGTCAAAGATCATGGAGCGGTTTGACGAAGAGCTGCAGCAATACAAGCTTTCGGAGTATACGCCCTCAGGTGAGGGGTTTGACGCCACCGAAGTCAAGGCGAACTGGAAATGCGTCCGTGACGTGGACAATGAGGGTTACCATGTTCCGCTTGCCCACCCGGGTCTGCATGATCTGTTCGGCAGCAATTATTCTGATGGTCCCTGGCAGGATGGAACGGCCAGATCGCTCGGCGCGTTCCGCGAGGGCGGTGAGCGGCTTTGGAGCGTGCGGAATTACAAAAATATTCTTCAGGCGCCGGACAGATTGGATTCCGAGCACAAATCTGCATGGCTATATATTGGTGTGTTTCCAAATCTGGTCTTTGGGTTTTATCCGGATTCCTCAATTTTCTATCAGGAGTTTCCTGTAGAAGTTGGAAAAACCATTCAACGCAGCACAAGCTATCGTCATGCGGATGAAGATCGGCGTATGCGGTTGGCGCGTTATCTGAGTATGCGTATTGATCGGATCACCAGCAAAGAAGATGAACAACTGATTGAATGGACGTGGGAAGCTGCGTTTTCGAGCGGTTATGACGGAATAATCCTGTCTGATCTGGAATATGGTGTGCACGGCTATCATGAAGAGCTGCGGCAACTGTTTCCGGTTCTGAAAGGGGATGAACCTGATAGCGGTATGCTTGCAGAAGTGAACAAAGCACTATTGAATGAAGAAAAAACAGGGGCAATCTGATATGTTGAATAATCATTTCGTGTTGACCCACAATGCGCCTATCGAGGCGAACACTTGATCCGCAGGCTGACAAAAGAGGACCGGCAGGGCCTGACCCTGATCAGTCCGACATTGTTTTATACGCTCTTAATGCTGGCCGCGCCTTTGGTTCTTGTCGTGACTTTCAGTTTCTGGACGCAGAACTACCTTGATATCGACAAAACACTGACGATTGCGAATTACCACGAGGCATGGACCAAGCCGATATACCAGGTGCTGATATCGCGTTCTTTGAGGATTTCGCTTCTGGTTACACTGGTCACTGTTTTGACCGCCTTTCCAATCGCCTATTATATTTCGTTCCATGTTAAACAGCGTAAGGCACTGTGGTTGTTTCTAATCACGGTGCCGTTCTGGACCAGCTATCTGTTGCGTGTGTTTTTATGGAAGGTGATCCTGGGCTTTAATGGTGTTTTGAACAGCGTGTTAATGCAGGTGGGGCTGATTGATGAGCCGCTGACCTTTATCCTTTATAATGCCAACGCTGTTGTTCTGACCCTGGCGCATGCATGGGCGCCGTTCGCCATCTTGCCCATCTTCGTTGCGTTAGAGAAAATTGACCGATCGCTACTTGAAGCGGCAGAAGATCTGGGCGACGGGGCATTCCGACGGTTCCGGCGGATCACTTTGCCGTTGGCAATGCCAGGGATCATTGCAGCGACGTTGATCGTCTTCATCCCAACCGTTGGTGATTTCATCACCCCCAAACTGGTGGGGGGGACCGACGGGTTGATGATCGCAAACATGATCCAGATCCAGTTTGGTAAAGCCAATAATGCGCCGCTTGGTGCTGCACTTGCGATTTCTTCGATGTTCATCGTCGCGCTGATCAGTCTGGGGATATACCTGATTGGCAACCGTTTTGGCGGGAAGGTGAAGTGATGGTGGCCCGTTTGCGCAGTTTGATGGCGGTGAAATGGCTGACCGTCTATGCCGTGTCCTACATGCTGTTCCTGTATCTTCCGGTGATATTGTTGCCGCTGTTTGCGTTCAATGATGCAACAGTTGTGGCCTTTCCGCTGAGCGGGTTTACCACCAAATGGTTTGATGTGCTTTGGACGACCGAGGCGCTGCACGGAGCTGTGCGAAACAGTGCAATCGTGGCTATTTCAACCGCCGTGTTAAGCACAATTTTTGGTGCGTGTGCGGCGCGCGCGGGGGCGCGGTATCGTTTTCCATTCAAATCCGGGATCATTGGTTTCATCATGTTGCCATTGGTCTTGCCGGAAATCATCGTGGCGGTTGCCCTGCTGGTGATGCTGGTACAGTTGGGCATGTCCCTGTCACTCTGGACGGTGATTGCTGGCCATGTGCTGATTTGCACGCCGTTCTCGATTGCTATTCTGAGTTCTGCCTTTGCGGGGTTGGATCAAAGCCTGGAAGAGGCGTCATTTGACCTTGGCGAAAGCAAGTGGGGGACGTTTCGGCGGGTCACGCTGCCGCTGGTGATGCCAGGGGTAATTTCCAGCCTGCTGATCACGTTTACCATTTCGCTTGATGAATTCATCATTGCGTTTTTCCTGACCGGAACGGATGTGACGCTTCCGGTTTACATCTGGAGCCAGCTACGGTTCCCGACCAAACTGCCATCGGTGATGGCGCTTGGCACGATATTGCTGACGTTGTCGATCTTGCTGTTGATCCTGGCCGAGTGGTTCAGGAGACGCAGTGCAAGGCGTCAGGGTCGGGATGCCGCCGCTGCAGGAGGGTTTGTCTGACCATGGGCGAAGAGATGCAAAAAGACATAATCGCGCTGACCGACCTGTCCAAGTTTTTCGGGTCTTATCATGCGCTGCGCGGGATCAATGCTACGATACGCGAGGGGGAGTTCTTTTCCCTGTTGGGGCCATCGGGATGTGGCAAGACGACATTGCTGCGGATGATCGCGGGGTTCGAGACGCCCACGTCAGGTGGAATCGCGATTGATGGCAAGCCGATGGAGGGGATATCGGCCAATCAACGGCCCACCAATATGGTTTTCCAGAGCTACGCGATTTTCCCTCATCTGAACGTGGCTGAGAATGTGGGCTATGGTCTGGTGACCAGAAAGGTGCCCAAGGCAGAGATCGCGACAGAAGTAAGCAGGGCCCTCGCAATGGTGGATCTGGCCGGGTATGCGGACCGGGCTGCGCATGAGCTTTCAGGGGGCCAGAGGCAACGGGTTGCGCTGGCACGGGCATTGGTAATGCGGCCCAAGGTCGTGCTGCTGGACGAGCCGCTGTCGGCGCTTGACAAGAAGCTGCGGGATCAGATGCAGGTCGAACTGCGGGAATTGCAGCAGTCGCTGGGCATCACCTTTATTCTGGTCACACATGATCAGGAAGAAGCGCTGATCATGTCGGACCGGATTGCTGTAATGTTTGAGGGTGAAATTGCACAACTGGCGTCACCCGAAGACCTGTATCGTCGCCCGGCGAGCAAACGCGTTGCCTCTTTTATTGGCGTTATGAATTTTCTGGAGGCCCGGATCAAAGCGGTTAAGGGGGATATTATCCGCCTGAACATTCCGGCATTGGGTGACATTGAAATTTCACGGTCTGGTCTGGCGCCGGAATTGGATCTGGACAGGGTCCGGTCAGTTGGTGTGCGGCCTGAAATGCTGACCATCGCATTTGACGATGCGGAAACTTTTGAGCAGACGGTCGAGGGTGAAATTGCCGGCACATCCTATTACGGCGACATGACTTATTACAGCGTTCAGCTGCAGGGACAGGCCGATCCGGTGACGATCTCTATGCGCAATACCGCGGGGCGCTCGATCGCCAAGCCGGGCAGTAAGGTTAGGATCGGTTGGGGGGCGGAGTCATTAGTGTTGTTTGACAGCGATTGACTGGCGTTTTGTTCTTGAAACAGGCCGCTTAAACGAAAAAAGCCCCGGACAATGCCGGGGCTTTTGAGTTGGTAACAAACAGCCGGTTTAGAATCCAGCTTTTATCAACTCGAACTCTGCAATCATTTTTTCACGCAACTCAGATGGAACCGGAGACTGCCAAAGCGTGTTGGCGCGAAGATTGTCGCTTGTCTCCAGTCCAACAGCAGCCAGATCTTCGGCGCTCATCTCACCCATCGCCACCGCATTGCCGTGGCCGTAGCCCCATGCGTTTACGATGTAATTCGCGGTGGCTGGTTCCAGCCATGCGTTGATGAAATCATAGAACTTGTCGTCAGAGCCGGGGCCGTCGGCAAGTTTGGTATATCCGCAAACCCAGCTTGAGCTGCCTTCCTGAGTGTCGCGCTTCATTGCGATGGGATGGCCCTCGTAACTCATTGTCGAGAAGGTTTCATTCCACGCCCAGGAAAGATAAACCTCGCCGCTTTGCATCAATTGTGCGAGCGATGCGCCGTCTGCCCAGTAAGTGCGAACATTTTTGTGCACTTCCCGAAGGAAGGCTGAGGCAGCCTGAAACTCTTCGTCAGTTGCGTTGGTCCAATCCTTGACACCCGTAGCCAAAAAGCCAAGCGCATAGGCGTCGTCAACATTGTCGCCAATGGAGATCCGGCCGGCATGTTTGGGGTCTACAAAGGCCTGAAGCGAGGCCACATCTGCGTCGTTAAGGTGTTCGGTGTGATAGGTGACAGCCGTGTTGCCCCAGTCAACGGGCACAAAGTAATATTCACCATCTTTGCGAAACGCTTCAACGTCTCTGAAAGAGGCTTCCAACTCGTCCCAACGATCAATACGCGCTGTGTCGAGTGGATCAAGCAGGCCCGCTTCGATCCATTTCGGTACGGATTGCGAACAGGGATGTGCGACGTCGGCCTTGAAGCCCGATCTCAGTTTTTGAAAGGCCTCTTCTTCATCGCCGAAGAATGCAAAGCTTGGGCTATCGCCGTGCTTGGCAGTGTAGGCAGTGAAAAACTCGGGGTCTTCATATCCAGCCCAGTCAAATATTGTGAGTTCGCTGTCCGCGGCGGAAACACCACCACCAGCCAACAGTGCCGCGAACGCCAAAGCACCCGCAGATTTTACAGAAAAGTTCATTAATTCCTCCCGTTTATTCGCCCTTTTGGGCGTTAGCGAGAAATTAGTCGTGAATGTGAAACGATACAAGGTTTATTTGAGCGCTCAAATAATAATTTTAAGGATTCGCACTGCATTACTAACCGAATAATCTTTAAAGAGTTGTTATTATTAGAGTTAATTTTCTGTTGGAATTCGGTTGGCATAGAGATACTGAAATTATTTTTGTAGCACCGCTGCAACTTGCTCCAATGCCTGCTCCAGAATGTCAAACATGTCGTCAATCTGTGGCTTGGTGATCACCAGAGGTGGAGAGAAAACCGCCATATTGATCAGAGGCCGCACCAAAAGTCCGCGCTCTTCGCAGGCAGCATCCAGCAACGCACCAAAGCGTTTGTCAGCTGCCAACGCGTCGCCCTCTATTTCATGCTTGCCCTCGATACACCCCAACAGGCCCATCCCGCGCACGTCCCCGACAATGTCGAATTTCAACAGGGATTGCAGTCGGCTTTGGAAATAGGGGGTGATTTCCCTGACATGTTCAAGGATGCCTTCGTCTTCCATGATCTCAATGTTTTTTAGCGCTGCTGCACAGCACACCGGATGGGCTGAATAAGTATATCCGTTGGAAAACAAAACTTCACCGGCAGGGCCGGTCATGCGTTGCATGACTTCATCCGAAATAATGCAGGCCCCAAGGGGCAGATAAGCAGATGTTAGACCTTTTGCGCATGTGATGATGTCGGGTTTGATTCCGAACTCAGCCTCGGACGCAAACCAATGTCCCAATCGCCCGAACCCGGTTACGACCTCGTCCGAGATGTAAAGAATGTCGTGTTTCCGGCAGAGATCATAGGTGAGTTTGTGGTACCCTTCTGGCGGGACAATTACACCACCGGAACACAGGATGGGTTCGGCGATAAAGGCGCCAACTTTATCTACTCCAACCTCTTCGATCATGTTTTCAAGGTCAGATACCTTTGCATCACACCATTCGGCAACGCTCATCCCGTTCGGACGTCGGTAGGGATTGACGTCAGGCAGAAAGCGGACCAGCCGTTTTTCGACATCAAAGCTGGATCTGTCACGCTCTTTCCCGGTGACGGTGGACGCGAGGTAGGTGGACCCGTGATAGCCTTTCTCCCGGGCTATCACGATTTTCTTTTCCGGCCGTCCAAGCCGGTTGTTCAGGAAGTGTACAGTGCGCAGGGCCGTGTCGACCGCGGTTGAGCCACCGGTGGTGAAGAATACGTTGTTGAGATCCCCGGGCGCTTTTTCCGCAATGCTTTTTGCCAGAATGGCCGATGGTTCCGTGGTCGATGTCCACGGAGAAGTATAGGGCATCCGCAAAACCTGGTCAGAAATAACCTGCGCCATGTCTTTGCGCCCGTATCCGATCTGTACGCACCACATCCCGCCGGGACCGTCGATAAAGCGTTTTCCGGTCGCATCCCAAAGGTAGATCCCATCAGCATGCTCCATCATCAGGTAATCGTCATTCTGCCACCCATCCATTGCGACCCACGGGTGCAGGTGGTGCATCCGGTCCCATTCCCGAAGGTTTTCAATGGATTGCTGGTTGGTATTGGCGGGGTTTGTCGACATGGTCTGGGGCATAACGGTTTCCTTGCTTGGAATGATCCTTACCTAAGCAAAGCTTGGGCGTAAAGTTTTATTGAGCGCTCAAACAAAATTTTTATGATTGCCACACTTGGGATTGTGAACATTCAGATAATGGGGATAAAAGTGAGCATGACACAGCAAATCACACCGCAGCAGAAGCCGCGTAAAGAAAGAAAAGAGAATGCCGACAGGCGCAGGCAGCAATTGATACAGGCAACGCTGAAATCAATCGCAACCAATGGTCTGGCGAAAACGACTCTGGCGACCGTGGCGAATGAGGCCGGCTTGTCGCAAGGGGTGGCGGTATTCTATTTCAAGTCCAAGACAGGCCTTTTGTCGGGGGCATTGCATGATCATTACGCGGGATATCTGGCAAATTGGACTGAGGCATTGTCCAAGGTCGGAAATGACCCCTTGGACAAGTTGATTGCACTGATCGAGGCAGATTTCTCACCGAAGATCTGCAATCCAGAAAGCCTGTCGGTCTGGTTTGCGTTTTGGGGAGAACAAAAATTTACACCGCAATATGCCGAAGTGTCCGCTGAGTTCGATATTCCCCGTGCGAAAGCAATGTACGACGTTTGCGTTGAACTTATGCCTGATGAACCGCAAGAGAAAGTCGCGCAGATCGCGGACTGGATTGATACTTTGACGGACGGATACTGGCAACGCATCCATCTGTCACCGAAGACTGTCCGTCGAAAAGCATCAGCCCGTGAGGCGCTTGAAATGGTTGCAAGGCTTTTGCCGGAACATTCAGAGCGGTTAGCTGCACGGATTTGAGCGAAGGCTCAAGTCAGGTTTTTCTGCATCTGATGCAGATAGCCCGCGTAAAATGCGCGAATACCCCATTCCATCTCTGACAAAGGCCCGGGTTTAAAGTGGTGGGAGTTTACCCCTTCCTGATTTACCCTAATGATGCGCTCGTCATCCAGCGACGTGACATGCCAAAGCCAGGTTAAAGAGGCTACATCAAAGTCCCGGCCGTCTTCGGCGTCTTCATGTACGAACCAGACCACCTGAATATCGGTTTCCTGCACAGATCGGGGAATGAAGCGGTATCCAACCACATGGTCCGTGTAAATCAGGAAGTTGTTGACGATGCCTATCTGCAGGTCAGTGGCTGCGCCGACATGTGACTTGATGTCTCCCAGAAGCGGTGCCAGCGCGGCGCCGGACTGACTCCCAGATAGGTATCCGGGGTACAGCGGATAGCGTGCAAAGTAGAAATCGACATCCACCGGCGCGCCTGTAGCGCAGTTGATCCCGACAGCACCGTTTGGCAATCCGGCACGTTCCGCTGAGGACCTCATTTCAGACATCACCTCGTCCGTCATTGATGCCGGATCTTTCAGGCTATGAGATTTGGAATATTCCAGATGGGCGGGTCCGCAATGATAACATTCCATGTAGTTTTCGACCGCCAGCTTCCAATTGGCCGGAACCGGGTAAGACGCGGTGTGCGCAATTTTCATCCGGTCCAGCCCGTAAGGATTGGTCAAGGGCGCCAACGTTTCGAGGCCCGCGTCAATGTCGGGAGGGTCCTCGGCGGTACAGACAAAGATCATGCCCTGAAACACTCGGACATGTGCCTGCAACAGGCCATGGGCATCGCGATCAAAATCCTTGCCCATTTCACGCGCGGCGCGCAGGCGACCGTTCAATTCATATGTCCAGGCATGATAGGGGCATGAAAAGACCCGGGCATTGCCTGCAGCTTTTACGCAAACCCGTGATCCGCGATGCCTGCAGATGTTAAGAAATGCACCGATTTGCCCCTCGCGATCGCGGGCGATGATTACGGATTCGGGGCCATAGTCGAACAAAAAGAAATCACCGGGTTCAGGCACCTGACTGATATGACCGACCCAGATCCAGCTTTGGTTCCAGTAGCTTTTGATTTCTTCGTCGAAAAGTTCTGCCGAAGTATAGAACTCACGCGGCAGGGCAAACCCAGTTGTTTGCGACTGGCAAAGTTGCTTCAGATTTTCACGGTCCTGAAAATTCATCACTTAAACCTCTGTTTCAAGCTCGATCAATTCGCGTCGGTAATAGGCCTGTTCTTTGGCACTTGGATCAGCCTCAAAGTAACGCGCAGCCATATGGCCGCCATAGACCGCGTCGGCGATCAGGCCCGGCTGGGATGCGTCGCCAATCAGCTCAAGAGTCTGGAGAGATGCTGTGCCTTTTGCTTGCCTTTGTGACAGTGCATTGAATAGGTCCGTATTGCGTATTTTTTCGGTCACAAGCAGTAAAGAGGAACATGGAATAGTCTTCTCACGCCCGGAATATGTACAAACACACACGCCACCCTCTGATCCAACTGAAGAGAGTGTTTGCCCGGTTTCAATCTGAACACCCAAATTGATCAGCCCGGTTTGGATGCGCGCCTGTTCCAACGTTGTTTCCGTCCAAGGTGATACAATGGATGCCGGGGTGACAAAGGTGACTTCATGCCCCAGTTCACACAGCTTTTCCGCCAAAACTCCGGCCAGATAAATCTGGTCATCGTCATAGATCAGAACGCGGCCCGGTGGGGGAATAATGCCCTGCATAATGTCATCGGGTGTCAGGACAGGAAAATTTTCCGGCAAGGGCAGGGGAGAACGACTGTGGCGACCGATCCCATCGCGTCGCCATTTCGCACCGGTGGCGACAAACACGTTTGGTATGCCCAACTCTATCACCTCATCAGCGCTTAGGGAGCTTTCACGAAAAATGTCGACATTGCCGCGCTGTTGAAGATCGTAAATCCTGTGATCAGCGACACGACGCCATGCGGTGAGCCCCGGCAATCCCGCTTCCAGATGTGCACGCCCACCCAGTACAGCCGATGCTTCAGCGAGGGTGACGTGATAGCCGCGTCGGGCCAGTTGCATTGCACATTCCAAACCGGCAGGACCCGCCCCGACCACCAATGCGGCTTCTTCCTGGCCCTTTGGTTCAATCTTTTCGGGATGCCAGCCGCGCCGCCACTCTTCGCCCATGGTTGGGTTTTGGGTGCAGCGGATCGGGATCGCCAGATTGTCGCTGGATACGCAGATATTGCAGCCAATGCATTCCCGGATCTCTTCGATCCGGCCCTCTTGGATTTTAGCGGGCAGGAAGGGATCGGCGATGGAGGGACGGGCGGCACCGATGAAATCCACAATACCTTTCTTGACCAGTGAGACCATCGCATCGGCAGAGGTGAACCTGCCCACGGCGACAACTGGTTTTGACGTGATCTGTTTCACAAAGTCGATATAGGAGTTCTGATATCCTTCGTTCGGCGCAAAGCGAGACGTGGCGGAATCGTTCGCCCAATCTGATACATTGACGTCCCACAAATCCGGCAATTCTGCCAGGTGCTCAACGATCGCCCGCCCTTCTTCGCTGGCTTGCATGCCGTCTGCGCCCATCATCTCATCGACGGCAAAGCGCAAAGCGACGGCACAGGTTTCCCCCACCTCTTCCTTGGTGTCTTGCAATAGCTCGCGCAGCAGCCGAGCCCGGTTTTCAAGGCTGCCCCCATATTCATCCATCCGGTCATTGCAGGACGGCAGCAGGAAATGCTGGGGCAGGGTCATACGGTGGCCCGCATAGACATAGACGATGTCAAACCCGGCTTGTTTGGCGCGCCGCGCCGCGGCCCGGTGCCACTGACGCAACGCACGAATGTCCGATTTGTCCATTGCCCGCGCCTGTCTGGGGCCGACGCTGTGCGCTGTGGTGTCAGAAGGGGCCAGGATTGGTGCCCGGGTTGCCTGATTTGAGGCATGATATCCGTTGTGAACCAGTTCTATCGCGGCCAGAGCGCCGTGTTCGTGCACCGCATCGGTCATTAGTCTGAGCGCCGGAATATCGTGCTCATCCCACAGGCGGTGTTCCGGACACGGGCTGAGGTCAGATGTCGGGTGAATTTCGGTTTCCTGATTGCTGACCACGCCCCAACCGCCCTCGGCCTTTATTGCCCGCGTCGCGGCATCGGCACGCGGTCGCAAATATCCAAGGCCCGTACAATGGGGAACTTGATAGAAGCGGTTTTTGGCAGTAACCGGTCCGATTTTTACGGGTTCAAAAAGGATCGAATAGGGGGAAGCCATGCGGTGGACTCACAAAATGGACAATCGTCCATTATTCTGATCTACTTATTGCCAGAGAGTCAACAAAAATGCATGTAGAGCTTAATTTGGCTTGCTTAACATAGGGTGGAACGCGAAAGTAACCGGATGAAAACGCAGGAAAATCAGAGCGAAGAACGTGTTTCGAACCGTCAGGTTCTTATTAATGCGACGCTTGACGCGATTGCGGAAATTGGCCTGATCCGGACCTCTGTTTCTGAAATTATTGAACGTGCGGGCCTGTCGCGTGGGATGATCCACCTGCACTTCAACGGCAAACCCAATCTGATTGTTGAAGCCGCCCGTTATGCAAGTGAGCAATATTACCAAATTCTGCATGAAAACATTCAGGGAGCTGAATCAAATCCAGCCCGCTTAATCGAGGCGATCGTCCGTGGTGACTTGGGACCAAAGAGCCTGAACACGCGTAACGTGAGCATTTGGTATGAGTTTCGGGGGGCTGCACGCAATGACGCGGGCATTGCCGCCTATAGCGATACCCGTGACGCCGGATTGCGTGATTTGTTGAGAGATGCCGCTTTCGCGCTGGCGGAACGTGAAGGTGCCTCAGACCCCGCGGCAATTGCGCGGGATATGAGTTTTGGATTGATGGCTTTACTGGAAGGTATGTGGACCGACTTCATGCTTCACCCACAAAGCTTTGACCGGCAAATGGCTGAGCGGATTATGTTTCGGTATTTATCCGGAACCTGGCCCAACAGCTTTGATGTATCAGGGGTGATATCCCCCTGACACAGTTATAGATTGGAGGCTACCTTGACCGCCACGCCTGTGTCCGACGCAATATGCCACGAGAGATGATCAAGTGGATGATACGCGCCCCGGCATTGGTGTAGAATATCATCATACCCATCGCCGCCGCTGGGGCGATATCGCCTGCATCATCCATGTTCAGTACCGCGACTGAAGCCAGTGCCGTTTTTGGAGAATAAAGGAACACAACTGCCGATACCGTCGTCATCGCATTCACGAACAGATAGATTGAGATATCCAGCACCGCAGGCAGGCACACCGGTACCGTCACGCGGGAAAACAGCTTTAGCGTGGGCTGTTTGAGTGAGGCAGACACTGATTCAAATTCCCGGTCCATCTGCTTGAGCGCGGTTACGGCAGTCAAATGCGAGACGGTGTAAAAGTGGGTCACCGTGCAGATCACCAGGATTGCCATCGTTCCATAGAGCGGGTTCAGCGGATTGGACGGGTTGTTGAAGAAGAAGATGTAAGCAAGGCCCAACACCATGCCCGGAATCGCCATGGGCAGCATTGCAAACATCTGAAACAAGGTGCGGCCGGTTGTAAAGCCGTTCGATTTTTCAACAAGATATGCCCCGAAGAAAATAACGCATGTTCCGATCACAGCCGTAAACAAAGCAAGCCGGATTGAGTTGAAATAGGCCGTCCAGCCACCACCGTCCATTCGACTGAAATCATAGTTGTTCAGGCTGAATGAGAGGTCGTAGGGCCAGAACTTGATCAATGCAGCGAACTGACACACGGCGAGCATGCCAACGATAAAGAAGGCGACAAGCGTGCAGTAAATCAAAAATATCCGGTCAGTTTTTGGATTAGGTGTTGGATGAAAGGGAACGGAGCGCGCGGATAACAGGGCCACTTGTTTGCTCTGGACCAGACGGTCTATCGCAAAGGCAAGGATCGCGGGGATCACCAGAACCACAGATACCACGGCACCCATTTCGAAATTCTGCTGACCGATGACCTGCTTGTAGATATCTACTGCCAGAACATTGAATTGCCCGCCAATCACCTTGGGCAATCCAAAGTCCGTTATCACCAGATTGAACACAACGAACGCGGCAGAGATAAGCCCATATCGCGCGCCCGGAATTGTCACGGTCCAGAAAGTGCGCCAAGGGCTGGCCCGCAGGCTGACCGCTGCCTCATATAGCCGAGCATCGGAAATGGCCAACGCCGTTGAAATGATGATGAAAGCGTGCGGGAAGGTGAAAAACACCGAGCCAATGACGATACCGATCGGGCCGTAGATACTGGCGCCAAACAGCAATCCATTGATCATCCCCTGATTTCCAAAGAGGTACACCAAGGCGATGCCGGGCAATAGGGATGGAACCAGGATGGGGGCCATTGCCACCAGGCGGAATACCCCCTTGAACCGCATGCAGCTTCGATTAAGCGCATAAGCGAACCAGAAGGCTAACGAGACAGTTACGATGGTACTGACCACTGCGATCCAGAGCGAATTCTTGATAGAATTGAACAGGGCAGGCGTAGAAAAGTAGTTTACGAAGTTGCTGATGCCTCTGGATTTTTCTGGCCGCATCTGCACGCGGCGAAACGTGTTGCTGTCAAGCTCTGTCCATTCCGTGCCGGTATGCAGATTGGACCCGACGAGGAATCGGCCTGTGTCGCTGACGTTGCGTATTCGGTACATCACCGGGCTGCGGAAACTGAAATCCGGGAAGAACTGGGTCAGCCCCATGCGCCCGTCTGATCCGGTCGACAGATCGCTGTCGCTCAGCACGTTAAGCGCAGCATTCAGCTTGGCGGGTGTCGTGACATCGCCGCTGAATACACCTTCTTCATCGCTGATCTGTAATTCGTATTGGGACAGCTCGAACTTGTAGGTCGAAAAGCTTTTTGAAAGCATGGCGTAGAGCGGCATCACCATCGTGACGATCAGATACAGCGCAATGACGATCATGCCGCCCCGCATAATCAAATCATCCCGGCTCAGCTTGCCCTTGATTACAGGACCTTCGGGCAATGATATGTTGGTTGTATCGGTCACTGAACTTTCTCCGGCTTGGAGAAGACCATGAGCCTGCCAGGGGGCAGCTCAACTACGATGCTTCGTCCTTGTTCAAGAGAGAGGCGCCGGACCGCGTTGATGGAAAAATCCGCCGTCAGTTCATTGTCGCCGAAGGATTCGTGCTGTAATCTGCAGCGCCAGAAAGATCCAAGAAACTCCATTTCTTCGACACGCATTTCAAACGTGTTTTCAGGTGTTTCGATAACATCAGGAGCGCCCGGCGATCTGGCGCCTTGTCCATGGGGAATAATATCCTCTGGCCGGATCGCTGCAAACACATTGTCACCAGGGTTGAATTCATGTTCCAGACATTGAAGTTCCGAGCCGCCGATTTTCACCCGGGAACTTTTGCCTGCCGTGGCGTCGATCTGGTTCATTTCGCCAATAAAGCTGGCAACGAACAGATTGCTGGGGAAGCGGTAGATTTCGGTTGGCGTTCCGACCTGTTCAATCACGCCGTGATTCATCACGACGATGCGGTCCGCCATTGAAAGGGCTTCTTCCTGATCGTGGGTTACCATCACTGTAGTTACGCCCAGCTTTCTTTGTAACTCTTTGATTTCGTGCCGCAAATGAACACGAACTTTGGCGTCGAGTGCCGAAAGCGGTTCATCAAGTAGCAGTAGGCCGGGGTTGGTGGCGATGGCGCGTGCCAACGCGATACGTTGTTGTTGGCCCCCTGAAAGCTGTGCCGGATATTTGTCGCCCTGATCGGGCAGTCCGACCAGTTCAAGTAACTCAGTAACCCGTGCTGTTATGTCAGATTTGGACCGCCCGGCATTTTCCAGTCCAAAGGCAATATTCTTTTCAATCGTCAGGTTGGGGAACAGGGCGTAAGACTGAAAAACAATCCCAAAGTCACGCTCTGACGGGGGCAGGTTTGAAACGTTGGAATCGCCTTGCAGGATCGTGCCTTTGGTCTGCAGGTCGAGCCCGGCAATAGCGCGCAGCAAAGTTGTCTTGCCACATCCCGATGGCCCCAGAAAGCAGACGAATTGACCTTCGTTGATATCCAGCGAAACATCTTTGAGCGCGAGGAAGGTGCCAAAGGCTTTCCAAAGATTATCGATGCTCAGGTAAATGGGCGCGTCGGCGGTCACCTCTGTCACGGGGATCGTCCTCTTTATTCAGTAATGTTGGATTTGATGTAGCATACTTTGCGTCGCAAGTAGTTATGCTGGTCGCCGGCGGGCACGGTGATCCGCGCCCGCCGGCTGATGTCATGTATTACTTCGGATCGGATTTTCCGTCATAACGGCTCTGCCATTCCGAAAGGATTGCGGCGCGATTGTTGGCTGCAAACTCAAAATCGTTGTCGATCATGGCCTCTAGCAAACCCTCGGGGAAATGTTCGACCGGCTTGGCAACGCCGGGCATGGCGACAACGGCGTAACCGCTATTGTACATTTCCATGGCTTCACGCGTGACTGTGAAATCAACCAGTGTCCGCGCTTCGTCGGGGCTGTCGGTGCCGGCTACGATTGCAGTGGCCTCCATGTCCCAGCCTACGCCTTCGGAGGGAACAATGATTTCCAGTGGTGCGCCTGCTGCTTTGGATTTGGCGCCGCGGAATGCAAAGGAAATACCGATCGGAATTTCACCGGCTGCGGCCAGTTTGCAAGGCTTGGAACCTGAATGGGTGTAGCGCGCAATGTTTTCATGCAGCGCGTCCATATATTCCCATCCGCCTTCTTCACCAAACATCTGCAGCCAACTTGAGACGTCAAGAAATCCTGTGCCAGATGAATTCGGGTTGGGCATGATCAGGTGCCCGGCATACATCGGATCAGTCAGATCCTGCCATGATGTTGGCGGTGTCAATCCGGCTTTGCCTGCTTCGACAGTGTTGTAGCAAACCGAGGCGACCCATGCGTCCATACCGACCCAGCTGGGAACATCGCCGCCGTCAACGAATTTCGGGTCCAGTTCCTCAACACCCGCCGGTGCATATGGTTCCAGCATGCCTTCGGATTTGAGCAGCAGCAGCGAAGTCGCAGCAAGCCCCCAGACCACGTCGGCCTGTGGATTGTCGCGTTCGGCCAGTAGCTTGGCCGTGATGATGCCCGTGGAATCGCGCACCCAGTTAATCGTGATGTCTGGGTGGTGGGCGTTAAATGCTTCTGCATAGCGAGCAAGGTCTTCAGCTTCGACCGCGGTATATACGGTCAATTCTGTTTCGGCGGATGCAACTCCTGCAGCCATAACCAATGCGGATACGCTTGCCGTTAGTAGATGCTTGAATTTCATGTTCTGGGTTCTCCTCTGTCAGACGTTTATACCTGAGCTTTCTATTGGCTTCAGTGTATCGAAATTGTGTCGAATTTCGTAATACTCACAAGAATTCACCACAAAGCGAATTGATAATTCTTTCAAGACTATAAGATTTTCCGATACTTTGGTGCAAGCAATGCCCTTTGGGCAGTGTGCCTGAAATGTGATTGAGGTTGGGTTTGTGCGCCTTATTGGGGCTATTTTGCTTCCAGGATCGTTGGAGGCATAAGATTTAGAGCGACCTGTTCAATGGTCTTGGTAATCTGTGTCGACCGCAGATTTTCGAGCGAGGCAAGCACCATTTGGCTGCCAATCGTATCTTCCTTTAGCGGGCGGATCGCGAGTTTTTTGCCGTCATAGGTGAAATCACCCTGTGGCCGCGTCACCAAGATTGAATAGCCCAGCCCTTGCCCCACCATTCCCCGTACCAATTCAAGTGATGGTGAGCTGTACGACACTCTGGGAGTCAGCCCCAACGCTGTGAAAATGCCCAAGAAATACGCCCGACTGGGTGAGATATCGAGCAGAATCATCGGCTGGTCAGCCAGATCAAACAATGAGACAGTTTCATCCCGGGCAAGTGGATGTTCCAAGGGTAACGCCACGTAAGGCGCACGGTCTGATAGCCGGACACATCGCAGTCCATCCGGTAGTTCAACATCGTAAAGCAAGGCCAAGTCCAGCGCGCCCTCGAACAATGCCTTAAGCAAGTGCTCCTGTGTACCTTCGGTGACTTTTATGTTTATGCCGGGGAAATCCTTGCCCAGCTCTCGAATGAGGCGTGGAAGCACCAAGGGTGCTAAAGTGCTGAAACTTCCTAATTTTACGTCTCCTGAAACCGAAGTGCCGGTTGATTTTGCCTCTCTGTAAAGGTCATGGGCATGTGCCAGAAGCCCCCGGGAAGATTGAAGAAGTTTTACCGCATTTGCCGTAGGCGTTACCCCGTGTGAATGGTGGCGCAACAGCAATTGAACGCCGAATTGTTCTTCCAGCTTGGCAATGGCCACCGAAATTGTCGGTTGCGAAACATTCAACGCCTCAGCTGCCCGCGCGATGGACTTGTGATCCACGCAGGCAACAAAGTATTCCAGCTGTCGAAGTGTAAAGTGCTGCATAGAGATATAGTAAACATTTATCTCAAAGTTATAAATAATGAATTTTAGCTAATCACATTTATTCACTAAAGTGACCCCAAGACAACGGAGGCGTGTGAGAAATGACAGCTTTACGAATTCAGGAACAGCCCGATGAAGTGACTGCGGAGTTTGTTGCAGCTATGGCTGGGGCCGCGACGCAGGTCACTATTGTCAGTACAAATGGCCCGGCCGGAAAGTTTGGCGTAACAGTCAGCGCCTTTTCCTCGGTATCGGCAGAACCTCCGATGGTTCTTGTATGCATCAACCGACGCAGCCCCGCCGTTGAAGGGATCGAGGCAAACGGAGGGTTTTGTGTTAACATTCTGGGCGAGGATCAGTCTGATTTGGCAAATTGCTTTGCCGGTCGCCCAGGTTCCCGCACACCCTATGAATTTGTAGCTGATGATTGGGACATGAGCGGTGCCGGCTGTCCCAAGCTTCGCTCTGCCAGTGCAATATTCGATTGCACGATCGAGTCCTCGTATGACGCTGGCACTCACCGCATTTTTGTTGGCAAAGTGTTCGAAGCCCGGTCTTCGGCCCAGCCATCTCTCGCCTTTTCGCGCCGCGCGTATCAGGTACTCAGCCCACTGGAAAGGAATTCAGCCGCATGATCCGCACAGGTCAGGAATATAAAGACTCTCTTCAGGACGGACGGGAAGTCTGGATCAATGGCGCACAAGTGGACAACGTGTGCGACCACCCTCAGTTCAAGCCGGTCGTTGATGTCCGTGCGCGGCTTTATGACATGCAACATGACCCTGCGACGCAGGATGCCATGACATATGTCGAGGATAACGACCGTTTCGCCATTGGCCTGCGCCTGCCATATGAACAGAAAGACTGGCAGGACAAGCGCGACGCGGTTGATCTGTCCATGCGCGATATCGGCGGTGTGGTGACCCGGGTGGGTGATGAGACCATTGGAGAGATGTGGTCGTTATGGGATGGCAAGGATATCCTGAACGAAATTGACCCGCGTTTTTCTGAGAATATCGAGCGTCACATTCATCAGTGCATTAAGGACGATCCGTTCCACGTATCGGCCAATACCGACCCCAAGGGTGACCGGTCAAAGGCGCCACAGGATCAGGATCCGGATATGCTGGTGCATGTTGTCCGAGAGACGGATGCAGGCATTGTCATACGTGGTGCAAAATACGAAACCGCTGCCGCCTATTCTAATCAGGCCTTTTTAAAGCCGACGATCGCCAATTGGGGCAATGCAGAACTGAGCGATTACGCGGTTGGTTGTATCGTGCACATGAATGCGCCGGGCGTGAAACATATTTGCCGGACAGGTTTCGCCGGACAGATGCCGGCCGAGGACTATCCGCTTTCCAATCGTGTGGATGAGATCGACACATTGATGATTCTGGATGACGTGTTGGTGCCATGGGAAGATGTGCTGTTCTACCAGCACACAAAAGCGGCCGGGTTTATCCGCGCCACACTGCACCGCTATTCCGCATTCCCATTCGTACAACGGACACTGTCCTATGCCGACCTGATCATCGGGGCTGCGCTTTGGAATGTGAAGCAGACCGGACTGGATAAGCAGCAAGCCGTTCAGGAAAAATTGTCAGAACTGGCGATCTGGCGTGAGGGGATCAATGCTTTCCTTACCGCATCGGTGGCCACAGCAGAGAAGAGCCCGAATGGCCTCTTGATGCCCAATCAGTCGCTGTTAATGTCGGGCCGCGTTCATGCGCTGACCAATTTGCCAAAGATGATGCATATGGCGCGGGAGCTTTGTGGCGGACAGATTTGCGTCACGCCTGATGCCGCCACATTTGCGGCACCCGGAACCAAACCATGGATGGATAAGTTCTATACAATCAACGAACAATGGGTCGCTGATGATCGCCGCAGATTGCTGGGGCTGGCGCGTGATCTTTTGAATTCCGACTATGCTGGACACCGTTTGACGTTTCAGCTTTTTGCGCAATCTCCACCGTTTGCTCAGCTGGCGGCAGTGTACCGCAATTTTGACTGGAACGGACCGCTGGAGTTCGCGCACAATGCCGCTGGATTGTCTGATGCTGTGTGGGGGGACAAAAAGAAGTGACGCAACACGATACAGAAACTTCATCCTTGGCGGAGCTCGCGGCGAACGTGGCGCAGCCATTTGAACGCGCCCGCGCCATGCCGAAAAGCGTTTATACGTCAGATGAATTCCTGAACTCAGAGCTTGAGCATGTGTTCCGGCAGGATTGGTTTTGCGTGACCCGAGCGGACGCGCTGGCCAATCCAGGCGATTACACAACGCTGGAGTTAGCCGGGCAGCCGATCATGGTTGTGCGTGATGCAGATGGGCAATTGCGGGCGCAGTCCAACGTGTGCCTGCACCGTATGTCGACCTTGCTGGAAGGTAGCGGCAACACCCGTACCATTGTCTGCCCGTATCATGCATGGACCTACAGTCTAAACGGGGCGTTGCGAGGCGCGCCGGCGATGACTCTCAACCAGGGTTTTTGCAAAGATCATTACCAATTGCCGCAGGTGCGATGCGAAGAGTGGCTTGGCTGGGTGATGGTTACACTGAACCCGGATGCGCCGCCTGTGTCGGAGGCTTTGTCAGAGGTTCAAAGCCTGATCGACGACTTCGGGATGGAGCAATATACCCAGACGTTTTTTGAAACCCACGTTTGGGACACAAACTGGAAGGTTTTGGCAGAGAATTTCATGGAGAGTTACCATTTGCCTGTCTGTCATGCAGGCACTATTGGCGGCCTTTCCAAACTAGAAGAAATGGTGTGTCCCGAAGGGAAGCCTGCCTTTAACTATCACTGGATTCTCAAGGACCCTGAATTCACGCTGGCCAATGCACACCCAACCAACACCCGGCTGAAAGGGGATCGCCGTCGAATGACGTTTTTGCTGGCGATCTATCCCAGTCTGCTTATCACGCTGACACCGGGATATTTCTGGTATCTTTCGCTGCACCCCAAAGGTGTCGGGCAGGTCGACATCCGGTTTGGCGGCGGAATGTCCCCGGACTTTGTAAATGATCCAGAGGCGCAGAAACATTTCGAAGCGGTGAAAACACTGCTAGATGACGTTAATGTTGAAGACCGGGGATGTACCGAAAAGGTTTTCCAGGGACTTTGCTCTAACGCCGCGAAACCCGGCCATCTTTCGCATCTGGAACGGCCAAACTACGACTTTGCCCACTATCTGAACACACGCGTGAACGGCCTATAGGCCCGTGATAACAAAGGACTTTCGATGCTACATAAACGTTTGCGGCCCTTTAACACCAAAGAGACATATCCAGAGCAGAACCTGGACAATGATCTTAGTCAGGGCGTCGTTGCCAGAGGCACGATGGTGTTTCTGCGTGGTCAGGTATCTCAGGACCTTGATTCCCGCGAGTGTCTGCATGTGGGGGATGCTGCCAAGCAAACCGAGAAAACCATGCAGAATATCCAAATGCTGCTGGAAGAGGCGGGCACCACGATGGAGGCAGTCTGCCGCATTGTCGTTTACTTGACCGATATACGCTATCGCGAGGCGGTGTATCAGGAAATGGGCAAATGGCTCAAAGGGGTTCATCCCTGTTCAACTGGTCTTGTTGTTCCGGCGCTGGCGCGCCCGGAATGGGTTGTGGAAATCGAAGTGACGGCGGTCATTCCGGATTGAGGTGTGCTGATGAGTTCTAAAACGCTTCTGCGACAGCTGGCAAAGACAGCTGATGGGCCTCTGGAAAAGGCGGTAAGCGGTGATCCAAAACTCTATTGGGATGAAGAGATTGCTGCTCACGAAGAAGATGCGATTTTTCGACAGGATTGGGTTTGCCCCGGGCTGGCCGCAGAAATTCCCAACCCGGGCGATTACATCACCTTTACCGTTGCTGGTGATCCGATTTTTTGCATTCGCGACAAAGAGGGCGCGATTAAATCTTTTTCGAATGTTTGCCGTCACCGGATGATGCAGCTTTTGGAAGGATCAGGTTGTACGTCACGTGTTGTCTGCCCTTACCATGCGTGGACCTACAGTTTGGACGGGCGACTGATCGGTGCGGGCCACATGGAGCGCAGCGAAGGCTTTAACAAAAAGGAAGTATGTTTGCCCGAGGTCAGGACGGAAATCTGGAACGGCTGGATTTACGTCACGCTGAACCCCGACGCCCAACCTGTGGCCGAGGCATTGGCGCCTCTGCATGACGTTGTGTCGCGGTATGGCATGGAAAACTATGTACCCGTGGTGCGCGAAGAGCATGTCTGGAACACAAACTGGAAGCTTCTGACCGAAAATTTTATGGAGGGCTATCATTTACCGGTCGCGCACAGGGCGACCGTTGGTGCATGGTTTCCGGTGGAAAAGACGGTATTTCCCGAACAGACCTATGATGCGTTTACGTATCAGACGTTTCAGAAAATCGGGAACGCCACCTACGGGCATGCGCATCCCGACAACACCGCTTTGGAAGGGGATTGGAGGATTACGTCGGTCCTGCCAACGGTGTTCCCAACGCATATGTATGTGCTGGCCCCGGATCATCTTTGGTATCTGTCGCTGCGGCCCCGGGGTGTTGGCCAGGTTGATGTCCGCTTTGGCGTGGCAATCGCGCCGGAAGTGGATGCCATGCTGGGATACGCGGATGAACGGACCGCATGGATTGATGAGCTGACGGAATTTTTCGAGCATGTGAATACCGAAGACCGGCAGGTAGTCGAAGGTATTTATGCCGGTTCCCGCTCGGCCCATGCAGCACCAGGTCCGCTGAGCTGGCTGGAGCGTGAAATTCATGATTTTCAAAAGTATTTGTCGCGCCGGCTAAGCGCAAAAGGAGTTTAGAGATGACCTTTTCGATTGCGGGGCATTGTGCCCGGACCGGCATGTTCGGCGTGGCGATCACCACGTCATCTATCTCGGTTGGTTCGCGCTGTCCTCATGCCCGCGCGGGTGTTGGCGCAGTTGCGACCCAGAACGTGACAGACCCACATCTGGCCGCACTTGTCCTTGACGCAATGGAGGCCGGGCAGGGCGCGACAGACGCGATTGCAGAGGTGGTTCGTGACCGGCCGAATATCTCGTACAGGCAGCTGACCGCAGTTGATACTTCTGGTGCGACCGCGCATTTCACAGGCGCCAACATCCTTGGCACCAACGCTATCAGCGAAGGATCGAGCTGTGTAGCGGCAGGCAATCTTCTTTCGAGTACAAGTGTTGCCAAGGCCATATCAGACGGGTTTCTTGCCAATCCAGCTGCGCATCTGGCCGAGCGCCTGCTTCAGGGCATTGAAGCTGGCGTCGCCGCTGGTGGAGAAGAGGGCCCGGTACATTCTGCGGCGCTGTTGGTGGTCGACAAGATGCCATTCCCATTGGTGGATTTGCGCGTCGACTGGGACGATGACGATCCGATTGCCAAACTTAGGACGCTCTGGGGCGACTATGAACCTCAGATGCAGGACTATCTGAACCGTGCCATCGATCCTCAGGCCGCTCCCAGCTATGGGGTCGCGGGCGATCCGTAATTCACGGACCTTCAAACGTAGAGATAGATTAGGCTTGCTTTGCTTCGGGGCACGTACACACTGCTCGAAAGGAATTGCTCATGCATTGGGCAAGGTAGGGAGGTTGTCATGTTAGTGCCAGATGGACGGGTCATCATGATTTCCGGTGCCAGTCGGGGGATCGGCCAGTCAATCGGAAAATTACTTGCAGAACGCGGGTATAAGTTGAGCCTTGGGGTGCGCGACCCAAAGGCCATCAATGCAGCAGATTACAGCGATGACACGCTGGTCGCACGTTGGGATGCGACAGATGCCAAAACCTCAGACGATTGGGTTGCCCGGACGAATGAGCATTTTGGGCGGATCGATGGCATCGTAATGAATGCGGGCATCGATATTGTTACCAATCTGGCAGAGGCTGCCGATGAAGATTACGAGGCCCTGTGGCAGGTAAACTTTATGGGGCCATTGCGCCTGATGCGCGCGGTCATGCCATCATTGCGTGCCAGCGGCCATGGCCGGGCGATAAACATCGTATCCATGGCAGGCAAACGGCTGATGGATGGTTCAATGCTCGGATATTCGGCGTCAAAATTCGCCGCGCTTTCATTGACTCACGCAACCCGGCACGAAGGTTGGAGCGATGGGGTGCGTGCAACCGCAATTTGTCCCGGTCTGGTGGATACCCAGATGATCGCCGGTCTGGATGCACCACCAAACCAATTCAAAATCGATCCAGAGGTGATCGCCCAGACGGTGGATTATGCGCTGAGTCTGCCGGAAAATGCGGCTGTTGCTGAGATTTTGGTCAATAGCCGTCTGGAATCCATATTCTGAAGACACGTAAGTTGAAGCCTGCCACCAATTCGGGTCTGTTTGAATTGTTTTGCTATTTCTGCGGTTTACGTCCATCCTGATCTTTACTGAAGTGCGGAAACTAAGAAATTAGTTCCTGCTAGGTTTGGTGGGATCCGATGCTCGATGCCTGCCGAGGCTTGCCAGCTCTGGGGGGCGTTGATTTTCCTGAAGCAGACGATGGCTTGTCCTATTCGAAAGGAGTAGTTGATGTCGCTCAGCTTTGAAGCTTTGAAAAATTCAGCAGCAAGCTTGCCTGTCAAAGCTAAGACACTCAGCTTACTCTGCCTTGTACTGGCACTGACGGGCTGTTTCCCAGGAGGCGTCACATCGAGAGATTATTCCACATTTCAGACTTATCAATTCGAGCAAACTTATGGGCTTGGGTTTTGTGCCGACTCAGAAAATGTGTTTTCTGCAAAAATTACCCGTGGGATTGACGGAGCGATGGAGTTCTCTCATTCCGTTTTGGCGCTGGTTGGACCCAACCCAGAGAAATGCGAAGACGGGTTCCCGGCTGAGCAGGGTTGCTTCCATCCCAAGTCGCAGCCAAGCCGAATGCTGGCTCAGCAAGAGGCGGATCGGGTCAGTTCAGTATTTGCTGATGTAAACTATCACAAACAACCAGACAAAATTTGCCGCCAGATCGCAATAGATCCATGCATGATCGAAAGGCATGCGTGGGACGATAATGCACTTAGCAATTATGTCTGCGGTTCCGATCGTTTGAGCGAAGAACAAAGCACCGCCATCCGGACCCTTCTTATAGATTTGCGGGACGGAATCTGAGCGAAAAAAATCCATTAGAAAAAATTAGGGGAGAAAAATGAAGAAACTGTTAGGTATGTCGACTGCCACGATGCTGGCACTTTCAAGTCCCGTTTTGGCCGATGGTTATTATAACGTTATCGGACCACACGGCGATAAGTGGGGCGAGATCAGCTTTGAAAAAACCGTTGGCGATGACACGGTGTGGGTTTGGCCGAATGAAGAAGGAGAGGTCATCTACTACATCAATAATCCTGAGGGAAGCCGGGGAGATTGGTCCAAGGGTGTCTACGAAGGATACTTTACCGTTGAGTTGCCTGATGAACTGACGACCCCCTGTAGCTACGCAATCAATGATCCATACGGCCATGTCGCAACAGAATGGGGCACTGTTCGCATCACCTGGCAAGGCTCTGACCAGTTTTCCATGCAAACCTGGAGTTGTGACAGCCACGACATTCAGTTTGATGTCGTCGCACAATACGAATGGAATCCGCAGGCTAACGATCCAGTGGTTCCGGTCGCGGCCACACTTGGCCTTCAGTCAGATCGAATTCCGCTGAGTTATGATGACCCGGCCTATACAGTTCAGGGGCTCGATAAGAATCCGGCAATATACCTGGAAGTGGAGTTTTCGGACGGCACCAGGCAGGATTATGATTACAAGAAATTCCAGGCCGCCAATATCGTATTTGACGATGTGTCCGGTGATCCCAATGACATCATCCAGATCAATTACTGGGATATTGACAGCAACAATCCCGGTCTTGGCCAATACGCGGCACAGTTGACATCAACCGGCAATGGTGTGGGAACGGCGCAGTTGTATGTGTCCTTTCGCGACGCCCCGCATGTGACCGCTTCGGTATCTGCCACTGTCGTGAGTGCCATTCCGCAAGTGAAAGCTCCAGTTAGCGGTTCGTTGGCATTGCAATCTTACATTCTTCCGATCAGCCGCTCAGATCCGGCATACACCGTTTCGCAACTCGACATCGTACCGGCTATTTACGTAAGTGCAAAATTCGATGACGGTACATCTTTAGACCATTCCTATCATCAAGATTTCGCCGAGAATGTGATTATCGATGACGTCAGTGGCGATCCCTATGATCTGATCGAAGTTGTGGAATGGCCGATTGACAGCAACAACCACAATGAAGGCAATTTTGCAGGTCAGCTGACATCGACAGGCCGCGGTACGGGCACGGCCTACCTGATGCTTTCGTTTAAGAATGCGCCGGGGGTAACCGCATCAATAGCCGTGCAGGTTGTCAGCGGAACAAACTGATCACTCACAATCTCTGAACTGATGACCTTTGGGTTGTCAGTTCAGTTCGCAGGTTGCAGGTGTTGCGTATTGTCCGGCGGCTGCCACCGTGGCTGCATTGGTGCTTTTGTCGATGACAACTGTAACATTTGCAACATCGTCCGGGGCGGCGCTGTTTGTCAGGGCCAGTCCGAAATAAGTTTCAAACGGACCGGATGACACAACCGCACTTGGCGCGCCTGTCCAGCAACCTGAATAAGCACACCAGCTGACCTCGTCCTGGCTGAGATGGATATCCATAGGTGTATGGGATTCTGCGCTTGCACATGTTCCGTCGGCACAGCTGATTTCAAAATCGACGTTTCGACAGTTCCATGTTTCACCTTCTTCACCAAAAGCTGCCGCTGGTACTGTGGCTGCGAGTGAAAGGGATAGAAGTGCTGACTGGGTTGCAATGCGCATAAAGGTCTCCTTGAGATACGTGAGGCGACGATCCTGGATCGCACCGGGATTAACAAGTGCTTTGGTGGGGCCTTTCCGCGCCACCCTGGCGGACCAACCCAATTTAGTTAGTATATGTCTCGGAAATTCTGCTCGATCACACAGGTGACCTTTCGCATTGGCATCGTTTTCGATGCTGTCTCACCTGTTGTCGACCGTTAGAGCGGCCTTTTTTTTGGTATACTCTAAATGTGCACGGCGACGCCGAAGCGCAAGTATTTTTGCGAATTTTGTGGGCTGTTTCGCAAAGCGACTGACTTTCACAACGGAAGTCGCGTAACGAACCAGCATATTCAGGGCGATAGACTGCGTTACATCCGGCACCGAGATTCGTCGTCAACCGGCGCGTCCTGACGCGGGAAGGAAAAGCCTACATCGTCAAAGCCCACGATAAATCCACCATTGGCCCATGACCATGTTCCAATCCCATAATACCAGCTTGAGGCTGTGCAATCCGGGTGCATTCCAAAAACTTCATGCTCGGTAACGACTTCGTTTGTTGTATCGTCAATTGCGACGACAATCTCGCGCAGATTGACGGAGGTCAGCGTCGCCCCGTATTCGCCCAGTTCGACCACATATTCTTCGCCATCCGCTTCGACTACAGTGTGGGTCCACTCAGGTTCAATATCATCATGAGGCACGCCAGATAGACCCGACATCTCTATCGCAGCCCGGCTGAAGGCCCAGGGTTGTTGGGCGTCGCCGCATGTCCCAAGGTCGATCGTGAACGCCAACTCGTAACCGTTTTCGGCGATGCCTGTGTTGGTCCATGTCAACGTTCCATGCGCTTGGAAAGGCGTGCCATGTTCGTCCTGCACTTCGTAGGCGCAGGCGGGCCAATCGGCGATGTCAACAGATTGGGTGCTGACCCAAAAGCCATAGAATGGAGTTTTCTGGACAATGATTGGGTTGTTTTCGTCCATCATCACATAGATGGCGTCCGGGTCGACGAAAAATTTCAAATGCTGATCTTCCATCAAAAGCATCGCATAGGTTCCACCCGATGGCAGCGTCACGTCGTCAATGATCTCAATTTCGTCAATGTAGCTGCCATTGGCATCAAACATCGGATCGACGCCATCGGCATAGGCCGCAAAGCTGCTAAGTGCTGTCAGGCAAAGGCCTGTCGCTAAGGTCCTGGAAATAGAATTCATCTGCGCCCCCGGGGATTAAACGATGACCCCATGATTGCACTCTGGTGCGGGTGAGTCCAATTCATCGGATTTTCTGGCCTGACAATCGACATTGTCGGTAATCGCGAAGTGGTTGCTTGCGTTTTGAGTTGCCGCATCAACCGCGAAAACTGCCACGTGGATTGTGAGGTGTTTAAGTGGTGGCGGTTGCAGTCTGGGGCGAACCGGTCTCAGGTCTTATTCCCTGTTTAACAGGGAAAAACTGCTATTTCGGGTCGATTTGGTCAGAATCCGGTAAAATGCGCCCGGATTCCCAGCGCGTTTACAGTATGTTAAAGAGTGTTTCCCTTTTCTCAAAATAACAGGAAAAAATTTCCGCGGAACAGGGAAAGGAAGCCCGCGAGCAAGAAAGTCCATGATCCGTTTTATCCGAGAAGGCGCTGACGATGAAATTGCCCGCGCGAAGGGTTACTTGTGCGTACAAATCCGTCATTGGCCCAAAATGCAGAGAATGGCAGGCGAGAGCCCATTTTATCAAATGCTGCGAGATGTCTAAATAGCCAAAAATGCAGAAAGCCGACACTGGCGGCTACCTGCAAAATACTTAATTGGCAGAGGTAATATGTTTGACGCCCTGATACCCAGCTAGACCCCATGGGCCTAGTTCTCTTCCAATACCGCTGCTTTTGAAGCCACCCCAGGCACTTTCGGGATAGACCACCTGAGGTGTATTTACCCAAATCTGGCCCGCTTCTATGCCATTGGCTAACGTTCTGGCGCGTGCTTCGTCATCGGACACTACCGTGCCCACCAAACCGTATTCGGTGGCATTTGCCAGGGTCAGCGCCTCTTCATCCGTTTCAAAGCGTGTGGTGGTCAGAACTGGGCCAAATATCTCTTCAATCCAGATTGGATTGTCATGCGGCACGTTACGATAGATTGTCGGGGGAACGAAATTCCCTGTCGCCTCCGGACCGAAGCCGCCTGTGACACATTCCAGCCCGTCCGCCTGTGCACGCGCTAGGTATTCACGCACCTTGGAGTATTGTGCGCGGGTGGTCATGGGGCCCATATCGCAAGTCTCGGCAAAGGGTGAAGCCGTGACCAGAGATTCGGTCTTTGCAATCAATGCCTCGATCAGGTCTGACTCGATCGAACGGTGCACCAACAGTCGTGACGTAGCAGAGCACATCTGCCCTGCATTGAAGAAGATGCCGCCAATTATGCAATCGACTGCATGATCGATAACGACGTCTTCTGTGACAATAATCGGTGCCTTGCCGCCCAGTTCCAGTGACAGGGGCAAGCAGCGGGAGGCAATGGCCTCCATCACCTTCGCGCCCACCATGTTCGACCCGGTGAACGAGATTTTGCGGAAGGCGCGCGACGCCGTCAGCGCCTCGCCGACTGCCATTGCACCTGTCACAATGTTGAGCACACCCGCGGGCAGGCCAATCTCCTGTGCGATCTCGCCATAGACAAGCTCGGCTAACGGGGTCATTTCCGAAGTCTTCATGACCGCTGTACATCCGGCGGCAAGCGCCGGGGCGATCTTCCACGCACTTGTAACCAAGGGGAAATTCCACGGAACAATCATCCCGACCGGGCCAACCGGTTCATGGCGAACCATTCCGAAATGTTCGTTTCCCGCATGTTCCACGCGGGCATCTTGACGCGCATCCAACTTATCGGCCAACTCGGAGTAATACTCGAATGTGGCGATGGCATCGCTCACATCGATTTCGGCTTCAATCCGTGGTTTTCCGTTGTTACGCATCTGGATGTCAACCAAGCGGTCTTGCCTCTTGGCCAAACCTTTGACGAACCCTCGCAGATAGGTTGCACGCTCAGACGAAGCCGTCATTTTCCACCCCGGATAGGCCCGGGCAGCCGCCTCTGCAGCCTGTTCCGCCTGAGCAGCGCTTGCAGTTCTAAGCTGCCCTAATACTTCACCTGTTGATGGATCAATCGGGGTCAAGATGAGGTCCCCTTCACCCATCGTCCAATCGCCCTCAAAAAACAGGGTTTCATCGCGCGTTTGAATATCCATCTTTGGGTACCTCTTAGCGTTTAAATTTCGTAGCTGATTGCGCCGTCGCAAATCGTTAAGACGACTTGTGCTTGACCGGCGTTTGCTTCTGTCAATTCACGATCCAACATAACGATGTCGGCGCGGAGCCCCGGCACAATGCGCCCCAGGTCGTTTCTCAAAGCTGCGTAAGCGCCACCTGATGTATATGCAGCCAAAGTTTCTTCGAAGCTCAATCGTTGATCACTCAGACCATCACACCAAACGGAGCGCTGCATTACGTAGGTGATACCTGTCAAAGGTGCCAATGAGGCAATTGGCCAATCGGAAGAAAAACAGATCGGAGCGCCGGCCTCTTGCAGACCACGCCATAGATAAGCATTTCGCCATTCATCTGCGCCAATTATGGTTGCGGTAGGTTCCATGGGAAATTCACACCCCGGCGGATGCGGTGGCATGACAGAGGCTACAACGCCGAGTTCGGCCAATCTCGGCAAGTCTGCCGGATTGATCAGTTCGATATGCTCGACCCGGTGGCGACTGTCGCGCGCACCGTTGGCCGTGCGTGCGGTCTCATACCCATCCAGCACAGTCCGCACTGTGCCATCCCCGATCGCATGCACACTGATCTGAAAGCTTCGCCTGTCAAACTCGGCAGCAAGTTCGGCAAAGCGTTTCGGTTGATGCAATGGCTCGCCCTTGCAGCCGGGCTTAACCTGCTGGGTGAAGCAGCCGGTACATCCCATTACTCACAAATGCTGCGCTGGTTATGAACAGCCACATTACGCACGCAAATCGACCTTTAGCGTTCGCTCGCTATGAGGTCACCGATACGTCCGAACCTTCCAGTCAGCAGTGGCGTTTGGTCTAAAGTTCCGCATTTGTGCTTTGCGGTTACTGCCTGGAAGTTTGTGAGCCACTGCGTCCAATTCCTGATTGGGGTGACTTGGCGATCAGTTTTTCTCACTATCTGCCAGAGAAGTCCTGACGAAATAATTTCAATTGTCACATAAAAGTAAAATATTATTCATCTAGCTGATTCATGACCCTCTTATTGCGGCGGCAAGTCTTCGGGGGAAGTTCATGCTGCACATCGACAATTTATCGAAGAGCTTCGGCAGCAATACGGCTGTCGACGCGGCCAGTTTCGAAGTTAGAACACCAGCCATGATCGGCATCATCGGTCGCTCTGGAGCGGGAAAATCCACCCTTTTGCGCATCTTGAACAGGATGACTGATGCGACCGAAGGTCGTGTCATCTTCGAGGGGCAGGACATTCTCTCGCTGCGCGGGTCAGACAAACGCGCCTGGCAGTCGCAATGCGCAATGATCTTTCAGCAGTTCAATCTTGTTCCACGTATGGATGTGGTTTCAAACGTTCTGCACGGCACGTTGAACCGCCGATCCACTTTGGCGACCTTGTTCAATCTGTATCCGAATAACGACATTCACCTGGCGATCGATATTCTGGACCGCCTTGGCATTGCGGAAAATGCCTCCAAACGGGCCGAGGCCTTGTCGGGTGGCCAGCAACAACGGGTCGCGATTGCCCGGGCGTTGATGCAGGACCCAAGGATCATTTTGGCCGACGAGCCGATTGCCAGCCTTGATCCGATGAATGCGCAGGTGGTCATGGAGACACTACGTCGTATCCATGAAGAAGACGGGCGTATGGTCATTGCCAACCTGCACACGCTCGATACCGCGCGACGTTATTGCGACCGTGTGATCGGGATGCGCGCAGGCAGGATCGTGTTTGACGGGACACCGGAGCAACTGACCACATCGGTGGCCCGCGATATCTACGGCGCCGATGCGAGCTTTAGTGAAGCCACAACATCAACTGAAATTCACCATCCGTTGCCTCAGGCCGTCCCGGCCTGAGGGACCATGCTCCAATGATACCAATGACGGGGCTTAACCACAGGAGAACTAAAATGAAAAAACTGATTGCTGCCATGCTGGCAACTACCTTTCTGTCGGCTCCGGTTGTCGCCGAAGACGGCAAGATCACTGAGTTCCGCATCGGAATTCTGGGCGGCGAGAACGCTCAGGACCGTCTGAACAGCAATGAATGCCTGCGTACCATGACCGAAGATCTACTGGGTGTTGAAACCAAACTGTTCGCACCTGCCGATTACAACGGCGTGATCCAGGGACTTCTGGGTGGCACGATCGATATGGCCTGGCTGGGTGCCTCCGGCTATGCAAAGACTTATCTGAGCGATCCCGACGCGGTCGAGCCAATCCTGGTCAAGGTCAACAATGATGGCGGGTTTGGCTATTACTCAGTTGGCTTTGCGCGCAAGGACAGCGGCATCACTTCGCTGGAAGACATGAAGGGCAAAGTTTTCGGCTTTGGTGATCCCAACTCTACATCGGGTTTCCTGATCCCCTCCATCGAAATCCCTGAAGCAACCGGTTCGACCATGACCTCAGGCGATTACTTTGAAGAAGTGAAGTTCACAGGCGGCCATGAGCAAACAATCGTGGCCGTGAACAATGGCGACGTGCATGGCGGCGTGACCTGGGCGGATGGTCTGGGTGAATGGGAAGACGGCTACAACTCCGGTGCCCTGCGCAAAGCCGTCGATGCCGGACTGATCGATATGAATGACCTGGTGCAGATCTGGCAGTCCAAGCCGATCCCCGAAGGACCGTTTGTTGTGCGTTCGGAACTGCCCTCGGACGTGAAAGTCAAAATGACTGGTCTCCTGGCATCGCTTAAATCAATGGATCCCGATTGCGCCTACGGCGTGTTGCAGGGCGACGCCAAAGGCTTCATGCCGATCACCCATGACGCTTACGAAGTGATCATCGAAGCACGGAAATTGAAGTCAAACTAATTTCAGCACCAAAAACGCGGGCCTCCGGCGCACCGGGGGTCCGTATTATTATGAGCGGGGGCAGAGATGAGTGAAAGCGCGAGCCCAAACGGCATCTCGCAGATACGGGTCGACTATCTGGCCCAGACGCGGCGCAAGCGGATGTATGGCGGCATTCTGCTTTTGCTTTTCGTTGCTCTTATGGTCGGCGGGTTCGACTTGGCCGATCAGCGCAACGCCGGTGGTTTCTGGGACGGCCTGCACCGGGTATTCGACTTTCCTGCTGAAGTTCTGTCTGAAGCCGCCGAAAAACTGGCCTTGTTGCCCGGGCACCTAATCCACTTTGCGCCAGCGCTTTTGGAGACGGTTAACATTGCCGGGGCCGCAACCTTAGCCGGTGCATTAATTGCCATTGTTCTGTCGTTGTTGAGCACGCGTGGACTGGCACGCTGGCCGCGTCTGATTCCGGTGTTCCGGCGGGTGATGGATATCATGCGCGCGGTGCCCGAAATCGTCATTGCCCTGGTGCTGATCTTCGTGCTGGGTGGCGGGCCCGTTCCGGCGATGATTGCGATTGCGTTTCATACCGCTGGCGCATTGGGTAAGCTGTTTTCTGAGGTCAATGAGAATGCCGATCTGAAACCGGTCGAGGGCCTGGCGTCGGTCGGCGCCAGCTGGAGCCAGCGTATGGTGCTGGGGGTTATCCCACAGGTCAGCCCGAATTACCTGAGTTATGCGCTGCTGCGGTTTGAGATCAATATCCGTGCTTCGGCCATTCTGGGCTTTGTCGGGGCGGGCGGCATTGGCTACGAGCTGAAAAATGCGATGAGCTGGGGGCAAGGTAAATATGATGAGGCCGCTGCCATCTTCACACTTCTTTTCCTGACGATTGTCGCCGTTGACCAGGCATCTTCGGCACTGCGCCACAAGCTAACCGAGGGGCGGGCTCAATGACGACTGCTACAGTTCAAGCTCAGAAACTTGCCGCAGAACAGCTCTTCTCCCGTAAACGGCTGTTTGCATTTGGGTTGCCGACACTGGCGTTGGCTTATTTGCTTTATATATTCTTTGCCTTTGACGTGCTTGGGCTGACAAGCCGCGCGAGCTTGGACAATGCTAGGACGCTGGTCGCCGACAGCTATAGTTACAAAACCCACGTGAGCCGGGACAACCGTTCAGGCACGGTAACGGTTGCGATCGAGGGCGAACGAAAAGGTACTTATCCGGAAGGCACAGCGCCCGATTGGGTTTCGCTGGGCGAAGACACGGTGATCGACTTGGGCAATGGCCATGTGGTCAAGTACGCGGACGAAGAAATCCACTATGACATTCCCGGCTATGGCCTGATCACCGCCAATCCAGGGCGTAGCGGGGTGGCCACCACGTTTCCCGATGGCCCGCTGCCTGACTGGATCAACGCCTCAAAAAACCGGGTGACAATCACCACAGATGAAGGTCGTTTGACCATCACCCGCAATCGCACAGAAGTCTTGCGTTACTTTGCGGGATGGGAGTTGTTCTTCTTCACTTTGGATAGCCCGTTTCACGGACGATCCTTCACGGATATCGTGGGGCTCGCAGTTTCTTCGGATCAGCTGGAACCAGGTCAATCAAACCTGTCAGCCATGTGGGAAGACTTTATCAACAATGCGATGTGGCGCCATGGCGAGGTGTTCTGGGCCATTTTCGAAACCATTCTGATGGCATTCCTGGGCACGCTGGGCGCGGCAATCGTTGCACTTCCGATGGGGTTTCTGGCCGCGCGGAATTTCACCCCGCTGCGCAGTGTACGCTTTGCCTTTCGCCGGGTGTTTGACTTCTTACGCGGTGTCGACGCGCTGATCTGGACGATTGTTCTGGCCCGCGCTTTTGGTCCGGGGCCGCTGACCGGCGCACTGGCGATCCTGCTGACCGATTCCGGAACGTTTGGCAAGATGTTCTCGGAAGCGCTTGAGAATGTTGACAAGAAACAGATCGAAGGCGTGCAATCAACCGGTGCCAAGCCTGTTCAGCGTTACCGTTTCGGTGTGATCCCACAGATTACGCCGGTCTTGCTGAGTCAGATCCTCTACTATCTGGAATCCAACACTCGTTCGGCCACCATCATCGGCGCGATCACCGGTGGCGGGATCGGGTTGCTGCTGACGCAGGCGATGATCACCCAGAAAGACTGGGAAGAGGTCACCTATTACATTATCCTGGTGATCCTGATGGTCATGATTATGGATTGGCTGTCAGGTATCCTGCGGCGACGCCTGATCGCCGGAGGGGAACCAACAAAACGCGGCAAGTCACGTTTCGCCGGGGCAGGCCTGAAGCGCTATCTTGAGAACGCCCCATGGGCACGCTGAGCCCACGCGATCCCCGAATCGGGGCTGGATGTGACATCGCCGACAGTCGCTTCGGGCGTTTTGTTTCCATTGGACCGGGAAGTCGCGTGCTGAATTCCGATATCGGCGATTACAGCTATACCGACCGCTGCGCCGATATCGCCAATGCCAGCATCGCGAAGTTCAGTAACATCGCCAGTCATGCACGTATCGGCCCCTCGGATCATCCGCTTGACCGGGCGTCGCTACATCACTTCATGTATCGGCCTGCAGACTACTGGGAAGATGCAGAGCACGATGAGGGATTCTTTGCACATCGCGCCTCGCGCCGATGCACTCTGGGCAACGATACGTGGATCGGCCACAACGCTGTGATCCGCCCTGAGGTGACAGTGCATGACGGCGCTGTTGTTGCAACAGGGTCAGTGGTGACCCGGGATGTCGCGCCCTACACCATTGTCGCAGGCATCCCCGCCCGCACCATGCGCGAACGCCAGCCGCCCAATATTGCCGAGCGGTTGATTGCGTTGGCCTGGTGGGACTGGCCGCACAATGTGATACGCAAGGCGCTTGACGATTTTCGATCTTTGAGCGCGTCCGCTTTTCTCGAAAAATACGAAGAGACCAAGCCCTATTCATCATGCGATACGGTCAGAGTGACACGATCACCGGCAAACCAGGTGTGACCGTATTCGATGGGTTGTCCCGCTTTATCGGTATTCAGGCTGACGGTCCGCAGGATGGGGCTCCCCTGGACGATACGCAAATGCAGGGCTTGCACCGCAGTTGCGGATTTTGCAGTCAACCGGGTTGACGCACGCAGATAATCATCCAGCCCTTCATCATTGAGTGCAGCAGTCACTGATCCGATTTTCTTTAGTTTGTCCAACAGACCAGGAAACCGCTCCGCCGGGAAAACCGACCGGGACAGGGCGATAGGCGCATTATCGGCACTGGACAGTCGTTCATACACAACGACCTTAGAGCCGGGTACAAGGTTGAGTGCCTCGGCTTCGCGCGTATCCGCTGACCGCGTTTCAAGCCGCAAGGTGGAGGTATTCGGGAGCTTACCAGCGGCGGCCAGATTCTGATGGAACCGCACACGACGGCCGATTGCATAGTCAGTAGGCGCGGTTGCGACGAACACCCCGGCCCCTCTTCGTGAATAGGAAAGGCCGGCCTCGTTCAACGAAGCCAGAGCCCGGCGCACCGTGTGCCGGTTGACGCCGAACCGCGCCGAAAGCGATGCCTCGGTTGGCAACTTGTCTCCGGGCGCATAGTGCCCGGACGCGATCTCATCTGTCATCTGCCGGGCGATGGTTTTCCAGACTGGGATCCGGGACATGTCTACCTCGTTTGTCACCAATAATTCACAAAACTCGACTTGTGAGACTCGCGTCAGACTGACATATATTTGTCTAGTTGTATAGAAAATTAGACAACTCGAAAAGGTGTCTAAATGACGAAAGAAAGACAAACCTGGATGGGACTTTTGGCCCGGGCACCCGAAGATCGGTTGAAGGCACTGTGGGCCGAGACCGGAATGACCCCGGCGTTTTCGTGGCTCCGCGCACCTGAAGTGGGCGGTGTAATGCTGCGCGGGCGCACGGGCGGCACGGGGGCCGCGTTCAATCTGGGTGAGATGACGGTGACGCGCTGTGCCTTGCGCCTGACTGATTGCGGCTCGGTTGGACACGCCTATGTCCAGGGCCGGGACAAATCCAAGGCCGAGATTGCAGCCCTTGCAGACGCAATTTTGCAGTCTGCTAATGCAGCGGTTTTACAAGATAAGCTTCTTACGCCCTTGCAGGCCGAAGAGGTTAGCCGCCGCACCAGCCGCGCAGGCAAGGCGGCGGCAACCAAGGTTGATTTCTTCACACTTGTACGCGGAGAGGACGCATGACACCGAATACACTGGGCGGTGGCTTTGCCGATGAAGCACGCGATGCCGCATTTGCGTTTCGCGCTTGTCTTGATGTGATGGCGCGGCCGGGACGGATCGGGACCTTGAGGGGTGCTGTGCCGCCACCCCCTTTGTCTGTTGCGGCGGGAACCTTACTGCTCACGCTGTGTGATGCGCAAACACCGGTCTGGCTGGGTGCCTCAATTGACAATCCGATGATTCGAAACTGGATCGCGTTCCACACCGGCGCACCTGTCACCACCTCAAAGTCAGAAGCGCAGTTTGCCCTGGGGCGCTGGCCAGATCTGCACCCGATCTTTGATTTTTCAATGGGTACGCCTGAATATCCTGACCGCTCGGCGACGCTGATTGTCGAACAGGACAACCTTGCACCGGAAGGGACGGTACTCTCGGGCCCTGGCATTCGCGAAGTGACACATCTGTCCCTGCCCGAGACGGATGCATTTCAGCAGAACGCCGCCCTCTATCCGCAAGGTTTGGATTTCTACTTCACCGCCCGGGACAGGATTGCCGCCTTGCCCAGGTCCACCAAAGTGGAGGCCGCCTGATGTATGTTGCAGTGAAAGGCGGCGAACGCGCCATTGATAACGCCCACGCCTGGCTGGCCGAAGAACGCCGGGGGGATCAGAGTGTCACCGAGCTTTCGGTCGCGCAGATCCGCGAACAGCTTTCCCTTGCGGTCAACCGGGTCATGGCTGAGGGTTCGCTGTACGATCCTGATCTGGCGGCACTGGCAATCAAGCAGTCGCGCGGTGATCTGATCGAGGCGATTTTCCTGATCCGCGCCTATCGCACCACTTTGCCACGCTTTGGCGCCAGCCAGCCGGTTGATACCGCCGCGATGCGCTGTGATCGACGTATCTCAGCCACGTTCAAGGATGTGCCCGGGGGGCAAATTCTGGGCCCCACGTTCGACTACACGCATCGCCTGCTGGATTTCAAACTGGCTGCCGAAGGCGAAGTCGATGCAACTGCGAGCGCACCTGCATCGGATGACCCGGTACCGCATGTGACCGGGTTCCTGAACCGTGACGGTCTGATTCAGCAGGAGACCCCGGATGATGCGCCACCGCCCGACTTGACGCGCGAGCCGCTGGAATTCCCCGCCACGCGCAGCTTACGGCAGCAGGCGCTGGCCCGCGGCGATGAGGGGTTTCTTCTTGGTATGGCCTATTCCACCCAACGTGGATACGCGCGCAACCATGCCTTTGTCGGAGAGCTGCGCATCGGGGCCGTTTCAGTTGAGATGGAGATCCCCGAACTGGGCTTTGCAATTGAGATCGGCGAGATCACCCTGACCGAATGCGAAACCGTCAATCAGTTCACCGGTTCCAAGACCGAGCCGCCGCAATTCACCCGGGGCTACGGGCTGATCTTCGGTCAGTCTGAACGCAAGGCTCTGTCCGTCGCACTGGTGGACCGCGCACTCAGATGGGCCGAGTTGGGGGAAGATTTCGAAGCCGCGCCCGCGCAGGACGAGGAATTTGTGCTGAGCCATGCGGACAACGTCCAGGCGACCGGGTTTCTGGAACATATCAAGCTGCCACATTACGTGGATTTCCAGTCAGAACTTGAGCTGATCCGCTGCATCCGGGCCGAGGCACAGAGCGCACAGCATCAGGAGGCCGCAGAATGATACTGCGCGCATTTGATAGATCATTGAAGCGCTTAGCGGTCGAACACACCGCAGCGATTGGTGGTGTCAATAAACCAACCATCTGGCCCGCAGCAATCATCTGGCAGCCATTTGATCAACAATGGCCGCAGCAACACTGCGAGCGCATCAACGGCCAAGCAAAAAAGAATGAGCAGCCCGAATCCTATTGCGCAGCTCAGAAGAAACGCACCCATTTCACACCCCTATATTCAAACAACGAAATGTTGAGGCCAATTTGCATATTAGTGAGACAGCTCTATGACAAACGACGCTCAGTATAACTTTGCCTATCTCGATGAGCAGACCAAGCGGATGATCCGCCGTGCCATTCTGAAAGGCGTGGCCATCCCGGGCTATCAGGTGCCATTTGCCAGCCGCGAGATGCCTATGCCCTATGGCTGGGGCACGGGAGGGGTACAGGTATCCGCTGCAGTGCTGACCCCGGATGATACATTCAAGGTGATCGATCAGGGGGCTGATGATACCACCAACGCTGTTTCGATCCGGCGGTTCTTTCAGAAAACGGCGGGCGTGGCCGTCACCGAACGCACGAGCGAGGCCAGTGTGATCCAAACCCGCCATCGCATCCCCGAGGAGCCCCTGCGCGAGGATCAGATCCTGGTCTATCAGGTGCCCATTCCAGAACCCCTGCGTTTCCTTGAGCCACGCGAAAGCGAGACCCGCAAGATGCACAGTTTGCAGGAATACGGGCTGATGCATGTGAAGCTGTATGAAGACATCACTCGCCACGGACAGATCGCCACCTCTTATGCCTATCCGGTGCGGGTCGAAGGGCGGTATGTGATGGACCCTTCGCCAATCCCCAAGTTCGACAACCCCAAACTGGAAATGGACGCCATTCAGTTGTTCGGCGCGGGGCGTGAGCAACGCATTTACGCAATACCGCCGCACACGTCTGTGGCCAGTCTTGATTTTGACGACCACCCGTTCGACCCGGCCAAGGCCGATCATCCCTGCGTCCTGTGCGGTACTGAAGAAAGTTATCTCGACGAGGTGATCACCGATGACGAAGGTGGGCGTATGTTTGTCTGCTCGGATACCGATTTCTGCCGATCCAGACAGTCCCATTCGGAGGCGAGGCGATGATCCCCCTGCTGTCCGTCAACGGTATAGAGAAACGCTATGGTGCAAGGATTGGCTGCAAGGATGTCAACTTTGACCTGTACGAAGGCGAGGTTATGGGCATCGTCGGCGAATCCGGTTCGGGCAAATCGACCCTTCTGAACTGCCTGGCAGGGCACCTGGCACCCGATCACGGCGAAGTGCTGTTCGCCACCCGTCACGACGGAATGCGCAACACCCTGACGATGAGCGAGCCGGAACGACGCATGCTGGCCCGCACCGATTGGGCTTTTGTCCATCAAAACCCGCGCGATGGGTTGCGCATGGGCGTCAGTGCCGGCGGCAATGTGGGCGAACGTCTGATGTCAATCGGTGCGCGCCACTACGGGCAAATCAGGCAGACCGCAGGTGAGTGGCTCGACCGTGTCGAGATCGCCGAAGATCGCATGGATGACCGGCCATCATCCTTTTCCGGCGGTATGCAACAGCGGCTACAGATCGCCCGAAATCTGGTCACTGCGCCTCGGTTGATCTTTATGGACGAACCCACGGGCGGCCTTGATGTCAGTGTACAGGCCAGGCTGCTGGATCTGCTGCGTGGGTTGGTCAGGCAGATGGGGCTTTCAGCGATCATTGTAACGCACGATCTGGCCGTCGTCCGCTTGTTGGCGGATCGTCTGATGGTGATGAAGGGTGGTCATGTTGTCGAAAGCGGCCTTACCGATCAGGTGCTCGACGACCCGCAGCACGCCTATACGCAGCTTCTTGTCTCTTCCGTTCTTCAGGTGTGAAATATGATCCAGGTCGAAAGCCTCTCGAAATCCTTCACTTTGCACAATCAGGGTGCTGCGGTGATCCCGGTGATGCGCGATGCTGAGCTAACCGTCAAACCCGGTGAATGCGTGGCACTGACCGGCGCATCGGGTGCCGGGAAATCCACCCTGATGCGGATGATCTATGGTAACTACCTCAGCGACAGCGGGCGTATATGGATCGGTGGCACAGACGTGGTTACGGCGCGCCCGCATGACATCCTTGCGCTCCGACGCGAGGTGATGGGCTATGTCAGCCAGTTCCTGCGCGTCGTCCCACGCGTATCCACGCTGGATGTGGTGGCAGAACCGTTGACCACACTCGGCCAAGAGGTCGAAGCCGCTCAGGCCCGTGCCCGCGAATTGTTGACAAGGCTCAACATCCCCGAACGTCTGTGGACCCTGTCCCCCACAACGTTCTCGGGTGGAGAACAACAGCGGGTGAACATTGCCCGCGGATTTGCGCATGACTACCCAGTACTGTTGCTGGATGAACCCACGGCGAGCCTGGATGCAACCAACCGCGACGTAGTCATGTCCCTGATCGAAGAAGCCAAAATGCGCGGGGTGGCGATCTTGGGTATCTTCCATGACGAAGACGCCCGCACCCGGCTTTGCGATCGTGAAATTGATGTGACCCGTTTCACTCCGGTGGCAGGATGACTGCGGCAGGTGCCGTGGGCCAGCTGGTTTGTGTCGTGGGGCCTTCGGGCGTTGGAAAGGACACATTGATCAACGCTGTATGTAATGCCCGCCCCGATATCCATCGCGCCCGGCGTGTCATTACACGCCCTGCTTCCATGGGTGGCGAGGATTTTGAAGGCGTCAGTCCGGAAGAATTTGAGGCACGCAGGCGGTCCGATGCTTTCCTGTTTCATTGGCAGGCACACGGAATGTCCTACGGGATTTCAACAGCCGAAAGCGCATATCTGAAAGACGGGCGCACGTTTATCTTCAATGGTTCACGCGCGGCATTGCCCGGCATACTGGCCAGTTACCCGGATTTGTGCGTCATTCTTGTATCTGCACGGCCAGATACGCTGGCCCAGCGGCTTGCCGCGCGTGGAAGAGAGAGTGAAAAGCAGATCCGCGACCGGCTGTCTCGTGGGCAATTTGCCCTGCCTGAGGGAATTGCCCATCAGGTTGTTCAGAACGACGAAACGCTCGAAGAGGCCGTAAGCCAGTTGTTAGCCGCACTGTCACAAATTCATGACATGACCAGTTTAAAGCAGTCAAAACTGTCTGAGGAATTGCCATGACACAAACGGTTTTCTGCAACGCAAGGCTGATTTTGCCGGATGAGGTGTTACATGGCAGCCTGGTAATTGAAGATGGCGTTATCACCGCCATTGACGGTGGCCCGTCGCAAGTGGCGGGCGCCATCAATCTTGAAAATGACTACCTGATACCCGGCCTGATCGAATTGCATACAGATAATCTTGAACGGCATATTACTCCGCGCCCTAAAGTGGACTGGCCCCATAACTCGGCCATCCTCGCCCATGATGCGGAGCTTGCTTCGGTTGGCATTACGACGGTGTTTAACGCTATGCGTGTCGGGTCAGTGGTGTCGAACGCGCAATTGGAATACCGGAAATACGCCCGAAAACTGGCCCGAGAAGTGTTGGAGATGCGCAAAGCCGATGCCCTGCGGATCAGTCATTTTCTGCACCTTCGGGCCGAAATCTGTTCTGAAACTTTGTTGGAGGAGTTGGACGAATTTGGCCGGGATGACCGTGTTGGCATCCTTAGCCTGATGGATCACACGCCCGGGCAGCGTCAGTTTCGCGACCTCTCCAAACTCAAGGATTACGTTTGTGGCAAATTTGGAATGAACGATCTGGAGTTCGAGCGCCATGTCTCTGAGAAACACGAGATCAAAGAAAGGCTTGGTGCAACCCATGAAGCCGCCGCTGTCGCCGCAGCCGGACGATTGGGGGCCGTCCTGGCCAGCCATGATGACACAACCGAAGAGCACGTGCGGCTGTCCGCGCAATACGGTGTACGCCTTTCGGAGTTTCCGACGACCGAAGAAGCTGCCGAAGCCAACAAGGATCACGGAATCGCTACAATAATGGGTGCGCCAAACCTGGTCAGGGGCGGATCGCATTCCGGAAACGTTGCCGCCTCACAGCTGGCTGACCGTGATCTCTTGGATATCGTGTCATCAGACTACATTCCCGCGTCGCTCCTTTCAGCGGCGGTGATGCTGGGGGACCTTTGGGATAATTTGCCCAAGGGCATAGCTACGGTTACCGATACTCCGGCCCAAATGACTGACCTTATCGACAGGGGAGCATTAAGTATCGGTAAACGTGCTGACTTTGTGCGCGTACGCAGGCTAAACGGTACGCCGGTTTTACAAGAAACCTGGAGCAACGGCCGTCGCGTTTGCTGAGTTAATGGCGACATTAATTCTGTATCTGCACGTGTTGCAAAGCAGACGTATTCTTTCGCTGAGAGAATATCGGGTTTGTCCCGCGTCTCGATAGTTCTGGCACCGCGCAGCGAAAGTGCTGTTCGAATTTGATCCCATGGAGCCGGATTGAATGACCGCATTGGCGAGGTCAGCTGCGACGCGGCGACAGGCATGCCGCAAGCGCGATGCGATGCTGCATCAGCAAACACCCGAAAGAGCAACGGCGGCAAAGTCCTGCATTGCTGCCTTGGACTGACCAATTGATGTATGTCCGTTTCGGCAGTTTCTAGCGCAAATACGAGCATCTTTTCGGCACGTAACAACTCTGATTTTCTTCCAAATTTCCATTTGCTAATCTGAACGCGGAAAAAGCGCGTGAGGCTAACACGCACTTGCTTGCTCCTCTTGTAGAACCCCGCGCTTTGATCCGCGCGGGGTTCAGCAATTCAAACAAAGATGAAGATGATTTGGAACGGTTGCTGATCAGTGCACTTCTGCGAAATAGCCTTAAGATGCTCGTTTGCTAGAATTTCTCCGATTTCGAATTCGGAAACTTTTGCCAAGTATTTCTTTATCGCCTATTCATTAGGCTGTTGGTCTCAATCACTAAGATCAAACATCATATGCAACATTCAATTGCCCTGCCTTTGGTCAAGGCACGCGAGACCTCGGGGCTCTCACAAAAAGATGTATCCCATTTAGCCGGAGTTTCGCAGACCGTATTATCCAAGGTGGAAAGCGGCCAGCGGACCCCAAGTATCCAGCTGGCCGTGACGCTGGCAGCCATATACAACCGACGATTTGATTATCTGTTTGCTGATCTCTTTGATGAGATTACGGCCAATGTCGCTCCCCAAGCCCTGATATTCTCGCAATGTGTCGGGCCCGTTGATCCGAACACATTGCGCGGGGTGAGTATCAGAGACCTGCGAGAACGGCTCGGCGGGTCAACTTCTGACACAGGCGATGCCGTCTAGAAAAAATACGCTGGCGATCTCGGTGCGCTCTACAGGCCTTGGTATGGCATTGTTTGCCGGAAACGACCTGATCGCCAGCCGGGTTTCGAAAACCGCCGCACAAGGCCCGTATGACGGCATGAAAGCCAAGCTGCACGATTGGATGGACAAATACAGCCCCGATGTCGTTGTGTTTGAAAGCTTGCAATCGGCCCAACGCAAAGGCCCTCGGCAAAGAAATGCCTTGCGGTATTTGCCTTCGCTGGCCCGTCGTTTTCCCTGCACGGTCAAGATTGTGTATTGAGTGCAATCCCACGCCAACAAATACGAAGAAGCCGCCAGCCTCGCCAAGCGCTTCATGTCTCTGTCTGACCGAGCGCCTGCCAAACCTGAGATTTGGGAAGGTGAGCCACATTTTGTACCGATGTTCGAGGCGGTTGCACTTGGTATTTCAGTTATCGGTGCGAACCGAACCAAAGCAAACGTCATGCCTAGGCTCAATCCGCGCTGGTGGCTGATAAGACCAGACGGAAAGGTCAATTTCGGTTGACTTACGTATAGTGGTGCTGAAAAATCTAACATTTCGCGAGCTAGAGCCGACAGTAAATGTGTCCTACCGGCAACATCATTGACGTTAGATGCTCTCCTAAAAAAATTTCTTACCATTCTCATTAGGCAACATAGCGCCCCAAGCCGCGTTGGAACGGAAAATACCGCACGGTTACAGACGCTTAGAAGGCTGTCAGTCATGGCCCATCAGATTTCATGATGGAGATAACCATGGCCCAACTACCAACATTCGCATCCGTCGAACCAATCAATCCGGCGCTCCCTTATTTTGAGGGTAAACGCCTATTGGCGAAGCGCCTTTGTGTGGAGATCAACCAGATTCCTCACCGTGTCTATGTCGAACCATTTTGCGGGATGGGCGGGGTGTTCTTTCGCCGGACCAATCGCCCTAAGGCCGAGACTATCAACGATCTGATTAAGGACGTGTCCAATTTTTTCCGCGTTGTCAGAAAGCATAATGATGCCATGATCACTGAGCTCAAATATCACATCACCTGCCGCGATGAGTTTGAGCGCTTGAAACACACGTCCGTTGATGTGATGACAGATGTCGAACGCGCCGCTCGATTCTTTTATCTGCAAAGGTGCTGTTATGGGGGACGTATTACAAAAAGAACCCTCGGTGTATCAGCCAATGGCCAGGCTGGGCGGTTTTCCAGCTCCGCAGCTGAGCGCTATATTGATCGCATTCATAACCGCTTACAGGGTGTGGTCATCGAGGCATTGCCTTACGCGGATATACTTCGTCGCTACGATAGTCCTTCCACTTTGTTCTATCTCGATCCGCCTTATTGGGGTTGCGAGAACGACTACGGAAAAGGGTTGTTTTGTCGAACTGAGTTCGAGCAACTTGCAGAGCAATTGGCCGACCTGAAAGGGCGCTTCATTATGTCGATCAATGACGTGCCTGAGATCAGGGACAAGTTTAGGAATTTCAAGCAGCAGGTGGTGCTTACCACTTATTCGTGTGGCCAAAGCACATCGAAGCGTGCCAACGAGCTGATCATACAAAACTGACCAGTTCGGACGGTCTTAGAACAATGGGAAGGCCACATGGCCGCCCCATTGTTTGCAATCTGAATGTATGAGTGCAGAAACCCGATATCAATCAGGCGAACCGTGCATAAAGAACCGGCTGTTAACCGGTTGAGACTGTGGGGATGCGACCCTTTCTTTGTATCACTTTTCGAAGTCTTATCATTTGACGGTATTGCCAACGCCACCAAGCCAAATCACAACAATGCCTTGCACAAGTTTGGCTCAGGCTTGAGATTGATTGGCCAATAGGAAATGAACTGAGATCGTCGTTAGTTCAACTTTAGAGCTGCTAGACAACATGAACATAGCCCAACACAGAAAATCGGTGGAAAACTACGTGATTTGTGCACCTATTGTGTACCTAAGAACGATCAAAGCCTCAGCGAATTACCGCTAAGGCTTTGTTTTTGTTGGCTCCGGCGGTAGGGATCGAACCTACGACCAATTGATTAACAGTCAACTGCTCTACCGCTGAGCTACGCCGGAACACGGGCGCGATATAGCAATCAGGATGGGCCGCGTCCAGAGGGATTGTGACAAATTCTTGGGGATATGCGAAAGGGCCGCTCATATCAGCTGAAAACGGGTATCCCGGTTCAATGTCCCCAGTGGTCTCACGCGGCTTTTCCCATAAAGATCAATCAGATGCGCCAGAACGTTTCGGGTTGCGGCGGGCAGGAGCGTTGCGGGTGTGTCAGTATATATCTTCTTTGCAAGAGTTTCCGCATCCGCCGCGCCCTCTTTCAGCGCCCTCAGGATCGATTGCTCGCGCCCCAGCCGATGTTCAATCAACCAGTTCAGGCGCTCTGCGGGGTCAACAATCGGTGCGCCGTGCCCGGAATGAAAAACCCGGGAATCGAGCTGCAGGAGCCTGCGGCAAGACGCCATGAAATCCGTAAGATCGCCATCGGGTGGGGAAACTAATGAGCTGGCCCAGCCCATCACCAGGTCACCGGTAAAGACTGCGCCACCTGATTCGAAACACAGATGGTTCCCCAAATGACCCGGGGTCCAATGCGCAGTCAGTTGCCAGCCATCTCCGGCGATGGTTTCGTGGTCCCCGATCCGAATGTCGGGGTTGAAATCAGGATCAATGCCTTCGCCGGATTCTTCAAGGCCTGACCGGGCCAGCTCCTCCATGATCTCACTTCGCCCGGTCCGGGAAGCCCCGTATGCATAAACCAAAGCTCCTGTAGCGGCCGAAAGGACAGGGGCCAGGGGCGAGTGATCCATGTGAGAGTGGGTTACAAAGATATGGCTGATCTTCTGGTCCGGGCGCAAGGCTGACAAAATTGAATCCAGGTGACCCGAGTGATCAGGACCCGGGTCAATCACCGCAATTTCAGTTCTGTCGCCCAAAAGATAAGTGTTTGTGCCGCGATACGTCATGGGTGAGGGGTTTGGAGCGAGAAAACGCTGAATACCTCCGCCCAAGTCCTCTGGCAGACCCGGCACCGGGTCAAAGATAGTTTCGTTCTGCATCTGATACGCTTGCCTCTTTCACTCGGCCCCTGCCGAAGCTAGGTTTAGCGCATGACCTTCCGTTGGCTCAAACCTTATATGCCGGGAAGCCTTTATGGCCGCGCAATCCTGATCCTGCTTTTGCCGGTTGTGACAGTCATGTTGGTGGTAACCGTGGTGTTTATCCAGCGGCATTTTGAAGGGGTCACTAAACAGATGACCAATTCGGTCAGCCGCGAAGTGCGCGTTATTCTGGACAGTGGGATGACCGCTGAAGAGGTAAGCGCATCACGCATGTCTGCAACATTGCAGATTTCCGCACAAAGCGTTGATTTCGACCAGTTGCCCAGAAAAAACCTGCGCCGATGGTATGACTTTACCGGCATAGTCATGATCCGCGAATTCAAGAGGTTGTTGCCCGGATTGCTGGCGGTCGAGCTGCCGGATGATCACGTGGTGCGGCTGTTTTTTGACACTGGATCCGGGCCGATAGAGCTGAACTTTGATCGCAAACGCGTATCGGCCTCTAATCCGCATCAGTTGTTTGTGAATATGGCTGTCGTTGCGGTTCTGATGACGCTGATCGCCTATTTTTATCTGCGCAATCAGCTGCGCCCAATCACCCGGCTGGCCCGTGCTGCCGAGGCGTTCGGCCGGGGGCGGCATGTGGAATACCGCCCTCAGGGGGCGGTAGAGGTGCGCGCTGCAGGCAACGCCTTTCTTGACATGCGCGCCCGGATTGAGCGGCAGATCGAACAACGCACACTGATGCTGTCCGGGGTCAGCCATGATTTACGCACGCCTTTGACCCGTCTGAAACTTGGCCTGTCGATGCTGGATGACGAAGACAGCGCCGCAATGGCGCAGGATGTCGAGGACATGGAGCGGTTGATCAACGAATTCCTTGATTTTGCCCGGGGCGCCCGCGAAGGCAGCGCCGAACCTGTGGACCCGGTCGCGCTGGTCCGGCAGATCGTTGAGGATGCGACGCGCGCGCAATCCGATGTGAAATTGGTCATGACAGAAGGAAGCGGAGAGGTTGCTTTACGTGTCGGCGGCATCCGCCGCGCTGTCGAAAACCTGATCAACAATGCTGTGCGCTATGGCACCCGGGCAGAGCTGTCAGTACTGCTAACCGAAAAGGCGCTGCGAATTCGGGTGGAAGATGACGGGCCGGGCATTCCGGAGGACCGGAGAGAAGAGGCGATGAAGCCATTCGCCCGGCTGGAACCGGCGCGCAATCAGAACAAAGGAACAGGCGTGGGTCTTGGCCTTGCTATTGCCGCAGACATTGCACGTGTGCATGGGGGCACACTCCGCTTAGGGGAAAGCCAGTCAATGGGCGGTCTGCGCGCCGATATCGTGATCGGCCGTTGACCTGAACCTGAGGCCCGCCTTGGGTAACTGATTGTGATTTGGATATTCTAAACAAAGAGGTGCTCACATGGATATTTTTCCCGCAGGATCCCGGCCATCGCGGCTGGCAAGTTCCGATTGGTTTACGGGCCGTGTCTGGCAAAACCCGATTGTTGAGGCACCCGAACCCGCCCGGGTAAGGGCCTTAAACGTCACATTTGAGCCCGGCGCGCGCACTGCCTGGCACACCCACCCTCTGGGCCAGACCCTGCATGTAACCGCAGGCGTCGGTCTCGTCTGCATGCGGGGTGAAAGCCCTCAAATCATCCGCGAGGGCGATACGGTCTGGATCCCGCCCGAGCAGGAACACTGGCACGGGGCCACGGCTTCCAACATGATGACACATCTCGCCATTCAGGAAGCGCTGGACGGCAAGGTGGCGAACTGGCTCGAACCTGTCAGTGATGCAGATTATGGAACCGTGCCCGGCTGAACAATTTGCCGTTATGTGGTAGGCCCGGAGGAACTTTTTGACAGTTCGAACTAGTCAATAAAATAAGGGGAATTCGCCAAGAGTGGGGCACCTTGAGTTAGATTAGGCCTAAGCCTCGTCACGCAATGGCCGCTATGCGGCATTGGGTGGATGGCTCTTGCATCACCCGGCGTCGCAATGCGCCATAGTGCGGTTGTCATGAACTGCATATGAGAGGAGCCGCCCAACGCAAGTTGCCACAATCGGCCTGGATTTGGCCAAGAACGTCTTTCAGGTTCACGGGATCACAGCAGATGGGACGGTTGTATTTAACCGCTCTTTGCGGCGCGTTCAGATGGTTACCTTTTTCCAGAAACTTGAGCCTTGCCTGATTGGCCTGGAGGCGTCTGGGTCCAGCCATTATTGGGCGCGTGAACTGAGTAAGCTTGGCCACGTCGTGAAGCTGCTCGCGCCGGTTTATGTGAAGCCGTAGGTCAAGCGCGGAAAGTCCGATGCGGCAGATGCAGAGGCGATTTGCGAAGCTGTCACCCGCCCAACAATGCGCTTCGTTGAGGTCAAGTCCCCTGAGCAACAAGCTATTCTATCGATTCATCGCGCGCGGGATTTGATTGTTCGGCAAAGGACCAAAACGATTAACATGCTGCGTGGTTTGCTGGCCGAGTTTGGGATTATCTTCGCTCAGGGTCTAGGGCATGCAGTCCCGTTCACAAAGCGCGCGCATGAGGGACATTTACCTGGCCTGCTGCATACCTGGCCTGCTGCAAGCCGCGTGTCATGTGGTTGTTGACCCGAGTGATCAACTTTAGACCCTTCATGCACCGGTCAACTGGTACGGTCGCCAGATGGCTGGAGCAGCAAAATCCGAGCCGCCTATAGCTTTACTTGAGAAGATACCGGGCATTGGGCCGATCACTGCATCTGCAATCGTGGCGAACATCGGAAGTGGAGAACAGTTCCGAAGTGGTAGAGATTTGTCGGCCTGGCTGTGACTAACGCCTATCAATAAATAGACAGGCGGAAAAGAGCGCTTGGGACGCATATCAAAGATGGGCGACCGATACATTCGACGGCTCATGGTCGTTGGCATGACATCCCGCATGAAACAGATCAGAGAAAATTCTGCGCGATTTGATCCCTGGTTCGCCGACATATTGCAGCGAAAGCCTGCCAATCTTGCCGCCATTGCGATGGCAAACAAGACTGCGATGATCATCTGGACTGTGCTTTCGCGCAATGCGCCATTTCAGGCACGAATAGTCTGAAACGAACGAGAAGAATAAGGAGATAGCAAGACCATGAAGTGATGGCGGACATGTCAGCCGCAACATCAAGATGCCCCGGGCTTTGTCCAGGACGACAACTGTCCGTCTGCGAGAATGGGGGCTTGGTCCGCGGAAACCATCCACTGCCCGGCAGGCAATGCTTGCATCGCTGAAAGGGAAGGCCAGCGGGTTTGAGTTTCGCGCGAACAGGCCGAACACAAATGTCCGTCGTCAGATTTTTTCGGAGAGCTGAGGCTGTATCGTAACGGAGGCTCTGGTTCGATTTCTGTCTCATCTTCGCTCCATATTGGCTTCGATGAACCAGAAATGCTCCGTTACTCAATTCCCTAAATTTGTCCGGTAGGCGCTGATGTCAGACACGTTGGGCTCACGAACTCCACAGCGGAAAAGCAAACTCCATTCAGCTGATCAAGGAGCGGGAAGGTTTGCGCGATGGATCCATCAGCCGTATCCTTGCACCTGCCTATTGGCCGTTATGCAGCTTAACCAATTCCGATAGAATTGAATTGGTTATATTGACGCGGCCGCTTGCATAGACAGCGGATTGAACGACAAGGTCGATATTGTTTCGCTTGGCATAATCGACAATCAATCGGCTGATGGTCGCTTCGATATCTGCCAATTCCCTGCGTCGCGCCTCGGCGTAATCTGATTTGAAATAGCTTTCTGTTACTGCAAGTTGTCTTTGAAAGGCTTCTAACTCATGCGCTTTTTCTTCATAATCATATGACGACATTGTATTGGCGTTGACATTTAATACATTCATTTGCTGGCGAAACCATTCTGTATCTCGCTTGATGTCCTGACTGCGTTGCGCGAACGAGCTTTCTATCCGGGCGATGGCCGCTTGCGATTGTGGGGCTTCATCAATCAATCTATCGGCATTTACATAGGCCAGAGAAGATTGAGCCATTGCTGCAGAAGCTAACCCAAGCGTAAACAGCGCGCAAAGAACCGGGTGGAGGTAGCGTTTCATTGATGTGCCAGGCATAAAGAATCCTTTGATTAGTGATACTTGATCGTACGTTTTCAAGGCAATTTCTGCGTAAGTAATTTGGGCAAACTGTGGAGCGATGACCTTAGTATTGGTCTTCAGACATTTTCTGTCAAATAATGGGCCTATTCGGTGAGGGAGGCGCCACACTCCCGGACACACAGGTTTGAGCCCGGTCGGGACACAAAGATCAGAGAAGTGCTGCGGCGGGAAAATGGTGGGCGACCCTGGAATCGAACCAGGCGTGCGTCTCCGCGAGGGAGTTACAGTCCCCTGCCACACCTTGCGGCCTGTCGCCCACTGACCAGACTTGCATCCGGACGTGAAGGCGTATTTAGAAGCGTGCCATGTGCCCGTCAAGGTGAAAATCACTTGCAGCAGGCAGGACGCCCGCGCATTGTCGCGCAGCAGAACAGGAGGCGTGCAATGGCCGCGAAAAAACCCAAGTGGGTTGTGGAAAAGGAACAAGCCAAACGGACTGCCGCGGCGGAAACCGTTTGGCTGTTTGGCCTGCACGCGGTTCGCGACGCGTTGTTGAACCCAGCCCGAGAGAAGCTGCGCCTGATTGTGACAAAGAACGCCTCTGACCGGCTGGCCGATGCGATTTCGCAATCAGGGATCGAGCCGGAAATGGCCGATCCACGCAAGTTTCCGGCGCCAATTGACCCGCAGTCAGTGCATCAGGGGGCAGCACTAGAAGTACGGTCACTCGATTGGGGTGCTCTGGCTGATTGTTGCCTGGGCGATGGGGTCAACCCGCCCCGTGTGGTCATGCTGGATCGCGTGACAGACCCGCATAACGTTGGCGCAATTTTGCGGTCTGCCGAAGTGTTCGGGGCCTCTGCCGTTGTTGCGCCTCGGCATTATTCTGCGCCGGAAACCGGCGCCTTGGCCAAAACCGCAAGCGGCGCGTTAGAGCGGCAGCCATATCTGCGGGTGCGCAATCTGTCGGATGCGATTCAGGAGCTGCAGAATATGGGGTACTTGGTTCTGGGGCTTGCTGGTGAGGCGGAGATAACGATTGAACAGGCGCTTGACGGGATGCGCGATCGCCCTGTGGCTCTGGTGCTGGGGGCAGAAGGTCCGGGATTGCGTGAAAAAACCCGGGCGAGTGTGGATCATCTGGTAAAAATTGAATTCGCCGGCGCCTTTGGATCGCTTAATGTTTCCAACGCAGCGGCGATCGCATTATATGCAGCAAGATGCTGATTTTAAGTGATTTTCAAGCCTGTTGGATACGCTGCTAAAGTTTGAAATTTTTACAGTGCGTTCACAGCTTTATTACATTCCCTTTTTATTCTGAAAACCGAACCTATCTAGTGTTCAGGAAGCACCGATACGGAACTTCGGTGTTTCGCTTCACTGTCCCTCGTTCCGCGACTGGCGCCCGGAAAATTTTTCTCCGGGCGCTTTTTTCTTTGCGCGTGACATGTCATGACAGCGCGTATGAACGAACGATATCCTGACAAATATCTGCGCAAGCTTTTGACCCGGGCCAGGCGGATTGCCGTGGTTGGTGTGTCAATGAACCCGGTGCGGCCAAGTTTTTACGTGGCGCGTTACCTGGCGCTGAAGGGGTTTGATGTGGTGCCGGTCAATCCCGGACACGCGGGCAAAACTGCCTTTGGTGCAACGGTTGTTGGCAGTTTGCGGGACATAGAGGACAGCGTTGATATGGTCGATATATTCCGCCGGTCAGAGCATGTACCGCCAATTGTCGAAGAGGCGCTGGAGCTGTTTCCGGACCTCAAAACCATATGGATGCAGATCGGTGTCTGGCATGAAGATGCCGCTGCTATTGCCCGGGCGCGTGAAGTTGATGTGGTGATGAACCGCTGTCCGAAAATTGAGTATCAGCGACTGTTCGGAGAGTTGCGGATGGGCGGCTTTAACACTGGGATCATCTCTTCCAGATTGTGAGATGCCCTATCAGATTCCCACCCCTGCGAACGGAGTGTTAAGAATTGAGTCGGGTTGCGATTGAGGCCTAAAACAGGGGGTGATATCCGTACACCCCCTGTGCACCCCCCGTACACCGGGCGATACACAATTTTCCGCTGGTAATTTGGTTAACGAGGTTGGCACTGATCCAGTCGAAGTAAACTTTAGGATGGGCGCTTGCTCGAAGCGAACTCCAAAGACCGCCCCGTCTTTGGCAAGAAGTACGCGGTGATACAGATCGCAGCGGAGCACATCGCCAGACCTATGAACTGGATCTCGAAGCCGTATGCTGCGTGCTGCAAAATCGCAATCAGAGGTACCGCTGCCGATCCGACCCCCAGTGACAGCACATATTCGACCGATACTGCACGTGATCGGATGTTCAGGTCCAGGTAGTGACCCACCAGCCAGGTCGTAACCGGAATGCCCGCAAAAATCACAATGACCAGCATCAGGACCAGAGCAAATGCCGCCCAGCCGTCCGCCTGTGACACGGACAGCAACAAAACAGTTTCAGCGGAGAGCAAACACAACATAACCGGCCGGGCGCCGATCCGGTCAAGCAATCCCCCAACCGGGAGCTGGGCGAAGGCCGCGATGGCGAAGATGACACCCGCCGATGCGCCGACCCATGCCAGATCGGCCTGTCCGGAGATCAGCCGTTCTTCGAGAAACTTGGGCAGTGAGATCGTAACCAGATTGAACACCAATCCCCCTAAAAGAGCTGCGATGCAGATCACGGCGAACACGGCCCACTGCGTGCGCCTGTCATGGGGCGTATTATTTGCCAAAGCGCAGGAGGCATCTGCTGTGTTCTGACTGCGTCGGGTTCGGTTGCGGACCAGAAGCAGGAAGCCGATTGCAACCGACAGAGCGCCGGGCAGGGCAAATGCGCTTTGCCATCCAAAGATCTGTGCCAGAATTCCGGTTGTTACCGCGGCTCCGGCCAGACCCATATTGCCAAAGACACCGTTAATGGCCAGTGCACGACCGGAACGCAGCCCGATCTGCGTAACATGAGCCAGACCCACAGGGTGGTAAATCGCCGCGAAGAGGCCAAGGGAAGCAAGCCCGAATGTCATCGCAACCGGGCCGGTAGCCAGTGAAATCCAGAGAGCCGAAGCGCCGCAGCCCAAATAGAACACAGCGATCAGCATCATCCTGTCCATCCTGTCACCCAGCCAGCCGGCCGGAATCGTCCCGAGTGCGAACATGAAATAGAGCGGCGTTCCGAACAGCAGAACATCGGCAAAGCTCATCGCCCAAGCGGGCGCAATGGCTAGTGCCGCGGTTGGAAAGATCAGCAGAAAGAAATGATCGAAGAAATGGGCGACATTAATGAATTGGAGCATTTCGTTACGGGACATCTGTTATTCGCCTTTTGCGCGGTCCCTTGATCTATCGCAGGGATATGGAATACAGTCTGTCGATATAATGACAATTAATACGCCAAAAATGCCAAAACGGGATGTGCCCAATGTGGTGGGGCTGGCGTCCAGCTATGGTGCCGGGACACAGATCGACGCCCATTCCCATACAGCGCATCAAATCGTGCATGCGATTTCGGGTACCATGCGCGTAACCGTCCACGACAGGATGTGGTTTGTGCCCCCCGGTCGTGCATTGTGGGTGCCTGCGCAGGTACAGCATGCGATCCAGTGCATTGGGTCGGTTGAAATGCGCACGGCCTATCTAAGCCCGGCCTGTCCAACGGCCCACGCGCAGGTATGCGTGGTTTCGGTTTCCCGCCTGATGCGAGAGGTTCTGGTTCGGCTGGCTGAGGGGGAGCAATCCGAAATCACCCTGCTACTGGTCGATGTGTTGCTGTCCGAGATCAGTCAGGGAATGATCGAACCGCTTAGCCTGCCGATCCCCGATGACCCGCGTATCGCCCGGATGGCTCGGTGTTTTCAGACACATCCGGATGATCAGGCGACCCTGACCCAATGGGCGCGCCGCTTGGGGTATTCAGAACGGGGTCTGATCCGGCATGTGCGCACCGAGACAGGCATGACGTTCCGGGAGCTGCGGCGCCTGACCCGGGTGATGGTGGCGCTTGAGTATCTGGCAAACGGGCAATCGGTCACTGCGACCGCCTATGATGTGGGGTTTGAAACGCCAAGCGCGTTTATCCATGCGTTCCGCGTGGTGATGGGAAAAACGCCGAGGCAGTTTATGGCTGTGGGGTAGGGCATATGTTCGGATTGATGGCCTGTTGTTACCGAACGAGCAATGCCCCCGCGCGGCGATGCGACACAATATCCAATGATGGCAAATGGCCAAATGCTGGGCGGGTTCAGAGCTCTATGGTCGCCAGTTCAGGAAATTGGCGATCATCCGCAGACCCGTTGCCTGAGATTTTTCCGGGTGGAACTGAGTGCCCACGATGTTGTCGCGCCCCACCACCGCGGTGATCTGTCCGCCGTAATCCACATGTGCCAGAAGATGCACCGGATTATTGACGCGGAAATGATAGGAATGCACAAAATAGGCGTGATCGCCGCCGCTGATCCCATCAAAAAGCGGGTGTGCGCCGGTCAGGACCAGATCGTTCCACCCCATATGAGGCACTTTGAGCGCCGTATCCGAGGGTTCAATTGGTGCTACTTCTCCGCCAACCCAGTCGAAGCCGGGGGTCTCTGAATATTCCAGCCCGCGCGTGGCCATCATCTGCATCCCGATACAGATGCCCATAAAAGGTTGCCCATTGGTGATCACGGATTCTTCGATCGCTTCGAACAATCCCCGATGATCAAACAACTCTTTCCGGCAGGCCGGAAAGGCCCCGTCGCCCGGCAACACCACTCGGTCGGCGCGGCGCACAATGTCGGGATCAGAGGTGACAAAGACAGCACTCGTTCCGGTTTCAACAGCCATCCGCTGAAACGCTTTTTCGGCGGAATGCAGGTTACCGCTTTCATAATCGACGATGACCGTGGTCATCAGGCTTACAAAGCCCCTTTGGTGGACGGGATTGCATCGGCCTTGCGCGGGTCGGTTTCAACTGCTTCGCGCAAGGCACGGGCGACGGCCTTGAACGCCGCTTCGGCCATGTGGTGGCTGTTGATCCCGTGCAGGGCGTCGAGATGCAGGGTGATGCCACCATGGGTGCTGAACGCCTGAAAGAATTCGCGCACCAGTTCACAATCGAACGTGCCGATCTTGGGTGTTGGCAAATCCATGTTCCACACCAGATAGGGGCGCGCAGACAAATCAAGCGCGGCCCGGACCAAGGCATCATCCATCGGCAACAGACAGGCGCCATAGCGGCGGATGCCTTTTTTGTCGCCCAGGGCGGCGGTCAGGGCCTGGCCCAGGGCAATCCCCACGTCTTCGACAGAATGGTGATCGTCGATATGCAGATCACCCGAACAGCGCACTGTCATGTCGATCAGCGAATGGCGTGCCAGCTGGTCCAGCATGTGATCGAAAAATCCGATGCCGGTCTGGTTGTCATAGGCACCGGTGCCGTCGAGGTTGATCTCAACGTTGATGTCGGTTTCTGCCGTTTTCCGGGTGATGGTTGCGCTGCGCATGGTATCTCCGCTGGCTGGGCCGGGAATTGCTGGTTCGGGGCGTGTATAGTCGGCCCGCCCCGACAGGCCAAGACCCGTTTCGCGGGGGAAGAAATTTGTCACCTTTGTGCCGCAAAATACGCCAACTCGGAAGGTATGGCCGTGTTGGGCAGATTTGAGGTACAAAAGATGGGCGTTGAAAAATCCGCATTTACAGGTGGTTCCATGTCACCAGTTAAAGACACCGATACTATAGCGCTTGATTGGGCGGCTGGAATCCTTCCGGGTGCCGATGTGCGTCGGATCTCGGCCCACCCTTGGGCTCGGGTGTATCGTTTGCGGTATAAAGGTGCGCGGTATTTTCTGAAACTTGTACGCGGTGCTACGCCGGAGGCGGGGCAGGCGTTAAGGGCGATGTCAAAGCGGTTCGAACCCGTGATGCCAAAGATGCTGGCCGCGGCCCCGGATGAGGGGTTTTATCTATACCATGATCACCAAGGAGAGCAGTTGACGCAACGACCCGGTACTACTGACAAACAGGCTATTTTGTCGAAATACGCTGCTATTCAATCCGCTGCGAGCAAAGAGCCAGCACTATTGCGTGGTTTGCCCGCGGTGACGCCTCAGGGGCTGTTTGACCGGTTTCTGGAGCTTCTCGATGATGGGGTGGCTGGTGAGGACAAGTCAAACCTGCCCGGTAATCCGTTTCATTTTATGCCGCCCGAAGAAGTACGCTCCTATCGCGAAACGCTGCAGGCGCGTGCCGCGCAGGTCCGGGCATTTCTTGAACCAGCTGAACAAATTGCCCAAACAATTAACCATTGTGATTTGCGGGTGAAAAACATTGCGCGCCGCGCCAAGGGTGATTTTTGCATTTTTGATTGGGATGATGCGGTTGCGGGGCCTCCGGGCATGTCTCTGCACGCACAGTTTTCCGGGTGCCTTCGTATCCATTTTGCCACGACTGCAGTCAATATTGCCCGTGGTCAGGCGACCCGGGATAAACAAGCGATTGACCGGTATTTGGACGTTTTGTCAAAGGATGGCGCATATGATCGGGCAGAGCTGCGCGCAGCGCTTCCGGCCTCGGCATTGGCGGGCGTGTTCTACTACATCTGTGGTTTTGCCCACCATCGGATCTCAAGTACGTCTTCACGCAAGTCGATTGCCGGTAACGCCCGTCGCCGGATGGCGGATCTGGGTGCGTTGTTCCAGCGTCTAGACGGGATTGCCGAGCAAAAGGCCACTCTTGCGGCAAAGGCGGCGGCCCGGGCCGAGGGGGACAAGGAGGTCCTGGATGACCCGGATGTGTTTCCTTATGTAGAATTTTCTGAAGATGAGCGCAGCAAGAACCGCCTTCGTTCAGGCCGCGCCGACGAATGTGCCGAGATTTACCACCGCTATGGTGCGTTGATGTTGCGCGACGTGTTTCCTCGGGGCCTGATCGCGGCCTGTCAACAGGCCTTTAAAGAGCAAAGCAATCGTTACCGCGAGGCGATTGAACAGGGTGGTGCGCTGCGCGTGGGCGACAAACGCTTTATGGTGACCCCCAAAATGTCCGGCGCTTTTGCCGATCCCGCCTTTTTTGCAGCACCGCTGGTGCTGCCGATCTTGCGCAAACTGCTTGGGCGAAATGCGATCCTGGGCAGCATGACTGCCGTTGCCTCGATGCCGGGGGCTGAGGAACAAAAGCTGCACCGCGACAACCCACCGCTGTTCGAGGAACTGGATCGGCGCGACCTGCCGCCGTTCCTTGTTTCGGTGATGGTGCCGCTGATCCAACTGAACCATGAAACGGGTGGCACACGAATTATCAAGCGGAGCCAGACGCTGCGCAGCAGCGAAGTTGGTGATATGCCCTCGCAGGACCCCGTTGCCGATCTCGGGTCTTGCTATTTGATGGATGGCAATGTCTTTCATCAGGGCATGGCAAACAACAGTGAGCACATTCGTCCCGTGGTCAGTCTGATTTATCAACGGCCGTGGTATCGTGACCACAAGAATTTTAAGAAACAGGACCCGATGGATATCTCGAACAATACGGTGAGCAACCTGCCTTCAGATGCCCGTAAGCTTGTTGAATGGGCGGTGTAAATCATACTTTGATGAAGCAAGGCCAAGTCCGCCGGGGGCAATTGGGTTACGTACTCGATACGCCGTATACCTGGAGCTATTACAAGTACATGTCGCCTCTGCTGCTGTCTTATGTGGCACGGCTGAATGGCTTTCGCATGCCGTCACCGGACATGCCCTTTACCTATTGCGATCTGGGGTGCGGGAATGGCGTTACCATTAATCTGCTGGCTGCGGCCTATCCCCACGCACAGTTCTATGGTGTTGATTTTAATCCAGACCACATCCGGGCAGCGCAGGCCGTGGCAGAACAGGCTGGCCTGTCAAACGTGACTTTCATCACCGCTCCGTTCAGCGAATTGGACCATCATGACCTGCCGCAATTTGATTTCATAGCGATGCAGGGGGTTTACAGTTGGGTTGGCGGGCAGATCCGCATTGAAATCCGCGCAGCGATCGACAAACTGCTAAAACCGGGTGGGATGGTTTACTTGTGCTATAATACGCTGCCCGGAGCATCGCACCTGATCCCGATCTGGAAGATGATGCATGTGTTTTCCGCAGGTGTTAAGGGTGGATCGGTGGACAAGGCGCGCCACGCCTTGAAACAAATCGTCGCTCTGCGAAAGCGCAACACTGCATTCTTCCGGGAAAATTCTGCAGCTGGACCATATGTCGATAACCTGGCCAAACGCGACCCGCGTTACCTGGTGCATGACTTTTTCAACGGTTGTTACGAACCACAGTATTTTGCCGATGTGGCAAGTGGGTTCGCCGATCTGGGTTTGCGTTATTCGGGTTCTGCGCGGCTCTACCGGAATAATTTTCGTAACATCGTATCGTCACGGCATTCCGCGCATGTTGAGCAAACAGAAAGCGTGGAAGAACAGATGGCGCGGCTGAGTCTCGTGCGAAATGAATCCTTTCGGTGGGACACGTTCATCCGGGCAAGGGAACCTGTGGCGGAGAGCGAGCGGGGCACGTTGTTCGACGACCTGCGCGTTGCGCCAACCCGCACTGGTGCCGAAATCATAATGTCCGGCACGTTCAGCATCGGCCGACGTCATTTGACCACGGATACGCCCTTGATTGCCGTCCTGATGGAGTGCGCATATGGGGGTAAGATGAGCGTTGCGGAAATTCTGTCCGATGCTCGTCTGTCAGGCTTTGACAGGGACGAAGCGCTGTCAGCGATGCATGATTTGTTGGCGGGTGAAGTTTTGCAGACAATTTTGCGCCCTTACGCCGATGTTCAGCAGGAACCGCAGGGACAGTTGCGTTTTGCGGAACGGGTAAGTCTGGCTTTGTTGGAAGCGCGCCATATGGAAGAGGGCAAAACCTATGTCAGTGCCCCGGCATTGGGGGCGGCGGTGCGGCTAAGTTTCATGAATGGATTGGTTGCGTGGGCCACCGATTGTGTCGATATGCCAGCACGTACCGAACACATTGCCGTTCAGCTTACAAAACTGACACCGCAACGAGCGGCGGCCTTGGGATTGCCAGAAAAGCTGACCCGGGGTTGGATCAATGAGCAGGTCACCCGTTTTGACGCCAAAACCTTGCCCTGGTTGATCCAAACCGGCGTGTTTGTTACGGATCATGGCTAATACAAGCAATTGGATTTGCTTACCTTTCGCTTCAGGTGGTATTTCTACTAAAGATTTAGTTTGACAAGCGCCGCGGTTTTGCGCTTCGATACAATGCATCCGGAGATAACCGGCAAAAATAAATTTAGGGAGGCTAAGATGCGCAAGTGTCTTTACTCCGCTGTTGCTGCCTGCGCAGTGATTGCGGGAAGCGGTGCTGCTTTTTCAGATGAAGCGGCCGCAACGAAATGGATTGATTCCGAATTCCAACCCTCCACCCTGTCAAAGGACGAACAGCTGGCCGAGATGAAATGGTTCATCGATGCAGCGGCGCCTTATGCCGGGATGGAACTGAATGTTTTGTCTGAAGGTATTCCAACCCATTCCTACGAATCCGAGGTTCTGACCCGTGCGTTCGAGGAAATCACAGGGATCAAGGTGAACCATCAGATCCTTGGCGAAGGCGAAGTGGTGCAGGCAGTTCAGACCCAGATGCAAACCGGGCGCAATCTGTATGATGCTTATGTCAATGACAGCGACCTGATCGGCACCCATTCGCGGTTGCAGCTGGCCTATAACCTGACCGATTTCATGGCGGGTGACGGTGCGGATGTGACCAATCCGGGGCTTGATCTGCAAGATTTCATGGGTATTCAGTTCACCACTGGCCCTGACGGCGATCTTTACCAGTTGCCGGATCAGCAATTTGCCAACCTTTACTGGTTCCGCAAGGACTGGTTCGACCGGCAGGATCTCAAAGACGCGTTCAAGGCCAAGTATGGCTACGAGCTAGGTGTACCTGTGAACTGGTCTGCCTATGAGGACATTGCTGAGTTCTTCTCGAAAGATGTGAAAGAGGTCGACGGTGTCGCGATCTATGGCCACATGGACTACGGCAAACGCGCGCCCGATCTGGGTTGGCGGATGACAGATGCATGGCTGTCGATGGCAGGCGCGGGATCGAAAGGCGAACCCAACGGCGTGCCGATTGACGAATGGGGCATCCGGATGGAAGCCGGATCATGCAACCCATCAGGTGCCAGCGTGACCCGCGGTGGCGCGGCCAATGGCCCGGCGGCGGTTTATGCGATCCGCAAGTGGGATGAGTGGCTGCGCAATTTTGCCCCTCCGGGTGCGGCAAGCTTTGATTTCTATCAATCGCTGCCAGCGCTGTCTCAGGGCAACGTGGCGCAACAGATCTTCTGGTACACGGCCTTTACTGCCGACATGGTCAAGCCGCAGTCAGAAGGCAACAACACCGTGGACGCCGATGGCAACCCGCTGTGGCGGATGGCGCCCAGCCCGCATGGTCCCTATTGGGAAGAAGGCCAGAAAGTCGGCTATCAGGATGTGGGCAGCTGGACGATCCTGAAATCCACGCCGATGGATCGCGCCAAGGCGGCCTGGCTTTATGCACAATTCGTGGTGTCCAAGACGGTGGATGTGAAGAAATCCCACGTGGGTCTGACCTTTATCCGCGACAGTTCTGTCAATCACGAAAGTTTTTCCGAACGTGCGGCGAAACTGGGTGGTTTGGTGGAATTCTACCGCTCACCTGACCGCGTGGCATGGTCACCAACCGGCATCAACGTTCCGGATTATCCCAAACTGGCGCAAATCTGGTGGCAACAGATTGGTGATGTGAACTCTGGTGCGTTTACCCCGCAAGAGGCGATGAACCGTCTGGCCGAAGAGATGGACACCGTTATGTCCCGGATGCAGCGGGCCGATGAAAGTGCCGGCATCTATGGCGGATGCGGCCCGCGTCTGAACGAAGAGAAAGACGCGGAATGGTGGTTCGCCAATGGCGGTGCCAAGCCAAAGCTCGACAACGAAAAGCCAAAGGGCCAGACCGTCAACTACGACGAACTTGTTGCACGCTGGAACGCCCAGTAACGACAAGCTGAAAATCCGGGCGCGGCCAGAGGCATACCCTCTGGTCGCGCCTGAATGCAAAATTGGCGTGCGGTATCCAAAACCATGATCGAGTTGCAACAGGTTACACGGCGTTCGGGGCAGATCACCCATATCAAACCCACCTCGCTGGTGTTTGAACCGGGGCAGTTCAATGTCCTGCTGGGCGAAACCGGTGCGGGCAAGACCTCTTTGATCAAGCTGATGGCAGGGCTGGAACCTGCCGCGTCGGGGCAGATCCTGATGGACGGTGTCGATGTCACCCGCCTGTCGACGCAAAAACGGAACATATCGCTCGTTCACCAGTTTTTTGTGAATTACCCACATATGACCGTGTTTGAAAACATTGCGTCGCCGCTGCGCGTGGCGGGCATGGTGCATAGCGAAATTCAGGGTCGGGTCGAAGAGGCCGCAGATATCCTGCAGCTGCGCCCGATGCTGAACCGCAAACCACAAGAGCTTTCGGGCGGGCAACAACAACGCACCGCCCTGGCCCGTGCCATTGCAAAGGAAAGCCGTGCGGTGTTTCTGGATGAGCCATTGGCCAATCTGGATTACAAACTGCGCGAAGAATTGCGCGAACAGCTGCCCGATTTGTTTTCCGGACGTGGTGCGGTGGTGGTCTATGCCACGTCTGAACCGGAAGAGGCATTGTTGCTGGGCGGTAAAACCGCCCTGATGCGCGATGGCGCGGTCAGCCAGTTCGGGCCCACCGCAAAGATCTACCGCGACCCTAAGAACCTGAATGCAGCCCGGATATTCTCGGACCCGCCTATCAATGCGGCCATCATCACCAAGGTGGGCAGGCGGGCGCGGCTGGCCTCTGGTACAGAATGGGAATTGGAAGGCCCGGTGCGCGAGTTTGCCGATGGCCTGTACCAGATTGCCATCCGCCCGCATCACATCTCCCCGGTACACAACAATGATCGCCCGGTCGAGTTAAAGGGCAGGGTGCTGGTGACAGAACTCAGCGGATCAGAATCAAGTGCACATTTCCAGATGGGTGATGACAACTGGGTTTCACTTTCGCCCGGTGTGCATCCCTATCAAGTTGGCGAAGAGCATCCGTTTTACATGGATCCGTCTGAGTGTTTCTTTTTCGACGACACCGGGCAAAGGGTGTTTTGATATGGCAAAGGTGTCCCTGTCCCAGCTGCGCCACAGTTATTTTTTTAACCCCGAGGGGCCGGAAGACTATGCTCTGAAAGAAATTGACCTGGAATGGGAAGACGGCGGTGCCTATGCGCTTCTTGGACCGTCCGGGTGTGGCAAGTCCACGCTGCTGAACATAATCTCCGGGTTGCTGACGCCATCAGAGGGGCGCGTTCTGTTTGGCGATAACGACGTCACAAACCTGCCCCCCGATCAGCGCAACATCGCACAGGTGTTTCAGTTTCCGGTGATCTACGACACGATGACCGTATGGGAAAACCTTGCCTTTCCGCTGAAAAACCGCGGCGTGGCGACGGATGTGATTAATAACCGTGTGCTGGAAATTGCGGCGATGCTGGATGTGACCGACCTGTTGGGCAGTCGGGCACAGCATTTGTCACCTGACAACAAACAAAAGATTTCCATGGGCCGGGGTCTGGTGCGGGATGATGTCAATGTCATCATGTTTGATGAGCCGCTGACTGTGATTGACCCTCACTTGAAGTGGCAGCTGCGGTCAAAGCTCAAAGAACTGCACCAAAAGGTCCGAGCGACCATGATCTATGTGACCCATGACCAGACAGAGGCGCTGACCTTTGCGGATCAGGTGGTGGTGATGCAGGAGGGTGAAGTGGTTCAGACCGGCACACCGGTTGAACTGTTTGAACGACCGGCGCACACATTTGTTGGCCATTTCATCGGTTCACCGGGCATGAACATCCTGCCCGCCGAAGCGCGGGATGGCGTCGCCGTGTTTAATGGTCAGCCCCTGCCGCTGGAGGGGCGTGTCACAGGCGGCAACGGGCCCATCGAAGTTGGTATTCGGCCCGAATTCGTTGCCCTTGCAGATACAGGGATGTCCGCCCGTGTTACCAGAGTTGCCGATGTTGGCAGGCACAGCGTGGTCGAGGTCCGGATCGGCGATCATTTTGTCAAGGCGCGCACGGAATCCACCCCGCCAGAGCAGGGGTCAGAGGTTCATCTGGCCTTTGAGCCCGCCCAAACCCGCGCCTATCGCGATGGCTGGATCGTTTCGGAGGCCACAGCATGAAGCGTGACTATCAAAAGGGGTGGTTCTTTGTTCTGCCGGTTCTGATCCTTGTGGCGTTCAATGCGCTGGTTCCGATGATGACGGTGGTCAATTATTCGGTTCAGGAAACCTTTGGCGATAATATCTTTTTCTGGCAGGGCCTAGACTGGTTCGAGCAATTGCTGCGCTCTGATAGGTTTCACGCTGCTTTGGGGCGGCAGTTTCTGTTCACCGGCATGATCCTTGCCATCGAGGTGCCACTAGGCATAATCATCGCCCTGTCGATGCCACGGCAGGGGCCCTGGGTACCTGTTTGTCTGGTGCTGATGGCCCTGCCGATGCTGATCCCGTGGAATGTGGTGGGGGCTATGTGGAACATCTTTACCCTGCCGGATATTGGCCTGCTGGGATACCTGATGAACCACACGCTGGGCATTCCATATGACATGACCCAGAACCCGACCGCGGCATGGATCACAATCATCACCATGGATGTCTGGCACTGGACTTCTCTGGTTGTGCTGCTGGCCTATGCGGGGCTCGTGTCAATCCCTGACGCCTATTATCAGGCGGCCAAGATTGATGGCGCCTCTGGCTGGTCGGTGTTTCGCTATATTCAACTGCCGAAGATGAAGACCGTTCTGACCATCGCCATTCTGCTGCGCTTCATGGACAGCTTTAACATTTACACGGAACCTTTTGTCCTGACCGGTGGCGGACCGGGCAATTCCACCACGCTGCTGTCGATCGATCTGGTAAAAATCGCATTGGGTCAGTTTGATCTGGGTCCGGCGGCGGCGATGTCACTGATCTATTTCGCGATTACTTTGCTGGTCAGCTGGGTGTTCTACACCCTGATGACGAAGGATGACGCCAAATGAAAAAGCGCAGCCTGATACCGATCCTGTACATCCTGTTCCTGATGCTGCCGATCTATTGGCTTATTGCGATGTCGTTCAAGACCACCAATGAAATCCTGTCTGGGTTTTCACTGTTCCCACAGACGTTCACGACTGAGAATTACAAAACCATCTTTACTGACCCGACATGGTACTGGGGCTATATCAATTCGATCTTTTATGTCTCGCTGAATACAGTGATCTCGATCACCGTGGCACTGCCTGCGGCCTATGCATTCTCCCGATTCCGGTTTCTGGGTGACAAGCAGCTGTTTTTCTGGCTGTTGACAAACCGCATGGCGCCGGCCGCCGTATTTGCCCTGCCATTCTTTCAGCTTTATTCGGCGGTGGGCCTGTTTGACACTCATATCGCGGTGGCTCTGGCACATTGCCTGTTCAACATCCCACTGGCGGTCTGGATATTAGAGGGGTTCATGTCCGGTATTCCCAAAGAACTGGACGAAACGGCCTATGTGGATGGCTATTCCTTCCCGCGCTTTTTCACAAAGATATTCCTGCCCAACATCAGTGCTGGTGTCGGGGTGGCGGCGTTCTTCTGTTTTATGTTTTCATGGGTCGAACTGCTTTTGGCCAAAACCCTGACCGCAGTTGCGGCAAAACCGATTGCGGCCACCATGACCAAAACTGCCTCAAGTGCGGGGTATGAGCTGGGACTGCTGGCGGCGGCGGGAACACTGACCATTATCCCCGGTGCCATCGTGATCTACTTTGTCCGTAACTATATCGCCCGGGGCTTTGCCCTTGGACGGGTGTAGGGGGCGCACAGATGATCAGATGCATATCTTTCATCCTGACGGTATTGCTGCCACTTGCATCCGCTGCTCAGGCAAGCGGTTGGGGCAGTGTGGGCGCAGAACCAGAACCAAAAGGATTCTCATGGACAGATCCGCTATGGCCTGAATTTTGGATGGCCTGGACACCGGCCACACTGGTCGTGTTCATCGGGATATTCACGGCGATGGCGGTGATCACGGTGATTGAAATCCGCTCACCGGGCGGGGCAGAGCGGCGCGGAATACTGGGGCTGACGACCACACGTGGTGATCGGTTGTTCATATCACTTCTGGGGTCGGTTTACATTTTCCTTGCGTGGCTGGGCATAGTTGGCACGCCCCTATGGATCCCGCTTGGATTAGCGATGTTGTGGGCCACATTCTGTTTTTGGAAGGTTTGAAGGGAAAAAAGGCCGAGGATTGATGCAAAGGAGCTTTCCGAGTATTGCTCGTAAAATTTTGCGGTAAATTCGGACAAAGAGTACGTATGCGACAGAAAAAGGAACATGGGCTTCTGACCGAAGTCGAGCTGGAATTCATGACAGCACTTTGGCAGCTGGAAACCGGCAGCGTGCGTGATGTCCTGTCAAATCTGGCGCCAGATCGCGAATTGGCGTACACTTCTGCTGCAACGATCCTGCGCATTCTGGAAGAGAAAGGATTTGTATCCAGCGTCAAATCAGGAAAAACACTGATCTATCGTCCCCGGCTAACAAAAGACAGTTATCAGACCCGTTCGCTGAAAAACCTGTCGGCAAAGCTGTTTGATAACACTCCGGCGTCACTGGTGGCGCGTTTGGTGGACGATGAGGGGCTGTCGCAGGAAAGTCTTGAGGAAATTCGGGCGTTGTTGGATAGGAGATTGAGGGATGCCTCAGATTAATGCTCTGATCGACGCTTATATCGATGCGAACCTGCTGCTGCTGTTTGCCTTTTTAGTGGGTGTTGTCGCCCGCGCCCTGATTGGAAGAACCCGTCTTAAACAGGAATTCTCGCTGCAGTTAGGGCTGACCGAAGGGCTGATCGTGGCCGCGGCGCTGTGCCCCTTGCTGGCTCTGGCGCTGACCAAGGCGAATGCGTGGCTTTATCCGTCATACACAATGAACCTCACCGATATCGCCGTTGCCCAGTTCCTTGATGGGCGGATGAGCATGGATGCGGTGACATTTGAATCTATTCTGACAGCACGACAGAGTTTTGTTGATCATCTGGCACAACTGGAGACCTGGTGGGCGATTGCATTGGCCGGACTGTTTGCCGCCGGTTTTGCGTTTGCGGTAGGAAAGACCCTGCAAAGTGTTTTGCAGCTGAAACAGCTTATCAGATACAGCTATGTCTGGCGACGTTTTGGCAAGTTGGATATCCGGCTAAGCGACAGCATCTCGGTGCCGTTTTCGACCCGTGGTCTGAAACGGCGGCATATTGTTCTTCCCTCCGGAATGCTTGCCGAACCGGAAGCGTTACGCATTGCACTTGCCCACGAATTACAGCACATGCGCCGCCGGGATGTGGAATGGGAAATGATGCTGACGCTTTTGCAGCCCCTGTTCTTTTGGAACCCGGCCTTTGGCCTGTGGAAACGTTCGCTGGAACGGCTGCGCGAATTGGCCTGTGATCAAGCATTGTTGCGGCGCAGGCGGGTGACACCACGCGGTTACGCCGATTGCCTGTTGAATGTGTGCCGCCGCAGCATCGACGCCAGCAGCTCGTTTAACCTTGTAACACCCCGTGTGCCGCTATTGTCCACGCACGGTGTGGGCCAGAGGAATTTCAGAGTTCTGCAACAACGAATTTCTGTGCTGTCTGAATCCGGCGCGGCACAGATCCAGACAACGCGATCCTTTTGGCTGTCACTCTCGATGCTCGGTCTGATCTGTGTGCTTGCTGTCTCTGCTTTCCAAAAACGCGGAGACTGGAGCCAGGATCGGCTGATGCTGTCCACGGTCGTCAATCTCGAACGCCTTAAAAGCCGAAACACCATGTCGGGTTTTGTCGGCTATTGATCCGGAAATTCGGGATCAGGCTCGTTTTGTTAAAAACACCATTTGTTTTAGCACAATGTGCATAAACATATGCTGGCTGAAAGTCATAGAATTGACTGGACCCAACGCTGGAACAAGATGGCTTCGGCCTTTTGTGGTTGTGCGCTTTCGGGGTGCAGCATGTAAAGCGCTTCATCGGTTTCAATCCGTTGGGGCCCGATGCGTTGCAGGCGACCCAATGCAACATAGTGATCCGCAAACCTTTGATGCATTAGGGAAATTCGGTTGCTTGTTGCGCAAAGCTCTGCCGCGGTAACAGAGGAATCCACGCGGATATCATCCCGGATTTCTGGGCGCTCAACACCTTGTTTTTCAAAGAATACGCCCCAGTAATCCTGGGTTCCCATGACATGCAGCAATGGCCATCCGGCTAATTCTTCGGCGCTTGTTTTCTGTCCAATCTGTTCGGCTGTTTCGGGACTGCATACTGTAACCAATTGATCCCGAAGTAAAAAATCTGATCGATATCCCGGCCAATTGCCATAACCCAGCCGAAATTCAACATCCGCTTCACCTTCTGCGGTTTTGTCTGCCCAGATCGTGCTGGTAAGGTGGACCGTCACATGCGGATAAGCCTGCCTAAATCTGTCAATGATCCCGGTAAGCCACAGAGCCGTATAGCTGATAGGTGCTCTGATGTTCAAAACAGCGCCTTCGCTTTGACCGAAAACACCGCTTGTTGCCCCCAGTATATCTTCGAATGCCCGGCGTACGGGTGGCAAATAGGCCTTGGCAGCTTCGGTCAGGCGTAAACCCCGCGGCAAACGTTCAAACAGCGGGTATCCAAGGTACCGTTCAAGCATCCTGACACGGTGGCTAACCGCGGATTGAGACAGGTTTAACTCATTGGCTGCAATGGCAAAATTTTCATAACGCGCGGCGGCTTCAAAGGCCTCGAGAGCCAGCAAAGGGGGGAGTTTTCTGGGCATTTTGATCTCTGAGTGTTTGCAATCAGCCACGAATTATTATGGGCCTTACGGCGTTAAGGATGCGTTTGATTAATTTGATAGGTCAAGACATCATTTAGGAAAATTACATTGAAAGGGTACAGGATGCAGGTGGGTTTCATTGGATTGGGCAATGTAGGCGCAAAGCTGGCCAGCAGCCTGATCCGCAACGGGTTTGACGTAACAGTTCGTGACACCGACGAGAGTGCGGCGAAGCCCCTGATCGAGCAGGGTGCCAAATGGGCCGATAGCGGTGCGGCACTGGCCAAAGCCTGTGATGTCGTCATCACCTGCCTGCCATCCCCTACGGTTTCGGCTCAGGTTTTGGAAGAAGATGGCGGCGTTCTGGAGGGGATCAGCGAGGGCAAGATTTGGCTTGAGATGTCAACGACCGAGGCTTTGGATGTCCGTCGCCTGGGTGCGTTGGTCGAGGCTGGCGGCGGCATTGCGATGGACACGCCAGTGTCCGGCGGATGTCATCGCGCCACAACGGGAAACATTGCTATCTTCGCGGGCGGAGACCGCCAGGCCTTTGAAAAAGTTCTGCCTTTGCTGTCAACAATGGGGCGGCAGATTGTCCATACCGGCGGCCTCGGTTCTGCGTCGGTTCTCAAAGTGATCACCAATTACCTTGCTGGTGTACAACTTGTTTCAACCGGAGAGGCGTTCATGGTTGCCAAGAAAGTAGGTATCGATCTGGCTGTGGCCTACGAGGCGATCAGGGTCAGTTCCGGCAATTCTTTTGTACACGAAACCGAAGGGCAATTAATCCTGAACGGCAGCTACAACATTAACTTTACAATGGATCACGAGCTGAAGGATTTGACCTTGTTTGATGATTTGGCCAAGTCCCATAATGTTCCGGTTGAACTATCCCCGGTATGCGTTGCGGCTGTGGCCGATGGGTTCGACCGCTATGGTCCGCGCGTCTGGTCAAGCCAGGTGGTAAAACGGCTTGAGGATGACTGCGGTGCTGATCTGCGCGCCGCCGGGTTTCCGGACATCCTCACAGATCACGAACCAGAAGCGCGTGGTGGAGAAGTTGTCGTTCAGAACCGCAAATCCTATGATTGAAGGAAAGAAGGAGGCACTGACAATGAATGCATCGGCATTGAGCAAAGAGCAGATCGCTTCGTTTGAGGATAACGGGTTTTTGGCGATCGAGAGCCTGATCGACCCGAGGGATCTGGATGAGATTGAGACCGAATATGCAGAGCTGTTGGATGGGTTGGCTGAGTGGCTGTTCGCCGAGGGTGAAATTTCAGATCCCTATGCACAGCTGGCCTTTGGTGACAGGTATTCGCGCATCATCGCGGAGTATCCCGAGCTTCACCGGTTTTTCAACGTCTCTTTGCCCTTGCTGAACGAAGGGATCAATCCCGACACTTTCCATATGCATAAGGGCCCTGCGGTGTTTCATCTGATGCGGCACCGCCGAATTCTTGATGTGGTTGAAAGCCTGATTGGCCCAGAAATCTATTCGAGCCCGGTGCAGCAGATGCGCATGAAACCACCGGCGCGAACTGTTCATTCTGACCTGGCGGGGCATTCGAACGTCGGGGCGACCACGTGGCATCAGGATATTGTCGCACTTTTGCCGGAGGCTGATGACACTCAACAATTAACAGTTTGGCTGGCGATTACCGAGGCGACGGTCGAAAACGGGTGTCTTGCCTCAGTCCCCGGATCACATCGCGAAGGCCCCAAGGTGCATTGTTCCAACCTAGCAATCGCTTCAGAACCGCAAGTGCCCGACAAGGTTATGAAAGACCGTGCTGCGGTTCCTTTGCCGGTTAAGAAAGGCGGGGCCGTGCTGTTTCACAAGATGAATGTGCATCGGGCGCTGCCCAACTTGTCAGACAGTCTGCGCTGGAGTGTTGATCTGCGTTATCATCCGACAGGCCAGGCCACAGGACGCCCCGCCTTTCCCGGTTTTGTGGCCCGGAGCCGCGCCAATCCTGAAACAGAGCTACGCGATGCGTCGATCTGGGCTGATACATGGGATAAAGCGCGTGATGATATTTTGTCAGGCCGGTTTCAGGGTCGGGTGTTTGAAGATACAAGATGGAACGATTCAGCGGTTTGCTGACACATGACACAGCCGCCATTGGCGGTGAACACTGGCAAACAGAATTACGGTCTGATCTCAGTCTTCCGCGTTGGGATCGTATCCTCGCAGGCGCAGAAACAGGCTGGTTTCATCGTCGTTGCGATAGAATGGCACGGATGCCGGCGGGCCAATTTGGCCGATATTCGCCTCGATTTCTGCCAGCACGACCTCGGTAATGAACGGTAAGTCGTAATCCCGCGCTTGCGCGAGAGGAACCCATTGCAGATGCGAAAGCTCTTCGCTCGCGGCTGAGAAATCATCACAGTCGCCCCTGATTTCCGCAGCATCCACAAGAAAGAAACGCGCATCAAACCGGCGGGGGCGGCCCGGTGGCGTTATGGCGCGGAACACAAAATTAAGCGCCCGTGCATCCGGCACATGCCCGGTTGTGGCGTAGGTTTGCCAATCTTCAGGTGCATCGCCTGACCATTGGCCGGGTTGGCCCAGGATCAGCCCGGTTTCTTCCCAAAGTTCGCGAATGGCGGCAACGGGCAGCGCATTTGTCAGGTCCTGCGCGCAATCTTCTTGCAAGCGACCCGAGCATTGTTCGGACATGGATTGCGCCAGCGGGATGTGATGATCACCGACATCAACAGCTCCGCCGGGAAAAACAAATTTGTTTGGCATAAACGCCGCGTTTGCACCCCGTTGACCCATAAGAACACGCGGATCACTGTCGCGGTCCCGCAGCACAATAATCGTTGCTGCGTCTCGAATAGCAGATTTATCGACGCTCATGGGCACTCTCTTTCAATGGAAAGAGACAGTCAGGCCTTGTTCCCGAACCCGTGCATTAGCCGAGCCCACTGAAACGCCACAACCGCCCCCTTCAGTCGCGGAAGAAGGTATAGTGACAAGCTGACACAGCCAATAGCGAAAATCGTAAACAGAACCAGCGGATCAGGTCGGAAATTCACGAACACGATATGGAGCAGCGGCGCCACGATATGTCCGACTATCAGGATTGTCAGATAGGCGGGGCCGTCATCTGCACGATGATGTGAAAGCTCTTCGCGGCAAACCGTGCAGGTTTCTCGCACCTTGAGATAGCTTTTCATCATGGGTCCGTTACCACAATTCGGGCATTTCCGGCGAAACCCTTTTCGCACGGCTGGCCAGAGTGGCCGTTCAGTTGTGGTTTCAGACGTCATCTTGTTTCTCGCGAAGTTTCAAAAGAAGATTTGCGGTATATGGCGTGAAAATAAAACCCTTAGCGCTCACCTTGCGGCGCGATGTCGCAAAGGTGAGTCAAAGAAATTGATTATTTCGGCGACGGAAAAGGTGAGGTGCAGCGTATCAACATTCGAACGGCACACAGATTGTCGTTTTTGAGTGCAGTATTCCAAACGGAGAAAATCATGAAACACACATTCCTGATGACGGGTCTGACAATGGCCATTCTGGCCGGCCTTGCGGGGCAAGGTTATGCCGCTGGTGGACATAACGGCCCCCGGCATTCTTTTGAAGAGTTGGATATCAACGGCGATGGTCAGATCACGCGCGCCGAAATGGAAAGTCACAAGCAGGCACGTTTCGAGCAGTCAGACAGCGATGGAGACGGCAAGCTGTCCAGGGCCGAGCTGGAAACAAGGATACAAAAGAAGCAAAAGCTGCGCCGTGAGCATCGTTTGGACAAGATGATCAAACGCCACGATACGAACGGCGATGGTGCGCTGACATTTGCCGAAATGAGCGAAAACCGCCGCCACGATCATTTCACCACCGCCGATGCGAATGAGGATGGTGCGATAAGTGCCAGCGAGTTTGCGGCCATGAAGGAGGCTTTCAAAGGCCATAAGGGTAAATGGAAGCACGATAACGGCGGGGCAGAAGACTAACGGGCAGTCCGAAACCAGAGCCGGGAATGCGCTTGTGTTCCCGGCCTCGACCGGCTTTGGTCGATTGTAAAGGCGAAGAGCGAGATTTGTGCTTCGGATTATGGACATGCCATTCGATGCCTCCACCAAAGTCGCGGACGAGACGCTGCTGGTGTTGTATGCCAACGGGGATGCTGACGCCGCGCGGGAGCTGACTTTGCGGTTGACGCCGCGCATAATGGGCCACGCATACCGCATACTTGGCAATCAGGCCGAGGCTGAAGATGTCGCGCAGGAGGCGATGCTACGCCTGTGGCGCGTTGCGCGGGATTGGCGGCAGGGTGAGGCACAGGTCACCACCTGGTTATATCGTGTCGTGGCCAACTTATGTACGGATCGCTTGCGCCGATCGCGCAGTGTTGCTCTGGACGAAATACCGGAGCCTGAAGATGGCGCATCGGGTCCGGTCGATGGGATGCAGGAGCAGGCACGATCATCTGCGCTGCAGGGTGCATTGAACCGGTTACCAGAACGTCAGCGGCAGGCCGTTGTGCTGCGTCATATCGAAGAGCTTGGCAATCCTGAGATTGCCGCGATCATGGGGGTAAGTGTCGAAGCGGTGGAAAGCCTTGTCGCGCGTGGGAAGCGCGCATTGACAGCCGATTTGCAAGGAAGACGCGAAGATTTGGGGTATACAGATGACTGATAAACCTACTCAGACCGATCCGTTGGATCAGTATTTTGCAGACGCTCGGCAAAACACGCCGCAGCCATCAACTGACCTGTTGGCGCGGATCGTCGAAGATGCGGTCTCAACCCAAAAATCCTCTGAGGGAGAACTTCGGTATACGGTCGATGACACCCCCCGCGGAGTTTTGGCATCGCTTTTGCGGCAATTGGGCGGTTGGCCCACTTTGGCAGGTCTAAGCACGGCTTCGGTCGCAGGGCTGTGGTTGGGCCTTAGCGCGCCGGAATTGCTTGTCGCCGCCACGCAAGGTGTCATGCAGGCGGATGAGGCGGTTTATGCAATCGAATTTGAAGTGGAAAGCTATTTCGACTTCAGCGAAGGGGCCTTGTGATGGCGGATCTTAACGAAAAACAAACGAAGCGGCACGGGAACTGGGGAAAGGTGCTTTTGGTGGTCTCTCTCGCACTTAATTTATTAGTGATCGGTGCGATTGGTGGTGCGTTGTTGTCAGGCGGCAAGTGGCGGTCTCATCATACTGCCGGAATGGAAGGTCGAGGCGGCCCGATGGTGCGCGCACTCTCGCATGAGGATCGCCATGCGATGGGTGACCAGATGCGCGCGGCCATGGAGGACGCCGGACTTAGTCGGGTCTCGCGCTCGCAATCTTATGATGCGTTGGCAGACGCACTGTTGTCAGAGCCATTTGATGCCGATCTGGTGCGCGAGCGAATGGATGCGGTACAGGCTCCGTATCAGCAACGTTTTAAGCTTGGTAGATCTCTCTTGATCGACCGTCTGTCCGCGATGTCGCTCGAAGAGCGGGAAGACTATGCACGCCGTTTAAAAAAGACACTGCACAGACGCCATTGATTATGCGGCACTTCTCGTTGTGACGGTGACCGTATCGCGGCCTCCGGATTTGGAACGATACAGAGCTTTGTCCGCTTGTCCGATCAGCGCATCCGCCGAAACATCTGTTTCAGGGTGTCCGGGTACGAACAGCGAAACACCGATGCTGATAGTTAGTCTAATGGTTTCTGAAAGCCCTTTCACCGGAATCGGATTTTTTCGGATCAGATGGCACAGACGGCTCGCCATCCGCCGCGAGCTCATCGCGTCGGTGTCGTTAAGAATAATGAGAAATTCCTCACCGCCGATACGAGCGATCAGATCATCAGGTTGCAAAGCCTCTTTCAAACGGCGCGATGTGACCGAAAGCGCAATATCCCCCACGCCATGCCCGTAAGTGTCATTCACGGATTTGAAAAAATCGATGTCAGCAACCATCACGGCGAGTGTTTTTCGGTCTTGCCTGGCCTTTCTGATCATTTTGCTGGCACATGAAAATGCATATCGGCGATTGTAGAGGCCGGTTAGTGGATCAATTGCCGCTGCCTGCAATCCGTTGTTCAACCTTTTGCGCATTCGGTCATTTGTGGTTTTCTGATGCAGCTGCATCAACAAACGCAGGGACAGCTCACGCAGGTTGACGCCATTTGGCACGACATCATTGGCCCCGAGATCAAGAATCGTGCCGGCGTGTCTCTGAAACGGTTCATCCAGTGTTGCAATCAATCTCGCGTGTCGGGTTTGCGGGGCGGCGCGCAGATCGGCGATCAGTCTCAACCCGTCCTCTTCGGGCGAACCGGACAGGCAGACCAAAACAACATCGATCTGATGTGGTGTCTGTGCCAGGGTATCGATGGTTTCGATATCCATAGCGGTGATGTTGTGCCCACACAGTCCAGCCAGTCCAGACTTCAAAATACATGCTTTGGTGCGGTCTGAATCGAATATGGCGATCCGGGCAGGCCGGGTGAACTGAGCAGGGTCTTCTGCAAGTCCGAGCGCCTCTGCGGTTTCTGCGTGTTCGCGAAGGTCGCTGTCCTGCTGGCTCTGCCGCATCAGGTTGCGCAGTTTTGCAAGAAATAGAGGACCTTCAAGCGGTTTGCAGATTACGTCATTGGCACCCGCCTGTAATGCAGCCAGCCGGACCTTGGGAGATTCTTCCGGAATCAGGAATACAACGGGTACTGCCCTGCCCGGTTGTGCCGCGTGCAGGGTCTGAACAAACGCTGTGTAGTTTTCGATCTGCAAACCTGCACTTATAAGGATCAAATCGGGCTGTTCCTGTGCGGCCATCTGAACCGTTTCATTGGTCGTGCTCGCCTGAACTGTCGTGTAAAACGCCGCCGAAAGCTTTACTTTCAGCACAATTCTGTTGGTCGCAAGTTCATCTGCAATCAGAATTTTCCCTGACATTGACGTCGCGCCTTTCGCACTTGCCCTTTTTGCTGCATTAACTATCCAGTGCAGAAGTTAAAAAATCCTTTCTGAAAATTAAGGCTTTCAATGTTGTCGCAACAATCTGCCGAAACGATTGCGCTGAACTGCCTGGCCTGGCTGGCCGGAAACGAAGAGCTTTTGCCGATCTTCATGGGATCCACCGGGGCTAATGCCGAAGATTTGGCGATTGGCGCGCAAGATCCTGATTTCCTTGGGTCCGTTCTGGATTTCCTGCTTATGGATGATGCTTGGATACTGGCGTTTTGCGCTGACTATGACCTGCCGAATGAGGCACCACTACACGCGCAGATGCACCTGTCAGGTGGCGCCGGGATGCACTGGACGTAGAGGAAAAAAGATGAACAAACCGGTGACAAAGGTTGACGGGCTGTTGTTTGACAAGGATGGAACCTTGTTTGATTTCCATGCCACATGGAGCAGCTGGGGCGCCGCGTTGATCGATGAATTGTCGGAAGGTTGTGTTGATACCCAAGAGCGCCTTGCCGCGACAATGCATTTCGATCTGGCGTCTGAAAAATTTCTGCCCACAAGCCCCGTCATAGCGAATACGAACCGGGAAGTTGCCGAATGTGTTGGATCAGCTTTGCCCGGCCGGGATGTCGACGCGTTAGAAGAGTTGCTGATGATCCGTGCTGCCGAAACCTCGTTGTCGCCAGCTGTTCCACTGGCACCGTTTTTGAACGCTCTTTCGGGTCAGGGCATCGTATTGGGTGTGATGACCAATGATTCTGAATTTGGTGCGCGTGCACATCTTCGGTCGGCTGAGGTTGAGAACAACTTTGACTTTATCGCCGGGTTTGATTCCGGCCATGGCGCTAAACCAGAACCCGATCCTCTATTGGCTTTTGCGCGTGTGATGGGGCTAGAGCCTGCGCGTGTTGCCATGGTTGGTGACAGCAACCATGATCTGCTCGCCGGGCGGCGGGCAGGGATGCAGACCATCGGCGTTCTTACAGGGACAGCGACGCGATCAGATTTGTTTCCACTTGCCGATGCTGTGTTGCCCGATATTGGCCATATCCTCGAATGGCTGAAGTGTTGAGGCACGCGACGCTTTCTGGAACAATGTTGGCAGCGATCGGCGTTCTGGTTTTATCTCCGGATGCTTTGTTGATGCGACTTTCGGGAATGGGCGGGTTTCAGATGGTCGCCTGGCGGGGGCTGTGCATGGGAGCTGTGATGATCGGCATCTGGCTGATCCTCAGTCAACATCGCCGACGCGATATCGGCCATGTCTTTAAGGGGTCAGGTCTGACCGTGATCATGTGCCAATTTTTTAATTCCATATGTTTTTGTCTTGGTGTCGCGCTGGCTCCTGTGGCGTTTGTCCTACTGGGCGTCGCGACGGTGCCGGTGTTTGCCGCTTTGCTTGCCTGGATCATTCTGAGAGAGCGAGCGCGACCGGCGACATGGGGTGCGATAATAGCGGTTGCTTTGGGCATCGGCATTGCGGTGTCCGGCGATGAAGGTGGTTTTGCGCAGCCTAACCTGCAAGCAATAGTTGGCGTAGGTTTTGGTCTGGTTGTTGCCTTTGTTCTGGCGCTGAATTTTGTTGTGATACGTGTGCGGCCCGACTTGCCCATTTTGCTGATGATTGGTTGTGGTGCCATTGTTGCGGGGTCAACCGGGTTGGCGATTACCGGTAATGAAATGATGACAGACGGGCGCATCTGGCCAATTGTTATCTCAGGGGCATTTTTGTTGCCGGTATCGATATTCATGCTGTCCTATGCATCGCGTTTCACACAAGCGGCCAATGTGAGCCTGTTGATGCTGTTAGAAACTGTTCTTGGCCCGTACTGGGTTTGGCTGGGTATCGGTGAGCAGCCTACGGTTCAGATGTTGCTTGGCGGGGGCGTCGTGATTGGAAGCTTGGCGATCTATCTTTGGGTCACCGGGCGCGACACGTCCGGGGCGCCGTCATACCGATAAAATAAATACGACAGAATACGTCGCAAAATGACATACCTCTTGCCGGTGAGGGTGGTTCCATAAGGTAAGCACAGACCGGAGGTCCATCATGGCACGAAATACACAACGCAGAAAACGCGGCGGCGGGCGCGCTGGTAACATGGACCGTCGCGGCACCGATGCAATTGATCAAATGCCATGGGCCCCGCTGACAAACATCGACCGGCCAACAGAGCCTCTGGATGAGGCAGGGGTTGAGGCAATTCACGATGGTGCGATGCGCATTCTGGAAGAGATTGGAATCGAATTTCTGAATGAAGAAGCAATCGAAATCCTGCGCGCTTCGGGTGGGTGCACCATTGACGGAGAAAACGTCCGCATGGGGCGCGATTTCGTGATGGAGCAAATCGCCAAAGCGCCAAGCCAGTGGACAATTACCCCCCGAAACCCCGAGCGTACCGTGACAATCGGTGGGAAAAACCTGTTGTTTGGCAATGTTTCATCACCTCCCAGTTACTGGGACATGAACCTTGGCCGCAAGGTAACCGGCACACGCGAGATGTGTGCAAATTTGCTCAAGCTCAGCCAGTATTTCAACTGCATTCATTTTGTCGGCGGTTACCCTGTTGAGCCGCAGGATATTCACGCCAGTATCCGCCATCTTGATGTGCTCTATGACAAGCTCACGCTGACCGACAAGGTTGCCCATGCCTATTGCCTGGGGAAAGAGCGTGTCGAGGATGTGATGGAAATGGTGCGCATTGCGGGGGGCTTCTCGGATGAGGAGTTCGAGGCAAGCCCCAAGATGTACACCAACATCAATTCCACCTCACCGCTCAAACATGATTATCCGATGCTGGATGGCTGGATGCGTCTGGCGCGTCGCAATCAGGGATTGGTAGTTACGCCCTTTACACTGGCAGGAGCCATGGCACCGGTCACGATGTCAGGTGCTGTCGCTCAATCGCTGGCTGAGGGGTTGGTCGCGGTGGTTCTGGCCCAGTTGATCCGCCCGGGGGCCTGTTGTGCCATCGGGACATTCACATCGAATGTGGACATGAAATCTGGTGCGCCGGCCTTTGGAACGCCTGAATACATGCGTGCCACACAAATGACCGGCCAAATGGCCCGATTCTACAATTTGCCGATGCGCGCCAGCGGGGTATGCGCTGCGAATGTGCCCGACGGGCAGTCGATTTGGGAAACCTCCAACAGCCTTTGGTCGGCGGTGCAATCGGGCGCGAACCTCGTCTATCACGCGGCAGGCTGGCTCGAAGGTGGTTTGATTGCCTCGCCTGAAAAATTCATTATGGATTGCGAAATATTACAGCATATTCAACGCTATATGGATCCCGTTCTTACAGCCACAGGCCCGGATGAAATCGCTGTCGAGGCTGTGCGCGAAGTCGGTGATCAGGGCCATTTCTTTGGAATTCAACACACTCAGGACCGTTACACCACCGCCTTTTATCAGCCGTTTCTGTCTGATTGGCGAAACTACGAAGCGTGGGAAGCCGCTGGCGGTGTCTGGACAGCCCAACGCGCGCATCAGGTGTTCCAGGATATCATTTCTGGGTTCGAGGCGCCGCCAATGGAGGTGTCGATACGCGAGGAACTGGCAGCGTTTGTCGAGCGTCGCAAAACCGAAGGCGGAGCGCCGACAGATTTTTAAACTTAGCGCCGTCTTTTTGCCCGAAGCGTTGGATCGGCGACGGTAGGGTCCTCGGGCCAGGGATGTTTGGGGTAGCGTCCACGCATATCTTTGCGCACATCGGCATAGGATGAGGACCAGAATCCCGGCAAATCCAGCGTGGTTTGAACAGGGCGCCCAGCCGGAGACAAAAGCGTGACGCGCAACGGTGTGTTGCCCACGACCGGATGCTTGGTTTGCCCGAACATTTCCTGAAGACGCAGGTTAATCTCAGGGTGGTCGCCTGAATAGTCTATCGGAATTTTCCGCCCCAGCGGAGTGTTGAAATGTGCCGGAATCTTTTGATCTAGCTGTTGCATTTGTTCCCAGCTGAACAGTGCCCGCAATGCACCAAGCATATCAAAGGCCTTCCAATGCTGTGCTGCTGACACTCCGGTAAGGTGGGGTAACAACCAGTCATCGAGCGTATCCAAGAGAGCGCTATCACTCATATCAGGAAAGGTTTCATCAGCAGCGTGCAAAAGCCTGGCACGTGCTGCAAACCGGCGACTGGCATCGGACCAGTTCAGCCCCAGATCCCGAACCCCGTCGATCATGGCACGGGCCAGTGCGGCCGGGTCGGCATCTTTCCATTGCCGGTCATCAAGGATAAGCGCGCCAAACTTCTCTTGTCTGCGGGCAATGACGCGCCTGTCCCGCCGGGACCATTCGCAGATCTCATACCAATTGATTTGATCCGAATAGAGGCTGCGCAACTCTGCCGCAGACAGCGTAATGGCCTGCCTGATGCGCGCCTCACGGGGATTTCCGTCAAGATCGGTGGCCACAAGCAATCGAATGCCGGAAAGATCATCCCCATCAGGCAAAACAGCGCCTTTTCCGCCTGAGAGAACATAACGTGGTGCGTCGCCCGGACGGCGCAGGCCGATCCGGTCGGGATAGGCAAGCGCCGCGGTCGCGGCGTCGCTAAGGCCGGGATTTTGGGTTTTTTTACAATGACTTGCCAAGCGGCATGCTTCTGCCTTGATCCGCACAATAGCGTTTCGATTGGCTGGATGTGGATAGTGAGAGGTGTATGATTTGAGGTCTCGCAGGGCGGCGAGGCGAAGAGACAAATCAACCGCCGCGCCCCGTGCAAGAGGATCGCGATCCGCCAGAAGCGCGGCAAGGGGCGCCGCATCCGGACCTGCAATGGTGAGCATGTGACCAAGTCGGGGATGCAGTGGCAGTGCAGCAAGTATTTTGCCGTGGCTGGTGATCCGATCATTTGCATCCAGCGCCCCCAGCATCCGCAACAAAGCCTGCGCTTCGGCGTAGCTGCCCGAATTGGGCGGGGTGAGAAAGGCGAGCTCTTCGGGTGCAGCCCCCCAAAGTGCCAATTCGAGCACGAGGCCTGACAAATCCGTTGTTTCGATTTCCGCCGGAGGATAGGCGGCCAAAGCCCCTTCCTGCCCTTTGGTCCACAAACGATAGCATGTCCCGTTCGCTACACGGCCTGCGCGGCCTGTGCGTTGTGTTGCCTCCGCGCGGGACACTGGTTCAGTCACCAGTCGCGACATGCCAGAGGCGGGGTCAAACCTTGCACGACGCGCCCGGCCACCGTCGACGACAACGCTGATGTCTGGAATAGTCAGCGAAGTTTCCGCAATAGAGGTGGCGAGTATGATTTTGCGGGTGGATCCTGATGGTGCAAGGACGGCCCTTTGTTTGGCAAAATCCATTGCCCCGTAAAGCGGCAGGACATCAGAATTATCGCCCAGGCGATCCTTTAGCAGAGCTTCTGTACGCCGAATTTCCCCTTCACCCGGAAGAAAGACCAGAATGCCGCCATCGGTTTCTGAGGCAGCTTGCACCACCAGATTGGCCAACGCGCTTTCAAACCGTGCTTGCTTGGGCATTGGGCGGGGAAGGTGGTGGATTTCAACGGGGAAACTACGCCCTTCGGATGTGATTACCGGAACATCGCCCATCAGCGCAGCAACAGGACTGGCATCTAGCGTTGCGGACATCGCCAACAGGATCAAATCTTCACGCAAGGCGCCGGCGATTTCGAGGCACAATGCAAGGCCCAGATCGGCGTTGAGGGATCGTTCGTGAAATTCATCAAAGATGACCGCGCCAATGCCCGACAGGCCCGGATCAGATTGGATCATGCGGGTTAGAATACCTTCTGTGACGACCTCAATACGGGTGGCCGAGGAAGTTTTGGCCTCTCCTCTGACGCGGTAACCCACTGTTTGGCCGACCTTTTCCCCCAGCGTTTGCGCCATGCGTTCTGCTGCGGTACGGGCGGCAAGGCGACGGGGCTCCAACATCAATAGGCGTCCGTCTGTTAGGCCCTTCTGCAAGATTTTCAGTGGTACCACAGTGGTTTTGCCTGCCCCAGGAGGGGCCTGCAGAACCGCGCGCCCAACTTGCGCTAGCGCCTTTAACAATGGGGCAATGGCGTCTTGAATGGGCAGGTCAGGTGTGATCATAGCCACTTATCGGCGAACAAGTGCTGCTTTGCCATAGGAGGTTTTGAGTCTGACGCGCATGGCACGCATCTGGGTGCCCTTAGCCTCGTAATCGACAGTAAATGTCGTTCGTTTGCGGCGAAGTTCACTATCTGAATAGCCATCAACTCGGAGATACTCACCAGTGCAGGTGACACCTTTTTCCGTTGTTCGCCGTTGGTTTAGCGTAATGCGGGCAAGTCGGTGACCGTCGAAAATCTTGGAATTGACCCGGCAGACATCTTCGGCAGGCTGATCTCGCAGAATGATGAACAGGCCGGTCAGCGGATCCACAGAACCCCGCAGTCCTCTCGGATTTGCTGCGGGAACGCTGCTACCGGCTTCGCCCTCGATTATTTTTGGTGTGTTACCGGCAAAGCTAACCTTCAGATTTGTAACCCTTTTACCGTTGTCGATGCTTTCAGAATAGATTTGTGGGGATGGATTTGCATCGCTCAACCGGCCTTTGGCGGAGACGTCGGCGTGCAGGCGTTTCAGCGCGCCTGCGGCGCCGGTCGTGGCGAATGTCGCCTTGGCATTGTAGGTGCTTTGGCTGGTCGTCGCATTAAGCCTGAACTCTGCGATCTTTACACCCAATAGCCGCACGTCAAATTTTGCTGCCATCTTTTCCTGCGCCTGTGCAGAAGCAGCACCGAAGGCAAAAGCCAATATAAACAAACCAATACGCATAGCACCCTCGCTTAAAGTCAGCGCCGAATCTCTGGACATTTCCCTATGCGCCAAGGCATAGGTTTCTGACATTCGTTCAGCACCGGCGGCGTTCATGGATATAGGACAACTCAGCGAGAAAATTATCAAGGGGGATCGCAGGGCGTTGGCCCGGGCAATTACACTTATTGAAAGTGCGCGGGTTGATCATCGTGAGATGTCTGGCGATCTTATTGAATTACTTAGAGAATCCGGGCGCCAAGCGGTGCGTATTGGCCTCTCGGGCACGCCCGGGGTTGGCAAATCCACGTTTATTGAAAGCTTTGGCATGATGCTGACGGCGCAGGGTCTGCGGGTGGCAGTGCTGGCTGTTGATCCCAGTTCTGTGCGCTCTGGCGGGTCTATCCTGGGGGATAAAACGCGGATGGAGCGGCTGTCACGCGATCCCAATGCCTTTATCCGACCATCCCCCAGCCAAACGCATCTGGGCGGAGTTGCAAGGCGCACGCGGGAGGCTGTGGCGGTGTGCGAGGCCGCGGGATTTGACGTGGTCCTGATCGAAACGGTTGGGGTTGGGCAGTCGGAAACGGTTGTGGCAGAAATGTCCGACCTTTTCATTCTGCTGCTGGCCCCGGCAGGGGGTGATGAGCTTCAGGGGGTGAAACGCGGGATCATGGAGATGGCTGATATTATCCTTGTAAACAAGGCGGATGGCGATCTGAAATCAGCAGCAATGCGGACCTGCGCCGATTATTCCGGTGCCCTGCGTTTGTTGCGTAAGCGACCGCAGGACCCGGATGGATTTCCCAAGGCAATGACGATTTCTGCGATGGAAGAAGATGGGTTGAGTGTTGCATGGGAAGATATGCAGACGCTGACCAGCTGGCGGCGCGAGAACGGGTTTTTTGATGGTCGCCGGGCCGAACAGGCACGGTACTGGTTTGAACAGGAAGTGAAACAAGGGCTATTGGCGCGATTGGAAACGGCTGAGGCAAAGGCGGCAATGGCGGGGTTGGCGGACCGGGTTGCGGCGGGGGATGTGACAACAACCCATGCTGCCCAAGACCTGCTGAGCAGGCTGCACAGCGGCTAAATTTGACAACCCGTGAATGTGTAAACTGTGTGCATTTGTACATGGGTTAATTACAACAATCTGTGTTTATTGGGCGGAGTGTATTCATCATGTACACGGGGTTTACATGTCCGGAAGCTGATTGCGCTTCGCGGATCGTATGTTTCGTCTTATTTTACAACTGGTTAATCGGCTGTGGAGAGTCTAATTCGGATTAATATACTCTCAAAAGAGTTTCCGGCCACCTTGTGACCACCGGGGCCTGTACCAGAAATGGAAAATTCAGCTCAAACCTTGAAAGCATGAGCGCAATTGTTCAACCTGGCATCAAGAGAACATTATTTTGAAAATCTCGGTTGTGTATAAAAAAGTTAGAGCGTTGCAACCCTGCTTTTGTTTCGGGAGAAATCATCTCTGATGTGCGGCGTATCAACGGGAACAGAGTCTCTTTGCGTGCGGTATTCCGGTTCCCTGCAAAAAACTAAAGTTACAATTTTGACCGTATCGATGGTGCTGGCCCGATTGTTTCGAGGTTGGTCGCAATGAGGCATCCGCATTTTTTGTATCAGGTAAAACGATGACAAAATCTTTGATGATCGTGGCAGAAGCCAGTGTTGCAGAACATCCGTGGCAAGTAACGCGAATACGTATACGCCCGGGTGCGGAAGTTCAGGAGGATACTCCGATTTTTGATGCGGTCCTGGCGGGAACATCGCAGACACGCCAGGTGCTGGCACAGGCCGAGGGCACTGTTTCCGAAATTTCCGTCGGTATCAACGATATGATCACAGAGGCGGGCGCACCACTTGCCCGGATTGCGGTCACGCCAGGATATGTCCCCGAAGCGTTTCGTTCTTCTCAGGAAAAGGCTGCACCCAAGGCCGAGGCACCGGCATCACCGCCCCCTGTGTCAGCGGGTGTTGCCCCGAGTTACGGCGTAATTGTCGGTTTTGCGGCCGTGTTCGGGGTGTTGTTTGTTGGTACCCTCAGCCTCACCCCGATCGGTGCGCCGATTTGGGCCGCATTGGGTGTTGATGCGTTGGCTGCGCAACGGGTTTCGCAGGCACCACCGGTAAAATATGACCAGCTCGATTATGCCACGCTGCTTCAGATTGAGCGACCGGAACCCGTTCCGCAGGCCCAGTCCCCGGTCACACCCGGCCCAACGCCTGAACCAGCTGTGAATCCGGCTGATGAACCACGCCAGGGCACACAATCAGGCGATGGCTGGCGTTACAAAGGCACATTGGTGGGGCGGTCGAGACATGGGCATGGCAAACTTACCTTCGATACAGGACATGTCTATGAAGGTGAATTTGAGAGTAATTTGTATCATGGATTCGGAACGCTTAGCTATGCCGACGGGGGCGGTATTCCGGTAATTTCACCGCTGGACGTTTCAACGGGTTCGGAGCTTTCGACTATGCCTCTGGCGCACGTTATGCAGGCGAATTTTCAGATGGGAAACGTTCTGGTATGGGACGCTATATCTACAAAACAGGTGCGGTTTTTCAGGGTCATTTCGTGGACGGCATCCCGAATGGCCCGGGGGAGCATCGCATGACTGACGGCACGGTTTTTGCGGGTGTATTCAGTGATTTTGCGAATGGGCGCGGCGTGATCCGTTATGCCGATGGGGACATTTTTGAAGGCCGTTGGAAAGACGGTAAAAAGCAGGGCCTGTCCGAAGGTGAACGAGCGGCACGTAAGGCCCGGCGCGAGGCAAAACGAGCGGCCGAAGCCCGGCGCCGGGCCGCCAGTGATCAGCAGATGATTTCAGTTTGCCTGACCGATCCGTCGCGGCGAGCGAACCCGTCCATACCAAATTCGCTTGCCTTTTGTCAGGAGCGGGTAAAACAGGATCGTCGCAATTGGGCCGAGCAGGATGAATGGATTGCCGAACGCCGGCGCAAGGGATTGTCCGTTGGCGCGTCCGGTGCCCCCTGGCACACTTATTATAGGGTTATCGATACCGACTACATTCAGGCGCGTGTGCGATTGGGCCATGAAGTTCCAGAATACACCGCCAGTTTCATGAGAGGTGTATTGGTCGATGTTTACTCACACTACTACAAAAACCAGGAGTCCATTTGTACAGAGGGGTGCTGGTGCTTTACCAATGCCCAAACCGCAGTAATCCAGATTTCGGTCAAAACCGATTATTTAGAGGAATTGCTGGAACGCGAGCGCTATTGGACCGAACATGTTACAGGCCACGAAAGCGACGCGATTCGGTATCTCAAAGAACGCGGGCCGCGGATATTTACCAGTTTGATTCCGGCACAACACGCGGCAAAAAAATATGCCAAGCAATCGGCCGATCAACACCCATTTCCATCATTTGTGGCCAGCTGGAAAACGCGGCCGTCACCATCATGCGTCATGTGGAAAAGGTTCGATTATCCAGTCATTGAGCCATCGCATCCGATCCGTGAGTGATCGGTTCTTTGGCGTCATTGCCTGAAGTGGCTGTTGAGTGTCGAACTGATTGGCCTGCATTCGAATTGGCGCGCCTGTTGCCCTGACGGGAGCCTCCGGCGGGGGTATTTCAGACAAGAAAGAAGCCGGGTGCCGGTATGATTGTCACTGTCACCCGAGATGATGTCTGACGGTGTGTGGTACTATTCTTTCGGAACAACCTTGGCGGCAAATGTCTGGTAGGCGATTTTACCGTCTTTGATGACAAAGGTATCGGTGGCCAGTTCCCAGCTGTTATCCGCAGTTTCGGCTGACCAGACGATATAGGCGACATTGTCCTGTACATAGCTGTCGATCATGTTGAAGGTCATGCCCTCTTTGCCGAACTCTTCAAACAGCCCCTGAACCACAGGCTCAAACTGATCAGGGCCGACAAACTGAGCGCCGGGAACCATGACGACCGAGGTGTCGGTGTAGTCGCTTAGGAACTCTTCCATGTTGCCCGTGCCGAAGGCTTGCAGGTGGTGGTCAAGAATGGCCTGTGTGGTTGCTGTGTCATCTGCAAGCGCCGCAACCGGAAGCTGTAGCAGGGCAAAAGCAGCGGCGGTGGTGTATGTTTTGATCGTGTGGATTTTCATATCTTCCTCCCCAGAAGTTCTGGCACGCTAACAGGAAATATTTGATTTTACACTATTTTTCGAGGTTATTACCGAAACCTTGGAGCAGGCGTGTGGTATCGCAGAGATTTCAGGGGAGATGTTTGCGCAGGATCAGCTTCTTGGGCGCCGCACAATCAGGTAATACAAGACAGGCGTGACGGTTAGAATTCCGAAGCAAAAGGCATATTTGATACTGGCTTGAGCCGAGTAGGTGGCCAGAAATAATCCAGCGCAAATGAAAACCGCGGTCAGTGGGGCGAAGATTGCGTAATTCAGGGGGTAATTGAATTTGGTTCCTGACCCTCCGCCGTAGCCATAGCTGTAATCGTCGCTTCCGAGGCCCAAACTTCGGCCCAAATATTTTTTGTAGCTGGAGGCCCGTTCATTATCTTTAACATCGATGAACAGGATCACATCACGCAATGCCAGAAGCGTATCTTTGACCAGGCAGAGGCCGGAAAGGGAAAGCAATCTGCTGCCAAATCTCCGCCGCGTAAAAGCCTTGCCATTAAGCATCGACAGAACTGTCACAGAAACCATCAGACAGTAGAGTTCCATGAAAAACAAAATGGGAAATGTCGGTACAAACAACACCACAACCAGTGCTGCGAAGACCAGGAAAATCGCGATTTGGAGAATCTGACCGACAAAGGTCGCTATATGAAAAACGAATTTTACCAAACTGTTTGCTTCTTAGAAAAAAGAATAAAATAAATCTGTAGTTGAATCTCTGGACACATGTGTCCAGTAACAAAATCATTAACAAAAAGTTAACGAATTTATCCAGAAAGGTCTATTTCAAATTTACCAAAAAGCGAGATTTAGCCGATATCTTCAGACAACCAGATTCGGGATGATCTGTTTCTTGCGGCTCATGATGCCGGGAAGGACCACGGTATCGCTGGACACATCTGCGCCAAAGCTTTTGGAGGCGACGGATTTGACCAGATCGTTGGGTACCAGCAATGTGGCCTCTTCTTTGAGGATATCCACGACGAAGAGCAGGACCTGATCGACGCCATCTTCGGCAGCAACCGCTGTCATGGAATTCATCAGGCTGTCTTTGCGGTCCAGCACGATGCCGGGGGCAGTGGTTTCCAGCACGGAGACACGAAACTTGGTGTCGCCCACGGCGTATTCCTTGGAATCCATGCGCAGCAGCTCGGCATCGGAAAAGGCAGAGACATCGGATTTTGCGGCGAACATGTCGGCGGCATAGGCGGCGATGTCGAGGCCCAGATCCCCAGCGAGGCGTTCCGCCACGGCGCGGTCGTGATCGGTGGTGGTGGGCGAACGGAATTCCAGCGTGTCCGAGAGGATGCAGGTGAGGGCGGCGCCTTTGACGTTGTCCGGCATTTGCGCCGCTGCATCGCCTATCAGGTCGATCATGATGGTTGCAGTACAGGCCAGCGGGCGCACGGTGATGTCAATCGGGCCTTTGGTTTCCAGACCACCAACCAGTTTATGATGGTCGATGATGGCCTGAATATCGGCGTTGTTAATATTGTCCGGCAGCTCGGCCGGATTGTTGGTGTCAACGATGATCACCGCCTGATCATCTGCAACGTCGCCGATAATCTGTGGTTTCGGCAGGTTCCAGTGGGACAGCATAAAGGCGGCCTCGGTATTCGGCTCGCCCAGAAGGGCAGGTTCTGCGGAATGGCCGAGAACAGTGTTAAGGTACCAGGCCCAGAGAATGGGAGAGCCGGTCGAATCGGTGTCGGGTGATTTGTGGCCAAAGACGAGGGTGGTCATAATGCGTTGTCCTGTGATTCAGGGGAATTTGCGGGCGTTATAGGCGGGGTTGAAGGGGTTGTCACGCACCGCATCTACGGCCAAGTTGCACCAATGGCAAAACCGGCGGAAACCGATCTTTACCTCCCTTTGAAGGCGCATTTTGAGGCGTTGGGATATGAGGTGAAGGCCGAGATTGGCGCGGCAGATCTGGTGGCGATCAAAGAGGATTGTGAGCCGTTGGTGGTGGAGCTGAAAACCGGGTTTTCGCTGACGCTGTTGCAACAGGCGGTTGCCCGGCAGTCTATGACACAGGAAGTGTATGTGGCGGTGCCGCGTTGGTCGGGCCGGGCCGGTTGGCGGGCTTTCAAGGGCAATCTGGGATTGTGCCGGCGGTTGGGTCTGGGTGTTTTGTCGGTCCGGCTGCGCGATGGGTTTGTACAGGTACATGCCGATCCGGGGCCGTTTCAACCGCGTAAGTCGAAAACACGACGTGCGGCGTTGCTCAAAGAATTTGCAGCACGGGAGGGCGATCCCAATCAGGGCGGCACACGCGGGCAGGTGATGACCGCCTATAAGCAGGATGCGATGCGGTGCGCGGGGTATCTGCGCGAAGTTGAGTCTGCCAAAGGTGCTGTGGTGGCAAAGGAGACAGGTGTCGGCCGGGCGACGCAGATCATGGCGGACAATCACTCTGGCTGGTTCAGGCGTGTTGAGCGTGGGATTTATGCGTTGAGCGAAGAGGGCGAGGCGGCGGTCATGGAAACAGGGGCAGGCGGGTGATGGTGAACCCTTTCTTCTCTAAAAGATAAACCACCCCCCATTTTCCCGGCAGGTGCCCCGCGCCTGCGGCGATGAAAGTGGACTTGCCTGCTGGCTCCTGAAGCAGCTTGTCGACCCATGCGATGTTGCGGTTGATGAGCAGGACACGCTCGAAATTGTCAAAATCTTCGGCACCGGTTTCGCCGCCAAACTCGACCGAAATCTTCCGGGCGTAGAGCCAGATAAGGGCGTTTTGCTGCCTCAGATACCGTTCGCGCACTGTATATGTCATGTCATCGGCGTCACCGGGCCATGCCAGTGTGAGGCGGATCATGTTGAGCTGTTGCTCGATTGGGTCGTTGTCGAGGGTTTCCAATAACTCTGCAAAATCCTCAAGCGAGCGGCTGGGATTGCCGATCGCTTCGGCATAATCACCTACAAGCTGATCGATGCCATTTGCGTCGAGCCCGTTTTCCTGCGCTTCGCAGGGGCCGATGCCCAGCATCATCGCCGCCCAGAGAGGTTTGAACTTGGCTGCCAGGAATGAGGGGATGCCGCGAGCCTGCATTTCGGAAGAAAACTGTTGCCATTCCTGATCGCCGAGCAGGTCGATCAGGGTTGGGCCTGTAGTGAGAAACATGATTGACGGATCAGTGGCGATCTGGCGTTCAAAAGCGGATTGGTCTTCGTTGGAAATTTCCAGATAGATCGCATCTGCTGCATCTATCAGAGGTTTGATACGTTCCAGATGAGCATCAGTCTGGGCGTGTCGGAAGTGGTAGGTGCCGAAGAATGTGAACGTGGTGCCACCGCGTGTTGCCTGCCAGAGCAGCCCTTCTGGATAGGGTTCAGATCTTGCTGCAGCACGCAGGGCTGCGTGTTCATTATCTGGCAGTGCTTCAATCAGATCGGTGCCCCCACACAATGCAAATGCAAATGCGGGTTGCAGAGCAAACAGGAATACGGCAAGTAGGCGCAGCATCGGAACCCTTTGTATGGACACAGTTTGTTCAGACCCTAGCCTTGGCAACAGGGAGCTGCAAACGCTGATGAAAAAAATTTTACCGATTTGGTTGACTCACGGGAAATCGAGCCATAACTATGCGCCGTTAGCACTCGAACGCGTTGAGTGCTAACGGCCCCAGAGGGGGGCCATAGGGAGTAACTTTGAGCTTAGAGGAGCCAAAGACAATGGCATTTAAACCGCTACATGACCGCGTTCTTGTACGCCGTGTGGAAAGCGAAGAAAAAACCGCAGGCGGACTGATCATTCCAGACAGCGCCAAGGAAAAACCGAGCGAAGGCGAAGTTGTATCCTGCGGCGATGGTGCGCGCAAAGACAATGGTGAACTGAGTGCAATGGCTGTTAAAGCCGGTGATCGCATTCTGTTCGGCAAATGGTCCGGCACCGAGATCACGATTGACGGCGAAGAGCTGCTGATCATGAAAGAAAGCGACATTCTGGGCGTTCAGGCCTGATTGACGTGACCGGTGCGTGATTTCACGCACCTTTCGACAGAAATGAAATTCTAAGACATTCAGGAGCAAGCACATGGCTGCTAAGGACGTCAAATTTGACACAGATGCCCGCAACAAAATGATGCGTGGCGTGAACGTGCTGGCCGACGCGGTCCGCGTTACTCTCGGCCCAAAAGGTCGTAACGTCGTTCTCGACAAATCCTTTGGCGCACCGCGCATCACCAAAGACGGTGTATCGGTTGCCAAGGAAATCGAACTGGAAGACAAGTTCGAAAACATGGGTGCACAAATGGTGAAAGAAGTCGCCAGCCGCACCAATGACGAAGCCGGTGACGGCACAACCACTGCTACCATTCTGGCCCAGGCGATCGTTGCCGAAGGCCACAAATCGGTTGCTGCTGGCATGAACCCGATGGATCTCAAGCGCGGTATCGACGCGGCCACTGCAAAAGTGGTTGAGGCGATCAAAGCCGCGTCGCGCGAAGTTAAAGACAGCGCCGAAGTTGCACAGGTTGGCACCATTTCAGCCAACGGCGAAGCCGAGATTGGCAACCAGATCGCAGATGCGATGCAGAAAGTTGGCAACGAAGGCGTAATCACCGTTGAAGAAAACAAAGGTCTGGAAACAGAAACCGATGTTGTCGAAGGTATGCAGTTCGACCGTGGTTACCTGTCACCTTACTTTGTTACCAACGCTGACAAGATGACTGCAGAACTTGAAGACTGCATCATCCTGCTGCACGAAAAGAAACTGTCGTCGCTGCAGCCAATGGTTCCACTGCTCGAGCAGGTCATCCAGTCGCAAAAGCCGCTGCTGATCATTGCCGAGGACGTTGAAGGCGAAGCGCTGGCAACTCTGGTTGTTAACAAACTGCGCGGTGGCCTGAAAATCGCAGCTGTCAAAGCCCCTGGTTTTGGCGATCGCCGCAAGGCCATGCTGCAGGACATCGCCATTCTGACCGGTGGTCAGGTGATCAGCGAAGACCTGGGCATGAAGCTCGAGTCCGTTACCATGGAAATGCTGGGCTCTGCCAAGCGCGTTGATATCACCAAAGACGAAACCACCGTCATCGATGGTGCTGGTGAGAAATCTGAGATCGAAGCGCGGGTTACACAGATCCGCAACCAGATCGAAGATACCTCAAGCGATTACGACCGTGAAAAACTGCAAGAGCGTGTTGCGAAACTCGCCGGTGGTGTGGCCGTTATCCGCGTGGGCGGCATGACCGAGGTTGAAGTGAAAGAGCGTAAAGATCGTGTTGACGATGCTCTGAACGCGACCCGTGCTGCAGTTCAGGAAGGTGTTGTTGTTGGTGGCGGCGTTGCTCTGGTTCAGGGTGCGAAGTCTCTGTCCGGTCTGTCCGGTGAGAACAGCGATCAGGACGCCGGTATTGCCATCGTTCGTCGTGCCATCGAAGCGCCTCTGCGCCAGATCGCGCAGAACGCAGGTGTTGACGGTGCGGTTGTTGCAGGCAAGGTTCGCGAAAGCGATGACGCTTCGTTTGGCTTTAACGCACAGACCGAAGAGTATTGTGATCTCTTTGCAGCGGGCGTTATCGACCCTGCCAAAGTGGTTCGGACTGCTCTGGAAGATGCGGCCTCTATCGCGGGTCTGCTGATCACGACAGAAGCCATGGTTGCCGACAAGCCTGCCAAAGAAGGCGCAGGCGGCGGCGGCATGCCCGACATGGGCGGCATGGGCGGCATGGGCGGCATGATGTAAGTCAGCAGCGCATCTGTGCTACAAGATTGGGGTCGCCTTTGGGCGGCCCCTTTTTTCGTAAATTTAAGTTGTCAGGCGATCGCGCGGCGCCCTTCGGTCTTGATTCTGCGCGGGGGCGAGGGGGTTAAGCGTTAGTTTCAAAAACTAAAAACTCCGACACGAATGCGCCGGAGTTCCAATTTGTTCTCTGCCGGAATTTGCCGGTTCGCACACCCTAGGCTGGAACGTTTTCCTTGTCCTTATCCGAACCAAACAGCTTGGGCGTCAGACGTTTTTTCGCCCGCGGACGGCGCGGTGTGGGCGAGGGCGTGTCGGAGGCCTGGATGATCTCGCACAGATCCTGATGGATCACTTCAAGCTCTTCAGTGTTGCCGGTCAGCGCCAGAAGCGGGTCTTCTGATTCATGCACGCGGATGTAGAGCGAAGCCGGTGCGCTGCGCACCGCGGGGCGGCGCAGGAACAGGCTTTCAATCGCATCAAGGTCGATGTCTCGGGCGACGCGCCCTTTTTCATTCATGTTGATCTTGGTCAGGGACAGGGTGCCCTTGATTGCGTCCAGTGACATCTGGCGGCGGAAACCGCGTGTGCCATAGGCGTAAACGAACAAACCGGTTGCCGCGAACAGTGTCGACAGGGCGCTGTGGGATAGAATCTGTTCCGTGCTGGCGTGCATTGGCAGGATGAGCCATAGCAAAGTGGACCCTGCAACCATCAGACCGCCGGCCAGTCGCAGCACCAGTTCGGTCATCGCTTCGAAATTGAAACGGTCAGATTGCTCGCGGGCGGTCAGGCCTGATTTCGTTGTCATAAACGAAACCGAGTTCCACTCACCCCCATATACATTCTCGACTTCTTCCATTTCTCTGGTCCTAAAACGGTCAATATCAATACAATTCATTAACCATAAAACGGGCAAGAATGTGGCCTGTACGAAACCATTTCGCGGCAGTTGTGCTGCCGCGGCCGCAATTCTCCAAAAGGTTGTGGGAGTGCTAGTTAGCCGGAAGGGAGGCGATGAAATCCCGCAAATGCCGCGCTACAAGATCACCAGCCTCGAGCAAAAGCGAATGTTTATAGCCCGGCAAAATCACAAGTTCTGAATTGGGCAGGGCGGCGTCGATCTGGCGGTTCAGCCGGGGATTGCAGCCGCCGTCGTTTTCACCGGTCAGGACCAATGAAGGGGCCGTGACCTGATGCAGCCAGGGGGCCATTTCGGTGCCCGCATAGATGCGAAAAACATTAAGGAAAACATCGGGATCAGTGTCGATCACCTGTTTCAAGCGGCGTTCGACCACGTCTGCATTTTCGGCAATGAAAGAGTCTGTGAACCAGCGGTCGGTGAGAGTGGGAAGGACTTGGGGAATGCCCTTTTCCTCCATCGCGCGGACCACGCCAAATACCTTGGAGCTGTCATCCTCGGTCCGGAATGCGGCGGTGGACAGCAGGCCCAGTGAAAGTACACGGTCGGGAAAGCGCAATGCATAGGCGGGGCCGATCATGCCACCCAGAGAATGCCCGGCAAAATGCGCGCGCTCGAATCCGGTGCGTTCGCGCACGCGATCAAGATCATTAACCAGTTCATCGAGGCCAAATTCACCATCGGGCATGGGAGAGGCGCCATGGCCCCGCAGGTCATAGGTGATGACGGTGAAATGTTCAGTCAGTTCCGGCAGGGCGCGGGCCCAGGTATTGCGGGCGGCCCCGATCCCGTGGATCAGAAACAGCGGGGGGCCGGATCCTTCGACGCTGAATTCGCAATCTATTACGTCCGTCATGTCACCAAAGCTTTCGTTGATCAGGTTTCTGCCTTGGGCCGTACGATATGAAAGGCGCCGCTCATGTAGGTCAGGGGTTTCTCACCTGCGTCAGAGATTGCAACCACGTCGCCGATGCAAATGTCATGACTGCCATGCACGTGGCGGTGATTGAGCGAACAGGCAAAGGCGGTTGCGCGGGGCAGGGTCGGGCCGAACTCTGTATCAGTGCTGTCGAGCCCGGCGAAGCGATCCTCGACCGCGCCGGCAAACAGCACTGCCAGATCAGAGCCATCTTCGGGCAGGATGTTAACGCAGAATGTGCCGTTTCCGGCGACGGTTTGTGCGATCTTGCTGGCGGACCTGAGGCAGACCAGTACCGAGGGCGGATCGGCGGAAAGCGAAGAAAAAGCGCTGACTGTTGCGCCTGCTTTGCCAGCCGGGCCATCCGTTGTCACCACAGTTACGGTAGAGGCCACCTGTCGCATAGCTGCGATAAACGCTTCTCTCGCAGTGCTCATTGCGCAGCGATCCCGGTTTGCGGAGCTGAGAAATGAGGCATGACCTCTTCTGCGAAACACTGAATCGCATCAAGCGTATCGTTAGTATCCAGCCCGAAATTTACGTTCAGGATCACCCGGTCAATGCCCAGCTCTGCATAGGGCGCCAGTTTGTCGATCATCTCTTGCGGTGTGCAGATCAAAAGGCTTTCTCCCAATTCATCCAACGGTGTGTTGCATGGCAACTCTCGTATCATACCGTTATCGACGATTCCGGGTCCGGTAAAGACATTGTCGAAACGCCCGTAATATCTGTGGGCGGCTTCGACCTTTGCCTGCCGCTCAGCCGGGGTTTTGGCCAGATGGGCCACGCGGGACAGGGTAAGCGTCAGATGTTCGCCGGCGTCCTCCATTTCCTCTTTGGCCCGGTTGAACCCGCCCACCTGATCGAGCAACAGCTGGTGATTGCCGGACAGAGGTGTGGTTTGAATATGAAAACCACGCTTTGTGCAGTGATAGATACCCTCGGGATTCATCACGGCCATCATCATCTCGATATTACGCACGGGGCGCGGCATTATGGTGAGAGGCTCGAACTGGTAGTAATCACCGTCCCAGGACACCTCTTCACGGGTCAGCAGGGCCTGTAACACGTCGAGCGATTCATTGAACCGCGCCTGTGTTTCGTCCATCGTCACGCCCAGGCGGTTCATTTCATAGGCAAAAGCACCGCGCCCGACGCCCAGCATTAGCCGGCCTTCGGTAAAGATATCGGCGACGACCACCTCTCCGGCATAAACGCGCATGTCGTGGAGGGGAAGAACCACCACGGAAGTCATGATTTTCACCCGGGAGGTATGCGCCGCGATCTTGGTTGCAAAGGTCAGTGGGGCCGGCATCATCAGACAGTTGATGAGGTGGTGTTCAGTCAGGGAAACAGCGTCATATCCCAGCTGGTCCGACAGCACGGCCTGTTTGAGCATATCCTTATAAACCTGCTCACTACCATAGGATTTGTCCGGGTAATCTGCCGAAAGCTGAATGCTGAATTCCATGTGGGTTCTCCTATTCCCGGTCACAATGCCAGAAAAACATGAATCAGGAAAACGGATTTAATCTATAAATAAGGTCAAAAAAATTGCACTATAGGCTATGAATATTCAGGCGATACAGACATTTCTGACGGTTGTGCGCATGCGAAACCTGAACCGTGCGGCGGAAGAGTTAAACATTACCCAATCTGCCGTGACGGCACGGTTGGACAGTCTGGACCGGGCATTGGGTGCAGAATTGCTGAACCGGTCACGAAAAGGGGCGACGCTGACCAAGGCGGGATATGCGTTTATTGACAGGGCAGAGGTGATTGTCAGCGCGTGGTCGGGCGCGCGTGCGCAGGCCAATTTGCCACAGGGTGTGACACGTTTGTTCAGTTTCGTCTGTGCCCCTGCCCTATGGCCGGGGTTGGGGCAACGCTGGATCGAAGAGGTGCGTGTAGGGCACACTGAGACCGCAACCGAGGTTTGGGCCGGGTTGGCGGAAGATGCGCGGCGCTGGTTACAAAGCGGGTTAAGTGATGCTGCATTGTTGTCCGAGCCAATGATCGGACCGGAAGTTGAAAGCCGGTTGTTTGCCTCTGACAAGCTGGTTCAGTACTCAACACAGCCCAGAGAGGTGATGCGATGGGATCCGGGTTATGTATTTGTGGACTATGGCCCCGATTTCCGAAGTTGGCATGCCGAGGTGTGGCCCGGGGATGAAACCGCATCAATGGCGTTCAGCACACCCGATTGGGCATTCTCGTATCTCGCCAAACATGGCGGATCTGCCTATTTGCCGGAGCAAATGGTTTCCGATTTATCCGCTACTACAACGCTTTATCCGGTTGGTGGTGCGGTGGATTTTACCCGTCGTTCGTTTCTGAGTTGGCGAAAAGCGAGTGAACGGTCGTTTCCATGGCTGGCGCCGCAGGTGTCATAGGGTCTGGACCTAGCTGAAAACGGCGTTGGGCCTATCTTGGCGCTGGCTTACGGTGAAATCTGGGACTCAGTACGGTGAAATCTGGGACTCAGGAGGTAAGGTTATGCCAAGCTTTGACTTTGACTGGGTTGACGGGTTTACCAGTGAACCCTTTGGTGGCAACGGCTGTGCTGTTGTACATGATGCGGCTGCGTTGAATGCAGAGACCTGCTGTTGCTATGTCAAAGAAACGTCGCTGGTGGAATGTACGTTTGTTGAAGCCTCGGATGTGGCGGACTTCAGGGTGCGGTATTTTCTGGCGAGCCGGGAAATTCCGTTTGCCGGACATCCGACCATCGCCACGGTTGCCGCATTGCTTTCGCGGGAAAGGATCGCGACGAACACTTTTACGCTGGAAACCGGTGCGGGTCTTGTCCCGATTGAGATCAAACAGGCAAGCGGTGGTCCGTTGATCACGATGACACAGGTTGCGCCCGAGTTTGGTCGGGTATTGCCACGAGAAGTCATTGCAAAGGTTGGTGGTCTGGATCCGGATGACATTATTGCCGATCCTCAGATCGTTTCGACCGGTTTGCCCTTTGCTATTACGGTGTTGCGTGATCACGACGCATTGCGCCGGGCAAAGCTGAACGTGCCGATGCTGGCCGATATAGCTGCAGAACTGGGCTATGCCGGTACCGATATGCTGGAACCCTATTGGGTCACACTGGAGGGGGCGACAATGCAGGGCGATACATTTGGGCGGCTTTTATTGGCGCCGCCTAGCCCGCCTGAGGATCCGTTCACCGGGTCTGCGACCGGGGCGGTGGCCTCGTATCTTTGGAAAAACGGTTTGATCGAACGGCCGGATTACATCGCAGAGCAAGGGCACTGGATGGGCCGCCCGGGGCAGGCAAAGGTTGAGGTTCTGGGGCCACGTGATGCGATCACCGGTGTGTGTGTGGCGGGGCAGGGTCATGTATTGATGTCCGGGCGGCTGCATTTGTGAGTCATTCCTGCATCACATTTCACCCATAAATACGCGTCGGTTTTGTAATTTCCCCCATATGTGGTAGTTTGCCTCAATTGCGGCCCCGACAGAAGGGTCCTTTGGATATGGCAGAAACAGGCGATGAGGCGGTAAAATGGCCGGAATGCTGGAAGCGGTGCGCCGCTGTGAGAGTAAGGGGCTGGACCCCGAAATTTTGTTTTCCAATCAGTTTGTATTGACGCAGGATACCGAGGCCGATGTGCCAGGTATGACCGCGCAGCACCTGGACGATTGGGTTTTGCATCACGGTCAGCGCTTGGAATGCATCCCAATGCGGGATGCATCCGATCGGTTGTTTGGACTGTTCCTTGGGATCGGTGTCGATGGAGCCGGGCAACTGGTCGCACCTGATAGTTTTAGCCGTCTCAATAGTGAGCAGAGCCAGTTCAAGGCGCAGTTGGAAGATTTTCTGACATATACGTCCGGGCGCTATCTGGCTCTGACGCTTGTTAGCGGCAAGGCGCAGTTGTGGTTTGACCCGATGGCCCAGCTTGCGACATTCTACAATGCAAAAGAGCGATTGGCCGGGTCATCGGTTTTCCTGGCATCTGAGCACGCGCCGGACAATGAAAACGAGTTGATCGGCCCGCCAGCAGCGGTTCCGGAAGAGGCCATTCGGGTTTTCCCGATGGGGCGTACATCACACAGCGGCGTCAGGCTGATGCCAGCCAATCATGTGCTTGATCTGTCAGATTTTTCGCTTCGGCGGTGCTGGCCGCTTGGAAGTGCTTTGGGTACGGCGGTCAAACGACGGGTCAGAACGCGTATTGTGATTGCAGAAATGGCAGCACGTCAGCGTGCGGTGGTGAATGCGCTTTTGTCAGGCTGTAACAGTGTTTTGCCAGTCAGTGGGGATGTGACATCTCATATCACGCTAAGCGCGATACGCGGACATGAGAGCAAAATCAGCCAGTTCTGCTGTGTCCAAGGCGATGATGAGCATGCGTGTGATGCCGCGGCACTCGCGATGGAAAATACACCCGATGTGACGCTTGATTATCTCAAACGCACAGATGTGGCGCGTTTACACGGAGATAAAAAGCCGGATCGACGCAATCGAAAACGGCTCTTTTGGCTGCGGACAAGTACAGCGTACCGGGCTCCGAATGCAGTGGTGTTTGGCCTTGACCAGTTGATGAAGGAGCGCCATTTGCTGCTGCAGACGGATGGATTTGATGTGCTGCAAACCGGGTGGCATCGTAGCTGGTGGTCACGACTATTGGGCCGTTCGCCGGGTCGTGACGCGGCTCTGGACGCGGCGTTGGGGCACGTTCCGGTTGCAGAAGAGCTGGAAGAATATGGGACAGAGGTGCAGCGTTGGCAGGATAGTTTGCCTAAATCATTGCGGCGGGTGACGCCGGAGTTGCTACAGCTTGAGCGACATATGCCAGCGCGCGCGGTGTCCTATTACGGGTTTGCAGATCAATTCTCGGTCAATCTGCTGAGTGATCGCCGGTTGATAGAGCTGGCGTTGATGCTGCCGCTGACATTCAGATCTTCCCCAGGATTTGCTCATGCTTTGTTGGAAGAGCTTCACCAGGCAAGCGCGCCGGTCGGCAGCACTATGCAAGACGATGCACAGGCAGAACAGGGCGCGGTCTTTTCGACCGTCAGGTAGGCAAAAGAGCCAGTGTGGACAAAGAGTGTGACGGGCAATTGCCCCGGGTCTGTTTTGTCCCTATGACCGCTAAAGATTTGCGGAGCGCTTAATGTCAGACAATAGCCCGGCAGTTGCCATTCTGCCCCATGATGTAAAGCTGGGGGCCCGACCTAAAGGCATTGCGCTTGACCGGCTGGCGTGGCCGCTGGGGCGGCCTGCACGATTGGATGGCGGAACGCTGGCCGATCTGGCCCTCGACGATCATCTGATTATGCTGCCGCGTAACAGCATGCATATTCGCCCCGGCTTTGGTACGCGAGCGAAAGTGTCCGTGATGATCCTTGAACCCGCGGCCATCCATGGGCAGCATATGAAAAAGCTGCGCTGGTCGCACAGGCGATTTCACCGGGTGCTGACGGGGGATGAAGATTTGTTGCGCCGCATTCCCAATGGTCTGTTCTTTCCGTTGGGAAGCACCTGGGTGCCGGAGTGGCGCGATCTGCAAATTAAGAAATCGGCGATGTGTTCGCTGATAGCTTCGGGCAAGCGCTCGCAAGAAGGGCATATGCTGCGCCACAACACAGTAAACTGGGTGCGCGATGAGGGATTGGACGTAGAGGTGATGGGCCTTGGATACAAACCCTTTGACGCCAAGGCAGAGGGGCTTGCACCCTACAGGTATTCCATTGTGATCGAGAATGTGCGCGAGCGGAATTATTTTTCCGAAAAACTGATTGACGCCATCCTGTGCCGGACTGTGCCAATCTATTGGGGATGTCCTAACATCGGGGATTTCATGGATACGTCCGGCATGGTGATCTGTGAGACCGAGGCGGAGGTGCGCACGGCGGTGCAGGGTATGTCCGCGGAAAATTATTCCGAGCGCTTGCCCGGGTTGAACGCAGCTGTGGAGACAGCGGACGCGTACAGCGATTACATGGGTCGCGCCGCAAAAGCGGTGCTTGAAGACCGGCCGGTGCCTGATGCTCCGTCAAGCGGTCGGAAAGCATAATGACGGGCAGAGCGGTGTCTTGAAATCCGCAGCATTGGCTTAATTCCCAACCTCCAAGACATTAACCCTAACAGATCACCTCATGCCATTGGAGAGCTGCACAAGAGGTGCAGCAGGGCGGTACAGGTAATGTCGCTATCTCTGCGTATTACCGAAAACAGCGCTGCCGCAGAAGTGGCGGTTTCGATGGCGCGGCGCCACACACTCCAATGTAATCCGATGTCGCAAACTCTTAAAAGATGTGCGCACAGACATGGAGTCTCATGACGCAAAATCTGGTGTTTTCCGTCAATCAACAACGTTTGAGGGACAAGAAAGGGAGACATCCAAATGTCTGAAACGGATACAAACATAAGGCAGCCCGGTTTTGGGTTGGCTTTGATACCGATTTTGCTGACGCTGATCGTCCTGGGGATACAGCTGTTTTACTTCGGGGACTTTACACCCCATATCCCATTGGCATTCGGTATTGCGATTACAGGCATTGTAGGCCTGAAACTGGGTCATAAATGGCCAAATATCGAAGAAGGCGTGTTTCACGTAATCAACATTTCGCTTCCTTCTGTGTCGATCCTGATCACGGTCGGTATGATCATTGGTGTCTGGATTGCCAGTGGTACGGTTCCAACTCTTATCTATTACGGGCTGAAAATCCTCTCACCTGAAATGTTCCTTGCTGCTGGCATGCTGTTATGTGCGATCGTTTCAGTGTCGTTGGGGACATCCTGGGGAACAACCGGTACCGTTGGCCTGGCGCTGATGGGTATCGGCGCGGGCTTTGGTATTCCGATGTACTGGACAGCAGGCGCGGTTGTGTCCGGCGCGTTCTTCGGCGACAAAATTTCACCCCTGTCGGATACGACGAACCTGGCCCCGGCTGTGACAGGAACCAACCTGTTCGATCACATTCGCAACATGTTGCCCACCACGGTGCCGGCGATGCTGATTGCGTTGGTGATCTATTTTGTGGTCGGCTACACCGTCATCGATACCTCGCAAGTGTCGTTCGAGCGGATTGATATCATCACTTCTGCGCTTGAGAACGCATTCTGGATTTCACCCCTGATGCTGCTTCCTGCGGCGTTGGTCATTGTGCTGGCCGTTATGAAAAAGCCGCCAATCCCGTCGCTGTTTGCCGGTGCCGTTGTTGGTGGTATCATGGCTATCTTCTGCCAGGGTGCAGGACTGCACGAAACCTTTACCTTTGCAAACAGCGGATATTCGATCGATACCGGCGTGGCCGAGATTGATCCGCTGCTGAACCGTGGTGGTATTCAGTCGATGATGTGGACCATCTCTTTGGTTCTGCTGGCCCTGGGTTTTGGTGGCGCGCTGGAGCGTGTCGGCTGTTTGCAGGCGATCATTGCTGTGATCATTTCAAAAGTGAAATCCTTTGCAGGCATTCAGACCTCTGCAATTCTGACATCGGTTGCAACCAACACCGTTGCAGGTGACCCGTATCTGTCAATCGCGCTGCCCGGTCGGATGTATGCCCCGGTTTACCGCGGCATGGGATATTCGCCATTGAACCTGTCGCGGGCGATTGAAGAGGGCGGCACGCTCGTCTCTCCTCTGATCCCTTGGAACGCGGGTGGTGCCTTTGTCATCACGGCACTTGGCCTGGGAATTGCAGACGGGAATTTTGAGAACCTTCTCTATATTCCGCTTGCATTTGCCTGCTGGCTGTCGCCGGTCATTGGTATCTTCTACGCAATGACAGGGCTCTTCTCGCCCAAGGCCACCGAAGAAGAGATGCGTTCCTGGGAAGACAGTGGTGAGCCTGTCGCCGAGTTGAACACCTAAACCTGAGTCGTACCAGGGCCAGCTGGCCCTGGTACGCCCACGCCCAAAGGCGCAGTGTTTGAGGACACTCAGCATGAAATTAAAGAATTTCGTTCCAAAAGGAGCGGCGAATTTTCGGATCAATTATGATGGGCCCCCAAAGGATATTTATTTCCTTTTGCTGCCCAAACTGACCATGCTTGCCTTTAGTGCGGCTCTTGAGCCTCTTAGGATCGCCAACCAGATTACCAACAAAGAACTTTATCGCTGGTTTCTTATTTCGGAGGACGGCAAGCCTGTTCAATGTTCCAACAGCGTTGAGATTGCGCCGGATATGGCGCTTGAAAACCTGCCGAGGTCGACCAGATTGTTTGTCTGTTCGGGAATTGAACCTGCAGAGAGCACTAACCCGAGGATCCTGGCATGGATCAACCGTCAGCGCGCATTTGGCTGCAAGCTTGGCGGGATATGTACCGGCGCGTTTGCGCTGGCGAAATCGGGCGCCCTGCACGGCAAGAATTTTACACTGCATTGGGAAAACCAGCCCGCATTTACCGAGCATTTTGACGGTCTTGAGCCGTCGACCAATCTCTATGAGATGGACAACGAACTTATGACATGCGGCGGTGGAAGCGCCGCGACAGATATGCTGCTGGATATGATCGAATCCGACTATGGAAATGACCTGGCGATTATCGTGTCGGATATGTGCATTCACTTCAGGTCCAATAATCGTAAGTCACTGCAGAAATCTGCGTTTTCTGTGGCTCTTGGCAGTCGCAATCAGAATCTGATCAACGCGATGCAGATCATGCATGAAAACATCGAGGAACCATTCGAGATCACGGAAATCGCCGAGCGTGTGCAGATATCACGGCGGCAACTGGAGCGGCTTTTTCAGAAATATGTCGAGGTTTCACCGGTTCAGTTTTATATTGAGCTTCGCGTTTCCCGCGCGCATGCTTTGCTTAACGAAACCGAAATGACCGTGGCCCAGATCGCAGCGGCCACGGGATTTGGAAGCTCAACCCAGCTGACAGTGCGGTTCAAGAAAAGATTTGGAGAATCTCCGTCGTCCTTCCGAAGAGGGTGGGCGGAAGAAAGTTAACCGGCGGTCTGCCTGTTTGAGTTTGATTTTTTGAAATTCGGTTCAGGTTGCAAACACTTGTAATTGCTTCGGATCTTTTACTGTCGAGTCTGGTAGAAGGCGTGCCATGAACCGCGTGAACACCTGTCTGCTTATCAAGTGTTGAGGGCAAAGCATTGACGAAACAAAGCGTACAATGCAAGTGATGCACAGTGGAAACAAATAAGAATAGAGTCCGGGCAACGTGCGATCGCGCGTGGCAGAAACGGACCTGATCAGGAAAGACAAAAGAGCATGGCAGCGCCGATAGCACGTGAACGTATCGAATATATTGTGGAAGGCGGGCATCAGCTGTCGGGGAGCATTGAGCCCTCGGGCAACAAGAATGCCGCCCTTCCGATTATTGCCGCGGCGCTTTTGAATGAACACCCCGTCACGTTGACAAATGTGCCGCGCATTCGGGATGTCGAGGCATTGGTGGAGCTGATCGGCTCTGTCGGTGCAGAGACTGAGTGGACAGGTCCCAATGAGCTGCGAATTCATGCCAAAGAGGTGCGGGCGGCGGATCTTGATCCCGATCTGTGCGGACGGATTCGCGCATCTATTTTGTTGGCCGGGCCGATGCTGGCGCGGTGTGGCAAGGTGGATCTGCCGCCGCCGGGCGGGGATGTGATTGGGCGGCGCAGACTGGATACGCACTTTCTGGCGCTGCAGCAATTGGGCGCGGATATTTCGGTGGATGGCGCGTATTCGTTCCGGTGCACCAAGCTGGTCGGGGCGGATGTGTTCATGGACGAGCCTTCAGTCACGGCCACGGAAAACGCGCTGAGTGCCGCTGTGGCTGCCGAAGGTACAACAACATTGCGAAACTGCGCGTCGGAGCCGCATGTGCAGGATTTGGCCCGTTTTCTGATCGCGATGGGGGCCGAGATCGAAGGTATTGGCACCAACTGTATGACCATCCACGGCGGGCGCGCCTTTAAATCAGCGGAACACAGGATTGGGACAGACTATATCGAGGTGGGGTCTTTTATCGGGTTGGCCGCGGTCACCGATTCCGAGTTGCGGATAAAGAATGCCGGGGTTGAGCATCTGCGCTCTACCCTGATGGGGTTCGATAAACTTGGGGTCCGCTGCGTGATCGAAGGTGATGATCTGATCGTGCCACGGGGTCAGGAAAAGAGGGTGGTGCCCGATTTCGGAGGCCATGTTCCCAAGATCGAAGACCAGCCCTGGCCCGCCTTTCCTGCCGATACGATGTCGATAGCGATCGTGACGGCGACACAGTGCGATGGCATGGTTCTGATGTTCGAAAAAATGTATGAATCGCGGATGTTCTTTGTGGACAAGCTGATCGCGATGGGGGCGCGGATCGTGTTGTGCGACCCGCATCGCGCGGTGATTTCCGGCCCTGCCAAGCTGCACGCATCGCGGCTGGAAAGCCCGGATATCCGGGCGGGGATGGCGATGCTGATTGCGGCGATGGGGGCTGATGGGACATCTGTCATCAATAACGCGCAGCAGATAGAACGGGGCTATGAGCGTATTGACGAACGATTGAACGCGCTTGGTGCCCGCATCACCCGGATACCTGCCCGAGGATGAGGTTGTTCTGGTCTGGCTTGTGAGCAAGAGGTGAAAAGGTCTTTTGTGTTCTGGAACGCTACCCGAGAAAGCTACACCTCTGCTCACTTCCGTAATGAGTACAGCACCCGCTAGGCGCTCTTTGGTGTAGATTCCGCGCAAGGGGCTTCTCGAACGGCATTAGGCAAGTTGCACGTCTTTGGGAAACGCAGCAACATCAATGCGTTGGCGGGACGTTTTTCGCCAAACCTGATTCAGGTAAAACGAAAACCGCTTTAGATAATTGCCAACCCTTTCGGTGTAAACCAGCCACAGATAATCAATCGTCTTTTGGTAACTTACTCATTGGATATGTGATGCCGGGGGCTGACGAATGCTCAATGCCTTCACCGGGAACTTCCACCCATGCATGTTTTCTGTGCTCGTAGACAGAGAACCGGGGTATCGGAAATTCCGGATCTGCAAATGCGCCAACAGGGATGGCGATCACCCCCGGCCATCCCTCGATCACATAGGCGAGCGTTGATCCGCATTCAGGGCAAAACTGATAGGAGGCTTTGTGGCCGCTATCGGCGATGCGTTCCCAAGTTTTTGACTGTCCGGAAAGAGTCACATCGCGCTCAGGCCACCGTGCCTGAGTTGCAAACACGCTACCGGAGCGTTTTTGGCATTCGAGGCAATGGCACATGGAGATCCGTACAGGCTCTCCCGCACAAGTCGCGCGAAACTGGCCACATCTGCAGGTTGCTGTTCTGGTCGTCATTTTGGTTGTCTCCGTGTTGTCGTGCCAGCCAGTCTATGACGCCAAACAGATCAACATATCAGAGTTAACACAACCGGTTCAGAACCCCTTTAGCGCGACTGCGGCGACCGAGAGAAGCAAAAGAGCTGCAAAACAGATGTTCACGATCCGGGAAGTGCGCGGGTTTTGCAGCAGACGGGACAGGCCTGCGCCGATCGAAAGCCAGGCAAAATTAACGATGCAGATCACCAGGATCAGAATGCCGGTTTTCCACAAAGCATCTGCAACGTTGTTACCATTGATCAGCGTATGCCCTGAGAACAGGGCCGCCATTGCGGCATAAGCTTTGGGGTTGGCAAGTGAAAGGGCAAAGCCCTCGTACCAGCGGGGAGCTGTATCAAGTTCTATGGCCGACGTGTCTGACAGCGGCGGTGCCGTTGCGATACGGAAGGCGAGGTAGAGGAAATATAGTGCAGCTGCAATGCTGACAACCGGGGCGATGCCGGGAAGGGCCATCACAGCGCCAGAGATGCCGGTGCCGACAAGCGCAATGACAGCAAAGACTCCGGCATTGAGCCCCGCCATGTATTTTAGCCCGCGCATGCGACCGAATGAGGCGCCCACTGCGGCCACGCTCAGCGTGTTGGGCCCCGGACTGCCGGTGAGGGCAAAGGCCGCGAGCAGAAAGGAAGGGAGGGCATCATTCATCTCTATCCTGTTACGGAAGCCACGTAAGTTGGGCAATGAAAAGCTTGAAGATTACCTAGGTAAGCCCCTTAAGCGCCATCTTCGTCGTTGCAATCAGTGCGTGTAATTTGCAAATCTACAGAGATTATAAGCCGACGTCACAATAAAGAAGAGAAGCGTTGGCCAACCAACAAAACGACAACAATTCAGAGAGGTTTTTTGCAATGTGGTACAATGAAAAGGATTTCCTGTCGGAGCAAGCTGACCGAAAAGCGGAAATTGAAGCACAGTATAAGCGGGACTATGGTGATGCAGACGCTGCATTTGATGCGGCCCCTGTGTTTCTCGAGCAGGGGCTTGCAACGAGTGACCCTGACGGCGATGGATTGACCAGCCTGGTTTTCGAAATCAATGCACAGCAGGCGGCGGGCCAACTTCGCTATTTTTTTGATAAGGATGCCGAGGTGCTGGCACCGCGGTGTACCGCAGGCCAAGATGCGCATAACCGGTCACAGACCAACAAAATCCGTTCGGTTCTTGTACCGAAACTCCGCAAACTAGAGGATTGGGGGAGGACCAGAAACGCCAGTTCAGTTGACACGAAAGAAATGGTCCGGCTGGCTGATGATTACAATTCATCGAATAACCTGACCTATTATCGGTGCCTGCCGTCTTTTAACGAATTTGCAGCGGCCTATAACAACGAGCTTTTGCCTGCATTCAATAGGGCAGAGGCGCAGAAGACCCGCGGTACGCAGGTGGTTTGGGACAATGCCAATCGGGTGCTGGGTGAACTGAGCACGGCAGAGACGGCTGTGCGGGACCGCCGTACCGAATTTGAGACGACCTCATCCGGGGGGCAGGGTGTGGCTGGCATCCGGGCAGCGCATGACGCGTTTTTGCAAAAAGAGCGCCAAGCCTCGACGTTTACCCTGACGGCTTATAATTTCGGAAACGGCAGGGTCGAAGATCCCGCGCGCTTTGCCGCAGAACTGGCCCGATTGCGACAGGCAGAGGCGCGGGTGTCGGCGATTACTGAATTGGATCGTCTGCGAGATGAATATGTTACCGGCAGCCGCCCGGTTCCGCCCGCTACCGATTTTACGCAATCGGCATCATCGGCACATTTTTCATTCGCCGAGTTGAATTCAGGGAACTATTCTTGGGCCGTTTTGACCCCGGCCTTGTTCAGCCAGCTGGAAGCGGTTCGCGTGGGTGTCGGGAACCTGCCGGTGACAATCCTCAGCGGTTATCGCAATCCGGTGCATAACGATTCTCTGCCACACAGCGTTCCAAACAGCAGGCACCAATATGGTGATGCTGCGGACGCCAATCCGGGGGATTACAACGGAGATGGACAGGTCAACAGCCTGGACAGGGACATATTGGAAGCACAGGCCAGAGCGGCCGGATTTAGCGAGGTTCTTCCAAAGACAATATCTGTTCACATGGCAAACGATTGAGGACGGTTAACCTCCGAGCGCTGCAACCCCTGGCAGGGTTTTGCCCTCCATCCATTCCAGAAAGGCGCCACCGGCAGTGGAGATGTAGGTGAAATCCTGTGCTGCACCGGCCTGATTGAGGGCCGCAACAGTATCGCCTCCGCCAGCCACTGATATCAGGCTGCCTGCGCGGCTGAGCGCTGCAGCGTGGGCAGCGGCGGCGTTGGTTGCAGTGTCGAACGGTTCGATTTCAAACGCGCCAAGCGGGCCGTTCCAGATCAGCGTTTTAGCGCTGTCAAAAGCAGCCGTGATGCGGCTGATGCTGGCAGGGCCTGCATCCAGGATCATTGCATCCTCGGGGCAGGCATGGGCGGGAACGGTTTCGTTTTCGGCCCCTGCAGCGAATTCCTTGGACACCACCACATCGGCAGGCAGGATCAGCTCGCACCCTGCTGCGCCGGCCTTGGCCATGATTTCACGCGCGGTGTCGGCCATATCATGTTCACAAAGCGATTTACCTACGTTCAAGCCTTGCGCCGCAAGGAACGTGTTGGCCATGCCGCCACCGATCACCAGCCGGTCAACGCGGCCCACCAGATTGCCAAGCAGGTCAAGTTTGGTCGAGACTTTTGCCCCGCCCACGACCGCCAAAACGGGTCGTTGGGGTGTACCAAGAGCGGCCTCAAGCGCCTCAAGCTCAGCCTGCATCAGACGACCGGCACAGGCGGGCAGGTGGTGGGCCAGCGCCTCTGTCGAGGCATGTGCCCGGTGGGCAGCTGAAAAGGCATCGTTGCAGTAAATATCACCCAGACCGGAGAGGCGGGTTGCGAACGCATCATCATTGGCCTCTTCCCCGGGGTGAAAGCGGATGTTCTCCAACAACAAAACATCGGCGGCGCGGGCCTCTTCGGTCAGGGCCTCGGCCCCTTCGAGAGTCTCGATCAGTAAGACGGAACGGCCCAGGGCGGCCTCAAGCGCTGGTACGATCTGGCGCAGAGACATCTCATCCACCACCTTGCCCTTGGGGCGTCCGAAATGCGCCAGCAGCATGGGTTTGCCACCACGGGACAAGATGTCGTTCAGGGTGGGCACGATGCGTTCGATTCGTGTGGCATCGGTGACGTGGCCGTTTTCGACGGGGACGTTGATATCCACACGGGTCAGGACAGTCTTTCCAGCCAGTTCCATGTCATCAAGAGTGTTCCAGCCCATACGTCACCTCCGAAAATACGCGAAATTTCCGCGCCTCTCTTGGCGTGAAGCGGTGGGGGCGTCAAGCGATAGCGGGTTTTAGGGTGTTTGTTGAGCTGGGAGGTCGGGGCGTTTGGATAGACTGCTGGCTGTACTGGGGGTGCTGGAAGTGAACCAAGTAGCGGATGCAGTACAGCGTTTGAACTAACAAAATGCGAGGTGAGTGGGCACGATTTGCAAAGCCAATGACTTTGCAATCACTCATATCGGATCGGGCCATGGAATTTCGGTTGTCACACACCTGTCGACGTGCGATCCACAACGCTTGCGGGTCCCCGCGCCCAGGCCGCGGGGTTCATCAGTCATCAAAATCGAAGGCGTCCCAGGCGTTGGCGAAAAACTTCGGCGTAGCTGGGTCTGTCCGAAGCCCGGCTAGTCAATTTGATACCGCCTGCCATCAGGTTCGATGCGGCCGACAAAAAAGCCTGCCGTTATCAGACTCTAAGAGTAGTTTCAGCTTCCCCGATATCTGAATGACGAATCAGACAGTGGTGAAAACGGACTTACGAACGCCACAGCACAGCTAAAACGGGAGTAATTGACGGTATGGAGGAAGCAATAATCGATTTCCGGTCCATTTTACAGAAATTGCTAGGTAATGTTCGGGCCACGGCTCTACCCTGTTGCTCCAACTTGTTGATCGGAACAAATCTCATGAAAAGAATAATTTTCACGCTCGCGTCGGGTGCAGCACTCATGCTCGGCTCCACGGTCTATGCCTGCCCTAATCCCACAAGCGGCGAGGCGTATAGCACCGTATCCGAACGGGCATATGATCTTTCTCAGGAGGATGGAAAAGCTTTCGACGTCGATATTGGCGGCTCTGCGCCATGGAACAGCTGTGGTATTCAGGGCGACGGCTTTCTGCCTGCAAAAGCGTCCATTCGCCTTGATCTTCGAGCCGCCGAAGGAAGGCAGCTTTTGGTTTGGCTGACCAAAGGGTGTCCCAATGCCCACATGTTTGTCCATGCGGGCGATTATCGAGGTACCGCAGGCGGAAACCCCTCTACAGAGAACGTTTCGGTTATAATTCCGCGCTCGGATATCGGAAACGATCAGACCATAATGGTATATTTGAGTTCAGACAGCGCGAACGATGTATGTCAGGGTGAGATTTTCTTTCGTACCGTTAGAGAGTAGATGGATAACTCAGGAGAGCCGCATTCGACGAGGTGATCGCGGCTGTCACCGTGGCGGACTTTCAATCAGAAGAATGTCGGCTTGTCGATATCCGCCGTTCGGCTTCGGGGAGCGGTACTGCTGCGTAGACGCTGTCAACGAACGGCTGCTCTGGACCGTCTTCACCAATTCACGGCATGTACGTCAAGGTCGGCTTAGTCCCGCCTTCACCTCGCCATTTCCACCTTTCAGAAGTTGCCGGGGTGAAACCCCGGCCTACGTGTGGTGGCGGATTTGACGCCATTTCTCCCTTCGCGGCTTGGCATTCTTGTGGATTGGTCCTAGGTATCTTTCAACACGATAAACAGGAGAGCCCGATGGCCGAAATCAAAGATCCCGAGAACACCATTCTGATCGAACTCAAAGATGGCACTGTCACGATCGAACTGCTGCCTGACGTGGCTCCGGGCCATTGCGACCGGATGAAAGAGCTGGCACGTTCGGGTGCTTATGACAATGTGGCCTTTCACCGGGTGATCGATGGTTTCATGGCGCAGACGGGTGACGTGAAGAACGGCAATATGGAGCAGGATTTCAATCTGCGCATGGCTGGCACTGGTGGCAGCGATCTGCCCAACCTCAAGGCCGAATTCAGCGGTGTGCCACATGATCGCGGCACCATTGGCGCCGCGCGCAGCCAGAGCCCGGACAGCGCCAACAGCCAGTTTTTCATCAACTTCTCGGACAACCATTTCCTGAACCGGCAATACACTGTCTATGGCCGTGTGACCCAGGGCATGGAGCATGTTGATGCGATCATGCGGGGCGAGCCGCCGATGAACCCTGATCGGATGATCAGCATGAAGGTTGCTGCCGATGCGGCGTGAGCGCCTGCTGTTTACCGGGCTGCTTCTGGCCGGGCTGGGGGCGCTGATTGCATTCTATCTGTATACGCGGCCGATGCCTGAACCAGAAGGCACGGCAGATGCTACGGCAGCGACAGAAATTGTGGATCAGCCCGGGCCTTACCTGGTGATAGAAGTGACGGGAGAGGCGAACGGAACTATTCGCATCGATCTCAACGAAGTCGCGGCACCCAACCATACCGAACGTATGGTAGCGCTGGCGGAAAGCGGTGCCTATGACAACGTGGTCTTTCATCGGGTGATTGAGGGTTTCATGGCCCAGTCGGGGGATGTCGAATACGGCAAATCCGATGGCGATGTCAGCTGGGCCGGCCGAGGAGGTTCGGATCAACCGGATCTGGGGGCTGAGTTTTCAACCCTATCTTTTGAACGCGGTGTTGTTGGTATGGCCCGGTCGCAAAGCGTTGACAGTGCCAACAGCCAGTTTTTTATCATGTTTGCACCCGCGCCGCATCTGAACGGGCAGTACACTGTGGTTGGCAAGGTTACCGAAGGAATGGACGTGGTTGATGCGATCAAGCGTGGCAGTGGCCAAGGCGGCGCAGTTGCATCTGCGCCTGATGTGATGACCAAGGTGGCGGTTCAGCAATGACCGGGTATGCGCCTCTGGATACGCTCAAGCCGGTGACCGAGGGTTTGTGGATCATCGACGGGCCATCAGTTACCGCTTCCGGGGTCTCATTGCCCACCCGGGCCACGGTGGTGAAGCTGCAAAACGGAGAGCTTTGGGTTCATTCTCCAACCCGGCTGACCGACGCCTTGCAGGCTGAGCTCGAAGCGTTGGGGCAGGTGAGACATCTGGTGATCCCGAACACCAAGCAAAACACCTTTGTCGAAGGGTGGCAGGAAGCGTTTCCCAAGGCACAGACATGGGCCGCACCGGGGGTGGCTGATCGTGCTGCTGAGCATGATGTGGCCATTAAGATTAATCACGACTTGCGGGTGGATCAGGCAGAAGCGCCCTGGGTCGGTCAGATGGAACAGATGGTCGTGCGTGGAAGCACCACACATCGCGAGGCTGTTTTTTTCCACAATGAGAGCCGGACGTTGATCCTGACCGATCTGATCATTGCGCTGGAAACCGAAAACCTGCCGGCCTGGATGCGCCCGCTGGTCTGGATTTTTGGCTGGGACGACAGCGACAGCATGATGCCGAGAGATTTGCGCCGGGCGTATCGCGACAAGGATGCCCTGGCCGAGGATGTTGAAAAGATGATCAGCTGGCGGCCCTGGCGGATCATTCTGGCACATGGGAAGTGGTTCGAGCATAACGGCGCGGACGAACTGGACCGGGCTTTTCGCAAGCTGCTGCGCGGGCGGCAATGGGAGGCGGCGCTGAAAAACATGAATGAAAAGCAGCGGCATCACGATCAGTAATACTCACAATCGCGTGCGATGATCTGGGCGCGCGCATGGAATTGGCGCAACATCGGCGGATAACCGATGAAATCTAAGGGGTGTGCCAATGTCCCGTTTGTTGCTGGTTGTTGCTGTACTAAGCCTGATGGCCGGGGGTGCCCGCGCCGATCCCGCATTTTGGAAAGGCGAATGGCCGAATACGGACTTTGCGGTCACCAGCATTGAAAACTGGGCAGAAATCCGGTCCGGAGGCCCTCCAAAAGACGGTATTCCCGCAATTTCTGCACCGGAGTTTCACAAGGCTTCTGCTGAGAAACGGATCAAGGGCACGGAACCTGTGATCAGTTTGCAGATTGGTAAGGCCACGCCGCGCGCCTATCCGATCCGCTATCTGACATGGCATGAGATTGTGAATGATACGGTTGCAGGGGTACCGGTTGCGGTAACCTATTGTCCCTTGTGCAATTCGGCCATGGTGTTTGACCGGCGCGTCCGCGAAAATGTGCTGAGCTTCGGCGTGTCGGGCAAACTGCGCCATTCGGATATGGTAATGTATGACCGCGAAACCGAAAGCTGGTGGCAGCAGGCCACGGCAGAGGCAATCGTGGGGGATCTGACCGGCACGCGTCTGAAGCAGTTGCCCAGTACGATGGAAAGTTGGGATCAGTTCCGTACGCGCCACCCGAATGGTCTGGTGATGGAACAGCCCAGGTTTCGCCGGCAATACGGGCATAATCCATATCGTGGCTATGATACGTCAAAACGGCCTTTCCTGTATTCAGGAGAAAACCCGCCGCATGGCATTTCACCGCTGTCGCGGGTGGTGCGTGTGGGTAAACGTGCCTGGCTGGTCGAGCGAGTAAGGAATGAGGGCGGGCTGCGCGAAGCCGGCGTGTCTATCAGCTGGGAAGGCGGCCAGGCATCGGCCCTTGATGCGGGGACGATAGCAAAGGGGCGTGATGTCGGAACTGTGCGGGTGCGCGATGGTGCTGGGCGCGACATTGCCCATGATGTTATGTTTGCCTTTGCGTTTCACGCATTCTGGCCCAAGGGCAAATGGATGCTTGGAAACTGACCCTTGGAAGGTTGAGTATTTAAAGAACATTGAAAGCTTGGGGGTCTTTCAGTGTTCGATAAATACTCAAATATCCGATGATTACCGCAGGCGCGTCAGCGGATTACGTTCATCTTCAGCTTCATCTTGCGCCGGGCCTCTTGCGGCAAGTGCCGGTTGAGACGACGATTAACCAGTCCGAAAATGCTTACGATGATAAGGGTCAGAATGATGAAATAACCTGCAAATATCGGATAGGGGACAAACGGGTTAAAGGTCTTGTCTGCGAAGTAATTGGCATAATAGAGCGCATCACCGCGCTGTTGCCAGGATGGAAATCCGGAGAAGAAGACCAGCGCCGATGCGTGAAAAAGAAATATCGCCTCGTTCGTGTAGGCGGGCCAAGCCAGACGCAGCATCGTGGGCCAGACAATTTTACGGAAGCGAGGCCAGCCTGAAAAGCCGTAGGCGTCGGCCGATTCGACATCACCTTTGGGAATGGAACGCAGGGCGCCATAGAAAATCTCTGCCGAATAGGCGGCGGTGTTGAGGAACAAGACCACCAGCGCGCCCAGCCAGGCCGCGGTGAAAGGGGTAAATATCGGGTAAACCTGTTTGAGGCTGAGAAACAGGAAATATCCAAAGAAGAACTGCACAAAGAGTGGCGAGCCGCGGAATACAAAGATGAACCATTCCGCCGGTTTACGTAGCATTAGGTGGCGCGACCCTTTGGCCATCGCCAGGGCGTTGGCAAAGAAAAAGCCCAGTATCAGGGCAAGTACCCCGAAATAGACATTCCAGATCATGCCCGACCCAATCAGAGTGAATTGCTCACAAAGAGTAAAGTCCTCTTTTGGCAACAGGCGCTCGCCATAGCCAACGGCGCGCAGGCCATAATCCTGTATCGTCTGCAAGCAGCTCATGCGGCGGCCTTTCTTTGGGCTTCGCCACCCGTGGTCGCTTGGCCGCGTGTCAAACGTTGCATCAGGCGCTCAAGGAAGATTTCGGAGATTCGCGTAAAGATCAGATAGAAGACCAGCAGTCCGGCAAAATAATACATGCGCCAGTCACCATGCGGGTAATCAGTAAAGCGCGAAGTTTTTGTACCGCCCAATTCACGGGCCCAGTAAACGATATCCTCGACCCCAAGCAGGAACAAAAGCGGTGTCGCCTTGATCAGCACCATCCACAGATTACTGAGCCCGGGGAGGGCAAAGACCCACATTTGGGGGACCAGTATGCGCCAGAACGTCTGGCGTCTGGACAGGCCGTAAGCTTCTGCGGTTTCCAATTGGGGGCGCGGAACGGCCCGCATCGCGCCAAAGAGAATATTGCCAGCAAAAGCGCCAAAAACGATTGCAAATGTCAGGACCGCAACAAAGAACCCATAGGTTTCATGCACCCATTGCGGGGAGGAGCTGAGCGGGAGTTTTGCCGCCTGACAGACTACAAAATCATTGCCCTGTCGGATTGGATCGGTCCAGTCCGGGCAAAGCACCTTGTGGCGCATCCATTCGAACGCCTGATCAAGTGCAATCACAAAGAATAAAAAGAAGGCAATATCCGGCACGCCGCGTACAATTGCGATATAAGATTTTCCGAACCATCTGACTGGCGGGATACGCGACCGGGCAGCTACAGCGCCGCCAAAACCGAATAACAGTGCCGTGGGCGCAGTAATTGCAAGCAGCACCAGTACTACAACGACCGACACGTAAAGCGACATATGCTTGCCTGTGGTGAGGTAGCAAGACAGCCACTGAAACTGGCCAAGAACGTCCGGATCTGTGCAGAAGCTGAACATAAAAATGCGCCGAATTGTTGAGTGTGACGCGCCCGGCAAAAGCCGGACGCAGCCGGTAATTTAGGTTAGGTCAAGATCAGAATCCTGGACCAATTTCCCATTTGGCAAGCAGCTCGTTCAGAGATCCATCGTCTTTCATCGACTGGATAGCTGCATCGAGCTTGGCTTTGAGCTCTCCGTCGCTTTCCCGTACGCCGAGCCCCACACCTCCGCCAAGTAGCTCAGTCTTCTCGAGCATAAGAAGGGCGTCATCTTCTGATGCGATAGGGCGCAAATAGGCGTCATCGGCCAGAACAGCGTCAGCTTCACCATTCTTAACAGCTGAGATGGTTTCCTCGGGCGTCGCGAATTCTACCAGAGTGGCCCCGGAAGAAGCAATGAACGCAGCCTGAATTGTGCCAGTCTGTGCCGCGAGAACGCCACCCTCGATGTCCGCATCAGCCGACGCCGCGAGATAGCCGGAAGGATCAGGCTGAGTGTAGTTCTGGGTGAAATCAATCACCTCGTCACGTTCGTCCGTGATCGACATACCGGCGATGATCACATCATAGTTGCCCGAGACGAGGTTGGGGATGATCGAATCCCATTCGTTTGTCACCCATTCGCAATCAAGCTCTGCGCGTGCACAAACCTCGTCACCGACCTCACGTTCGAAACCGGCGACTTCGCCGCTGTCGTCAATGAAGTTGTATGGAGGGTAGGCGCCTTCGGTGCCCAAGCGTACCGTATCGGCCATTGCAAAGCCTGCAGTCAGCGCCAGTGCGGCGGTAGACAGGATCAGTTTGTTCATGTGTTTTCTCCCATTAGTTTTGGTTTTTGGTCTAGACAGCCATCGTAGAGCTGAGGAACTGCCGTAGACGGTCGGATTTCGGGGCGCCGAACAGTTTATCGGGCGCGCCTTCTTCTTCGATCAGACCCTGATGCAGGAACACGACGTGGCTGGATACGTCACGGGCCATTTTCATATCATGGGTCACGATCATCATCGTCCGCCCTTCGGCGGCGAGATCCTTGATTACTTTGACAACTTCCTGTTCCAGCTCGGGATCGAGTGCGGAGGTGGGTTCGTCAAAGAGAAGTGCCTCTGGTTCCATACACAGAGCGCGTGCAATAGCCGCGCGTTGTTGCTGGCCGCCAGAGAGTTGGGCAGGGTAAACATCGGCCTTATCGCCAATGCCGACTTTCTCAAGGTAGCGATGAGCCGATTCTTCGGCCTCGGATTTGCCGCGGCCAAGAACGGTTACCGGCGCTTCCATCACGTTTTGCAGAATGGTCATATGTGCCCAGAGATTGAACTGCTGGAACACCATCGAAAAATTGGTGCGGATGCGCAGCATCTGTTTGAAATCAGCGGGATGGCGATCAAGGCCATTGCCCTTCCATTTCACCGGCTCTCCTTTGAACAGAATGTCGCCCTGTTGGCTGTCTTCCAGCAGGTTGGCACAGCGCAGAATGGTCGATTTTCCGGATCCTGATGATCCTATGAGTGAGACCACGTCACCCTTGTGGGCGGTGATATCTACGCCCTTGATAACTTCAAGAGCACCGTAAGCCTTGTGCAGGTTACGAATTTCAATAACGGGTGTTTGTTCTGTCAAAAGCAGCGCCCCGGTTTGTATTTGGCAGTGTTGCCGGAGAATAAGGCCGAAAAAAACGGAACAATGCAACTTGCAAAACGATCAAATCGGTAGATTTGGTGCCGAATTGGTATGTTGAAGCTCCGTTTTGGAGATATTTACGCCGGTGGTGGGAGCGGATTTGGAATGGCGAGGTAGTTTTGGGCCGGTATGCGGACAAGCCCGTAAAGCGACAGGGTTTCGCGATCTTGTTCGCTTAACGCATCAATCGCTGCTGAAATGCAGTCAAAGATTCGGTCCGGGTCGCGCCCAAGTGCCGTGATGTAGGGTAGAACCGGTGTCGGGGCGGTTCGGCCTATTTCCTTTAGACTGTCGGCAAACCCGTCGTGGCGTTGCAATAATCGCCAGCTCAGCGCGTCGAGGGACGCACAATCGGCGCGCCCTTCGGCGACTGCGCGTGCAGAAAAGGCGTGCCCTCCGGATTTTACCGGGTTGGAAAAGATGAACCCGGCATCGCGGGCATAATTCTGTGGAGCGGCCCAGCCGCTTTGCGAAAGTGCTTCGTTAAACGCAAACGTGGCGTCCGCGAATTCGACTGGTGTTTCGCGTGGATCATCAGACCGGGCGATGAAAACACTGTTGTAGTGACCCGGCGGGCAATCGGGCAGGCGGTACTCGGGCGTGCCGACCAGCGTGACATTCCCATGAAGGCGCGCACGGTAAGGATAGCCGCAGGTTTGGGAAAAGAGCAGTTCAGGACTTTGCCAGTGATCCCACGGATCGCCGCCGCGGATCAGGCTATCGGGCCCTTCGCCAAGATTTGCGCGAATAGCAGACCAGAGGCGGTCATTTGCGCCCTGCGTCTCTGGCCGGTCATACATGGGCAGGCTGGCGATCATGTCCGTTTCTGCACACGTTGCCGTGCAAGGGCGCTGTCACGGTCATTGATGCCAAGAAGTTTAGACGCCAACCGGATAAGGGAATCTTCACCCGCATCGCGAGAGCCGTCTGCGAGAGCGACCTGCCAAAGCGATTCGACCACAGCAGCGCGTGCCTCGTACGGCACGGCATCCTTGATCGCGCGGGTAAAGCGCACTGTGTCTGGGGCATTGGCCTCAACCTCTTCGGCCTCAATCCGAAGCGTGACGGCTGCGTCTGACGTCAGCGCGTAGCGGGCGGTAATAATGGCGTCGATCCGGGCTATTTCCTGAGCGGTGTAGACGCCATCAGTTCGGGCCAGCCGAACCAGCAATGCGGTCAATGCGAGCCGCGCATCGGCGTCGTCAAGCGGCTGCGGGTCTGGGCGGGAGAGTTTATTGAGAATATCGGCAAACATGATCTGAGATATAGGCAGGGCAACGGCCCGCGCCAATCGTTAATTCGTTTCGCAGATAATTTGTGCCATCAGGTTTCGCAAAAAACGCTTTAACTTGCTTCGGCCACCGACCGGGCACGCGCGCTGTCGTCTTCTGAAAGCCCGAGAACTTCGCGCGCATGATCCAGAACGCGCATTTCCTCACTTTGAACATCGCCATCGGCCAGTACGACCTCCCATAGGGCCTCCAGCGCGTCAACGCGGGCCTCATAGCTGACGGTTTCGCGGATCAGATGCGCAAAATCATCCGTCTCCGGGGCCTGCTTTTCCAATTTTTCACTTGTCGCACGCATTTTGGCGGCCTCAATGGGTTTGAGGCCGTAAAGGCGGGACAACAACCGGTCAATGCGGCTGATTTCGGACAGTTGGTAATCATGATCGGACATTGCCACACGCACCATCAACGCACCCAGTGCGAGTTTTTCGTCCGGTTCGGGCAGAGGCACTTGTTTGGGGGTGGAAAAGGCGTGACGCAGGCGGTGCATTAGGTCCCTGGCTTCCATCTTTGTCCGTCTCCCATTCGTTTCTGTTTGATTTCTTTTTATCGCGCCTGACAGGTTTGGCAATGCCGTGTGGCGGGCGGTTGATCCGGCGTGATTTCGCCTGTTGGCCATGATTCCAGCGAAATCGTCGTAACTCCGTCACATTTGCTCCCAACAATTTGCGCTTTGTCAGGTCATTCTGACGTCATTACGTTAGTGCCGGGATTGGAGTTATGGTGCAGTCTTTTAGAAGTGACGATTGGTCAGAGAGTGGTCCGGATGATCAGATGATGATCGCCCGCAATGCGAGCGAGCCTGAGTTGCGTGATATGGCCCGAGAGTATGACTGGTCGCAGCATCCCGAAGCCGTGCTTGGCTGGATACTGGCCCGTAAGGGGATAGATCTGGGCACAGCACTGACCGCCTTTTTCAACGGCGACCCGGAACGATTCAACTACATTCCAAAACGCGACGTGCCCGAGGAATATCGCGGTGTCGCGCGTCTGTTGGACAATATTTGCCTTCGTCTGAACTGTGGTTTTTATATTGGTAAAGATTGTCAGCCGCTGGTGCATCGTCGCCGGTTAGAGAACTGGCTGACCTATCAGCAGGCCGATCGGGGCGAGGGGCAGCAAGGGCGTTGGATTTTAGACGAAAAGATCGTCGGTGCGACGTTGGTTGAGAAAACGGCTGACAAGCCGGAGATGGTCCTGAGCCCAGTTGAAGGTCAGATTTTGCCACAGGCTGAGGTTCGGACATTTATGCGAAGCGACATACGGTTTCTGTCTCCGGCGCTTACATTGAAACTAACGAGACGGTTCAAGAACCTGTTGTCGTCGCGCGGTTAAGAAAAACATCCGAATTTCCGAAACCAAGATGCTGAGATGCCATGGCTTCATCTCAACTTAAGTCGTGTAAGGATGTGTTCTATACCAGACGCGATGTCTCCAAGGCCGCGCGGACGAAATCAGCGAACAGCGGATGTGGGGCGAAGGGTTTTGATTTCAGTTCCGGATGGAACTGAACGCCGATGAACCAAGGGTGATCTGTCCATTCGACAATCTCGGGTAAACGCCCGTCGGGGGACATGCCGGAAAACTGAAGCCCGCACTTTTCCAACTTTTCGCGATACTTGATATCCACCTCATAGCGGTGCCGGTGGCGTTCATCAATGGCAGTTGTCCCATAGACATCTGCGACCTTACTTCCGTTTTTTAGAACAGCGTCATAGGCGCCAAGCCGCATTGTGCCGCCTTTGTCGTCGCCTACTTTACGGGTCACTTTCTGATTGCCCCGCACCCATTCTTTGAGGTGGTAAACCACAGGAGTAAAACGTTTTTTACCAGCTTCGTGATCGAATTCTTCCGAACCGGCATCCGGGAAACCCGCCAAATTTCTTGCGGCTTCGATCACGGCCATCTGCATGCCCAGACAAATGCCCAGATAGGGAATTTCGCGCTCGCGCGCGAATTGGGCGGCTTTGATTTTACCCTCTGTACCGCGCTCGCCAAACCCGCCGGGAACCAGAATTGCATGGAATCCTTCTAGATGTGCGGCAGGGTCTTCGGTGTCAAAAATCTCTGCATCAACCCATTCGACATTCACGCGGGCCCGGTTGGCCATGCCGCCATGTGTCAGCGCCTCTTTGATAGATTTATAGGCATCTTCGAGCTGGGTGTATTTGCCGACAATCGCAACTTTAACCTCACCATCAGTATTTTGGGTGCGGTCCGCAACATCCTGCCAGACGGTCAGATCAGGTTTGGGGGCAGGGGAGATATCAAAGGCGTCAAGCACGGCCTGGTCCAGCCCTTCGTGATGATAGGCCAGCGGCGCCTCGTAGATCGATTTCAGATCGTAGGCCGCGACAACGGCCTCTTTACGGACGTTACAAAAGAGTGCGATTTTTTCGCGCTCTTTTTCCGGAATCGGCTGTTCAGAGCGGCAAACAAGGATGTCGGGCGCGATACCGATGGATTGCAGCTCTTTGACTGAATGCTGGGTCGGTTTGGTTTTCAATTCGCCTGAGGCGCCTAGATAAGGCAGCAATGTCAGGTGCATAAAGATGCATTGCCCGCGCGGGCGGTCATGGGAAAACTGGCGGATCGCTTCAAAGAATGGCAAACCCTCGATGTCGCCGACAGTGCCGCCGATTTCGCAGAGCATGAAGTCAACTTCGTCATCGCCGATTTCGATGAACTCTTTGATTTGATTGGTAACATGGGGGACAACCTGGATGGTTTTGCCCAGGTAATCGCCGCGTCGTTCTTTTTCCAGAACGTCGGAATAGATCCGGCCAGAGCTGACCGAGTCGGTCATACGGGCGGGAACACCGGTGAAACGTTCATAGTGCCCTAGGTCAAGATCGGTTTCGGCGCCGTCATCGGTGACAAACACTTCTCCATGCTCAAATGGCGACATCGTCCCGGGATCAACGTTGAGATAGGGGTCAAGTTTGCGCAGCCGCACAGAGAACCCACGCGCCTGTAAAAGTGCGCCAAGTGCTGCTGAGGCAAGCCCTTTTCCGAGGGATGACACAACGCCGCCGGTAATAAAAATGTATCGTGCCATAGGCTGGCATCCCCCCGTGAATTCTTGCCTGTATTGAGGCCCGGCAGCTGTTATTTTGCCACTACACCACGGGACTCAAGATATAATGGATTCGCGCACAAAGCGCAACCCAACCGCAAGATGCTGTTGCAGTCTGTTGCCGGATATCAACCGGTTGTAGTTAGTCCGCTGTTGGTGTGAGCGGCGCATCGTCCCCTTCGGCAGGGGGCAAAAGGCCGTCCTCTGCACCGGGCAGGGCCGATTCTGTCGCCGCTGCGGGCACCGGAGCGTCGGTGATCCGGTCAAGCACAGAGCCGGAACCGGATTCGGCAGCCGCCAGAATTGTCAGGGCAATGGAGGTGGCAAACAGGCCAAATCCGAGGATCCACGTCACCTTGCCCAGAGCGGTACCCGCAGAGCGCCCTGCGACCGCGCCGCCACCGCCGCCACCCATGCCGAGCCCGCCACCTTCGGAGCGTTGCATCAGCACGACACCGATCAAAGCCAGTGTCAAAAGAAGGTGGATCAAGAGGATGACGTTCTGCATGGGTCGGCCTGTCTCGTGTATGGATCAGGGGGTATCTATGCAATTCCTGCGCCGCCCGCAACCCGGCAAAACAGGCGCAACGCACGGTGTGGTCATAATTTGCGCCCGCCGCCAAAACAGGCGGGTGATATCCGTACACAACCCGTGCACCCCCGCAGTGCAGCGAGTGCCGTTAACGAACAGGGTCAGCGAAGCCGTTTTGGCATCATGACGAGCGCCGGGATTCATCTGACAGTGGGTGAATTTGGGGAATTACCGCATTTGCGGTAAGATGGGGCATTCGGAACAACAGACGGAGGAACGTCATGTACCGGATTATCGATTTACTGGTTAAAAAACACATAGCACTATTCGGACGCTGCACGTATTGCATGCGATCGGCCTTTCGCTGGGCACTCGCGGCATGGCTACTGGCCGGCCTGGCGTTGGTTGCCAATTTCGGATCCGTTGCGTTTTGGGTGGCCTTGGCAGCGCTTGCTCTCAGCCTGTTGACACTTGCGCATATCGGGGTGTTCAGCCTACGGCATGCCTCGGCCATGTATCGCAGAGAGAAGGGTGAGCTTGTCAGATTGGGCGCGCACGGCGTTCTGCCTGTCCCACGGAAAGATCGGCAGTCCCCTGTGGTCACCCGGCGAAAGATGATCGGGCTGGTGGCGAAATATGCCGGGGTTGCAGCGGCAGCTGCGGTTGGGTTGCCGCATAGGGCCGAAGCGTCATGCGGGGATTGTGCGAGCATTTACGGGGCCGGGTATTACGACTGTATTACCCATTTCTGTAACAATGTCGGCCAGTACTGTTGCCCGCCGGGGTTTCCTTATCTCAATCACTGTGACTGTGGTTGCTATGATGTGACCAGCTTTGACTGTAACAGCTATTCGAACTGTCTGTACTGTGGCTGAAACTCAGTCGGGGTCGGGAAATACCAACGCCTCTGCTGGCAGGGCATCGGTCAGCCAGACGCCGTTTGCGGCGCGGTAGAAGGCATGACCGTGCTGGTGCAGGTCTTTGGCGGGTATCCTGAGGACGACCGGCTTGCCGTGTCGTTGCCCCACGCGGTTGGCGGTGTCGGGGTCGCCGGAGAGATGTACATGCTGGCGCGTTCCGGGAACTAGGCCATCAGCGCGGATACCATCGAGCGATTTGACCGCTGTGCCGTGATACAACCATTCGGGAGGTTCGACTGGTTCCAGACCAAGGTCAACGGTCACGGAATGCCCCTGATTGGCGCGGATTCTGAGGCCGTCGTCGGAGATGGCAAAGCGCTGTTTGTCATTGCCGGCCACGACCTGTTCGATCAGGTCATGGGTAAGCCGCCCGTCGGAGGCGGCAATCAAGGCGGTAATTTCTGTCCAACCTCGCGCATCAAGGGTGATGCCCGCTGCAGCCGGATTGTGACGCAGGGCGTAGCTGAGGAATTTACTGATTTTCTTGAGGGATTTGTCCATTGTTTAATCCATTTCTCTGAGCATTCAAATGCACCCCGGCGCCGGTATGGACGGGGGTGGGTGTGATAGGGGCTCAGAGACTCAAAAACATCGGCATCCTCTTTGATCGGTGAGTGCGGATTTAGCAGGTCAGGGAGACAGGGCAAAGCCTAAACGGGTTTCGCCATTAGTCAGCCTTTGAATGTGATGAAAATGCCCGCGAATAGCGGACTGTTATTGGGTATCCAGCCATTAGAGGCGGCGATCCGAACTGTATCACTGGGCTGCTTGATCTCTTTTGAACAACGCCCCTGCGCGAAACAGCGGCCAATGGCAGCTGCGCATCGCCTGACCGCTCCCGGGGCTGGCGATTTGGTGAAGCATGGCGTTCTGAACTGGTCTTACATGTATGTGGCTCGCATAAAACGCTGCTGAACCGGTGTTGGGTCGCCATCCCGCGGTCATGCGATGCGCGGCTCAGCGCCAAATTGAAGTGACGTGGTCAGTAACAAATTTGGAACCGCAGCCGTGGCAACTACTACTCGTCCAGATCATCCACATCCGACTGCCCCGAGAGGCTGCGCCGCACGTGGCTCCAGCTGAGACCGATGCCAAGCACAAGAGACAGCGCCATAAGACCAAGCCACACCACCTGGGATGTGTCGGTGAGGGTCAGAAGCTCGTAATCATAGAGCACCCAGAGCAGCGCGCCGACAATCGCCAGCACCATAAGCATGCCGAACCCGCCGATCGAGCGCAGGGTGGCGCGCAGGTAGATGATATAACCGACAAACAGCAACAGCCCGATCAACAGGGCCATCGGGGCCTCATCAGAAAAATTCTGCTGCACCCAATGGGCGTAGTTCCATTCGGTTGGATTGAACGTCGCTGCCAGCAGGCCAAAGGCCACGATCCAGCGCAGAATAAATCCCGTCATTTCCGCCCCTCAACGAATTACGCCCGAGAATCGCGCAATCGGGGCGCGCTGTCCAGTGGTCAGGCGAAAGCTTTTCCATTCTGTAACGGCAAGCGGTCGGGCCCGGGGCCGCAAAACGCCAAATAGTTGAATTGTAGAGTGAGTTTTCAACGGGATGGATTATCGGGTATCCTCCGAAAACGAGGGGCTGGATGTTGTTCCGTCAGCAATGTCCAATTGCGCGGTGTCGCGCTGGTTTCAAATCCGTTTGGGTAGACTACCTCACATCAGCCTGATCAGGTCATATGCGATCAGGGCACAAAGAGGGGGACATCATGTCCGGCGGCCATATTGAAATCGGCAAAGGTGGGTTTGTAGAAATTGAGGACAGCGCGTGGATGCCTGTTGTGGGGGATGCATTTACGATTGCAATACGAATTTCGATCCCGACAGATCAGACCGGTCAGTTTCAGATCTTGCAGAAAGGGCCGCTTTGTTTAACATTCCTTCGGCTCGCCGATGGAGCGGGTGCAGGCAGCTTCAACATAAGCTTCGTATCGGAAGCAGGTTATCACGAAGTCACAGCCTTCGTTTCCGGGTCACCTACCGAGCAGATGACCGTGGTCTGCGGTTTTGACAGCCGCCGGGCCTGGATCACTGTCAATGGCGGAAAACGGGTTTCAAGCAAAAAGGCATCGTCGATCAGCGATGCGCTGAGCGCTTATCGCGATATGACGCTGCAGATCGGCGGGCTTGTACGTAACGTGCCCGACAATTTACCGACCAACGAGTTTCTAAGCGAATTTGAGTGCGGACTATATTGGATACTGGTCTGGGGCCATGGAAAGATGAGGTCCGGAGCCATCATGGATGGTAAAGCGACCTTGCAGCAGGCCATGAAAGCCGCCGGTGGCGCAGCGATTCTGGCACATTATGATTTCACCGCGCCGAAACCGACCGAGCGCCGACACCGCAGGACGGTGATGCATCCCACATGGCCGGTGACATATATCGGCCCGAAGGAAAGCCACCGGGTTTTCTGCAATCAGAATGGTCAGGAACTTGCGGCGGGGCGCGCTGATTACAAAATGGACCCCAACAGTGACTTTACGATCATGGCACAGGTCAGTGCCTTCCAATATCCAACGCTGCTGATCGGCTGCAAAAAGAAAAATGCCTGGAACGACCTTGTCAGAGGCGCCTGGTCACTGGATATCGACGTGAATTCAACGTTGGAGCTGACTGTTCCGACCTCTGACGGCAAGGTTATGAAGGCTGCAACCCCCAAGCAGGATTTCCTGTATGGCCAGAGCTATAGCGTCTGGGCCACGCGTGAGGGCAAGCGTATTCGTCTCTATGTGGATGGCACCTGTCTCTATGATCAGGTCCGGAGTGACGCTGAGGCATTGAATATGTCGCTTGCAGATTTCTATGTGGGAGGTGAGCCTGACGGGTCGATGATCCCTGGCCCTGCCCACGGATGTCCGCGGTTCGATTATCACGACCAAGACCTCAGAAGATACGCCACAATTTCGAATGTCGGGCTGTGGTCGCGGGCATTGAGCAAGGCAGAGATGCATGATTGTGCTTTTGGGGCAGTAAAAACCTCTGATGAGGCCTTGTTGGCATTCTGGCCGCTGGTGGGAACGGTTGAGGATGTGTCGGACCACAACTGCGCTTTGAGGCCGAAATATGGAAGCGCATGGTTTCAGCCGCGTATCCGTGCGCTGTGGTGCAACGGGATGAACGGGCATCATTTCGTACAGTTTGCTGTGACTCAGGATGATGCTGCCCATGGCACCGGTGAGATGCTGCAGGCTGAAAAGTCCTTTGATGTGGCCAGCGGGTGTCCGGGTTTCTACATGAGTATCATTGCCGATGAAGGTGTTAACTCACTGAAATTCCCAAAAGGCGCGCAGGTTTATCTTTATGATCCGCAGGGCACCGCCCATGGCGCCGAGGCTGATACCGAAAACACATTCATTATGACCGAAGACGGATTTCCTCAGGCGGTCGTCATGCTGGACCCGATGCCGGGGCGCTGGTGGATCGAAGTGGCCTGTCCCGATACCAGCGCCTTTACCCTGCGGCTGGAAAGCATCCCCAGCAAGAATGTGGCGGAAACATCCATGCGCACGCTGGCAAATGTGCTGCAGAACTACCGAAATCCGTTTGCGCAGGACATGCAGCACATGGAAAGCCAAAGCTTTATCCTGGCCGGTGCCCTGCTGGTAGCGGGGCTTTCGATGGTTGTGACCCTGGTCAATGCGGAATTGCACGACCGGGCGGGCGGAGCCGTGTCCGGGGGCGTGATGCGCTATACCGATGCATCGATGCAGGACAGCACCCGTATCGTGACTGGAGATGACGGTGGTTATGCGGGGATAAATGACAAGTTCCGGCATATGGCGGGCTATAACAACATTATGTCGCGCATTTTGCTGATGGATGCGGCGGTGGAGATGGACAAGGCCACCCTTGCCGGTCACGACGCGCGCTCTCGGATGCTGTATCCGGTGGTGAATTCAGGGAAATTCAAGGACCGCACGACAAAGATCATCGGTCGGGCGGTCAAACGCGACAAGGTCTTTGCAGACCTGAAAAAGCTGACCAATGGTCTGGTCTCGGCCAATGGGCATGGTATGCCGCAGGAATTATTGGGCTGGTACAAGATCGACAAGAATGATGGCGTTCTGGAAACCGTGCTGAACGCCAATTCCCTGACCGACGAAGAGGTGGCTGGAAAGATTTTCCATCTGTTTGCCTGCAATTGCGGGAAGGTGCGTGCCTCAGCACTTGGGGCGCGATTGGTGGAGCGGGGGGCCTTGGCCTTTTTCGGGTATAGTGATGTGTTCCAGCTGCCCGATGCGAGCGGTAAGCTGTTCAATCAGGACGAGGCGGATCTTCTGGTGCGCTGCGATATCGAGATCGATATCGCGCTGTTGGAAGGAGCAACCTGTGATGAGGCTTATCGTCGCGCATATGATCGGTTTACGCGGGCCTATCAAGACAACATTCAATCCCATTATGCGCTTGCAATGGCGCTCAAACACAATCGGGACAATCTGGTCGCCCCGAAGGTAAACACCATGTTCGGCGACGGCAGCGCCAGTCTGATGATGAGCAGATGGAGCAGCAGCGGCGATGTTGAATTCGATGCCGACGAGACGCGTCATATGGTGACGGAATAGAAATCTGTCGGGCATCGGGGGCTCGGTTGGCGCTGCGGGTCACGATTTTGGTGTTTCGCTGACGCGCGCGTGCCGTTATACGGGCGCGGGTTTGAACCAGTGCCGAAAGGAACAGCCGTGGCAAATGTCGTCGTAGTCGGCGCCCAGTGGGGTGACGAGGGTAAAGGCAAAATCGTTGACTGGCTGAGCGAGCGCGCGGATGTGATCGCCCGGTTCCAGGGTGGCCATAATGCCGGGCACACACTGGTGATTGACGGTGAGGTGTTCAAACTGCACGCGCTGCCATCAGGTGTGGTGCGCGGCGGTAAGCTTTCGGTCATCGGTAATGGTGTGGTGCTGGACCCATGGCATCTGGTGGGTGAAATCGAGACGATTCGGGCGCAGGGTGTGGAAATCACGCCCGAGACGCTGATGATCGCCGAGAACACGCCGCTGATCCTGCCAATTCACAGCGAGCTGGATCTGGCCCGGGAAAACCAGAATGCGGTGGCCAAGATTGGCACCACGGGTCGCGGCATCGGCCCGGCCTATGAGGATAAAGTAGGTCGTCGTGCGATCCGCGTGGCCGATCTTGCCGATACGGCGACGCTGGAAACCCGGGTGGACCGGGCGCTGGCACATCATGACGCACTGCGCCGGGGCTTGGGCCTGCCAGAGGTGGACCGCGATGCGTTGCTGGCAAAGCTGCGTGATGTGGCACCGGAGATCCTGCAATATGCCGCACCGGTCTGGAAGGTGCTGAATGAAAAGCGCAAAGCGGGTAAGCGGATCCTGTTTGAAGGCGCGCAGGGCGCGCTGCTGGACATTGATTTTGGAACCTATCCCTTTGTCACATCCTCCAACGTGATTGCGGGGCAGGCGGCAACCGGATCGGGTGTTGGTCCCGGTGCAATTGATTTTGTTCTGGGGATCGTCAAAGCCTATACCACCCGTGTGGGTGAAGGCCCGTTCCCAACCGAGCTGGAAGATGAAGATGGTCAGCGCCTGGGTGAGCGGGGCCATGAGTTTGGCACCACTACAGGGCGCAAGCGGCGCTGTGGCTGGTTTGATGCCTGTCTGGTACGCCAGACTTGTGCCACCAGCGGGGTGAACGGTATTTCACTGACCAAGCTGGATGTGCTTGACGGGTTCGAGGTGCTGAAGATCTGTGTCGCCTACGAATTGGACGGTGTGCGGCTGGATTACCTGCCAACTGCTGCTGACGAACAGGCGCGTTGCGTGCCGGTCTACGAGGAAATGCCGGGCTGGAGCGAGAGCACCGAAGGTGCACGCAGCTGGGCCGAACTACCGGCCAATGCGATCAAATATGTGCGCCGGGTGGAAGAGCTGATCCAGTGCCCGGTGGCGCTGCTGTCCACCAGCCCTGAGCGGGACGATACGATTCTGGTCACAGACCCGTTTGCGGATTGAGCGCGGCCTATTTCAAATCCGATTCGAAGGCCGATCCGGGTGCCATTCCGACCTCCCATCCCCAGAGGTCGATCGTGGCCTCCTGCGTCCCGCCGCAGGAGGAAAAGCGGACGACTTCACCCAGAGCGGTGATACTGATCGTTTGATCCGCGCGGTCGATGATATGTCCCTTAACTGCCGCATCGGCAAATTCGAACCCGTTTGAATAGAGGTTGGGGTGGATGTCGATCGGGTTGGCGATACCGTCGCCATCCCAGTCGTCCGTTTCCGAACAGGTCGGCGCATTCTGAAGCTGGATCAAGCCTCCCAGACAAGACACTTCGTAAGGATCGGACAAATCAAGTTCGTTCGAGGCCGTCGCATTCGCAGCGGTTTGTAGCCGAATGTCATTGTTCGTAACATTTTCCTCATATCCGTCGTACTCCAGGCGTCCAATGAGCGTTTCAGCCCCGGAGACACATGACGCGACATCGCCGTCCGGGGCCAGCCTGACCCGGTTCTCCAGCCGGAGTTGCACGTTGCCGTCTGGCCGCAGATTGGTTGCGCAGTTAAATTCGACATATCGTGTTCCCAACGACCCGGTTGCGCGCTGGCATCGGGCCTGGTCATCGGCTGATATGAGGGAAAGATCACCGGGTTCGTACTCGGACTGGGAAATATTACGCTCGAAGACCAGATCGAAGTTGTAAATTGTACGGTCCTCGTTGTTCGCCACCTGCAATAGGAAAAAATCGGTCATGTGCGGAGTGCCGATGCCTGAATACAGGGGGCGGTCCGTGCCGCGCTCGATGATGTTCAGCGACAGGTCCGCCCCCGGCCCTGAGATCCGCTGCAGGAATGGACGATCTGCACCACACTCGCCGGGAACGATCTTTGCACCGTGCCAGGTGCCCCCGTCACCATCACCGCATGTGGTCCACGAACCGGTGAAAGAGGTCATGGAGTCGTTGAAGTCCAGGTCAACTTTTGCCCAGTAAGGAGAGCCTGAAAAGCGGCTCGGTTCAACACATCGAGGTAAAGCACTGTCATCGACCCAGTGACCAGTGAAGCTATGTCCGCTCAGGTGACCCCACAGGCCGTTGTCGTCGATGTTGATGCCGGGGTAGACCGCTTTGTATTGGCTGTTGCCCATGGCGAGAAAGCGCAGTTGTCGCAGCGCTTCGTTTGCGGAACCGGTGCGTGTGCCGCTTAACGCCGTGGACCAGTCTCCGGCAAGGTCCGGATCGAGCCGGGCCTCTGTTGTGTGGTCTTCTGATGTTGCCCGCACCATATCGGCGCCCTCGGGCCATTCGATGCTGCAGATATCGAAAGCGGGTGTCAGAAATGTGCGTTGGTTCAGGTTCCGGTAGTCAGTTGCTACCCTATCGGAGGTGCGCACTGTCATGGTAGCGCCGGAAGAACCGGTTTCCCCGGACACGGCGGCAATTTTTATGTCAAGCGGTTCGATGTCATCAGGGGGCGGGTCGAGAAACTCAACCTGGATGCGATACTGGTTACTGCCAGCGTTGTTCAGGTAGAGGCTGACATCACCGACCGGACCGTAAATCCCAATATCCTGAGTGGGTTCAGCAGAAACAAATTCGAGTGTAAAGGGGGGCAGCTGCTCTTGCTCGGGAGCGTTTTCCGGCTCGGGTTCAGGTTCCTTTCCCCAAATGTTAATGTCAAAGGTGGCGGTGTTTGCAGTCCCGATTTCGCTGTACCAACCGGCGCAGATATGGAGGTCGAATTTTTCCCCTTTGCTTTCATATCGGTGGGACATCTCGAATGGCGAGCCCGCAGGAACATTGTACTGAAAAGTAACCCGTTCGTTCCGTCCATCCTCGAAAATCTGATTAAGACCGAAAGACACGTGCGGTGGTCCGTTTCCGATCTGACCGATCACTTCGATCCGACCTGATTGGGGATGTTCGGCCATGTCGACATAGACGTGCTGGCATGGGCATTTCTTGTCATCATAACAATAGAGATAGCTGACGCTGCCCTGTGTCGTGTGCAGCAATTCCTCGTCATCGAGGTCGATCCGCTCGCCGTTCCAGCTATGTTCTTCGGGGCCAAAACAATAGCTGTAATGCCCGTCAAACCGATGAAATTCCGCATCGAACGTCAGGGTGAATTTGCCCCAGGCCTGGCTTGAGACAGCACCGGCACGTCGCGGTATACCGCAATCAAGTGCATCAGAGGTTTCAGCATAATATCCTTTGAAAATGTGATCCTGCAAAATACCCTCAAGCCCGCCGACGATGTCTTCGTCAGTGTAGCTGCCGACAATCGTCGGTCCCGATTGATCAAATCGGAGGGGGACATCACCACTACACACCCATTCGCCTTCGACCTGGGCCTGAGGTGGTGTCGCGATCTGGACCAGAAGCAAAGCGGTTACAGGTGCCAGACCATGGAAAATCGGATCATTGCCCCTTTCCTTTGATGCCTGCCAGTTCGCGACATTGGCCAAACCGGCGAGGAGATGCCGATGAGTTTAAGTGATTCAAAGGAAATCTCAAAATTCGCAATTGAAATGCCTAATACAGCACGAACAGTTCCGGGTCTGGTTGAAACCTTTGTAAAGCTGTGATTCAACGGGCCGGTTCGTTGCATTCAGGAGACCCGACATGTCGCTCAGTTACAAATCCCGCCGCCGCTGGTCACTGGTCGTCCTGCTGATCGGGCTGCCGTTGTACATTATTGTGGCGGTCAGTTTTACCGATTGGCTGCGTGCGCGATATGACGGGTTGCCTGTGCTGGTGGAGCTTTTGGTTTTCGTGGTGCTTGGGTTTTTGTGGATGTTGCCGTTTAAGTCTGTGTTTCGAGGGGTGGGTAAGGCTGACCCGGGTTCGGATGATGGCTGAGGTGTTGGGTTAGATTGCTTTGCTGTAAATTTGAATCAGGTTAGCGAATTTGACCTTTTTCTGTCATTTGAGCAAATTCGCTGCGCGAAACAGCGGCCAATGGCCGCCGCGCATCCGCTGCCCGGCAGGTGAATTGGCTTTGCCAATTCTGCCGAGAGGGGCCAGACCGTCCCCAGGGCTGGCGCTTTGGTGAAGATTGGTGCGCCGAACTGATCTTACATGTATTTGGCCGACATAAAGCGCTGCCGAACTGGAGTTGGGTCGCCATCCCGCGGTCTGACGATTCGCGGCTTGGCGGTTGAGTATTGCACAGCGGCGACAAGCCAGTGACGCAGATCTGATAGAGGAGGCCCTAACACCCTTCCTTTAACGTGACCCAGATAAGCTCAGCATCGTTCGCCCCCATATTCTGGCTTTCGTGATCTTCGGACAGCTCTACGGGGCCATAAAACCCGACCTCTCCGGCAGGTGAAAAACCGGATGACACGCGATCACCAAAACGAACCTTCCAATGCGCATCGGTCAGCATGATGTATAGCTGATTGGCTGGATGGGCATGTACGCCCTCCCATTCACCCGCAGGGAAGTGGAAACGCTGAACCACCATTTTATCGTTTTCCGCAACCACGCGCCCAGAGATTTTGGGATTTGGATAGGTCTGAAGACAGGTTTTTCCTGCTGCATTGGCTTGAAACCCATCTGCAAACTGAAACGCCGCCGCAGTTACCACAGCACCCGCTACGACGCCCCCGAGAATATGTCTTTTTGTCATTACTCTTGCTCTTTCAAAAATAGGCTTGATGCCTTCAGAATGCATAAGCACATTCCCAAGCTTTTCAGAGTTCGACGCAGACAACTTTATTCAGATTGCGGTTTTCAGAGCAGATGGCCGGATTTTTTAGCCTTGGTGGCCAGGTAATCCGTGTTGTGTGGGTTTTCCCCCACTTTAAGTGGCACGCGTTCGGTCACGTCGATGCCGTTTTGCTGCATCATCGCAATTTTGCCGGGGTTGTTGGTCAGCAATCTGACCGATGAAAACCCCATCCTGCGCAGGATTTCGGCGCCGATCCGGAAATCGCGTTCATCATCTTCAAACCCCAGCCGGTGATTGGCCTCGACTGTGTCAAAGCCCTGATCCTGCAGGCTGTAGGCGCGCATTTTATTGGCAAGACCAATGCCACGCCCTTCCTGATTGAGGTAGAGCAGGACGCCCGCACCTTCGGCCCCCATTTGGGACAGCGCGCCGCGCAGCTGCGGGCCGCAATCGCATTTGAGAGAGCCCATCAGATCGCCGGTGAAACAGGCCGAATGCAGGCGCGACAACACTGGGGTCTCGCGGGAGGGCTGGCCGATTTCAATGGCGTAATGCTCTTCGCCGCCATCTTCGGGGCGGAATATGTGCAGCCGCCCTGCCTCAGACACGGCAAGGGGCAGGCGGGCACTGACCACCGGATGCAGAGGGCTTGATTCAGTCAGATAGGCGGCAGCGGTGTCGGCGGGCACCTGTGTCAGGCTGAGCCGGGCCGCAAATCCTGAGGCGTCTTGCAGAGGCAGGACGATGGCCGCGGGCAGCAGGCGCGCGGTTTTGGCCAGTTTGAGGGCCAGGCGGTGTAGGGCTGCATCGCCGTCGCGTTCCGAAATCAGCGGGCCCTTCATCGGGGTTTTCAGATCATCTGCTGGGTCAGCCACGCCCAGAACCCAGGGCAGTGATGCATCGGGCGGCAGGATCACCCGCGCGAGATCACCGTCATATGCGCGGGCGCGCAGGGTTTCGGCACGGCGGGAGGTGATCGCGATGACCGGTGCGCCACCCAGTGCACGCAGATCGGCCAGTCGTTGCGCATCAAGCGTTTCTGCAGCCAGCATCAGTATCGCTCCGGACGCATCACACAGCACAACCGGCACGCCCATACGAAGATCAGCACGGGCCCGGGCAAGTATTTCGGTGATATCTGGTGCAAAGCTCATTAGACGTTGCCTTCGCAAAAATTCTTCGTTCAGACCTACAGGTTTCTGTAAAGAAATGAAACAATCGCTCTCGGTGCAACACGTGGGCGTGATCATGGTGACACAGACCTTGTCAGATCGCCCAACATGCCACAATTTCGGTGAAACAGCACGAGGGTAGCCACCATGGCGCAGCTAAAGAAAATACTTCTGGTCGATGATGACGATGACCTGCGCGAAGCGCTGGGTGAGCAATTGGTCATGACCGAAGATTTTGATGTCTTTGAGGCGGGTAACGGTTCAGAGGCGATGACCAAGGCCAAGGACGCAATTTATGACCTGGTGATCCTCGACGTTGGACTGCCGGATACAGACGGGCGCGAGCTGTGCCGTCTGATGCGCAAGCAGGGGGTCAAGGCACCGATCCTGATGCTGACCGCGCATGATGGCGATGCCGATACGATCCTCGGTCTGGATGCCGGAGCGAATGATTACATCACCAAGCCGTTCAAGTTTCCGGTTCTGCTCGCCCGGATCCGCGCGCAGCTGCGTCAGCACGAGCAATCCGAAGATGCGGTGTTCCAGCTTGGACCATACACGTTCAAGCCGGCGATGAAGATGCTGATGACCGATGAGGACCGCAAGATCCGCCTGACGGAGAAGGAAACCAACATCCTGAAGTTCCTCTACCGGTCGACCGAAGGTGTGGTGGCGCGGGATGTGCTGCTGCATGAGGTCTGGGGCTACAACGCGGGTGTGACCACGCATACGCTGGAAACCCATATCTACCGGTTGCGGCAGAAAATTGAACCTGATCCGTCGAACGCACGGTTGCTGGTCACTGAATCGGGCGGCTACCGGTTATTAGCCTGACAGTTTGATCAGGATCAAAGAATCATGCTGAATATATCTTTAGGGTGAAGTATTCCCGGCGCATATGCGGGTTATCATATGCACCTCCCTGTTGGACTGCCCCGGCCAAGTGCCGGGGTGTTTTTTGGCTCAGTCTAATTCTGTCGAGCTGGAAGCTGTTAATTCGATCTCAGAACAGCGTTTTCAGGGATTTGATATGGTCAACACCCAATCCGCAACACCCTCCGACAACTTTCACGCCGCGACTGAGCCAAGATTCAGCAAAGGCGGTGTAATCTTCCGGTGGAATTGTTACATCAAATTGACCAACCTGTCCCGACCAGCTGGCGGAATGAGCGTAAACACCGATCGGCCCGGCCCAGTGATGATCAACAATATCGAGACACGCTTCGATATCCTCGACCTCCGTATGCATGATGTTCAAAAACGCGACATTCTTGTCCTGAAGTGCCCGCAGCGCGTCAGCTAACGGCTCGCCACGTTTGAGCATCATGTTGCCGGATGCATCCGGCACACACGAAAGGCCAACCCAAACTGGCAGGCTGCTGAGCTGGGCCGCCTCAAGCGTGACAAGCATGCGATCAATGTCGACCATCATTTCCAGCATCAGAAAATCAGCGCCAGCTCTGGCCAGTATCAACGCCTGCTCTTCCGCGGCCGGCCGGAGCCTTTCCGAATCCTGCCAGTTTCCGGACCAAGCCCAGTACGACATACCCCCGGCAACCAGCACATCGGGTGTCTGCATCAGTTCGCGGGCCTCAATCGCCAGTTCCACGCCGCAACGGTTCAGCGCTTCAAACTGATCTTCGACACCTGCATCGCGAAGCGCGTGCCGATGAGTCGCGAATGTATTGGAGATAACAATCTCTGCGCCTTCGCGAATGTAATCCATGTGAACTGTTCGCAAGATCTCCGGGTGGCTGAGTGCGCCGCCGCCATTCCAGGCGTTGTTGAGTTGCGGCACGCCGCGTTGTTCGATCTCAGTTCCGGTTGCACCGTCGATCAGAATGTTTTCACCTATGGAGATCCGGTGCATCAAACGATCATATCTGTTCATCTCACCCTCTTTATTATTCAGACTGATCATGCACTGCGAGGATGTCGCTGCCAACGCCTGTTTCTGTTCGGTGATCCATATGCAACTCAATCCGGCTCTGCATGGCCTGTTGCTCAGAAAACGTGTCTGGTTGAAGGAGTTCAGTGAGTTGAAGAAAGCAAATCAGGCAATTTTCTGTTGCTCTGAGGTCGAAGCAAGTCTATCGCCCTATTCGGGTGCTGCTTCGTCCCGGAGGGACGGGATCGGAATAAAGGCCCGTCATGCAAACTGACGGAGAGCCGCTATGAAAATTACCCCTTTTGGTGTCGAACAGTGGATGAACAAATGGGAAAACCACTGTGAGATCAACCTTGCCGAGACCTGTGTCGCATCGCTGACCATCGAGCAGCTGTTGCAGATCTGTGGCAAGACGCAGGCGATGCCCGGTGATCTGGCTGCGATGAAGATGACCTATGGAGATATCACCGGTTCCGAGCCGTTACGATCTGCTGTGGCCGCTCTGTTTGAGCGGCGGACGGCGGCGAATGTGATGATCACCCATGGCACGATTGGGGCCAATGCGCTGATTTATCAGACCTTGGTCAGCGCGGGCGACAAGGTGGTGTCGATTACGCCGTCTTATCAGCAACATACCGCGATACCTGAAAGCATCGGGGCAGAGGTGCTCAGGCTGCCGCTGAGGGCGGAAGACGGGTATCTGCCGGATTTTGATCAGCTGGAGCGGCTGGTTGGTGAAGATACGGTGGTGATTACTTTGACCAATCCGAACAATCCGACCGGTGCCGTGATTGGTCGCAAAGGGCTGGAGCGGATTGCGGAGATTGCAGGTAAATCAGGGGCCTGGGTGCTCTGCGATGAGGTGTATCGCGGGACGGAACAGCAGGGTGATGGTCCGGGCATGTCGATGGCGGATCTATACCACAAGGGGATCAGCACGGGATCGACGTCAAAAGCCTTTTCATTGGCGGGATTGCGGCTGGGCTGGATTGTGGGGCCTAAGACACTGATGCAAGCGGTGGAGGTGCACCGCGACTACAACACGATCAGCGTGGGAATGATTGACGATTACTTTGCGACCATGGCGTTGGAGAATGCGGACAGCATTCTTGAACGCAGCCGGCACATCACGCGAGAAAACCTTGCGCTGCTGGATGCGTGGGTCACAGGACAGGCTGCTGTAGACTATGTCCGACCCTCGGGCGGGACCACGGCATTGTTGCAGTATGATCTGGATACTCCGTCATATGAATTGTGTGAAACTCTGATCCGCGAGACGGGTGTGATGCTGACCCCGGGGTCTGTGATGGATATGGAAGGGACGCTGCGGATCGGGTTTGCGAACAACACGGATGACCTGAGAACCGGGTTATTGCGACTTGGGGAATGGTTCGGCAAATCCGGGGCCTGAGGCTGTGGCCATATCGCTGTAACGGTGTCAGTCGCAGAATGGCCTCACCTTGTGCGAAACTTTACGAATGCCGCTGCTGTCATAAGTCCAGTTGGCATTGTCGGGGCTGTCGGCAAAGCGGAAACCAATGGTGTCATTTGGCATGATCAGAACATAGTTTCCGCCATATCCCGACATCGCCGGTACGCGGAGATAGCATCTGGCGCTGGTTTGAAACGGGGCGAGCCATAAGGACATTTCGTAAGTTGCTTCGCCACCTTCGGCATAGAACCAGCCAGATCCAAGGCCACGGTCGAGAGAGGTGTCTGTCGCGACGCCGGTCATGTCAGCATGCAGGATCTGCCGGCCCTGATACACCCCGCCATCGGCGAGCAGGCGGGCCAGTCTGAGCGCTTCCTGAAATGTCGGGAACATGCCGCCATCGAAGCGCGGGATGTACACCTCTGCCTCTTTATCGAATGCCATTCTGGTGGGGATCGGTCGCAGACTGAGGGGTTTATATACGTCGTCGGTGAGCAGGTCCCAAAGGCCGTAGTCAGACCCTTCATGCGCGCGGATAAATCGATCCATCGCAATTGAAAGCAGCATGGTTTCTGATGATTTATACCGTAAAACCTCGCCCGGTTCCCAAGGGTAGTTCTGATAGCCGGAAATCAACAGCAGCTTACTTTGAACGGTTGGCACGCTCCAGATCAGCGATTCATTCTGTGTTCCGTCCGTGTCAACGTAGTGATCCACACGGTAAGGTGTCAGATTGCCAATGCCGGTAGCCATGTTGAGGGCATCGCCAAACGTGACGTTGCTCCAACCTTCGTGAGGCGCGTGCAGTGTAACGTGATCAAGGATACGTTCATTGAACACACTCGGCCCGTAGCGTTCGGCCAGTCGAAGCATTGCGATGCCAGCGCCCAGAGATTTTGAAACTGAAAACACCGAATGGCGCAGCTGGCCGCAATAGGGATATGGCCCAAAGCGGGTGGCGCAGGAGCGTAGATAGATCGTATCGCCAACCAAAAGACCGCCTGCGGAAATATCCGGCCTGCCGGGTTCCGGGTCAAATCCGGTGAGCGGTCCCTTACCCGTCAGCGTTTCAAGAGCGGTCCAGGGTTGAACCGGAAAGTTGGCACCGCGCTCATCTCTTAGTTTTGCCAGTTCAGCATCTGCGTCGTCTACCGGGCCTGGTGTGAACCGAAGTTTAACCTGGCTGTGAAAGTTCAGCTTTGGGCCGCTTGGTGCACCGTCCTGACCAATTTGCAGGCGCAGGTTGGTGATCTTCGCCCCGTTATAGGCGAAGGTGGCCACGCCGTTGGCCACGCGGTGTGCATCTCTCCAGACCAGAGTGAATGGAAACGATACGCGCGACCATCCTTGGTCACCCGGCTCTGTCCAGCTGCGGCCGGATCCTAGAATGATATCCCAATCAGCGCCGTCGGATGTGAGGAACTGATCACGTTCTACGGGTAGAAATACGCCGCCCCTTGCAATGATCTGTACTGAAATCCCTGGAAAGTTGGTGGTGCCGGACAAGGACCCGATGGCGGTGAAATTGTGATGCGTGATGGTAAAGCCGTCGAGGTGCAAAGTGCCCTCAATCGGATCGCCCGGCCCAGTGTCAGACCCTATTGGCAGGAAATATTCGTTGTGTACGGCTTGAGCGCCCCCTGCCGGTTGGGCAAGATCTTCAATCGAAAGCTGGTCGCGCGTGTCCGTTTCGGGAGCAGTGACCGTAACTTTCACACCATAGGATTCAAGCGCGATTACCGGGTTGCTGGGCCAGAAGGCAAGCAGGGCGGTTACGTAGATTGCACAAAGACAGCGCGATTGGAGCATAAGGAATTTTAGTGCTGAAGCAGAAAATTGGCAAGGAATTGGGTGGCACATCGTGATGGGTGCACGTAGGGTTGCGGACAAACAACAGGACGACGCCCATGCCATTTTCACTTGCCACCTGGAATATCAATTCAGTCCGGTTAAGAGAGCCGATTGTGTGTAAACTTTTGCAGGAAGAAGGCCCAGATATCCTGTGTCTGCAGGAATGCAAAAGCCCGGTTGAGAAAATTCCGACCGAGCAGTTCGCAGAGCTTGGTTACAAGTACATGATTGCCCGCGGCCAAAAGGGCTATAACGGCGTTGCAACCCTGTCGAAACTGCCGATCGAGGATGTCGGCGACAAGGATTTTGCCGGGCTTGGGCATGCACGTCATGTGGCCGGACGGCTGGAAAATGGCGTTGTTATCCATAACTTCTACGTTCCTGCCGGTGGTGATGTGCCGGATCGCGAGAAGAATATAAAATTTGGCCAAAAGCTCGATTACCTGACTGAAATGCGTGACTGGTTCAAGGCATCGCGGCCGGAAAAAGCCATCCTTGTCGGGGATCTGAACATCGCACCGCGTGAGGATGACGTCTGGAGCCATAAACAGCTTCTCAAAGTGGTGAGCCACACGCCAATCGAGGTTGAGCATTTCAACGATGTGATGGATGCCGGTGGATGGGCAGATGTGACACGCAATGATATCCCCGAAGGGCAGCTGTATAGCTGGTGGAGTTACCGGGCACGCGACTGGGATGCAGCAGATAAAGGCCGCAGGCTTGATCATGTCTGGGCCAGCGCGGATATTGCTGCAGCCGGGCATTCAAGCCGTGTTTTGCGGGATGCGCGGGGGTGGGAAAAGCCTAGTGATCACGCACCGGTTTTTGCGGAATTTGATTTATAGATCAGGTATTTAGACTGGAAAGTCAGGGATACCTGACCTTGGCATTCTCCCCAAATCATCAAATCTGTGCTAGAGATGTGGTGAGGGAGGTGTCATGAGAAATTTGACAAGGCGTGCAGCGCTGTTAGGGGGCGGTGCCCTGCTGGGTGGCTGGGCCACGCGGCGCTATGGCCCCAACAATCCCAACCTCGACGGCGTGACCTGGATCAAGCCCAGGAATGGCGAGGGTGTACTGAACGATGCCAGTGGGCTGAGTGAGACGCCGGTTCACAAGCATATAATTCTAAAGGACGATCCGGGCGAGGCGCTGGTATCCGCGATCCGCAGCGAAATCCGCTTGGCTGCTGCCGAAGGTCGGCCCGTCAATGTAGGTGCAGCGCGGCATTCGATGGGCGGGCAGGCCATTCCGCGGGATGGTCACGCCCTGACCTATGACAACGGGTGGATCGAACCGGATACGGCGGCAGGCCTGATGCAGGTCCATGCCGGTGCGCGCTGGTCACAGGTGATCGCGGCGCTTGACCCGCTGGGGCAGGGGCCGAAGGTGATGCAATCCAACAATGATTTTGGCGTGGCCGCGACATTCTGTGTCAACGCACATGGGTGGCCGGTAAGGCTCGGCCCGATGGGTGCGACGGTGCGTAGTTTTGATATGGTTTTGCCGGATGGGTCGCTGGTGACCTGTTCGCGATCAGAAAATCCGGATTTGTTTGGCATGACGATGGGGGGCTATGGCCTGACCGGGGCGATTGTGCGGATGGAGGTAGAGACTGCTGCGAACAAACGTCTGGTGCCTGAGTTCAAGGAAATGCCATCCCGGCAGTTTGGCACAGAATTTGTGGATGCGTTGAGCGATGGAACGGTCAAAATGGCCTATGGCCGCTTGAATGTGGACCGGGCGCATTTCTTTGAAGAGGCCTTGATGATCACCTATCGCGCGGCTGAGGATCAAAGCGATCTGCCCGCGGCACAGGGTTCCGGACTCGTCTCAAAGCTGGCAAGCCGCGTCTACCGTGCGCAGCTGGGCAATGAGCGGGTGAAGCGCCTGCGCTGGTGGACCGAAACCGATCTGGGCCCGGCGGTGTCCGGCGGGGGCGTGACGCGCAATTCGCTGATTAATGAGCCGGTTGTAACGCTGGATGACCGCAATCCGGACCGCACGGATATTTTGCATGAGTATTTTGTCAGCCCGGACAGGTTTGCGGATTTTGTCGAGGTGTGCCGCCGGGTGATCCCGGGGTCTTATCAGGAATTTCTGAACGTGACGCTGCGGTTTATCGATGCTGATCCCGATAGCTGGCTGTCCTATGCCCCGGTGCCGAGGATCGCGGCGGTTTTGTCGCTCAGTCAGGAGATGACGGCCCGGGCCGAGGCCGACATGGCGCGCATGACCCGTGCGCTGATCGATGGGATCATCGGGATCGGCGGGACATATTACCTGCCCTACCGGCCGCATGCGCGCGTGGCACAGATGGTGCGTGCCTATCCGCGGGCGGCGGAATTTGCGGCGGAGAAGCGCACGCTCGATCCGCGGCTCGTATTTCGCAACAATCTTTGGGACAGTTATCTGGGGACGTTATGAGCATTATAAGACTGATAGCCGTGGGGTATTTTGTGGCGCTGATGATTGCAGCGGCTCTGAACTACATTCCGGGTCTTACGGATGAAGAGGGGCTGGCATTCGGGATATTCGCGCTTGATCCGTTTGATGACGCCCTGCATCTGGTTTCTGCACTTTGGGCGTTGGGGGCCGCGATTGCCGGGCACCGGGCGGCGAAGATTTTCCTTGTCTTGTTTGGAGCGCTTTATCTGGGGGATGGCGTGTTCGGGTTTTTCACCGGCTATGGCTATCTTGACTTTGGAATATTCACCAACCCGTCGGCGGGGCTGAGCTTTACCATGTTCCGGGTACTGGCCAATCTTCCGCATGTGGCGATTGGCGGTTTCGCGCTTTGGGCCGGGCTGCGGTTGGGCCGGCGGTGAATGTGTTCTGCGCCAACAGGGATTTGGGCCTCCGGCGGGAGAATTTTCAGCAAGATGAAGGTACGTGCGTGTCTTTCATTGTTCGTAAATTACTCAATTTTCTGCTGTGGAATTTTAGGCTGACGGATCGGGCATGATGAAGACTATTTGGCGATATCTCAAGCGGCTGGTGCTGCTGGTCGTGTTGCTGGCTTTGGGGTTGCTGGCACCTGTTGGCTATAACGAGCTGGCCTGTCGGGGTACGGTTTCAGCGATGGATTACCCGGCAATTTTACCGCCGGAAGATCACCGCCCGGAAGCGCGGACCTTACTGACCTATCCGGAATGGCACATTGTGCATGCCTATGATGATTATGCACAGGTCATATCGGCAGGTGACCCGCATGATTTTGGGTATTTTCAGGCCATTGGCGGGTTTTGGTCTTCGCTATGTGAGCTGAGCGAGGCATCCGCAGACCATGGCGGGTTCACTTGGGAAACCAAGCAGATGGTGTACGTTATTGGCGTGAGTTTTACCGCCGAATTGCTGGCCAAAGCGGCGTATGAGGAATCTGTTGGTCGCATCGTGGCGGTGTCGCGTGGGAAAGAGCGGACGATTTTGGATAATCTGTCTGCGGATCAGGCGCGCAGCTATGCCGCGTTTTTGCAGCAAGTGCCTTGGTATAAATGGGATTTCACCTCGGATGCAGAGGATCTGGTGACCAATGCCACCAGCGCGTTGCGGGATCGGGAGCGGCGGTTTGCCCTTGGGTTGGAATACCGGGTGAAGGCCGCCTATGCGCAAGTCATCGAACAGGCCGTTGCACAGGTGGGAGCGGATGAGTTGCGGTTGCGCATGGTTGTGACAGGGCTGGGCGCCGGAGAGTTGACCGCATTTGATGGTGTACAGGTGATATCGGAACGTGACGAAGGGGTAGTGATCGAAGCACCGCGTTACCGTGAACTGACCCATCTGCTGCTTTCGATGGCAAAGCGGGGGGCTGATTTTGTCGAGATTGCAGGGAACGACGATATTCTTTTCACCGCGATTTCTGACCAAGACGCGTTGGATGGCGCGATCTTTAGTTTTGAGCGGCAGGGATATGGTGACACACGGCATCTGGTGCTGGTCAAAGTCACCGAATTGGCGGATCGTCTGAGGGATATGCAGGGCGGTGCCGTGCAGGTCGAGCATATCCATGACTATTAGGCGATGGATACTGGCGCTGTTGGGCGTGTTTGCGGGGTGGATTGCCACGCTTGCGCTGGTCATGTTGATCAGTGACGCGGCACCAGGGGCGATTGTGTTTCTGCCGGGGGCGGATTTTGTCGAGAGCCTTCCAGTCGATATAGCGGTGGCGGGGGCCGGATCGGGTTGGATTGCGGTCAGAGGCGAGACCGCCGGTATGGGCATGGCGTTATATCGCGCGGGCGGTTGGTTCGTGTTGCCGGCTGGAATGCCCGGCTGTCTGCCCCTGCCAAAGGCACCCTGACGCACGACCAAAGGCACCTAGCCCCCTTGCAAGTGGCCTCGCGCTGCGCCATGTAAGCCTGGAACAGCAAACACAAGCGATCCGGAGTGCGCACATGCTCGAACTCGGCGGCCAAACCCCAAATAATGCGGACCTGATCAAGGATGTTACTGAGGCCAATTTTATGGCCGAAGTGGTTGAGATGTCTCAGACCGTTCCGGTGATCGTTGATTTCTGGGCGCCCTGGTGTGGCCCCTGCAAAACACTGGGCCCTGCACTGGAAGCAGCTGTGAACAACGCCAAGGGCGCGGTCAGGATGGCCAAAGTTAATGTTGATGAGAACCAGATGATAGCCGGCCAATTGCAGGTTCAGTCTATCCCGACGGTCTTTGCTTTTTGGAAGGGTCAGCCGATAGATGGGTTTCAGGGGGCTGTGGCGCCCTCTGATATCGCGGCCTTTGTCACCCGCACGATCGAGGCTGCGGGGGGCGATTCGAGCGGGGGCTTAGATGATGCGCTTGCTGCCGCGGACGAGATGCTTGAAGAAGGTGCCGCAGCGGATGCGGCCCAGACCTATGCCGCGATCCTGCAGGAAGACCCGGCCAATGCGCGGGCCTATGCCGGGATGGTTCAGGCACATATCGCGATGGATGATCTCGATCAGGCCGAAGCGATCCTGAACGGTGCTCCGGCGGAAATTTCTGATGCGCCTGAGCTGGAAGCGGTGCATGCGCAGATCGCCCTTGCAAGACAGGCGGCCGATGCTGGGCCTGTTGGTGAGCTGAAGGCAGCAGTTGAGGCGAACCCGGACGATCACCAGTCTCGGTTTGATCTGGCTCAGGCACTGCATGCGAATAATCAGACCCAGGAAGCCGTTGACGAATTGCTGGAACTGTTCCGGCGCGACAGAGAATGGAATGAAGATGCCGCCAAGCAGCAGCTCTTTACCATATTTGATGCGCTTAAGGCCAATGACCCGGTAGTTTTGAACGGGCGGCGCAAGCTGAGCTCAATGATATTTGCCTGAGCGCAGAAACAGGCTAGCATTACAGATATGTTCAATCCGGCCGATCTGCCCGATGTGATCCCGGTCTTTCCGTTGCCGGGTGCTCTTTTGCTGCCGCGCTCGCGTTTGCCATTGCATTTGTTTGAGCCCCGTTACCTTGCCATGTTCGAGGATGTTCTGAAAACGCCGCAGCGTTTGATCGGGATGATCCAACCCAATCCGGCCCCGGGCCGTGAAGGCTGTACAGGGTTGCACACGATTGGGTGCGCCGGTCGGGTGACGCAGTTTTCTGAAACCGAAGACGGGCGGTACATGGTCACGCTGAGTGGTGTGTCGCGATACCGGATCAGTGAGGAAATCGAAGGGTTTCAACCCTATCGACGGGCGCAGGTCAGCTGGGACGGGTTCGATCGCGATCTAGGTCCGATGGACGTGGATGCCCGATTTAACAGGCCAGCCTTTATGGAGCTGCTGGCGCGATATTTTCAGTCACGTGAGTTGCAGACTGATTGGGACACGTTGAAAGATGCCGATGACGAGCTGTTGATCAATTCGCTGTCAATGCTTTTAGGGTTTGAGCCGGAAGACAAACAGGCGCTGTTAGAGGCGCCTTCGCTGAGTACGCGGCGTGAGACATTGGTGACATTGATCGAATTTGCTCTGCGCCGCGGGGATGAAAAGGATATCATGCAATGAGCGATGGGCCGGCTTCTCCTCAATTTGACCGCCGCATGTTAGAGGCGCTGGTGTGCCCGCAAACTCATCGTGTGCTGCGTTATGATGCCGAGGCGCAGGAGCTGATCAGCGAAGGCGCAGGTCTGGCTTATCCAATTCGCGGGGGCATTCCGGTGTTGCTGTTTGATGAGGCTCGAAAGCTGGATTAGACGCGGGCTGGTTCTGGATTTCCACAAGATTGGTTTAACCCTCCCTGCGAGATATAGCGAATAATTCACTCGGAAGCCGCAAGAGTCGCCTGAGCGCAAAAGCAGGATGCTTTGACCCGTGCGTCAGCCCGTGCATTGGCGATGTCGAGTTTTTGCCGGATCTGTAGGATTTCCGTTGCCTCTCCGCGCGCCTCAAGACAATCGTGCAGGCCCTTGAGGCTCCAGACATTGTCAGGATGGATGGTTGCCCGGCTGAGGGTGCCGCCCAGACCTAGATCTTCGCGGAACACGGCTTCGGCCTCGGCGAGGTGCTTTTGTTCGTAAAGCAGTGCACCTAGGGCGTGGCGTGCGGGCTGCATCCAGCCCCAGGGTTCGTCATAGGGCAGAGCGTCGTCGAGCGCCACGGACCGACGGAGCGCTGCAAATGCCTCTTCGAACGCGCCTTCGCGATAGAGGATTTCACCCCGCAGCATTTCGGCGGCGATGTCCAGCAGGTCGATCACCCGGTTGTTGTGCAAACGCCGGGATTTCGGCACACGCGCCTTTGCATCAAGAAACTCCTGTTCTTCCGCCTTAGCTTTCTCAACATCTCCCAAAGCAGCATGGGCTACGCCGCGTGCGTAATGCACATGCGCTGTGAGCGTGCAAAAGAGCCCTGTATCGTCGGGCAGGGTCAATTGTGTTGCTTCATGCCATTTCCCAAAGCGCACCAGAACGTGCGGCTCAAAGCTGAGATAGCTTTCAAAATAATCCGCCATGGGCGGGCTTTCGATGCGCAGCATTTCATCTGGTACGGTTTCGGCGGCCCCCCTGACGGCGGCCATGGCTGGTTCAAACTGGCCCAGAAACAGGGCGCCATAGATGACGAAGTGATAATTATGCAGACGATAGCCGGAATAGATGTTGAACGGGCCGTTTCGCTCCCAGTATTTCACATCTGCAAGAACCGCCTGTTCATTCCAGAAGACAACATCGCGATATTGACCGCAGAGCACATCAATATGTGTGGGCATGTGGATCAGGTGACCAGCATCCGGTACCAACGTGCGCAGAGCATCGCCGGCCTTGAGTGCTTTTTCCGGAAAGGGCGACATCTCCATCAGGTGCACGTAAAGGTGCAGGAGGCCCGGATGGGTCATGGTGGTGGGAATGTTGTCCAGCGCATATTCCAGAACATCGCGGCATTCCTGGGTCGAGGCGCCTTCGGCGGGTTGGCCTGTTTTCAGATCCCACATGAGCCAGGGGGTCCGGTTCAACAGGGCCTCGGCAAAGATAGTGCGCACTTCCGGATTGTCAGGGTGCTGATTGAAAGCTTCGCGCATCGCATCGGCGAAGTCGTCGTTCCAAACCGACATGTCATCGATCAGTTCCTGTTGGGGATAGCGCGCGGCGAGCGCTTTGATCAGCGCGGCCTCCCAATCTTTGGTGCCCCCGATCCTGTCCATGGCCGAGTTGGCGGCGTCAAACCCGGTGGTGAGCGCCTTTAAGCGGTTTTTCTTATCAAAGAGGTGCCACGGCATGTTGTAATTGGGTCCCGCCGCATACCCGAGACCCCAATATGCCATCGCGCAATTGGGATCGGCCTCTATCGCTTTTTCAAAACAGGCGATGGCCTCTTCATGGTTGTAAGCAAATGTCCAGATCAGGCCACGGTCAAACCACAGCTGAGCGTCTTCTGAGCTGGTTGTGACTGGAAAGGTGTGTGCGCCAAGATCATAATACGTGTCCATGTCAGCCTCATTCCCGGAAATTTTGTTCACAGGCGAAAGCTAGACAAGTTGGTGGGGTAAAGAAACCTGTGTTTCGGTTGAGAGTCTTACACCGAGTTTAGATAAACAACGATTGAAGCCTACAAGGCTTTGGTTTGTCTAAGAGGTTTCTATTTAAACTGCTATTGGCAACACAGTGGGCGAAGCCGTCATTCGATGCCCTAAAGGATCCGTGCTAACCTTCCTTCAATCATGGGAGGGATCGTCGATCCTGACGATGAAGGTCGAAACTAAAACGGAGGAGTGAATGTCTTTTGCAGAATTCAGGACGCAGGAGCTCGAAGGGTGGGACCAGCGCGCAGAGGTTTATGAAGGGCTCACCGCTCGTGTTACAACACAAACTATACCAGCGTTGCTTTCAGGAGTGCGAGCGCGAGTTGGTCTTAGCATTCTCGACATTTGTTCAGGCCCCGGTTTTGCGGCTGGGGCGGCGGACGCAATTGGCGCCACTGCAAAGGGAATTGACTTCGCACCAGGCATGGTAAGAATTGCTCGGCAACGCTTTCCTCGTCTGACTTTTCAAGAAGGTGATGCATTGGCGCTCGAAGACCCGGATGCTTCTTATGATGCGGTCGTTTGCAATTTTGGTGTGTTCCATTTACCGACCCTTTACTTGCGTTCAGAGAAGCATTTCGAGTTCTGCGACCCGGTGGACGTTATGCCTTTAGCCAATGGTCGGCACCAAAAGACTCACCGCTTTTCTCTTGCGTCTTTGGCGCGATAATGAAGCACGCTGACATGAACAAAGTTCCTCCATCACCTGATGCCTTTGCATATTCTGATCACGATGTTTGCCGAGAGAAACTTGCGGAAGCCGGATTCATAGATGTAGAAGTGAGCCCTGTACCCTCTGTCTTCTGCGCGAATTCTGCCGATGGCTTTTGGGAGGAATTTCTTCAATTCAGTGTGCGCACCCCAATTATAATGGACCAACAGACAAACGAAATTTGCAATGCAATTCAGACAGATGTTGCAGACGCAATCACCCAATTTGAATCGGACGGGGAATTAGCTGTACCGATGCCAAGTTTTGTCGTCTCCGGCGTCAAGCCGGCATAAAGTAAGAATCTGAAATTGGGTCAGAGCTGTCATCAGCCCCGTCCAATTTTCTTCAATCCAACCCGTTGGTTTCTTTCCTCTCGCTCCCGCTCTTTATCGAGAGCTTAATAAGCTCCATCGGGTTTTCTACGGGGTGAACAGGCGGGTGAGCGTACACACCTTTCCGCAATTTTGGAGGGATGGTAAAGCGATGTATCTCCGCTTTGTCATTGACGATCTGAACCCATCTCTGAATAGCGTGAATAGCCAGAAGGTGCAAAGATCAGGAGTTTTGCGCCCGTGCGGCCATGACGTCACGTCCCAGATGCAATGTGTAAGTTTCCAGCTCACGCAAGGCAATCTCTGCTGCGTCTGCATCACGCGCCTCAATCGCGTCGGCGATGCGGGTGTGCAGGGTGACGATCTCACCGCGCGAGCGAGCAGTGAAGGTTATCATATTCATCAGGGGTTGCATCGCCTCAACCGCGCCAGCCAGTTGGTAGCTGAGCACAGGGTTTCCCGCCGCATCGACCAATGCGCGGTGAAACGTGACATCTGAGGCGCAAAAGCCTTCGTCGCTTAAACCCGGCTGTGCCTGCCGGTGAATCTCGGCACGCATCGTGGCCAGGTGGTCCGGGTCGCGGCGTGCGGCGGCCATTGGTGTGCAGGCCCGTTCCAGTGCGTATCGCGCCTCGCAGGCGACATCAAAATTGACGCCGTTCATGCTGAGCAAAAGCGTCGAGGTGGTGATGTGCTGGCCGTAAGCTTCTTCGTAGGACAGGCGATTGACGAACGCCCCGCCAAAGGCGCCACGCTGTGTCCGGATCAGGGACTGAGCGGCCAGTCTTTTAAGGGCTTCGCGCACGGTTGGACGGGATACGTTGAACTGCTCAGACAGCTCAGCTTCGGACGGCAGGCGTTCGTCCACGATCATGCGGCCCTCGATGATCGCGTCGCGGATCGCTTTGGCGATTTGCGCGGACAGATCGGCCTTGGATTTTGGGTCAGTTTTCATTTGTCTTACATTTAAATGTCTGACATTTTAAAGGCAAGAGTTGAGTCGGAGATAAATTGCATGCGCAGTTTCTGGGATACATCGCTGAGGAACGTGTTCTGGCTGGGATTTTTCGTGGCCATTCTGATGGCGTGGTGGATGATGTATTCGATGGCCACAACGATGAATCTTGATCTGTTCGGGCGTCCGATTTCCGATTCGCAGATGATGCCGACGTTGAGTTCGGAAACGGGGATGGGTTCAGACGGCGGCATGGGCGCAGAAATGGAAATGTCGGGGGACATGAGTTCTGGCAAAGGGATGTCGGGCGGCATGATGATGGATATGCCTATGACCCGCTTTGTTCCGCTGTTCGGTATGTGGGCTTTGATGATGGCGGCGATGATGCTGCCAACACTGGTGCCCACTCTGCGGGCCTACGACGATCTGATTACAAGCGCCAACGGGTCGCGCGCTGGCTGGCTGGGTGTGCTGGCGGGTTATGCCGTGGTTTGGGTTGGCTTTGCCGCGCTGATTACGGCAGTTCAGTTGGGTCTGTTGTTCGGCGGTATCGTGGACATGTTGGGCATAGCACAATCCTGGCTGGTCACGGGCGGGTTGTTGATTGTCGTGGGAGTTTTCCAGTTCACCCGCGTCAAAGAGATTTGCCACGGCGTGTGTCACAGCCCGATGAGCTACTTTCTGGGTCAATGGCGCACCGGAGCGATCGGCGGTTTTCGGATGGGCGTGGGGCTGGGCGCGTTTTGTGTGGGCTGTTGCTGGGGCTTTATGGCGCTTGGATTTGTTGGCGGGGTGATGAGCCTGTTATGGATGGGCCTCGCGACGCTGTTCATGGTGATAGAAAAATTACCACAGATTGGGCATCATGTGACGCGGCCAATGGGTGGCATTTTGATTTTTGGTGGCATGGGCGTTCTGGTCTGGCCGCTGGTTATGGGAGGATAACAAATGGCGATCAAACGCAGACCGGATGCAGACAAGCTTCCGATTTCACAACGGATCGATAACCGGATGGCCAACCCCAAGCGGCGCAAGATGTCGCCGACGGAATGGGCAATCAAGGGTGAGCTTTTCATGAATTGCTCTTGCACGGTGTTTTGTCCCTGTGTGGTCAGCCTGGGTAAACACCCGCCGACAGAGGGCGATTGTAAGGCCTGGATGGCAGTTGCTATTGATGAGGGTCATTTCGAGGGTGAAGACCTGTCAGGTCTTAACATCGGTCTGATGGTCGAGATCCCGGGCCGGATGGCCGAAGGCGACTGGAAAGTAGCGGCCTACGTGGATGAACGCGCCAGCGGCAAGGCCTATAACGGCATTCTGCAGATATTTTCGGGTCAGGCGGGTGGCACCACGGGCCTGTTCACGATGCTGGTTAGCGAAATCATCGGAGCAGAACGTGAAAAGGTGGAGATCGTCCGCGAAGGCAAGCGTCGGGGGCTGTATGTCGGGCGCAAGATTTCTGGTGAGATTGAGATGCTGGAAGGGTCGTCGCCGGATCATCCGGTGATGATGACAAATACCAAATACTGGATGGGTCCAGACATTATTGCGGCGAGAGGACTAAAATCCAGGGTGCGTGACTACGGCCGGATGTGGGATTTCGGCGGAAAATCCGCAGAGATCTGCCCGATCGACTGGAAAGGCCCGAATTGAGCGAAAAGCCCGATGATCACCCCAGAATATTGCCGAACGATGGCGCGATATAACGCATGGCAGAACAGCCAGTTGAACGAAGCGCTTGAAGGTGCTTCGCTTGAGGCGTTGCGTGCTGAAAGGGGGGCATTTTTTGGCTCGATCCTAGGCACGCTGAGCCACCTGCTTTGGGGAGACCAGATTTGGATGAGCCGGTTTGACCCCTCGGTAACGGCCCCGGACGTTGGAATTCCGGAAAGCGCGGATATGTGTCCGACTTTGGCCGCATGGAATGCGGAGAGACAGCATCTTGACGGGAAAATCAGCCACTGGGCAGAATCTGTACGTGCGGTGGATCTGACGGGGGAATTGACCTGGCAGTCGATGGCACTTGGGCGCGAGGTGTGCAAGACCATCGCCCTCTGTGTCACCCATATGTTTAACCATCAGACCCACCACCGCGGTCAGCTGCACCAGATGCTGACATCGGCGGGTTTCGAGGCGCCGGTGAGCGACCTCTTTTATTTGCCGGAGACCTGAGCGCATGGCCATGATCGCTCCTTCACGCCGCGTGCGGCGCACGCCCTTTTCTGATGGTGTCGAAGCCGAAGGTGTCAAAGCTTATACGGTTTACAACCATATGTTGTTGCCAACCGCATTTGAAAATCCGCAGTTCGACTGCCGCCATCTGAAGACCCATGTCCAGGTCTGGGATGTGTCCTGTGAGCGGCAGGTGCAGATCAAGGGTCCGGATGCTGCAAAGCTGATCCAGATACTGACGCCACGCGATATCTCAAAACTTTCACCTGAGCGGTGTTTTTATATCCCGGTGACCGATCAATACGGTGGAATGCTGAATGATCCGGTTCTGTTACAGGCGGGCCCGGACACCTATTGGATATCTATTGCTGACAGCGATTTTCTGCTCTGGGTGCTTGCCGTGGCAGGCTGCAATGGCTTTGACGTCGATGTAAGCGAACCCGATGTTTCACCATTGGCAGTACAGGGCCCAAAATCCGACGATCTGATGGCGCGGGTGTTTGGCGAAGAAGTGCGCGCGCTTCGGTTCTTTGGCTGCCGGCGTTTTGCGTTCGAAGGGCAGAATTTCATGGTCTCTCGCTCGGGCTATTCAAAGCAGGGCGGGTTCGAGATTTACGTTGAGGGTTCCGAATACGGCATGCCGTTATGGCGGGCTTTGTTCGCCGCGGGGGAAGATTTGGAAGTGCAGGCAGGCGGCCCCAACCTGATCGAGCGTATTGAAAGCGGATTGCTCAGCTATGGAAACGATATGACGCGGGACAATTCCCCCATGGAATGCGGATTGGGAAAATATGTTCAGGTCTCGCAGCTGGCTACATGTTTCGGTGGCCGTGCTTTGCAGGAAGAACTGGACGCAGGCATTGCGCGGATGATCCGGCCCATAGCAATTGATGGTGAGATACCTGCTTGCGACAGGAGCTGGCCGATTTATGCGGCAGGTTGTGTTGTGGGACAGGTTACCAGTGCAACGTGGTCTCCCGATTTTGAGACCAATGTTGCGATTGGCATGGTCGCCAGCAGCCATTGGGACGCTGGAACCGTAGTTGAGGTCGAAACACAAGATGGCCTGCATCGCGCGGTGGTGCAGGCATCTTTCTGGAACTGAGACCGGAGCGGATTGGGGGCCAGCCCCCAAACCCCCGGGGTATTTTGAACAAGAAAGAAGCAGGAGACTGTTTCGGCAAAAGGAGAATGACATGTTCAACGCATTGGTGGTCGAAAAAGACGAAGAAAGTGGGAAAACCTCAGCGGCGGTAAAAGAGATAATGGTTGATGACTTGCCGGCAGGTGATGTGACCGTGTCGGTCGAGTATTCGACGGTGAATTATAAGGATGGTCTGTGCATCGGGCCGGGAGGGGGACTTGTTCGTAACTATCCGCATGTGCCGGGCATTGATTTTGCCGGAACGGTCGAGGCAAGCGACGATGACCGGTATAAACCGGGTGACAAGGTGGTGCTGACCGGCTGGCGCGTAGGTGAGGCGCATTGGGGCGGCTATGCGCAGAAGGCGCGGGTCAAGGGCGATTGGCTGGTGCCGCTGCCGGATGGGATTGATGCACGTCAGGCGATGGCAGTGGGAACCGCAGGTTTTACCGCTATGCTGGCGGTGATGGCGCTTGAAGATCATGGGCTGAAGCCGGGCAACGGCCCGGTTCTGGTGACTGGGGCAGCTGGAGGGGTGGGGTCCGTGGCGACCGCCATCCTTGCCAATCTGGGATATGAAGTGGCCGGCGTCACCGGACGTCCGGAAAGTGCGGATTATCTGAAGGCTCTGGGGGCAACACAGATTGTGGCGCGTGAGGAGATCAATGAGACCACCAAGCGCCCGCTGGAAGCTGAGACATGGTCCGGCTGCGTTGATGCCGTGGGTGGTGCGATGCTGGCCCGGGTGTTGGGTCAGATGAAGTACGGCGCATCGGTGTCTGCTGTTGGCCTTGCCGGCGGTGCGGGCCTTCCGGCGACGGTTATTCCGTTTCTGCTGCGCGGGGTGAACCTGCTGGGCATCGACAGCGTGATGCAACCCTATGACAACCGTGTGCGGGCGTGGCAACGGATCGCGTTCGACCTGCCGATGGACAAGCTGGAGGCGATGATCCGCCCGGCAACTCTGGCTGATTTGCCTGGGTTGGGGGCTGATATTCTCAAAGGACAGGTACAGGGCCGCGTTGTTGTTGATGTGAACGCCTGATCTGATAGTGATCCTGGTACCGGCGTGCGCGCGCCGGTACCTGCAAGGGCCGGATTGGCCCTAATTCATTCCAAAAATTTATGTTGTTATGGGAAGTCGTGGGAAACGAGATGTTTTCGCGGCGAATCACCTGTGCTTCAACGCTTTTTGTGATCGGAGAATGTGTGTATTTTGCCTGTTTTGCTGCTTGGCGTAGAACATTTTGAAAAATTACGGGAATTTATGGGAGTTTTGTTGGAAGTCATATGTAATACTATATATGGTGTGTAAATTTCTATCAATATCTACATGGGGCGCAAATTTAACCTTTTTCACCACATCATCTAGTTTTTCAAGGTGCTCAAAAACAAGATAATGTGGTCAAGTGGTGTAAAAATCAGTTGATTTCCATGAATTCCCATGTCATCCCTATACCTACGATGAGGACGGGAAGACAAAAGGGGCGACAAAAGACCCCGAAACAAATCTCCTAAGTCAGGTTTCATACAGGCACCCGCTTTCATCAAATTAGAGATCCGGCGCGCGGGCGAGCAGACATCCCCCCAGGTGGCGCGCGCAGTCGGACACCCGCACAGCGGGACGAGGGCGGCGGATTGGGCAGTGGCAGCAGCTCAATCCGCCGTTTCGTTTTCGGGGGGGCACGAATAGAAAGGACCCAAGGGACAGTGGGCCGCAGGTTCAGAGGTGAAAGCCACCATAAGGTGGATGGTAAGGGACGGGTGTCAATTCCGGCCTCTTTTCGCCGTGTACTTGAAGCGTCAGACCCGAACTGGACCGAGGGCCTTAATCCCGATCTGATTATCGTCTATGGCGACCATCGCCGGAATTACCTTGAATGCTATACGGTTGAGGCCATCGATCAGGTGGATAACCAGATTGATAGCCTGCCGCGCGGGTCAATGGAGCGTAAGATGCTGCAGCGCCTGTTTCATGGACAATCCTTTCCTACAAATGTCGATGAGACCGGGCGGCTGGTTCTGCCTGCAAAGCTAAGGCAGAAAATTGACTTGGAAGGCGAGGCGTTCTTTATCGCAGCCGGTGATACGTTCCAGATCTGGAAGCCTGAGACATACGAGGCTGAGGAGCTCTCGAAGACCGAGGCCTGGCTGGATGATCTGCCGGAAGATTTTGATCCGCTCATCTATCTTGATGGGGTGAAGGGGGACTAACGGATGGCTGTTGCTGCCAACGCCGCCGAAACCCAACCGCATGTTCCTGTCTTGCTGCGTCCGCTGATCAAGGCGGTTTCGCCTGTCATCGGCGTATGGATCGACGGCACGCTTGGGGCCGGCGGATATACACGTGCATTGCTGGATGCCGGTGCGGAGAAAGTGATTGGTGTAGATCGTGATCCATTGGCGCATGACATGGCGGCAGGGTGGGCCGGGGAGTATGAAGGTCGGTTTGAGCCGGTCTTGGGCACGTTTTCGCAACTTGATGACTATGCCAGCAACGTGAATGGTGTCGTGCTGGATCTGGGTGTTTCGTCTATGCAGCTAGATCAGGCAGCGCGCGGATTTTCATTTATGCGCGATGGCCCGCTAGACATGCGGATGAGCCAGGACGGGCCGTCTGCCGCCGATGTGGTCAATGAAGCTGACGAGGCCGAATTGGCGGACATTCTGTTCCTTTACGGTGAAGAACGTGCCAGCCGAAGAATTGCCAGGGCGATTGTGAAAGCAAGGGCTCTTGCGCCTATCGAGACCACCCTTCAGCTGGCAGAAATCGTTGAAAAATGCCTGCCTCGTTCAAAGCCGGGTCAGGCACATTCGGCGACACGAACCTTTCAGGCGATTCGGATTGCCGTGAACGACGAATACGGAGAGCTGGCTGCGGGACTTGATGCAGCTGAGCGTGCACTTTCTGTGGGTGGCCAACTGGCTGTGGTGACGTTCCATTCGATCGAGGATCGGATGGTGAAACGGTTTTTGCAGATCAAATCGGCAAGCGGTGGGGGTGGAAGCCGTCATGCGCCAGAGATTGCAGAGAAAAAGCCGCAATTTGAACTGAAAAGCCGCAAAGCGATTGGCCCGGATGCGGAGGAGTTGACCGTTAATCCACGCGCCCGCAGTGCTAAGCTTCGCGTGGCGATCCGCACGGATGCTCCGGCGGAGCCATCGGAATTGCGGGCTATTGGTATGCCGCAACTGAAACGGGGGACCTGATGCGCAGTTTGTTTTTGATCCTATCTGCGTTGGCCGTGATTGGGCTGGCATTTTGGGCATATCACGAAAATTACAAAACGCAGGAAGCACAATCGCGCGCCGAAAAGTTGCAAGTGGAAATCGGTCAGTCGCGCCAAAGATTGCGTGTACTGAACGCAGAATGGGCCTATCTGAACCGGCCTGATCGTTTGCGTGATCTGGCCGAGATCAATTTTGGCGAGCTGGGGCTGTTGCCCCTGCAGCCCTACCAATTTGGCAAGGTTGATCAGGTGGGGTACCCGCCAGAAGATCCGTTGCCGATCACCAATCCTGTGGATGTATCCGGGCTGGATGAGCTGGATGATCTAAAAGACGAGGCCTTTCCATGATCCGCACCCCATTACGTCCGCTCGCGCGAATCCTTCAGGCCCGGGCCAGGGGTGAGAACCCCGATGCAATTGAACGCGAAAACATTCGCATTCGCCACGAGGAAATGCGCGACCGTGCCCGGATGCGGGCAGAGGGGCGTTTGCTGGTTCTTGGGGTTTTCTTCTTTTGTGCATTTGCGTTGATCGGTGGGCGCATGGGCGTTCTGGCAAATTCCGAGCCAGCAGAGCCACGGGCCAGTGTAGCAGGTGCCGACATACTTGCGCAGCGCGCGGATATTGTGGATCGCAAAGGGCGTATACTGGCGACGAATTTTGAAACGCATTCCCTTTATGCTCAACCACATCAGTTGATCGAACCAGAGCGTGCGGCGGACAGGCTGGTTGATATCTTCCCTGATCTGGACCGTGACCGGTTGATCAAGGATTTCACCGGATCGCGTAAATTCTTGTGGGTGAAAAAGAAAATCAGCCCAGAACAAAAACAGGCCGTGCATGACATTGGTGAGCCGGGATTGCTGTTCGGTCCGCGTGAAATGCGTCTTTATCCCAATGGAAGGCTTGCCGCCCACGTTCTGGGAGGCGCCGGATTTGGCCGCGAGGGTGTGCATGCGGCGGAAGTCATTGGTGTGGCCGGTGTCGAGAAGTATTTCGACGACCGTCTGCGCGATCCTGCCAAGGGCCACGAACCGCTGGCGCTGTCCCTTGATTTGTCGGTGCAGGCCGCGGTCGAGCGTGTGCTTTGGGGTGGCATGAAGCTAATGAATGCCAAAGGTGCGGCAAGTGTTCTGATGGATGTGGAAACCGGGGAAATTATTGCTATTGCATCGTTTCCCGATTTTGACCCCAACGACCGCCCGCAGCCTCCGACCGAAGGCAACCCTTCCGACAGCCCGCTGTTTAACCGCGCGGTTCAAGGGGTGTACGAGCTGGGTTCGACATTTAAGATTTTTGCGGCTGCACAGGCGATGGATATTGGCCTGATTAATCCTGCGACCATGATCGACACCAAAGGGCCGTTGACCTGGGGCAAGCACAAGATACGTGATTTCCGCAATTATGGTGCAGAGCTTTCGGCGACTAAAGTGATAGTCAAATCATCCAACATCGGAACCGCACGTATCGCCCAGATGATTGGCGAGAAGCGGCAAAAGGAATTCCTGCAGGCGCTTGGTTTCTTTGATGCAACTCCGCTGGAAATTGTAGAAGCGGCAAAGGCAAAACCGCTGTTGCCGCCGAACTGGTCAGAGCTTTCGACGATGACCATCTCATATGGTCACGGACTGTCAATAAGTCCGCTGCATCTGGCGACGGGCTATGCAACCATTGCAAATGGTGGCCACCGTGTTGTTCCGACACTGGTCAAACAACGCCATAGCACGCTTGGGCCCGCTGTGATGTCAGAGCAAACCGCGGCTGCTGCCGTGTCGATGCTGCGAGAGGTTGTCACGGATGGCACGGCCAGCCTCGGCGAGGTACCCGGTTATGCGGTGGGTGGAAAAACCGGCACGGCCGACAAGCCAAAGGAACGTGGCGGCGGATACTACGATGACAAGGTTATTGCCACATTTGCCAGTATTTTCCCGGCGCATGATCCAAAATATGTACTTGTGGTCACACTCGACGAACCGGTTGAGACATCAGGGAGTGAGCCGCGCCGGACAGCGGGTTGGACTGCGGTGCCTGTTGCGGCCGAAATCATTCGTCGCGTTGCACCGCTCATGGGAATGAGACCGGACGTTGAACCCGGGCAATTGACTGGTATAACGCTCACATCAAACTAAGCCAAAAGGGCACGACGTGGCGGGGCAGTCTAAATCACTTGCAGAATTGGGGCTGACCGCGCTGTCGGGACGCAAGGCCGAGGTTTCGGGGCTGGCTGTTGACAGCCGCAAGGTGCGAGACGGCTTTTTGTTTGCGGCCCTGCCCGGCACGCGGGTGCATGGCGGTGAATTTATTCAATATGCACTGCGGATGGGCGCCACTGCGATCCTGACGGACGGAAAAGGCGCGGAAATAGCGCATCAGGAGCTAGAACAGAGCGAGGCCGCGGTGATCTTGGCCGAGGACCCAAGGCAAACTCTGGCCTATGCGGCGGCGCTGTGGTTTGGATCGCAGCCCGAGACCATGGTCGCCGTGACTGGCACGAATGGTAAGACTTCGGTTGCCAGCTTTACCCGGCAAATCTGGACTGAACTGGGCCTTGAGGCCATCAATTTGGGTACAACAGGGGTTGAAGGGGCGTATGAGGCGCCACTAGCACATACCACGCCAGAGCCGGTTACCCTGCACAGCACCCTGCATAAAGCAGAGCTTGCAGGCGTTACACACGCCGCAATGGAGGCGTCCAGCCATGGGCTGGAGCAGCGTCGATTGGACGGTGTTCATTTGGCCGCAGCGGGATTTACCAACTTTACGCAGGATCACCTCGACTATCACGCCTCGTTTGACGAGTACTTCGCGGCCAAAGCGGGATTGTTTGACCGGGTTTTATCCGAAGACGGCGTGGCGGTGATCAACGTGGATGATCCGCGAGGGCCGGAAATGGCCAATATCGCACATGCGCGTGGGCAGGAGGTGCTGACTGTCGGGCGCATAGCCGGGTGCGATTTAGAATTGCAGGCCCAGAGGTTTGAGGCTACAGGCCAGGAAATCAGGTTTGCCTGGCACGGAGAGGCGCGGCAGGTGCGGCTTTCTTTGATCGGAGGGTTTCAGGGGGAGAATTTGTTATTGGCCGCCGGACTGGCAATTGCCTCGGGTTGTGATCCGCAACGTGTTTTTGAAACCTTGCCACATATGCGCACCGTGCGGGGCAGGATGCAGTTGGCCGCGACTCGGGAAAACGATGCGGCGGTTTTTGTGGATTATGCCCATACGCCCGATGCCGTTTCCACAGCGCTTTCAGCATTGCGCCCGCATGTCATGGGCCGGATGGTGGCAATTGTCGGGGCGGGCGGCGATCGGGATTCAGACAAGCGCCCGAAAATGGGCCGCGCCGCCGCTGAATTCGCCGACAGCGTTATCGTTACTGACGACAATCCGCGTGGTGAGGACCCTTCCGCAATTCGCGGGGAAGTGATGAAGGGTTGTCCGGATGCGCTGGAAGTTGGAGACCGTGCCGAGGCCATTCTGCGTGGGGTGGATGCTATTGGACCCGGAGATGCGCTTTTGATTTTAGGCAAAGGTCATGAGACCGGGCAGATTGTCGGAGATGATGTCTTTCCCTTTGATGATACTGAGCAGGCCAGCGTGGCCGTCGCGGCGCTTGACGGAGGCCTGGCATGACGCTCTGGACAGCGGCTGATGCGATTGCGGCCGCTGGTGGGCGAAGCAGGCGGAATTGGAGTGCGACTGGCGTATCGATAGACACACGCACGCTAGAGCCCGGTGATTTGTTTGTGGCGCTCAAGGATGTGCGGGACGGGCATGAATTTGTCGCGCAAGCCTTGGATAAGGGCGCTGCTGCGGCATTGGTGAGCCGGGTTCCTGATGGTGTGGCAGAAGATGCTCCATTGTTGATCGTTGATGATGTGCAGGCGGCACTGGAAGCGCTTGGCAGGGCCGGACGCGCACGAACGGCGGCGCGCGTGGTCGCGGTGACCGGATCGGTTGGTAAGACATCAACCAAGGAAATGCTGCGTGACGTCCTGTCAGATCAGGGCAAAACCCACGCCGCTGAGGCGAGTTATAACAATCACTGGGGCGTTCCGCTGACACTGGCGCGGATGCCGGTGGATACTGAATTTGCAGTGATTGAAATCGGGATGAACCACCCAGGTGAAATTGCCCCTTTGGCGAAAATGGCCCGCCCGCATGTGGCGATGGTCACGACGGTCGCGGCGGCACATCTGGAGGCTTTTGGCGCAATTGAAGGCATCGCCGAGGAAAAGGCTGCTATTTTCGAAGGGCTGGAAGCCGGAGGCGTAGCGGTGGTAAATGCCGATCTGGACACGACACCGGTTTTGACGCAAGCCGCATTGCGCGGGCACGCAAAATTGCTGAGTTTTGGTGAGAATGGCGATTTCCGCATGCTGCAGGCCACATTGGCCGAAGGGTGCACGATTGTGCAAGCAGCGCGCGACGATGAGAAACTTCTTTTTAAAATCATGAGCATGGGCCGGCATTTTGCCATGAACGGTTTGGCCGTTCTGGCGGCCTCAGACGCGCTTGGTTTGGATATTGCCCGGGCTGCGATTTCGCTGGGGAAATGGCGCCCGCCGGCTGGGCGTGGCGCGGTTGAGACGCTACAGCTTGATCCGGGTGAAGAGGGTCTCACGCTGGAACTGATTGATGACGCCTATAATGCCAATCCGACGTCGGTAACGGTTGCACTTGAAGTTCTGGCGGCAAAGACACCGATAGATGCAGTTGGCCGTATCGCGCGTGGCAGGCGAATTGCGATTTTGGGGGACATGCTGGAACTTGGACCTGATGAAATGTCGCTTCATGCGGATTTGGCAGGGTTAGGTTCGATGAATGACATTGATGTTTTGCATTGCGTTGGGCCACGAATGCGGGCGTTGTGGCAGGCTTTGCCTGACAACCGTCGTGGAGAATGGGCAGAGACCGCCGAAGAGGTGGCAGGCCGCATACATCATATGGTAGACGCAGGCGATATCGTTCTGGTCAAGGGGTCGAAGGGCAGCCGCGTGAGTCTGGTGGTTGATGCCCTGCGCAAAGTGGGGCGCAAACTGGCCCGCGATGAAGAGGAAGCTTAGATGTTATATTGGTTGACCGCGTGGTCAGATGGCGGTGACTTTTTCAACCTTTTCAGGTATATAACCTTCCGTTCAGGCGGGGCGTTTCTGACAGCTTTGTTCTTTGGATTCCTGTTCGGCCCGCCACTGATCAATGTGCTGCGCCGCAAACAGGGCAAGGGACAGCCGATCCGGGATGATGGGCCAGAAAGCCACTTTGCCAAATCGGGAACGCCCACAATGGGCGGGCTGCTGATTGTGGGGGCGCTGCTGACCTCAACCCTGATATGGGCGCGGCTGGACAATCCGTTTGTCTGGCTGGTGTTGTTTGTTACCTTGTCCTTTGGCCTGATTGGGTTTGCCGATGACTACGCCAAGGTGTCCAAACAAAACACATCAGGTGTTCCGGGTAAGGTACGATTACTTTTGGGTTTTTTGATCGCGGGGCTCGCATCTTATTGGGCGACGATGTATCATCCTGAGCCGCTGCAATACAAACTGGCCCTGCCGGTCTTCAAGGATACCCTGATTAACATGGGGTTCTTTTTTATCCCGTTTGCCATGGTGGTTATTGTTGGCGCTGCGAATGCGGTGAACCTGACCGATGGTCTGGATGGCCTTGCAATCATGCCCGTGATGATTGCGGCGGGTGCCTTAGGCATTATCGCTTACGCGGTTGGACGTGTGGATTATACCGAGTATCTGGACGTGCATTACGTGCCTGGAACAGGTGAAATTCTTATATTTGTAGCGGGCTTAACCGGCGGAGGATTGGGTTTCTTATGGTATAATGCCCCACCCGCTGCGGTATTTATGGGTGATACAGGATCGCTGGCCCTTGGAGGCGCATTGGGGGCGATTGCGGTGGCCGCGAAACATGAGGTGGTTCTGGCCATTGTTGGTGGGCTGTTCGTGGTCGAGGCGATGAGCGTGATCATTCAGGTGCTGTATTTCAAACGCACCGGTAAGCGGGTTTTTCTGATGGCGCCGATCCATCATCACTATGAAAAAAAGGGCTGGGCGGAACCGCAGATCGTGATCCGGTTCTGGATTATTGCCCTGATCCTGGCGATTATTGGCCTTGCCACGCTGAAAGTGAGATAGGAGAGCGGGTGTGCCGCATGCCGAACTATCATATTCCAGCGATCTGGGGGTTGATGCCGGTGAGATGCTGGCTGTGATCGAGGCGACAATACAGCGCCATGATGCGGGATCTGGTGAGTGTAAGGGACGTGCCTATCCAACGGATTTTTTCCATCACTCCCATATGGTTGTGGCGCTTTCTTTACTGGAAAAACCACATCGGGACGAGGCCTTTACAACCGCATTGATGGCGGATGTCGAAAGGGTGATTAAATCTGCGTTGCCCAAAAGCTGTTTTTTCTCATTGGAGCTGAATTACAATTCCGGGGCCTATGTGACGAACAAACATGAGGTTTTCACGTGATCCCGGTTTCCGGATTTGCCGGGCTGCGGGTTGCGGTGCTGGGATTGGGACGATCAGGATTGAGCGCTGCGCGCGCGCTGGAGGCCGGAGGGGCGGTGCCAGTTTGCTGGGATGACAACCCGGCTACGCGCGATATGGCAACGGAAAATGGTTTTGAGGTCAAAGACCTAAACAAAGACCGCGCTTTTGAAGACATTGTGCGCCTGATCGTATCGCCGGGCATTCCGCATCTTTACCCGGAACCACATAAGGTTGTTGCAGCGGCTGAGAAAGCCGGGGTGCCGGTAGACAATGATATCGGGCTGTTTTTCAGGTCCTTCGCCAATGGGGACTGGGATGGGTTTGGAACCGCACCACGGGTGGTGGCAGTCACGGGAAGCAATGGAAAATCAACTACTTCTGCGCTGATCCACCATGTTTTAGAAGCTGCTGGAAAATCCAGCCAGTTGGCCGGGAACATTGGCAAGGGTGTTTTGGATATTGATCCCCCGGGAGAAGGCGCAGTGGTGGTGTTGGAGCTAAGCTCTTACCAGACCGAGCTGGCGCGGGCATTAACCCCGGATGTCGCTGTTTTTACTAATCTTTCTGCGGACCATCTTGATCGTCATGAGGGTCTTGGCGGGTATTTTGCGGCCAAACGCAGGTTGTTTGCCGAGGGTGGCCCGGACCGGGCTGTGGTTGGCGTGGATGAGGCCGAGGGCCGGTTTCTGGCCGGACAATTGTCCGAAGGGATTGGCGATGATCGGGTGATCCGGGTGTCAGTTGAGGGGAAATTGACCGGACCGGGCTGGGCCGTTTTTGCCCGCAAAGGGTATCTGAGTGAGTACCGCAAGGGTCGTCAGGTTGGATCGATAGATTTGAGAGAAATCAAAGGCTTACCCGGGGAACACAACCATCAGAATGCCTGTGCTGCCTATGCGGTGTGTCGGGTGTTGGGATTGGCACCAAGGGCTGTTGAAGACGGGTTCAGGAGTTTTGCCGGATTGCCGCACCGGAGCCAGATTATTGCTGAACGAGATGGTGTTTCTTATGTGAATGACAGCAAGGCCACAAATGTGGATTCAGCGCTTAAGGCGTTGAAAGCTTTTAGGAAAATCCGTTGGGTTTGTGGCGGTCTGGAAAAGGATGGTGGGTTGTCGGCTTTGAAACCCGGTTTTGGCAACGTTGTCAAAGCCTATGTCATCGGGCGTGAAGCGGCTAATTTTTCCCTGCAGTTAGAGGGGGTTGAAGCCGAAGTGTGCACAACGATGGCAGAAGCAGTGCACCGTGCGGTTGCGGACGCAGCGTCGGGTGAGACGGTTTTGCTGGCCCCTGCTGCCGCGAGTTTTGATCAGTATGATAACTTTGAACAGCGCGGCGATGACTTTACGGCGCGGGTGCGGGCCGAACTGGGCTGAGAATTTGTACAGCTTGTACAATTTGTACATGTGATTTGTACAAAGATCGGCCCTGTTTGAGACACTTGAATACATGATGCACACAAATCCATATTTTCGTGGCGGTTGCACGGGGTGGGATCTGGGTATTTGAGGCAAGAAAGAAGCCGGGGTTGTATGCCGAGGTCCAGAGGTTGGAATTGGTGGCTTCAGGTGGTGGCGCGGATCGCCTGACCGGCGGCGTGGCCGGATGACCAGGCCCATTGGAAATTAAATCCGCCAAGCCAACCGGTGACATCGACGGCCTCGCCTATCACATAAAGACCAGGCACGGTGTTGGACATCATGGTTTTGGATGAAAGCCCTGAGGTGTCGATGCCGCCAAGGGTGACCTCGGCGGTGCGGTACCCTTCGGACCCGTTGGGTTTAAGGGTCCAGTTGTGCAGGGTGCTTGTCAGGTCGGAGAGACAGACATCGGACTGATCGGCGAGGTTACCCTTGAGAGACAGTTCCGGTGTCAGATGCTGGATTAGTTTTGCCGGCAGGTGGCGGGCCAGTTCGGTGGTCAGGTTGTGCCGGCCCTGAAGCTGGCGTTGGTCGCGCAGCGTGTCGAAGAGCGGGAGATCAGGGGCGAGGTTGATAGTGATCTCTTCACCTTCGCGCCAGTAAGAAGAAATTTGCAGAACCGCCGGACCAGACAGGCCACGATGGGTGAAAAGCAATGCCTCGTCAAAGCTGGTCCGGGCATTGGAGATGCGGACCGGCAGGGAGGTGCCGGAAAGCGGGGCAAACCGTTTGTCCGAGAATGTGAGAGGTACAAGGGCAGGGCGGGTTTCGGTGACGCTATGGCCAAAGCGGGTGGCGATGTCATAGGCGAGGCCCGAGGCGCCCATGGCCGGGATCGATCTGCCCCCCGTGGCGAGGACGAGATTGCGGGCTGTGACCGTGTGGCGGATGCCGTCGCGGTCGAGCGTGGCGGAGAATTGGGTGCCGTCATGAGAGAGGTCGGTGAGGCTGGTGGAGAGCCAGAGGGTGGCACCCGCGTCAGCCATTTCGGCACGCAGCATATCGATGATCTGAACGGATTTGCCGTCGCAGAAGAGCTGGCCCAGGGTTTTTTCATGATACGCGATGTCGTGGCACGCGACCAAATCGATAAAATCCCACTGGGTATATCGGGCGAGCGCCGAACGGGCGAAATGCGGATTGGCCGACAGGAAATTGTCCGGGCCGCAATGCAGGTTGGTGAAATTGCAGCGCCCGCCGCCGGAGATGCGGATTTTCTCGCCCGGTTTTTTGGCCTGATCAATGATCAGCGTGTCCGGCCCCGCATGGGCCGCGCACATCATGCCGGCGGCACCGGCACCGAGGATGAGAGTGTTGATCTGCATGTGCTGCCCCTTGGCCTAAGCCGCGTGCAGGGTCAAGCGCTGCGGGGCATTGGTTTGGATTGGAAGCTGGTTGTGAGGGTATACTTTGGCGCGACCGAGTTTCGTGATATGATTGTATTTGTTCAGATTTTGCAATCGGAGCTGACTATGTCAGATGCGCCATATATCATACAAAGTTCTTCCCGTCCGGACGCAGAGGAAGACCCTGTTGTTAAAACACCGGGGGATCAACCGGATATCTTGGGCACAGAGGAAACGGTGTTTTGTATCGACCCGGATATCCGCGAAGTGATCCGGAATACCGGCGAACAGCCCGCAGGTCCGGCAGCGGCCGGAGCGCTGTTTAATCCGGTATTGCCCGGTTTTGGATTGGCGGGGTTGCCGCAAGGGACCAATCTGGTTGGGGGCGGGATCAGTGCGCTTGTGCCGGAAGACCCGGTATCGGATGAAGACCAGAAGGCCGCGGAGCTGATCCAGCTCAAGCTGCAGGGCCGGCGGATCATGCTGGGCGGTTTTGCGCTTGAAGGGTTGGAAAGAGGCGGAGGGCTGGTGCTGGGTGAGGCGTTTGAGCCCTTTGCCCCGGCGATAGACGTGCTTCAGGTGGCTGTGGGCGGGGCGGCATTTGCACAATCATTGCAGAAGGATGGTCTGGGAATTGATGCCGCGCTTGCCGGATCGCAATTCGCCAGTGCGGTAATCGCAGCGGCGGGGCATGCGGTGCCGGCGTTGAAACCCTACATGGAGATTGCAGGGGGTATTTCATTCGGGCTGAAAGCGGCGCGGGATGTGCGCAAGGCGTATCGTCTGGATTTTATCCGCGGTGGTGTGTGAGTGAATGTAAGCCGAATTTCAATGTTAAGGGGTAGGCCGGGCTTTAGCCGGGCAATGCCGCTGGTGTAAATGGCGGGGTGAAACCCCGACCTACGGTGTGGTGGAGTGCTGGCCGCAGCAGGAATCGCCCTGTTGAATGGGCGGGCATGGGACGGTGGCGTAGGAGCAGAAGACGCAGCAATCGCCCTTGAGCGGCTTCAGAACCGTGTGACAGGACCGGCATTCATAAAACCATTGGCAGGCGTCGGTTGGCATCACCTCTGTCGCAACATGGCCGCAGTCGGGGCAGGTCAGTATTGAGCTTAGCTCTACTTTTGTCGGGTTCGTCGCCATAATGCGTATCCTGTAAGCGAGAGAAATCCGGCCAGCATCGGCAGAAGTACCACATCACTATATAGCGTGGCGAGCAGGCCAGTCAGGCCGAGGGCGCCGAGCAGGACCGGCAGAAGTGGTGTGAAACAACACAAGGTGGCCAGCAGGGAACCTGCGAGACCAAGTGTCAGCAGTTTGTTTTTCGCGTATGGCTTTTGTGCCGTCATTGGAACGATGATAGCACATCCGGTACGTGACAGGTTGTCACAAAGCGTTGTTCGGAGCCTCGTGAAATGCTTCCCTCGTGGCCATTCACCTGCTAGACTGTGGCCAAGACCCCGAAAACGGGGCGAGAGCAGAGGCAGCGAGCGGTGGTTTTCCGATGACGGAAATGGTCTATGGGGCAGTCCCGGTGCGGGGCGGTGAGCCTGTTATTCCCAAATGGTGGCGGACGATTGACAAATGGTCGATGTCCTGTGTGCTGATCCTGTTCGGGATCGGCATTCTGTTGGGGCTGGCCGCGTCGCCTCCGCTGGCGGAAAAGAACGGGTTCGAGCCGTTTTACTACGTGGAAAAACAGGCAATTTTCGGGTTTGCAGCGCTGAGTGCGATGTTCATTACCTCGATGATGGGCCCGCTGCTGGTGCGGCGACTGGCGGTGCTGGGATTTCTGGTGGCGTTGGTGGCGCTGATGCTGTTGCCGTGGTTTGGCACGGATTTCGGCAAAGGGGCGGTGCGGTGGTACAGCCTTGGATTTGCCAGTTTGCAGCCGTCGGAGTTTCTGAAGCCCGGATTTGTGGTGGCCGCGGCCTGGCTGATGGCGGCCAGTCAGGAAATTAACGGCCCGCCGGGCAAAAGCTGGTCGTTATTGCTGGCCCTTCTGATTGTCGGGTTTCTGGCGATGCAGCCTGATTTTGGTCAGGCCTGTCTGGTGCTGTTTGGCTGGGGTGTGATGTATTTTGTGGCCGGTGCGCCCATTCTGCTGCTGATCGGGATGGCGGTGTGCGTCGTGGCGGTGGGCAGTTTCGCCTATGCCAATTCAGAGCATTTTGCCCGCCGGATTGACGGGTTTCTGAGCCCGGATGTGGACCCGAACACACAGCTGGGATTTGCGACCAATGCGATCCGCGAGGGTGGATTTTTTGGTGTTGGTGTCGGCGAAGGCGAGGTGAAGTGGAGCCTGCCGGATGCGCATACGGATTTCATCATTGCGGTCGCCGCGGAAGAATATGGTCTGATCCTGGTGCTGTGTATCATAGCGCTTTATGCGCTGATTGTGGTGCGGTCTCTGATGCGGCTGATGCGCGAACGGGATACGTTTATCCGGCTGGCTGGCTGTGGTCTGGTGGCCATGTTCGGCGTGCAGGCAATGATCAATATGGGGGTAGCTGTTCGGTTGCTGCCCGCCAAGGGAATGACGCTGCCGTTTGTGAGCTATGGCGGATCGTCTTTGATTGCGGGGGGGATTGCGGTTGGCATGATCTTTGCCTTTACCCGATCACGGCCGCAGGGCGAGATCAGGGATATTCTGCGGGGCCGGGTCGGGTGATGCGGCGCGAAGGCGGGTTGGTGCCCACCCTACGGAGTAGATGATGAGCGAAGCGCGGCCATTGTTGACCATCGCGGCGGGCGGAACCGGCGGGCATATGTTCCCGGCACAAGCGCTGTCTGAGGTGATGTTGAATCGGGGCTGGCGGGTGAAGCTGAGCACCGATGCGCGTGGTGCGCGCTATACCGGGGGTTTCCCCGAAAGCGTTGAGATCGAGGAAATTTCAAGCGCGACTTTTGCCCGGGGCGGTGTATTGGCCAAGGCGCTGGTGCCGTTGCGTGTTCTGGGGGGCATCATTGGCGCCTCGTTTGGCATGATGCGCGACCGGCCTGATGTGATTGTTGGGTTTGGTGGTTATCCCAGTATTCCGGCATTGGTGGCGGCGTGGATCCTGCGCAAGCCGCGGATGGTGCATGAGCAAAATGGCGTGCTGGGCCGGGTGAACCGGATCTTTGCGAGACGGGTCACTCATGTGGCCTGTGGCACGTGGCCTACAGATCTGCCCGACGGCGCAGAGGGCGTGCATGTGGGCAATCCTGTGCGTGCCAGCGTGCTTGAGCGGGCAGGATCAGGGTATATTCCACCCGGAGACTATCCGATGTCAGTCTTGGTGATTGGCGGCTCGCAGGGCGCACGCGCATTAAGCGATGTTGTTCCGCCTGCGATTGCTGCGCTGCCTCTGGAGATGTTGCGCCATATCCGGGTCAGCCATCAGGCCCGCGAAGAAGACCGTGTGCGGGTGGCGCAGTTTTATGCGGATCAGGGCATTGATGCCGAAGTGGAGTCATTTTTCGATGATGTGCCGCGCCGGATGAGCGAAGCACAGCTGATCATCAGCCGGGCGGGTGCGTCCAGTGTGGCCGATATCAGCGTGATTGGCCGTCCTGCGATTCTGATCCCGTATCCGCACGCAACGGGCGATCACCAACGCGCCAACGCACGGGCACTGAACGAAGCCGGGGCGGCTGTGATTGTTTCGGAATCCGAGTTGGAAGTTGAACCGTTTTCAGAGCAGATCGCAGCGATATTATGCGATTCAGGGATAGCAGCACAGATGGCAATTGCCGCACATAGCGTGGCGAAACCGGATGCGCCGGAGGTGTTGGCCGATATGGTCGAGGCGCTGGCAGGAAAGGCCGAAACGACATGAATGCAGCAACCAAGCTTCCCGGTGATGTGGGGCCAATCCATTTTGTCGGGATCGGCGGGATCGGGATGTCCGGGATTGCCGAAGTGCTGTTGAACCATGGATATGTGGTACAGGGGTCGGACCTTAAGCGTTCGAAAATTACAGACCGGCTGGCGGAAGCAGGGGCCCTGATCTACGAGGGGCAGCATGCAGAGAACCTTGCCGAGGCGGAGGTTGTTGTTATCTCGTCAGCAATTAAACCGGGTAATCCGGAGCTGGACGAGGCGCGCAGGCGTGGATTGCCGGTGGTACGACGAGCCGAGATGCTGGCCGAGCTGATGCGACTGAAATCCAACATTGCGGTGGCAGGCACCCATGGCAAAACCACCACCACGACGATGGTGGCAGCCGTTCTGGATCATGGAAAGTTTGATCCCACGGTGATCAATGGCGGCATCATTCACGCCTATGGTAGCAATGCGCGTGTGGGCGATGGCGAATGGATGGTGGTTGAGGCGGACGAAAGCGACGGTACGTTTAACCGGCTGCCTGCGACGATTGCGATTGTCACCAATATTGACCCTGAACATATGGAGCATTGGGGCACCGAGGAACGGTTGCATCAGGGGTTTCACGAATTTGTTTCGAATATTCCGTTCTACGGCCTTGCCGTGTGCTGTACCGACGATCCGGATGTGCAGACCCTGGTCGGCCGGATATCAGACCGGCGGGTGGTGAAATTCGGGTTTAATGCCCAGGCTGATGTGCGGGCTGTCAACCTGACCTATCAGGGTGGTGTCGCACATTTTCATATCGCGCTGCAAAACGAAGGCCTGGTGATCGAGGGATGCATCTTGCCGATGCCCGGTGATCACAATGTCAGCAACGCGCTGAGTGCGGTTGCCGTAGCGCGGCATCTGGGAATGAAGACAGATGAAATTCGTGAGGCACTGGCCGCGTTTGGCGGGGTGAACCGGCGGTTTACCAAAGTGGGAGAGGTGAATGGTGTCACGGTCATCGACGATTACGGTCACCACCCGGTTGAGATCACCGCCGTGTTAAAAGCCGCGCGACAGGCCACAACTGGTCGGGTGATCGCGGTGCATCAGCCGCATCGCTACAGTCGATTGTCCAGCCTGTTTGAAGAGTTCTGCGCTTGTTTCAACGAGTCCGATGTCGTGGCCATCGCCGATGTATACGCAGCAGGCGAAGACCCGATTGAAGGCGCAAGCCGCGATGATCTGGTGGCCGGGCTGGTCAGGCATGGGCACAAACGCGCGTTGGCAATCAAAGACGAAGATGATCTGGAGGCACTGGTCCGGGCAGAGGCCGGGCCTGGCGATATGGTAGTCTGTCTGGGTGCGGGCACGATCAGTGCCTGGGCAAACGCGCTGCCTAAGAGGTTGAAATCATGAGAAACGCAGGAGGTTTGGCATGACAGTAATGGTATTGGGATGTCTTTGGGTTCTGGCGGTGACGGCAATTGCCATGCTGCCGATGCGGCGGCAGTTTGTGCCCGGTATTGTGCTGTTGATGCTGGCACCGGTGTTGATCTGGATGCTGTGGCAGGAATTCGGTTGGATGGTCGGATGTTTTGGCATTTTTGCACTATTTTCAATGTTCCGCAGGCCCGTACGGTTTTATACGAAGAAATTTTTGGGGCAGGGCGATGTATCGCCTGAAAGGGAAGGGACCTGATGACACTTTCACTTATTCTGGCCTGTGTTTGGGTCGTGGCGGCAAATCTTTTGGCGATGATCCCGGCGCGGGACAATTACTGGCGCAGGGCTTATATACTGATCGCCGTTGGCATTCCGTTGCTGGGCTATGTCACCTATGAAAACGGCCCCTGGTGGGGGCTGGCAGTGTTGATTGCTGCGATGAGCATTTTGCGCTGGCCCGTGATCTACCTGGGTCGCTGGGTGCGTGGTCTGGTCGGACAGTGAGCGGGACCATCACCAGCAATGACTGGTTGTTGTTGGGTGCGGCTTGTTTAGTGGCGCTGGTGATTGGCTTTGTTGGCTCATTCCTCAAAGCGGGCGACAAGGGCGCAGGCGAAGTATTGCGCGGGCTGGGATATGCACTGATAGTGATTATCGTTGTTGTGCTGGTCTCGTTAAAAGGCTGGATTTCCGGGACTGCGCAGCTGGTGGCGACATTTGTTTTTCCGGCATGGTATATCGGTGCAGTAACGGGCGCCGTGACAGGACTGATACGGGAACGGATGCGTTAAGGGGCGCGGACAATGTCGATAGAACTGCTAATCGGGGCCGCTATAGCTTTGTTTCTGGGCGGTGGCTGGCTGGGCTGGCGGAATGCCCGGCAGGGAATGGGTGGCGTGGTGATCATTCTGCTTCTGCTGATGCTGGTGGTGAACGCCTATCTGCTGATCAAAGCTCAAACCGGGCAGGGCTGGGACGGGCTGGGCTATTTCCTGTTCTGGGTATTTCTGGCCGCTCCACCACTGGCCGGGCTGGTCCCCGGGGCGATATTTGGCTGGTTGCGCAGGCGGCGTGCACTGAACGACGCAGAAAAGGAAGAGTGAGCGGTTTTCAAAACCAGTCGATTCCTCTAACTGCTGAAGAATGACGAACCCCCTTCCCACCCCACGCGGCAAGTTGACCGCAGACAGGCCTCTGGACGATCTGACATGGCTGCGTGTCGGCGGGCCTGCGGATTGGTTGTTTCAACCAGCGGACAGGGATGATCTGGCTGGATTCCTTGCCGCTCTTGACCGGGATGTCCCGGTTTTTCCCATGGGTGTCGGCAGCAATCTTATTGTGCGCGATGGGGGCCTGCGTGCGGTGGTGATCCGGCTGGGGCGTGGATTCAACGGTATTCGTGTTGAGGGAGGGCGGGTTGTTGCCGGGGCGGCGGCGCTGGATGCGCATGTGGCCAGACGCGCGGCAGAGGCGGGTGTGGACCTGACATTCCTGCGGACAATTCCCGGAGCCGTAGGTGGCGCGGTGCGGATGAATGCCGGGTGTTACGGCAGATATACGGCGGATGTGTTTGTGCAGGCCACCGCTGTGACGCGGACAGGTGAGGTGGTACAACTGAACGCGGATGAATTGAATTTTCGCTATCGCCAGACCGATCTGCCCGATGGGTGGGTGATCACAGAGGCCGTATTTGAAGGGCCGGAAGGTGATCCCAATGAGTTGATGGCACGCATGGAGGCGCAGCTGGCCAAGCGCGACGAAACGCAACCAACCAAGGAGCGGACGGCAGGCAGCACGTTCCGTAATCCGGCAGGTTTCAGCAGTACCGGTCGCGATGATGACGTGCATGATCTTAAGGCATGGAAGGTGATTGACGAGGCCGGAATGCGGGGTGCCACACGCGGCGGGGCGCAGATGAGTCCCAAACATTCGAACTTTCTGGTCAATACCGGAGGGGCCACCGCCGCTGATCTGGAAGGATTGGGTGAAGAGGTGCGAAAAAAGGTTTTCCAAAACAGCGGAATAGAGTTACATTGGGAAATCATGAGGGTTGGCGAACCAGCCCCGTAGGCCAGACAGGCTAAAATAAATAAACATGGGTCGGAAAACGGCCCGGGACTTTGAGGCACAAGTGGGTATTTCGAGCAGGAAATCCCCCAAAGTTGCGGTGTTATTGGGTGGCATTTCAGCCGAGCGCGAAGTGTCATTGTCGTCAGGGCGCGAATGCGCCACCGCGCTGAGGGATGCAGGTTTTGAGGTGATTGAGGTCGATGCCGGCCCCGATCTGCCTGCGCAGCTTTCGGAATTGTCTATCGATGTTGTGTTCAATGCCCTGCACGGGCGTTGGGGTGAAGATGGCTGTGTGCAGGGCATTCTGGAATGGTTGAAAATTCCCTATACACATTCCGGTGTGCTGGCCTCGGCCCTGGCGATGGACAAGCAGAAATCGAAAGAAGCCTACCGTATTGCCGGTTTACCGATTGTTGACAGCATACTGGCTGCACGCGGTGACGTGATGCGCAGACATGTTATGCCGCCGCCTTATGTGGTGAAACCCAATAATGAGGGTTCTTCCGTTGGCATATACATCGTGGATGAGGCGGCAAACAGTCCTCCGCAACTGTCCGATGACATGCCCGAGACGGTGTTGGTCGAGGCATATGCCGCGGGTCGGGAGCTGACGACAACGGTATTGGGCGATCGGGCGCTGACCGTGACTGATATCCTGACTGACGGTTGGTATGACTATCACGCCAAATACGCTACAGGCGGGTCGCGTCATGTGGTGCCTGCTGATCTGCCAAAAGAGATATTTGACGCCTGCATGGATTTTGCGGTGCGTGCGCATGAAGTTCTGGGATGCCAGGGCATGAGCCGTACTGATTTCCGCTGGGATGAAACAAAGGGGTTGGCCGGTCTTGTGCTGTTGGAGACCAACACTCAGCCAGGAATGACTCCCACGTCATTGTCACCAGAGCAGGCACAGGCCGTGGGCATTTCTTTTCCGGAGCTGTGCCGCATGTTGGTTGAGGAGGCATCATGCAACAGGTGAATTCAGATACACCGAACGATCCGGCGCCGTCACGCTGGTCGTACAGGTTTCAGCGGCTTATGCTGACACCGTTGTTTCGCAAAGTGTTGCGGGTGGGTATCCCGTTCTGCCTGACCTTTGCAATTGCGGCTGGGTATCTGTCAGACCGTGACCGGCAGGATTCAATCCGGCTGGCGGTTGCCGATTTCCGGCACCAGATCGAAACGCGCCCGGAATTCATGATCAATCTTCTGGCAATTGAAGGGGCAAGCCCGTCAATCGAAGAAGATATCCGCGAGATTTTTCCCTTTGATCTGCCCGCGAGCTCTTTCGATCTGGACCTTGAGAGTGTCCGCGAAATGATCGTTGGATTGCCCGCCGTGGCCGATGCAGACGTACGGGTGCGGCAAGGCGGCGTGCTGGTCGCGGAGGTCAGCGAACGTGAGCCGGTCGTGGTTTGGCGGTCGCATGACGGGCTGGCACTTGTCGATATTGAAGGCGTTGTTACCGATGAGTTGGACGCCCGGTCGGAGCGGTTTGATCTGCCGGCGATTGCCGGGGCTGGTGGCAATCAGGACGTGCCCGGGGCAATTGCGATTTTAGAGGCTGCGGCCCCGATAAAGGCGAATGTGCTGGGTCTTGTCCGAATTGGTGAACGGCGTTGGGATCTGGTGCTGAAAGAAGGTCAGAGGATCTTGCTGCCAGAGGAAAACCCGGTGCGAGCGCTAGAACGCGTGATCGTGCTCAGCCAGGTGCAGGACATGCTGGAGCGCGACATCGTGGTGGTGGATATGCGGCTGAGCGATCGGCCAACCTTGAGAATGAATGAGCGCGCCGTTGAAGATTGGTGGCGGGTGACAAAATTGACGGTGGGAGCACAACAACAATGATCGAGCTTTACGATTCCCAGCGGGCCATGCGGAACATGCGCAAGGCAGCGATGCAACGGGGTGTGGTGGCGGTGCTGGATGTCGGGACGTCCAAGATTGCCTGTCTGGTGCTGCGGTTTGATGGCACCGAGCGGTTGAACGATGGCGAAGGTGTTGGCGCGATGGCGGGGCAGGCCGGTTTTCGGGTGATCGGCGCGGCCACAACACGGTCACGGGGCGTGCGGTTTGGCGAGATCGAGGCGATGCAGGAAACAGAGCGGGCCATTCGTACCGCCCTGCAGGCCGCGCAAAAGATGGCCAATATCCGGGTGGATCATGTCATTGCCTGCTTCTCGGGCGCCAGTCCACGGTCCTACGGATTGGCCGGGCAGGTAGAGCTGGAAGGGCATGTTGTATCGGAACAGGATGTGAGCCGTGTTCTGAGCGCCTGTGACGTGCCGGCTTACGGTGAAGGGCGCGAAGTGCTGCATGCACAGCCGGTGAATTTTGCGCTGGACCACCGGACCGGGCTGAGCGATCCGCGGGGGCAGCTGGGGCAGGTGTTGTCTACGGATATGCATATGGTGACAATCGATGCTGTCGCGGTTCAGAATCTGGCCCATTGTGTCAAACGCTGTGATCTTGAACTCGCGGGACTGGCAAGCTCGGCCTATGTGTCGGGGAACGCCGCACTGGTTGAAGATGAGCAAGAGCTTGGAGCCGCCTGTATTGACCTTGGTGGTGGCAGTGCCGGGGTATCGATCTTTATTAAAAAACACATGATTTATTCTGACAGTGTTCGGATCGGTGGCGATCACGTGACCAATGACATTTCGATGGGGCTGCAAATTCCGCAGGCCACAGCGGAACGGATCAAGACATTTTATGGCGGCGTAGTTGCCACCGGGATGGATGATCGTGAGCTGATCGAAATTGGTGGCGAGACCGGAGATTGGGAACACGATCGGCGTACCGTCAGCCGTGCAGAGCTGATTGGGATCATGCGGCCGCGGGTCGAGGAGATATTGGAAGAGGTGCGCGCGCGGCTTGATGCGGCAGGATTTGGTTACCTGCCAAGTCAGCAGATTGTGCTGACAGGTGGCGGCAGCCAGATCCCCGGGCTTGACGGGTTGGCGAGCCGCATTCTGGGGCAGCAGGTGCGTCTGGGACGCCCGCTTCGGGTGCATGGATTGCCACAGGCGGCAACCGGTCCGGGCTTCGCCAGTGCGGTTGGAATGTGCCTCTTTGCAGCTAATCCACAAGACGAATGGTGGGACTTTGAGATACCGGTGGACCGTTACCCCGCGCGTTCGTTGCGGCGAGCTGTAAAATGGTTCAAGGACAACTGGTAACCCCGATATGTGGTGTTTTGAGCAAAATACCGCGCAAAGCCGGAAAAAACATGCAATATTTTGTGTGTTTGGCGTGATTTTAGGGTGACGTAACGGGTAACGAACGGTAATAATACCGGAATACAGGCGGAAAAAGGCCCGCATAAGCGGGCGACAACAGCAGGCGGACAGAGCATGACACTGAACCTCACGATGCCAGGACAAGAGGACCTCAAACCCCGGATTACCGTATTCGGCGTAGGTGGGGCGGGCGGCAATGCCGTCAACAACATGATCGATAAAGAGCTCGATGGTGTTGAGTTTGTGGTGGCCAATACCGACGCGCAGGCGCTAAGCCAGAACAAGGCACAAAGCCGGATCCAGCTGGGCGTAAAAGTAACCGAAGGGCTGGGCGCAGGCGCCAAGCCAACCATCGGGTCTGCGGCGGCTGAGGAAAACATCGAACAGATCGTCGATCATCTGGCCGGAGCACATATGTGCTTTATCACGGCTGGTATGGGCGGCGGTACCGGAACAGGTGCAGCCCCGATCATTGCGCAGGCTGCGCGTGAGCTGGGTGTTCTGACGGTGGGCGTTGTTACCAAGCCTTTCCAGTTCGAAGGCAACAAGCGGATGAAGCAGGCCGAGGAGGGGGTCGAAGCCCTTCAGAAGATGGTCGATACGCTGATCATCATCCCGAACCAGAACCTGTTCCGTCTGGCGAATGAAAAGACCACGTTCACCGAAGCGTTCAGCATGGCCGATGACGTTCTGTATCAGGGCGTTAAAGGTGTGACCGACCTAATGGTGCGTCCGGGCCTCATCAACCTCGATTTTGCAGACGTTCGCGCTGTGATGGATGAGATGGGCAAGGCGATGATGGGTACTGGTGAGGCAAGCGGTGAAGACCGTGCAATCCAGGCGGCTGAGAAAGCGATTGCCAATCCGCTGCTCGATGAGATCAGCCTTCGTGGAGCAAAAGGCGTGCTGATCAACATCACCGGCGGTCATGACCTGACATTGTTTGAACTGGACGAAGCGGCCAACCGGATCCGCGAAGAAGTGGATGCGGACGCGAACATCATCGTTGGCTCAACCATGGACACCAACATGGAAGAAACAATGCGGGTGAGTGTTGTTGCGACCGGTATCGATGCCAGCGCGATTGATACAGAAATTCCTGTGCCGCGCCGCAGCCTGGCGCAGCCTCTGAAGCCGGTGATTGAGATTGCGCCGCAGCCAGCAGAGGAAGAAATGGCGTCTGAGCCAGAAGTGGCCGCAACTGAATCTGAACCTAGCCTGTTCAACGCATTTGATGCTCAGCGTGCAGCGGCGGAAGATCAGATGGAAGACATCTTTGACACCGAAGGTTCTGACTCAGCACAAGATGACGGCCTGCCACCGCCCGCATATGTGCCGACACCGGAGCAGGAAGTTGAAGTGAGCGGCGAAGCTGAGATGGAAGACCGCGAAAGTTTTGTCGCACCACGTGCACCGCTGGCAGGGGAACCATCGCCGGATGCGCTGGCTCGATTGCAGGCAGCGGTTAGCAAAGCACCGGGTGCTGCTGCACGTCCGGTTCAGGCCGAAGCAACTCCATCAGAGGGTGAGCGTCCTAGGTTCGGAATCAACTCTTTGATTAACCGGATGACCGGCCATGGTGGTGAAGCGCAGCAGAATACAGCGCGTGAAACCCGCCAGCAGCCGTCTGTTCAGGCACGCCCTGCACCTGAAGAATCACGCAACGAGGAAGAGGATCAGATCGAAATCCCCGCCTTCCTTCGCCGTCAGGCCAACTAAAACTGACATAATGTGTCACGAAACGGGCCGCTGAGTAGCGGCCCGTTTTCGTTTGTTTTCAGAACGATACGTAGTGTCAAAATCCGGTCGGCAATATCTTGCCGGTTCGAAATTGGCGATGTTTCATTGCGTTGCAAAGATTGAATTGAGACTCTGCCCTTCGGGTCCTAAACCATTCGGAAACCATCCTCCCGGATGTTCTGCTCAGAGGGACGATTTGCAGACTACGATTAAAAGCCAGGTGAGTTTTGATGGCGTGGGCCTGCATACAGGCGAGCCCGCTCGCATTACGATTCGCCCCGCACTAGCCAACCGCGGCATTGTCTTCCACCGGACCGATTGCGAGCCTGGTGTGGGTACAATTCCGGCACGTTGGGATCTGGTTATGCAATCGCCGCTGTGCACATTTCTGGTGAATGAGCATGGCATTTCTGTATCGACAGTCGAACATGTGATGGCAGCTCTGGTCGGATGCGGCATTCATAATGCGGAAATTGAAGTAACCGGGCCGGAGATTCCAATTCTCGATGGCAGTTCTTCGATGTTTGTGCGCGGCGTTCTGTCCAAAGGCGTGCGCAAAACCAATGTACCGATCAAGGCGCTGCGCGTGTTGCGCCCGGTTGAGGTGCGCCGTGGGGACGCTGTGGCGCGGTTGACGCCGCATGAAACACTGCTGATCGAATTCCTGATCGAATATGAAGACGAAGCGATTGGCACGCAGAAGAAAACGCTCAACATGTCGAATGGCAGCTTTGTGCGTGAGCTGAGTTCCAGCCGCACGTTCTGTCGCCAGGCCGATGTTGACATGATGCTGGCAAATGGTTTGGCGCTTGGTGGCGTGCCCGGAGAGAATGGCGTGGTGTTTGACGGTGACCGGGTTGTCAGTCCGGGTGGATTACGTCATGCGGATGAGCCGGTTCGTCACAAAATGCTGGATGCTTTGGGTGATCTCGGCCTCGCCGGATTGCCGATTTTGGGCCATTATCAGGGAATGCGCGCAGGCCATGCGCTGACAAATGATTTGTTGCGGGCGCTGTTTGCCGATCGGACCGCCTATGAAGTTGTTGAATGCGACGCCGAGATGGTCGAACGCCTGCCCGGAGCAGGGGTACATTGGGGCGAAATTCCCGAAGTCGCCTGAACCGCACGCGGAATTGTGCCAAAGTCGTTTTGCCTCGTAAAATAATGTGCTAGGACCGTTGCAAAGACCGGGGTGCAAAGGCGCCCCGATAGCGCAGTGAAGGTGAGTTCAGGCATGAAAACCCGCAAACGGATTCGGGCAAATCTGATAGCAACTCTGGCCGCAGGTATGCTGATTTCCGGCTGCTCCGGCGACAAAGTCGAACGCGGCGATGTCAATTACGAGAATTTCACCGCCAAACAGATTTACGAGCGTGGTGAATACGATCTGGCCCGGAATGAGCCAGACATCGCGGCAACAGTGTTTGGCGAGGTTGAGCGGCTCTATCCTTATTCGGATTACGCCAAGCGCGCCGTGATCATGCAGGCATATGCCTACCATAAGGACGAAGATTATGAGAACAGCCGCGCTGCCGCGCAGCGTTTCATTGATTTTTATCCTACAGATGAAGATGCGGCCTATGCGCAATACCTTCTGGCGCTGAGCTATTATGATCAGATTGACGAAGTTGGCCGGGATCAGGGTCTGACATTCCAGGCGTTGCAATCGCTTCGTGAAGTCATTGAACGGTATCCGGATAGTGAATATGCGCGATCTGCGGTATTAAAATTCGACCTTGCATTTGACCATCTGGCGAGCAAAGAAATGGAAGTTGGCCGGTATTATCTGCGCCGGGACCATTTTACTGCAGCGATTAACCGGTTTCGCGTCGTTGTGGAAGATTTCCAGACCACAACCCATACCGCAGAAGCGTTGCATCGTCTTGTAGAGGCGTATCTGTCTCTGGGCCTGACGGACGAGGCGCAAACCGCCGGGGCGATTCTGGGGCATAACTTCCGTGGCACTGAATGGTATGAAGACAGCTACAAACTGTTGACGGGCCGTGGGCTGACGCTGGAAGCCGCCGGGGATGGCTGGTTGCGGCAGGTGTACCGTCAGATGCTCAAAGGTCGCTGGCTGTAAGGCAGGTGGGGGACACCCACACCATGGGGCGGTCTGATGCTACGTGCGCTTGAAATACGCGATATCCTGATCATTGATCACCTAGAGCTGAGTTTTCAGCCCGGGCTGAATGTGCTGACGGGTGAAACCGGTGCGGGCAAGTCTATCTTGCTGGATTCATTAGGATTTGTCCTAGGCTGGCGGGGTCGCGCAGAGCTGGTTCGACAGGGTGCAGCACAGGGTGAGGTGGCGGCAGAGTTTGACTTACCGGATGCCCATCCGGCGCGGGACATTCTAGCCGACTCCGGATTGCCAATAGGTGATGAGTTGATCCTGCGGCGGATCAATACGCGCGACGGGCGCAAGACTGCATGGGTCAATGACCGGCGATGTTCAGGAGAGGTTTTACGACAGCTATCTGATGTATTGGTAGAGCTGCACGGTCAGCAGGATGACCGGGGTTTGCTTAATCCGCGTGGCCACCGGGATTTGCTGGATGTGTACGGGGCTTACGCATTGGAAAAGGATGTGGTGCGCGCGGCCTGGCGCGGGCGACGAACGGCGAAAGCCGCGTTGGAAGAGGCGCGTGTAAAACATGAAGAGATGCAGGCCGAGGAAGAGTTTCTGCGTCATGCAGTGTCAGAGCTGGACAGTCTTGATCCGCTGGAGGGAGAGGACGAGCAGCTCGATCAACGTCGTCGTTTGATGCAGGGTGCAGAACGTGTCCGTGAAGATGTCAGCAAAGCCCGAACCGCACTGGGTAGCGAAGGGGCCGAAGGGGCAGCAAATGATGCGCTGCGTTGGCTTGAAGGGGCGGCAGAAAAGACCGGAGATTTGCTGGATGAGCCAATTGCAGCGCTTAGTAGCGCGCTTGCCGAGATGGATGAGGCCGCAAGCGGTGTGAACCGCGCGCTGGAACAGCTAAGTTTCGATCCGCATGAATTGGAAACGGTCGAAGAACGACTGTTCGCGATCCGGGCACTTGCACGTAAACATGGGGTGACGCCTGACGGATTGGCGGTTTACGCAGATGAGTTGCGTCAAAAGTTGCATGCGCTTGAGAGTGGGGATGCTGATATTCGTGCACTGGAAGTGGCAGAGGCGGAGGCAGATGCCGCGTATGAGCACGCAGCAGGGGTTTTGAGTGAGGCACGGATCGAGGCAGCGAGCCGTCTGGATAAAGCCGTCTCAGCAGAACTGGCCCCACTGAAGATGGAGCGTGCGGTGTTTACCACCGTTGTTGAACAGGGAGATCCGGGTCCCGAAGGGTGCGATGCGGTAACTTTTTGCGTAGCAACCAACCCTGGTGCACCCGCAGGGCCGCTGAACAAGATTGCGTCTGGTGGTGAGCTGAGCCGGTTCTTGCTGGCCCTGAAGGTGTGTCTGACGGGCATGTCTGGCAGCCGGGCGATGATATTCGATGAGATTGACCGGGGCGTCGGAGGGGCAACAGCCGACGCGGTAGGGCGGCGTCTGGCCCAGATCGCGGCATTAGGGCAGGTCCTTGTTGTGACGCATTCACCCCAAGTCGCGGCACGCGCGGCGCATCACTGGCGGGTTGAAAAGCGGGTGAGTGGTGAGGAAACGATATCGACCGTGACACCACTCAGTACCGAGGACCGGGTCGATGAAATCGCCCGAATGTTATCAGGCGACCGGGTTACAAACGAAGCCAGAGCCGCAGCTGAGGCGTTGATGGCCGGGTAGAATCTACAGGGGTGGAAATGGGCGAACCAGAAATTAGATTCTCTGCAAAAATTCTTCGAAAGCAGACAGATCTACCTCGTTACATCATCGTCAAAGCAGAGCATGTTGGTGCACGGAGTAAAGCGTTTCAGGCCTCGGTTCGGATAAACAACTCCCCAGCCTTTAAACGGATGATAAGACCTTGGGGCAAAGGCAGCGATGCCTTCTTTTTCAATCTGACACAACCTCATTGTAAGAAAGCTGGTGTGGAGACTGGCGATGCATGCGACGTCTCTATTGAACCGAATTCATAGGATTCGGGCGATTTCTCAATTCTTTGGTGGGACCAGTTTGCCGGGGTTCATGATGTTGTGGGGGTCGAGTGTTTGTTTGATCGCGCCCATCATTGCCCAAGCCTGGCCGTGTTCCCGTTCCATATAGGACAGCTTCCCCAAGCCTATCCCATGTTCACCCGTGGCAGTACCGCCAAGGGATAATGACAGATCAACCAACCTGTTTGACGCCGCAAGCACGCGGGATTTTTCATCGGGGTCAGTATCATCAAACAGCAGGACTGCATGAAAATTTCCATCACCGACATGGCCCAGGATCGGGCCGTCTATCTGCGCCTCGGCCAGGTCTGCGCGGCAGGCTTCGATTGCTTCGGATAGCCGGGAAATGGGCACGCAGATGTCTGTGACCAGTGATGTTGAGCCGGGGCGCGAGGCAAGAACCGCGTGAAAGGCCGAATGCCGCATCGCCCAGAGCGCGTTGCGGTCTTCTGTCCGGGTGGCCCACTCGAATCCTGAGCCGCCATGTTCTGCCGCAATCAGCCCGAAGGTTTCCGCCTGTTCCGCCACGCCGGTTTCAGACCCGTGGAATTCAAGCAAGAGATGGGGGCATTCTGGCAAGCTGGTCGCGGAATAGCTGTTCACCGCACGCACGGTGTCTGAATCAACCAGTTCAATGCGGGCGACAGGCAGGCCCATTTGAATGGTGTCGATCACGCAGTCGACGGCCCCGGCAACATTGTCAAAGGCACAGGCTGCGGCTGAAACGGCTTCGGGCTGCCCGTGCAGGCGCAGGGTCAATTCTGTGATCAGGCCGAGCGTGCCTTCGGACCCCACGAAAAGTGCTGTCAGGTCATAGCCGGACGAAGATTTGCGCGCCCGTGTTCCAGTGCGCATGATCTCACCCGCGGCTGTCACAACTTCGAGCCCCAGCACGTTGTCGCGCATTGTGCCATAGCGCACTGCGGTTGTGCCGCTGGCCCGGGTTGACGCCATCCCGCCGAGCGATGCATTGGCGCCGGGGTCGACCGGGAAAAACAGGCCTGAGGCACGCAATTCCTGATTAAGGTCTTCGCGGGTTACGCCGGGCTGAACGCGCACATCCATATCAGAGGGGCGGGTATCAAGGATGTTGTTCATCCTTGAAAAATCAACGCTGACCCCGCCGCGCAGCGCCTGGGCTTGCCCTTCGAGTGATGTGCCCGTGCCCCAACCCATTACTGGGCAGCGATGACGGGCACAGATTTTGACAATCTGCGCGACCTCTTCTGTGTTTTCAGGATAAGCGACCGCGTCGGGCGGCATTACTGCGAAATGGGTTTCACTTGTGCCATGATGTTCAAGATCGGACTTGGACAGGCTGAGCCGTTGGCCTAAAACAGTAGACAGCTCAGCGATAACATCCCGGACACTCATGGTTTTTTGTTCCTCATTGCGACCTGCACAGACTAGGCCAAGTATCGTGCCGGGGGAAGTGTATCAGCGCGCGGTTGGGACAATGTTATGAGCCGCATTGGTGCGCCGGTTCTGAAAGAAAAATTCGCAGCAGCGATGAATGCGACACGCAGCGGCTGGCAGGTGATGCGAAAGCGCGGGCCTAGTGAGTTTCAGTTCTGGCTGATCGCTTTGTTCATCGGGATTGCCGCCGGGTTTGCCGCACTGTTTTTCCGCAAAGGGATCGAGGCGTTAGAGGGCTGGTTGTATGGCACCGACGAAGTCGCGCAGCTGCATAGCATTGCCGAACACCTGCCGTGGTACTGGATCCTTCTGATACCTACAACTGGCGGTCTGGTGGTTGGCCTGATCCTGCATTGGTTTACACCGGATGGCCGGGTACGTGCTGTGGCAGATGTTATTGACGGGGCGGCAATGCACGACGGGCGGGTCGAGACCCGTGCAGGGGTGGCATCTATGTTCGCCTCTTTGATTACATTGGGCACCGGCGGGTCCAGCGGGCGAGAGGGGCCTGTTGTCCATATGGCCGGCGTCATCTCAACCTGGGTCAGCAATTGGATCAATGCCAATGGTATCACCGGACGAGATTTGTTGGGATGCGCCGTGGCCGCCGCTGTGTCAGCGTCGTTCAATGCGCCAATAGCGGGCGCGCTTTTCGCTTTGGAAGTTGTGCTCAGGCATTTCGCGGTGCACGCGTTTGCCCCGATTGTTATCGCATCTGTTGCGGGAACGGTTATCAACCGGTTGGCTTTTGGTGATGTGACGGAATTCATGCTTCCGGTCGCAAGCGCATTGGAATTTTATGTGGAGTTACCCGCGTTTCTGCTGCTCGGGCTGTTGTGCGGTGTGGTGGCGACCGCTCTGATGCACGCGATATTCTTTGCGGAAGATTGGGCCAATTATGTGCAGGAACGTATCCGGCTTCCCCGTTGGCTTCGCCCGATGGTGGCGGGGATATTGCTGGGCGGGTTGGCGATCTGGTTTCCGCATATCATCGGCGTTGGGTATGAGACTACATCGGCCGCGCTGACCGGAGAGCTGCTGTTGCATGAAGCGATGGTGTTTGCCGTACTAAAAGTAGCTGCTGTTGCAATTACGGTGGGCGGGCGCATGGGTGGGGGTGTGTTTTCACCTTCCCTGATGGTGGGGGCGCTTACGGGTCTGGCTTTTGGGCTGATCGCGACAGGGATTTTTCCTGAAGTGTCCGGCTCGCACACGCTTTATGCCCTGGCTGGGATGGGGGCGGTTGCCGCTGCAGTTCTGGGCGCACCCATCTCAACCACGCTGATTGTGTTTGAACTGACCGGCGACTGGCAAACCGGATTGGCGGTAATGGTGGCTGTGTCGATGTCGACAGCATTGGGGTCACGTCTGGTCGACCGGTCGTTTTTCCTAAGCCAACTGGAACGGCGCGGGGTGCATCTTGCCGCTGGTCCGCAGGCCTATTTGCTGTCGATGTATCGGGTCGCCAAGATTATGCGGGGCAGGGACGATCCACGGGCGGCGGATGAAGACCGCTGTTGGGAGTTGATTGAAGATGGAATTTACATAGATGGCAACGCAACGCTTGAGGCGGCGATGCCTGTGTTTGAGCGTTCCTCTGTGTCATTTATCCCGGTTGTGACACTGGGGGGTGAAGGTGAGCCGCCGGAGCTTTGGGGGGCCTTGTTTCATGTGGATGCGCTAAAGGCTTATAACAAGGCACTGGCGGCGGTGTCGGAGGAAGAACACAGTTGAGCGGAAGAGACGCTGTTGTTTGTTTCAAATGCTCTGGCTAGAGTATTAAAAACACTAAACATTTTGGGGCGATCAATGAATAATGGACTTAAAGGCGTACTGGCCGTTGCTTGTCTGGGTGTGATTGCTTTTGCCGGGTATAACTATATGCAGGCGAAAAAAGCAGAGCGTAAGTTAGCTGCTTTACAAGAGCTCAGTGCAGCGACCGCTGCGGAAGCGGCGCAAGAAGAAATCTGGATTGGCCTTGATGAATGCAAGACCACATTCGGCCCCAACACAATTGCCTTTTGCGACGGAGTCTCTAAAGATGACAGCCTGTTTCTAGACGCTGGCGCAGACGCTGCTGTGAAGGCATGTTTTGAATACACTGCTGAAAAGTTGGGGCGCCCGGCTTTGCAGGCGCAGGACATTGCCTGTGAAGTCAAAGAAGCCTTTCAGGGGCGTGACTATGAATACAATTCCGAAGAAGAAATTCCCGGAATTTATAACAATAATTACAATATTTTAAACTACTGGGTGAATCAGTAATTTTTACTTTGATTGGATCGGTTCAGAGCTGTTCAACTGTCACTGTGTCGCTGACATAAAAGGCCAAGTGATCCTTGATCCGATCGGCGTTTTCAAGCGGGTCCTCATAACTCCACGCGGCATTTTCGAGTGTCTGGCTTTTGGTCACGATTGAGAAATAGCTGGCGTCACCCTTGTGGGGACAGTGGGAAGTGTGATCGCTGTCGTCAAGAAAATCCATGGCAATATCGCCACGCGGGAAATAGATGACATCATCATAGCTGCCTTCGCTGAGCACCAAAGCATTTTTGCTTTCGGCAAGAACCGCGCCACCGGCGCGGACAGTCCATGTTCCTGTTGCTTTGCGAATTCTGATGTCAGTCATTTTATATCTTCCCGTTGAGTGCTTGGCGTCCGTTTTGTTCGGATCTATTTGGCGATTTTATCAAATTGGTTTTGTTGCTTGATCCATCCATAAACGTGCGGCGGGCGAGAGGCGAGGCCCGATTTTGTCGCGGCACGTGGTGTGGTAGCTGTTGAGCCAGTCGCGTTCGCCCGTGTTAAGCATGTCCATGTCGATCAGCCGGCGGTCAATCGGAACAAAATTGAGCGTTTCGAAACACAGCTTGTTTTGGTGGCTGGCCCCGGGTAACGGCTCGGCTTTTTGCACGACGACAAGGTTTTCGATGCGAATACCAAAAGACCCTTCTTGGTAAAAACCGGGTTCATTCGAGACGATCATGCCGGGCTTCAGGGGCACTTCGCTGATACGAGAGAGGCGTTGGGGGCCTTCATGGACACACAAGTACACACCGACACCGTGGCCGGTGCCGTGATTGTAATCCTGATCCGCCAGCCATAACGGGTAGCGCGCCAATACATCCAGATCCCGCCCGGCAAGACCAATTGGCCAGCGTACCCGACTCATAGCGATCATGCCCTGAAGCACGCGGGTAAAGGCCTGTTTCTCTTCTGCCCCAGGAGTGCCAATGGGCAGGGTGCGGGTGATGTCGGTCGTGCCATCAAGATATTGGCCGCCACCATCAAGCACTATGAGCTCTCCCTCTGCAAGAACACGATTTGTGGACTCGGTGACACGGTAATGGGGCAAAGCGCCGTGCGGGCCGGAACCGGCGATGGTCTCAAAACTGATGTCAAGCAGCTTGCCGGTGTCGCGGCGGCAGTCCTCAAGTCGGGTGATCACATCAATTTCTGAAATCGTTCCCGGGGCCTGTTCATCAAACCATGTCAAGAATTCGCAAACCGCTGCCCCATCGCGCAGATGTGCCTCGCGTGTGGCGGCGATCTCGGCTTCTGATTTGCAGGCTTTGGGCAGAATGCAAGGGTCCTGGCCCCATTCAAAGGGGGTATTGGAATAATCCAGCAGGCTTGGGATACGGTGCGGTGCGCTGTTTTTGTCAATGCGTAATGGCCCCTCGACTTCCAGGAATTTCAGGGACTTGAAAAAAGACTCGTAAGGCAAGACCTCGACTTCGTTACCAAGATGCGCACGCGCCGTATCATCCAGTTTTTGGTCATCGATAAAAAGGGTCACCTTTGCATCGCTATGCAGCACAGCAAAGGCATGAGGGACGGGATTTCGCGGTATATCAGAGCCGCGGATGTTCAGGAGCCACGCGATGGAATCGGGCAGGGTTATGATTGCGCCAGTCTGGCCCGCCTCAAGCAATGTGTTTGCCAGCCTGGCACGCTTGACCGCATGGGGCTCTCCGGCGAGGTGATCGGGGTAGACGCGCACCGGCCCCTTGGGGGCTTCAAACCGATCGGGCCACAGGTAGTCGATCAGGTTGCCGGAGCATCCAAGCGTGAAACCATGACCATCAAGCTCTTTTTCAAGTGTTTCGATTTCTGCCGCGGTGTGGAGCCATCCATCGAAATGCACCTGCCCACCGTTGGGCAACTGTTCTTTCAGCCAAGTGGATAATTTTGTCTCGGGCCAGTCGACGGGCGTGAAGTGTTCGGTGTCGGTCTGTGCGCGAACTTGCGTACGATAACGGCCATCGACGAAAACGCCTGCCTTGTCTTGTAGAACCGCACAGAAACCAGCAGAACCGGTAAAGCCGGTCAGCCATGCAAGGCGGTCATCATTGGGGGCAACGTATTCCCCCTGATGAATATCAGCGCGGGGGACAAGGAAAGCATCCACGCGTTCCGCACGAAGATAGTCCTGTAGCTTTTTTAGGCGTGGTGGGCCTTGCTCTGGTGAGGCGGATTCAGTGAAGGACTGGAACATTCAGGTTTCCTAAATAATTTATGGCAAGGGACCAAAGAATTGGCCCTTGCGCAATGACTATTTGGTACGGCTAAAGCCGCTGCCCAAGCTGTTCCGGTCAGCTTGCCCTTTTGATGCCCATCACCCGGGCACGGGCGCGCGGATCACTATCAAACAGCGCGGCCAGCTGTTCGGTCATGGCCCCGGCCAGTTGTTCAACATCGGTAATTGTCACTGCACGTTGATAGTAGCGGGTGACGTCGTGGCCGATGCCGATCGCCAAAAGTTCGACCTGTCTGCGCTTTTCAACCATCGTGATCACGTCGCGCAGGTGCTTTTCCAGATAATTGGCGGGATTAACTGACAGTGTGCTGTCATCAACCGGCGCCCCATCAGAGATCACCATCAAGATCTTACGCGCTTCCCGGCGGTTTGAGATACGCCGATGGGCCCATTCGAGGGCTTCGCCATCAATGTTTTCCTTGAGCAGACCCTCTTTCATCATCAGCCCGAGGTTTTGGCGGGTCCGGCGGATCGGGGCATCGGCGGATTTATAGATAATATGGCGCAGGTCGTTCAGACGTCCGGGCAATTGCGCCCTGCCATCATTGAGCCAGCCTTCACGGCTTTGCCCGCCCTTCCACGCGCGGGTGGTGAAACCAAGAATTTCAACCTTGACCTGACAACGTTCAAGCGTGCGGGACAGGACATCGGCACAAATGGCAGCGATGGAGATGGGGCGGCCACGCATGGAGCCGGAATTGTCCAGCAACAGCGTCACCACCGTATCGCGGAATTCTGTATCTTTTTCGACCTTGAACGAAAGCGGTGTTGTCGGGCTGACCACTACGCGGGCAAGCCGGCCTGCGTCGAGAATGCCCTCTTCGCGGTCAAATTCCCATGATCGGTTTTGCTGTGCCTGAAGACGGCGCTGCAGTTTGTTGGCAAGGCGGCTGACCGCGCCTTTGAGTGGCTCCAGCTGCTGGTCGAGATAGGCGCGAAGGCGTTCCAGTTCGACCGGTTCGGCTAGGTCTTCGGCGTGAACCTCTTCATCGTAATCTGTTGAAAATACTTTGTAATCCGGATCGGCATCTGAAATCGGCTGGGGCGCAGGGGGTTCCAGCGGGGCCTCGCCCTCTGGCAATTCTGAATCCTCGGCCATGTCATCATCGGCCATTTCATCCATTGTGACCTGGGCCTGGGCGTCATCCTGTTGCTGATCCTGGGATTGCTCAGGATCGGCGTCGGCTTGTTCTTCGTTGTCATCCTCGCCGGTGCTGTCGGGCTGTTCTTCTTCCTCGGTTTCCTGGTCAGCCTCTGTCTCTTCGTCATCATCGGGCGCGTCGGGGTCATCACCCAACTGGTCGCCATATCCCAGATCGGAAATGATCTGGCGGGCAAAGCGGGCGAATTCGGATTGATCGGCCAGCTTGGCCTGAAGATCGTCCAGCGTGCCGCCGGCCTGATCCTCAATGAATCCCTGCCAGAGTTCCATCACGTTCTGCGCGCCACGCGGCAAATCGCGGCCGGTGGCAAGGTGACGGATGAGATAGCCCGCAGCAGTGGCAAGAGGCGCCTCAGAGGTATCCTTGATCTGGTCATAGCCACGGCGCAGCGCTTCTGCCCCGATTTTGGCATCGATATTGCCAGCCGTGCCGGGCATGTCGCGGACGCCTACGGCCTCGCAGCGGGCGGTTTCCATAGCGTCATATAGTTCGCGCGCCATTTCACCGGCGGGCATATAGTGACTATGCAAACCGTCATCGTGATACTTGTGGCGCAGGGCCAGCGCGTCGGCGGTGCCGCGCGCCTGCAGAACCTCGTCACGGGTCATGCGGCGGCTGACCTGGGGCAGACGCACGGATTCACCCGAAATCCCGGACGGATCAACCGAATAGGTCACGGTCAGGTCCGGATTGTTGGCCATGACTTTGGTGGCCTCGGCCAGCGCCTTTTTGAACGGATCGGCGGGGTTGTCAGACGGTTTGCTCATCTTAATGTAATCCCAACGCAGTACGCTCGTTTTCGGTTAACTTTGGGTCAAACCGATTTTCGAATGCTTCAGAAAACAAATTTTGCAAATCAGTTTTGCAATGATGATCCTGCTCGCAGCCTTCAAAGACCAGCATCATCTGTGCGAACTTGGCGCTATCAACTGGTACATTCTCAAGCATATCGTGAATATCGGCTGTGTGGCCCCCTCCGCAAAAGCCTAACTTGACACAGGCATCGTACAAGATACATCGCATTGTCATCACCTGCGTTGCACTTTCGGATATAGGCAGGAAAGGCTTTGTCATGCGAAATCTAACAATTACCCCAGACTCACACTCGCCGCGCTTTCCGGCAGTTCTTCGTCAAAACAGCGCTGGTAGAATTCGGCCACAGTCTGACGTTCCAGCTCATCGCATTTGTTCAGGAAGGTCAGCCGGAAGGCATAGCCTACGTCGCGGAAGATGTGGGTGTTTTGGGCCCAATTGATCACCGTCCGCGGCGACATGACGGTCGACAGATCGCCGTTCATGAAAGCAGTCCGGGTCAGATCGGCAACCGTCACCATCTGCGAGATTGTCTGGCGGCCCTTTTCGTTGTTAAAGAGCGGGTTCTTGGCGATCACGATGTTGGTTTCGGCGTCGTGCGACAGGTAGTTCAACGTGGCCACCATCGACCAACGGTCCATCTGCGCCTGGTTGATCTGTTGCACACCGTGATACAGCCCGGTGGTGTCGCCCAGACCCACGGTGTTTGACGTGGCAAAAAGGCGAAAGCAAGGGTGCGGTGTGATGATTTCGTTCTGGTCCAGCAGGGTCAGCTTGCCGTCATGCTCCAGTACCCGTTGGATCACGAACATCACATCGGCTCGGCCCGCATCATATTCGTCAAACACGATTGCGACCGGGTTGCGCAGCGCCCAGGGCAGGATGCCTTCATGAAATTCGGTGACTTGTTTTCCGTCACGCAGTTTGATCGCATCCTTACCGATCAGGTCGATCCGGGAAATGTGGCTGTCGAGGTTTACACGCACAGCGGGCCAGTTCAGGCGGGCGGCGACCTGTTCAATATGGGTCGATTTACCCGTACCGTGATAACCTTGGATCATCACGCGGCGATTGTGGTTGAAGCCAGCAAGGATTGCCAAGGTCGTGTCAGGATCAAATTTGTAGGTCGTATCCAGTTCCGGCACACGATCGGTTGCTTCGGCAAAGCCTTTGACCATCATATCCGTGTCGATGCCAAACACATCGCGAACGGAAATCTCTTCGGTTGGTCTTACATTTGTATCGGTGCTGCCGTCAGCCATCAGCCTATTCCTTAAATCGCGCGTCAAACCCTTTCGCACGTGGTGCAACATAACGCGGGGAAGGGCAAGGGGGAGAGCGGTGGGAAAACGCCGGGATTCGCCAAAACAATCTCTGATGAGAAATAGCGTCAATCTGCGGCATAATTGCGCATATCCTGCGCCAAGTCTGCTGATTGACCCCTTATCGTCGGGCGAATTTGGGACAAGTAGGAGATAATCGATGAAACACACGCACAGATTCTGCGTTTCTTTGACGACTGGCTTGTTTGGGCTTGTCGTTGCGGTAACAATGGAAGTGATGAACGTGGACGAATTCGGCCCATCTTATAGTGCGCCTGCGTTTGTTGCCGCCAGTATCGCGGGATACCTGGTTGCGCCGCTCTTTGGAAAAGAAACCTGGCGAGGTTGGCTGATCTCATTTTGCACGGCTCTGGCTGCGACTTTTGCGGGCAGCCTTGTCGCCGCCTATTTTTGCTTGATCCTGATTGGTGGTTGGCTTGTGCCCAAGCTTGCATTGATAGGGCCGTATTTGGTGTTGGGGACTGTGGCGACATGCCCGCCAGTTACTCTGGCCTGGTTTGTCGGGTTGGTTTTAGTACATTCTTCGGCGCTGCTGCTGCGTATGCGTGTCAAACCGGTTGGCAACTAAGGCCTACTTAAAGCTCTTGCTCACCTTAATTTGATCCCAGGCCCAGACAACCTGTTGCAGTTGTTCTTCCTGGCTGCGGTCGCCGCCGTTGATGTCGGGATGCAGCACCTTGATCAGCCTTTTATAGGCTTTGCGGATTTCCGCCTTGGACCAGTTATCCTCGGCCTCAAGGATGTCCATGGCACGACGTTCCGTTGGTGGAAGCTTGCGTTGACCACCTCGGTTCTTGCCGGGATTTTGCGTGGCGTTGCCGCCCAGAACCTGATGCGGATCGTCGATACCAAGGCGGGCCCATGCGCGCGTTTCGGGATCAGTAAAGGATTTGGTCTGGCGTTCCCAAACTTTGTCCTTGGACATTTGGGCGTTGATCTCGGCCTCGGTTGTGCCGTCGAAGAAATTCCATTTCAGGTTATATTCGCGCACGTGATCCTTGCAGAACCAGAAAAACTCGTCCAGCACATCTGGCGCTTTGGGCGCGCGGTATTGACCAGAGTTTTCGCACCCTTCGTGGTCACAGACACGGGTTGATGTCTCGGACGCCCCGGACATTCCACGCCGCCCGCGCGGGTTTTTCTTCTTCGACGTAGAGACGGACATGTCGAAACCGAAGGGATCACTTTTGGACATGGGGCACACCTTTGCGACTCGGAAAAGAGATTTTAGGCAATTGGGCGGCGAATTGAAGAGGAAATAGAAAAAATTTTCGTGTGGTCGCGGCGAAAACGCAGAATAATACGTTGTTGGGGGTTAGGGGCGCGGTACAGTATCGTCTTCCGGCGCCGTATCATCACCAGTTTCGGAACTTTCGTCAGAAGAGGGGGCTTCATCCACTGCTTCGTCTGAAGGTGCTTCATGATCTTCTTCCATTGCTTCATCCGGGGTTTCCACTTCGGTTGAAGGTTCATCCTCTGCTGCACCAGACGAGTCTTCTACGGTATCTGGATCATCTTGTGCGTCCGAACTCGCCTGAGTGGAGGTTTCGTCGACATCTGCTTCACTTGCAGAAGGGAGTGCCCGGCGAAACACCAACACGCTGCGATAGACCGTGTGAGAAGAGGTCAGGCCCTGCCGTTCTTCGCTGGGCAGGATATCCGAGCGTTGGTATTCCCAGCCATTGGCGGCCTCGGTATTCATCGTTTCCTGCAGGACCAGAGCAAACCGTGCTTCGGGGGTTTTGACGCCTTTTGCCTTGCGCCCTTTAGCCGGTGCGGGAATGACTTTGTATTCGTAAACTGGCATAAAACTGTCCCATATCTGACGCAGACCGTATCCTATCTGTGTGGCAGGCGGGTGCAAGCCCCTGTCTGTTTGCGGGGATCAGCGCCCTCTGATCCGCGGATCAAGCGCATCGCGCAGGCCGTCGCCAAGGTAATTCACGCTAAGCACTGTTAGCGAAATGGCAAGTCCCGGCCAGAACACGCGCTCTGGGTAATCCTGCAAATAAACTGTCGCGTCATTTAGAAGACGGCCCCAGGTTGGGAAGTCGGGTGGAAATCCGAGGCCGAGGAAAGAAAGTGCAGATTCGGTAATTATGGCATTTGCAATGCCAAGCGTGGCTGAGACCATGATCGGGGACAGGATGTTGGGTAGAATATGCCGTGTGATCATGCCGAAATTGGTTGTCCCAATCGATCTCGCGGCCAGGATAAATTCGCGTTCTTTGAGGGCAAGGACATCGCCACGGACAATTCGGGCTGTGGGCATCCAGCTGGTGATGCCGATGGCCACGACGATCAGCAGGAACATCCCGGATTCGGGGCCAAAAGTTGCGCTGAGCGTTTCACGAAACAACATCACCATCACTAAGAGCAGCGGCAGCAATGGCAGTGAGAGGAACAGGTCCGTCAACCTCATCAGTGCCCCATCTAGGCGGCGGAAAAAGCCGGCGAGCACACCGATCAGGCCCCCTAATCCTACGGCCAGAAGCATAGCAGTCAGTCCCACTGCGATTGAAGTTTGACCGCCTGCCATCATCCGGGAAAACGTATCGCGGCCCAGCTGATCTGTGCCAAACGGGTGGGTCAGGTTTGGCCCCTGATTTCGCGCCCTTATATCAATAAATGTGGGGTCAATGGTCCAAATGAATGGCCCTAGATATACGACGGCAATGATAAGCAGGAAAAGGACACCACCGGCCAGTGCGCCACGGTGGTGTTTGAACTGGTCCCAGACATCGCGCCATTGGCTGCGAGGCGGGGTCCGGGGCTGAGGGTTGCCAATTTCAGTCATAACGGATCCTCGGATCAAGGATGCCGTAGAGCAAATCAGCCACGATATTGAACATCACAATCAACACCGCCAGCATGAATGTCACAGTTTGCACCATTGGCAAGTCATTGGCCTGAATCGACGTGATCAGAAGTTGGCCTAGTCCATTCACTTTGAAAATCTGCTCAGTGATAATCGCGCCGCCAAATATCTGTGGCACGCCAAGGGCGATCACAGTGATCACCGGTATCATCGAATTGCGCAGGACATGAATCATCACGACCACTGATTCAGACAACCCTTTTGCACGGGCCGTCCACACGTAGTCCTGATTAAGATTGTCGAGCATCGAGGCCCGCATAAAGCGGCTGATCTGGGCGGTGGTTTGCAGGGCTAGCACCATAACCGGCATGACCATCTGCTTCAGCTGTATGACAAAACTGTCCCAGTCGACCACCTGGTGGGTTGTGTCATAGATCGAGGGTAGCCAGCCAAGCTGAACCGAGAAAATTACGATTATTAGAACACCCGAAAAGAATGGTGGGACAGAGTAGCCCACCATTGTCACAAATGTCCCGAGTTGATCGAAAACGGAATATTGCCGATAAGCCGAATAGATCCCTATGGGCAGAGCTATGAGCACGCCGACAACATAAGACATCGCCACCACCCACAGGGTCTGCGGCATACGCTGGATGACGATTTCCATGACTGGAGACCGGGTTTGCCAGCTGATAACGCGCTGTTTTTCGGCAGCCCAGTCGGATCCGAAAGTCGCGTCAACCAGAACCATCGGTTCGACGACAAAGAACTGCCACATCCATTTGCCAAAACGGATCGGTGTAGGTTCCCCCAGCCCGAGTGCTTCCCGCATTTGTTGTTTCACTTCGGGTGGGACTGTAAGTGGCACCTGCGCCATAGGGTCGCCCGGGGCCAGCTCCAACAACAGAAAAATGATCAGTGAAATGAAAAGCAGCGTCGGAATCGACAATACCAGCCGTCGGATGGTGTATGTCAGCATTCAGTGCTTCTTTCTGCTTGCCGGGAAATTGCGGGGCGGGTGCAGCCCCGCCCGAGATTGTTATTTGATGCGGTGCCAGTCCGCTGCATTCCACAGCTCGCTGTCCCAAGTGTTAAGCACCACGCCACCAAGCGAGTTGGAATGTGCCGAAACACGACCACGGTCGACCAACGGGATCATGACATAATCCTGCATGAGCATGTCGTTCATCGCCTTGGCCAGTTCGGCACGTTTTTCAAGCGCGCCTGTCCGCTGCATCTCATCAACCAGTGCATCATAGGCCGGGTTACAGTAGCGGGGCATATTGTTGCCCTGCCACTGGTTTTCCGGTGCCGGTATCTGGGCGCAAGACCAGTTCGACATATAGGCCTCTGGATCGGTACCGTCGAAATTATTGGCGTACATCTCGATATCGGAAAAGAATTTCTGGAACGTGTCCGGGCTACCGGGATCGCCTCCAAAGAACACCGATGCATCAATGTTGCGCAGTTCCGTTTCAACACCAATCTCAGACCACCATTGTTTGATAAGTGCCTGAAAATCCTGGCGTACCGCGTTTGTTGATGTTTGATAGAGGATCGACAGACGTATGCCTTCTTTGGCCCGCACACCGTCCGCGCCTCGTGCCCAGCCTGCCTGATCCAGCAATGCGTTGGCCCCAGCAATGTCTTGCGTTTGGCAGGCATTATTAGCGCTGGACGCATAGATTTCAGGCGCGGGCAGCACATTGCACGTGACCCGGCCCGCGTCGCCGTAACCGATCTCCACCAACAAAGGCCGGTCAATCGCCATAGACAAAGCCTGTCGCACAGATTTGTCCGAAAGGAAGGGGTGGGGGTGGTCAACAGTGGCACGGCGGTCTCCATGCGCTGCGGAGGGATCGGACAGGTTTACCATGATCCGTTCGACCAAAGTGCCAAAGCCAGAGACGATCTGGCCCTTTCCCACGGCCTGCATGTTGGCCAACACATCAGGCGCCAGCTGGAGATTCCAGGCATAATCGAATTCACCGGTTTCAAGCACCGAGCGCCCTGCGGCTGCGGCATCACCGCCACCTTTGAATACAACACTTGCAAAGGCAGGTTTGTCGGGGTCGCGATAGTGTTCGTTGGCGGCGAGGGTGATCACGTCGTTGGGTCTGAAATCGGTTACGACAAAGGGGCCGGTACCGATGGGATAGAAATTTTCTTCGGTACATCCGGGGGCCTTGGAGCCAAGGCAGTCAGCAAATTGTGCCTTTTGAAGGATCGGCGCCTGTGCGCCGACAAAGGCGGTGTAGGGGAAGGGCTTGGGACCTGCGAAACGGACGACAACTGTGCGTTCATCTGGCGTGTCAACCGACACGATACCACCGTATTTCTCATTTTGAGCGCAGCCACCTCCTTCGGCGGTGCAGTATTCCCAGGTAAATTTGACATCTTCGGACGTGAGAGCAGTGCCATCGGACCATAGCAGCCCCTCTTTCAACGTCCATGTAATGGACGTCAGATCAGCAGAGACCCCACCATTTTCAACTGTCGGTATTTCTTCGGCAAGCCAAGGTACCATTGCACCAGTTTCGTCATATCGGGCAAGCGGTTCCACTACGAGGCTTGCGGCCTCCAGATCCTTAGTTCCACCTGATAGGTAGGGGTTCATGATCGAAGCGGCTTGCCAATAGATGATATTGACTTGCCCGTCAGAGCCGCGTTCTGCCATTGCCATTGATGCCAGGGTCAGTGAAGTCACTATGCTAAACAGTGAAGACTTGATCTTCATGTGCTATTCTCTCCCTCTCTTAACGGGCTTTACGCCTCTTTTTCATCGGCCAGAGTACCTACCGGGTGCTAATATGATACCAGCCAAGGCTGTCCGGATGCGATAGGGTATTTCAGACCACCCAGCACAAGAAATCAAGGAATGCGTGGGATTGCTCGCGCAAAGGTGTAGTTTTGCTCTAAAGAAAAACCCCCTTGTCAGGACAAGAGGGTTCGGTGTTGTAGCAGATCCAAATGATTGGGTTACTTGTTGCCCATTGGGCCAATGATCATGATCATTTGCCGGCCTTCCATTTTTGGCATGTTTTCGACTTTGCCGACGCCTTCAATATCTCCGGCGACCCGTTCCAACAGCTCACGGCCCAATTCCTGGTGCGCCATTTCGCGGCCGCGAAAACGCAATGTGACTTTCACCTTGTCGCCATTTTCGAGGAACCTGAAAACATTGCGCATTTTGACTTCGTAGTCATGCGTATCGGTGTTGGGTCGGAATTTGACCTCTTTTACTTCAATGATTTTCTGCTTCTTGCGCGCTTCGGATTCGCGCTTTTGCTGTTCGTACTTATATTTGCCGAAATCCATGATTTTGCAAACCGGCGGTTCGGCATTTGGGGAAATCTCAACAAGGTCGAGCCCGGCCTCGTCGGCCATTTCCATCGCCCTTTCAGGGGTTACAACACCAGCATTTTCACCGTCGGCCCCGATAAGCCGAATTTCAGGAGAACGGATGCGGTCGTTGATGCGGGGGCCGGTGTCGCGCGTTGGAGGCGCGTTGTGGGGTCTGCGGGCTATGGCTTTGATCCTTCAATGGTGAGCAGAGGTTGAAGCTGCAAGGTAACGCTGCCCGTACTGTGATTCAAGCTGCAATATCGGCTGATCTGAGCCGATTTTGGTGATATTCCCCCTTGCTGCTTCTCGGTTTAACCGGCATGTGACAGCAATCAGGGTTAGGGTCCGTTCAGGATAGTGACCCGCCACAAGAGGGGACTTGAATATGAAAAATTTGCTATGGATCGCGTTGGCTGTGATCGTCCTGGGCGGCGGTTATATGTTGTTCACCGGAAAGTCGGTTTCAGATCTGACTGGTGCAGATAGTGAAACTGTTGAAACGCCTGACGCGGTGGAAGAGACCACCGAAGCTGCTGACGAAGTGGAAGAAGTGGTAGAGGAAGTCGTAGAAGAAGTTACTGAAACGGCCGAAGAGGCTGTGGAAACAGTTGAAGAGGCAGTTGAGGAAGTTGTAGAAGACGCGGCTACTCTGGTCGAGGAAACAACCGAAGAGGCAACCGACGCAGTCACGGATGTTATTGAAGATGTGACAGGTACCGAAGCTGCTTCTGAAGAAGCTGTTGAGGTCGTGGAAGAAGCAACAGAAGTAGATGCTGTGACAGAAGAAGCCACCGAAATGGCGGTTGAAACGGTAGAAGAAACAGCGGTTGAAGAAGTTGCAGAAGAGGCAACAGAGACAGCTGTTGAGACCACTGAAGAAGTTGTTGAAGAGGCGACGACAGAAGCGACAGAAGAAGTTGTTGAAGAAGCGACTACGGAGGCAACTGAGGAAGTTGTTGAGGAGGCCGTAGAGGCAGCAGGCGATGTGGCTGATCCACTGAGTGTTGATAGCTTTGATCTTGATGCTGCGAGCGAACTGATTGGCGGTTCTGATCTGGGTGACGTTAAAAAGACGCTACTGATCGAAGGCCTGAAGCAGGCGGGTGACAATCCCGAATTGCTGGACGCCGCGATCAAGGCAGCACGCGAGGCCCTTGGTCTGTAATTTTGAGGCTTTGGAAAAATGAAAACCCGCGCCTTGTCTGGCGCGGGTTTTTTAATTGGATATCAGGCTTTTGTTAGTCCAAAAACGCCTTTTCAACGACGTATTCCTTGGGGTCAGAATTCGCCCCCTCCCGCAGACCAAACCCTTCGAGCAGTTCCTTGATTTCAAGGTTGAACGCAAGGTTTCCGCACACCATCGCACGATCACTTTCTGGATTGATCGGGTCGACCTTTAGGTCGGCAAACACCTCGCCCGAGCGCATCAGGTCGGTGATACGACCCATCTTAGGGCTCTCTTCGCGGGTGGTGGTGGGGTAATAGCGCAGCTTGGCCAGGTTTTCCTTGCCTATCAACTCCTGCAGCAGCTCATCATCCCGGATCGATGCAATCAAGTCTGCCCCATAGGTCAATTCCCCAACTTCACGGCAGGTATGCGTGATAATCACTTCGTCATAATCTTCGTAAGTTTGCGGATCGCGCAGCAGCGAGGCAAATGGCGCAAAGCCGGTGCCGGTGGCAAAAAACCAGATGCGTTTGCCCGGAAGCAGAGCGTCATGCACCAATGTTCCCACAGGCTTTGGCCGCAGAATGATCTGATCCCCGGGCTGAATATGCTGTAAGCGCGAGGTTAAAGGGCCATCCTGTACCTTGATCGAGTAAAATTCTAACTCGTCGTCCCACGAAGGCGATGCAATAGAGTAAGCCCGCAAAAGCGGTTTCTGTTTGCCAGTTTTTGGATCGGGATCGCCCATCAGACCGATCATCACAAATTCACCTGAACGGAACCGCAATGAAGCAGGCCGGGTCACGCGAAAGGAAAACAACCGGTCCGTCCAGTGTTTGACACTGGTCACGGTTTGGGAATCTGGAAGGACAGGCACTTTGACGGCCTTCGTTTCGGTCACGTTGGTAATCTCGTTCATTCGTTGCATCTGCCGGTGGCTTGCCGACATCTCCTAGTAATCGTTGATCAGGAATAGGGAAAGGGCGGCTTATCCGCGCAGGCGGGCCTGATAATCATGTGCCTGCCATTGAGCGCGGAATTTCCACTGAGCTTCTGGCTGGCGCGCGGCGAGGTCATCTGAAATTTCGACCTCATCGAACCCTGACCGGCGTGCCATTGCATATTGGTCGGCAATCACATGGCCACGCGCGCGCAGCTGTCCGTCATACCCCATCAGTCGCAGCTGCCTGGCAATGGTGAACCCGCGCCCATCAGCAAAGCTTGGGAAATCCACACGGATCATTGTAACGCCCGCCAGTTTGTCTTTTAGCGCGTCGGGATCGGTGTCAGAAGGCAAATCGAGTGTTGTTGTGTCTTCATCGGCGGTTTCCAGCGGAACAAATGGTTCATTCCAACCATCCACTCCAAAGCCGGAATCGGTAACAATTACAGTCATGCGTTTGCTCCTGTTCGAACCATTTTGCCATGTTCAAAATGGATACCACATTCAGTTTTTTCTGTTCCGCGCCAACGTCCTGCGCGGATATCTTCACCCTCGGCAACCGGAGAAGTGCAGGGCATACAACCAATTGATGGATAGCCTTTGGCCACCAGCGGATGTCGCGGAAGCCGATTTTCTTCCATATAGGTTTTAACGTCGTCTCGGGTCCAGTGCGCCAATGGATTGACCTTCATCCGGCCTGTGCCTTCTTCGGTTTCAAAGAAGTCGAGTGCTGCGCGTTCACCGCCATGGTAGCGCTTGCGCCCAGTGATCCAGCCACCGAAACCTTCAAGTGCTTGTTGCAGCGGCGCAGTCTTGCGAAGCGCACAACAGGCATCGGTATCACGCAGATGCAGCGTCTTGTCAGGGTCGTGCTCACCCAGATCCGGTTCATTTGCACGAACAATGCGAATATCGGTCAGACCCAGACGCTCGGCCAGCTCATGCTGATAAACCAGCGTTTCGGCAAACAGCAATTCGGTGTCCACAAATATCACCGGCGTGTCGCGTTTTGTGACCGAGACCATATGCAAAAGCACAACAGATTCGGCCCCAAAGCTGGACACCAGTGCAAGTTTACCGGCCTTGGGCGCGGTCAGGGCATGCTCAAGAACAGAAACGGCTGAATGCAGCCGGTACCATTCGTTTAGACCACTGACCCGATTGATCAGGTCATTCTGCGGCATAGGCCTTTGCCTCTTCGTAAAGCGCGGTTTTGAATGGCGCGAGGCCAACCCGCTGATAGGTTTGCAAAAATGTCTCTTCTGATCCTTCGCGAAGGTCTAGATAGGCATGCACGATGCGCTCAATTGCCGGGATGATCTCGTCATAGGCAAACCCCGGACCAGTACGGTCACCAATCACCGCGTCCTGTGTCGCGTCACCCCCAAGGGTGATCTGGTAGTTTTCAACGCCGGCGCGATCCAAGCCCAATATGCCAATATGGCCCACATGGTGGTGGCCACAGGCATTGATGCAGCCCGAGATTTTAATCTTCAGCTCGCCGATTTCGTTTTCGAGTTTCAGCTCTTCAAAACGTGTGGCGATTTGCTGTGCAACCGGAATTGAACGGGCGGTTGCCAAGGCACAGTAATCCATTCCGGGGCAGGCAATAATGTCAGAAATCAGCCCGATATTCGCTGTGGCCAGCCCGTGTTTTTTCAGCTCTGAGTGAATCGCAGGCAGATCGGATTTATGAACATGTGGCAGGATCACGTTCTGCTCGTGGCTGATACGAAGTTCATTATGCCCATACTTTTCAGCAAGATCCGCCATGGCGCGCATTTGCTCCGCGGTGGCATCGCCAGGCGTTTTTCCATGTGCCTTAAGACTAATTTGTACGATGGCATAGCCGGGTGCGTGATGATCCGCGAGGTTGGTATCGCCCCAGGACCGGAAAATCGGATCGGTTTTGTAGGCAGTCTCGAAAATCGCCGTGGATTCGTTGCGGAAATCCGGAGTCGCAAATGCGGCTTTGATATCGGCAAACAGAGCTTGATCTATGCCAGTGAATGCAGGGCGAATGCGCGCGAAACGCTCTTCAACACGGGCGCGGATTTCGTCAATTCCATGCTCATGCACGGTGATTTTGATCCGGGCCTTGTATTTGTTGTCACGGCGTCCCAGCAGGTTCCAGACGCTTACCACCGCCTCAACATAGGGCAGTAAATCCGCCTCGCTGACGAATTCATTGATCACCTTACCAATCATCGGTGTCCGACCAAGGCCACCACCGACCAGAATGCGGTATCCAATTTCGTCGTCACGCTCGACGACTTGAATGCCGATGTCATGCGCTTTGATCACAGCACGATCATTTTCGGCGCCCGTTACGGCGATTTTAAATTTGCGCGGCAGAAACTGGAATTCAGGGTGATCTGTTGACCATTGGCGCAGAAGCTCTGCAACCGGCCGCGGATCGGCGACTTCATCTGCGGCAGCGCCTGCAAAGTGGTCAGCCGTTACGTTGCGAATGGTATTGCCCGAGGTCTGAATGGCATGCATGTTCACCCCGGCCAGCGCGTCCAGCATGTCTGGAATATCATTCAGTTTAGGCCAGTTATACTGAATGTTCTGACGTGTGGTGAAGTGGCCATAGCCCTTGTCCCACTTTTCAGCCAGCAAAGCCAATTGACGCATCTGCGCGGAATTCAGCGTGCCATACGGGATCGCCACGCGCAGCATATAAGCGTGCAATTGCAGATAGACGCCATTCATCAGGCGCAAAGGCTTGAACTCATCCTCAGTCAGGTTGCCGGCGACACGTCGTTCAACCTGAGCCCGGAACTGTCGGTTGCGCTCTGCCACAAAGGCGGCGTCGAATTCATTGTAATTATACATGTGCTTGCTCCGCTTGCTTGCCATGGTGGTAGTTCGAGGGGCCTGTGCGGCGAAAATCCTCGCGGAAATGGGTGGGCTCGGGGCCGTTCTCGCCAACCACCACGTCGAACAGATAGACCCCAACAACGGTTTCGGTTTGTGCTTCGGCCATTAGAAGACGTTCCTGAGCGACGGCCTCGTCAATCAGGACTTCTGCTTCGCTTAATGTGCGCGTCCAACAATCTTCTGCTGTCAGGTAAACAACATCGCCTTCAATCAGATCGTTTGCAGTGATGACTTTGGGAGTGAAAGCACGTGCCATGTCAGGCGAGCTCCTGTTCCTGGGGAAGGTTAAGTTCTGAGGCCGCCGCACGCGGCGATAAGCCATAAATTGTGAGTGCTGGTCCTGTCAGGCCTGCTTCGACCAGATCGGTGGACAGCGCATCGAGCGTGGTTTCCAGAATGCGCTGATCCGGGCGAGACGCGTTTTCGATCACCGTCACGGGGGTTGAACGATCCGCACCATGCATGATCAGCCGGCCCTGAATGAAGCGGGCAGATTTCTTGCCCATATAGATCGCAGCGACTTCACCCGGACGGGCCAGTGTGCGCCAGTCATGATCGGCAAAACCCTTCATGTCATGCCCGGTCAGCAGCCGGACTGCTGAGTTGCGATCGCGCTTTGTCAGGCTTTGGCCAATCGCGGCGACACTGGCAGAGGCGGCGGTGATGCCGGGGACAACGTGCCAGCTGATACCTGCGCCGGTCACGGCCTCGATCTCTTCATCCAGGCGGCCGAAAACGGTCGGGTCGCCACCTTTGAGACGAACAACCTGTGCGCCACCAAGCGCATGTTTCACGATGAGCTGGTTGATATCGTCTTGCGACATGGAAGGGCCAAAGGCGGTCTTTCCAGCGTCAATCAGGATAGCTTCGCGGCGGGCGAGTTCCAGTATTTCTGGCGTGACAAGGCGATCATGAATTAAAACATCTGCCTTATCCAGCGCATTACGTGCCTTAAGTGTTAAAAGCTCCGGATCACCGGGACCTGCACCGACAAAGGCGACATGACCTTCGCGTTCTTGCGCATCAAGGTGTTGTTGCAGCAATTGGTCCAGATCGTCACGAACTGCTTTTTCTCCACCTTGATCCATCGCCCGCGGGCCGGAACGAAAGTAATACTCAGCCCAGAATTTACGGCGACGACGCCCCATAGGAAGATGGTCTGCCATTTTGCGAAAGGCCTTGCCGATCCGGGCAAGCGTACCGAGTGTCGAGGGCAGGCGTTCTTCAAGATCGGCTTTGATGGCGCGGGCCAGAACCGGGGCAGCGCCTTCGGTGCCGATGGCAACGGTGACGGGATCCCGGTCAACGATTGCAGGTGTGATGAACTGACTATCCTGCAGATTGTCTACGTTGTTGACAAGAGCGCCTTCGGATCGGGCGATAGCCGATGTGCGGGCATCTTCGCTTGGGTCTTCGTCAGCTGCATAAAAAAGCGCCGCGCGCGCTGTATCGCCCGATTGCAATGCGCGGCGCTGAAGCTCCAGACGGCCATCGACCGCCCAGGCTTCAATTTCAGAGGCGGGATTGGGAGCGAAAACTGTCAGCCTTGCCTCGGTCTTGAGCAGCAGACGCAACTTTGCCAGTGCAGCATCGCCACCGCCCGACAGGACGATGTTGCGGCCGCTTACGGCAAGAAAGATCGGAAAGTGCTGCATGTTATGATTCCAGAGGGCGTTGACTTCCTCTCATATATAGAAAATATTCCCACCTATTCGCTATATGCTGTCGTAAATAAGGACATATGTTCCGACGGAGAGCCAATTCGGACGGAATATTCCAGTAAAAGAAAGATTCAGGAATGACTGTTCGCATAGATGATCTGGACCGGAAAATCCTTGTGCAGCTGCAGCAGGACGGAGGGCAGTCGCTGGACGATATAGCCAAAGCAGTGGGCAGTTCCAAAACTCCGGTCTGGAACCGAATCCGCAAGATGCGAGAAGGAGGCATTATCCGCCACCAAACGTTTCTGCTTGATGCAGAAGCGCTTGGTTTTGAAGCATGTTTTTTTGTTCTGATCCGCACATCAGAACATGACGCAGATTGGCAGGCGACGTTTCTTAAAGCCCTGAAAGACCGGCCCGAAGTACAGGAGGCACATAGGCTGGCGGGTGATATTGATTATATATTAAAGGTGGTTGTGGCTAATGCGCGGGCCTATGACACGTTTTATCAGGCACTGATCTCAGAGGTTAAGGTGCATAATGTGACGGCATTGTTGTCGATGGAAGAGATCAAGTCTACGACGATGTTGCCGCTTTGAGCGTTGGAATTGAGTATATTCAGAGCACTGAAAGACTTTAAAAAGAGCCTTCTAATGCGCTGATAATAGGTGAGAAATCATCTGCTTTTAGACTGGCACCACCAACCAGGGCACCGTCAACATTGGCGACTGTGAAGATGTCAGAAGCATTGGAGGGCTTGACCGATCCACCGTACAGGATGGCGATGGCATTGCCGGCGGTCTCGCCAAAGCGGCGGATCAGGCGGGCGCGTATGAAATCATGGACTTCGGTGATTTGCCCTAAGGTTGGCACATGGCCGGTGCCAATGGCCCAGATCGGTTCATAGGCGATAACGGTGTTTTCGGCGTTGCAATCGTCGGGAATGGAGGCTGCCATCTGGCCACCGATGATGTCGAGCGTATTGTCAGCGTCGCGCTGATCTTCGGATTCTCCCATACATATCAGGGCAGTAAGGCCCGCAACATGGGCGGCACGAGCTTTGTCACGGACCTGTTCGCTGGTTTCGCCATGGTCTTCCCTGCGCTCTGAATGGCCAAGGATAACCGCGGTGGCACCGGTGTCGGCGATCATGGGGGCGGAGATGTCGCCGGTGTGGGCGCCGGAGGGGGCACAGTGGCAATCCTGGCCGCCGATCAAAATATTGTGGCCATCCATTCGACGTGTCGCCGGGGACAACAAGGTTGCAGGGGGGCAGATCAGTATATCGACGCGGGGGTCAGGATGCCGGGCAGCAAGGGCATCAAATTCTGCCAGAGCAGCAGTGCTGCCGTTCATTTTCCAGTTTCCGGCGGCGATCCTGCGTCTCTGACTCATAAATATTCCTGTTTATAATCAATAGGTAAAAGGATATTCTCTACATGCCTTCGAATTTGATGGACTCACCACAGCCACAGGCATCGACCACGTTGGGGTTGTTGAACTGAAACCCGGATTCGAGCAGGGAAACCTGATAGTCAATTTCCGTTCCAAACAGGAACATCTGCGCCATCGGGGCAATCATCACCCGCGCGCCATCCTGTTCAACCACTTCATCATGTGGATCAACCTCTGACACATACTCCATCGTGTATTCCATGCCAGCACAGCCGCCTTTTTTGACGCCGATACGCAGGCCCTGACTGTTGTCTTTCTTCATCAGGCGCGCAATCTGAGATGCGGCGGCCGGGGTCATCGAAACGGCCTGTTTTCCGGGAATCCCGAACATGAGATATTTCTCCTAACCTATTCGTATTCCTACATGAATCCAAGTTCTAGACGAGCTTCATCGCTCATCATGTCCATACCCCAGGGTGGTTCCCAGACCAGTTCAACGTCAACCTGTTTGACGCCGGCCATCGGCTCAATCGCCTCTGCGATCCAGCCGGGCATTTCACCTGCCACCGGGCAACCCGGAGCAGTAAGGGTCATGGTGACATTCACGTCATTTTCGTCATTGATATCAATTGTATAGATGAGGCCAAGATCATAGATGTTCACCGGAATTTCCGGATCGTAGACCGAACGACATGCCTCGACAACCTGATCATAGAGCGGATGATCGGTGGTTGACGGTGGTATCAGCGGTGTACCTTCGAGTGGTTCGGGGTTGTGGGTCATGGGGTGATCCTGAACGTTATCCTGAGCAAACATATAGGGATTATAAAATGCCGCGTCCAGTGGCAGCGAAATTGTACAATTCGTACGGATTGTACATGTGAATTGTACAAAGATCGGGAGTGTGCCGGGAATTTGTGTACATGATGCGCACAAATCGGATTTTGGACGGATTCTGAGGGGTGAACCCATTGGCGCCTTCTCTTCACTGTTTTGAGAGAAGCCATGTAGTGAATTGGGTATTTGGGGCAAGAAAGAAGCTGGAGGTCTTTCAGGCTGTTCGTACTCTACGATTTCTTGCGACGGCGGATCGGGACGGGGCGCACACGGGTTTCAATGTTGTCGTAGAGCAGACCAGCGATATTTTTGCCGGTCGATTTTTCAATCCCTTCCAACCCGGGCGAGGAATTGACCTCGAGCACTTTCGGACCCGCCTCTGACCGCAGCAGATCGACACCTGCGAGATTGAGGTCAAACGCCTTGGCGGCGCGGACTGCTGTGTCACGCTCGACCTTAGTGATGCGGATCGACTTGGCGCTGCCTCCGCGGTGCAGGTTGGAGCGGAAATCACCCTCAGCCCCGGTGCGCTTCATTGAGGCCACAACCTTGCCCCCCACAACAAGGCAGCGGATATCTTCGCCTGCGGCTTCCTTGACGAAATCCTGAACCAGAAAGTTGGCCTTGAGCCCGCGGAAGGCGTCGATCACCGATTCGGCAGCTTTGCGTGTTTCGGCGAGAACCACGCCTTTGCCTTGCGTCGATTCCAGCAGTTTGACGATCAGGGGGGCGGTGCCCACCAACCCGATGATATTGCCGGTGTCGCGTGGCGAGGCGGCAAAGGCAGTGTTGGGCATACCGATCTGCGCGCGGGCCATGATCTGGTGCGCGTGCAGTTTGTCACGGCTGGCAATCAACCCTTCAGAGCCGTTGACGCAGAAAGTGCCGATGGTTTCAAACTGCCGGATGATCGCCGCGCCATAGGCGGTGACAGAGGCGCCGATGCGTGGGATCACCGCGTCAAAGCGGGGCAGGCGTTTGCCATCGTAGTGCACTTCTGGCGCCAGGGCGTTGAGCGCCATGTAGCACCGGGTGGTGTTTATCACCTCGACCGAATGGCCGCGTTTTTCACCCTCTTCCACTAAACGACGGGTGGAATAATTATCCTCTCGTGACAGCACACAGATGCGCAGTGCGCGTTTTGGAGCAGCTTCGCGCATTTTTTTGGTGTGATGGTAGACGTCGTAATTCAGCTCCGGCTGGCAAAAGCGGTCTGTAGCGTTGATCGAGATATGGTCGCGCAGGGCTGTACGTCCGAGCAACATGCGTGAGGTCATGGAGGCGCGATTGGTCAGGGTAATTTCTATCGGCCAGCTTTGCCCGTTGACCGCGAGGGTCGACGAAATGACATAGCGCATTTCCTTGTCGCCATTGGACGAGGTGACCTCGCGCCGGTCGACGATTTCGGCAGAGCAAGGAATGATCAGGTCATCGCGGCCCGGGATCGGGTGAACGGTGAAACGCACCTTGGGTTTGGAGGCGGCGCCGAAGGTTTCAATGTCGAAGGCATGCAATGCCGAAGTGCGCGCGCCGGTATCGACCTTGGCCCGCAGGGCAGGGACGCCGAGATCTGGTAAGCCCACCCATTCCTCCCAGCCGAATTGCAGTTCTGGCGGGGTGTCTGTGGTGGTCATGTGTAAATTTCCCTGTTTTTCTGATTGCCGGGCGGGCAGGGCCGCGTCGGGAGGTTTCGAAAACTATTTAGGAATTTGGGACGGGCTGCAAGGGTGTGGAGAGGCGGGGTAAACCCCGCCTTACTTGTTTATATCCTCGTGAACTATCCGGGTCTGGTCATCCTCAGCTTTGAAGAAGCGCCGCAGAGCGAGCCAGCCGAGGAGGGACAGGGCCGCGAAGATCACCAGCAAAACCGGCAGGGAGAGGGCGATGGGCAGGGCGACAATGATCGCTGTCAGGGCCGCGCCGATGGCGATTCCGAGAAAGATATAGCCCGGGGACAGCAGTTCGAAAATGGCCAGCGCAAGGGCCGCGCAGGCCCAGACCCACCAGAGAGACCATAGTTCCATCACGATTTTCCTTTCAGCATGTTGAACGCGTTGCCAAATGCCTCGAGCGCCTGTGCGGGGACGATCACGGTTTGCGAGGAGGGGCCAGCGCCAAGCGCATTGAGCGCCTCAACCTGCTTCAGCGCGACCTGATACTGGGCCGCTTCCAGCCCGTTGTCGGCGATGGCTTTGGCAACAACGCCGGTGGCGTAGGCCTCTGCATCCGCCTGTACGCGGCGGGCCTTGGCGGTTTGTTCGGCGGCATAAAGCTCTGCATCGGCCTGAAGCTCGACCGAGCGTTTCTGGCCCTCGGCCTCTGTCACCTGGGCGCGACGGGCGCGTTCGGCGTTAAGCTGTTGCAGCATGGCGTCGCGGGTGGCCTGCACCTCATCAAGGTCCATTTTGCCGATCTCTGCCCGGACGATGCCGGCTACGGTGGTGGCAATTGCGGCGTCCACATCGCGGATACGGTAAACGGTCTTTTCCGGCTGGGTGATGCGGTAGAAAACCGATGTGTCGACCTGAACCAGAACGTTGTCTTTGGTGATGGCGTCCTGGCTGGCTGTGGGCAGCTGACGTTCGAGAATCGAAATGCGGTGGCGGACTTTGTCCAGAAACGGAACGATAAAATTGATCCCCGGCCCAAGCACTGAGCGCAGGCGGCCAAAGCGTTCGACCACGTGTTGTTCGGATTGCGGGACGATCTTTATGCCCCGGAAAATCAGGACAAAAATCAGGATGGCCAGCAGGATATAGGTCAGGTTTGATGATAACAGATTAAGAATATCTTGTTCGGTCATATGGTTCCCTCGTTAATGTATGCCATTGTATACATATGGGTATTTTGCAGTTGTTTTACAAGGTAATGTAAACCGCATTAAGGAGGGGCGAAAGATATCAGTTGCGGGATGGGATTTGTGAAATTCAGTTTTGAAAAAACAGCCACGAATGGCGCGGCCCGTGCGGGCACGATTTCGACGCCGCGCGGAGAGATCCGCACGCCCGCCTTTATGCCGGTGGGGACGGCGGCAACTGTGAAGGCGATGCTGCCGGGGTCTGTGCGTGAGACGGGGGCAGATATTCTGCTGGGCAATACCTATCATCTGATGCTGCGCCCCGGGGCAGAGCGGATTGACCGGTTGGGGGGATTGCACAAGTTCATGAACTGGGATCGGCCGATCCTCACCGATAGTGGCGGGTTTCAGGTGATGTCGCTGGCCGGGCTGCGCAAGCTGACCGAAAAGGGGGTGACGTTCAAATCCCATATCGACGGGTCCAAGCACGAGCTGACACCGGAACGGTCGATGGAGATTCAGACGCTGCTGGGCAGCGATATCGTGATGTGTTTCGACGAATGCCCGGCGCTGCCTGCGACGGATGAGGCTGTGGCGGAAAGCATGCGGTTGAGTATGCGTTGGGCCGCGCGGTCGAAAGAGGCGTTTGGGGACCGGCCCGGTCATGCGCTTTTCGGCATTATGCAGGGTGGTGTGACGCAAGAGCTGCGTGCGGAAAGCGCCGAGAAACTAAAGGAAATCGGGTTTGATGGCTATGCCGTTGGCGGTCTGGCCGTGGGCGAGGGTCAGGAGGCGATGTTTGGTGTGTTGGATTATGCGCCAGGCATGCTGCCAGAGGATAAGCCGCGTTACCTGATGGGGGTGGGTAAGCCCGATGACATCGTGGGTGCGGTCAAGCGGGGCATCGACATGATGGATTGTGTACTGCCGTCGCGGTCGGGGCGGACGGGACAGGTATTTACCCGTGGAGGAGCACTGAACATCAAAAATGCGCGGCATCAGGATGACCCTAGACCGCTGGATGATCAATGCACCTGTCCGGCCTGCCGCAATTATTCGCGTGCCTATCTGCACCATGTATTCCGCAGCCAGGAGATCATCAGCTCGATGCTGCTGACCTGGCATAATCTGCATTATTTTCAGGACATCATGGCAGGCATGCGGGGGGCGATTTCCGAAGGGCGGTTTGAGGCTTGGGAAGCTGAATTTCACGCCGGACGGGCGCAGGGGGATATTGAGCCGTTGTAATGGGGGCGTTGCCCCTGACTTCGAAAACCTGCAGGGTTCCAAACCTCCCTCGGGATATTTTTGGCATAAAGAAGGGGGAGGATGTGTTTGGGGTCAGGTGGCGCTGACAATCTGCGGCCAGCGTTCATTGCCACGGCTAATGAAGCCGGGGATGTCGGCGTTCCAGCGTTCCTGAACTCGGTGGTTATAGTTCAGATACAACCGGTTATCGACGATGGTCCAGTTGTCTGGCTGGGTTGAGAACAGCTTGCCCTTTACCGCCACGGCCCAAGCGCAGAATCCGCCGTATTGCGGGGCATAGGTCACAGGGTTAGCGGCGAAGCGTTCAAGGTTTTCTGCTGAAGAAAACAACCATGTTGCCCCGGCCCAGTCATGAGCGAATTCCGGAGTTCCCGGTACCGGGCGGCGCATTTCGAAATAGGCGACCGGATCGGTGCCGCGGATAGCAATTCCGTCCACCGCGAAGGTTTTTGCCGGGGATTGGGCCTTTGGGAGGGCAAGCCAGAATGTGGCCGCACCAGCCGCTGCGATAGCGCTGCTGCCTAGGATCAGTTTCCGGCGCGTGAAGGCAGGCATTGCAGCGTTTCCCCGTCGTTTGAACGATTTGACTAATGTTTACCGTACTTCGATCAGCGGTCTCTTTCAATCAACCGAAATGGCGTTTCTTGATCCGTTTTCCCCTTGGAAACCTCGCCGGGATGCGGTGCGTTAAGGAAAAGGTAAGGGATTCCGGAATAGGGAGTCAGAGACGGGGTCTGATATCTCTGTGCGCGATCTAGGGAGGGAAAACGAGATGAACTTTGCAGTGTTTGCATTCAGCTGGAGTTGTATGGCGATGGTTGCGGTGGCGATTGTCTGAAAATACCGCGGTCTCAAGGCTAAATGTGTTAAAGGCAGGTTAAATGCCGCTTGCTCCTGTCCGCATCACAAGGCATTCTGCCGCGAACGCGGTTGAAACAGGGCCGGGCAAGCCCCAGATTAACCGTCTGGAAACGGAGAAGGCCGGAGCTGCCGAATAAGCGGGGCTGGTGCCTTCTTGCCAAGAACACAGGAATACGAGCATGCAAGACCCCCTTAACGCCTCTTATCCGGTGCTGCCATTGCGCGACATTGTGGTATTCCCGCACATGATTGTGCCGCTTTTCGTGGGCCGGGACAAATCCGTTCGGGCGCTGGAAGAAGTGATGCAGGACGACAAGCAAATCCTGCTGTCGAGTCAGATTGATCCGGGCGAAGATGACCCGGTTGCCGAGGGCATTTATCAGGCCGGCGTGCTGGCCAATGTGCTGCAGCTGCTGAAGCTGCCCGATGGGACCGTGAAGGTTCTGGTTGAAGGCGTGGCGCGGGTGAATATCCTTGAATACCTTGAAAATGAAAGCTTTTTCGAAGCGCGTGCCGAGTATCTGACAGAGATGCCTGGTGATGCAGCGACGATCGAAGCGTTGTTGCGGACCGTAACAGACGAGTTTGCGCGCTACGCCAAGGTCAAGAAAAACGTCCCCGAAGAAGCGCTGGTCGCTGTGTCTGAGAGCGAAGAACCTGCGAAGCTGGCCGATCTGGTGGCTGGTCATCTGGGCATCGAAGTGGCGCAGAAACAGGAGCTTTTGGAGACGCTGAGCGTCAGTGAGCGGCTGGAAAAGGTATATGGCCTGATGCAGGGCGAGATGAGCGTTCTGCAGGTTGAGAAAAAGATCAAAACGCGTGTGAAGTCCCAGATGGAGCGGACGCAGCGCGAGTATTATCTGAATGAGCAGATGAAGGCCATTCAGAAGGAGCTGGGCGACGGCGAGGAAGGTGAAGGCGAAGTTGCCGAGCTGGAATCAAAGATTGCCGAGACCAAGCTGAGCAAAGAAGCCAAGGAAAAGGCCGATGCCGAGCTGAAAAAGCTGAAGAACATGAGCCCGATGAGTGCCGAGGCAACGGTTGTGCGCAACTATCTTGACTGGATGCTGAGCATTCCGTGGGGCACGCGCAGCCGGGTCAAGAAAGACCTCCACAAGGCGCAGGAAGTTCTGGATGCCGATCACTATGGCCTGGAGAAGGTCAAGGAGCGGATTGTTGAATACCTAGCGGTGCAACAGCGTTCAAAAAAGCTGAAAGGCCCGATCATGTGCCTTGTCGGCCCTCCGGGTGTGGGTAAGACATCGCTGGGTAAATCCGTGGCACGAGCCACGGGGCGGGAGTTTATCCGCATCTCTTTGGGTGGGGTGCGCGATGAGAGCGAAATTCGCGGCCATCGCCGGACTTATATCGGTTCGATGCCCGGCAAGATCATTCAGGCGCTGAAAAAGGCGAAAACGACCAACCCGCTGATCCTGCTCGACGAGATTGACAAGATGGGCCAGGATTTCCGCGGTGATCCGGCATCTGCAATGCTGGAAGTGCTTGACCCGGAACAGAACTCGACCTTTACAGATCACTATCTGGAGGTTGAATACGACCTGTCGAACGTGATGTTCCTGACCACGGCGAACTCTTACAACATGCCGAGCCCGCTATTGGACCGGATGGAGATCATTCCGCTGGCGGGATACACCGAGGACGAGAAGCGCGAGATTGCCAAGCAACATTTGATTGCCAAGCAGATCAAGAACCATGGGCTGAAGGCCAAGGAATTTGAGCTGACTGATGAGGCGCTGACCGAGATCATCCGGCATTACACCCGCGAGGCTGGAGTTCGGAATCTGGAACGTGAGATCGCAAAGGTTGCGCGTAAATCGGTTACGAAAATCATCAAGAAAGAAGCGGAAAGCATTGAAGTTACTGATGAAAACATTGGTGATTTTCTGGGTGTCAAAAAGTTCCGCTATGGGTTGGCAGAGGAAAAAGATCAGGTGGGTGTTGTCACCGGGCTGGCCTATACGTCCGTCGGTGGTGAACTTTTGAACATCGAGGCGCTGCGCCTGCCGGGTAAAGGCCGGATGAAGACCACGGGCAAGCTGGGCGATGTGATGAAGGAATCGATTGACGCGGCAAGCTCTTACGTGCGGTCGATCGCGCCCCAGATCGGGGTGAAACCGCCACAGTTCGAAAAGTGGGACATTCACGTGCATGTGCCCGAAGGTGCGACGCCCAAGGATGGACCGAGTGCTGGTCTGGCGATGGTCACGTCAATCGTGTCTGTATTGAGCGGAATTCCGGTACGCAAGGATATTGCGATGACGGGTGAGGTCACGCTTCGCGGCAATGCGCTGGCCATTGGTGGCCTGAAGGAAAAGCTGCTGGCGGCGTTGCGTGGGGGGATCAAAACCGTGCTTATCCCGCGTGAGAATGAAAAAGACCTCGCTGAGATTCCGGACAATGTGAAGGAAGGGTTGAAGATCGTGCCTGTGGATCATGTGCGCGATGTTCTGCGGCTGGCATTGACCGATGTGCCGGAATCCATTGAGTGGGATGAAGCCGCGGAAGAGGCGGCAGCGGCGGATGCCGCGCTCAAATCAGGTGGAGGTTCAGGCGCTGTTGCGCACTGAATCGACGGATCGAGTTTGAAGAGGGGCGTTTCTGTTTGGGACGCCCTTTTTCATTTGGTATCGCAAATGTCATTAGCCTCTGCGAAACCCGCCCTTCAAAGAGAGATTCTCTTGAAAAGTAGCTCCGCCGGGCGTTCAGAATGCACCGGCGGCACCAAGAACGATTGTCATCACTGCAAGCGCAGCCAACAGGCCCTGCACGTCCTCAGAGCTCTGCTCTGTTTCGGCGACGATGACCTCAGGTTCGACGACAGGATCAGATAAGCTGCCTGCATGCGCCGAGGTGGATAGGAAGATTGCCGTATAGATGACAGCAACTGTTCTAGTCTTCATACTGCGTCCCCAATACTACATTTAGTTTGATTTTAAAGATATTGTGGTGCTTTCGTCAACTCACAGGTAGTCAAACGAGCCTCAAAAGGTTAATCTGAGCGTACAAATACAAAAAGGTGAGGCGCAAAATGACAACCCGGGCAACGCAATCCGACAAAACAAAACCTGCAACGGCGAAGAAATCTGTGGCTTCTGCGCGCCCGAAGGCGACAGCGGAAACCGCCAAAACCAAGGTGCCCAGCCCGAGCCTGGTTACAGAAACACCCGCAGTGGTTGGCGGTTCGGAGCTTCGTAAAAAAGAGCTGCTGGATATGGTTGTTGAGCGGACCGGGGTCAAAAAGAAATTTGCCAAGCCGGTTGCCGAGGCGATTATGGATATCCTTGGTGACGCATTGGCCGAGGGGCGTGAACTGAACTTGCATCCAATGGGCAAGATCAAGCAGCAGCGGTCCAAAGAAGTTGCCAATGCCAGGGTCATCGTTGCCAAGATCCGCCAGAGCCGGCCTGGAAACAGCGCGTCGGATAACACGATGGACACGCTTGCAGACGCAGCGGAGTGACGCTAGACCCTCACACTGATGGGTGACCGGATTATTGGTTTTGTGCTGTGTCCTTTTCCAAAAAAACAGGGAATTCAGGTTCCTGATCATCCAGATTGCTGAGTCGATATTCTGTTGATTTGAAGAGTCTGACATGCTGGACATTCCCAAAATCTGGTTCCTGAGACATGGGCAGACTGAATGGAACGCGGTGCGACGCATTCAGGGCCGTAAGGATTCCCCATTAACCGCAAAAGGTGTGACCGACGCGCAGGCGCAGGCGCGGTTGATCGCGCCGGTTTTGGCAAAGGTACAGCGTGGAACGGGTGGCATATTTGCCTCTCCCTTGGGGCGGGCGCGGCGGACGGCAGAGATTGCACTGAACAATGCCGCTTTTGTCATCGATGAGCGATTAGCAGAAATTGCAACCGGCGAATGGGAAGGTCGGTTGCGAGATGAGGTGGCGCCGGGCGAAGGGGATCTGGCGGTCTATGCAGCAGCCCCTGGCGGAGAGGATTTCGATGCGCTTGAGGCGCGTGTGCGCAGCTTTCTGACCGATCTGACTGGTCCCAGTATCGTTGTGTCGCACGGGCTGCTGGGGCAGGTACTGCGCGGGCTGATCCGTGGGCTAAGCCGGGAAGAGATGAATGGGCTAAGCAACCGACAGGGCTGTGTCTATGTTCTGGAAAACGGGCAGGAAAGCCTGCTGGAAGAGGTGGGTGCAGTGGCGCAATGAGCTGCGTATTTCCAGAGGTTTGGATTCTGCGGCATGGGCAGACCGAATGGAATGTCGCGGGAAAACTGCAAGGCCAGCATGACAGCCCCCTGACACCGGTTGGAATTGGTCAGGCAAAGGCCCAAGCCAAGATTCTGAAACGGGTGTTGCCCGGGCCGGTTCCGGTATTTGCGAGCGATGCAGGACGTGCACAGCACACGGCGCGCATTGCGGCAGAAGGGCGATCAATCACGACCGACGCCGCACTGGCCGAGATCGGGATTGGAGACTGGCAGGGACAGACTGTGGAGCAGATCAAACAGATGCATCCCGACCTGAAACATCGTGAAGATCTGCATTTGTGGAAATTCGCAGCTCCCGGGGGCGAAAGTCTGTACCAGATGGTTGCACGTGTTGATCAGTTTCTGGAGCAGGTGACAGAACCCTCAGTGATTGTCACCCACGGGGTAACGTCGCGGTTGCTGCGTTGCCTGATCCTTGGGTTGCCGCCGGAGAATTTATCGCAACTGCCGGGTGGGCAGGGGGTGGTTCATCACCTGCGAAACGGGCAGGCGGAAATCTTGTATGAATAATTCCGCATCTTCCCTCTTGCACTGATCGGCACCAGTTTGTAAGACGCGCCCAACGGGTCGTTAGCTCAGTTGGTAGAGCGCTTCGTTTACACCGAAGATGTCGGGAGTTCGAGCCTCTCACGACCCACCATATTTTTCAATGACTTACGCAAATCGCACGAAGTGTATCCTAGTTCACTGAACCTATATGGTGCCAGAATGAACCCCATCAAGGTTCAGAATCTCAGCCGCATCGGCCAAATGTTCCGGCATGAATCGGGCGTATATCTTTTGCGTGATCTGAATGTTTGAGTGCCCCAGATACTGGCTGACCCGTTCAATGGGTTGTCCCGCTGCCAGCATTTTCACGGCCACGGTATGCCTGATCTGGTGAATGTTTGTTCCTTGAAGCCCTGCACGTTCGAGAGCGTTGCTGTAACCCGTCCTAATGGACTTGATGGGCTTTCCGTTGAACTCGACCACCCATTCGGTGTTGCGCGCCTCATGGGCGGTCTGTAGCGCCGCACGGGCCATTCTGTTCATTGGGATAACGGCGCGTCCTTTTCGGGTTACACCGTCTGTTTCGCGTAAGTCGATGACGCCTCTCTCAAAATCAATCTTATCCCAAGTTCGATCCAATACCGCTCCAACCCTAGCGCCAGTCGTCAATAAAAGAATTACGGCGAGTCGCACGTGGGGCGCGCCGCATCCGTCAATGATACGCTGCAATTCGGTATCGCTAAGAGGGCGAACATCGGAATCAGGCTTTGGGGGTAATTCGATATGTGGGGATCGGTCGATCAGGTTTCGCTTGAATGCCCAATTCATTGTGCTTCTGAGGTGGCCTAGTTCTGTGTGAACAGCGCCCAGCTTGCGGCCCTCTTTGATCCTGCTCTTGAGGTAATCCTTGCTATCCTGATCTGTGATTTGATCCGGCCTTAATGCTCCGAAGTGGGGCAGGATGGCCTTGCCGGTGAATTTCATGGTTGTGGCTGTAGGCTTTGCACCCAAGTAAGCGACGTACATTTCCCAGAGCTGTGAAACCAGCCATTTACCTTTAGGTTTTGACTTTTCTAGGTACTTGTCTCGGCCCTCGGCCTCCGCTTCCTTTCGGGTGCGTGCCTCAAGCTGATAACGTCGCCGTTTTCCGTTCTCATACCAACTGACTGCGAATCCTCCTCGCAATCGTCCGATTGTGAGTTCGTGCATTGCTCTATTTCCTCCACAACGTCAGCCGGTATTCGGTACATGTTGCCAAGTCGGAAGTGCCTGATTTGGCCCGATGCACACTGATTTCTGATAGTAGTAGCACTACAGCCCCACCGATCTGCAAGAGTTTCTGGATTATATGGCTTTTGTCCGGGCATTCACTCCCCCTCCTGTTCCAGTGCGGTGCGGGCTGTGCGGCATTGTCCTGCCGTAACGGGTGCTTGTGTGAAATCATCATATCCACAATCGTCCATTTCGTCGGCAGCATCCGCGAACGGTTCAAGCGCTTCCCGTAACCGTTGGTTCTGGCCGTGCAATTCAAGCACCAAGCGCTCCAGATCAGGCACACGGGCTATGCGGCGGGCGTTGGCTATCAGATGTTTATGACCGATTCCCGGCGGGTAATCATCATATATACATGCATGCGTCAGAGGTCGGTGTGGCCTAAAATATTCTGCCGATGGAAATGGCCCAATCTTGTGACATGTTCCGCAACTGGTTTTTACGGTTTCCATTGACCATGGCCCCGGTGTTCCCGCCCCTGCGTCTTTCTTGATATCGTTGATTAGGGTCATGGGGTGGCCTCCGGTGGGAATGAAGGCAGCAGCGAAAGCATTGAAATTATCACATTGCGCGGTAAGAAAACAGAATGCTCACCATTTACCATGATCCATACACCGTCATTGCTGGCGTCATATTCGTATTTGGGATTTTCGCATGTCTCGTATCCTACCATCACCCATCCTCCTGTAGGGTGAGGGAGCGGATATCTCCGCCTAACTCCGAAGCTACAGCGGCGCAGCACTCCAATCCCAGACCTTGTTTGTACAGGTATCCAGAATGACCAACGCACTCCTGTGTCGCCGCCTCTATCCCCGCGTTCCAACCGTCTGTGTAGCGGTCTGGGGTGGGTTGATCTGACGCGCTTGGTAGCGGCATCCAGCCCAACGGCTCAAAGTCCAAATCACGCCCCATGGCCCATGCGAATGAGTGCCAGCGCGTACCGTTCACATTAATTGCCAGAAGCTCCTGACATCCGTGATAATCTTGGTTGGAGGGGATTTTGATCCTGACCGGAGTATCCTTGGGTGCTGTCTCCATAGGTTGCCAGCGATCAGCAAGGGCCGCGTCACGCTCTGCTCTTAGGCGCTTAATCTGATATATTGCTTCTTCGGCCAAGCAGCCAGCCGCAGCAACCCTGTGACCTGTCTCAAATCGAATGAATCCAGTAACGTCTGCAAGGCGGTCAATTATATCACGACGTGCCACCGATTCCCGGCTGGTATCTGTGTTATTGGTCATTGAGATTTGTCCATCAATCTTGAAACGGCTTCTTCCAAGCGGATCGGGGTAAATCCAATGGCATCGACCCCGACGTTTCCGCGACGTTCGGCGCTGTGAAATTCGGGTGAATGGGTGTGAGCATGAAAATGCACTGATCCACGATACCAGCCATCCCATTCCTCAATAGGATAGTGAAACAGAACAGATCGGCGCTTGTTACGCTTGATGTTTAAATATGGCACGCCCCAATGCTGGGGGTCGTGGTTGCCCTGAATGCCAATAATTTTTCCGTTCAAATGTGCTTCATAACCAGAACCGGGCTTGCCACGAAAAGCGAAGTCGCCGAGGTGGTAGACCGTATCCCGAGGGCCGACTACACGGTTCCAATTCTCAATAATGGTGGCATCCATTTCCTCAACAGAAGAAAACGGCCTATTTGCCAGCTTGATTATGTTTTCATGGCCGAAGTGAGTGCAGCCAATTAGAAAATCTGTCATTTGCCGTTCTCCTTTCCGCCCCCGCCTGTTAGCGGGGGCTTGTTGTGGGTGGGGTTAAAGTCAGTCCGCTACCCGGCGCGCCTGATCCGCAAAAGGATCGTATTCCCGCTTGATACGGAATTCATAAATACCCTCGCTCAAATCCACTGGATCATGGGGCACAGCCGCGTCTTGAAAGAGCTTGGTTGGCTCCTTAACGATGGCATAGAGAATACGTGCGCCTGCCGGACATTCCGCGCGCTCCAAAACCTCGCAGTCACCACCTAATGTGTGATGATGCCCCTGCTCAGAATGGCTAATGATCCAGCCTTTGGTGCTCTTCTCTTTGAACTCCTTCGTTTCAACTTTGGGTATGGCGTCGATCCGGTCAATTCGGACCTCACCTTGGTTTGCAATAGCTACGCGCATGTTGTTCTCCTATGTGCGAATGGCGGGATGAATGTATTCAGCCTGCGGCAGGCAGTCCCGCCATGCTTGCGCCGCAATCGCTGTGCTTATTGGTTGATCGTCTATGTCGGACACACGAGGAACACCTTCGCAGATGATCCCGTTTCTGGGGCATTTCGCCATGAGGAACCGCCCGGGATCGGGCAGGCCCGGCAGCGTGAACTCAACAAGAGCGCCAACGTCACTTTCCGGGTCTCCTTCGATAATCTTGCGGTCCAGCTTTTCGGCCATTCGAGGCCACCCGATTATCTGCGCGCCCGCCGCCCGCTGTTCAACATTTTCGGATTTCAGGATTTCAGCCGGATCGACTTCCTGCGGGTTTTCAATCCAATGGCCCGGAACATTCACCCCATGCCATGCGTGAACAGAATATCCGTCGCGGAACGAAAGCGCTGGCCCGGTTTCACAGTGGAGTCTGGTCAGGTCGTCCTTGCCGATGAAGTCTGGTCTATCTGAGACAAACGCGAATCCCGGATAAAAATAACTGACGCCTGAGGTCTTCGAAAATTCGATGTAGGCGTGAAAGTGTTCCTTTTTATCAATTGGAACACCAATCTTTTCCGCGAACTCTGCCCATGCCATCCAGTAGGCATCTAAGTTGCCCCAGAAGTACGTGGGAACATACAAATCCCTGTCCCCGAGGTTGTCCCAGAGGTTGGCCCTGAGGTTGTCCCTGAGGTTGGCCCAGAGGTTGTCCCAGAGGTTGTCCCAGAGGTTGGCCCAGAGGTTGGCCCCGAGGTTGGCCCTGAGGTTGTCCCCGAAGTTGTCCCAGAGGTTGTCCCTGAGGTTGTCCCAGAGGTTGGCCCCGAGGTTGTCCCAGAGGTTGTCCCAGAGGTTGTCCCAGAGGTTGTCCCAGAGGTTGGCCCCGAGGTTGGCCCCGAGGTTGTCCCTGAGGTTGGCCTCAGAAATTTCGCCAAGGCTGCGCATTACATGAATTGCCAGAATGCACTGCATCGGACTGTCGAAGTGCATTACCAGCGGCTCATCAAGCCCGCCTGCTTGGTATAGCCGCTTAACCGCGTGAGTTGAGGCGTCTTTATCCACGTTCTTGGTGGACAGACCAATTCGAAGCCACTCCTCGCGAAAGACCGGGAGATATTTCTCTTGCTCAGGGGTTAGTTCTTCAATTCGCTCTTTGGTCATACTGCTCTCCTAGTTTATCCTGCGTTACTTCTATCCAGCCAAGAGCGCCTTGCTCTTATCGACGTCGATTGCAGAGACAGCTTGAGCAAAATCATCAACGTTCTTCTTTGCATCGCTGGCAATTTCATCCGCACAAAGATCAAGCATTTTCCGAACGGTTTCTTCGCTAAGAACGCACTCAATAGTGGATTGCTCTGAGTTCAGCTTCACGACAGCACGCAAGGGGTTTTCACGACCCGGCTTGTCCCATGAATGTTTCGGGCTGATAATGAGTGACGTTAGTTTCATGTTTTCGCTCCTAGTTTTTGGTGGGTCATCGCTTGATCACCGTTCCGTCCAGCTTCTTTTTGAAGTGGCTATTCTTTGATCCGGGTATCGTGGCTTTCTGCGCTGTCAGGCCGCGTTGCTTTTTAATGATCCGGCGGGTTTTCTTGATTGCCTGCATGTCCTGAGCGGTTTTCACCTTGTGGCAGGACCAGCGAAGCGCGCGGCAGTTTTCCAATGTGGGCTTGCCGCCGTGATAGGCCGGTATGTCATGGTCATACTCGACACGCTCTTTGCCAAAAGGCACGCCGCACCCGCACTCACAAATCCCACCTGAGCGGTCATAAGCGGCCTTACGGACCTTTACAGGGAATTCCATGCGGTCTGTCATGCTGCTTTGTCCCTGTATCGATCCATGTGCTTTGCCATGTCGGGATCGGGATCGGTCAATTGAAAGCCGCGCTCCAAATATCGGTTCTGAATGGTGTCTAGGAACCGCACCATCTGGGGTGTTTTCATCAGACGGGTAACGGGGAAATCAAAATCACGCATGATAATGATTTTTTCCTCATAGGTATGATTGCGAAGAATGCGGTCATACTTTTCGCGGAACGTTGGTTCTTCGCGCAAAATGGGTATGCCGATTTCAAGCTTGAATTCTGCCTGCACGTCAGATTGATCGCGGTCGCCAAGTTGTTCTGCCACTTCTTTTGACCAAAGCCATTGAAGGCGGTTTTGCTCTTGGCTGCGGTGCTTTCCTGCCTGCCATTCAACGGTCAACGGAAGCTTTAAACCTTCAAGGAAGGTGGCGAAGCTAACTATGTCGTGTTGTGTTCTGAGAATGCGGTCAGGCACTTTTATGCCCTCATCAGTTCTTCGGGGGTGGGCTGGTCAAGTTCTTTGCGGCGCGCATCTAAGGCGGTTGTTACCCGCTCACTTTCGGCGGTGTTGGTTTCTTTCAGCCATGCCGAGGCCGTGGCAAATTTTTCACCCGTTACGGCGAGGTTTAGTTCGTCGCGATTTTCTGGCTTTCCTATAACGGCAATCAACGAGTCTGCGATATCTTTGGGGTTTCTGGGCTGCTCTTTTTCAGGCTCTCGGGCTTTCGGAGGCGCGTTGCGCACATGGTCCCAAGGCGAACCCCTCCACTTGGAAAAGTATTTTCGATCACCCTTTTGATATGTTTCACAAGGTGCCCAAACGGCATCTAGGCGGTAGAGATAACGGCCAATGCCCCAAAGCACCGCCGCACGCTTTAGGCTGTCGCTGATCCCACCCTTTTCGCCCTCTATATCGGTGGCCCCAGCCCCGTCAGACTTCCATACCCACTCATCACCAATCTTAATGCCGATGTTACACAGGACGCGCCCCGTGGGGGTCTCTAAATATTTGGTCTGCCAATTTTCAGGACCACATACTTCGTCCAGCCGATCCATAACGTCCCGTGCATCCAGATAGGCAAGGGCTAAGGCTTTATCACCATCTCTGGTGAGGGTTTGCGCACGCCAGTGAATAGCGTCACGGGGGAATTCTTTAGCAAGATCAGGGAGGCGCATCACTTAACCCTCACTGAAACCGTGTCCGGACCGCGTACCAGTTCTGCGCCCGGAACGACCTCTCCTGCCTGCAATTGCTTTTTGATCTCCGATTTATCGGGGAAGACGGTTGTTTTCATCAACTGCGAGGGGATCACAGATTCTTCTGTGATGCTCACCGATATACTTCCAGCGCGTCGGCTAATGGTGGCAAGTGGGCGCTCTAGTTTTTTCTCGCCAGTCGCATCCAGAATTTGCAGTAGAGCTTTCTTCTTTGCGCCTGCGCGCTCTGAAATACGTTTTGCGCGGCTAGATATTTCAGCAGCATATTCCTTGGCCGCATCTGCAAGCGTGGCATCATCCTGCATCGAAGAAATCAACCGATCCGCAATGTCTACTGCATCGGTTTCGCCATCAAGGCTATCCCAAAAGGTCTCAGGATCAAATTCGTCACCCAGCATATCCCGTAGTTCTTCGGAGATTCTAGAAATGAGTGGTATGTCAGCGCGTACATTCATGTGAGGGCCTCCAGTATTGATTTAGCTCTTTGATATTCAGACCAACCCCGTTGAAACTGGCGGCGGCGCATGGCACGCCAGTCAGGGTTTTCGTATCCGGTTGAAAACGCCTCTGGCGCGGCTTCCGCCATTTGCTCCGAAGCAAGATCAAAGTGGATTTGGGCTACTTTCTTCTGACCGATTTCATAGGAATCAGAGAAGAATTGAGGTAGGTTATGTTTCATCACCAAGCCCCCGTAAGAGCGATTGCGTACAAGCAGGCCAGAATTGTGCCTTGTAGGGCTATGAATAGGGGGTGGGTCATTGGCCGGCCTCCAGAACGTCAAAGGCTTCTGCGGCTTGGCAATCGTCTATTGCCTCAGAAATCATGAGGCGAATTTCATCCACTCCCTTGACTGACTTGCACCCTTCACGCTGTGCGGTGAGAGAGCATGGCCAGAAGTTCAAAACGATTGTTCCGCCGAATTCATCAGTCAGTATCGCCCGCTCGTGCCATGGCGCTTTTTCGGGGTTTGGCTGGTGTAGTTCTAGCCATGAATACCTGTCTAAAATCCGCTCAAACAGGGACACGTTTTTCTTGTGTTTCAGTGAGGTGGCGTAACGGTTCAGCATGCCGGTATTCCCATGCAATCAGGGTGCGGCCCCGCTGCCTGAGCTATGGCGCAGCCAAGCAGAATAAGAGTGACGACAAACACGAGTGTGCCGACAATGTTCTGACACCCGTTTGATTTGCGTTTGACCAGATCACCATCGCGCAAGTTTGCGTAGCGAGGCATGTTGAAGGTGCCCCGGCCAGTCTGGGGAGAATTACCAGCCGAGGACTTTGTGCCATCAGAGGGACCAGACGACACTTGAGGGGGGAGGGGAGGGGTCATGCTGCGTCCGCTTCGTTTTTTTTCGTGGGTGTCGCGGGGCAAAGATCAATCGTTTGAAATATCCAATCTTTGTACTTGCGCCAGAACCGCAGGGCTTTTTTGCCATCCATTCCCGCAATGCGTTCATCGTCAAAGCCACGCCATTCCGCGATCAAATGTCTTTGGCATCCGATCTGCATCACCTCTGAGGTGTAGGTGATCGGGTACTGATCTATCTGAATGCATTTGATGTATTCGTTGATTCCGCTCGCTCTGTAGAGGCTCGCTCTGTAGAGGCTCGCTCCGTCGAGGTTCGCTCCGTTGAGGTTCGCTCTGTAGAGGCTCGCTCCGTCGAGGTTCGCTCTGTAGAGGCTCGCTCCGTTGAGGTTCGCTCTGTAGAGGCTCGCTCCGTCGAGGTTCGCTCTGTAGAGGCTCGCTCCGTTGAGGTTCGCTCCGTCGAGGTTCGCTCCGTTGAGGTTCGCTCCGTCGAGGTTCGCTCCGTTGAGGTTCGCTCCGTCGAGGTTCGCTCCGTTGAGGTTCGCTCCGTCGAGGTTCGCTCCGTTGAGGTTCGCTCTGTAGAGGCTCGCTCCGTCGAGGTTCGCTCCGTTGAGGTTCGCTCTGTTCTTAACACCCCACTTAACGGCAAGGCCTAGCCTTATGGAACTTGGTGTATCGTCGTCACAGTCCAACTCAGCCGTGAAAAGAACTTCGCCAGTAAATCTTTTGAGAACGTCAAACTTGGACATTACGCGGCCTCCTGCATTTCGATATCAGCACGGTCACGCAGGGCACTTGCTGCGTCCACAAGGTCTTCTGCGGCAGAGGCTTTGTCTTCCTCGTCATCGCTCCAGATCACAGCAACGAGGCAATCAAGCACGTCAGCAACGTGGTTTCCGAATGTCGGGTGTGAGCCTTCGCTTGTGTTTCTGGCGTGGCGCAAAAGCGCTGCGATTTGGTCACTGGTTGCGTGGAGTTTCTGAGGCGCAAGGTGCATGGTGTTTCTCCCGTGTGTTGGGAGTAATATAAAAGGGACAATAGTCCACGTCAAGATAAAAAAGGGACTAATGTCCACTTTATTGCAAATCACTCACGAAAATGTGAGCGCACAAACAAAATTTAGCTTTAAAGCAGAGTCTTAGGGCGTAGATTCCTTTAAAGGCGAGCGTATAAGCTTTAAAACTACCTTTTATGCTGTCGCCTCAATATGAACGTGATTCTACCACATTTGGCTCCGTTGGAGGTGGTTAACAAAGGGTTAGCGCGAACCTCTACCACATGTAGCGGTGTTGATGTTCTTGTTATGTTCCTATATGGTTTTTATGCCATGTGAGGCCAAAATTGTTCGGTTTCTTACCTTGAGCTGTCTCACGAAAAATTCCGCTTAATGCGGCTGCACTGCTGAATTTTTCGAGGGGATGATGAATGACGGATAGTGAAATAATTAATCGGCTGAGGGAGATTTCTGAGATTGATTCTCCTCAGAGACAAGTTGAGCTTCTGCAACTCTTTCTAAGAGCGCACGGCCCTCAGGTGACAGCCTTGTTGAAATCTCAGCTATTCGACCGGGGGCTGTCACTTTCCGACCGTCAATGAATTCCTCGACAATCACTCCAAAGAACACCGCTATTTTCACAGCATCATCTACATTTGTAGAAGCGGTCTCCCTTTGCGCTAGTTTTTTTAGCTGTTCCTCAGAAACGCCCGCGCCCTTCGCAATTTTTGCGGCGGAAAACCCCGAGGCGGCTTTTGCGGCTAAATAGGCTTCGCGAAACGATTTTGACATGGGGACATTTTTACCCATGTGGCTCGGTTTGCGAAAGTTGACAAAAGTCCCTTGACAAATATGGACAAAAGTCCCTAATAGGTGCATGACCCAAGACGAACTTGTAGAGAAAATCGAAAGCTTTGCTACTGAGCGAGGCATCGCGCCAGCTACGGTAACGGGCCGGGCCGTTGGGAACAGTCGACTCTATTCGAGGCTCAAAGCCGGACAAAGTTGCACCTTCGCTGTTGGTGAAAGGGTTTTGAGTTACATCTCACTCGAAGGGGCCAAATCGGAAAACGCAGGGTCGTTTCAATGACAATGGCTCCTGACCCACACGCAAGGACCGGAGCTTATCCAGCCCCGGCCCGCGCCCTTTCTCCAAACCATTCAACTCGTAAACCACGTGATGAATATAGGAGGAAAGGCTTGCAAAATCTTGCAAAATCGAACGTGGATTTTCGGCTCAAGTCCCGAAGGGAAGATGCTGAGAAGCTTCGCAGGGCGTTTGATGGGCGCACACAAGACGAAATCGCCAAGAAGGGCAGTCGTGCTTTAGGTGTCAGCCCGCGCACAATTATCAACTGGATGCAGCTTGAAAGCGACATGCCCTCATGGGCGGTTAAAGCGGTGGGTCTTTATCTCGCCGGTGTCGAACGGTTTGCCCGCAGGATTGAGGGATATAGATGAAATGGCTGGTTCTGCTTGGAAAGCTGTTTGTGTTCACGTTTTTTCGGCTTCTCAAAGCCATTGGCGTTCGCGTTTCCAAAATTTGCAAAAAATTGCAAAAACAATGACTTCCACCTCAATTAGAGGATTTAGGAACTCTTTCAATCTTATTCAAGACCCCTCCCACCCTGCAGCACAAGAGGGAGCGCACCTATGAGCCGCCACCCCGAAGCACGCACACCAATCCTCAATATGTACGAGATTGAGACGCTGCGTGTTGCGGCGGGCCAAAACGTACCCGGATTCACATGGGGCGCATGCGTTTCTGAATGCCTCAGCACTCTCAAAGCAAACGGACTTGTCACTCCCGGCCCTTCCTACAGGGCAACGGCCAAGGGCAAACAATACCTAATCGAACTTGACTACCCCACAGCACAAGGGGGTGAGTGATGACACCCGCAATCCCCATTCGCTCAGGGGTAAATGAGCGAGACCATGTCAACTCATCAAAAGGAGAGTCCTCACACATTCAGGCGGGAGGCTTGGGTGAGTGGGTAAATTTCTGTCCCTCCCTGAAACTCACCGGCGTCCTTTGTGGCGTCGGTCTTTTCGGGAGGTAGGGGTGTGACCAAGCTAAAGGTTCTCGATTTATTCTCAGGAATTGGAGGTTTCAGCCTTGGCCTTGAACGCACAGGGGGCTTTGAAACCGTAGCGTTTTGCGAAATCGAAGAATTCCCCCGAAAGGTTTTGAAAAAACATTGGCCGGAAATTCGGTGCTTTGAAGATGTGCGCAAGTTGAAAGGATCTGATGTTGGAGCAGTTGACCTTATTTGTGGAGGATACCCATGCCAGCCCTTTTCCACAGCCGGGAAGCGACGCGGCGAGAAAGATGACCGCCACCTCTGGCCAGAATTTAATAGGCTCGTGGCTGAACTCAGGCCCTCTTGGGTCATTGGAGAAAACGTTGCTGGGCACATCAGCATGGGCCTCGATGACGTGCTTTCTGACTTGGAGGGACAAGGTTACGCCTGCCGGACGTTTGTTATTCCAGCTTGCGCCGTTGGCGCGCACCACAGGCGTGACAGATGTTGGACTGTTGCCCACTCCGGTGACGTTCTACAGCCGCGAAAACTGGACACCCGAACAAATTGCAGAACGTCAAGCGGAAGTGAAGGCCGAGACGATCCGGAAGGGCAAGCACCATACGGGAAACGGGTTCGGACTGAACCTGGCTCAAGCGCATCGGTTTTGGCACACACCTCGAGCGAACGACAGTCAGAAACGGGGACGTTTAGCACCAGACGATCGAAGCGGCTTGCCGGCTCAAGTATTGCATCCGCAAATGTGGCCGACACCGACAGCGTCAATGCACAGGGGAGCACGAACGCTCAAAGCACAGAACGAAGCTGGCCGTGGGTGGATGAATTCTCTTCCAGACGCGATGCGGATAAGCACCCAGGGAGAATCTGGCTCACTGAACCCAACGTGGGTCGAGTGGCTCATGGGGTTCCCGATAGGGTGGACAGACTTAAAGGATGTGGAAACGCAGTAGTTCCCCAAATACCTGAAATGATCGGTCACGCCATTCTCGAAGCAGAGAGGGCAGCATGACCCCCGAAGAACGCGAACAAAAGCTAACCCACATTCGATGCCTTCCCCGCGAAGAACTACAAGGCTGGTGGGGATCATTAGGCAAGCACCGTCAAGAATTCTACGGCGAGCGTGCAGCACTATTGAACCGCGCCCGCCAACTCAATTTCACACACAAACTGGAGGGCTGACATGCTTAAGCCTCGCAATGCGTTTTACGAGACAGACCAGTTTAAAGCTTACTGGTTCTCTGAAAAGCCCCTTTCGGAAATTGCTGGTGAGATCGGTGTATCCATAGCGTCTGTCTCGCGAGCAGCGGCCCGACGTGGCTTCCCAAACAAGTATTACGCCCGCACGGCCCCCGCACGCCTCAAATACGCCAGACAAGCCGCACAGCAAGCCTACGCAGACGCTAAGGACCGAGGCGACACCAGAGACGAAAAACGCGCTTACACGGACCTGAGAGAGGCGACACACAAACTTATGTGGTTGGAGTTGGCCTAATGGGTAAGCGCAGCAACTTCAAACGCAGACCCCAGGACGCCTATGACACGCCCAGAGAGGCCGTGTTGCCGTTGTTGCCACATCTCCCCCACATCCTTCATTATTGGGAACCCTGTGCGGGCCGTGGCGACCTAATAGATGCACTTCCGTTTGGGTGTGTAGCAGCGAGTGATATTTCACCTCGTGTGGACCCGGATAAATTTCCTTGGGTCCAAACCTGTGACGCATTGAGCGTGAGTGAATCCGCCCTCAAAACAGCGGGCGCAGACTACATCATCACCAACCCGCCTTGGACCCGTGAAATCCTTCACCCGATGATTGAGCACTTTAGTGCATTGCTGCCCACATGGCTCTTATTCGATGCAGATTGGATGCACACCAAGCAATCAGAACCGTACATGAAATGGTGCCATAAGATCGTGTCAGTTGGCCGGGTCAAATGGATTCCCGACAGTCCTCATACGGGTAAAGACAACGTTCAATGGCACCTGTTTGATCAAGGCAGAGAAGGGCCAACAGAGTTTATCGGGAGGCAGACATGACCGAATGGAGGCCGATATCTGGCGCAAAAAATTATGAAGTTTCAAATGACGGTCGAGTTCGAAGTCTTGATAGGACAATCCAAACCTCGAATGGTCAATGCCGACGATATTCAGGCAAACTCCTTCGCTGGACCACAAACCAATACGGACATCACAAGGTTCCCGTTCGAATGGATTGCGGCAAAGTAAAGCTTCTCTACATTCACTCACTGGTTGCCTTGGGGTTCATTGGGAAAAGGCCGGTTGGTAAGGAGGTCGCGCATAGTGATGGCAACCCCAACAACAACCGGTTGGAAAATCTAAGATATGCAACACCAAAGGAAAATCAGCAGGACAAAATAAAGCACGGCACCTGCCGCCGTCATGCGCAGCACCCTGGAGCGCGGCTAACTAATGCAAGCGTTTCTCATATTAAAGACCTTCTCCGCCTTGGTGTGCGTCAGCGGGATATCGCGTCACATTTTGGCATAGCCCGTAGCACCGTCAGTGCAATTTCCACTGGGCGGAGTTGGGCATGATGTATCTGTTCGATCAGAGCCGGGAAGCCCCTACAGAATTCGTTGGGAGGCTCAAGCATGCAGCGTGAATATCTCATACGCCTACCGTGGCCACCAAAGGAGCTGACGCCCAATTTCAAGCGCAGTAAGCATTGGAGCCGATACCAACCCCAAATCAAGGCATACCGCACTCTTGCGCGCGACAAGGGGCTTGAACACGGCCTGCACAAAGATAAAGATCCCAAGGCGGTTCTGACATTCGAATTCTACCCGCCATGCTACCGTCACCGCGATCTGCACAACATGCCCGAGACAATGAAAGCGGGTATCGACGGTTTGGCCGATTCAATGGGCACCGATGACCACCAGTTTAAGGTCATTTGGCCGGAAGAATTCAAAGAAAAAATCAAAGGCGGTGGCGTTCTGGTCCATGTCAGGGGGCAAGAGGAAGTCGATAACTGGCAACCCATAGGATCGCTTGCCGAGAAAATGGTGCGGGGAGTGGTGACTTGAATCAAATCGCCTCCATAAATCAGGAAGCGCATGAGCCGCATTCTGTTGAGGCGGAGCAGCAGCTTTTGGGCGCGTTGCTTCTTGGTCAATCAACAGCAGAGGTGCAGGCAGTTGGGGGTAAGGATATATTCTATGATCCGGTACACGCCGGGATCTACAGTATTTGCCGAAATCTTGAGGTCAACGACAAAACCGTAACACCCATAACGGTCGCGGCTATGCTCACGCCTGACTTGTCAGCAGCGCTGTCCAGCCTTGGCGGTAAGGGGTATTTGGTTACACTTGCGGGGGCATCAATAACACCAAGCCTCATCAAGGATTATGCCGGGGTAATCGCAGAGGCGAAGTCAAAGCGCCGCGTCATCGAGATTATGCGAAATGCACAGCAAGGGCTTTCCGGGGGTGAAATGACTGCCTCCGACGTAGCCGCGCAAATGGAGGTTTGCCTTCAAGCGTTAGAACCCACAGAAACACGCGCCAAGCCGGTTTCCATGACCAAGGCCGTCACGGATGCGATGCAGGAAATCTATGCCGCTTACAGTGGCGAGGAACGCCGTGCGGTTTACTCGGGAATTGGTGCACTGGATAAGTTTGTGCCGGGGTTTTCTCCCGGCGAAATGTGGTTGATCGGCGGCAGGCCAAGCATGGGCAAAACGGCTGTGGCCCTTAGCATGGGATTGAACGCCGCAAGGGCAGGGCACCCGGTAATCATCGTTAGCCTAGAAATGACGCCTCAGGCCATGGCGATGCGCGCTCTATCAGAAGGCACCTCAAGAGAGCATGCCGCAACAAACTACACCAACCTGAGACGCGGAGATTTCACAGAAAAACAGGGTGAAGCGCTCAAGCGGGCGGCCATTGAGGTTGCGAACCTGCCTATCACCTTCCTGCCCAGAGAATTCCAAGACACAGATTTATTGCAGGTTGGCGTCAAGCAAGTATTACGCCGCTCTAAAGCCGAAAAACTACCCTTGGTCATTGTGGATTATGCCCAACTTCTAAAGTCAAAGGCGAGAAGCCGCGTTGAGCAGATCACAGACGTAAGCATTGCTTTGAAGTCCATGGCTATGAGTTTGGAGTGCCCTGTGATTCCACTCTCCCAACTTTCCAGAGCAGTTGAGCAGCGCGAGGATAAAAGGCCGATGCTTTCGGACCTTCGGGAGTCAGGTCAGCTAGAGCAAGACGCAGATGGGGTGATCTTCTGTTTCAGAGAGCAATACTATCTGGAACGCGAAGAACCTGACGTTGGTGATTGCGAGGCCCATCAGGCTTGGCGTGACGCCATGTCAGCACAGCGCAACAAGCTTGAGCTGATCGTCGCCAAGCAAAGACAGGGAGCCATCGGGACCGCGCACGTGCGGTTCAACCCAGCCCTGAACTTGATCTGGGAGGGGTATTGATGGCTGACCCTTGGTTTAAGTTTTACCCAACAGATTGGCGGTCTGATCCCGCCCTTAGAATGTGCAGCCTCGCAGCACGCGGCCTTTGGGTCGAAATGCTGTGTGTAATGCATGAAGCCCACCCTTACGGCCATCTTTTAGTCAACGGCCATTCCCCGACTGACGCGCAAATCGGCGTCTTGGTAGGAGCGCCCCCCAGCCAGATCACAGCAATGCTTGGTGAACTGGATATGGCGGGCGTATTCTCCCGGACCCGCTCTGGCGTGATCTACTCGCGGAAAATGACCCGTATGATCAAAAAGGCGGCAACGGCGCGCAATAATGGCCGTAAGGGTGGCAATCCAAAGCTCAGAAAAGAAACAGAAAAATCAACGTTGGATAACCCCCCACATAAGGCACAGGATAAACCCCAGAAGCCAGAGGCTAGAAGCCAGATAAGAAATAAAGATCACCCTTTGGATGATCCAACCTTCCCTGAATTTTGGGAAATCTGGCCTTTGAGAAAGCAGGGAAAGAAGAAAGCGGAGCAGGCGTTTCGCAGGCTTTCTCAGCAAAACAAGCGTGCAGCTATTGACGGTGTCGTAGGTTGGGGAAGGCAATGGCGTGCCTCTAACCCGGGGGCGAACGATATTCATCCGTCAAGCTACCTCAACGGGGAGAGGTGGAAGGACGAATTCTCTGGCGGTTCTGAGGATTCAAACGTTGCGAGATTTAGAAAGTTGGCCGGAAAATGACCATCCTCACACACATAGCTAAAGCCCAGCACAGCAGCGCAGAGACAACGCTACAGGCGATTATGATCCGGGCGAAAATGACGCGGGAGGTCACAAGGGAAAGACTTCTGGACGCGGTAGAGCAGGGGCTTGTTTTGAGGGAGCCGACCAACAGACCAGATGCTCCGCAATACACGCTCACAAAAACAGGCTGGAGCAAAGCAGGCATGCAGCCCCCAATTTGGACGGAGGTAAGGTGATGGACCTTGGGCCGATTTTAGAACAACAGCGCGCCGGCCGATGAATGGCGATGAAGCAGCTTCTCAGCCAAGTAAAAAGCCAACCTTCCCAGAAGGTGATCACTCACTTTCGGCGGAAGATGCACCTGACCCGATAGGTCATGAGGAATGGTCATTCATTTTCGATTTCAAACTAACAAACTGTGATCAGGATCACATCGAAGTAACGGCCAAAATAACAGGTGGTGGAGGACTCACATGATGAACTTCGCAAAGCAGGCAAGAGACGAGATCAACCGGGTAGTCTCAAAAATGGACGCAGAGGGATACCCCGCAGCTTCTATCAATCACGCCCTCCGGGAAGCCTATGAACGGCGGACAAACAAGAACCCGGCGAACAGACCGGACCGGACAATTCCGATAAAGGGGGAGGTGGGGTGACTGACCAAGAAGAAATGACCCTTCTGCGCTTGCAAAAGAAAAACGCAGAGCTGGTGGCTGAAAATCTCAGGCTGAAAAAGCAGAACGGGGATCTGATACGCATGCACACCAGCGCTCAGTGCCACATAGGTAAACTTCAAGCACAGCTAAAGCGCAAGAACGTATCCCTAGCAGAACAGGTGTTCAAAGATGGGTAAGGGCGACAGAAAGAAAAAACTGCCGATTTTGGAGGATATCCCCAAGCGTCAGCCCAACGGGCAGGCCCGATCACGCCGAAAGGGCATGAAAGACCCGCAGAAAAACGGCCTCAGCGCCCGTTGCCGCATATTCGGGGTAGAGGATAGCCTAACCAACCGAAAGCGCCTCAGAGCGCCGCATATGTGCTGCCAAATCGGAATGGTCATGGAGCATGTCTTGGGGGAAGAACCCGGAGGGCGCGAAAAGATTGATCGTCTCTGGCAAACACTGCTTAACCTCTCAATCGCCTACGGCATGTATCAGCGCCATTACTTGGGTATCAAATCAGAGCCAGCCTGCATGAACATCATGCACACCCAAGAATATCAGGAAATTATGAATGCATATGCATCTGATTTGCGAACAGAGGAAGACAAGGCACGTGACGCGGCCAACAACTGGATGCGCTGGCAGGGCTTCATGGGGAAATTGGACGCACGCAAGGTTTCATTGATCCACCATGCCAGACTTGATAAGGCAGAGCTTTGGATATCAACCGGCAAAGAATGCTCAAACTGCGGTCAGACATTGAAACCCAAGCCCTCGCACAAAGGCCGAGAGGCATTGCTTGCGGTCGCTGGTCTTTTGGATGCATCTGCATGTTGACAAACTCAGAATGCAAGATTAGTATTCTGCGAAACGCAGTGATGTATAAGGCTCAGTCGAAAGGCTGGGTTTTTTGATTCAGGGGGTAGCGTGAAAGAAGGATACGGCGGCTAACGTGTTTTGATGGTGTGTCGGTAACAGCGAACCTCTGACTTAAACGTCGGCTTTCCCTTGGAGTGGCTTTAACTCTTCGGGATAGCTTTAGGGACACACCTTCTGAGCGCGGCAGTCTGGGAAAGATGTGCATCCCCCAACCCGAGGGGCCTGGACCCAAAAATGACGGGTACGCGTTCTAACAACCCGGCCTTCCCCTCTGTTGCCAGATGCACAAGGGTTGGCCTTTTACAGCGAAAGAACTCGCAAGGACCCTTTGTGCAATGCCGGACCACAGAGCCGGTCTATGGCGTCACTACTGCAATGCATCGCGGTTATGTCGTCCTCCTAACGGAGTTGTAGGTGCATCGCTCACACAATTCGCATTGGCTACAGGAATTACTGCGTCCGTTATTGGGATAGCGTAGAAACTGAGAGCAATAAACGTTACCGCAACGATTTTTGTTGATGGTGATCTACCGGGGCCGAAGCGCGCAAACACGCTGATCCATGAGCTTCTGTACGCAATGTGGAAAGAGATGGTTCTGTCCGATGAGGACAATGAAGAACGCATAGTGGAAGCTCTTGCAAACAGCTTTTCGCAGGTCATCAAAGACAATCCACAACTGATGACTTCAATCGCAACTGATCTGAAAACTTAAACCAAGGGGCACTGACCGCTAATGGCGGGGTGAACACATATGACAGCTCCTATGGGGAATAGATTTTGGGAGGCTCGAAGTTCACACGGGCGCAACCCGATCTTCAGCGTCCCTGAAGAAGTGGAGAGTGCTTGCCTGGAGTATTTTCATTGGGTTGATGACAACCCGCTTCAGGAATCAGAGCTCGTAAAATTCCAAGGTGATGCGAAGTCCGTAAGTGTCTCCAAGATGCGAGCAATGACCATAGATGGTCTGTGTAATTTCTTGGATATTGGTGTTTCAACTTGGGACGACTATCGAAAGCGTGATAATTTTTCGGAAGTCTGCTTGCGAATGGAACAAATTATCAGGCAGCAGAAATTCGAAGGTGCTTCTGCTGATTTGTTAAATGCCAGCATAATTGCACGGGATTTAGGATTGGCTGACAAGAAAGACCACAGTTCGAGTGACGGCACCATGACGCCCAAACCAGCAATCGACGTTTCAAAGCTATCTGAATCCGCGATGGCAGAGCTTTTGAATGCGGCAGATAACAGCGACTGACTTAGTCGCAATCGAAAAGGAGTACTGCAGTCGGTCGCTTTCGAGTTTTATCAAGCGAGCATGGCCCCAGATCGACCCACAACCCTACGTGCACGGTTGGCACATGGACGCCTTGTCGGAGCATCTGGAAGCCACAGCAAAGGGTGACATTCCAAGACTGTTGGTCAATATCCCGCCGGGGACGTCAAAATCGACGGCAACCAGCGTTTTCTTCCCGGCTTGGTTATGGGGACCGTTCGGTTGGCCCGGTGCACGCTTCATAGGGGCCTCATACGAGCAATCCCTTGCGACCCGGGATAACCGCAAAACAAGGCTGCTGATCGAAAGCGAGTGGTACCAAAGGCACTGGCCGGTCAAGCTGACCAGCGATCAGAACGAGAAGACGGGGTTTGAGAATACGCACCAGGGCTTTCGCCAATCCTGTGCGGTGAAATCAATGACCGGGAAGCGCGGTGATTTTGTCGTTTGGGATGATCCGCTATCCCCGGAAAAAGCTTACTCTGAAACAGAACGAGACACGGCCAACCGGGTGTTTGCGGAAACGTTGCCCACTCGCCTCAACAACCCCGAAAAGTCCGTGATCATCGTGATCATGCAGAGACTGCACGAAAACGATGTGAGTGGGTACATCCTTGCTCGTGATCTCGGCTACGAGCATCTCTGTTTGCCGATGGAGTTTGAGGCCGACCGTCAGTGCTCGACATCGATAGGGTTCACCGACCCACGTAAGACCGATGGGGAGTTGCTGTTCGAGGATCGGTTCTCAGCCGAGGTTGTTGCACGCGACAAGAGCGTTATGGGCAGCTTTGCGGTTGCGGGGCAGTTCCAACAAAGGCCCGTTCCCCGCGAAGGAGGGATGTTCAAGCGTCACTGGTTCAATCCGGTTGGCGCCGTTCCGGTCGGGACGCGGTTCGTCCGCGGTTGGGATTTCGCCGCCAGCACCAAGGCTGACAGTCCATTCACCGCAAGCGTAAAGATTGGTCAGACCCCAGAAGGCAGGATTCTAATAGCCGATGCCCGTCGCGAACGCGTGAATACGCCGCGTAAGATGGTGAAGAACACCGCGACAGAAGACGGGCAAAGCGTGTTTATCTCGTACCCGCAAGACCCGGGCCAAGCAGGTAAAGACCAAGCCGCATCGATGGCAAAGGATCTGGTCGGGTTTTCGTTCAGCTTCTCCCCGGAGAGCGGCGACAAGGCAACACGCGCTGAACCGTTGGCCGCACAATGCGAAGCCGGAAACGTGGATATCTTGAAAGGTGACTGGAATGCTGAGTTCTTGGATGAAATCTGCGCATTCCCGTTTGGAGAATTTATGGATCAGGTAGATGCGGCGAGCCGGGCGTTTAACACCCTTTTTCAGGGCAACCGAACCGCTATATTCGGAAAGCAGGGGTGACGAGTGGACGACCAACCGAACACCCCATCTTCCGACCATCTGGCAATGAGCGCGTTTTGGTCTATGATCGAAAGCATTCTTGGTGGCGCGGTTACTATGCGATCCAAAAAGGAATATTTGCCGCAATTTCCCGACGAACCCGAAGATCGTTACGACTTCCGTCGGAAAAACGCTAAGTTCACTAACGTTTACCGTGATATCGCTGAAAATCTCGCGCAGCGGCCTTTTGCAAAGCAAGTCACCGTCAAAGACGAAGACATATCAGAAGACATGATCGATTTCGTCGATGATGTGGATGGTCGTAGCAACAATCTGCATGTCTTCGCCAGCGAAGTGTTCTTTGCGGGCATCAACGCGGCTGTGGATTGGATATTGGTGGATTACACCAAAGACGTTCCGATTGATGCCACACGGGCACAGGAAGCCGAATTGGGCGCACGACCGTTCTGGGTAAGATATCCTGCAAAAACGGTACTGGCAGCTTATACCGATGTGGTTGACGGTGTTGAGCAGTTTGTCCATGTCCGGCTGCAAGAGAAAGCTAGATCCCGTACTGGTTTTACCGAAGAGACCGCCGACCGGGTGCGTGTCTTTGACCGCGAGCTGCAGGCCGATGGAAGTTATGCAGGTGCTACATATTCGGTCTACGAAAACCGAAAGACGGAAACCAAGGCTAAAGATAGCTGGGTTTTGGTCGAAGGGCCTTTGCCAGTTACGATTGGTGTGATTCCGATAGTTCCGTTTCTGACTGGTCGACGCATTGAAAACTCTTGGCGGTTGCACCCCCCAATGAGGGATGCGGCTGAGCTGCAAATCGAGCTGTACCAACAAGAAAGCGGGCTGAAACACATCAAGGAACTGACGGCGTTCCCGATGCTGGCGGGCAACGGTGTGGATCCACCACTCGACACCAGCGGCAAACCTGAAAAAGTGCCGGTTGGGCCGCACAGCGTACTTTACGCTCCACCCGGTCAAAGCGGAAGTCACGGCGCATGGGACTTCATTGAACCCGGCGCGGAATCGCTAAGGTTCTTGGCCGATGACATCAAAGAAACCGCTCGTGAGTTGCGAGAGCTGGGTAGGCAGCCGCTCACGGCGCAGTCAGGCAACCTGACGGTCGTAACGACAGCCGTCGCGGCTCAAAAGGGGAATTCAGCGATTCAAGCGTGGGCGCTGAACCTCAAAGATGCATTGGAGCGCGCGTTTGAGCTCACAGCGATGTGGTTCCAGACTGACGACGCGGTGACCGTCAACATCGACACTGATTTTGATCTGGGTTGGAGTGATGACGATAGTTTCAAGCATGTTCTGACCTTGAACAACAACGGTGTGATCAGCCATAGGGCAACGATTCGGGAGGCCAAACGGCGCAGTGTCCTATCCGCTGACTACGATCACGAAGCGGATCAAGAATTTATCGAAGCTGACATGATGTCCAGCGGGATTTCAGACCAAATTTAGAGCCGTCTGCACGGACGTGTAACGGCGCACCGGATCGGATGATCCATAGCAACGGGCGGACGCCCGAAGGAGAGAGTCGTGAAGCTTAAAACAATCGAGGTCGACGGAAAAACATACGCCGAGGTGAGTGACGGAAAGCCGATCTACATCGACGGAGAAAAAGAAATCGTGTTCGACGCGCCCGGAACGGTTGCCACGATCTCACGGCTCAACGGTGAGGCTAAAGGCCATCGCGAGGCGAAGGAGGCGGCCGAGGCGGCCCTCAAGACTTTCGATGGGATTGAAGATCCGGCGGCGGCTATCGAGGCCGTTAAACAGGTCAAGAACTTCAAGGACAAGGACTTGGTCGAAGCGGGCGAGGTCGACAAGATTAAGAACGAAGCGATCAAGGCCGTCGAAGAAAAATACGCGCCGGTCGTTGAGGAAAACAAAACTCTCAAGTCATCGTTACACCAAGAGAAGATCGGCGGCAGTTTCGCCCGATCCGAATTCATCGCGGAAAAGATGGCTGTTCCGATTCCGATGGTCGAGGCGACATTTGGCAGACACTTCACTATCGAAAACGGCAAGATCATCGCCAAAGATGCGAGCGGCAACCAAGTCTACTCGAAGGCCAACCCGGGTGAGCCTGCGGATTTTGATGAAGCGCTCGAAATCATCGTCGAATCTTCACCGTTCAAAGACAACATTCTCAAGGGTCGCAGCCAATCGGGCAGCGGCGCTCAGGGGGGTGGCGGTGATGGCGGTGGAGCAAAGAACATCACGCGAAGCGAATACGATGCATTGTCGCACGGCGAGCGTCGGAAGGCGATGGCTGACGGCGTGAAAGTCGTCGACCAATAAAATTTGTCACTCAGTGGATGCTGACGACGTTGGGGCTGGATGGCCCAAAGAGCAGGACTTCTGGTCCATCAATTAAACGCTGTGACAAGGAGAAATCATCATGGCTAACACACTTACAAATCTGCTTCCGGATTTCTACGAGGCCCTTGATGTGGTTTCTCGTGAACTGACGGGCTACATCCCGGCGGTGAACCGCGACTCTGACGTTGCGCGTGCGGCCATCGGTCAAACGGTCTATGTGCCGGAAACATCCGCCGAAACATCGGCCAATAACACGGCTGCGGTGAACGCACCGGATACCGGCGACAATACGACCGAGGGTATCCCGGTTGCTATCACAAAATCCAAACACGTTCCGATCCGTTTCAGTGGTGAAGAAACGCGCGGCCTTTCCAATGCCGGCACCTTCTCGACCATCATGGCGGATCGTGCGTTTCAGGGCATGCGGTCTTTGGTGAATGAGATCGAAAGCGATCTGCACACCGAAGCCTATAACAGCGCTTCTCGTGCTGTAGGTACGGCCGGTAGTACACCGTTTGGCACCGCCGCAGACATGACCGACTTCGCGAATGTCCTGGGTGTGCTGGAAGAAAATGGTGCGCCCACCAACGATCTCCAAATTGTTCTCGGTCACGCTGCCATCGGCAACTTGCGCGGCAAGCAATCGGGATTGTTCAAGGTAAACGAGGCCGGTTCTGACGACATGCTTCGCAACGGCATGACGGATCGCATCATGAAAATGGCCGTTCGCCATTCCGATCCGATCACGGTCCACACCAAGGGTACTGGCACCGGTTATCTGGTGAATGGTACGCCCGCGGTGGGTACTACCGCTGTCCCGGTCGACACTGGTTCGGGCACTGTTCTGGCGGGCGACATTGTTACCTTTGCGGGTGACACTCGCAAATATGTCGTCAATGCCGATCTGTCGACCACGCCGATCAATATTGGCAAGCCAGGTCTTCAGGCCGCTCCGGCCAACAACGCTACGATTACGGTAGGCAACAGCTACACGCCGAACGTGGCCTTCGCACGTTCAGCAATCGTGCTGGCAACTCGGGCGCCTGCGATGCCGGACGGCGGCGACATGGCGGTTGATGTAACCACGATTGTGGATGAACGTTCCGGTCTCGCGTTCGAGCTGGCGCTGTACAAGCAGTTCTTGCAGAACGTCATCCATGTTCGTTTGGCTTGGGGTCAAAAGGCTATCAAGCCTGCCCACATCGCGACATTGATGGGTTAAACCATTTGGTCTTTTTGAGGGGCTGCGATGGTGGCCCCTTTCTTAAGATCAGACCGTAAAGAGGCGAAAGACATGCAAACCCCTACCATAAGTATCAAGCAAGACGGCGGAGACGGGTACTGCGTCATCAACGAGGCGGATTTCGACCCTGATAAGCACGAGCTTTTCGAGGCCGGAACTGCGGTCAATTTGGAAGAACCGTTGACCCGTGAAGTTCTTGCGAAGATGAAAAAGGCGGATGTGATTGATCTGCTTGAAGCGCATGACGCTGTCTTCGATAAGGCTGCCGTGGTTGCTGAATTGCGCGATCTGGCCGCGAGCGTTATCTTTGTTGATATCGGTGGCGAGTAATGGCCCTTACGCCTGAAGATGGCACCGGTCTGGCTAACGCAGACGCGCTGGTCGATCTGGCCACGGTGGATGCGTACCACACTGCACTTGGCAGTGCTGCATGGACCGGGACAGATGCCATCAAGGAAGAGGCGATCAGGCGCGCCAGTAACTTCCTGAACACGTCGTTTTCCTGGAAGGGATACCCGATCAATGGACGCACCCAGGCAATGTCTTGGCCGCGACATGACGTAGTTGACCGCAACGGATACAGCGTCGCATCGGACGAGGTGCCCATTGAGATCAAAAACGCTACGGCTGAAGTCGCGTTGCGGGAGTTGACCACACCGGGCACGATGACACCCGATGTGACCCCCTCAGAGGCCGTGAAGCGGGCGAAGGCCGGACCTGCGGACGTTGAATTTGCGAACTATCGCACGGATGCAGAGGCGTCCCGACCGATCCTTCTGATCGTGCGAGACATGGTATCGGGACTTACGGATAGTACCGCCGGGTCGCGAGTATCTGGTGGCGTAGCACGGGTCTGATGCCAGTAAACGACGAAATCGCAAATGCACTGACAAGGCATCAGATCGGGTTGCACAGACTTTCGAACGCAACGGTCCGTAAGATCCTTGCGGCGTTGAAACAATCTGATGCAAGAGTGTTGGAGCGTATTCTTCGGGACGATTTAACCGGCCTGAGCAAGCAGAGGCAGTCAAAGCTACTTCGGGAACTGCGTCGGATCATCGACAGCGTTTATGCGGATGCGACGGGGCAGTTGCATATCGATATAGGCGCGCTGGCAAGTTATGAAGTTGATTTTCAGATCGACATGTTCAATCGTGTTGTCCCGATCAATTTTGAGATGGTTCGACCTGCCGATGACCAAATCGTTGCTGCCGTAACTTCACGCCCCTTTCAGGGACGATTGCTGAAGGATTGGTACAAGGAGCTTTCGGAAGCCGCGTTCCGACGTCTCAGAGGCGCTATCCGGATGGGGATTATCGAGGGTCAGACAAACGACGAAATCGTGCGTGTGATACGAGGGACACGGTCAACACGAGGCGTTGCCGAGGTCAGTAGAAAGTCGGCGGAAACGACCGTTCGAACCGCGATAAACCATACTGCCAACGCGGCCCGATCAAGGCTCTACGAACGCAACAAGAGCTTGATCAAGGGCGTCCAGTGGCTTTCGACACTGGACGGACGCACGAGTCCTATTTGCCGCGCCAGAGACGGTCTTGTCTACGAAGTGGACAAAGGGCCGAGACCCCCGGCACATATGAATTGCCGAAGTTCCACGGCACCGGTGCTGAAGTCGTGGAGGCAAATGGGCTTGCAGGGGCTGCCGGACAGCACACGGTCCAGCATGAACGGACAGGTGGCGGCTGATCTGACCTATAGCGATTGGTTGCGTAAGCAGCCCGTTGAGTTTCAGAACGACGTGATGGGGACGAAGAAAGCGACCCTGTTTCGGAAGGGGAAATTGTCTCTGGACCGGTTTGTTGACAGAAGGGGAAACGAACTCACTCTCGACGAACTACGCCGCCATGAAGCAGACGCATGGGAAAAGGCCTTCCCCTAGTTTCAGACAAACCGGTTAGGCCGCAACGCACATACGCGGGCGAACCGTTGGAATGCGAATGTGGAAGCCGGGCGTCTATAGAAGTCAGACTGGGTCGCACGGTCAAAAATGGCAAAGTTTCAGCCGGTCAAAAGCAGATCAGATGCTTTGACTGTCAGCGGGTTCTCTGGGGCTGGAATTTCAGTAATTGGAGGCGTTATGGCCCTAACAGTCGCACAAATCGCGGCCAAAGCATTTGGTGCGGTTGATAAAGCTATTCCCGATGCGATCCACGTGGCAAGCGTGTCATATGAGACACCGTTGACGTGGTTCGAAACCTACAAGGTAAGTGAAACGCTCCCGTCGCTGGTGTTGGACTTCGAGAACGTTGTTTTTGGGGCGGATATTGAGGCTTGGGCTTTGCCCTACTATTCGAACGCAAATGCGCCGGGTGTAACCCTGGATTTTGCGACACAAATTTACGGCGCAAGTATTGGGTCGGCGCAAGTCCTTGATACTGAAACCTATAGCACCGAAACCGGAGCGCCTTACGGCACCACTACGACGACCAACACTGGCCGGGCCGTGATTGAGACAACCAAACCGGTTCAGGATATCTTTCCCGATTATGTGGTTGGTCCCGGCGATACGCTAGTCATGTTGGAGGGGTTCACGTCCTGCAAGGAAGGTTGGAAGCTCACGATTGGCACCCGGGTGTTCGATATCCGGCTCACACAGGACGTTCTTGGGGCGGGGTCGTTGTTCTACGCGGTCGGTCGGGAACGGTTGTCGTGAGAGCACGTCAGTTCGAGATCCAGTTAAAGGCCGAATTGGCCGCAAAGATCGATGATGTTCACGAGTTTGTACAACTGATTGGACTTCACGCAGTTCGCAGCGTGGTCCTCAAATCACCCGTGAAGGAGGGTCGGTTCAAAGGAAACTGGAACCTGTCAATTGGTTCAGAGGATTTATCAACGTCGGAAACATTCGACAAAGGTGGTCAGACAACGATAGCGCGCGCTGAAGGGGCCTTGTCTGCATATGCGGCGTCTGAGGGGTTTCCGGTTGTTTATCTTACGAACAACCTGCCTTACGCGGGGCGCTTGGAAGACGGATATTCAGGGCAGGCCCCAAGTGGCATGGTGGGCTTGACGGTAGCGGAAATACAAGCCGCGTTTGATGGGGCGGAGATTTAGCGGAGCGTTTCGCAGATATCGGCGACAGAGTTGTAGTAATCTTCGTAGAGCGCTTGGAAATCGTTGCTGAAGTCCAATGAAGACTGAAGGAATGACAGCGCCGCTTCGTCGCCCTTTGGTTTGGTTTCAAAGATACGACCCTGTTGATCTAGTAAAGGTAAAACAATTGCGGACCGCATAAGGTCTATTTCGAGCAACTCCCGAATACACTGTTTGTGTGTCAAATCGGCTCGCGCTGGAATGGGCGCCAATAGCGCAAGAAAAAGTAAATATCTCATAGGTTGAAACTATATGACACTCGACGCAGAGCGCAAGGTTGTTGAGACCTTCTTCCGTTCCCAATGGGGTACGACCACGAAGATCGGCTTTGATGCTCAAACATTCACGCCTGAAGCGGACAGTGTTCAGTTGACCATCAATCCGGGCGCCAGACTGCAGGGAACTATGGGGCGAACGAGGAACCGCATCGACAATATCGGCACTCTGGTCGTGGCGATTTACACCGATGGTGCAAAGGGCTCATCCGCTTGGCGGAAACACGCCGAAACGATCATCAACTTTCTGCACGGCGTCACGCTGGACAGCCAAGGCGTAGCGATCACCAGCCACGAAGACGCATTTCTGCGGTTCTCACCAACCGGAATCAACGGCGGATCGCCGCAACACCCGTATGTGTCCGCGTCGTTCAAGGATGCACCATTCACGATCACCAATATCACCGCGCCTTTCACGCGCTACTCTCTGGCCTGATAGGAGGCAAACATGACAGGCTTCGCCACTTCTGAAACTCGTTCCGCGATTGTTGCGGAAACCACTGTCGGGACCACCCCCTCGACACCGGGCTTTTCGACGATGCACGACCTCGTTCGTATGAGTTCCAAACCCGATGTGTTCTACGGTCAGTCTTTGACCGGTAAGGGCGCCCGAACCGGTCAAGGCTACGGTATCGACATGGTCGAAGGCACTTACGAGGGACCGCTCTACTACGGTGCGGCCGACGAACTGCTGTCGACACTGTTGCAAGCCGATTGGGCGACCAACGTCCTCAAAGACGCCAAAAAGGAACAATCCGTCACGGTCGAAAACACTGTCAATGCCGGTGTTGGTGGAACGGCGACCATGACGCGGTTCCGGGGTGTTGAAGCCATTAGTGGGTCAATCAACCTTCAGGCCGAACGCGAGGCGCAAATCTCTCTGAACCTCATGGGCAGAGGGTCTGATAATGCAACCACGTCTGCCATTACCGGTGCCACGTACACTGACCCATCCGTGGTTGATCCTTTGGTATCGGGTCAAGACGTAGGAACCATCAAGTTCGCGGGCTACGCGCTCGACTGCATGCAATCTCTTGAGATCGCATTCGACTTCGAACAGCGAGACCGGCAACCCAAGCTTTCCAGTAAAAAAATCTGCGGCATTCGCCGGGGCAATTTCCTGCCTAAGCTTACGGCGAACATCTATATCGAGACCAATTTCCTCAATATCTACAACGCGGCCCGCAAACGGCACAATTCGTTTGCTGTGACCGTACCAATCGGATCGGTTACGGGTGAAAAATACACTGTTCTGTTCCCGGTCTGTCATTTCGGATCAACCGAGCTGGACCTAAGTGCAGGCGATGCCATGCAAAAGGTCGAGATCATGCCGCACTACGACAGTTCGAAGGAAAAGGCGGTGATCAAGATCACCCGGGCGGTGTCGTAATGAAGGCCGCTATTCAATTCACAGGGGTCGTTAAGGGCAAGGAAAAACTGTTCCGCCTGGGCGACCCCATTTCCAATTCGGAAGCCAATGAGCTAGGCCTTTCCGGCAAACCGCAACTTGTAGCCAAGGATAAGAAGCAAGATGCTGAACCTGCCAAATCGTGAAATCCCGGTTGTTAAGTTCAAGGCTGATCTGCCGGATTTCTTGGCAGGCGGAAAGCCCTGCTATCTTAAGGTGGACGCTCGCGTAGCAGGCCCGTTGAATGCCGCATATTCGATGGGTTTGGACCAACTTTCCCTATCTCACGGGATCGCCGCCGAAGTGATCGCATCCACGGAAGACCCTGAAACGCGCGCACGAAAGCGGCATGAAAAAACCAAGTCTCTTGGTTCCGAGCGAATTGGATTGTTCTACGATGCGTGTATCCTCACGTGGGAATCCAACATCCTGAACGGCGGTAAGGCCATCACGTGCGACCGCGAGCATTTCTTAGCCCTTGGGGACAGCGTGATCCCTGAAATTGCCAAAGCGATCACGGATCTCGAACTACAGTGTCGCAAGGCCGGTGAACACCTTCTGACCGAGACCGAAAACACGATAAAAAACTAACAGAGGCGCTGTCCTGGCGGCTTAGATATTCGGATGACGAGCTCCGGTATCTGACACGCAAGGGCGCGCCGGAAGTCACAAACCTTCCTCAGCCGGAACACCCCTATTATTGGCGAAGCTACATTGCACTTCGATCCTCACGACAGGTCGGGTTCGGAGTGGGTGGCATCCCAATATCTGAAATCAAGGCCTATGCGGATTTCAACGGGATCACAGGGCCGGTTCAGCGTGAATGTTTCCTGCGTGTGATGCAGGCAATGGACCAGGCGGAGTTAAAAGAACATGGCAAAACTAAGCCTCGCACTTGATCCCCGGCAGATGGAAACGGGGGCCGAACGCGCTGAAAATGCGATGGACGGCGTGGCCCGCAAAGCTCATAAGACCGAAAGCGCAGTAGAGCGTTTGGGGCGAGACGGGGGGCAGGCGCTCGACCGAATGGGGAGCGCGGCTCAACGGGCCGGGCGTAACGCACAGACGTCTATGGGTGGCCTTCGGCGCGCGATGCGGAGCACGACGGCGCGCCTCAATCTCGGTGCTGGCGCCGCACAAAACCTCGGTTTCCAAGTCGGAGACATGGCCACTCAGATCGGCGCCGGAACTGCGGCTTCCGTCGCAATGGGTCAGCAGCTACCGCAATTAATCCAGGGTTTCGGTACGGTCGGTGCGTTAATGGGGGCCGTCGTGGCAATTGCGATCCCCCTTGGGGCCGCTCTCTTGAGCGCCGGGGCCGATTCAGAGGCCATGGCTAAACAACTCGATGAACTTGAAGAAAGCCTTCAGAACGTTGAAACCGCTCTGGCCAATGCTTCTGGCGAAAACGTTGATCGCCTGATCGAGAAGTTTGGCCGCATGCGAGTTTCTGTTTTGGAACTCGTGCAAGCCCAAAGCGAAATCGCGCTTGAAAAGGCTGCACGAGAATTACGGGACGCTCGGGAAGCGCTCGCGGAATCACTAGACGGCGGCCTTATATCCGGTCTTGTATTTAAGCTTTTTGGTCAGGGCGAAGTTGCGCGGCTCGCACAGCTCTCACGTGAGCTGGGGCTTTCACGACAAGAGGCGGAACAGCTTAAGTCTGCTTTGGACAATCTAGATACCGTCGAGGGAACCGAGGAATCCGCTGCAGCGCTTCAAACTCTGGCCAACGTATTCACCGAAATTCGAGGCGGTGTTGAAAACCTCTCGGATGAAGAACTGCAATTCGTTGATAATATTTACAAAGCCCAAAGTGCTACCGAACAATTCCTAAACCTACAGGAACAATCGGTTCAGATATTCCAGGACATAGAGGCCGCGATACAGGGCCAGCAGGATGCTATGGATGATGTTGTCAGTAAGTTAGGCGGAGCCGTGGACCAGTCCGACGCGTTGGCTCTATCCACATCCAACATCGATCTCAGTGGTGTTCTGGGACAGGCGGACACACTGATCAGGAAGTTTTCAACCGCGTTTGCGACATTCCGCGCCCTCGCCGCCGAAGTGGGCGCCGCTGGTTCCCGAGCCGAAACCGAAGAACAGAGAATTCGATTGCAGGAAATCGAATTAAAGGGGTTGCGCAGCGGAGCTTCCAAAGTCCAAATCGCCGGGGAGCTTGCGGCGGAGCGTGAAAGAAACAGATTGGGCACCGTCCGCGATACCGGTTTCTCCGGCGTCATCAAAGACGCTTTGGTCGAAGCCGCGCGCGAACGTGGTGAGGCCTTTGCACGGAATCAAGAGGCTCTGGCTGCGTTACGTCGCACCACAACCGGCGGTTCCCGTGGTAGTGCTGCGGACATCGATAAGACAGCACAAGCGTATGATCGCTTGATGGCCTCCCTCGATCCAACAATTAGAGCGATGCAAAATCTGGAGGTGGCACAGAAAACCATCAACGATGCAATGGCAGCTGGGCTAGATCCCGAAGAAGCCGCCAGAGCACACGAGTTGGCCCGTGAGCAATACGACAAAACAATTGAAAGCGCACAAAACGCATCTGGCAAACTCGGCGACATAGCCGGGGAGACCAGAAGCGCAATAGATGGCTTGTTTGACATCATCATCGGTAAGGGTGGCGATGCAGTCGATATCTTGGAGAACCTTGCGGCTCAATTCCTCAAGATGGCCCTGTTTCAGGGTCTAAAGGGGGCGTTTCCGGGTCTTGGAAGATTACTATCCTTCGACGGTGGCGGGTTTACCGGCGCCGGTCCTCGTTCGGGCGGAGTCGATGGTAAGGGCGGTATCCTATCAATTGTTCACCCAAACGAGACCGTGTTCGATCATGAGAAAGGTCAGTTTCCCCCTATTCAGCCAATGATCATCACAGCACCCGCAAACACGAACAGCCCCAACGGTGGAACTGTCGTTCAAATCATCAATAACGCTCCGGGTGTTGAGGTGCGGGAACGCAGACAAACTGGCCCGGATGGTCGGAAAGTCCTGGTCGCTGAAATCAACAAGGCTGCAACACGGGGTGAAATGTCCGGATTTGAATCGCGGTACGGCCTGAAATCCAGCAAGGTAGCGCGCTGATGACAACACTCTACTGGCCTTCAAGTATCCAGTTGCGCCCATCGGTTCGCTACAGCGGTGGTCCAATGGACAATCGCGGGTCGTTTCAGCCGGAAATCGGGGAACCTGTCGAACGGCCCCGTACTACGGCCAACCCTGAGCTTTTCGAGGTCGCGTTTGAAGACCTGTCCGTCACGGATTTTGCGGTGTTCAAGGCGTTTTTCAGGGATGATTTGGCAAACGGCTCAAACCGGTTCATCTGGCGCGATCCTCTTACAGATGATCCCGCATGGTTTCGGATCGTTAAGAACAACCCGCCCTACCAGATGACGGCGGCGTCGGGCGGTGATTTCGTTCAGCTTTCCATGCAGGTCATGCGATCCGCAATCGATCCATGGTTCGCTTCCTATGTTCCGGGCACCTCGGCCGCCGTCCCCGATCTTGTACTCGACTTTGCCAATCAAAACTTCGGAGTAGATAAATGACGCTGCAAAAAGACAGCTTTGCAAATTTGGTTACATTTACCCGTGCCTCGACAGGCTATTACTTCGATGCGAGCGGGGTCGTTCAATCGGCTGCGGTTGACGCGGTGCGGTTCGACCATGATCCCGACACAGGCACGGCCCGGGGTATCCTTGTCGAGGAAGCGCGCACCAATGAGCTTACAGATTCAAACGACTTTTCAGCCAGTTCGGATTGGAGCGGTGACAGGGATTTCACAATCACCACAGCAACATCAATCTTTTCTGGTGAAACCGCATATTCTCTGGAAAATAAGAACCTATCAGTAGCGCGCAGCCGCATTGAATCTGCAGGCACGCTAACCGCCTCGGCGGAAACATATTCCGTAATTCTGGAAAATGTCGACGCGGTAAAGAGCGGTATCGGGTTCTACGATCTGGGTGCTCCTTCCGGTTGGGTTGTGTTCGGTGAATTGACCTGGTCCGGCTTGGGAGCTGTTGTCTCCTTCTCTCAACAAGGCACTAGCACCAGTGTTACGGTAGAAGATTGGGGCACTGGGCCAAATGGGGGTCAGTTGGTACGCCTCACGGTAACCGGTACACCGGTGAATTCCGGCAATCGTCGCAGTGTTTACATATATCCGAGCGGCACGTCACAAAACGGCGAGACCGTTGTGGTTCACCATGCCCAGCACGAGAAAGCAGCGTTTGTATCGTCGCCAATCGTTACCACAACGTCCGCGGTGACGCGTGCCGCAGATCGAGCTGTGCTTTCGGCCACGGCCCTTGCTGCAATTCCGGCAACAGAAGGGGCTATCGCAACAGAAGTGAAATTCGCCGGAGATAGCGGCCAGGCCTCCGGAGCCCGCGGCGCTCTCGCCATTGGCGCCGACGGCAGCAATCGCATGCTGTTGTACAATGGAAGCGGCGAAAACCTCTTTCTGTTTTCAGCGGTTGGCGGCGTGGCGCAGGCGCGAATATCTACAGGGGTTTCGGATACGGGACAGTTCAAAAAAACTGCAATGGCCTATAAAGCCAACGATTACGCGATCACCAGCGACGGCAATATTGTGGCCACGGATACTTCCGGCACCGTACCCCCCACCATCTCCGCAGGTCGCATTGGAGCGACGGTTCCAAACTCGGCAGGTGGGAACGCCGGCATGTGGATCAAAAACATTGTCTTTTACCCCACACGCCTGTCGAACACCGACCTTGAAGCCCTGTCCGGCACATAGGAGGCGACCATGACCGATTACATTGATGCGATCATACACATTTCAGATGTTCCGGCGCTGGTGGGGTTCTTTGCTCAAAATGATCCCGGTCGGGTAAACGATCAAGGAACGGGGTTGGCCGGTTTTGATGGCACGCCAATGGTCATGAACGGTATCGCGGCTCTAACTTATATTCGCATCACGGTCGAAGACGCAGCACTATACCGTGCTGCCGCACCGGGGGTTACCATTCTGGCTGAAGTTACGTTCGCTGGTGATCCCGCCACTTCCGCGAATGCTGTGTACACGGCACTTTTTGACGATAGCGATGCCGTCACGCTTTACGATGCTGTCTATGATCGCACGCCACGTGACGTTGACGATGGAAACGGCGGGACGGTTCAACTAGCACCACCAGATCGCTTTGGGGTCATGGGGTGAGCGAACGCACTGTCACCACAACGCAACGGGCCGATCTGGACGCGGCGCACTCGCCGCATGCTCTGGTAGCCTTTCTGAAGGTCGAACACGACAACCTGTCCACACCAATTCGCGTGGTTGCCGACAATGTGGATTACATCTGGGGCGGCGAGACATGGAAGGGGATCGTATTTGACGCCAAACCCGCAACGGATGACGAGAACGCCACATTTACAGAAATCACCGTGCAGAACATTGACCGGGAAATCGGCCGGGCGCTTGAAAAGGCGATAACCCCGGCGAAGATCGCGCTTTACCTGATCAGCACGGCGGATTTTGACATCTCCGTAGGTCCTCGCGTCGAAAGCGTCACGCCATCACCGATTTATGCGCTGCAGGAATTCTCGCTTCGCAGTGTTTCGGTTGATGTGCTGCAGGTGAAAGCCCGTGCAGCCCTTCGCGACTACGCGACCGAACCGTGGCCCTACATTCGCGCGACCGAAGACATTTGCCCGGGTCTTTGGTGGTAAGCCCCCACATCGCTGCCTATGTCGGCCTGCCTTTCGTTGACGGCGGTCGGGACATGTCGGGTGTTGATTGCTGGGGGTTGCTTCGGCTGATCTACGCTCGGGAACTTGGGGTCGAACTACCCGCTTACGGGGAGGTGAGCGCCACGCAGACCATGCGGATCGTTCGGGCGATCAAGCGCGGCGAAAATGCTGATCCCTGGGTGGGCGTATCAGAACCTCAACCGTTCGATGCGGTTTTGATGCTCAGCACAATGGGGCGGGTTGCGTCACATGTCGGGATCTTCGCCGGCGGCGGCAAGGTGTTGCACACGGAAACAGCGACCGCGTCCTGTCTTGTGCCCGCAACGCATTACTCAATCGCACACCGCATTTGCGGTTATCGGAGATATCTGACCTAAAATGTCTAAGATCATGGCGGTCCACCGCGAGCCGATGTTGTCGCTCGCGCCGCATACCTATTATCTATCGGAACGCACCACATTGGCCGAAATGGTGGCCCTGGTCAAAAGCCTGCCCAAGGGCTGGCCCCGGCATGAGCATGATGTGATATGCGTACAAAACGAGGTCGTTCCGCGCGGTGCCTGGCATCTCGTGACACCGAAAGCCAAGTTAGCCAACGGCACAAGGGTTGAGGTGACGTTCCACGCGCCCCCTATGGGTGGTGGCGGCGAAAAGAACCCGCTCGCCATTGTGGCGGCGATTGCACTTACGGCCGTCACAGGTGGTATCGCTTCCGGTACTATTCTGGGTGGCCTTACGGCGGGAAACGTTGTTTTCGCAAATGTCTTGGCCGGCGTTGTTGGTTTTTCCGGTGCAACGCTGATCAGTGCACTTGTTGGCACCCCAACACTCGATCCGGCGCCAGAAGGCCCGAAGCCCGAACAACGCGGTTCCGCAGCGGCCCAGGGGAACGTTCTGAGCCAAAACGGTTCGATCCCGCGCGTTGTGGGAACTCGTAAAGTCTACCCGCCGTTTCTGGCCGAGCCATTCACTTATTTCTCCGGCTTCGACGAGGTGGTTGAAGTCGTGGTCGGTCTGGCAGGCCCGCACCAACTGGCGGACATTAAGATCAAAGATGCGGCCATCGGCGATATGTCCGGTGTTGAATTTGAGACGCGCGAAGGTTGGGCCGGTGACCCAAAACTTACATTGGTTACCCGTCAGACACGCGCGGAACCCCTGCGCTCCGAGTTGGTCGGGCACACGGTCAGCGGCGACGACGGTACGGTTCTTGAGAGTGCGACGGGCAGCTTCGACGACGCGCTTCCCCAACCTCTGCAATACGCCACCAGGGAATCCCCCGACGAAGCATGGTTGCAGATCGTTATGCCGCAAGGCTTGCACCGCAAGGCATCCGATACAGAGTTGATGCGTATCCCGTTTCGGCTCCGCATTCGCCCTGCAGGTGAAACCACTTGGACCAACTTGCCGGAACTGCACTACGAAGCTGCCGATATCTCGGAACAGCGTGCGACGATCCAGCTTATCTGGCAGGACAGCCCGTCGGTAACAGAAGCGGCGTCAGAGGCGAAGGGGTGGGTCGAGGCGCGTATCGCCACCAAGGAACAGACGGCGGCACCCTCGTCTGTCGCATACACCTCACATGGTGACTTCGACAAGGGCAGCGGTTCCGATGACTGGATGGACAAGGACAATCTCGGATCGACCAAAATCCAGAACGTTCGCATGGATCGCTACGAGGCCAAGATTTACCTCGACACGGCTACATTCCCAAAGGGTCGCTATGAGATAGAGATTAAGCGCGGATACGCAATCCGATCAGCACAATATTCAGACACGAATTACACCATCGGTGGCGCTGTTAAGGATCCATTCTGGTATCAGACTGGTGTGGGACCTGAGATACAGGAAGATCAGGACGGGATCGCCAACAACGTGATCTTAGCCCGCGGTGTCAGCATTCGTAACGAAGCACCGGTTGCCCGGGACGGTTTGGCCCTCATTGCGATCCGGGCTCGCAACAAGTCGGTTGAGAACTTAAGCGTTGTTGCGTCCGGCTACACACAGGATTGGGACGGATCGGGTTGGGTCGATTGGGTGACTTCGTCGAATCCGGCCCCACATTACCGCGATGTGATTGCGGGTATGTTGAACGCCGACCCTGTGCCCGAAGCCATTGTCGATGATGACGGTTTGGTGTCATGGCGCACCGCTTGTGCATCGGCGGGCTATGAGGCCAACGCGATTTTCGAGGGTGAGTCTGTCAAAGACGTGACGCGCGTCATTGCATCCGCGGGGTATGCCCGACCCTATGAAAGTGAAATCTGGGGCGTAATTCGGGACTATGACCGGTCCGCCGAAACACCTGTGCAGTTGTTTACGCCAAGAAACGCCGCGGATGTGCGATGGGAAAAGGCCTTCCCAATGCTGCCACACGGGATGCGAGCCACATTCGAGGACCGAGACCGAAGTTACGAACGCAGACAAATCACCGTCTGGCCGGACCCAAAAAACGAGGGATCGGCACGGGTGGAGCAGGTCACATTCGACCCTCTGGTCACTGTGGCCGAAGTAGAAGAGCGTGTGGCTTACGATCTTGAAAGCGCCAAGTTGCGTGGTGCGTTCTGGTCTTTTGAAGCCCCATCTTCAGCAATTGTCTGCCGCAGGGGTTCATTGATCGGGCTCACGCATGACATGATGACAGGCCGTATGGGCCAGGGCCGAATTGTGGACTTTGAAACAGACAACGACGGAGACGTGACGCGCATCCGTCTGGACGACAAGGTGAAGGTGTATTTCGAGGACTACTTCGAAGATGTGACCAATCTGGAAACCGAAACTGACGTGGCTCTCATCGGAGCCAAGACCGGCGTTATTTTGAACCGCACGAACAACACCCGCACCACGCACACTTTGACCGGAACGACCGGCGAGACCGATTGGCTTGAGTTTGCCGCACCCGTTTCTGCAACCGGGCTCGACGAAGGAATTCTCGCAGCGGTTGGCCCTTTGAATGAAGAAACCCGACGCATGATCGTGGTGGGGATGCAGTCGCGTTCCGATCTGCAGTTCACCCTGACTTGTGTCGATGAAGCACCGGAGCTTTGGACCTGATGGCAACACGTACCCGATACAACGAGACTTCCACATCCGTCGCAGGCGATGATTTCATGGGCCAGTACGATGATCTGTTGAAGATCCTCTTTGACGCCTCAACGCTGCATCTGACCAGTGCGGCCGGAACCGATACTTACACCGCGGATGTAGACCCGGATTTCGATGCTGACAATCTCGTTGACGGGATGCACTTCACGATCAAATGGCCGAACGCGAACACGGGCTCATCTGAAACGCTCAATATCGACAGCGTAGGGGCTAAATCCATCGTAAAGAACGATGGATCGGCGCTTGCATCCGGGGACCTGGTTCAGGACGGCTACGATTTACTTCTCTACCACTCGAACAAATTCTACGTCTTATCAGGCGGAGGCAACAGCAACTCGACAGTCTTCGATCATCAGGTGTTTACCGAAAGCGGAACCTGGAACAAACCGGTCGGTCTAAACGCCGACAGAGCCGTTCTCATCCAGTGTTGGGGTGGCGGTGGCGGTGGTGGGTACCGTTCCGGTGGCGGTGGCGGCGCATTCAGCGAATATCTGGCACGGGCAGGCGATCTGTCGAGTTCGTACTCCGTAACAATCGGTGCGGGGGGTGCTGCTGGTGTTGCGGGTGGCAACACGACATTCGGAGCTTTGGTCACGGCCTATGGCGGTGGACGGGGGTTCCGCAGTTCCTTTGGCGGTGGGGGCGGAGAACTCGCGGCCGGAGCGAGCAACGCCGGGGGCAGCATTGGGGGTGGTTCCAGCCCTGGTGCGGATGCGTCCAGCATCTTTGGTGGCGCTGCTGGTGGGGGTGGGGCCACCAGATTTGGTGGCATTGCGAGCTATAGCGGTGGCGCTGCGATCTATGGCGGTGGCGGTGGTGGGTACCGTTCCGGTGGCGCTTCGCTTTATGCGGGGAATGGTGGTGCTTCATCATCCGCGGGGTCTACCCCCAGCGGTGGTGGAGGGTTTGGTGCCGCCGGTGGATCGGGTAAATGTATCGTCGTCGTTCTGTGATCGATGTCAGCTTTTACTGACCTGCAAGACTGGTACGCACCAGTCTCAAACACACGATTTTATCGCACTACCAAAGACGTGACTTGGGAGATTGGCGTGATCGGGTCCGGCGCGTTTCTGACCGTGCCAGAGGGGTTCGGTTTCGACGTGTCTGTTCGGGGCTTTGGGTGGCTCTTTAACCCACATGATCCGCGATATCTGAAGGCCGCCTGCCTGCATGACTACGCATTGACCCAAGGATGGTCGCGCACCGCGGCTGCCGGCCCCTTCGCGGATGCATTGGTGGCTGGGGGTGTTCCAAGCTGGCGCCGCTTTTTGATGGTGGCCGCAGTGATCATCTGGAAATGGCGATAGCCCTTCAAAGGGGTGAGCAAACCCGTACCGGGCGGCGAATAACAAAAATCCCCGGTGATCTGAAACGATCAACTGAGTGAGTAGACATGACAATCAAATCACAAGCGGCAATCGATGCTGCGACCTTTGCGGCAAAAGTCAGCGGCTTCGGGTCGTTTGGCCTGATGGTGGAACATTGGACCGGATATCCGGGTGTGTTCTGGGTAGCCGCCGCAGCCGGTGCTGTTTTCATACGTCGACCAGTTGAGGGCCGCGAGGGCGCAAGACTGACGCTTCGTGGGATCGCGGTTGGGTTGGTTTGGTCCTGGCTCTTGACCGAAGCCACTCTGGATATGGCGGGGTGGCCCAGAGAAATCTACCTGATACCCGTTGCCGGGTTTTGGGCAGCTTTCGGTGAGTTGATCGGCAAAATCATCACCGACCCGGTCCGACTGCGAAGTTTCCTGTTAATCATTCGAGGACGTTCGTAATGGATAGAGTGCAACGAATTCGCCTGAAGATAATGCCGGGCGTCCTTTTGATCGGTCTTGGGTACATCATTTTTAGCATCCAAACCAAACCGGATATCAGTTCGTACATCGAAGTGCGCTCTATTCGAGTGGTTGCACTCAGTGAGATTGGGGGCGATTCCGATACCTGCATTCAAAGCGGGGTCGAGGCCGACAGCATCGCTCCGGGCGATGATCTGTTTGTGGCGGCGGATGTTGTGCTTCTGACGAATAGCCCGGGCCAGTATCGAACGTCCATGCGTAACCTGACCGAAGATCGTAACCATTACGACGACCGGGAATGGTCAACGGAAATCCCATATTCCACAGAAACCAAATACTGCACTTATCACCCTCTTTGGTGGTGGATCGGGCATCAAGAGCAACCCAACCTGCCGGTTGGCGCTCACAACCTGAAAACTGACTATCGCTTCTTCGATGGGGACCGCGTGATCGCGGGGAGCTTCCTGTCCGAAGCGTTTATCCTGGAGGACGGAATATGAGACACGTTGACACGATCATGGTGCATTGTTCGGCCACACATACGGGCTGGATGGCTGATGCATCGGTTGAGGAACAGCGCGACGAAATCACACGCTGGCACGTCGAGGATCGTGGCTGGCTGGGGAACGGCTACGCTTGGATCATTGGCCGCAATGGCGATGAGGCTATCGGGCGCGATCTGGATAACGACGGGGACCCTTGGGAACATGTCACAGCGGGAGCAAGAGGCCACAACAAACGGACGATTCACCTCTGTCTGATTGGCGGGGCGGCTTCCTCGGAAAATGACCAGTTCGAGGATCATTTCACACATGAACAAGCGGTCGCGCTTCGCAAACGAATTGCTGAATTGCGTCGAAAATTCCCTTCCATCAAAAAAGTGATTGGTCACAACGAGGTCGCCGCCAAAGCCTGCCCTGGCTTCAAGGTCGGACCGTGGCTCAATCGCAAGGCTCCTCGCGGCTTGTCCCAATCCAAGACAATGACAGGGGGCACAGGTGCCGCTATCGGCACCACGGGCTCTGTCGCCGCTGGAGAGCTGGCAAAGCTGGGAGCTGATGCCCAAGGGGCCGCTAGCAAGCTTCAACCCCTCATACAGCATGCAGAGGCAATCCAGTGGGCCTTCGTGGCCCTTACACTGATAGGCGTCAGTCTGGTCATGCTGTCCCGTTGGAAGGACTGGAAGCGGGGGAGACGTTGATGACCGGCTTGATTTCCTCACTGATTGCCGAGTTCTGGCCGTACATCGCCGGGGCAATCGCCTTGGCGGCTACGTGGTTCAGCGCCCGCAGTTCCGGCAAGAAGTCCGAACGCACAAAACAGACCCGCGAAAAACTAGAAACAACCGAAAGGATCGACGATGCGATTCATGGTGACAGTTCTAATCTTGGTTGGCGTGACAGGTTGCAGCAGCGCGACAAGTGACGCGGCGTTCTGCGGTCCAACGTACAGCCGGGCAATTGACAATCTGGCTGATGCTGCGCTGGCCGATCCCGGTATCAATGACGTGACGGGTGGGGCGGTTGCCGACGTGGTGGCCGGGCATGACGCCGGGTGTCGGTGATGCGCGCGCTACTGACACTTGCTCTGATCTTCTTTGGGACTTTGGCACAGGCACAGAACTGCGCCCCACGAGAAGTGGCACTCTACTGGTTCGAAAATAAATTCGGTGAAACACAGCAATCAATCGGTCTTGATTCAGATGGAGCTTTAATGGAGTTGTTTGCCTCTGCGGAAACCGGCACGTGGACAATTATTATGACGTTGGACAATGGGATAACATGCATGGTTGCCAGTGGCGACGATTTTGAGAATGTCGGTGAAGTGCTTGCGCCCGGTGAGGAAATGTAACTATGTCGCGATTTCTGCGATACTAAGCAATGGTCTGACCCGTCGCCACTTGAACATTCCCACTGGCGCGAACACCAGCCCCACTGGCTCTATGCTTCTAGGTGTTGGCGCAATGGAAGGTATCGACCAACGACACTATTTCCGAGACGAAGTGTTTGCGGCGTTGGACTGGGAACCTGACGCTGCTCCCGCACGGGCCCACATTGAACGGGCAGAGGCGCAGATTCGACTAATCGTGAAAGACGTGGATTACGGAGTCCACACTATGCACCTCTCGCACAATACGCGGACTGACACAGCTTCCTACCGGCAGCGCAACAGCATGACCGGCTTACACTGGGGCGATGCCAAACCGCTCGTTGCTAAAGAGGATTTGCTGGATCGCGTGCTGAAACTGTTCCGCGAAAACGAAGATCCTTCGCGCTTCACTTTGGAAATCGACTAAGAAGGAATTCGGTGGCGGCGGTCGCGTAGAGTAGCCCAAGCGGCAAGCAGGTCCATCTGTTCAGCCTTAGTCAGAGCACCAAGCACATCTTCTGATTGCACTTCCAGCGTGTCCGCCACAGAATCTTCGCGCACCATACGGTCCAATTTCTCAACATTTGGGGAGATGCCTTCGGGTGCAGGTAACAGCAGCTTCTCAATTTCGCTGGGCACCAGCTCTAAAACACCACCGCCATAGTGACGCCCTTCCAGTTCCGCGCTGAGGGCGGTCAGGCTGTTGTAGAAGCCATAAACCAAAGCATCCGCTGTACCGCGAAGGGCACGAATGCGATAGGCGGTATCGGTTGTGTAGGCCCCGACACGATTATGAATTAGGCGGGGCGTGTTGTGGCTGCGCTTGAGCATTCCAACCTCGGTAGCGTGCACCGAAGGCACCGTGTACCACGGCTTTCGGATACGGCATTTATATCGCTCGTGGAGCTTTTCGTGTTCGCCCGAAGCGATGTAAGCGCGACCTTTGGCACTATCCATAACCGAACTGTCGAGCCACAGGAAGTTCGTAGGCTTGCCTGTAGCCGCATTGCGGGCGTGCTGCGCGTTATCATAGATCACTCCGGGGCAATGGTCGCTGCGCCCAAACATTGGATGCGCCCACTTTTCCAGTCCGTTCTGTCGCACAACGTCGTCTGTGACGAGGAAAAACTTGTTGGCACCCGTGACTATGCCCACGTCCACTTTAGCGGCATCGTCGAAGCGGCAGAATCTGGAATCTTCTTCTAAGGCTTCGAGGGTGGATAGAGTCGCGGTGGGCACCAGTGCGCGTGTCCACTTGCCTTGAACAGTCTTTCCGTTGATCGCTCGGGGTGTGTTGAAAACTGCTTCTGGGTCTTCGCGTAGGAAGTCGCGACCGGCTACGCGGTGAATGCCTAGCCCTTCGCCGTGGACATCAGGCGCAGCCTTCTTCTCGGCCATCAGCAGGACCGCGCCCTGCAAGGTGCCTTCGAACCAGATTTCTTGAGGGTCTACGATCACTATGCGGCGACATTGCTGTCCGAGATAGGTTCGCAAGGATTGCGCGTGCATAACGTGCACGATCTCGGACGGAACCACCATCGCTAGCCGCCCACCGGGGCGCAGCAGGTCCATCGACGCGAGAATGAAAGGAACCCATGCATTAGTGTGTTTCGTGAATTTGCAGCCGAGACGCGCAAACACACGTTCAGCGTTGGCTTGGAAGTCCGCCGGGAGATACTGGTACTTGACAAACGGTGGGTTGCCGATGACCGCATCGAACTGGCCGCGTTCCGCTGCCAGCGCCCAACTTAAGAAATCTCGATTGTGAACGGTACAATCCGGCAGACCACGCGCCGAAGCCTTTGCAGCTTCTTCTGGCGATAGTTCGAATGCCGTAACTGTTGCGTCAGATCCATCAAGCGTTGGGAAAAATGCGCCATCTCCGCAGCTTGGTTCAAGCACGCGGGTTCCGGCGCTCGGAGCTATCCATCGGGTTAAGAAATTAGCGAGGTCGGCAGGCGTGTAGTATCCACCGCGTAGCTTCTGTTCTGATTCTAACGCGATGAAGTTCATTATACCCGCCTCTGTTTCGTCTTCTTATTACGTTCCCAAGTTTGTTAGTGGTGAACTATCTGCGTTTTAGCGCAAACCAACCCAATTCACCAACCATATTTAGTGGCCATTCCTTTGAACGATGCGGAATATCGCTAAACATGGTACCATTATTCGATTCTTCGGTGTGTTTGAAAAACGTTTGAAAATACACACTAATGCGAACGGCTGAGCGCTCACTTTGTCATTTAATATCAATCGGTTGAAATGGTGCCCCCACACGGTCAACAAATATCGCTATTTTAGCCATATAAAAAAAGATCATGTGGACCACGAAAACAGGCTATAAGCCCCTAAATAAATCAATAGCTTACAATGAGAGTGGACCACGCCTGAAAACGCATTTCAGCGGATTGCAAATCCATACACAATACAAATTAAAACAGTCACTTAGGGTGATTGGTTAATCAGGACAAACCCCGAACAACGCGCGAACATGATAAACGCTCCTTTATCGTGAGTTCGCGCGATCCCGGATCACACGATTTTGGTTTTCAATTTTGCGGTCAAAGACCAAAGGATCAACATCCCTCTCCTTGAAAACGAAAGGCAGCTTTCCCGGCCTGCGACACATGCAATAACCGTCAGATACAGCCATAACCTTTACGTCGCCACCATCGCCCGGATACGAGAACCAATCGCCACTCACTGCCATCAAATCGTCTCCTTACTGATGATCTTCGTTCCAAACAATTTCAACATAGGCTTTCCATTTGTCGATCAGCGCCTGCCAATGATCTTCCAACTCATGTTCCGGCCATCCACCGCGCGGGGAGCTGCCATATTCAATCAAATTCTGGCCCGATAAGACATACAGAGCAAATTCCGCAACAAACCCGCGCTCATCGATGAATTCAAATGTCTTTCGATCCCGCACGGCCTCAAGAGCGGCAATCATCAGTTCATCGCTTTCACTTGAATATGATCCATGTATGCCCGAAATAACATCGGCCCACGGATCAAACACTTCGGAATGTACAATTCCGTCAGTGTCAGGCAATGCCTTTGATAGAGCCGCCTCAATGTCGGCGCGCTTCTTTTTAGCGGCAAGTTGATACGGCAACAGATCAGACACTAAATTCGCTCCTATTTGTCGAACATATCAATCGTCTGGTCGCAACGCTGATCGATAGCTTCGTCGATTGTGAAGGCCGTACATTGTGGTACACCTCCATCTGAATAATTCCATTCTGCCGGGTATTCTGGCTCATCGATGTGGTGCGCCAAGGCTCTGAGATTTATCATGCAAGCGCGATCTGGATCGTCAAAGTTGGCCAAAGCACAATTGGCGCACCATTCACCCATAAAGATATCGCCTTCGGTGCCATTGCTTGGCCTATAAATCCGCAGTGTGCCGCTATGCCCCACTGTCAGCCTCCTTAATCCGCATCACTGTTATCTACAGTTTTGCCGCCTGTGCGCTTGTCTTCTGCATCTAGAAAGGTGCTAAGAAGTTCCTCAATAACTTCCGTGCGCGACGGGCTAAACCGTTGCCGATCTCTCCACGCATCGAAACGCGCAAGCAATTCAGGGTCTAAGGCCAAGCCGATTTGTTTTTTGTTTCGCGCCATGTCCATTGGATAACGGCCCTTCTCATCGTATTCAATCGTATGTTTGTGTATATACAAGTATTGACATGAATATGCAAGTATATTATATATTGATTATCGAAAACAGAATTTGGAGCACTTCAATCTTCACCCACCGTTTCAATCTACAGAATTTACCAGAACCGAAGATTGAAGCGTAACAGGGCCGAAACCGTAGATTGAAGATTACAAAAGTGAAGAAGGACCAAAACCATGACCACGCAAGAAATCGACCGCCTTATAAATAACCTCAAAGGGTCAATCTCAGACATCGAGGCTGTGATTGAGGATCTGGAAACCGCAAAGGAAGACGGCGACGTATCCGAGGTCAACTTTGCTTATGGCCAAGAGGCAGTTTCGCGCACGCACGCCGTCATGGATGAAATTCGGGCGGCGTAAGCCCCGCCCACCATCAGGAAGGACCGCGCCTATGGCTGATCAAGACAAAACCATCACGATTGTGCTGATCAAGAATTACTGGTCGGGGTATCTGCATTCTCTCGCATGGATAGCCGCATTGACTGCCGGAATTGCACTGGCTGTTTGGCTGCAATCAACAGCGATGCAATGGGTGATGGCAGTGTTTTGGTTCATGACTCTGATCGGCTGGGCAATGGGCGAAAAGGCCAGAAAATCGCGGACACCCGAGGATGCAATTACCGAAATTCAGGCTCTCATTGCAGAGCGGAAATCAACCTGACGAAAGGGACGCCCACGATGATTGACTACGCCACCACAAAGCCCGGTGACAAACTAAGAATAACGGGCATGGGCGCACCGGGTTTCGCTGAGTTGGGCAACACCGTGACGGTCACGCAGTGCAACGGTCAGAACAAATTGTATGCGAAGAATAGCGCTGGCGATGAGGTGTTTTTCGCCCTGACATGCGGCGCTCAACGTCTCGAGCAGATAACTGATTAAAAAGGACCGGTAGACCGATGCCCGCACTAAATTTCAAAGCTGAATTTGCCGATGATGTAACGTATGGCCACAAGTGCCAAACTGTACGCGCACCGCGCAAAGACGGTCGCCCGCATTGCAAAGCTGGCGACACGATCAAGCTCTACACCGGCATGCGAACTAAAGGCTGTCGCCTATTGAAGACTGCTGTGGTGACGCACACCGCCAAGGTACGCATTGCAGCGACAGAAATGTTCATCAATGGGCATCGGCTTCCCTCTGCGATCTACGACCGCGACTGCGAGCAGACCGACAATGAATTTGCTCAAGCTGATGGGTTTGAAGATGGCTTTATGCAGATGCGCGATTGGTTTGATGATGTTCATGGCCTGCCCTTTGAGGGCACCGTGATCTACTGGGAATGAGATAATCATAAGGGGACGTTTACGTCCCCTTCACCTTGGCCGACTGACGGCGAAATCCAGCGATGATCTGACCCGGCCAACGAACGGGACTGTCCAGCATCAAAAGCAACGCCCAAGTTATCCAGATCCATGCAGGCACCTGTTCCTGCACCACCACTGTTTCAACCCGTTCGGCCCTTACATCGTTTGAATCGGCGGATTGGCTGATCCTTCGCGCAGTGGGGCGCACAAGGTTCTGTTCCGTCACCGTGGTCTGCCCGATGGTCTGCGCATTCGTCTTGCCCGCTTGAACGTTTGCCGCGACATTTGGACCGCCGCCCGTCAGAAACTTCAGAGGGCCAGAACAAGACGCCATCAGCAGGCACAAAAAAATCAGCGAACACACTTTCGTACAAATAGACCTCAGCCGCCATCCGAATGCGGCATGCATCACAATCCCCGGAGGCACAGCGCCTTTTCTTCTGCCCGACGGTTGACCAGACCGCGCACCACGCGGCCACCGGCCTTGTTCCACCACGTCAGGGCAGTACAGCCACCTTTGATGTCACCGGCATTCAGGCGACGTGTGGCGGTCGACCGGCCAGCGCCGCGAATTCCCACATTGTAGGCCAGCGAAACATAGGCCGCGTCCCGGTAGGGCGTCAGGCGATTGGCGCGGGTGGTGTCCGTGAAATACCGATGCAGGCCGTCGCGGAAATCATCAGTCAGGCGATGTTCCAACTTCTGGCGGCATTCTGCATCGGTGGCCCGATCCCCCAAGCGCACCCCAAGCGTTTCGCCAAAACAAAGCGTCGGAACACCCACGATATCAAGATAAGCACAATGCAGATGCCGCGCATCCGCGCATCGGTGTTCACCTTCCCATTTGATGACCAGAGGCATCAAAACGCGCATGGTGGCGCGTTCGGTGGTCTGTGCCATCGCCTGTGCTGCAGCAAGGACAGTGCCGAGAATGATCAGCCCCAAAATAAGACGGCGCTTGATGGCTCCTTCACGCGGCTGCAGGATCAATCGCCCCAAAATGCCCAGCACAATCACCCATATTTGCAGGGCCGACCAAACGACCGGGTTGGTGTCACGTTCGCTCACCAGATAGATGATGTCCGGGGCCAGCGTGATCGCAGCAAGGGTGTAGAAAGCCCAAGCAGTGTATGTACGCAGGACGATAGATCGCTTGTTTTGGTCAAACATTGTTATTCTCCATAAAAAAAGCCCGCGCACTGGCGGGCTTGGTGAATCGGCTGAGGATGCAGTAGCTTCCCTGCACATTTAGCCAGTAAGGATTTCAGATGATCGATCCAGATAAACCGATGCGAGTCAGACCCGAAGAGCTGGAAAACCGAATTCGCGCACAGCCCCTGCAAAACCTTGGTGTCGGCTCAATGGCACTGGCAATTTCTTATGTTGCCCACCGCCTTGATACAGCCTTGGGTGCGGAAGACTGGCGTACCGTCGAGTATAGCAGGGTATTTCACCGCCTTATGAACCATGAGGCGGTTGGATCAGACAGCCCGGCCGCACAAGATATTGAAAACGCGCTTAATGCGATTGCCGATGCTCTGCGGGTCGAAAACGTGAGTTGAAGAGTTTTCCAGAGCCGAAACACTATATGCGTAGATATAACCACAGCCGCTACATGCGTATAACGGGAAGGAATCTGACCGCTGAATTTCTGTAGGACCACTACACCCTTCACGACACGTAGGGCATAGGGAAAAAAACTCCCCTTCGATCTTGTCGGGCTGTTCGTACATGATTTCTCCATAAAAAAGCCCCCAGTTGGGAGCGGCTTCACCTCGTATTCGACAACTCTAATCGGGGATTTCTATGCGTCCTGAGATGACGTGATGGACACCGTGTTCATCCACCCATTCCCAAGTCGCAAAGCCGACATCGCCGGGCAGGATTTCCGGGCAATTGTCATCAGTCCAATAGTTCGGGGACATTATCTTGCGGTCTCCGCTGGCGTAGGGCGCTTCTCCACCACCCTCGCAAAGCGGCTCTCCATTCCGAGAAATCTGTGACACCCAATGTGCACCCAAACCGGGCGCACCATAGATCGCGTGTTCCTGCACAAACTTCCCGTTCTCAAAGCCCAGATAGACCAGCCGCATGCCCATCGGCTCGACGGACGTTGCATGACCGATAACATTTCCTGCACCCCATATCGTGCCCGCAACCACCGACGCTGCAATTAGTTCATGAAAACCAAAGCTCATTTCCAGACCCCCCATGCTTGCAAGACTTCCTGACCACCCAACACAAGACCGGCAACCACACCCAACAAAATGACTTTCCAATTCAGGAAAATTGCCAAGAGAACCCGCATGACAGGCCAGCCATCGTGGGCACGTTGTACACCCTCCCAGATGTACTGATATTCCTCGGCTGTTTCTGGTGGCGTTTTTCGCACCGTATAGTTCTCTTTGCTCACCTCAATCTCCACTTTGGTTTCAACGTCACTGCCTTCGGAACATCCATTGCAGATACCGGCGCAGGACCATCCCGGCGTAGGCGACACCGGTCCTGAAGGGTGGTGCGCGTTCGCTGAGGGCGGCGGCGCGCCATTGGCTGTCGGCCTCAAATGGGCGTGACCCCCGCTCCAGCAGAACATCGTGGATCAGCGCGGCCTTGAGATACTTAGGATCGTCGGGTGACCAGACCTTTTGCAATGTGCGGGGAACAGAGCTTTCGAACTCCCGCCCCACCGGGATATCAAGCACGTAAGGTGAGCCTTTCCACATCAGATGCCAATAGACAGGCGCGGTGGTCACATACCCCCGCGCTCCGCCTTTTCTGCACCATGATGTGTCAGGCATTCCCCGCCCTCAGAACTGCGCAACCAGCGCGGCCACATCAGCCGGAATGTCCGGCCAGTTGGCGTCATCGCTGATGTCGATTTCCGGGTCTGCCGCCAATGTTGCGATGTTCGCGCGCATGGCCTCAACCCAGCCGATTGCGTTTTCTAGACCGGCAAGAATTGCCGCCTCATCATTCGTGCGTGACGCAGCGGTTTTGGCAGAAATGACAGCCACTTTGGCGGCCCAATTCATTTGAGTTTCTTGCGATGCAACGGCGTAGATACGCAACCTGCACTCGGCGCTGATTACCGCGTTGTTCGCAACGCTCTCAGCTGCCGCAATAGCTGCTTCCGGATAGCCCAGAGCTTCAGCCCCTGCGCGGTCGACCGCCAATGTGGTGCGGCCCTCGTGTGTGATGTCAAAGTTCATGTTTTACCTCAATTGCTCAGGAAGTGGGTGCCCAATGTTCCACTTTCAGTCAGCGTAGCGCCGTTCAGAAGTGTCACAGCTTGATGAGAGATGAGTGCAACGCCATTTGTATTGTATTGAACACCCGTAATCGGGCCATCCAAAGTGGTGCTGTAGAGCGATAACTGGGCAATAGAGCCAGCGTTCGCCGTCATCAAAGATTGGCTAGTGAAGCCCGTCACTGACCCGCCATAGATTTCCAGTCGCGCGTGGCCACCGTGAGTATAACTTATGAGATTGCGGGTCGAGGCCCATGGCAGACCTACGTCGGTTTTGTCTCCGAACAAAATATCGCAATGTTCAAAACGAACCACTCCTCCAAGATGTGGGGTGAACCCGTAATTGTAATTGTGCGTGGCGTTCGCGTAGGACAAGACGTTAACCGCTGGATCATTGCCCGCGCCCGATTTCTTAAATCGCATTTTCCGACCGAATGTATTGATGTGATTTCCAAAATCGTGCGATTTTCCCGCGATAAGAGAGCAATCCACAAACGCCCCCGCAGGGGCGGCATTCGTAACGTCGAAAATTGTGTTGAAGGTTCCCCCGTCCACGTTTGTCGGCGCGGGATCGTCGGGATCAACAGTTGCCGTAAAGTACATCTGGCCATTGACGACACCCTTCAGATCGCTTGCCAGCGTCGCAAATCCTGCCTGTTCGGTAGCAAGCAATGCCTGAAAATCCGCCTCAGTCTGGGTTTTCCAAGCCTCCAGCGGATCGATCTTTGCGTTCGCGGTGTCAATCAGGTCCTTCACCCCGTCGTGCAGCTCAACCAAGGGCTGGGGGGTCGGCTGGATGTCGTAGGATTGACCGCTGCCATTTGATCCGCCATAGGCTTTTGCCAGCGTGATTTCTGTCGCCGTATTGAGCGCCGAGATTTCGTAGATCACCCCATCCGGCCCCAAGAAGGCGTAACCCGGCTTCACCGCCGGAGCGGCCCATGTGGTGCCCGCGCCTGTCACTGTTGCAGAGCCGTTGGTGACCGTCACCGTGCCCGTTCTTTCCCAAGCCATATCTTTTCTCCTACTTCTTGATTTCCTGAACCGACAGCGCCCGCCGTCCGATCAATGCCTGTGCTTGCGTGGTGTCGTAACTGGTGAAGCCCTCGAACCACCCCTGAAGGGTGTAAGTGTACGTACCTGCCGGGGGTGCATCGTGCCGGGTGGTATCGCCAAAAAAGACGCCGCCCACCGGCACCGTGTCCCGCGTTAGCCGAAACTTCAGCGTGGCCTCATAAGTATGGGGTTTTGTGCCCTGTGTGCCGGGATCGTTGATCTGACCGGCATAGAGCAACAGGCTGTCGCTGGTATCGACCTCAATGAAGATCAGATGATTGCCTCCAACCGACGTGGTTGCGACGCTGATCAGGTCGACCCACTGTTCTTCCTGCGTGATTTCAAACTGGGTTTCATCGCTGTTAAAATCCCAGTTTGAAACAGCACCGTTATTCAGGTGAATTTCATCGACCTGCAGCTCTCCGATATGGGCTGATGCGATGACGCCGTTGCGGATAAAGGCATCCTGAATATAGACGCCAGCGGGCACGATGACGCCGCCAACATCGGTTGGAACGGTGTAGACAATGAACGGGCTGACCGCGCCGCCACCCACGCTGCTGATCTGAAACGCATCTGTCAGAAAGGTGAAGGCCGCATAGGGATCGCCGCCCTGTGCAACCTCACTGGACAACGCCCAGCCGGAGATATGCCCGTCGACATTGATGGAATACTGGATCGATCCACCCAATCCGGCGATGGTGGTGGCCTGCTGGGTGATTGTGCTCGTGTGGCCGTCCACAGTTGCTGTCAGAGCGGTGATGCTCTGGGCATTGGCGGTATCGCCATCTGTGCGCGCCGTGCTCTCCTCGACTATCTGAGCAACCGCACCGCCGATCCCAACCCCTAACTCTGTCCGGGCGAGTGCGATGGCCTCATTTGCTTCTGTAATTCCAGCGTTCAACTCATCTTTGGCAACGGCAAGACGCTGTTGACCTGCCAGATTGGCGTTGTAGTCCACCAACATGGCTTCAATGCCCTGTTCGGCCAGTTTTTCAAGATGATCGTTCTGGAGCTGCACATCAAGCACCGTGCGGGTGATGCCGGGCACATCCAGAACGCTCAGGGTTTCCTGCACAGATGTGAGTTCGGTTTCGAGAGCCGTGAATTCGGTAGTGGTGACAAGTGTTTCAACTTCGCCCGCCAACGCATCCAGTTGGATCTGCGCCTGCGTGATCTGCTGGTTCAGCGTGTCCGTTGTCGCCGTAGTCGCGGTCAGCTCCAGCGTGGCGTTGATGGCATCGATGCTGGCCTCGACCGCGTTGATCTGGGTCCAGACATCATCGAGTGCGGCCAGCTCTGTGGGGGTCAGCTGTGCGGCGGCAATGGCCTGATTGACCTCTACCATCGTGGCCCGAAGAACAAGCAGCCCTTCTGCGGCCTCCAGACGCTGTTCGACGGTGATCAACTGCGCATCGTGCCGAGCAACACCCTCAATGGTGACCTCACCGGTATCAGGATCAACGCGCACGCCTGCGTCGTACATACGGGTTTCAGCGTTACCGAGCTTCACCAGTGCCGCTGTTGCATTTTCCGTAAGTGTTTCCAGATCGTCTCTGGATTGGGCGATTTCTCGCGCGGCCTGTTCGCTATGTTCCGTCAGTGTGTTGATGGACTGATCGGTTGCATCGCTCAGAACGGTCATATCCGTCTGAAGATCGGCAAATTCGTTGTCTTTGAATGTCTGAAGAACTTCGCCCGCACGCGCCGTGGCGTCAGCATTAACAGTGGTCCAGACATCCGCAGAAAGATCAGCCGGATCAAGCCGAATATCAGGTGCAGTTACATCAAGCCAAACCGACCACTCAACCGCGCGCGGCGTCCCGGGCACAAATGCACCGGATACCTGATATTCTGCGCCCGGCAATATTCCTTCAGTAATGTACGAGAAACCGGCAGCAAAATCCCGATGCTCACCATTCGTGACCATGGCTTGCGTAGATTTGAGACGCACACGAACGCGGACTGCAGTCACGTCTTCCACGTCCCGGTTCCACATCACCTCAATTGCTGGTCTGCGGCCAGTGCCTGACTCATCAGTTATAGAAACCGGCGATACTGCCCAACCTGAGACAGATTGCGCGGGAACAGGTTGCGGCTGCGTGCCCCCGATGACAACCGCGACATAGTCAGCAACCGTATCAAAATCATAGTCGGTTGGGTCGATTTCAGTAAGGTCAACCGTCACATCGGCGTTCGGCTGATCGGCAACACCATCAACACGAAAGAGCTTATCCACATAACCATTTCGCGCGGACGCCCATGAGATAACATCGCCGGGTTCCAACGGCCAGTAAGATGGCGGTAATGTAAACGTATGCCGACGCGCGCGCCGCGCTTCCTTCAGTGCACCATGCATCAACCGCTGCACCTGTTCCGCATAGGGCACCAAATCAAAATTCACGTCGACCATCAGCCGACGATTGCCGTCCTCTACTTCAAATTCCGAATTGTAGAGCGGCGGCGCGGTTTCTGTTTGCCAGTTTTGATCCGGATCAGGAAACTTCGCACTGATACCGTTGACCGTGTCGGCCAGACCAAAAAACGGCGTGAAGGATTGTTCTTCACTGGACAGAATATTGCCGTCAGTAAACGACACCACGGCTGGGTCCGGCTCTCCCACAAACAATTTGTAGATCCCGCCGGACTCTGCCAGCCGCCCCTGACATGCATCCAAAAGTGCGTCCATCGCATCAACAATTGGGGAATTGACCGCGATTTCACCGCCGGACCTGTATCGCGGTTCCTGACCCGCCTGAGAATTAATCAGGGTGCGGCACTTTTCGATTTGCGCAATCCAGTGATCAACCGGCACTTGGGCTTCTGATGTGGCCTGCATGCCATAAAACCAATCATCATCGACCCACAAACCCCTAAACAGATTGTAGAGCTGCACCGCTGGCAAATGGTCACCGTCACCCCCCCACGTGGTCGGATCATCATAGCGCTGCAGTCCGACACCGCCCACACTGGTATCTTGCGAAGGATCGTAAAGCGGTATTCCTGTCAGTTCGAAAAAGTAGTCTGGAAAGCCGGAAAACAAGTTGCGATTAAGACGCGCTGTCATCACCACATATGCAAGACCATCACCAATTGCAGTTGCATCCCAAGGACGCTCAACGGTCGAAACATTGTCAATCAGGAACTGATCGGCGGCAGTTTGCGAACCATCGTAAAACTTCACCCAAAGGTGAGAATCGACAACCGTTTCGGTCCCGACCTGCACCATCGTTGCATTGTCACTCACACCTTGGCGCTCATAAACAGGGCGCTCTGAAACGGTGGTGAAATCGTCAACCGGAACCCCATAGTCAGCATGCGTATGCTCATGAAGCAAAACCTGTTGCTCACCGTTCACCCATAGCTTGTCCAACGACTGCACGGGTAAATCACTCAGGGCAATGACCATTGTCAGATACGCATTGGGCGTGCCCCCATAGGCACCCCATGTATTTGCATAGATCAGAGATCCCGCAGTGCCCGCGCGCCCCAGCAGAAACGTTTGCGACAAATCCGCGCCGCGCTGAAGCTCACCCTTTACGGAAAATTGCGGTCCTTTCGGCTTTTTCCCTGCCAGCTTCATCGCCAGCTTGTTCAAACCGATACCGACAAGAATTTTCAACCCACCAACGACAAGGGAACCGATAAACGTTCCACCAATTGCCGCCGTAAGTGCTGTGAACACAGCCATTTAACACAACTCTTTCATATAGTGACGTTCTGCGGCGACGTATCCGCAGCGACGATAGAGAATGTCAGCGCCACGTTCACCAATCGCTGCCAGACTGACGAATTGGCAACCTTGACGCTTTGCCCAATCTTCATAAGCAGCGATCATCTTCTGCGCCCAAGGGCCGCGCGCGTCTGCGTCGATCCAGAACACCAGCTCAGTGGCTACTTTCTTCGGCACAAGTGGCGACATTACGCAACCGGCACACAACATACCTGACACGCCCGCAGGCAGGTCCAGCACCAAGCTCAGGCGCTCTTGATCCGACATATGGACCGCCAAAGAATGCGCAGCCCACCCGGCATCAAACGTCATCGGCAAGCCCGAAACACGCAAAAACTCTTCGCCCATCCGAACCATATGCGGACGGTCGGCGCTCAACGCATGTCTGATCATATCAGGACGCCGTGCCCCACTTGATTTCCCACGTGCCGACCGTGGCCGCATGACGGCGAAAGCTGTCATTTGGATCGCGTAGCCGCTGATAAACATCTGACCGGGTAGCCGGATTGAACCTGTTCAATTCCTGAGTATGCGACACACAATTCAGTTCGATCTTGCCGTCTTCATTCTCGACAGGCGTCACGATTTCCGGGTCATCTATAAAGCCGGAAAACCGATTATAGGCAGGGGCAATCTGAACCAGAGACTCTAACTCAAACAATCCCCGGAAGATTTCAACCCGGCCCTGTCGGGCATCGTAGGTGCGGATAAGCGCGTTCGCATCGGACACTTGGCTAAGCTCGACTGAAACCGACTGCACTGACAGGTTGGACACCAGTGGAATAGGGCCGATTGATATCAAAGATCCCGCGCCTTCAAACTGCCGGGTTTGTACCAACTGCGTGCGCGGATCGATCACCTGCATATCAACGGTGCCGACATCAGACCAATATCCGGCCTCAACGTCCTCGCCAGTGTCACGGTCGCGGACCACGAACCAGATAAAATCTCGGACTTTGACGGCCCGGTTTTCAAGAGCCACTTGGGTCGGCGCGTCCGTAAATCTCATGTCAGCACCTGAATGGCAGTGAATGAGACAGCGCGTCGCGACGATCCAGAACGGTCAACGGAAACACTGTCTTTTTCCAACATGAAATTTGCGCATGGATAACGCAGTGTAACCGGCTGACCCACCAAAATTGACGGGTGAACAAACGGACGCACCTCGAATTCCTGAGACAGCCCTGCCCCATCAGCAACAGAACCGGTTGCGGTCCGCAACAGATGCAGATTTATGCCATCATCTATCGACAGGTAGTCGCTTTTGCTGGTGACAAAGTCCGCCGGAAGCCCGGTGAGACGCAAAGCAAGGCGATCTGCCCGTATTGAATGCACCGTGACACCCGTCAGTAACGACTGATTGTCACCTAACGGAACCGCCCGGCGTGGATCGTATCCGCGAAACAGGTTGATGCCACCCTGAAGGGTCAACAGATCGGTTTCCAGATCCAGTGCATCATGCTCCAAAAGCGGGATTGTTTGATATGAAGCGCCCCACAGCATCGGCCCCAAATCCTTCAGCAGAGTTTCGCCGCCGGTTGTGGTTGAATGCTCTTGCCGCCAGCGCGGATAAATCCGTCCATCATGCAAGGCCAGCGGCGGGATCAGATCAGTTTTGGGGAATATGAGTGGCATTAAAGGTGCCTCTTCTTTTTCGCTTCACGCACGGTTTTGATCACGTTCGGGGTGAATTCGGCTTGCGCGCGTTTGATAGCTGTTTCCATGCGCGCAACCGCGCCTGCATCCGCGCCACGGGCGTCAATGACCGGCGCGAAGGTGATAGCGGTACTCGACTGACCAGAGGATGCCACACCCAGCTTGCCACTCGACATTCGCGTCAACGGCATGATGGCTTCCGGCCCGGCTTCGCCCATCAGGCCGGTTTTTCCGCCCTTCATCGGGAAGTAAGTTGGCCCACCGACAACACCACCATTCGCGTAGGCCGCAACGTGCCCACCACCGGAAAATACGTTCCCCTTTGCACTGCCGAAAATGCTGGAGAAAATTCCACCCAAAAGACCGCCGCCGCCACTACCAGAGGCAAACGGCCCGGTGTTGAACAACGCCGCTTCAATCGCCGCGCGCGCCAGCATCTTTACAACGCCGGCCAATGCATCTTCAAAGCTATCCGCCGCCACCACAGCATCCAAAAGGCTGTCCTTAATGGAATCGCCCAATTGCCGCAGAGCCGCTTCCTGTTGCGCAAGGTCATCATTTTTTCGGATTTGCTCTTCTTTTGCCGCAACCACTTGGCCGATGGCTTCCGCCTGTTCGCGGATCAAATCAGCATAGGTTTTTTCCTGACCAGCCAGTTTTTCATTCAGATCAATGCCCCGGCGCTTGGCATCCTGCGTCAGCATGTATTCAGCCCGAAGCTTGGCCTGTTCTGCCGCGCTCTTACCAATAAGTGTCGACTCGAATTCAGCATCGGTCAGCTGCTGTTGAGACGCTTCTATCAGCCCGCGCCGCAGTTCTAATTCGCGTTTCCGAAGCTTAACCGACCGTTCAACTTCGCGTTCGCGTTCCTGTTCGGCCTTGCGCTCTTCTGACAGCGCCTGACGGAATTCTTCACTGACCCCTGCATAGGCCCGCAGCAAGCCTTCAGCACGCGCGCGATGCCCGCCCATCTGATCATTGACTTTGTCCAACACAGTACCGGGGGTGCCACCATTCCCGGCGTCAGAGGCATTGATGCGATCAGCGTGGCCTGCATTTATGGCCGCATAAATCCGCAACAACCCATCGCCAGCCTTAACGCCAGAATCCTGCAAGTAGCGCCCTGCCGCCTCAACCTGTTCTGTGATGGTTGAACCGGACGTAACTCCATATCTTTCCCTTTGCGGCTCACCCCACTGGATCAAGCCACGGTGTTGGCCGTGCTGCGTAGTTGGCCCCGCCTCCCAAGGGTCAAAAGTCCCCCCGGTTTCAAAGGACATCGCCGTCAGCAGATCCTTTGCGGCAATACCCAGTTTTTCAGACACCTGAAGGACAGCGCGGACCAACTCTTCGTCGTTTTTGCCAACACCAGATACCGAACGTGCAACATATTCAGCTTCAAAGTCACTCGCACCCGGCAGTTTTAACTCACTCAGATCATCCTTGATCAGACCAACTTTACGCAGCAACCGTTCCGCCGCGCTGATGACCCTGTCAAACTGACCTTCCAACGCATGCAACGTGACCTGATCAAGCTGTTCGCCAAGCGTTGCAGCGCCTTCCAACTGGCCAGTCATCAATTCCAGATCGTCAGCAAGTTCACCGGATTCATCAATTCGAAGATAGCCCAGAAGTTCCTGCAGTTTGGCTATCTGAGACTGCATAACCTCGACACGTTCAGTGGCGTCGTCCAGCCGGTCGATTTCTTCATCAATCGCCCGAAGCATCCGCTCTGATTGCCGGACACCTTCTAAATCACCCTCAGACATCGCGACATCTTTGGCCCGAAGGACTTGCTCACGCTCATCAGCCAGTTCTTTCAGCCGGATGGTGTCACGGTCATAACTTTCAACCAGCTTGGCGAACTCTCTTTCTGCAACAGTTGCAATACTGCCAGTTTCACCCAAGACTTTGTTCAAGCGCTCGTGTTGGGCACGCGCTTGCCGCAATCCAGATTCTGCTTCAAGTATTGGACGATACAAGACCTGCAATGGACTTTCTGATGGCAAGCCCCGGATCAGTTCGACCAGTTCATCAATAGCAACCAGCTGTTGCGATATATCCTGCGTCTCAATACCCAAATTCAAAGTCCCAAATAATTCGGAAAGCCTGCTGGCCTGATCCGGGTCAATTTTGAACTCTGTCTGGATTTCCACCACGTTGCGCGCCGCTACATCACGAAGACGTTGCTGCGCCGCCTCAAGCAACTGTGAGTTAAGTCGAGGCTCAATGCCCTTATCAATTAAAGCCTGATATGCTGACACTTCTTCACTCAGCTTTGACAGGCTGTCTTTCTGGCGTTCCAAAATGAATTCCAGAGAGGCTATGCTGCTGTTTTCCGCAGAGAATTTTTCGAGCGCAGCCGTAACTTTCTCTGTCGCACGCTCACGCGCGACCAAAGCCAGCGCACGAACCAGATCAAGGACTTCTTCCGTAACCGATCCGTAAGCCTCTTCTATAGCCTCAAGGTCAGCAATCAGGTCTGTTGCCGAGTCAACATCAGACATTGCCATGGATGCCACATCCATCGCATCCGCAAATGTCTTTACTTTCTTCCCTGACTCTTCCGATCCGTCACCCAGATCAAGAATAGACGCGGTCAGCGGCGCAAGAATGGCAAGTGCCGCACCCCCCACGGCCCCCCACGGGCCGAACACACCCAAAAGCTGCGATCCCTGTTGCGCGAAGGCCGTGACAGCCGATGTGCCGTTGCCAACCTGAACGGCAAAGTCACCCACCTGATACCCTGCCTGCTGTGCGATGCCACCAAAACCCCGGAAATTCATCGCACTACGGCGAACAGCAGTGCCCGTTGTCGTCGCGCTCACTTTTATCGTATCATATTGCGCTTTCAGCAACCGCAGAGCACGGGCATGTTCTTTGGCCGTAATCTCGCCAACTTTCAGGGCATCTGCCAGCTTCTTTTCACCGTCTTTGAAACGCTTTGTTGCAGCAAACACCGGATCAATAGACGCCATCAGGTTTTCGTAACCCTTGCGACGTTTGTTCAGTTCACGCTCAATAACCGCGCCTGATGCCTTTGCAGATTTCTGCGTCTTGCGCTCCATATTCGCAAAACGCTGTTCCGTGTCGGTCGACATCTTCTTCGCGACATCGAACCCACGTTTCAATTGCTTTTCAAACTTGGCCAGAGACGCTTCCAGCCGGACAGCGAGAAGCTGGGCTTCACCTTCGGTCATGTTTCTTCCTTCGGCTCATACTTGTCCAAGATGGATAGGAATTCATCTTCGCTCAGATGATCAATCGGAGCATCCGGGCGGGATGCGTTGTAACCACGCATCATGTTGACATAATCGGAATAACGAAGTTCCCGAACGTCCTGCGGTGACATGTGGAACACGCGGCTGATTTGCGAAATCTCACTGAACTTAATCGGCTCTGGATCATCGGATTCATTGTCTTTTCCCCGATCTTCAACACCAGTCATCAGGCTCGCGACAAGTTCGCTGGCAATGCCTGCGTTGTCCGAAAGTCCGACCCTGTCGAAATGGTTACCCAACAGTCGTTTGGCATCCACAACGCTTTCGCCCGCATCAATCAAACCAATGCGCAGCGTTTCATGCACATCCATGACCCCAAACTGACCACTTGCGAGTTTTTGGAACGTGACGCCGATGGCTTGACCCGAAAGAGCCTCTTCCAAGTCCATGACCGCACCGGTTCTCAGGCGGAAAAGTCGTTCCTTTCCCGCCCAATAACGAACAACTTCACCGCCCATCAGACAGCGGCAGTCCATTCACGCTTGCCAGCGCCCTGCAGGTTCGCAGTGAAGTTCACGACGCCGTGACCTTCATTGCCAAATTCCAGTTGCTGCAACATCATCGGCACGATCCAGTGACCGCCGTTGTTTGCGGCACTTTCATCAATGAACAGCTTGACGTTTTTGACAGTGCCGTCATCCGCCCAAGCACGCCATGTCGGCCACGCCTCCATGGCAACAGTTCCGGCAATGGTCGCAGAAGTGTCCTGACTTTCCAGAAAGCGGATGATCGTCGGCACCACGTCCAGAGGATTGTCGCAATCCAGAACGGTGGTTTCACCCAGATTGTTGGTCAGCGTCACATTGCGCGAATTTGCCCCGCAGGTGAACGCGAAGATTTCAGTTGGTGTTCCGCCATCACCCAATTGGATGACGAAGCGATGTGTTTGTGTTCCAGTGCCCATGAATCAGTCCTTTCGTTTCTTCGGCTCTGCTTTTTCAGGAAGAACCGAAAAATCGCAGTTCTGTTCCTCCATAGCTTTCGCCACCGCTTCGGTGACTTGGCATTCTGCGTTCGGTTGAAAGCGCTGTGACACGCCTGAACTCAACCGAACATCGGCCCCTTTCGGGCCAACTTTGATGGTCTTCACGTCAGATCCTCCAGATCGTAGTTGAACTGCAGGACACCGTGGCTGACGCCATCTGCCGGGTCCGGCAGTATTCGCCCCAGGACCAACCGACCCCGGACAAATGCGTTTTCTGAAAGCGGCAAATCCACTTCACCCAACAGGCGCTTCAGGCGGTGACAAATGTCCTTGCACTCCACCCGGCCAACAGCCTTCGACCAGACATCCAACTGAACCACATGCTCTTCAGCACGCAGACATTCAAATTCACCAAGATTGAACGTAGATGGCCCAAAACTTACATAAGCCGTCGCTGCCCCGTAGGGGTCTTCCGGGACACTGTCATAGATCCCGCCGATCAGCGCCATCAGCTCTGCATTCGCCTCGACCGCTGCGAAGATAGCTCCTTGCAATTCAACGTCAGGTGCGGTCATTGCATTCCCTTTTTGATTGCTTTGTTGATGTCGCGCGTGATCCGACTGCGCACACGCCTGCGCAAGCTGCGATAGGCCGGAAAGAAGTATGGATTCGCCCGCTGGTTCTGCGTCCCGAATTCCTGCCAAGCGGCATAGAATGCATCATCGTTCCCGGCATAAATGGTGATGCGCAATGTTCCGTATTCCTGACCGCCAACTGTGCCCAGAACAAGCGATCCGGCAGGCGCATCGCCCCATGTCCAGTCAATGCTGTCGCGCAATTCGCCGCTGTCGACCCGCACCAAAGAGCGCGCCATGTCGACAATTTCCTGCGCGCCTTTTTCCAGCGCAGCCGTCGCGGCTTTTCTGACCTCTGCCGGAACTGTTTGCGTAAACTTCCGGCGCAAGGCATCCAAACCTTTAACCACCGGCTGGCACTGACTCGACCAGAATTTCCAAATACATCCGATCTTCGGTCAACCGCGGATGTTCTTGGACTTCATATTCCCGGCCACCCGCCACAACCCGCCAGTGTGGCGCGATTGTCTTGGCTTGTGCCGTACTGCGCAACGTCAGGATTGCAGGCTGCTTTGATGCCAGACGGGATTCTGTGACCCCTTCGCCACCGCGCAGGTACAAAAAGCTGCCCCATTCCCTGAAAACTTCCTGAAAGTCACCCCGTTTGTTGCCATAGCCATCTTCAGACTCGATGCGCTCTTGCAGGCTGCAGACATGATCCAGATCGGTTACTTTCATGCCGCACCTACATCGCAAATCGCCGGTAACGGGCCGTCAGGCGGTCGACGCCACGCATAACATCATCCGCGACACCCTCTTCCGCATTCGCACCCCGAAAATGGAAGAAATGAGCGGTCAGAACCTTCGCGGCGTCGATGATATCACCCGGTACAGATGCTGCGTCAGCCCAGCCCGCAGTGAAGCGCACTTCGACCGCATCCTGTCGATCAATATGCCCCGGCCATTGTGCGCCGGGCAAAAGGACAATCCGCCATTCCCGGCCACGCTTCACCAGCTGATAGCTCTGCGCATCGACGGTGCCAGCCTGTTCATCCGGTGATGTGAAGCGGATTTCATCGACAGAGGCAATCCGCGAAAATGGCAGACGCAGAACCTGCTGTCCAAATGACGAACCCTTCAACGCCCATTGCTGCGACAAAATTGGGAAACCAAGGCCACCAAAGCCATCTTCATCCACATCCAAAAATGCGGAAGCCGTAGCAATGGCGGCTTCGACTTCACCGTTCGTTTCATCACTCAGGATGCGCAGGTGATCTTTCGCAACGTCAAGTTCGATCAGATCGTCACCACCGCCTGAAATCCGCTCTAACCACATTGGCTGCGCCTCAGTCCAGTTTCAGTTCAGGTTCTGTGGAACCTTCGTCATTCGTTTCGATATGTTCGGGAAACATGCCGATCAGAACAACGACTTCACCCAGAAGAGCCGTGGCTTCATCATCCAGAACATCACCGCTATCAGGTGCTGGTTCAATCAAGCCACGCAGTTTTTCCGACTGCACGCGCACCGCCTGCAACAGCAGCCCAGCTTCCTGAAGCTGTTCTTCCAGATCCGAACAGCGAAGCAACGCGCGGTCACGTTCTGAAGCCGCCGCGCGCGTTGCTTCGTCGCGCGCCTTCAGAACTGCCCCGACTTCCGGGTCGTCTTGGGTTGGCTCACAATAACCTGCCGCTTTCCACGCCTCATAGACGTGCGGGGGAAGCCATGTTGTGTCGTGGGGCTTCAGGCTATAGCGCCCGCCTTCGACAGCCGTTTTCATCTTGACGAACACGCCCTTGGCAACGATGCCCTCTTTTTCGCCTTCCGCGAACTGGTCTGCGCTCAGCTCAATGCGCTGCCCTTCGGACAGCGTAAAGGCGTCCTTACCTTCACCGGCCACAAAATCACGTAGTGCGAAGGCCACGATTACCGCGTTCGTATCCTTATCGGATGTTGTCTTTTTCTTCGATGCCATTGTCAGCACCCTTTCTGTCAGAAGAGAACCGCCGCCCGACTATACGGGCGGCAGATGGTCAGGCATTTGCCGATCAGGCGGCGGCGTGGGTCATCTTCTTGATGGCTGCGTTGTTCGCCGCGATGGTTTTGCCATCGGTACGCAGCATCGCAAGGAAACCGACTTGACCTTTGCGGGTGTACGCCGAGTCCGTGAAACGGAACAAAGTGACGTTCATGACATCCCTGATCATGTATTTCGACATGTCACCAAAAAGCGTGGAGTCTGCGTTTGCAGCAGGCTCTGCCATGTCCTGATTGACGGTGTAGCCGTAGTTCAGGATTTCGGCTGGTGCCTCACTGGAAATGCCGGGCACCCAGATCGGGCGACCGTCGCCATCCTTCATCTTCTTGGCGACCTTCAGAGACGTATCGTGGAACATCCATGATCCATCACGGCGATAGATCGGATCGACCGAATGTTCCAACTCGACAAAATCGTCATAGGTGAAGGAGTCGACCAGCCCAGCAGCAGTCGTGTGACCCTGTCCAGCGCCATTTACGATGCCTGTTGGTTTACCAGCACCATCGCCTGTGGTGTAAGCCGCATTGGTCAGACGCGCCAGACGCGCGGCAAGCAGACCGTTCAACATGCCTTCGATATTGGTAATACCTGCATCCTGCAGCAACGCAAACGGGACCGCCACGCCTTTGGAGCTGGCAAGGTGAGCGCCGATTGAAGTTGTTCCAAATGCGACATCTTGGTCGGTGACAGTATCATTTTCCGCCAGCCATTCGCCAATAACAGCTGTTTCATCAACTGTGGGCCATTGGATAGGCTCACCACTTGCTGTCTGCTGAACTGTTCCGACAGATCGCACACCACCGTAGTCCTGCATAGCTTGCAACAGGGTGCCGCTAAAGGTCGTGGGCACCAGCGCGCCGCCTTCGCTCTCCACACCGGTCGATTGCGCCGCCTGAACCTGACGGTTGTAATCACTCAGAACATTTTCGGGCAGGCGGTTCACTGCTGCATCGCCACCACGCAGATAGGCGTCGAACACAACGGCCCGCACCTCGTCGCCGGGGCGCGAAGGTTGTTGGCCACCGGAATTCTGACCACCCGTAGGCGTGTCCGGGTCAGACGCTTCAGACTGCAGCCGCGCTTCCAGATCCAGCTGCTGCTGTTCTGCTTTGATCTGCCCGTCAATGCGATCAATTTCTGCGTAGATTTCGTCGTTCAGTTTTGGATCGAAATCACCAGTGTTTTCGTCCAGATTATTCCGCGCTTTTTTCGCCAGCGCGTCACGCTGCTTACGCAGTTCGGCAATGGTCTTGGGCATACCCAATCCTCCATTAAAAAACCCGGCCAAAGCCGGGCGGTTTCAGTCTTTGCGGACGCGCCGCAACTTAGGGCGCAACCCGTTCGAAGTATTCCAGCTTGCGCATCTGAGCCGCGCGATGCGCTGCTGCAGTCTTTTCCCCATCCGGCTGTGTCAGCGCATCCGGGGTGTTATCGAAAATGGTCAGATCGAAGCGGTTTTCAGCACCACCGTCCTTCTCATACACACGGTCAACCAAACCCATGGCCAGCGCTTCGTCTGCTTCCAGCCATGTTTCGTCATTCATCAGTTGCCGGAAATCTTCAGCATCCTTGCCCGACTTCGACGCATAGTCAGCCCGGATCGATCCGTCGATCTTTTCCAGCATGCCAGCAGACTGGGTGTGGTCACCAGTATCACCCAGTGTGATCATCCAAGCATTGTGGATCATCACGAAAGCACCTTTGGCAATTTCGATTTCATCACCAGCCAGCATAAGATAGGACGCCGCTGACGCAGCCAGCCCGTCAACATGGACAATGACCCGTGCCGAATGTTGCTCCAGCACCGTCTTCATGGCACGGGCCATGAACACATCACCACCGGGGCAGTCGATCCGAAGATGAATGGTTTCGGCGTCGATTTGCTTGATCTCTCGCACAAACTCTTCGGCGCTAATGCCCCAAAAGCCAATCTGGTCATAAATCAGCACTTCAACTTCACCATCCGCATCCATCGCACGCACCTGCAAAGCGACAGGTTTGCCATCTTGCGGGCGCAGCGCACGGGCTAAAATCTCTTTGAACTTCATTGTACTTCCTCTCGCGTTGTCTGAAATTTCGGTGCCTGTGACCCGTCGCCATTCTCACCATCCCCGTTTTCAGCACCCGCTTTAGGAACAGGGCGAAACAACGTATCCGCTGCGGGGTCATCAGATTTGGGCAAACCATCCATTTCGCGGGTTTCATTGACGGTTCGCCAGCCCGGATGCTGTGTACCACCCAGTGCAATTTTATGAGCGTCGTACCGCGCCGCCAGATCAGCGCGCAGTAATGTATCAAGGTTAAACTTGATCTCCATGCCGCCCTCACGCTCTTTGCGCGTTAGCAACTTTCTGGTCAGCTCCCCTTCAAACCGCTTCACATGTTTCCGCAATCCAAGAATGTAAAACTGGGCCGTCTGCGCGTTGATGCCCGTGCCCCAGCTGGTTGACTTCTCTGTCTCTCCGATCAGATGCGGCGGGACACCAAACGCTCTGGCAACATCAGACACCTGAAAAGACCGGGACTGCATAAGCTGGGCAGTTTCGGGATCTTGCATAAGGCTGACAAATTTACCCCCTTCAGCCAAAACGGCGGGCAAGTGCGAATTTTGCACCCCTGCCATTTTCCGCATCCAGTATTGCCGAACCTCATCAGCCATGTTCTCGTCAACTTTACCTTCATAGGTAATGTAACCGCTGGGGGTGCCTCCCTGTTTGTAGAAGAGGCGCGCGTATTCATCCGCATCAAGCCCAATGCCGATGGTCCGGCCAAAACACTTCAAGGGTGAAAGCGCTTCGAACCGGCTCATGGTTGCAGATCCGCGAAAATGCAAAATGTCGTCTTTATCCCGACCGTAGGTGTCGCCATTCTCGGAAATCCGGTAGGCAAGGCGACCACCTTTGCGCTCAAATGGTTTGACCGTGCCTTCTAGGATCGGCCTTAATCCAAGTGCATCACCGCGCCGATTGCGAACAATTTCTGCCGCTCCGTTGCCGTCCAGAAAGGCCAGCACCCCAATGCCCTCAAAGAACACTTCCGGTGTGTAATCTTCATGCGGCTCGTGACGCACAAGCCAATTCACATCATGTCCTGAATGTTCTTCAGATCCGCCGTTTTCGCCTTTCCTGACAACCCGCACGGGCATGGTTCCGATGGTGCCCGCCAGAAGTGAGACGCAACCAAAAACGGCGGTCAGCTTCATCGCAGATTCCCGCGTCACCGTGTCATTGCCCAGAAAGCCAAAGAACTCTTGCCATTCCTCGACACTGGCCGAAGATTGCAGGTTCATCGGCAGGCGTTCTGGCGCTGCCGGGGCAGCAACAACAGGTTCGACGCGAGGGGCGTCCACTGCCTTTGACTGTGATCCGAATATCCGTTCAAACATCAACAAATCCTTGCGTCACTACGCCCTTGTTGTCCTCTTCCACGACTTGGCTCAGCGGCCAAAGCGCGTTGATCAAGGCGTCAATCCCATCAATCTTGTCTTCAGGTGCCAATTTGGTCGGGAAGATGTAATCCCCGCCCGGCACCTGTTTCAGCAGCGTGTTCCCAGCCATCCACATCAAAACAGGATTTCCGTCATGCAACAGGCGATGATCATCAACAGCGGCGATCAGCTTGTTGAACGGCTCATTCGTGTTTGCAGCACGCTTGCGAAGCTCAACCGCCTGAATACCGGCGGCATCCCAAGTTGCGGCCATCTGCTGTGCGAACTGCGCATCATAGATGACCATTTCCACATCAAGGACCGGAAGATCACCCCAACCCCATTCGTTTTCCGGGTCATGGTCTTCACCACGGCCCGCCAACTGCATGATCAATGCTTCGACAAGACGCAGATCCAGTTCCGCACCCGGTGTCGTAGTAATCAACTGTTCTTTGGCCCAACCCCAAAGATGTTCATTTCCGTCTGCATCAACCACCTTCTGTGGCAGACAATGCCAACTGAACGCTGTAAACGGACCTTTCGCCGGATCAGCTTCATCCGGGAACACCACCACGACGCTTGACGGGTCATGTCGGGTGGCAAGGTCGACGCCGATGAAACACCGCCGCCCGGCGAAATCTTCGATCTTCAGCGTCGCATCTTCGCCAGCGCGCCAACCCTCCATGTCAATGGCGGATGCGCCCACACTGGTCCAGATGTCCAAGTGTTTACGAAGGAACTCACCCATTGCCGCAGGGCTGGCCGATGCCTTGCGCCAGTTGTCTTCCATGGACTGCAGTGTTTTCGCTTCATGAAGACATGGGTTCGCTTTTGCCCATGTGGCAGGATCACCCGGTTCGTCCCCTTCATCCGCTTCAAAGATCAGACCAAAGTAGTTTTCGTCTTGAAAAACACCGTCCAGAATTCGCTGCAGATACTTCCGTTGTTCGTAGCAGATCCCAGCGGTGTTGTAGCCTGCGGTCGTGATCGCAATCAGCAAGGGCTGATCGCGTGACCCCATGCCATTTTCCATTGAATCCCAAACATCTCGTTTGTCGTGTTCGTGTAGTTCATCAATGATCGCGCAATGCGGGTTCTTGCCATCCTTCGATTTTGTTTGACTCGCGACCGGCTGGAACACCGCCGCTTCATCACCTGTCTTGATGCGATGTTGTTCGATCTGCAGGTTCAGTGCGTTTGAAAACGTCCTGCCTTCGATCCTGCCGTTCAATGCCATCACACGCGCCGCATCAAAGACAATGCGTGCCTGATGGGTCGATGCTGCCGCCGAATAAACCTCTGCCCCCGGCTCACCATCGACACTCAGAAAATACAAACCGACCCCCGACAGAAGCGTCGACTTACCGTTCTTCCTTGGCACTTCAATGTAGGCGGTGCGGAAACGACGCCTGCCGTCATCTTTGTGAAGCCAACCGCCAATTTGCCCGATCAGGAACGCCTGCCAGCCCATCAGCTTGATAGCCTCACCGCGCGCAGCCCACTTTCCTTTGATGTGCGGCAACCCCTCCATGAACCCGCACATGTGTTCCGATGCCTCCATGTCGAAGACATACGGAAAGTCATCAGTGCCCGCGCGTTTCAGATCCGCCTTGAACCGCTTGCACGCCTGCCTGATCCTTTTGCAGCTGGGCAGCTTGTTCGACAGAATGTCATCCACCCAATCCAACGCGCGTAGCGTAATGGGTGTTTCGACAGATGCGTCCAACACTGATCAGGCGCGACCCTTTTTCGCCATCGGTTTGAATGGCATGACCTTGCCACCACCGCCGTCTTCTGGCGGCTGGTCATCCAACAGATCCATAAAGGTGGTCTGAGCGTCCAGTCCGTTCTTGGCACGGGCGTAAGGAGTGGCCAACAGTTCGCGTTCAAGCGTCAGCAACTTGTTTTCATGAAAGGCCCGGCTTTGCTCTTTACCCGAAAGATAATTGCTGGCCGTGGCCTCGAATTCCTCATTGGCAATTTCAGCAGACAGCCGGTCATAGGCTGCACGGTGCGTTGCATAGCGCACCACAAGGCCAAAGACTGCTTCATCCAAAACTTTGTCACGACGAAGAACAGCCAACAGGCTTTCACCATACCGTCGTTCTTCATCCTTGAAGTGTTCCGGCCATCCACCCAGAAGGGTGATCAGCCGTTCGATGCCAGATGTTAAATCGGTCAAGATACCCCCCCCTTAAACTTTCATGCGAATAAATCTCATTACCCACGCCGGTCCCCGGTGCTTAGGGTGTGGACTTTTGCACCCCCCCTACCCTCGCGCCGTTCGGCCCGTTGTTTCTTGATGTCGTGGCATGGCTTGCAGAGTGACTGCAGCTCTCCGAACCAAAACAGTCCATAATCCCCATTGTGTGGGATCACATGGTCCGCAATGGTGGCTAGTTGACGTGAATGCGCCGGGCACATCTCACACCTTGGTTCAGCCTCAAATTGCCGCTCGCGCCGCCCTTTCGGACCCTTCCACGCCGTGCGCTTGTACCATTTGCGACAAGGTTTATTGGCCCGCTTAGCATCCGTAAGCCGATCCCTGTCCCTCTTGTTTTGAGCCGCGTGGGTTTCGCAGTATGTAGTTCCCAGATCAACCAACCGGGAACAGCCCGGATGTGCGCAAGGCTTCTTAGGCACGGCACATCCGAACGGAACCAGTTACCGGGCTTTCCCCGATCTGGTGCATAACTTTCCCCTGATAGATTGAAACATCGCAAAGCAAAAACGCCCTACCATATTCTGGTGGGCGTTCTTGTTGATGATGCACATTTAGTAGTCTGCTGACGTACTAACCGTCAAGGACTTTTTCCAGCGGCACTCTGAACGCGACCACGTTCATCAACGAACAAATGGTCCGGCAACACCTGATCCCCGAAGGTCTTGGCCCTGCGACTGCCACCACGCACCGGACCCATCATGCGGTCCAGAGCGCGCTGCAGCGCCACCTGCAAAGCCTTGATATGTTTTGATTGGGCCGTTGCTCCTTCACGTACCCAGCCATGCGCACGCAGAACATCGGTGATGCTGCCATCTTCCAGACAGACGATGTCAACCAGACGCCTGTCCATGATGCTGGCCTTCGTTCCCCTATCCGATGGGCGGATACGCCTGACCACCATGGCCGACCCACTGCCAATGCGCCGCCGCAGGGATTCAAGTGAACGCCGATCATCAATGAACGCATCCATAATCCCTGTGCCGTCGCCACCGTTTCCAGACCGGCCTTCCAGCGAAGAACAGCACATCCCGCGACCTTCGGTGTCATCAAAGAGCCTGCGATACTGCCGCCCCATTTCAATCTGTGCCGGACTGAAGGGGGAAGGCTTCTTGTGCCGCGCGGCCTTTGCAGCCATCACGTCAAAGCTATCCGCGCGCTGCAGGGTCTTGCGCCCGCGATACCCACCGGGTTTGTATTCGAATTGATCTTCGCCTTTGGGGAACGCAGATATTGTTTCAAACATACGCACCGGGCCACGCGCCGGGGCTTCAGGGACCATCGGCCCAACCTCTTCAGGCACAAAGCCCATGGCCTTCACTTCGACAATCCGGCCCGCCTCTTTCTGTGCGATCTCTTCGCGGCGCTCCATACGGTTCCAAACCGCCTCAACTGCGTCCCCGTTCATGCCACAGCCCTTTCTTCTTTCGCTTTGATGATGTCCAGACAGCGCAGCCGCCGGGTCATATAGCTATGCACCCATTCCTCTTCGCTTGGGCTGGCACGGCCACGTTCACGGTCGCGCATGATCTCTTTGCGCCGCCGCCGATTGCGCTCTGCTTCTTCGCGAATGGCCTCCAGACTGTAGCTATTGGGTGGCGCTCCAAACTTCCGCAGATGATCAAACAGTTCGACCAGATAGCCCGATGATTTGGCCAGATCCCCGGCACCGGATTGCAGATATGACCGCACAAGGCGGCTCTGACCGGCGGGTGGACGCTGAATCCGGCGTGCCCAGTTACAGATTGACACCTCTGCAGGCCAGATGTTTTTAAGCGGACCACCGGCATAGACCCCAACGGTTTCAGCCAGCGCCTGCAGGTTTTCCTTGCTCATATAGGCCAGACGCGCCTGCAAATTGTTCAGCATCGCTTCATGGTCTTTCACGGTCACACCGCGTTTACGTTCCAGCCCTGTCTGTTTCAGCGCATCGGTCAGGTATAGCCTTACCCTTTCTTTGCCCTGTCGCAGTTCTTCACCTTCCACAGCCCTGTCCCCCTTGCTCGATTTCGGTTGGGTTTGCGCAATTATCTTTTCTTTTCTTCTCTTATCCTTTCAGTGGTGACGGAATTGGCGCGAAATCTATGAATTTGTGGCGAATTTCCGGCCCTTTTTGTGATTTTCCGTAACTGTTCCGTAACTTTCCGTAACCGTTACAGAACGGCACAGAATGGTGTCGTGTTTAGGTGCTGCTCTTGCGGCGTTGCATCGTCTTTAGCGCGCACTCCCTCATGGTGATTTCAACAGCACCATTTCGCACTGCGATAACGCGTTTACTCATGGCGATATCAAAATGTTCATTCGGCGAATTCGGATGCTGAATCCACTTTCTAGACACTCCGATCATGTCTGCCATCGCGATTAACTCTTCCGTTGTGTCTGCAATCATGTGGCACATCTTCATACGGCCAAATTGGCCCATCGGATGCTTGTGCATGTCATCAACATAAACGGCCATGGCGTGTCCCTTACGGAGATTTCGGGCGACAGCAGGTCTGCCCGGTGTTTTCTACGACACGCACTGCGCGATCATCCCAAAGTTCGATCATGCCGTAGTCCTTTTCACAGGTAACAGGCAGGCGATGACCGATATGTTCCTCGGCCCAATCTTGTATGCGATCAATGTCCGCTTGATCTGCACGCCATGCACGGGCCGTCATGATCCGAACTTCTATTCCATCCCCAAGCCAGCTTTTCACCCGATCAACCATGATGGCGATTGGTGGCCCTATATGATCTGGCCCAACCCACCCACCGTAGTGTGCAAGCGTTCCGTCAAGGTCTACTCCGATCCAGCCCTGCTTGGTCATCAATTTCCCTCCATACTGACCGCGTCCATGGCCTCGCGTATGATCGGCTCTGTCCGGTTGCGGTCAGGGTAGTTTTCCAAGATCCAGCCATGCACCCGCTCTACAAACGCCGGGTTCCCGGCAAGCGGTGTCGCGCCGATCTGTTTGATCTTTTCCACCAGATCCTTGAGCTGCTTGCGTTCACGACGTTTGGCCAATTCGTCGGCATTCCTGCGCTTGGACTTTAGGGCGTCCTTCGCAGTTTCAGTGACAACGGGATGGGCAAATCGAATTTCGCCGTTGTCGCACTGGACTTTGCGCCAGTTATGCAGCGGCGTAATGTCCCGCTTCAACAACGCCTGCCAGCGCTCCAAGGGCAGGTTCAGGTCAAAGGCCAGCTGCTGGTCATCACAGGGCAATGTGCCGATGGGCGATCCATCCTGCGCGATGCAGAACAGCTGAAACCCATACCAGCCAACTTCCGGGTCTGCCTTCTTGCGGAAAGTGCTGCCGCGCCAGCGTTTGAGGTTCCACTGCAGAAAGTAATGCGAGTCCAACCGTTCATCGGATGAAATCGGATATTCTTCCAGCGTGCCGGTATCGACCAGTATTGGGGCCAGCTTTGACATCAATCCAACTCCCCGCACCCACGTCCGATTTCACCGGGGTTTGCAGCTACGAAATCTTGCCAATGCACCCACCCTTTTGGGCAGTGAAATCCCCAGTCCCGAACGCGCGGCCCGGTGATGAACAGCGTTTCTGCCGGGCCATCCACCAGTTCCAGACGATGCGCCATTTCAGGGCCGCGATACACGCAGCCGCCCGCTTCGATAATGCGCGGGCCGGATTCAGTAATTTCACGCAACCGACCCCGCACCATGACCGAAAAACTGGGCCAAGGGTGATCGTGAAGCGCGCGTTCATCGTCGTTCCGAACCACCCGGTGATAATAGATGTTGAAGGTCGGATTCCGGGGGATCAGCCACCAGCGCAACAAATAGGGATTGTCCGCAGGTCCAATGATAAAATCAGGCTCTCTTTCCGGCCTGACCTGCGTTATGTGATCGCACACATCTGCGAATTCCAACTCTACATGGTTCATTTGATCCCCGCTTTCAGCAGATTGCGGGGGCCAACGGCAACTTTGATAGCCTCCAGTTTTTTACGGATTTCAGCAGTTTCCACCCGAAGCTTGCCCAGCTCAGCTGCAGCGGCGCTGGCCTTTTCAGAAGCGGCTTCCATTGGTGCAACCAACTCAGACAAACGCGCATCAAGATCAGCTATTTCCTGATTCCCACCGTCCGGGCCGAAGAAATCTTCGCGGATCGCTGCGACCCAGCCGGGCAATACATTTAGTACATCGGCCACAGTGTCATCAGTATCACCATGCCGATAGCGCTCCAGATCGGTGTCATAGACATCTTCCAGCAAATCCATGATCTGACGCTTATCGGCGCGTGTGGGTTCACGCGCGGGTGTAACCATGGCCGGTTCCTGTTTCACTTTTTTCCGATCTTGCATGTTCACCACCTTGCGTTTGGCTTCACAGGTCGGGCAGCGCAGGCGCTTGCCGATGTAGGTCCAACTGCGCTGCTGCAGCTTTTTCACGGCTTGGCCTTCGCCGTCATGGCCGGTTTTGCCGTGAATCGCGGGCACAACTTCTGTCTTGCCGCAATCCCCGCAGGAACACTTGATACAAGGCTGACCAGTATCTGAGCGGACAGGTTCAAAACTCATAAGACACCTCCAGACAGTGCTGCACGGGCTTGGCGATCTGCCAACCAAGCCGATTGCACATGTGTCACATGCCGCCGGGCCGCGCGTGTCAGATCACGGATGCCCGCGTCCTGTTTTTCATACTTCCCCATGCGCCAGATCAGCGCAGACAGGGCCAGACGATGGCCCCACTTGCGCAGCTCTGCCCTGCCCGCGCGTTCGCAATCAGTGCAGCAATAAATCTGCCAGCTACGACGCGGCTCAAACACACGCCCGCATTCCGGGCGAAAGCAGATCCCGTCACGCCATGGGGCTGATGCCTCTAATTCCTGATGCGCAAAGGTGCGAAAATCTTCCGGCTCAATATGCCGTGCCACGGCATTCGCGGTCGGGGGTAGCAGAAGGGTCATAGCGCCAAGACCTCCTGTAACGGCGTCCCTGCGTCAAAACCGGACCACACAGGCTGCGGGTTCTGCACCGCTTCTGCAACCCGCGCACAGGCTACGTCGAACCACTTTGGGTTCTTCTCAATCCCGATAGCCATCCGCCCCGTCCGGGCTGCGGCCACGATGGTTGACCCCGACCCCATGAAAGGGTCGATAACCAGATCCCCCGGTGCAGTCGAATTGCCCATCCAGTGCGCCATCAGCGCCACCGGTTTTTCCGTTGCGTGCGGACGCCGCTGATCAGGGGGCACATCGGCACTCAGATAAAGATGCGACACGTCCTGTTGTGGACAGCGGATCAGGGCTTTTGAAGAACAGTCATTGATGCGCCGGGCCTGCCCCTTGTAGAGGTAAAGGCCGAATTCACAATTGGGCATGTACCAGCGGTTGGGCGTGGCCGTGATTTTGTCCCAGACCAGCAGCCGGTGAAAGTCAAAGCCAGCAGCATCAAACGCAGCGCGTGCGGCACCCTCTTCCCGATCTGATGTCATGATAATGGCATCGGCATCGTCTGCCAGCGCATCATAGATCAGCGGGGCCATATCAGCCCATTCAACCATATCAAACAATTCGCCGGAATTGTCATAGGCATCACCGCCCAATATTCCGCCAAGCGCATGGCTCTTTCCACCTGCAGTCAAACGGTATGGCACATCAGACAGGCAGAGCTTGGCGCGGGGCTGAAGCGAGGGCAACACATCGCACATATCGCCCAAAATCAGGCGGCAGGGACCAATGCCTATGTCTTTCTTGATTGCGCTCATCCCGCCACCCCGCGCAGCCGAAAGTGATGGCGAACGCCCCACAACACCCACGCACCATCAAGCCCGGCCAATGCGCAGACTGCATAGAAATCCCGCGACCCGAACCAGTTCTGTGCAGCGGCGATTTCATGGGGCTGATCGGATGACTTCGGTGACACCACTAGGTGAAAATGCTCTTCGATCACCGCGCACCACAACGCCCGACAGGCAATCGGATCAATGCCCTGTTCTTCGATTTGATTGGTGTTGGGATCATCAAAGTTCACGCGGCACCCCCAATCGCAGGGACGGCTTGCCCTCGCGCGTGACAACCATGCCCTCGCGAAACACGGTGATCGGCAAACCAAGCGGGCAATCGAACAGAACGAAACACCAGCGCCCGTCGATCAGACGACAGACAAAAATGCGCCGACCGCTGCGGTTGACACGCGTCACGGGATGCAACAGGCCCCACTTTTCTTCCGCCAGGGCGTAGGCCAGTGCGCGCCATAACGTCAGCGCGTCCAGCCCCTCCCCGAAGCGCTCTTTCAGCCGCGTGGCAAAGTGATTGAAAATACGGCGCTGGCTTGCAGAGCTGACGGTGATGGCATTCATTGCGCACCCCCTTTGTTCAACCCGCTGGACACCGGAAGCACGGCGCGTATGCTGTCAATCATAGATTGAGCGTAGGATAGGGAATTCAGATGAAGCGATTGGCCATAATTACCTTTGTGACCGCGTCCCTCGCAACCAACGCATCCGCGCGCGATATCGATTCCGCTTTCATTGGCGACACAATAAAGTACATGACGACCACGATGCCTTGCGAAACTGTAATTGACGCCATCGAGTCTATCGGCGGCACCCAATCGACCAGTCAAATCACCATCGCAATGCTGGCATTTACTTTTATGAACGGCGTTGAAGTCAGTAGCGACATATCGGACAAGGACATCCTGACGTATTGCGTGCTGAACCCGGATGCGCGTTTCATTGATTTCCCTAAGAACTAATCCAACCGCTACATCCTCCGACATCAGCCTGCCGCCTCCGCCGCCTCAATGATGTCCGTCAACACCTGACGGGCGGCGCGCATTTCTGCGATGACTTCGGCACGCTCTTCGGCGGTAATACGTTCTCCGCCGGGGCTTTTGTACGAAAAGGCCCGGATCAGGGCAGAGTGTGCCCGCCCTGTTGCGATGGAACTTTGCGCCGCCAGTTCCTTTAGGCAACCAACGCGCACACCTTCCCGGCCCGTGCGTTCAAAAAGACGATTGGTCAGAGGAAATGCCCCTACAAAATCTTCCAGAGCTTCTGCCGCATCTATTGTGACGCCAATATGCCCGGAACACATTTTGGAAACTGTGCCCTTACAGCCCTTGCCGTAGCGGGCCTCCAATACCGCTGCGACCGCCTCAACACCGCCTGCGCGCCGCACCAGCCCGTCGAAGATGCCATGGGTAACAGGATCAGACATGGGAAACCTCGTTTCCTGTGCAGATCGTCAGAACTGTGCGATCTTCGAAGGATGAAACTGGGATTTGAAACATTATGCGGCCTTCTCCTTGGGTGCGTGCAATTCAACCAGCAAGGCAGCGGTCACCGGATAGTCACGGCGTTCAGCGGCTGTCAGGACATACTGATGGTAAATGGCGGCGATAGATCCGCGCTCGGCCCATTTGTGTACCTGCGAAACACTGACGGCACTGTGCCCCGCAACGGCGTTGACATCGTCAGCCAACGAAGATCGCGTCGGCCACAAGTTAATCAATTCCTGAATGCTGGAAACTTTCTTCATAGTATCCACATAAATCGACGTTTCGTCGATATGTCAATACTTGATAAAACTCCGATAGACGATTCTTCGAATCAAAGGGCAAAACTGATCATATCCTTTGGAGTTTTGTCATGAGTACACACAGCCCGTTTCACCCCATTGCAGTAGGCAAGCGCTTATATGCTCTTAGATTGCATCACGATAAAACACGCGCTGAATTCGCAGATTCAGTTCAGATCGACGCCACCAGCTACGGTCGAATTGAAAAAGGCCTGAAACCACTCAAGGCTGATATGGCTTACAGGATTGCAGAACGATGGGGGGTTTCAATGGATTTCCTCTATCGCGGGCGGCTGACAGAGCTGCCGGAACCGCTGGCCAACACTCTCATGCAACACCTAACCGGCAACCAAGAGTAAGCGGTATCAACGGAAACTCTGAGAATACGTGCGACGGCGAAAAGCAGCCGTTCTTCTAAATCATAATTCATCGTAAATTCTCTTTTCTTCACCCCCAGATTGCATCTGGCAGTCTTTTGCACGCATTGTCAATCGACGTTTCTTCGATATTTTATGTTGACACTCGACGTTTTGTCGATATGCATAAATGAAGCTAACTGGAGTCAACAATGCCTTTATCCCAAGAAGTTCGCGATATCGTCGGAAAACCCAACGCCAATCACGGCATAGGTCTGCGCATTCTGGCATGGGCTGCACTCAAATCTGCACGGGGGCAGACCTTCTATCAGCACCGGGTAAAGGCGACAGTTGCCGACAAAGGGGCGGGCACGTGATGCTCTGCCCATATTGCACATCCGGGTGGATTAACTGCGGTGCTGGCGAAATGCCCATACGAACGCAGTTGACTATCGGGACGGCCAGCAACAAGGGCCATTTCAAAGATGGCTGCAGCGCCACCTGCCCCACTTGCGGCTTTGCAGTCATCGCGCGCACTACGGAACAGGTGCGCAGCGCAATCTACGCATTGGTTATGATTGCCGATGGCGACATTCCAGACGGGCCAGCACTCTGATGGCCGACATTGCCCAATATGCCCGCTTCTGGATGATCTGCCGGAAACCCACCGGCCCACACTCCAAGACAGAACCGCGCGCCCGGTATGAAACCCGCGCTGACGCTGCAAAAGCCGCCCAAAAAGTAGCCGATCAAACCGGCAAGCGGATGCTCATTCTGGAACCCGTGGGAGAAATCGCACCGCGCGACAAAAATCAGGGGAGTTTGCTATGAGCTTTCACGACAACTTTGACCGCCTGACCTGCTTCCTTCTGAACCTCGAATGCCTCGACATGGCAGGGCAGGAAGATGCATTTGTTCATGAAGCACTGGAAACGGGTGGAACATTTCCACTGCCGTGTGACGACGACTATTTCGACATGCCCGCACTCGTGATTGACCTTCATGAAGTTCGCGCATTGGGCAGATCCCTAAGTGAGGCCATTCGCAACTGGAAAAAAGCGGCCCGCGAACGGGCACCACTTCCAGAGGATGATGGCTTCATCACCGTTTACCCCCCATTTGAAAACCCACGCAATCACGCCGAAGAGATTGTCAACGTCCGCGCAGCAGCTGTCACAGGTGCAACCTGATGTTTGCGCGGCACCAATTCCCCACAACCGGCAATCGCCTGTTTGCCGGTAAACTGGCCGGGCGTGGTCTGCTCGCCATTCCCGGCTTCTTTTCCCGTAAACGGCGCGGGCGCAGCAAAACTCCCAAACTCATTGCGGACAACACCCCGACATTTCACTGCCCCGAATGGCCCGGTTGCGGATGCCCCGGCGGCACTATGCGCCCGGAATGCCCCGGCCTGAAAGCACGGGTGGGTGTAAAGTCATGAAGTCGTGCAGCGCCATTTACTTCATTCGGCGTCGCTTTCTTGACGACGATCCCGTCAAAAACCCAAATGGCGGATACACCATCGGCTATGTCAATGATCGTGATCCTGCCAATGCCGCTCGAAAAGCAGCGGAAATTTCTGTTTGGACGGACGTTACCGCGATTGCGCACGATGCTGGCGGACGAATAGAACGCCGCCCTACACTTAAAGCGTTACGCCGCTGCATGCGCGCGGGCGATATTCTTTTGGTCGCCACTCAACAGGACATCAGCATCAGGCGCTCAACCTGTCTTCGCTTCATGGATGACATGGAAAAAAACGGCCTCGTCGTAACCATTCTGGAGTGGATGGAATGAACGCGCCTGTCCGCCAGCGGTTTGATGACATGAACCCCGCCCAGCAGGCGGGCATTCTGTGCAACGATCCGCGATTTCAGCAATTCGCTGCCAGCCGCTGCGGCATGCCAAAGCAGCAGTTCAGCACCAGCGCCGCTGCGCAGTATCTGCGCGATTGCTGCCAGATCGACAGCCGCCGTCAACTGACGACGTGCAACGCGGCCCAACAGAAATTTCAGATCCTGCGCACCGAATTCGACGCATGGACCGGCAAAATCGCAAGCCAAAGGTAACCCCAATGATCAGACCAGACGATACCCTGAACGATGACGAAATGATTTTTCTCCACACTCTGATGGCACACCGCACCATCGAACTGAAGCTCAATGGCGTGCGCAAAATGTGGATGCGCCTGATCGACATGGGTTTTGCCAAATTGACCGACCACGCCCCCGGCGATCTGGAACGCCGCAAGGATGCGTTCGTGAAAATCAGCGCCGCAGGGCGCGCCTACCTCAAGTTAAACCAGTGAAAGGACCAAGCCCGTGATGGCCAACCAAAAAGACGAATCCGCCGAAGTTGTCGTGTCAGACGTTCGCGACCCCTATGCAATCCGCACCATTGAACACCTGTTTTCGTTGTTCGATGGCGGCGATTTCCTTGCCGAAGTTCTGGAAGGCCACCGTCAGCTGCAGATCGACATGCTGGACCATAAGGAATTGCACGGCACCAAGGGCTGCAAAGGGTCGATGACCATCACCGTGAACTATGCCCTTGGCAAGCAGGGTGATGTGGACATGGGTGCCACCGCCAGTTTCAACGCCCCCAAAGCGCCACCCGCATCGGCGTCGGCCTTCATCGACGAAAACGGGCAAATGACGCTCTACAGCCCGTTGATGAAGCGCATGCACGGCGGTGTGCGCGATGTCACCCCGCACGATCCTGAAACCGGTGAAGTGCGCGACGTTTAACTCCGAAACCAATCCCAAAAACAAAGGAACTGACCATGTCAGACAAAACCGAAACCCTTGCCGTAGTAGGCAGCGAAAACCCGGCAGAAACCATGCGCGATGTAATGGCGGAGCTGATGCACCACACCATTGTGGATGCCGACCCCGACTGGACTCCAAGCGCCGCCGATCTGATCACGGTGCCGGAAAAGCGCGATGTGGTCGATGTCTCAAAATACCGCCGCGATGCGCTGGAATTTCTGAAACCAGCGCGCCGCAAGGGTACGGCGAAATTGGCTGACCTGCAAAGCCTGATCACATGGGTGAATCGTTTCAAAGGCGAAACATCGGCCCTGTTTGCCAATCCCGACATGGAAGCGCCAACACTGACCTGTATTGCCGACTATCACGCCGCTGGTGCGGTCGACGTAACTGCGGCTACTGGCGATTCCAGCGCCCGGCACTGCCATCACCGGGCCATCTACGACTTTCCGCTGTCGGACGAATGGAAGGCATGGATGGGCGTGTCAGGCGAACCGCTCAAGAAAGACGATCTGGGCGAATTCATCGAAGCACAAGCCAAGGATATCATGGACCCGTCGCCCGCCATCCTGAAGGGCAGTGCTAGCAACAAGAACCAACCATGGGAAAACCGCCTGATCGAAACCGCCCAAAAGATCGAAGGGCGCTATGGTCAGCTAAAGCAACTGCTGGCAATGTCCAAACAGTTTCAGGTGCATGAAACCAGTAACCTGACGGTGAAGACCAACCGGGACAGCGGCGAACAGGAAATCCAGTTTGTCAATGAACACAAAGCCCCGGATGGCAAGCCGCTGCAGATCCCGAACCTGATCATCATCGCCATCCCTGTCTTCATGGGCGGCGCACCTTACCGGATGCCCGTGCGCTTCCGCTATCGTAAACTGGGCGGCGAAGTACGGTTCATCCTGTCGATCTACAACCCGGAAAAGGCATTCGAAGCGGCCTTCAAGGAAGCGGTCGAAGAGGCGACAGACAAAACCAGCCTGCCCACGTTCATGGGCACACCCGAAAACTGATTTCTCTTTCTGGCCCTTGGCGACAGGGGCCAGCGACGGAAACCAGAGGAAGACCGATGACCAACACAATCGAAATCGGCCCGGAAGATGATCAGTTGATCAACAATCTGGAAGCCAATATGGCCCAATTCCTGATGGCCTATTCCGCAGTCACAGGCGTTAACTATTGGTCCCTGATGCTGATGGTGTTCGACATCAGTCATGGCGCATTGTCGCATGTTGATCGCACCGCCACTGCCTCACTACTGGATGCCAGCGCCAAAATGATCAAGGCAAAGGCAAATCCACCCGACCAGATCGACCGTCGCCGCAAGGCCATGATCCGTTTGCTTGAACGGGGCGACCTCTTATCGTCCACGCCGCAAGGTAACGCGTAAAATGGCAGCAACGCGGTTCACAAAGGCAGAAATTACCCGCGCGGTGGAGGCCGCGAAAGCCTGTAATCTGGTGGTATCCGCAGTAGAAATCGGACCGGACGGAACGATTAAAATCTGCTGTCCAGTGGACGAATCCGAAAATAAGCGCAATAGTCCGGAACCGAAACAATGGTAAGCGATGTGCGTAAGAACTATCCCGGTCTAACAATTGAAACACTGAAATCTGGAAAGAAACGCATTCGGGTGCGAGTAGAAGGGCACCCAAATCGCAAAATTCGCCTTCATATCGGGATGGATCACCCCAAGTTTTCAGAACACTATTGGAGCGCCCGCGCAGGACTGGAATTGGAGTATGAGCCGGAAACAACCGCCATACGCCAGTCGATTCAGTGGCTGACTGACAAGTATCTTCTGCACTTGGAACGCATGGTGGAAGCTGAGCACGCCGCTGCCGCAACGTTGCGCCAACGCAAGAGCCTTCTTTCACGACTGTGCCAACACAAAACCGATGATGGCGATGAATATGGTGAAATGAGCTTGAACGCACCATCAGCGGCCTTTGTGAAGGTTCGGGATGCGCGCGCAGCAACTCCAGCTGAAGCTGATAACATGATGAAAGCTGCTCGATCTATGTATCATTGGGCATGTGATTCTGGCCATGCGGAAGTAAACCCACTTGTCGGGATAAAGAAGATCCACCGCAGCCAAGGCGGGGCAACGCCATGGACATCAGAAGACCTGCGCAAATTTAAAGAGGTACATCCGGTCGGAACTATGGCTCATCTGGCACTGACGCTACACATGTTCACAGCGGCCAGATCGAACGACGCAATCTGGCTGGGGCGCAAACAGGAATTTGAAAGCCACAGCACCCGGTGGCTGGCTTGGCAGCCAAAGAAACGCGGTGCAGCATTTGTGGAAATACCGATGGCCGCACCTTTGCGTGAAGCTATCACTGCAGTGGCCAGAATTGGTGAATCATTCATTCTAAACGAACACGGCAATCCGTTCAAAAATGCCGACAGCTACCGCAACTGGTTCAGAAAGCGCTGTGATGAAGCTGGGCTACAGGGCAGATCATCCCACGGCATCCGTAAGGCTTTGGCCGAACAATTGGCCGAAGAAGGGTGCAGCGAACATCAGATCATGGCTGTTCTTTCTCACACGCAGCCCAGCACGTCTGCGATCTATACCAAAGGCGCAGAACGCCGCGCAATGGCCGCAGAAGCCATGCGTTCGATTCGGGGTTTTTCTTGGTAATGTGGACCACGTGTAATTTCAATGCGGTCCACAATCGAAATTAATGCAATTATTTCAGTATCTTATTTTTGATCTGGTGCCCCCACACGGACTCGAACCGCGGACCTACTGATTACAAATACGGGAAAATTGGGTTGCTGACGGTGGCTTATGTTGCTTTTACCTAATAAATACAGACACTTCGGTTGAGCAGACCCGGTGGTGGTTGATACGAAAATTGCAAAATAATTGCAAAAATGGAGGCCTCCATGGCAACCCAACGTATCAAGTTCACCGAAGGCAGTATCGACAAACTGCCGTTTTCGAAGTCCGGCACAAACCGTTATGCTGACCAGCGCAAAGGCGTCTTCCCAAACCTGTATTTAGACGTCGGCACAAAAACCAAAACTTGGCGTCTGGTCAAATTTGCGCATGGCAAAACAAAATCCAAAACACTTGGAAAATGGCCTGCCATGAACCTGCACTCAGCCGCGCAGGCGGCAGACACGATGTCTGAGCGGGTCGCTGATGCGACGCACGCCTTGCCTGCCCCTGTTGTTACCCAAGCCAAGGAGATCAGCCTTAGACAGGCATTTCTCAGGCACACAACCGAACGTGTTGACCCACGCACCAAAGAGAAAACGGCCAACACCGTCTACGACTACCTGTCCACCCTGCAAAATCATGCCGGTAAGGACGGTGAATGGCTTGATGTACCAATCGACCAGATCACGCGCGCGATGATCAATGCAGATGTTCGGCAAGGCTCGTTGCGGAATGCTGTACTTTATTCTGTCGGAGCCAATGCCGCACATGGTGCGCGCCGAACCAATGAGGACAAGAGACAGGCTGTTAGCCGCCTATTGAATGACCCGGAGTGGGCGCAGTGGTCAGACCGGGAAATCGCCCGCCAGTGTCGTGTTGGAAACAAATTTGTGGGTGATGTGCGAAAAGCTATCTGTGTTCCAAACACAGATAATATCTTCCAACCGTTGGAAGATAAGCCGAAGCGAAAGGTCACCCGCAACGGTACGACCTACACCCAGAACACCGCAAACATCGGCAGTGCAAAACCGGGTTACGTCCGCAACGAAACGGGTGGCTATACCAAGGAAGGGTTTGAACCTCCCGATCCTCAAATGACCTACACGGACACGTCTACAGGTGAGGTGCTCCATCACCCTTGGAGTAAGGAAAAGCAAGAATCTCGCCGCGAGATTTCGGGTGTAACGTTGGACCTATTGGATAATTTGAAATGGATCACTGCACTTACCAAGGAGCAAGTCGGTGACAAAGTGCTTCCCCGATATCGGGAAGAAGTGGACGGCCTACTTTGGAGAGCAGCCGCCCACTTGCGCAACCTAGTGGACGAAAGGAATCAACCACATGACACGCAAGAAGAGTCTATTAAACACAGCAATTGATCAGTCAATCGAAGGGAATTATATACGATAGTGCCCAAAAGGGCTTGACGCCCTAGACCATAGGTGATTCAATAGTGCCCAAGATCAAGGGAGATACACATGGCACAGAAAGCACCCGGTAAGCACTATCGTGAAGGTATCAGCCTCGTAAAGCTGTTCAAGATATTCCCCACCGACGAAGCCGCCGAGAAGTGGTTTACCGAGGAACGCTGGGCCGATGGTCCTCACTGTCCACATTGCGGATCGACCAGCGTGCTGTCCGGGGCGGCACACAAGACCATGCCCTACCGTTGCCGTGAGAAGGAATGCCGCAAGCGATTTTCAGTTCGCACTGGGACGTGCATGGAAGCGTCCAATCTCGGTTATCAGGTCTGGGCAATTGCGATTTACCTCATGACCACCAGCCTCAAGGGTGTTTCGTCTATGAAGTTGCATCGCGATCTGGAGATTACCCAGAAAGCCGCTTGGCATTTGGCGCACCGGGTGCGCAAAGCGCTTGAGGATGATGGTGTTGCACTGCCCTTTGGTGGCCCGGTGGAAGCCGACGAAACCTACATCGGCGGACTCGAAAAGAATAAGCACAAGGGCAAGAAGTTGAATGCCGGGCGCGGCGGCGTTGGCAAAGCCATCGTCGCTGGCGTGAAGGATCGGGAAACCAATCAGGTTATTGCCAAGGTCGTACGGGACACCACGTCGAAGACGCTGCAAGGCTTTGTCATTGACCACACCACCGAGTGCGCGGCCGTCTACACAGATGATGCCAGCGCTTATAAGGGGATCAACAGGACGCACGAGGCAGTTCGCCATTCCGTTGGTGAGTATGTTCGGGAACAAGCTCACATCAACGGTCTGGAAAGCTTCTGGGCACCGCTCAAACGCGCTCACAAGGGCACGTTCCACAAAATGAGCCCCAAGCACCTGAACCGTTATGTGAATGAGTTCTCAGGCCGTCACAATGTCCGTCCGCAAAACACCATCGACCAAATGTCAGGCGTGGTTACTGGCATGGAGGGCAAGCGCCTTCGCTACGTTGATTTGATTGCAGACAACGGTTTGGCAAGCGGAGCGCGGTCATGAGTGATTCAAGCGTCGCGAATGATCTTTCTCAATTTCTCGGGTCTGAAAAGTTTTCAACAATCATGGCCGATCCACCTTGGCGCTTTGCCAACCGGACAGGAAAAATGGCCCCTGAACATAAACGTCTTGCCAGATATCCGACAATGACGCTTGAAGACATATGCACTCTTCCCGTTTCAGATTTTGTCGAAGATCGGGCGCATTGTTACCTTTGGGTTCCAAATGCTTTGCTCCCTGAGGGATTACAGGTCATGACCAAGTGGGGCTTTGCTTACAAGTCAAACATCATCTGGCACAAGGTCCGCAAGGATGGTGGCTCTGATGGGCGGGGTGTTGGGTTTTACTTCCGAAACGTCACCGAAGTCCTGTTGTTCGGGATACGTGGAAAAAACGCGCGCACACTTCAACCCGGGCGGCGACAGGTCAATCTGTTCGGGACGCGCAAGCGGGAGCATTCCCGTAAACCGGATGAACAGTATGATATCATCGAAAGTTGCAGCTGGGGACCATACCTGGAATTGTTCGGGCGCGGGTGCCGTGAAAACTGGACGGTCTGGGGCAACCAGGCGGGCGATGACTATAAGCCGACATGGGACACGTATAAATACAATTCGTCAGTTGCGGCGGAATAGGCATGTCAGAAGGCGAGAGACATTTGTTCTCGAAAAACGTCAGGCAGAAGTTTGAAATTCACAGTTATAGGAACGCAGCGTCCATTCTGGCCAACAGTTTTCCTGATCAGTTCTCACATGTGACAGATGCTTTGGAAACGTTTGAGATCACAACGGAGATGATAAGGAGACCGGGCGGCAGCAAGGGGCCAATCGCCCAATATGTGGATACGCTATTCCCGTTGCCCGACTGGATAGAAACCCGCATTTCCGCTGATCTTCTGGTCCGGTTGGAACATGCGAAGCAAATTGGAAATATTCTTCACAAATACGTCAAAAAAGGTTTTCTAGATGGTCACAGGATTGATTTTGTTTCCGGGAAAGTCGCACTTGACTTCGAGTGGAATAGCAAAGACCAGACTTATGATAGAGACCTGTATGCGTTTTCAGCCTTCTATGATGCTGGCGCAATCGACGTTGGTGTTATACTGACACGCGGTTCCTCGCTGGACAATGAGTTCTTTCGGAGTCTTGGGAAGGTTTTGAACAAGGATGGAACCCAAGGCAGCGAATACGTGTATAAGAAGTTTGGAGCATCAACAACATGGATGGGCAAATTGCTTTACAGATTGGACGCAGGACGCAATGGCGGTTGTCCCGTCTTGGCAATCGGGATCACGCAGGAATGCATTGGAGAAAGCGATGACCAAACAGAAGTCTGACTACTATAACAAGGTCATGGACCGGAGTTACCAGCCAACAAAAGCCGATATGAACAAGGACATAAGTGTACCGGTAAAACCGGAGAGGTTGATAAAGGCAGTCATGAAAGGCGGTGCAACCCGACAAGAACCTGAAGACGAAGAAACTTGAGAGATCTGGGCACTATCGTATATATAATTCATATAATTCCCTTTAGAAAGATGGACATTAGATCGTACATACACTCTAAACTTGGCCTTAGGAGGGTAGCATGAGCAATACACAAAACAACGAGGATCTCGCAAAGAAGTTGGAGGAGATTGGAAAGAAGGCTAAAGCGGCCTTCGGCGATCTTGACTTTCTGGATGATCTACCATCGGCCCCGAAACGGGTTGAATTGCCATTTCCGTACGGCAGTGAGTCTGCGAGGCCGTATGGCTGGTTTTATAAATGAACTTTGTGCTTGCTAAAGGGAGACGTCTTGATGTCACCGTACACGCGACCAAAGCGCCTCGGAATTGCTAGGCTGGTTCATTGGATCGGGTTCGTTTTGTTCAAGACTGGCGACCGCCTAATGGATTGGGCTGAACATCAATAAGGAGCGACTGAGCTATGGGTGAAATACGCAATGAGCTTTACCAAGCGATGGAGGACGATCGTCGCCGCGCGTCTCAAGAAACCGTCGACATGTTCAAGCGCCTCACTGAATATTACGAATTCGAGGACGCGGTTAAGTGGTTCAACCTGCCTCAACCGCTTCTTGCAAACCAACTGCCTGTTGACCTCATAGCAGCGGGCAAAGCTGATGAACTGCACCGTGTCTGGGATGGCCTAGATGCTGGTGCCTACATATGATTCAAGGGAGCGATGACCGTTGGTACGCATAAAGATCACAACCGGCATGATTGATGCAGGCGAGGCGGCGCTTATGAGGTGTGCAGAAGACTATTCTATCTCCCAAGGTGAACCTCTGCCGGACTTCGATGGAATGTCGGACGAACAGAAAGCTGAAGGGCGTCGCATGGTGTCTGAGGTGTTGAAAGCTGCAGCAGATCACTACGCCATGCATGGAAATCAAACTTAACTAATTGGAGACGATTTGATGGCAGTGAGTGGCGATTGGTTCTCGTATCCGGGCGATGGTGGCGACGTAAAGGTATTGGCTGTCGCGGACGGCTATTGCATGTGTCGCAAGCCGGGAAAGCTGCCTTTCGTTTTTAGCGAGAGGGATGTTGATCCTTTGGTCTTTGACCGCAAAATTGAAAACCAAAATCGTGTGATCCGGGATCGCGCGAACTCACGATAAAGGAGACGATTTGATGAGCGGGTATCGCGGCAGACCGTGGGTTCCTAAATTCTGGTTCGTCTGCACAAAGCTGATGTGCAGCCATACGGTCAAGCGTGGACATTACACAAATGCCTGTCGTGGTTGCCCTAAGTGCGGCGCGAAAATGGTACGCAAAAACGAAGTAGAAATTGGTACATGAGGGAGGCCATGACTAATGGGACTGCGAGATGAATTGCTGGCCGAGGTCGGACCTAAGACGCACATAGCCGACCTCTGCGGTAGGGCGTCCGACGAATTGCTGATCAAACAGATGAAGATCGACCAACAGAAGCGAGAGATCGAGAAGCTGCGCGGATACGCAATTGAGATCACCAAAACGCTTACTGGATTAACCGTCGGCGGCTCTGAGTTCTTCCTTGGCCAAAAGCGCCTTGGCTTCTACGAGGCTGATCTTGCGGCCTGTGTAAAGAACGTGAATTGGCGGTTGGAGCAGCGTCTAAAGTTGGGTGAGGCTCGCGGGAAAGCAATGCCTAATAAGGAGGCCTGAGGGATGTTCAATGCTTGCACCGACTGCGTTCATTATGAATGGAATCAAGACAGCGATGATCACTATATCACGGCGGAATGGGTCGAATGCAAAAGACGCCCTGCAATAGCAAATCTCAAGCAGTTCCCATTCAAGAAAACCGAATGTGTAGATTTTGAATCGCGCAACAAACAGGAGCCTGATTGCGGAGGTGGAAACTGACAGCTTGAATGCCTATCTTTGTTTTACACAAGGAGAACTGGATGGCCGAGACGACACTCTACAATATGACCGACGGAAAGCCCGAAACCCTACGCCGACTATCCGATGACGATCTGATTCAGTACATTTCAACTTGGCCAGCCGGTTCGATTGATCGGCTTTTGGCTGAGCGCGAACTAACCAGGCGTTCGAATATCCTAGCGGACCGTAAAGCAACCGTCGCTCTCGTGATCGCGGTATTGGCACTGGCAATTTCCGCGCATGGCTGGTGGTCATCAAACCCGTTTTAACCTTGACGCCCCGCCCTCATGTTCCGTATCCGTTCTCCTTTCCGCCCCCGCCTGTTAGCGGGGGCTTGTTGTGGGTGGGGTTAAAGTCAGTCCGCTACCCGGCGCGCCTGATCCGCAAAAGGATCGTATTCCCGCTTGATACGGAATTCATAAATACCCTCGCTCAAATCCACTGGATCATGGGGCACAGCCGCGTCTTGAAAGAGCTTGGTTGGCTCCTTAACGATGGCATAGAGAATACGTGCGCCTGCCGGACATTCCGCGCGCTCCAAAACCTCGCAGTCACCACCTAATGTGTGATGATGCCCCTGCTCAGAATGGCTAATGATCCAGCCTTTGGTGCTCTTCTCTTTGAACTCCTTCGTTTCAACTTTGGGTATGGCGTCGATCCGGTCAATTCGGACCTCACCTTGGTTTGCAATAGCTACGCGCATGTTGTTCTCCTATGTGCGAATGGCGGGATGAATGTATTCAGCCTGCGGCAGGCAGTCCCGCCATGCTTGCGCCGCAATCGCTGTGCTTATTGGTTGATCGTCTATGTCGGACACACGAGGAACACCTTCGCAGATGATCCCGTTTCTGGGGCATTTCGCCATGAGGAACCGCCCGGGATCGGGCAGGCCCGGCAGCGTGAACTCAACAAGAGCGCCAACGTCACTTTCCGGGTCTCCTTCGATAATCTTGCGGTCCAGCTTTTCGGCCATTCGAGGCCACCCGATTATCTGCGCGCCCGCCGCCCGCTGTTCAACATTTTCGGATTTCAGGATTTCAGCCGGATCGACTTCCTGCGGGTTTTCAATCCAATGGCCCGGAACATTCACCCCATGCCATGCGTGAACAGAATATCCGTCGCGGAACGAAAGCGCTGGCCCGGTTTCACAGTGGAGTCTGGTCAGGTCGTCCTTGCCGATGAAGTCTGGTCTATCTGAGACAAACGCGAATCCCGGATAAAAATAACTGACGCCTGAGGTCTTCGAAAATTCGATGTAGGCGTGAAAGTGTTCCTTTTTATCAATTGGAACACCAATCTTTTCCGCGAACTCTGCCCATGCCATCCAGTAGGCATCTAAGTTGCCCCAGAAGTACGTGGGAACATACAAATCCCTGTCCCCGAGGTTGTCCCAGAGGTTGGCCCTGAGGTTGTCCCTGAGGTTGGCCCAGAGGTTGTCCCAGAGGTTGTCCCAGAGGTTGGCCCAGAGGTTGGCCCCGAGGTTGGCCCTGAGGTTGTCCCCGAAGTTGTCCCAGAGGTTGTCCCTGAGGTTGTCCCAGAGGTTGGCCCCGAGGTTGTCCCAGAGGTTGTCCCAGAGGTTGTCCCAGAGGTTGTCCCAGAGGTTGGCCCCGAGGTTGGCCCCGAGGTTGTCCCTGAGGTTGGCCTCAGAAATTTCGCCAAGGCTGCGCATTACATGAATTGCCAGAATGCACTGCATCGGACTGTCGAAGTGCATTACCAGCGGCTCATCAAGCCCGCCTGCTTGGTATAGCCGCTTAACCGCGTGAGTTGAGGCGTCTTTATCCACGTTCTTGGTGGACAGACCAATTCGAAGCCACTCCTCGCGAAAGACCGGGAGATATTTCTCTTGCTCAGGGGTTAGTTCTTCAATTCGCTCTTTGGTCATACTGCTCTCCTAGTTTATCCTGCGTTACTTCTATCCAGCCAAGAGCGCCTTGCTCTTATCGACGTCGATTGCAGAGACAGCTTGAGCAAAATCATCAACGTTCTTCTTTGCATCGCTGGCAATTTCATCCGCACAAAGATCAAGCATTTTCCGAACGGTTTCTTCGCTAAGAACGCACTCAATAGTGGATTGCTCTGAGTTCAGCTTCACGACAGCACGCAAGGGGTTTTCACGACCCGGCTTGTCCCATGAATGTTTCGGGCTGATAATGAGTGACGTTAGTTTCATGTTTTCGCTCCTAGTTTTTGGTGGGTCATCGCTTGATCACCGTTCCGTCCAGCTTCTTTTTGAAGTGGCTATTCTTTGATCCGGGTATCGTGGCTTTCTGCGCTGTCAGGCCGCGTTGCTTTTTAATGATCCGGCGGGTTTTCTTGATTGCCTGCATGTCCTGAGCGGTTTTCACCTTGTGGCAGGACCAGCGAAGCGCGCGGCAGTTTTCCAATGTGGGCTTGCCGCCGTGATAGGCCGGTATGTCATGGTCATACTCGACACGCTCTTTGCCAAAAGGCACGCCGCACCCGCACTCACAAATCCCACCTGAGCGGTCATAAGCGGCCTTACGGACCTTTACAGGGAATTCCATGCGGTCTGTCATGCTGCTTTGTCCCTGTATCGATCCATGTGCTTTGCCATGTCGGGATCGGGATCGGTCAATTGAAAGCCGCGCTCCAAATATCGGTTCTGAATGGTGTCTAGGAACCGCACCATCTGGGGTGTTTTCATCAGACGGGTAACGGGGAAATCAAAATCACGCATGATAATGATTTTTTCCTCATAGGTATGATTGCGAAGAATGCGGTCATACTTTTCGCGGAACGTTGGTTCTTCGCGCAAAATGGGTATGCCGATTTCAAGCTTGAATTCTGCCTGCACGTCAGATTGATCGCGGTCGCCAAGTTGTTCTGCCACTTCTTTTGACCAAAGCCATTGAAGGCGGTTTTGCTCTTGGCTGCGGTGCTTTCCTGCCTGCCATTCAACGGTCAACGGAAGCTTTAAACCTTCAAGGAAGGTGGCGAAGCTAACTATGTCGTGTTGTGTTCTGAGAATGCGGTCAGGCACTTTTATGCCCTCATCAGTTCTTCGGGGGTGGGCTGGTCAAGTTCTTTGCGGCGCGCATCTAAGGCGGTTGTTACCCGCTCACTTTCGGCGGTGTTGGTTTCTTTCAGCCATGCCGAGGCCGTGGCAAATTTTTCACCCGTTACGGCGAGGTTTAGTTCGTCGCGATTTTCTGGCTTTCCTATAACGGCAATCAACGAGTCTGCGATATCTTTGGGGTTTCTGGGCTGCTCTTTTTCAGGCTCTCGGGCTTTCGGAGGCGCGTTGCGCACATGGTCCCAAGGCGAACCCCTCCACTTGGAAAAGTATTTTCGATCACCCTTTTGATATGTTTCACAAGGTGCCCAAACGGCATCTAGGCGGTAGAGATAACGGCCAATGCCCCAAAGCACCGCCGCACGCTTTAGGCTGTCGCTGATCCCACCCTTTTCGCCCTCTATATCGGTGGCCCCAGCCCCGTCAGACTTCCATACCCACTCATCACCAATCTTAATGCCGATGTTACACAGGACGCGCCCCGTGGGGGTCTCTAAATATTTGGTCTGCCAATTTTCAGGACCACATACTTCGTCCAGCCGATCCATAACGTCCCGTGCATCCAGATAGGCAAGGGCTAAGGCTTTATCACCATCTCTGGTGAGGGTTTGCGCACGCCAGTGAATAGCGTCACGGGGGAATTCTTTAGCAAGATCAGGGAGGCGCATCACTTAACCCTCACTGAAACCGTGTCCGGACCGCGTACCAGTTCTGCGCCCGGAACGACCTCTCCTGCCTGCAATTGCTTTTTGATCTCCGATTTATCGGGGAAGACGGTTGTTTTCATCAACTGCGAGGGGATCACAGATTCTTCTGTGATGCTCACCGATATACTTCCAGCGCGTCGGCTAATGGTGGCAAGTGGGCGCTCTAGTTTTTTCTCGCCAGTCGCATCCAGAATTTGCAGTAGAGCTTTCTTCTTTGCGCCTGCGCGCTCTGAAATACGTTTTGCGCGGCTAGATATTTCAGCAGCATATTCCTTGGCCGCATCTGCAAGCGTGGCATCATCCTGCATCGAAGAAATCAACCGATCCGCAATGTCTACTGCATCGGTTTCGCCATCAAGGCTATCCCAAAAGGTCTCAGGATCAAATTCGTCACCCAGCATATCCCGTAGTTCTTCGGAGATTCTAGAAATGAGTGGTATGTCAGCGCGTACATTCATGTGAGGGCCTCCAGTATTGATTTAGCTCTTTGATATTCAGACCAACCCCGTTGAAACTGGCGGCGGCGCATGGCACGCCAGTCAGGGTTTTCGTATCCGGTTGAAAACGCCTCTGGCGCGGCTTCCGCCATTTGCTCCGAAGCAAGATCAAAGTGGATTTGGGCTACTTTCTTCTGACCGATTTCATAGGAATCAGAGAAGAATTGAGGTAGGTTATGTTTCATCACCAAGCCCCCGTAAGAGCGATTGCGTACAAGCAGGCCAGAATTGTGCCTTGTAGGGCTATGAATAGGGGGTGGGTCATTGGCCGGCCTCCAGAACGTCAAAGGCTTCTGCGGCTTGGCAATCGTCTATTGCCTCAGAAATCATGAGGCGAATTTCATCCACTCCCTTGACTGACTTGCACCCTTCACGCTGTGCGGTGAGAGAGCATGGCCAGAAGTTCAAAACGATTGTTCCGCCGAATTCATCAGTCAGTATCGCCCGCTCGTGCCATGGCGCTTTTTCGGGGTTTGGCTGGTGTAGTTCTAGCCATGAATACCTGTCTAAAATCCGCTCAAACAGGGACACGTTTTTCTTGTGTTTCAGTGAGGTGGCGTAACGGTTCAGCATGCCGGTATTCCCATGCAATCAGGGTGCGGCCCCGCTGCCTGAGCTATGGCGCAGCCAAGCAGAATAAGAGTGACGACAAACACGAGTGTGCCGACAATGTTCTGACACCCGTTTGATTTGCGTTTGACCAGATCACCATCGCGCAAGTTTGCGTAGCGAGGCATGTTGAAGGTGCCCCGGCCAGTCTGGGGAGAATTACCAGCCGAGGACTTTGTGCCATCAGAGGGACCAGACGACACTTGAGGGGGGAGGGGAGGGGTCATGCTGCGTCCGCTTCGTTTTTTTTCGTGGGTGTCGCGGGGCAAAGATCAATCGTTTGAAATATCCAATCTTTGTACTTGCGCCAGAACCGCAGGGCTTTTTTGCCATCCATTCCCGCAATGCGTTCATCGTCAAAGCCACGCCATTCCGCGATCAAATGTCTTTGGCATCCGATCTGCATCACCTCTGAGGTGTAGGTGATCGGGTACTGATCTATCTGAATGCATTTGATGTATTCGTTGATTCCGCTCGCTCTGTAGAGGCTCGCTCTGTAGAGGCTCGCTCCGTCGAGGTTCGCTCCGTTGAGGTTCGCTCTGTAGAGGCTCGCTCCGTCGAGGTTCGCTCTGTAGAGGCTCGCTCCGTTGAGGTTCGCTCTGTAGAGGCTCGCTCCGTCGAGGTTCGCTCTGTAGAGGCTCGCTCCGTTGAGGTTCGCTCCGTCGAGGTTCGCTCCGTTGAGGTTCGCTCCGTCGAGGTTCGCTCCGTTGAGGTTCGCTCCGTCGAGGTTCGCTCCGTTGAGGTTCGCTCCGTCGAGGTTCGCTCCGTTGAGGTTCGCTCTGTAGAGGCTCGCTCCGTCGAGGTTCGCTCCGTTGAGGTTCGCTCTGTTCTTAACACCCCACTTAACGGCAAGGCCTAGCCTTATGGAACTTGGTGTATCGTCGTCACAGTCCAACTCAGCCGTGAAAAGAACTTCGCCAGTAAATCTTTTGAGAACGTCAAACTTGGACATTACGCGGCCTCCTGCATTTCGATATCAGCACGGTCACGCAGGGCACTTGCTGCGTCCACAAGGTCTTCTGCGGCAGAGGCTTTGTCTTCCTCGTCATCGCTCCAGATCACAGCAACGAGGCAATCAAGCACGTCAGCAACGTGGTTTCCGAATGTCGGGTGTGAGCCTTCGCTTGTGTTTCTGGCGTGGCGCAAAAGCGCTGCGATTTGGTCACTGGTTGCGTGGAGTTTCTGAGGCGCAAGGTGCATGGTGTTTCTCCCGTGTGTTGGGAGTAATATATTTAGCAATTGCTAAATAGTCAACAAATAAATTAGCAATTGCTAAATAATTGGTAATGACTCTGATTATACAAACAAAGTGTTCACAAAAATTTGAACGGCCAAGTGCAAGATGAATTTCGGCGGCGCTGGTTTAACCAAGAACACCTGATGGTCTGCACTAATTGGAAAACAAGGTTGGGGAGCGGTCACGCGAAAATCGGAACAACTCTTCGGCCAAAATCCTTGTGCCTCCAAGTTTGTACTCAGATTGGCGTCCGTAATCATAGGGCCACTCCACGTACTCTAATAGTAGGGTGGACCCTTGCCTAATTTGGTTTGTTAGAAGCCGTGCTGTACCACCGCTCACACACCCTTCGTAATCCGTAGTAATGACAGTATGACTATCAACTCGAACTCTCGCACTTCGGCCTGGGAAGTCGTGCTTAATAACACACCACAACAACGTTTTACCCGCTGCACTTACACGGTTGATCATAATGGCGCCGCTAAGGTCAGATCTTGGGTTTATGTGGCATTTTTTTTGGTCCGTCATTTGATCTACATGACAACCCACAATCCACCCAACGTATTGTGGGTTACTTACTGCGGTTTGCCCTGTCGGAGTGTCAATTTCGCCGCCGTGTCGATTGCCAAAGTACCTGTATGCGCGATTTGTATTTGAATCTCTTCCTACGCGAGCAGGTGTCGGAGGGATTGCGTCTGAGTTTGCCCTTAAAACGACGAGCGATTCTCCTTCACGGAAGCCACCTTGCAGGCCAGAAGAAACAGTCGAACTACTAGAGCTGCTTTGGCCAGACTCCGGGATGCATCCGCACAACGTAAACACAAGCAACGCAGAAAAACAGGGTATATATGGCTTCATCTTCTATTCCTTTGGGTGCTAGCCAGTCACGATTCTCCGTATGAACTTAATACACTGGGCACCAATTAACTTACCTCAATGATGAAAAATGTCGCGTCAGGTAAACCAGAATACAATCAAAAAGCGAGAACCAATGTTATTCGCTCTCGTAATAGAGCCACAAAATGGTCATGATTCTACCACATATATTAACGCTCCGACGGTCAAACAAATAGTTAGCGCGAACCCACTACAATATGTAGCGGTGTTGATGTTCTTGTATTGTTCCCGTATGGTTTAGATGCCATGTAGGCCCATTTTGTTCGGTTAATTTCCTTGAGCTGGCCCACGAAAAATTCCGCCACAGGCGGCAACATTGCTAAGTTTTTCGAGGGGAATTTATATGAACGATCATCATAGAATGGAAAAATTGCTACAAGATTTTACAGCCGATGAGCTGAGGATTATTCGGTCCGCTTTTGATCGAGCATTGAGCCAGTTTTTGACTGAAGGAGGGTCTTCAGGATCGTTTCAACAGACCTTCTTTCATCACCTTCAAGAGACTTGGCCCTTTCCAATAAAGATTCATAATCATTAGGGTCTGCGTCAAGGGGATCGCCGTATAAAAGATGCCCCACAGGTACGCCAAAATATTTGGCCCATAGATTAACTTTTTCGGGGTCCGGTGTAGAATTTTCGCGTTGCCACCAAGGATAAACAGAATAGTAGCTCACTCCCGCTTTTTCGGCAGCGGGCTTCATCTTCTCATCTCGGCTATCGAGAAGGGTTTGGATTCGTTGAGCTACAGGGTTCATCGGCATAGTCCAAACAATACATTTAGCAGTCGCTAAAAACAATTTAGCACTTGGCAATTGACAAAGATTAGCAATTGCTAAATATATTGAACATGGAACATGATGCTCTCATTAAGGAAATAGAAGAATATTGCGCTGCCACTAATCAGGCGCCGTCGTCGTTTTGTTTGAATGTTGTGCGCAACGGAGCCCTCTACAAGCGCTTGAAGTCTGGAGGCGACTGTGGAGTGCGACAGCTCGACAAGATCCGCGCATACATAGCCAGCAATCCTGCGCCAAAAGAGGCCGTTCAATGACGGCGACCCCAAAGCGCGCACGGACCGGAGCCTATCCAGCCCCGGCCCGCACCCTTTTTCACGAACTACATGACGCTCGTAAACCACGTGATGAATATAGGAGGAAAGGCTTGCAAAATCTTGCAAAATCGAACGTGGATTTTCGGCTCAAGTCCCGAAGGGAAGATGCTGAGAAGCTTCGCAGGGCGTTTGATGGGCGCACACAAGACGAAATCGCCAAGAAGGGCAGTCGTGCTTTAGGTGTCAGCCCGCGCACAATTATCAACTGGATGCAGCTTGAAAGCGACATGCCCTCATGGGCGGTTAAAGCGGTGGGTCTTTATCTCGCCGGTGTCGAACGGTTTGCCCGCAGGATTGAGGGATATAGATGAAATGGCTGGTTCTGCTTGGAAAGCTGTTTGTGTTCACGTTTTTTCGGCTTCTCAAAGCCATTGGCGTTCGCGTTTCCAAAATTTGCAAAAAATTGCAAAAACAATGACTTCCACCTCAATTAGAGGATTTAGGAACTCTTTCAATCTTATTCAAGACCCCTCCCACCCTGCAGCACAAGAGGGGGCGCACCTATGAGCCGCAAACCAAATGACCTGTTCAAGGAGCACGTAACCAGCACTGCATTCAATCTTCGCCTCTCAAAGCCAATGATTGCGTTCTTGGCGTTGGTCGCAAGTGAGGATAACCCTGATAACGATCCCGCCGCCGCAAGATATGGCAGAACAGACGAATACACGCGCAAGCGGAAAATCTACGTCGCCACCACAGGCAGGTACGACACCGTAACACCGGGTAACGCCCTTCTTCGCAGGGGCTTAATCTGGTCACCCTATGAGCAGTGGCCGGGGATTTATTGCCTAACGGACGCAGGCAAACATGTGTTTGAACTTCTCAAAATGTCGGGCTTGGTCGAAGCCCTGAACCTTTCAGAACTGACTGACCCCACCCACCCCACAGCACAAGGGGGTGAGTGATGACACCTAACACGAGCAGGCCAGACGTTACGGCGTCACCAGTCCTTCATGCTGGCACTGAGGGGGTCACAAACCAGCACGCAATCCCCATTCGCTCAGGGGTAAATGAGCGAGACCATGTCAACTCATCAAAAGGAGAGTCCTCACACATTCAGGCGGGAGGCTTGGGTGAGTGGGTAAATTTCTGTCCCTCCCTGAAACTCACCGGCGTCCTTTGTGGCGTCGGTCTTTTCGGGAGGTAGGGGTGTGACCAAGCTAAAGGTTCTCGATTTATTCTCAGGAATTGGAGGTTTCAGCCTTGGCCTTGAACGCACAGGGGGCTTTGAAACCGTAGCGTTTTGCGAAATCGAAGAATTCCCCCGAAAGGTTTTGAAAAAACATTGGCCGGAAATTCGGTGCTTTGAAGATGTGCGCAAGTTGAAAGGATCTGATGTTGGAGCAGTTGACCTTATTTGTGGAGGATACCCATGCCAGCCCTTTTCCACAGCCGGGAAGCGACGCGGCGAGAAAGATGACCGCCACCTCTGGCCAGAATTTAATAGGCTCGTGGCTGAACTCAGGCCCTCTTGGGTCATTGGAGAAAACGTTGCTGGGCACATCAGCATGGGCCTCGATGACGTGCTTTCTGACTTGGAGGGACAAGGTTACGCCTGCCGGACGTTTGTTATTCCAGCTTGCGCCGTTGGCGCGCACCACAGGCGTGACAGATGTTGGACTGTTGCCCACTCCGGTGACGTTCTACAGCCGCGAAAACTGGACACCCGAACAAATTGCAGAACGTCAAGCGGAAGTGAAGGCCGAGACGATCCGGAAGGGCAAGCACCATACGGGAAACGGGTTCGGACTGAACCTGGCTCAAGCGCATCGGTTTTGGCACACACCTCGAGCGAACGACAGTCAGAAACGGGGACGTTTAGCACCAGACGATCGAAGCGGCTTGCCGGCTCAAGTATTGCATCCGCAAATGTGGCCGACACCGACAGCGTCAATGCACAGGGGAGCACGAACGCTCAAAGCACAGAACGAAGCTGGCCGTGGGTGGATGAATTCTCTTCCAGACGCGATGCGGATAAGCACCCAGGGAGAATCTGGCTCACTGAACCCAACGTGGGTCGAGTGGCTCATGGGGTTCCCGATAGGGTGGACAGACTTAAAGGATGTGGAAACGCAGTAGTTCCCCAAATACCTGAAATGATCGGTCACGCCATTCTCGAAGCAGAGAGGGCAGCATGACCCCCGAAGAACGCGAACAAAAGCTAACCCACATTCGATGCCTTCCCCGCGAAGAACTACAAGGCTGGTGGGGATCATTAGGCAAGCACCGTCAAGAATTCTACGGCGAGCGTGCAGCACTATTGAACCGCGCCCGCCAACTCAATTTCACACACAAACTGGAGGGCTGACATGCTTAAGCCTCGCAATGCGTTTTACGAGACAGACCAGTTTAAAGCTTACTGGTTCTCTGAAAAGCCCCTTTCGGAAATTGCTGGTGAGATCGGTGTATCCATAGCGTCTGTCTCGCGAGCAGCGGCCCGACGTGGCTTCCCAAACAAGTATTACGCCCGCACGGCCCCCGCACGCCTCAAATACGCCAGACAAGCCGCACAGCAAGCCTACGCAGACGCTAAGGACCGAGGCGACACCAGAGACGAAAAACGCGCTTACACGGACCTGAGAGAGGCGACACACAAACTTATGTGGTTGGAGTTGGCCTAATGGGTAAGCGCAGCAACTTCAAACGCAGACCCCAGGACGCCTATGACACGCCCAGAGAGGCCGTGTTGCCGTTGTTGCCACATCTCCCCCACATCCTTCATTATTGGGAACCCTGTGCGGGCCGTGGCGACCTAATAGATGCACTTCCGTTTGGGTGTGTAGCAGCGAGTGATATTTCACCTCGTGTGGACCCGGATAAATTTCCTTGGGTCCAAACCTGTGACGCATTGAGCGTGAGTGAATCCGCCCTCAAAACAGCGGGCGCAGACTACATCATCACCAACCCGCCTTGGACCCGTGAAATCCTTCACCCGATGATTGAGCACTTTAGTGCATTGCTGCCCACATGGCTCTTATTCGATGCAGATTGGATGCACACCAAGCAATCAGAACCGTACATGAAATGGTGCCATAAGATCGTGTCAGTTGGCCGGGTCAAATGGATTCCCGACAGTCCTCATACGGGTAAAGACAACGTTCAATGGCACCTGTTTGATCAAGGCAGAGAAGGGCCAACAGAGTTTATCGGGAGGCAGACATGACCGAATGGAGGCCGATATCTGGCGCAAAAAATTATGAAGTTTCAAATGACGGTCGAGTTCGAAGTCTTGATAGGACAATCCAAACCTCGAATGGTCAATGCCGACGATATTCAGGCAAACTCCTTCGCTGGACCACAAACCAATACGGACATCACAAGGTTCCCGTTCGAATGGATTGCGGCAAAGTAAAGCTTCTCTACATTCACTCACTGGTTGCCTTGGGGTTCATTGGGAAAAGGCCGGTTGGTAAGGAGGTCGCGCATAGTGATGGCAACCCCAACAACAACCGGTTGGAAAATCTAAGATATGCAACACCAAAGGAAAATCAGCAGGACAAAATAAAGCACGGCACCTGCCGCCGTCATGCGCAGCACCCTGGAGCGCGGCTAACTAATGCAAGCGTTTCTCATATTAAAGACCTTCTCCGCCTTGGTGTGCGTCAGCGGGATATCGCGTCACATTTTGGCATAGCCCGTAGCACCGTCAGTGCAATTTCCACTGGGCGGAGTTGGGCATGATGTATCTGTTCGATCAGAGCCGGGAAGCCCCTACAGAATTCGTTGGGAGGCTCAAGCATGCAGCGTGAATATCTCATACGCCTACCGTGGCCACCAAAGGAGCTGACGCCCAATTTCAAGCGCAGTAAGCATTGGAGCCGATACCAACCCCAAATCAAGGCATACCGCACTCTTGCGCGCGACAAGGGGCTTGAACACGGCCTGCACAAAGATAAAGATCCCAAGGCGGTTCTGACATTCGAATTCTACCCGCCATGCTACCGTCACCGCGATCTGCACAACATGCCCGAGACAATGAAAGCGGGTATCGACGGTTTGGCCGATTCAATGGGCACCGATGACCACCAGTTTAAGGTCATTTGGCCGGAAGAATTCAAAGAAAAAATCAAAGGCGGTGGCGTTCTGGTCCATGTCAGGGGGCAAGAGGAAGTCGATAACTGGCAACCCATAGGATCGCTTGCCGAGAAAATGGTGCGGGGAGTGGTGACTTGAATCAAATCGCCTCCATAAATCAGGAAGCGCATGAGCCGCATTCTGTTGAGGCGGAGCAGCAGCTTTTGGGCGCGTTGCTTCTTGGTCAATCAACAGCAGAGGTGCAGGCAGTTGGGGGTAAGGATATATTCTATGATCCGGTACACGCCGGGATCTACAGTATTTGCCGAAATCTTGAGGTCAACGACAAAACCGTAACACCCATAACGGTCGCGGCTATGCTCACGCCTGACTTGTCAGCAGCGCTGTCCAGCCTTGGCGGTAAGGGGTATTTGGTTACACTTGCGGGGGCATCAATAACACCAAGCCTCATCAAGGATTATGCCGGGGTAATCGCAGAGGCGAAGTCAAAGCGCCGCGTCATCGAGATTATGCGAAATGCACAGCAAGGGCTTTCCGGGGGTGAAATGACTGCCTCCGACGTAGCCGCGCAAATGGAGGTTTGCCTTCAAGCGTTAGAACCCACAGAAACACGCGCCAAGCCGGTTTCCATGACCAAGGCCGTCACGGATGCGATGCAGGAAATCTATGCCGCTTACAGTGGCGAGGAACGCCGTGCGGTTTACTCGGGAATTGGTGCACTGGATAAGTTTGTGCCGGGGTTTTCTCCCGGCGAAATGTGGTTGATCGGCGGCAGGCCAAGCATGGGCAAAACGGCTGTGGCCCTTAGCATGGGATTGAACGCCGCAAGGGCAGGGCACCCGGTAATCATCGTTAGCCTAGAAATGACGCCTCAGGCCATGGCGATGCGCGCTCTATCAGAAGGCACCTCAAGAGAGCATGCCGCAACAAACTACACCAACCTGAGACGCGGAGATTTCACAGAAAAACAGGGTGAAGCGCTCAAGCGGGCGGCCATTGAGGTTGCGAACCTGCCTATCACCTTCCTGCCCAGAGAATTCCAAGACACAGATTTATTGCAGGTTGGCGTCAAGCAAGTATTACGCCGCTCTAAAGCCGAAAAACTACCCTTGGTCATTGTGGATTATGCCCAACTTCTAAAGTCAAAGGCGAGAAGCCGCGTTGAGCAGATCACAGACGTAAGCATTGCTTTGAAGTCCATGGCTATGAGTTTGGAGTGCCCTGTGATTCCACTCTCCCAACTTTCCAGAGCAGTTGAGCAGCGCGAGGATAAAAGGCCGATGCTTTCGGACCTTCGGGAGTCAGGTCAGCTAGAGCAAGACGCAGATGGGGTGATCTTCTGTTTCAGAGAGCAATACTATCTGGAACGCGAAGAACCTGACGTTGGTGATTGCGAGGCCCATCAGGCTTGGCGTGACGCCATGTCAGCACAGCGCAACAAGCTTGAGCTGATCGTCGCCAAGCAAAGACAGGGAGCCATCGGGACCGCGCACGTGCGGTTCAACCCAGCCCTGAACTTGATCTGGGAGGGGTATTGATGGCTGACCCTTGGTTTAAGTTTTACCCAACAGATTGGCGGTCTGATCCCGCCCTTAGAATGTGCAGCCTCGCAGCACGCGGCCTTTGGGTCGAAATGCTGTGTGTAATGCATGAAGCCCACCCTTACGGCCATCTTTTAGTCAACGGCCATTCCCCGACTGACGCGCAAATCGGCGTCTTGGTAGGAGCGCCCCCCAGCCAGATCACAGCAATGCTTGGTGAACTGGATATGGCGGGCGTATTCTCCCGGACCCGCTCTGGCGTGATCTACTCGCGGAAAATGACCCGTATGATCAAAAAGGCGGCAACGGCGCGCAATAATGGCCGTAAGGGTGGCAATCCAAAGCTCAGAAAAGAAACAGAAAAATCAACGTTGGATAACCCCCCACATAAGGCACAGGATAAACCCCAGAAGCCAGAGGCTAGAAGCCAGATAAGAAATAAAGATCACCCTTTGGATGATCCAACCTTCCCTGAATTTTGGGAAATCTGGCCTTTGAGAAAGCAGGGAAAGAAGAAAGCGGAGCAGGCGTTTCGCAGGCTTTCTCAGCAAAACAAGCGTGCAGCTATTGACGGTGTCGTAGGTTGGGGAAGGCAATGGCGTGCCTCTAACCCGGGGGCGAACGATATTCATCCGTCAAGCTACCTCAACGGGGAGAGGTGGAAGGACGAATTCTCTGGCGGTTCTGAGGATTCAAACGTTGCGAGATTTAGAAAGTTGGCCGGAAAATGACCATCCTCACACACTAGCCAAAGCGGGCAGGGCGGAAACATAAAGCAGTAATATCGGGGGCATGGAAGTGACATATCAATACGGGCAGAGTTATCCACTAGATTACAGCCGAAGCGTGATCGGGCCAAGATTGGACAAGCCGAAATGGTTTGCCCTCACTGTCGTGCGCATGAAAGAGCGTGCGGTCAGTGAGCGGCTAAAGCAAAAGGGAATTCACGCCTGTTATCCTGAGCGTGAAAAGTCCTGGGTTATTCGTGGCAAGCGTCACGTGCAGAAATATCCCATCATTTCAGGGATTGTGTACGCCAAGTTCCGTCACCAGCCACAGTGGGACATTCTTCGGGCGCGCCAACTGATAACCGGCGTCTTTGCCTACAATGGCAGGCCAATTGAAATTAAGGGGGATCTTGTTCGGTCTCTCATGGGCCTACCAACCGTAGCAGACAAGCTGGAGGCCGCACAGCGAGAGCTTCTGCGTGTCCGTGAAGGCGAAAAGGCAAACATTAACGAAGGGCCGTTTGAGGGCTTCTTGGTGGATGTGACAAAGGTGGAAAAAGGCAAAGTCTGGTGGGAACTTGTAACCGGTGGTTTGAGTATCAAGGGGGAGTCGGCTCAAGATATCGTTTCCCGGGAAATACCATGAACAAAAAGGGTGTAAAAAAAGAACTTGATTATGATTCCGCAGGGATTTACATTTCACCCAAGGACCGGCACCGGGTAGAACTGAGCTGATACCCACCGCTGCGAGAGCACCTCGGCACCGAAAGGTCAGGCAGCCGGAGTGCTACTGCAATTTAAATACAATCAATCAATAGAGGAATTACGACATGACGCTCACAGCGAAACAGGAGCGTTTCGTTGAGGAGTATCTGATTGACCTCAATGCGACGCAGGCAGCTATCCGAGCTGGGTACAGCGAAAAGACCGCAAAACAAACTGGTTGTGAAAACCTATCAAAACCTGACATTGCAGAAGCTATCGCAGAGGCCCAAAAAGAACGGTCACAACGCACAAGCGTTACGCAAGATATGGTCGTTGAGGAGTTGGCTAAAGTTGGCTTTTCGGATATTCGAAAGGTGGCCCGGTGGGGCCGTAGCCCGGTAGATGAAGACAGCGACAACGCCGATCCTAACGGGTTGGGCGTATACCCCGTGGAACTGGTGCCGAGCGAATTGATTGACGACGATACAGCGGCCAGTGTGGCAGAGGTATCGCTTACTCAAACGGGCATCAAAGTGAAGACGTATGACAAGCTGGGCGCGCTTGAAAAGCTGGGCAAGCATTTAGGTATGTTCACCGAAAAAGTAGAACACTCGGGAGAGGTCAGGGTGAGGACACTTGCAGAATTCTACGCAGACAAGGGAAAACCTTCCGACTCTCAATCCGGCACTTAGAGAGTTCTGGGAAACACCAGCCCGAAACCGGGTTCTTTTCGGCGGGCGTTCTTCTTCCAAGTCATGGGATGCTGCAGGCTTTGCGATATTCTTGGCATCCAATTACAAGATACGGGTTCTCTGCGCCCGACAGTTCCAAAACAAGATTGCCGAAAGCGTTTATACCCTGCTGAAGATCCAAATCGAGCGGTTTGGACTTCAAAGTGAATTCGATATCACGCGCGATGGAATAAAACACAAGCATACCGGTTCTGAGTTTCTGTTCTACGGCCTCTGGCGGCACATTGACGAGATCAAGTCGCTTGAGAGCATCGACATATGCTGGGTCGAGGAGGCACATGGTCTCATCAAGGAACAATGGGAGATTTTGGAACCGACCCTTCGGGGTGAAGAAAGCCAGTTCTGGATTATCTTCAACCCGAAGCTGGTAACGGATTTTGTCTATAGGAAATTCGTAACCGGCACTCCTTCGAAGAAGATCACCGGCAAGATTTTTGGTGTTGTCGGTGACACGATCAAACGAAAGATCAACTTCGATGAGAACCCGTTCTTATCGAAAACCATACTTCGGGTCATCGAGCGGAAGCGACAAGAGGACCAGGACGAGTACGACCACATCTACGGCGGTGAGCCACTACAGGATGACGACTCAGTTATTATCAAACGGTCGTGGATCATGGCGGCCATCGACGCCCATAAAAAATTGGACATCACTCCGACTGGCCGAAACAGGGTGGGATTTGATGTTGCGGATGACGGCGCTGATAAAAACGCCTTGGTTGCGGCACACGGAATTTTGGCCACACATCTCGAAGAATGGAAGGGCGGCGAAGACGAGCTTCTGAAGTCAGCGACAAGGGTCCATTCCTATGCATCATCTATTGGTGCGGAAATCGACTACGATAGTATCGGGATCGGCGCGTTCGCGGGTTCACACTTCAAGGCTCTGAATGCGGCTAACGAGATACGAGTTGCTTATCATAAGTTCAATGCGGGCGGTGAGGTACTGAACAAGAACAAGCGGGTCGATCCGAAAGACCCGCTCTCCCCGAAAAACGGGGACTACTACTGCAACATAAAGGCGCAAGCCTGGTGGGAGTTGGCCGCAAGGTTTCGAAATACCTTCAATGCCGTGACCAAAGGCGCGGAATTCGTTGAGGATGAATTGGTCAGCATCTCATCGGAATTGCCTGAAGTCGATTTGTTGATCGACGAGTTGTCCACACCGAAACGGGACTTTGACACACGAGGTAAGGTCAAGGTCGAGAGTAAAAAAGACCTCGAAAAACGAGACATCCCATCTCCGAACCGTGCTGATGCCTTTGTCATGGCGTTTGCCCCACGCTCGGGGACGTACACCCTAACAAACATCTGAGATTTACATGTCAAAACCGCACTACCGCATGTTGGCAGACGGCAACGTTATGCCTGCGATACGCGCAAATGATGGTCTCAGAAATGTTCTGGGTAACATCATGACAGATCGGGACAAGGCGTCTGCTTCTGCTTACTTCTTCAGCCCGCTAACCCAAGATCAACTGCACGCCGCGTACCGCGGTTCATGGTTGCCCCGAAAGATCGTCAACATTCCAGCCTTCGACGCCACGCGCAAGTGGCGGGAATGGTCGGCAACCAAAGACCAGATCAGCGCAATTGAAGCCGAAGAAAAACGGCTCGACGTGCGAGGGAAAATACGCCGGGCTTTGATCAGTGCCAGACTACGAGGAGGTGCGGCGCTTCTGATTGGAGATGGCTCACCGAACCCAGAGCTGCCCTTGAACCTTGAGCGTATTCGCAAGGGCGGGATCAAGTATTTGACGGTTCTAACGCGGGACAGCCTTCACGGTGGCCAGAGGGACGAAAACCCGGAAAGCCCGTATTTCAATCGACCGGCGCATTGGACGCTCTCGACCACATCGCAGGGCCAGCAGAACATTCATCCGTCACGACTTTGCGTATTCCTTGGTGCGCCTATCCCTGAGGATGCGTTCGACATCAACGATGGCTGGGGAGACAGCGTTTTGGACGCCGTTTACCAAGCCACAACGCAGGCCGACAGCACCACGGCCAATATTGCGTCTTTGGTGTTTGAGGCAAAGATCGACGTCATTGCAATCCCGGGACTGATGCAAAATCTGGCAGACCCACGATATGAAGCCCAATTAACAAAGCGGTTGCAGGTTGCCGCGACTATGAAATCGATTAACGGCACGCTCGTCCGTGATGATGACGAAGCCTACGATCAGAAAACGGCCAACTTCGGAACGCTACCCGATATTATGGATCGTTTCTTTCAGAACGTCAGTGGTGCAGCAGATATTCCGATGACCCGATTGTTCGGACGATCTGCGGCCGGAATGAACGCGACGGGCGACGGGGATCTGAAGAACTACTACGACCATGTCCAATCGATGCAGGAAGTCGACATCGGATCGGCGATCCATATTCTGGACGAAGCTTTGATTAGATCGTCCTTGGGAACACGGCCCGAAGATGTTTTCTATCAATGGCGAGCCCTCTGGCAGATGACAGAGAAAGAGCGGGCCGAGATCGGCGACAAAACCATGTCGGCCATCGAAAAGCTGCACCGCACAGACACCGTCCCCCCAGAGGCTGTTGGGAAGGCAGCGGTGAATGCTCTGACAGAAAGTGGAGCATTTCCGGGCCTTGAAGCCGCAGTTGACGAATTTACCAGCGGTTCGGCTGGGCAAAACGAAAACGATCCAGAAGGCGAAGGCATTGAAGGCCTCACGGATGCAGCACCACGCACGCTCTATGTTCGGCGCGACGTTCTGAACGCCGGTGACATCATCGCGTGGGCCAAGAAACAGGGGTTTAACACTACTTTGCCCGCGGACGACATGCATGTCACCATCACCTTCAGCCGGACGCCCGTCGACTGGATGAAGATGGGGGAAGCGTGGAGCGAAGAAATAGAGTTACCAGCGGGTGGCGCCCGACTAATGGAACAATTTGGAGACGCCCGCGTTCTGTTGTTCTCGTCTTCCGAACTTTCGTGGCGACACGAAAGTATGAAGCGCGAAGGGGCGACCTGGGATCATCCCGAGTATCAGCCGCACATCACGATTAGCTACGACGCTGATGCACCGGAGATCACCGAGATCGAAGCCTATACCGGAAAAATCCGACTAGGCCCTGAAATATTTCAGGAAGTCAAAGCGGATTGGGCGGAAAGGATCCAAGAAACATGACCGAACATCGCTTTACGGACACCGTGACGCTTACCGGCGCACGAAAGACCAATGACGGGTATCTTGTTGCCGAGGTCCGATGCGCCAGAACAGGTTGCCAAACCTACCGTGGTTCTGAGTTGGGCGTTGTCGATGAGGCAACAATCACAGTGTTTCGCCCTGAATCGGCAGTGTTCAATAAAGACAGCATGGCGACCTTCGCAGGTAAACCCGTGACCATCGGACATCCTTCGGAAAGGGTCACAGCGGACAATTGGAAGGATCATGCAGTGGGCGATATCGGAGAGGATATTGCGCGTGACGGCGAATTCATCCGTGTCCCTATTAAGCTGATGGACGCAGCCGCGATCCAAGCAGTTGAAGACGGCACTCGCGAAATTTCGATGGGGTACACGACCCCCGTCAACATGGAAGACGGCGTCGCACCAGACGGAACCACTTACCAAGCCATCCAAACCGGACCAATCAAAATCAACCACCTCGCTATCGTCGATAAGGCGCGCGGCGGGGAGAACCTCCGCATCGGCGACGATGCAAACCCGTGGGGCCTCGCGCCCTCAACCCCCCGAGCAGTAACAAAGGAGGACACCATGTCCGATGCTCTGAAAACGGTGGTTCTGGGGGACAAGGCCGTACAGGTCTCTGCCGCAGACACCATCACCATCGAGGCATTCAAGACCGGTCAGGAAAAGGCTCTGACCGATGCTGCGGATGCCCACAAAGCCCAGATCGACGCAAAAGACGCCGAGATCGCAAAGAAGGACGCGGAAATCCAAAAGCTGACCGACGCTCAGATCAGTGATGAGGAGATCGACAAACGCGTCACAGATCGCGCCGTATTGGTCGACAAGGCTCGTTTGATCGTCAAGGACTTCAAACCCGAGGGCCTTACCGATTCGGATATCCGCAAGAAGGTGGTCGTTGCCAAACTCGGTGATGATGCCATTGCTGATCGTTCACAGGCGTATATCGACGCCCGTTTCGACGTGCTGGTCGAAGATGCTGACAAGGTAGGCGACGATCCTCTGAAACTGGCACTCGGAGACGCCAAGAAAACCCAAGACGATCTCGGAAAGGTCTATTCGGACCGCCGCACCAGTCTTGCCGATGCCTGGAAGGGCGAACCCCAGAAAGAGGAGGCCTGATCCATGCCTATTCAAGATCACATTGGGACTTATGACGCCAATCAGCCAACCGCGTTTGCGGGCATGGTGGCGGAAGGTCAAACCGCACGTGATGTCGCGTCCAAGGTTGTCGAGACGGCGGAAGTTGCCTTCGGCTTGGCCGTGGGTCGAGGCACCGGAGACGGCAGTGTCAAACTGTCGGGTGCAGGCTTCGACGGTATCACTGTTGCTGACAAGAGCCGTGACGCCGATAAGTTTGACGTGGGCGAAGTTGCCGGCGTCATGCGCAAAGGCACGATCTGGGTAACTGCTTCAACGGCTGTTGACCCATCCGACCCTGTAACTTTCACAGCCGCAACCGGCGTGATTGGTGCAGGACTTGCAACCACAATTACCGGCGCGAAGTTCGAGACCACAGCGACTCTCAATGAACTCGTACGCGTCTATCTGGGCTAAGGAGGCCTGAAATCATGAACGCTCCCGTTCCTGTCCACATGATGGACGCACAGGCCGCTATTGGCTTTGTGACGTCCCAACGCACCCACATTGAAAGTGAGGTGCTGAAAAAGCCGTACCCCGAGATCAAGTATTCCCGGATGATTCCGGTAGATACCTCGGCACCGGCGTTTGCCCCTTCGGTCACGCACTTCTCGCAAGACTCAACGGGTAAGGCCAAATTCATCAACGGCAAGGGTGATGATATCCCTCTCGCCAACGTGATGATGAACAAATTCGAGCAAGGCATCAACATGGCCGGTATCGGCTATTCGTTCTCGCTCGAAGAAATTGGTGCGGCCCAACAGCTCGGCATGTCGCTCACGTCTGATGGTGCTGATGCAGCACGTCAGGCCTATGAGCAACTGGTTGATGAAGTTGCTTTTGTTGGCAACACAGACCTGAACGTCGAAGGCCTGTACAACACGACCGGCATTACCTCGGCTGCTGCTGCGGCTGTTTGGGCCTCGGCAACTGCGGATCAAATCCTCACGGATATCAACAACGCGATTACCGGGGTTTGGAACGCAACGAAGGGTATCGAGTGGGCCAACACTATTGTTATCCCGCTTGCGTCTTTCGGCATCATCGCAACCAAGCGTATTGATGCGACCAGCGACATGACGATCCTTGAGTTCATTCGCCGGTCGAACGTCTACACGGCGCGCACAGGCCAGCCGCTTACCATTGAGGCGGATCATCGCCTTACGGATAAGATGGTGGTCTATCGCCGCGATCCGAGTGTTGTGAAGATGCACATGCCCATGCCATTGACCTTTATCCCGCCTCAATCGCGCGGGTTGCAGATCGATGTATTTGGCATGTTCCGCTTCGCTCCGATTAACATCCGTCGCCCTGGTGCGATGCGTTACGTGACAGGGCTTGCATAATGGCACAATTTATAAACGCTGGACCTTGCGCCTTGGTTCTTCCGGATGGGACAGACGTTCCTCGTGGTGGTTCTTGTGAGCTTTCCAAGAAGCATCTGGAAAATAAGGCCATTGCGAAATGGGTGGATGATGAGTGGTTGACGTCAAAAGCTGGCGCGACCACCAAAAAAGCTTCCGCCAAGAAGGTCGATGCCTCCAAGGTGACAGATGCAACCAATGCGACTGACGCAACGGATGCCGAAGTTGGGCCGACTTCTGGACCATCCGATAACTGATGGCCCTCACTGTCACTCCCGGTGGAGCCAATGACGACAGCCTGATTAGCTTGGCCGATGCCAAGTCCTATTGGAACGACAACGGCTTTGACTACACCACACCCGCATACACCGACGCAAAGATGGAGGAGTCCTTGCGTCGGGCGACGGTATGGGTGGAGGGTACGTATCGTGCCCGTTGGCCGGGGGTCAAAACAAACGGGCGTGGCCAGTCGAGAGATTGGCCGCGTTCTTCCGCTGCAGACATTGACGGAACCACAATCGACAGCGCTACTGTTCCGGCAGAAATCGAGGGTTCAGTCGCAGAAGCGGCGGCCTTCGATCTTGCGAATACAGGCAAGCTCCACAAAACTTTCACAGCCGCCGAACAGCGGGTTCTGACAGAGGTTAGGGGCGTTAAGTGGACGGTCACTGGTGAAAAGGGTAAAGGCGCCTACAAGATCACCCTGCAAGTCGTTGATGATCTGTTGTCCGGTATTGTGCTTGGCACAAAACTGACCACGGGCATTATGGCGGTCTGATGAGCGCGGGAACCGATATCGCGGCAGAAGTCAGTGCCGCCATTGCTGAAGCGGGCGCGGCCACGGGCGACGGTGAACTGACCGGAACTATTTCGCGCCCCGGCGTGGCTGACGAAAGCTCATATCCAGTCACACCAGCGGCTCCGACCACGTTCGCGTGTACTCTGATCTTGTTGGAATACTCAGATCGGGACCGCGACGGTACAAACATTCGGATCGGGGATCTACAGGCGTTGATTGCTGCGGATGCAGAATCAGATCCGAGAAACGGGGATTCCTTGATCGTTTCCGGTAAAACGTACAGAATGCTTGCGGTCAACGCGGTTAAACCAGGCGGTGGAGTTTTGATGTGGGATGTACAGTGCAGAGAGGTAGGGCAAGATGCCCCGTGATAGTCGTCGCGCCTTTCTGGAAGCATTGGACAAGATTGAACCCCAATTGCGCACCGCGTTTGAGCGGGCCATCCAGGACATTCAAAGCACAGCACAGCTAACCGCACTTGAGGCCGCTATTGCACGGGGCGATATCGCTGCCGCGATACGGGCCATTCAGCTTGGCGCCGAGTTCTTTGCCCCGCTGGATCGGGCCATTTCCAATGCATTTGAGCAGGGGGCGATATTTCAGTTATCGACTTTGCCAAAAAAGCCTTGGCAGAATACGGGGCCGCTCTTGGTCCGGTTTCAGGGGAGACACCCCCGGGCAGAGGCATGGGCACGTCAGAGGGCGGCGGAACTGATTTCGGAGATATCGGAGAACACCCGAAATCTGATACGTGAAACCATTCTTGAGGGTTTGGAAACGAACAGAGGCACCAGAACGATTGCCCGTGATCTTGTTGGTCGTCTGGACGGCAATCAGCGACGCGGGGGTCTGATCGGGCTTCACAGCAGGCAAGCAGAGGCGGTTCGCAAGGCCCGCAGGGAATTACAGGGCATTGACTCAATGTCAGACTATATGAGGCGTTCACGGCGCGACAAACGCTTTGACCGAACCATTCAGAAGGCCGTGCGAGAAAATGCACCCCTGACAAAGACACAAATCAACCGGATCACCGGACGTTACGCAGATCGACTTTTAGCCCTGCGTGGTAAGAACATCGCTCGCACGGAAACGAACCGGGCAATGAACGCCGGGAAAGCTGAAGCGATTCAGCAAATGATCGACGACGGCAAAATCAGGGCCGATGTTGTGACCAAGATTTGGGATGCAACGCCCGGTGTGCGAACGAGGGACAGCCACCGCGAGTTGAACGCCCAAAGCGTGGACTGGGAGGGGATATTTGTTTCGCCTGTAACCGGGGCGAGGTTGCTTTATCCGCACGATACCAGCCACGGCGCACCAGCGTCCGAGCTGATTAACTGTCGGTGCAGCGCTCGGTTTAGAATTGATTGGGCGGCCTTGGCAGCATGACCGTTTATCAGATCGCCGACATCCGGCAATGGACTGAAAAAGCCACCCGAAATGCCGAGTTGGTGGCCAAAGGATCGATCCAGGACGTCGGAGAACTGATGACGCGCCGTCAGGCCAGCATCAAAGAAACCGGTTCTTACCAAGAGGGCTTCGTTCCAGTTGACGAAGGAGAGCTGATCAACTCGCAAATTGGATCAGTGAACGGCAGTGTCGCCGGAAGCGGCGACATCAGCTACGCAGCCCTCGTTGCCGGGATGAACTTGGGGGATACTGTTGAGGCTGTGTTCACTGCGGGCCATGCGCGCCCGCAGGAGTACGGGGTTTCGGGCAAGTTTCCGGGCCGGTTTTTTGTGAGAAACGCAGTTCAGCAATGGTCAAACATCGTCGACGCAAACGCCGCGAGATTTAAAGAATGAGCATCACGGACGGTCATCAGCTTTTGGTTCAGCATCTCATAGATATGCCGGGGAGCACCGATATCGCGTTACCAAACGGACCGGGTAAAGAGCTGCCGAGATATGTTGTTGAAATCGCCGGAGGTGCGCAGCGAACAGCGACACACGGCGGCGAAACAGACGCCTCACCTGAGATCGTTGTACGGGTAGAAACCCGCAATGAGTACACGACGGAAAACGATGCTCTGGTCAAAGCGCTGGTCAATCGTTTCACACCGGGAACCCGTATCGGCACCTTAACGATTTTGGACGCGCCATTGCCCCGCCCTCCACTGCCGGGGCCAACCTACTCTGTACCGGTGATCATCCGGGGCAGTTACTCATTTACCTGAAGGAAAATCCAATGACCAAGAAAACAGATGACCGCGTTGCTATGACAAAAACGGATCGCTACCAGACCGCGCACGCCAACGTCCAGAAGGACGATGTCAAAGTATGGAAGCAGGCGGGTTGGACCGTCGACGCGGAGAAACCATCAACAACCTAACTTTCACTGAATAGGCCCTGATCGGGCTTTGTAGGCGCGCTTGCGCCACGCCCCACTAAGTGGGGTCTTTTGCGTTTAACTACGCGCCACACAACGCCGAAAGGGCAAGAACATGAGCACAAATGATATTGGCACAACGATTGCCATCGCAACGGGCGCTCCGGCCACGATTGACCAAGCCGGATTTGAGGCGCTGACCTTCGTGGCCGTTAACGGTCTGGTTTCCGTTGGTGAAGTTGGGGACGATCAGGAAACGATCACCATCCCAGATGTAACCGCGGGCCGAAATCGTACGATCAAGGGCGTTAAGACCGGTACCACCATCGCCATTGCGCTGCGAGAAGTCCCGGCAGACGCCGGGCAGGCAGCGGCCAAGACCGCATCTGATGCATTGGGCGGTGAACACAGCCTGCGGATCACCGAACCCGGCGGTACCATCCAATACATCGCGGGACCAGTGACCGGGTGGAAGCGGAACGAGCGCAGCACAACGTCGTATGCTGGTTTCACGTACAACATCACCACAAACTACGCCGATGTCAGTGTCTGATCCGGCCTAGCCGGTAGGGCCGGGGTGGGCGTGGTTCATCTGTCTCGGCCCGATCTGAACCAGAACCGAAGGATTTAACCATGGATTTCACTAAGGAAGACAGCCGAAGCGCGTCCGAAATTCCACAATTTCTGCATCTGAAAAACCAAGCCACGGGTGAGCCGATCATGGACGGCAAAGAACCGTGTGGCCTGATGGTCTTCGGTACTCAGTCGCGCAATGTTCAGGCCAAATCGATGGAAGTGGCACGGGCCAAGATGGCCGCCGCGAGTGATGGTGATGACGTAGATAAAAACCGCGCCCTTGAGACCATCCATCTGGAACTGATCGAGAGCGCAAGTCTTTTGGTTGCAGAGTGCGTAAACATTGACCGCGGAAATGAACCCTGCACAACCTCGCAGGCCGATTTGCACTGGCTGTTCGATCTGACATTCGTTTCAATCAAGGATCTGATGGCCGAAGAAAAGCAGGGCTGGAAAGGTGCCAGTTTTGCACAACAGGTTCTCAGGTTCGCAGGTGACTTGGGAAACTATTCGAAAGCCGAAAAGAGCGCCTGATCATACAGGCTGCCCAGTTCGGCTGGTTACATTCCGTCCCCAAAGACCAGAAGAAAAACCGATTAAAGTTTCTGGGCCACGCCGAAGGAATCGAAGCGGGATTGCCCGGGGAATATTTGCTGGATTGTCTGTTTAAGCTTGGCCCTTCGCGCATGGATGGCGAACACGAAAAACCCGTTCTTTGGCAAGAGTTGCTGGCCTATGCGCAGGCCTGTCAATTGAAGTTTGAACGTTGGGAATTTGAGACCGTGATGGCGGCAAGCAGAGCTTATGTGTCGGCCAAGTTTGACGGGCAAAACCCCCTTTGTATTCCACCGGTGGAGCGTATGAACAATGGACATAGCTGAACTCGGATTTCGGGCGCGGACAGACGATCTTGCGAGGGGTCGGGCTGAATTGGATCGGTTCGCTGCGACCGGTGAGCGCACAGGGCGTCGCGTGGGCCGGTCTGCTAAGGTCACAGAGCGGGCGATGTCCAACATGGGACGCAGTATCGGAGCGGCAGCAGCAGCCTTTATCGGTTTCTTTGCTTCCCGAGAAGTTATTCGCGGAATTTCGGAATTTGAAACATCGATGTCCAGCGTTGGTGCGGTCACACGGGCCAGCGCCGCCGATCTGGCTGCCATGCGCGATCTTGCGCGGGACATGGGAGCCACAACTGAGTTCAGCGCCACACAGGCGGCGAACGGGCTACGGTTCCTCGGTATGGCGGGTTTCTCCGCGACCGAGAGCATCAATACCTTACCGAACGTGCTTAACTTAGCCACCGCCTCGGGATTGGAATTGGCACAGGCTGCCGATACGGCGTCGAACATCATGAGTGCGTTTTCGATTAACGCCTTGGGTTCTGCAAAGGTGTCTGATGTACTCGCGGCTGCGTCCAGCAGGGCCAACACCACGGTCGGGCAACTCGGAGCCGCCATGTCGACAGTAGGCCCAGTCGCGGCGGCTCTCGATATATCTCTGAGTGACACGGCGGCGGCAATTGGCGTGATGTCGGACGCGGGCATTCAAGGCGAACGGGCGGGTACGGCCCTGCGGGGTGTGCTTGCTTCGCTCACTGGCCCAACTGATCAGGCCCGCGACGCGCTGGCCCGATATGGATTGACGGCGGCGGATGTTAACCCGGCCACCGACGATCTTGCAGATATTATGGACCGGCTCGGCTCGGTTGGTCTGTCGACGGCAGACGCCATGACGATCTTCGGGCGCGAAGCGGCCTCGGGCGCTCTTGTATTGGCCGGAGCATCCGACAGGCTTCGCGAATTCAGCGGTGAACTGACGCAGGCAGACGGTGAAGCTCGACGCATGGCAGACACCATGCGGGACAACTTGGGGGGCGATATCGCAGGTCTCGTTTCGGCGATGTCTGGGCTTATACTGACGATGGGCGAAGCTGGCCTGACCAATGCCTTGAGGGGGGCCACGCAGGGAGTCACTGACCTCGTGCGGGGCGTGTCAGGGGGCTTGGAGGCAATTGGCGACCTGACGGGATACGTGATTGCCGCAGCCGGTGCGCTCGCCATAACGTACACCCCGGCCATCTACGGCGCTGTAACGGCAACACTGGGCCTAGTGACTTCCTTGGTGACACTGCGGGGTGTTCTGATCGCGACTGGGATCGGCGCATTGGTGGTTGGCACCGGCTTCCTGATCAACAAGTTCCTCGAACTGAGGAATGAATTGGGAAGCACTGGTGCCATGTTTTCGGCTTTGGGTGAGATTTTTGGCCTGACGTTTAGAGGGATGGTCGACACATTGGGGATTTTCCGGCTGGCGTGGGATGCGGTGATGGCCCAGCTTGAACTGGTGTATCTGAACTTGATGCTGAGCGTTCAGGAAGGTTGGACCAGTGTACTTCGTCTTATTTCTTCGGGCCTCAGTACAATACCTGGAATGGAGAGCGCGTTTGAAAGGGTTTCTCTGGCAATAATTAAATCTGAAACCCAAGCCAGCCTTCTTGATGCTAAAATTTTTCAAGCGGAACAGGCAGCCGGTTCGTTTAGTGAAAACGCTTCGAAACTACTGGCCGAGGCCTTCAACCCCGCGCTCGCAAAGGCGACCCAATTGATTTCGTTGATTTCAGCGGCATCGTCAGCAACTTCAGGCGCGCCCGATGATGGGTTGCGTGGTGGGCAACTACCCAACACGCCTGTGATTACCACGCCGACAATTCCATCTGTAAGCATTCCGAGTGTAGGTGGTAGTGGTTCGGCGACGCAGGACGAATTCAAGTCCCGTCTTGAGCAGCTTCAACAAGGTCTGATGTCCGAACGAGAGGTCTTGGACGAATGGCATTTGGAAAATCTCGAAATCATCACGGATCGCCGTGCGGAAGAACTGCTGAGCGAACAGGAACATTTTGAACTGAAGTATCGCCTTGAAGCCGAGTATCAGGCCCGCCGTCTGGAACTTGGGGATCGCACCAACAAACACGAAGTCGACGCCCGACGCAAAACGGTTGATCTGGTCGGCAATCTTCTTGGTGCATTGGCCGGTAAGTCGCGCGTGGCAGCGATTGCACAAATCGCACTGAACAAAGGCCTCGCAATCGCATCAACGATCCAGAACACAGCCGCCGCTGCTGTTCGTGCACTGGCAGAACTCGGCCCGATAGCTGGTCCACCAGCCGCCGCACGCATTAAGGCCTTCGGTGCAGCACAGATAGGCATAATCGCGGCCACAGGGCTTGCCCAGGCGTTTGGGGGCAACGGTAGTAGCGGTGGGCTAGGAGGCGGTGGTTCGTCACGTGAGCCGACGGTAGCTGGTGTTACGAACTCACCGCGCGAGGTTCGCGTGAATATCGAAGGTGGGGGCATCTTTGCAGATATGTTGCGTGACAGCACACAGCAGATATTCGATGCGGTGTTTGAGGAAAACGACAATAGGGGAGTAGTGTTTCAGGTCGCGAGGGCCTGATTAGTCAGAGCGTTCAAGGTCAATGATTGAGTAAATGAGAAGTGTTAGCAAGCCGTCTTTAATCCGCAACTCTGCCAACATGTTGGCGCGACAGGTGACTCTAGGTTCGCTCCGGGCTGGACAGTTTTCGACTTCTTTAAACGTGTCCCGATCAACGGATAAAGTCGCTATAATAGTTTTGTCGTGGCCTTCTGGGATAACGTAAAATTGGTTCAAGATTCGCTCAGAAAAGGCGATCTTTCCATAGAAGGAAACTTCTGTTTCTTCAATCGCTGCAATCGCATCATCTAAAGGAATTGGCTCCTGAGCGAAGGCAGGTTGTGCGAGTAGCAAAGCGATTAATCTATACATTCGATCACGCTAACCACACAGGAGGGAAAGAACAACCTTAGTCGCGAGTGCAGAGGTGGGCGTCCGCCCTCGCACTTGTATCGGTCGCTGCCTTAATGAACTTAGGGTCGCCTGATTTAATGGCTTCCGCAATCAGATCGGCTTGATCTTTGGGATTTCTCAGATCAGTTGCGGGATCGTATTTAGTTAGCTTGACGGGCATATCGGCCTCACTGTTCCGACAGATCGAGGCGACGTTCAATGCGCTCCAACCGGGCTTGCATTGAAGCGATCTGACCGCCGTGCAAATCCTCACTCTGGACCAGTCCGGTAGTAAGTGAGCGGTGTGCGCGTCCGTCAGCCTTAATGTCAGCAATATCAGCCGACATGTCAGCCAGCTTCGCCTGAATAGCTTTCAGGTGTTCTAGGATAAGTTCGTTGGTTACGTCGGCCATGATCAGAACATAGTGGGGAAGACAGGGTAGCGCAATGTTACTGGTTGCCGTCTTGATTTTTGCCGCCACCGAAAACAGCAACGTTGAAACCAAGGCGGATGAGTTGCCTGATAGCCTCGCCTCGAGAAGGGATTCGTTGTTCGTATCGCCAGTCATCAATAGCGCTAAGCTCCGATGGAGACAGCAGGACGGTTACAACTTTATCTTTTTTCTCAGCCATGAGCCACACTTGCATCACGCTTCATTAACATTCAAGTGCCGTTGACAGTACTAACATAATATCCTATTAGGTTAATCGAACACTGCGTTACCAAGATAGGATGCATCAATGTCGACACTGCGAGAACACCCGATAACAGTCATGCTGACCAAGGGTGAACTGGGCGAAATAGAGGATTTGCAATTTGCGCGTCGCATTTCTTCACGAGGCGAAATGGTTAGGCAGCTTATCGACGCTGGCCTGCGAAACTTCGTAGGGGAAGCGCCAGAGGAAACTTTGAGCACACCAGTTCAAGATAAACCACAAAGAACCGAAAATCGGTTGTAGGGATTGCAGTTAATGACGACCTATCTCGACATATCAAAAATCCGGCGCGATGGGGGAACTCAACCCCGTGTGGGCACTAATGTGACCGTCGCAGAAGAATACGCTTTGGCAATGTCTGAAGGTGATGAGTTTCCGCCGGTTACCGTTTTCTTTGATGGCTCAAACTATTGGTTGGCTGATGGCTTTCACCGTGTAGTTGGAGCTGAAGGTGCTGGACTGCTAGAGATCAATGCAGATGTTCGGCAAGGCTCGTTGCGGAATGCTGTACTTTATTCTGTCGGAGCCAATGCCGCACATGGTGCGCGCCGAACCAATGAGGACAAGAGACAGGCTGTTAGCCGCCTATTGAATGACCCGGAGTGGGCGCAGTGGTCAGACCGGGAAATCGCCCGCCAGTGTCGTGTTGGAAACAAATTTGTGGGTGATGTGCGAAAAGCTATCTGTGTTCCAAACACAGATAATATCTTCCAACCGTTGGAAGATAAGCCGAAGCGAAAGGTCACCCGCAACGGTACGACCTACACCCAGAACACCGCAAACATCGGCAGTGCAAAACCGGGTTACGTCCGCAACGAAACGGGTGGCTATACCAAGGAAGGGTTTGAACCTCCCGATCCTCAAATGACCTACACGGACACGTCTACAGGTGAGGTGCTCCATCACCCTTGGAGTAAGGAAAAGCAAGAATCTCGCCGCGAGATTTCGGGTGTAACGTTGGACCTATTGGATAATTTGAAATGGATCACTGCACTTACCAAGGAGCAAGTCGGTGACAAAGTGCTTCCCCGATATCGGGAAGAAGTGGACGGCCTACTTTGGAGAGCAGCCGCCCACTTGCGCAACCTAGTGGACGAAAGGAATCAACCACATGACACGCAAGAAGAGTCTATTAAACACAGCAATTGATCAGTCAATCGAAACTCTTGTCACCAAGAAGGGAGATGAAGGGTTTGGTTATACCGATGTTGAGATGCGAGTTCGCACCAGCCTAGGCACTGAAATGAGCGAAGTATTGCTTGAATTGGGCAATGCAAAATTGAGGGATCGCATACGGGAGAGGACGCGGGCTGTAAGTCGGTCGCAGTTGATGGCCCTTGCGCCGCTGCACCCTGATTTGGCGCAGCCAGATGCAGAGGTGATTTATCCCGTCAAGTCGAGCGATGGCGAAACACTTTTCAAGCAGATCGCGCACATGACGAAAGAGGAATTCTCCGACATCATTCGGGATTTAATTGTTCAAAGAAAGGGCTTGGAAAAACACATCCGGGCACTTCGAGCAATGGAATTGATCCTTGCTCCCATCTGGAAGGATCACCCACGCCTGATCGTTGAAGAGGCTCAACAGTATCTCGATCCAGAAGCCGCCTAAAAAACCGAAGGGCCGCGCAAGGTTTGGTCGCCGCGCAGCCCTTCATAATGAAACCCCAGCTAAGGGAAATCACCAATGAACATATCAACTTCGAAAGCAAAATTCAACCGTCGCAGTCTATTGACGGCAGCTGCAACACTTCCGTTGGCCACAATGGCCACAGCAAAGCCAACTGACCCGCACATGCAATGGCTCAAGGAATGGAAGTCCGTAGACAAGCATTGGATGCAATGCGTGGACGGTACACCAGAGGACGCCGCCGCATCGGCAGAACATCATCGCTTGGCCATGCTGATCTGTAATACGCAGGCCACAACTATTGACGGCCTCGCAGCTCAATACGAGTGGTTTCAACTAGACCTCGGGTACATCTACGAGGACATGGTTGGCGAAGCTTACGCCAATGCGATGAACAACATCGGGGCAGGGGTCAGGGCGGTTCAAATGACCGCCTAACCACCAACGAAAAAATCGAACCAGAACCCTCACTTCGGTGGGGGTTCTTTGCATGTAAGTATTAAGCTCTTAGGAAAACCACCCAAGTGATCCACCTCAAGACACCACAACCTGACCTGAAGTCCCCGCAAATTCTCTGGGAGAATGTCTTGCGGGACGGGACATTGACCGGCAGCACCGAAACTGCTGACGGCGCGGCTGCGAATGCCGTGGGTCAATCAACGTCTGACGGTTGGGTGCCATCGGTTATGCCCGCAACACTGTCAGTGGTCTTGAGTGCTGCCCGGTTGGCAGACGCCGCAGCGTTCGTGGCCCATACGCTCGGGTCCAGCGGGTCCACCGTCTACGTGGAGTATCTATCGGGGGCCACTTGGATCACATCGGCGTCCGTCACGCCCGCTACGGACGATCCGTTTGTTATTTTCTTTCCGTTGGCATCTTCGGACGAGTGGAGGGTCCGTATAATCGGGGCATCAACACCGTTTGTTGGGGTGGCGATCATTTGCAGGCGGCTATCAGTTCCGGGAACGATTGGCGTCCCCCACACGCCCCTGAATCTCGCCGATGATGTAGAACTATTGGGCCGGTCAAGAAGCCGGAACGGTCACTTCCTTGGATCTGAAGTACACCGCTCCGGCTTTGCCGCGAACCTTAACTTAGAGGTTCAGCAGAAAGACTTCATTTTGGACAAATTCGAAAGCTTTCGAGTTTGGTTCAATGAGGGGAATGCGTTCGTGTTTTGCAGCGCCCCAACCACCTTGTCCGATGATATGGGGTATTGTTGGCGCGATGGGCGGGCGATCAATCCCGGTTTCAAAGATGCTGTCTATATGAACGTTGATCTGAACGTACGGGGTTATCGTGGATAAGCGATTTACGTTCATCGAAATCGACGTGGACTTTTGCAATCTGACTTATGGTTCCGCGCCCTGCACTGCCGCTCTTGACGCCCTCAATGTGCGAAAGTGCTATAACACGTTCAAGACCTGCCAGGACAAAGACAACATCGACTTGGGAGTTCTGACATTTCGGTTTTGTACTGGCTCGTCGGACCTACCCAAAGGTCAGACCTACTTTCCTGCGGTCAGAAATATCCGAGAGGAAGATACGACGGTAAATCTCGCTGGGTCCGATCCCAAGTTGTCAGCCTTTGGGCGTCGGGCCAAGGTCACGGTCGACCTCTTGGATTTCACCTATCACGACCGCCTGACCGACAAGTATCAGACGGAACGTCTTTCAGGCATCGCCCAAACAGACGAAGCTGGTTACGACCCGGAAACGCGCGGTTCTTTTGCCCGCAAACTCAAATCGCGTTGGCCCCACTTTGCGGGCCGCCCTCTTCGGGTAATCGACGGAACTATCACAAACGGGGCTTTCGTTGAGGACCAGCGGCGGCATTACGTGCTTACCGAATTTGACATCACCAAACCCGGCGCATGGAGATTTGTCGGGAAGGACATTCTCGATCTGGCCAAGAATGAAAACGCACTCGCTCCGGCACCATCGAAAGGTAAGTTGTCGGCGAAAGTCGAGAGTGACGACACTTCTCTGACGCTCATTCCTTCAACCGTGGGGGACGAGTATGCTGCGAGTGGTTGGGCCACCATTGGCAACGAGATAATCAGTTTTGATCGGGCCGGAGACGTTTTGACTTTATCAGGTCGGGGTCTGCTTGGCACCGAGGCTCAAACTCATGATGTTGATGCGACGGTGCAACAATGCCTTCGCGTTGATAGGGAGCGGATCGACACGACGATAGAGACCTTGTTGACGGATTTCGCCCCAATTCCCGCGTCGTACATCCCGACTTCGGAGTGGAACGCGGAAACCGACGAATGGGCGCCGGGTACGGTTTTGGACGCGATCATCACGCGGCCAACCGAAGTGAGTAAGTTGATAGCGGAAATCATGCCAATTGGTGTGTCGGTTTACTGGAACCCAAACACTCAAAAGGTCGGTTACAAGCTGAACAGGCCGATTGATGACGACACGACTTGGGAGATCGCAGACGGCGACATCTTGGAGATAAGCCGCGATGATCGCGATAAAGAACGCCTGACTGAGGTTTTGTTCTGGTCCCAGCAAATCGATCCGACCGCAGGTACTGATGACGGCAATTTCATACGGGGCGAATTCAGCCTGGACGCCGATGCAAAAGACCCACGGGCCTATGGGGACACCAAGGTCAAAAAGCAAGCAATCAGATGGCTCAATCAGGGAGCCGATGCCACCGTGCGAATTGCTTCGATACGCTATTTGCAACGATTTTCTGAACCGCCAACCCGCTTTAAGATCACGGTCAAAGACCGGAAGTATCGTGCCGCTGGTCTGACGGACGTTGTGTATCTGACAAGTACGGAAACGGCAGATGTGACCGGGAACCCTTCTCGGGAAGCATATCAGATCGTCTCGAAATCTCGTCCGACCAGTGATGGTGAGGTCACATTCATGGTGCAGCGGTACTTGTTGATCGGTAATTTCGGCAGGTTCTCAGAAAATACATATCCCGATTACGACTTGGCGACCGATGAGGAGAAGGCTTGCGGGGCATGGTTCGGCCCGAACACCGGGGACTTTTTCAGCGACGGCAGCGAGCTTTACGAGATCAGTTGAGGTAATGAAATGACGACTTGGCGTGATCCGATTACGGGTGAAACTGATCCTAAAAAACCGATAAGGGCCGAATGGGCGGAAATGGTCGCGCGGAATCCCATGGCCCTTGCTGAGGGATCTTTGAACGCACCAAAAATCCAAAGCGAAGCGATGAATATTTTGATCGCCAGCACCTTCGCGGCTTTCACAGGATTGGATAGGTGCGACAAGATCGCTGTTGTCGCGACTTGTTCGGTAACGGGCAGCGGCTCCGGCGGCGATGAGACCGAAACTTTCGAGTATCGTCTTTCTACAGACAACGGATCAACTTGGGGGAGTTGGACTATAGGTGTGACAGTCGCCGAAGGTTCAACGGTCACGAAGGCCGCGACATTCAGCGCGATCGTCGCGCTTGGAACAACTTACGATGCTATAGAGTTCCGACGTACTGGCGATGGTTCGACATCGTTTTTCGCGCTTGGTGTGCAAGGTGTTTCACCGTGAACTTCACTTCCCTGAAATACGTTTCCGAGGAGAAGATCGTCGCAACTTTAGACGACGGTTCGTTGTTCGTCATTGAGCCGTACACGAAGGTTCTGTGGGCCAAGGCCGTAAGCGGCGAGTTTGGAGACGTGACACCGTATGTGCCCCCACCGGTGGACCGGATGGGTATTCGATCTAAAGCCAGCCTCTCGCGATCTGACTTCTGTTTGGCGACTATCCGAGTGGGGGTGTTGACCAAAGAGGATGCTGTGTTCGCCGCAAGGGGAGAATGGCCCACAGCCTTTGATGCTTTCATAGCCTCCTTAAATCCAGACGAGGCCACCGCGGCGAAAATCCAATGGGCTGCGGCCACCTCGATCCGATACAACGATCCGCTCTTGCAGTCTTTGGCGGTAGCTCATTCGGGGAACGGGGCCCAAGCCCTTCTCGACGAAATTTTTGCGATACCAACCGACGTATAATCGACCGCGAAACTCCGAACCAGCACCTTCAAACAGAATTTCCTCACCTCGATTTTCGGGGCAACTTGGCGTGTTCAAATGACTCTTAATACAGAAACAGTAAACATAGATGTGCCACTACCGGACGGAACCGTATTTACGAGTGTAAGCATACACATTCTTCTCTCCGGCCCCGATTTCGACGGCACGGCGTCAATAGCACCCGAACCAATTATCCGAGAACTGGACACATTGGGGCAGGGCACCGTTGAGTTGTGGGCGAACGATAATGGCGTGAATGGAACCCACTACACCGCCGTAATTCATGGCATTCTTTTGGGGGAAGATGTCCGTACGTACACGTTGGGGAGATTCCAAGTTCTGGACGGAAGTGGCCCGGTAAATCTATCTGACTTATTGGGAGCGGGCGGCGCGATTGTTGATCCGGCGTTTTACAGTGTCCTTACCGAAGCCGAATACAACGCAGCCATCGCGGCTCAGGCCGCGGCAGAACAGGCCGCGGCTGATGCAGAGGCGGACGCGGATCGCGCAGGAACCAACGCGCTGTCGGTGGTCGATAGAGCATACTTTGCAGAGGTTGCGGATCTCATTGCCGACAACGATGTGATTATCGGATATTCTGGAGATGGCGCGCAGTTTACCGTTCAGGCAGGTGATTATATCACCGCAGGAAGCTTACGGTACAAAGTCGCAGCATCGGACGCAGTTGAATACACCGATGCCACCGTTGGTGGTGTAAGATTGGTTAAACAACCGTCTAATCTGGACCAGGCGAGAGGTGGGCAGATTGGTATTTTGCGTGCCGCGACCTATGCCAGCTTCACGTCGAGCGCCAGTGATCCAACACCGTTTCGAACTATCGGCAATGTTCTGTACGGATTTCACGGAACAAATCTTTACAGCCAGATAGTTGAGGGAGGGGTGTGGACGCTTGTGGGTGCAATCCCTTCCACGCCCGTTGCGATGGAGCTGATGAGCGACGGAGAGATGGTGTTTGTCACATCTTCCGGTATTTACAAGTCAACCGATTGGGGCGGTTCGGTAAGCTGGACTCTGAAGCAGTCGAACAATGGCGGAAATGCTATTTTCCGCCCATTCAGCACGGCTGGATCGAACGGCGTCAAAATGATCGTGTCAGAGTGTGCGACCGGCTCGGCTGGCTCGGGTTGGGAAGATTCAACCAACGCCTGGGCCACGTTTGACAGCGGGGATAACTGGACCGCTGTTTATGACGCGGCCACCGAACACCCGGGTGATTACACAGACACGCACCTGCACGGCGCCTGTTACGACATAGATCAAGATGCTTTCTTCCTTGTTGAGGGGCACACATCAAGCCGGGGTATCTATTGGTCCCCCGCGACCAGCGGCAGTATTTCCTGGACACGCATTGACGATGGAACACTGGGTGCCGGCGCGAGCGGTGGTGGTGAGCCAACCAATATTTTCCCGACCGAACACGGGATTGTTTGCGCCTCGGACGGGTTTTTCACCGGATTGTGGGTTGTCCAGCGTGGCGCGACTACATCCGACATGATGGTAGAACCATTGATGGAATGGCCAACCGGACGCGGCGGCGTGAACGGCTTTGGCGAATGCGCACATCTCGATCCCGAAACGGGCATTATCTACTTCGGATTTTACTCAAACTATGTAGACGGCGCTGCCTACAATCCGCTAACCATCTTCGCCTCTAATGGTTCTGAAGCCGGGATAGTCTGGGAGGGCGCGGCCGCCACCGTCCCGGGTTCCGGGGAAGTGAATTACTTTAGCAACATCGTTGTGACGCCATGGAAAACGATCATAGCCGTCACCAGTTCAGCGAGTGCGGTCGGGATCAAAAAGGTCGAAGGCAGGATATCAAACGGCGGCGGGATTGATCGTCTGGACAGAGGTGTCATTGGCGGTGGGCGATTGAGCTATACAGCCTACCAATCCCGCGGGATGGCGTGTGGTGATGGCGCGGTCGTGTCCGTTGCCGGTGGATGTGCGGTTGGCATGTCCGCGAACGTATCCGGCACCAATGGGACAGCCATCGGCTCAAACGCGGTGGCGTCGGGACCGATAGGTGTCGCCGTGGGTGCGTTTGCCGAAGCGCAGGGGTCAACGTCGACTGTTATCGGCACGCAATCAATAGCGGGTCAGAACGGTGTTCTAATCGGGCCTTCGCGGGACATGTCAGGATCGGAAAACTTCGTTTCCATCGGCGCGGTTCAGACGATCACCGGCGGCACTGACAACTTCGTTGCTATCGGGCACTCGGTTACCGTTCAGCATCCGCTCACCGTGGCCCTCGGAACATTCGCGCAATGCACCGGCACCGAGAGTGTAGCGCTCGGACACAGTTCTGTCGCAGCCCACGCACGGGGTGTTGCGCTCGGGCGCAGCTCAACCACTACAGCGGACTACCAGGTGGCCATCGATACACGGCACGTGGAAATGCTGACTGTGCCCTCGACACCCTCTGCGCCAGCATCGGGAGCGGTGCGACTTTACAGTGATGTGAGCGGCGGAAAACAGCGGCTGATGGCGGTGTTCCCGTCGGGTGCTGCACAGCAAGTTGCAATCGAACCATAGGAGGCACCGCCGCAATGACCACAGTTAGAGCGTCACCGGAAGATTACTACGCCGCACTCCAGGATCAGCGGAATTCTGCGCTGGACCAATTGGTTAACGCGCAGGCTGAAATTGCCGCACTCAAGAGAGAGCTTTCGGCGCTTTCTGATGCACTCCAATGCGCTGAGAAACCCGTACCGGGCGGCGAATAACAAAAATCCCCGGTGATCTGAAACGATCAACTGAGTGAGTAGACATGACAATCAAATCACAAGCGGCAATCGATGCTGCGACCTTTGCGGCAAAAGTCAGCGGCTTCGGGTCGTTTGGCCTGATGGTGGAACATTGGACCGGATATCCGGGTGTGTTCTGGGTAGCCGCCGCAGCCGGTGCTGTTTTCATACGTCGACCAGTTGAGGGCCGCGAGGGCGCAAGACTGACGCTTCGTGGGATCGCGGTTGGGTTGGTTTGGTCCTGGCTCTTGACCGAAGCCACTCTGGATATGGCGGGGTGGCCCAGAGAAATCTACCTGATACCCGTTGCCGGGTTTTGGGCAGCTTTCGGTGAGTTGATCGGCAAAATCATCACCGACCCGGTCCGACTGCGAAGTTTCCTGTTAATCATTCGAGGACGTTCGTAATGGATAGAGTGCAACGAATTCGCCTGAAGATAATGCCGGGCGTCCTTTTGATCGGTCTTGGGTACATCATTTTTAGCATCCAAACCAAACCGGATATCAGTTCGTACATCGAAGTGCGCTCTATTCGAGTGGTTGCACTCAGTGAGATTGGGGGCGATTCCGATACCTGCATTCAAAGCGGGGTCGAGGCCGACAGCATCGCTCCGGGCGATGATCTGTTTGTGGCGGCGGATGTTGTGCTTCTGACGAATAGCCCGGGCCAGTATCGAACGTCCATGCGTAACCTGACCGAAGATCGTAACCATTACGACGACCGGGAATGGTCAACGGAAATCCCATATTCCACAGAAACCAAATACTGCACTTATCACCCTCTTTGGTGGTGGATCGGGCATCAAGAGCAACCCAACCTGCCGGTTGGCGCTCACAACCTGAAAACTGACTATCGCTTCTTCGATGGGGACCGCGTGATCGCGGGGAGCTTCCTGTCCGAAGCGTTTATCCTGGAGGACGGAATATGAGACACGTTGACACGATCATGGTGCATTGTTCGGCCACACATACGGGCTGGATGGCTGATGCATCGGTTGAGGAACAGCGCGACGAAATCACACGCTGGCACGTCGAGGATCGTGGCTGGCTGGGGAACGGCTACGCTTGGATCATTGGCCGCAATGGCGATGAGGCTATCGGGCGCGATCTGGATAACGACGGGGACCCTTGGGAACATGTCACAGCGGGAGCAAGAGGCCACAACAAACGGACGATTCACCTCTGTCTGATTGGCGGGGCGGCTTCCTCGGAAAATGACCAGTTCGAGGATCATTTCACACATGAACAAGCGGTCGCGCTTCGCAAACGAATTGCTGAATTGCGTCGAAAATTCCCTTCCATCAAAAAAGTGATTGGTCACAACGAGGTCGCCGCCAAAGCCTGCCCTGGCTTCAAGGTCGGACCGTGGCTCAATCGCAAGGCTCCTCGCGGCTTGTCCCAATCCAAGACAATGACAGGGGGCACAGGTGCCGCTATCGGCACCACGGGCTCTGTCGCCGCTGGAGAGCTGGCAAAGCTGGGAGCTGATGCCCAAGGGGCCGCTAGCAAGCTTCAACCCCTCATACAGCATGCAGAGGCAATCCAGTGGGCCTTCGTGGCCCTTACACTGATAGGCGTCAGTCTGGTCATGCTGTCCCGTTGGAAGGACTGGAAGCGGGGGAGACGTTGATGACCGGCTTGATTTCCTCACTGATTGCCGAGTTCTGGCCGTACATCGCCGGGGCAATCGCCTTGGCGGCTACGTGGTTCAGCGCCCGCAGTTCCGGCAAGAAGTCCGAACGCACAAAACAGACCCGCGAAAAACTAGAAACAACCGAAAGGATCGACGATGCGATTCATGGTGACAGTTCTAATCTTGGTTGGCGTGACAGGTTGCAGCAGCGCGACAAGTGACGCGGCGTTCTGCGGTCCAACGTACAGCCGGGCAATTGACAATCTGGCTGATGCTGCGCTGGCCGATCCCGGTATCAATGACGTGACGGGTGGGGCGGTTGCCGACGTGGTGGCCGGGCATGACGCCGGGTGTCGGTGATGCGCGCGCTACTGACACTTGCTCTGATCTTCTTTGGGACTTTGGCACAGGCACAGAACTGCGCCCCACGAGAAGTGGCACTCTACTGGTTCGAAAATAAATTCGGTGAAACACAGCAATCAATCGGTCTTGATTCAGATGGAGCTTTAATGGAGTTGTTTGCCTCTGCGGAAACCGGCACGTGGACAATTATTATGACGTTGGACAATGGGATAACATGCATGGTTGCCAGTGGCGACGATTTTGAGAATGTCGGTGAAGTGCTTGCGCCCGGTGAGGAAATGTAACTATGTCGCGATTTCTGCGATACTAAGCAATGGTCTGACCCGTCGCCACTTGAACATTCCCACTGGCGCGAACACCAGCCCCACTGGCTCTATGCTTCTAGGTGTTGGCGCAATGGAAGGTATCGACCAACGACACTATTTCCGAGACGAAGTGTTTGCGGCGTTGGACTGGGAACCTGACGCTGCTCCCGCACGGGCCCACATTGAACGGGCAGAGGCGCAGATTCGACTAATCGTGAAAGACGTGGATTACGGAGTCCACACTATGCACCTCTCGCACAATACGCGGACTGACACAGCTTCCTACCGGCAGCGCAACAGCATGACCGGCTTACACTGGGGCGATGCCAAACCGCTCGTTGCTAAAGAGGATTTGCTGGATCGCGTGCTGAAACTGTTCCGCGAAAACGAAGATCCTTCGCGCTTCACTTTGGAAATCGACTAAGAAGGAATTCGGTGGCGGCGGTCGCGTAGAGTAGCCCAAGCGGCAAGCAGGTCCATCTGTTCAGCCTTAGTCAGAGCACCAAGCACATCTTCTGATTGCACTTCCAGCGTGTCCGCCACAGAATCTTCGCGCACCATACGGTCCAATTTCTCAACATTTGGGGAGATGCCTTCGGGTGCAGGTAACAGCAGCTTCTCAATTTCGCTGGGCACCAGCTCTAAAACACCACCGCCATAGTGACGCCCTTCCAGTTCCGCGCTGAGGGCGGTCAGGCTGTTGTAGAAGCCATAAACCAAAGCATCCGCTGTACCGCGAAGGGCACGAATGCGATAGGCGGTATCGGTTGTGTAGGCCCCGACACGATTATGAATTAGGCGGGGCGTGTTGTGGCTGCGCTTGAGCATTCCAACCTCGGTAGCGTGCACCGAAGGCACCGTGTACCACGGCTTTCGGATACGGCATTTATATCGCTCGTGGAGCTTTTCGTGTTCGCCCGAAGCGATGTAAGCGCGACCTTTGGCACTATCCATAACCGAACTGTCGAGCCACAGGAAGTTCGTAGGCTTGCCTGTAGCCGCATTGCGGGCGTGCTGCGCGTTATCATAGATCACTCCGGGGCAATGGTCGCTGCGCCCAAACATTGGATGCGCCCACTTTTCCAGTCCGTTCTGTCGCACAACGTCGTCTGTGACGAGGAAAAACTTGTTGGCACCCGTGACTATGCCCACGTCCACTTTAGCGGCATCGTCGAAGCGGCAGAATCTGGAATCTTCTTCTAAGGCTTCGAGGGTGGATAGAGTCGCGGTGGGCACCAGTGCGCGTGTCCACTTGCCTTGAACAGTCTTTCCGTTGATCGCTCGGGGTGTGTTGAAAACTGCTTCTGGGTCTTCGCGTAGGAAGTCGCGACCGGCTACGCGGTGAATGCCTAGCCCTTCGCCGTGGACATCAGGCGCAGCCTTCTTCTCGGCCATCAGCAGGACCGCGCCCTGCAAGGTGCCTTCGAACCAGATTTCTTGAGGGTCTACGATCACTATGCGGCGACATTGCTGTCCGAGATAGGTTCGCAAGGATTGCGCGTGCATAACGTGCACGATCTCGGACGGAACCACCATCGCTAGCCGCCCACCGGGGCGCAGCAGGTCCATCGACGCGAGAATGAAAGGAACCCATGCATTAGTGTGTTTCGTGAATTTGCAGCCGAGACGCGCAAACACACGTTCAGCGTTGGCTTGGAAGTCCGCCGGGAGATACTGGTACTTGACAAACGGTGGGTTGCCGATGACCGCATCGAACTGGCCGCGTTCCGCTGCCAGCGCCCAACTTAAGAAATCTCGATTGTGAACGGTACAATCCGGCAGACCACGCGCCGAAGCCTTTGCAGCTTCTTCTGGCGATAGTTCGAATGCCGTAACTGTTGCGTCAGATCCATCAAGCGTTGGGAAAAATGCGCCATCTCCGCAGCTTGGTTCAAGCACGCGGGTTCCGGCGCTCGGAGCTATCCATCGGGTTAAGAAATTAGCGAGGTCGGCAGGCGTGTAGTATCCACCGCGTAGCTTCTGTTCTGATTCTAACGCGATGAAGTTCATTATACCCGCCTCTGTTTCGTCTTCTTATTACGTTCCCAAGTTTGTTAGTGGTGAACTATCTGCGTTTTAGCGCAAACCAACCCAATTCACCAACCATATTTAGTGGCCATTCCTTTGAACGATGCGGAATATCGCTAAACATGGTACCATTATTCGATTCTTCGGTGTGTTTGAAAAACGTTTGAAAATACACACTAATGCGAACGGCTGAGCGCTCACTTTGTCATTTAATATCAATCGGTTGAAATGGTGCCCCCACACGGACTCGAACCGCGGACCTACTGATTACAAATACGGGAAAATTGGGTTGCTGACGGTGGCTTATGTTGCTTTTACCTAATAAATACAGACACTTCGGTTGAGCAGACCCGGTGGTGGTTGATACGAAAATTGCAAAATAATTGCAAAAATGGAGGCCTCCATGGCAACCCAACGTATCAAGTTCACCGAAGGCAGTATCGACAAACTGCCGTTTTCGAAGTCCGGCACAAACCGTTATGCTGACCAGCGCAAAGGCGTCTTCCCAAACCTGTATTTAGACGTCGGCACAAAAACCAAAACTTGGCGTCTGGTCAAATTTGCGCATGGCAAAACAAAATCCAAAACACTTGGAAAATGGCCTGCCATGAACCTGCACTCAGCCGCGCAGGCGGCAGACACGATGTCTGAGCGGGTCGCTGATGCGACGCACGCCTTGCCTGCCCCTGTTGTTACCCAAGCCAAGGAGATCAGCCTTAGACAGGCATTTCTCAGGCACACAACCGAACGTGTTGACCCACGCACCAAAGAGAAAACGGCCAACACCGTCTACGACTACCTGTCCACCCTGCAAAATCATGCCGGTAAGGACGGTGAATGGCTTGATGTACCAATCGACCAGATCACGCGCGCGATGATCAATGCAGATGTTCGGCAAGGCTCGTTGCGGAATGCTGTACTTTATTCTGTCGGAGCCAATGCCGCACATGGTGCGCGCCGAACCAATGAGGACAAGAGACAGGCTGTTAGCCGCCTATTGAATGACCCGGAGTGGGCGCAGTGGTCAGACCGGGAAATCGCCCGCCAGTGTCGTGTTGGAAACAAATTTGTGGGTGATGTGCGAAAAGCTATCTGTGTTCCAAACACAGATAATATCTTCCAACCGTTGGAAGATAAGCCGAAGCGAAAGGTCACCCGCAACGGTACGACCTACACCCAGAACACCGCAAACATCGGCAGTGCAAAACCGGGTTACGTCCGCAACGAAACGGGTGGCTATACCAAGGAAGGGTTTGAACCTCCCGATCCTCAAATGACCTACACGGACACGTCTACAGGTGAGGTGCTCCATCACCCTTGGAGTAAGGAAAAGCAAGAATCTCGCCGCGAGATTTCGGGTGTAACGTTGGACCTATTGGATAATTTGAAATGGATCACTGCACTTACCAAGGAGCAAGTCGGTGACAAAGTGCTTCCCCGATATCGGGAAGAAGTGGACGGCCTACTTTGGAGAGCAGCCGCCCACTTGCGCAACCTAGTGGACGAAAGGAATCAACCACATGACACGCAAGAAGAGTCTATTAAACACAGCAATTGATCAGTCAATCGAAGGGAATTATATACGATAGTGCCCAAAAGGGCTTGACGCCCTAGACCATAGGTGATTCAATAGTGCCCAAGATCAAGGGAGATACACATGGCACAGAAAGCACCCGGTAAGCACTATCGTGAAGGTATCAGCCTCGTAAAGCTGTTCAAGATATTCCCCACCGACGAAGCCGCCGAGAAGTGGTTTACCGAGGAACGCTGGGCCGATGGTCCTCACTGTCCACATTGCGGATCGACCAGCGTGCTGTCCGGGGCGGCACACAAGACCATGCCCTACCGTTGCCGTGAGAAGGAATGCCGCAAGCGATTTTCAGTTCGCACTGGGACGTGCATGGAAGCGTCCAATCTCGGTTATCAGGTCTGGGCAATTGCGATTTACCTCATGACCACCAGCCTCAAGGGTGTTTCGTCTATGAAGTTGCATCGCGATCTGGAGATTACCCAGAAAGCCGCTTGGCATTTGGCGCACCGGGTGCGCAAAGCGCTTGAGGATGATGGTGTTGCACTGCCCTTTGGTGGCCCGGTGGAAGCCGACGAAACCTACATCGGCGGACTCGAAAAGAATAAGCACAAGGGCAAGAAGTTGAATGCCGGGCGCGGCGGCGTTGGCAAAGCCATCGTCGCTGGCGTGAAGGATCGGGAAACCAATCAGGTTATTGCCAAGGTCGTACGGGACACCACGTCGAAGACGCTGCAAGGCTTTGTCATTGACCACACCACCGAGTGCGCGGCCGTCTACACAGATGATGCCAGCGCTTATAAGGGGATCAACAGGACGCACGAGGCAGTTCGCCATTCCGTTGGTGAGTATGTTCGGGAACAAGCTCACATCAACGGTCTGGAAAGCTTCTGGGCACCGCTCAAACGCGCTCACAAGGGCACGTTCCACAAAATGAGCCCCAAGCACCTGAACCGTTATGTGAATGAGTTCTCAGGCCGTCACAATGTCCGTCCGCAAAACACCATCGACCAAATGTCAGGCGTGGTTACTGGCATGGAGGGCAAGCGCCTTCGCTACGTTGATTTGATTGCAGACAACGGTTTGGCAAGCGGAGCGCGGTCATGAGTGATTCAAGCGTCGCGAATGATCTTTCTCAATTTCTCGGGTCTGAAAAGTTTTCAACAATCATGGCCGATCCACCTTGGCGCTTTGCCAACCGGACAGGAAAAATGGCCCCTGAACATAAACGTCTTGCCAGATATCCGACAATGACGCTTGAAGACATATGCACTCTTCCCGTTTCAGATTTTGTCGAAGATCGGGCGCATTGTTACCTTTGGGTTCCAAATGCTTTGCTCCCTGAGGGATTACAGGTCATGACCAAGTGGGGCTTTGCTTACAAGTCAAACATCATCTGGCACAAGGTCCGCAAGGATGGTGGCTCTGATGGGCGGGGTGTTGGGTTTTACTTCCGAAACGTCACCGAAGTCCTGTTGTTCGGGATACGTGGAAAAAACGCGCGCACACTTCAACCCGGGCGGCGACAGGTCAATCTGTTCGGGACGCGCAAGCGGGAGCATTCCCGTAAACCGGATGAACAGTATGATATCATCGAAAGTTGCAGCTGGGGACCATACCTGGAATTGTTCGGGCGCGGGTGCCGTGAAAACTGGACGGTCTGGGGCAACCAGGCGGGCGATGACTATAAGCCGACATGGGACACGTATAAATACAATTCGTCAGTTGCGGCGGAATAGGCATGTCAGAAGGCGAGAGACATTTGTTCTCGAAAAACGTCAGGCAGAAGTTTGAAATTCACAGTTATAGGAACGCAGCGTCCATTCTGGCCAACAGTTTTCCTGATCAGTTCTCACATGTGACAGATGCTTTGGAAACGTTTGAGATCACAACGGAGATGATAAGGAGACCGGGCGGCAGCAAGGGGCCAATCGCCCAATATGTGGATACGCTATTCCCGTTGCCCGACTGGATAGAAACCCGCATTTCCGCTGATCTTCTGGTCCGGTTGGAACATGCGAAGCAAATTGGAAATATTCTTCACAAATACGTCAAAAAAGGTTTTCTAGATGGTCACAGGATTGATTTTGTTTCCGGGAAAGTCGCACTTGACTTCGAGTGGAATAGCAAAGACCAGACTTATGATAGAGACCTGTATGCGTTTTCAGCCTTCTATGATGCTGGCGCAATCGACGTTGGTGTTATACTGACACGCGGTTCCTCGCTGGACAATGAGTTCTTTCGGAGTCTTGGGAAGGTTTTGAACAAGGATGGAACCCAAGGCAGCGAATACGTGTATAAGAAGTTTGGAGCATCAACAACATGGATGGGCAAATTGCTTTACAGATTGGACGCAGGACGCAATGGCGGTTGTCCCGTCTTGGCAATCGGGATCACGCAGGAATGCATTGGAGAAAGCGATGACCAAACAGAAGTCTGACTACTATAACAAGGTCATGGACCGGAGTTACCAGCCAACAAAAGCCGATATGAACAAGGACATAAGTGTACCGGTAAAACCGGAGAGGTTGATAAAGGCAGTCATGAAAGGCGGTGCAACCCGACAAGAACCTGAAGACGAAGAAACTTGAGAGATCTGGGCACTATCGTATATATAATTCATATAATTCCCTTTAGAAAGATGGACATTAGATCGTACATACACTCTAAACTTGGCCTTAGGAGGGTAGCATGAGCAATACACAAAACAACGAGGATCTCGCAAAGAAGTTGGAGGAGATTGGAAAGAAGGCTAAAGCGGCCTTCGGCGATCTTGACTTTCTGGATGATCTACCATCGGCCCCGAAACGGGTTGAATTGCCATTTCCGTACGGCAGTGAGTCTGCGAGGCCGTATGGCTGGTTTTATAAATGAACTTTGTGCTTGCTAAAGGGAGACGTCTTGATGTCACCGTACACGCGACCAAAGCGCCTCGGAATTGCTAGGCTGGTTCATTGGATCGGGTTCGTTTTGTTCAAGACTGGCGACCGCCTAATGGATTGGGCTGAACATCAATAAGGAGCGACTGAGCTATGGGTGAAATACGCAATGAGCTTTACCAAGCGATGGAGGACGATCGTCGCCGCGCGTCTCAAGAAACCGTCGACATGTTCAAGCGCCTCACTGAATATTACGAATTCGAGGACGCGGTTAAGTGGTTCAACCTGCCTCAACCGCTTCTTGCAAACCAACTGCCTGTTGACCTCATAGCAGCGGGCAAAGCTGATGAACTGCACCGTGTCTGGGATGGCCTAGATGCTGGTGCCTACATATGATTCAAGGGAGCGATGACCGTTGGTACGCATAAAGATCACAACCGGCATGATTGATGCAGGCGAGGCGGCGCTTATGAGGTGTGCAGAAGACTATTCTATCTCCCAAGGTGAACCTCTGCCGGACTTCGATGGAATGTCGGACGAACAGAAAGCTGAAGGGCGTCGCATGGTGTCTGAGGTGTTGAAAGCTGCAGCAGATCACTACGCCATGCATGGAAATCAAACTTAACTAATTGGAGACGATTTGATGGCAGTGAGTGGCGATTGGTTCTCGTATCCGGGCGATGGTGGCGACGTAAAGGTATTGGCTGTCGCGGACGGCTATTGCATGTGTCGCAAGCCGGGAAAGCTGCCTTTCGTTTTTAGCGAGAGGGATGTTGATCCTTTGGTCTTTGACCGCAAAATTGAAAACCAAAATCGTGTGATCCGGGATCGCGCGAACTCACGATAAAGGAGACGATTTGATGAGCGGGTATCGCGGCAGACCGTGGGTTCCTAAATTCTGGTTCGTCTGCACAAAGCTGATGTGCAGCCATACGGTCAAGCGTGGACATTACACAAATGCCTGTCGTGGTTGCCCTAAGTGCGGCGCGAAAATGGTACGCAAAAACGAAGTAGAAATTGGTACATGAGGGAGGCCATGACTAATGGGACTGCGAGATGAATTGCTGGCCGAGGTCGGACCTAAGACGCACATAGCCGACCTCTGCGGTAGGGCGTCCGACGAATTGCTGATCAAACAGATGAAGATCGACCAACAGAAGCGAGAGATCGAGAAGCTGCGCGGATACGCAATTGAGATCACCAAAACGCTTACTGGATTAACCGTCGGCGGCTCTGAGTTCTTCCTTGGCCAAAAGCGCCTTGGCTTCTACGAGGCTGATCTTGCGGCCTGTGTAAAGAACGTGAATTGGCGGTTGGAGCAGCGTCTAAAGTTGGGTGAGGCTCGCGGGAAAGCAATGCCTAATAAGGAGGCCTGAGGGATGTTCAATGCTTGCACCGACTGCGTTCATTATGAATGGAATCAAGACAGCGATGATCACTATATCACGGCGGAATGGGTCGAATGCAAAAGACGCCCTGCAATAGCAAATCTCAAGCAGTTCCCATTCAAGAAAACCGAATGTGTAGATTTTGAATCGCGCAACAAACAGGAGCCTGATTGCGGAGGTGGAAACTGACAGCTTGAATGCCTATCTTTGTTTTACACAAGGAGAACTGGATGGCCGAGACGACACTCTACAATATGACCGACGGAAAGCCCGAAACCCTACGCCGACTATCCGATGACGATCTGATTCAGTACATTTCAACTTGGCCAGCCGGTTCGATTGATCGGCTTTTGGCTGAGCGCGAACTAACCAGGCGTTCGAATATCCTAGCGGACCGTAAAGCAACCGTCGCTCTCGTGATCGCGGTATTGGCACTGGCAATTTCCGCGCATGGCTGGTGGTCATCAAACCCGTTTTAACCTTGACGCCCCGCCCTCATGTTCCGTATCCGTTCTCCTTTCCGCCCCCGCCTGTTAGCGGGGGCTTGTTGTGGGTGGGGTTAAAGTCAGTCCGCTACCCGGCGCGCCTGATCCGCAAAAGGATCGTATTCCCGCTTGATACGGAATTCATAAATACCCTCGCTCAAATCCACTGGATCATGGGGCACAGCCGCGTCTTGAAAGAGCTTGGTTGGCTCCTTAACGATGGCATAGAGAATACGTGCGCCTGCCGGACATTCCGCGCGCTCCAAAACCTCGCAGTCACCACCTAATGTGTGATGATGCCCCTGCTCAGAATGGCTAATGATCCAGCCTTTGGTGCTCTTCTCTTTGAACTCCTTCGTTTCAACTTTGGGTATGGCGTCGATCCGGTCAATTCGGACCTCACCTTGGTTTGCAATAGCTACGCGCATGTTGTTCTCCTATGTGCGAATGGCGGGATGAATGTATTCAGCCTGCGGCAGGCAGTCCCGCCATGCTTGCGCCGCAATCGCTGTGCTTATTGGTTGATCGTCTATGTCGGACACACGAGGAACACCTTCGCAGATGATCCCGTTTCTGGGGCATTTCGCCATGAGGAACCGCCCGGGATCGGGCAGGCCCGGCAGCGTGAACTCAACAAGAGCGCCAACGTCACTTTCCGGGTCTCCTTCGATAATCTTGCGGTCCAGCTTTTCGGCCATTCGAGGCCACCCGATTATCTGCGCGCCCGCCGCCCGCTGTTCAACATTTTCGGATTTCAGGATTTCAGCCGGATCGACTTCCTGCGGGTTTTCAATCCAATGGCCCGGAACATTCACCCCATGCCATGCGTGAACAGAATATCCGTCGCGGAACGAAAGCGCTGGCCCGGTTTCACAGTGGAGTCTGGTCAGGTCGTCCTTGCCGATGAAGTCTGGTCTATCTGAGACAAACGCGAATCCCGGATAAAAATAACTGACGCCTGAGGTCTTCGAAAATTCGATGTAGGCGTGAAAGTGTTCCTTTTTATCAATTGGAACACCAATCTTTTCCGCGAACTCTGCCCATGCCATCCAGTAGGCATCTAAGTTGCCCCAGAAGTACGTGGGAACATACAAATCCCTGTCCCCGAGGTTGTCCCAGAGGTTGGCCCTGAGGTTGTCCCTGAGGTTGGCCCAGAGGTTGTCCCAGAGGTTGTCCCAGAGGTTGGCCCAGAGGTTGGCCCCGAGGTTGGCCCTGAGGTTGTCCCCGAAGTTGTCCCAGAGGTTGTCCCTGAGGTTGTCCCAGAGGTTGGCCCCGAGGTTGTCCCAGAGGTTGTCCCAGAGGTTGTCCCAGAGGTTGTCCCAGAGGTTGGCCCCGAGGTTGGCCCCGAGGTTGTCCCTGAGGTTGGCCTCAGAAATTTCGCCAAGGCTGCGCATTACATGAATTGCCAGAATGCACTGCATCGGACTGTCGAAGTGCATTACCAGCGGCTCATCAAGCCCGCCTGCTTGGTATAGCCGCTTAACCGCGTGAGTTGAGGCGTCTTTATCCACGTTCTTGGTGGACAGACCAATTCGAAGCCACTCCTCGCGAAAGACCGGGAGATATTTCTCTTGCTCAGGGGTTAGTTCTTCAATTCGCTCTTTGGTCATACTGCTCTCCTAGTTTATCCTGCGTTACTTCTATCCAGCCAAGAGCGCCTTGCTCTTATCGACGTCGATTGCAGAGACAGCTTGAGCAAAATCATCAACGTTCTTCTTTGCATCGCTGGCAATTTCATCCGCACAAAGATCAAGCATTTTCCGAACGGTTTCTTCGCTAAGAACGCACTCAATAGTGGATTGCTCTGAGTTCAGCTTCACGACAGCACGCAAGGGGTTTTCACGACCCGGCTTGTCCCATGAATGTTTCGGGCTGATAATGAGTGACGTTAGTTTCATGTTTTCGCTCCTAGTTTTTGGTGGGTCATCGCTTGATCACCGTTCCGTCCAGCTTCTTTTTGAAGTGGCTATTCTTTGATCCGGGTATCGTGGCTTTCTGCGCTGTCAGGCCGCGTTGCTTTTTAATGATCCGGCGGGTTTTCTTGATTGCCTGCATGTCCTGAGCGGTTTTCACCTTGTGGCAGGACCAGCGAAGCGCGCGGCAGTTTTCCAATGTGGGCTTGCCGCCGTGATAGGCCGGTATGTCATGGTCATACTCGACACGCTCTTTGCCAAAAGGCACGCCGCACCCGCACTCACAAATCCCACCTGAGCGGTCATAAGCGGCCTTACGGACCTTTACAGGGAATTCCATGCGGTCTGTCATGCTGCTTTGTCCCTGTATCGATCCATGTGCTTTGCCATGTCGGGATCGGGATCGGTCAATTGAAAGCCGCGCTCCAAATATCGGTTCTGAATGGTGTCTAGGAACCGCACCATCTGGGGTGTTTTCATCAGACGGGTAACGGGGAAATCAAAATCACGCATGATAATGATTTTTTCCTCATAGGTATGATTGCGAAGAATGCGGTCATACTTTTCGCGGAACGTTGGTTCTTCGCGCAAAATGGGTATGCCGATTTCAAGCTTGAATTCTGCCTGCACGTCAGATTGATCGCGGTCGCCAAGTTGTTCTGCCACTTCTTTTGACCAAAGCCATTGAAGGCGGTTTTGCTCTTGGCTGCGGTGCTTTCCTGCCTGCCATTCAACGGTCAACGGAAGCTTTAAACCTTCAAGGAAGGTGGCGAAGCTAACTATGTCGTGTTGTGTTCTGAGAATGCGGTCAGGCACTTTTATGCCCTCATCAGTTCTTCGGGGGTGGGCTGGTCAAGTTCTTTGCGGCGCGCATCTAAGGCGGTTGTTACCCGCTCACTTTCGGCGGTGTTGGTTTCTTTCAGCCATGCCGAGGCCGTGGCAAATTTTTCACCCGTTACGGCGAGGTTTAGTTCGTCGCGATTTTCTGGCTTTCCTATAACGGCAATCAACGAGTCTGCGATATCTTTGGGGTTTCTGGGCTGCTCTTTTTCAGGCTCTCGGGCTTTCGGAGGCGCGTTGCGCACATGGTCCCAAGGCGAACCCCTCCACTTGGAAAAGTATTTTCGATCACCCTTTTGATATGTTTCACAAGGTGCCCAAACGGCATCTAGGCGGTAGAGATAACGGCCAATGCCCCAAAGCACCGCCGCACGCTTTAGGCTGTCGCTGATCCCACCCTTTTCGCCCTCTATATCGGTGGCCCCAGCCCCGTCAGACTTCCATACCCACTCATCACCAATCTTAATGCCGATGTTACACAGGACGCGCCCCGTGGGGGTCTCTAAATATTTGGTCTGCCAATTTTCAGGACCACATACTTCGTCCAGCCGATCCATAACGTCCCGTGCATCCAGATAGGCAAGGGCTAAGGCTTTATCACCATCTCTGGTGAGGGTTTGCGCACGCCAGTGAATAGCGTCACGGGGGAATTCTTTAGCAAGATCAGGGAGGCGCATCACTTAACCCTCACTGAAACCGTGTCCGGACCGCGTACCAGTTCTGCGCCCGGAACGACCTCTCCTGCCTGCAATTGCTTTTTGATCTCCGATTTATCGGGGAAGACGGTTGTTTTCATCAACTGCGAGGGGATCACAGATTCTTCTGTGATGCTCACCGATATACTTCCAGCGCGTCGGCTAATGGTGGCAAGTGGGCGCTCTAGTTTTTTCTCGCCAGTCGCATCCAGAATTTGCAGTAGAGCTTTCTTCTTTGCGCCTGCGCGCTCTGAAATACGTTTTGCGCGGCTAGATATTTCAGCAGCATATTCCTTGGCCGCATCTGCAAGCGTGGCATCATCCTGCATCGAAGAAATCAACCGATCCGCAATGTCTACTGCATCGGTTTCGCCATCAAGGCTATCCCAAAAGGTCTCAGGATCAAATTCGTCACCCAGCATATCCCGTAGTTCTTCGGAGATTCTAGAAATGAGTGGTATGTCAGCGCGTACATTCATGTGAGGGCCTCCAGTATTGATTTAGCTCTTTGATATTCAGACCAACCCCGTTGAAACTGGCGGCGGCGCATGGCACGCCAGTCAGGGTTTTCGTATCCGGTTGAAAACGCCTCTGGCGCGGCTTCCGCCATTTGCTCCGAAGCAAGATCAAAGTGGATTTGGGCTACTTTCTTCTGACCGATTTCATAGGAATCAGAGAAGAATTGAGGTAGGTTATGTTTCATCACCAAGCCCCCGTAAGAGCGATTGCGTACAAGCAGGCCAGAATTGTGCCTTGTAGGGCTATGAATAGGGGGTGGGTCATTGGCCGGCCTCCAGAACGTCAAAGGCTTCTGCGGCTTGGCAATCGTCTATTGCCTCAGAAATCATGAGGCGAATTTCATCCACTCCCTTGACTGACTTGCACCCTTCACGCTGTGCGGTGAGAGAGCATGGCCAGAAGTTCAAAACGATTGTTCCGCCGAATTCATCAGTCAGTATCGCCCGCTCGTGCCATGGCGCTTTTTCGGGGTTTGGCTGGTGTAGTTCTAGCCATGAATACCTGTCTAAAATCCGCTCAAACAGGGACACGTTTTTCTTGTGTTTCAGTGAGGTGGCGTAACGGTTCAGCATGCCGGTATTCCCATGCAATCAGGGTGCGGCCCCGCTGCCTGAGCTATGGCGCAGCCAAGCAGAATAAGAGTGACGACAAACACGAGTGTGCCGACAATGTTCTGACACCCGTTTGATTTGCGTTTGACCAGATCACCATCGCGCAAGTTTGCGTAGCGAGGCATGTTGAAGGTGCCCCGGCCAGTCTGGGGAGAATTACCAGCCGAGGACTTTGTGCCATCAGAGGGACCAGACGACACTTGAGGGGGGAGGGGAGGGGTCATGCTGCGTCCGCTTCGTTTTTTTTCGTGGGTGTCGCGGGGCAAAGATCAATCGTTTGAAATATCCAATCTTTGTACTTGCGCCAGAACCGCAGGGCTTTTTTGCCATCCATTCCCGCAATGCGTTCATCGTCAAAGCCACGCCATTCCGCGATCAAATGTCTTTGGCATCCGATCTGCATCACCTCTGAGGTGTAGGTGATCGGGTACTGATCTATCTGAATGCATTTGATGTATTCGTTGATTCCGCTCGCTCTGTAGAGGCTCGCTCTGTAGAGGCTCGCTCCGTCGAGGTTCGCTCCGTTGAGGTTCGCTCTGTAGAGGCTCGCTCCGTCGAGGTTCGCTCTGTAGAGGCTCGCTCCGTTGAGGTTCGCTCTGTAGAGGCTCGCTCCGTCGAGGTTCGCTCTGTAGAGGCTCGCTCCGTTGAGGTTCGCTCCGTCGAGGTTCGCTCCGTTGAGGTTCGCTCCGTCGAGGTTCGCTCCGTTGAGGTTCGCTCCGTCGAGGTTCGCTCCGTTGAGGTTCGCTCCGTCGAGGTTCGCTCCGTTGAGGTTCGCTCTGTAGAGGCTCGCTCCGTCGAGGTTCGCTCCGTTGAGGTTCGCTCTGTTCTTAACACCCCACTTAACGGCAAGGCCTAGCCTTATGGAACTTGGTGTATCGTCGTCACAGTCCAACTCAGCCGTGAAAAGAACTTCGCCAGTAAATCTTTTGAGAACGTCAAACTTGGACATTACGCGGCCTCCTGCATTTCGATATCAGCACGGTCACGCAGGGCACTTGCTGCGTCCACAAGGTCTTCTGCGGCAGAGGCTTTGTCTTCCTCGTCATCGCTCCAGATCACAGCAACGAGGCAATCAAGCACGTCAGCAACGTGGTTTCCGAATGTCGGGTGTGAGCCTTCGCTTGTGTTTCTGGCGTGGCGCAAAAGCGCTGCGATTTGGTCACTGGTTGCGTGGAGTTTCTGAGGCGCAAGGTGCATGGTGTTTCTCCCGTGTGTTGGGAGTAATATAAAAGGGACAATAGTCCACGTCAAGATAAAAAAGGGACTAATGTCCACTTTATTGCAAATCACTCACGAAAATGTGAGCGCACAAACAAAATTTAGCTTTAAAGCAGAGTCTTAGGGCGTAGATTCCTTTAAAGGCGAGCGTATAAGCTTTAAAACTACCTTTTATGCTGTCGCCTCAATATGAACGTGATTCTACCACATTTGGCTCCGTTGGAGGTGGTTAACAAAGGGTTAGCGCGAACCTCTACCACATGTAGCGGTGTTGATGTTCTTGTTATGTTCCTATATGGTTTTTATGCCATGTGAGGCCAAAATTGTTCGGTTTCTTACCTTGAGCTGTCTCACGAAAAATTCCGCTTAATGCGGCTGCACTGCTGAATTTTTCGAGGGGATGATGAATGACGGATAGTGAAATAATTAATCGGCTGAGGGAGATTTCTGAGATTGATTCTCCTCAGAGACAAGTTGAGCTTCTGCAACTCTTTCTAAGAGCGCACGGCCCTCAGGTGACAGCCTTGTTGAAATCTCAGCTATTCGACCGGGGGCTGTCACTTTCCGACCGTCAATGAATTCCTCGACAATCACTCCAAAGAACACCGCTATTTTCACAGCATCATCTACATTTGTAGAAGCGGTCTCCCTTTGCGCTAGTTTTTTTAGCTGTTCCTCAGAAACGCCCGCGCCCTTCGCAATTTTTGCGGCGGAAAACCCCGAGGCGGCTTTTGCGGCTAAATAGGCTTCGCGAAACGATTTTGACATGGGGACATTTTTACCCATGTGGCTCGGTTTGCGAAAGTTGACAAAAGTCCCTTGACAAATATGGACAAAAGTCCCTAATAGGTGCATGACCCAAGACGAACTTGTAGAGAAAATCGAAAGCTTTGCTACTGAGCGAGGCATCGCGCCAGCTACGGTAACGGGCCGGGCCGTTGGGAACAGTCGACTCTATTCGAGGCTCAAAGCCGGACAAAGTTGCACCTTCGCTGTTGGTGAAAGGGTTTTGAGTTACATCTCACTCGAAGGGGCCAAATCGGAAAACGCAGGGTCGTTTCAATGACAATGGCTCCTGACCCACACGCAAGGACCGGAGCTTATCCAGCCCCGGCCCGCGCCCTTTCTCCAAACCATTCAACTCGTAAACCACGTGATGAATATAGGAGGAAAGGCTTGCAAAATCTTGCAAAATCGAACGTGGATTTTCGGCTCAAGTCCCGAAGGGAAGATGCTGAGAAGCTTCGCAGGGCGTTTGATGGGCGCACACAAGACGAAATCGCCAAGAAGGGCAGTCGTGCTTTAGGTGTCAGCCCGCGCACAATTATCAACTGGATGCAGCTTGAAAGCGACATGCCCTCATGGGCGGTTAAAGCGGTGGGTCTTTATCTCGCCGGTGTCGAACGGTTTGCCCGCAGGATTGAGGGATATAGATGAAATGGCTGGTTCTGCTTGGAAAGCTGTTTGTGTTCACGTTTTTTCGGCTTCTCAAAGCCATTGGCGTTCGCGTTTCCAAAATTTGCAAAAAATTGCAAAAACAATGACTTCCACCTCAATTAGAGGATTTAGGAACTCTTTCAATCTTATTCAAGACCCCTCCCACCCTGCAGCACAAGAGGGAGCGCACCTATGAGCCGCCACCCCGAAGCACGCACACCAATCCTCAATATGTACGAGATTGAGACGCTGCGTGTTGCGGCGGGCCAAAACGTACCCGGATTCACATGGGGCGCATGCGTTTCTGAATGCCTCAGCACTCTCAAAGCAAACGGACTTGTCACTCCCGGCCCTTCCTACAGGGCAACGGCCAAGGGCAAACAATACCTAATCGAACTTGACTACCCCACAGCACAAGGGGGTGAGTGATGACACCCGCAATCCCCATTCGCTCAGGGGTAAATGAGCGAGACCATGTCAACTCATCAAAAGGAGAGTCCTCACACATTCAGGCGGGAGGCTTGGGTGAGTGGGTAAATTTCTGTCCCTCCCTGAAACTCACCGGCGTCCTTTGTGGCGTCGGTCTTTTCGGGAGGTAGGGGTGTGACCAAGCTAAAGGTTCTCGATTTATTCTCAGGAATTGGAGGTTTCAGCCTTGGCCTTGAACGCACAGGGGGCTTTGAAACCGTAGCGTTTTGCGAAATCGAAGAATTCCCCCGAAAGGTTTTGAAAAAACATTGGCCGGAAATTCGGTGCTTTGAAGATGTGCGCAAGTTGAAAGGATCTGATGTTGGAGCAGTTGACCTTATTTGTGGAGGATACCCATGCCAGCCCTTTTCCACAGCCGGGAAGCGACGCGGCGAGAAAGATGACCGCCACCTCTGGCCAGAATTTAATAGGCTCGTGGCTGAACTCAGGCCCTCTTGGGTCATTGGAGAAAACGTTGCTGGGCACATCAGCATGGGCCTCGATGACGTGCTTTCTGACTTGGAGGGACAAGGTTACGCCTGCCGGACGTTTGTTATTCCAGCTTGCGCCGTTGGCGCGCACCACAGGCGTGACAGATGTTGGACTGTTGCCCACTCCGGTGACGTTCTACAGCCGCGAAAACTGGACACCCGAACAAATTGCAGAACGTCAAGCGGAAGTGAAGGCCGAGACGATCCGGAAGGGCAAGCACCATACGGGAAACGGGTTCGGACTGAACCTGGCTCAAGCGCATCGGTTTTGGCACACACCTCGAGCGAACGACAGTCAGAAACGGGGACGTTTAGCACCAGACGATCGAAGCGGCTTGCCGGCTCAAGTATTGCATCCGCAAATGTGGCCGACACCGACAGCGTCAATGCACAGGGGAGCACGAACGCTCAAAGCACAGAACGAAGCTGGCCGTGGGTGGATGAATTCTCTTCCAGACGCGATGCGGATAAGCACCCAGGGAGAATCTGGCTCACTGAACCCAACGTGGGTCGAGTGGCTCATGGGGTTCCCGATAGGGTGGACAGACTTAAAGGATGTGGAAACGCAGTAGTTCCCCAAATACCTGAAATGATCGGTCACGCCATTCTCGAAGCAGAGAGGGCAGCATGACCCCCGAAGAACGCGAACAAAAGCTAACCCACATTCGATGCCTTCCCCGCGAAGAACTACAAGGCTGGTGGGGATCATTAGGCAAGCACCGTCAAGAATTCTACGGCGAGCGTGCAGCACTATTGAACCGCGCCCGCCAACTCAATTTCACACACAAACTGGAGGGCTGACATGCTTAAGCCTCGCAATGCGTTTTACGAGACAGACCAGTTTAAAGCTTACTGGTTCTCTGAAAAGCCCCTTTCGGAAATTGCTGGTGAGATCGGTGTATCCATAGCGTCTGTCTCGCGAGCAGCGGCCCGACGTGGCTTCCCAAACAAGTATTACGCCCGCACGGCCCCCGCACGCCTCAAATACGCCAGACAAGCCGCACAGCAAGCCTACGCAGACGCTAAGGACCGAGGCGACACCAGAGACGAAAAACGCGCTTACACGGACCTGAGAGAGGCGACACACAAACTTATGTGGTTGGAGTTGGCCTAATGGGTAAGCGCAGCAACTTCAAACGCAGACCCCAGGACGCCTATGACACGCCCAGAGAGGCCGTGTTGCCGTTGTTGCCACATCTCCCCCACATCCTTCATTATTGGGAACCCTGTGCGGGCCGTGGCGACCTAATAGATGCACTTCCGTTTGGGTGTGTAGCAGCGAGTGATATTTCACCTCGTGTGGACCCGGATAAATTTCCTTGGGTCCAAACCTGTGACGCATTGAGCGTGAGTGAATCCGCCCTCAAAACAGCGGGCGCAGACTACATCATCACCAACCCGCCTTGGACCCGTGAAATCCTTCACCCGATGATTGAGCACTTTAGTGCATTGCTGCCCACATGGCTCTTATTCGATGCAGATTGGATGCACACCAAGCAATCAGAACCGTACATGAAATGGTGCCATAAGATCGTGTCAGTTGGCCGGGTCAAATGGATTCCCGACAGTCCTCATACGGGTAAAGACAACGTTCAATGGCACCTGTTTGATCAAGGCAGAGAAGGGCCAACAGAGTTTATCGGGAGGCAGACATGACCGAATGGAGGCCGATATCTGGCGCAAAAAATTATGAAGTTTCAAATGACGGTCGAGTTCGAAGTCTTGATAGGACAATCCAAACCTCGAATGGTCAATGCCGACGATATTCAGGCAAACTCCTTCGCTGGACCACAAACCAATACGGACATCACAAGGTTCCCGTTCGAATGGATTGCGGCAAAGTAAAGCTTCTCTACATTCACTCACTGGTTGCCTTGGGGTTCATTGGGAAAAGGCCGGTTGGTAAGGAGGTCGCGCATAGTGATGGCAACCCCAACAACAACCGGTTGGAAAATCTAAGATATGCAACACCAAAGGAAAATCAGCAGGACAAAATAAAGCACGGCACCTGCCGCCGTCATGCGCAGCACCCTGGAGCGCGGCTAACTAATGCAAGCGTTTCTCATATTAAAGACCTTCTCCGCCTTGGTGTGCGTCAGCGGGATATCGCGTCACATTTTGGCATAGCCCGTAGCACCGTCAGTGCAATTTCCACTGGGCGGAGTTGGGCATGATGTATCTGTTCGATCAGAGCCGGGAAGCCCCTACAGAATTCGTTGGGAGGCTCAAGCATGCAGCGTGAATATCTCATACGCCTACCGTGGCCACCAAAGGAGCTGACGCCCAATTTCAAGCGCAGTAAGCATTGGAGCCGATACCAACCCCAAATCAAGGCATACCGCACTCTTGCGCGCGACAAGGGGCTTGAACACGGCCTGCACAAAGATAAAGATCCCAAGGCGGTTCTGACATTCGAATTCTACCCGCCATGCTACCGTCACCGCGATCTGCACAACATGCCCGAGACAATGAAAGCGGGTATCGACGGTTTGGCCGATTCAATGGGCACCGATGACCACCAGTTTAAGGTCATTTGGCCGGAAGAATTCAAAGAAAAAATCAAAGGCGGTGGCGTTCTGGTCCATGTCAGGGGGCAAGAGGAAGTCGATAACTGGCAACCCATAGGATCGCTTGCCGAGAAAATGGTGCGGGGAGTGGTGACTTGAATCAAATCGCCTCCATAAATCAGGAAGCGCATGAGCCGCATTCTGTTGAGGCGGAGCAGCAGCTTTTGGGCGCGTTGCTTCTTGGTCAATCAACAGCAGAGGTGCAGGCAGTTGGGGGTAAGGATATATTCTATGATCCGGTACACGCCGGGATCTACAGTATTTGCCGAAATCTTGAGGTCAACGACAAAACCGTAACACCCATAACGGTCGCGGCTATGCTCACGCCTGACTTGTCAGCAGCGCTGTCCAGCCTTGGCGGTAAGGGGTATTTGGTTACACTTGCGGGGGCATCAATAACACCAAGCCTCATCAAGGATTATGCCGGGGTAATCGCAGAGGCGAAGTCAAAGCGCCGCGTCATCGAGATTATGCGAAATGCACAGCAAGGGCTTTCCGGGGGTGAAATGACTGCCTCCGACGTAGCCGCGCAAATGGAGGTTTGCCTTCAAGCGTTAGAACCCACAGAAACACGCGCCAAGCCGGTTTCCATGACCAAGGCCGTCACGGATGCGATGCAGGAAATCTATGCCGCTTACAGTGGCGAGGAACGCCGTGCGGTTTACTCGGGAATTGGTGCACTGGATAAGTTTGTGCCGGGGTTTTCTCCCGGCGAAATGTGGTTGATCGGCGGCAGGCCAAGCATGGGCAAAACGGCTGTGGCCCTTAGCATGGGATTGAACGCCGCAAGGGCAGGGCACCCGGTAATCATCGTTAGCCTAGAAATGACGCCTCAGGCCATGGCGATGCGCGCTCTATCAGAAGGCACCTCAAGAGAGCATGCCGCAACAAACTACACCAACCTGAGACGCGGAGATTTCACAGAAAAACAGGGTGAAGCGCTCAAGCGGGCGGCCATTGAGGTTGCGAACCTGCCTATCACCTTCCTGCCCAGAGAATTCCAAGACACAGATTTATTGCAGGTTGGCGTCAAGCAAGTATTACGCCGCTCTAAAGCCGAAAAACTACCCTTGGTCATTGTGGATTATGCCCAACTTCTAAAGTCAAAGGCGAGAAGCCGCGTTGAGCAGATCACAGACGTAAGCATTGCTTTGAAGTCCATGGCTATGAGTTTGGAGTGCCCTGTGATTCCACTCTCCCAACTTTCCAGAGCAGTTGAGCAGCGCGAGGATAAAAGGCCGATGCTTTCGGACCTTCGGGAGTCAGGTCAGCTAGAGCAAGACGCAGATGGGGTGATCTTCTGTTTCAGAGAGCAATACTATCTGGAACGCGAAGAACCTGACGTTGGTGATTGCGAGGCCCATCAGGCTTGGCGTGACGCCATGTCAGCACAGCGCAACAAGCTTGAGCTGATCGTCGCCAAGCAAAGACAGGGAGCCATCGGGACCGCGCACGTGCGGTTCAACCCAGCCCTGAACTTGATCTGGGAGGGGTATTGATGGCTGACCCTTGGTTTAAGTTTTACCCAACAGATTGGCGGTCTGATCCCGCCCTTAGAATGTGCAGCCTCGCAGCACGCGGCCTTTGGGTCGAAATGCTGTGTGTAATGCATGAAGCCCACCCTTACGGCCATCTTTTAGTCAACGGCCATTCCCCGACTGACGCGCAAATCGGCGTCTTGGTAGGAGCGCCCCCCAGCCAGATCACAGCAATGCTTGGTGAACTGGATATGGCGGGCGTATTCTCCCGGACCCGCTCTGGCGTGATCTACTCGCGGAAAATGACCCGTATGATCAAAAAGGCGGCAACGGCGCGCAATAATGGCCGTAAGGGTGGCAATCCAAAGCTCAGAAAAGAAACAGAAAAATCAACGTTGGATAACCCCCCACATAAGGCACAGGATAAACCCCAGAAGCCAGAGGCTAGAAGCCAGATAAGAAATAAAGATCACCCTTTGGATGATCCAACCTTCCCTGAATTTTGGGAAATCTGGCCTTTGAGAAAGCAGGGAAAGAAGAAAGCGGAGCAGGCGTTTCGCAGGCTTTCTCAGCAAAACAAGCGTGCAGCTATTGACGGTGTCGTAGGTTGGGGAAGGCAATGGCGTGCCTCTAACCCGGGGGCGAACGATATTCATCCGTCAAGCTACCTCAACGGGGAGAGGTGGAAGGACGAATTCTCTGGCGGTTCTGAGGATTCAAACGTTGCGAGATTTAGAAAGTTGGCCGGAAAATGACCATCCTCACACACTAGCCAAAGCGGGCAGGGCGGAAACATAAAGCAGTAATATCGGGGGCATGGAAGTGACATATCAATACGGGCAGAGTTATCCACTAGATTACAGCCGAAGCGTGATCGGGCCAAGATTGGACAAGCCGAAATGGTTTGCCCTCACTGTCGTGCGCATGAAAGAGCGTGCGGTCAGTGAGCGGCTAAAGCAAAAGGGAATTCACGCCTGTTATCCTGAGCGTGAAAAGTCCTGGGTTATTCGTGGCAAGCGTCACGTGCAGAAATATCCCATCATTTCAGGGATTGTGTACGCCAAGTTCCGTCACCAGCCACAGTGGGACATTCTTCGGGCGCGCCAACTGATAACCGGCGTCTTTGCCTACAATGGCAGGCCAATTGAAATTAAGGGGGATCTTGTTCGGTCTCTCATGGGCCTACCAACCGTAGCAGACAAGCTGGAGGCCGCACAGCGAGAGCTTCTGCGTGTCCGTGAAGGCGAAAAGGCAAACATTAACGAAGGGCCGTTTGAGGGCTTCTTGGTGGATGTGACAAAGGTGGAAAAAGGCAAAGTCTGGTGGGAACTTGTAACCGGTGGTTTGAGTATCAAGGGGGAGTCGGCTCAAGATATCGTTTCCCGGGAAATACCATGAACAAAAAGGGTGTAAAAAAAGAACTTGATTATGATTCCGCAGGGATTTACATTTCACCCAAGGACCGGCACCGGGTAGAACTGAGCTGATACCCACCGCTGCGAGAGCACCTCGGCACCGAAAGGTCAGGCAGCCGGAGTGCTACTGCAATTTAAATACAATCAATCAATAGAGGAATTACGACATGACGCTCACAGCGAAACAGGAGCGTTTCGTTGAGGAGTATCTGATTGACCTCAATGCGACGCAGGCAGCTATCCGAGCTGGGTACAGCGAAAAGACCGCAAAACAAACTGGTTGTGAAAACCTATCAAAACCTGACATTGCAGAAGCTATCGCAGAGGCCCAAAAAGAACGGTCACAACGCACAAGCGTTACGCAAGATATGGTCGTTGAGGAGTTGGCTAAAGTTGGCTTTTCGGATATTCGAAAGGTGGCCCGGTGGGGCCGTAGCCCGGTAGATGAAGACAGCGACAACGCCGATCCTAACGGGTTGGGCGTATACCCCGTGGAACTGGTGCCGAGCGAATTGATTGACGACGATACAGCGGCCAGTGTGGCAGAGGTATCGCTTACTCAAACGGGCATCAAAGTGAAGACGTATGACAAGCTGGGCGCGCTTGAAAAGCTGGGCAAGCATTTAGGTATGTTCACCGAAAAAGTAGAACACTCGGGAGAGGTCAGGGTGAGGACACTTGCAGAATTCTACGCAGACAAGGGAAAACCTTCCGACTCTCAATCCGGCACTTAGAGAGTTCTGGGAAACACCAGCCCGAAACCGGGTTCTTTTCGGCGGGCGTTCTTCTTCCAAGTCATGGGATGCTGCAGGCTTTGCGATATTCTTGGCATCCAATTACAAGATACGGGTTCTCTGCGCCCGACAGTTCCAAAACAAGATTGCCGAAAGCGTTTATACCCTGCTGAAGATCCAAATCGAGCGGTTTGGACTTCAAAGTGAATTCGATATCACGCGCGATGGAATAAAACACAAGCATACCGGTTCTGAGTTTCTGTTCTACGGCCTCTGGCGGCACATTGACGAGATCAAGTCGCTTGAGAGCATCGACATATGCTGGGTCGAGGAGGCACATGGTCTCATCAAGGAACAATGGGAGATTTTGGAACCGACCCTTCGGGGTGAAGAAAGCCAGTTCTGGATTATCTTCAACCCGAAGCTGGTAACGGATTTTGTCTATAGGAAATTCGTAACCGGCACTCCTTCGAAGAAGATCACCGGCAAGATTTTTGGTGTTGTCGGTGACACGATCAAACGAAAGATCAACTTCGATGAGAACCCGTTCTTATCGAAAACCATACTTCGGGTCATCGAGCGGAAGCGACAAGAGGACCAGGACGAGTACGACCACATCTACGGCGGTGAGCCACTACAGGATGACGACTCAGTTATTATCAAACGGTCGTGGATCATGGCGGCCATCGACGCCCATAAAAAATTGGACATCACTCCGACTGGCCGAAACAGGGTGGGATTTGATGTTGCGGATGACGGCGCTGATAAAAACGCCTTGGTTGCGGCACACGGAATTTTGGCCACACATCTCGAAGAATGGAAGGGCGGCGAAGACGAGCTTCTGAAGTCAGCGACAAGGGTCCATTCCTATGCATCATCTATTGGTGCGGAAATCGACTACGATAGTATCGGGATCGGCGCGTTCGCGGGTTCACACTTCAAGGCTCTGAATGCGGCTAACGAGATACGAGTTGCTTATCATAAGTTCAATGCGGGCGGTGAGGTACTGAACAAGAACAAGCGGGTCGATCCGAAAGACCCGCTCTCCCCGAAAAACGGGGACTACTACTGCAACATAAAGGCGCAAGCCTGGTGGGAGTTGGCCGCAAGGTTTCGAAATACCTTCAATGCCGTGACCAAAGGCGCGGAATTCGTTGAGGATGAATTGGTCAGCATCTCATCGGAATTGCCTGAAGTCGATTTGTTGATCGACGAGTTGTCCACACCGAAACGGGACTTTGACACACGAGGTAAGGTCAAGGTCGAGAGTAAAAAAGACCTCGAAAAACGAGACATCCCATCTCCGAACCGTGCTGATGCCTTTGTCATGGCGTTTGCCCCACGCTCGGGGACGTACACCCTAACAAACATCTGAGATTTACATGTCAAAACCGCACTACCGCATGTTGGCAGACGGCAACGTTATGCCTGCGATACGCGCAAATGATGGTCTCAGAAATGTTCTGGGTAACATCATGACAGATCGGGACAAGGCGTCTGCTTCTGCTTACTTCTTCAGCCCGCTAACCCAAGATCAACTGCACGCCGCGTACCGCGGTTCATGGTTGCCCCGAAAGATCGTCAACATTCCAGCCTTCGACGCCACGCGCAAGTGGCGGGAATGGTCGGCAACCAAAGACCAGATCAGCGCAATTGAAGCCGAAGAAAAACGGCTCGACGTGCGAGGGAAAATACGCCGGGCTTTGATCAGTGCCAGACTACGAGGAGGTGCGGCGCTTCTGATTGGAGATGGCTCACCGAACCCAGAGCTGCCCTTGAACCTTGAGCGTATTCGCAAGGGCGGGATCAAGTATTTGACGGTTCTAACGCGGGACAGCCTTCACGGTGGCCAGAGGGACGAAAACCCGGAAAGCCCGTATTTCAATCGACCGGCGCATTGGACGCTCTCGACCACATCGCAGGGCCAGCAGAACATTCATCCGTCACGACTTTGCGTATTCCTTGGTGCGCCTATCCCTGAGGATGCGTTCGACATCAACGATGGCTGGGGAGACAGCGTTTTGGACGCCGTTTACCAAGCCACAACGCAGGCCGACAGCACCACGGCCAATATTGCGTCTTTGGTGTTTGAGGCAAAGATCGACGTCATTGCAATCCCGGGACTGATGCAAAATCTGGCAGACCCACGATATGAAGCCCAATTAACAAAGCGGTTGCAGGTTGCCGCGACTATGAAATCGATTAACGGCACGCTCGTCCGTGATGATGACGAAGCCTACGATCAGAAAACGGCCAACTTCGGAACGCTACCCGATATTATGGATCGTTTCTTTCAGAACGTCAGTGGTGCAGCAGATATTCCGATGACCCGATTGTTCGGACGATCTGCGGCCGGAATGAACGCGACGGGCGACGGGGATCTGAAGAACTACTACGACCATGTCCAATCGATGCAGGAAGTCGACATCGGATCGGCGATCCATATTCTGGACGAAGCTTTGATTAGATCGTCCTTGGGAACACGGCCCGAAGATGTTTTCTATCAATGGCGAGCCCTCTGGCAGATGACAGAGAAAGAGCGGGCCGAGATCGGCGACAAAACCATGTCGGCCATCGAAAAGCTGCACCGCACAGACACCGTCCCCCCAGAGGCTGTTGGGAAGGCAGCGGTGAATGCTCTGACAGAAAGTGGAGCATTTCCGGGCCTTGAAGCCGCAGTTGACGAATTTACCAGCGGTTCGGCTGGGCAAAACGAAAACGATCCAGAAGGCGAAGGCATTGAAGGCCTCACGGATGCAGCACCACGCACGCTCTATGTTCGGCGCGACGTTCTGAACGCCGGTGACATCATCGCGTGGGCCAAGAAACAGGGGTTTAACACTACTTTGCCCGCGGACGACATGCATGTCACCATCACCTTCAGCCGGACGCCCGTCGACTGGATGAAGATGGGGGAAGCGTGGAGCGAAGAAATAGAGTTACCAGCGGGTGGCGCCCGACTAATGGAACAATTTGGAGACGCCCGCGTTCTGTTGTTCTCGTCTTCCGAACTTTCGTGGCGACACGAAAGTATGAAGCGCGAAGGGGCGACCTGGGATCATCCCGAGTATCAGCCGCACATCACGATTAGCTACGACGCTGATGCACCGGAGATCACCGAGATCGAAGCCTATACCGGAAAAATCCGACTAGGCCCTGAAATATTTCAGGAAGTCAAAGCGGATTGGGCGGAAAGGATCCAAGAAACATGACCGAACATCGCTTTACGGACACCGTGACGCTTACCGGCGCACGAAAGACCAATGACGGGTATCTTGTTGCCGAGGTCCGATGCGCCAGAACAGGTTGCCAAACCTACCGTGGTTCTGAGTTGGGCGTTGTCGATGAGGCAACAATCACAGTGTTTCGCCCTGAATCGGCAGTGTTCAATAAAGACAGCATGGCGACCTTCGCAGGTAAACCCGTGACCATCGGACATCCTTCGGAAAGGGTCACAGCGGACAATTGGAAGGATCATGCAGTGGGCGATATCGGAGAGGATATTGCGCGTGACGGCGAATTCATCCGTGTCCCTATTAAGCTGATGGACGCAGCCGCGATCCAAGCAGTTGAAGACGGCACTCGCGAAATTTCGATGGGGTACACGACCCCCGTCAACATGGAAGACGGCGTCGCACCAGACGGAACCACTTACCAAGCCATCCAAACCGGACCAATCAAAATCAACCACCTCGCTATCGTCGATAAGGCGCGCGGCGGGGAGAACCTCCGCATCGGCGACGATGCAAACCCGTGGGGCCTCGCGCCCTCAACCCCCCGAGCAGTAACAAAGGAGGACACCATGTCCGATGCTCTGAAAACGGTGGTTCTGGGGGACAAGGCCGTACAGGTCTCTGCCGCAGACACCATCACCATCGAGGCATTCAAGACCGGTCAGGAAAAGGCTCTGACCGATGCTGCGGATGCCCACAAAGCCCAGATCGACGCAAAAGACGCCGAGATCGCAAAGAAGGACGCGGAAATCCAAAAGCTGACCGACGCTCAGATCAGTGATGAGGAGATCGACAAACGCGTCACAGATCGCGCCGTATTGGTCGACAAGGCTCGTTTGATCGTCAAGGACTTCAAACCCGAGGGCCTTACCGATTCGGATATCCGCAAGAAGGTGGTCGTTGCCAAACTCGGTGATGATGCCATTGCTGATCGTTCACAGGCGTATATCGACGCCCGTTTCGACGTGCTGGTCGAAGATGCTGACAAGGTAGGCGACGATCCTCTGAAACTGGCACTCGGAGACGCCAAGAAAACCCAAGACGATCTCGGAAAGGTCTATTCGGACCGCCGCACCAGTCTTGCCGATGCCTGGAAGGGCGAACCCCAGAAAGAGGAGGCCTGATCCATGCCTATTCAAGATCACATTGGGACTTATGACGCCAATCAGCCAACCGCGTTTGCGGGCATGGTGGCGGAAGGTCAAACCGCACGTGATGTCGCGTCCAAGGTTGTCGAGACGGCGGAAGTTGCCTTCGGCTTGGCCGTGGGTCGAGGCACCGGAGACGGCAGTGTCAAACTGTCGGGTGCAGGCTTCGACGGTATCACTGTTGCTGACAAGAGCCGTGACGCCGATAAGTTTGACGTGGGCGAAGTTGCCGGCGTCATGCGCAAAGGCACGATCTGGGTAACTGCTTCAACGGCTGTTGACCCATCCGACCCTGTAACTTTCACAGCCGCAACCGGCGTGATTGGTGCAGGACTTGCAACCACAATTACCGGCGCGAAGTTCGAGACCACAGCGACTCTCAATGAACTCGTACGCGTCTATCTGGGCTAAGGAGGCCTGAAATCATGAACGCTCCCGTTCCTGTCCACATGATGGACGCACAGGCCGCTATTGGCTTTGTGACGTCCCAACGCACCCACATTGAAAGTGAGGTGCTGAAAAAGCCGTACCCCGAGATCAAGTATTCCCGGATGATTCCGGTAGATACCTCGGCACCGGCGTTTGCCCCTTCGGTCACGCACTTCTCGCAAGACTCAACGGGTAAGGCCAAATTCATCAACGGCAAGGGTGATGATATCCCTCTCGCCAACGTGATGATGAACAAATTCGAGCAAGGCATCAACATGGCCGGTATCGGCTATTCGTTCTCGCTCGAAGAAATTGGTGCGGCCCAACAGCTCGGCATGTCGCTCACGTCTGATGGTGCTGATGCAGCACGTCAGGCCTATGAGCAACTGGTTGATGAAGTTGCTTTTGTTGGCAACACAGACCTGAACGTCGAAGGCCTGTACAACACGACCGGCATTACCTCGGCTGCTGCTGCGGCTGTTTGGGCCTCGGCAACTGCGGATCAAATCCTCACGGATATCAACAACGCGATTACCGGGGTTTGGAACGCAACGAAGGGTATCGAGTGGGCCAACACTATTGTTATCCCGCTTGCGTCTTTCGGCATCATCGCAACCAAGCGTATTGATGCGACCAGCGACATGACGATCCTTGAGTTCATTCGCCGGTCGAACGTCTACACGGCGCGCACAGGCCAGCCGCTTACCATTGAGGCGGATCATCGCCTTACGGATAAGATGGTGGTCTATCGCCGCGATCCGAGTGTTGTGAAGATGCACATGCCCATGCCATTGACCTTTATCCCGCCTCAATCGCGCGGGTTGCAGATCGATGTATTTGGCATGTTCCGCTTCGCTCCGATTAACATCCGTCGCCCTGGTGCGATGCGTTACGTGACAGGGCTTGCATAATGGCACAATTTATAAACGCTGGACCTTGCGCCTTGGTTCTTCCGGATGGGACAGACGTTCCTCGTGGTGGTTCTTGTGAGCTTTCCAAGAAGCATCTGGAAAATAAGGCCATTGCGAAATGGGTGGATGATGAGTGGTTGACGTCAAAAGCTGGCGCGACCACCAAAAAAGCTTCCGCCAAGAAGGTCGATGCCTCCAAGGTGACAGATGCAACCAATGCGACTGACGCAACGGATGCCGAAGTTGGGCCGACTTCTGGACCATCCGATAACTGATGGCCCTCACTGTCACTCCCGGTGGAGCCAATGACGACAGCCTGATTAGCTTGGCCGATGCCAAGTCCTATTGGAACGACAACGGCTTTGACTACACCACACCCGCATACACCGACGCAAAGATGGAGGAGTCCTTGCGTCGGGCGACGGTATGGGTGGAGGGTACGTATCGTGCCCGTTGGCCGGGGGTCAAAACAAACGGGCGTGGCCAGTCGAGAGATTGGCCGCGTTCTTCCGCTGCAGACATTGACGGAACCACAATCGACAGCGCTACTGTTCCGGCAGAAATCGAGGGTTCAGTCGCAGAAGCGGCGGCCTTCGATCTTGCGAATACAGGCAAGCTCCACAAAACTTTCACAGCCGCCGAACAGCGGGTTCTGACAGAGGTTAGGGGCGTTAAGTGGACGGTCACTGGTGAAAAGGGTAAAGGCGCCTACAAGATCACCCTGCAAGTCGTTGATGATCTGTTGTCCGGTATTGTGCTTGGCACAAAACTGACCACGGGCATTATGGCGGTCTGATGAGCGCGGGAACCGATATCGCGGCAGAAGTCAGTGCCGCCATTGCTGAAGCGGGCGCGGCCACGGGCGACGGTGAACTGACCGGAACTATTTCGCGCCCCGGCGTGGCTGACGAAAGCTCATATCCAGTCACACCAGCGGCTCCGACCACGTTCGCGTGTACTCTGATCTTGTTGGAATACTCAGATCGGGACCGCGACGGTACAAACATTCGGATCGGGGATCTACAGGCGTTGATTGCTGCGGATGCAGAATCAGATCCGAGAAACGGGGATTCCTTGATCGTTTCCGGTAAAACGTACAGAATGCTTGCGGTCAACGCGGTTAAACCAGGCGGTGGAGTTTTGATGTGGGATGTACAGTGCAGAGAGGTAGGGCAAGATGCCCCGTGATAGTCGTCGCGCCTTTCTGGAAGCATTGGACAAGATTGAACCCCAATTGCGCACCGCGTTTGAGCGGGCCATCCAGGACATTCAAAGCACAGCACAGCTAACCGCACTTGAGGCCGCTATTGCACGGGGCGATATCGCTGCCGCGATACGGGCCATTCAGCTTGGCGCCGAGTTCTTTGCCCCGCTGGATCGGGCCATTTCCAATGCATTTGAGCAGGGGGCGATATTTCAGTTATCGACTTTGCCAAAAAAGCCTTGGCAGAATACGGGGCCGCTCTTGGTCCGGTTTCAGGGGAGACACCCCCGGGCAGAGGCATGGGCACGTCAGAGGGCGGCGGAACTGATTTCGGAGATATCGGAGAACACCCGAAATCTGATACGTGAAACCATTCTTGAGGGTTTGGAAACGAACAGAGGCACCAGAACGATTGCCCGTGATCTTGTTGGTCGTCTGGACGGCAATCAGCGACGCGGGGGTCTGATCGGGCTTCACAGCAGGCAAGCAGAGGCGGTTCGCAAGGCCCGCAGGGAATTACAGGGCATTGACTCAATGTCAGACTATATGAGGCGTTCACGGCGCGACAAACGCTTTGACCGAACCATTCAGAAGGCCGTGCGAGAAAATGCACCCCTGACAAAGACACAAATCAACCGGATCACCGGACGTTACGCAGATCGACTTTTAGCCCTGCGTGGTAAGAACATCGCTCGCACGGAAACGAACCGGGCAATGAACGCCGGGAAAGCTGAAGCGATTCAGCAAATGATCGACGACGGCAAAATCAGGGCCGATGTTGTGACCAAGATTTGGGATGCAACGCCCGGTGTGCGAACGAGGGACAGCCACCGCGAGTTGAACGCCCAAAGCGTGGACTGGGAGGGGATATTTGTTTCGCCTGTAACCGGGGCGAGGTTGCTTTATCCGCACGATACCAGCCACGGCGCACCAGCGTCCGAGCTGATTAACTGTCGGTGCAGCGCTCGGTTTAGAATTGATTGGGCGGCCTTGGCAGCATGACCGTTTATCAGATCGCCGACATCCGGCAATGGACTGAAAAAGCCACCCGAAATGCCGAGTTGGTGGCCAAAGGATCGATCCAGGACGTCGGAGAACTGATGACGCGCCGTCAGGCCAGCATCAAAGAAACCGGTTCTTACCAAGAGGGCTTCGTTCCAGTTGACGAAGGAGAGCTGATCAACTCGCAAATTGGATCAGTGAACGGCAGTGTCGCCGGAAGCGGCGACATCAGCTACGCAGCCCTCGTTGCCGGGATGAACTTGGGGGATACTGTTGAGGCTGTGTTCACTGCGGGCCATGCGCGCCCGCAGGAGTACGGGGTTTCGGGCAAGTTTCCGGGCCGGTTTTTTGTGAGAAACGCAGTTCAGCAATGGTCAAACATCGTCGACGCAAACGCCGCGAGATTTAAAGAATGAGCATCACGGACGGTCATCAGCTTTTGGTTCAGCATCTCATAGATATGCCGGGGAGCACCGATATCGCGTTACCAAACGGACCGGGTAAAGAGCTGCCGAGATATGTTGTTGAAATCGCCGGAGGTGCGCAGCGAACAGCGACACACGGCGGCGAAACAGACGCCTCACCTGAGATCGTTGTACGGGTAGAAACCCGCAATGAGTACACGACGGAAAACGATGCTCTGGTCAAAGCGCTGGTCAATCGTTTCACACCGGGAACCCGTATCGGCACCTTAACGATTTTGGACGCGCCATTGCCCCGCCCTCCACTGCCGGGGCCAACCTACTCTGTACCGGTGATCATCCGGGGCAGTTACTCATTTACCTGAAGGAAAATCCAATGACCAAGAAAACAGATGACCGCGTTGCTATGACAAAAACGGATCGCTACCAGACCGCGCACGCCAACGTCCAGAAGGACGATGTCAAAGTATGGAAGCAGGCGGGTTGGACCGTCGACGCGGAGAAACCATCAACAACCTAACTTTCACTGAATAGGCCCTGATCGGGCTTTGTAGGCGCGCTTGCGCCACGCCCCACTAAGTGGGGTCTTTTGCGTTTAACTACGCGCCACACAACGCCGAAAGGGCAAGAACATGAGCACAAATGATATTGGCACAACGATTGCCATCGCAACGGGCGCTCCGGCCACGATTGACCAAGCCGGATTTGAGGCGCTGACCTTCGTGGCCGTTAACGGTCTGGTTTCCGTTGGTGAAGTTGGGGACGATCAGGAAACGATCACCATCCCAGATGTAACCGCGGGCCGAAATCGTACGATCAAGGGCGTTAAGACCGGTACCACCATCGCCATTGCGCTGCGAGAAGTCCCGGCAGACGCCGGGCAGGCAGCGGCCAAGACCGCATCTGATGCATTGGGCGGTGAACACAGCCTGCGGATCACCGAACCCGGCGGTACCATCCAATACATCGCGGGACCAGTGACCGGGTGGAAGCGGAACGAGCGCAGCACAACGTCGTATGCTGGTTTCACGTACAACATCACCACAAACTACGCCGATGTCAGTGTCTGATCCGGCCTAGCCGGTAGGGCCGGGGTGGGCGTGGTTCATCTGTCTCGGCCCGATCTGAACCAGAACCGAAGGATTTAACCATGGATTTCACTAAGGAAGACAGCCGAAGCGCGTCCGAAATTCCACAATTTCTGCATCTGAAAAACCAAGCCACGGGTGAGCCGATCATGGACGGCAAAGAACCGTGTGGCCTGATGGTCTTCGGTACTCAGTCGCGCAATGTTCAGGCCAAATCGATGGAAGTGGCACGGGCCAAGATGGCCGCCGCGAGTGATGGTGATGACGTAGATAAAAACCGCGCCCTTGAGACCATCCATCTGGAACTGATCGAGAGCGCAAGTCTTTTGGTTGCAGAGTGCGTAAACATTGACCGCGGAAATGAACCCTGCACAACCTCGCAGGCCGATTTGCACTGGCTGTTCGATCTGACATTCGTTTCAATCAAGGATCTGATGGCCGAAGAAAAGCAGGGCTGGAAAGGTGCCAGTTTTGCACAACAGGTTCTCAGGTTCGCAGGTGACTTGGGAAACTATTCGAAAGCCGAAAAGAGCGCCTGATCATACAGGCTGCCCAGTTCGGCTGGTTACATTCCGTCCCCAAAGACCAGAAGAAAAACCGATTAAAGTTTCTGGGCCACGCCGAAGGAATCGAAGCGGGATTGCCCGGGGAATATTTGCTGGATTGTCTGTTTAAGCTTGGCCCTTCGCGCATGGATGGCGAACACGAAAAACCCGTTCTTTGGCAAGAGTTGCTGGCCTATGCGCAGGCCTGTCAATTGAAGTTTGAACGTTGGGAATTTGAGACCGTGATGGCGGCAAGCAGAGCTTATGTGTCGGCCAAGTTTGACGGGCAAAACCCCCTTTGTATTCCACCGGTGGAGCGTATGAACAATGGACATAGCTGAACTCGGATTTCGGGCGCGGACAGACGATCTTGCGAGGGGTCGGGCTGAATTGGATCGGTTCGCTGCGACCGGTGAGCGCACAGGGCGTCGCGTGGGCCGGTCTGCTAAGGTCACAGAGCGGGCGATGTCCAACATGGGACGCAGTATCGGAGCGGCAGCAGCAGCCTTTATCGGTTTCTTTGCTTCCCGAGAAGTTATTCGCGGAATTTCGGAATTTGAAACATCGATGTCCAGCGTTGGTGCGGTCACACGGGCCAGCGCCGCCGATCTGGCTGCCATGCGCGATCTTGCGCGGGACATGGGAGCCACAACTGAGTTCAGCGCCACACAGGCGGCGAACGGGCTACGGTTCCTCGGTATGGCGGGTTTCTCCGCGACCGAGAGCATCAATACCTTACCGAACGTGCTTAACTTAGCCACCGCCTCGGGATTGGAATTGGCACAGGCTGCCGATACGGCGTCGAACATCATGAGTGCGTTTTCGATTAACGCCTTGGGTTCTGCAAAGGTGTCTGATGTACTCGCGGCTGCGTCCAGCAGGGCCAACACCACGGTCGGGCAACTCGGAGCCGCCATGTCGACAGTAGGCCCAGTCGCGGCGGCTCTCGATATATCTCTGAGTGACACGGCGGCGGCAATTGGCGTGATGTCGGACGCGGGCATTCAAGGCGAACGGGCGGGTACGGCCCTGCGGGGTGTGCTTGCTTCGCTCACTGGCCCAACTGATCAGGCCCGCGACGCGCTGGCCCGATATGGATTGACGGCGGCGGATGTTAACCCGGCCACCGACGATCTTGCAGATATTATGGACCGGCTCGGCTCGGTTGGTCTGTCGACGGCAGACGCCATGACGATCTTCGGGCGCGAAGCGGCCTCGGGCGCTCTTGTATTGGCCGGAGCATCCGACAGGCTTCGCGAATTCAGCGGTGAACTGACGCAGGCAGACGGTGAAGCTCGACGCATGGCAGACACCATGCGGGACAACTTGGGGGGCGATATCGCAGGTCTCGTTTCGGCGATGTCTGGGCTTATACTGACGATGGGCGAAGCTGGCCTGACCAATGCCTTGAGGGGGGCCACGCAGGGAGTCACTGACCTCGTGCGGGGCGTGTCAGGGGGCTTGGAGGCAATTGGCGACCTGACGGGATACGTGATTGCCGCAGCCGGTGCGCTCGCCATAACGTACACCCCGGCCATCTACGGCGCTGTAACGGCAACACTGGGCCTAGTGACTTCCTTGGTGACACTGCGGGGTGTTCTGATCGCGACTGGGATCGGCGCATTGGTGGTTGGCACCGGCTTCCTGATCAACAAGTTCCTCGAACTGAGGAATGAATTGGGAAGCACTGGTGCCATGTTTTCGGCTTTGGGTGAGATTTTTGGCCTGACGTTTAGAGGGATGGTCGACACATTGGGGATTTTCCGGCTGGCGTGGGATGCGGTGATGGCCCAGCTTGAACTGGTGTATCTGAACTTGATGCTGAGCGTTCAGGAAGGTTGGACCAGTGTACTTCGTCTTATTTCTTCGGGCCTCAGTACAATACCTGGAATGGAGAGCGCGTTTGAAAGGGTTTCTCTGGCAATAATTAAATCTGAAACCCAAGCCAGCCTTCTTGATGCTAAAATTTTTCAAGCGGAACAGGCAGCCGGTTCGTTTAGTGAAAACGCTTCGAAACTACTGGCCGAGGCCTTCAACCCCGCGCTCGCAAAGGCGACCCAATTGATTTCGTTGATTTCAGCGGCATCGTCAGCAACTTCAGGCGCGCCCGATGATGGGTTGCGTGGTGGGCAACTACCCAACACGCCTGTGATTACCACGCCGACAATTCCATCTGTAAGCATTCCGAGTGTAGGTGGTAGTGGTTCGGCGACGCAGGACGAATTCAAGTCCCGTCTTGAGCAGCTTCAACAAGGTCTGATGTCCGAACGAGAGGTCTTGGACGAATGGCATTTGGAAAATCTCGAAATCATCACGGATCGCCGTGCGGAAGAACTGCTGAGCGAACAGGAACATTTTGAACTGAAGTATCGCCTTGAAGCCGAGTATCAGGCCCGCCGTCTGGAACTTGGGGATCGCACCAACAAACACGAAGTCGACGCCCGACGCAAAACGGTTGATCTGGTCGGCAATCTTCTTGGTGCATTGGCCGGTAAGTCGCGCGTGGCAGCGATTGCACAAATCGCACTGAACAAAGGCCTCGCAATCGCATCAACGATCCAGAACACAGCCGCCGCTGCTGTTCGTGCACTGGCAGAACTCGGCCCGATAGCTGGTCCACCAGCCGCCGCACGCATTAAGGCCTTCGGTGCAGCACAGATAGGCATAATCGCGGCCACAGGGCTTGCCCAGGCGTTTGGGGGCAACGGTAGTAGCGGTGGGCTAGGAGGCGGTGGTTCGTCACGTGAGCCGACGGTAGCTGGTGTTACGAACTCACCGCGCGAGGTTCGCGTGAATATCGAAGGTGGGGGCATCTTTGCAGATATGTTGCGTGACAGCACACAGCAGATATTCGATGCGGTGTTTGAGGAAAACGACAATAGGGGAGTAGTGTTTCAGGTCGCGAGGGCCTGATTAGTCAGAGCGTTCAAGGTCAATGATTGAGTAAATGAGAAGTGTTAGCAAGCCGTCTTTAATCCGCAACTCTGCCAACATGTTGGCGCGACAGGTGACTCTAGGTTCGCTCCGGGCTGGACAGTTTTCGACTTCTTTAAACGTGTCCCGATCAACGGATAAAGTCGCTATAATAGTTTTGTCGTGGCCTTCTGGGATAACGTAAAATTGGTTCAAGATTCGCTCAGAAAAGGCGATCTTTCCATAGAAGGAAACTTCTGTTTCTTCAATCGCTGCAATCGCATCATCTAAAGGAATTGGCTCCTGAGCGAAGGCAGGTTGTGCGAGTAGCAAAGCGATTAATCTATACATTCGATCACGCTAACCACACAGGAGGGAAAGAACAACCTTAGTCGCGAGTGCAGAGGTGGGCGTCCGCCCTCGCACTTGTATCGGTCGCTGCCTTAATGAACTTAGGGTCGCCTGATTTAATGGCTTCCGCAATCAGATCGGCTTGATCTTTGGGATTTCTCAGATCAGTTGCGGGATCGTATTTAGTTAGCTTGACGGGCATATCGGCCTCACTGTTCCGACAGATCGAGGCGACGTTCAATGCGCTCCAACCGGGCTTGCATTGAAGCGATCTGACCGCCGTGCAAATCCTCACTCTGGACCAGTCCGGTAGTAAGTGAGCGGTGTGCGCGTCCGTCAGCCTTAATGTCAGCAATATCAGCCGACATGTCAGCCAGCTTCGCCTGAATAGCTTTCAGGTGTTCTAGGATAAGTTCGTTGGTTACGTCGGCCATGATCAGAACATAGTGGGGAAGACAGGGTAGCGCAATGTTACTGGTTGCCGTCTTGATTTTTGCCGCCACCGAAAACAGCAACGTTGAAACCAAGGCGGATGAGTTGCCTGATAGCCTCGCCTCGAGAAGGGATTCGTTGTTCGTATCGCCAGTCATCAATAGCGCTAAGCTCCGATGGAGACAGCAGGACGGTTACAACTTTATCTTTTTTCTCAGCCATGAGCCACACTTGCATCACGCTTCATTAACATTCAAGTGCCGTTGACAGTACTAACATAATATCCTATTAGGTTAATCGAACACTGCGTTACCAAGATAGGATGCATCAATGTCGACACTGCGAGAACACCCGATAACAGTCATGCTGACCAAGGGTGAACTGGGCGAAATAGAGGATTTGCAATTTGCGCGTCGCATTTCTTCACGAGGCGAAATGGTTAGGCAGCTTATCGACGCTGGCCTGCGAAACTTCGTAGGGGAAGCGCCAGAGGAAACTTTGAGCACACCAGTTCAAGATAAACCACAAAGAACCGAAAATCGGTTGTAGGGATTGCAGTTAATGACGACCTATCTCGACATATCAAAAATCCGGCGCGATGGGGGAACTCAACCCCGTGTGGGCACTAATGTGACCGTCGCAGAAGAATACGCTTTGGCAATGTCTGAAGGTGATGAGTTTCCGCCGGTTACCGTTTTCTTTGATGGCTCAAACTATTGGTTGGCTGATGGCTTTCACCGTGTAGTTGGAGCTGAAGGTGCTGGACTGCTAGAGATCAATGCAGATGTTCGGCAAGGCTCGTTGCGGAATGCTGTACTTTATTCTGTCGGAGCCAATGCCGCACATGGTGCGCGCCGAACCAATGAGGACAAGAGACAGGCTGTTAGCCGCCTATTGAATGACCCGGAGTGGGCGCAGTGGTCAGACCGGGAAATCGCCCGCCAGTGTCGTGTTGGAAACAAATTTGTGGGTGATGTGCGAAAAGCTATCTGTGTTCCAAACACAGATAATATCTTCCAACCGTTGGAAGATAAGCCGAAGCGAAAGGTCACCCGCAACGGTACGACCTACACCCAGAACACCGCAAACATCGGCAGTGCAAAACCGGGTTACGTCCGCAACGAAACGGGTGGCTATACCAAGGAAGGGTTTGAACCTCCCGATCCTCAAATGACCTACACGGACACGTCTACAGGTGAGGTGCTCCATCACCCTTGGAGTAAGGAAAAGCAAGAATCTCGCCGCGAGATTTCGGGTGTAACGTTGGACCTATTGGATAATTTGAAATGGATCACTGCACTTACCAAGGAGCAAGTCGGTGACAAAGTGCTTCCCCGATATCGGGAAGAAGTGGACGGCCTACTTTGGAGAGCAGCCGCCCACTTGCGCAACCTAGTGGACGAAAGGAATCAACCACATGACACGCAAGAAGAGTCTATTAAACACAGCAATTGATCAGTCAATCGAAACTCTTGTCACCAAGAAGGGAGATGAAGGGTTTGGTTATACCGATGTTGAGATGCGAGTTCGCACCAGCCTAGGCACTGAAATGAGCGAAGTATTGCTTGAATTGGGCAATGCAAAATTGAGGGATCGCATACGGGAGAGGACGCGGGCTGTAAGTCGGTCGCAGTTGATGGCCCTTGCGCCGCTGCACCCTGATTTGGCGCAGCCAGATGCAGAGGTGATTTATCCCGTCAAGTCGAGCGATGGCGAAACACTTTTCAAGCAGATCGCGCACATGACGAAAGAGGAATTCTCCGACATCATTCGGGATTTAATTGTTCAAAGAAAGGGCTTGGAAAAACACATCCGGGCACTTCGAGCAATGGAATTGATCCTTGCTCCCATCTGGAAGGATCACCCACGCCTGATCGTTGAAGAGGCTCAACAGTATCTCGATCCAGAAGCCGCCTAAAAAACCGAAGGGCCGCGCAAGGTTTGGTCGCCGCGCAGCCCTTCATAATGAAACCCCAGCTAAGGGAAATCACCAATGAACATATCAACTTCGAAAGCAAAATTCAACCGTCGCAGTCTATTGACGGCAGCTGCAACACTTCCGTTGGCCACAATGGCCACAGCAAAGCCAACTGACCCGCACATGCAATGGCTCAAGGAATGGAAGTCCGTAGACAAGCATTGGATGCAATGCGTGGACGGTACACCAGAGGACGCCGCCGCATCGGCAGAACATCATCGCTTGGCCATGCTGATCTGTAATACGCAGGCCACAACTATTGACGGCCTCGCAGCTCAATACGAGTGGTTTCAACTAGACCTCGGGTACATCTACGAGGACATGGTTGGCGAAGCTTACGCCAATGCGATGAACAACATCGGGGCAGGGGTCAGGGCGGTTCAAATGACCGCCTAACCACCAACGAAAAAATCGAACCAGAACCCTCACTTCGGTGGGGGTTCTTTGCATGTAAGTATTAAGCTCTTAGGAAAACCACCCAAGTGATCCACCTCAAGACACCACAACCTGACCTGAAGTCCCCGCAAATTCTCTGGGAGAATGTCTTGCGGGACGGGACATTGACCGGCAGCACCGAAACTGCTGACGGCGCGGCTGCGAATGCCGTGGGTCAATCAACGTCTGACGGTTGGGTGCCATCGGTTATGCCCGCAACACTGTCAGTGGTCTTGAGTGCTGCCCGGTTGGCAGACGCCGCAGCGTTCGTGGCCCATACGCTCGGGTCCAGCGGGTCCACCGTCTACGTGGAGTATCTATCGGGGGCCACTTGGATCACATCGGCGTCCGTCACGCCCGCTACGGACGATCCGTTTGTTATTTTCTTTCCGTTGGCATCTTCGGACGAGTGGAGGGTCCGTATAATCGGGGCATCAACACCGTTTGTTGGGGTGGCGATCATTTGCAGGCGGCTATCAGTTCCGGGAACGATTGGCGTCCCCCACACGCCCCTGAATCTCGCCGATGATGTAGAACTATTGGGCCGGTCAAGAAGCCGGAACGGTCACTTCCTTGGATCTGAAGTACACCGCTCCGGCTTTGCCGCGAACCTTAACTTAGAGGTTCAGCAGAAAGACTTCATTTTGGACAAATTCGAAAGCTTTCGAGTTTGGTTCAATGAGGGGAATGCGTTCGTGTTTTGCAGCGCCCCAACCACCTTGTCCGATGATATGGGGTATTGTTGGCGCGATGGGCGGGCGATCAATCCCGGTTTCAAAGATGCTGTCTATATGAACGTTGATCTGAACGTACGGGGTTATCGTGGATAAGCGATTTACGTTCATCGAAATCGACGTGGACTTTTGCAATCTGACTTATGGTTCCGCGCCCTGCACTGCCGCTCTTGACGCCCTCAATGTGCGAAAGTGCTATAACACGTTCAAGACCTGCCAGGACAAAGACAACATCGACTTGGGAGTTCTGACATTTCGGTTTTGTACTGGCTCGTCGGACCTACCCAAAGGTCAGACCTACTTTCCTGCGGTCAGAAATATCCGAGAGGAAGATACGACGGTAAATCTCGCTGGGTCCGATCCCAAGTTGTCAGCCTTTGGGCGTCGGGCCAAGGTCACGGTCGACCTCTTGGATTTCACCTATCACGACCGCCTGACCGACAAGTATCAGACGGAACGTCTTTCAGGCATCGCCCAAACAGACGAAGCTGGTTACGACCCGGAAACGCGCGGTTCTTTTGCCCGCAAACTCAAATCGCGTTGGCCCCACTTTGCGGGCCGCCCTCTTCGGGTAATCGACGGAACTATCACAAACGGGGCTTTCGTTGAGGACCAGCGGCGGCATTACGTGCTTACCGAATTTGACATCACCAAACCCGGCGCATGGAGATTTGTCGGGAAGGACATTCTCGATCTGGCCAAGAATGAAAACGCACTCGCTCCGGCACCATCGAAAGGTAAGTTGTCGGCGAAAGTCGAGAGTGACGACACTTCTCTGACGCTCATTCCTTCAACCGTGGGGGACGAGTATGCTGCGAGTGGTTGGGCCACCATTGGCAACGAGATAATCAGTTTTGATCGGGCCGGAGACGTTTTGACTTTATCAGGTCGGGGTCTGCTTGGCACCGAGGCTCAAACTCATGATGTTGATGCGACGGTGCAACAATGCCTTCGCGTTGATAGGGAGCGGATCGACACGACGATAGAGACCTTGTTGACGGATTTCGCCCCAATTCCCGCGTCGTACATCCCGACTTCGGAGTGGAACGCGGAAACCGACGAATGGGCGCCGGGTACGGTTTTGGACGCGATCATCACGCGGCCAACCGAAGTGAGTAAGTTGATAGCGGAAATCATGCCAATTGGTGTGTCGGTTTACTGGAACCCAAACACTCAAAAGGTCGGTTACAAGCTGAACAGGCCGATTGATGACGACACGACTTGGGAGATCGCAGACGGCGACATCTTGGAGATAAGCCGCGATGATCGCGATAAAGAACGCCTGACTGAGGTTTTGTTCTGGTCCCAGCAAATCGATCCGACCGCAGGTACTGATGACGGCAATTTCATACGGGGCGAATTCAGCCTGGACGCCGATGCAAAAGACCCACGGGCCTATGGGGACACCAAGGTCAAAAAGCAAGCAATCAGATGGCTCAATCAGGGAGCCGATGCCACCGTGCGAATTGCTTCGATACGCTATTTGCAACGATTTTCTGAACCGCCAACCCGCTTTAAGATCACGGTCAAAGACCGGAAGTATCGTGCCGCTGGTCTGACGGACGTTGTGTATCTGACAAGTACGGAAACGGCAGATGTGACCGGGAACCCTTCTCGGGAAGCATATCAGATCGTCTCGAAATCTCGTCCGACCAGTGATGGTGAGGTCACATTCATGGTGCAGCGGTACTTGTTGATCGGTAATTTCGGCAGGTTCTCAGAAAATACATATCCCGATTACGACTTGGCGACCGATGAGGAGAAGGCTTGCGGGGCATGGTTCGGCCCGAACACCGGGGACTTTTTCAGCGACGGCAGCGAGCTTTACGAGATCAGTTGAGGTAATGAAATGACGACTTGGCGTGATCCGATTACGGGTGAAACTGATCCTAAAAAACCGATAAGGGCCGAATGGGCGGAAATGGTCGCGCGGAATCCCATGGCCCTTGCTGAGGGATCTTTGAACGCACCAAAAATCCAAAGCGAAGCGATGAATATTTTGATCGCCAGCACCTTCGCGGCTTTCACAGGATTGGATAGGTGCGACAAGATCGCTGTTGTCGCGACTTGTTCGGTAACGGGCAGCGGCTCCGGCGGCGATGAGACCGAAACTTTCGAGTATCGTCTTTCTACAGACAACGGATCAACTTGGGGGAGTTGGACTATAGGTGTGACAGTCGCCGAAGGTTCAACGGTCACGAAGGCCGCGACATTCAGCGCGATCGTCGCGCTTGGAACAACTTACGATGCTATAGAGTTCCGACGTACTGGCGATGGTTCGACATCGTTTTTCGCGCTTGGTGTGCAAGGTGTTTCACCGTGAACTTCACTTCCCTGAAATACGTTTCCGAGGAGAAGATCGTCGCAACTTTAGACGACGGTTCGTTGTTCGTCATTGAGCCGTACACGAAGGTTCTGTGGGCCAAGGCCGTAAGCGGCGAGTTTGGAGACGTGACACCGTATGTGCCCCCACCGGTGGACCGGATGGGTATTCGATCTAAAGCCAGCCTCTCGCGATCTGACTTCTGTTTGGCGACTATCCGAGTGGGGGTGTTGACCAAAGAGGATGCTGTGTTCGCCGCAAGGGGAGAATGGCCCACAGCCTTTGATGCTTTCATAGCCTCCTTAAATCCAGACGAGGCCACCGCGGCGAAAATCCAATGGGCTGCGGCCACCTCGATCCGATACAACGATCCGCTCTTGCAGTCTTTGGCGGTAGCTCATTCGGGGAACGGGGCCCAAGCCCTTCTCGACGAAATTTTTGCGATACCAACCGACGTATAATCGACCGCGAAACTCCGAACCAGCACCTTCAAACAGAATTTCCTCACCTCGATTTTCGGGGCAACTTGGCGTGTTCAAATGACTCTTAATACAGAAACAGTAAACATAGATGTGCCACTACCGGACGGAACCGTATTTACGAGTGTAAGCATACACATTCTTCTCTCCGGCCCCGATTTCGACGGCACGGCGTCAATAGCACCCGAACCAATTATCCGAGAACTGGACACATTGGGGCAGGGCACCGTTGAGTTGTGGGCGAACGATAATGGCGTGAATGGAACCCACTACACCGCCGTAATTCATGGCATTCTTTTGGGGGAAGATGTCCGTACGTACACGTTGGGGAGATTCCAAGTTCTGGACGGAAGTGGCCCGGTAAATCTATCTGACTTATTGGGAGCGGGCGGCGCGATTGTTGATCCGGCGTTTTACAGTGTCCTTACCGAAGCCGAATACAACGCAGCCATCGCGGCTCAGGCCGCGGCAGAACAGGCCGCGGCTGATGCAGAGGCGGACGCGGATCGCGCAGGAACCAACGCGCTGTCGGTGGTCGATAGAGCATACTTTGCAGAGGTTGCGGATCTCATTGCCGACAACGATGTGATTATCGGATATTCTGGAGATGGCGCGCAGTTTACCGTTCAGGCAGGTGATTATATCACCGCAGGAAGCTTACGGTACAAAGTCGCAGCATCGGACGCAGTTGAATACACCGATGCCACCGTTGGTGGTGTAAGATTGGTTAAACAACCGTCTAATCTGGACCAGGCGAGAGGTGGGCAGATTGGTATTTTGCGTGCCGCGACCTATGCCAGCTTCACGTCGAGCGCCAGTGATCCAACACCGTTTCGAACTATCGGCAATGTTCTGTACGGATTTCACGGAACAAATCTTTACAGCCAGATAGTTGAGGGAGGGGTGTGGACGCTTGTGGGTGCAATCCCTTCCACGCCCGTTGCGATGGAGCTGATGAGCGACGGAGAGATGGTGTTTGTCACATCTTCCGGTATTTACAAGTCAACCGATTGGGGCGGTTCGGTAAGCTGGACTCTGAAGCAGTCGAACAATGGCGGAAATGCTATTTTCCGCCCATTCAGCACGGCTGGATCGAACGGCGTCAAAATGATCGTGTCAGAGTGTGCGACCGGCTCGGCTGGCTCGGGTTGGGAAGATTCAACCAACGCCTGGGCCACGTTTGACAGCGGGGATAACTGGACCGCTGTTTATGACGCGGCCACCGAACACCCGGGTGATTACACAGACACGCACCTGCACGGCGCCTGTTACGACATAGATCAAGATGCTTTCTTCCTTGTTGAGGGGCACACATCAAGCCGGGGTATCTATTGGTCCCCCGCGACCAGCGGCAGTATTTCCTGGACACGCATTGACGATGGAACACTGGGTGCCGGCGCGAGCGGTGGTGGTGAGCCAACCAATATTTTCCCGACCGAACACGGGATTGTTTGCGCCTCGGACGGGTTTTTCACCGGATTGTGGGTTGTCCAGCGTGGCGCGACTACATCCGACATGATGGTAGAACCATTGATGGAATGGCCAACCGGACGCGGCGGCGTGAACGGCTTTGGCGAATGCGCACATCTCGATCCCGAAACGGGCATTATCTACTTCGGATTTTACTCAAACTATGTAGACGGCGCTGCCTACAATCCGCTAACCATCTTCGCCTCTAATGGTTCTGAAGCCGGGATAGTCTGGGAGGGCGCGGCCGCCACCGTCCCGGGTTCCGGGGAAGTGAATTACTTTAGCAACATCGTTGTGACGCCATGGAAAACGATCATAGCCGTCACCAGTTCAGCGAGTGCGGTCGGGATCAAAAAGGTCGAAGGCAGGATATCAAACGGCGGCGGGATTGATCGTCTGGACAGAGGTGTCATTGGCGGTGGGCGATTGAGCTATACAGCCTACCAATCCCGCGGGATGGCGTGTGGTGATGGCGCGGTCGTGTCCGTTGCCGGTGGATGTGCGGTTGGCATGTCCGCGAACGTATCCGGCACCAATGGGACAGCCATCGGCTCAAACGCGGTGGCGTCGGGACCGATAGGTGTCGCCGTGGGTGCGTTTGCCGAAGCGCAGGGGTCAACGTCGACTGTTATCGGCACGCAATCAATAGCGGGTCAGAACGGTGTTCTAATCGGGCCTTCGCGGGACATGTCAGGATCGGAAAACTTCGTTTCCATCGGCGCGGTTCAGACGATCACCGGCGGCACTGACAACTTCGTTGCTATCGGGCACTCGGTTACCGTTCAGCATCCGCTCACCGTGGCCCTCGGAACATTCGCGCAATGCACCGGCACCGAGAGTGTAGCGCTCGGACACAGTTCTGTCGCAGCCCACGCACGGGGTGTTGCGCTCGGGCGCAGCTCAACCACTACAGCGGACTACCAGGTGGCCATCGATACACGGCACGTGGAAATGCTGACTGTGCCCTCGACACCCTCTGCGCCAGCATCGGGAGCGGTGCGACTTTACAGTGATGTGAGCGGCGGAAAACAGCGGCTGATGGCGGTGTTCCCGTCGGGTGCTGCACAGCAAGTTGCAATCGAACCATAGGAGGCACCGCCGCAATGACCACAGTTAGAGCGTCACCGGAAGATTACTACGCCGCACTCCAGGATCAGCGGAATTCTGCGCTGGACCAATTGGTTAACGCGCAGGCTGAAATTGCCGCACTCAAGAGAGAGCTTTCGGCGCTTTCTGATGCACTCCAATGCGCTGAGAAACCCGTACCGGGCGGCGAATAACAAAAATCCCCGGTGATCTGAAACGATCAACTGAGTGAGTAGACATGACAATCAAATCACAAGCGGCAATCGATGCTGCGACCTTTGCGGCAAAAGTCAGCGGCTTCGGGTCGTTTGGCCTGATGGTGGAACATTGGACCGGATATCCGGGTGTGTTCTGGGTAGCCGCCGCAGCCGGTGCTGTTTTCATACGTCGACCAGTTGAGGGCCGCGAGGGCGCAAGACTGACGCTTCGTGGGATCGCGGTTGGGTTGGTTTGGTCCTGGCTCTTGACCGAAGCCACTCTGGATATGGCGGGGTGGCCCAGAGAAATCTACCTGATACCCGTTGCCGGGTTTTGGGCAGCTTTCGGTGAGTTGATCGGCAAAATCATCACCGACCCGGTCCGACTGCGAAGTTTCCTGTTAATCATTCGAGGACGTTCGTAATGGATAGAGTGCAACGAATTCGCCTGAAGATAATGCCGGGCGTCCTTTTGATCGGTCTTGGGTACATCATTTTTAGCATCCAAACCAAACCGGATATCAGTTCGTACATCGAAGTGCGCTCTATTCGAGTGGTTGCACTCAGTGAGATTGGGGGCGATTCCGATACCTGCATTCAAAGCGGGGTCGAGGCCGACAGCATCGCTCCGGGCGATGATCTGTTTGTGGCGGCGGATGTTGTGCTTCTGACGAATAGCCCGGGCCAGTATCGAACGTCCATGCGTAACCTGACCGAAGATCGTAACCATTACGACGACCGGGAATGGTCAACGGAAATCCCATATTCCACAGAAACCAAATACTGCACTTATCACCCTCTTTGGTGGTGGATCGGGCATCAAGAGCAACCCAACCTGCCGGTTGGCGCTCACAACCTGAAAACTGACTATCGCTTCTTCGATGGGGACCGCGTGATCGCGGGGAGCTTCCTGTCCGAAGCGTTTATCCTGGAGGACGGAATATGAGACACGTTGACACGATCATGGTGCATTGTTCGGCCACACATACGGGCTGGATGGCTGATGCATCGGTTGAGGAACAGCGCGACGAAATCACACGCTGGCACGTCGAGGATCGTGGCTGGCTGGGGAACGGCTACGCTTGGATCATTGGCCGCAATGGCGATGAGGCTATCGGGCGCGATCTGGATAACGACGGGGACCCTTGGGAACATGTCACAGCGGGAGCAAGAGGCCACAACAAACGGACGATTCACCTCTGTCTGATTGGCGGGGCGGCTTCCTCGGAAAATGACCAGTTCGAGGATCATTTCACACATGAACAAGCGGTCGCGCTTCGCAAACGAATTGCTGAATTGCGTCGAAAATTCCCTTCCATCAAAAAAGTGATTGGTCACAACGAGGTCGCCGCCAAAGCCTGCCCTGGCTTCAAGGTCGGACCGTGGCTCAATCGCAAGGCTCCTCGCGGCTTGTCCCAATCCAAGACAATGACAGGGGGCACAGGTGCCGCTATCGGCACCACGGGCTCTGTCGCCGCTGGAGAGCTGGCAAAGCTGGGAGCTGATGCCCAAGGGGCCGCTAGCAAGCTTCAACCCCTCATACAGCATGCAGAGGCAATCCAGTGGGCCTTCGTGGCCCTTACACTGATAGGCGTCAGTCTGGTCATGCTGTCCCGTTGGAAGGACTGGAAGCGGGGGAGACGTTGATGACCGGCTTGATTTCCTCACTGATTGCCGAGTTCTGGCCGTACATCGCCGGGGCAATCGCCTTGGCGGCTACGTGGTTCAGCGCCCGCAGTTCCGGCAAGAAGTCCGAACGCACAAAACAGACCCGCGAAAAACTAGAAACAACCGAAAGGATCGACGATGCGATTCATGGTGACAGTTCTAATCTTGGTTGGCGTGACAGGTTGCAGCAGCGCGACAAGTGACGCGGCGTTCTGCGGTCCAACGTACAGCCGGGCAATTGACAATCTGGCTGATGCTGCGCTGGCCGATCCCGGTATCAATGACGTGACGGGTGGGGCGGTTGCCGACGTGGTGGCCGGGCATGACGCCGGGTGTCGGTGATGCGCGCGCTACTGACACTTGCTCTGATCTTCTTTGGGACTTTGGCACAGGCACAGAACTGCGCCCCACGAGAAGTGGCACTCTACTGGTTCGAAAATAAATTCGGTGAAACACAGCAATCAATCGGTCTTGATTCAGATGGAGCTTTAATGGAGTTGTTTGCCTCTGCGGAAACCGGCACGTGGACAATTATTATGACGTTGGACAATGGGATAACATGCATGGTTGCCAGTGGCGACGATTTTGAGAATGTCGGTGAAGTGCTTGCGCCCGGTGAGGAAATGTAACTATGTCGCGATTTCTGCGATACTAAGCAATGGTCTGACCCGTCGCCACTTGAACATTCCCACTGGCGCGAACACCAGCCCCACTGGCTCTATGCTTCTAGGTGTTGGCGCAATGGAAGGTATCGACCAACGACACTATTTCCGAGACGAAGTGTTTGCGGCGTTGGACTGGGAACCTGACGCTGCTCCCGCACGGGCCCACATTGAACGGGCAGAGGCGCAGATTCGACTAATCGTGAAAGACGTGGATTACGGAGTCCACACTATGCACCTCTCGCACAATACGCGGACTGACACAGCTTCCTACCGGCAGCGCAACAGCATGACCGGCTTACACTGGGGCGATGCCAAACCGCTCGTTGCTAAAGAGGATTTGCTGGATCGCGTGCTGAAACTGTTCCGCGAAAACGAAGATCCTTCGCGCTTCACTTTGGAAATCGACTAAGAAGGAATTCGGTGGCGGCGGTCGCGTAGAGTAGCCCAAGCGGCAAGCAGGTCCATCTGTTCAGCCTTAGTCAGAGCACCAAGCACATCTTCTGATTGCACTTCCAGCGTGTCCGCCACAGAATCTTCGCGCACCATACGGTCCAATTTCTCAACATTTGGGGAGATGCCTTCGGGTGCAGGTAACAGCAGCTTCTCAATTTCGCTGGGCACCAGCTCTAAAACACCACCGCCATAGTGACGCCCTTCCAGTTCCGCGCTGAGGGCGGTCAGGCTGTTGTAGAAGCCATAAACCAAAGCATCCGCTGTACCGCGAAGGGCACGAATGCGATAGGCGGTATCGGTTGTGTAGGCCCCGACACGATTATGAATTAGGCGGGGCGTGTTGTGGCTGCGCTTGAGCATTCCAACCTCGGTAGCGTGCACCGAAGGCACCGTGTACCACGGCTTTCGGATACGGCATTTATATCGCTCGTGGAGCTTTTCGTGTTCGCCCGAAGCGATGTAAGCGCGACCTTTGGCACTATCCATAACCGAACTGTCGAGCCACAGGAAGTTCGTAGGCTTGCCTGTAGCCGCATTGCGGGCGTGCTGCGCGTTATCATAGATCACTCCGGGGCAATGGTCGCTGCGCCCAAACATTGGATGCGCCCACTTTTCCAGTCCGTTCTGTCGCACAACGTCGTCTGTGACGAGGAAAAACTTGTTGGCACCCGTGACTATGCCCACGTCCACTTTAGCGGCATCGTCGAAGCGGCAGAATCTGGAATCTTCTTCTAAGGCTTCGAGGGTGGATAGAGTCGCGGTGGGCACCAGTGCGCGTGTCCACTTGCCTTGAACAGTCTTTCCGTTGATCGCTCGGGGTGTGTTGAAAACTGCTTCTGGGTCTTCGCGTAGGAAGTCGCGACCGGCTACGCGGTGAATGCCTAGCCCTTCGCCGTGGACATCAGGCGCAGCCTTCTTCTCGGCCATCAGCAGGACCGCGCCCTGCAAGGTGCCTTCGAACCAGATTTCTTGAGGGTCTACGATCACTATGCGGCGACATTGCTGTCCGAGATAGGTTCGCAAGGATTGCGCGTGCATAACGTGCACGATCTCGGACGGAACCACCATCGCTAGCCGCCCACCGGGGCGCAGCAGGTCCATCGACGCGAGAATGAAAGGAACCCATGCATTAGTGTGTTTCGTGAATTTGCAGCCGAGACGCGCAAACACACGTTCAGCGTTGGCTTGGAAGTCCGCCGGGAGATACTGGTACTTGACAAACGGTGGGTTGCCGATGACCGCATCGAACTGGCCGCGTTCCGCTGCCAGCGCCCAACTTAAGAAATCTCGATTGTGAACGGTACAATCCGGCAGACCACGCGCCGAAGCCTTTGCAGCTTCTTCTGGCGATAGTTCGAATGCCGTAACTGTTGCGTCAGATCCATCAAGCGTTGGGAAAAATGCGCCATCTCCGCAGCTTGGTTCAAGCACGCGGGTTCCGGCGCTCGGAGCTATCCATCGGGTTAAGAAATTAGCGAGGTCGGCAGGCGTGTAGTATCCACCGCGTAGCTTCTGTTCTGATTCTAACGCGATGAAGTTCATTATACCCGCCTCTGTTTCGTCTTCTTATTACGTTCCCAAGTTTGTTAGTGGTGAACTATCTGCGTTTTAGCGCAAACCAACCCAATTCACCAACCATATTTAGTGGCCATTCCTTTGAACGATGCGGAATATCGCTAAACATGGTACCATTATTCGATTCTTCGGTGTGTTTGAAAAACGTTTGAAAATACACACTAATGCGAACGGCTGAGCGCTCACTTTGTCATTTAATATCAATCGGTTGAAATGGTGCCCCCACACGGTCAACAAATATCGCTATTTTAGCCATATAAAAAAAGATCATGTGGACCACGAAAACAGGCTATAAGCCCCTAAATAAATCAATAGCTTACAATGAGAGTGGACCACGCCTGAAAACGCATTTCAGCGGATTGCAAATCCATACACAATACAAATTAAAACAGTCACTTAGGGTGATTGGTTAATCAGGACAAACCCCGAACAACGCGCGAACATGATAAACGCTCCTTTATCGTGAGTTCGCGCGATCCCGGATCACACGATTTTGGTTTTCAATTTTGCGGTCAAAGACCAAAGGATCAACATCCCTCTCCTTGAAAACGAAAGGCAGCTTTCCCGGCCTGCGACACATGCAATAACCGTCAGATACAGCCATAACCTTTACGTCGCCACCATCGCCCGGATACGAGAACCAATCGCCACTCACTGCCATCAAATCGTCTCCTTACTGATGATCTTCGTTCCAAACAATTTCAACATAGGCTTTCCATTTGTCGATCAGCGCCTGCCAATGATCTTCCAACTCATGTTCCGGCCATCCACCGCGCGGGGAGCTGCCATATTCAATCAAATTCTGGCCCGATAAGACATACAGAGCAAATTCCGCAACAAACCCGCGCTCATCGATGAATTCAAATGTCTTTCGATCCCGCACGGCCTCAAGAGCGGCAATCATCAGTTCATCGCTTTCACTTGAATATGATCCATGTATGCCCGAAATAACATCGGCCCACGGATCAAACACTTCGGAATGTACAATTCCGTCAGTGTCAGGCAATGCCTTTGATAGAGCCGCCTCAATGTCGGCGCGCTTCTTTTTAGCGGCAAGTTGATACGGCAACAGATCAGACACTAAATTCGCTCCTATTTGTCGAACATATCAATCGTCTGGTCGCAACGCTGATCGATAGCTTCGTCGATTGTGAAGGCCGTACATTGTGGTACACCTCCATCTGAATAATTCCATTCTGCCGGGTATTCTGGCTCATCGATGTGGTGCGCCAAGGCTCTGAGATTTATCATGCAAGCGCGATCTGGATCGTCAAAGTTGGCCAAAGCACAATTGGCGCACCATTCACCCATAAAGATATCGCCTTCGGTGCCATTGCTTGGCCTATAAATCCGCAGTGTGCCGCTATGCCCCACTGTCAGCCTCCTTAATCCGCATCACTGTTATCTACAGTTTTGCCGCCTGTGCGCTTGTCTTCTGCATCTAGAAAGGTGCTAAGAAGTTCCTCAATAACTTCCGTGCGCGACGGGCTAAACCGTTGCCGATCTCTCCACGCATCGAAACGCGCAAGCAATTCAGGGTCTAAGGCCAAGCCGATTTGTTTTTTGTTTCGCGCCATGTCCATTGGATAACGGCCCTTCTCATCGTATTCAATCGTATGTTTGTGTATATACAAGTATTGACATGAATATGCAAGTATATTATATATTGATTATCGAAAACAGAATTTGGAGCACTTCAATCTTCACCCACCGTTTCAATCTACAGAATTTACCAGAACCGAAGATTGAAGCGTAACAGGGCCGAAACCGTAGATTGAAGATTACAAAAGTGAAGAAGGACCAAAACCATGACCACGCAAGAAATCGACCGCCTTATAAATAACCTCAAAGGGTCAATCTCAGACATCGAGGCTGTGATTGAGGATCTGGAAACCGCAAAGGAAGACGGCGACGTATCCGAGGTCAACTTTGCTTATGGCCAAGAGGCAGTTTCGCGCACGCACGCCGTCATGGATGAAATTCGGGCGGCGTAAGCCCCGCCCACCATCAGGAAGGACCGCGCCTATGGCTGATCAAGACAAAACCATCACGATTGTGCTGATCAAGAATTACTGGTCGGGGTATCTGCATTCTCTCGCATGGATAGCCGCATTGACTGCCGGAATTGCACTGGCTGTTTGGCTGCAATCAACAGCGATGCAATGGGTGATGGCAGTGTTTTGGTTCATGACTCTGATCGGCTGGGCAATGGGCGAAAAGGCCAGAAAATCGCGGACACCCGAGGATGCAATTACCGAAATTCAGGCTCTCATTGCAGAGCGGAAATCAACCTGACGAAAGGGACGCCCACGATGATTGACTACGCCACCACAAAGCCCGGTGACAAACTAAGAATAACGGGCATGGGCGCACCGGGTTTCGCTGAGTTGGGCAACACCGTGACGGTCACGCAGTGCAACGGTCAGAACAAATTGTATGCGAAGAATAGCGCTGGCGATGAGGTGTTTTTCGCCCTGACATGCGGCGCTCAACGTCTCGAGCAGATAACTGATTAAAAAGGACCGGTAGACCGATGCCCGCACTAAATTTCAAAGCTGAATTTGCCGATGATGTAACGTATGGCCACAAGTGCCAAACTGTACGCGCACCGCGCAAAGACGGTCGCCCGCATTGCAAAGCTGGCGACACGATCAAGCTCTACACCGGCATGCGAACTAAAGGCTGTCGCCTATTGAAGACTGCTGTGGTGACGCACACCGCCAAGGTACGCATTGCAGCGACAGAAATGTTCATCAATGGGCATCGGCTTCCCTCTGCGATCTACGACCGCGACTGCGAGCAGACCGACAATGAATTTGCTCAAGCTGATGGGTTTGAAGATGGCTTTATGCAGATGCGCGATTGGTTTGATGATGTTCATGGCCTGCCCTTTGAGGGCACCGTGAT